>NZ_CP154840.1:152500-3780000 GCF_047301505.1 Lysinibacillus canaveralius | reverse complement strand
GGGGGAACCCACTGCGTTTAATCGCGCAGTACTTTCGCGTGAATTCATAGCGCGTTAGAGACAGACCCAGGGAACTGAAACATCTAAGTACCTGGAGGAAGAGAAAGAAAATTCGATTCCCTGAGTAGCGGCGAGCGAAACGGGAAGAGCCCAAACCAAGAGGCTTGCCTCTTGGGGTTGTAGGACACTCTATACGGAGTTACAAAGGAATGATTTAGGCGAAGCGACTTGGAAAGGTCCGCCAGAGCAGGTAAAAGCCCTGTAGCCAAAAAGTCATTCCCTCCAGAGTGGATCCTGAGTACGGCGGAACACGTGAAATTCCGTCGGAATCCGGGAGGACCATCTCCCAAGGCTAAATACTACCTAGTGACCGATAGTGAACCAGTACCGTGAGGGAAAGGTGAAAAGCACCCCGGGAGGGGAGTGAAAGAGAACCTGAAACCGTGTGCCTACAAGTAGTTAGAGCCCGTTAATGGGTGATAGCGTGCCTTTTGTAGAATGAACCGGCGAGTTACGATTACGTGCGAGGTTAAGTTGAGAAAACGGAGCCGCAGCGAAAGCGAGTCTGAATAGGGCGAAATAGTACGTGGTCGTAGACCCGAAACCAGGTGATCTACCCATGTCCAGGGTGAAGGTGAGGTAACACTTACTGGAGGCCCGAACCCACGCACGTTGAAAAGTGCGGGGATGAGGTGTGGGTAGCGGAGAAATTCCAATCGAACTTGGAGATAGCTGGTTCTCTCCGAAATAGCTTTAGGGCTAGCCTCGTGATTGAGAATACCGGAGGTAGAGCACTGTTTGGACTAGGGGGGCATCTCGCTTTACCGAATTCAGACAAACTCCGAATGCCGGATATTTATACACGGGAGTCAGACTGCGAGTGATAAGATCCGTAGTCAAAAGGGAAACAGCCCAGACCACCAGCTAAGGTCCCAAAGTAATCGTTAAGTGGAAAAGGATGTGGCGTTGCTTAGACAACCAGGATGTTGGCTTAGAAGCAGCCATCATTTAAAGAGTGCGTAATAGCTCACTGGTCGAGTGACGCTGCGCCGAAAATGTATCGGGGCTAAACGATTCACCGAAGCTGTGGATTGACATCTTTGATGTCAGTGGTAGGAGAGCGTTCTAACTGCGTTGAAGTCAGACCGGAAGGACTGGTGGAGCGGTTAGAAGTGAGAATGCCGGTATGAGTAGCGAAAGACGGGTGAGAATCCCGTCCACCGTATGACTAAGGTTTCCTGAGGAAGGCTCGTCCGCTCAGGGTTAGTCGGGACCTAAGCCGAGGCCGACAGGCGTAGGCGATGGACAACAGGTTGATATTCCTGTACTACCTCCCCACCGTTTGAGAAATGGGGGGACGCAGTAGGGTAGGGTAAGCAGAGCGTTGGTTGTCTCTGTTCAAGCAGTAAGGCGTGTGTGTAGGCAAATCCGCACACTGTAACGTTGAGCTGTGATGACGAGTCCGTATGGACGAAGTTCCTGATCTCACACTGCCAAGAAAAGCCTCTATCGAGGTGGGAGGTACCCGTACCGCAAACCGACACAGGTAGTCGAGGAGAGAATCCTAAGGTGTGCGAGAGAACTCTCGTTAAGGAACTCGGCAAAATGACCCCGTAACTTCGGGAGAAGGGGTGCTCTGGTAGGGTGAAAGCCCGAGAGAGCCGCAGTGAATAGGCCCAGGCGACTGTTTAGCAAAAACACAGGTCTCTGCAAAACCGTAAGGTGACGTATAGGGGCTGACGCCTGCCCGGTGCTGGAAGGTTAAGAGGAGCGGTTAGCGCAAGCGAAGCTGTGAATTGAAGCCCCAGTAAACGGCGGCCGTAACTATAACGGTCCTAAGGTAGCGAAATTCCTTGTCGGGTAAGTTCCGACCCGCACGAAAGGCGTAACGATCTGGGCACTGTCTCAACGAGAGACTCGGTGAAATTATAGTACCTGTGAAGATGCAGGTTACCCGCGACAGGACGGAAAGACCCCGTGGAGCTTTACTGTAGTTTGATATTGAATTTTGGTACAACTTGTACAGGATAGGTAGGAGCCAGAGAGCCCGGAGCGCCAGCTTCGGAGGAGGCGTCGGTGGGATACTACCCTGGTTGTATTGAAATTCTAACCCATGCCCCTCATCGGGGCAGGAGACAGTGTCAGACGGACAGTTTGACTGGGGCGGTCGCCTCCTAAAAGGTAACGGAGGCGCCCAAAGGTTCCCTCAGAATGGTTGGAAATCATTCGTAGAGTGTAAAGGCACAAGGGAGCTTGACTGCGAGACCTACAAGTCGAGCAGGGTCGAAAGACGGGCTTAGTGATCCGGTGGTTCCGCATGGAAGGGCCATCGCTCAACGGATAAAAGCTACCCCGGGGATAACAGGCTTATCTCCCCCAAGAGTCCACATCGACGGGGAGGTTTGGCACCTCGATGTCGGCTCATCGCATCCTGGGGCTGTAGTCGGTCCCAAGGGTTGGGCTGTTCGCCCATTAAAGCGGTACGCGAGCTGGGTTCAGAACGTCGTGAGACAGTTCGGTCCCTATCCGTCGTGGGCGTAGGAAATTTGAGAGGAGCTGTCCTTAGTACGAGAGGACCGGGATGGACATACCGCTGGTGTACCAGTTGTTCTGCCAAGGGCATCGCTGGGTAGCTATGTATGGACGGGATAAGTGCTGAAAGCATCTAAGCATGAAGCCCCCCTCAAGATGAGATTTCCCATTACGCAAGTAAGTAAGACCCCTGAAAGACGATCAGGTAGATAGGTTCGAGGTGGAAGTATGGCGACATATGGAGCTGACGAATACTAATCGGTCGAGGACTTAACCAAATTTTGTGTGCTGCACAATGAAACGTTTATCCAGTTTTGAAAGAACAAGAAAAACTGTGGATTTTTAATAAAAAACACTTGAAATTAGCATAGAATATGCTATAATAAATCTTGTCTTTTAAGAGTCTAGTGATGATGGCAGAGAGGTCACACCCGTTCCCATACCGAACACGGAAGTTAAGCTCTCTAGCGCCGATGGTAGTTGGGGGCTTCCCCCTGTGAGAGTAGGACATCGCTAGGCTTCCAATAAAAATATTCCGAAGTAGCTCAGTGGTAGAGCAACCGGCTGTTAACCGGTTGGTCGTAGGTTCGAGTCCTACCTTCGGAGCCATTCTTCTTGGAGAGTTGTCCGAGAGGCCGAAGGAGCACGATTGGAAATCGTGTAGGCGGGTAACACTGTCTCAAGGGTTCAAATCCCTTACTCTCCGCCAGATTATATTTAGAGACGTTTTACATTGGCCCGTTGGTCAAGTGGTTAAGACACCGCCCTTTCACGGCGGTAACACGGGTTCGAATCCCGTACGGGTCACCACTTATTAAAATCATAAGAAATAACCAGATGGAGGATTAGCTCAGCTGGGAGAGCACCTGCCTTACAAGCAGGGGGTCGGCGGTTCGAGCCCGTCATCCTCCACCATCTTAATAACATTGTCGCGGGGTGGAGCAGTTCGGTAGCTCGTCGGGCTCATAACCCGAAGGTCACAGGTTCAAATCCTGTCCCCGCAACCAAATGGTCCCGTGGTGTAGCGGTTAACATGCCTGCCTGTCACGCAGGAGATCGCCGGTTCGATCCCGGTCGGGACCGCCATTCTTTATAAAATATGGGTCAGTAGCTCAGTTGGTAGAGCATTAGATTGAAGCTCTAAGTGTCGGCGGTTCGATTCCGTCCTGACCCACCATATTTCCAAAATGCCGGTGTAGCTCAGTTGGTAGAGCAACTGACTTGTAATCAGTAGGTCGTGGGTTCGACTCCTATCGCCGGCACCATTTGGAGGGGTAGCGAAGTGGCTAAACGCGGCGGACTGTAAATCCGCTCCTTAGGGTTCGGCGGTTCGAATCCGTCCCCCTCCACCATTTTAGGGGCATAGTTCAACGGTAGAATAGAGGTCTCCAAAACCTTTGGTGTGGGTTCGATTCCTACTGCCCCTGCCAGTTTTTTTATTTCATGAATTTTACTTAAACAATACAATGGCGATTGTGGCGAAGTGGTTAACGCACCGGATTGTGGTTCCGGCATTCGTGGGTTCGATTCCCATCAGTCGCCCCATCCTTTTAAGTAAATTCCTTATAATGGCGGTTGTGGCGAAGTGGTTAACGCACCGGATTGTGGTTCCGGCATTCGTGGGTTCGATTCCCATCAGTCGCCCCATTACTTTTTAAATAACTTGCATATTATATTATTGGGGTATAGCCAAGCGGTAAGGCAACGGATTTTGATTCCGTCATGCCTAGGTTCGAATCCTAGTACCCCAGCCATTTGCGGAAGTAGTTCAGTGGTAGAACACCACCTTGCCAAGGTGGGGGTCGCGAGTTCGAACCTCGTCTTCCGCTCCAATATTCTTTTTACGGCGGCTTAGCCAAGTGGTAAGGCACAGGTCTGCAACACCTTTATCACCGGTTCAAATCCGGTAGCCGCCTCCAGATTTTTTTGATCGGACATCCGGTTTTTTTTTATCTTAATAATTTGCGGAAGTAGTTCAGTGGTAGAACACCACCTTGCCAAGGTGGGGGTCGCGAGTTCGAACCTCGTCTTCCGCTCCAATCCATGCCGGTGTGGCGGAATTGGCAGACGCGCACGACTCAAAATCGTGTTCCTTCTGGAGTGTCGGTTCGACCCCGACCACCGGTATCTTAACTAACGAGAAACATGGTTATAGTAAACTTCACAGTATATTCTGTGGAGTTTTTTTTATTTTTCTTTTGCACGACAGAATAATTAAGAATCGTGTGCACTGAACCGAGGAAGAAGCATTAGAAATTCAATTATATAAGGGAAGGCAAAGCAAAGGACTACTCCAACTTTAGTAAGCAAAAATTGAAGTAGCCCTAAGAGAACCAGCCTATTATCGTAGCGTCAATTTAAAATAATAGGGTTTTCTAAATATTTATATGTCAGTTTCCTAAGAATTCTTAGGAAGTTTCTGAACTTGATTATCTTGTTTCTGATAAACATAAAAATACAACAATCCAACAAAAAGGGCCCCGCCTACAACATTGCCTAGGAAGGCTGGAATGATGTTTTCAATAAGATCAATCCAATTAAGCTGTCCTGCAAAAATCGCTGCTGGTATCACAAACATATTGGCAACAACGTGTTGGAAGCCAATCGCGACAAAGGCCATGACTGGGAACCAAATGCCGGCAATTTTCCCGATAAAATCATCTGCTCCATAAGCCAGCCAAATTGCTAGACATACAAGCCAGTTACAACCAATCGCTGATATAAAGGTTTGTAGGAAGGTTTCATCTACTTTTGAATGTGCCACTGCCACCGTTTTATCCAAATATGGGCCTGTTTCAGTTAAACCCACCACATGACCAAAGAAATATGCTACAAAAAGAGCTCCAACTAGATTTGCTAAAGTGACCCAAAACCAATTATGTACGAGATTCCCTAGAGATATTTTCTTTGCATAAAACGCCATGGATACCGACATTATATTTCCTGTAATCAATTCTGCCCCAGCAAGGACAATTAAAATAAGCCCAATTGGGAATACGGCACCTCCGATTAAGTTAGCAAGACTCCCCCATTCCGCTGGCAAATTACCTATGACACGAATATCTAGTAAATAACCCAATGAAATAAATGCTCCCCCTAAAAATCCAAGCAGCAACAAATGGGGAAAAGGAAGTTTTGTCTTTGTCACCCCTGCTTCTATCGTTATCTCTGCAATTTTTTGTGGTTTATGAAATGCCATAACCATTCTCCTCCTAGCTGTCATTAAAAAAAGGTAGCACCTTAAAAACCTTTTAATTAAAAGGTTTTTGAGATGCTACCTAACGTCTTTGCACTCGATACAAAGAAATCAATCATCATAATTTATACTTAAATAAAATCATATAAAAGCAAAAAAGCAGGTCTTACCTAATCACCATTTTATGTTTTCACCAGGTTCTATTTTAACGTATAACAGCATTTAGTACAAGATTTGATTTTAGATAATCTTTTCTTCGGTAGTTTTAAATTCCTTTTTAACCGGCTCTTGTATCTGTTGTGTTTCTTCTTTAAATGGTTGATTTAATATCTGACCTAAATAATGTCTCCCGACACCAAGGGCTAATACTCTCGCATAAAAATTAAGAGTAATGTGAAGTGAAAAACGATAGCAATGTATTAAAATTTTGATATTAGACGGTTTTAGTACCGCTCAAAATCGAGTTCCTTCTAGATTGTCGATTCGACCCTGATTAATGGTATCAAAGTGCCAAGGGATCCTTGATTATTCAGGGGTTCTTTTTTCTTTTCGTAAATAATGGCAAAAGATTTTACCTTCACGAAAGCATGTATTCATTTGTAATCACCATACTACTACTGATGAATGGAAGATAGGTGACTATAATGAAAAGAAAAATACTTATTGCTTTTATTTTAGTTATTATTATTTGTGGAGGACTTGCTCTCGCTATTTCCATGTCGCCGACTAAAAAGTTAAATAGCGTTCCCATTACAACGCAGCAAAAACCGGTTGTTTTGGTCACAGTGGATTCGTTAATGACTGAGCCCCTACAAAAGGCAATTCAGGAGGGAAGGGCTCCTGCTTTCTCGTTTTTAATGAAAAATGGAGATTTTTATCCAGAATTTATTAGCTCTTATCCGACGATGTCTGTAACTATTGATAGCACCTTGTTAACGGGAACTTATACAAATGGTCATAAGATTCCGGGCTTGATTTGGTTTAAAGAGGATGAGGATCGCATGGTCAGCTATGGAAGCGGTATAAGGGAAATGTGGGACAACGGTATAAAGAATGTAGCAGCCGATAGTGTGATTCGCCTTAATGAATCGCATCTAAGTAAGGATGTGCAGACGATTCACGAAGAGCTGGCAAACGCTCAATTGCAATCGGCGTCCATTAATGGCCTATTATACCGGGGAAGCACTCAGCATGAATTACATGTACCGAAGCTGCTCTCTTTTGCAAAGCTATTGCCGAAGGAGATAAAGGTGAATGGACCAGTGCTATTGTCACTTGGTGCGTTATCTCAATATAATCCAGAGAACGATCGGTATAAATTCAGCTGGAAGCGAATGGGTGTCAATAATGATTTCACAGTAAATGAGCTAAAGTATATACTCGAGCAAAATAAGCTTCCGATGTTTACCCTAGCTTATTTTCCTGATGCCGATGCCTCTATACACAAAAATGGTCCTAAAGATACAAAAGGAATTGAGAAGGCAGATCAAGGCCTTCAAGAGCTATTCAATCATTTTGAATCGTGGGAGGAAGCCATTCAGGAAGTAACATGGATTGTCCTAGGTGATAGCGGTCAATCATCGGTAAAGGAAGAGAAGGAGACAGCTTTAATTGATTTAAATGATGTGTTGAAGGACTATACGTTTTGGGAGAACGGAAAAGAGAATGCAGAGCTGGCTATTGCCATTAATGAGAGGATGGCATATATCTATCTGCATGATGAGCAAATTCCATTTTCTGAAGTATTAGATATTTTAAAAAAGGATGAACGAATTGGTTTTATTGCCTGGAGTGATCAGCAAATTAATTATGTTGTGAAACCAAAGGGAGAAGAACAATTTACATTTTCACCAAACGGGCCGACTATCGATGAGTACGGCCAATCATGGCATTTGGATGGTGATTTGTCTCTTTTGGATGTAAAGAAGGATGAACAGGGAGCCCTGTATTATCATACGTACCCTGATGCGCTTGCAAGGCTGCATGGAGCACTTCATTCACAAGAAGGAAAGGTAATTATCGTAGATGCAAAGCCTTCTTACGAGTTTATAGAAAAACATAGTCATGATCATGCGGGCGGTGGTGCGCATGGCTCTCTCCATCGTGTGGATTCTGTGGTTCCGCTCATTGTTACGGGCGAAATAGAGAAACCGCCATCAAACCGGCTTGTAGATGTGAAGAAATGGGTTTTAGACTTGATGGGCGGCTCTTAAATAAGAGCCACCTCAGCCAGTTGACAAACGCTTTCATCCAGCATTGCTTGCTTCGCTCGTTCCCTCATGAACTTAGGTTCTATTCGCGTCTTCGCTCGTTGATACTCCTTGTCTGGCAAGTGTTTTCAAGACAGGCTGGGTAAAAACGCCTTTTTATTAAAGTTTCTTAGAAGACATGAAGACAAAGTCATGAAACGATTTTGTCTTCACTCCGAGGCGGCTCTTGAATAAGAGTCGCCTTTTTTGGAGAAAAGATGATACAGTCCAAAGAGGAGGGAACATTTCATCAGAGCTTAACTATGAGGAAGGGGCAGCCATATCGCCTTTCACTGCAATTACGCCCAATTTTTCCTTTTGTAAAAAATAGCCCCCATTAAAGAGCAAAGTAGACAAATACCAGCTAGCATGCCAATTTCAAAGTTATATTCATGTAACGCCTCTCCATTAAAAGTTCCCTGTAAAAGATCGACTACATAGGTGAGGGGCAGAAATTTGGAGATAGATAATAAGGTATCCGAAAACATCTCTTTTGGCATGGTCGCTCCGGATAAAAACAACATGAGAAAATAAGAAAGATAACATAATAGATTGGTCATCTTGCTGTCTCGAGCAATAGATGTAAAGAGGAAACCAATTGAAAAAATAGCGGCGATAGAAAGTAAAATCGCAATACTGATAGCCCACAATTCCCCTTCATACTCCACATCATAAGCAAGCTTCCCTACAATAAATAATAGTAAAAATCCGAGAAGTGTCATGATGATATTTACCGCTGTCTGGATCCAAATAACAAAGCCTTTTCCAACAGGCGTCGCGTCCAATCGTTTATAGATTTGATGTTCTTTGTAATGAGCGAGTGTCAGCGGAAAGGCCATCAAGCCAGTTACACCGATAATCATGGCACAATAGGCAGGAATAGATACATCAATTGTTCCATAGCCATCAAAGTAAACAGTCGGTTCATTGCCATAAATGCTTCCGTAAAGTAATAGCAGCAATGAAGGAAATGCAAACGTAAAAAAGAAGCTGAAAAAATCACGTGTGTATAATTTCATTTCAATCATAAAAGTATGATAAATTTTCGTCATTTCATTACCTCCGATAATAGTGCTCCTTTTTTAGGGGAAACTAATAGATACAGCTGCTCCAAATTCAAGTTATGCTTCCGCTCAGAAGGGGTTATCTGATTTTCTGCATACTGGCGGAATTCCTCTAATGTCCCCTCAAATTGTTTATGACCGTCTACTAAATACAGCAAGCGATCTGCTAAGTGTTCAACCTCATCTAAATAATGAGAAACGAGAAGTATGGTAGTTCCTGCATTGCGGATATTGAGCAGGCTTTGCCACATCATCCGTCTTGCCTCTGGATCGAGCCCAGTGGTCAATTCATCTAAAATAAGCAGCTTTGGCTTTGGAAGCAAGGCTAATAGGATAGAGAGTTTCCTCTTTTCCCCTCCCGATAATTTTTTGATAAGAGTATTTTCACGCTTTTGTAAATCCAGCTGCTTTAGCAAAAGACGCCAATCTGCCGGGTGGTCATAGAAAGCTGAAAAATAAATGCATAGCTCCTTCACTTTCATTTTGTCAGGGTAATCAGCCTCCTGTAATTGAATGCCCATCTGTTTATATATCCTCTTCCGATTCAAGTGGGGAGTCACCCCGAGCACAGATACCTTGCCAGAACTAGGCATTCTTAACCCTTCAATACATTCTACTGTTGATGTTTTTCCAGCTCCATTCGGTCCGATGATGGCGTAGATTTCTTGCTCTTTTATGGAAAAGGATAAATTTTGAACAGCAATCGTTGTTTTATACTGAATGGAAAGGTGATTGACTGTCACGATTTTGTTTTCCATTTCTTCATCTCCTCCTTTATTTGAGATAAATATATACAACAGAGACAGCGGCAACAATGCATTTTGAGTGAGATGTCCAAACGGGTGTGTAAGATGCCTTATAGCGGTTTAACATGCATTTTATGGATAAATATGTATGATATAATTTTTGCGAGGGGGGATGATCGTGCGGGTAGAGGTGAGGATAGATCCTACGTATAAGGAGCCATATGCGACAATTCATGTATCAAAGCTTTCACCGGCAGTACAGGCAGCTATTTCACTTTTACAAAGTGAAGGGGAGGAACAGATATTAACAGCCCAATCGGATAATAAGACATATATCCTTGAACCGGCTTCTATTATTTTGATTCGAACAGAAGGGCGTGAACTCGTTTTATATGATGATGATAATAATCGGTATATTGTAAATAAACCTTTATATGAACTAGAGCAGCAGCTTGGCAGTGATTTTATTCGCATTTCGAAATCAGCGATTGTTCATTTCCGAAAAATAAAGCATGTCGAAGCTTCCTTCAATGGGACGATGGAGCTTGAGCTGGCATTAGGGCTCCGTGAAGTTATTACCCGAAATTATCGAAAGCAATTTAAAGAGAGATTGGGGGTTTAATATATGTGGGTTATGAAATATTTCGCATCTGGAGTCAGCTGGGGATGTACGGTTTTTGTATTCGTCAATCTTATTGGCTACTGGCTTGGCGGAGCGGTATTTTTAGATGCTGTGATGGCTGATTTTACGCGTCAGGCAGTAGGATCTATGATTGTAGGGGTCGCCTGTGCATCACCAGCTTTTGTATATCAAATAGAACGCTTGTCATTCTTCCAGCAATCCCTCATCCATTTTGTTGTTGGCTTAACGGTCTTCTTCCTCGTCGCTTTTTCTTTGAACTGGATTCCAACCAATTCTATGTCATTGATTATTTCAGTAGTTTTGTTAAATATATTGATCTTTACATTTGTTTGGTTTCTCTTTTATCTGTACAACCGCTTGGAGGCTAAAAAAATGAATCGGAAAATTAATGAACTGATTAACAGAGAATAGTTTGAGGAATAACTCAATAGTAAGTGAAAGGAACCCTTTTTTCAGAGGGTTTTTTTATTTTAGCCATATGAGACCCCGGGTTTAAGGACGCTTTTATAAGCAAATAGGAGCGCATGAAAGGAATAGGGCTTTTCGTCGATAGGAGGAAGAGAAATGTCCGTAATAAGTAATATTAATTAGCATGAAAATTTTCCTTTACTGAACGAATGCGTCTAGATGGAAAGCATTAATTTGCTTCTACTATATCGTTTACAGCGCCATTCTCTGCTAAATTATTAATAGGCAAATTTTAGATGATAAGAGGGATGCATCCTTAATAGACGTTATTTACAATTCTTCCTTATAATTGTTTTTTTCGGGGTGGCTGCATGACATGGCATAGGGAGAATGTTCTTCTGGAAAAGGGAATACAAACAATGGTCTTGCAGGATGGTTTTACAAAGGGTTGTCTTCCTTCTTCTAAAATACGTAGAGTTGAGATCAGAAGTTCATGAATACATGAAGCTATGATCGGTGAATGCAGTAATGAGTCAGCTGTATTACCAACATCGAGATGACTACTATGAAGAGCTTTGCTTTCTTTCAATAAGGAAGAAGAAATATCATTTAAATAAAATTAGGTTTAATCAACACAGAAGGGGGCACCATCTTGGCGAAACGCTACTTACCATTTCTTTTTGCAGTGACTTTATTAATAGGAGGGTGTGGGGCAATGAAAACAAATGACAATTCAGATACTAGCTCAAGTGCTAATTCAAGTGCGGAGAAGATTCAAACAGCAGCTTTAGAGGATGATTTCACGAAGGAATTCATTTCTTCTAAGGAAGAAACGGAAGAGGGATACTATACTTTTGAATCAGGTGTTGGCGGCTATACAATGCTTTACCCAGTGAATGCAGTGATGGATCAGACGTATTATCAATATCGTGATACAAAGTATGAAGCTATTCTTTTTGGTGAGGAACGAAAAGAAGAGAACTACAGCTATTCCGTCGTAGGAAATTTTGATGACCGAGAAGCTACCGAATGGATAGAAGGAAATTTAGAATTGCTAATCGGCTCCAAAAAATTAGTAACACCTGAAGACTTTGAAAAATATACAGTAGGGGATAATGATATCTACTTTGCTGAATATAGACAGGATATAAGTAATGACAAAAATGGATTTTACCTGCATTTTCTCGGCTATATAAAATCCCAGACTACCGATAAAGCAATAGGTCTAGAGTATAGTTCTACATGCATAAGCAAAACGGAAGAATGCAATCTCGATCTAACCGAAGAAAGAGAGCGGGCAAAAAAAATCTTCCATTCCGTTCGTTTCAATCCTTAATAAGAGAGAGGTGATTTTGTGGAAGAAATTCTATTTTCAGATGAGCTGCGTGGACGAATTGTAGATTTGGAATACGGCGAATTGTCAGAAGAGGCGATAAAGCAAATATATTTTGAGGAAACCGGCAAAGAATTGACGGTTGATATCCAGTTATATCATTCAAGTGATTACAGTAAAAAGCTGGAAATCGGGGAAAATGGATTTGATGGGACGATCGTTCATTTTTTCGATGAAGGTACAGGAGTCAATCAAGTGTACTCCATCGCGCGCGGCAGCGAAATGAAAGAAGAAGATAACTGGCGCCCGGAGGACTGGATGTACAATACATTTGGTATTTTTGTTGGGCAGAATAATGGGCAATATCGTGATGCACAATTATTTGAAACAGAAGTCACATCTATTATAGAGAATAAAACCAAAGATAGTGATATAGGTTTAGAAAAGTATGGTCTTGGTCACTCGTTAGGCGGCAATACGAAGCAAATGCAGCAACTCCTTGATCAGGAATTTGAAAGAGTATATACCATTAATGCTGCACAGCCAACTGTTTATCAACTGGCCTATAGTGATACTGATTTTCGTGCAGAACTGGTTAAGAAATTTGATTTGAGTCCTTTCAAATTTAACGAAATCTACACGGTCGACCCAGATGCTCTTGTACAATTCACTGAAGAATACTACAAGGAAGCAGGCGATGATATTTACCGTCTAGTAGCAGAGGAAGATATGATGTTGGCGGTGAGTGAAAATATCCGCGGTTTCATTACGGTTGGGCATGGCGAGCCGATTGACACGATGGCGGACTTCGCTGGGATTGGTAATATTTTAGGAGAAATTCCGGATAAGGATATCCAGGCGATTCAAATGTATATGGCCAAATACGCTTCCGATTACAATAATAAAGGATTTGACGGAGCCGTTGCAGCTATGACAGGTATTGATCTCAAGCTGATTGATCAGGTAATGGAGAACGACGGTTTTTGGGACCATGTTAAGGATGGGCCTCAAATAATCAGCCAAGGGATTCCTATGCTTCAAAATATGAGTAAGAAAATTCCTGAGTTGCTGACACATTTATCAGTAATCCATAAGAATTTAGATCCCATTTTAAGTGCCATGGTAAAGCACGGCTATGTCAGCCAAGATCAAAAGGCAGCTATTCTAGGTGCAGTAGAAGGCATAGAAAAAGATTTGCAGGATATTGTAGATGCGATAAACAAAGCGCTTGAACCGAATTTGACGACAATTGGTGAGATTATGGATATCATTGATGCCTATAAGACAATCAAAGAGAAATGGAACAGTATCACGGGTCATCTAGATACAATCCAGATGAGCTTAAGTGATTTAATGGAAGCCTTAAATAAAAGTGTTGATGGACATTCAATCTATAATCTTCTAGAAGCTTTAGCGGCAGAAAAAGGGAAGGAATACAAAGGAAAAGACCTGTTTATGACCGTGACAAGCAAGGGGCAAAAGGTAAAAATCAATCTTTCCTCCGCTGTGCGTATTTATACAACAGGAATGGCTATCTATGATGAAAAAGAGGCAGTGCTGGGGCGCCTGAAGTCGGACTATGAAACAAGTTATCTGCAGGACTTTGAAAATAGAAAGGCGAGGCTGGTAGAAAAAATTACCGATATGGAAGTGAACTATTCCAAGTATCAGTACTTGCTTGGGAATTTTACGTATGATGCCTACCAGAAATATGTTTTAACAGGAATCAATGTACATGAAGATATCCCGCCGCTTGCCGAAAATTTCAAGTCTTCTTTTGAACACATGTTTCATTACTATGAACAGGAAATAGAACAAGGTCGAAAGGCGATGGCAACGATAAAAAAGACAATTGAAGATTATTTCAAGTTTGACCAAGAACTTGCCGAGAAAATTGAAGCGGGGTGATGAATCGTGCCACAGCAAACAATGTTTCACCAGTTTTTTATGAATGAGGATTTATCATATAAAGCAAACTCCTTTATTACAAAAATACAGGAGCTGCGCCAATTAGGCGGTGAGCTGCAAAGCGCTGTTCAACAAGAAACATCAGAACAAATGGGGGATATCATTGAAGCAATCAATGAGTCTATTCAAACGAAAGAGAAAATGAACGAGGCATATCATGACGCATATGAAGTTGTCATGAAAAATATGGCGAGTCACTATTCCAATCATATTATGGAAATGAATTCACAAAAGCTAACGTTGTATTATGAAATAATAGAAAATAAAAAATAAATGCGGGCCCACCCTTCACTATTTATAAGGGAAGGGAAAGGAGCTCACGTATTTAGGACCGTTTTTTCCTATTCAAATAGGGAAGGCGGTATTTTTTTATTACCGGGGAATATATAAACATGTGCAGTGTGAATAACGTCCAGGCAGCCATAGCAAAATGACATATGCTTCTTCCCTTGCTTTTGTTTTTATCAAGAGCTTCTTTCTTCAAATGTCCTGCTGTTTACGCTTTCTTGTTTAAGGTAATGACTCTACCATGATGTGAAGTATAGATTAAGAAAGGGATGGTGGCATGAAATGGATTGAAACGGCAAGCTATGAGGAAATGAGTAAAATGGCTGCTGATCTTTTCATCAACCATATCAAGAATAACAGTAAAAGTGTGATAGGGTTGGCAACAGGCGGAACACCTGAAGGCTTTTATAAAGAGCTTGTAAAGAGCTATACATCTAGAAAGGTTTCGTATGCCCGCACTGTATCCTTTAACTTGGATGAATATGTAGGGGTAACAGCTGAAAGTGAAGCAAGCTATCATCACTATATGAAGAAACATTTATTTAACTATATTGATATAAAACGAGAAAACATCTATTTACCGAATGGCGATACACCAAACTTGGAAAAGGCAGCAAGAGAATATGAAAGGCAGATCGAGGAATCGGGCGGGATTGACATTCAACTGCTGGGGATCGGGACAAATGGTCATATCGGTTTTAATGAGCCGGGCTCTTCTTTTGAAAACACGACACATGTTGTGGAGTTGACGGCATCTACACGGGAGGCAAACAAGGTCTATTTTGAACGCCTGGAGGATGTGCCGAAGCATGCCATAACAATGGGCATCAAAACTATTATGCAGTCTAAAAAGATTATTCTTCTGCTTTCTGGAGCCTCCAAAAGAGAAGCCTATGACCGTCTTCGTACAGGAGAGGTTACAGAACAGTTTCCAGCCAGTGCATTGCATCTTCACAGCGACGTGACAGTTATTTATACAGGGGTAAAATAAACGGAGCAAGGATAGCCCCTGCTCCGTTTATTTTTTATTAGACAGCACAACGCCGCCAATCACTGCCAAACCACCAATCAACTGGGCAACAATCACTTGCTCTTCTAAGAAGAGGATAGCAAAGACAGCGGCAAAAAGAGGGATGAAATTGAGGTAGATGCTCGCTCTATTTGGTCCTATCGCGACTACACCGCTGTTCCAGCTCAAGAAGGCTACAATCGAGGCGGCAATCCCTACATAGAAAATAGCGCCAACCGTGCCAAAGGACCAGTTAATAGAAGCAGAGGTCGTCATCAATTCATATACCGTGAAGGGCAGTAACATGACAATGCCCAGTCCAATAGTGACCAGAAATGTAGAATAGCCTGGCAGACGTCCTGCATACTGTTTGACGAGCAATGAATAGATACTCCAGCAAAAGACAGCAGCAAGGACGATCAGATCTCCTTTATTAAAGGAGAACGAAAGCAGGCTTCCTATAGAGCCCCCGGAAATAATAAACAGCACGCCTATCAGCGACAGGGTCGTTCCTGCTAGCTGAAACTTGGAAAGACGTTCCTTTAAAAAGATAAAGGATAGTATGTATATAATAATCGGTGTCGATGAATTCATCAGCGATGCATTAATGGACGTTGTATAATGAAGTCCGATATACACAAGGGTGTTAAAGGAGGCAACCCCTGTTATGGCCATGGCAATAACAGCCGGCCAGTTCGCCTGAATCATGGGCCATTCTTGCCTTGTTCTCCGGTAGACAAGCGGGAAAAAGACAACAAAGGCTGCACACCAGCGAAGAAAGGCAAGTGTCAATGGCGGGATATCTCCAGCAACAGCACGGCCGATGACAAAGTTGCCGCCCCATAATATAGTAGCTAGAACGAGCAGTAGCTGCGGTGGAAAATTCATAAAAAGTTCCTCTCTGTATTTAGTACTTTTCGGTGTGCCATTCTTTTCTTTCGATGAAAAGAAGAGCATCTGCCGAAAGAAGATAAACGATTTTAACAACTTACATATATTATAGGAATGGAAAGGTTCAGATTGCAATGAGCTTCCTATGGTAAAATAGCATGGATGACAAGAAGGGGGAATGAAGGATGAAAATACGCCCGCAAAGATTAAAACAAGGTGATACGGTAGGGCTGGTAGCGCTCAGCAGCCCATTGAAAATGGAGCAGCTGGAGGCGAAGACAGCATTTATCGAGTCGTTAGGACTTCACTATAAGCTAGGACAAACAATCGGGTTGCCGGATGGAATGCTGGCTGGAACAGATGAGGATCGTCTGGAAGATCTTCATGCCATGATAAGGGATCCCGAGGTAAAAGGTATTTTCTGTGTAAGAGGCGGCTATGGTTTAGCGAGAATTGTCGATCAAATCGACTATCAGCTGCTAGAAGAAAATCCAAAAGTTATTTGGGGTTTTTCAGACGTCACTTCGCTGCATTTAGCTGTTAATGAGTTTTCCAACCTTGTTACATTCCATGGGCCGATGCTGTCCAATGGAGAGGAGGCAATGGATGCATTGTCGGCTAAAATGTTCCAACAGCTATTTTCACCGTTGGAAATTCAGTATAGTGAGATGATCAGCCCACTAGAAACAATTTCCGGAGGCGTTGTGCGTGGTGAGCTGACAGGAGGAAATTTAAACCGCATCGTGAGAACACTCGGGACAAAATTTGAATTTGATGCTCAAGGGAAAATTATTGTGCTGGAAGATATCAAGGAAGCGCTGGAGCATATTGATGGAATGATGAATCAATTGCGGCAGGCCCGTAAGCTTGAACAGGCGGCAGGCTTCGTGATTGGCAGCTTTACTGAACTTGGTAAAGAGGAGACATATGAAGAGGTGCTCGATATTATGCGTGAATACTTGATACCGCTGAATAAGCCTGTACTGGCTGGCTTCCAGATTGGACACTGTAAGCCGAATGTGGCCATTCCTTTAGGGGTAGAGGCAATTTTAGATGCAGACGAAAAGGTACTGCGCATTTTACCGGGGGTTGAATAGAAAAGGGTGTGGCTGTTTAAGGCCACACCCTTTTTTGCTACGGATGTCAATATAAACGAAATTACGATAGGTCACTTTAGCAATAGTTGGTCATTTGTTAAAGGTAACCGGAGTAACAGGTTATTGGTCATTGGTTTGCATATAGCAACTAAATTGTGATATGCAAAAATGCATGAGGACACCCGCAGCAACCCGGGTTGGACTCTCACCGCGCCGGGCTAGAAATATTTTGAGTCGTCAAAATCGAGCTGGACTTGATAGTTTTTTGCATTAATCGCGTTCGATAGACGGTGAGCGGATTTTTCAAGCTCGTTCGCCTTTACCCGGTATTCGTTCGGGTCATACAAGGAAACGCGGTAAAAAATTGTATCTCCTGAACCATGGAAGAAGGATTCTTTCTCGGATAATCCAAGCTCCTTATAAAGAGTGGCTTGCGCACGCAATTGGATGGCAAGTTCAATCGCTTCTACCAATGTATAAGTCTCGTTTTCGAATTCAATAGAATTCTTGATATTCGCCTCATAAATCAGGCGGTCAAGGATACGTGCATCGCGGCGTATATCCCCTAGTTCAGCATCAATTTGGCTTAATGTCCGATCTGGAATTTTCGGCTCTTCGCCTTTTTCTACAATTGCATGAGAGACGCTATGAATTTCGGAAATCAACTCTTGCTTCTTTTTGTTTAAGATTGATTTTAATTTAACTGCTTCTGCTAATGAAATCATTCAATCGCTCCTTATAGGGAAGTCGTTGGCCCGGCGGCAGACAGGATGGCAAATTCAAAATCGCCGCCATTTACTTGTGTAAACATTTTACCGGAAGAAGTAAGCAATTGTCTCGCCTCAGCTTCATCGATAGATGGGCGGAGATAAAAAATATGCAGCGCGTCTGTTGTGTTTTCCGAAACAGCTGTACGGATAGAATCTACATAAGGACTTCCAAATGCTCCGGCAGCATCTTTTGAATATGGAATGTTCTTCAGCGAGATGGATCGGCCATTCAGCCCGTCATAGCTGGTTTCCTCATCCCCCAAAGCGAGTGTAATATCTCCTTCTAAGTGAGAAGTATCATAAATTCCAACAGGGATCTCATATTGGAGTGAGAAGAAATTATTAATATCTACGGCCGAATGAAACGGTGTGAGATACTGTTGTTTGGCAATGCGGCGCAGCAGGCTTTCAGCTGAAGGGCGGTAACGGTTCGGGTCAGCACCGAAAGCTTTCCAGAGTGCCCGCCATTCTTTGATGCCTGGCCGCTCTGCTACAGGTACATCCTGAAGCTCAAAGAATAAATTTTCCTGATAGAGCTGTATACGTCCTTTAATCATTTGAGGAGAGTCAGAGACGGTAATTTTGGTATAATGGATAAGGCCTATTTTCATAGCAGGCACTTTTTCAAGAAGAGATGTATCGAGCGTAATGTTCATAGTATCACCTCAGGATTTTTAGTTTATTGTACCATAAGGAAGGTGAGGAAATGCGTATAGCAGCTTTGCAGGAACAGTTAATTGAATATGCTAAGTCGATTGGCGTTGATAAGATCGGCTTCACTACTGCCTCGCCGTTTCATGAGTTAAAAAATAGATTGCGCCGCCAGCAGGAGCTCAGTTTTCAGTCAGGATTTGAAGAATCGGATGTTGAGCTTCGAACGGAGCCGCTTCGTTTATTGGACAATGCAGAGAGTATTATTGCAATTGCCATAGTGTATCCTTCGAAAATGAAGGATGCTCCTGCAGGAAAGAAAGGTGAGCGCCGAGGAATTTTCTGCCGAGCATCATGGGGCATTGATTACCATGTAGCTGTCAGGGAAAGGCTGCAGCTGATAGAAGCATGGCTGAAGGAACGGATTCCGGATGTTCGTATTAAATCAATGGTCGATACCGGAGAGCTTGTGGACCGTGCTGTAGCAGAGCGTGCCGGCATCGGATGGAGCGGGAAAAACTGTTCCATTATTACACCGGAATTCGGCTCTTACGTTTATTTGGGAGAACTGATCACAAATATTCCGTTTGCGCCGGATACGCCTATTGAGGACGATTGCGGCGATTGCACGCTATGTCTAGATGTTTGTCCGACGGGAGCCATTGTAGCGCCTGGGCAGCTGAATTCACAGCGCTGTATTGCTTATCTGACACAGACGAAGGGCTTTTTACCGGACGAATTCCGCGGTAAAATTGGGAATCGTTTGTACGGCTGTGATACATGCCAGACAGTATGCCCCAAAAATAAGGGGAAAGCAAACTGGCTACATGAAGAATTTACTCCAGACCCGGAAATTGCGAAACCATTATTGACTCCGCTCCTTTCCATCTCGAATAAGGAATTTAAAGCGAAGTTTGGACATGTTTCTGGTTCTTGGCGAGGGAAGAAGCCTATTCAGCGAAATGCAATATTGGCACTAGCACATTTTAAGGAACAATCAGCAGTACCTGAGCTGATTAATGTGCTGAAAAAGGACGAGCGCCCTGTTATTAGAGGGACAGCAGCCTGGGCACTTGGTAAAATCGGCGGGCATGAGGCCGGACTCGCTCTTCAAGGAGCAAAAGAGCGTGAAATGGATGCTGAGGTGCTCGCGGAAATAGAAAAGGGATTAGCACTATTATAAGAAAGAGGTCTTTAGTTTGCCGTTACATGTAGTTTTATATCAACCAGAAATCCCTGCAAATACGGGAAATATTGCTCGCACTTGTGCAGGAACAAATACAAGTCTGCATTTGATTCGTCCACTTGGTTTTTCAACGGATGATAAGATGCTGAAGCGGGCTGGATTGGATTATTGGGAGCATGTAAATGTAGTTTATCACGATTCATTAGAGGATTTCCTTGCCTATTCTGACGGGGGCGATTTATATCTAATTGAAACATATAGTGAAGAGCCGTTTACAACACATGACTTCAGCGATAGGGAACGAGACATTTACTTTATGTTCGGAAAAGAGACGACGGGGCTGCCGAAAGACTTCGCATACGAGCGGCGGGATATGTGTCTCCGTATTCCGCAAAGTGACCACATTCGTTCATTGAATTTATCTAATACAGCCGCTATTGTCATTTATGAGGCGCTTCGGCAGCAGGGCTACCCGGGACTTAAATAGAGTAAAAGGATACAGGGATATACAGACAGCAGGGGGAAGAATTTTCTCCTGCTGTTTTTTATTTATAAAGAAAGAGGTTATGTAGAAGGCGATTCCTCTAAAATACACCATCCTTCAAAAGAATGGTGTGAAAATGAGGGGGAAGTTTTAGATTATGAAGGATTGATGACATCCGGCGGCTGCTTGTCAGCAGGGAATGGATTTGAGCTAGCTGAAGCATCATAAGCAATAAGAATAACTCCAAGTTTATCTTCCAGCGCATTGATTTCATCTAGTTTTTCGTGGTTAAGCTGGGCAAATTGTGCGTCTTCCAACAGTATCACATCCTTTCTTAAGTAGTATGGATCATCAAACTGCTGCTATACTTGCCGGCCTTCCTAATAGAAAAGGGCTGGTAAACGGATAGAAAGATAAATGTAAATCAACTGTACTTTGGAAAGCAGGGGAATAGGTATCTGTTTGAAAGCCAGGAAAAATAGTTTACAGGAGAGAGCGATGAGGAATTTACTAATTATTAAATCATTTAGTAAATAATTATTTCAAACCGATGTAGGAGGACTACGATGCTGACGTATTATTTTTATAATCAGAATATAAATGCCGAAGGGAACCATCAAGTACATGCTCCGGACTGCTCCCGCTCTCCTGAAGCCGAAGACACCATTGCCTTAGGCATGCATGCCAATTGCGAGGAGGCTATTCGATATGCCGAAGCTTTTACAGGAAAAACGAACTTTGACAGCTGCACATGCTGCTGTGTGATTTTGGAAAAGAGCGGGGTTTAAGAAATGGTCATTCCGATACAAGCGGAATGACCATTTTTTATTGTGCATACCCTTTCACTAATCCGATGATTTGCTCTGTTTGAAGAGGACCATGGTCTTTACTGTCTATTCCGCGCCACCATTGATCGACAAGTACAAATACTTCATTCTTTCCAAGAGTCACAGGAGACATGGAAGTAGAGAAATATTTACGAGTCATTTCTTCATCTGCAATATTATTTGCGTTTACCTTTTCAAAATAAGCTTCTTCGGTCAGCCCATGCATTGTCGCTTCTGAATAGAAGGCTGAGAGTTTTCTTTCGTTTATCCAAACATGGCCTTTAATAATTTCAATCGTCTCTCCAGGCAGACCAACGATACGGCCTATATTTTGAGCTGTCGCATTTGAATTAGCCTCAGTAGCAGCTATTTTATAGTACACGACATCGCCTCGGCTAAAATTCGCAGTACTTGGATCAATAACAAGCGGTGAATGGTAGGAAGTAACGTAGTCATGATTCCCTCTATCCATGGAATCGGACAGCCATTCAATCGTGAATAGTTCGCCTGTTATTGCCACTTTTTGAAGACTTTCCGGTGTATCAATATCTGAAATTGTTTCAACAGCCCTTTTCTCAGGGGCACTTGCAGGAATAAAAAAGTATAAGCCGCATATCACAAATAAACTGAAAAGGATAAGAACTGCCTGAGGGGTAAAATAAAATCGCCACTTTTTCCGGTTAGCTCTGCCCAGCACAGCCTGCTTATTTTGAGGGGTAAAAGTGATATGCGCCAGTGCCTGTTGATTCTGTTTTTCTTTCAGTGTTTTAAGCTGCTCATCCACTGAAATCACCATCCTTTACTAGCTGTTTCAATAACTCACGTGCTCGCTTCAGCCTTGTTTTTACCGTATTCTCATTAAGCTGGAGCATAAAAGATATCTCAGCAATTGATAAATCCTCATAATAAAAGAGCAGTAAAGTTTCTCGATATTTGATTGGCAAATTCAGCACAAGCATTAGTAAATCGTGGTGCTCCTCCTGTCTAATAAATGCCTGTTCTGTAGAATTAGGTGCTTTTGTATAGGCAGGGATGAAATTGTTTAAGATTACCCGTTTCATCCAGCCGCTTCTCAGCTTATCCTTTGAGCGGTTAATTGTTACTTTATACAACCACGCTTTCAAAGAAGTAATTTGCTGCAGTTCTTCAAAACGTTCATAGCATAGAAGAAATACGTCCTGTACAATTTCTTGTGCCTTTCCTATATCCTTAATGTAGCTATAGGAGAGCTTTGTTAAGGCATCCCCATACGTATCCATCAAATACTCCAGCCATTCGACTTGCGTTATGTTTTGTTTAGCGGAAGAAAGGTGAGTAGAATCCATTTCATCCCCCCTTTAAATCGTTTTATCTAAAACGAATGAAAACAGGAAAAAGTTTCAAAATTACATTGATTTAAATAGAAATAAGATGGATTTTTCTTCTTTTGAAAACTTTTTTCCAGAAATAATAAAGAGGCTATCGCTTGGATAGCCTCTTACCTTCTTTTTACTAGTTTCCTTCTATTGTAAAAATGATACGAATACCGTTTGGATCGACTGTAGAAAAAAGCTGCTTGCCGCCATATAATGGTCCATCTTCAGCTGCCTCTGCCAACAGCCCGGCTGATTGCAGTTTATTTTTCACGGAATTGGCGTATGCTTCATCCTTCAATACAACTGTATAAGATTTTAAACCTGCTGCATGATCAGGCAGAGCAGGTCTGCCATTGCTTTGCCAAGTGTTCAGCCCAATGTGATGGTGGTACTTGCCGGTAGAAATAAATAGCGCCTGCCCTCCGTATCGGCACACAACTTCATAATCCAGTAAGCGTGTATAAAATTCCTCCGTTTTTTCTAAGTCACTTACAGACAAATGAATATGGCCCATCACTGTACCGTTTGGAAGACCATTCCATGCGCCATCTGCTTCTGCTAAAATCGGCTGGAAATTCAGCTGATCGGTTGTCATATGGACCAGACCTTCCTGCGTCCATGACCATTCCTGTTCAGGGCGGTCAATGTAAATTTCAATCCCATTTCCATCAGGATCATTAAGATAGAGCGCTTCACTTACGTCGTGGTCTGCTGCTCCAAGACGTACATTGTGCTGAATAAAATGCTGCACGATGTTGCCGAGATCCTTCCGTGTCGGCAATAAAAGAGCAAAGTGATACAGTCCTGTGAAGCCTTGGGGGAAAATAGCATTTTTTACTTCTACTAACGAAATCAAGCTGGATGCGCCATCAACTGTTAAATACGCAGTCTTTTCCGTTTGGTTTAGTACCTGAAAGCCTATAATGGTTGTGTAGTATTCAATGGAGCGTTCAAGATCGGAAACTTTTAATTGTACATGAGAAGTGTATAAATTCGGTTTTTTATGGAAATGTGTAGCCATAGGGAACAGTGCCCCTCCTTAATTATTATTTTATAGTTACTTACTTTATGTAACTTATTGTAGTGGCTTAATCGAATGGCGTCAAGAAAAAAAGACGACCGCTTTACACGGTCGTCTCTTAAGAGCAATAGCTACGAATTAGTTTTCTTTAGAAAAAGGTTTACCTTCGTAACCAGCTGTGAAGATTGCAGTTAAGAATGCAGCACATACACCAAGAATTAATAATAATTTCATGGAAGCACCCTCCTTAAGTATTGAAAATCTCTTTTATCAGTATATCCTATCTAACAAGGCTTTACCAATAATATTTTGTGGCAAAAATGGTTCAACTGAAGAAACTAGGGAATAGTGTAAAAAGGAGGGATAAGGATGGAAAGGGACAAAGATCAAGTAGTGAACGGTAATATGGCAAATACGATGGAAGAGCTCAAGAATCTTGGAAAGCAGATGGAGCATCTCCGGGATGAAAAGCAGTTAGAAGAGGATGGAAGAGAATCAGATCCAGAGCAGTTCGATGATGAAGATCGATGAACGCTGGCAGGAAAAGCTAGTTTTTAGCTGTGAAGGAGAGAAGGGAAGCATCCAGTGAAAGAAATGGAAAATAGAATAGGCAAGTAAAACAAGGAGATGCCCAAATAGGGGAATCTCCTTGTTTTGATTTAGGAATTTATACTTCCTACAACGGCAGCCTATAATCATTCAGTTCTTCGCGAAGCTTCGCCTTTAGGAACTTTCCAACAGATGTTTTTGGAATTTCGTTTAGGAACACGACATCGTCTGGAATCCACCAGTTAGCGAACTGACCACGAAGGGCTTCCAGTAACTCTTCTTTTGTAGCTGCAGCTCCCTCATGCAATACAACGCATGCTAACGGGCGCTCCTGCCATTTTTCATGTGGAATGGCCACTACGGCAGCTTCAAATACGGCAGGGTGGGACATTAAGGCATTTTCTAAATCGACTGAGGAAATCCATTCACCACCCGATTTGATCAAATCTTTTGTTCGGTCGGTAATTTTGATATAGCCTTCCTTCGTTAATACAGCAATATCGCCTGTATACAGCCAGCCATCACGGAAGGCTTCCGATGAGCGTTCATCCTTATAATATTCAGAAGCAATCCAAGGACCGCGGATGCGCAGTTCACCCATTGTCTTGCCATCCCATGGAACAGGGCCGTCTTCATTGACGACTTCCGTTTCAACAAGGGAGGATGTCAGCCCCTGTGTTGTGCGAAGATCCATTACTTCTTCAGCGGAATAGTCATCCATTGTAGAAAGCGGGTATGACATGCTGACTAGCGGTGATGTTTCGGTCATTCCGTATGCATTTAAATAAGGGATGTTATGCTTTTCATGATAGGCTTTAATTAGCCCTTTCGGAGATGCAGAGCCGCCAGAGATGATTAGTCGAAGGGATGATAGATCACGCGGATTTTTTTCCTGCTCATTCAATACACCGAGCCAGATCGTAGGGACGCCTGCTGTGACCGTAACCCTCTCTTTTTCAAATAGATCCAGTAATAGTGCAGGGGTAAACATCGGGCCAGGTAGGACCTGTGTCAGCCCATAATTGACTGCTGCAAACGGGAAGCCCCAGGCGTTTACATGGAACATCGGAACAACCGGCAGCGCTACATCCCGTTCATTAACCCCAAATGACTCCGCGAGCCCAAGAGCCAAGCTGTGCAGAACGATACCCCTATGGTTGTAGACAACTCCCTTTGGCATACCTGTTGTGGCGGATGTATAACACATTCCTGCCGGCATCTGTTCATCCAAATCCTCAGGGAACTCAAAGTTCTCATCTGCCTCTGCTAGTAAAGCCTCGTAGGAGTGGACATTTTTGAAGCTAGATTCAGGTACTACATGATCATCACGCATAACAACAACATGTTTAACTGTTTTCAGATGGCTAAGTGCAGGCTCCACCAGCGGGAAAAGGTCGCCATCAATTAACAAAATCTCATCTTCGGCATGATTGATAATATAAATAATATGCTCAGGTGCTAAGCGAATATTGATCGTATGAAGAATAGCTCCCGAACATGGAATAGCAAAATAGGCTTCGAGGTGGCGGTGATGGTTCCAGGCGAATGTTCCAACCTTGGTTCCTCTTGTCATACCGAGCTTTGTTAAAGCATCAGCCAGACGACGGGTACGCTTAACGTATTCAGCATAAGTAATACGGTGCGTCATCGTGTCGCTTGTGCGTGAGACGATCATTTTATTAGGAAAGAACCGTTCGGCACGCTTTAAAAATCCTGTTAATAGTAACTGTGTGTCCATCATATTCCTTCATCCCCCTTGTAGGAAAAATGTGTAACTCCGTTAACTATTCTACTTTGTGCTTATAAATCCTTTAAAAAACGAAATAATTCTACAATAACGAATAGTCGTTAATGAAAAAAGAGTGCTCCGCCATAGGGCAAGAGCACTCTTTTTATTAGTGAGGCAGAAATACTAATTGAATGATAAATAGGATGGCAAAGATATAAAGAAGGGGATGTACATCGCCTGCTTTTCCCTTCACCAATTTAATTAATGGATAAGTAATAAACCCTAGGGCAATACCTGTAGAGATACTTGAAGTCAAAGGCATCGTTAAGATAACCAGGAATGCCGGGAAAGCTTCATCAAAATCATCCCACTCGATTTGCTTCACAGCGCCGATCATCAAGCTTCCAACAATAATTAATGCTGGAGATGTAATAGCAGCTACGCCGGAGATAGAAGCAACCAATGGCCCAAAGAATGAAGATACAAGGAACAGAGCCGCAACAGTCAATGTCGTTAATCCTGTACGTCCTCCTGCTGCTACACCTGCAGATGATTCAACAAAGGCACTTGTCGGGCTTGTACCGATCATAGCACCGGCAGTAGTAGCAATCGAGTCTGCAAGTAACGCCTGACGCGCTCTTGGTAAATTTTCTCCCTTCATGAGACCAGCTTGTCTTGCTACGCCGACCATTGTACCCGTCGTATCGAATAGAGTAACTAAAATGAAGGAGAAGACAACGCCGTATAGTCCGTAGGAGATGACATCTCCGATGGCAGCGATTGGATTCCACACCAGGATCCCTTCAGGAAGATGCGGCATCGCTACTACTTTTTCGATCTTTAATTGGTTTGTAAGGACAGCTACGATAGTTGTAGCGACCATCCCAATAAATAGGGCTCCCTTGACATTTCGGGCCATCAACACCACTGTCAGTGCGAGTCCAAATAAAGTAAGCAGAACAGAAGGGTTTGATAAATCTCCCAACCCTACTAGATTTGATTCATTTGCCACAACAATTTGGGACATGCGCAGACCAATGAAGGCAATGAAAAGCCCGATACCAGCTGTAATGGCCAGCTTTAAATTTTTAGGGATCGACATAATGAGCTTTTCACGGAACGGCGTCAAGCTTAAAATGACAAAAATAATACCGGCTACGAATACAGCGGCAAAGGCTGTCACATAATCGATTGCCCCGTCAGAGCCGATCACAACTGCATAAGTAAAATAAGCATTCAATCCCATACCGGGGGCGATAGCGATTGGATAGTTGGCCATAAGTGCCATCCAGGCAGTACCGATGATGGCAGAAATAATTGTAGCCATAAAGACTTGATCAATTGGTACACCGGCATCAGCTAAAATAATCGGATTTACGACAACGATGTATGCCATCGTCAAAAATGTAGTTAAACCCGCTAACATTTCCGTCTTTACTGTTGTATTGTTTTCTTTCAGTCGAAACATATAGAAGTAATCCTCCTTAAAACACGAACATTTTTAACAACATTTAATATAATATTCGTTTTTAGAGAACTTTGCAACTGTTTTCTTGTAAATTTCATGACCACGCTGAAATTGCTATAATGAAATTATTACCGCGAAGGAGTGAATAGTATGGATTTGCAAACAACTAGAAAATTAGCCAATGGAATTGAAATGCCGATATTTGGGCTGGGTGTTTATAAAATGACAGACCCGCAGGAAACGATTGAGGCTATTACCAAGGCTCTGCAGGTGGGATACCGTGCAATTGATACAGCATCACTTTATGACAATGAGGAACAGGTAGGAGAGGCAATCCGTCATTCAGGCGTGCCGCGAGAATCTATCTTTGTTACGACAAAAGTATGGAATTCCGATCAAGGGTTTGATAACACATTGCGTGCCTTTGAGGTATCACTGAAAAAGCTAAACATGGATTATGTCGATCTTTACCTAACACATTGGCCCGTGGAAGGAAAGTATGCAGAAACTTACCGCGCAATTGAGCGATTATATGACGAAAAACTAATTCGTGTTCCAGGTGTTTCAAATCATCACGAACGACACATTGAAGAGGTGCTGAAGGCAGCACAGACGCCGCCAATGGTTAATCAAATTGAAGCGCATCCTTATTTATCTCAGGAACCGCTGCGCGCATTTTGCAAGGAACGTAATATCGCTGTCACGGCGTGGTCACCTCTTGGACGCGGGGGAGTATTACAGGATGAAGTGATCCTGAAAATTAGTGAAAAATACGGCAAATCACCAGCCCAAGTCGTTCTTCGATGGCATGTACAAAATGATATTCTTGTCATTCCAAAGTCGGTAACGCCCTCCCGGATCGAAGAAAATGCAAATATTTTTGATTTTGAGCTGACAGCTGGGGACATGAATGCATTAAATGGACTGAATCGTAATCAACGCTTCGGCAAAAGTCCGGAAAATTTCCATTTGTATTTTTAATTCGGTTATCGAAATTTTTGGAGGCTTGCTTTATAATAAGTTTTGTAATAGGAAAAGGGGGATTTTATGACAACTGCTAAAACAATTACTGAGACGATTACATTAGCCAATGGGGTCGAGATGCCGCGTATCGGCTATGGTGTGTTCCGAATGAAGGAGCATGAAGTTGCCTATAATGGAGTGGCTGAGGCACTAAAAGCCGGATACCGGGCAATCGATACAGCAGCTATCTATCAGAATGAAGAAGCTGTAGGACAAGCAATCAAAGATTCTGGTATCGCACGTGAAGAGATTTTTGTTACAACAAAAGTCTGGAATTCTGATCAAGGGTTCGATAATACGCTGCGTGCTTTTGAAACGTCATTGAACAAATTAGGTTTAGAGTATGTGGATTTGTATTTGACACATTGGCCAAAGCCGACACTTGCTGACACATATAAAGCGATTGAGCGCTTGTATGAAGAAAAGCTGATCCGCGTGCCTGGTGTGTCCAACCATCATCAGCATCATTTAGAAGAAGTATTTGCAGCAGCAAATGTAAAGCCGATGGTTAACCAAGTAGAATGCCACCCATCCCTATCACAGGACAGTTTACGTGCCTTCTGTGCAGAGCATAATATTGCCGTAACAGCATGGGCACCGCTTGGTACAGGAATTGTATTTACACATCCTGTTGTAAAGCAGCTTGCAGAAAAATATAGCAAAACACCTGCTCAAATTGTGCTTCGCTGGCATTTAGAAATCGGCAATATTGCTATCCCTAAATCAGTAACACTTGAGCGTATCAAGGAAAACTTAGAAGTATTTGATTTCAGCTTAGCTACAGATGAAGTAGCTGCTATTACAGCCCTGAATACGTTCCACCGAACAAGTGCTGATCCGGACAATTTTGATTTTTAATAGTTGGTGAAAAAGCAAACTCCCTGTAGTTGTCTTCATAAGGCAATACAGGGAGTTTTTTGAGTAAATTTATAGAACATACAGCTTATTAGTAGAATTTGCATAATACTGGCAGGCGCTTGCTTTTGCATAAAGCGTATCAAAAGCGGGTGCAGTAATCTCTTTTGAGTAAGCCAGCCCAAAATGAATCGGCAGGGGATCTAAAGGTGAATCGGTTGCAGCAGCCATATTCCGTACGTTTTGGTAAATTGAATATACAACTTGCTCCGCATCTGTATCATTAAAAAGAATGATAACCCCTTCCCCGTGTCCTGTATGGGTGAAGAGGTGAGGGGTATTTTTTAAGTGCTCCTGGATCATCACAAATACAGCGTAAGTTAATTGATAATTTGATTGTAAACCTTCTATATTTTTTAAAGCGTCTTTTTCATAAACTGAGAAAAGAATGCACACGCAGCTTTCTCCTTGCGCTAACTTTTTGTTCGTCATTTCACTCACCTGCGGAAGGTTCATAAGTGATAAAGAATCAAATAGGATATCGCTGTTTTCATACGGGAGACCGACGCTATAGTTGAATGCTTGGCCTTCTCCGGAAGAGCGCAGATGCCATTCATGAAGATGTGATTCAATTTGCTGCAGCTGCGTACGTATATAGCCCTTTGGAAAATAGGCATCTAATTGGCGCTTTAAAATGTCATGATAAATATAGCAAAGATAAAGAAGGTGCTCCTCTGCGTTTAGCAGTTCCAGTGCCTTTTTAAATGTCAGGCTGCTTTTTTCAAAATCGCGGAGATTATAAAGTAAGTTCCCCTCAAATAACATCATTCTTGCAAAGTGAAACTGCAGTGGTCGATCGCCAATCAGCCTCTTTGTCGACTCCCGTAATTCCATAAATTCCTCTTGTCTTGCCATTTGAGCATACGTGTACATAAGAGAAATATTCATACGTATAATAGCATCTTTGTCATCTAGAATATGCTGACTGTAATGATGGGCCAGTTTCACACCGAACATTGCCTGCTGCTCTTCTTCCCTATCGATTAATACATTGCTGATCAGGGCATAGCAAGAAGCAATCACTTCATAATCTTTCAGCTCATGGGCATAATGCAAGGCGGCTTTGTATGATTTAAGCGCAAACTCTTTATTATCTGTAATGCCGTGAAAAATGCCTGAAAAGCGGTAGTAATGCATTTTATCCTTCAAGCTGCCATGAACTTTACACAGCTTCTCATACTCAAGCAGCGTTTCGTACAATAAAGAGGTATTGCCTAAGTTGTCATAGGCTTCTAAGATGTCCTGATAGAATGCCAACGCTTCAGGGTAGCACTGATTTTTTAAAGCCAGCGACAAGGCTTGTTTCCCATACTGAAGCATTTGTTTAAATTGGCCTTGAGTATATAATTGGCTAATATATTCCTGATGAGTGGACATTTTAAGCTGCATATATAATCACCTCGATTTGTTAAATAAATGTATCATATAAGAGATAGTACATATCTTTTGCCGCCTTAATACCGTTTTCGACAGCCTCGTTTAGTTCACATGGACATTCGGCAGCAATTTCGGTGATTTTTTTAAATACTTTTGCCTGGGTAACTGCGAGCTGCTTCGGATAGGATTCCAAGGTTTGAAATGATTCATCGAAATAGCTGGAAATATCTTTAGAGGCATACATCAGCAAATCATCCAGATAACTTGCATATTCAGCATCCTGTTTTGTTTTTGAAATAAAAAACTGATCCAGCTCGATCAGCGTATAAAGAGAAAATAAATAGGCGAACCGGTCATTCTTATATGTTAAAGGCAGCACCCGATGGACGGCCTGCAATTGAAAAGCTTCGTAAATGATCGTTTTACGAACTATGTAAATAAGGGAATGATGTGGATGCTCGATTAAATCATCTTTAGAAAAAGCAGCTTTTATCCAGAAATCAACGAATATATTCCATACTTGAAAGCAGTCAAAACTAGGCGGGATGCTTAGCGTAATAAGCTCTAATTCTTTTCGAATGACATTAAAGCGATCAAGTACCGTATCATTTATTAAGAACAGGCTTTCATTTTTCTTAATATCTGTAAACAAATACAATCCTCCTTTATTATGAAAAGAATAATTTTTTATAATCATAATCTAAAAATAGGAAAATTTTAATAGAAAGAAGGATGCTTTTAAGGAAAAAAAATATATGATGCTCCCTGACCTTTAAAATGTAAAAAAAAGGAATATTTTAGAGCTGGTAGGGATACTGGAGAATAAGAAAAGCCCATATCTTCCCGGAGAAAGATACAGACATTCGGAATAATATTCTATTATTTGTCTTTAATTGTAATATTATGATTTGTAAAAGGATGGATAAAATCCAATTGAATGGCATGGAGTTTATAGTCACCGTTAGAAGTTTGGCGCGCATTATACAACGTATCGCCTACGATAGGATGACCGATATGGGCAAGATGAACCCGGATTTGATGCGTACGCCCGGTTTCTAGCACTAGATGAACAAGGCATGTTCCCTTGAAACGCTTTACTACTTCATAATGAGTAATAGCATGCTGACCTGATGACGAAACGACACGCCGTGTTTTATGGTGGCGGTCCTTTCCGATTGGCGCATTAATAGTACCGCTATCCGTTCTAATATTGCCTTGTACTTCAGCTTCATATGTCCGAATAATTTTCTTTTCCTCAAGCATCCGGTCAAATACTGATTTGGCAATCGGATGCTTGGCAATGAGCAGTAAACCTTTTGTCCCTTGGTCAAGACGGTGCACATGCTCTGCGTACTGTCCTCCGTTTGCCTGTACATACGCCATGACATGGTTCATGCAAGTATCTGTATCAGAAGGAGTATTCGGGTGTGTGGACATTCCTTTTGGCTTAGAGACAACGAGGCAATGTTCGTCTTCATACAGTACTTCGACACCGCAAGCATTCATCGGCTTGTAGGCTGAGGAGGGGATATCGAACATAAAAGTTAATTTAGTCCCTTTTGGAAGAGGCTCTTTCCAGTTAACAGGTTCCCTTTCGGATAGTACCGCCTTTGCCATACGCAGCTCATGTACTTGCTTTTTCCCAAGGCGCCATTTGTTTCGCAGCAATTCTTCTACTGTCTCCCCATCTTGCATAACTTCATATTGAAACATTTTTTTCCTCCGATTTTAAAAAAGGCGTGTCCTCTATTAAAGGACACGACCTTTTGTTTTTATTTTTTTACACTCGCAAAGAATTGGCGGACTTCATCTTCACTATGATCCCCAACTAAACGCGTAACTTCCTTGCCGTCTTCAAAATAGATTAGCGTAGGTGTTGCTTCAATCTGATAAGTCGTCCAGGCATTTTCATATTCCAGTACATTTAACTGATCGATTTGAATATCCTCTTTTTCAGCAACAGGCATTAATTTTGGTGTGAACTGTTTACAGTAGCTGCAAGTTGGACTGAACAAGTAGGCGAATACCCCTTCACCAGATTCAATTTTCTTTTCTAAATCCTCCGGCAAGATAATGTTTTGGTAGTTCTCATCATCTAATAAATCAATTGTAGGCTGTTGAAGATTTTCTGTGCCGTATGGGTTGTCCTTTAGTTTATCTGAGTTAGACATGTTTGTTAAAACGATAATGCCAATGAACAGAATAATAACTATCCCACCGATAATTCCTAATTTTTTCACGTTATTTTTCCTCCTTTAATACCTTAAGCATATAAAAGCTTGTAATGGCGATAATAATAAAAGCAGTCAATGCCAAAAACGGAATCGTAATAAAGCCAAGCCAATTAATATATGCTCCTGTACAGGATACTTGTCCACAGGCCGGTGCGTTCTCTTGCAAAAAGGAGACTTTTTGAATGCCGTAATGGTAAAGAGACATACTGCCGCCAATAAAAGCGAATACTGCTGTAGTGAGGGCGATGCGAGCATTTTTTTGTATGTATGCAATAGTAGATATGATGACAATCGGATACATCAGAATACGTTGATACCAACATAATTCACAGGGAATGTAGCCTTTTATTTCCGAAAAATAAAGAGAGCCGAGAGTAGCCACAAGTGATGTAACCCAGATAATCAGCAGGCTATTTTCCAGTTTTTTATTCATAAAAAAACCTCTACTTCTTATTTTATTTTGCTTTCTTGATTATAGAGCGTTCTAAATAAGAAGTAAATCGTTTCGATTGAAAGGGTTTAGAATTGGGTATATGGGTAGAGGAGGTGTGAAATTTGAGTGAATCACTAGATACTTCACAGTTTGAAAAGAAAATGATTATACGAAACATGCAGCATGAAGATATTGATGCCATGTTAGAAATCCAACGTGTATCCTTTCCTGGGATGTCCCCTTGGAAAAGAGAGCATTTATATAGCCATTTAGCCATTTTTCCGGAAGGACAGATTGTCGCTGAATTTGAAGGACAGGTAATCGGATCGTGCTCCAGCCTGCGTATTAACTTTGATGAATATGATGACCGCCATACGTGGAGCGATATTACAGATGATGGGTTCATTACAAACCACGACCCGAACGGTTATAACCTGTACGGAATCGAAGTAATGGTCCATCCTCAATACCGCCGGATGAAGGTGGGGCAGCGCCTTTACGAGGCAAGAAAAGATTTAGCAAGAACATTAAATCTAAAATCCATTATTATTGGCGGACGCATACCGAACTATCATCTGCATGCCTCGGAAATGACACCGCGTGAATATGTAGATGCAGTAAGCCGTCATAAAATCTATGATCCAGTATTAACATTCCAGATCATGAACAACTTCACACTGATGCGCGTAAATCCGAATTACCTGCCGGACGATGTTGCTTCAGGGAAGTACGCTACGTTAATGGAATGGAATAATGCAGACTATATGCCGCAGTCAAAGCGCCATTTTAAAACGAGCTACCCGGTTCGTATTTGCGTTGTGCAGTATATGATGAGGGAAATCGCAAGCTTTGACGATTTTGCACAGCAGTGTGAATACTTTGTAGATGTCGGGTCTGATGCAGCGGCTGACTTTGTCGTCTTCCCGGAAATTTTCACGACGCAGCTGATGTCCTTTTTAAATGAAAAATCACCTTCTCAGGCAGTACGCAAATTAACAGAATTTACCCCTCAGTATATCGAGCTATTTACGAATTTAGCGGTACGTTACAATGTGAACATCATTGGCGGCTCGCATTTCGTAGAAGAAGAAAATGATGAAATCTATAATATTGCATACTTATTCCGCCGAGACGGAACGATTGAGAAACAATATAAAATTCATATTACACCGAATGAGCGAAGATGGTGGGGGATCTCTAATGGGGATTTAGTGAAGGTCTTTGATACGGACTGTGGCAGGATTGCTATCCAGATCTGCTATGATATCGAGTTCCCGGAGCTTGCGCGTATCGCCACAGATATGGGCGCTAACATTATTTTTGTTCCGTTTTGTACAGAAGACCGGCAAGGATATTTGCGAGTGCGCTATTGTGCACAGGCCCGTGCTGTTGAAAATCAGGTATATACGGTTATTTCCGGAACGGTCGGCAATCTTCCACATACAGAAAACATGGATATTCAATATGCCCAGTCTGCCATTTTTGCGCCGAGTGACTTTGAATTCGCACGTGACGGGATTGTAGGGGAAACAAATTCAAATGTCGAAATGGTATTAATCAGCGATATTGATCTGGAGGTTCTCCGCAGACAACGCCAAAATGGTACGGTAAAGCATTTGAAAGACCGCAGGCATGATGTTTACCGGATCGATTATTTAAAGGGCGAAGGTACATTTTAATTGTCATTATCTAAACAAAATATGCATTTTGTTTATAACAACATTTCCATATTCGGTATATGAAAAGAGCGTGCTGCAGTTTGCGGCACGCTCTTTGTTATGGTATAGATGAAGTAAGGGATGAAGAGAAGGTGACAATATGAATGATCATTCGAACATAACGATTTTAAAAGAAATTGCAGAGCTATTGAATGAAGAAACAGAAATGATTCCGATGCTGCGCGGGGCGCTTCATAAATTTTTAAGTGGAACGAAATTCGATACAGGTTGGATTTTCTTTATCAATGAGAAGGGCAAGGCTGAACTTGTCGCTCATGAAAATTTACCTAGGGCACTCAGCTACAATAAATGCGAATATTTGAAGCATGGCGGATGCTGGTGTGTATCCCGCTATCGCAATGATGAGCTGAAGAGAGCTTCCAATATTATTGAATGCCAGCGGATTGAGAGTGCCAATGAGGCGGAAATAGGCGACCCGGAAGGTATCACGCATCATGCCACAGTCCCGCTTCAATCAGGACAGGAGAAATTTGGCATCCTAAATGTTGCTTCTAAAAATACGATTCGCTTTTCAGAGGAAGAGCTGGAACTATTAGAATCTGTTGCGTTCCAGTTAGGCTCTGCCATTAAACGGATTCTCCTCGTAAATGAACAGCAGGAGATTGCACTCGTTCAGGAGCGTAATCGGCTTGCCAGGGACCTGCATGACTCCGTCAATCAATTGCTGTTTTCTGTTACGCTGACTTCACGTGCAGGAATCGAAATGACAGAGGATATGGAAGTGAAGGATACATTTAAAGAAATCCAAAATCTGACCCAGGAAGCTTTAAATGAAATGAGAGCGCTTATCTGGCAACTGCGGCCAAGAGGACTTGAAAGCGGTCTTATCGATGCAATTAAAATTTATGCAGAAATGCTCGGATTAAAACTGGACGTAACGGTTTCTGGTGTGCTGCAGTTTCCATCGAGAGTAGAGGAGACGTTGTTCCGTATCTCGCAGGAAGCGCTCAATAATGTAAGGCGCCATGCAGGAGTAAAACAGGCAGAAATGTTTGTAACAGTAACGCCTACCGATGTCTTGCTCGTCATCAAAGACGAAGGACGGGGATTTGCCCACGATCCAGACGCGGCGCTTCCTTCCATGGGACTGCAATCCATCAGGGATAGGGCAAAAGCAATCGGCGGTTCGGCTGACTGGGTAAGTGAACTGGGGAAGGGGACGGAACTATTGATCCGTTTGCCATATTAGGGGGAGAATGAGATGATTCGAGTGTTAATTGCAGACGACCATCATGTAGTGCGTCGAGGTCTGCTGTTTTTCTTAAAAACGCAAAAAGACATAGAGGTTGTAGGAGAAGCAAAAAATGGACTGGAAGCGATTGATATGGCTGCTTCGTTAAAGCCGGATATTGTACTAATGGATTTAGTCATGCCAGAAATGGACGGTATCCAGGCGACGAAAAGCATCAAATCGAGATGGCCGGATGTGCAGGTATTGATGCTGACGAGTTTTTCGGATAAAGACCATGTGCTGCCCGCCATCGAGGCAGGAGCATCGGGCTATCAATTAAAAGATATCGAGCCGGATGAATTAGTGGAATCAATCCGGCTCATCATGCGTGGGGAAAATACCATTCATCCTGAAGCAACGACACAGTTAGAAGAGGGGTTACGTGAAGAGGAGAATCTTCCGCACGTATTAAATCCCTTAACACCTCGTGAGCAGGATGTACTAGCCGAGCTTACAAAAGGAAAAAGCAATCGAGAAATTGCTTCCTCTCTATTTGTAACGGAAAAAACCGTGAAGACGCATATCTCAAATATTTTTACAAAGCTTGAAGTACAAGACCGCACACAGGCTGCCCTTTACGCGGTCAAACATGGTTTGACAGAGGGAAGCGGTAAGGTATAGGAGGTCATTAAAGGCATGGTTAATGTTCCATGTCTTTTTTTATTTGGAAAAATATTATAAAAGCGGTTGCGCTTCATAGGGTATTAGTGTACTATGTCAATAGTACACTAATACAACATTTTGAAGGGCGTTGATTTATATGCGCAAGTTTTGGAGTCTCGTAAAAAAAGAATGGCATATGTATAAGGCCTGGCCAATTATCTTTTTCATAGTAGGAGCAGTATCCATTGGTTTATTACCTATGTTTGAAGGACGCTTCATTCACGTCAATATAGCGAAAGAGGAATTTAGGATAGGGCTGCTGTTTCTTGGCTTACTCCTAATAGGAAGCGTGATGCCATGGCAGTTTCTTTTCAGTATTAGAAGAGGCAGCAAGGAAAAGGAGTTATGGCTGCATAATAGCAGTCCAATAACTGTGCTTATCGGTGCTAAGCTATTTTATACCGTCGCTTGGACGACATTGATCAGTGCATTCTATACATTCTTTTTTCATTGGACGACGGGTATTATCGATGGATCGACCGGTGAAATTATTTGGCTGCAGGGGCTGGTCGTTAGCATCATTTTCCTTCTCGGAATCCTTACCTCAGTAGTGGCTCTGCTGTTCTATGCAGTTTATATCCAGTTGAAACGATATATCAGATATGGAAGTGTGATTATCACAGGGATGTTATTCGGCTTGTTTTTATTTGCGATTGATAAGATTGCGACTTCCTCTTTATACGACAAACTGCTAATACATGGGGAGATTCCTCTGACTTTCCTAGAGAAGAATATGCCGGTATTCACATCGGAGGATGTACTTGTAAACTTTTACAGCCTGTATATCGTCGAGGAATTGGCTATGTGGCTGGTGATGGCCATCTGCTTTATCGCGGCAAGTAAATGGATTGAAAGGGTGATCACGCGATGACGCAGGATTTTTCAAAGGATAAGCCGATTTATGCACAGCTGGTCGACCGCATATGTGGAGACGTCCTGAAAGGATATTTGAAGCCGGGGGAGAAGCTTCCTTCTGTTCGTGAATATGCGATAGAAAGCGGTGTGAATGTGAATACAGTACAACGTGTATACAAGGAGCTTGAAGCAATGGAAATGACAGAAACAAAGCGTGGGCAAGGAACGTTTATTACCACAAATGAGGAACGCATTGGGGAGCTGAGGGAAGAGATGATGACGCAGGTAGCAACGCAGTTCCTGACCATGATCGATTCATTGGGGTTTACAAAAGAAGAGATGATTGAAGTCTTGAAAAAAGGAGGGTGAGGATATGCTGCAATTGGAAAATGTACTGTTTAAATACAGAAAAAAAACAATCGTTAACGATGTTTCCTTTACCATTCCGACTGGCCAGATTATCGGCGTGATTGGGGAAAATGGCTGTGGAAAATCAACGCTGCTTCAATTGATGGCGGGCCTTCTTCGGCCGAACAATGGGTTAATACAGCTGGGAGGCCGGGAAGTGACAAGGCGGTCTGCCGATAAAATAGCCTATTCACCTGATATTGATCTGTTTTATGAAAGTTATACAGGGGAACAGGTTTTCCGCTTCTATAGTGAGCAGTTTGCCGATTTTTCTTTGGAGAAGGCCCACATTATCGCCAAGCATTTAGAGGCGCAGACAACAGTCAAGCTTGGAAAGTTATCAAAAGGAAACCGTGCCCGTATTAAAATGGCGGCGACATTAGGACGTGAGGCATCACTTTACTTACTTGATGAGCCTTTTGCAGGACTGGACCCGCTTGCGAGAGAGTCGCTGATTAAGGCACTAATCCGTTTCATCGATATGGAAAATCAGTCTGTCGTCCTCTCGACTCATGAGGTGAATGAGGTGGAGCCGATTTTGGATCAGGTCATTCTGCTTCGTGATGGCAGACTGACAGCAATGGAGGAAATGGAACTTATTCGTGATGAACGGAACGAGGATGCAGTGGAATGGATGAAATCATTATATGAAAAGCAGGTGAGGTAAATGGCAAAGCCAATTGTTCAATTAAAAAACTTATCGAAAACGATTAAAGGAAAGCAGATTATCAAGGATATTACCCTGGACTTCTATCCAGGTCAGATTACAGGATTCCTCGGACCAAACGGGGCGGGGAAAACAACGACGATCCGCATGATGACACGCCTTATGTATCCGACAAGCGGGGAAATAATGATCGACGGCAAGTCACTTGCTGATCATTACGAAGAGGCGATTTCACAAGTGGGGGTTATTGTAGAAAATCCGGAAATGTATAAGTTTTTATCGGGCTACAAAAATCTGCTTCACTTTGCGCGTATGCATAAAGGAGTGACAAAAGAGCGGATAGATGAGGTAGTGAAGCAGGTAGGTCTGGAAAAGAGGATACACGAAAAAGTGGGGACTTATTCCTTGGGAATGCGCCAGCGTCTCGGTCTGGCACAAGCACTTTTACATCGTCCAAAGTTTCTAATTTTGGATGAACCAACAAATGGGCTCGATCCAGCAGGTATAAGAGAATTCCGTACTTATTTGCGGCATGTTGCCGAAACAGAGGGGCTCGCTGTCGTTGTTTCAAGCCACTTGTTATCCGAAATTGAGCTCATGTGCGACCGGGTAGCCGTCATTCAGAACGGAAAGCTGATCGACATCCGTGATCTGCAAAATACAGTAGTTTCTCTTTATTATATTGAACCGACTTCAGTTCAGTCAGGGGCTGCTGTTTTGGAGAAACATGGCTATACATTTACTGTACAAGGGGACGGCATGATTGTCGAAATCGAAAAAAAGGATGTCCCTGTGCTGACACAGCACCTATTCGAAGCGGGCGTACAATTATATACTGTGCAGCCGCATGTGAAAACGCTCGAAGATCAATTCCTAGAAATGACAGGAGGCGGCGCAATTGCTGAAATACATTAGAAACGAATGGATGAAGCTATGGGCTAGAAAAAGTACTTGGACGATGCTGGCATTAACGATTTTGTTAGCAGTCGTCCCAGCATTTGTAATGAAATATACAGAGGATGATAATCAGGACTGGCGTACTTCTGTAGAAGAGGATACGAATATGTATAAGAGTATGCTGGAGGAAGAAGGGATTCCAGCGGAAGATGCGGCCTACTTTAATGAACAGATTGCGCTTAATGAGTATCGCCTAGCGGAAGATATTCCTCTTGCTGTCAATACTACATTTGATAGTTATCTGAGCTATGGAGTAGGACTCATGGTAATGGTCACGATTTTTTCAGTTGTTGTGGCAGCGGGAATCGTTTCTTCGGAATTTTCGACAGGCACGATTAAAATGCTGCTGACAAGACCTGTATCCAGAACAAAAATTCTATTATCGAAGCTATTGACAGTTATTCTATTTGGCCTGCTGTTATATGCGGTATGTCTGGCAGGTTCCTCTTTAATAGGACTGCTATTATGGGGAACGGATGTTTCTCAAGAGCTTCAAATGGTAGATGGTGTAATTAAAGAAATAGACGTATGGGAACCTATCTTTGAGAATTTTATTTTATCTTTTGGAGACTTTTTCATGTCCATCTTCTTTGCTTTCATGCTGGGCTCTATTTTCCGCTCAAGCTCTTTAGCAATTGGTCTGACGCTTGTCATTTCTATGATGGGTGCCTTGATTATCTCACTAATGAGCAAGTACAGCTTTGCTAAATTCGTATGGATTTCCCATTCGGATTTAACACAGCATGCAAGCGGCGCTACACCATATTTAGAAGGGGTCACACTGCCGTTTTCATTAACTGTGTTAGCAGTTTATGCGGTTCTATTCGTTTTAAGCAGTTTTATTATCTTTAATAAACGTGACGTAACAGCTTAATGATGTATAATGTACCTATTGAATAAATAGAGGTGCTACTATGAGTATCGTTATGGCTGGAGTGCTTATTTCCTTTTCAGGAATGGCGGTCATTGCGGCAGTGATCTTTGGGATTTTACCGGCAGACAATCAAACAATGCAGCTTGCATTTTTAGCAATTGGATGGGTTTTTGTGTTGATTGGTGCCATTATCCGTTATAAAGGACTAAAGATGGAACGTAAGCAGGACCAGGCAAAAGAGCAGCAAAAAAAATAAAAATGCGAAGTGGGCTTGTCCCATTTCGCATTTTTTATTAGGGGGAATCCGCAGTTGGCGGTATAAAATGAGGCTCGATATGCACGAGCACGATACAATACGGATTAAAGTGCTGGACAGTCGTTTCAATCTGATCGCTGATTTTGTGGCTTTCAATAACGTTTAAATAAGGGTTGACCGTAACTGTTACATCGATAAAGCTCATATTTCCATGAGCACGTCCTTTTAAATCCGTAATGTCGATGACACCCTCTACCTTTTCAATTAGCTCCTTCAGCGTCTCTGTTTCTTCCGTATCGAACCCATCTGTTAGTGTAACGACAGCCTCCCAGAAAATCTCGACAGCTGTTTTGATGATAATCAATCCGACGATTAATGCTGTAATAATATCAATGATTGGAAAGCCAAAAATTGCTCCAAGAATACCGATGGCAGTACCAATACTTACGAGGGCATCTGAGCGATTGTCATAAGCGGCTGCCCGAACGGCAGAGCTTTTAATTTTATCAGCCAGTGCCAGGTTGTAGCGATAGACAACATACATGATGGCCGCGCTGAAGAGGGCAACAACCGCGGTTACTATGGAAGGAGTTTCCTGCACGGGAGCGAACATCCCTCGTATAGAAGTAGAAAGCACCTGCAGTCCCACTACCATCATAATGAATGATGCAATAAGTGAAGCAATAGTCTCCGCACGCAGATGTCCATACCGATGGACACGATCCGGGGGTTTTTGAGAAATCCGCAGTCCGATCAAAACGGCAATGGATGCTATGATATCCGTTGTATTATTTAGACCATCTGCTTTTAGAGCAGCACTGGCTCCCAAATAACCGACTATTAATTTCATAGCACTTAAAAAGATATACGTCCCGATGGATAGCCAAGCCCCTTTTTCGCCAGCACGCAAGTTTGAATATAATTCCAAAATGTTTCCCCCTCGCAAGATTTAAAGATACGAGAAAACGACCCCCCTGAAATGAGAGAGTCGTTTTCCTATCCGTAATTATTCTTCGAAGATTTCTGCGTCTTTTTCTGGGATCTTTGTTACTTCTAGGTATAGGATGTGATGACCGTCAAGCTCTTTAATTTTAAATTCATAGCCATGGGCCTCGATTGTGTCACCTTCAACTGCATCAAAATGCTGTGTCATGAACCAGCCGCCGATTGTATCAATGTCTTCGTCCTCAATGTTTGTCCCAAGAAGGTCATTGACTTCCTGCAGCAGCATTTTTGCATCAAAGATGTAATGCTCGCCTTCTGTGATTTCCTGTACTTCTGGGATTTCGTCCTCATCGAACTCATCCTGGATATCACCTACAATTTCCTCGATGATATCTTCAATTGTAACAAGACCAGATGTACCGCCATATTCATCCATTAAAATGGCCATATGGATGCGTTCCTGCTGGATTTTCAGCAACAGGTCACTGATCGGAATTGTTTCGATTACCCGAATGATTGGCTGCATATAGTCAGTTACCAATTTATCACCATTCGACGGGTTTTTAATATATGCAGTAAGCAGGTGTTTCATGTTTACAAGTCCAATTACATGGTCCTTGTCGCCATCTGTAATAGGGTAGCGTGTATATTGTTCAACCCCCATCACTTCAAATACCTCGCGCAAAGTTAAATCCTTTTCTATGCTGGTAATTTCAGTACGAGGAACCATAATCTCTTTTGCAAGACGATCGGAGAATTCGAAAATACTATTTACATACTCGTACTCTGAAGAATTGATTTCACCGCCCTTATAACTGTCTGTCAGAATGATACGCAGCTCCTCTTCCGAGTGGGCGACTTCAGATTCTGATACAGCCCGCAGGCCGAACAAGCGGCCAAGCGCACGTGCCGAACCGTTTAAAGCGCGAATGAATGGATACATGATGTTATGGAATAAAATCAGTGGTCCAGCCAAACGTAAAGTAAGTTCTTCAGATTTTTGAATAGCAAACGATTTTGGTGTTAACTCCCCTACAACAACGTGCAAGAATGTAACAATTGCAAATGCAAGAGCAAACGACAGTAAAGAAGTGACACGCGCTTCTAAACCAAGTAGATCAAATAACGGATGCAGGATTAAATCGAATGTCGGTTCACCCAGCCACCCGAGACCAAGCGCTGTAATTGTAATACCTAGCTGACAGGCAGACAAGTATTCATCCAAATTTGAAATTACCTTCTTCGCCTTGATCGCTTTTTTGTTGCCTTCTACAACAAGCTGATCAATCCGGGTTGTTCTTACCTTTACAATGGCAAACTCTGTTGCAACGAAAAATGCCGTAGCGGCAATTAATAGAGCGAATGCTCCGAGCTTAATGGTTAGCTCAACTATATCTACGTCCAAATACTATCTTTGCTTACGGCGCAAATGAGCGGGGCAAGCAAAGAATACACCTCCTATGAGAAAAAATATTAGATAAGATAATCATAAAATATTTCAAAAGAAAAAACAAATTTTGCCTTCAATAAAGTGGCAGCCCTTTTTACAGAAAAGGGAAAGTCTTATATGGATTTGACATAAAATATTATATTTTCAAAAAATATTGACAACGGAAATTTTTGTATGCTAATGTTAAGGTACACTAAATAATCGTAAAGAATGGAGGACCGGAAATGATGACTATTAAAAAAAATTCGCCAGCAATTAAACATCATTCCCCCATCCTGCAGCCATTCTTTTCATTATTTGCTTGAAACGCGCATAAAAGAAGGAGTACAGGTGAGGTTTACCTGTACTTTTTTTAGGCACTTATCCTAAAAAGGGTAGGTGTTTTTTTGGTTGGAAAAATGATTTCCCACCCTATCTTCATCCAGCCATTGCTTCTTTAGGGAAGCGGATGTTTGGCGGGAAACCGTGCAGCTCAGGTCGGTGTGAGAAAAATTGAGGAGGAATTAAAATGAGAATTGTTAAGGCAACAAGAACGTTTTTTACAAAGGAATCGCTTGATAGCGGGTAGTGGAATCGAAGGAGAAGGAAGGAAAGAGGTCTTATGTTTGATGTACTGTTTAAATTAAAGTGGTTTTTCAAAGAGTATAAAAAGCAATACACAATAGCGATCGTGCTATTGATTTTGGCAAGTATCATTGAAGTGCTTCCGCCTTGGTTAGTCGGAGAAGCAATTGATGATATGACAAGCGGGGGCATGACAAATGGCCAGCTATGGATGTATGTCGGTGCTATTTTGCTCGCAGTGATATTAAGCTATACGATGGGCTATGTATGGCAGTATCAGTTGTTTGGCGGCGCAATCAAGCTTGACCGTATATTACGAAAAAGGTTAATGCACCAGTTTTTGAGAATGACGCCTACGTTTTATGAAAAGAACCGCACAGGCGATCTGATGGCGCGGGCAACGAATGACTTGAATGCCGTGTCGCTGACTGCTGGTTTTGGCGTCATGACACTTATTGATTCTACGGTCTATATGGGGGCCATTATTTGTGCTATGGGTATTTTCATTTCATGGAAGCTCACATTTTTCGCTATGCTGCCAATACCGATAATGGCGCTCATTATTCAATACCTAGGAAAAATTGTGCACGAGCGTTATATGATCGCACAGGAATCATTCGGGGAATTGAATGACAGCGTCCTTGAATCTGTAGCAGGAGTACGTGTCATCCGGGCGTACGTACAGGAAGCGAAGGATGAGCAGCGTTTTGCTGATATGAGTGAAGACGTGTATCAAAAGAATATGAAAGTGGCATTTATCAATGGTCTGTTTATGCCTATTACAAAAGTAGGAACAGCAATCTGTTATGTAGTGGCATTGGGGTATGGCGCTGTTCTCGTTTCCAACGGGGAACTGACAGTCGGCCAGCTTGTATCCTTTAATGTCTATCTGGGGCTTGCGGTTTGGCCGATGTTTGCTATCGGCGAATTGATTAACGTCATGCAGCAGGGCAGTGCCTCTCTAGATCGTGTACAGGAGACGCTTGACTACGAAGCAGACGTGCAAAACCCTGCTTCCCCTCAAAAAGTTGATACTCCACATGCAATCGGGTTTGATAGATTTACCTTCCAGTATCCACTGTCACAAGTAAAGAATTTACAGCAAATCTCCTTAAATCTGGAAAAGGGGCAGACACTTGGGATTGTCGGGAAAACAGGGGCTGGAAAGACAACATTCATCCGACAGCTTCTTATGGAATACCCGCTTGGGGAAGGCCAGATTGTCATTGGTGATGTGGATTTGGCAAAGCTGACGAAGGAACAAGTACTTGACTGGATTGGCTATGTACCCCAGGACCATGTGCTGTTTTCACGTACGATTCGCGAGAACATCAAGTTTGGTAAAGAGAATGCAACGGAAGAAGATATAGCAGAAGCAATCCGTCTTGCATATTTTGAAAAAGATTTAGAACATTTGCCGATGGGTTTGGAAACGCTTGTCGGTGAGAAGGGTGTATCCCTATCCGGTGGTCAAAAGCAGCGTGTGTCCATTGCACGTGCGCTTATTAAAAACCCGGAAATTTTAATTTTAGATGATTCTCTGTCAGCAGTCGATGCAAAAACAGAATCCAAAATCATTGAAAATATTCAGACAGAGCGGTCAGGAAAAACAACGATTATTTCGACGCATCGTCTCTCCGGTATCCAACATGCCGATGAAATCATTGTATTAGATGATGGGGTCATTATAGAGCGTGGTACGCATGAAGAGCTGATTGCTCTAGGTGGCTGGTATAAAGAACAATATGACCGCCAGCAGCTAGAGGAGGTGGACGCATGAGTACATCGAAAAGACTGTATCTTTACGCATTAAAATTTAAAAAGCCAATTTTAATTGGTCTGTTTTTATTAACGTTAGCTGTCCTGACTGATATTGCAGGTCCGTTCATTGCCAAATATATTATCGACCATTATATGGAACCGGGAAATCTAGAGGCAGAGCCGATTGCATGGCTTTTAGCTTTGTTCTTCCTATTAGCTGTTCTAACAGCGGTATTCCGTTATTTTATGTTTTTAAGCCTTCAGCGGGGAGCCAATCGTGTCGTTCAGCAGATGAGAAAGGATGTTTTTGGGCATATCCAGAAATTACCGGTACATTACTTTGATACTCTACCGGCGGGAAAAGTTGTTGCCCGTGTTACAAATGATACGGAAGCAGTAAGAAATCTTTATGTTACCGTTCTTTCTCAGTTTGCAACAAGTATTATTTCCATTGCAGGGGTTTATATTGCACTGTTTATCTTGAACTGGAAGATGGCATCATTTACGTTGATCCTCATCCCAATCGTATACATTTGGATGATTCTGTATCGTAAATATGCATCAGCCTACAATCATGTCATCCGGACAAAAATTGCCGATATTAACGCAATGATTAATGAATCCATCAATGGGATGACTATTATCCAGGCATTTCGCCGTGAGAATCAAATGAAAAAAGAGTTTGCAGAGATGAACGAGGAGCATTATGAATACAATCGTAAACTGCTTGTTTTAGATTCTGCGACAGCACACAATCTGGTGAATGTGATGCGTTTAATCATGTTTGCTGTATTCATCTTTTATTTTGGCACACAATCGATGACATTACCGGAAGCTGTATCTGCCGGTACGCTTTACGCATTCGTCGACTATATTACACGCTTGTTTAATCCAATTGTAAACATTGTCAACCAATTTTCTCAGCTGGAACGTTCCTTGGTGGCAGGTTCGCGTGTATTTGAGCTGCTGGAACAAGATGGTGAAGAGGTTAGTACAAAACGTGTGCCTCGTTATGAAGGAAATGTCGTATTCGAAAACGTATCATTTGCCTATAAAGGTGATGATTACGTACTGAAAAATTTAAATTTCGAAGCGAAAAAAGGAGAAACAGTAGCACTGGTCGGTCATACAGGCTCAGGGAAAAGCTCTATTATGAACTTACTGTTCCGCTTCTATGATCCTCAAAAGGGCCGAATAATGATTGATGGAACAGATCTGGCAAACCTTCCGCGACAGGCTGTACGTGATCATATGGGCATCGTTCTGCAAGATCCTTACTTATTTACAGGCACCATTGCCTCTAACGTTAGCCTGAATGATGAGCGGATTACGCGTGAAACAGTGGAGCAGGCATTAACAGCTGTCGGTGGAGAGCGTGTATTGAAGAACTTGGAAAAGGGTCTAGATGAGCCTGTAATTGAAAAAGGAAGCACACTTTCTTCGGGACAGCGTCAATTAATTTCTTTTGCACGGGCATTGGCATTCGATCCGGCCATTCTTATTTTGGATGAGGCGACTTCCAATATTGATTCGGAAACTGAAGAAATTATCCAGCATGCGATGGAAGTATTGAAGGAAGGCCGGACGACATTCATTATTGCTCACCGTTTATCGACGATTAAAAATGCTGATAAAATTTTAGTCTTAGATCGCGGTGAGATTGTGGAGTTCGGGACTCATGATGAACTAATCGCTTTAGGAGGACGTTATGAAACAATGTACCGTCTGCAAGCGAAGTCATTGCATACGTAATTGGATGGGCTGCCCGTAAGGAAGAGGTGAACCCGAATGAGATTGGTGGAAGTGACAGAACAAAATTGGCTTAAGGTAGTTTTCTTATCAACCAGCGGGAAAATGCCGGCAATTTGTGAGGAATTTGTCGCTTCAAATGCGTTGTCACTTGTGCAAGCGCAATTTGAGCCTTATTGGGTGACGAAAGCCATTGAGGTGGAAGAAACATTAGTAGGATTCGCCATGTACGGCTTTATTCCTGATGAACAGCAGTATATGATCTGCCGTTTAATGATTGATCATAAGTTCCAGCGGAGAGGCTATGGAAGAAAAGCGATGGAGCTGATCATCGCTGAATTGCAGAAAAACGAAGATTGCCATGCCATTTATTTGTCTACAGAGCCGCATAACCATGCAGCGAAAAAGCTTTATGAAAGTCTAGGCTTCCGTAGTACAAATCGGTTGATCGATGGGGAAGAAGAGTTTGTTTATAGGTAGCATCTAAGTATAGAAAAACCAATAAAAACAGGGAGAGAAAAATGTTCCATTTTTCTCTCCCTGTTTTACTATGTTTTATTTTAAAATCGCAAAGATATATGAAAATTTCAGAAAAGTTTTATTTCGTATTGCGAAATTTATGGAAACATCGTATTATTTAGGGAACCGAAATAAAAGGAATGTGGAGTGCGTTTCCATGAAAAAGTGGCTTCAACAAGTAAAATCCTATAACAAAAATATCCGTACATTTATTATCGCCAATATTCTCATTCAGATTGGAATGGGTGTTTTTAGTGTTATGTACAATTTGTATATCCGTGAGCTTGGCCTGCCAGAAGCAGTGAATGGGAGCGTCATCTCTGTAACTTCTCTAGCGACCGCTATCATGCTTGTACCAGCAGGGATTTTAAGCGATAAGTTTGGCCGTAAGTGGATTTTAATAACCGGAACAGCTTTGACTGCCATTATGCTATTGGGAAGGAGCATTGTGACAGCTGAGCAGCCGATGTTGGTACTGGGGTTTGCGACGGGGGTTGTTTGGGCGTTAACTCAAGTATCGGGAGTCCCTTTCTTGGCTGAAAACTCCAGACCCTCTGAACGTATGCAGCTCTTCAGTATTCATTTTGCACTTGTAACAGTGGCAAACGTAGTAGGAAGCCTGCTTGGAGGGATCATTGCGGACTTGGCACTTATGTTAGGCGCAGGCGATGTTGCAAGCATCCAAATTTCTTTACTGACAGGCGTATTGTGTTTCGTAGCAGGCTTGCTGCCTCTATTTTCTTTGAAGCCTATTAAAATAGAAGAAACAGAAGAAGAAGGGAAGGAGCAGGAGGAAGAGGTTCAGACGGTGGCAGATTTCAAAGTAAATTTAAAGGTCATCATCCTCTTTAGTATTGCTAACTTATTAATTGGTACCGGATCTGGTCTTGTTATTCCGTATCTTAATTTATATTTTGCCAACCGATTTGATGCAACGAATTCGTATATCGGATTTATCCTGGCACTTGGTTCAGCAATGACTGCCGTTGCTATGCTAATAGGGCCTCGCCTCGTAAAACGGGTAGGGAAGGTAAGAGCACTGGTCATTTTCCAGATTGCCTCCATTCCATTTTTATTTTTGACAGCCTATACGGGCTCCTTATTTTTAGCAAGCGTAGGATTTTTACTAAGACAGGCATTGATGAATGCAGGAAATCCGATTCAGAGTGCCATTGCCATGGATGTCGTGCATGATAAATACAAAGGGCTGGCCAACTCGGTTAATCAGATGGTATTTAATATTGGCTGGGCGACAATGGGACTGCCGGCAGCATGGCTAGTGACGGAATTCGGAACCTATTGGGGCTATGCATATGCCTTTTCTATTACTGGAGGCCTTTATTTAATAGCTTCCACGTATTTTTACATGATGTTTGGCCGCAGATATATAAAAACAAAAAGACTTGCCTCTACAGCATAGAGCAAGTCTTTTTCCTTTAGTAAAAGATCAGGAGCAGGGCGCCTACAATAAAGCAATAATACGTAAAGTAAATCAATTTCCCGTGCTTCATAATCCCCATGAACCATTTCATAGCAAAATAGGTCATGAATACAGTCGCAATAAATGTGACGGCATATGGAAGAGCTAGTTCAGCTTTATTTGGTTCATTGACGAAATCGGAAATTCCTAAGACGACACTTCCTAGGCTGACAGGGATGTAGAGCATAAAGGAATAGCGAAGGGCTGTTTCTTGTTTCATTCCTACAGCAATCGCTGAAATGATTGTAGCACCGGAGCGGCTGATTCCCGGTGTGAGGGCAACTGCTTGCCCAAGTCCCACAAGAAAAGCATCCTTAACGGTGATGTCCGCATCGCTTTTTTTACCGCGCATATTGCGAATCAGCCATATTGCCGTTCCTGTTACAAATAACATAATCGCAATTGTTGTCATACTGACATTTTCAGCGATGACATCGCTCAATAAAATACCTAGAACTCCAGCGGGAATCGAACCGACGATGATCAAAAGGACAAAGCGAAAGTCAGCAGCGTATCTGCTGTTTCTCGTCTGTATATAACGAAGGGAGTTTACTATCAGCCTGATAATATCTTCCCGATAAATGAATAATACAGCAAGTAAAGACGCGGTATTTGTTAAGATAGCAAAAGTAAATCCTTGCTCGCCAAGACCAAGAATTTCAGAGGCAATCATTACATGCCCGCTGGATGATACAGGGATTGGTTCGGTGACACCTTGTACAATTCCAATAATGAAGTGTTTAATTAACAAAATAAAATCTTCCATACAAAGCTCCTTTAACATATGTATAGTAAAACAAACTGCTGGCATGACTTCTTCATAAAAGTTACTTATGAGCAGATGAAACAAAAGAAAAATGGATTCTATCCAATTTCTATCAAGCACTTATTCACAGTGTATTATGCGGGGATGGAGAATTTGACTAAAGCAGAGGAATCAATTTAAGTTAGCAGACAGTCCCTTGTTGTACAGGTTTCAGGATAGTCTTTACGGCCCTTCATAAAGGACGTTTTTCTGTGTAAAGAGTTGCAGTTTTTTTAGTTGAGTAGGATAAGTGGATTTTGTTCGGATATTTTACCATACTTTTAAGGGCTGCTGATCAAGCAGATAGAACTAATGAAAAAGGCGGGCAATTTTGCCCGCCTTTTGCTGTTATTCGGCTATTGCCTGTGGTATAGGAGCCGCTTCTTTCTTTACTTCAAGATATTGAATCTGATGGCCGTCCTTTTCCTTGATGGAAAATTTGTACCCTTCATGATAGAGGGATTTTTCCATATCCAGATCTACATCATTTGTAAAGTACCAGCCGCCGATCGTATCAACGTCTGAGTGTTCTAGTTCGATATATAAAAGCTTTGCTACATCATCAAGAAGAACTTTTGAATGAAGGATGTAGTGGTCTTCACTCACACGGCGAATTTCTGGGATTTCATCATCATCAAATTCATCGCGGATTTCACCGACAAGTTCCTCTAAGATATCCTCGACCGTTACCATACCACTTGTACCGCCATATTCATCAAGCAGAATAGCGATATGAATACGCTCTTTTTGCATTTTTTGGAGTAAATCATGAATCGGTGTTGTTTCGAGGGCACGAACAACCGGATTGATAAAGTCCTCTAATTTGAATGATTCGGGACGGATCCGGTTTTTCATTCCTAATGTCAGGAAGTCCTTAATATTTAGGAAGCCTAGAATGTTATCGCGGTCTCCTTCATAAATAGGGTAACGTGTATATCGTTCCTCCGACACTTGTGTAAGTACTTCCTCGAATGTTGCGTTCACTTCAAACCCAACGATATCCGTTCGCGGCACCATAATTTCACGCGCAATTTTATCATCAAATTCAAATACATTGTTTACATATTTCAATTCGTTCATATTAATTTCGCCTGATTTATAACTTTCGGAAAGAAGGAGACGAAGTTCTTCTTCTGTATGGGATAGTTCGTGCTCGCTCGCCGGCTTCATACCAAATAGGCCGACAAGAAGACGAGCCGAACCATTCAGGAACCAAATGAACGGATAAAGAATTTTATAGAAAATCATAATTGGCTTGGCAAAAGCAAGTGTAACTGCTTCCGCTTTTTGAATAGCGACAGTTTTCGGAGCCAGCTCCCCAACAACTACGTGCAGGAATGTGGCGATGACGAATGCTGCACCGATTGTAAACCAGTGGATGTAATCAGTTGGAATCCCTACTGATTCAAATAAAGGGTGCAGAATGAATTCGAACGTCGATTCCCCGACCATACCTATACCAAGGGCTGTCACGGTAATACCTAGCTGGCAGGCAGATAAGTACTCGTCAAGATGCGTTGTCACATTCTTGGCAGAAAGCGCTCCTGCTGTTCCCTCTGCTACAAGCTGGTCGATCCGGGATTGGCGTACTTTTACGATGGCGAATTCCGTCGCTACGAAAAAGGCCGTTAATGCCAATAAAATGATGAAAATCGTTAAGTTAATTGCGGTGGACAATTAGTCGTTCTACTCACGAAGTAGAACGTTCACCTCCTAGTTATTTAAAAGTAATAATAGAGACTGCATGAGTGCCACACTTTCAGGTGACACTTTTTTTCGTATCTTTTGCTTTTCCTTTTCGTCAAGCTGATCCATAAGCTTTGCAACATCGTGTTCCAGTTTTTTCATCTGTAGACGAATTTCCTGAACATCAACCTCTTCAGCAATAGGTTCTTCGACACTCAGCATTCTACGAATCTCTTCCAGGCATTTACCCTGAGTTTTTTGCTCTTCAATCCAATGAATCCGTTCCATCATTGCGCGGTCGTAATAGCGATAATTTGATGCTGAACGTTCAACTTGCAATAAGCCGAGATTCGTATAATAATCGATTGTTCGTTTTGTTACGCCTGTTTGCGCAGCCAGTTCACCTATTTTTAATTTCTCGTTCCCAAATTATCACCCCAAACCATCACGTTATAGTTCTAATTATAATGTAATATAAGCATTTTGTCGACTTTTTGAGCTGTACGCAAAAGAAGGACAAGTACAGAACCTGCCCTTACTTATCCTCAATCATATACGTGGAATAGCATTAACTCATGAATCATTTTTTCAACACTTTCCCGCTCTTCAGGCAATGGTGCCTCTCCGATATATTGAATACCGCCATCTTTTCTATATTCGGCTTGATAACGCTTTTGTTTATAGAAAAATGATAGTATCCAACCTGGAAGTTGTGTATTTTCATATAAAGGTTTATAACTAAAATGTTGAATCATGGAACTTCCCTCCCTGTTCAATCGTACTTGATAAAGGGGCCCTATGCAATTGCCAAACAGCTTATAATTCCTATTTCGGTGGTATAATAAAAAAAGTTGAAAAGGAAATGAGAGGATTCAATGGATAATTTATTTGTTTTAATCTTGTTTTTAGCGGGTGTCGGAGGAATCGTTGGAGCAGCGACAAATTATATGGCTATTAAAATGCTCTTTCGCCCCTACAAGCCTATTTATTTTATGAAATGGCGACTGCCGTTAACACCTGGACTTATTCCAAAACGCCGGGATATGCTGGCGGTTCAGCTTGGTAAAACAGTAACGGAGTATTTACTAACACCGGCCACTATTCGAAAGAAATTTTTATCAGATGAAGTGCGCAGGAACGTTCTGCAGTTTGCGCAGCAGAAAGTTGAGCAGGAAATCTTTTTAAACGATAAAACATTAAAAGACTGGCTTGAGCTGGCTGGGTTCGGTCATCTTCCTGCAACAGTGGAGGGGAAGGTAGATGTTATCATCTACAGCCAGTTTGAAAATATGAAGAATGTGCTCTCTGCAAAGAAGATTCATGAGCTGCTTCCAGAGGACTTAGAACCGGTACTGGACCGCAAAATTCCGGAAGCGGTTGAGCAGATTCTTCAAAAGGGAGAAGATTACTTCTTATCACCAGAAGGGTATATGACCATCCGTAATATGCTCGATGACTTTTTATCGTCAAAAGGTTCAATTGGTGGTATGATTCAAATGTTCGTTGGCGATTCCTCTTCTCTGGTAGAAAAGGTACAGCGAGAGCTGGTGAAATTTTTACAGGCTCCGGGGACAAGCGCCCTTCTGAATCGGATTTTCATAGCAGAGTGGGAGAAAATAAAGGAACGCCCTGCAATGGATTTTATGAAGGATGTCAATTTCGACAGCATAGCAGCCAATATTCAGGAATATGCTAAACGAGAATTAGCGTTAGATGAACGTTTGGACAAAAGAATTCAAGATTATTGGCCGCAGGGAAATGACTGGGCAAAACATGAGCTGCTTCCAAAACTACTGGATAAGGTATTTATAGAAGCAGAAAATAAAATTGAAGATGTACTGCAGCGTCTAAACTTAGCAGAAGTAGTCCGTGAGCAAGTGGATTCTTTCCCAACAGCTAAATTAGAGGAGCTTGTTTTAGGTATTATTAGTAAAGAGCTTCGACTAATTACATGGCTCGGTGGGATTATCGGTGGGTTAGTCGGTATTGTGCAAGCCTTCATTGTGTTCTTTACAAACTAATTAAAAAGAGAGTAGGCATACAGATGATCAATATTTATGATGACATTAATAAACTGGAAGCTACCTTCCGCAAGACACAGGAATTCAAGGCATTGCAAGAGTCAGTCGAGGAAGTTCGTGCTGACGAGGAAGCGCGTGTATTATTTACGAATTTCCGTGATATTCAAATGAAGCTGCAGCAGAAGCAGGCAGCTGGTGAAGAACTTCAAGAAGATGAATATGTCTACTTACAAAAAGCAGCACAGCTTGCACAGCAAAATCCAAAGATTTTAGCAATGCTTGAAGCAGAAATGGCGATGAGCACTGTTTTAGAAGAAGTAAACCGCATTTTAGTTCAGCCGATTCAATCATTATATGACGGGCTATAAGAGCCTATGAGAGACCGTACCGATCGTACGGTCTTTTTTATGTACTGCCGGCATTGAGTCTGGAAAAATTAAATGCTTGAATCATTCATGACTGTAGTGTAGGCTGTTTTTTGTTACAATAGGTAAGGTATTTTGAATGGTAGAATGAATGAAATAGATGAATTTAACGAAAGTAGAGAAGATAATGAAGACGATACACATTACTGAACAATTTAAAGATGATTGGAACCGTGTACTGAATCATATTGCGAACCTTTTTTATGAGGATTCTGTAATTCGGTTCACAAAAGATGGTTCTGATATGTCGATTTCTTTTACACATGCAATAGATGAACACTTCACCATTACAACGACAGCAAAACTGATCGTGGATGGACAGGAGTATACAAGCCATTATTCGATTGGCTATGCAACAGAAGGGACAGAAAAAGAGCGCAGCATTCGTATGAAACGCGCACTTTCCCATGTCATGCTGGATGTATTGGAGCAATATACAGGGATGACGCAGCAATGGGGAATCCTAACGGGAGTACGCCCGACAAAGCTGTATCATAAATACAGAAAAGCCGGGCTTCCAGAGGAGGAAATATTCGAGGTCCTTAAAAAGGATTTCCGGCTATCCGATGCAAAAATTGATTTGATGAAGGAGATTGCAGCGCGCCAGCTGCAGGTCATTCCTGATTTAGATGAGATTGGGAAAGAGATCTCCATCTATATTGGTGTTCCTTTCTGTCCAACAATGTGTGCGTACTGTACGTTCCCTGCGTATGCCATCCAGTCCAACCGGAAGGCGGGCCGTGTAGAAAAATTCATCGATGGCCTGCATATTGAGCTGCGCGAAATGGGTAAATGGCTAACAGAAAAAAATATGCGCATCACGTCTATTTATTGGGGCGGGGGTACACCGACTTCCATAGAGGCAGAAGAGATGGATGCACTTTATCAAACCATGTTTGATTCGTTTCCGAACAAGGAATCCATTCGTGAAATTACAGTAGAGGCAGGCCGACCTGATACAATTACGCCTGAAAAGATTGAAGTGCTGAAGAAGTGGGGAATCGACCGTATTTCCGTAAACCCGCAGTCATATACGCAGGAGACATTGAAGGCAATTGGGCGCCACCATACTGTCCAAGAAACAATCGATAAGTTCTGGCTATCACGCAACATGGGGATGAACAATATCAATATGGATTTAATTATTGGCCTGCCGAATGAAGGTATTGAGGAGTTCCGGCATTCACTGGAAGAATCCGCAAAAATGCAGCCAGAATCATTGACAGTTCATACATTGAGCTTTAAGCGTGCTTCGGAAATGACGCGTAATAAAGATAAATATAAAGTGGCAGATCGTGATACAGTGGCAGAAATGATGCAGATGGCAAGCAACTGGACAAAGGAAAACGGCTATGTACCTTATTATTTGTACCGCCAGAAAAACATTTTAGGGAATCTTGAAAATGTAGGATATTGCAAGCCTGGAGAAGAATCGATTTATAATATTGTGATCATGGAGGAAGTGCAGACGATTTTAGGAATCGGCTGTGGGGCTTCATCAAAATTTGTCCATCCTGAAACAGGAAAGATTACGCAATTCCATAACCCGAAAGATCCTGCCGCTTATATCATGACTTTTGAAGAGGCAATCAAGAAGAAAATTGATATTTTAAATGAATTATACTCGTAAGAAGCCTTTGGTATTTCTCTAGTTTTTTTACTTAGAGAGAATGCTCGGTTTTGTTAAAGGGGGCGGCAGCTTTGCCGCTCCCTTAAAAGTAACTGGCTAACGTACTAGTGCGCGTAGTCAAGAAAAAAGGATTTGTAATATGAAGAAAATAATGATACTGCTACTGATGTTCCTGCTTGTAGGTTGCACAGATGTAACGAAGCCTATAGAGAATGAATCCGTTGTTCCAACAGCACAGTCCGGGAAAGATATGTTAGTTCACTTTATAAATGTAGGGCAGGGAGACGCTATCTTGATCCAGGCGCCGAATGGCAAAACAATGCTGATTGATGGAGGGGTGAAAGGAGAAGGTTCAAATGTTGTTTCCTACCTTCGAGAGCAGGGAGTCAAGCAGCTTGACTATGTAGTAGCGACTCATCCGGATGCTGATCATATTGGCGGCTTGATTTCGGTATTGAACTCTGTTTCCATCAAACATTTCCTTGATTCGGGAAAAGTGCATACCTCTCAAACTTATGAGGAAATGATCTCATTGATTTCCGCAAAGAATATTCCTTACATTGTTCCGAAGACAGGGGATAACGTGAAGCTGGATGATACACTTGATATTACCGTACTAAATGCAGATGAAGATGCGTCTGACAATAATGAGGCGTCAATTGTGCTGAAAGTGGTATATAATAATGTATCCTTCTTGTTGACAGGGGATGCGGGAATTGATGTAGAGAAAGAAATGATGGCCTCCCAGGATGTACATGCTACGGTCTTGAAGGCAGGGCATCATGGTTCCAACACGAGCAGTTCTCCTGCATTTATAAATGCTGTTGACCCGGAAGTATCCATTTTAAGTTATGGACAGGATAATAAATACGGACATCCTCATTTTGAAGTAGTAGAAAGTCTGCAGGCAGCAGGCAGTAAAATTTATGGAACAGCTGAATCTGGCCATATTGTTATTACTACTGATGGGCAAAGCTATTCGGTCAATGCAGGTGAATGGACAGGGGTAGGTGCAACAAGCTCGATTCCGGCAGCACCAAAAGGCAAAATAGAAATTATCAGTAAGGATTTGGAAGCAGAATTAGTAAGTATTAAAAACAATAGCACCAAATCAGTCAATCTTGCTGGATGGCAGTTAGTTTCGGTAGAAGGAAACCAGGTATATGAATTCCCGGATGTGACCTTACAGCCAGGTGAAACGGTCATAATTGCGAGTGGACCGGACGCCGTAGAATCAGAAGGAGTACTGAAATGGACGAGCCGGCAGATTTGGCTGAATTCCGGGGATGCGGCAAAACTACAGAACGTAAAAGGAGAGGTTGTCAGTGAGCTCGAATAACTATACCCTCGACCGTTTTGAGGCGGATTATGCTATCTTTTTAAAGCGGCCTAATGAAACAGAACAATTAATCATTCACAAGGAAGATATCCATGTACCTGTAAAGCAGGGTGATATCGTAAGTATTCTTGATGATGGAGAAAACTATGAAATCAAAGTGCTGGCAGAAGAAACAAAAGCCGCCGAGGAACGGATAAAAGATTTAATGAGCCGGCTTAGACAAAAACAACAGTAAAATAAACCCGTAAATGGTAGAGGTCAATCTAGCGTTTACGGGTGTTTTTATATAGAAAATTGTTCATAAATCATCGGAATTTTATGACTTTAATATGCTAAAATGAAAGGTAGATATATTGATGATGTAGGAGCGAAACAGATGACAATAAAAACGATAATTTTTGATCTTGATGATACATTACTTTGGGATCAAAAATCAGTGAAAACAGCATTCGAAAAAACGTGTAGCTATGCGGCAGCAAAATATGAAGTAGCACCGGATGAGCTGGAAAAGGCTGTGAGACAGGAAGCCCGCACGCTTTATGAAGGTTATGAAACGTATGATTATACTGTGCTGATTGGTATTAATCCATTTGAAGGGCTTTGGGGTGTATTTGATGACCCAACGCCAGAGTTTCAGAAAATGAAAGAAATAGTAGCAGGGTACCGTACAGAAGCATGGACAAACGGGCTTAAGAAGTTTGGAATTCAGGACCCGGAGTTTGGGTATGAGCTGGGAGAGCGTTTTGTGGAAGAGCGTAAGGCAGCGCCGTTTTTATATGATGATACCTTTACAGTACTGGATGAACTAAAGGATCACTATCAATTAGTGCTTCTGACAAATGGATCACCAAGCCTGCAAAATTTGAAGCTTGAAATTACGCCAGAGATTGCTCCCTATTTTGATCAGATTGTGATTTCAGGCGATTTTGGTAAAGGAAAGCCAGACGCTTCTATTTTTGCTTCTGTGCTGGAACAAAACAATTTGAAACCAGAAGATGCGATAATGGTAGGCGACAATTTGATGACAGATATTTTAGGCTCGTCACGTGTCGGTATGCGCAATGTCTGGATTAATCGTGAAAATAAACCTCATAACCCGGATGTCACACCTACATATGAAGTGACTTCATTGACAGAGTTTTTAACGTTATTAAAAGAGCTTTAACAGGGGGGTTTTTCAGCTGTGCGCTGTAATAGGGAATAATGAAAATAGACACAGTATGATGAAAAAGCCGTTTGATTAGGAGAACTAAAAAGAGTGAAGACAAAGTCATTTTTGGCTTTGTCTTCACTTTGTTTAGATGTTTTTATATCTAGGTAATCAATCGGATACTTGCCAAGCGGGTACTAGGGAAATAGAGCCGTTAAAGAAAATTTAAAATATATTCTTTCTATTTATTATGAATAATTACAGTGATATAAAGAATAGTATAAAAGGGAGCAGGATCTTTTTATATTCTGCTATTTTCCAGCCAGCAATCTTCTTTTTAGCTCTTTCACTCAACGTTTCCTGTTTCTTTCAGCGGTGAGGTGAAACGGCGGATTCATATCATAGAGTTACTCCTCCGTTATTCTTGCAAATACGTGAATAGTCTGACTATTCATGGTATACTTGATTGAATAAAGGGTGAAAGGAGTTTGCTCATGAATATACCATGTGAAAATTGCAGACGCCTGGAGATAGAAACAGCCACTCTAACAATTGAGGGACATGCTGCAAATCTCTGTATAACATGTCAGCATGTATTGGCACAGAACAAAGAGCGATTTTTTCAACTTGTGCGTTCTAAAAGAAAGTCTGAATCTAATGATGAAATGAAGAAAAAGCATACAATGTTATCCGCCTTGCTGGTTACAGGTATGGCAGGGATTGCATTAGTCATAGGAATTGGAACAGCTGAAAGTATGGGGATATTTACTGAGGTCCAGTTCATTAGTCAAACTGAATACTTATCATTTGCATTGCTTAAACAGCTATAGTGATTTGACGCCCGCATGATACTTGTGGGCGTTTTTATATGAAATGAGGGGAGACATATGAGAAGAACAATCGAGGGAGAATGTTTTAGCTGCCATGACAAGATGCCGATGAATTTTATGCCGCGTGCAGTGGTGAACGGAAAGGATGTCCTTTTATGCAGGAGCTGTAATTATCATTTTGAAAACGGTGGTCATACACCGCAGCCTATTATCTTTCCTGCAACATCTATCCATTGTGATCAATGCAAGAGACTTTATACGAAGGTAGATATTTACCAAGTAAATGATATGAGACTTTGCCTGTTATGCGAATCGATGATTACAAGGACTCATAAGCCCGCTGCTACTGCTGCTAGCGGTGCGCGCTTATCCTTTTCCTGGAGAACCGGCATTGTGGTTGCTGTATTGCTGCTAAGTATAATTGGAGTGACAAAAGGAGAAGAGTTTTTTGACCCGATGTTTACATCGCAGCAAGAGGTGAGTGAATACGTCCAAACAGTGACGAATCCATTAAATGAATTGAACAATCAATTGATGGAGGAGTTAGGGATTGCAGGGGGAACGATTGAGCAGGAGAAAGCAGTTGATTATAAGGAGAAATTGAATCATCTTTCCTTGCAGGCAGTGAGCAAAGAAGAAGAGTTACTGGAGTTGGCAGAGGGAGAAAAACATAAAATTGAGATTTTAGAAAAAATGATCAGCACTTCTCAAATACCTGATGCGAAAAAGCGGGTCATAGATATAGAATCATTAGTAAGTGAGCTGCAGAGCGCCCACGAACAGGGAAATGAGATCTTGACAGGTCTATTTGATAAAAAAGAAATAAAATATAATAAGAAAGAAGGAGAATTAATGCACGTTTATTATATAGGGGGGAAGTAGCGTAGAATTTCTATATGTTATCTTGAAATAAACAGAGCTCTCCAGAAAGTCGAAACTTTCCAGGGAGCTCTGTTTTTCTTGATAAATATTTACTTCAAACGTATTGCTTCTGGAGAGAGCAAGTACTCTTATTCCTTGTTGAAAGATTAAAGTGTAATTGACTTTACTTCATCGATATTTTCAAGCTGGCCCACGTAGACCAGATCTTCTTCTGTTACTTCATTGTCTACTGCAAGCATCATGACAGCAGAACCGCCAATATCGTTACGGCCAACTTGCATCGTCGCGATGTTGATATCCTTTTCAGCTAATTTCGTAGCTACGCGGCCGATTGCACCTGGCTTATCCGTATTTTTAATATAAAGAAGATTGCCTTGCGGAATAACATCGACTACGAAACCTTCCACTTTTACGATCCGTGCACCAAGACCGTTTAGAAGTGTGCCAGCGACTACATGTGTTTCTGTTTCTGTTTTCACTTCTACAGTAACTAAATTCGTGAAGCCTTTTGCTGTTGTTGTTTTATGTTCATTAATTTTAATGCCTACACGTTCAGCTAGGTAACGGGCATTTACATCATTTACATGTGTGCCGTGATTTGTTGATAATAATCCTTTGATTGTGTTGGCAGTCAATGGGCGAACATCATAGTTTGCAACTTCACCAGCATAAGAAATATTTAATTCTTTTACTGTACCTTCTGATACTTGGATAAGGAACTTTCCAAGCTTTTCAGCTAGTGCAAAGAATGGCTCTACTTCAGCAAGCTTTTCCTTAGGAATAGAAGGCATATTGACAGGGTTTGTTACTGTGCCTGTTTTAAAGAATTTAATAATGTCGTTTGATACATCTACCGCTACAGATTCCTGAGCTTCTACAGTTGAAGCGCCAAGGTGAGGTGTTGCGATTACTTGCGGCAGCGTAAGTAGTTTGTGATCTGTTGCAGGCTCTTCTACGAATACGTCAAGGGCAGCACCGGCCACTTTTCCTTGTACGATTGCATCATACAGATCATCTTCATTGATAATTCCGCCGCGTGCACAGTTAATAATTCTTACGCCGTCTTTCATCATTGCGAATTTCTCTTTGTTAATCAGGTTACGTGTTTCTGGCAGAAGAGGTGTATGCACAGTAATAAACTCCGCTTGTGCACAGATTTCTTCTACTGTAGCTTTTGTTACACCAAGCTCTGCAGCACGTTCCTCAGATAGGAATGGGTCATATGCCATAACATTCATACGAGAGCCTTTCGCACGGTAAGCTACTTCAGCACCGATACGTCCAAATCCGACTACACCTAATGTTTTGTTTTTTAACTCTACACCAACATAAGATTTGCGGTCCCATTTGCCATTCTTTAATGTGTTGAATGCTTGTGGAATGTGACGGGCTAATGATGTCATCATCGCTACAGTGTGCTCAGCGGCAGAGTTTGTGTTGCCGTCTGGCGCGTTCACTACGATAATCCCATGCTCTGTTGCTGCAGTTAAATCGATGTTATCGACGCCTACTCCGGCACGTCCGATTAATTTCAACTTTTTAGCAGACTCGATAATTTCGCGTGTTACTGTTGTTTGAGAACGTACTAATAACACTTCCACATCTGCAATTTTTTCTTTTAATTGCTCCGGTGTTAAACCAGTGTCGATGATGACATTTAAGTCTAATTCATTTTCCAGGCGAAGCGGCTGGATCCCATCCTCGCTTAGTGGGTCTGCGATGAATACGTTAATCGTTTTTGTTGCTTTCTCAATTGTTTCTGTTGCCATTTGATTATTTCGCTCCTTTTGAATATAAAATAAAAAGCCTTCCCGTCCCCTTACAGCAATGTGTAAGGGGCGAAAGGCTGTTAATGAACATACTTACGCGGTGCCACCCTTTTTCGTTGCAGGAATTTTCTGAATAAAAAGTCTGCAACCTTCGTTCAACTGCGTAACGTGCATGTGACGGATAGGCATACTGTATTTCCGCCTATCTATTCAGGAGTTGAACCCAATTCGATTCTAACACCGGTTTGCACCAACCACCGGCTCTCTTGAGAAAGAAATTCGAAGAGCATGTCTCCATCTTCATATTTGTTCTTGATTAAATTTGTTAACATCATAATCCGATTGTTCACTTCTGTCAACAAGGTTTATAAAAAAAATTAAAAATACCGTTTATTTCATAGGAACATCAACTTAAAATACGAACTATATTTATTGAAATGTTTTATAATGTTCGTTTTTGAGCATATTGTATGAAAGCGTTATCGTTCACTTTAACTGCTTATATTGCTTAATTTGCAGAAAATTCAAATATACCATCCGTGTAATCGTAACGAACAACAAGACGAACATTCACAAACAGTCACAATTTTGTCAAGAAGGGCAGGGAAAGGAATGATAGCCCTAGAAAGTAAGTATTATACAAGTACTGGGGGTATGGGATGAAATACGATGTAATTGTAGTAGGGGCAGGCCTTGCGGGGCTGACAGTTGTATATGAACTGATTGATAAGGGGAAAAAGGTGCTGCTCGTCGATCAAGAGCCGGCATCCTCTATCGGCGGGCAGGCGTTTTGGTCGTTTGGCGGTTTGTTTTTAGTGGATTCAACTGAACAACGAAGAATGGGCATCAAGGATAGTCATGAACTGGCATGGCAGGACTGGTTAGGAACAGCTGGCTTTGATCGATTGGATGATGAGGATTCATGGGGATATCAATGGGCCAAAGCTTATGTGGAGTTTGCAGCGGGTGAAAAGTATGCATGGTTAAAGTCTAAAGGAATCAAGTTCTTCCCTGTAGTCGGATGGGCCGAGCGTGGGGGAAGCTTGGCAGGCGGACATGGAAATTCTGTTCCACGATTCCATATTGTATGGGGGACAGGCCCGGGTCTTGTTGAACCTTTTGCTCAAAAGGTAGTAGATGCCGTTAAAAGCGGTGATGTAGAGTATAAACCCCGTCATAAAGTAACCGATTTATTAGTGGAGAATGGAACAGTAGTCGGGATTACCGGGAAACAGCTGGAGCCAAGCGATGTGGACAGAGGGAAGGAAAGCTCGAGAGTTGAAATAGGAGACTTTGAATACCATGGGGATGCTGTTGTGATCGCAAGCGGCGGAATCGGGGCCAACTTGGATCTTGTAAGGAAAAATTGGCCATCGAGGCTTGGACTTCCACCGAAAAAAATGGTGGCTGGCGTACCTGCATATGTAGATGGCAGTATGCTTGAAATAGCAGAGAATATTGGCAGCCGCCTCGTGAATAGAGATAGAATGTGGCATTATACAGAAGGGTTGAAAAACTGGAATCCGATTTGGCAAAACCACGGAATCCGTATTCTGCCCGGCCCATCTTCCATGTGGTTTGATGCAAAAGGCAACCGCTTTACAGCACCAAATTTTCCAGGTTTCGATACGCTGAGCACATTAGAGGCTATACAAAAAACAGGGTATGACTATTCGTGGTTCATCTTAACGGAAAAAATTATCGAAAAAGAATTTGCGCTGTCAGGCTCCGAACAAAATTTAGATCTTACAAATAAAAGTGTCCGGGATGTTATTAGGCGCGCTCTTCCTGGGCCTCCTGCTTCTGTTCAGGCTTTTAAGGAACATGGTGAAGATTTCATAATCGCCAATAGTCTTAAGGCATTAGTCGAGGGAATGAATCAGCTGGCAGGCAATGAAAATCTAGACTTCCTGCATATAAAAAATCAGGTTTTGGCTCGGGATCGAGAGATGGAAAATTCGTTTACGAAAGACGCACAGGTAACGGCCATACGAGGCGCTCGTAATTATATAGGTGATAAACTCATTCGTGTAGCAAAGCCCCATAAAATTCTCGATCCGAAGGCAGGGCCTTTAATCGCTGTTAGATTAAATATTTTGACACGGAAAACACTTGGGGGTTTACAAACGAACCTTGACGGGGAAGTGCTGAATGAAGGCGGTGAAAGAATTCCTGGTTTGTTTGCTGCAGGAGAAGCATGTGGTTTTGGCGGCGGCGGTGTCCATGGATATCGTTCGCTGGAAGGTACCTTCTTGGGAGGCTGCCTATTCACAGGACGGCAAGTAGGAAAATATTTAAGCAATTAAAGGGTTTTACAAGAAAGTGTCGAAAATAATGAATGAATATTCATAAAAGGGGTGGAGAAAATGAATTATGAAACAATTGTATTGGAAATTTTAGAGAGAAAAGCGATTTTGACATTAAATCGACCGAATGCTATGAATGCAATGGACTTTACGATGATGCGAGAGCTAGCGGACTGCTTTGAATCGCTACATAATGAAAAAGATGTGCAAGTCTTAGTCGTGAAGGGCGAAGGTAAGGTGTTTTCAGCAGGAGGCGATGTGAAAATGATGCTTGCATCCAGTGACCTCTCAGACTTTGGGGATATTATGGGGGATATATCCCGCTTAGTAAAAGCATACTACACATTACCGATGATTACTGTAGCACAAATTCATGGTGCCTCAGCTGGGCTGGGTTTTAGTCTCGCTCTTGCCAGCGATATCATTGTTGCGGAAGAAACGAGTAAACTTGCGATGAATTTCATTGGCATCGGGTTAATTCCAGACGGCGGAGGACATTTCTTCATGAAGGAACGCTTAGGTACGCCGAAAGCAAAACAAATGATTTGGGAGGGCAAGGTACTAAATGGTGAAGATGCGCTGTCTCTTGGGCTAATTGACTATAATGTACCAAACGGAACCTCGGCTGCAACAGTAGATCAAATTGTTGGGAAGCTAATTGCCTCACCGATTGCTGCTATGCTGGAATCTAAGAAAATATTGCATAATGCGAAGCTGCCGGAGCTTGAAGCGATTCTCGAAGGAGAAGCGAGAGGACAGACGGCTATGCGTCATACGGAAGACCACCTAGAAGGTATCAAGGCATTCGTTGAGAAACGTTCGCCAGAGTTCATAGGGAAGTAATATGAAAAAAGGATATCTCGTTTTACTCGAGGCATCCTTTTTAATTTATACAAAAACCTGTACAGCAGCAGTGCAAATAATTATGATTATGAAGGACTGAAAAATGGAGGATCAATAATGGAACAAACATTACAACGTCTTCAGGAAGGCCAGCTCATTCATAATATATACTGTCCTACAGCTGAAGAGACCATTGCTGTATGTGAGGCAGAGCTTGCAATGCTGCAGGATGAGAAGCGGTTTTATTTTGAAGTGCCCCTTGAGCAATTTGATCAAGTCTTTCAATACTTTAATGAGATGGGTTCAATTAAACAAGGCGCTTTTACGTATATACAAGCCCGTCATATTGCCGAAACAGGTAATATCCGGAATTTAAAAATAGACGAGCGGGGCCGTATTTTCTTTGAAAAAGAATTGATTGGCATAAGTACAGCCCTTGCATTTGCGCAAAGCAAGTGGAACGGGTCATCCCGTGAAGAAGCGATGGAAATTGCGGTCATGACAGGTCTTGCTGTTATAGGCGAAGCATTTGTAGAAGACCTCATCTCTGTTCATGACATCGAGGTTTATGAGGGCCGGAAACTGCATGTAGGTGATGGTTTGGAAGATGTAGTGAGAACAAACGGAGCAAAAGTCATCGTAAAAAAAGTCGCGGCTAAAGCAACGAAAAAAGCGATGTATAGCTCTGTAGTAGCAAAAAAAACCATTACCTTACTAAATGCAAATGTTGTCACAGGCGCACTCGTTACAGGTGTAATGTCAAGCATTGATATTGTACGGACAATAAAAGGTGAGATGTCACCTGCCCAACTATTTAAAAATGTCTCCAAAACTGCTGCAAGTGTGATGGGAAGCATGATCGGGTTACTGATTGGAGGCGGCATCGGTTTAAACATCCCGAATGTCAGCACGGCTGTGATCAGTCTGATTGGCGGCATCGTTGGTCTAATTATCGGAAGTATGCTGGCTACGAAGATTGTTAAGCGGGTATTAGATTTCTTCATCAAGGATGATACAGCGAAGATGCTGGATATATTCAATAAGCAGCTAGCAATTGCGGCTGAAGAATTCCTGTTGAATGAACAGGAATTGCAGCAGGCATTGAGCAATTTCAGTGAAGACTATGACATGCAAGATGAACTTCGCAAAATGCACGCTTCAGATCACCGTGAAGGTTATGCGAACTCTCTCATTGAGCACGAGCTGATACGTATTGTACGAGCCCGCATGTATTTACAAGTGCCAACGAATGAGGAACTTTATCAAGTCATTAGACGAATGCAATAAAAATAGACAGTCTCTCGCACGGGAGGCTGTCTATTTCTTACAATTAGGCATATGTAGGATTACACATGAAATAAGATTAATTTTCCAGACTTGTTTACTAGGCGATGGGTCTTTTCAGCAATACCTTTTTCTTCAATTTGTTTTTGGCCTTCGATTTTGGCCACATCATCATTTTCAAAAGTCCATACTTCATCAAACAATGTTTCCCCCGTCTTTTCAAATGCAGTGAATCGATAGTTTTCCATTTTACTCACCCTTTATTTTACAAGATACAACTATTATACATGAAATTTCTCATTAATTCACAGAACTATCTGTATAATGTCGGAGATTTTCGAAAATATGGCGTGTTCATGAACGCTGGAGGAAATATAATAAATGCCGAATCTCCTATTTTTTGAGAGGGGGCTATGTGTTTTGACTAAGCATCATATTATCCCTCTTCAGGCTGTGTTTTAAAATTTTGGAAATACGTCCTTTTCAATCGAAAAGGGAAACGAAGGCATGATACAATAAGAGAGTAGAAACACAGGACAGTGATTTAACAGTTAGTAAAGGAGCGATTGTTCGTGAAAGGGATTACGAAACTCCAGGTAGGGGAACAGGTAGATCAATTTTTATTAATAAAAGAAGCGAAAAAAGGTGTTACAACAGTAGGTAAGCCTTTTATGTCACTTATTCTCCAAGACCGCAGTGGTGACATTGAGGCAAAGCTGTGGGATACGAACGAAGAGCATGAACAAACGTATCGAGCGCAGGTGATTGTCCGTGTAGGGGGAGAGATCCACGATTATCGTGGGAAAAACCAATTGCGAATTAAGCAAATTCGTGTGGCAAGACCGGATGATAATATTCAGATCAGTGATTTACTTCCTACTTCTTCCGTTCCGAAAGAACAGTTATACGAGGATTTAACTCAATTTTTCTTTGAAATAAAAAATCCGCACATTTCACGTATTACTCGCCATCTCGTTAAAAAGCACCAAGAAAGCCTGATGGTTTATCCGGCAGCGACTAAAAATCACCATGATTATGCATCCGGACTACTTGACCATGTAGTATCGATGCTCCGTTTGAGCAAAGCAATCTGTGAGCTTTATCCGACCTTGAACAAGGATTTGATGTATGCCGGCGTTATCCTGCATGATGTAGGAAAGGTCATTGAATTGACAGGTCCTGTCGGCACAGCTTATACAGTAGAGGGAAATTTACTTGGCCATATTACGATTATGGTAAATGAAATTGGCCAGGCAGCTAAGGAATTAAACATCGAGGGTGAGGAAGTAATGCTGCTTCAGCATTTGGTATTGTCCCATCACGGGAAGGAAGAATGGGGAAGCCCTAAAAAGCCGATGATCCAAGAGGCGGAAATTCTGCACTATATCGATAATATTGATGCGAAAATGAACATGCTGACGCGTGCGCTGGATAAAACAAAGCCGGGCGAATTTACAGAAAGGCTGTTCCCGCTTGATAATCGCTCATTTTATAAGCCTTTAATTTAAGTAAGAGAACGGGAATAACCAGTAAAAAAACAACCTCAGGGCGTTTGCTCCTGAGGTTGTTTTCGTAATAGAGAGTGGTTTTTCTAGATTATTGATGATCTTTTTGGAATTTCACCATAAAATCAGCTAGCGCCTGGCACGCTTCACGAGGGACGGCATTATAGGCAGAAGCACGGCAGCCGCCGACTGAGCGGTGGCCATTTAAGCCGACAAATCCAGCAGCTTTCGCTTCAGCAAGGAATTGTTTCTCAAGCGCCTCATCCGCCACACGGAATGTAATGTTCATTAGTGAGCGGGAGCCTGTTTCCGCATGTCCTGTATAGAATCCATTAGAACGGTCAATGACATCATAGATCAAGGCTGCCTTCTCTTCGTTATTCTTTTCAATCTGTTCCAGACCGCCTTTGTTTTCTACCCATTTCAGCACTTCTCCAAGCATGTAGATCCCGAATGTCGGTGGTGTATTGTAAAGGGAGTTGTTATCAGCATGTGTTGAGTATTTCAGTATTGCTGGAATGTTTTTGTTTGCTTTTTCCAGCAGATCTTTACGCATAATAACAACCGTTACACCAGAAGGACCTAGGTTTTTCTGAGCCCCTGCATAAATAATCCCGAATTTTGAAACATCTACTCGTTTAGATAAAATATCAGAAGACATGTCCGCTACTAAAGGAACATCCCCTGTGTCAGGGAACACCTTCCACTGTGTTCCGAAAATTGTATTGTTAGAAGTCAGATGTACATATGCATCATCCGCATTCCATTTAATTTCCTCAACAGAAGGGATATTGCGGTATTTATTTTCTTTTGTAGAAGCTGCTTCTACAGCTGTACCAAACAATTTTGCCTCTTTGATTGCCTTTTCAGACCATGAGCCTGTTTGGATGTAGCTTGCTGTTTTTCCTTCTTGCAGAAAGTTCATTGGAATCATCGCAAACTGCAGGCTTGCCCCGCCCTGAAGGAATAATACTTCGTAATTTTCAGGGATATTATAAATTTTACGTAAACGTTCGATTGCTCCGTTATGTACTTCTTCAAACGTTGCACTACGGTGACTCATTTCCATAATGGACATGCCTGTGTTTTGGAAATCTACTAATTCTTGTTGAGCCGCTTCTAGTACTTCGTATGGTAAAGCAGATGGACCGGCATTGAAGTTATATGCGCGTTTCGTCATAGTATTCAAATGGAACACTCCTTCAGTAGTTTTATTTATTATAATATATTGTTCTTCAAAATAAATGGGAAAATTCGCAATAATTTTGAGGGAAAAGGACAAAACAAAGAAAAAACCGTACTAATAGCGCTTATTTTGTTTAAAATGTTCGTATTTAACTAATTTTTTCACATATAAATCTATTGAATGCTCGTATTTGTTCACGCAATTGTTGTAATTAATGAAAAAGCCAAGTGATGTATGAAGAATGCGTTTGAAGTACCCAGTGTTGCAGCGATTCTAAAGAATAGAAATGATGCAGTGTAAGAAGGTCGATTATTTACTATTGATAATAATGCTTGTTGGCGCTTTATGTTTTCATAATAGGTGAGGCAGATCTTTATACAGGCAATCATCTCATGTTAGTCTGGCCTGAGAGATAACCGATAACATGTGCCAACTCTATAGAACAGTGTTATAATCAAGGCATTTGAAGAACGCTTTATTGGGGTGAACAAAGTGGGAAGAGAAAGGAAATTTACTACGGAGGAAATCTTTCGTGAGACAGAGAGACTCCTTCTGGAGGTAGGGTATGAGGGATATACTATTAGCCTTCTTGCAGAAGCATTGAACGTTTCGCGGGCGGCGATTTATAAATACTATACGAATAAAGAAGAACTAGTTGTGGATTTTATGCTTGGACATATTGTAGGGATAATTGAAGCATTTAAAAACGTGGATGATACACAATCATTCCAGGGCCAGCTGGACGAGGTATTAGATATAGTCTTGGCATCAAAGGATCTTCATCGGATTCTTTCCCTTTCCCAAGGCATTGATACGAAGCGGAATGAAGACATCGCAAGGAAAATGGAGCGTCTACACGAACTTCACAAAGAAATGTACATCCCGCTTTATACGATGGTAAATCGGGGAAAGGAAGAAGGAGTTTTGAAAGAGGAAATTCCGAATGCACTGATAATCGCCTTTATCTTCCAAAGCATTGATTTACAAAATCATATGCAGATTCCTGAGGAGATTTTCACCAGGTCCATTAAACAGCTTGTACGAACGGGGATTGTCCGAACGCAATGATATAGGTAAAAGAAGAGGAGAAGTCATTTTAAAGCCTCCTTCTTTTTCATGAAGACAGAGGTCTTGCTGGGACGCTCATAGAAAAATAATTATCCTGTCATGCTATTAAACAATCTGTGAAAGAGCTGGTCCGGCGATTTTTTTTCGACAGCTCGAATTCTTTTTAGAAGAAAGCGGTTGTTCCAATAATAAATTTGTGACAGTATAGAAGGGATAAATGGAGAGGATGAAACAGTTATGGAAAATTTACCAAATTGCCCGCAGTGCGGTGGGGAATATACATATGAAGATGGTGTGAACTATGTATGCCCTATGTGTGCCCATGAGTGGTCACAGACAGCCGGGGAAAGCGCTGAGGAAGGGCTGGTAGTACGTGATGCAAACGGCAACTTACTTCAGGATGGCGACACGGTTACAGTCATCAAAGATTTGAAGGTCAAAGGAAGCTCCCAGGCTTTGAAACAGGGGACGAAGGTAAAAGGCATTCGCCTAGTGGAGGGCGATCATAATATTGACTGTAAAATTGATGGCTTTGGCGGAATGAAGCTGAAGTCGGAGTTTGTAAAGAAAATCTAACAAGTGAAGGATTTTCGTAAAGGCAAAAAGATGCGGCAGGGGAATAATCCCCGCCGCATCTTTTGTTAGTATGGAAATAAGTAAAGAACCCCTTGTGATACAGGAGAAGCAGTTACCCGCTTTTGGACTTCTATGCAAGATGTGCAGCGAAGCATAAATGACAAGAGTACACTGAGAAGATGATATGGTCTGCAGCCTCTTCGGGAGTGTATACATTGTCAGCTTGTCTAAAAGTCCTTCTCATAGCAGGGGAGTAAGACTGGACTGAGTGCTTATTTAAAAGCGTCTTCTAGGTCTTTGTCTTTTACCTCTACTTTCGCATCTTCAACTAATTTTGATTGAATAGTAGGCCAGTCCGCTTTTTTAGCACGTACTGTTTCAGTGATTTCTTCTTTTTTCTCTTCAAGTGTACCGTAGCCTTCTACGTCACGTTTTTCTAATACTTCGATAATGTGGTAGCCAAAATCAGATTTTACAGGCTCAGAAATTGTGTTTAGCTCAAGAGCGTATGCCGCATCATTGAATTCTTCCACCATAGTGCCGACAGAGAACCAACCTAGGTCGCCGCCTTCAGCGCCAGAAGCTGTATCTGTTGATTTTTCCTTCGCAATTGCAGCAAAGTCGCCGCCATTTTTCAGCTCTTCGATAATGGCTCTTGCTTCTTCCTCAGTTGCTACTAAAATATGACGAGCATGCAGCTCTTGGCTGGCTTGTTCATAATATTTTTGCACTTCTTCATCGCTTACTTCCACTTCAGCCTTTGCTTTTTCTTGCAGTAAGCTGAATCGGATGTTTTGCTTGAAAGTTTCTTCCGTTAAGCCGTTCGCCTCTAAAGCAGCGCCCATCTGATCACCATATTGCTCTGCATATGTGTCATACTGCTCTTGGATTTCTTTATCAGTCACTTCGTATTTGTCATTTAAAATTTTATCAATGACAACTTGCTGAAGTAATTGATCACCTGCAATCTTTTTGATTTCATTATAAAACTCATCTTGTGTGATGTCGCCTACTTCAGTTTTAACGACCACTTCATCACCAGGATTGCTGCAGGCAGCCAATCCAAGAGATGCTGCAAATGTCAAAGCGTAAAACGTTTTTTTCATAATTCAAACTCTCCTAACATTTTTTACAATGCAATAGATACTATAACATAAACGAAAAAAAAACAAAATGGTTTCACGCGTCAACTGCCTAACTTTTACATTCCGGCATGCATAGCATATAAGGTAGTAAAGGAGGTGTGAGATATGAGCGGTGGAGGCTACGCTGGTGGTGGTTATGGTTCTGGCTTTGCTTTACTCGTGGTCCTATTCATTTTATTGATTATTGTAGGGGCTGCATTTATCTACTAATTTGAAAATGTAGAAATAAAAAAGGCGAGATCTGCTATGTAGCAAATCTCGTCTTTTTAAACTGCAAATAATACTTCCACATAAAACGAAACTAACAAGATGGTAATGAGTACATTAATTGTACGGAAAATTTTCGGGTGCCGTTCTTCGGGAATTTCACGACGCATACATAGCGCATATGTCATGCGGTTAATTTGGAATAAATAAAATACTGAGAATAGCACTACGATTAAAAGTAGCAATTCTATTCCTCCCCTCTATCGCTTCTTCAAGAATATCAAATGACGCATTATGGAGACAAGTTTGAGCTATCTTCCGAACAAGATGGAATCAAAATTTCGTATCCTCTCGGTGTTTCCTCGATTATAGCATTTTTAGGAGCTTTCCATAAATCTTTTACATACAGCAAGTCAAGCAGGCAAATACTGCAATGAAGAGCGAATAATAAACAGAAATAATGAGAAAATACCGGCCATACCAAGGCTCCTGCAACAAAAAGCGGATTCAAAGTGCAGAAAGGTGCAAGCAGTGAGAAAATGTATCTTCTTTTAGGAATAGGATCTTGCAGCCGCATATGCAAAATTGGTATAAAGGAAAATTTGATTTTAATTCGGTAAGAAAGTGACTTTCTATAATTTAACAAAGATAAATAGTGAATAAGCTTATGCACTGGGTAAAGAAGAAAAAAAGTGAACGCGAATTGGAAAAAACGCGCGTCTGAATGAGCGTTCGTATGAGTAAGACCTATCAAAATGTAAGAAAAACAGAAAGTAAGAATAAAGGTAAGACCTGTTAGCAAAAAAACCCGTGGTGTCCCATATTCATATTCGATGTTAATGGTTTTTATACAATTCATACATATATTACCCCGTTAATGAAAATATGTGTGCCTTTATCCTCTACAGAATGACCGGAATAGTTCAAAATCATTCGCTCTAAAAATATAACTGTCCTTCAGCAAGTATCAAAGGCAAGCTGTGACTTTTCGTAAACAGCAACAATTCAATATAGCAAAGCCCATGAGAAAAATCCACTGAGCAAAATAAAAAGAGTGTACAGAAAGTATACACTCTTTTCTCATTATTGTGGAATAGAAGCCTTCTCTTCCACCTTATCTAAGCTTTCTTTGAAGTTATCAAATGAGCGTTCAAAAATCTCGATAAAATCATCACCATATATATTACGGATGACTGCCATGACATCTAAAAACTCAGGGAAGCGTCCATATAATTCTTTTAAAGCTAAAGAACCAGTAAGGATTGAATGATGCGTATCATGATAATGTTCATACATGAGAAGGATCAAATCATTGCCGGATTCTGTTAGCTCTACATACGTATTACGCTTATCATCATCTCGTTTAGAAAACTTGAGCAGCCCTCGCTCTTCCAGTTTTTTAGAGAAGTTAAACGCAGTAGATACATGCATTACCCCAAACTTTGCAACATCAGAAATAGAAGCACCTTTTAAATGGAACGCAATCCATAAAATATGGTGCTCATTGATGTTTAAGTCATAAGGTTTGATCCAATTTTGCCAATCTTTTTCGACAGCTTTCCAAAGAGCTTTAGATAGCTGAGCAATGCGTTGACTATATAACATAGCCTCTTTCATTGTGTATAATTCCTCAGACATTGCAATCACCTTCTTCTTTCATAGCGTTTTGAAAATATTATAGCAATAAAAGAAAAAAGTTTAAAGTTAGAAAAATTAAATAATTGAAATGCGATTTAAAATTGCAATTTAGTAGGTTTATAATGATAAAAATATTGCAAAACAGAATATAATTTTAGGTATAAATGACTATACGTTCTGTTGGTTATTACTTTCTTCTTTTCTGTTTTGCGAAAGATTTTTCTCGATTTCGCCGATGGAATTCTGTAAATTTTCGATTTCTTGTTTTAGTTTTGCTGTTTCCGGCTCAATATCATTTTTGAAGTTTGTAATAGTATCTTTCATTTCATTTATTATTTTTGGTATATTATTTTTCGCTTCACCAGTAAAAGCGGTAATAGATTGTTTTACATTTGTTGTTTCATTTTTAATGTCAGCGAGCTGATGTTTAAAAATGGCTGCATTGCGGGCGATTGTTGAACGCAGCTGCTGGCCGGGTTGGGGCGCTGTTACGATTGCCGTAGCTATGCCGGCGAAAACCCCTATTGATAATCCTGTCAAAAACGTTTTTGCCTTCATATTGTCATCTCCTTTGTTAAATGTGAGTCTACAGTAGGTTTTTCAGTTTATTTCAGTATCTTTCCCACTCATATCCTTATTAAACCACGAAAAAGGAAATAACAAAATGAAAAAAAGCTGACCAAAAAGGACAGCTTCTTTTTCGCATGGTGCCTGCTGTAAAGGGAGAAAATCTCCTGATAGATTGTTATCAATACAGCAGGTATAAGGTATTTACGCTAGGCTTGTGATACAGAAGTTTTGAAATTTGAACGCTTAATGAGACCGATCATAATCGGATAGATGATCACAAAGGCAATCGCATTTAGAGCGACAGCAGGAAGTACTACTGTTGCAAACAGGACAGCAAAATCAATCGGGACTTCTGTTAATAGCAAGGCCATTAATAAAAATACGCTTCCTGATAAAATAGTGCCCAGTCCGACCAAAACGGTTGCAACCGCAATTTTCTGTGCGAAATGGCGAATCGCCGCCACGACAGCCAAAAACACGAAAGCTGTTACAAATTTATCGATTACATTTGGTACAAAGCCCCCTGGGAATGTAGAGAACAACCCTGAAATAATGCCAGTAGAAATTCCTAATAGGAAAGTTTCTTTAACAGAAGGGAATAATAGAATCCCTATGAACATCATCGTCAGCATGAAGTCGGGCTTCATACCCCCGCTGATTCCAGGAATCATTACATAAAGAGCTGCACCTACACCAACTAAAAGCGCCATCAAAACTAAATTTTTTGTATTCATTTTTCTCGTCTCCTCTAAACTTTTCTAGTCTCGGTTCTCCTAATGTGCTCTCATTGCCATTAGCGAAAACTTATATTGAATTTTACGACTGAATCTTCTAAAAATCAATTACTCTCATATTATTTCATAGAGTGGATGTAAAATTAAGAAGTAACACTCTATCATTATACATGAGGCATGGCAGGTAGATTTATGACTTGTCCCTCAAAGAAGAGAGGGACATCTGATAACATAAAAACTACAGGTTGGACTTAATAGCCTCCGCAAAGTTAGCCAATTCATCCATTTCAAATTTTTTGGATTCCCACCCGACTTTCAGGCCGTCTGTTTCATCATAACGTGGAATAAGATGCAGGTGATAGTGGAATACCGTCTGACCTGCAGCTGCGCCGTTATTGTTTACCGTGTTCATACCTACCGGATTGAACGCAAGCTTGATTGCCTTTGCGACTTTCGGAGCCGCTTTATAGAGGTTGGCCGCTATTTCCTCCGGCATTTCAAAAAGATCCGGACAGTGTGTTTTGGGAATCAGCAGTGTATGTCCCTTCGTTAATGGCATGATGTCCATAAAGGCGTATACATGTTCATCCTCATAAACTTTTGTACTGGGGATATCGCCATTAACAATTTTACAGAATAGGCAATCGCTCATCTTGAATCATCCTTTCCATCTATTTTCATCTATTTTAGCATATGCCGACTGAATGTTTTCTAACTTTTTGATAAACTAAGGACAAGAACAGGAGTGAAATAATGACAATTTTACAAGTATCGAATGTTTCCGGCGGCTACACACGGAAGCCCGTCATAAAAGATTTATCATTTACTATTGGAAAAGGAGAGCTTGTCGGGCTGATCGGGCTAAACGGTGCCGGTAAAAGTACGACAATCAAACACATTATCGGAACACTCTTACCGAGAGAAGGAGAAATACGCTTAAACGGTGTAACGTTGCAGGAAGATATGGATGCCTACCGCGGCAGCTTTTCTTATATCCCGGAGACACCAGTTTTATATGAAGAACTGACATTAAAGGAGCACTTGGCCTTAACAGCCATGGCGTATGGAATTGATGAAAGAACATTAGAAGAACGGTCGGAGAAGCTGCTGAAGGAATTCCGTATGGAAAAGCGGCTGAATTGGTTCCCGTCTCATTTTTCGAAAGGAATGCGTCAAAAAGTAATGATTATGTGTGCTTTTCTCGTAAATCCGAGCCTTTACATCATTGATGAACCATTTGTCGGTCTGGACCCGCTCGGCATTCAGTCGCTGCTTGATCAAATGGATGCAAAAAAACGAGAAGGGGCCTCTATTTTGATGTCCACCCATATTTTATCGACAGCAGAGAGGTATTGTGACCGCATTATTCTACTGCATGAAGGGCGCGTTCGTGCACAAGGGACGATGGATGATTTGCGTGCAAGCTTCAGGATGCCGAACGCAACGCTTGATGACCTGTATATCGAGATGACGAAGGAGCAGGCAGGTGAATAGCATGCACAGTATTTGGTCAAAGCGTTTCCTACATTATATAGGAGAAGTGCAAAAATATATGCGCTTCGTATTTACAGGTCATTTGGCAATCGTCTTTGTCTTTGCGGTCGGGGCGGCAGGCTATCAATATAGTGAATGGTTAAAAGCAGCGCCGAATGATTTTCCTGCTGAATGGCTGGTTGCCGTCATTATCGGAGGGATTTTATCCTTCAGTGCGCCTACGACGTTAATACGCGAGCCTGATCAGGTGTATTTGCTGCCCCTTGAAACGAAAATGCGCCTGTATTTTAAAAAAGCGCTGAACTGGACGTTCATTTCTCAAGTATTACTACCGGCAGTTGCTTATATTATTGCTGTTCCATTGCTGAATGCAGTGACAGATCTTTCTGCTGCTCAAGTATGGTCAGGATTATTGTTTGTCATCATCTTGAAGTACCTTAATATCCAAATAGAATTCAATTACCGTTATGGAAATCGCGGACAGCATGTATGGATCGACCGGGCGGCACGTCTTGTGATCTCTATTTTGACACTTCAGACTATATTAGAAAGCAGTCTATGGATGGGAGCACTTTTTGTCATCATCCTTCTCGCTTATAACATAGCGCTGATGAAGAGGGTGAAAGGACAGCCTGTACCATATGAGCATTTTGTAAAATTAGAACAAAATCGTATGATGCGCTTCTACCGGTTCGCCAATTACTTCACTGAGGTGCCACATCTTCGCGGGTCAGTCCGCCGAAGAGCCTGGCTTGACTTTCTGTATAGCTGGATTCCATTTAAAAAGGAAAAGACACAGCTATACCTTGTGTTCCGGACGTTTATACGTACAGATGACCATTTCTATCTCTGGGTGCGTTTGACAGCAATCTCTGCTTTAATTGGTGCATTCGTAGATATTCCAGTAGTAGCTTGGGTGGTAGCGGGAGCGTTGGCATTCGCGACAACGATTCAATTAAAGTATGCACTGCTTTCATCCGTAGAGTTCCGTATGGACATGTTATTCCCGGTGCGAAAGGAGCAGCGCCTGGAAGCTGTAGCGACGCTGCTGCGATTCTTCCTTATACTGCAGGCGGCGATAGTGGCGGTATGCAGTATAGGCCAGCCATTATTCCTTATCACGCCGGTAATTATCCTTGTTGTTACTGAACTGACATTATTATTGACAAAAAACCCTAGCGCCTCATAGCGCTAGGGTTTTTACATTTTTTTTAGTAGGTTTTACCCAGCCTGTCTTGAAAACGCTTGCCAGACAAGGCGCGCGGACGAGCGAAGACGCGAATAGAACCTAAGTTCATGAGTGTATGAGCGAAGCAAGCAACGCTGGATGAAAGCGATTATCAACAGGCTGACCTCATAGCGCCAGGGTTTTTAATCTGCAGGTGGAGCTGTATAAGTTGTTGTATAGGTTTTGGCATTGAATAAATTTTGTGTAGGAGAGCTTGATGAGTCAAGAAGAGCTGCAAGTTCACCTTGAAACTGGTTTGATTTTGTCCATGTGTCGAAAGAGGCTGGACCAGCCCATTGCGTTATGACTACATAAATTTCGGCCTTTATAGGGCGCAGTACCCGATAGGCAATGAGTGAAGGGTCATTTTTTAAAGGGGCGATGCTTCTAACAAGCTGCTCCTCGAACACCGGACGTGCTTCATCCATAACAGGTACATTTTGCATTGCCACAAATCCACGCTGCTCAAATGTCCCTGACCCATCGATGACTTCAAAGTTACGCGGTGTAGCAAAGACGCTTTTCTTCGTTGTTTCATGCATGACTACCGAGTTGCCGCCGCCATGCAGTAAAATCATATTTTCCTTCCCGTGCTTCTTCACTAGTTTTTCCATAAAATCAGGTGTCCCTGATGTTAAATAAAACTTCATAAAATTCCCCTCCCTTATGATATTTATTACCATTTAAAAGCTATTGAAACACGTTTGTCAAAAACGCGCCTTTAGAAAGAACAATTTTATGACATTTAGTCGAGAAAACTATACAATGAGCTTGGAACAGTTTATATTGATAACGGATATCAAAGGTTACAGAATTAACTTTTTTCAGCACAATTCTCCTGCTTCTATAGGCGGCTGGATGAATGCGGATGTAAGTTGCTTTTCACTGGGTGCCGAAACACCTACTGAAGCAAGTGAAAGCCTCCGGTGGATTCGGAAGGGAGGTCTTGGAGGGAAGTAAGCCATCGTCGCACCGTGCGGCAATGACTGACCCGCGTTCTGTGGGCCCAAGCAAAAAACCGAATCCCGACACAATTATGCCAAAGTATAATTGATTACATTTTTTGAGGGGAAGGTACTCTTTCATGAGAACAATTAACGATACATTGCTGCGCGCAGCACGTGGGGAGCAGACAGACCATACACCTGTTTGGTACATGCGCCAGGCGGGCCGTTCACAGCCAGAATATCGTGAGATCAAACAAAAATATTCACTGGAAGAAATTACGATGCAACCGGAGCTTTGTGCATATGTAACTCGTCTCCCAGTTGAGCAATATGATGTGGATGCAGCCATTCTTTACAAAGATATCGTAACACCGCTGCCAGGGATCGGTGTGGATGTAGCAATTAAGGCAGGTGTAGGCCCTGTCATTTCTAATCCAATCCGCTCTGCGGCAGATGTAGAAAAATTGGGCGAGTTCAATGCGAAAGAGCATACACCTTTTGTGTTAGAGACGATCAAAATCCTGACAGAAGAACAGTTGAATGTACCACTTATCGGTTTTGGCGGAGCACCTTTTACATTAGCCAGCTATATGATTGAAGGCGGTCCTTCTCGTAATTATGCAAAAACAAAGTCCTTTATGGTATCACAGCCTAAAGCTTGGTTTGCATTGATGGACAAGCTTGCCGATATGATTATTGCTGATATTTCTGCTCAGGTAGAAGCAGGAGCAAAAGCAATCCAGATTTTCGATTCTTGGGTTGGTGCACTGAATGTAGAAGATTATCGTATCTTCATTAAGCCGGTTATGACGCGTATCTTTGGCGAGCTTCGCAAATTAAACGTACCGTTAATCCAATTCGGTGTCGGGGCTTCTCACTTAGTGAATGAGTGGCATGACCTGCCGATTGATGTAGTGGGACTTGATTGGCGCATGCCGATTCGTGAAGCAGAAGCACGCGGCATCACAAAGCCAGTACAAGGAAACCTAGACCCGACATTATTATTGGCTGACTGGAATGTACTTGAAGCACGTGCGAAGGATATTATCGATCAAGGTATTGCTCATGAGGGTGGGCATATCTTCAACTTAGGTCATGGTGTATTCCCGGAAGTGGACCCGGCAGTACTGAAACGACTGACAGCGTTCATCCATGACTACAGCCGTGAAGCACGAGCGGAAAATAAATAATAAAACCAATCCTATTTGCTGAGTGCCGGCAGCTCGAACAGCATATCTGCTTATTTTATGTTTCGTATTTTAATATGTCTTAATGCGGGTAACATTGTCTGTATAGGCACCTTAACGGCGACAATGAGAGGAAGCCGGGCACTGTTAGGATTAAATAGATACTAGAGGGAGCGTAAATGGCCCCTCTTATGTGCACATAATAACTTTAGAGGTGAAAATTTCATGAAACCAGTACGCGGTTTATTAGTAATGGCATACGGAACGCCATATAAAGAGGAAGATATCGAACGCTATTATACACATATCCGTCACGGGCGCAAACCATCGCAGGAGCATATCGATGATTTGACAGAACGTTACCGTGCAATTGGCGGCATTTCTCCATTGGCAAAAATGACGAAAGCGCAGGCAGAAGCTTTATGTGCACGTTTGAATGAATTACAGGATGAAGTGGAATACAAATTATTTATTGGTCTTAAGCATATTGAGCCGTTTGTCGAAGATGCAGTAGAGGCGATGGTTAATGAAGGTATTCAAGAAGCCGTATCGATTGTACTGGCTCCTCACTTCTCGACGTTCTCCATCAAATCTTATAATGGACGTGCCCAAGCCCATATTGAAAAATTAGGAGCAGACCTGAAACTGACTTCTGTTGAGTCTTGGTATACACAGCCGAAGTTCATTGAGTTCTGGAAGCAGGCAGTAAATGGTGAATTGGCGAAAATGTCAGAAGAAGAGCGTGCCAATGCATGCTTAATCGTATCGAACCATTCCCTTCCAGAAAAAATTAAACTAGCTGGTGATCCATATGAAGAGCAATTGATCGAAACGGCGCGTTTCATTAAGGAAGCTTCTGATATTGAAAACGTGGAAGTGGGCTGGCAATCAGCTGGTCAAACACCAGAGCCATGGTTAGGACCGGATGTACAGGACTTAACACGCGATCTTCATGCAGAAAAAGGATACAAAGCATTTATTTATACACCAGTCGGCTTCGTAACAGAGCACTTGGAAGTTCTTTACGACAACGATATCGAGTGTAAAGTTGTTTGTGATGAAATTGGTGCTAGCTACTATCGTCCAACGATGCCGAATACAAATCCGTTATTCATTGATGCAATGGTAGATGCAATTAACGATAAATTAGCGAAATAATATAGAGAGTGATGATGAGGGTGACTTTAAAAAGACGAAAGGTAGTCATAATAGGCGGTGGCGTTACAGGCTTAACGGCGGCGTTTTATTTGCAGCAGGCTGCAAAAGAACAGCAATATCCATTAGATGTAGTAGTAGTGGAATCTTCCTTGCGAGTAGGCGGGAAAATCCAAACGATGCGGAAAGATGGATTTATTATCGAACGTGGACCGGAATCTTTTATCGATGATTCTGGCAGCGCCTGCCGTTTAGCGCATGACTTAGGGATTGCGAATAAGCTGGTATACAACAATCTCGGACAGACTTATGTAGCCGTCGGTAAGGAACTGTATCCCATCCCAGGCAGCCTGCTGCTGGGGGGACCGCCGAAAGTCTCCTCATTTATTGCTTCTGGTTTGATTTCTTTAACTGGTAAAATTCGTGCAGCGGGTGATTTAGTAATTCCACGTGCGGCTGAGGAACAAGATGAACCAATTGGTGATTTTTTCAGACGCCGTTTTGGTAAGGAAGTAGTAGAAAATTTAGTAGAACCGCTGATGGCGGGAACGTTTGCCGGTGATATTGATCATTTGAGCATTCAATCCATGTTCCCGGAGTTTTACCAGTTGGAGAAAGAACATCGAAGCTTGCTGCTTGGGATGAAAAAGAAAAAGGCTGACCGTCTGGCTATCGGTCATTTTTCTGAACAACCGCTTCAATATGGAACGTTTGAGAATGGGTTGGAGACACTGATCGAAACGTTAGAAGAACAGCTGGCACCGAGTACAGTATTGAAAGGTGTAAAAGTGGAAGCTATCGAAAAGCTAAATGATGGGTCTATGAAGATAGTGTTGAATAATATTTCGCCTATCCAAGCTGATGCAGTGATCATGACGACTCCCTTCAACGTAGCTAAATCTGTTTTTGAAAAGTACGAGGTCATGCAGCATCAGCCATTGATGAACTGCGCGACAATTGCTACAGTAACGATGGCATTCAAGCAGGACCAGCTTCCGAAATATAAGGATGCTTTAAACTTCTTTGTATCCCGTAATAGTGATTTGGCAATTACCTCCTGTACGTGGAGCAACCGCAAATGGGATGGGGTAGCCCCCGAAGGATATGATTTGCTGCGTGTTTATATAGGTCGCGTAGGGGATGAAGCCATTGTTGAATTATCTGACAGTGAGATCGAACGGACTGTTTTGGCGGATTTGCGTAAAGCGGTCGACTTGCAGGAAAATCCGTTATTCACAGTGGTGACTCGCTGGAAGCAGGCGATGCCTCAATATACAGTAGGTCATGATGAGCGAGTACAGCAAATGAAACAGGAATTATACGAAAAGTTTCCGGATGTCATGCTTGTCGGGAGTTCTTATGAGGGAATCAGTGTACCGGACTGTATTGAACAGGGACGGGAGGCTGCTGCCGGCATGCTGAAACGAATAGTAAAAAAAGAAACTGTGCAGTAATGATCTGCCCCGTAAAAGTTAGACACCAATCTAACTTTTACGGGGGTTTTTCGTGTTGTTTAGGAAGTGCTCCAAAAGCAGATAGAACGGCTCGTTGAAATGACAGGAATCTCATGCATTTGAGTATAAAAAATAGTTTATGAAAGTTTAAGGTTTATAAAATGAAAGACAACTTCAACCTATAAATCTTCCTTTGTAAAATGATTTGTACTATAGTTAGGAGCGGCAATTCTTGTTCACAATTTTACCGCGTTTACTTCATTGATATTTCACAATTATGGAGTACGATGAGGAAGGAGGGATTTATGTGAAGAATCAAATAGTTGTTCTATTGGCGTGCATTTTTTTGATGAGTGGCTGCAGTGGAGAGCGCTTTACAGAAATCAATCCCCATCAACCATTCGTAGCATCGGTGAACATTTTGCAGCCATCCCTTTCTTTTTTCGATTATGAGGGAAAGGAAATCACCACTTGGGATTTTGATGCCGCCTATACAGGTGCTGCACTCATTCAGCATGACCGTGTATTAATGTATGGCCATGATTTGACGGAGGCGCATCTATATGAGCTTTCTACAGGTAAACGTGTTGAAGTCATTGAATGCGGAGCTGGTACAACCAATGTATATTATGATGACCAAACAGAGCGCTTTTTCATGGCCAACAGTAAGACAAATACTGTGACAAGTTATGATTCACAGGCTGCCAAATTAAGTGAACAAAAACTATATAATTATCCGATGTCCATGACGGCACACAATGGACTTTTATATGTAGTGAACTATAAGGATACGATTTTGTCAGTATTAGATATTGATACTTTTCAGGTAGTAGATGAATGGGATATTGCCAAATCTTCCCATGGCATTGCGATCCTGGAAGAACAGCATGCTGTTTGGGTAGGCGGACATGGACAAGGCAATAGGCCCAATGAAACGATTGATGTCTATGATTTAGAAACAGGCGAAAGGCTAACGGAAATTAACATGCCGCTCATGCCGATAGGGATAACGGAAAAAGGCCAGGAAGTGGCTGTCATCAGTCACGGTAAAAGCACATTATACGTAGCAAATAGAGAGGGTGAAGTGTTATGGCACCAAAAAGTCGGAGCCAATCCGTTTGCGGCGGCCTATTTCGGAAAATGGATAGCCGTTGCAGGATATGACGATCAGACAATCTATTTTGTGAATGAGCAAGGCGTTGAAAAGAGAGTAAAAACAAAGGAAGGACCGTTCCAATTGCTTGCGAGGGAGGATATAAAATGACGACGGTGTTAATTGTTGAAGATGAATTGGATATGCGTAAACTGATTGAAGTGATGTTGACAAAATCAGGGTTCAAAATACTGACTGCTGCAAGCGGTCTTGAGGCATACGCCCTATTGGAGAAAGAGCAGGTAGATATCATTTTGCTCGATGTAATGATGCCAAAAGAGGACGGCTTCCAAGTATGTAGAAATATTCGTCTAACATCTAATGTCCCGATCATCTTTTTAACCGCACGCGATTCGAATGATGATAAGGTAAGAGGGTTGACCATTGGCGGTGATGATTATATTCTTAAGCCATTTACAGCAAGTGAGCTGGTCGCCCGTATCCATGCAGTACTGCGGCGGACAGGCCGATTGATATATGAAACAGAGCAGAAACTATTGGTCCGCGGCTGTATTAAGCTGGACGAAATTTCACGAAAAGTAACAGTCAATAATATGCAGATTCCATTAACATTAAAAGAATACGAACTGCTTTATTTATTTATGCAAAGTCCGGATAATGTGTATTCCCGTGAGCAGCTGCTAGAGAGAATCTGGGATATGGAATACAGCGGAGGTACAAGGACGGTCGATACACATATTAAAACGCTGCGTCTTAAATTAGGAAAACAGTCAAAGGAAGCAAGCGATTATATTCAGACAGTATGGGGCATTGGCTACCGCTTTGAGAAGGTCAAATGAGAACTTTTGCGGGTAAGATATGGACGTTAATTGTTAGTTTCCTTCTCATTACGATCGCTTTCATGTATTTATTCACCGATTTTCTGTATGAGCAGCTTTATGTAGAGGATACAGAGGCATCCATGATTGAGTTTGGCGGAAAACTTGCTACGAAATATAAAGGCGGAGCAGTTTCGGATGAATTAATTGCAGAAATAGAAGAGCATAACAACTACTCTATTTTTAATGTATTCGCTGTCCGCAATCCGAGAGAGCTCAGTGCATGTGTGCCATTTGATATCGACTACGAAACATTAATTGGACCAGACGAGCGCCGGCAGCTGCTTGAAGGAAATGCGGTCACGAAGATTGGCTACGAAGAGCGGTTCGAACGCCAGATCATTTCAGTCATCTTGCCATTTACGGATGAGAACCGGCTTGAAGGTATTTTGTACTTATACTATCCACTCGCAAAAATTAGTGAACTGGCGAGTAAAGAAGTGGTGCTCTTAATAGCAGGAGTTGTACTGTTTTCTATTTTAATAGGCTATTTAGTGTTCAAAGGGCTGAAGCGTATCATGTATCCGCTCCATGAGCTTCAGCAAGCTGTACGGCGAATGTCAACCGGTGATTATCGCGCAAGAGTAGGTGTGACATCTAACGATGAAGTTGGCCAGCTATCGGAGGCTTTTAACCATATGGCTGAGGCAATCCAGCGGGAAGATGAAGAAAGAAAGGTATTTTTGGCTACGGTTTCTCATGAACTGAGAACACCCATCAGCTATGTAAAAGGCTATAGTGAATCAATCCAGAATGGTTTTATTGAAGGGGAACAAAAGGACGAGGCAATTTGCCTGATTGCACGAGAGGCCAACCGGATGGAAAGGCTGACGAATGAACTGATGCAGCTTGTCCATATTGATACGGAAGAGACAGATAAAATGTATCCGATTGTATTAGCTGAAACACTGCGTGATTCAGCAGCACTTGTAAACACAAAGGCAGTTGAAAAAGAAATTGCTATTGTTGTTGAACTGAATGAAGAAATTATTATAGAAGCAGATGAAGAGAAAATGAGGCAGATCTTTATTAATTTACTTGAAAACGCTATTCGTTATTCTGATAGAGGGACAAGCATTTATTTGAATGCCATGATAGAAGACGAGTGGGCAGTGATTCAAGTAGAAGATAAAGGGATTGGTATACCGCAGGAAGATTTACCTCGGATTCTTGAACGTTTCTATAGAGTCAATAAGGCACGCAGCAGAGCAGATGGCGGCAGTGGGCTTGGCCTTTCTATCGTTGATAAACTCGTTCAGCAGCATCGTGGTACACTGCATATAGCAAGTGAATTAGGAAAAGGAACGATAGTGACAGTAAGACTACCATTAATGGAGGAATAGATGATGAAGAGATTGTGGATGGCAATGGCGGCAGCAGCAGCTCTTGTAGCAGGCTGTACGGAAAAAGAAACGGTAGATACGATCGATAATGGTGAAATGCCAGTAGAAGTAGTAGTGGAAGTACTGACTCCTATGGAAGTAGCAGTAAATGAAGAAATTGCATTGGAAGCGAAAGTGACTCAAGGTGACAAAGCTGTGGATGATGCAACGGTGGAGTTTGAAGTATGGGAGTCTGGTCTTCGTGATGAAGGAGAAATGATTGAAGGCGAGCTATCCGCAGACGGTGTATATACGACGGACTATACGTTTGAAAAAGAGGGTGTTTACTATATGTATGCCCATACAACGGCTGGCGCTTATCATGTCATGCCAAAACACGAGTTCATCGTAGGTAACCCTGATATGAGTAAAGTGCTGGAGGATGACAGCTCAAGCTCGATGGATCATATGAAAGAGGATGAAAATCCAGAGGAAGAAAAATCAGAAGGGCATCATTAATTGGTGTAAGTATTCCATGATTTTATGCTGAAAATGTATTGTATGAAAGCAATCCGTCCTATCGTTTCCTATAGAAAGAGAATGGTATGAAAACTGCTTGACGATTGTAAATATAGATGGCATATGGTCATGATACGGTTTATCTCCTGTGTACGCTTATACAAACAAAAGTATTCAAAGCTGATGGAATCATAAAAGAAAAAGTGTATTAGTACAGCACTGTACTAATACACTTTTTTAATGGATGTTAGAAGGCGAACCATTTTCTAATAACCTGGAATCAAAAAGAAAAAACGTCCGGGTATTGAGCGGACCCGGACGTCTAATGGATGTGTAAGCAATAACTTTATAGTGTTATAGAATCATAAAGTGAAGCGTCAATCAGCAATATACTGTGAATTAAAGAGTGTTGCATTTCTCACAATTGTTGCTGTAGCATTCGCTTTGTTCCTCAATCTTATCACCGCATTGAACACAAACTTTGTCGGGTAGGTTTTTGAAAAATTCAACTACATTTTCTAACATTGTGGATAGCCTCCTTTTCATCATCTGTTATATTACTGTTTTGATTGTATTCATTGTATTATAACAGTTTATGTTCGTCAACACAAAAGTGTGAATTTAGGTTAAAATATTTATGTACATTTTGTGAAGGAGTGAAATAGATGTATTTCATCGATAATAAAGGCATTACCGATCCACGCATCAACCTGGCAATTGAAGAGTATGTGCTGAAGCATATGGATATTGAAAAAGACGATTTTCTTCTCTTTTATATAAACCAACCATCCATCATCATCGGCAAAAACCAAAACACTATTGAAGAAATTAATACGGATTATGTGGAAGAGAACGGTGTGATTGTCGTTCGTCGTCTTTCGGGGGGAGGAGCTGTATATCATGACCTCGGAAACTTAAATTTCAGCTTCCTGACAAAGGATGACGGGAACAGCTTCCATAACTATAAAAAGTTCACTCAGCCTGTGGTGGATGCATTAGCGAAGCTTGGCGTTAATGCTGAATTGTCCGGTCGTAATGACATTTTAGCGGAAGGGCGCAAAGTCTCCGGGAATGCCCAATTCGCTACAAAGGGACGCATGTTTTCGCATGGAACCCTGATGTTCGATACAGAAATTGATGCGGTTGTATCAGCATTAAAGGTGAAAAAGGACAAGATTGAATCAAAGGGAATTAAGTCTGTCCGTTCCCGTGTGGCCAATATTTCTGAATTCCTGAAGGAACCGATGACAGTTGAAGAATTCCGTATGGAAATTTTGAGATCTATTTTCGGCGGAGAGGAACATATCCAGTATTACGAGCTGACGGAACAAGATTGGGAAAATATCCATAAGCTGTCCGAGGAACGTTATCAGAAGTGGGAATGGAACTATGGCAAATCACCGCGCTTTAATATTCAAAAACAGCACAGATTCCCGTCAGGCAGCATCGATATCCGTCTGGAAGTAAACAAGGGGATGATTGAAGAGGCAACAATTTTCGGTGACTTCTTTGGAGTGGGCGATGTGGCTGAAGTACAGGAGCTGCTTGTTGGAACAAAGTATGAACGTGCAGCAATCAGCGAAGTGCTTTCTCCAATAGACATTCCAAAATACTTTGGCGGCGTAACAAAAGACGAATTTTTACAATTAATTTATTAATTATGGCAGATGACCTTCCTAAAGTTTTTGAGGAGGGTCATTTTTTCATGTAAAATAAAGGAGTAGTTATTTTTAAGGAGTAAAGAGGTGACAAAATGGAAAAACACCGTATTTATATAGTGGAGGACGATATGAAAATCGCCTCGTTGCTTGCAGAAACTTTACGTAAATATCAGTATGAAGTCGCAATCGTCGAAAATTTCGAAGCAATTATAGAAGAGTGTAAACGGTTTGACCCCCATATCGTACTATTAGATATCAATCTGCCTACATACGATGGCTACTATTGGTGCAGGCAGTTACGACAGCAGACCAAGTGCCCGATTTTATTCATTTCAGCTCGTTCGGGTGAAATGGACCAGATTTTTGCTTTAGAAAATGGCGGTGATGACTTTATCACAAAACCATTTAATTACGAGATTGTTCTAGCAAAGATTCGCAGCCATCTGCGGCGTACGTATGGTGAGTATGCACCAAAGCAAGGGGAGCGGACGATCAAGCAGGGGCAGCTGACATTACATTTAGAGCGAATGGAGCTTCACTTAAAGGATATGGTCATCCCCCTTCAGAAAAAAGAGTGCATCATCCTGGATTTACTAATGGGCAATGCACCGAAAGTCGTTTCACGGGATCAGCTGCTCGAACAACTTTGGGATGATCAAGCCTTTGTAGATGAAAATACGTTAAATGTGAATATGACGCGTGTACGAAAGAAATTAGCGGATTATGGAATTGTCTCTTGTATTGAAACCGTACGAGGTGCCGGCTATCGCTTTATTTTAAGCGCGGAGGAAATGTAATGGGAGCGGGATTGAAGATATTTATTACTGAACATTTATCCTATGTCATTTTTCAAGTGTTTCTCGTATTGTTCATTTTAATGCTGTATTGGCTAGAAGGCTTTCGCAACTTTGAAACGGCCCTCTATTCAATTGTGATGAGCCTTGTATTGATTGTTTCTTTTCTTACGATAAGGTACATGCTGAGAAGACGCTATTTAAAAAAAATTGCCGAGCTTCCAAGGCAGATGGATGATGCACTTCAGAAGAATGCAAAAACAATCGAATATTACCAGACAGAAGAGTACATGCATGAATTGTACAAATTGTACCAATATGAGGTGCAGGCGCTCTATGCCCGGCAGACAAGACAGTACAAGTTTACAAATCAGTGGATTCATCAAATGAAGACCCCTGTATCTGTATTGGAGCTGCTTCTTCAAGAGGATGAGCTTGATAAACGCAGCGTGCAGGAAGAAGTGGAGCGGCTGAAGAGGGGCCTTGAGATGGTTTTAATGAATGCACGGCTTGAAAATTTCCAAGAGGATCTCCAGGTCGAGCAGGTGAACTTAAAGCAGCTTGTCACGTCTACTATTAATGAAAATAAACGTTTATTTATTACGAATCGTGTGTTCCCTGAAGTTGAAATGGAAGAAGATACGCTCGTTATGAGTGACTCGAAATGGCTGAAGTTTGTTGTCATGCAGTTTATTACAAACGCTGTGAAATACACATTTGAGGAAAATAAGAAAATTTTCATCAAGGTTATAAAGCAGGGGGATAGTGTTGTGCTTTGTGTAGCTGATCAAGGAATCGGTATCCCAAAATCTGACCTGTCTCGTGTCACAAAGCCATTTTTCACAGGGGAAAATGGCCGTAAAACCGGAGAATCGACAGGTATGGGGCTTTATATCGCACAGGAGATATGTACAAAATTAGGTCACGAACTCATTATCGAGTCTGAGGTGGGTGCCGGTACGACAGTTAAAATAATTTTTCAACACTAGGGGGATGCAAGTGGAACATGTACAGGTAGGGGAATGGAAATTATTCGTTGATGTCCCAAAAACAAAGGCATTGTATGCGCAGATGAACTATCAGAATGAAGCCATGCCGTGGCTGAATTATATACAGGTGAGCAGCTTTGCAGATATAGAAGTGCAGGCCTTTTTCGATTTGCTCGGTATTGATATGCTCAAACCAAGCGACCTATCCTATCATGCAGTGGAGGACGGCACGATGATGATGTATACAGGAAGCTATCATCTGTACGGGAAACACCTTGAAGGAGAGCTGGATGGATGGGATATTGTGGCGGGAGACTATTGCTTTTCCATGACGCAGGAAATGGAAGCAGTGCCTGATGGGATGACCGGAGAGATAGTAGAAATTAGCTTTGAGGCAGTACTTCCATGGATCCTCGAGCTGCCGATTTCATCTAGGTAAAGGAGATACTATGTCAATATTAAACATCAATGAAGTAACAAAAGTATACGAAGGAAAAGTAACGACGAGGGCTTTGAATCAACTAAGCTTCGAAGTAAACGAGGGTGAATTTCTAGCAGTAATGGGACCGTCAGGCAGCGGAAAGACGACGCTGCTTAATTTAATCTCGATGATTGATACGCCTACTACAGGGGAGATTATTTTTAATGGGATGCGCCCACAAAGCCTTAATAGTACGGAGCTGGCGTACTTTCGCAGACGTGAGCTGGGGTTTATCTTTCAGGATTTCAATTTGCTGCCGATGCTGACAGTAGAGGAGAATATTATTCTTCCATTGACGTTGGATGAAAAACCTGTCGCCATGATGGAGGAACGTCTTGCAGCACTAGCGGATAAACTTGATTTGCAAAATATATTAGAAAAACGGCCGAATGAGATTTCAGGAGGACAGGCTCAGCGTACAGCGATTGCGCGTGCCCTGATTCATGAACCATCTCTTATATTAGCTGATGAACCGACAGGCAACCTAGATTCGAACGCCTCTCGTGAGGTACTGGAGCTGTTATCAAAAATGAATAGGGAAAAGAATGCGACTATTGTTATGGTAACGCATGATCCGATTGCCGCCAGCTATTGTGACCGCGTGTTATTTATTAAAGATGGAGAATTTTTTAACGAAGTTTATAGAGATGACCGCAGACAGGCATTTTTCCAGCGGATTTTAAACGTACTTAGCTTATTAGGAGGACAAGTTGGTGACTTTTCGTCAATTCGCTTACCGTAATGTCTTTCGTAACTTTCGAAATTATGCTGCTTTTTTCATGGCCAGTTTCTTCTCTGTCTTCGTATTTTTCCTCTATTCCATGCTTGTGTTCCATCCGGAAATGGAAAGTGGATTCATTGGAGAGGTCTCCATCGTCGGGATGGTTATTGCAGAAATCATTCTCGTATTGTTTTCTTGGTTCTTTATTTTTTATTCGATGAAAGCCTTTTTAGAGGCACGTTCGAAAGAGTTTGCTATCCTCCTGCATTTGGGCATGGAGAGGCGTCAGCTCAATAAGCTTGTGTTTCTGGAGACAATGATTATTGGTTTGCTTTCTAGTATGAGCGGCATTCTTTTCGGCTTTGCTTTTTCGAAATTTTTCTTTATGGTGATCCGTGAAATTTTAGGGCTTGAAGATTTGCCATTGTATGTTTCGTGGGCCCCGTTCCTATTAACCTTTTCCGTTTTTATGGGTGCATTTGTCATTATTTCATTCGGCAGTGTCATGTATAGGCCAGATCCGAAGCTGAACGATTTATTAAAGAGGCAGTCTATGGACGTTTCAGACCAGTATTCCAAGCGCCGCGCTTTTTTAGGAATTGTACTTATTTTAGTCGGCTATATGCTGGCGCTTATTACATCAAAGACAACTTTATTTACCTTTACATTGCTTATCCCGATTTTTGTGGCGTTCGGTACATTTTATTTCTTTACGGACTCGGTCTTTCTGCTATTAGATTTATTGAAACGCCAAAAGTCGTTTTACTGGCACAAAGCACGTATGCTGTCAGTTGCAGAACAACTGTACACAATGCGTCAAAATGCAAAAATGTTCTTTGTGGTGGCCATCGTTTCGATGCTGGCTATGCTCTGTGTGGTGCTTCTTGCTGCTCTTTCCTCCTACACTGCCCAGTACGACAAATTGAATCCTTTGGGCATTGTTTACAAAGGACATGTGGATAACCCTTATGAAACAGAACATGTATTGAGTATTATATCGGAGCTTGAAGAACAGGGATTTTCTTACCATATCACACGGTTCGAGGTTATTAAACAGACCTCTTTGGCAACATCGAATGAAGTGGAAATATTCAGGGAGACAGATATTAACCGGATGCTGTTTTCCTATGGCTTGCCGCTTATAAGAATGAACCCGGGAGAGGGAATGTTCATTCCTTATTCAGATGAATCCATAAAAAACTTGGAGGATGTTACTGTAGAGACAGTGCTGACGGAGAATAATTTACCAATCACAATTGATCGTGTATATCCTGAAATTATCTTCCCTACATCCATTGTTAGCCGGAATTCCATCATCATCAGTGACGAGGATTTTGAACGTTTAGTAAACCCGTTGGCAGTCGAGGGTGAGCCGCCAGCCTATCACTTATTTGCATTCGACATTCCTCACTGGATAGAAGCGAAGGATATTGGACTGGACATTCAGCATATTGTATCGCATGAATATGTCACAAACTCTGTCTATTCATTACCTTTTTACTTTGAGAATACAGGGTTAAATTATTCTTATATATTAGCTACGTATTCGCTGTTTACGGTTGTAGGAGTGCTTGTTGTAGTGGTTTTCCTGTTAGCGGCAGGAAGCTTTATCTATTTCAAGCTATATGCAAATCTAGAAAGGGAGCGCCAGCAATTTATTGTCCTTAAACGGATGGGACTGACAGATCTAGAGCAGAAGCGTCTTATTACAAGGCACCTTGCCCCGCAGTTTTTCCTGCCATGGGGAGTGGCGCTGCTTCATAGCACATTTGCATTTATTGCCCTGCAGTCTGTATTGAAGGATATTGTTAACCTCATTATTGTAAAAGAAATCATCATTGCATTTTGTCTGTTTGCGATAGTGCAAGTTGTCTACTTTTACATGATCCGCTGGCGTTATATTGCCCATCTCAAAGATTGAATGATAGTGAATAAAGTAGAAAAAAACGTTATTTTTTAACAAGAAAGACGAATGAAATACAAATCCTCTATTGTTTTATTAATATATTTATTTTATAATATTAGGAAAATGAATGGAAATTCATTTGCGCACAAAGGGGGATGGATGTATTGAATTTAGTTGAACAAATACGACAACAAGCTTTCGAACAACCAGAAAAGATTGCGTACTATTTTATGGGGAAAGGCACGAGCTATGCTGAGTTAGAGCATACAGTAGGACGTTTTGCTGCGACGCTGCAGGATATGGGGGTAAAGAAGGGAGATCATGTAGCGTTGCTGCTTGGCAATACACCTCATTTTATCATTTCTTTATATGCAACGATGAGGCTGGGAGCGACTGCCATTCCGATTAATCCGATTTATACGCCGGATGAAATTTCATACATCATTCAAAATGGGGATGTAAAAGCGGTTATTGCACTCGACATGTTATTGCCGCTTGTAGAAATGGGTATGAAAGCGCTTCCGCAGGTAGAAGCGTACATTATTTGTGAAACAACACCGGATATAGGGGAGAAATATGCTGCATTAAGTGATGCAGCGAAACAGAAGGCGAAGCTATTCACACATGTATTGGCGGGGACGGCTGCATCCATCGAACCGGCTGCAGTACATACAGATGATACGGCTGTTATTTTATATACTTCCGGGACAACGGGCCATCCAAAAGGCGCTATGCTAACGCATGGCAATCTTTATTCAAATGCCAGAGATGTAGGTAATTACCTGCAAATAGCTGGAGAAGACCGAGTAATTACAACGTTACCTGTATTCCATGTATTTGCGCTCACAGTAGTCGTAAATGCACCGCTGATGAAGGGCGCTACGCTTTTATTGGCACCACGTTTCAGCCCAGGTGAAATATTCAAACTGGCAGATGAGTATAAGGCAACAGTCTTTGCAGGTGTACCGACGATGTTCAACTTCCTCTATCAATTCGAGGAGGGAGATCCGAAAGTATTTTCCCATCTCCGCCTGGCAATTTCAGGGGGTGCTTCTTTACCAGTTGCATTGCTTCATAATTTCGAAGAAAAATTCAATGTACGGGTTTCGGAAGGATATGGTCTGTCAGAGGCATCTCCAGTTACATGTTTCAATCCATTAGATCGGGAGCGAAAGGCTGGATCAATCGGACAATCAATCATCAATGTTGAAAATAGGGTTGTGGATGTAAATGGCGAAGAAGTCCCTGTCGGTGAAGTTGGGGAACTCATTGTTCGAGGGCCGAACGTCATGAAGGGCTACTATAAAATGCCTGAAGAAACAGCTATGGCGATCCGTGATGGCTGGCTCTACACAGGAGACCTTGCACGAAAGGATGAGGAGGACTACTTCTTTATCGTCGATCGTAAAAAAGATATGATTATTGTAGGGGGCTACAATGTCTATCCGCGTGAAGTGGAAGAAGTGCTGTTTACACATCCAAATGTTATTGAAGCAGCAGTAGTAGGATTCCCGGACCCTGATTTTGGCGAAGCGGTACATGCCTATGTTGTATTAAAGGATAAAACGATGGCACCAGACGAGCTGAAGCATTATTGTGCAGAGCACATCGTAAAATATAAAGTGCCGAAGACAATTGAAGTTTTAGACGAGCTGCCGAAAAATTCAACAGGTAAAATTCTGCGCCGTTCTTTAAAAGACGCGCTGCCGGCAAAATAGAATGATAAATAAGAAGTCAGTGCTTTCATAGCGCTGGCTTTTCGTTTTTTTTTTTTGGTAATTTCATAAAATGGAGGTTTACCCAGCCTGTCTTGAACACGCTTGCCAGACAAGGCGCGCCGACGAGCGAAGACGCGAATAGAACCTAAGTTCATGAGGGTACGAGCGAGGCAAGCAACACTGGATGAGAGCGTTTGTCAACAGGCTGAAGTCAGTGCTTCCATAGCGCTGGCTTTTCGTTTTTTTTTTGGTAATTTCATAAAATGGAGGTTTACCCAGCCTGTCTTGAAAACGCTTGCCAGACAAGGCGCGCCGACGAGCGAAGACGCGAATAGAACCTAAGTTCATGAGGGTACGAGCGAGGCAAGCAACGCTGGATGAGAGCGTTTGTCAACAGGCTGGAGTCAGTGCTTCCATAGCGCTGGCTTTTTTGCGGTTAAAGAGAGCAAGCTATACCTCTCATCAAGACTAGTGTCCTCTCTGTCTTAAATTAGATGTGTTTTCATAAGTATAAAAGTTCCTTTTTCAGGGGTATAGTCAAAAAAGAGGAGCTGATTTTATGGACGAAAAAAAATTGCTGGAAGAGGGATATCGCAAATATTACGGCAAGGATATCGATGTATTCTTTAAAAAAGAGCTATGCATCCATGCTCAAAATTGTATAAACAGTAATCCAGCGGTGTTTAATGTAGACCGCCGCCCGTGGGTACTGCCTGATGGGGATAAAGTGGAGGATGTAATGCGGGCTGTTAATTCATGCCGAGTAGGGGCGCTGCAATATATTTTACATGAAACAAAGGAAAACGATAAGGAATAGATAAACCGGTGTTAGCTAGGAGCTAATGCCGATTTTTTGTTGGAAAGTGATGAAATGAAGGTGCTCTTACATAAGTTGAAAGGACCGCAAAAATAGGTACTCTATTTAAGTTGAATGTATGATCGCCAGCAGCCGCAAATGATGCAGGAAGAATGATAGTGTAATCTGTTGAAAGAGATTAAATTAAAAAAATATTTAGTATTTTTAGTAGAAAGGTTTAGGAAAAAACAGAAATGGATGATACACTATTGTTACGGAATCCGAAATAAATCGAAATGAGGGATCAACATGTTAACAACAGATCATTTATTTACTTTGCAGTCTGTCGCAAATCCGGTGCTGTCGCCATCGAATGAAGAGGCGGTTTTTATTCGCACTCATATCGATAAGGAAGACAATAAATATTACGCTCACTTGTTCCATATACATATCGAATCAGGGGAAACAACGCAATGGACATTTGGAAAAGAGCGCGTCAGCAGCCCTCAGTGGTCACCTGATGGTACGAAAATTGCATTCCTTTCTAACCGTGATGAAAAAAATCAATTATATATTCTTCAAAGCCGTGGCGGAGAAGCAAAAAAAGTGACGGATCTTGCAAATGGGGTAAGTTCCTTTACATGGAGCCCTTGTGGAGAAAAAGTATGGCTGACTGGAAGTGTCAAACAGGGGAAAACAATTACTGATAAGGCAGAAAAAGAGGAAGATAAATTACCTCAGGCTTATGTGGTAAATGGCATGAAATATAAAATGGACGGGATTGGCGGAGCAGGGCTGCGTCCCCAGGATCAATTCACCCAAATTGCGGTGCTGACGCTTGCCGATGAAAAGATAGAGCAGTTTACAACAGGGGATTTTCATCATGGGCTGGCGGGTATTTCCCGCGATGGCAGCCGCATTGTTATGAGCGTCAATCGAGCGGAAAACCTGGACTTTGAATTCCGCACACCCCTGTATATCGTTGATGTGGAGACAAAGGAAGAGAAAACACTTGTAGATGAAGAGGGCTATTACGGTGGTGTAGCATATTCATATGATAACCGATACATCGCGTATATCGGCAGCGACGCTTCTTATAAAAATGCTACGCATAACAATGTGTATATCTATGATACGGAGACGGGACTTACACAGCAGCTTACAGAAATGCTAGATGCTCCAGCAGGTGATCTTGCCGTAGCCGATGTTCAACAGGGAGTGGATGCACCTGGTGTCGTGTGGACGGAAACAAATGCATTGTACTTCCAATTATCAACGATGGGTGATGTACGCTTGTACTATGCAGACCTTGAGGGAAGCATTTTCCCGGCCACTCCAGAAGGCGAGCATGTTTACAGCTATGACGTAGCGCGTAATGGAAACTGGGCTCTTGCTGCAATTTCTAATCCAGCATTCCCTGGCGAAGTGTTCTTCCTTGATATCACGACAGGGGAACGCCGCCAGCTGACTAATTTGAATGAAGAATTTATGCGGGAAGTACCGCTTTCTACTCCTGAAGCTATCGTCTACCAAACAACAATTGGGGATGTGCACGGATGGATTATGAAGCCGGCTGCCTACGAAGAAGGCAAGAAGTATCCATTAATTGTAGAGGTCCATGGTGGTCCTCATACAATGTATGCCAATACATTTTTCCATGAAATGCAGCTATTAGCAGCACAAGGCTATGGTGTGTTATATGTAAATCCACGAGGAAGCCATGGCTACAGCCAGGAATTTGTAGATGGCGTCCGCGGCGATTACGGCAGCGGTGATTATGAGGATATCATGGCTGGGGTTGATTATGTGTTAGCAGCCTATGATTGGATTGACGAGAGTCGTCTGGGTGTGACAGGAGGCAGCTACGGCGGCTTTATGACGAACTGGATTGTTGGCCATACAAACCGCTTTAAAGCAGCAGTCACACAGCGCTCCATTTCAAACTGGATCAGTTTCTTCGGTGTATCGGATATCGGGTACTACTTCAGTGAGTGGCAGCACTTTGCCGATATGAAATCCGTCGATAAGTTATGGGACTTCTCCCCACTGAAATATGCTGAAAATATAGAGACACCATTATTGATTCTGCACAGTGAAAAAGATTTCAGGTGTCCGATCGAGCAGGCAGAGCAGCTTTATATTACATTAAAGTCGTTAGGTAAAGAGGTCGGCTTTGTCCGATTCCCTGACAATGACCATAACCTGTCTCGAACAGGTACACCAAACTTGCGGGTGGAGCGTTTAACACAAATTATAGAGTGGTTTAATAAATATCTATAATAAAAGGAGATAAGGGCGTTCTTACGTCCTATCTTTTTTTTAGTTAAATAGATAATTTCCTTTAAAGATTTTGTAGTTTGCGAAGAAATTTTACTAATTAAGTAGCATAGTTATGGTATAATTTTGAAAAGAAACGTAAAGAGAGGAAATTTGTATGGAGGTTTTTATTGGTCGACAACCTATATTTAATTTACATGAACAAGTGGTTGCCTATGAGCTCCTTTACCGTAATAAAGACGGAAATTCGTTTCCCATCACTGATTCGGATGCAGCAACTGTTGATGTGCTTGTTAATTCTTTTGTGAATATGGGAATTGACGAAGTAAGCAAGGGACGTCCTTGCTTTGTAAATTTTACATACAATTTACTGATGGGCCCTCTAACTGATTATCTGGAACCGTCTAAGGTTGTGATAGAAATATTAGAAGATGTGCCGATTACAACGGAGCTTGTCGAGCGTTTGCGAGAGCTGAAAAAGAAGGGGTTTAAAATAGCTCTTGATGACTTTGTATTACAGGAAGAGGTTCAAATTTACGATGAGTTATTTGCTTATATTGACTATATAAAAGTAGATTTTCTGCTCTCGCCGCTGCTGGAACGAATGGAGATTGAAAAAAAGGTAAAAACAGACTTTCCGCATATTAAACTGCTGGCGGAAAAGGTGGAGACCCGCAATCAATTTGATGTGGCAAGGCATTCAGGCTATACCCTTTTCCAAGGATACTTTTTTGAGCAGCCGCAGCTGATTAGATCGACGGACATTCCGGCAAACACACTTCAGTATTTTCAAATTCTCGCTTTATTGAGGGATGAAGAACCTAATATCAATAAATTAGCGGAAAGTATTGAACGGGATATTTCTGTCTCCTACAAGCTTCTGCAATTGATCAATAAGTCGACGAAACGGACGAGGTCAAAAATACGGTCAATCAAACAGGCTATTTTGATGCTGGGCTTATCAGAACTAAGAAAATGGATTTACTTACTGGCAATGCGGGAAATCAATAGCCGTAATAAAACAGATGTATTTAATGAGCTGATGCGGACATCTTTATTCCGGGCGAAAGTTTGTGAAAAGATAGCAAGGCTTAATTACAGGGAGAACTTTTCAGAGTACTTTCTGATAGGGCTGTTTTCATTAATCGATTCACTGCTGCGTAGACCGATGGATATGATTCTGCAGCAATTGCCGTTTTCGGAGGAAATTGCAGAAACCATTGGCGGAGGAGAAACAGAAATGACTCCTTATCTGCAGTTTAGTATCGCATTAAGCAAAGCAGAATGGGAACAGGTTGATAAGTACGCTGAGAAGTTAGGGCTGACAAAAGAGGCAGTCATTCAAATACAGGCTGAAGCGGATGACTGGGTAGAAGAAACATTTGAAAATTATTAGTGGCTGGAGGCTTGGACATAAGTAGAAACCCCAAGAAAATCAGGGTAAATCTATAAGAAAAATTTGATGCTTTCGAGATTGATTGAAGTGCAGAGCCGAGTGCATCTGCCGCTAAGCTCTCGGTGCAGAGCAAAGCTTCCTGGGGAATAGCACGAACAGGCTCAGCACATGCCCTCAGAAAGCGTACCCGTAACGGAAATCAATTGTGACCATACCGAAAAAACACCATTTTTCCATCTGGAAAATGGTGTTTTTAGGTTTTGTCCGAGTTTCTTTTAGTTCCGTAAGCTAAAACCATTAGATAGAGTTACCGGATGCATGTAATTTTGTGTTTTCCTTCAATTATAAGAAACTTCACTTTAATGAAGTTCTCAGAACGCTTAGCATTTGTTATAATCATGGCTAAATTGACTCGTAAAAAAGGTAGGGAAAAATGTGAATAACGAAAAAAATTCTGCAAAAGATACAATTATAGAGTATTTGTATGTCATCGCAGGGGCAGCTGTAGTAGCAATCGGCTTTAATGCATTTCTCTTTCCCAATCAGGTAGCTTCGGGCGGAGTAAGCGGTATTAGTACGATTCTGCATGGAATATTTGGCTGGAATGCTGGGATTGTTCAATATGCCTTTAATATTCCGCTTTTCATAGCAGGCGTCTTGATTTTAGGGAAGAAGTTCGGTGTGAAATCACTAGTGGGTACATTGGCTCTGCCGTTTTTTGTCATACTGACAGAGAGCTGGAATGCATGGACATACACACCGCTGCTCGGTGCTATTTTTGGCGGTATTTTTGTTGGAACAGGCATTGGTCTTGTATTCAAGGGGAAAGCTTCAACAGGCGGGACAGACTTACTTGCACAGATTATTACGAAATATACAGGTTTGACATTGGGGACGAGCGTGCTTTTGATCGATGGATTGATTGCCATCAGTGCAGCTATTGTATTTGATATCGAAAAGGGACTGTACGCACTGATCGGTTTATATGTGACGACGAAGACAATCGATATTATCCAGCTGGGTTTTAGCCAATCGAAAATGGTGTATATTATAACGAATAAGCAGGATGAAATACGTGATGCAATTTTTAAAGAAATTGACCGGGGTGTGACAAAAATTCCGGCATTCGGCGGCTATACAGGAAGTGAAAAGCCGGTATTGATGGTAGTTGTTTATCAAACAGAATTCACAAAGCTGAAACAAATCGTCCAAACGGTTGATCCATCTGCCTTTGTTATCGTTTCGGATGCATATGAGGTGCTGGGTGAAGGTTTTAAACGTGCATAAAGATGCTATAATAGCATATGCAAGTAAACTCATTTTTGGAGGGGTTTCAAAATGAAAAAAAGATGGTTAGCAACTTTCATGCTAGGTTCAGCGCTAGTGCTTGGTGCATGCGGCGGTGACGATGGAGACAATGCAAAAAATAACGGCGGTACAAATGAAGAAAGCGGCGCTTCTGTTGATTCAAGCGAGCAAGTAGCACAACAGCGCTGTGCAACATGCCACGGCGGCAATCTGCAAGGTATGGGAAATACACCGGCACTAAATGATGTGGGCTCCCGTTATTCGGAAGAAGAAATTTTAGATATTATTTTAAATGGTAAGGGAAATATGCCCCCTGGTTTAGTAAAAGGTGAAGAGGCTGAAGCATTGGCAGCCTGGTTAGCTGAGAAGAAATAGATAAAAGAAAATAAAGGGTGAAAGGAGCTTTCCGGCAGGTGAACTTATTGGAGAGCTCCTTTTCTTATGGCAAGAAATTTAAGACAGCCTTTCGATGGAAACTGTTCGAAAATGGAGAATGGCATGTTAAAATAAAGTGAAACTTCAAATAGTGAGGATCCTCGTCCCCACTGATTGCTAGTTGAACCAATCGGGTTTTGCGAGCAACTGGGCTCCTGCTGGGCTTTGTGACGTTTTACGCCGTAACACAGGCGTCTTGTACCTGGCGTTTTGCTTTCGGTACAGATGAATGACTGCTCGTTAATACGGGAGAAAACAATATGTATGTTGGAGGATTGGAGAGGTTGCGATGATACAAGTAACGACAAGAGATGTAATGGAAAAATTCGATTTAGAGCTGGTCAGCGGCCAGGAAGGAATCGGACGTTATATTACGACAAGTGATATTTCAAGACCAGGCCTTGAAATGGCAGGATACTTTACACACTATCCATCAAATCGCGTCCAGCTTCTAGGGAAAACGGAGCTTTCCTTTTTTGAAATGCTGCCGGCTACTGACAGGCGCGACCGCATGATGAAACTGTGTGCGCAAAATACACCGGCGATTATCATTTCACGAGAACTTGAAGTCCCTCAGGAGCTGATCGATGCATCCGAGGAAAATCATGTACCGGTTTTGAAAACGAGACTCACGACGACTCGCTTTTCGAGCCGGCTGACGAACTTTTTAGAAAGCAAGCTCGCACCGACAACAGCTATTCATGGTGTTCTTGTCGACATTTATGGAATCGGCGTTATGCTTATTGGAAAGAGCGGCGTTGGGAAAAGTGAAACCGCTCTTGAACTTGTGAAAAAAGGGCACCGATTAGTAGCAGATGACTGTGTAGAAATACGTCAAGAATCGGAAGACATGCTCATTGGCAGTCCGCCGCCTTTGCTCGAGCATTTACTGGAAATCCGGGGTATCGGAATCATCGATATTATGACATTGTTCGGCGCCAGCGCAGTTCGGCCGTATAAGCGTATTACACTTGTCGTAGAGCTTGAAAACTGGGATCCGGATAAAACGTATGACCGTCTAGGGCTGGATGAGGAAAAGATGCGTATTATCGATACGGATTTGACGAAATTAACGATTCCTGTACAGCCGGGGCGGAATGTTTCGGTCATTATTGAGGTAGCAGCCATGAATTATCGACTGAAAAGAATGGGGGTCAATGCCGCCCAGGAGTTTTCTCGTCGATTAGATGATATGATTGCTTCGAATGATGAAATAATAGATGACTTTTAAAGAAAGGAGAATGTTATGAGTTTTACATTACTTGCTATTGATCCGGTAGCATTTCATTTAGGACCGATACCTGTGAGATGGTACGGGATTTTGATTGCTACAGGTATCGTACTCGCTTATTTATTGGCTCAGCGAGAGGCGGTACGTTTAGGTTTACATGAAGATTTTCTCGGCGATATGCTGATTTGGGCAGTGCCGATTTCCATTATTTCTGCTCGCATTTACTACGTCTCGATGAAATGGGACTATTACGGTGAGAATCCAGGGAGGATCATCGAGATTTGGACGGGTGGTATTGCGATCCACGGGGCTTTAATCGGAGCCTTTATTACCGCCTATATCTTTACGAAAAAACGCGGTGTCAGCTTTTTACGGGTTGCAGATATTGCAGCGCCAAGTATTTTAATCGGCCAGATTATTGGGCGCTGGGGGAACTTTATCAACCAGGAAGCATACGGCGGACCGGTTTCACGCGGATTTTTGGAGAACCTTTTCCTGCCGGACTGGATTATTGAACAAATGTATATTAAAGAAGATGGTACATATGTCCACCCGACTTTTTTATATGAATCGGTTTGGAACATCATTGGTTTAATCATTTTACTCGTGGCACGCAAGTTCAACTGGCGCCGCGGGGAAATGTTCTTCTTCTATCTGATTTGGTATTCGATAGGGCGTTTCTTCATCGAAGGACTGCGCACAGATAGCCTGTACTTGATTGGTGATTTACGTTCAGCTCAGGTTGTGTCTATTTTAGGAATTGCGATTGGTATCATCGCAATTGTTTACCGCCGTATGAATGTAAAACCTGCTGTACGTTATTTAGATAAAAAATAAGGGGTAAGCGGGATGGAGACGTTAAAAAAGGGTGTAATCTCCGGGTTTCAAACAGCCTGGAAGTTAAGTAAATTCATTTTTCCTATAACATTTATTGTAACGCTTCTTCAATTTACCCCCGTCCTGCCATGGGTAATTGACATTATTACGCCGTTGATGGGAATTTTTGGCCTGCCGGGAGAAGCGGCTATTCCTCTTGTGCTGGGGACTACCTTGAACCTGTACTCAGGGATTGCCGGTATCCTTTCGCTGGAGCTGACTGTAAAGGAAGTATTCACGCTTGCGGTGATGCTGTCATTCGCACATAGCATGTTTATTGAAACAGCAGTCGCGCTGCGGGTTGGTGTCAAACTATGGGTTGTGTTAGCTGTTCGTTTCGGACTTGCGTTTTTATCTGCCATCATTATTAATGCAGTATGGGATGGCGGGGGCGAAATCGCCAAATACGGCATGATGTCCGAAACAACAGCTAATCCGGAAGGCTGGGGAGCGATCGTTCTATTAGGCTTGGAAAGAGCGAGTCTCGGCATTTTGCAATTGATCATGATTGTGCTGCCGCTTATGATCATCGTGCAATTTTTACGAGACTATGGTTATTTAATGAAGCTTTCGAAGCTGCTGGCCCCATGGACAAAAATCATCGGGGTTAAGCCAAACGCTTCGGTGACGCTTGTAACAGGCTTGGTAATTGGGCTTGCATACGGAGCAGGGGTGATGATTCAAGCGGTAGAGGAAGACGGCGTCTCCAAAAAGGACGCAACGCTTGCCTTTATCTTCCTTGTAGCCTGTCATGCGGTCGTAGAGGATACACTCATCTTTGCGCCGCTCGGTATACCGATAGTACCATTATTATTAATACGAATTGTTACAGCCTTCATGTTAACCATAATCGTCGCTCAAATGTGGAAGCGTGCAGAACAAAGGGAAGCTAAAGGAGCATTACAGCAATGACAAAAGCATTATTATTTGATTTTGATGGAACACTGCTAGATACAAACGGTTTAATTATTGAAACATTTATGCATGTACTAAATGAACGGTTCCCTGGGCAGTATCAGCCGCAGGATTGTGTCCGCTTCCTTGGTCCTTCACTTGCAGAAACATTTAAGGAAATTGCTCCTGATGAAGTGGAAGAGCTGATCGGCAAGTACAGAGCATGGAATCTGGAGCATCATGATGAGCTCGTAAAAGAGTATGAAGGTGTTGTGGAAACACTGGAAAAGCTGAAGGAAATGGGTATCCGGTTAGCAATCGTATCGACAAAGCGAAGAAATACAATTGCACGCGGATTAGAAATTATTGGGGCAGCACATTTATTCGAAGTAGTTGTAGGTGTGGATGATGTCTCACGTGTGAAACCTGATCCTGAACCGATTCTTCTCGCATTGGAAAAGCTGGGGCTAAACCAAAGTGACGTCATCATGATCGGTGATAATTCACATGATATTGAAGGTGGAAAAAATGCCGGTGTCCGTACGGCCGGGGTTGCTTGGGCATTCAAGGGGAAAGACTTCTTACAGCAGTTTAATCCGGATTATATGCTGGAGCATATGTCCGATTTACTTTCAATTGTAAAGGAAGCGTAGAGGATGAGGAGAACGGAGCGTTATCGAGTTAAAGGGGCAAATTCATTATGGAATATGTATGATACGGTATCGTTCTGGAAAGTGATGAAATGCTTCATCATCATCACAATTGGTAGGTTTGTTCCGTCTTTGCGGATGAAAAACTGGCTTTATCGAACATTTTTAAAGATGAAAATCGGAAAGCAGACATCCCTTGCATTGATGGTGATGCCTGATACGATGTTTCCCGAGCGTATATCCGTTGGAGATAATACAGTAATCGGATTTAATACGACGATATTAGCGCATGAATATTTAATTGAGGAATATCGGCTTGGTGATGTAGTAATCGGCAGCAACGTCATGATTGGAGCCAATTCTACTGTATTGCCCGGAGTGGAAATTGGCGATGGAGCAATCATATCAGCTGCAACGCTTGTCCACCGTGATGTCCCGGCTGGCTGTATGGCAGGAGGCAATCCAATGCGTATTATCTATACGGCTGAGCAAATGGCTGAACGCAAGAAAGCAGATAATCCGAAGTGGCATAATGAATAGTGAAATCGGAGGAGTCCTAAAAATTGGGCTGCTCCGATTTTTTTATTTTACGATAGTGTATAATAACAGAAAAAGTATTCAGAAAAGTTTATAAAGTGAATCTTTTGTGAATTCATTGACTAAGTTTCAAGATAGCAGTAAAATTACTTTCATACATTAGTAATCTACTACTCTAGTACGTTAAAGTGAAAGGATAGGATGTGTCAAAATGTCATCAATCAAAATGTTTGAAAAACCACTCGGGATGCGTGATACATTCCCACAAATTTATGAAAAGCTTGAAGCGGTACGAGAAACAGGAAGAACGCTTCTTCGCGCAAGAGGCTATGAATTTATCAAAACGCCGACTGTTGAATATTACGATACAGTAGGCAAGGCTTCTGCCATTCATGATGCTACCCTTTTTAAATTAGTAGACAGCCAGGGCAATACGCTGGTGCTTCGCCCAGATATGACGACACCGATTGCCCGGGTTGTGACATCTAAACTGCTGAAGGAAAAAATCCCGCAGCGCTTGGCTTATTTTTCAAACGTCTTCCGTGCACAGCAGCAGGAAGGGGGGCGCCCAGCCGAATTTGAACAGATGGGAATTGAGTTGATTGGCGATCATTCGGTTTATGCAGATGCGGAGGTTATCATAACAGCGATTGAGCTTTTGCAGGCATATGACATTCGCTCATTTAAAGTGACAATTGGACATGCCGGGGTGCTTAGCTGCATTCTGAAGGATTATACGGAAAGCGAGGAGCAGGCTGCCGAGCTGAATGAGCTGCTCGTAAAACGTAATTATGTAGGATTTGAAGAAGCTGTTCTTGCATTTGGGCTGCCAAAAACAAAATCCGATGCGCTGCTTGCTTTTATTGAGGAGGCTGTAAGTTTATCTTCTATTGAAGCAGTCGAAAAATATGTACGTAAAAATGATGCATTGGATTATATGCAAAAGCTATGGAAGCTGCTTGCGGAGGCAGGGCTAGAGAAATACATAGCATTCGATTTTACATTGTCGAGCCATATGAATTACTACACAGGAATGTTATTTGAAGTATTTGCTGAAGGCAGTGGCTTCCCGCTAGGTAATGGGGGCCGGTATGACGGGCTGCTGGAGCATTTCGGCACAAAGGTAGGTGCGACGGGCTTCGGCTTGCGGGTTGACCGTCTGCTTGAGGCAATGCCTCTAAAGGAAATTGAAAATGTAACAGCCCTTGTATTATTTGAACCAGACGCTTTTAGCCAGGCACTGCAAAAAACAGCTGTACTGCGTGAGCAGAACAAGCGTGTGACAATGCAGTCGACGGTAGGATTAATCGATGAAAAAGCATTTAAAGAGCAGTTTCAAGAAGTGGTTTACTGCTATCAGCAGGAGGAAGAACAATGAACGAATTAACAATTGCCATGCCGAAAGGCCGAATCTTCGAAGAGGCTTATGAAATGCTGCTTGAAGCCGGATTTAATTTACCCGAGGAAGTAGAAATGTCCCGCAAGCTGATGATTGAAATCCCGGAAGAAAAAATTCGCTTTATCCTCGCGAAGCCGATGGATGTCCCAGTATACGTGGAGCATGGAGTAGCAGACATCGGGATTGCGGGAAAAGACGTTTTATTGGAGCAGCGCCGCAGCGTTCATGAACTGCTGGATTTGAAAATCAGCCAATGCTATATCGCTTCAGCTGGTTTGCCGGATACAAAAATGAATGAGATCGCCCCGCGCATTGCAACAAAATATCCAAACATTGCGATGAAATATTACAAGGGACTAGGAGAGCAGGTAGAGATCATTGAGCTGAATGGTTCAATTGAACTTGCACCGATGATTGGTCTGGCAGATCGGATCGTCGATATTGTTTCTACCGGCCGAACATTGAAGGAAAATGGTTTGGTTGAATATGAGCATATTACAGATGTCTCGTCACGTCTGATTGCCAATCCAGTAAGTTACCGGATGAAGAGTGAAAGAATTCAGGATCTGGTGTCTCGTCTGAAAAAATGTGTGAATTAGGAGAAGGATGACTATGAATATTACCACATTAACTAGTGAGATTTCGTTAAAGCGCCAGCTTGAGGGCGGCAATGAAGAACAGTTGAAGACTGTGCGCCAAGTAATCGCAGACGTTAGACAACGTGGGGATGCAGCCATCCGGATGTACAGTGAGAGATGGGATGGTTTTGCACCGGCAAACCTTCGAGTGACAGAGGAAGAAGTGAAAGAGGCTGTGAAAGGTTTTGATGAGCAGCTGTATGCAGACCTGTCAGAAGCAGCTGCTAATATCCGCCATTACCATAGTGCTCAAAAGCGTCATGGCTATGAGCTGCCGTTAGCGGACGGCTCCTGGCTGGGTCAAAGGATTACCCCTCTTGATGCAGTCGGCCTGTACGTGCCGGGTGGTTCCGCAGCCTATCCATCCTCTGTATTAATGAATGTCATCCCTGCTCAGGTAGCGGGCGTTAGGCGTATTGTCATTACTTCACCGGCTGGACAAGACGGCAAGCTTCCACCGGCGGTATTAGTAGCGGCCCACATTTTAGGCGTCAAAGAAATTTACAAAGTCGGAGGCGCGCAGGCAATCGCAGCACTTGCCTACGGGACGGAAACGATCGCTCCGGTCGATAAAATCACCGGTCCGGGCAATATTTTTGTTGCACTGGCCAAGCGCGAGGTATTTGGTGAAGTGGCGATTGATATGATTGCAGGGCCTTCTGAAATATGCGTGCTGGCAGATGATACAGCCTATGCCGACGAAATAGCGGCTGACCTGCTGTCACAGGCAGAGCACGATACACTCGCCTGCGCCATCTTAATTACGACGAGCGATACGCTTGCTGAAACGGTAGCCGATGAGGTGGAACGGCAGTTGCAAAAGCTTCCGCGTGAAGCCATTGCACGAAAGGCGATTGAAAACTTTGGTCATATTTATGTCGCAGAATCGATGGAAGAAGCGATTCGTGCCGTTAACTCATTGGCACCAGAGCATTTAGAGGTGATTACTGATAAAGCGGTGGAAGTAGCAGGACACATCACGCATGCAGGGGCTATTTTCATTGGGCGCTTTAGTTCGGAGCCTGTAGGTGATTATTTTGCAGGAACAAATCATGTGCTTCCGACAAACAGTACAGCACGTTTTGCAAGCGGCTTGAATGTGGACGATTTCATTAAACGAACAAGCATTGTTTATTATAGCGAAAAAACATGGGCACAAAATGCACCGAAAATTGCACGGCTTGCCCGTTTAGAAGGACTAGAAGGACACGCACGTGCAGTCGAATCGCGTGGCTGGGATAAAGGAGAAGAATAATATGGCACAACGTTTTGCACGCATTGAGCGCAATACAAATGAGACGAAAATTCAAGTAGAACTGAATCTAGACGGCAGCGGCCAGGCAGAAATCAAAACAGGCGTCGGCTTTATGGATCATATGCTCGACCTATTCATCAAGCATGGCCTGTTTGATGGAAAAATCATAGCAGATGGCGATACATGGATTGATGACCACCATACGACAGAAGATATCGGAATTGTGCTGGGGCAGGTATTCCGTGAAGCGCTTGGTGATAAAAAAGGGATCAAGCGTTACGGAACTGCTTTTGTACCGATGGATGATGCGCTTGCGCAAGTAGTCGTAGACTGCTCAAACCGCCCGCATCTTGAGTACCGGGTAGAGCCTGAGCTGAATGCAAAAGTCGGCGCGTTTGATACAGAACTTGTGCATGAGTTCTTATGGAAATTTGCGCTGGAGGCACGGATCAATCTGCATGTTATTGTTCCGTATGGCCGAAATACACATCATATTATCGAGGCAATCTTCAAGGCGTTGGCCCGTGCGCTCGATGATGCAGTACAAATCGATCCGCGTGTAAAGGGCGTACCATCAACGAAAGGACTGTTAACGTGAGAATCGGTGTAATTGACTATGGTATGGGGAACCTGTTCAGTGTGGAACAGGCATTAAAACGGCTGGACGCAGAGGTAGTTGTAACGAGTGATGAGAAAGAGCTAGGTACAGCTGATGCCCTTGTACTTCCAGGGGTCGGTGCATTTCCCGATGCTATGAAACGACTAGAGGAAACAGGGCTGATCGATTTTATAAGAAATAATAATAAACCGCTGCTGGGTATCTGCCTCGGCATGCAGCTGATGTTTGAAGAAAGTGAAGAAGTGACACCGACAACAGGGCTTGGCATCTTCAAGGGGAGCATTAAGCGCTTTACTGATGTATCCCGCATTCCGCATATGGGATGGAATGAACTGGAACTGGCACATCTGCCTGCGTGGTTGGAAGGAAAGAGTTTCCCGAACGACCGCCATGTTTATTTCGTGCATTCTTTCTATGCAGCGAATATGGCGGATGAGGAGCTTGTTGCCTCAGCGGATTATGAAGGTGTCCGCGTACCTGGGATCATTGCTTCGGGCAATTTTACAGGCATGCAATTTCATCCCGAAAAATCCGGTGAGTTCGGTGTATTTTTATTACGGGAATGGCTGAAAGGCGTGGAGGTGTAAGTATGCTGACAAAACGAATTATTCCATGTCTTGACGTTAAAGAGGGACGTGTTGTAAAGGGTGTGCAGTTTGTGGGGCTCCGTGATGCTGGAGATCCAGTAGAGCTGGCGAAGTTTTATGATGAGCAAGGTGCCGATGAATTGGTGTTCCTCGACATTTCAGCTTCTCATGAGGGACGTGAGACGATGGTCGACGTTGTCCGCCAAACAGCAAGCGCCCTGGCGATTCCGTTTACGGTAGGGGGCGGTATTCGTACGCTTGATGATATGAAACGTATTCTGCGTGCAGGAGCAGATAAAGTATCGGTCAATACATCTGCACTTGAGCGGCCTGAGCTGATCAAAGAAGGGGCAGATTACTTCGGAGCCCAGTGTATCGTCTGTGCCATCGATGCACGTTTTTCGGAAGAAGACGGTACGTGGATGGTCTACACACATGGCGGCCGTAATAAAACATCCTGGAAGGCAGTAGATTGGGCAAAAGAGGCTGTACGCCTTGGAGCTGGTGAAATCCTGCTGACAAGCATGAACCAGGACGGAGAAAAATCAGGTTTTGATGTTGGTCTGACCAAGGCGGTACGTGATGCGGTAACTGTTCCTGTCATTGCCAGCGGTGGTGCAGGAAATGCCGAACACTTCCGTGAAGTGCTGCAGGAAGTAGATGCAGATGCAGCCTTGGCAGCATCGATTTTCCACTATAAAGAAACGAGCGTAGCAGAAGTGAAAAGCTATTTGCGAGAAAAAGGAGTGCATGTGCGATGAACGTAAAATTTAACGAGCAGGGGCTGATCCCGGCAGTTGTGCAGGATGCACAGTCTAAAGAAGTGCTGACAGTAGCCTATATGAACGAAGAATCACTGCAAAAGACGATTGAGACAGGAGAGACATGGTTCTATTCCCGTTCCCGCGAAGAGCTTTGGCATAAGGGCGCGACAAGCGGTCATACACAAAAGGTAATATCGATCAAAGCAGACTGTGATCAGGACGCTTTAGTAGTAGAGGTCATTCCTGCAGGGCCTGCATGCCATAACGGCACGACATCCTGCTTCATGGAATCTATCGTTGAAAATGAACGTCCAGGTTCCGTAGCCATTCTACCGCAGCTGGTAGAAGTCATTAAACAACGTGAAATCGATATGCCGGAAGGTGCTTACACTACATATTTATTTGAAAAAGGCATCGATAAAATTTGCAAAAAGGTCGGGGAAGAAGCAACAGAGGTTGTCATCGGAGCAAAAAACCGCGACAAAGAAGAAGTAAAGTGGGAATCGGCGGATCTTTTATATCACCTTCTTGTTTTACTTCAAGAGCAAAAAGTAGATGTATACGAAGTATTAGACGTACTGCAAAAACGTCATGAAGGAAAGAAATAAGCAAAGAGTCTTTCTTTTCTGTATCGAAAGGCAGCGCCGTCAGACGCAAAAAGTAGATATCTATGAAGTATTAGACGTACTGCAAAAACGTCATGAAGGAAAGAAATAAACAGAGAGTCTTCCAGCAGAAAACAAGCATCCACAGCGGGCTTTCACGACCAATAACAATTGATGAAAATTCGTCATGAACAGATATAGCGGTATTTTGTACTGTTTATGCTATAATAGGGACAATTATGGGGAACGTGTCAGAGCGTTCCTCATTTCAGTGAGAAAATAATTTTGTGGAAATCCACATAAGAAGGGACAACACCTCGCCTTATGATAGGGGAGGTGTGTCCTTCTCATGTTTCGGAGGAAATATTGTTGGAAAATAAACGTCAAATAAAAACAAGAAATAACGTCGTTTCGTTTATTCCGAACGGTGATTATTATTATCAAAAAGCACTGACAGCCCTAGAACGCGATCAAATGGACAAGGCCTACAAATATATTAAGCGTGCTGCCGAGCTTAGCCCGGATGACGGCTTGATTTTAATGCAGTACGGAATACTGGAAATGGAATATCAAAATTTTGAACATGCATACGAATTAATTCATACCGCTTATCACCTGGATCAAAACGAGCCGGAAATTGTCTTTATGCTTGCCGAGGTCTCAGGGTGTGTAGGAATGATTCATGATGCCAAAAAATATGCGCTTAAGTATTTAGATATGGAGCCGGAGGGTATGTATTCGGTAGAGGCGCAGGAAATTCTGGATTTCGTGGAGTTTGAAAAAGAAGTGCTTGAAAACCTGGATGAAAACGATTCAGAGAAAATGGTCGGGCAGGAAAAGGCGCGCCGTTTAATGGAAAAAGGCGATTTCAATAAGGCAATTGAAGTATTAGAGGAATTGATTGAACGGTTCCCGGATGCTTGGGCGGCGTATAACAATTTATCACTCGCTTATTTTTATATCGGGGAAGCTGAAGAAGCACGTGCCTTGCTGCATCAAGTGCTGAGAGAAAACCATGGCAATCTGCATGCGCTCTGCAACTTGGCGGTGTTTGCCTATTATGAAAAGAATGAAGAGGAGCTATCCTCGTTGCTCGATATTTTAGCTAAAATTCAGCCGTATGAATGGGATAACCGCTACAAGCTTGGTGCTACACTTGCGCTGATCGGCCAATATGAGCAGGCATATAAATGGCTTCGCTCTATGAGCAAGCGTGGTTATGAAGGAGATCCAGGCTTTTATTTCTGGCTGTCGCAGTCTGCCTATTTTTCAGGACATGAGGAAGCAGCAAAACAGGCATGGGCTTATCTGATCAAGCTCGACCCTACAAAGGAAGGCTTCGAGCCATGGCTGCATGATGCGAGCAAATCAAAAGCGCTTGAAAACAGCCGTGAAATTATTGTCGACAAGATTAACAGCGGTTTTACATCCGATCGATTATTCGGCTTTTTCCTATTGAAGCGTTCAGCACATAAACAGGAAATTATCGCGCATCCAAAATGGATAGATGTTGCAGACTATAATGAAATAGAAAAATTATGTCTTGCCTATGCGCTGGGACATGAATTCAGTAAGAAGGCAAAAGGCCAGCTTAGCATATTACGCGGGATGGAAGTGGCAGAAGTAGTTGCAGAAAAATATGGTGCCATTCGTCTCGAAGCTGCCCAAGTGCTGCAGCTATGGTTTGCCCTGTTTGAATTGGCTGCAAAGGTCGACTATCCTTTTAGAAATGTGAAAGCACTAGCTGCTTCAGTTGACTACATGTTCCATTCGGCTATGGATGAAAAGGTGACGAAAAAGCAGTTTGCGGAGAAGTACGGAATCAGCGCTGCCACGTTAACGAAGTACTGCGATGAACTGGTTGATTTTGTACCATCTGAAGTGTAAGCATATATATTGAAACACACATAAATATCGCATACGATATAAATGATAGAAGTGTTATGAGGAGGATTTCAAAATGGCAGAAGAAAAAATTTATGATGTAGTAATCATTGGCGCAGGTCCTGCCGGCATGACAGCAGCAGTTTACGCATCACGTGCAAAACTTTCTACATTGATGCTCGAGCGTGGAATTCCAGGTGGTCAAATGGCCAATACGGAAGAAGTAGAAAACTACCCAGGTTTCGATACAATTCTAGGGCCTGAACTTTCTACTAAAATGTTCGAACATGCCAAAAAATTTGGTGCTGAATATGCCTATGGGGATGTTTCGGAAATTATTGATGGCGAAGAATATAAAACGATCGTCGCTGGTAAAAAAGAATATAAAACTCGCACAATTATCATCTCAACAGGCGCAGAGTATAAAAAAATGGGCGTACCAGGTGAAAAAGAGCTTGGCGGCCGCGGTGTCAGCTACTGTGCTGTATGTGACGGCGCATTCTTTAAAGACAAAGAGCTTGTAGTAGTCGGCGGCGGAGACTCTGCAGTCGAGGAAGGTGTGTATTTAACACGCTTTGCGAAAAAAGTGACAATCGTCCACAGACGTGACGAACTACGTGCTCAAAAAATTCTTCAGGAACGTGCCTTTGCGAATGAAAAAATCGACTTCATCTGGAACTCAACAGTGAAAGAAATCCATGAAGCAGATGGCAAAGTGGGCAGCGTCACACTTGCCTCAACAGTAGATGATACAGAAACAGCATTTAAAACAGACGGCGTATTCGTGTATATCGGTATGCTGCCGTTGACAGGACCGTTTAAATCATTAAATATCCTGAATGAAAACGGCTATGTTGTAACGAACGAAAAAATGGAAACGACAGTACCAGGTATTTTTGCTGCCGGGGATGTACGTGATAAAATGCTTCGCCAAATTGTCACAGCTACTGGTGATGGCAGTATTGCTGCTCAAACAGCGCAGCACTATATAGAAGAATTAAAAGAAAAGCTCGGTTTATAATTAACCGTACCTTAATCATATTGTAACTTCCTTGCAATAATGAAACAGTATAATAAAAGGTGAAACTGACTATTATCGTTAAAAAAGTTCTACTCCCTTTTATACTTACTTTAGGCTGTTTGACAGGCGCTAGCCTGAAAAACAGTCTCTTTTTTTGCGTGTATTTTTGGAACGGAAGTCGCAGACAAGTTATAATAAAGAAAAGAGCATCAGGATTAGAGGTGTGATGTATGCAAAGAATTGCCAACTTATTAGCGGTTCAGAACGATCAAGTGCTATTGCTCCAAAAACCTAGACGTGGCTGGTACGTAGCGCCAGGCGGGAAGATGGAAAGCGGAGAGTCTATCTATGAAGCGGCGGTACGCGAATTTCAGGAAGAAACAAATGTAACACCTCTAGATGTCCATCTAAAGGGCGTATATACAATGATTATCAAAAACGGAGAGCAAGTCGTCGATGAATGGATGCTCTATACGTTTGTAGCACGCGGAGTAGAGGGCACACCATTCGAAGAAACACGTGAAGGAAAACTGGGCTGGTATCCTGTCGAGGAATTAAAAACGCTCCCGATGGCGAAAGGCGACCGGACAAATTTATTGTTTGCTGCCCACCAAAAGGGGACGCAATACGGCACGTTTGAATATACCGAGGATTTTGAGCTGATTAGCGAACAGATACAATCATCAATAGAATAGAGGAAAGAGGAGTGAGGGGGAACGTGGGTAATAGTCAGCATTACACACATGAATTAGTTATTATTACGGGAATGTCCGGTGCAGGAAAAACGGTGGCGGTGCAAAGCTTTGAAGATTTGGGCTACTACTGTGTAGATAATTTGCCGCCGGAGCTGTTAACGACTTTTTATACATTAATGAGAAATTCGGATAAGAAAATTTCACGCATTGCTGTTGTAATGGATTTACGCGGACGGGAATTTTTCGATTCGATGATCGATGCGCTTGATACGCTTTTGCGGGAAGAAGATGTCAAGCCGCATATTCTATTTTTAGATGCCGACAATGAAACGCTTGTACGCCGTTATAAGGAGTCACGTCGTTCCCATCCGCTGGCGCCTCTGGGCTTGCCTCTTGAAGGGATTAAGCAGGAAAGACAGATGCTGTCCGAGGTGAAAGGCCGGGCTAAAACGGTGTTTAATACATCAAAAATGAAGCCGCGTGAGCTGCGTGAGCGAATTGCCCTCGAGTTTTCCCACGCCAGCACACCGACATTTTCAGTCAATGTCATGTCTTTTGGCTTTAAACACGGGTTGCCGATTGATGCAGACCTTGTATTTGATGTCCGTTTTTTAAAAAACCCATATTATGTAGATGAGCTCCGGCATAAAACAGGGCTCCAGACCGAAGTATCCTCGTATGTGCTGGCAACGGACGAAACGCAGGCGCTCATTACAAAACTGACAGACTTGTTTCAGTTTATGATCCCTCAGTATAAAGCGGAGGGGAAATCCCAGCTTGTGATTGCTTTTGGATGTACCGGCGGACAGCACAGATCTGTGACACTTGCTGAATACTTCGGAAAATTACTGGGCCATACAGAGCAGACGGTCATCACACATCGGGATATTGAGCATAGCCATAAAAAGGATGAATGAGGGGAAGCATCATAGAAAGGATGATGGAATGCGAAAGAGAAAGAAGAAAATCGTCGTGATAGGAGGAGGTACGGGACTGTCGACACTGCTGCGGGGGTTGAAAATGCACCCCTTTGATATTACAGCTATTGTAACAGTAGCAGACGACGGTGGTTCCTCCGGCAGACTACGCGATGATTACGACATTCCACCTCCGGGAGATGTCCGCAATGTCATCGCGGCTCTATCAGATGTAGAGCCGCTTATTGAACAAATGTTTCAGTATCGTTTTAACAACTCCAATGAGCTGGGCGGGCACTCGCTTGGCAATCTTATGCTGACGGCGCTGACTGATATAACCGGTGATTTCAGCTATGCGATTGCCGAAATGTGCAAAGTACTGAATGTACACGGGAAAGTCATCCCAGCTGCGAATAAAAAGATAACATTACATGCAGAGCTGATAGATGGTACATATATTCAAGGAGAATCACGGATTCCAGATGCTGCCGTACCGATTAAGCGCGTATTTCTTGCCCCTCAGGATGTGACGGCTTTGCCGGCTGCTGTGAAGGCTATTAAGAATGCTGATATGATCGTGATTGGACCAGGCAGCCTCTATACGAGTATCATTCCAAACTTGCTTGTAAACGAAATTGGAAAGGCCGTTGTGGAATCGATGGCAAAGAAGATTTATGTTTGTAACTTAATGACACAGCGGGGAGAGACAATCGGCTATACAGCATCCCAGCATGTAGAGGCGATTCATGCACATGTAGGGACACCATTCATTGAGGTGATCTTAATCCATAACGATGAGCTGCCCCAAAATGTAAAAGCCAGCTATAAAGAAGAGAATGCCGAGCCGGTCCTGTTTGATATTGATCGATTGACCGAGCTGGGGCTCCAAATTTTCAAAGAGGAAATTGCAATGGTTGAAAAAGGCATAGTCCGGCATCATTCATTAAATGTGGCGGATTGGCTATGTAAATATACAGAACTGGTTGAAAAAGAACAATCAAGTTTAACATGACAATATGGTATGATAGTGCATACATATTGTGTGAGAAAGGGGGGTATCAGATGTCATTTGCTTCAGAAACAAAAAAAGAGCTGACACAGGTTGATGCAGATGATTTGAGCTTGAAGGCAGAGCTGTCCGCCCTCATTCGGATGAATGGCTCGTTAAGTTTTGCCAACCGCCAGCTAAGTCTGGATGTCCAAACGGAAAACGCAGCCATTGCACGGCGTTTATATACGATTGTTAAAAAGCTCTACAAATATAATGTAGAGCTGTTAGTACGTAAAAAAATGAGACTGAAGAAAAACAATGTATATATTTGCAGAGTTCGTGAAGGGGCAAAAGAACTGCTGACGGATTTATATATCATTTCGGATGATTTCCAGTTTAATCATACAATTGCGAAGGAGTTAATTCCGAAAACCCAGCAAAAACGCGCTTATTTACGCGGCGCTTTTTTGGCAGGCGGATCGGTGAATAATCCTGAAACTTCTGCGTATCATTTAGAAGTATATTCACTTTATAAGGAGCATGGCGAAGCGCTTGCTGATTTAATGAATGAATTTTACCTAAATGCGAAAACAATTGAACGAAAAAAAGGCTTTGTAACCTATTTGAAAGAGGCAGAGAAGATTTCTGATTTCCTCAATTTGGTCGGAGCGCACCAGGCGATGCTGAAGTTCGAGGATGTCCGGATTGTGCGGGACATGCGTAACAGTGTCAACCGGATTGTAAACTGCGAAACAGCCAACTTAAATAAGACGATTGGCGCGGCCATCCGCCAGGTAGAAAATATACGCTTTATCGAAAATGCAATTGGTCTTGATCAATTGCCGGAAAAGCTACGTGAAATCGCGCGTTTACGCGTAGAATATCAGGATGTAACATTAAAGGAATTAGGCGAAATGGTGTCTACAGGAACAGTAAGTAAATCGGGGGTTAATCATCGCCTGCGCAAGATTGATGAAATAGCCGATGCACTGCGCCGAGGAGAATATGTGAAAAGCTAAGCACAGATTTGTGCTCTCTTTTAAAAAGCGGCAACGATTTCAACAAGAAACATTGTTCTTTTCCTGTGTTTTCGCTAAGATAAAAATAAATGGATGCACGGTTGTGAAAGGGAGTTATGCGAATGGTTGAAAACCAAGTGGAAGTAAAATTAAAATCAGGGTTACAGGCACGCCAAGCCGCACTATTCGTGCAGGAGGCAAATCGCTATAAGTCAGAGGTTTACTTACAGAAAGATGAAAAGAAAGTAAATGCCAAGTCGATTATGGGCATTATGAGCCTTGCAATCGCGAAAGGGACAACGGTAACCTTGATGGCTGAAGGTGACGATGCTGATACTGCGGTTACCTCGCTATCATCATTAATTCAAAAAGAAGATTAATTCACTGCACAACTCATTTGAGTTGTGTTTTTTTTTGCTAAGTATAGATTTAAGATAAAGCCGCGACATTTATAAAAAAGTTTGATTGAAAATTCTGTAGTGATATGCAAGTTTTTTCTTGCTTAACAAAAGGGCGCGTGGAGGAAAAAAAACGCATATTCGTTTAAAAATGTAATTGAGATTGTCAATGAGTAAATTTGTATTAGCGACTCAGTTTAGTGTAACAAAAATAATCTAGTTTATGATTATAGAAAAGGTTATCGAGAGGTGTCTTATGAACAAAAACACATGCCCGTGTTGTGGTTATCAAACATTGGATAGTGATGGTGACTATGAAATATGTACAATTTGTTTTTGGGAGGATGACCCCTTTCAAAAAGAAAATGTGTATGATACAGGTGCTAACCAGATACCTCTAATTGAAGCTCAAAGGAATTATAGTAGGTATGGCGCTTGTGAAAAGAGATTTGTTGTAAATGTTAGAAAACCTATTTCACATGATAAAAGGGACCCAAATTGGAAGGCTTTGAATGATGATTTGTATGAAATAAAATTAGCATGTAAAAAGTTTAAAGAGGGAATAGATAATATTGCAGATTTAGAACGTAACTTATCTTGGATTGGTGCTCCTAAAGAAATAACTAAAATTGTTAGAAAAGCGGAAAGTGATCTAGAAATGATTAGGTTTTGTACTTCCGATTATAAGCAAAGAGAAGAAGCAATAGAGGTTGTTGAGAATTTGTTAAAACAGTTAAATATTACATTAGAAGCTCAGGATTAGTTAAAGTAACGAGGTACTTTAATTGATTAATTATTCCACAACCGGGCACAATTCTGGAAGATGAATTGTGCTTTTTCAGCAATAGGGCCAGATTCTTGAATAAGAACTATAATAATCATAACTGTAAGTTGTAGATGATTAATAAAGGAGAAAACTCATTATGTTTGGTTTTTTAAATAAAGCAAAATTAAAAAAAGATGATTTAAAAGGCATAGCAAAATTAATGTATCAGGATGTATCAGATGATTCATGGGATAAAGATAACCTTACTAAAAGAAATTTAGACTTCACTATTGAAAGCGTTCGTTATATTGATATCTATGTAAAAAAATTAATGAATACGGAGTTTGGTACTGAGCTGTTAAATACGCATTTTGATAATTTAGTGGATCGTATAGGTGCATATATTGGCGAGGTTATTAAAAATAATATTAATCAAGATTTTTATTGGTTTGAATCTGATTCAGTACGTAATTATTCACCTAATTTAGAGTTTAGTAATAACAGCACAAAGAGTGTTCTTTATTCTAAAAAGAAGAATATGGTGATATTACCTTTGAATGTGGTATCGGAATTTTTGAAAGGGAGCTCCCCCTACAGTAATCTTCTTACTTACGTAGAAGAAACTATTAAGCAAAATACTTAAAAAAGAGACGTTACTCAACAATCGGTCGCTAATGTGGAATAACACCCTTACGAAATCATCAAACTTTTTTTGTGAAATTCTCATACTTATTTAAAATAAAAACTACGCTTTGATCAAGTTTTAGTTCACTTCATCACTAAGAAAAAAATACACCCGCAGTATGCGGATGTATTTTTCTATATTATACGGTTTACTTATTTGCGGTCCATAATATGGTCGATTAGACCGTATTCTTTCGCGCGTTCTGCAGTCATGAAGTTATCGCGGTCCGTATCGCGGGCAATCACTTCAAGCGGCTGGCCTGTTCTTTCAGAAAGAATTGTGTTTAATTTTTCACGTAGGAACAGGATGCGTTTTGCAGCGATTTCGATTTCTGTTGCTTGCCCCTGAGCACCGCCAAGTGGCTGGTGAATCATAACTTCTGCGTTTGGCAGTGCGAAACGTTTGCCAGGTTCGCCTGCTGCAAGCAGGAATGCACCCATTGATGCCGCCATACCGATACAGATTGTTTGTACTTTTGGTTTGATGAAGTTCATTGTGTCGTAAATTGCCATACCAGCAGTAATAGAACCACCTGGAGAATTGATGTAAAGCGAGATGTCCTTATCTGGATCTTCTGCTTCCAGGAATAACAGCTGTGCAACGATAGAGTTTGCAACATTATCATCGATGCCGCTTCCTAATAAAATGATACGGTCTTTCAGGAGACGTGAATAAATGTCATATGCACGTTCACCACGGTTTGTCTGTTCAATAACTGTAGGAATTAAATTCATAAAAATATCCTCCTTTTAAAAAGGTAAATTCGAATACTAAATGCTGAAAGGGAAGTGCCTATCAGCTGTACCATTATCATACACGTATTAGTCAAGAAAGGTCAAATATAAACTCCGGCCTGATTAGGTATTGAAATTTGGACTAGATATCTGTATAATAGGTTAGGTATTGTTAATTAATTTGTCCTCGTGGTGTAATGGATAACACTGAAGATTCCGGTTCTTCCGCTGGGGGTTCGATTCCCTCCGAGGGCGCCAAATACTATTTTTAAAAACTACATATTTTGATTGAAAACCCCTGTAAATGTTGAGATATCAATGTTTAGAGGATTTTTTTATTTATAGATATTTGTTCGGGAAATCGTTAAAAACGATAGAAAATGAACCGACACTCCACATCATCATCTTCTTTTTGCTTGTATGATATAAGATGTTTTCACCTTCACACAAAACATGTGATGGATTCGCGGCCAAGACGCTCCGAAACATAGTGTATGTTAAATCCCGCATGGAGTAGTACACTTGCATGCGTACAGGGCAGCCTGTGGCATTCTTCTTTTATACCACAATGTAATTGCTTGTTAGCAGCATTATGGCTCACCACTTTAAGTTTCCCAACTGACTTGAAAATTAAACCATCTTCCACAGTTTTCGAGAAAGCATCCTTATTTTCCTCTTTATAGGCAGTATATTTTTCTATTTTTGCGGGAGAATAAAGCGCAGAGTGGAAGCGTCCTGCAGATTTCATTTTGAAAAATAGTAGTGAGTCAGCCCATTCATTTATTACAGAGACAACTATTCATGCCGATGCAGGATATACGTCGCGCTAATTAGTGGAAATAAGATGGTTTGAAGCAGTCTTCAAGTCATCTTATCTTTTGTTCTTTGCTTCGCTCGCTGGTCTCCTTTTATAGAGAAGTAATACTTGGCCAGAGGGCTTTTTTAGTAAAATACAATAGCTGGTCTAGTGACGAGATTGAGGCCATGTTCAAAAAAGTCAGCTGAAACAAAGGTTGATGGGCTTGTGATCAAAGAAGATGAAGAGTGGATTAATCAAAGAAACTATGTTAAATGTTCCTGCTATTGACAGAAAGTTATGAAATAGGATATATGGAAGGAGATCTTTTATGTGCTCTTGGACGTATTAAGTTGAGGTTTGTCAAAAAATAGACACATTTTCAAGGAGAAATGAAATAGGGAATTGAATTCACTTGAAATATAAGTGGATTATTAGTAGATTAATAAATGTTGCATTTAGTTGCGGCAAAAGAGCAAAAAAGTGGCCTATTCGTATGAACCATGTCATACTTTAGGCAGGTTATATGATAGCTATAGCCTTATTTTATACTATGCCCAACTAAAGGGCGCCATTTTACTGTTTCAATTATAAATCTTCAATAGCAATACCTGCTCCGCTTTGTTAGTTTAGCAGCCTGACAAAGTGGAAGAGGAATGAATAGGATAAAATGAACACCCTGTACCGATTCATTTTATCCTAAATTCGTTCTTCTTAAACTATTTTTACAAAATTATTTAAAAACGAGATTTGTGAAATAAATAAATCAGGTTGAAAGATAGGTCGTCACTTTTTGAAGTGGCGGCTTTTTTTGTGCCTATTTTCTTATTTGTTTCCTGCTCCAGATGATAACTATATATTCTGACAAAACGAATATTTATTTGCTTTACCTATTATTATACGCGAAATATGTTATAAAAATTCATGTCTATGAAAAAATAATCATTTTTTATAAAATTTTTTGTTGTATATAAATTCGGAACTTACTATAATGAGTAATATCAATCAAGGATAACAATTGACAGATAATTGGCGAGGAGGAACATATAAATGAAGAAAAGCTTACTTAAGGTGATTGCCCCATTGGCGGCGGCATCTATGTTATTAGCAGCATGTGGTTCAGACAACTCTACGGGTTCAGACGGCGAGATTACAAAATTAGTAGCCGGTACAGAGGCGACATTTGCTCCTTTTGAATACATGGACAAAAGCGGCAAGATCATAGGAATAGACAGCGAAATCCTGGATGCCATTGCTGAAGAAACTGGCGTAGATATCGAAATGAAAAATGTTGGGTGGGACCCGTTATTCTCCCAAGTACAGAATAATGAAATCCAATTAGGTGCTTCGGGTATTACGATCAACGATAAGCGTAAGGAAACTTATGATTTCACGGAGCCTTATTATGAAGCGACGCAAGTCATCGTTGTGAAGGAAGGATCAGATGTAAAATCATTAGCTGATCTAGAAGGGGAAAAAGTATCGGTGCAGATCAATACAACTGGTCATGAAGCAGCCAAAAAAGCATTTGGTGAAACAAGCACGAATATTTCTGCCTTTGAAAATCTACCTGTAGCATTGCTTGAGGTAATTAATAACTCGACTGCTGCTGCAATCGGAGACAATGCGGTTGTTTATGAGTACTTAAAAAATAATCCAGATTCAGGTTTAACGGTTATTGAAGATGATGCTTTTGATAAAGAGTATTATGGCTTGATGGTGAAAAAGGGCAACAAAGAAGTCCTGGACATCCTGAATGAAGGCTTGGATGCGATTAAGGAAAATGGCAAGCTGAATGAAATCGTTGAGAAATATACTGGTGTTACGCAAGAATTAGAATAATAGAGGTTGGAGGTGTTTCAGGTGGACTTATTTGATTTTCGCTGGGACATAATCTGGAACTACCGTGATTTTTATATTACCGGTATTTGGGTAACATTAGCCCTTACATTGGTCGGCTATATTGGAGGGGTATTCTTCGGGGTACTCCTTGGATTGGCTCAGACGTCTAAAAACAAAATCATTTACTGGCCGGCTAAGATTTATGTCGATGTCTTCCGTGGAACACCGATGCTTGTCCAGATTTACATTATCCATTTAGCGTTGATTCCAACATTGTTCGGACAGTCATATGGATGGTTCATTTCAGGGGCAGCGGCTTTAATCCTGAATAGTGCGGCCTACAATGCGGAAATTTTCCGTGCAGGAATCCAGTCCATTGATAAAGGGCAGATGGAAGCGGCCCGTTCACTTGGTCTGACGCATTCACAGGCAATGCGCAAAGTCATCCTGCCGCAGGCGGTTCGCCGCATGGTACCGCCGCTTGGCAATGAATTTATTACACTTTTAAAAGATTCATCGCTTGTAAATGTTATTGCAGCAACGGATATTCTCTATGCAAGTAAGATGATCGTAGGTACATATAACCGGGTGTGGGAGCCGTACTTATTCGCAGCGTTCCTATACCTGATCATGACATTTATCGTGACAAAGGTTATCTCATATATCGAACATCGATTCAGCATTGACTATAATCCGAGAAAGAGCAAAAAGGAGCGTGCCGGGACATGATCAAAGTAGAGAATCTACACAAATATTTCGGTAAGCTTGAAGTGTTAAAAGGCATTGACTATGAAATTCATGAATCGGAAGTTGTCTGTGTCATCGGACCATCCGGGTCGGGGAAAAGTACGTTTCTTCGCTGTTTAAACCTATTAGAAGAGGTAACGGACGGTGCAGTCTATATTGAAGGCGTCAAAATCAATGATCCAAAGACGGATATTAATGATATCCGTACAGAGGTGGGAATGGTGTTTCAGCAGTTCAATTTGTTCCCGCATATGACGGTAATAGATAATATTACAATGGCACCAATGCAAATCCGCAAAATGAACAAAGCTGATGCCGAGAAGCTGGCGCTGGAGCTGCTCGATAAGGTAGGATTGCGGGCAAAGGCGGATAATTTCCCGCAGCAGCTTTCCGGTGGACAGCAGCAGCGTGTGGCAATCGCACGAGCGCTCGCGATGAAGCCAAAGGTGATGCTGTTTGATGAACCAACCTCTGCACTTGATCCAGAAATGGTTAATGAGGTACTGGATGTTATGAAGGACCTTGCAAAAGAAGGAATGACGATGATTGTCGTCACCCATGAAATGGGCTTTGCACGTGAGGTAGGTGACCGTGTACTGTTCATGGACGGCGGTTATATTGTGGAAGAGGGCCATCCGGACGACGTTTTCGGAAATCCTCAAAATGAACGTACAAAAGCCTTTTTAGGAAAAGTATTATAAAGAGAAAAATCCATTCAAGACGGGCTGCTTGAATGGATTTTTTTGTTTTTTATTAGTTCGGCATATTTTTTGCTTTTTCAGCTTGGCCGTACATATTAAGCATCGTGTTCATATCGTTTTGAGCAAACTGTGGCACTTGGTAAATACCGCGCTTGTTTTGGTAAAGAGATACTTCATAGGCCATTTCAACACAGTTCGGTACAGAATCCTGTAATACACGACGAACAACAGGGTTTGTAGATTCAAGAGCTGCTTGTGTTTTTCCTACTGCTGCTGTTTTATGCATCGTAAGAAGGGCACCAGATAAAATTGCATCATTGACTTCGCTGGCAGATTGGATTGGTTTTTTCGGTTCGCTAGGAGTTAAACCGTATTTTACATCATTGCTCATTTGCATGTTGTATGTTTTTGTCGGGTGCTTTGGATCGTGGCCTGTTTTGTAGGCTTCCATTGTGATGTTGTATTCATCAAGCATGAAAGCGTACTGACGGTCTACAATAGCAAGAAGTTCAGGGTCTTGAATTTGATCGCGCATAAGTACGCATTGGTTTAAAGCGCCGATTGAGGCACTTAATACTTCATGTACATCCAGAATTTCGTGTGCGCCGTGGTTCATTGACATTGTTTGTCCGTTGTCTTGTGAATCAGATGGTTGAGTGAACATGTGATAATCCTCCATTCTTTTTGGGTACGATGTTATTATGGTTCCTTTTGTGTGAGCTATTCATAAGAAATTTTTAAAGGTAAAGGAGGAGAAGGCAAATGGCGAACGGCAAGAAAAGCAGTGCCATGATGATCATCATAGCGATCGTAGTAATAATCGGTATTGCACTCGTGCTCATTGTGCCGAAGTATAATAGCCTCGTGAATGGAGAAGAACAAGTTGAGGCATCTTGGGCGCAGGTAGAAAACCAATTGCAGCGCAGGTTTGATTTAATCCCTAACCTTGTGCAGACAGTAAAGGGATATGCTGCACATGAAGAGGAAGTATTTACACAAATTGCTGATGCCCGCACACAGTACGGGGGTGCTGCTACAGTAGAGGAAGCAGCGGAAGCAAATGACGATTTGACGAGTGCACTGAGCCGGCTTCTGGTGGTAGTGGAAAATTACCCTCAGTTAAAGGCGGATGTACAGTTTACCCAGCTGATGGATGAACTATCGGGAACGGAAAACCGATTGGCCGTGGCCCGTCAAGATTATAATGAAGTCGTTCGGACTTTTAATAGTGATGTTCGTTCTTTTCCTGGCAATTTGATTGCCGGTATGTTTGGTTTCGACTCGAAGGAATACTTTGAAGCAGCAAATGGAGCTGAAACGGCACCATCAGTAAATTTTGATACGGAGGAATAAACTTCCACGCACCTATTTATTCGTTAGGTGTCATGCAGTAATAGTATGCTGCCGCTTTTCTTTATTCATACGAAGGACTCGGCAGCCTTTACACAATTAACTGCTTATTGGCTTTTAAAAAGCTGCAAGGGAGGCGGGGAACATCCGAATTATTAGTTTGATTTTTAGTCTGATCCTGTTAGTACCTACAGTTGCATTTGCTGCTATTCCCCAAAAGCCGGCATATAACTCATATGTTTACGATTACGGAAATGTTATGGATGATCAAGTGGAGCAGCAGATGGTTCAAATGCTGCAGCAGCTTGAAAACAGCACAACCAATGAGGTGGTCGTCATGACCATCGATACAATCGGTGATGCTGCTCCCTTTGAATTTGGCACGGAGGTAATGCGTGAATGGGGCATTGGGCAGGCAGAGCAAAACAACGGCATGCTCATTTTTGCAACGACTGAGCAAGGACCGGGAGAAAACGATGTTTGGATATCGGTTGGACAAGGGCTGGAAGGTGATTATCCGGACGGGAAAATCGGCAGGATGATTGAGACATATATGAAGCCGTATTTAGACCAGGGTGATTATACGAGTGCATTTGCCAATATCATGAACGTCCTGTATGAAGAGATGGGCGGTGAGGCAACCGGCGAACCATTGCCTACGGAAGACGGCGGTGGAGGCTTCAGTATTGGCTTTCTCATTTTGATCCTCATTCTTTACTTTATTTTCAGCGGCTTTGGCGGCGGCGGTAGAGGCGGCGGCAGACGCGGACCAAGACGCTATTATGTAGGAGGCTTCGGCGGCGGCGGTTTTGGCGGCTTCGGCGGTGGAGGTTCTGCTGGGGGCGGAGCTGGACGAAAGTTTTAATTCCTTCAGCAGAGACCTTATTACCCGTAGATGTAATTATCTGTATAATGGAAATAGAAGGAGTGATGGCATTGAAAAAGGTAATCTTCTATTCCCGTCCCGACTGTCCGCTATGTGAAGAGGGATTGCTTACGTTGAAGCTTGTGCAGGAGGACGTGCCCTTTGATATCGAAGTGAAAAATATTGAAGAGGACGATACATTGCATGAAAAATATACGCTCATGATTCCGGTAGTTGAAGAAAACGGAAAGATGCTTCAGTATGGGCAGTTGGACTACGTAACATTAATGGAGGCGCTCGATGAATAAATCGAGTGCCCTGCCTTTTTTAAGAAAAGCTGGAGGAAATGGATTGCACAATAAAACGAGGAAGGATATAATGAAAACAAGGAAATAAATTTTTTTACCCTGAATGGGACAATAAAATAATATATGGGACGAATTTTGACCAACTGTACAGGAGGTGGCATATGAGCGATTTCTCTTGCTACAAAGTAGGACGCCAATTAATACCAGAAATTGATGTGCTCTTGAAAAAGCGTTTCCGCATTTTACAGGCGATCCATGCTGCAGGGCCTTTAGGAAGGCGTACGCTGGCGGATTTCCTGCATGTGACGGAGCGAGAAGTACGCAATGAAACAACATTGTTACATGAACAACAATTAATTGAAATCGGTCAAAAAGGTATGATTTGCACTCAACTTGGGTATGAAGTACTTGAGCAATTAAAACCGTTGTACTATGAACTTTCAGGTCTTGCCCAAAAAGAACAGCAGCTGGCTGAAAAGTTTGGCATTGAGAGGGTCATTATCATTCCCGGATCATTCCGAAGCGAAGCAAGCCGCATTCTGTTAGGAAAAGAAGCGAGCAAATGGCTGGTGAAGCTTGTGCAGGAAGGCAGCAAGATAGCTGTGACCGGGGGAAGTTCAGTGGCAGCGATTGCTCCCTATCTTCAGCCTGTCGATTCCATGCCGTCTGTAAAATTTATTGCAGCCCGGGGCGGAATTGGAGAAGAAATGAGCCTGCAGGCAAATATTCTTGTTTCTCAATTTGCAAAGGCCTGCCATGCTTCCTATAAAACGCTGTTTATGCCCGAGTTTTTAAGTGAACAGGCATATGTTGCGATGAAAGCGGAGCCGAGTGTCCAGGAAATTATCCGTCTTTATGAAGAAGTCGATATCGTGCTGCATGGTATTGGCACTGCTGACGAGATGGCGGAAAAACGCGGCAGCAGTGAAGCAGATAAAGCGCTTCTAACAGAGAAAGGGGCTGTTGGTGAGGCTTTTGGCTATTATTTTGATGCCGAGGGTCACATTGTTCATCAAATCCGCACGATTTGCATTCAGCCCGAGCATGTGAAACAGAGCCGCTACGTCCTGGCAATTGCCGGCGGAGAGGAAAAGGCAAAGGCAATTGAAGCGTACTTTAAAAATGCGGCAAGGCAGACAATCTTCATCACGGATGAAGCAGCCGCAAACGAAATGTTATAAATAGCCCCAGCGCTACTTTTATAAAATAACCAACTTGGAGGAGTTAACATGGCATTAAAATTAGCAATCAATGGATTCGGTCGTATCGGTCGATTAGTATTTCGCGAAGCATTAAAGCATGACGAATTTGAAGTAGTGGCAGTCAATGACTTGACTGATGCAGGACAACTGGCACACTTATTGAAATATGACTCGGTGCACGGCATATACGAAGCTGAAGTATCGGCAGAAGAAGATGCGTTCATCGTGAACGGAAATCGAATCCGTGTCTTCTCTGAAAAAGACCCATTAAACTTGCCATGGGGAGAACTTGGTGTAGATGTCGTGCTGGAATGTACAGGTAGATTCCGTTCGATGGAAGAGGTATCTAAGCATGTTGAGGCAGGCGCGAAGAAAGCGATTCTTTCTGCTCCAGCAAAAGGCGATATGCCAACATTCGTTATGGGTGTAAATGAAGAAGAATATGATCCAGATACAATGAATGTTATTTCCAATGCATCTTGTACAACGAACTGTTTAGCACCTGTTGCCAAAATACTGGACGAAAAATTCGGTATTAAGCGCGGGATGATGACAACGATTCACTCTTATACGAATGACCAGCGTATCCTTGATTTCCCTCACTCCGACCCGCGTCGTGCACGTGCTGGGGCAGTATCAATGATTCCGACAACAACTGGTGCTGCAGTAGCGGTTTCAAAAGTATTGCCGCGACTAAAAGGGAAATTAGACGGCTTCTCTATGCGTGTCCCTACACCGAACGTATCTTGTATTGACCTAGTTGTAGAGCTGGAGGCAGATGTAACGGTGGATTCCATCAATGCTGCATTAAAAGAAGCATCAGAAGGTGAATTAAAAGGCATTTTAGGGTATAACGAATTACCGCTTGTTTCAATCGATTATAATGGCAACCATGCTTCTTCTACAGTCGATGGATTATCTACGATGGTAATGGAAAACCGCATGGCGAAAATTGTCGCATGGTATGACAATGAAATTGGTTACTCAACACGCTTAATGGACCTAGCATTATATCTAGTGGAACGCGGGCTTAAATAAGCCTGGCATGCAGCAAAACCGCTCGTCAGATAAATGTGTCATACTTTTGGGATTTTAACGAAAAAGTGTGTCACAATACGATAAAATGTAATGGAAAAGTATAGCCTTTAAGTAGTTGAACAATTATAATGTATAAAGGTAAAAGGGCGAGCGGGTTTACCGGCTCGTCCTTTTTTAAAAGGCGATCTAGTTCATTCTTGTAAAAATGGGGGAGACGCCCTGTGCTTACAAGAGACATTACATATTGACTTTTGTTACTATTTAAAAGGAAGTCTACTATATAAAAGGGCAACGCCTGTTTTTAAAATTGAAGGAGGGTTTTCTTCATGTTTTTAAAGAAGACGATGGATGATGTAAATGTAAAAGGAAAGCGCGTATTTGTACGTGTTGATTTTAATGTACCGATGGCGGATGGCCAGATTACGGATGAAACGCGCATTCGTGCAGCGATCCCGACAATCGAAGCTTTGGCAGACGGGGGAGCGAAGGTGATTCTAGCTTCGCACCTTGGCCGTCCGAAAGGCGAAGTGAATGAGGATATGCGTCTGACGGCTGTTGGTGAGCGTCTGTCTGAACTAATGGGCAAGCCGGTAAAGAAGCTGGATGAGTCAATCGGGGAAGCGGTAGAAGCAGCAGTGGCCGAAATGCAGGAAGGAGACATCGTCCTTCTGGAAAACGTTCGTTTCCATAAAGGGGAAGAAAAGAACGACGAAGAGCTGGCAAAGGCATTCGCCGGATTGGCAGATGTTTATGTCAATGATGCCTTCGGAGCGGCCCACCGTGCACATGCTTCTACTGAAGGAATTGCCAAGCACGTTGAGGCAGCAGTATCAGGCTACTTAATGCAAAAGGAGCTGGATGTCCTGGGTAAAGCGTTGTCTGAGCCGGAGCGTCCATTCACTGCGATTATCGGCGGGGCAAAAGTAAAAGATAAAATCGGCGTCATCGAAAACCTGCTTGATAAAGTGGACCATCTGATTATCGGCGGCGGACTTTCATATACATTTACCAAAGCGCAAGGTTACGATATCGGCAAATCTTTATTAGAGGAAGATAAAATCGATCTTGCAAAATCGTTTATTGAAAAAGCAAAAGAAAAGGGCGTTGAGCTGCATATGCCGATCGACGCGGTAGTAGCAAACGAATTTTCAAAAGATGCAGAAACACAGACAGTTGAAATCGATGCGATTCCAGCTGACTGGATGGGGCTTGATATCGGCCCGAAAACAGCTGCTAACTATGCAGAGATTATTAAAAATTCAAAGCTTATTATTTGGAACGGTCCAATGGGCGTGTTTGAAATGGATAAGTTTGCGAATGGTACGAAAACAGTAGCGGAAGCAATGGCGGAAACAGACGGCTATACAGTCATCGGCGGCGGTGATTCTGCTGCAGCTGTTGAAAAGTTCGGAGTGGCCGATAAGATGGATCATGTGTCCACAGGCGGCGGTGCTTCACTAGAGCTGATGGAAGGCAAAGAGCTTCCAGGTATCGTAGCATTAAACGACAAGTAACGGAGGGATTTTATGCGTAAACCAATTATTGCAGGCAACTGGAAAATGTATAAATCATTTGATGAAGCAGTTGAGTTTGTCGAAGCAGTTCGAGAAGCCATTCCTTCAGAGGAAAAGGTAGATGCGGTCGTTTGTGCACCTGCCATCTATTTACCGACGTTAGTCGATATCGCTACAGAAACAGATTTAGCAATCGGTGCTCAAAATATGCACTTTGAAGAGGAAGGGGCATTCACGGGCGAGGTGAGTCCTTCCCAGCTTGCTTCCATCCATGTGGATTATGTCATTTTAGGGCACTCAGAACGCCGTGAAATGTTCAATGAAACAGATGAAGCGGTTAATAAAAAGGTAAAAGCGGCACTCGCTCATGGAATCGTGCCGATTATCTGCTGCGGGGAAACATTAGAGGAGCGCGAGGCTGGCAATACTGAAGCAAAAGTATCAGGCCAAATTCGTGCGGCGCTTGAAGGCTTTACAGCAGAGGAAGTGGCACATATGGTCCTTGCCTATGAGCCAATCTGGGCAATCGGGACAGGCAAAACAGCAACTGCTGACGATGCCAACCAAGTATGCGGTGCCATCCGCGGGGTAGTACAGGAGCTTCATGGTGCAGAGACAGCAGAAGCAATTCGCATTCAATACGGCGGCTCCGTGAAGCCTGAGAACATTGTCGAGCTTCTTTCGAAGGAGCATATTGACGGTGCTCTTGTAGGTGGAGCGAGCCTGCAGGTAGATTCTTATTTAAAATTATTGGAGGCGGGCGCAAATGCCTAAACAGCCAGCAGCATTAATTATTTTAGACGGCTTTGCCTGCCGTGATGAAGTAAAGGGCAATGCAGTAGCACAAGCACATAAACCAAATTTTGACCGGTACTGGAATACCTACCCGCATGCAACGCTGATTGCAAGCGGAGAGGCAGTTGGTCTGCCGGAAGGTCAAATGGGGAATTCCGAAGTAGGCCACATGAATATCGGTGCAGGCCGAATTGTTTATCAAAGTTTGACGCGTATTAACAAATCCATTCGCGAAGGGGAATTTTTCCGCAACGAAAAATTCCTTGCAGCGGTTGAACATGCGAAGAAGCATGACTCAAAACTTCACCTGATGGGCCTTCTTTCAGATGGTGGGGTACATAGCCATTATGAGCATCTTTTTGCTTTGCTGAAGCTTGCGCAGGCAAACGGCATCAAGGAAGTATACGTGCATGGTTTCCTTGACGGGCGGGATGTCGGTCCGACGACAGCACTTGGCTATATTGAGGAAACAGAAAAGCAAATGGAGAAAATCGGTGTAGGAAAGTTCGCATCGATTCACGGCCGTTATTATGCGATGGACCGTGACCGCCGCTGGGAACGTGTCCAGCTGACATATAATGCGCTCGCAGACGGGGTAGGCCAGACAGCGGCAACGGCTGCTGCCGGCGTACAGTCCAGCTATGATCGTGAAGTGGAGGATGAATTCGTCATTCCTTTCGTTATTACAGAGGAAGGGAAGCCAGTCGCGACAATCGATACAAACGATGCGGTGATCTTCTTTAACTTCCGTCCAGACCGTGCCATCCAGCTATCGGCGGCCTTCACAAACGAAGCGGTAACAGGCGTGAAAATCTCTAAAAAGCATCCGACAAACTTACACTTTGTATCGTTTACCCACTACAGCGAGGATGTAAATGCAGTGGTAGCATTCGAAAATGACAACCTGGTCAATACACTTGGGGAAGTCATTGCAGCAAACGGTTTAACACAGCTCCGTATTGCCGAGACTGAAAAATATCCGCATGTCACATTCTTTATGAGCGGCAGACGTGAGGAAACTTTTGCCGGTGAGGAACGGATTTTAATTGCTTCACCAAAGGTAGCAACCTATGATCTAAAGCCGGAAATGAGTGCCTACGAGGTAACGGAGGCACTGCTTGGAGCGATTGCAGCAGACAAGTTCGATGCGATCATTCTAAACTTCGCCAACCCGGATATGGTCGGACACAGCGGTATGCTGGAGCCGACAATCAAGGCAATCGAAGCGGTGGATGAATGTCTAGGGAAAGTAGTGGATGCCATCCACGCAAAAGGCGGTTCAGCTATCATCACGGCCGACCACGGCAACTCAGACGAAGTCATAACATTGGGTGGAGAGCCGATGACGGCCCATACAACCAACCCGGTACCGGTCATTGTCACAAAGCGGGACGCTGTTCTAGCAACAGATGGTATTTTGGCCGATTTAGCGCCGACAATGCTGAGTCTATTAGGCATCGCACAGCCGGCTGAAATGACAGGGAAATCTTTAATCGTACGTTCCGAGGACAATTTAGGACTCGTTTGAACAAATAAAAGCTTCCGGTAGGTTCTGCCGAGGCAAAATTGATAATAGAGGAGAATGAAAACTATGCCATTTATTACACAAGTATACGCTCGTGAAGTATTAGACTCTCGCGGTAATCCAACAGTCGAGGTAGAAGTATTTACAGAATCAGGTGCATTTGGTCGTGCCATCGTACCATCAGGTGCATCAACAGGTGAATACGAAGCGGTAGAATTACGTGATGGCGACAAATCACGCTACCTAGGTAAAGGTGTGTTGAACGCAGTAGAAAACGTCAACACAATTATCGCTGAAGAGCTAGAAGGCAATTATTCTGTTCTTGACCAAGTAGTGATCGACAAAGCGTTGATCGAGCTTGATGGTACAGAAAACAAAGGGAAATTAGGCGCAAACGCTATCCTTGGCGTCTCAATGGCCGTAGCTCACGCAGCAGCTGACTACTTGGATGTACCTTTATATCAATACCTTGGCGGCTTCAATGCGAAGCAGTTACCAGTACCGATGATGAACATCTTAAATGGCGGTGCTCACGCTGATAACAACGTGGACATTCAAGAATTCATGGTTATGCCTGTTGGAGCAGAAAACTTCCGTCATGCATTACGTATCGGCGCTGAAATCTTCCACCACCTAAAAGCTGTATTAAAAGAAAAAGGCTACAACACAGCAGTAGGTGACGAAGGTGGTTTCGCACCAAACCTTGGCTCAAATGAAGAAGCAATTACGGTAATCCTTGAAGCAATCGAAAAAGCGGGCTACAAAGCAGGCGAAGAAGTTCGTATTGCACTTGACGTGGCATCTTCTGAGCTTTACAACAAAGAAACAGGCAAATACCACCTGGACGGAGAAGGTGTTGTAAAAACATCTGAAGAAATGGTTGACTGGTACGAGGAATTAACTTCTAAATACCCAATCATCTCTATTGAAGACGGCTTGGATGAAAACGACTGGGCAGGCCATAAATTGCTGACTGACCGTATCGGCGGCCGTGTACAATTAGTAGGGGATGACCTATTCGTAACAAACACAGCGAAATTATCCCGCGGTATCGAAGAAGGCGTTGGCAACTCGATCCTGATCAAAGTAAACCAAATCGGTACGCTGACAGAAACATTCGAAGCAATCGAAATGGCAAAACGTGCAGGCTACACAGCAGTGATTTCTCACCGTTCAGGTGAATCAGAAGATAACACAATCGCTGATATCGCAGTAGCAACAAATGCCGGCCAAATCAAAACAGGTGCACCGTCACGTACTGACCGCGTAGCGAAGTACAATCAATTACTTCGCATCGAAGATCAATTAGGCGCGACTTCTCAATACCTTGGATTAAAATCGTTCTACAACGTAAAATAATAACGGCAAAAAGGGCTCCTTTAAATCAGAAGGGGCCTTTTTTATTGGGCGGACAGTTTTGCTGAGGGGAATGGATAACGTGCTGCTGGTAATAGACATTTTTTGTTCTATAATAGACAAAATGCTTTTGTTATTAGACAATCCTCTTGTTATTAGACAAATCTGCTCGATTAATAGACAAAATCCCCTTGTTATTAGACAATCCTGCTCTATTAATAGACAACCCTAAGCGCGGGCAAGGGCTTTCTAGAGATAATAGACAATTTCTTCTCGATAATAGACAAAGTCCTGCTGTTATTAGACAATCCTGCTGTATTAATAGACAATTCCACTCCATTAATAGACAAAATCCCTTTATTATTAGACAATACGCCGCAAATCACTGATGAACTTCTTCCTTACTCCTTCCTACAGTCTTCGGGAATAATATAAACTCTGCCGCGCTTGTCTCCAACTTTTTCAAAGCCTAGCCTTGAGAGAATTTTCGAGGCGACTTGTATGGAGTCGATGCCTGTAAAGTCCCGAAATTCCTTGTTCGTAATCCGCTCACTTACTAATAATCGGTAATCTTCTAAAGCGTGGAGCAATGCTTTTTTATCTCGCGTGTTGCATGCGCTGCAATGCCAGTTCCCAGCGCTATAGTGCATAGCGGCCTGAAAATCGCAGCTCGGGCACAACACACCCTTCTTTAACCGGTCCAATGCAACGCGGCGTTTGGGAGTCGTCCGCTGGATAGCACCTAGCAATTGTTCGCCTGCTTTTTCAAGCGCCGGCTCTGTCAGCCGTGCTTCAGGGTATTTTGCAAATAATTGATGAAGAGACCGCCGCAGCCCGCTTACATGAAAAATAGGGAGCCCCTGTAAAGAGCTATCGAGCATGGCATTTTGATTGGTGATAATCACTGCATATTCTACAGGCAGGTTAATACCCCATGAACAAAGCATATTTTCCAGCAATAGTTTATGACGGTATGCCTGTTCAAACGGATCGGAAAAGTTTTCTTTCGTTCCATCCTGTCGAATTCGTCCGAACTCATGGTGGCCAGGTTTATAAAATAGCTGGCCCGTTATGTTTTTGATTTCTAAGATGAGTAAAAAATGAAGAGTAAAAACGACGCTATCAATTTGATGAGGAAAGCCTTGAGGATTCAAAAGTTCCAAATTATGAAGAAGGTAATGCTTATGAGGAATCGTGAAATCTGCAAATTCACGGTCTGAACGCTGTTCGCCGTAAAAGCCGGCTTCCAGGTTAGCGAGTCGGGCATGATAATCAAGTAATTCCTCGTCAGTGCGATGCATTCGGCGAATGAGTGCACGGGTATAACGCAGTTGATGAGGCTTTGTTCTTTCGAGTAATAACATAATCCACCTCCTGCTTCTATGTTATTGCCATAATATTGGAATTTCAAGTCTTAATAAAAAGCGGCCGCAAACGCAGCCGCTTCAGCCTGTTGCCAAACGCTTTCATTCATCGTTGCTTGTCTCGTTCGTCCTCCCATGAACTTAGGTTCTATTCGCGTCTTCGCTCAACGGCGTTCCTTGTCTGGCGAGCGTTTTCAAGCCAGGCTGGATAAAACTTTACTTTATAAAACAGCTAAAAAAATGTAAAGACAAAGTCAACAAGTGACTTTGTCTTCACTCTGACGCAGCGGCTCTCTTTTAATTAGACGTTTTATCCGTTGTCCCGTCATCCATAAACACTTCGCCGTCTTTGTAGACCATCTGCTCTGGGTAGCGTAAGTTGATGACAGCGTCCTGCAGTTCTTTTGCTGGGGCAGGCGTTGCCAGTGAGACGATAATATTCGTGGCGAATGCTGCAATGGCTCCAAATACACCGGCTCCTGTATCAATAATACCTAAAATCGTAAACCCGCCGTACTTGGCCGCGAAAATATAGCTCAGCGTTACAGCCAGCCCGACGATAATTCCCGCAATGGTTCCTTGTGCATTGGCACGCTTCCACCAGACACCGAGTACGAGGGCAGGGAAGAATGTACCTGTGGCGAGAGCGAAGGCCCATGCCACAATCTGTGTGATGGCACCAGGAGGATTCAGAGCGATCAATCCGGCCAGTAATGTAGCGACGACAATCGAAATCCGGCCGACAGCCAGCCGCTTTTGTTCTGTAGCATTTGGGTTGATAATCCGGTAGTAAATATCATGAGCGAAGGAAGAAGAAATGGAAATCATTAACCCGCCGGCGGTTGAAAGAGCGGCCGCCATGGCACCAGCAGCAACGAGGCCGATGACAAACATACCGAGATTGGCGATTTCAGGTGTTGCCATAACGACGATGTCATTTGCGATGACGAGCTCATTCCACTGGAGGATGCCATCGCCGTTTGTATCAGCAACCTGCAATTTTCCTGTATCGACCCATGATTTCGTCCATGCAGGCAAATTGGCAATTTGGCTTCCTGCTACTTCTGTCATCAAAATGAAACGAGCGAATGCTGCATAGGCGGGGGCACTGAAGTATAAAAGACCAATGAAGACCAAAGCCCAGGCACCAGACCAACGTGCGGCTTTCATTGTCGATACCGTATAGAAGCGGACAATAACATGAGGCAGACCGGCAGTACCGCACATAAGCGTAAACATAAGCGCTAAAAACTGCCATTTGGTTCCGTTTGTGAATGGGGCAAAGTATTCAGAAATGCCGAGCTCCCGGTCAAGCTCGCCCATTTTAGCGATGATTTCACCGTAAGAAACCCATGGAATTGGATTTCCTGTCAATTGAAGAGACATGAAAATAACAGGGACTAGATAAGCGATGATTAAAATGATGTACTGGGCTACCTGTGTCCAGGTAATCCCCTTCATCCCGCCGAGTGCGGAATAGACGGCTATGAGAACAACACCGATCATTGTCCCGATTTTTACATCAATTTCAAATAACCGCCCGATTACTACGCCCGAACCAGAGAGCTGGCCGATGGAGTAGGTAAAGCTGATAATAATCGTACAGATGGCAGCAAGGACGAGGGCACTCTTGCTGTTGAAGCGGTCACCGATGAATTCGGGAACCGTAAATCGGCCGAATTTCCGAAGCTGTGGTGCAAGCAGGATGGCTAAAAATAAATAACCGCCTGTCCAACCCATGATATAGGCTAAGCCGTCGTAGCCTAAAAGCATGATCGTACCGGCCATACCTATGAAGGAAGCGGCACTCATCCAGTCGGCACCAATGGCCATCCCGTTAAAAATCGGCGGTACACCGCGGCCTGCTACATAGAATTCCGATGTTTGCTTTGCCGTATTGATGACGGCGATCCAAATATACAAAGCGAAGGTAGCTAAAATAATGACTAATGATACTAAGAATTGACTATCCATACATATCCCCTCCTTATATCCTTGGCGCCGGCATTAATGGTCCATCGCTTTTCCGGAGCTCAGTTCTTCATTTCGCTTGTCATCTATCCCGTATTTTTTATCGATCCTATCACCGATAATCGCATTGGCAAACAGCAGAATGATAAACGTCAATAAAGCACCGATTGCTCCCATAAAGTAGTGGAGAGGGAAGCCGATAATTTCAATTTCCGTCAGCGAATCCGCAAAGGCAGCAACTCCAAAGGACACAATAAACCAAATGCCGAAGAAAAGAATCATATACATGTTTTTCTCACGAAAGTAGGCGTCTGCTTGGCTTTTGTCAATCTTTCTCACATAAATCCCCCCTTAAGAAATGATTCCCCTAGACCAAATCTCCATAAAATAACCGGATATGCAAATGTCCTCCCCTCAGGTAATGGAATCATATAATGACCTCTGCGAATGCAGAAGAAATTATGGAAATGAGGCACCGGAAAGGTCCAAATTAACGCAGGCCAAAAATAAATTTTAGTGTTTCGCCTAACGGCATGGGGACCATTACGATTTTTACCACTATATAAATCATCATGGCAGCTACGGGGACGGTGAGGTAGATAAATTTCTTGCTGACGAGCGCATAAATCAGTGAGGCAAGTGTAACGATAATGAAAAAATAAAGCATAGGCATTCCTCCTATATGCTGGTTAATGTACGTCATGATGAAAAATGTTGTATGTATGAAAACAGGTTAGGATTGAAAGAGTCATCATTGAAAGAGGGGCATCTGTCGGAAGTTTTAGTGAGAAAGCAACAAGCTTATTATTATCTGTTTAAAAATGTATGTCTTTAGTCGGGAAAATAAAACGTTTCCATCGTGAAAACTTTCAGCGGCTTTTCGAAAAGGGAGAAGAGGGCAATTAACATCGGCGTTCAGTCATGATTCATTTACCTGCCGGAATATAGTTTATTAATTCTTCAGGAAAAGGTGGGCGCACGATTAATAAGGAGACACTGGACATTCCCCAGCCGCTCTCTAGTATCAAGGAGGAAACGATCAGGAGAAAAGAGTAAAACAAGCAACGGATAGATAGAAAATAAAAAAAGCGCCAAGCAAATTTTTTATTGATTATGGGCTTTTCTTTAAGAAAGGGGAAATATGTGCTGTTCTTCTTGATGAGCTGGGGGATTTCCCTAAAGAGTATACTTTGTAAAAAACTGTTATAATGGAGAGATAACAAGTAAGATTGTTCCTACATATCATGATGTTCTAGGAGGTGAAGTCTTACTTTGACGAGTAAGACGGCTGCTTGACCATAGTGAAATTAACTATTTTTACGGTATTAATTGCGTTAACCGCTTTTTTCGTGGCGACTGAATTTGCCATTGTGAAAGTGAGGCAATCGCGAATTGACCAGCTTATTGCTGAAGGCAATGACCAGGCCATGATCGCAAAGCTTGTCACATCCCATTTAGATGAATATTTATCAGCCTGTCAGCTCGGCATCACGGTAACGGCACTCGGTATCGGGATGGTCGGTGAATCGACGTTTGAATTCATCCTCCATCCCTTCTTTACGTGGCTCGGTTTGAACACGGCATATGTCCATTGGTTTACCATTGCTGCAGCCTTTCTGATTGCGACGTTTTTGCATGTCGTAGTCGGTGAGCTTGCACCGAAAACCTTTGCTATCCAAAAGTCGGAGACCATTGCGCTGGCGTTTTCCCGGCCGATCATGCTGTTTTATAAAATTCTCTATCCGTTCATCTGGTTCCTCAACGGTTCTGCCCGGCTGCTCGTCGGCTTATTTGGCATGAAGCCGGCCAGTGAGCATGAACTGTCCCATACGGAGGAGGAGCTGCGGCTGCTGCTGACCGAAAGCTATAAATCCGGCGAGATCAACGGAAACGAATTGAAGTTCGTTAATAATGTATTTAAATTTGATGATAAAATCGCAAGGGAAATCATGGTCCCCCGCACGGAAATTGCCGGCTTTGAAGTAGACGCAACCTATCGTGATGTACTGACGCAGGTATCGGAGGAGCGGTATACGCGTTATCCTATCTATGAGGGAGACCGTGATAATATCGTAGGTTTTCTGAATATTAAAGATTTTTTGACGCTGGGAATAAGCAATCGTATTACGGCAGCCAATTTTTCATTACAGAACTTTTTGAATCCGGTTATCAAAACGATCGAAACAACACCGATCCAGCAGCTTCTGCAAAAGATGCAAAAGGAACGTACCCATATGGCCATCCTGCTGGATGAATACGGCGGGACGAGCGGGCTGGTGACAGTCGAAGATATTTTGGAGGAGCTTGTCGGCGAAATCCGCGATGAATTTGATGAGGATGAACAGCCGCCTGTACGCAAAATCGGGGAAGGGCACTATATTATTTATTCCAAAAGCCTGCTGTACGAAGTAGATCAGCTGCTCGGGCTCGCGCTCGATGAAGAATACCCGGAAATCGACACGCTCGGCGGCTGGTATTTTACAAATGATATGGAGCTTGATATGGATGGGTATATCGATCACGAAGACTACCGATTTACCATTCATGAAAAGGACGGAATGCAGCTTTATTACATCGAAGTTCGACAATTTTCATAAGGTAAAAGAAAAAATCAGAGCCATTTCTGGTTTTTTCTTTTTTTTTCGGGGTAAACACATACCAAACTGGTAGGGAGGTTAGTATTGATGAAAAAAATGAAGAAATCTTGGATGTTAGTATCAGCACTTACGTTATCACTAGGATTGGCAGCTTGTGGTGACGAGGAGGATCCAGTAAACGATACAGATATCATTAATGAAGATGACGGGGATAATGTCGATACAAATGATGACCCAGTAAACAACGAAATCGAAACAGAAACAGAAACTGAGACAGAAACTGACACTGACACAGAAACAGATACTGAAACAGATACTGAAACAGATACTGAAACAGACGGTGGTACTACAGGAACTGATGGTACTACAGGAACGGACGGCACTACAGATACAGATTCTACTGACGGCAACAATTAATCTAGAAATTATTACCTAAAGCCTTTTAAAGCAAGTTGTCACTCTACCCTCTTTTTGCTATAATGTTATTTGTTGTAATGTTTCAAATGAAAGAGGTGGACATTTTGCATACGGTAATAACTATTTCATTAATCATCGTTGCTATAGCTTTAATCGTCGTAGTATTATTACAATCAGGTAAGAGTGCTGGTTTATCGGGGGCCATCTCTGGTGGAGCAGAACAACTTTTTGGTAAGCAAAAAGCGCGCGGTATGGACCTTGTATTGCACCGTGTAACAATCGTGTTATCCGTGCTATTCTTAATCCTGACGCTGGCTATTACAAAATTTTAATACGAATGATAAAACGCCTAACCGACAATGGTTGGGCTTTTTTGTTAATATAAAGACAAATAAGCGAATCGGAGGACCATCATGCGAAAGGCAGAAAACAAGCCTTTTTTCTTTGAGGCTGGACCACGGGCGGTGCTATTGCTTCATGGATTTACGGGAAGCTCAGCGGATGTCCGGATGCTTGGCCGCTTTTTGGAGAAAAAAGGGTACACTTCATTAGCACCACAGTATAGAGGACACGGGACAGCACCGGAAAAGCTCATCACAACCAATCCGGACGAATGGTGGCAGGATGTGCAGGAAGCATATCAGCGTCTGCAGGAAGCAGGCTATCAGGAAATCACGGTAGCAGGTCTGTCCCTTGGCGGCGTTTTTTCATTGAAATTAGGACTAAATCAGCCAGTTAAGGGAATTATCACTATGTGTGCACCGATGACAATGCGGACACTCGACCTCATGTTTGAAGGTGTATTGGGTTACGCCAAGCAATATAAGCAATATGAAGGGAAAAAGGATGACGAAATCGAAATAGAGGTGGATGCGATCCGCCAAAAAGGTATGCCATCCTTACCCGACCTGCAGAAGCTTGTTGCGGCTGTCCGGGCGGAGGTCGATTTAGTGTATGCACCGCTTTTTGTCGTGCAGGCGACAAATGATAACATTATCGACCCGAAATCTGCGCATTATATATACGAAGAAGCGCAATCTAATATGAAAGAAATCAAATGGTATGACCATTCTGGCCATGTCATTACATTGGGCAGAGAAAAGGATCAACTGCATGAAGACATCTATCAGTTTTTAGAAAAGCTTGACTGGAGTGTCTGATGTTGAAATAGAGATTCCCATTAAAGGAGGGACAACAATGGCACAAATAAATGAATTACAGGAGCGCATTCTCGCCTTCATGAAGGAGGACGACTATAAGCCGCTCACAGTAGCCGAAATCGAAACTGCCTTCGAATTAGAAGAGGCGGAAGAATTCAAAGAGCTCGTAAAGACGCTTGTGAAAATGGAAGCGCAGGGATTGGTCGTTCGTTCCCGCTCTAACCGTTATGGTTTACCGGAACGAATGAATTTATTACGCGGCCGTTTTATCGGCCATGCGAAAGGCTTCGGCTTCGTGACACCGGAGGAACAGGGAATGGATGATATTTTCATTCCGCCTCATGACATTAACGGTGCAATCAACGGGGATACAGTACTGATCCGCGTAATGAAGGAAACGTCCGGCGACCGACGCGAAGGAACAGTCATTAAGATTGTTGAGCGCGGTAAAACAACGTTTGTCGGCACATTCCAGGCAAACCGCGGTTTTGGGTTTGTTGTACCGGATGACAAAAAACTAAACATGGATATCTTCGTTGCCAAGGAAGATACACTTGGTGCGGTGGACGGTCACAAGGTTGTTGTGGAAATTACACATTGGCCGGATGATATCAAGTCTGCAGCAGGGATCGTTACGAAAATCCTCGGTCACAAAAACGACCCAGGTGTCGATATCCTGTCGATTATCTATAAGCATGATATCCCGCCGGAGTTCCCGGCTGAAGTGGTCGATGCTGCTACAAAGGTGCCGGATGAAATCACCGAGGAAGATCTAGTCGGACGACGTGATTTGCGGGGCGAGACAATTGTGACGATTGACGGCGCCGATGCAAAGGACCTTGATGATGCCGTTACAGTAACAAAAAACAATGACGGTACGTATAAGCTCGGGGTACACATTGCAGACGTCAGCTATTACGTAACGAAGGATTCTATCATCGACAAGGAAGCGTACGAGCGTGCGACATCTGTTTATTTAACAGACCGCGTAATCCCGATGATTCCTCACCGTTTATCGAACGGTATTTGTTCCTTAAATCCACAGGTTGACCGTTTAACGCTTTCCTGTGAGATGATTATCGACGGCAACGGACAGGTCATCAAGCATGAAATTTTCCAAAGTGTGATTAAAACAGCGGAACGTATGACGTACTCTGATGTTTATAGGCTTTTAGAGGAGCGTGATGAGCATCCTGATCTGGTTGAACGCTACGAGTCATTAATTCCGATGTTCGAAATGATGGCGGAGCTTGCGCAAATCCTGCGCAACAAACGGATGAGCCGCGGTGCGATCGACTTCGATTTCAAGGAGTCGAAAGTGCTTGTGAATGAAGACGGCTGGCCGACTGACATTGTGCTGCGTGAACGTACAGTGGCAGAGCGCCTCATCGAGGAATTCATGCTGGCTGCCAATGAAACAGTCGCTGAGCATTTCCACTGGATGGAATTGCCGTTCCTTTATCGTATCCACGAAGATCCAAAGCCGGAAAAACTGCAGCGCTTCTTTGAATTTGTCACAAACTTCGGCTTGGTCATCAAAGGGACAGGGAACTCCGTTCATCCAAAAGCAATGCAGGAAATTATCAAATCCATCGAAGGACTGCCGGAAGAGCCGGTTATTTCGACAATGCTGCTTCGTTCCTTACAGCAGGCACGCTATTATCCGGAATCGCTTGGTCACTTCGGTTTATCGACGGATTATTATACACACTTCACATCACCGATCCGACGCTATCCGGACTTGATCGTACACCGTCTGATCCGTACGTACCTTATCAATGGGGATACATCGAAGGAAACGGTTGTCCAGTGGAATGCGGTCATGGAAGAGATCGCTGACCATACATCCGAGCGTGAGCGCCGTGCTGTTGACGCAGAGCGTGATACGGATGCACTGAAAAAGGCACAGTTCATGTCCGATAAAATCGGCGAGGAATTTATCGGTATGGTATCGTCCATTACGAACTTCGGTATTTTCGTGGAGCTGCCAAATACAGTAGAAGGTCTTGTGCATATCAGCAATATGACCGATGATTATTACCGCTTCGAGGACCGTATGATGGTCATGATCGGGGAGCGTACCGGCCGCCAGTTCCGTATTGGGGATGAAGTAAAGGTACGTGTAGCCAATGTCGTGATCGAGGAATCATCAGTCGACTTTGAAATCGTCGACATGGTACAATCCGCTAGCACCCGTCCGCGTAAGGTTGCACCGAAAGTGATCACAGCAGGGCGTCCTGACAAGAAACGCGGCGAGCGTTCTGAGCGTCGTGATAAACGCGGCGGAAAAGGAAAGCGCGGGGAAAAGGATAAAGGCGGAAAAAGTTCCTCATCAAGCGACCGTGACCCACGCGGCCGTCGCAAGGATGGAAAAGAAAAGCCAAAGTTCTACGAAGGCATCGCGAAAAAGGGTAAAAAGAAAAAAGGCAAAAGATAACCTGCCCCTTTAGTAAAGAGGGGAAAGGGATAAAAAGCGGGCTGGAGATGGCGTGTCTCTGGCCGTTTTTAAACGTAAGGAACTATAAATTGGGACGTTTGTAAACGTCCAGGCATTCGCTCCCGCTGCCAACTAGCTTGTCGCAGCAAAACGGGAGCGAAGGCGCTTTTCTTGCGCTATAATAGGGATAACCTGCAAGGGAATGCTTGCACTGAGGAGTTGTGAAATATGGCTAAAGGACAAGGGAAAGTACTGGCTCAAAACAAGAAGGCAGGCCACGATTATTTTATCGAGGAGACGATTGAAGCAGGCATGGTGCTGACAGGAACGGAAATCAAGTCGATCCGCGCAGGCAAGGTGCAGCTGAAGGACTCATTCGTACGTGTCCGTCATGGCGAAGCATGGATCGTCAACATGCATATTTCGCCGTTTGACCAAGGAAACCGCTTCAACCATGATCCACTGCGTGAGCGGAAGCTGCTGCTACATAAGAAACAAATCAGTGAGCTGGTCGGTGCTGTCAAACGCGACGGCTATACAATCGTGCCGCTGAAAATGTACATCAAGGACGGCTATGCAAAGCTTCTAATCGGTATCGGAAAAGGGAAAAAAGATTACGATAAACGTGATGACATGCGTAAAAAAGAAGCGAAGCGTGAAATGGAGAGAGCCTTCAAGGCACGCAATCAATAAGACTGTATTCCTTTCTTTGCTTGCTAGATCAGCAGTCTACCGCATAGAAAAAGAGGGGGATATCCTATAAAAAGCATGGATGGGCCTAGTTGTGCCTGTTCATGCTTTTTTTTAAAGCTCTATTCAATCTCTATGGCCCAGCCTCTTATCTATTTGTATACGTAAAAATATTGTAGAAGGCACCAATGCTATCAATTTCACGCAAATGTGTACCCCCGCCATAAGTCATTTTTAAATGATACGTTGTAAAGAGGCCTAAGTTATGGCTGCTAAACTGCTGTACCGTATAAACGTGCTGACCGGCTGTGCATGTGCCGCTGTCGTCACAGTGCAAACCATGTTCATTTGCCAATGCACGATAGTACGTTGCTTCTGAAGGCTTTGTGAACAGAGCAGTCACGCATATGACCACAAGTACAAGCACGGTAATCATCGGTTTTTTCTTTAACAAAAGGATAGATACAAAAATTGTAGTAACGATCATTCCGATTAATAGAATAAAAAATACGATAAACATGAAACCTCCTCCTTTTATTTACCAAATAAAGGACGGGATGTAAGTGAAATTGTTTCTTTATATGGGGGCGGTAAATAAGCCTTACTATAACCGGGAAGGCCTTCAATCGACTGCTCTATTTGAATTTGAATTACTTATCGGTTTTATTATTCATTTGTTATAACTATTCAAAAAAGCCAACAATCGTTGATGGTACAACGTTTTTGGCTTTAGGATGTGTTTATAACCTTTTATTTGGTACGCTATTTGTATGTGTTTGTATAATTGGATTTTAATGGTTATTGTTCATATTCATTAAAACTATTTTTTCTCCTTCAATAGCAAAATGAGTTGTTCATTTTGTTCAATTAATTTATCGAGTTTTTTTTCTAGATCATTGTAGCTGTTACTTTTTACTGAAGAATTTATTATTAGCCTTCTAATAAAAAGAGCAAAAGAAATAAAGAATAAAGAAATTAAAAGTATAACCGTTATCATAAATAAATTGCTCATAATCACCCTCCAAAAATAACCAATTAATTTCATTGTAACATTAATTTATAGTATTGGGTGGATTATAAAAGCCCCACGGCGAGGCTAAGATACGTTTTGAAAAGTTCAATCCACTAAAGCAGCATGTTAGCCGGATAAGAAAAGAATAAACCAAAGCATTAGGAATAGTTCAGATAGGATGAAGAAACTTACAAATAACATTAGAGCGTAAGTTTTATTACAAAAAAAATTAAATTTAACTATGTGTTCTTCAAAGTACAGTTTCAAAACTAAATTACTGGATAACAATATTTCCAACATATTGAGCATTGCCACTATTCGAATCAATGTCAATAACCAGTGTATACTCACCTTTTTCTTGAGGTAAGTGGAAGTCTTGGCTGCTTTTTTGATATGCTACATCAATCTTTTTCTCTCCTTGCCAAATTGACACACTTATTCCATCCGGATCATAATCTCCATCTTCAAAGTTTATAGCAGCTAACTCTCCTGGATGAAAGTATAGTGCGTTTTGTTTTTTAGCTAATGATTGAATATCCTTCGTTTCTTTATTGTATTTTTCATCATATTCCCATTTAATGTTGGCCTCTGCTAGAATTTCAGTTTCGTTAATCCCATTTGGGGTGAATACTGTCACAGTAGGTGGGGAAAAATCATATTCTTCACCGAAACAACCTGTTACTAAAAAGATGGAACATAAACCTGCGATCAACTTGAAAAGCGTCTTCAACTATCTTCATTCCCTTACTTTTTTCTATTAATTATATACAAATTTTAACATGAAGTTCATATAAATATGAAAAAACTCCTTATAGTAATGTTAACGTGAATATCCAACAAAAAATCACCTCACTCCTAAAGATGAGTAGGAAGAGATGATTTTAATGAAACTGTCTTCTTTCAAATAAAGTTTGATCCTCTGATGCTTTGGGATCATTCATTAAAGCAGGGGAGTGTTAGCTATCGATTACATGAACTCTTTGTAATTATCAATATAGAAAGCTACATAACCGCAATTTGGACAAACAGAAGCCTTTGGTTTTTCGGACGCTTTTTTAAACAAGCCTTTTTTCTTTTTGAATATTTTTATACTATACATCGCTCCTTCAACTTTAACCTCGCAATCTTTAATCATTTCACTTTGACATTGGCTGCATATCAATTTCAAAACCACCTTCATTTTATATGTACAGCAATTAGTAAACTTCCATGCTTAACTAGTTATTATATCAAATGGTGTTTATAGTTATGTGTAAGCCTGCATAAGTTGGCCCGCTATATAAAAAAAGAGCACAATTCTATTTCAAGAATTGCGCCCGACTATTAAAGGGAAATGCTTTTTCTATTTTTATTTCAAAACCATTAAATTAAGAACGTGAACAATGTTAAATTCTTTAGCATTTCACGATTTTTCTCTATTATTTCTTTGTTTTTAGCTATCGTTTCCTTTACACTTAAAGGCTTTTCATTATCGATAGCTTCAGGGGTATTTTCTACGTTTGTATCTGGTTGAGGTACTGATGTCTTATTCTTATCCATATTAATTTAAGCCTCCTGTATGATATTTTTTAATCGATTGAATAAGCGATGATGTTGAAATCTTGTGAAAAATGAATACATCCACTTGTTACATCATAATAATTTACTTTGCAAATCCTCTGAAAGCCTAAAGACCATGACGCGTTCGCCGTTTTTTGTACTCAAATCGGTATGAAAATTTACCACTTCAAAACCCGTTATCGCTGAGAGTGCGTCTTTTATTTCCTTCACTCCTGATTCCACCAAGCTATTTCTCATTTTTTTAACCGATAATAGGCCTTCTTTTTCTTGGCAGACTGCATATTCGGCGGGTGTTAGGACACCTTTCAACACAACAACTACCATATCTCGCACGATATCTGATTTAACCGACACGGAACCGCGCCCAAGATAATTTTTTTCCCAATGAGTTAACACTTTACTGATTTCAGCTTCAAGAACACCTTTTGTTTTATCCATCATGTTTTTCTTCCTTCCATTCCACAATTAAGCGTTCTTCATTTATTTGAAATTTCGCTATAGTCCATATCCTTTAGTTTTTAACTATAAGCTAAAAACATACTTTTTCCTATATGGCACAAGTCTCGATTTGTGGATGGATGGATCGATAAATAACTTTAAATCTCTTCTCTCTAGGTCCCTTTGAATCAGCTGGTGGAAATCGCATCCAAGGTGTGGAATAGATAAATATTCTCTCACTGGGTCATTTCTACCGGGTCAATGGCTTTTGTTTATAAAAAAAACCGACAATTAGAAAGATAATGGCCTAAAATCATAAAACCATTACACTTTGATAATTGTCGGTTTACTTTTAACTAACCTAGTCTAGGTTTTTTAAATCGTCTACCTATTATTTACAAAAACTTTATTCTAGGTTCCTTTTTGCTTTGATTGATAATCAATATCCAAAATGGGTTGACTATCAAACTAAAGGTGATAGGAACGGATAAACTTTATTTATATTAAAAATTCTATTCTTTAATAAGCTCGTTGTCAAGGTCAATTTCAATAAATTTTTGATTTGGTCCTTTTGATCCACTAGTTTGTTTTCCATTTTCCATCATTTCAAGAAAAGGTCTTAAATATAAAATGAGCGCTTATTCTTGTGTAGAAGCAGGGCCGGATTGTTGAAAATCATTATTGAACTACTTTTATAAAACTTTTTTATTTAAAAAGTTACATCGCCTTCAAAATTCGCTACGGAAGCAAGTTTTTTAAAATCACGTAAGAGTTTTAATAAGAATTCAGAGTCAATCTTAAATCCTCCGGTTAATGTATTGCTTAAATATATATCAGTATTATATTTATTATTGGAAATTGAATAGTTTACTAATAGATCCCCCTTTTGATTATAGGTTTCAAAAGTAATGATAAAATCTTGGGATGACATAGCACTTAGATAAACTTTCCCTTGTCTCTTCATTTCGAATTCTTCTAATTCAGTAATAAAGGATATTAATTTATCAAATGCAAACCAAACATTACTATTCCAACCAATAAATTTATTATCTAATATTTCAACTGTACAGGATAAACTGGGTAATCGTTCATGTCTATATTCTTCAAGAATAAATGTTACATGTGATGTCTTATCATCAGAATAAATTCTAAAATCATAATCAGATAATGGTTTAAACATTCTTTCACCTCATTAGCTATTCCCATGAAATTTCTTTGCTGCTCTTTGTTGAACTAGCCTGTATTGTTACCTTAAATGTATTATTTCATAATTTCACCCTAAAAATATAGTCTTTTTAGGGTGTTATTCAACTGATAGGCCTGATTGCTGAAAAAGATACAATTCATCTTCAAGAATTGTCCCTGGTTACGGAATATTAAAAATATGAAAGTAACCTTTAGATGAGTTGTATAATCAAAATTTAACAGTTTATTCTAGGATTTATAAAAAGTGAGTGTTACATTTATTAAGTAAATAGAGGGGGGGTTCTTATTATGAGAAAATTAATATTACTTTTAGTCCTGTTACTAAGCATTTCTGTACTTCCTACTTCTTCAAAAGCGAATGTTGTCTGGGATGGAGCCGAGGTAGTCAAAGGGCAAACGGGGAAAATGACTTTTATAAAAGATGTTAAAGTTTACAAAAAGAATATCCATGGAGATTTCGAGTCATTAGTTGTTAAGAAAGGTAACTACTTCCGTGTATATGCCAATGAAAAATATAGTGGCCAAACCTACTATTGGATGAGCTCTGGATATCGCGTCCAGGCAACAAATCTAGTTGTTTTTAAAGAAGTGCCGCTTGAGATTCGTAAATCTTTTTATAAAAATCCGGTCACTGTTTTTTCAAGCCGAAACAAAGCGAATATTTTATATACTAATGTTGATGCAAATATCTTTGACAGTCCTGGTCAATTAACCTGGCCATATGGAGGGATTATTAGTGAACGGGGAGCGTCGTCTCATTGTATTTGTGTAGCAGATTCAACCGAGTCTTGGAAATTTGAACCTACAGATATTACAATCGTAGATAGCAGACAAGTACCAAAAGGTATATTAGTAGCTAAAACAAGTACAAATATTTATGATAATCCATTAGGTAGTAATACTAAAAATACGGCAAGAGTTAATAAAGGATTTTATTTTTATAATTATGGGCTTGAAATCAATGGTTACATTAGATATTTAGATAATCGATTCATCCAGCCTTCTGATTTTGAGGCGGCTACAAGCAAAGGGACACGGTATATACAAAAAGAGGTAGAAATCATTTCTCAAGCTACAGCTGATTTATCCTATCCCAATTACCCGCAACTATCAAAATTAGAGCCAAACTATAAGGTTGAATTACTTGCCACATATGAAGATAAAAGTATTGTCTTATATAATGATATCTATTATGAAATCGCTGCAAATGCACTTGGTCTTTATCCAATAGAACCATAGCATTGTGATACAGTAAGAATAGTAGTACTACCTGTTTCATGGTAGTACTACTATTTTTAAATTACTATTCATTTTATTGCCTTGTTCAGTTATATGTCCCAATTGTGGAGTAAGAAACCCCCAATACCAAAACAAAATTTTTAATGAAGCTTTTCATAAAGAGAGGATCTTTACGAAAAGCTGCAAAGGGCTGAAGAAGTCAGGGACAATAAAACAAGGTCCTGTCTAAATAGATAGATAGGACCTTGCAGCGTTATTTCAGCGATGTCGATTTTAGGAATTCCCGCGTTCGCTCTTCTTTTGGGTTATTGAAAAACTCGTCAGGTGTGCCGTGCTCGACAATTTTCCCATCGTGCATGTACACAATGCGATCGGCCACTTCTTTAGCGAAGCCCATTTCATGGGTTACAACAACCATTGTCATACCTTCTTCAGCCAGGTCTTTCATGGTTGTTAAAACCTCGCCCACAAGTTCGGGGTCGAGTGCCGATGTTGGCTCATCGAACAGCATGATGTCCGGTTCCATCGCCAGTGCTCTGGCAATCGCCACCCGCTGCTTTTGCCCCCCTGAAAGTTTGCTGGGGTAGACATCCGCCTTATCCTCGAGGCCCACTTTACTCAGCAACTGCTTTGCGTTGGAGATTGCCGCCTCTTTGCTGGCTCCCTTTACCTTGATCGGGGCTTCGATAATGTTTTCCAGAACCGTTTTATGCGGGAACAGGTTGAAGTTTTGGAACACCATCCCGACCTTTTCCCTGATTTTGTTCAGGTTATCGGTACGTGGATTGACTTCTTTTCCTTCAATGATAATCTGGCCGTTATCCTTTTTTTCCAAAAAGTTCAAACAGCGAAGGAGGGTACTTTTCCCCGAGCCGCTCGATCCTATTAAACAGACAACATCGCTCTCGAAAACGGTCATATTGATATCCTTCAATACATGCAGGTCGCCGAACGATTTATTTAATTGCGTTATTTTAATCATTTCTCTCGTATCCAATCTGTACGCCTCCTATCGGTCACTTATTGCTAATTTCCGTTCAACTCGGTTCACGATGAATGTCAGCAGTGCTACCAGCAATAAATAGTAAACTGCTACGATGAGTAAATAGGTCATTTCATCGAAGTTATTTGATCCTAGTGTTGTCGCCACGTTGAACAGCTCGTTCATGGAGATAAATGCGGCTAACGAAGAATCTTTTAAACTGATGATAAATTGATTGCCTAAAGGCGGCAGCGCGCGGCGGAATGCCTGCGGAAGGATAATGCTTCTTAATGTCAGCGACTTTGTCATCCCTAAAGAGCGTCCTGCCTCAAACTGGCCTCTGTCGACAGATTGAATCGCTCCCCGAAGGATTTCGGAAATGTAGGCCCCGTTATGTAATGCTAGAGCAATCGAAGCGGCCCAAAAATCTGGAAGAAGGAAAATCCCGCTGATTCCGAAGTAAAGGATAAAGATTTGAACGATAAGCGGTGTCCCGCGCACCAAATACACATAGATATCTGAGATAAGTGCTAAAACTTTTATTCTGGATATTTTTAATAAGGCAAACACAAGCCCGATGACGATTCCTAGTAAGATAGAAACAACCGTCAGCTCTAGTGTTAAAAGCATCGCTTTAAAGAATACACCTTTTGTTTCTGATAGTATGTCGAAAAAATGTGAGAAACTTGGCAAAGTATTACTTCCTTTCTTTGTATGGTATAGGATTTATTCCTCTGGTTTCTTGGTAATGTCCTCACCAAAATATTCAATACTGATCCGAGTGAGTGTCCCATCTTCCCGGAGGTTTTCCAGCGCTTCGTTTATTCGCTTTAGGAGCTGCGGGTTATCCTGGGGCAGCACGATCGCTTGTTCACTGCGATTAATTAACTGCTGGCCTATAATCTCAAACCCTTCCTTGGCAGCAGTTTTCCCGGTAACAAAATCCGTGATTACCGCGTCATGACGCCCGCTGCTCAATGCTTTTAAAGCAGTAATATCGCTGTCATACGTTTTTACGTTATCCGTATATTGGGAAGCTGTATCGGCATAGGTCGAACCTTTTGCTACGGCAACTTCCTTGCCCTTTAAATCTTCGACCGTCTTAATGTCACTGTCTGGTCTAGTGAAAATCTGCGGTCCCGAATAATAGTAGGGGGTAGAGAAGGAAACATGTTTGCTTCGCTGCGGATTGATCGTGTGGCTGGCAACGGCCGCATCCGCGCGCCCTGTTTTTACCCCTTCCACAATCCCTTTGAATTTGATGCGCTTCTGAACCGGCTCAAGGCCCAATTCTTTTGCAATCGCTTCGCCGACCTCAATATCAAAACCAGACATGGTGAGGTCATCATTTATGTAGCTGAATGGCTTGAATTCACCGGAAGCCGCGAACACAAATTGATCGTTATTGATCAGTTCCGATCCGTCGTCAAGCTTCTCCTTCTCGGCACAAGCAGACAAAAAGCAAACCGCAAATATACTAAAAACCAATAGTAATTTTTTATTTAACATCATGTTGGCTATCAACCCTTTTCTCTTTCATTTATTCTGCAATGGCTTCGCTAGCTAGCTTGCTTATGAAAGTAAATACCCTATTTACTCACGGTAAAACAAAAAGCGCCAGGCACCGTTCATGGTTCCTGACGTTTTTTGCCTGGCTGGACAGCCTGTACGGCTCGTTTATGTCGGCTCTTTTCTCTATTATGACTGCTGATGATAGGGCTCTTCGTAACAAGTATAAGTGGGGTTTTTTTGTCTAAGCTCTATAATAAAATAAAGGAGGGTGATATTTTAAGTATTGTAAAAGATTATTTGATCGAACAAAAGAAAATAGAGACTGCCCAAGTTAATTTAAAATTGGTGACAACTCCTGAAGGCGATAGTAACCTAGTCGCTGCTGTTGGGAAATTGGAAGATAATTCGATTGAACAAGTAGACTTACAAGAAATCGAGAAACAAATCAATTACAACGGTCCGATTTCCTCTTTAGATGATTCTTTTCTAGTGAATCCAAGCTCTTCAGAAACGAAAGAATTCATGCAAAAGCTTCTCGAAAAATTACAAGACGAATGAATCAAATCCGGATTCATTCGTCTTTTTATATGCTGCATTTACTTATGATACGGTTTACCGCTTTTTAGCTTCTCATGTAAACAGTCATACCCAAGCGCAAAAACTTCGCAATTCATTAAATCAAGAGAACTGCCAAAAACCTGCTACTGGATCTTGACTGTCGTTCGTCCCGGTTTTGGCGAAAAGATAGAGGGAGCCAAAACCAAAAGGATAGCTGTGATCATCTTGAAACAGCGTGTCGGGGTAACCGTCTTCATCTACCTGAAAGAAAAAAGAAAATGAGTCCTCCGTCAGCTTCGTAAAATAATAATCTTCATGTTGAATAAGCCTCGGGTTCCCGCCCAGTTTAATCAAAAAAGACTGATCCATCGATTTTTCGTCATTGCTGATTATCCCGTCTGAAATCGCATGTTTTCTAAGACCTGGATGAGTAAACAGATCGTTGACGCTTTCCGCTGAAATGGGATGCTCCATCACCTTTATCGAGCAATTCGGATAAATATTGTGGTCCAAATAGTCCTCATATTCCTCCGGGATAAAGATTGAAATCATGCTCTCATGTTTAAAGGGGTGGGCGAGGCACAAGTAAAAGTAATATTTTTTGGTACCTTCCTGGATAAGATCTGCCCGGTTATCAAAGTATCCAGGTGCATTCCCGCCGATCCATCCTGTACCGTATTCGTTCGGCAGATCCGGCTCGGCATAATAAAGAATACAGTCCGTTCTTTCGGTTAAAATATTCGTGCGGTTCTCCATTACAGTTCTCCATCAAGAAATTGAATGAGGTATACTTCAGGCCGTGCAAGAAACGCCGGAAAGCTGCATAAATCTGCATAGACCTGGTGTTCCACGTCATAGCAGCCTATCATGCCTTTTTTCTTTGGATTCCAGACAAGCAGCAGATCAGAGTAATTGTCGATATCGGCTGAAAGACGCAGCAGCTTTTGCCCGCCTACTTTCATCTCGATCGTATCGGTCAAAGTGAAAAAGTCGATATGTTCGATACCGAATTCATTTTCTGCCAGCTCAAGACGGAGATTGTCTCCGGTAAGAAAGCTGACCAGCTCATCCGGGAGTTTATATTTCTTCAGCTCATACTTCTTGTTTTCCACATTATGAAGGTCAGCCGGCTCCAGTGCTCTCAGATAGTCAGCCATGGCGGTGTCCTTGTTGCTGACTGCAATCGTATACGGCCGCTCACCGTCTTTTTCCGCTAACGTAACGTCCGCTCCGTGTTCAACCAAAAATTTGACCATGGCCAAATTGCCCATACGCGCGGCCACCGTCAGCGGAGTCGCTTCATAAGGATAGACCATGTCCGGTGTATTCGTATTGATGTCCACCCCTTGATCGAGCAAATAGGTGAGTGTCTTATAGTCATGGTCGGATACGGCCTCTCGCAATACAGTACCGCCATGCTGCTTGATATCCAATCCCAGCTCCTGGATAAGCGGGATATTTTTCTTGTTTCCGTAGTAGGCCTGTGAATAGGCGCCTGACCCCGTTTGATTGACCTTGTCCAGCTCGGCTCCTTGCGCTGCAATATACCTCACGATGTCTTCCTTGCAATGGCGGACAGCCCGCAAAAATGCCGGGTTATGATGGACATTCAGGTCGGCCCCGTGCTCTACCAGCAGCTTTACAACCTCCATCTTCTGCGATACAAGCGCCAGATCCAATGGGCTTAATGTAATATACTTGCTAAGTCCAATTCCTTCTTCAATGTTCCAGCCTGCTTCAATGGCAGCCTGCAAAGCCGGCATATTTCCTTCGTAAATATGCATGGCGATTTCCGGCAGCTCCTTGAACTTCCCGATACCTTTTAAAACGATCATCCCAAACCCCTCCTACAATTTGCATTAGTTACTTACTTATCAAGCTGTGAACCGCAGCGCTCGTCTCTTGTCCCATCCAATGTACAGTAATCATACGGTCCGCCATTTTTCAAAAGGGGTGAGAAAACAGATACTGGCTGTATCGGCTTCATAACAAATTCCCTCCGCTTCCGGAAATCCTCGAACATCTGATTTCAATATGAATATTTCTTCATCCATACATCCAACAGACATGATCGGCTCCGCGAGGAACGCAGACAAGATAAATGGAAATCACCCATTTGATATGTATCATATTTCCATTATAATGATCATTTGTCCTGAATACACTTCTTTTCACCTGAATGATGAAGATATGAAAGATCCATTCACTTTGCCCTGTTTATAGTGCGGTTCATCAGGATGAATAGAAGCATGTGGGGAATATCTCATTTATGAAATAAAAAATTTTGCCTATCGACATAGGAGTTTTACTCAATCTTTCTTTTAAAGTAATAAGTTTTGTTTAAATAATTACCTTTTCTAATAAAACTGCATTCGCCTTATAAAAGATAGAGTAATAAGAAATTTCAGAAAAGTATTGCAACTCATATGTAACCGTGCTAAAGTAGTCCGTATATTTGAAGCGTGAACTTCATATTTTACTAGAAAAAAGGAGGAGCTTCTTTTGAAGGATGCAAAAACGATCAAAGGGAAAATCGAACAGCACTTTAGCTCGTTGTCAAAAGCACAGCAAAAGGTAGCGTCCTTTGTTTTACATAATCCTACGTATGTCGGCGTTCATTCCGCCGCTGAAGTGGGGGAACAGGCAGGGACGAGTGAAACGACTGTCATCCGCTTCTGCTATGCTGTCGGGTTAAATGGATATGCCCAGCTGCAGAAGGAGCTCACGATGTACTTATTCGAGCACAATACGAACAGTACACTCGGCAATTATGTGTCCTCGAAGGAGGAGCTTTTTAAAGAGCAGGCACTTTGCGAAAAGGTGATGGGCCAAATCAGCAATCAAATTGTCGGAATTGCCGGACAAATAGATGGCAAGCAGTTTTTACAGACGACGAAAAAGCTCCATGAAGCGAAAACGATCTATCTCGTCGGAGCGGGCGCATCGAATTTCGCCGCCCAGTGGCTCCAGTTCACCCTGAATATGCTCCGTCCGAATGTCAAGCTTGTCCACGGGGAGACGAGCATGCTGATCCGCACCTTGCAGGAAGCGGATGAAACGGCAGTAGCGGTCGTCATTTCCCTGCACCGCTATTATAAAGAGCCAATCCAGCTTGCGGAGGAATTCAGTAAGCGCGGTGTCTATACGGTCGCCATTACGGATGCCAATGTAGCACCCATTCAGGCAGTCGCACATGAAGCGTTCGTCCTGCAGCAGGCAGAGCTTTCTACAATCGATATGATGCCTGCCCTGATTTCCTTTTTGAATACGCTCGTCGTCGGCATGATGTCGCATGATGCAGCTTACTATAATGAACAGCGTGTAAAGTTTGATGATTTTCAAAATAGCTTTATTGCGAACCGATGGAGTTGAGAGAAATGATAAAACAACAGGTAACAGAACGAATACAGCATGTCTTTGCTCACCTGCATGCCAATCCGGAAATCAGCTGGCAGGAGACGGCAACAACCGCCTATCTGGCTGCCATGCTAAAGGAGGAAGGGCTGGAGCCTCATACGTTTGATGATATGACGGGCTTCTATGTCGATATTGGTGAAGGTGTACCGAAAGTCGGGTTCCGGACAGATATGGACGCTCTTTGGCAAGAGGTGAACGGTGCATTCAAAGCCAATCACTCGTGCGGGCATGATGGCCATATGACAATGGCGATTGGCGCGGCATTATTCATAAACGAACAGAAACAATCATTATCGGGTGCTGTCCGGTTCATTTTCCAGCCGGCAGAGGAGAAGGCACAGGGCGCAAAGGCTTTCGTCGAGAAGGGTGTCGTCGATCCGCTGCAATTTCTTTTTGGTGTCCATGTCCGCCCCCTCGTGGAACTAGCGGAAGGGATGCATGCCCCGGCATTATATCACGGCGCGGCAAAGCTTTTTACCGGGACGATTACCGGGATAGAAGCACACGGGGCACGGCCGGAGCAGGGAATCAATGCGATTGAAGTGGCGGCTGCTTTGGTGGATGCATTAAAACGCATCTGGATCAGCCCGACAGAATCGGCCTCGATCAAGATGACACAGCTGCAGGCAGGCGGGTCTGCCACAAATATTATTCCGGGGTCTGCTACATTCAGCATTGATGCCCGTGCCCAGACGAACGCCACGATGGATGCACTGACAGCAGGCTTGAAACGAGCCATTGCTGCGGTGGAAGCATTGTACGGAGCGACAATCACGACAACGATGGATGCGCATATTGCCGCCGCACAGGTAAATGAGGAAGCGAAAGCGATCATGAGGCAGGCAATCATCGATACAGCAGGGGAGGAGCACTGTGCCCCTGATGTTGTAACACCAGGCGGGGAGGATTTTCACTTTTACGCCTATAAAAGACCCCAGCTGAAAACAACGCTGCTCGGTTTAGGGTGCGGCGTAACACCGGGTCTGCACCACCCGCAAATGACGTTTAATAAAGAGCATTTGCCAACCGGTGCCCAGATCATTGCACGGGCACTAACGCTGGCACTACAGCAGGCAGAAGGAAGCGATGCAGGATGATTTCAATTAAAGAGCTGACAACGATCGAGGAAATGGAGCAGGTGCAAAAGCTGGAGGAGCGTGTCTGGGGAATTCCGCCCCTGCCGACACATCAGACGCTCACGGCATCCAAAAACGGCGGCATTCTTGTCGGCGCCTATGACGGCGAACGCTTAATCGGTTTCAGCTACGGCTTTGCCGGTCTAAAGGACGGCAGGAGCTATTTATGCTCCCATATGCTCGGTATTGATGAAGCCTACCGCTCGCAGCGCATCGGTGAACGCCTGAAGCAAGCGCAGCGAAAGCTGGCAATTGAAAAGGGCTATGAGCTGATGGTGTGGACGTTTGATCCGCTCGAAACGCGAAACGGTTATTTGAACTTAACAAAGCTGAACGGCATTTGCGATACGTATATAGAAAACTGCTACGGCGAAATGCAGGACGGGTTTAACAAAGGCTTGCCATCTGACCGCTTTGAGGTGCACTGGCACTTAAAAAGCGACTATGTCAGTGAGCAGCACACACCTGCTGAAGCGGCACATGCTGCTGCCATCGGAGAGATTACATTCGATGAAAACGGCTTGCCTCTATTAAGCTACCAATCACTCGATGATTTGACAGAACCGGCTTACCGCTTGCCGGTACCGAAGGATTTTCAGGAACTCAAAGGACAAAGCCAGGAGCATGCCATGCATTGGCGCTTTGCGACACGCGACATATTCCAGGCGATGTTTGCAGCGGGCTACGCAGCGGTCCGTGTCCAGGTGAATGAGCAGTGGAACGATTACATTTTTGTGAAAAAAGCATCACTAGCACTTGGAGGGGACAAATGATGAAAATTACCGAAATAACAATCCGTCATTTACAGATGAAATTAAAGGCGCCGTTCACGACAAGCTTCGGCACATTTACGAATAAGGATTTTCTTCTTTTGGAGGCAAAGGACGAGGACGGCACAATCGGCTGGGGAGAATCTGTCGCTTTCCATTCACCGTGGTACAACGAGGAAACGCTGAAAACAAACTGGCATATGCTCGAGGATTATTTGATCCCGCTGATTTTGAATAAAGAGATTGCCCACCCGGATGAGGTAAGCGACATTTTTGAGCCGATCCGGAAAAACAATATGGCGAAATCCACGATCGAAGGGGCCATCTGGGATATTTACGCACAGCAGACAAACCAGTCACTTGCCGCTGCCCTTGGCGGGACAAAGGATAAAATTGAAGTAGGCATCAGCATCGGTATCCAGCAATCGATCGAGGAGCTGGTATCGCTTGTAGAGGAGTACGTAAAGGACGGCTACAAGCGCATCAAGGTAAAAATCAAGCCGGGCTGGGATGTAGAGGTCATGCGCACATTGCGTGAAGCGTTCCCGGATGTGGCGATCATGGCGGATGCAAATTCAGCGTACCGTCTGGCGGATGCAGAACTGCTGAAGCAGCTGGACGCGTTCAATCTGACAATGGTCGAGCAGCCGCTCGCATCCGATGACATCATTGACCATGCAACACTTCAAAAGCAGATGAGCACACCGATCTGCCTGGATGAAAGCATCCACTCACTAGAGGATGCACGAAAAGCGGTCGAGCTCGGTGCGACGAAAATCATCAATATTAAAATCGGGCGTGTCGGCGGCTTGACGGAAGCGAAGAAAATCCATGACTACTGTGAATCTGTCGGTGTACCGGTATGGTGCGGCGGCATGCTGGAGTCAGGTGTCGGGCGTGCGCATAACGTGGCGTTAACGACACTGTCAAACTTCATCCTGCCAGGCGACACAGCAAGCTCCAGCCGCTACTGGGAAAAGGACATTATCGAGCCGGAAGTCGTGGCGGAAAACGGCTATATCCATGTACCGCAAACGGCAGGCATCGGCTATGAAGTAAACCGTGACACAGTCGAGGCTTATACGGTGGAGAAGAAAGTATATAAATGATCTTTCAACCTTAAGCACTGAAAGATGCTTAAGGTATCTCTTACCATTATATTTTCAGAATTTTTAAATAAATAGGAAGAAAAATACAAAAAAGCGGGTGAATCTATGAAAAGAAGTTTACAGATCGGCGGGGCATTCGTCGGGCTGATTGTCGGCGCCGGCTTTGCTTCCGGCCAGGAAATCATGCAGTATTTTACGAGCTTCGGCATTATGGGAATTGTCGGCGGACTGATTGCGACGGCTGCGTTTGCCTTCCTTGGAATGGCGCTTGCGCAGCTCGGCTCCAAGCTGCAGACATCATCCCATAAAGGGGTGATCTATCATATCGGGGGACCTTATATCGGCTTCATTCTCGACTTTCTGATCACGTTCTTCCTGTTTGGCGTTGCAGTCGTCATGTTTGCGGGTGCGGGCTCTACCTTCAACCAGATGTTCGGCATTGATCCGATGCTGGGGAGCATTATCATGGTCGCCGCAACCATTTGCACGCTTCTTTTGAATGTGAAAAATATCATCAACCTGATTGCGGTCATTACACCGTATTTAATGGTCGTCATCTTCATCATTTTGATTTACTCCATTTTCACGATGGACATCTCCTACTCGGAAGCGAATGAAATGGCGCAGACACAGAGTGCAGCTGCCTCTAACTGGATCGTCGGTGCATTGCTGTACGTATCGTATAATATTGCAGCCGGTGCCGCGATGCTGATCGTCATGGGCGGTACAGAAAAGGACCGCAAAGTAGCGGGTCTTGGAGGAGCAGTCGGCGGGCTGATGCTCGGCGCGCTCATCATTTTGATTAACATAGCCATGTTTATGAAGATGGACGCCGTGGCAGGAGTAGAAATGCCGACGCTAGAACTGGCAAACCAGATCCACCCGGCAGTCGGGGTACTGATGGCCATCGCACTGCTTGGCATGATGTATAACACGGCCGTCGGTATGTTCTATGCCTTTACGGTACGCTTTGTGGAACCGAATCATAAAGCATTCAAGCCAGCGATTGTCATCATCGGTCTTGCAGGCTTTGGGGCAAGTTTTGTCGGCTTTACGACCTTAGTCGGAAAAGTGTATTCGACAATGGGCTACCTCGGCTTTGCCTTAATTATCGCGGTCATCATCGCATGGATGAGAAAAGATAACAGGGAACCGCAAACAGAAGTCACGATCAACAAGCAGGCAGGGCATTTGGAATAATCATTCCAAATGCTTTTTTTAATGGCGCCGCATTCCCATTCATGCCCCCCGCGCTGCAATCATAGGCTAGTACAACAGCGTTTGGCAGGCAGCACGGAAAAAAGAGGGACAAGTAGGTGTTGTATGAAGAAGAGCTTTCAAATTGGCGGGGCGTTCGTCGGGCTTGTGACGGGGGCAGGCTTTGCCTCGGGTCAGGAAATCATGCAGTATTTTACGAGCTTTGGAGTCATGGGAATTCTCGGCGGGCTTGTGGCGACGATTGTGTTTGCTTTTTTAGGGATGATTTTGGCACAGCTTGGGTCGGATTTGCAGACGGCCTCCCATAAGGAAGGCATCTATTATATCGGCGGGCGTTTTCTCGGCCCGGTGCTGGACATGCTCATCACGGCCATCCTGTTTGGCGTTGCCGTCGTGATGTTTGCAGGGGCAGGCGCTACCTTCAATCAGACATTCGGCATCCATCCGATGATCGGAAGCATCGTGATGGTGACAGCGACGATTTTGACATTGCTGCTTGATGTGAAGAACATTCTGAGGGTCGTCGCGATGCTGACCCCTTATTTAATGGTCATTATTTTTGTTATTTTGCTTTTTTCCTTCTTTACGATGGAGTATTCGATCGGCGAGCTGGACGTGATCTCACGTGAACAGCCGGCAGCGGCATCGAACTGGTGGATGGGGGCCATTTTGTATGTTTCCTATAATATTGCGGCAGGGGCTGCGATGCTGATCGTGATGGGCGGGACAGAAAAGAACCGCAAAATAGCGGGACGCGGGGGCATACTCGGGGGTGTGATGCTCGGTCTTTTGATTGTCCTGATCAACCTGGCGCTGTTTGTCAAAATGGATGTGATCGCCGGTGTCGATATGCCGACACTTGAGCTCGCAAAGCAGATCCACCCGGCAGTCGGGGTCTGTATGGCGCTTGTGCTGCTTGGCATGATGTACAACACGGCGGTCGGCATGTTTTACGTCTTTACGGTACGCTTTATCCCGCCTGATAAACCGATGTTTAAGCCGACCATCGTGCTCGTAGGATTCATCGGCTTTGCGGCAAGCACGGCCGGCTTTACGACGCTTGTAGGGAAGCTGTATTCCACGATGGGCTATCTCGGTTTTGTCCTGGTCATCGCCATCATCTTGGCATGGGCACGGAATGAAGACAGGAGAAGCCGCCGCTAGCGCGAATGTTTAAAAGATGGAAATTAGTTTATAAGAAGGGTAAAGCAATAAAGGGGGCCTATCGTGAAAAAACTACTACTCGCAGCCGGTATCCTTTGCTTGGCCGGCTGTACAGAAAATGAAACACCAGAAGCGGAAGAAAACGAAGCCGTAGAGGAACAACAGACAGAGGTACCGGAAGAAAGGCTGACAGAGGGGGAAATCAAACAGCGGCAGCAGCTCCTCGGTGTACTGGAGGATGTAGTTTATGAGTTCGGTGTCGTGACGGATAACTCCTCGTTCAGTGACAGCCGCTACGGCCTGGCCCATGCCGACTTGATCGATATCAACCAGGACGGACAGGACGAGCTGTATATGTTGTTTAGAGGTTCAAGACACCACGATAGCGTATTCGACCACCGCAATCAGGACGGCTATATAGTGGAAATCTGGCAGGCGAACAAGGAAGCTGAACAAGCGGTCCTCCTGCATCATGATTTCATCAATCTCGATTCCCTGGCGCCTACGGATATGAGCATTTCCTTTGTCACAACAGGCAAGGGGGAAGTACTGCTGAAGAACAGCTACTTCCAATCGGACGAACAGGAAAACTTCGATGAATCCGTGTATTATGCATATCGTGACGGGACATTCGAGCAGGTGCTCACAACCTATCACAGCGCCGGGGAGCAGGAAGCATACCGGCTGGATGATGGAAATGTCAACAGGGAAACGTTTGAGCGGCGCCTGCAGGACTACGAAGGAGAGGAAGTCCCCATCCTGAAGAGCGAGGAAGGGGAAAAGGCATTCGCCTTTGATACAGTCGATATTTCAGGCAATATCGGACGCGTATTCTCTGATCTGACGGAAGGCTTCAATACAACATTGGTGGATGGGGAAGAGGCTTCCGAGGAAGCAATGGCCGACATTCAGGAAGGCATATCCGAGTTTACGTTCCCTGTCAAAATCGATCAGCGTGACAAGGCAACGTATGAGCCGATCATCACGAGCCTGATCGTAACGGGGAAGGTACCGCAGGATGGCGGCAATCTGGATTACTTCATGGGCTATAACGAAGAGACGGTTGCCAAGCAGATGAAGGCACTCCACAATATTGACGTGGACGCTGCTGCACTCGACCTGCCGTCCCCGCAAACGCCTGATAACACAACCCTTCTGCACTACGCGGACGGTGTCTTTTACGTCCCACCGAGTGACTTCCATAACCGGCACGTCACGCGTGAGGTAACAGCCGCAGCAAAGGTAACGGACGACACGTATTTCGTCACGTTCCGCGATACCTTCTTTGACCTCATGGGCTATATGGATGGAACACAGGATACCGACTTTGATCTAGCGGAGTACGAGGACGTCCCGATGAGCGAATGGCCAAAAGAAACCCAGGCCTATATCTCGAACGGCATCCCGAGCTATGCGGTCGTAAAGCTGGTGGACGGGAAGGTACAGATCCCTTATATGGGCTACCGCAACTTGACGGAGGCGGAGCTTGAGAGTTTTTAACTAATAGAAGAAGCGCCTGTTTGAACAAGTATTCAAACAGGCGCTTTTTTACGGCTAGTCAAAATTGAAACGGCTCTCCACTTCAGGACTTGCTTTCGGCAGCTCCATTCCTTCCTCCCAGACAAGGATGGCGTCATCAGGTGCGCCGTAATAGATCGCTTTTATATCCGGGCCTTTCCCGTCCTCCTTATACATGTCTAAGTCGATTGAGTCATACCAGTTTTCAAGCGTATACGGCAGCTCGGACTTCTCCTTGATGATCGGACGCAGCGGAATCATATAGAAATTGCCGTCATCGTCTATATCATATTTCAGCCGGTACAGTGCATAGCCGTCCGTAATTTCTGCATGGTAGGCGATCCTGCCGTCAGGGAGTATGCTGACATCGGAAATTTCCACGTCCTCCGAGGCAACGGTTGTAATATTCCATTCAAACAGACCGTAATAGCCGCCCCAAAGAAGCAGGCATACCACCGTCGCAATGGCGATTCCCTTCAAGAACGCCTTTTTCCTCGTCTTGTTCCAGAAGGCTGACATGCTTTTCAGTGCAGTCCGGTCCTTTTGGTTATCCTTGATATCCTCCGGCGCCAGCCGGATATCCTGCTTGATGGCTGCCAGCTCGGCCCGGCACTCTTTACAGTTCGACAGGTGTTCCTCGATCATGTGCCTGCTCGCTTCGCTGCACACCTCATCATGATACAGCGGCAGCAGGTCCCGTACGACATCACACGGCAATTTGTTCATTGCTCTTCCTCCTTCAGCCTCGTCTGCAGTTTCTGTTTGGCCCGGTGAAATGTAACCCGCGCCCAGCTCTCCGTCTTCCCGAACAGCTGGCTGATCTGCCGAAACGACAGCTCCCCGAAAATCCGCAAAGTAAACACTTCCTTGTACGGCTCCTCCAGCCGGTGCAGCGCCTGATGGATCCGGAACACGTTTTCCTTATCCGTCATCAGCTCCTCGATGCGCACGCCTTCCTGTTCCGGTATGTCCTCGTCAGAAAACCGCTTCTGTTTATCCAGATAAGTAAAATATGTATTTTTCGCAATCTGACACAGCCATACATGCAGCTTGCACTGACCGTTGAACGACTCGATGCCTTTTAAAGCCTTGAAAAATGTCTCCTGCGTAATCTCCTCGGCAACTTTGTCATTGCGGCTGAGCGAATACACAAAGGCATACACATCCTTGAAATACCGCTCATAAATATCCTCGAACTCCGTCACATTCCACCCTCCTTTCCTACATAAGACCAGGCTACAGGCCATTCGTTACAAAATTGGTGGAGGTTTTTTATTTTTTAACCAAAATATGTACTTGACCACACATTCCACTACGGGTGGACGCTTTTCCCGTTGGAAGCTTTGCTCTGCATCGAAAGCGCAGCGGCAGATGCACTCGCCACCCTGCGTTACATGTGCTTTTTCCTCTATAAAAAATAACCGTTCCTTCTAGTATACTTTCAATGTCTGGGAGGGAGGGCTAGCATTTTATATAAGAACCCTTTGATCTTCCAAGCACAGCGCATCTTAACAAGTACTTTTAGCAAGTGCTGATCGTCTAGTAGTCTAAGATAGTATTGGAAGATTTTTAAACAGTCAAAACGTCTATTCGCTGATTTTGACATACAACTTAAATAAAAATAAGCGACAATCTATATGACATTTATTTTACGTTATGTCGTATATGGATTTGGCTGTTTTGCAATGTGCAGCAGTTAAAGATGGGCGGAGAAAAAGGATCTGTGTCTATCTTTATAACAAAGGGATTAGAGCTGTAATTCCAAGTATGTCAGAAGTTTTCGTATGGAGGATAGAAAGAAGATTTCCATAGAAAAGGAGGAAGAGAATGATTTGGCAGCACCACCAGTAATCAATAGGGAAATGGGGCAGGCACTTCTCTTGAAGTTATGCCGCTCACACGTTATAATAGGTACTGTAAGTTGCCAGTGGGTATCTACTCATACGATACTCATTATAGAACAAGTGCGTTTTGTTCTACCCGTACACGACTAGCTCGTGACCCGGACATAGTGCGTATTATACGCCTTCTATCATTCGGGGACGTTACGGATTCGACAGGGATGGTTCAAGCTCTAGTCGCGCGTCGGAGGTCTCGGCTCCGTCATCAACGGAAGTTATATAATAACTGGCAAACAACAAAACTTAGCTTTCGCAGCGTAAGCTCTTAAGCGCTCCGCCTCTGCATCGCCCATGTGCAGTCCGTGGGGCCCAACTTTAGTGGGATACGACCTGCTGGTACCACCTGAGTCAGCGGTAAGAGATTTCCAGGTTAGTGCACAGGACGCCTGTTTGTCGGCATAATGCTGCACGAATCGCAAGTAGACAAACTACACGCGTAGAAGCTGGCGTATTGGAGTTTCTGGACGCGGGTTCGACTCCCGCCGTCTCCATACATAGAAATCATTGGATTTCAAACAGTGTCAAAACCCTTGATAATCAAGGGTTTTTTCTTTTATCCTGGTTCATCAAATGTCATTGGATTTCATTCAATGGCATTTTTAATGGCATTTTTTCAGAGTTAAAACTCCATATACTTTGCAAACTTTTCAACTGCTACTTCCTTAGCTTTTTCGGTTACGTGAGCGTAGATATTCATAGTTGTTTGTACATCCGTATGTCCTAAACGGTCTTGTACTTCCTTAATAGTTGCACCAGCTTCAAATAACAATGAACAATGAGTATGACGGAGTCCATGTGTAGTGATTTTTTCTAAATTATATTTTTCCTGTACTTGAACAATCCATTTACGTGTTTTTGTTGGTTGGAGATAATCGTGGTACTCATTACTGAAAACAAGTTGATTAGGTTTTAAAGTGTTGATCCCTAACTTTAAATAATCTTGTGCCTGTTGCTTTTTCCAAGTTTCTAAAATAGCCATCGTTACTTTATCCATTTTTATTGTACGGATAGAGCCCTTTGTCTTCGTTACTTTTACATATAGTTGATTTTCTTCACCACGTGCTAAGGCCTTGTTAATACGGACTTCGCTATCTTTGAAATTGATATCGTTCCATTGCAATGCCAGTGCTTCACCTTTACGCATACCACTAAAAGAAAGCAACCTGAATAATGCATAAGCTTTATAATTACTTTCTTTCTCCAAGCATTTTAAGAAGTGAATTAATTGTTCTTTTGTATAGTAATTAATCGTTTCATCTTCAATAGGAATATCGAGACTTTTAGGCATCGTAACTCTTTTCATTGGATTATCGTTAATGATCCCCAAGGTCACTGCGTAATCAAATACTTTTGAAGCGTATGATTTTACGGTGCGATATTTTTGTAGTTTATTGAACCAATCATTTACGTGCTTTTGGCAAGTTTGCACATTAACTTTTCCAATTTTATAGTCACCCAATGAGGGTAATATATGATTCTTAAATATACCTGTAGTCTTAACGAACGTACTTGCTTCTACAGTATTCTTATACTGCTCAATCCATAAAAGATAAATTTCTCTATATGTTTCAGTAGCTTTTTTACGGTAGTCTCCTCGCTCTATTTCTAATTGTAGACGGGAAAGGGCCAATTTAGCTTCTTTCTTTGTAACAAAACCACTTCTTGTTGTTTTTAACCGTTTCCCGGTTAATGGGTCTGTTCCAATATAGAGTTGAAATTTATAAAACTTCTTACCATTCTTTTGGTAACTTTGTATGTTAGCCATGAATTTTTCTCTCCTCTTTAGACGCTTGCGGGGGCAAGAGAGAAAGTCTTATTTAACTTAGAATATTAATTTGCAAAGTTGAATAAGTTTTTCTTTATCTTCTTTTGAGAGAGGTTTGCTTGAGATTGTTACAGCATAATAATCGTTTAAAATGGTTTCTAACTCAATATGTTTAGTTAATAAAGGATGTGTATGATCTCCAACATTAATAAGTTCATGTTGAAAATCAAACAATTCTGCTTTTGCTATCATTAATTCTTTTTCTAGATCCTCGATTTCCATATCTAAATGTGTAAGAGTATCCCTATAGGTATAGATGCCTAACTCATCACCTGGATAAATTTTATCAAGTTCATGTGAGTGTTCTTCTGTTATTTTTTTCTTCGCTGCTAAAAAAGTTTCAAAATCATTTTTTGCATTTATCCAATTATTAAATAGAATATGATATTTCTCGATATTAAGATTTTTAGTATTATCTTCAATTAATTCTTCTACTGTCATATTCCCTAATTGAGCAATAAGGTAAAGTCTCTCGGGTCCAGGGACAGAAACATTATTTTCCCATTTTGACACTAAACCTTTACTAGAGTTATTCACCAACTTCCCGAACTCTTCCATACTTTTCCCTAAGTTTAGTCTTATCTTTTTAATCCTATCCCCAATCGTCTCTTTCAATATTGGCACTCCCTTTCGCTTTGTGTAACTATAATATACCAAGTTTATTAAAGTTTCAAATTCATCTTGACATCTCTAGTTGGATTCATATAACATCAAATTACACATTTTGTATAAAAAAGTTTACTAATTTAGTTTCAAAATGTTTCGTAAAATGACTTTAGGAGTGATAAAGTGCTGATTAATTTAGATTCATTAGAAGAACAAATTAAAAAAGTTGTAATTGAAGCTACGAAAGAAGCATTAGTTTTAAATACTAATAATCAGGGAGCTAGTGAATGGATGTCTATGAAAGAAGCAGCTAGTTATATTGGTGTAAGTTACAACAGTTTTGTGAAGTTCCGTTCTATGGGGCTAGCTGTGTGTGAAATCGATGGTATTAAACGTGTTTCTAAGAAGGAAATAGATGCATTCTTAATGAAAAATAGTTTTTAAAATCTTGGGGGCAAGAGATTAAATAAATTTTGAAATGGTAAGGAAGGTACATATTATATTGGATAATTCGGAGATGCAAAATCAGATTAAAGGGATACTTATGGAATGGGAAGAGCCGATTAAATTAGATGAAACGAGAGTACCGATTTTTGATGTATCCATTTTTCCCGATTGGATTAGAAAATTTATTAAGGCAGTGCAAGAAGATACGCAGACGCCGATAGATGCTCCTGTAATGGCTGCCCTTGCTGCTCTTTCTACTTGTATAGCAGGGAATTTTGAAGTAGAGGCTAAGCCAGGTTGGAATGAAACATTAAATACCTATACAATGATGGCACTTGATCCTGCCAGTAGGAAGAGTACGGTATTTAATCATTTTATTAAACCAATTGTAATCTACGAATTTTCTCTAAAAGAAAAATACAATAAAGCTATTCTTAATGAAAAAATAGAAAGAGAAGCCATTCTAGAGAAAATTAATAAGCTCGTTGAGAAAAGAAAGAAAATGAATGATGATATAAAAATTAAAGAAGCTACAGAAGAAATAAAAGAATTATCCGAGATTGTAGACGAAGAAATAAATCCGACAATAAAAATCCCTAGAATAATAACAAGTGATGCTACTCAAGAAAAATTAGCTGTTTTAATGCATGATAATGAAGAAAGGATGGCCTTGTTAACAGCTGAAGGTGGAGAGGTTATTCAAATTATGTCGGGAAGGTATTCGGGAAAAATTAATATTGATATTTATTTAAAAAGTTTTTTACCAGACAATATTACAATAGATCGTTTAAGCAGGCCAAATATAACAATGTCTAAACCAATGTTAACAATAGGGCTATTTGTCCAACCATCGGTTATTAAAAATTTGCCACAAGAATTTGCAAACCGTGGACTAACACAACGTTTTCTATTTTCTGTTCCTAATTCAAATTTAGGAACAAGGAGATCAAGGACTAAAACTATTGATGAGTTGGTGGCGGAAAATTATAAAAAGAACATTACAAAGTTATTGGACATGAGATTTCGGAAGAATGTGTTAGAAGAAGGAAGTAAGAAGCTCGTATATCCGACTATTCTACGCTATGAAGACAAAGCATCTGAATTTATACATACTATTCATGATGAAACAGAGAGCTTACTAAAAAATCGTGAGTTATCATCTGAATTTATTGGATGGCTTGGAAAAATGAATGGACAAATAATAAGAATATCGGGATTACTTCATGTAGCCGAATATGTGGAGTTGGATAAAGCAGAAATTCCTAAAGAAATTTCATACGAGACGCTTTATAAAGCCTACAGTATTCGAAATTATTTAATAAGCCATACTGAAAGGGCGCTTGGAATTATTGACGAAGATCAAAATGTAGAAGATTTAAAATATGTAGTAAAAAAACTAATCAGCTACAAAAATGAAGGGGAAGAGATAATACCTTATCAAAGCCTGTGGCAAAGTACGAAGTCTAAGTTTAAAAAAGCAGAAGTGTTAAAAGATATTGTTTATTATTTGGAGTCTTTACACTACTTGAAGTTAGAACAGAATGGGAAAAAATTGATGATTATAATAAATCCCTTACTTAAATGATCCGTAAGGGTAAATAGGGGAGTACTAGGGTTTTTTTTATAACTTGTAGTAGTGGAGCAATAAGAGTTAAGTAGTTATTAGGGATATTAGGGGTTTTAGGAGAAGGTTATAGATAAAGATACGTATTTATCAGCCCTAAATCCCCTAAGACCTTATCAAGATAGTGTTGATACTGCTAAATTTAAGGGAAGTAGCAATCCTGAAAAATCCTAAATACCCTAGATATAATAAAAATTTACAATATTATTTTGATTTGTTATACTAATTGCAGAGATACTAATCTCTAACTTCTTTGTTTTAATGTGGGTCATTCACCAATTTACAGAGTGATCACACGGTTTTCTTAACTTTCTGGTCTTTGGGCCAATATTTGACGCTACCAGTCTGTCTATTTGTAGCAACGATTTAATTTAATACTTGCATCTTCAAGCAAGCCGGTTGTCTTTAACAACTGGGCTTGCTTTTTTGTATGAAACTGCAGCAGCTTGAAATGAGCCTTTAGCTGAGAATTTAAAAGAGAAAATAGAATAGAATTTTCTTGAGGTTTTTTGTGAGATTAGTAAAGAGATAATTTGCAATTGGAAGAGATTTATTAAGTTAAAAATACCCGATAAAGTAGCCATTTAAGCGAGAGATAATAAAAGAGATTCATTCTCTTCTATTTTCTCATCCTTAATCCTTGATATGACGTCGGTTGAGAGGTTTTTTTAGATACCACTACTATATAACCCCAACAGGAATTTGAAAGGATGGAAAAACGCTTGGATACGCTTAATTACAGTTTAACGCCACTCCGTGTACAAGTAATAGAAACTTTGTATGTGATAAGAGGGGGGAATGCAAGGCTGATTGCACAGTTTATTCATCAGAAATTGAACTGCGACAAGAAGGAAGAAAAGCAGATTATGAATGTGTTACATCGCTTAAAGGAAAACGGTGTAATCACGTCCAGAAAATTAGAAGGGAAATATGCTGGATCAATGTTTTATCTTTCAGCATCGGGTTTTGAGTTGGCTAAACGTCTATTAGATATTAAGCCAAATCAACGAGGATCGATGTGGATGAAATACAAATATCCTTATAATCAAAAAGCAAGGGCTTTAATGCGTGATTATAGTTACGAGGCTTATAAACCTCCTTTTCAACAATATGCACACCACCAGCTTATTATAAAGTCGATTGTCAGTGCGTATGAAAAAGGAGTAAACCAGGCAACGCCATTTCGGCTAACTTTAGATGCTGTGAAAAAATACACCTATAGAGACGATCAAAAAGGGCTAGCAGATGGTGAGTTAAAGCCGGATGCAGAATTAGCAATAGGAAATGAAATCTATGCCTTGGAGATTGACCGTTCCACGGAGTATTATGCTCAGCTCGTAAACAAGTTCAAAAATTACAAACGATATTTAGATTATGCAGCAACTAACGAACAAGTATATCCAGTGACTAAAATTATCTTTGTCATTGATGATACGGAGCGTTCGTACGGGATGGCTAGACGTTGGGATACGATTTTTAAGGCGTATTTAGATGGCATGGGGATAACGGATTCTTATAAAAGTTGGCCTGATATTGACCTTATTTTAACGACCGTAGGCGGGTTGGCAGACGTAATTAATACAGAGTCATTACGTGGCCTGGTGGATAAGAACCTTGTTATAGAAAATTATGCACCATTCATACATGATAAAGTAGCTACGAAATCTATCATCGCTAAATACAGAGCTTTAGATCGGTATACAACAGCATTTTCTACAGCCGATAAAGATGAAATAATCTTACTAAGTGTGAATGCTTACTATAACAGTACATTCTATCGGTACCTGGCATATCAGGTTGCTGAAAAATATTATGGTTTACAGGATATCGATTTTTACTCAAGTAAAGTAACCATCCAGCAGGTCCTGCATTCTCATGGTGTAAGAGACAGCTGGGAAATAGACTGGCGTAAGTCAAAAGCTAATATTAACTTAAAGAAGCAGCTTGAAATGGCCTTGTCTAAAGTGAAATATATAAAAATGTAACGAGAGGTTAAAAATAGTGTCACCATTAATTGGTGGCGCTATTCTTTTGTCTGTAAATTCATAAAGATTATTATGGACACAGGTTCAATACTTTCTGTTATCCATTTTCGATATTAAAAAATATATAAAATCTATTAAAAAGATACACTATGATTCGGGGTGTTATTAATCTGCATACGAAAAATGTTGAGATTTTGGAATGAAAAACGAATCGGAAGATGTATGACGTAAAAGATACGGAGGTAGCTCACACTGTAAGCATGGGTGGTCAGTGAATTTGACGAGTTTAAAAAAGTGCTAGGTACCCTTTTTTTGAATTAATAAAGAATGCAAAAGCATTTTTACAGAAAGTAAGATTCAGGCAGCATGGATGTGGGCAATTGGGATATAAAATGAAATACAGGGTTTATTAGGGTATTTGATAATAAGTGGGACCTAAAGCCAGTGATTTTCCCAGCTCGATCATCATGGTGCAACATATTTTCGCTTATGATTGAGTGCTATAAAAGTCTAATTTAAAGTATGAGATAAAAATAAAAGTATTACTTACATAAATGGTAAAATAATATTTTATTTGTTAATATATTATTGGAAGTTAATCCTTATTCAAACGAGGTGGTATTTAATGAATTATGTGATTGATAATAAATATATTTTAATCGAGGAAATTGCTAGAGGAAAAGATAGTATTATATTTGATGCAAAGCATAGAAAGACAAAAGAATTTTTAAGTATTAAAATATTGCAATTTAATTTAGACGATAGAGAACATGAATATCTTTCAGAAATATACAAAAGAGATGCGGAGGCATTATCTAGATTAAATCATCCAAACATCATCAAATATATAAATTCAGGAATAGACGAAAATAAATTTTATATAGTAATGGAAAATTTTTTGGGTGATAATTTGGAGAATTATCAAAAAGAAAATACTTTAAAAATCGAAGAAAAAATAGACATTATAGAACAAATATTAAATGGCATGAGTGAAGCGCATAATAAAAACATTATACATAGAGATATCAAACCATCAAATATTCTAGTTTCAGATGAGGGAAGAGTTAAGATAATCGACTTTGGTATAAGTAAGATTTTAGATCTCTATAGTTTTAATACAGGTTATACATTAAAAGACCGTATGACTAAAGAATATGCTTCGCCAGAACAAATATTAGGTAAGGAATTAAATTTTCAAACAGACATTTATTCAGTAGGATTAGTCTTACTGAAGTTATTAACAAACCAAACTCCTGCAGTTGATAAAGAAGGGGTTTATTTTAGCATAGACAACTTATTTGTAGATAATGAATTAAAAATTATATTAAAAAAAGCATTAGCTATTGATGTAAATTCGAGATATAAAACCTGCTATAGCTTTTTAGAAGATTTACAGGCTTATAAAGAAACGTTTTCCGTGGTAGATGGGGTATTAAATGTTTTTGCACCTAAATACTTATCGAAGAAATTATATGAAAAGGGGATAATTTTCAACAACAATGAAAGAGAATTTTTAAGTTTTTTAAACTCTGCACTAGCAGCTCCAACTATTTATAAGTCGAAAAATAGTTATTATTTAATTGGTGAAGAAGTTAAACTCGTTTTGAAACCTAATCATTATGATGGATATTTTGAGATTAAAGAAATTGATTCATTAATAGATTATTCTACGAATGAATACGAGCGTAACAAGGGCATAGAGATTAATACAGGAATAAATGTTGCTACTAAGAAACTGGTATCTCAAAATCGGAACAATTTCAATGTTTTAATAAAGGCTATAGATAAAAAATATGAGCAACATAAGTCTAAAGAAATATCGGCAGAAGAATCAAATAAATTAATTGAGGAATGGGAAAATGTCCTAGATATCTTAAATGATTTTAATTATAAAAGGCAAAATATAGGTAACTATGAAGAGTTTGAAATTGATAATAATAAAAATCAAATAAAAGTAAAGTTAGGATTAAATTCCGATATTGGATTAATAGAAGAAAATGACTATATAAATTTGCAAATGAAGAATAAAGGGAAAATTACTGTTGGGAAATTTAAATATATTAAAGATAATGTTTTGTTTACATCAATTGTTCCACATCTAGAATTTGAGAAAATCAGTCCAATTGGAAACCTTTCAATTGATATGACTCAAGCATTAGCTATGAATAAAAGATTAAGGAACGCACTTAGAGCTTTAAGGAATGGTCAAACTGCAAATAGAGAATTATTTAATTATTTAATAGACCCTTCAACTTTAACAATTAATAATTCAATTACAGATTTAGAGTTTGTAAATAAGAGTATTGATTCAGAAAACAAAATAGCGGTTAAAAGAGCATTAGATACCAATGATGTATTTCTAATTCAAGGGCCTCCTGGCACAGGGAAATCAACAGTCATTACTGAGATTATTAACCAAATATTTTTAGAAAAAGATAACGCTAAGGTATTAGTTACCTCCCCTTCTCATGTGGCAGTAGATCACCTATTAAAAAATATAATTAAGACTCAAGAGAATAGAAAAATCATAAGAATTGGTAATAGTGAAAAAATAGCTGTTGAATCGGAAAATTTACTAGTTAATGAACAATTAAGGATATGGGTTCATGAGGTTAAAGAATCGTCTTTAAAAAATACACGGAATAAATTTCATTTTAACGCAGAACTTAATATGGATGAAAGAAAAGTCTTAAAAAACTTCAGCACTAATAGTAAAGATGCTTTTGATAAAGATAATGTTGATCCTAAACTTAAGCAAACATTAGAGATTATTAAGTCATGGCATTCAAGATTAGAATTAATGGATGAATTTGATGATATATTTGCTCAAGAAGCATCAATTGTAGCTTCGACATGTGTAGGAATAGCGTCTAGACATACTTTAAGAAGCATTGTTTATGATTGGGTTATAATTGATGAAGCTGCACGTGCAACTGCACCTGAAATGATTTTACCAATGTTATTAGGATATAAAATAATACTTGTAGGTGATCATCATCAATTACCACCAATTATAAACCTAATTCAAGAAAAAGAATTGGGTATAAATGTGAAAAAACTTGAAAAAAGTTTGTTTGAAGACATTTTTAATAAGTCTTCTGAAGAAGCAAGATATACTTTAAGTTCACAATTCCGAATGCATCCTGTAATCTCATCAATGATAAAAAATGTATTTTATCCTACTCATAAAATTGAAACTAGAGTTGAGAAAGAAGAGAGAATGCATGGATTAGATGAAAAAGAAATTATTATTTGGAAAGATACTAATAATCTCAAGGGACGTAAAGAGGAAAAGTTCGGTGAATCTTATAGAAATATTGAAGAAGCTAAAATTATCAATAGAGAACTAGAGATAATTAATAAAGAATATAAAAAGAAGGGGATAAAGAGATCTGTTGGTGTGATTTCTGGATATAATGCTCAAAAGCAACTGTTAATCTCGACAATATCACCTAGAGATCCTAAATGGAGTAACCTTGAAATCCAAATTGATAATATTGATGCTTTCCAGGGATCTGAAACAGATATCGTGTTTTATAGTTTGGTTAGATCAAATTTGGACTATAAAATAGGCTTCTTGAGTGATCAAAGAAGATTAAATGTTGCATTATCTCGAGCCAAAACGAGATTATATATTGTTGGTGACAGTAGGGCCGTTGTTAAAGCACATAATAATAAAGGTGATTATTTTAGAAAAGTAATTCACTACATAAACCAACATCCAGAGACCTGCTTGTTTCAGGAGGTATATTAATGAGTAAATCACTAGTTTATAATGCTGTTAAGAGAGAATTCCCATATTATAGAGTAATAAATATTTTTGAAATAGGTATGCCTATTTTTAAAAAAAGCGCTAAGTGCTTAGCTACTATTGAAAAGGGATTACCTATTGTACAAGAATATACTTTAAGATTGTCAAACTTAAACTATAGTACAGTAGAAATTTCAGAAATGTTAGCTTTAGATAAAGATTTAGTTCAATCTGCATACTATACGCTTATACAATTAGATTTAATTGATTTTAAAACAAGAAAAATTACTGAAAAGGGAAGAGAAGCACTTAATAAGAGTAAGTATTCAAATTTAGAAATTACTGAAGTAAGTTTACCTATTAATTCGTATACAGGTACTATTCATAAAAGTGGTAGTTTTATTAAAGCTAAAAATACTAACAAAATGAACTTATTTACTATAAAGCCTCTCTTATCTAAAAATGATCAAAATTTAGTAGATTATACTAAAGTTCGTGCTATTTTCAAATCATTAAAAAAGGAAGAAGATTCTGAATTCGATGGGAATTTAGTGGAGATTTCGAAAGTCGTTAATAAAGCAGATGAATTTTATAAACTATACATTGTTATACTTGAATCACCAGATAAAGAAATTCGATTATTAGCTTATGATTTGGATTACCATTTGGAAGCATTAGAACTTAAATTAAAGCAAGGTGATTTACAAGGAATTAAATATTTTATTACAGATTCAAAGTTTCTAGAAGAAATATATTCTCTCGATTTTTTACATGGTGTAGAAATTTCAGAGGTTGATTTTTGGGATATACTTGATGTAAGCATTTTAGAATCGGATTATAATCAATTGGAATTTATACTGCCTATTAATGATTATTTTATTCCCAATGATGGGTGGATAGATGCCCTAAGTAAACTATTAAAATCAAAGACAAGTGTTATTATAACCTTTACAGGTAACTATTCTAATACTTATCAAAAAGAACAAGTAAATAAAATAATTAACTTGAAAAGTTCTACAGAATTTTTAAATGTGAATCATTCTATATCGCTTCAACTTCCAACCTTATGTATTAATAAAAGTGAGGGCTTTATAGTTAAACCATCTTGTTATAATTTAGATTTAGTTACAAATAGCAAATGTATGGAAACAAAGGTTTATAAAATTACTGAATTTAAGGAAGCCGAAGTTACTGAAGGAGTATTTGCTAAGGAAGAATTATTAAATAAACAAAGTCTTAAAAAAGCTATAAAAGAGCTAGTAATGTTGATTAAAGATTTAGATTTGTTAATGAATGATTATTATGGAATGGGCTGGCTAATAAACAATCGTTGTAATAATGAACACATATTCGAAAAGATGGGGCTAGCACATAATTTGAACAATTTTACTACATTTACTGCACAGTTATACGGTTGTATTGGAGAAATTATTAAAGAACTTGGAGATAAGGAAAATAGAAGAGGTTATTTCTTTAATGATTTTAAAGAACGAGTTCCACATGCACAAAATGCGATGAATAGACTTCGGGTATATAGGAATTCTGTGCAACATAGCCATTTGGATGACAATCAAATTCAGATATATCTAGATTTTATTAAACAAGATTTAAATGGTACCTTCCCTGAATTTTTAGATAACGGGTACCTAATTTTACAATCAATTATTATTAAGGAGTTGATTAAAAGTGTTAAAGAAGAAATTAGTATAATAAAAGTTGAGTTGCAAGAAATGTATTGATTTTAAATAGAAAAAGCAGTTTAAATCTAATGGGATTTAATCTGCTTTTTAGTATTAATTTATCTCCAACCATAGACAGCAACATCTTTTAATGGGTATCCTTAGTCTGAGCTAGAATTTGCGTGCCAATCATATGCTTGTTTTGCTCAGACACTCATAGAATGATCTACATGGCCAGAATTTACATTGTATATAATATCAACTCTTCCTTCTTTTCAAACTGTTGTTAGGTAAATTAAATCATAGCAGCAAAAACAAAGAAATTATTTAATTCTATTTTATAATTTGTAAAGGTATACCTTTATAAACTGAGCTAAATAATTGAATAAACGTCTGTAAATATTACGTTTTAATATTTACAGGCGTTTTTTTATTTGGTTAGACCTTTACAGAAAGAATGAACATCACAGAGTTTATAAAATTGTAATAAATTGACATATAGATATTTTTAGTATAAAATATAGGAACATAAGTTCTTTTTCGGTAAATGTAAAATATTTATAGAGGGTGATTAACTATGAGTGAAGTAATGGGATATGTCAGAGTATCAGATAGAGATCAAAATCCGGACAGACAATATAAGAAGATGTTAGAGCTCAATATTCCAGAAAGATTTATTTTTATTGATAAAGCGAGTGGTAAAGATTTTAATCGCCCACAATATATAACAATGAAAAATATGCTCCGTGCTGGAGACCTCATATACATAGATGCTTTAGATCGACTTGGCAGAAATTATGATGAAATAATAAAGGAATGGAAATACATCACACGTAATATTAAAGCTGATATTATATTAATCGAAAATGCTACTTTATTTGATAGTCGTAAGTTTAAAGGAATGAATGATATCGGCAAGTTGATGGAGGATCAATTCCTATCTTTATTAGCCTACGTTGCTGAACAAGAAAGAAATAAGATACTGCAGCGTCAAAAAGAGGGTATTGCAGCTGCAAAAGCCAAGGGAAAACACCTAGGGCGCCCACAGTTCAATCTAGATAATCTAAGCCCTACACAGCTGCAAAATTTAAGTGCTAATTATGGGATATGGAAGAGTAAAAAAATAACGGGCGTTGAGTTTGCGAAGATTTTGCAGTTGAAAAAAAGTACTTTTTACAAGATTATTAATCAGTATGAGTTGAAAAGAGATATCAGTCTAATGCATTTTTGAGAAACTAATAAAACCCCTGTACTGATATGCAGAAATTTTTATTATCTCACAAACAGGCCATTTAATTGAACAACATATTTGGGGAAACGTGTTTAAGTTAAGGGAGTGTGTGAAGCAATGTACTTAAACTAACAGCGTGGGTTAGATGAATAATCAAACAGCAACCATATCAATGATTAGTACTATAATAAAATCCTCTTAAATTTATATAAATCTTTCCGATGCATTTCCGTTTTAAGGTATAATTAAGATAATTCTTTTGTATTTTTTACTTATGGATTTAAAACTATTAACGGCTAGTGGAGAGATGAAAATGGAAATAAGGGAATGGGAAAAAAAGTACAGAGAGCAAAGGTTTAAGTACGAATCTTTAACAAATAGATTAAGGACCTTACTTGAGGAATTATTAAAAACTAAAGGAATAAAAGTAACTATTGAAAGTCGTACTAAAGAAATAGATAGTTTTTTAGGTAAGGTTAATAGACCTAATAAATCCTATGAAAATCCATTGGATGAAATTACAGATTTATCTGGAATAAGATTAATTGTTAATTCTGTTAATGATGTTGACGAAGTTGCTAAGATTATTACTGATCAATTTATTATTGATAAAGATAAATCTATTAATAAATCCGATTTATTAAGCCCAGATCAGTTTGGCTATCTTTCACAGCATTATATTGTTAAGTTAAACGATGCGAGAACTTGTTTACCTGAATGGGCGGATTTAAAAGATTTTTGGGCGGAAATTCAAGTGCGGACAGTTTTACAGCATGCATGGGCAGTTATTTCACACTCTCTTGATTATAAGAATCAGATCGATGTGCCTACTGTTTTAAGAAGGCGATTATTTCGACTCAGTGCCATGTTTGAACTTGCGGATGAAGAACTAAACAGTTTAATTCTTAAAACAGAGGATCTATCGATTGAGTATAAGCACCAAATTTCAAGTGATGGAATAACTGAATTAAACCTAGATTCACTTAAAGTATATTTAGAAGAATCCAGAGTGGTTAATGAGTGGGCTAATTTTATAGAATCTTTAAATGTAAAGATTGGTCCGATCGGGATGATCTCACGTGATGTTGAAATGTGTATTAAAGTTGGAATTAATACAATAAATGAGCTTAATGAATTATTAGAGAAGTCATTCGGCTGGGGAGAAGAATATCTTAAGGATTTTTATGAACACACTTTTGGAAAAATTGTTCCCAAGGGTTGTTCGACAGACCGAAATGGAATAATAACATTATTGTTAATTGCGAATTTTCCAGAAGTTTTTACAGATGAGGTATTGGATAGTGAGTTAGGATTTGGTAATCCAAAAAGCGCAACGATTCCTGCAATGAAATTTAATCCGAAGTACCAGGGATAAATAATATTCAAGAGTATTATGTTTCGAATAAAGGGTGCTTTAGTTCAACAACAAGTCGAATTTAATTCGGCTTTTTTTTATTTCTATAATGCGTTACCACTTTTGAGTTATAGAACAGTCTATATTCGGTAATCTGGCGCTTTAGTAAAAAGAGAAAGGGTTCTACATATCAGATATGACTAATATGTAGAACGCTTTAATTTTTCTATCTTTTTTAAAATTAGGTTTTGATAACTTGAGCGAGTAGGTCTTTTATTCATTTTATTTATTTACATATAACTGAAATATATTCATACTTAAATTGTTGTAATAGATATAAAACTTTAGATAGGGGTATTGCATATGAAGGAATTCATCGTAACAAGATAAGGAATTTTAGATACATATAATGATTCTTTATCGGGATATAAAGAGTTACCTGGCGTAGTGGATATGGAAGTATTTCTTCAGGAATGGGACAAAGATTTAATAAGTGGTTATAGTATTTTACATGAAGAGTTTAAAGTTCATATATATAAAAGCTATCTCCATGTTGCGAACAATCAATATAAAGAAATACATAATACTAATGACATTACTGTTTTGACGAATGGATAGGTCAAAAATATGAAGTACTCAAACCAATGGGGGACGCATGGGAGTTTACCAAAGAAAATATTAAACCGAAGTCATTCCTTGTTTAAATAAAGGTTATTTTAGTGAATAAAAAAGTACTGTTTTTGTTGTCGCTATAAAGTAGGAGTGAAAATCTATGATGGAGCCTGTTGAGAAAGGCAAAGAATTATTGGAAAAATATGCGTTTGATAATCCAGAAATACTAAAAAAGAAGCATTCTTATAAAAAAGATTATTATCTTCCGTTGAATCTAGGTAGTCGAAAAATAATTATTCATTATAATCATCTTAAGTTTTATAATCTTGAGAAATGTTATGACCGTTTCAGATTACTAGAGAATCAAGAACTTCGTGTTACAGATAAAAGACATCTCTATCGAATAAAGGGAAAAGAGGATATTATGCGATTAAATCAATATCCGCTTCATGCACTTGGTTTAGAGGGTTTTTCTTATTTACTTAAGAATTGCGAAGGTGGTACTGGTTACTTTAATCTTCAATTAAAAAGCACAGAAGTCTTTTATAACTATCTTTATAAGTTATATATGCACAACAAAGATTTATTTAATAAAGACTGTTAGGTAAGAAGCAGCTTTGATTTGCAAATGCTGATTTATTTGGTTTATCGCTTATTCTCTTTACATTCTTCAAATAAAAAACCAATCCGTTGGACTTCTTATTGAGCTAAATCTGGCTTTAGTTTAATAACGATATTCAGCAATTGGGCCAGATTGTTGAGGAAAGTAAAAACGTATTTTTATACTCAATTGAGATTGTGAAGGATTACACTTAAACTAACGGGTCAGTTTAGTAAAATAAGGAGTTGAAACTTTATCCAAAAATTAATGTCTAAATATTAAAGTAGGAGCGGTTTGGAGATACATTTTCCAGCTCATTTTTTATGTGTATTTTTAGGTCAACCTCTACTTTTAACATAGCTATTAAAGATTAAAGTTTACTCAAACTCAAATAATTATAAAATAAACTTAACTATCGCACATGCTTACAAGAGGTAATTTCAAGCGAATAAATAAAACATAACAATTCTAACTTAAGCTTTTTAAATTAAACTGAATAATTACTTGTCAAAAAGGGTACAATATTTTTACAAGTTGTAAAATTTATTTTTACATTAGTGTGTGATATTAGTGTATAATGTAAGCAGAGCAACCCTTAAATTTATATACGGAGGTGTTTTAAATGAAATTATTCAACAATCAACAAACAATCGGAAAAAATTTATTAGCTTTTCTTCGTCTAAAAGGTTACACAAAATCTTCGTTTGCTAAAATGGCGGAAATTTCTAGGCCTACTTTGAATCAAATTTTCGAAGGAAATAGCCCTAATCCTAACACATATAAAGAACAAATGAAAAAAATAACGGATGCATTAAATGTTCCTATAGAGTTTTTCCTAGAAACCGCGTTTGACACAGCAGAAAAATGGCAAATGCCAACAACTCAGTACTCAGATCATGCTTTTTCATCACCTGAAAGAAGCAAAGAAGCACAAAGCTTATTAAACGATTTAGATGAATTGCTGACAGTCGCAGCTCTTTATATAAAGGAGTAATAAAAATTGAGAATAACTGGTGAGAATTTAGATAAAACCGTAGAAGCAAATAAAAGCATTAGTAGAGAAATAACTAGTCACATACAATCAATTGATCCTCTCTTATCTAAATACCGTAAAATGTCTCCAGAGAAGAGAGCTATACAAATTCTGGAGGATCATTATTTAATACAAATTCCTATTCCGGATGTTGATTGGGGAGGAGCTATTAAAGAACTGCCTAATGGATTCAAGGTCCCTGTTATCAATACAGCCCAGCCACGTTTATATCAATACTTTATCTATTGGCATGAAATTTACCATCTAACTGAAACGGATTCTCTGTCAGCTTCTCACGACATATCTACAGAGTTCGACTTGACAGAAAGAAAAGCAGATTATTTTGCTAGTCAAATGTTGATGGGGCAGGAATTATATACTTTTTATTTCGATATTGATGAAATAGAGACAAATTTTATTCATCGAATTGCACGGTGCATGGATGCTTTTAAAGCTCCTTATAAAGCAGTTCTAATACAGTTGTATGAACTGGCTATTAAGTATAGGAATACGGAGCTTCAGGATGAGATAAAGAAAAACTTCGACAAATCATTAACAAGACAAGAATGGATAACCATCTTTAAGCATCTATCTTTAGATGAAACTTTGGTTGAGCCATCTCTTATTGTAGATTTAGGAAAGTTAAAAAATCTAGTTGATGAGAAAAGTAAGGAATCCCCAGACGATCGAGCATATTCCGAAACAAAGATATTCGTAGACGAACTAGAAGAGAAGTTTCTTGTTGTGAAAGGAAAAATAGAAAGTGGGGCAATATGAGGAATTAAACGAGGGGATTCAAAGGGGGAATAACCTTCGTATTCTAATTATCGACAATAATAACTTAGAGTTTTGCATTCAAAATAAAACATTTTTTCCAGCAAATACGATATTCGATAACTATGACATAATTCTGACTCCAGAATGGGTACATAGTGAAATAGCTCACAGTGATAGTCGGCTTCAGTACTTAGCTAGCATTCCAAAACCATCTTACATTCTATCTGAAGAAGAAGACTATACTAGATTGGTAGATTATCAAGATTATCGTTTGATGAGACTATTTGATTACGCTACTTCCTCCATTACAAAAGCAAGAAAAAAGATAGGCGAATTTAAAAGTTACTACGCTAGGGAGCAAGATCTTCCTGAAAATTGGATTGCTGATTTTTGCGACAATGCTTTTGAAATCAATGAAACAACTGGACCAGGTGGAGAAACAATTGAACTTAGAAAAAATGCGGGAGAAACATCTATTCTAGTTTTAGCGTACTTATTGGTCCATCACTATTCTTCAAAGATAGGTAGAATTACCATTTTTTCAAGTGATAAGGGAAGCTTAACTATCAAAGAAAGTATCATGGACAATTTGGGGAAAATGGAGTTAACAAACAATGTTAAAATCCCTATAACTTTCAAAACGACAGATATATTAATTGCAGAGGCTTGTAAGGATGGAAGGATTCAATCCAGTGACATTTTGTCAATACGCTCTAATCCAAGGACTGTTATATATACTGAGCTATTAGATGACAGAACCTCTCATAGATATAAAGGAGTTTTGGATACAAATGAGTTTATAAAACTTGTAGATTCGATAGACAAATATCATATTGAATTTTAATTATGAAAAGAGAGTGGCTACTAGCTGCTTTCTTTTTTTAGGATATGTTAAAGGAAAAGGTTAGTTTGTAGTAAAATAATAAAGTAACACCTACCTATGTCTGATTAAATTATCTTCATCTTAGTTGGATATTTATGTTGAAATATGAATGAGTTTGAGAAGATGTACACTTAAACTAACGGGGGCTTTAGTTTAACAAGACATAGTAATTTATCTCTTCAACAATCGGGCGCGATTATGGATCCACACTATTATAAAATGATTAACTTTTTTTAAAATGGAGTTCTCACACTAGCTGTTAAGCAAACATTGAAGGGCATTTTTTAGTTAAGCTTTATTCCTACCTCACATCTAGCGCTAACTTTTTATAAAACAAATATGCAGATTCATTTTTTATTATATAATAAAGTTAATAATATAAAATATTCAAATGGGAACACCCCGTATTGAATGTGACTAACCATTTCGCTAAGTAGCTAAAATGTTTTTTGTCATGTTTGATTCGGGGTGTCTCTTTTTAGGAGAGGATATGCATATGAAAGATATTTCGGAAAAAGCTGTAGAGGTTATTGAAATAAATGTGTTAATTATTCATAGATCTTTAGCTGATTTAAGATACGTTAATACTCATTTAAATTTAGATATCTTAAATGAAATTAACTCGATGAATGCTTTATTATCAAAGTTAAAAAATAAATTAGATGTGAATTAAATATAAGGGGAAGGTATGTATTAATTCTTTATTTAAAGAGGTCATATATAGTTAATGATATATAAGAGAATGATGATTCAACCAGTTACTGATATTAAATCAGTGACTGGCTGTTTAGTTTTATTTAAATGTGAGTAAGCTCATGGTACATAAGCTATTTGGTATTGCCTACTAAAAAACGTTATTACGTTTATCTTGTCCAAGAAAATGGCTCGATTTCTCAGTTGCGAGGCGATTCATATTTCAAGTGCGGAAGACAAAATGAACTTTTTATACTCCTCTTTTACTGTATTTTGCTAAAAACGCTTGGTATTTTAGATATTTTCTTTCTAAATATATTGTCGCGTTGTAATAAATTTGTTTTAGATAATTATCAACCAGAGAGTTTCCACCATGGGCACTTATATAAACATTTCCTCTTTTTCTTAGTACGGTATCAGTGAGACTAAGTTCTTTTCGTACTCTTAACAGGAAATTTTTAGTTCCTAAAAATGAAATAGTCGCTTGTGGGGGGCCTTTCTTTGCTTTTTTGGGAATATATAGACAACCGTCTCCGTCGAAATAACCTCGGATAAAGTGACTTTTTAAATTAGAGGGTAAGATAGTTTCGTCAGGGAACTCAATAATTAGTGATTTTTTGGGTACACACCCTTTAGAGGTTAAATCTTTAATCATTTTTTTATTATGGATAGTTAGTCTACATGCTCGATATATTTTACCATTTTTATTTTTAATAATTTTTTCGGTTATTTTAGCATCTGTTTGCAGGAAATTCTTCAGTTTAACTAAATGATCAATATCCTCTATTTTTAAAACTATATCTAAACTGTAAGTGTGTTCTTGATTTGTTATATTGGCATCAGCATAGAAAAAACCGAGCCAGTACGCCTTTTGTTCAGTATCTATAACTTCAAATATACGCTCATTTGCAAGCGGAATTTTCCAATAGTTTAATGCATCGATATTTCTTGCTTTTAAATAATCAGCCAAAACAGCATTATTTATTTTCACTTTTCTAGCTACATCACTTACTGTGTAACCTTGTAAGAATAATCCTTCTGCCTTGCGTAGCTTTTCCTCTCTGGCTTCTTCATTTCGAGGATTTCTATGGGGCTTTATAACATGTCCTTTTGAACGTAAATAAGTTATAAAGCTAGTAGGCGTTGTATGATTTTCTATACAAAGTTTCTTAATACTTCCACCCTTCGCTAACCATATATTTTCAAGCCTTTCAAATAATGCTTGTCGATTATAATCAGTATTACCAACTCGAGCTGTAATGGTATATCCCTTTTTCTTTAAATAATCGGATATTTTACCATTGCTCATTTTTAATAGCCCTGCTATCTTTCGAATAGAATTTCCATCTATAAATAAACTTTCAGCGAACACTAACTTATCCGAAGTAGACATATTATTAAAATTATCTGGAATATTAAAATTCATATTTTACTCACCTAAACTTTTTATGTAAAAGTATTTCTAAAAAAAATTGTCTTATACATAAAAATTAAATGTGAATTTCTTCTAAGTGAAGGGTGGTCAAATAAGATTTTAAAAAGACGATGCAAGATACTTTGCCTTTACAAGAATAATGAATTGACATAAGTATATGTTTTTGAAGCACCTTATGAAATTTGAAGTACCCCCATAAGGATAGATTTTTTACTCCAATGATTATGGTGCAACACCTTGTTCTAATTCACCTTAAATTTGTCTTTAATAGCTGTGCAATATAATATTTTATTTTTTGGTTCAGGTTTAATTCATTATATAATATAACTTTAAAATGAAAATTTGCCCCCGACAACGCTAATTTAGTTAAATGGCATTTAATTTGGCATTTAGCAATCTTAGAAGAGTGCTGAAAACCTTTATAAATGCTGATATTATAAGCTATTTAATGAAGAGTGGTTCGACTCCCGCCGTCTCCATACATACGAAATCATTGAGTTTCACTGAGTGCTATGACGTAAAGCATAAAGTTTCCTTTTGGAAGCTTTATGCTTTATTTTGTTTTAGGAAGTTTTACGATTGATTAATTGCTATTTTATTTTAGTTTGAATTTAATTTTTATAAAAAAACGATCATTTTCAGCCTTTCATTTGTAGCGATTTTATTCAAATGTAGTTTTGTAAAAAGATTGATTATTTAAAACAAAGTACGATTATTTGAAACAAAAAGTGATAATTGATACTAAAGTTTGATTGAAAACTTGTGTCGATAGGCAGAATATTTTCTTATTCCACAATAGGGCCAGTTTGCGAAGTACCTGGACTAATGGATATGATACGCTAATGACAGAAGTAAAGTAAGATTACTTATACTTAAAAATGGAGGGGTAAAATGAGAAAATTCGCTGGGATTACTATAATTGCTTTTAGTTTGTTATTGGGGCTTTGCTGTGCAATAGCCTTTCATCAGGAGGTTATCGTTGCCAATATCATGTTTTGGATTATTAGTCTTCCTCTTTACATCATGGGTCAAATAACCAGAACTTCAAAGTCTGAATTTAAATATAGAGGAAAGCCCTGGGTATTGAACTATATTTTTTTCTTTTTTATTTATCCGCTATTAACCTATTTGTATGGGTCTTATAACGATCTAAAAGAAAATACTTTTGTAGATGAACAATTTATTATTTATGAACCTGTATCAGGTACACTAGGAGAGTTGTCTTTCGGTGCTTTTGTGCTTCTCCTCTTCCTATTTGCTGCTCGATTTCTTAATCCCGATTTAAAACGAAAAAGTTTATTGAACATAATTATTATTGGAAACGTTATTTTCCTGATTGCCTTTAATTATCTCATGTTCTCTGATTATAGAGGAATCCATGAAGAAAAGGGATTGATTACAAGCAACTGGAGGGGTGAACAGCATATTATTTCTTATGAAGAGATTGAAGGTATTTATTTGGTACCTTATGTCCATTATGCAAGTTTATCCAACGCTTCCGATGAGACAAGGTTTGTTTGGAAAGTGGTTTTTCAACCCAGCAATCAAAATGAAGTAGTTTACCGTTATCAAATGATGACGGAGTCTAATTTAGAGCAGACGATGGACATGAAGAAAGTTGCGAAAGAAAATGATATACCTTTTATCGTGGGAGAAATGAGTCAAGAAATATTGAAGTGGTTTGATATTGACTTGAAATATGAAGAGCTAGATAAGGATCGTTATTATGAGCTTTTTCAAGTGAGTACTAACTAATATAGAACAGAGATGGCTTATTTTAAATTCGTGATAACAGGAATAGTATAAGGCCAACCGGTTTAGTTTAGGGGAGAAAAGGTGTTATAAAGAAATACATACAACGCAATAAAGCTATTGAATAGGAGATAAACCTGCAAAAGAAATAATACCCCCAGGTCCCACATTGAATGGGACTTGGGGGTATTTTGCTGCATATATTTCTCTTCAACTATGGATGCTGTAACGGGGAAATCTATAGTTGCTAGTAATGTCTCTTTGTTTAATCTACATGGCGGGTTTAATGACCAGTTCACTTACATCGACATACTCAGGCTGTTCCAGCGCATAAACGATAGCACGGGCAATAGCCGTTGCTGGGAGAGTGGTACGGCGGTATTCCTTCATGATTTCCTTTGCCTCGTTGTCGGTAATGCTCTCGGCTAGTTCTGATTCCGTTACGCCCGGCGATACAAGGGTTACACGGATGCCTTGCCCTGCAGTCTCTTGCCGGAGTCCATCCGTTATGGCACGTACGGCATATTTGGTCGCGCAGTAGACAGCTGCTGTCGGGCTCACTTCGTAGGCACCGATGGAAGCGATATTAATGAAATGTCCGAAACCTTGTTTTTTCATGACGGGAAGACCTGCGGCAATGCCATGGAGGACACCGCGAATATTGACATCGATCATTCGGTTCCATTCCTCGATCTTCAGTGCTTCCAGCGAAGAGAGCGGCATCACCCCTGCATTGTTGATCACCGCGTCCACTCGTCCAAAACGACTTTGAGCTGCTTCAATGATCGCCTGCATCTGTTCCAGTTCCGTTACATCGAGCCGCTGGACGACTACAGAACCGCCATCCGCCTGAATGTCAGATGCCAATGTCTCCAGTCTTTCTAAACGTCTTGCCCCGATGACAACATGAGCGCCTAGACTTGCGAGCAGTCGAGCTGTTGTTTCACCGATTCCGCTGCTTGCTCCCGTAATCACCACTACTTTTCCATTAAGTGCAGACATCATTTGTTGCCCCCTTCACTAGGTTTTTCTAAATAGAGCACCATACCTGCATGGTAAAGTACACCGTCGATAAAATCACCGTCAGCAGTAAAGCCTGTATCATCGACATATTCGATATGGTTGCCTTCGATAGTATAGCTGCCTTGATAGGCGCTTTTTTTGCTGCCGCGTGCTTCGTCGTACCGTCCGTTCGGAAGCAGCTCGTGCCGGATATGGCCGTCCGCGGTTACCCAGATGCCTGTATAGGGATGTAAATCAGCATGTTCTTTTTTCATTTCCTTATCTCCTTCCACATGTAAACGATAGGCAGCACTAAAACCTAGATAGAATGAGAGTGATTGAAGAGCATAAATGAAACTTGCTCCATTTCTGTCTATCTTATTGAAGTGCCTGCCCATACACACATTATGAACTTCAGTGCCAAAGGGGAGGTAGCCGGTATTTATGAAATGATTGCCTAATACTCCAACAAAATATAATATATTGAATAAGAAAGCCATACGTGTTAATGGAAAAGGTGGGGGAACGGCCATGGAGCGGATTAAGGAATTAGCAGAGTTGATTGAGAGAAACGTAACGGTAGATGGGACGTCTGAGACAGCTATACCAGGCTTGCGGTTTGTTCGTACCTCCCGCGTTTCTGAGCCTGTTTACTCTGTTTATGAGCCTTCCCTATGCATTGTGGCTCAGGGAACAAAATTGGTCATGCTCGGTGAAGAAAGCTATCAGTACGATTCGGCCAGCTATTTGACTGCGTCTGTTCATCTGCCGATTACAGGACAGGTCGTGGCGGCTTCACCTGAAGAACCTTATTTATGTGTCAATTTGCAGCTTGATATGAATCAGATTTTCGAAGTTATTCAATCATCGAATCAAGGAATGTCTAGTGAATTCACAGGACGCGGTCTGGAAATCACCCGTATAAACGAATCGCTCCTGGAAGCGGTATTACGGCTGATTAGGCTGCTGGAAACTCCGCACGATATACCGGTCCTTGCCGCAAGTATTAAGCGTGAGATCATTTACCGGATTCTACAGAATGATGAGAATAATTCCTTGAAGCACTTTGCCCTTGTAGGCAGTCAGGCCCAGCGCATCGCAAAGGTGATTGGGGTATTGAACCGAGAATTCGCTCAACCTTTAAAGGTGGACGACTTAGCGAAAGAGGCCAGCATGAGCGCTTCATCCTTCTATCACCATTTCAAGGAAATCACGGGCATGAGCCCGATCCAGTATCAGAAACAGCTTCGGCTGCAGGAAGCACGCCGAATGCTTTTAACGGAAAGTATGGAAGCGGCGGAAGCAGCGTTCCAGGTAGGCTATGAAAGTCCATCGCATTTCAGCCGGGAATACAGCCGCAAGTTTGGCCTGCCCCCAATGAAGGACATACAGCGTTTGCGGGAAATGTTTTAGCAGCCGCTATTATGCTTGAAATTCCCTTAGGAATCATGACTTGTTCATGATTCTTTTATTTTTTGATGTTAAATAGACAGAAATAAAGAGAATGGCAAATGAGGAATAACCTAAAACGCTCCTGCAAACCAGCAGGAGCGTTTTAAATTTTTTGGTTAATTTTAGAAAATATGCAACTTTTTATTTCCAAATTACGTATAATGAAAGTGTAAACAGATGTTTTACGAAAAAGAGACAGGGGGATGTAGAATGAGTACTTTTAAGAAGGCGGGTGTATTGTTATCCGCTACAGCATTGTCAGTTGGCTTATTGGCACCGATGGCAAGCGCTACAGCGTTAGTAAATGAGCGGATGGAGACATTGCCGATTCAAGTGGCGCAGACGAATGCAGCGGTAACAAAGAATGATTTAATGAAGCGTTTTCGGGAGCTGTTTCCAGATGGGTTCCCAAATGTAACGGAAAAGGATTTTTATATGGGGACAGGCTACTCGGATCCTAAAGACCCTACGGTGCGTTATGAGCTTAGTTTCTCAAGGAACGTCGGGAACCGTCATGAATATGGAAGCTTAACATTTGTTGGAGAGAAGCTGGAGTTGGAGCAATTCCATTACCAGCCACTCAATTCAAAGGATGTATTGTTCCCGGCAAAATATACAAAAGGGGAAGCGCAAAAAGCGGCGGATGAGTTTATTAAAAAGTTCGATAAAGCCGGAGAGTATGAGCTTGTACCAGATGAATACAATTATTATTCATCGTCTCTTTTAACGCAGCCGGTTCAATATATGTTTACGTATACGAAGAAAAAGTCTGGTGTACCGATTTCCGATCAATCTATCAATATCGGTGTATTAGGGGATGGCACAGTAGCATCTTATTATAAAACACAAACGGCAGCAGGTAATTTTACGTATGATGATCTGTCCAAGAAACAAAGTGAAGCCGATATGGCCAAACGTTTACAGGATGCATTGAAGGCGCAGTTGTCATACAGGATTGAAACGGATTATGCAACAGGCAATCATACAGTAAAGCTTGTGTATCAGCCGAATAGCCAGATTAGATCAGGTGTCCATGCTGTTACCGGGCAATGGCTGACAACGGAAGGGCTGTCCTCCACGTTAGCCAACCCAACGATTACACCGATTGTGACGGCACCTTTAGCGGCAAAACAGCCGAACGTTACAGCAGGGCAGGCACAGGCGCTGGCGGAGAAGGTGCTTGCAACAGATCAAAAAGGCGTTAAGCTAAAGATCGAATCCATTAATGAAACAACAACAGAGACTGGTAAGGCAGTATATAACATTAACTATATGTATCACTACGCAAATGGCGGGACAGGCACTGAATTAAAAATTGATAAAAAAACAGGGGAAATTATTAAATATAGAGATATTAAAAGCAGCCTCGAAATAGAAGATGATAGCAGTAAGTCGGAAGTGGAATTAACACGGCAGCAGGCATTAGAAAAGGCGACTGCCTATGTGAAAGAATGGGCACCTTCCTATGCACATCAGTATGCATTACCGATAGAGGAGGGCCTTTACCACAATTATAATGACAGCTATTACTTTACGTTCCCGCGTATCGTAAATGGTATAACGGTAGCAGGAGACCAAATCTCGGTAAGCGTCGACACAAAAACAGGGGATTTATTAAGTTTGGATGTGAACGCATATGATGATATACAGTGGCCGGCAGCAACAGATATTTTGACACAACAGAAAGCAACTGAGTTGTTGAAAGATCAGTTAAAGCTGAACTTGCAATATGCCAACCATCCAAAAGTGGAAAGTGAGCAGCACTACAGCCTCGTATATCAACCTGTTTTCAGTGAAGGCCCGTATGCTGTCATTGATGCCAAAACAGGGGAATGGCTGGATTATGGCATGGCGAGTTCAGATAAGCCGACAATCGAGCATCCAACAGCTGCGGCGGAATTAAACTATTTAATTCAGGCAGGTATTTTAGAGGCAGATGAAACATTCAATCCAGATGCGCCCGTTACAAAAGAGGAAGCGCTAAAGGTAATAATGAAATCTGTCACACATATGTATTATGAACCGAGAGATCATGAGAATGAAGCGACGGATCAATCGTTTACGGATATTACGCCGGGTCATCCTTTATACCAATATGTCACACGTGCAGTAAAAATGGGTATGCTTGATGCGTCTACTAAAACGTTCAATGCGACTGCCTCCCTTTCAAATCAGGAACTGGCAAAATGGGGAGTTGGTATGCTGAAGCTGCATAACGTAGCGCAGCTTCGCGATATATATGGGCTGAATTACAGTGATGCTGGACAAGTAGATCAGGACCTGCGCGGCTATGTGGCATTAGCGTATGGAATGGGCTTACTAGAAGCGCAAAATAATGAACTGAAGCCAAAAAGTGAAGTAACGTATGCACAATTGGCACAAGTGACAATTCGTTTAGCCCATAAAATGAACGAATACCAGATCGACAACTATTAATAAGTGTAGAGATGAGCAAAGCCCCGATAAATAACGTTCCATCATATTTGTTCGGGCAGCCATACACTTGGGGCATAAGAAAAGCACAGAATCATCGATTTCTAAACCATCAGAAGGAGCAGCACATGCTGCTCCTTTTAGTATTCTATTCTAGAAAACTATCATTTTCTAGGATCTACATAATCCGGATAATCCGTAATGATGGCATCAACGCCCATATCGAATAGGAAGTCTGCAGCTTCTTGACTTCGTACTGTCCATGAACCAATTTGCATATCTAAAGCGTGTACCTGGTCTACTAATTCTTCCGTCACGATGCCGTAACTAGGGTTGAACCAATCTGCATATGTTGAAAATTCTTGTAAGGCTTCAGCTGTTGTGTGCGAACGGTTGGAAGTTAATACACCAATCGGCACTTTAGGAAGAAGCTTGTCCATTTTTTTCATCGATTCAAAGTTGAAAGACTGAAGAATGATTTTTTCATTTTGCGGTTTATGGAGATTCCGTTCTTTTAACGCAGCTGCTACTTGTTCTTCGATGCCAGGGTACAGCTCAGGCGCTTTTAATTCGATTAGGATGCCGATTTTCCCGTGGTAGCGATCAAGGATTTCTTCGAATGTCGGGATTTGTTCTCCTGCGAACTGTTCCGCTTTCCAGCTGCCTGCATCAAGACTTCTGAGCTGTTCAAATGTTAAATCTCCTACTTTTCCTGTGCCGTCTGTTGTGCGGTCAACGGTCGTATCGTGAATCACCACTAATTTACCGTCTTTACTTCTTTGGAGATCGATTTCAATATAATCGGCTTTCATCTTCACTGCCAGGTCAAAACCCGCCATTGTATTTTCAGGTGCATAACCTGTTGCCCCGCGATGTGCTACATTTTCCACCTGTTTTCTTTCGCCTGGTGTTGGTCCTTCTGCCGACCCTTGACTGAATGGACTGAATAATAAGGATAAGGCCACTCCTGTACCGATTAATAGTTTTTTGCTCATTTCTCCATCTCCCATCTGAAATATGATACAAATTTAGTTTAAAAGAGAGATGTTAAACGGAGATGTAGAGAGGTTGGTAGTTTCATAAAGAGTGTGTAAACGAAATTTGGCCTTTATCCTTACGATTGTTTACAAATCAGCTAATCAAATAGATGTGCTGTAATTGTATATTTTGTAAAATACCCAAGATAAATTTTTGTGTTTCGGGATGCTTATTACTTTATAAATGGTAAGTAGACTTGATACGTATTCTCCAACTAACTATTGCTTCTGTACACATCTCTATAGAGTTTTTCAATACTCGGTTTCTGCTGTCTCCAGGTTTTATGCCTCTTAAAAATTACTGATAATGGATGGGGTTTCCTTTATATCAAACAGGATAGCGCTGCTGCTTAGCATTAATTCAGAAAAGGAATATTTTAAAAAACACCAATCCCCATGTCCCTCGTTAAAATTTTATTGTCCCATTATCTTAGGATACAGTAATACTTCTTTTATTTTTTTCTTTAATTCTTTCTTTAATTCTTTCTTTAATTCTTAGGGCGCCGGGAGCCGTTGATGCAGCGGGGTTTGCGGCTGTTTTTGTGCACCAATCTGACGTGCTCTGTCCACCAATTTGGTGTGTAGTTGCATGTCAAAGTGGCGCACAGTTATCGTCAAACAGACGCGGAGTTCCTATCAAAGTGACGCACAGTTACCATCAAACAGACGCATACGACAAATTGACGTCTAGTCAAATTGGCGGTATGTCTACATCTAACAATTTCTGTAATTCATCATACCGAACGCGGTAATAGGTGCCTGTGTGGTCGAATCGTTTTTTCTCGATCAGCTTCCTTTTGTGCAAGGATTTGATCAGCCGCTCAATTGTGCTTTTTGATAAGAATGGAATCTGCAAAAGCCAGCCTTCGTTCGTGCATTGAAACCATTTACAGCCTTCGATTGTTGTTTTTGAAAACTGGGCATTGTAGTGTACTTGCTGCAGGAAAATGGCTTCAAGCAGGCCGACTTTCACAGCCACTGTTGGATAAACGAGAGTAACAGGACCTTCTACCGGCAGCCTGCTCCTAGATATCCTTCCTTCTTCATCATGCCAATTCATCTTACATTCCCCCTTTATCTAAAGAATCGAAATGAATGGGTAAAAAGGGGACATTTCTTAATGATTTTTTTAGAGAATTTTTCATGTGTGCTAAATGGCGTCTTTCGTATCGGAAAGTTAGGTGGATTTTATAGCCCGGGCTTGTTGCTGAAGTAAAAGAGCGGGGGGTAAACATTTCTTCTTTTTTCGAAACGTTATTCTGATAGAGTAAATCAACAATCAACTAAATATCAATTTATTTTTCTCTCATAAGAAACTTGTTATATATGAATAATATTTTTAGAAGCCTGCAAAAATTTCGAGGATTTCTTATGATAGGCGAATTTGATAGCTATGTAAATAATCATAAATAGAACTCGAATAATGTCGACTCTCTTTCTGTCGAGCCTCGGCATTGGCTGTTCTCGTTTACGACAGTGCAGCACTTTCCGCAAAACAGCCATCTATCCTGAAGTTTCGGATAGATGGCTATTCGTCTTGTGCTGAAAATGTATCGGCTCCACTCTAGACTTCCAGCTGCACATGTTCTGAGCTATAGGATTGTAAAAACTGCTGAATGATAATCGATGCAACACCTAGCACACTTCCTTTGTCGATTAAAGTGGAGAAGTGGACCTCCACCTGCTGGGGGAAGAACGAGCTCGCCTGATTTGAAATGATGCTTTTGATCGGTTGTTCGATAAAAGGCTTCAGGAGCGCGATTCTGTTCCCAATGACAATTTTGGAAGGGTTAAATGTATTCATTAAATTCATCAGGCCGATAGAGACGTATTCGCTGTATTGCTGAATGATGGCATCGGGCACAGCGTTATCCTCGATCAATTGAATCGCATCTTCCAGCGTTAAATCGCTGATGCCGGTTGCCTCCTCCAGCTGCTGGACGAGGTTATGCTCGGAAGCATAGGCTTCCCAGCAGCCCTTTTGACCGCAGCGGCAAGTTTTACCGTTCATGTGGATGATCATATGGCCGCTTTCGCCGGAGTAGCCGTGCTCTCCCAAAAACAATTCGCCGTTAATAATAATCCCGAGACCGATCCCGTACCCGATACTGACATACAAAATGTTCTGCTGCTTCATATGGGAGATCAATGAAAACTCCGCATAGGCTCCGGCATTTGCCTCGTTGCTAATATAGATCGGGAAATCAAAATGCTCCGCCAGCATAGAGACGAGGTCGACATTTTTCCAGTTCAGGTTTGGGGCATTTAAAATGATGCCTTCCTGGTCAATGATGCCGGGCACAGCGATCCCCATACCGATAATGTGATAGGGGCTGGCCGGCACATTGGCTGCCAGCAGGTGAATGAAGGAGATGATTTTTTCCTTGTACACCGACAATGTTGTATCCGTAACAGCATATTTTTTTTCGAATATAATTTCGCCGTTCAAATTCGTAATAATGCCTCTTAAATAGTTAACACCGATATCAATCCCGATGGAATAGCCTGCATGCTCATTGAGTTGTAAAAGAGTGGAACGGCGACCGCCTGTGGAAGCTTCCTTGCCGGCCTCGATGATTAGCTGCTCATCGATCAGCTCTTTTACGAGGTTTGCGACAGTTGCTTTTTTTAATTGTGTATTGTTGATAATTTCATTTCGTGAAATCCTTTTCTGCAGCAGAATCTGCTGTAAAATCGCTTCTTTATTGAGCTTTTTCCCAAGCTGCTGATTCCATGACATGACGATCCCTCCCTTCCTCCTAATCAATTATAGAGATTTTCTGAGAGATTTGTATAGTAATAAAAAACTTTGTTTACGCGATAGACAAAGTAAAAGCGGTGTGCTATTATTTCTTTAAATTACATTAACTTGTAATAAAAGGAGGATGTTTATGAAGAAATGTAAGGGGTTACATTTGTTTGTTGTAATGCTTCTATCCGTGCTGGTTTTGGCGGCATGCGGTCAGGATGCCGGAAGTTCTTCCGGCACGGAAAATGGTTCTTCCGATGAGGGCGGGGACGATAAGCTGAAAATCGGTTTATCCGTTTCTGACTTAACATTAGAGCGGTGGCAAAATGACCGCGACTTCTTCGTGGCGAAAGCAGAGGAGCTGGGGGCAGATGTGATTGTGCAGTCAGCGGATGGGGATGAAGCACAGCAGCTGTCGCAAATCCAAAACATGCTGTCACAAAATATCGATGTACTTGTCATTATTGCGATTAATTCAGATTCATTGTCTACAGTGGTGGAGCAGGCAAAAGCGGAGGGTGTACCGGTACTCGCATATGACCGGTTGATCAACAACGCTGAAATCGATGCCTACGTTTCCTTTGATAACATCCGTGTAGGCGAGATGCAGGCAGAGTATTTAGTGAATTTAAAACCGACGGGCAACTACTTCCTGATGGGTGGTTCGCCAACAGATAACAATGCAAAAATGTTCCGTGAAGGTCAAATGAATATTATCCAGCCTTTAGTGGATAAAGGCGATATCAAGATTGTCGGCGACCAGTGGGCAAAGGACTGGGATGCAAACGAAGCGCTTAAAATTATGGAAAATGCGTTAACAGCAACGAAAAACCAAATCGATGTAGTCGTTGCATCGAATGATAATACTGCCGGTGGTGCGATTCAGGCGCTGTCGGGTCAGGATTTGGCAGGGAAAGTATTAATCTCTGGGCAGGATGCCGACTTGGCAGGTGTGCAGCGCATTGCAGAAGGCTTACAGACAATGACTGTTTACAAGCCGATTAAAGCGATTGCGGAAAAAAGCGCGGAAATCGCTGTTCAGCTTGGCGAGGGTGAAGAAGTATCGGCTGATTCATCGGTGAATAATGGATTGATCGATGTACCGTATGTCATGCTGGATCCGGTTTCTGTAGGAAAAGACGATCTGGTGGATACAGTGATTGCGGATGAGTTCCATTCTTATGAAGACGTGTATAAAAACGTGCCGGAAAATGAGCGTCCGGAGAAGTGATGATGTAAAAAAGGGGAGATTCAATCTCCCTTTTCTTTTCAAACAATAATTCTGATAATTAATACTATTGAAAATAAAACGTTAGTGAGGGAAGAGGATGGAAACGTACGCACTTGAAATGAGAGGTATCACAAAACAATTCCCCGGCGTAAAAGCGCTTGATAATGTAACGTTTGCAGTCCGTAAAGGTGAGATACATGCGCTCTGTGGTGAAAACGGCGCTGGAAAATCGACGCTGATGAAGGTATTAAGCGGTGTTTATCCTGCTGGTACTTATGCCGGCAGTATTTTCATTAACAATCAGGAAATGAGCTTTAAGAATATTAAGGAATCACAGGATGCAGGGATCGCGATAATTTATCAGGAACTGGCTTTAATCGGCGAGCTGTCGATTGCGGAAAACTTGTTTTTGGGGCATGACCTGATGCGCCAGCGGATCATTAACTGGAATGAAATTTACCGCCAGGCAATCATTGCTTTGGAGAAAGTGGGGCTGCACGTAGACCCGCAGATTCCGGTAAAGGAACTGACAGTCGGGAAACAGCAGCTTGTCGAAATTGCAAAGGCATTAATGAAAAAGACAGATATCCTGATTCTGGACGAACCGACAGCGGCATTAACGGAAAGTGATGTAGCCGTACTAGTAAAGCTGCTGAATGAACTTCGACAACAAGGTGTATCGTGTATATACATTTCACATAAACTCGGAGAAGTAATGGAGCTTGCAGATTCAGTCACCATTCTGCGGGATGGAAAGACTATTTCAACGGACCCGATTTCGGCATTGAACGAGGACAAAATTATTACGAAGATGGTGGGCCGCGAGCTGACGGAGCTGTTCCCGTATGAACCGCGTGACATCGGCAGCGACAAAGTACTCAGTGTGGAAAATTATAGTGCGTATGATAAGGCGGGAAAAGCCGTCGTCTCGGGTATTAATTTTGATTTGAAAAAAGGCGAGATTTTAGGGGTTTCGGGTCTGATGGGGGCAGGACGCTCCGAGCTGTTTATCAGCCTGTTTGGCGGAATGCCCGGTAAGAAAGCAGGCACCGTCACGATTGACGGCAAGCCGGTAAAGATAAAGATGCCCGCGGATGCAATTAAGGAAGGATTGGCGTACGTATCGGAAGACCGCAAGCGATACGGCCTTGTCCTCGGGATGGACATCACGAAAAATACGACATTGATTGCGCTGAATAAAGTCATGAAGCTGAACATGATCAATCAGGCAATGGAAGTAAAAAATGCACAGGAGATTACCCAGCGCATGAAGCTGAAAGCCCCCAATCTGGATGTAGAGGTCGGGAAGCTGAGCGGCGGTAATCAGCAAAAGGTTGTACTGAGCAAATGGATTATGAACAATCCGAAAATCCTCATTCTAGATGAGCCGACACGGGGAATTGATGTCGGAGCCAAATATGAAATCTATAAGATTATGAATGAACTGGTTCAGCAGGGGGTAGGCATTGTCTTGATATCTTCGGAGCTTCCGGAAGTGCTCGGCATGTCTGACCGCATTTTGGTCATGAGCCACGGCCGGATTACAGGAGAGTTTACGCGCGAGGAAGCAACACAGGAAAAAATCATGATATGTGCGACAGGGGGAGAGAAAGTTGTCCAATGAACAAGCAGTAATGAATCAGCCGGAGATCAGCAGCAAAAATAGTAAACTCCCGTTCAAGATTGATATTCAATCGTATACGCTCATCATTGCATTGGTAGGAATTGCTGTCATTTTTACGGTTCTGACGGGCGGGGAGTTTTTATCGTCACGGAATATTTCGAACTTATTTACGCAAATGTCCGTCATTGCCATATTGGCGATCGGGATGACCCTTGTCATTGTAGCCGGTCATATCGATTTATCCGTCGGCTCCATTGTCGGGTTAACAGGTGGGATTGCCGCCATGCTGCAGGTGTGGCAGGGCTGGAGTACACCGCTTGTTGTGCTGACGGCTGTTGTGGTCGGTGCGGTTTTGGGCTTATGGCAAGGCTGGTGGGTGGCCTACCGGGCAGTACCGGCCTTTATTGCGACGCTTGGCGGTATGCTGATTTTCCGCGGGATTTTGATCGGTCTTTCGGACGGCCAGACAGTAGCGGGTTTAAATCAAGGCTTCAAGCAGATCGGCAATAGCTATCTGCCATACATGATCGCCTACATCATCGTTGCCATTACCGTTATCGTGCTGATCGTGACCACAGTACGGAACCGCCAAAAACGTAATGAGATGGGCTTACTGCTGGTGCCGGCTAGTTTGGATTATGGAAAAGTGGTCTTATACTCTGTGTTCATCGTGGTTATTACGTATATGCTAAACCGTTATTTAGGGGTCCCGACACCATTTTTGATTGTTGTGGCGACGGCTTTATTATTTGTGTTCGTGACAAATAAAACGGCCTTTGGGCGCCGTGTATACGCAATGGGTGGAAATCCGGAAGCAGCGGCATTGTCGGGGATCAACATCAAACGCAATACATTAAGTGTATTTGTCATCATGGGGGCATTGGCCGGTTTAGCCGGCGTGTTATTGACGGCGCGGTTAAATGCAGCAACCGTATCGGCAGGCAATAGCTACGAGCTTGATGCGATTGCCGCCTGTGTCATCGGCGGTACAAGTTTGATGGGCGGAAAAGGACGTATTTTCGGGGCATTGATCGGTGCGCTCATTATGGCGTCTATCGATAATGGGATGTCGATGATGAACATCGGTGCCTACTGGCAGTATATCGTAAAAGGCTTGATTTTAATTTTGGCCGTATGGATTGATATGGTGAGCAAGAACAAATAATGAGGAGGCCCAAGTCATGGCATATTTTAAGGACATTTCAGCAATTCAATACGAAGGTGCTCAATCAACAAATGGTTTAGCATTCAAATACTACAACCCGCAGGAAAAAGTGGGCGACCGGACGATGGAAGAAATTTTACGTTTCGGTGTAGCGTACTGGCATACATTTACGTATGACGGCGGAGATCCGTTCGGCGCCGGCAATATGCAGCGCTCATGGGATCACTATTCAGGGATGGATTTAGCAAAAGCGCGGGTGGAAGCCTCTTTTGAGTTTTACGAGAAATTAAATGTTCCGTTTTTCTGCTTCCATGATGTAGATGTAGCTCCAGAAGGCGCGACATTGGCAGAGACGAATAAGAACCTGGATATCATCGTCGATGAAATCGAGCAATATGTAAAAACATCCAAAACAAAGCTGTTATGGAATACGGCCAATATGTTCTCGCATCCCCGTTTTGTACACGGGGCAGCAACGGCGCCGAATGCGGATGTTTTTGCGTATGCAGCCGCGAAAGTAAAAAAAGGGCTGGAGGTTGCCAAGCGCTTACAGGCAGAAAACTATGTATTCTGGGGCGGCCGTGAAGGCTATGAGTCGCTGCTGAATACAAATATGAAGCTCGAGCAGGATAACCTGGCGCGCTTCTTCCATATGGCACTGGATTATGCAAAGGAAATCGGCTATACGGGGCAGTTTTTGATTGAGCCGAAGCCGAAAGAGCCTACGAAGCACCAGTATGATTTTGACGTAGCAACAGGAATCGGCTTCCTGCGCACGTATGGATTGGAAAAGGACTTTAAATTCAATATTGAAGCAAACCATGCGACACTGGCGGGCCACACATTTGAGCATGAGCTGCACACAGCCCGCATTCACGGCATGCTCGGGTCTGTCGATGCCAATCAGGGTGATACATTGCTAGGGTGGGATACTGACGAATTCCCGACAGATTTATATAGTAATACCTTGGCAATGTATGAGATTTTGAAAAACGGAGGACTTGGCAAGGGCGGCTTGAACTTCGATGCGAAAGTACGCCGCGGCTCCTTCCAGCAGGATGATTTATTCTACGCCCATATCGCGGGCATGGACTCCTTTGCGATCGGCCTGAAAGTTGCGCATCAGCTGCTGCAGGATGGGGTATTGGAAGACTTTGTCGACGAACGCTACAGCAGCTATCAAGAGGGCATCGGCAAAAAGATTGCAGAAGGTACAACGGACTTTAAGGAACTAGAGCAGTATGCACTGAACGTAACGGAGATTGAAAATCAGTCGGGGCGTGTAGAAAAATTACGGATGGTCATCAATCAATATTTACTAAACACTTTAAAGTAAATGCTTTAAGGAACCTTTAGTTTAAAGCTGTCCTATAGGGAGGTGTCCTTGTAGGGCAGCTGTTTTTATATGGAAGGAGGCGGCATGGTGAACTATGTATTGGGTATTGATTTAGGGACGAGTGCAGTAAAGGCGTGCTTAATGAATGAACAGGGAATACTTGTAGATGAAGCGACAACTACATACAGCTTATATCATGAAAAAGCGGGCTATTCAGAGCAGAAGCCGGAAGACTGGATCACGGGTGTCACTGCAGCCATTCAGCAGATTATGGAACGTTTCGAGGAGGACCCGGCGCTGATTGCCGGTATCAGCTTTTCCGGCCAGATGCACGGCTTGGTGCTACTGGATGAAAGAGGGGAAGTGCTGCGTCCCGCTATCCTATGGAATGATACGAGAACGACGGCACAGTGCAGGCAGATCGTTGAAAAGGTGGGGCGTGAGCGGCTGCTGGCCATTACGAAAAACCCGGCATTAGAAGGGTTTACGCTGCCGAAAATTTTATGGGTGAAGGAATATGAGCCGCATATTTTCGAAAAAGCTGCTTCATTTGTATTGCCGAAAGACTATGTACGCTACGTCATGACAGGACAGATTCATATGGAAATGTCGGACGCTGCCGGCACCTTATTATTGGATGTGGCAGCGAGTGGATGGAGCAGGGAAATTGCTCAGGCTGTAGATATTGATCTGGCAATCTGCCCGCCGCTTATCCAATCAGCGGCACAAGCAGGTGCCATTACCTCCCGTTTTGCACAGGCAACAGGATTATCCACGCAGACAAAGGTATACGCTGGCGGTGCTGATAACGCGTGCGGCGCCGTGGGAGCGGGGATTGTTTCAGAAGGGAAATCAATGGTGAGCATCGGGACATCCGGGGTACTGCTCGCATATGAGCAGGATGCGGAAAAACAGTTTGACGGGAAAGTCCATTACTTCAACCATGCAGTGATGGATGCGTACTACACGATGGGGGTAACGCTATCTGCCGGGCATTCATTAAGCTGGTTTAAACATACGTTTGCGGCCGGTGAAACGTATGATGCGCTGGTTGAAAAAACGGCATCTATACCGCCGGGCAGCAATGCATTGCTTTATACACCGTATCTAGTTGGGGAGCGTACCCCCTATCCGGACAGCCAGATTCGCGCAAGCTTTATCGGTATCGATGCCTCCCATACGAAGGCACATTTTACGAAAGCCGTGATGGAGGGGATTACGTTTTCGTTGCGTGATACGCTGGAGGTTTTCCGTGCGGCAGGGAAGCGGATCGATGAAATGGTGTCGATTGGCGGCGGGGCGAAAAATCCGGTGTGGCTTCAAATACAGGCCGATATTTTCAATGCGAAAATCCACAAATTAGAAAATGAGCAGGGCCCGAGTATTGGCGCCTGCATGATTGCGCTTGTCGGGGCAGGGCTGGTGGACTCCTATGAGGAAGCGGTTGAAAGGTGTGTAAAAATTGCCGAAACATATACACCGAATCCGGACAATGTAGCTGCCTATAACCGGGTCTATACAATTTATAAGGAGATTTACAGCCAGACAAAACCGCTGAATGATGCATTGCAGCAATTACGCTAAGGGAGAGATGATGATGGAGAAAGTAAAGTGGGGCATTTTAAGTACGGCACAGATTGCACTGACGGAGCTGATTCCTGCAATTGAGCGGGCAGTGAATGCAGAAGTGACAGCGATAGCGAGCAGGGGGCCTAAAGTACATCCGGCAGCACAGGAGCTTAATATCCCGTGTGCCTATGAAAGCTATGAGGAATTGCTGCACGATCCGGATGTCCAGGTCATTTATATTCCACTGCCGAACGACCTGCATAAAGAATGGGCGATGAAGGCAGCAAGTGCAGGAAAGCATGTTCTTTGCGAGAAACCGGTCGTATTAGACGCGGCCGATTTAGAAGAAATCCTCGAGCATTTTGCTGCCCATAACTGTTTGTTTATGGAAGCCTTCATGTACCAGTTCCATCCGCAGCACCAGCGTGTGAAGGAGCTAATCGAGGCGGGGGAAATTGGAGAAGTAAAGCTGTTCAGATCGAGCCATTCTTTTTTATTTGAAAATCGGGACGGCAATATCCGGATGAATAAAGAACAGGGCGGCGGTGCTCTTTGGGATGTCGGCTGCTACTCTTTACATGCGATGCAGTATCATATCGGGGCCAATGTAAAATCCGTACATTTTACAGGGCAGTTGGATGAGCAGACGGGTGTAGATGTTTCAGCGTTCGGCATTATCGAATTCGAAAATAATGTGACGGCACTCATTGATTGCAGCTTCGATATGATCGAACGCAATGAAATAGAAATTGTCGGGACAAAAGGGACTATAAAAGTAAAGCATGCGTTCCGTCCGGATGTATTCGGCGGCGATGCCAAGATTATCGTCACGGCACCTCCTGTCGAAAGAACCGAATATGTCCAAGGGGATATTTATAAGTTGGAAGTCGAGTATTTCTCCCGGTGCATTTTAGAAAAACGCAATCTACACGAGCAGCACCACTATTCACGCAACACGACGCGACTATTATTACAGGCATATAAAAGCCTGGAAGCGAATGTATGAGTGGCACTATCAAGCAATCCACATTTGGGCATGTAGACGGGACCGAGATTTTGCAGACGACAATGGAGAATGAAAACGGTGTACGTGTATCGACCATGACGTACGGCGCGGCTATTACAGAAATTGCTGTACCGGACCGCCATGGTGTCATCGAAAATGTAGTATGCAGTTTCCCGAATGTGGAGGGGTATATCGCAAACCCGCAGTTTTTCGGTGCTACAATCGGCCCGTTTGCCGGCAGGTTAGAGAATGCGACACTGCGCATTCATGAAGAGGAAATTCAGCTCACGCCGAATGAAGGCAAGCATTTACTGCACGGCGGTGACCAGGGGTTTCATCAGCAAATCTGGAATGTGACGACAGAGCAGTGCGGCCAAGAGCTAAGGACGATGTATGACCTAGCATATAACACCGATTATCCGGGTCCTATTTTCTGCCGTATTACATTTTCCCTGCTGCCCTCCAATACATTGGCAATCGTGTATGAGGCGCGTGCGGAAAATGATACGTATATTAACCTGACAAACCACAGTTATTTTAATCTGTCGGGGAATTTGAAAAGAACCGTTGTACAGCATGAGCTAACGATACCCGCAGCACATTATTTACCAATCAATGAAGAAGGCCTGCCGCTGAACGAGTACGAAGCAGCAGCGGGTACGCTATTTGATTTTCGACAGAAAAAATCACTAGGCAGCGTCATAGGTGCCGACCATCCGCAAATTGCTTTAGCGAAGGGAGGACTCGATCATCCTTTTCTATTAAACGGCGAGGTGATCGAGCTGTCGGATTCTGAGAGCGGGCGTACGCTCCGCATCGTGACAGAGGATAAGGCAGCGGTTATCTATACAGGCAATAAAATCGGCGAAGGATTTCGTTTTTCCGATGCCCCGGCAGCGAATTTTTCGGGGATCTGTATCGAAGAACAAAACGTGCCGAACAGCGTCCTTCACCCGAACTTACCAAGCTCCTTCGTAAAAGGGAAAACAACATATCACAAAAAGACGCTGTATCATTTTTTATAGAGTTCTGCTGTCTTTATTCCCCGGGTATGGAAAGCTTCAGAACACCAGACAAAAGGTAAACGGGGCTTGCCGTAGCTATAGAATGCAGGTTGATCAAAGACAACCCACAGACCCATATCTTAAGTGAAATGAAAAGAACCCGTTTTGAAAAAGTTTGTTCAAAACGGGTTAACTCTTTGGGAAACAATGTGTACTTTTTACAAAAAGGTTTGAATATTTTTTAACTAAAGCCCCTTTTACTTTAAGTACAAAAATTCTCAAGTACATAAAAATTCCATAAAGATCCAGTTTTCATTTAGCTTTAAGTCTGCTATACCTTCTATTTACTCCTTCGAAAAAATCAGGTAACTGACAATGTAAAGAAGCAAGGAGTTTTTCGAGTCATTTACAAAATTATTTAAAATTAGAAAAAAATGTTTACAAACAGCTCGAAAATGCATATACTTACAAAGTAAACAAAAAATTCTTAAGGAGGTCGAATGAAATGAACGTTATCGTTAAATTGATGTCAGTGGTAGTTACAGCTTCAGCAAAAATGAAAATCACACATTCGACCAGAGTGGAATGGCTTGTTTAAGGATTTCTTTGTAATTTAAACATACCCATACCGCAGGGAGAAGTGTGCCCCTGCGGTATTTTTATGCCTTTTTACCGTAGGGGGAGTCTCTCTGCGGTTTTTTTCATTTTTCAGGGTAATTGAAGGAGGTGATAATAAATGATATTAAATATTTTTTCTCTCACGATAACTATTACAAAACGTGAGACTTCTCTTGAGAAAGCACTTCAATATGAAAATACGAAAAAAATCTTTGAAGAGAACCGAAGAAAAGTAGAAAATTATATTCGTCATCGTCTATATTAATTTTGTTAATTCAAAACATGAAAGGTGGTAATTGAAATGATTTATAGGATCAAAAGAGGTCATGCAGTTTTATGGGTGGAGAAAGACACAACCTAGCCAACGGTAATATAAAGTGACATTATAGCTATTTAACTTTAAAATCTCAGTAAAGCTAACCCGTTCTAACCCAGGACGGGTTGCTTCAGGAGTTATTTTACACTTTTCTAAGCGATATTTTACACATACAACTTGATGTAGTTTAGGGAATTGCGGAATTACAATGTTAGGGAAATTCTAATTCTAAAAGCGTAATTCCCCGATATTAAAATTGAATTTGGCAATTTTTAATTGCTTAATGCCATTCATCTGCCCCGTTAGTACAATAAGTTCAATAAAAAAGGCATTAATTCTTCTCCATTCCAGGACGTGTTTTATTTTTATATCTCAAATTGAACGTACTCCAAGTTCACAAATGCGTCTTTTTTCAATCCTTCCATTCCTTCAACTTATCTACGGAAGTTGCACTGCATACTGCTGAACTCTTTGTACCATAATCATGGAAATATATAATGGGGTGTGAATCTCCGCCTCTAGACGGATTCAAGATAGGTATGAGGCCGGTGTTTTTATGAATTTCCAAATTATATAATAAATAGGTAAAAATATGAATAGAGGAAGCTATTACATCTATCAAAAATGTATAGACACTTTCCTTATTTTCTTCATATTACGATATTATTTCAAGGAGGAATTCTTATGAAAAAAATAATTGGGGTAAGTTTTATTCTATTTGCTGGTATCACATTATCCGGCTGTTCAGGGATAATAGAAAGTTCTTTAGATCCAAGTGATAAAGCTGATTTTGAAATTGCTACTGAACAAGAAACTGGAAGCGGAAGTATTGAGTTATTAACACCAACGATTACAACAAAGGATCATCAATTAGAATTTAGGACGGAAGGAATCGACGAAAATAAAGTGACCTTTATTTCTGTTGCCAATAAAAAAATATTTGAACAGAAAATAAAAAATAATGAATCCTACGAGCTTACCATTGAAGATATCAAAGATGCTCATAGGACGGACTACGAGCCAAAAGTCCAGCTTTGGCAAACGGCAGATGATACGGAAGATGGAGATATCGTAGTCTTTAAACAAGTTAGATATACAGTTGAAAAAGATTAGTTTTCCTGTTAGGCAATTAACCAGAAGAATTGGGATTAATGAACTTTTTAACGCATACCAAATTGTTGTGTAATAAAAGAACATGACAGATTGTTTCTCGGCACAAGTGGATGTTTTTATAGTTTGGATAACTCAAATGGGATTGCTCAAAAAATACTGGATCACATTAGAGGAACAGCCGAAGCCACAAAACTTTAGTAATTGATAAAGCATCACCTGCCGATTTTACGTCCTCTGAAAAATAGAGGGCTTTTTTACTTCGCAATATAATTCAAGTAAGCAATACCACTTTTGAAGGTGCTAACTAAAAAGACACAATTCCTTGTACAAGAATTGTGCCCGGGTGTTGAAGATGACTTTTACTAATCATCTGGATTTTCTGTAAGAATCCAAGGTATATTAGCAACAAAATTCAACTGTAATACTGGGGATGGAAATCCTTCTGGTACAGATGCTAAATCCTCTGAAAATCCAAATGTAAAATTCTCTACCTTAAAAGTATTCAGTTCATTAAAGTTAGAGGATGTACACAATTCCCCTTCTAATACTCTCCCGACAAGATGATAATCTCCTATGTATAACCGTACCCCAGCTTCCTCAGCAGGGAATTCGGAAAGCTCTGCTGGTTTTGTAGGGAGAACTCCTAATTTGTTGAATATTTCGGAAACGGAAGTCGCTAAAACCTTAGATGCTTCAATATAATTTTTACAGTATAAGCAGTTACAAACCTCTATATCTTTACTATAAAATTCTCGTGTCTTAGCAAGATCGACTTCTACAAACGATTTCCCTATTCTAATTTGTTGTAGCATTAAAATATCCCCCTCTTGCAAAATCTCCACAATCTTACGACAGTTTTAACATAACGGTCCTATTTTTCTTTGGAAATTCTATTCAATAAAATGGCCCTTTAATGGAAAATGACGCATCCTTTATTAAAGAATTGCGCTCGGTTGTTGAAGAGTGTTATTTCATTGACCTTGCAATTTCTAACATTTGATTCTGAAATAAACGGTAACTCAGTATTTCTACAGAAGTACCATCTTGGGCCCATCTAAGTAATCCTTCAGTGATGAGTTCTCCATCATGTTCTACTTTGCCGCCATTGCCCCATTAGCCAAGGAGAAGTTTGGATTTCTAATGTCCAATCGTCAGGAATCCTGGTTGGAGTTAAAACGGTAAAGCCAACTTCTTTCTGTATTTCAGCTGTAGTTTTGCTATGGTGATTATACTTTATTTCTTTAGCCATAATGATCATTGGGTAACAATTAAACAGGATTAGGACAATTACTAAACGCATAAAATTGAAACAGGAAGATAAATGAGGTGACTCTATTTTAGAAAAACTCAGGAAAATTAATATGAAAACTGCTGTATTTATGGGAATTATTTTTTACTCTTTGACTATCTTAATCCACTTTCTTATTATAAGCAAAAGTATTCCGTTTACATGGGTTAATGGTGGAAGGTCTGAATCATTCGCTGAACAGCTGCCAATCTCTGTTATAAATATCGTTATTTCTATTATTGGAGTAGTTTTTACGTTGATTGTCGGGAGAATTAACCTATATAAATACAAAAGGGGAATAACCGTTATATGTTGGTTTTTTGTTGTACTTTGGTCTTTTGGATTTATACAGCAATTGTTTGGAACACCTTTTGAAAAAATGGTTTGTTCGTTAGTATTGCTTATTGGCGTTATCTCGAACTTGCGTATGGCGATTGAAAAAAATAGATGTAGCTATTTAATTAATAAATTTGTGAATAATTATACTTACAATAAAGGGGTGCGTTAGTTTAACAAGCAAATATTATAAAAATAGAACTTCCACAAATCAGGAACTCCCATATTGATAAGTAATATCAACATTAAACTTTAACAGAGCCTAATAAAAAAGCACTTTTCCTTGTTCAAGAAAAGCGCCCATTTATGGAATAGCTTAAATAACATCTCAACCCCAAACTCACTTGCTGCTTCTTCAATTCCCGCCCTAATAAAGATAAGTCTGGCTAACAATCGCAATTATTCTATTCTTCAATAAAGAAATCCACGTAGACCTATATTTTTTTGTACTAATTCAATATTTTCATTCAACATAGCTCAGCTTATTCCGTAGATATTCCTCATAGGTAATTATCCCTTTTCTTTGCATAGGATTTGTATTTTTTCCTTCGACTAAAGAATTGTATAGTTTTCCCGAGAAAGGAATACTTAAAACAGCATTAGTTTCATTGTTAATCTTAATTTTTAACTCCGCCATCTCTCTTAATGTCATTAGATCTGGACCACAGAAATCATCCAATTTTCCTTGTGGGCCTTTATTAACTAAATCGATTAAATAGCTAGCAAACTCATTAACATCCACGCTTTGAAATTTAACCCTTCCAGGAATTATATATTTTTTAAAGAAAGGTTTTGATAAGAATAAGCTTTCAACAAAGCTATGAAACTGAGTTGCACGAGCAATTGTATAGGGTACAGAACTATTTTTTAATAATTCCTCTGCTTTGTATTTAAGTCTATAGTATTTGAAGGGGATTTCCTCAATTCCTACAATTGATGGATAAATAAAAAGTTTTATATGGTGCAGCTTGCTTAAAAGTTTTTCAAACCCAGCAACCTCAATGTTTTTAGCGTTTTTTATCGGACTAGTTGCTGCGTGAATGATTACGTCAACATCTTTTACTGCTTCTTCTAAACCTTCGCCGGATAATAAATCGCTGTACACCCATGGAAAATCTACTTCTTTTGGTTTTCTTCTCGAAGTTATTTTAACTTGATAATCTAAACCTTTTAATTGCTTTAACAAAGCTGAGCCTAATTGTCCGGTTGAACCAGTTACAAGGATTCTCAAGTACAACACTCCTATTCAAATGGATACTCCTGGTATTGTAATATTCAGAAGTTGGTTACTTTATTCTACTAACGTCCCCCTGGTGTAAGCGGTAATTCTTTATAATTTCTCTATAACATATATGAGACCGATATGTGTTTTACTTTCCTCCACAATCTGGCCCTATAACTGAAAAAAGCGACCTTCATTTTATTGAAGAATCGCGACTGATTGAGGAATAACACGAAGAAGTGCTGATCACTTGGAAAATTGTTATGGATTTTTTGCCATAATCGTTCACTACGAACATTCATTCCTGTATATTAAATATATACCAATAGATGGAGGATAAATGATGAATTCAATTGATTTAATTCTTTTAAATTTCAATGAAGTACGAAGAAGAAGTATTAAGCTTTGGACTGCTATTCCTCAAGAAAAATTACATTGGAAACCCGATGATGAAGCAATGACTTGTATTGAGATGATTCGGCATGTTCTTGAAAGTGAACATTATTACCACCTAGCTATTCAAAATCGTGGAAGTCTGGAAGTATTCGATTCTCCTTTCGAACAACAGCCTTTTTCCACGGTAAACGCTGAATTAGATTTTGCTGAACCGTTTAGAAATGACTTCTTAGAAACTATTAAGTCATTTTCAGAAGAAGATCTACTAAACATTAAAATTGATCGTTCCGAATCAGGTTACATAAGAAGTTTAGGCGACATGCTGCTAAGAGTAGCCTATCATGAGTCAGTTCATACTGGCCAATTGCTGGATTACTTAAGAACGGCAAAGGTTCCAAGAATACGAGTTTGGGATTGAGTTTAGATAGGTGATATACCATTTTTATTCGTTACTACGGTATATGTTTCTAATACAGAAAAGCACCCCATTATTGAAGTTGAATCCCATTAAAAAATGTAGATGTACAACGTTAATAAATTTGCTATATACACGTTTTATTCAGATAAGACCCTTACAACATTTTCCACAAAATCCTGAAAAGTTACGTTTTGCCTATCTTTATATACCTTTGCATAAAAAGCTGTATAAATAATGTTCTACAAAAAAGCCGTAAATGTTGATTCAACCACATTTACGGCTTTCGAATGTGCGCCGAAACTTGCATTAGTAATATATTCCCTTTATAAATCAATGATGTTATCAAAGGATGCAACTTTTCCGTTAATTAAAACCTTAACTTTTGCATTTCCAGGATTCATTTTATATATGTACTGTTTTAATTCCGTATTATCTTGATTTTCAGTATTAAAATTAATATTTAGTATGCCATTAATTACTTCTACTTCAGTAATTGTAAGCATTTCTGAGGATTGAAAAATAATATAAGCATTCATACCCTTTTTAATGAGTTGTAATTGGTGTTCCGTATTAATTACATTTTGAACTTTATCAGGAATATCAAAAGTTTGATCAACACTTACACTTGATGAATTACATGCTGCTAACATTAATATGAAGAATAGTATTAGATAAAATAATTTTTTTATAGTAATCACTCTCCAATAAGTAATCAAATAATTTCCGAATAGTAACTATTTCAGCATATTTTCAATAATACCTTCGCAATATAAACAAGATCTCCGTGGTGTCGTTTGATAACATTTCGTAAAAGATTGTTATTCCACAATCAGGCCCGATTGCTGAAAAAGGCACAATTCCTCTTCAAGAATTGCACCCGATTGCTGAATATGGTTTTTGAACTATAGCTCCCGGTCTTAATAAGGAGTTTCTTTAGAAGTAAGCATACATATCAAGCGATAGCGGGGAAAAATCATTTTCTTTTTAATAATGCGAACAGGATGCCAAAAAAGCCGGCCCGGCGGTTCTGATGGTCCAAGGACTACTCGGCCTTTCACCTTCCTGCGGATCCCTGTATCCGGTCCTTGAGTCGAAGATAGTCAATCCGACGCACTATTTATTAGTATGTAGTTCACCCACGCAGGAAATTTTCCATCTGTTTCCGTACTGCTGCTGGGGCAATTAGTTGAATATGTTCACCTTTATCGTTGCAGGTGAAAATTCCTTTGAAAACGTCGGGCATGGCATCGTACTGTTTCTCTAACTGTTCATGAAATTCTTTGAAACAAAAATAAGGATATTTTTCTAGCAAGTAGGGGATTAAAAAAGCTGACCGCAAGATTTCATATTCCTGATAATTATATGGTGTGCTTTCGGGACGCTTTTTTAAGATTTCCACCATCTTATTCATTAGAACAGTAACTTCTTCTTCGCTTGCAAAGGCAGCATATCCTCTAATGGCAGTAAGCCGCATATCCAAATATCGCTCTTTTTTATATGCTTTTAGAAAAAAGTCCTTTCCGTCCTCTGGCAAGTCAAATACTAATTGCTTTAATAGGGCATTACGTTTGGCAATATCCTTTGTATTAAAATATGTTTCCATGTTTGTGTTCCTTTTGTCCATATATCTCACCTCCATTTATGAGCTGTGAAATTACAGCTTGTTTTTCAGACAGGTTTAGTTCACATACGGTAAGGGAGCTGGATAGTTGCTGTGTTTCTGTTACCTCAAGAACATACCATTTTCTCTTTTTGTACTTACTAGAATCTTCGCACATAGTTATAGATTCTTCATTGCAAATTATCTCTCCACTTGATTTTTTACGTTATATATTCTTTTCGATAGGAAGGTTATTAAAACCTCCATTCTAATTGCACTAAATAATCTGTTACTTTAAATACAAAATTTCACAAACCCGCCTAAACTTTCTCCTGAAAATCTAGGTGCTATTCAATAATATGGCCTGGTTGCGGAATAAAAGCTAAAAGCGATACTTCTACTAAACTGCTCCGTAAGCACAATAAGGCTGGCGTAGAAGGAAGCTTTTAAATGCTGCGAAGGAGAGAACTTAGTAACTATATTCGAAGAGATAATCAATAGTTACAAAACAATTACCATAAGATTTAACAACATGCATACTAAGGACACCACGTGGCAAACTAAAATCACAGAGGTGTATATTGTGAGTAACAGCCCGAAGAAAAATTTAAGCGGTAACGTTCGTGATGGGCAAGCAGTAAGGAAGAATCAAGAGAGTTTGATCATGAACTTGCAAACGAACCTTTGAGTTTCCCTATTATTATTTAAACCTGGTCCTTTAGTTAAATAAGTTCCACAACTTCGTTAGTTGAACAACAAATGAAATTTTTATCATGCTAAACAATTATGAGAAATAAAAACACATTCAGGTTAGAATAGCCATCACTAAAACGGTTATCAATATAAGAAGGAGGTGGATGGATGAAAGAACGAATACTCAAGTGGTTGTTGGTTACGGGGTTTTTATTTTGTTTGCATATAACAGATATCATGACTGTTTATGCGAATGAGGGACCCTTGACAGATGTATCGTGGCAATGGTTGAAAGCGGACCTACAAGCTGATCCGGAAGTACATTTACCTGACCTTAAAGGAGGATCTGAAAATTCCGGGCGGGATACTCAGCAGCCTGTTGACCTAAGAATTTTACAACAACGATATCCAGATATATTTTTTTTACAAGGTCCTACTGATCAAAAACGAGTTGCTTTAACTTTTGATGATGGTCCTGATCCACGTTTTTCAAATAATGTATTAGATGTATTAAAACAGTACAATGTACCAGCAACATTCTTCCTGTTAGGTTCAAAAGCCGTTGCTAACCCTGAAATTGTCAAGCGAATGCAAAACGAGGGTCATGTAATCGGAAACCATACCTACGCCCATCCTAACCTTGTCACAGAATCTGACCTCGGAACCCTCGAGAGGGAAGTAACTAGAACTGAAGATGCTCTTAATGACATTATTGGTTACCGGACAAAATTATTTAGACCACCATATGGCTTCCTATACAATGAATTAGTCGAGAAGCTTCGGGAAATGAATTATTACGTGATTGCCTGGTCGGTTGATTCGTTGGATTGGCAGGAAGATCCGCCGGAAGTTATTGCTTCGAATGTAGTAGACAACATTCATCCAGGCGCAATCATTCTCATGCACGATGGGGCAGAATCGGGTGGAGATCGAACTAATACAATCGAATCGCTTCATCAAATTATCCCAAAACTGCAAGATCAAGGCTATGAATTTGTCACAGTTCCAGAATTGCTGAATGTGCCATTTAAGAAATAGAATGTATCTCTTACATTTACCTTTAATATTTGTTTTTTCTGTATTGCTAATCATAAAAGGCACATTTATTCCATTAAAAAGACAAAGGAGACATATTCCCCACGCTAAAGGGAATATGTCTTCTTTTTTAAGACACTCAAACTTTCACCAATAATATCACTGCCCCAATCACTAATCACTGACACTCTATATAGTCGCCATTATTATTTTTCTTGTTCAACTAACCTGCCCTTTAGCTGAAGAAGACACTTTTCCTTTTTCAAGAAAAGCACCCGATTGTTGAAGAACGGTATTCAACTAAAGCACTCGTTACTTTAAGTACATTTATTTATTCACAAATTAATCTTTTTTACAGGTCATTTAGTGGTAGCCCCAGGAAAATGCGAATTTACAACGTTTAGCAAATTCAAACATAAAAAAAGTCGAATTCCCTGTTCTTTAAGGAAACGACTTTTTTATACGACTTCTTCAAGTAAATCCCCATTAACCTTTTTTGGGGACTATTTGTAATCTCTGCGCAGTGAAATTATACCTGGGCTAGCCCGCCATCTACGAACAATTCAACACCCGTCAAGTAACTGCTTTCGTCTGAAGCAAGGAAAGATACAGCGTTTGCTACTTCTTCAGGTGTCCCAACTTTTCCAGCTGGAACAGTATTTCTGCTATTTTCCAGTACCTCTTCAAGTGCATCACCAAAAAGCTCATCGTATGCAGGTGTAAGAATACCTCCTGGACTAACCACATTTACACGGATTTCAGTACCTTTTAGGTCAAGAATCCAGTTGCGAACTAGTGCTCTTAATGCTGCTTTAGATGCTCCATATACACTAAACGCTGGGTTGCCAATTGATCCAGCAGTAGAGCCCGTTACAATAATAGAACCTACTTTGTCCGGGAATAGTGATAACGCTTTTTGAACAGTAAAGATGGTTCCTTTAACGTTAATGTCGAACGTTCTATCAACCTGCTCTTCAGTAATTTCACCTAATGGAAGGAAGTTGCCGGTGCCTGCATTAGCAAAAAGAATGTCCAACTTACCTTTTTCCTGCTTTATAATGTCATATAGTTTGTCTAAGTCTTCAAGCTTAGAAATATCACCTTGAACACCAGTTACGTTCTTGCCAATTTGGTTAACAGCTTTATCAAGTTCGTTTTGTCTACGTCCCGTGATATAAACATATGCACCTTCGTTTACAAATTTTTGTGCTGTAGCAAGACCAATCCCACTTGTTCCACCCGTTACAAGCGCTATTTTACCTTCAAATTTACCCATACTTAACACTCCTTTAGAATTAATTTTATTTTACGTCTAGTACCTTTAAGTACTTGAAGAACAACTTACAAGATATAGTATCCTTCAGTAGGCACATTATCGGAAGTACCCACTTTTTTGTGATATAGTAACTAAAAAGTAATAAATGTGGAATGGAGAGCTTTAGACATGAAAAAAAAATTTAGTTGTGGGTTTGAAGTGACAAAGGAAGTTATTGGCGGAAAATGGAAAGGCCTTGTATTATACTTTTTAATGAATGGACCAAAGAGAACGAGTGAATTAAAGCGCATTATCCCAAATATAACTCAGAAAATGCTGATTCAAACACTTAGAGAGCTTGAAGCCAGTGGACTTGTGAGCAGAAAGATGTATAATCAAGTACCGCCGAAGGTTGAATATTCATCCACTGAACTTGGAGAATCTCTTAAACCTATCTTGCAGGAGCTCTGTCAATGGGGAGGCCATTATGCGGAGCAAGAGTATGCAGAAGGTGAATATGAAATTGTACAACCAGAACAAGTTTCATATTAAAGGTAATATAATTTCATAGAGATCTAAAGGTATTAGTCATCTTAATCAATACCTTCAGAATAAGGTTTAGGAATACTTGAACGCACTATCAAGATATAATATACACAGTAATACAGCATGGTATAATTACCTAAAACACGGAGGACTACTTTAGATTAGATGTTTCTTATTATTATTTTAACTTACTTAATTCCTATAGTATTTGTAGTTTGGTATCTGATATATTTTCTAAAATTACAAAAAGAGAATATTAAAAACTATTCCAGATAAACTTGATAATATTAAGAAATAGTCGAGATAAACTCGGCTATTTTCATTGTTTAAACTTTCTCTTATTATTCAATTATCCTGCCACTTTAGCAACATAAAGAAAAAGCCTTACCTTTTATTAAGGAAAGCCACAATTTAATTATCCCTGACATAATATCTTTTGAAACATTCTCGGTTGATGTTTTTCAAAACCTTTTATCATATCTTTTCCAAAAATAGTGATGGTTCCTTCCCAAGGTTGTCCTAATAATCCCCATTCAAAATTTTATGAATAAAAAAGTAATAAGCACCGTTTGGAAAGATGGGTGCTGTCCATCCATCAAACTCACTTTTTGAAACTCTAAATGGGGGTTTATCCAATAACCTGGATGCTCATTATAAGTATCTATATCTCCAGACCAATTTATATATGAGGATACATCATAAGTTATAAATGGCTTGGGAACATCAAAAGATGGGAAGTTTGATATGCTTGGTTCAAAATTAAAGTCATTATATATCCTATCCCATACCTCTTTATATTCTAATGTAGATAATTCAACCCTATTTTCCATTTGACTAGCCATCTTTACGATGCTTTTATTGAATATTATTATATCATTGCTTGTTAAACTAACCTGCCCCGTTAGTTTAAGTACAATTCTTCACAAACTCATCAAAATGTTAACATAAATATCCAGAACTTTTAAAGTGTTGTTCAATAAAATGGCCCTTTAATGGAAAGTGACATCTTTCTTTATTAAAGAATTGCGCCCGATTGTTGAATAATGAATGTCATTACAAGGTTATGTTCAGCGATACTCCAATACAACGCTTTGAGAATGTTTAAAGGAGATATATTACCAACTGTTGAATTAGTAAATATAAACTTAACGTTCCCAAACGCCATTTGGGAGACGTAAAGAGGCACTGAGCGAATCTTATTCACTTAGTGCCTCTTCACTTTATATAAAACTAAATTTCACAGTAAAATGAATGAGTCATAGTAATATTTGTAAAAATAATCATAAAAAAGTCACCAAAAGATATTTTCAAGTGTGTAGTAAGTGAAGAAAGGAGTTGATACGCTTTGCAACAGGTTATTTCTACGACTGAAATAGAGATAAACATAGATCGAATTATAGATACATATGGAAATATGTTATTTCGGATATGCCTAGTTATTTTATGCAACGAATCCGATGCTGAAGATGCAGTACAAGATACCTTTATAAAATATTTATCGAAGGCGCCTACTTTTAACGATTCCGAACACGAAAAAGCTTGGTTTATTACGGTAGCAACGAATCGCTGTAAAAATATGCGAAGATACAATATTATTCGTAGACACCTAGATATAAATGACTTGCAGCTTTATTGTAAAAACGAAGAAAATTACGGTTTACTTGAAGCTCTTATGAAACTGCCTCACAAGCAAAAGGTCGTATTATTACTCCACTATGTAGAAGGCTATAAGGTTGAGGAAATAGCGAAAATACTTACCATTACAGTAGCAGCAGTGAAAAAGCGATTACAACGAGGGAGAGAGCTTATTCGTCAAAATTATCGAGAGGAGGAACAATGATGGAGGAACATAAAATAAAAGATGCTGTTAACTCAATTGAAATGTCTAAGGCAATGGAAAATCGGCTGAAAATTAAAAGCTATGACCAAAAGCGAGAAAAGTCGCGTCAAATCAATTTTAAAAAGTGGGGTTCTGTCGCAAGTGTGTTTGGCATTCTTTTACTACTTCTGTTCAACTTGCCGTTTACTAATCATTACGGAAATTCTCAATTAGTCAATTTTACGATTACAGCATATGCGGCGGACAGTACAGGTCATCAACTTTTAAAAGAAAAAACGACATTCGATTTAGGGGTGTTAGATCGGTTAGATGGTTTAACTAGTATAAGTGGGGACGGAGATAATTTAATTTTTACCGATGTTTCACTTCAAGTTTCTGGAGATAATATTGACGTTATTTTATATGAAATTAATAATGGAACTTTTATAGAGGATGTCATCTTGTCAAAGGAAGAAGTAGCCAACAAGGATCAGCTAGTATTAGAAAAAATTAATTATATAATGAATGAACCTAATTCAGAGATATTCAAAGCTATAAAAGACCTTGGTAATACCTTTACCGTTAAATATAGCGAGCAGCAGCATTATAAATACTCACTTGCGATTCCTCCTCACAATTCGATAGAAGAGGACGTATTAATTAGCGTAACTGTAACTTATACAGACGGCACTTCTGAACAACAGGATATTGTTGTAAATCAAGAATCGGATTCTATTTCATTAGTACTTAATTAATAATAAGTCCAAATCCTCGTTGTTTTTTTATACATCAATAATTTAAAATAACGTTCCCAAATTAAAGTTTTGGATTACACCACAAAGGCACGAATGTTGTTAAATCAACATTTGTGCCTTTGCGCTTGAACAATCGATTATATAGTTTACTATATATATGTCATAAATAATTGAAGTAGCTGCCTCTTGCGGAGCTTGTCCATAAATTTGCATAAAAACTTGAATAACATTGTTTATCGTCAAAGTGTTATTCAACAATATGGTCCGATTGCTGAAAAAGGCACAATTCCTCTTCAAGAATTGCACCGATTGTGGAAGATAACATCAAGGAAAAATCGTGCAAGCAAGAAGAAGGGGAATGATTTTATGTGCAGTAGGGGAGGGGTATGGCAACTATTCCTGTTTTTTAGATCATAAACATGTATTTCACTTATTTGATAGCGTTCAATTTTTCTATGTGCGAAACCACTCATATTGAATTAGAAAGGATATGTTCAAAAGTGGAAATTAAAAATTTAATTAGAGTTAAGACAAGGCAGGAATTGAGGGATTGGCTTGAAGAAAATTCAAATACAGCAAGCTTTTGTTGGGTAATAGTAAGCATGAGTGAACAAACTGAAGTCATCCCGTATCTAGATGCAGTGGAGGAAGCATTATGTTTTGGTTGGATTGATGGTATAAAGAAGAAAATATCAGAGACCCGATATCTTCTACGCCATGGTCAGCAAGTTTCGGCATGTTAATCGATAAATTCGGTGTAATGTGGAAATTTAATAGTGATGCAAGTAAATTTCTAGATGGTTTCGTAAATTAATTTCATATTATAAGAGCGGGTGTCCCGTTCACAATTTTTACGAGACACCCACACTCATACATTATTAACAGACCCTGAAGTACCTGTATGATTGGTGATTTCAGGGCTTTTTTATTTCTATTTTAGTTTAAAACTTTCATTTAGAAACAGGGATGGAAGTGGGCAAGGGATATTAATCTATAGCAGGGAGGACTACTAAACCCTGCAGTACAGCATGAATGTATTCATCGGGTGCGTTACTTTGTTGCCCTAAAACAAGCAGGGCTTACTATACAAAAACCATTAAATTAATGACTGGAAAAAGTTATGGTTGCTGTTCCTTGTTACAGAATCACGCCCTTTTAATCATCATTCAGATTTTTGACTTTAAATGTTTATATCATCTGCTATCGTGGGTTCTACAATATCCTTTCTTCGATAAACATTTAAAATGAACCCTAAAACAGCAGCGTAAAAGAGGATTGCACTTCCTCCATAACTAATAAACGGCAGAGAGACTTCCATGATGGGCACGATTCCAAAGGCCATCAATATATTCCAAGTAGTAGGAACGGCAAATAATACAGCACCACCGATTACGATTAATCTCCCATAAAGATCTTTTGTTTTAAATGCATTTTTTGAGATTCTTAAAATAAAAATCAGCAGAACCAAACAAAGACCGATTCCGAATGTCCAACCAAGAGAATAGACGAGGAAGGGGAAAGCAAAATCTGTATGTGATTCTGGCAGCAATTGAAATTTCAAATCATTATTAAGTCCGTTACCGAACCATCCCGCTTTTGCCAGGACATTCCTAACGACCATATACATATATCCGGCTCCATTTGGATCGGCATTTGGGTTTATAAAAGTAGATAATCTAGTAAGAAAATAACTTTGGTGTGAGGTCGTAGTAATAATCATAATGATAAAGATGATACCAGCCACTAGATTTGATACGACTAGGTTGATAGCTAATTTCTTATGAACACGTGCAAATGTAAACATTCCTAGTAAACAGAAAATGTAAATGACCCCAACCATAAAGTTTGGCACTATCATGTAGAGTAATATGGGAATCCAAAATAAAACAAGAATAAATCCCTGTTTTCCCCAACTGCGAAACTTATTTATTTTGTTAAAAATACCGGCCCAAGCCAGGAAAAAGAAAAATAAACTAAATATAGTGCCATCGATTGTTATACCCGGAAGTAAAATCCATCTTTTTGCTCCGTTGACCGTATATCCAAATAAATAGAGATATACGTGAATGAACAAGCCGATAGCATAAAAGTACATCCACCAATTCTTTGATTTTTGATAATTAAAGAAAAGAAATCCAATAATCACAAGAGCAGCTAAGGAGTACCAGATAGCTTGTCTCCCCATAATATGGGTGATTGATGATGAAATCCCAGGGATTCCACCCACTAACGGGAGAAAACTGATACTAGCAAAAACAATAAATAAAGCAATTAGAATCCAATCCATTTTGGGCTTATGAAGGTGATTTAATTTTTCTCCAATAATAAATGGATTGCCCATTTCTTGAATGGCCTTTTCATCTGAATTTTCTTCAGAAAATCCTCTTTTTTTGTAAGATTGACTTAACTCTTGCAGATGATGAGTAAGCTCTTTTTTTATCCTGTTGTGGGCCTCCGTAGATTTGACTTTGGAAGTGACTTTGCTTAAAAATTCTTCAAATTTGGGAGAACTCATAAAGATGCCTCCGTTATGAAGGGATTAAGGGATAATTCTTGTTTAGTGGTATCTTGTTTATAAGTAGCTAAGTATTTTTTACCTTTGGAGTTTAAGGAATAATATTTCTTGTTATTTATCCAACTTGAAGTAAGCATTTCTTTATTTTCTAATAGATGTAGCAGCGTATAAAGCTGCCCTTCATTTTTTTGGAAAGCACGTTCGTTTTTTTGAAAAAGTTGGACGGAAATATTGTAGCCATCCTTTGATTCATGCTGAACAGATTCTAATATAGCTATAATGGTTTCTGTATGAAATTGTGATTGCTGGTTCGTACGAATGGCTTCACGCACGGCATTTTTTCTTTCATTAGAAAAAGAAAAATCCTTGAATATTGATTTTTCCATCGAACTCTTCAGGTTCTTAAATGGATCATTCATCTCCTAAACCTCCTCTATCATCTTGTCTTTTAATAATTCCTTCGCACGCTTTAATCTAGTTTTTAATGTATTTATATTTACTGAAGTAATCTTGCTTATCTCTTTTAAAGACAGCTCTTCATAATAATGTAGAAATACGACTTCTCTGTACTTTAGAGGCAAATTCATGACGGCATTCGTTAAGCTATTTTCTTCACTATGCTTGATAACCTCCTCTTCCACCTGTTTTGACTTAGAGGGGATATGGTCAAATACTTTATTGCTAAGCATTATTTTGCGATAATGCCAGCTTCTTAAATAGTCCTTGCAATGATTACTCGCAATGCGATATAGCCAAGTTTTTATTGTTGACTGCTGATTAAATTGATTTAGTTTTTCATAACACTTTATAAATATCTCTTGTGCTAAATCTTCTGCTATGGTTCGGTTTTTTACATATGTATATACAAGATGCAGGATATCATCGCTGTATTCACGCATTAATTGTTCAATGATCTGCTCACGCTCATCCAGCATCATTTCATCTGTCACCGCCAATTGGTTTAATTCATTCATCTAGTTGTCACCACCTCATATATTTTAGACGAAGCTACCCTTCATTCGGTTTGAAAAATATAATTTTTTTATGACCGCCTGTATTCTAGGGTATAAGTGGAAAAAGGAACAACCTCTTATCAGATTGTTCCAAAATGTTGTAGGTAGGTTAGGTCGCTTTTAAGACTACTTATTCGACTAATGATCCCTTATTTCTCAGAAGGAACTGTAATTACAACAGTTCTAATCAGAATTGCATATTGTTGTAAATCTGCATTTACCGTTACCAAGTAATTTAAGTGTAAACCTCCACAATATCTACTTTGCATAATACTTGTTATGAAACAATATGGCCCGATTGTGAAACAAGAAAATATCCTACCTATCTACACAGGAATTTGATCAAACTTTTTTATAAACGCTCAGGCTTTATTATCAATTATCGAATTTTATTTCAAAGGCACACTTGCAGCATACGGCAAAACAAAAAAGCATCTTGAAAGAATGGATTGGATACTACCCATTCTTTGGAGATGCTTTTTGTATGGAAAGAACAGAAAGTGATGTAAAGTAAATCGGGTTTCACTCTTTCAAATTAAAAAGGAATGCTCCTCAATAATCAAATCCCGCTATCCATGTACGATATTGTTTCGTCTGCCTTGTATCACATCAATTAGGTTTTGCGCTGCAAGCTTGCACATCCCCAGGCGTGTATCAATAGAGGAGCTGCCGATATGGGGCAGGGCTACCAGGTTTGGCAGTGTAAGCAGCTTATGATCGGGGTCGACCGGTTCTTCGGCAAATACATCCAGCCCGGCAGCATAAATATCCCCGTTCACAAGTGCGTCATATAAATCATCCTCATTCACGATGCCGCCGCGTGCCGTATTGATGAGAACGGCCGTTTTTTTCATCAGCTTTAACTCGCGGGCTGTTATCAAGTCTTTCGTTTCAGCGGAATAAGGCGTTAAGATGCATACAAAATCGGATGCTTTCAATAATTCATCGAGTTCCTGATAGACGGCACCAAGCGTTTCTTCCGCTTCATATTTACGCGAGCGGTTGTAGTAGAGTACATTCATATCAAAGCCTTTTGCGCGCTTTGCAACGGCCTGTCCGATGGCGCCGAACCCAATGATCCCAAGGGTTGCGTGGTGAATATCCCGCCCGGTCAAACTGAATATCGACCAGGACTTCCATTCATTGTTGCGAAGGTGCTCCGAAGCTTCGGGAATTCTGCGTGCAGTGGCCATCAGGAGTGCAAAGGTCAGGTCTGCTGTCGTATCCGTTAAAATGCCAGGGGTGTTGGTGACGGTAATGTTTTTTGCCTTGGCCGCTTCCATATCAATATGGTTAAATCCGACAGATAGTGTACTGACCACTTTTAGGTTTTTCGCTTTTTCTAGAAGGGGTGCATCGATTGTGTCAGTGATTAAGCAGTACAGGGCATCGACGTTTTCAATCTCGCGTTCCAGTACTTCCCGTGGAACAGGCGTCTCTTCGGAGTCCCAGCCCGAGACTTCAAAATGCGCCGAAAGCATGTCAACTGCTTCCTCAGGCAATCTGCGTGTTACATACAATAACGGTTTCATCTGTAACCTCCTTGATTATTCAGGCTATGCAAAAGTATCTTTGAACATTATTTTCTTTCCTTTTCTAAAGCAATTGAAAATCTATCTAAAATTGTAACATGACAAACCATAATTTGGCTGTTGAATAGCAGGATACAGGACACCGGTTAAAAAAACATGCCAGATAGCACGATTCCTCTCCTGTTTACCTGATCATGTTCAAAGTCTATATTTCCCAAATTTGCCTATGATGCGTTTGAAAATATAGTATAGTTACTGTAAAAAGCCTAATGGATCGAGGGGAATGGAATAGATGAACATACTAGAAGTTGGGACAAAAATTAAGCAGATGCGGAAGAAAAACAAAATGTCCCAGGATGAGTTAGCCACGCAGATCAATTTAACGAAAAGCCATATTTCGAAAATCGAAAACGGCAAGGCGACGCCGAGCCTGGCGACATTGTCCAAGATTGCGGAAATATTTGATGTACCGATGGCTTGGTTTGTGATTCAGGAGCAGTTTGACGGTATTTCCATTGTCTCTAAAAAAGAGCGCAATGAGACGGTGGAAACGAATGAACTCGGCTATCAATATGAGCTGCTCGCAAATAAAAGCTATATGAGTAATATCAATCCTTCTATTGTCACTGTACATAATGGGGCGGAAAATTTGGCGCCGTATACCCACGATAATGATGAATTTATTTATGTGATTTCCGGGGGTATTATCTTGAAATACGATAATAAATTTTACGAGTTGGAAGAGGGGGACTCCGCTTATTTTTCCGGGAAGAAGGAGCATATTTTTATTAACAACTCTACGGAAAACTCAAAAGTATTGACAATTTATGTTGAGGATTAAAAATATTCGTTTAAACGTAAATATTATCGAAAATACAACTTTCTTGTTTACAATTATGTTCTGACAATTTACAATTGGTGTAATATCATTCAACTAAGTTGAATAGTATTACACTTTTTTATTTTGGGGGTATGGGGATGACTTCACGTATTAAAGGGTTTTATTTACTTTCTGTAGAAGAGCGAATCAAGCTGATCGCTGAGCAATCCAATTTAACAAATGAGGAAGTTGAAGCATTAAGAAGCGGACTTCCATTAGAGCTTGCGGATGCAATGGTTGAAAATGTTATTGGACATATTTCAGTGCCGCTGGGGGTAGCGGCCAATTTCAAGGTGAATGGCAAAGAGGTATTTATTCCGATGGCTACGGAGGAACCGTCAGTCATTGCTGCGGCCAGTAATGCCGCACGTGCAGCATATGAGCTGGGCGGTATTTTTACTTCCAGCTCGGGGACAGTGATGCGCGGGCAGATCCAAGTATTGAATATTGATGACCCGCATGGAGCGAGAGCGAAAATTTTTGAACATAAAGATGAAATCATCGAGCACTGTAACGCAAAAGATCCGACGCTTGTAAAGTTGGGCGGCGGCGTAAAGGATGTAGAGGTGCACTTAATCGATACGGCAAAAGAAACAATGGTTGTCGTACATCTGATCGTCGATACGAAGGATGCGATGGGTGCAAACGCTGTCAATACGATGGCGGAATCCGTTTCACCATTGATCGAACGAATTACAAATGGCCGGGTCGTGCTGCGCATTATTTCAAATTTAGCAGATAAACGTATTGTGCGTGCACGCGGTGAATTCTCGACAGACATGCTCGGCGGTATTGAAATCGCTAAAAATATTGTAAGTGCCTATGAATTTGCGGATGCGGATCCGTACCGGGCTGCCACACATAATAAAGGGGTCATGAATGGTATTACCGCGGCGGTATTGGCATCGGGGAACGATACACGTGCTGTTGAGGCAGGGGCTCATGCCTATGCTGCCCGTTCCGGCAGATACCGTTCGTTAACGACATGGGAGCTGAATAAAGCAGGCAACCTTGTTGGTACACTGGAATTGCCGTTAGCTGTCGGCATTGTCGGAGGGGCTACAAAGACTCACCCTGCAGCAAAAGCAGCGCTGAAAATTATGGGCGTGCAATCGGCAGAGGAACTGGCCAGCTACATTGCCGCGGTAGGATTAGTAGAAAACCTGGCAAGCTTACGGGCGCTTTCAGCAGAAGGCATCCAGTCCGGTCATATGCGTCTGCATGCGAAAAACCTGGCTGTGATGGCCGGTGCAACAGGCGATATTATTGACCGGGTCGTACAGCAGGCGGTGGAAGAAAAGGATTTCCGATATGATCGTGTTTTAGAGATTACAAACTCTCTGCGAGGTGAGTAAAATATGGCGACTACTCAACATAATGAGCAAAAAAATCCAGATGATAAAAAGTTTATCGAGATTTTAGGGGACACTGTTTCCGGTAATCAGTTAATTATTTCGATTATTTTAAGTGTGGCAGCCAGCTTTCTAGGCTATCAGCTGGGCCAGTGGATATTTCCGAAGTTTGCAGAGCCGCAGATGATCAACTCGTATTCACTGCTGACAGGGATTGCCGGTATTTTGATCGTTGTCGCGATCAATACGATTCTTTTTAAACCGAAGCGTATTTTAGTAGAAGACGAGACATCCAGCCATTCCTTAAAGGAAGCGTTTGAAGATTTACAGATTGATATCGACGAGGAAATACGGTTAATCGAGGAAGACCCGGTGACAAAAAAAGAGCTCGAGGATTTTGGTGTGCTTTCCAGCCTGCAAAGCCTGAAAGGAGCGGATAAAAAATGAGTATTTATTTAACAGCGCTTCTTTTTGCCCTTTTAGGTGCGGCTATCTTTACCATCATCGGACTTATTTCGGGCACGGACGAAACAGCGATTATGGTCCCGATCACATTGCTGGTAATCTTGCTGGGGGCGCCTCCTGAAGGTGTCTTTGCCTTCTTTATGGCAGGGGTACTGGCAAAGCATTTAACGCATGCTGTACCTACCGCTTTATTAGGAATTCCCGGTGATACCACGGCGGTCCCGTTAATCGATCACGCTAACACATTGCGCCGTTTGGGGATGCCGCACGTTGCCCTGCGGAAAATGATTTCAGGTGGTGTCATCGGTGCATTTATCGCACTACCGACGGCGGTCCTTTTAGGGCAGTTTTTAGGGCAATTTGCCGACTTCTTTAAATCTTCATCGGGCATTATTTTTACGCTTGCCGCAATTTTAATCGCCTTCTTCTCCAAGGGAAAATGGGCAAGTATTTTAATCATTATTCCATTTGCCTTTTTCATTAAAGCGTTAGACAGCGTCAGCTTTGCGATGCTGGATAAGCATTTAAGCATCACCTTCTTTTTAGGGATCGCTATTGGACCGATGTTTTGTAATATTTTGATGGCGGCATCTCCTGTTGCCAAAAATGATTTAACGCGGGCTAAGCCGAATGAATATAACCTTGCCCCAGAAACGAAATCGTGGAAAGGGTATTTCCCGAATCCATTTAAAATCTTATCGAAACGGCAGTCCATTTTTACGAGCATTACAACGTTTCTTTCCTCCCTCACATTCGTATTCAGTCCTGTAGGGATGACGTCTTTGATGGGTGAAATTGTCGGCTCCCGCACAAAAGGAGCCTATAAAAAATCAACAACGAGTCTTACGGTAATGAACGGTGTAACGGAGTCGACTTATATTGCTGAGGCTATTATTCCTTTAATTGCATTCGGTATTCCGTTAAGCCCTGTAGCACTTGGACCGGCATCGCCATTGTTTAATGCACCGCCCGTGTTTACGGTAGAGCCGGTAAACAACCTGCACACGTTAATGTCTTCATGGGATTTCTTCATTTTCGGGCTGATCGGTATTAGTATCGGGGTATTAATTGCCTATCCGTTTGCGATGAACTATGCTCGTAAAGCGTCTGTTTTGGTATTAAAATATATCAGCCAGGAAGCGATTGTAGCGATGTTCATCGGACTGGCGTTCTTGCTTGCCTATAACGAGGCACAGCTCGTCGGGGTTGTGTTAACATTCACCGTCGCAACTGTCGGTGGTTTATTGAACCGTATTTTAGGTGTCGGGGCTGGTGTCCAGTTCATGGTATTCTACGCATCAAGCTGGATTATGCTGCAGCTGTTCGGCATTTAGCGAAAGGGGGTATATCTGTATGACCTTACCAAAGGCAGTGGAAATAAGAGAAGTCGGCCCGCGTGACGGCTTACAAAATGAGAAAGTATTTATTCCAACCGATTTGAAAGTAGAATGGATCAACTTAATCAGCGAAACAGGCGTCCGGCACATCGAAGTATCCTCTTTTGTCAGTCCTAAATGGATACCGGCGCTGGCCGATCACAATGAAGTATTCGAACAAATCACACGTGATGAAAAAATAACGTATGCAGCACTTGTGCCGAATCTGAAAGGGATGGAAGGGGCCGTCAAACAAAAGGTGGATGAAATCGCGCTATTTATCTCTGCTTCCGAGGAGCACAATCAACAGAATGTGAATGCGTCCATCGACCAATCTCTGCAAAACTTAAAGGCGGTAGCTGAAGCAGCAAATCGTGAAGGCATACGACTAAGAGGCTATATTTCGACTGTATTCGGCAGTCCGTTCGGTGACGAAGTAACGCTTCAGACAGTGAAGAAAATCATTGATGCGTATTTAGAGATGGGCGTTTTGGAAATCTCGCTCGGCGATACAATCGGCGTGGCAGACCCTGTGCAGGTGAAGTCTATTTTATCAGAGCTGCTCACTCAATATGACCGTGATTTATTTGCCCTTCATTTTCATGATACGTACGGCCGCGCGTTAGCGAATATATTTGCAGCACTTGAGTGCGGGATTACAAAATACGACAGTGCGATCGGCGGTTTGGGCGGCTGTCCTTATGCCCCGGGTGCAAGCGGCAATGTATCAACAAATGATTTAGTGAACTTCCTGCATCGTGTAAGCGTGCAGACAAATATTGATGAAGAAAAATTGTTTGCAGCGACGCAGTTTTTACAGCTGGCAATGCATAGACAACCTGACAGTAAAGTGTATAAAGTGCAAAGCAAGTAAGAAAAAGGATGTGGGGATTCTCTTCCCGCATCCTTTTTTAGGTAGGCTGTAAGCAGTATGAGGTAAAGGCTTTTTGTTGCGCTTTTTCGATAAATAGTTCAAGCGCTTAAGACCTCTCCTATTATACCTTCACCGTATAATGTATTCTGTAATTTTTTGCAGCATTGCATAAAATGCAGGTGATGCGAAGTTATACTCGAATAAGTTGCCTTCGTAAAGAACAATACGGATCGTATTTTTATGTCCGACAGTCGGGTTGATATTTGAAGAGTTATTCTTTTGAGTAAGCTCCGTTTTTAACGGGAGCTGGGTAACAAGCAAATGTTTTTCCACTTACATAACGACGTCTCTGCCAGCTTGAAAAAATAGGACTAAGAGGGTAGTGGTAAGTCTTTCTAACGAACTTTCTAAAAATTCAACAAATTTGGTATATTTAAGTTTATGATAGATATATGCGAGAGAATTCGCTACTAAAGGAGGCAATATTCATGAGATTAACAGTTGAACAAATGCTTGTTAGTAAAGGTATTACTCCAAAAGAAGGACATCTAGAGATCTTGGAAGCACGGTGGAAGGAAATGAGTGAGCTGCGGGGGGATTTGGATGGGATTAAAATTGATGACGCGGATATTGCATTAAAAAATATTGCAGGGGGTGATCATCATGAGTAATCTGCATTTGAAATCTGTTGAGGAACTGGCGCCATTGCTTGAATCGAAGCAGTTATCGCCTGTGGAGCTGACAAAAGAGATTTTGGCTTTCGCGCATCAAAGCCAGGAGGCGATTAATTCCTATATTGACTTCTATGATGACGAAGCGTTGAAAGAAGCGGAAAAAGCTGAGGCAGAGATTGCAAGTGGCAATTACAAAGGGATGTATCACGGAATTCCTCTGGCGTTAAAGGATAATTTATATTTTAAGGATAAAGTAACGACGATGGCATCGAAAATTCATAAGGACTTCTCATCGGATGCAGATGCGACAGTTGTCGAAAAGCTGCGGGAGGCCGGTGTCATTTTTACAGGGAAGCTGAGCATGCATGAGTATGCTTGGGGGATTACGAATAATAATCCGCATTTTGGACCGGTCCGAAACCCGTGGGATCCAACGAAGATTCCGGGGGGCTCAAGCGGCGGCTCTGGTGCTGCTGTGGCAGCGGGTGCCAGTGTTGCCTCACTTGGAACAGATACGGCAGGTTCTATCCGCATTCCGTCATCGGCTTGCGGAATCGTCGGGTTGAAGCCTACACATGGCCGGGTCAGCAAGTTTGGATGCTTTCCGCTGGCATGGACGCTAGACCATATCGGGCCGATGACTAAAACGGTAAAAGATGCAGCTGCAATGCTTGAAATCATTTCAGGATTCGATCATCGGGACCCGACTTGTGTCGATCGCCCTGTTGATCAATACGTAAATTACTTGACGGGGGACGTGAAGGATTTAGTCATCGGGGTAAATGAAGATTACTTCTTCAAGCAGGTTGATCACGATGTGGAAAATGCCGTCCGCAAAGCGATTGATTTACTCGTAAGCCAAGGGGCGAAGGTGGAGGTCGTGAAAATTCCATCACTTCAATATGCCGAGTGGGCAGAGCTTGTCACGTCCTTATCAGAAGCCTCCGCTATTCATCATACCAACTTAAAGACAAGACCAGAGGATTATGGCAACGATATCCGATTGCTGTTTGAATTGGGTGAGCTGCCATCAGCAGTAGATTACCTGCAGGCACAGCAGGTAAGGAGACAGCTAAAGGCTGAGTTCACGGAGTTGTTTAAAAAGGTGGATGTATTAATCACACCGACTTTACCGGTTGTTGCAAACGACATCGGCGATGATACTGTCGACTTGAACGGTGAAAAAGTGGACTTGATTAATAATATTATCCGGTTCACTGGCCCAAGCAACTTAACGGGACTTCCTGCCTTGACTGTTCCGTGCGGCTTCAAAGGCAAGCTGCCAATCGGCCTTCAAATTATCGGGCCAGCCTTCAGGGAGGGCAAAGTATTGAATGTAGGCTATGCGGTGGAGCAATTTAATCTGATGGAGAGCAAAAAGCCGGAAATCCTATTGGCAAATCGATAAAAGGCTAATAACGAGATAAAAATTATTTTCCAATAGCACTTATGAATGGTAGATTTTATTCTAGCATTCATAGGTGCTTTATTATTTTGCGGAAAGGGGGCTGCTATAGTAGAAAAATAAAAATTGGATATTTGTGCTAAAATGCAAAGGGATAATAGGATTTTTAGAATAAGGAGAATGTTTGAATGAAGTTTTTTGTAGATGATGATCATTGGGATATAACGGGCTATGCAGAGGAGCTCAAAAAATTATTGCCTCGATTTAATCAAGAGACAGCGGGCTTTTTAAAAAGCCATTCATTTCATGATGGGAAGGTTATTTCGCTGACGGTGTTAAATCAAGAAAATGGGAAAACAAAGGACCCTACGACAGTAAAAATGGTGATTGAGCAGTATGAAGAGGGAGGAGGGACATATGAAATTCAATGGGTAAATGTTCGGAAGTTTTTTATGGACTATGATATCACTCGAAATGTCTACGGAAACAAACCCCATGAAATTGTTTTTGGCGGCAGGAGAGGGCTTGATGAGTGGGGATACGATGAAATTCTTCCGTTGAGTAAAAAGAAATTACAGCATGAAATTCTTTTATTTTCCCAAACGACAATCATCATCCACTGCTCGACTATTAAAATTAGAAAAATAAAAGCGTAAACGACATTGTTTACTAACAGAGTGGAAAATAACAATAATATTATTTCACTAATAGGATTGTAAAGCTATATAGAAAACGAACGTCACAGATTGAAAAAAATCCTTTCCAAAAAAGGAAATCTACTTGTTACAATATAAGAAATAATGGAAGTAATAGAAGGGGGTGAGCGTATGGTTTCTTCGAAGGATGTGGCGAAATATGCGGGGGTTTCGCAAACGACGGTGTCACGGGTATTAAATACGCCGGAGCTTGTAAAAAAGCCGACGTTAGAAAAGGTTTTAAAAGCGATCGAAGCGTTAAATTATGTACCGGATGCGAATGCCAGGTCGCTCGTACAGCAAAAGACAAAAACCATTGCCTTGTTATCCGGACCGCTGCATAACCCGTTTTTTGTGGACACAACAACAGCCATTGTGAATTATGCGACGGAAAAAGGGTATAAAGTAAATGTCCAGTTTGTGAACGATGAAAACTTAACAGAAGCGTATGCGACGGCAATCGGCACAAAGGTAGACGGCATTATTTTGTCGTGTATTTTGTATGATGACCCAATTTTCAATCGTCTGCAGGAGATGAATATTCCGTTTATTACATATAACCGCAAGCATCGAAATAACGAGCAGTTTGTAGAAATCGATAATTTCGAGGCGGGGTATTTATCGGCAAAGCATGTCATCGAGCAGCAGCATACGAAGCTCAGCTGGGTAGGGGGGCCGCTGACTGTCAGCACGTTTAAGCATCGGTACGAAGGGTTTCTGAAAGCTTGTGAGGATCATCAAATTGAGCTTTCGGATGATTATATTTTGCAGACGGATACATCCAAAAAGGGCTGTGAGGATGCGTTGGCCGCGCTGCTGGAGCTGGAGGAAAAACCAACTGCTATCTGCACGGGATCGGATTCGATTGCCTTGAATATTTTAGATCATGCAACACAGATTGGGGCCGCTGTACCGGATGACATCAGTATTGTCGGTATTGATAATGTGGAGCTGAGCCAGCATGGACGAATTCAATTAACGACAATCGGCAGTATCTCGGAGCATAACCTGGGGCTGCTCGCCATTGAGCGATTGATTGAATTGATAGAAAATAAAAAAAACTCTTGCATCAACATTACGGAGTCTGTTAAAGTTTTTTCAAGAAGTACGACAAAAAAGATAAAACGGCGATGAGCCTGTTTTATTTCATTAAAAATGAATACGTAACCATTTCTAACGTAGTTCAGCAATAAAGGAATAGTAGGTTGTGTTGATTATCTAAATATCAGCAGCAGGTAAGGAGCTTATTTTTCGGGTAAAACCTTATCAAATAGCTTTTGCTAGTTGATTGTAGTGAAGGCAGCGAGACTCCTACGGGAATAGCAATGTTTTCTCTGCGACGAAAACAAAGTGACAGTCGCATGAGCCGAAGACCCCGCAGGAGTTTAAAAAAATAAAGGAACGCCACATCCTGTGGCAACGCCTTTATGACCAACATCATGTTGGCCTGAGGAGGCTGAGGTCATGCCCGGGGAAAGCGAGCCTGCTGTAGCGGAAAGCAACAAGCTTGCTGAGCAGGCACAAAAAACCTCCAATTAGTGAAAAGCAGGGGTTATCTGATTGGAGAGTGCTTGTTCTCTAAAATGACTACGTATTCATATTGCTGAATAGTAGTTCGTACGACTAGCATCACACAAAGTTGATTGGGGGAAATCAAATGTTATGGAAAGATCGTAAATATGGGGAAGAATCCCCCCATATTCCGGCAGGACCATTCAAAATCCGTATTCCATTCATTCATTATCGCTTTGAATGGCCGGATTATGTACAAGGGTTATTAATGTGTGCGGTTGATTTATCGGCCATTCCGTTATTAACAGCATTGCTTGGTATGCCGTTTGAAGTAGCGTTAGCGATTATCGTATTAAACGGATTATTTTATTTACTGCACCATTTACTAGGTGATCCGGTCGTACCGGGCTGGATTACACCGGCCATTCCGCTCATCATTTTATATTGTGAGCAGTTCCCGCAAGGACCGGAAAGGGTGCATTCACTCATAGCCTTCCAGCTGACGCTTGGTATTTTAAGCCTTGTTTTAGGTGCTACCGGGCTGGCATCGCGTGTCGTGAGTTTAATCCCGCCCGCATTAAAAACGGGCGTTATTATGGGAGCCGGTTTGGCAGCGGTTATTTCTGTCTTCCAGGTAGGGGGACGCTTTGAGATGTTCCCATGGACAATTTCCATCGCGATTGGTATTGGGTTTTATCTATTATTCTCGAAACATTTCACACAGTTCCAAAAGCGCAACGTATTTTGGGGCACGATTGCAAAGCTCGGTATTTTCCCGGTCATCATTATTGCCGTTGTCATTGCACCATTATTCGGTGAAGCACCATGGCCGAAAATTGAATGGGGCTTCTCATCTCCGGACTTTATTACCCTATGGAATGAGTACACGGTATTCGGTTTAGGCCTGCCTCCTTTTATGATGTTTGTGACAGCGCTTCCAACAGTGCTGGCAGCCTATATTGTATTATTCGGTGATGTATTGCAAAACAAGGTGTTAGTAGAAGATGGTTCGGCAGCTCGTCCGGATGAAAAAATCGAGTATTTGCCAAGCCGCGCACACTTAATCTTTGGTATGCGTAACAGCTTCATGAGTATTTTAGGTCCTGACGTCACAATGTGCGGACCGAACTGGACAGCTATGCAGGTCGTTATGATCGAGCGCTACAAAAAAGGGCGCAAGGCAATGGATTCATTCTTTGGCGGTATCGGTTCATTCCGCTGGGGGACAAATACAGGTTTATTACTATTGCCGATTGTTAGTTTAGTAGAACCGATTTTAGGTGTCGCACTTGCTCTTACGCTATTGATCCAGGGGTATGTAAGTGTGAAAGTAGGTATTTTGGAAGCACGCAGTCAAACAGATCTAGGTATTGGCGGTATTATCGCAGCCGTACTTTGCATTAAAGGGGCGGCATGGGGCTTCGCGGTAGGAATTGTGCTTTGCCTATTAATCTATGGCCGTGATTTCTTCCGCGGTGAAGTAGATAATACTTTTGTGAAAGACCAACGAAACAATCCGTATTCAACAATTGAAAAGCAGGAGGGATAAGCTTTATGCAAAAGCAATTTTATCTGAATGGTGAATGGGTAGAAGGACAAGGCTTTACTGAATTATATTCTCCCCATACAAAAGAAGTATTAGCTCAAATCCCGCAGGCAACGGAGGAGCAGGTAAAACAGGCAATTGATATGGCGGAGGCGGCGCGTCCAGCCATGGCTGGTTTAACAGCGCTTGAGCGTGCAGAGATTTTAGAGCACCTCGCACAGCTATTCAAGGATAACCGGCAGCGTGCAGCTGAAATCATTTCATTGGAAGGTGCCAAGCCGATCAAGTTTGCGCTCGCTGAAATTGACCGGACGATTGAGACGTATAAATTTGCGGCTGAGGAAGCAAAGCGATTAACAGGTGAAATGATTCCGATGGATGCAGCAAAAGGCGGAGCAGGCCGCTTTGGCTACACAATCACGCAGCCGATCGGTGTCATCGGCGCGATTACACCGTTCAATTTCCCGCAAAATTTAGTCGCACATAAAGTGGGGCCGGCGATTGCAGCGGGGAATACGATTGTGTTAAAACCGGCTTCCCAAACACCGTTATCGGCCTTGTTTTTAGCCGAGCTGATTGCGCAAACAAACTTGCCAAAAGGTGCATTTAACGTCGTCACAGGAAGCGGCCGTGTAGTGGGTGATGCGCTTGTCACAAGCGATAAAGTGAAGATGATTACATTTACGGGCAGTCCGGCAGTAGGGATCGGTATCCGTAATAAGGCAGGCCTCAAGCGAGTTGCATTAGAGCTTGGCTCAAATGCGGGACTGATTATTGACCGCGGCACAAATATCGATGACATCGTGGCAAAATGCGTAGTCGGTGCCTTCTCCAATCAGGGGCAGGTGTGTATTTCGATCCAGCGTATTTATGTGATGGAAGAGGTCGCGGATGAGTTTATCGAGAAATTTGTCGCGGCAACACAGAAGCTGAAGGTCGGTAACCCGCTTCATATGGAAACGGATATTGCTTCGATGATTCATGCAGATGAGCAAGTACGTGCGCAGCAGTGGGTAGAGGAAGCTGCAGCAAAAGGAGCGGAAGTCTTAACAGGCGGCTCGATTGCAGATGGGGTATTCGCACCGACCATCTTGCACAATGTAGAATCGCATGCGAAGGTAAGCTGTCAGGAAGTGTTCGCACCGATTGTGAGCGTGAATCGCATCAGCTCTATTGAAGAAGGAATTCAGGCAATCAATGATTCAACTTACGGTCTGCAGGCAGGGATTTTCACTAAGGATATCCAGACAGCATTTGCAGCATCTAAAAAACTTGAAGTTGGCGGTGTCATCATTAATGATATCCCGACATATCGTGTAGACCAAATGCCGTACGGCGGCGTAAAGGAAAGCGGAACAGGCAAAGAAGGACTGAAATACGCCATCCATGAAATGGTCGAATCAAAATTAATCGTCTGGAATCAAGCGTAAGGAGGAACTACAATGGCAGAAAAAATTACTTTTGCCCCGATTAGCTATACTGGCTGGGGCTCACTGGCGCATTTGGCTGGTGAAGTGCAGCGCTTTGGCGCAAAGAAAGTATTGGTTGTAACCGATCCATTTTTAAAGGGTTTAGGCTTAACGGATAAGGTAGAAAAACCGCTGGCAGAAATCGGTGTGACGACGGAGCTTTATACAGAGGTAGTACCAGAACCGCCGCTTGCTGTTGGTGAAAAATTGGTCGCCTATACACGGGACCATGCATTTGATTTAGTGATTGGTCTAGGCGGCGGCAGTGCGCTGGATTTAGCGAAGCTCGCTGGCGTGCTTGCTGTACACGAAGGAAAAGTTGCTGATTATTTGAATTTAACAGGGTCGAAGCAAGTATCGAAAAAAGGCTTGCCGACGATTTTGATTACGACAACATCCGGTACAGGCTCGGAAATCACGAATATTTCCGTGCTGTCACTTGAAACGACAAAGGATGTCGTGACGCATGATTATCTGCTGGCGGATGTTGCGATTGTTGATCCGGAACTAACGATTTCACTGCCGCCAAAAGTAACGGCTGCAACAGGTGTAGATGCGCTGACACATGCGGTCGAAGCATATATTTCAAAAAATGCGAGCCCTGTATCGGATGCGCTGGCACTTCAGGCGATTCGCCTGATCAGCAACTCCCTTCGCACAGCGGTGTTCGAAGGAGAAAACAAGCAGGCGCGTACGGATATGAGCTATGGCAGTTATTTAGCGGGTCTTGCGTTCTTCAATGCCGGAGTAGCAGGTGTACATGCACTGGCTTATCCGCTTGGCGGTCAGTTCCATATCGCACACGGGGATTCAAACGCCGTACTGCTTCCATACGTGATGGGCTATATCCGCAGCAGCTGTGAAAAACGCATGAAGGATATTTATGACGCAATGGGCTTCAGCTCTGCGAACCTCTCGCAAGAGGAAGCTTCCTATAAATGTGTAGCGGAGCTGAAGCGTTTAGTGGAGGATGTCAACATTCCGTCTACATTGAAAGGCTTCGATATTACAGAGGATGCACTGGAAGGTCTGACAAATGACGCGGTGGAGCAAAAGCGTATTTTAGCCCGCAGTCCGCTTCCATTGTTGAAAGAGGATATTTTCAAAATCTACAAAGCTGCCTATGACGGTGTGATTGTAGAGCATTAAGCTATTGGCAGGTAAAACGTTCTCCGACTGCTCAATGAACGAAAAGAAATCTGCTAATGGATGAAAAAATGAACGCCTGCTCGTTGAAGATTTTCAACTTGCGGGCGTTTGTTTTTTGAGGAGTTACAAAAAGCGCATTCCGCCTCTTCATGTAGCTTTAAATCAAAACTTTTTCATGCTCATTGCTGCTGCCCTTCTCAAAAATAGGAGAAGTAAACAGAGTGTAAACAATATGTTATGTTTATCAAATTATCACCATATGCATGGTTTTCTCTTCTATTATAGAGAGAAGGAGGGATATCATGTTGAAGGTATTTCAGGAAAGGCTTGAAAAGCATCGGATGATCGCTGCAATCAAGGAGCCAAAAGCGCTTGAAAAGGCGATCAAATATAAACAAAACTTGAGTGCGGTGATCCTGATGACAGGCAATATTTTAACGGTGCATCAGTATGTAAAGCTGCTGCATGATGAAGGGCTGCCGGTTATTTTGCATGTGGAGAAGATTGGCGGGCTGCAGCTGGATCAATACGGTATCGATTTCCTCTATAATATAGTAAAGCCGTTTGCGATTGTGACGACGAAATCGAATGTCATTAAAAAGGCAAAGCAGAAGAAAATGTTTGTCATTCAGCGTGTCTTTTTGATTGATACGGAAGTTTATTGTCAATTGGAGCAATCGGTCAATGATTCTGCGGCGGATATTATCGAAATTATGCCGTGCAGGGCACCGGATTTTATCAAGAAACTTTCGCTTGTTACGGATAAGCCTTTACTAACGGGCGGGCTGCTGAATACGGAAAAGGATGCGATTGAGGCCCTGCAAAACGGGGCAGCAGCGGTAACAACATCCAATACCGAGCTATGGAAAAATAGTATTCACAATTACAACACAATTAATTAATATGCTGTCAATGCTGGATTAACATTTTGTCTTTATAGTAGTAAGTGAGAAGTAAATAGACTCAGGCGCTGATAAGAGAGGCCGCAATTTGTCGTGTAAAGCTGTACATGACTTTTTGCGGCCTCTTTTTGTGATGCCTAAGAGACTTGGGAGGAGATTGGATGAGGGCTTTAACAAAGTTTTTGCTGGTGTGTGTATGCGTGGTTGTATTGGCTGCATGTAAAGATTCGGAAGGTGGTTCTGCAGGGACTGATGCTGCAGCATCAGGCGAAAAGGTAAAAATCGAATACTGGCATGTCAATGCGGAAACCCAAGGCGGAAAAACAGTAGAAGAGCTGGTGGAAGAATTCAATGCACAAAGTGACACAGTAGAAGTAGTGGCTAAGTTTAATCCGGATATGTATAAAGGGTTAATGCAAAATCTGCAAGCGGAAGCAGCAGCCGGCAATGCTCCGGCAGTCGTGCAGATCGGCTGGGCATTTTTGGATTATTTCTCCAATAACTTTTCCTATGTAGAGCCGCAGTCAATTATTGATCAGCATTTTGAGGAAGATAAAACATTTTTGACAGATCATTTCTTACCGAATGTTATGGACCTTGCGAAAAATAGCGAAGGTTCCCAGGTAGGAATTCCATATTCGTTAAGCAACCCGGTATTATACATTAACCGTGATTTGCTGCGTGAGGCCGGCTTGGATGAAAATGGTCCGAAAACGTGGCAGGAAGTACAAGAGTTCTCGGAAGTGATTAAAGAGGAAACAGGCAAATACGGCTTCTATTTACAAGAACCGGCGGATAACTGGGCAACACAGGCTTTACTGGAAAGCAACGGTGCCCAAATGATCAAGGATGGCAAAGCAACGTTTGCGTCCGCGGAAGGAATCGAGGCGTATTCATTATGGGCGGACATGATCGTGAAGGAAGAGACAGCGCTGCATATCGGCTGGGATCAAGGGATTCAAAGCTTTATCGATGGCAACGTGGCGATGCTTTATACAACGATTGCACAGCGTTCAAATGTACAAAATAACGCACAATTTGATGTAGCAACAGTGAAATCGCCGGCTTGGGAAGGAAAAGAAGTCAAGCTGCCTGCCGGTGGGGCAATGCTGGCCGTTACGGCGCAAGAGGAGGAGCAGCAAAAGGCTGCCTGGGAATTCATGAAGTTCTTGTATAGTGTAGAATCGGTTGCGAAATGGACGGAAGGCACAGGGTATGTACCGCCGCGTGAAGGGGTAGCGGATGCGGAAAATGGTCTGAAGCAATTCCTGGAGGAAAATGAAATGATGCAGGCAGCGGTAGACCAAATGGATGTGATCGTACCTTGGACTTCATTCCCGGGGGATGCAGGCTTGCAGGCCGAGCAGCTGTTATTGGATGTCCGTGATCAAATTTTAGGCGGTACCATTACCGTTGAAGAAGGGCTGACGACAACGCAGGAAGCGATTAATAAATTATTGGAATAACCCTCTTATATCGGTGGGTATGAGCTGCCCGCCGATGTTTTATCCGGTGAAAGTGGTGAGATAATGAGTGCTTTGACAGCATCCTTGAAAAAAATATCGGCGAATAAACAGGCATGGTTTGCCTATGGTATGCTTCTTCCTTCTGTGGTCATCATGGCCGTATTTATGTTCTGGCCATTTCTTTACACGATTTATTTAAGCTTTTTTGATTGGAATATGATCAAGCCCACAAAGGAGTTTGTAGGCCTGCAAAATTATATCAATGTGTTGAAGGATCCTATTACTTATAAGGTGTTTTGGAATTCGGCTGTGTATATTTTTATTTTGCTTGTAATCAACTTTACTGTCCCGTATATTTTTGCGTTCATTCTCGATTTTGTGATTGGAAAGATGAATGGCTTTTATAAAAGTGCGTTCTTCTTGCCGGCCTTTATTTCATTGGTGGTAGGGTCGATTTTATTTACGTGGATTTTGAATCCCATTTCTGGTCCTGTCGCGATTGTGATGGGCTGGTTCGGGCTTGAAATGCCGATTTGGAGCAAGCTGGACGGCTGGGTTATATTTGTTCTTTCCCTTATTACATCGTGGAAGATTTTCGGCTATAACTTTATTTTGCTCTATGCATCTATTAACGGAATTTCCAGGGAAATTATCGAGGCGGCACGACTGGACAATGTGCCATTATGGAAAATCTTCTTCCACATCGTTGTCCCGATGAGCAGCGCTACAGGTATTTACATTTTCATTATTACGATTGTGCAGGGGCTTCAGTTTGCGTTTACACCGATCAAGGTCATTACACAGGGCGGTCCTAACTATGCGAGCTCCAATGTCATTTATCATGCTTACCATGAAGCGTTTGTATTGTACCGGACAGGCCATTCAGCCGCCTTGTCGATTTTAACGATGGTGATCTTTGTAATTTTGCTGATTCTGGAATTCAAATATGTAGAGAGAGGTATTTACTATGAAAATAAGTAAAAAAGTATCGGTACCTTGGCATATTGTTTTTCTGATCACGATTTTCCTATTGATTTTCCCGATTTTTTTTGCGGTCGGCTCATCGTTTAAAACATTACAGGATGCTTATAACAACCCATTGTCGCTTTTTTCTCTTAACCCGACATTGGAAAACTATCAAACCTTTTTTGACAGCCTGCCGGCACTGCAAATTACGTTGAATACATTCCTTATTGCGTCGGTAGTTACGATCTTCAAGGTAGTGACATCCTTCCTAGCTGCATATGCCTTTGTATATTTTATCTTTAAAGGCAAAAATACATTGTATTTCATCTTGATCAGTACGATTTTCCTGCCGTTTACCGTAACGATGATTCCCAATTATTTGATTATCTCGAATCTGGGGCTGAGCGATTCGTTATGGGGTGTTGTTTTGCCGCAGCTGGCCGATGCAATGGGGATTTTTTTATTAACACAGGCGCTGCGAACGATTCCTGTATCGCTCATTGAGGTAGCGAGGCTCGATGATATGAGTCATTGGCAAATTATGAAGGATATCGTGCTGCCTCTTGCAAGACCGGCAGTCACGTCGACAAGTATTTGGTTTTTCATTACGGCATGGAATGAATATGTATGGCCCGTGCTGATTTTAAAAAGCACGGAAAACTTTACGCTTCCACTGGCACTGCAAATGTATATCAGTTCAGAGGGCGGTACGAACTTTACGGTAGCGATGGCTGTATCAGTGATCACCATGATTATTCCACTCGCCTTATATTTGATGTTCCAGCGCTATATTATCGGAACATTTACTTCATCCGGGATTAAATAGGAGGAGCGGTCATGAAAGAAATACGTTTTGAAAACGTGAAAAAAAGCTATGGAAATACAGAAGTTGTGAAAGAATTGGATTTCACGATTCATGAAGGGGAGCGTTTGATTTTACTTGGTCCATCAGGATGCGGTAAGTCAACGACACTCCGTATGATTGCAGGGCTTGAAAATATTTCATCAGGCAATCTATACATGGGCGGCAAATTAGTGAATGAGGTGCCAAGCGGGAAACGTGAAGTGGCGATGGTGTTTCAAAACTACGCGCTTTATCCCCATATGACGGTCAAACAGAATATCGTGTATGCGCTTCGGATGAAGAAGGTGCCCAAAAAGGAAATAGCCGCCCGCCTGGAGGATGCATTAACGATGCTGCAGCTAAGAGGACTGGAGGACCGTTTGCCAAAGGACTTATCGGGAGGACAGCGGCAGCGTGTCGCATTGGCACGAGCGGTCGTAAAACAGGCGGATTTCTTCCTGCTTGATGAACCCCTTTCGAATTTAGATGCACAGCTTCGTGTTTCTGCCAGAAAGGAATTAGTCAAGATTCATGAAAAGTATAAGCAAACAATTGTTTATGTGACACATGATCAAATTGAAGCGATGACAGTAGGTGACCGTATCGCGCTGTTAAATGAAGGTGTCCTTCAAATGATCGACACGCCTGAAAATGTCTATCATCGGCCGGCTAATATTTTCACGGCGAAATTTATCGGTGCACCTCCGACGAATATTTTGGAGATGGTCTATTATGACGGACACATTCAATTTGGGCTTCAGAAAATGGCTATTCCTGATGGATGGGTGGAACAGATCCAAAAGGCAAAGTCCTCGGAGATGGTTTTCGGTATCCGGCCGGAGCATGTGGAAATAATGAAAGAGCCTCGGGAAAATGTGATGTTTGCCACTGTGAAATCGGTTGAAAATTTAGGAGCGGAGTATGCGGTTTATCTAGACTTCCATAACGAAGAAGTAATTGTATTGAGTTCCGAAAAAGAGTGGCACGCGGGAGAGCAGGTGTACATTCGTCCAAATGTTCAGCATATGCATATCTTTGATAAGGCAACGACTAATTCTATCGGCTATCCAGAAAAAATGGTGAGTAGAGTACCTGTATTCAATTAAACAACATGGAGGAATTCACGATGAAGATTTGTTATTCGGATTTAGTGCTTATTACAAATGAGATAGTTGAAAATGTGAAAAAGCTTATCCAGCATGGGGCTGATGTAGTGGAGCTTTTAATGGATGGCGATAAATGGGATGAGATGGAGGCATTGTTCCCGGCTTTAACCGAGCAGTTACTTGCTTTGGATGTAGCATATACCGTGCATCCCCCGGCATGGGACATAAATTTGACGAGCGAAAATAAAGCGATTCGTGAAGCATCGTTTCTGGAATATAAAAAGGCCATTGAATTTGCGGGCAGGATTCAGGCATACCATGTCGTCATTCACCCCGGTTTTTGCTTTGCTCCGCCATTTGATAAGGAATTAGGAAAGCGCCGGGCAAAAATGTATATCCAGCAGCTATGTGAAATCGCAAAGCCGTTGAACGTAACATTGGCGATTGAAAATGTGGGGTATAACGGAACGTCTTTATTTACGCAGGAAGAATATGAGCATTTTTTAGGTGATGTGGATAGCAGTGCAAAATATTTACTGGATATCGGCCATGCCAATTTGAACGGATGGGACATAGCTGCTGTGATTTATCATGTGAAGGACCGCTTGGCGGGACTGCATGTACATGATAATGACGGCCATGGGGACCAGCATTTACCGATAGGGGAAGGAACGGTCGAGTGGGCTTCTATTTTTGAAGTGCTGCGAACGGAACAAATCGTTTGTGAGCTTGTGTTAGAATACGCCCCCGGCACAGATTTGAGTTTGCTGCAAAAAGGGAAAGAGCGGTTAGTAAATGAGCTTTCCACTACCCAAAAGGCAGGGCATATCAGTGAATACGGCGCTGTTTGATGCATTCTGCTTTGACCTGGATGGAACGGTTTATGTGAGTGATACAGTGCTGCCGCATGTACTGGACACGATGTCAAAGCTCAGAAAAGCAAATAAAAAGGTGCTGTTCATTTCCAATTCACCGACGCAGTCAAGAGCAAGTGCTGCCGGGAAATTACGTAACTTTGGGATTGATGTTCAGGAACAGGAAGTGTTAACAGCCGCGTATTTAGCGGCTAAATTCATGTCTGAAAATGATCGTGCAAGTACTGCATTTATTGTAGGCGAAGGGGCGCTGCATGAGGAGTTTGAGAATTTCGGGTTGGCACAGACGACAGATCCATTTGAATCAACGCATGTTGTAGTAGGCCTGGACCGCCAATTTACGTATCAAAAATTGAACGATGCGATGCTCGCTCTCCGTAACGGTGCAAAGCTGATCGTGACGAATCCAGATCCAGCCTGCCCTATTCCGGGCGGACTGCAGGCGGATACGATGTCTATTGCAAAGGCGATAGAAACAGCAGCGGAGACGAAAATCGAGACGATGATCGGCAAGCCGACCGCCTATTTCGCCCATGCGATGCTGGAGCTATTAAACGTGCCGGCAAAGAGCAGCTTAATAATAGGTGATCGGCTTGAGACGGATATTTTGCTTGGGAAAACAGTAGGAATGCCTACTTGTCTCGTATTAACGGGTGCTGCAACAATCCAGCATGTTGAACAATCAGCCTATAAGCCGGATTATATTATTTCGAATTTGAGCGAGTTAATTTTCTAGCTCTATACTGCATGCCATCGTCAATCTGCTGCCTGGATTGATGGTGGCTTTTATTAATTTTAATGATAGAAGGGGGAATTGTTATATAATGGTTTTGGAGTATTTGTTTTAGGGTTAATAGGGAATGGGAGAAAATCAAAAAACAAGGGGGAGTTATGTGGGTCAGGCTAGTGGTTCAAGTATTTATAATATTACGAGTTTTGGGGCAATAGGTGATGGACAAACGGTGAATACGGGGATGATTGCAGAGGCGGTCAGCGCATGCTTTGCTGCCGGCGGAGGAACCGTCTATGTACCTGCTGGTGAATTTTTGACGGGATCCATTACGTTGAAAAGCAATGTTCATCTCTATTTAGAAGCAGGGGCTGTTTTGTCATTTACAAATGATATAGATGAATACCGGGTCGTGGAGTCGCGGTGGGAAGGGGTATTACGGCAAGTGTATGCCTCTTGTATTTATGCGGAGGATGCCGAAAATATTGCCATTACCGGACATGGTACGCTGCAGGGGAACGGTGCATTTTGGTGGGAGGCTTTCCGTAAGGAGGCACTTTCTTATCCGAGGCCGAAACTAGTTAGTTTTGATCATTGCCGGCACGTACAGATTTCGGGTATAAAATTGCTGAATTCGCCGAGCTGGACGGTGCATCCGGTGTGCTGTGAAAATGTGACGATCCACGGGCTGACGATTATTAACCCGGCGGACTCGCCGAATACGGACGGGATTAACCCGGAGTCCTGCAGAAATGTACGGATCTCTGACAGCCATATTGATGTCGGGGATGATTGCATCGCCATCAAGGCAGGAACCGAGGATACAGCGGAGCATATCCCATGCGAAAATATAACGATTACGAACTGTACCATGATCCATGGGCACGGAGGCGTCGTTTTAGGAAGCGAAATGAGCGGAAGCATTCGAAATGTGACCATTTCGAATTGTGTATTTGAAGGAACGGATAGAGGGATCCGCTTCAAATCAAGACGGGGACGCGGAGGGGTCATTGAGGACATCCGGGTAAACAATATCGTGATGAAAGGGGTTATTTGCCCGTTCATCTTAAATTTGTATTATTATTTTGGACCGCGCGGAATGGATTCCTTCGTATCGGATAAAAATCCTCACCCGGTCACGGATGAAACACCGATCTTTAGACGCATTCATTTTTCGAATATAACAGCACACGATGTCAGTGCAGCAGCTGGCTTTTTATACGGGTTAGCTGAAATGTATGTGGAGGATATTACATTTGCCCATGTAGATGTTTCGATGGCAGAACATGCAGAGGCAGCGCTGCCGGCCATGATGGCAGAGCTTGAACCAATGAAGCAGCGCGGGTTTTATTGCTCGAATGTACGTGATATCCGATTCGATCACGTAACAGTGAGCAATCATGAGGGGCCGGCATTTTATGTGGAAAATGGCGAAGATGTGGAAATCGTGTCTTGCCGTTCGAAAAACCCTGTGAAGAAAGAAGAGGAGCTTGCTGTCTTTGAACAGGTCATAAATAAAAACTACTAAAAAATAGCTGCACAGATACGGAGGGGGAAAAGTGATTGATAAAAGAAGGGCAGTCTTTTGCTGTTTCATACTGCTGGTAATTGCTTTAACTCTGCTAGGCTGCTCATATGAAAAACCCTCCTCTGGACATACAGAGAAAAAGGAAAAAGTAAAGCTGACATTTTGGTTTGATAATGCAGGAGTGCATCGGACAGCGGTATGGGAAGAGCTGATCGAGATGTTTGAGAAAGAACATCCGAATATCGATATAGAGTATGAAGGGTTTTTAAAGGATTCGGCCAAAGCAAAATTCGATGCTGCCATAGCGATTGGCGAAGTGCCGGATGTGGCGAGTATTTATACAAGCTGGCTGCCGGAATACACGAGCAGAGATGCATTATTACCTTTGGATGCCTATTTTAATAGCTGGAGCGAAAAGGAGAAGATCAACCCTGATACGATCGCCTTCAATCGAAGCATTACGAACGACAGGAATGTATACGGCATCCCGTATACGCAAAATTTGGATGTTTTTTGGGTGCGAGCCGACTGGCTGAAAAATGCGAATTTAAAGACACCCGAAACATGGGATGAGTTTTTTTATACAGTGGAAAAGCTGACTAATAAAGAGAGAAATCAATACGGCTATAGTATACGGGGCGGGGCAGGTTCTTCCTTTCAATTACAGCGGCTGATGTATGCGTACTCAGGGATTTCGGAGTACATGGTAGATGGTAAAAGTACAATCAATGATCCGCTGCATGTTGAGTTTGTAAAAAAATATTTTGCATTATATCAAAACAATACGCCCATCAGTGATATTACAAATGATTATCCAAACATGCTGATGGGATTTGATAATAGCACCGTCGGGATGATCCAGCATAATATCGGCTCCTTTGCAGAGCACAGTGAATCGCTGGCGCCGGATCAATTCACCGTCATTCCGTTACCGAAGTCTATTAATGGGCACTATGTCGTGGAAGATGGCAATACGATGGATATCAGCATTTTTAAGCAAAGCAAGCATCCGGACGAAGCATGGACATTTTTATCCTTTTTAGCATCCCAAAAAGCACAAAGCTATTGGAATAAAGAGGTTGGCCAAATCCCTACACATCAGGAAGTATTCAAGGAAGAATGGGCAATAAATGCACCGCATCTTCAGACAGCTCTGCAAGTTTATAACGATCCGCAAACAAAGTTTTATAAACCGCCGTTTTTTGTAACAGAGTACAATACCATTCGTATGACAATCGTAGAACCGGGCATACAGGAAGTATTGAGCGGAACAAAAACGGTAGAAGCGTTTTTAGAGGAGTGGGCCGCTACGATCGAAGAGACGTACCGGCGTCATGAAGAATATACGGCGAATGCCAAGATACAATAATAGTAAAAAACATCCCTCGAGGAGCTGCCTGGAAAGCTGAAACTTTCCGGGCGGCTCTTCTTTTTTATCAATAGATTTGCCTCACATATGATAGAAGCTGAATGTATTGCCTTTATAGCTAACGTTGTATTAGTGCGAGCAGGCTTTGGCAAAATGTTTTATACAATATAGAGTCGTATTTTGTTAGTTTTTGAGCGAATTCACATCATTGAGTGAATAATCTTAAAATTTATAAAGAAAATCTTAAAATTTTGAATATTTTAAGAAACCGTTTTCATTTAGAATAAATCCAGAAGGGAGGAAATGAGATGAGTTATTCCCAAGAAGTAAACGAACCTGCAGTAAGAGTAAAAAAGACGGCAGATAAGAAAAAATTCAATAAGAAAAAATTAATTCCTTATCTTTTCATTCTGCCATCATTCCTTTTTATTATGAGTTTCCTTTTTTATCCTATAGCCATGGTGTTTTATTATAGCGTGCAGCATTACGATATTTCAGCACCATACTATAACCGATTTGCCGGATTAGAAAACTTCGTTCAAATATTTACACAAGATAAATTGTTTTTCCCAAGCTTGTTGAATAGTTTGAAATGGGTTGTCACTGAAGTAGGGTTACAGTTAGTTTTCGGTATGATTTTAGCTCTATTGCTGAATCAAACATTTAAATTCAGAGGGGCAGTTCGTGCGATTGCCTTTGTACCATGGGCCATTTCCGGTGTGTTGGCCTCTGTTATGTGGTCGCTGATGTACAACGAACATATGGGTGTGCTGAATGATCTATTGATGAAAGTAGGACTGATCGATGAGCCTATGGCGTTTTTGGCCAGTACATCAACAGCATTCGGTGCAGTAGTTATTGCGGAGCTGTGGAGAGGGATTCCATTCTTTGCGATTACTTTACTTGCCGGGCTTCAAAGTATTCCGAATGAATTGTATGAGGCAGCTAGAGTAGACGGGGCAAACAGATGGAAGTCCTTCATTTACGTGACGCTGCCGCAATTAAAAAATACGATTGTGCTGACTACGTTATTAAGGGTTGTATGGGAATTCAACAACGTCGATCTATTATTTAACTTAACAGGCGGCGGACCTGCCCACTCGACAACAACCTTGACGATGTACATTGCGGAGCTGGCAGTACACGGAAGTAACTTCGGCTATGGAGCCGCCCTTACAGTTATTTCATTTGGTATTTTGCTAATATTCGCCATTCTTTATTTGAAGCTCTCTCGTTATGAAAAGGAGTGATTTCTAGATGTTTTCAAAAAATAAAAAGGTAGATAGATTATTAACATTTTATCTGCCGTTAACGATGATGTTAAGCTTCACCATTTTTCCGATCTACTGGACATTGAACACGGCATTTAAGCCTGAAGGGGACATTATGCAGAGGCCGCTGCAGTATCTTCCGGTCAATCCTACAACAGAAAACTTCGTAACGGCTTGGAGCAATGTGGGATTTGCGGTCTTCATGAAAAACAGTTTAATCGTCGGTCTTTCGACGGTAGTGGTCGTGCTGATCTGTTCGACTTTGTCCGGCTATGCACTGGCAAGGTTTGACTTTAAAGGGAAGAGAAGCTTCTTGTTAATGCTGTTATGTACGCAGTTTATTCCAAGGTCGATGATGATCATTCCGTTGTTCATAATCTTTAAAAATCTTGGTTTGATCAGTAGTCCATTGGCATTAATCATTACGTATACAGCTATTGAAATTCCGTTTACAACCATTCTGATGAGCGGATTCATTAAAAATGTACCAAAAGAGCTGGAAGAGGCTGCACTGATCGACGGATGTACGAAATTGCAGGCACTGCGCTTTATCGTATTCCCGCTTCTATTGCCGGGGATTGTGGCAACAGCGGTCTTCACGTTCATTTATACGTGGAATGAGTTTTTAATCGCATTGATGTTAACGAACCAGCAAAGTCGATTTACCCTTCCGGTAGGACTCAGTACGATGATGGGTGAATTTAACGTGAACTACGGTGCGTTAGCGGCAGGAAGTATAATCGCTTTAATTCCGGCGGTTTTATTATTCGCCTATGCACAGAAGCATTTAGTCAATGGTATGGGTGGAGCAGTAAAAGGTTAAGCAGATACAAAGGGGGAGAAGGTTATGTTCAAAAAGAAGTGGAAATCGTCAGTTTTATTGGGGGCACTGACGGCGGGGATGATTTTAGCGGGATGCAGCGATGATGAGAAGGTAGCTACTTCGACAGAGGGGGCAAGCCCGAGTTCGGATGAACCGGCGACAATTACGTTTTGGGATGAAAATGCAGGGCCGCAGCGAACACCAATCTGGGAAGAGCTGATTAAACGATTCGAAGATGAAAATCCAAACATAGATGTTGAGTATGTTGGACTTCCGAAAGATTCCGCGAAATCGAAACTGGATGCTGCGATTGCTGCAGATGATATGCCGGATGTAGGATCTGTACAAACAAGCTGGCTGCCGGAGTTTTCCATCCGCGATGCATTATTGCCGCTGGATGATTACTGGGCAGATTCAGAGCTGAATGGGTTAATCAACCAAGGTGCGCTTGATTTTAATAAAGAAATCGTGCAGGGAAATGGCCTGTATGGGATTCCTTATACACAAAACCTGGATATTCTTTGGGTTCGCCCGGATTGGTTTGAAGAAGCAGGCGTAAAGATTCCGGAAACATGGGATGAGTTTTTCGCAGCTGCTGAGCAAATGACAGACAAAGCAAACGGCCGCTACGGTTACACAATCCGCGGTGGTGCGGGCGGTTCATTCCAGCTGCAGCGTTTAATGTTTGCTTACAATGGCTTTGAGGATTATGTAACGGAAGATGGAAAGTCTACGATTAATGATCCGAAAAATGTAGAGTTCGTAGAAAAGTACCTTTCAATGTACGAAAAATTTACACCAAAAAGTGATATTACAAACGGTTACAAAGAGATGATTGCTGGTTTTGACACAGGTGTTATAGCGATGGTGCATCACAATATCGGTTCTTACGGCGAGCATAATAAAGCTTTAGAGGAAAATCAATTCCAAGCGATTCCATTACCTAAAACTGCAGATGGCAAATATGTAGCAGAAGGTGGAAACACAATCGGACTATCCATTTTCAAAACAACGGAAAATCCTGATGCTGCATGGAAATTTGTGGAATTCATTAACTCTGCAGAAAGCCAAAGCTACTGGAATGAGCAGGTAGGGCAGATTCCTACAAATGCAGATGTTATTAAAGAGGATTGGGTGAAAAATTCACCGCATATTCAAATAGCCTTTGATGTATATGACGATCCAAATACAATTTTATACAAGCCGCCATTCTACTTGCCGGATTATCGTTCAATTTTAGATAACCTTGTTGATTCTGGTACGCAATCTGTTATGAGCGGAAAATCAACAGCACAGGAATTCCTGGATGAATGGGCAAAAGCAATCGAGGATTCACAGAAGCAGTACTCTGAGCATTTCGGTAAATAACATGTTAGGGAGTGTCGATCAGCCTTGTTTGACACTCCTTTTTATTTCATGCAAAAAAACTAAAGGAGCAGGGAGAACATGACAAATATATCTAAAAAAATCGGTGTGCATACACCACTCGAAATGGCGGAAAGAGCATGTCAAGCCATTATGGAAACCTACACACCAAGCGAGCTGCCGCCGGCTAACTCGTTTCATTATCACCAAGGAGTATTTTTATATGGAATGTTAAGAGTGTGGCAGGAAACGGGGAAGGAAGAATACTTTCAATATATGAAAGACTATATTGACAGCCTCATCGATGCTGAAGGGAATTTATACTTTGCACGGGATGAGCTGGATTCGGTGCAGGCGGGAATCCTCCTGTTCCCATTATACGAAGTAACGAAAGATGCCCGGTATATGGTTGCGGCAAAAAAACTGCGTCACTTACTGCACACGATTAATAAAACAACAGAAGGAGGCTTTTGGCATAAGGACAAATATCCGTACCAAATGTGGCTGGATGGCTTATTCATGGCAGGCCCTTTCATGCTGATGTATGGCGAGCATTTCCACGAAGCCGATTTAGAGCTGGTTGTATTGCGGCAGGAACAGCTGATGCGAAAGCATATGAAAGATCCGAACACAGGGCTTCTGTTCCATGCATGGGATGAAAAACGAGCACAGCCGTGGGCAAATACAGAAACAGGCTGCTCACCTGAGTTCTGGGGACGTTCTGTCGGCTGGTACGGGACAGCACTGATCGATATTCTGGAAGCACTTGGCGACAAAAAGCGGGGGCAGGAAGACATTATCCAAGCATTACAGGATGTAGTTCCAGCAATCATTTCTTACCAGGATGAACAGACCGGTTTATGGTATCAAATCGTAGATAAGGGCGACCGCCGGGATAATTGGCTGGAATCTTCCTGCTCAGCACTATTCTTATATACAATCGCAAAAGCATTGAAGCATGGGTTAGTAGATGAAGCCCACTATGCGGTAGTCGAGAAAGCATATGAAGGCCTGCTGGAATACATGGTGGATGCGGATGAGGAAACATTCACATTAAAAGGGATTTGTATCGGTACTTCTGCCGGCGTATACGATTATTATGTAGGCAGACCAACATCAGAAAACGATCTTCATGGCATGGGAGCATTCATTTTGGCAAGCATGGCACTGCATGATCTACAAAAGAAAGACGCATAGAGGACAGCTCGGTTTGCCGTAAAAGCCGCAGTAAAATATGGCATATGAAAGGCCCCTTGCAGGGAATATATAATACGGCTGGCGTAAATGCTGCTGAAAAAACGTAATAGATAAGAATTTCGAATAGGATCTTTCCGGAAACAGGGGAGATTTTATTCGAATTTTTTATTTTACGAAAATAGCAGTTCGCTGTAAAAAAAATATTTTAGAGGTTCAAAAGGAAGAAGGAAGTGTCTGAAAGGGCGTTTTGAAGCGCTTCTATTGCTAGGTGAAGCCCCTGCCCTGTCCGCCGTAGAATAGGCAGTTAAGTGCATATTTTGTTGAAGGCGCTCAATATTTGTATGAAATGTTATTTACCGTATAAATAGAATCGGTTATTGTTTAATTAATAGAAATATTTAAAATATTGATAAGGAGGGGGATATTAATTAAAAATAAAATAATAGATTTTATTCAGAAATACTTTCTTTACTCTTTTAAATCGACCATTAATACGCTGTATTTGCCGATTGTGATCATTTGTATTTTTATAACGGGGTTAGTATCTTCCAGGCTTGCCACTGCTCAAATTGAAGAAAACGCATACAAAAATATTACGGATACAATCTTCCAGACCAAAAATTATTTAGACTATACGTTATCGGATGTCTTTTCGCAGCTTGTTTCTTTATCATATGATTCCAGAGTGATGGGGTTATTGGCGAAAGAACGGGAGGAGATTGTCCCGGAGGATTACATTCCGCTACATAAAAATCTGCAAATTATTTATTCGCGCTATAATACGATTCTAGAGTCGGTGCTCATCGATCTAAATGAAGGGGATTTCCTACTTTACAATAGTGAGTACAATAGCAATCCACATATTGACTATGAAGAGTATTTTACGAACTATGATGAGAGCAGCGAGAATTTCTATTGGCTGAATATTCACCGAAACAGGGTTTTTAATCAAGAAGGAAATGTGTTGTCCACGTATAAATTACTGACGCTTAATAATGCATCTGCAAAAGGAATCATATTATTTAATTTACGGGAAGATTTCTTCGAAGGCATTTTGAATCGGTCATTAATCGGAGAAAACGGCTATTTAACACTAATCAGCCCCGATGGCAATTACGAATCGAAAGAGCTTGGCAGCCAGTATCAGCTAAACAAGGATACGCTCCATAAATTACAAAACACAGCAAGTGAAAACGGGCGGTTTACGTATGAAAATGAAATCAATAAAAAGATGATCGTCGTCTATGACACAATCAAAACGAATAATTGGAAAATCGCTGCAGTCGTTCCAGAGGAAGAATTGCTGAGCAAAATCAATTATATAAAGCATTTCACGATTGCTCTTATGGTGATTATGATTGTACTGGTCGTGATCCTGACGAATATTGTCATCAAATTGATCTCTAAACCTTTTGATCGATTGGCCAAACAAATGGGCACAGTCAATGAAAACCATCTTGTCCTGGAAGAAGAAATGTCAGGCCCGAAGGAAATGAAGGTTCTTCACAACGGGTTTACGGATTTAATGGATCGAATTCACCTTTTAATGGATCAAATCCGTCTAGAGCAGGAAGAGAAACGGCGGTTGGAATTTGCGATTATGCAGTCACAAATCAATCCGCATTTCCTTTACAATACGCTTTATTCTATAAAAGGTTTATGTGATATGGGGCTTACGAAAGATGCGAGTCAAATGATTACAGCTCTTTCTAACTTTTTCCGCATCGGAATCAGTAAAGGCAGTGAAGTCATCTCGATAGAAGAAGAGATTGAACATATCCAAAACTATCTGTATATTCAGGAAATGAGATATGGTGATGATTTTTCCTATGAGATTGATGTCATGCCAGATATACTTTCTTATCCAATCGTAAAATTATCCTTACAGCCGTTAATTGAAAATGCGATTTATCATGGGGTGAAACAAAAGCGCGGCCAAGGAAAAATACTAATCAAGGGGTATGCAGACGGTGACGTGATTCACCTGCAGGTAGCTGACAATGGAAATGGCATCAGTAAGGAAAAATTACAGGTTATTTTGAACGAGCTGGCATCTATGTATGAAGAAAAGAATCATATAATCGGCATCGGTCTAAAAAGCGTAAATGAACGAATTAAAATTCAATTTGGCAGGGAGTACGGACTGACAATTGCAAGTGAAGAAGGGGTAGGCACAACTAGTAGTATCAGCATTCCAAAGCAACAAGGGGGTTGAATGAGGATGTACAAAGTAATTGTCGTTGAGGATGATAAAATTATCCGCCGGGGTATTTGCCAGGCCATTCCATGGGAGCAAAATGGTTTTGTAATCGCCGGAGAAGCAAGTGATGGGGAACTTGCCTTAGAGTTAATTGAAAGAGAGCAGCCGCACGTTGTCATATCAGATATTAATATGCCTTTTTTAAACGGTTTGGATATGGTGAGGCAGCTGAAGGACAAAACACCGGATACACGTTTTATTTTTTTGACAGGTTATGAGGATTTTACGTATGCACAGCAGGCGATCCAGCTAAAGGCATTTGATTATTTGCTGAAGCCGGTGGATACATCTGCGCTGCTGCAAAAAGTGAAGGATGCCGCAGCTGAATGGGAAGAAGCGTCGGAGAAAGAAAAAAAGATTACTAGCTCAATGCCCATCTTGCAGCAGAAGTTTTTCAGGAAAATAGAAAACGGTGATGCCCAATTGGACACTGAAAAGGAATTAGCCGACTTAGGCATCGAGCTTGAAGGAGCATTCTATTCATGCTTACTTGTCAATTACGCCTATGTCAGCGAATCCCATAGTCTTTCTTTAAAGGAAAAGCTTATAGATGCAGCGTCTCTGTATTTTGGCGAAGGAAAATCGCATGTGCTAAATGCAGCGGATAATGAATATGCGGTTCTGCTATCCTTTGATGAAGGGGACATACAGAAAAACCAATTTGCTGAAACCTTATTTAATCAGCTGATCAGTAACGAGGTCATCACCATGACAATAGGCAGGACATATCCAAATCTTTTTGAGGTGAGCCATGCCTATATTGAGGCAAGAATGGCGATGGATATGAGACATATTATGGGGACAGGTAAGCTGTTTTCCATAGAGGACACTGTCACAAAAAGCGAAAAAGCCGGCAGTCAATTTCAAAGTTTAGAAAACAAGGTTGCGGAACAGATCAAGCAGGGTGTGCCCGAAAAGGTGCAGGAGACATTAAATCAGTTCATAGAGTCAGTAGTGGAAAATAAAAATATTTCCTTAGCAGATTTAAAGGTTTTTACGCTTAAGTATATGACAATGCTGTTTTTTGAAATCGAGAAATGGAACAAGGAAGAGATCAAAAGCTTCAATTCCTCGGCAGTTTTTAAAGAAGTAATGGAAATGGATACATTGACCGATATGATGAGCATCATTCAGCGGCTGATTCAGCAATGGTCCGAGCTCATGTACCAAAAAGAAGACACCGACTATAAAAGCCATGTTGATCTTGCCATTCAATATATGAAAGAGAATTACGGAGACAGCAATTTGACGCTGCAAAAGGTAGCAAAGCTCATTCATGTAAGTACACCGTATTTGAGCAACCTGTTCAAGCTGGAGAAGGGATTCAATTTTGGTGATTATTTATTGGAGTTACGAATGAAAAAAGCGATGGAACTGCTGCGTTTGGAAAACCTGAAAAACTATGAGGTGGCTGAAGAGGTAGGCTACAGCAATCCGCAATATTTCAGTATTTGCTTTAAGAAATATACGAGCTGCACACCAGCCGAATATAGGAAAAAGTTTAAATGAAAAAGACACTGGATGAGGGCAAATAGCCCTCATTTTTTTATAGTATAAAAATTTAAGAAAAGCGTTTGATATTTTAAGGACTTGCCAGGGTCAAATTGTAAACCCTTACATCCTTTTATATAATCGATGTGTAAGAATTATCAAAAAATAGTGATTTATTCGACAAAGGTATGTACAAGGAGATGCTGGTTTTCGGCATTACATAAGGGGGCAATTGTTGATGGAAACACGTTATGCAAATCATCCAGAGGAAATAAAACGTTATAACACGGACGAATTAAGGGAGCACTTCCTAGTGGAAACACTATTTGAACCAGGGAAGGTTCATCTTACTTATACACATGTGGACCGCATGATTTTTGGCGGTGTGACACCTGCAGAAGAAACATTAACGATTAAGCTTGATAAGGAATTGGGCGTGAGTTATTTCCTAGAGCGCCGTGAATTAGGAATTATTAATATCGGCGGAGACGGTGTTGTTGTTCTCGATGGGGAAGAATACGACATGGTGCGCCAAGACGGGCTGTATGTTGGGCGAGGAACGAAAGAGGTGCTGTTCCGTTCGAAAGATCCTGAGCAACCGGCGAAGTTTTATATTAATTCGACACCGGCCCACCATACGTATCCAACTGTGAAAATTGATATTCGCAGCATTAAGCCGCTTGAAGCAGGTGAGCCGGAAAAGCTGAACGTACGGAAAATTTACCAATATGTGCATCCGAATGTTTGTGAGAGCTGCCAGCTGCAAATGGGCTTGACGATGCTTTCACAAGGAAGCGTCTGGAACACGATGCCTTGTCATACACATGAACGCCGTATGGAAGTATATTTGTATTTTGATATGGCTCCGGATACACGTGTATTCCACTTTATGGGCCAGCCGGATGAGACAAGACACCTGATTATGAAAAACGAGCAGGCAGTAATATCGCCAAGCTGGTCCATCCATACAGGAACGGCAACGAGTAACTATACATTTATCTGGGGTATGTGCGGCGAAAATATTACGTACGACGACATGGACCACGTGAAGATGGAAGATCTGCGGTAGTAAACGCTCGAAAATAGGAGGGAAAAGTATGACGTCTGCATTAAATGAATTCTCATTAGATTTTTTCTCATTGGCCGGCAAAGTAGCGATTGTCACTGGCGGCAATACAGGGTTGGGGCAAGGCTATGCCGTTGCACTGGCAAAAGCAGGGGCGGACCTTTTCATCGTTACGCATGGAACGAACTGGGAGGAAACGAAAGAGCTGATTGAAAAAGAGGGAAGAAGAGTCGCGTTTTATCAGGCGGACTTATCGAACCGGGAGAATATAAAAGGGTTAGTGGAGAATTGCTTAGCTACGTATGGAAAGATCGATATTTTAGTTAACAATGCAGGGACGATCCGCCGGGCACCACTCCTTGAGTATAAGGAAGAAGACTGGGATGCGGTGATGGATCTGAATTTGAATTCAGTCTATTACCTGAGCCAATTGGCAGCAAAAGTGATGGCAGAGCAAAAAAGCGGCAAAATTATCAATATCGCCTCGATGCTATCTTACCAAGGCGGGAAATTTGTGCCGCCGTATACGACAAGCAAGCATGGAATTGCAGGCCTGACAAAGGCATTTGCCAATGAGCTGGCAGAATACGGTATACAAATTAACGCCATCGCACCGGGCTATGTGGAGACAAAAAACACAGCGCCGATTCGTGAAAATCCAGAACGGTTTGCGGAAATTACGAGCCGCATTCCTGCAGGACGCTGGGCAACACCGGCTGATTTGATGGGGGTCGTTGTATTTTTGGCGAGCAGGGCATCGGATTATATGAACGGCCACATTGTAGCGGTTGACGGAGGCTGGCTGGCGAGATAGCTTTTTCGCATGAGAGATGATTACTAAAGCCGTATCGACTTGAATGATACGGCTTTTACTAGATATCAGGAGGAACAAATATGAGGGCGAATATTGGCATTCGGGCACACGATATCGGAAGTCTTCCATTAGAGCAGTTGACAAAAGAAATTGCCGATAAAAAGCTATCTTCTGTTCAACTGGCAATTGCAAAATCCTTTCCGCCATTGTACCCGGGGGCAGGGTCATTAACGCCTGGGCTGGCCCATCATTTAAAGCAGGCATTTGCAAAACAAGATATACAAATTGCTGTGCTTGGCTGCTATATTAATATGATTCATCCCGATCAAAACGAACGGGCAAACCAATTGAATAAATTCAAAGAGCATATACGATACGCTCGTGATCTAGGCTGCAGCATTGTAGGGACGGAAACCGGAAGCGTCATACCGGAACTGGGCTATACAGAGGATAATTTCCGTGAAGAACCTTATCAAGAGGTTGTAAAAAGTGTAAGAGAGCTTGTGGAGGAAGCCGAAAAATTTGGTGTCATCGTGGGGATTGAAGGCGGAATTAATCACCCGATCCATACACCGCAAAGAATGAAAAGGCTGCTGGATGACATCTCGTCCACGAATCTACAGGTCATTTACGATCCGGCTAACTTCATGAGCCTGGAAAACTATAAAGAACAGGAACAAGTAATAGAAGAGGCAATGACGCTCTTTGGCGACCGGATTGCCATTCTCCACGCGAAGGATTTTGTCGTGAACAATGACCAAATCGAGATGGTACCAGTCGGAACAGGCCAGTTAAAATATGATGTATTGTTCCAGCACCTTAAACAAAGGAAGCCGTATATCAATATATTGATGGAAAATACGAAAGAGCCGCATATTTCAGCAAGCATGGCCTTTTTACAGGAGAAATACGAACAGGCATAAGGGGGAGAAGGGATGGAGAAGCTGTCACGAAACTTGTTCCCGGATATTCCACAGTATCCCGAGAAAGTTTTGCAGTTTGGCGAAGGCAATTTTTTGCGGGCTTTTGCTGACTGGCAAATTGATGTCATGAACCAACAAACGGAATTTAACGGCAGTGTGGTTGCTGTACAGCCGCGCGGGCAGGGGAAAACGGAAAAATTGAATCAACAAGATGGGCTATACACGCTGTTTCTGATGGGCATGAAGGACGGAAAAGCGGTAAAAGAGCATCGGGTTATCAGCTCTATTTCAAGAGGGATTGACCTATTCAACCACTACAATGAGTATATGGAGCTTGCACATAACCCCCATTTGCGTTTCGTTATTTCAAATACGACGGAAGCCGGAGTTGTTTTCGACCCCGATGATCGGCTGGAGGACCGCCCGCAAAAATGCTTTCCAGCAAAGTTAACCGCTTTTTTATATGAGCGTTTCCGGGCTTTCAGCGGAGCTAACAGCAAGGGGCTTATTGTTTTGCCGTGTGAGTTAATCGAAAAGAACGGCGATTTACTAAAGAAATATATTTTACAGTACGCTGCTGTTTGGCAGCTGGGTGAAGGTTTTACGCAATGGATCGAGGAAGCAAACACCTTTTGCAATACGATGGTCGACCGCATTGTACCAGGGTTTCCCGTTGATTCAGCCGATGAGATGACAACTGAACTCGGCTATTTGGATGACTATATGGTGATGGCAGAACATTATCACTTATGGGTGATCGAAGGACCGAGATGGCTGCGTGACGAATTCCCGGCACAGCAGGCAGGCATGAACACGTTAATTGTCGACGATCTGACACCGTACCGTACCCAAAAAGTACGTATTTTGAACGGGGCACATACTGCCATGACACCTGTTGCATATCTTTATGGGTTAAACACCGTCGCAGAGGCAGTCGAGCATGAAAAGACAGGGACTTACGTTAAGGAATTAATTGATGAGGAAATTATTCCTGCCCTGGATTTTCCGAAAGAGGAGCTGCATGCTTTTGCAGCAGATGTAATGGACCGATTTAGAAATCCGTTTATTCAGCATTACTTACTCAGTATTTCATTGAATTCGGTGTCGAAATTTAAAACGAGAAATTTACCGACATTGCTGGAATACGTTGAGCAAAAGCAAACTTTGCCAGAGAGGCTTGTTTTTGCGCTTGGAGCATTAATTTCATTTTATAGAGGCAAACGTGGGGAAGAGGATATTCCATTAGAGGATAATGAACGGGTTTTGCAGTTCTTTCAAGAGCAGTGGGCACTGTATGATGGCACATTCCCAAGTGTCTTACAGCTTGTAGAAAATATATTGCGATACGAGGAATGGGCACAAGATTTAAATCAAATACCGGGATTAACCCTAGCAGTAAGTGAGGCACTGTATAAAATAGAGACAAACGGGATGAAGGCGGCTATCGAGTCAATAAAAGAGGTAAATAGCGGGCTTGAGGGGGATTCTCATGATGGATGTTATTCAACTAAATGATCACGATAATGTCGTGGTGGCATTAAAGGATTTAGTGAAGGACTATATTGTAACGGTTAAAGGGCAGCAAATTAAGCTGAAGGACAATGTGGACAGAGGGCATAAGATCGCCATTACCGACATTGCACCGAATGAGCATATTTTGAAATACGGCTATCCGATCGGTTTTGCAGTAAATGCTATTACTGCCGGTGAACATATTCATACACACAATACCAAAACCAATCTGGATGGTATTCAATCGTATGAATTTCGGCAGCAATTGAATGCCAATCCCTTTCAGAACGAGCAGCTAACCTTCCAGGGGTTCAAAAGAAAGAATGGAGAGGTCGGGATTCGTAATGAGCTTTGGATTGTGCCGACAGTAGGATGTGTCAATGGCATCGCCGAAAAAATGATTAAGCGGTTTGAACGTGAAGTAGGAGATATAGCGCCCTTTGAAAATGTTCTTGTGCTAAAGCATAACTACGGCTGCTCTCAGCTGGGAGATGACCATGAAAACACAAGAAGCATTTTAGTGAATGCTGTGCATCATCCAAATGCAGGCGGTGTACTGGTGCTTGGGCTAGGCTGTGAAAATAATACGCTGCATGAATTTAAGCAGGAGCTGGGCGACTATGATGAATCCCGGGTGAAGTTTTTATCCTCGCAGGAAGTACGGGATGAGATAGAAGCAGGGGTTGCGTTATTAAAAGAAATCTACGAAGCGGCAAAAGAGGATAAGAGAGAAGCGGTTCCGTTAGCAGAATTGAAGGTTGGCCTGAAATGCGGGGGTTCAGATGGATTTTCAGGCATTACAGCCAATCCGCTGTTGGGCAGGTTTTCAGACTTTTTAGCTGCACAGGGCGGGACGACGGTTTTAACAGAGGTGCCGGAAATGTTTGGTGCAGAGAAAATTTTAATGGCACGCGCTGAAACTAAAGAAGTATTTGAAAAAACCGTGGATATGATTAATGACTTTAAAGAATACTTTATCCAAAATAATCAGCCGATTTATGAAAACCCTTCGCCCGGCAATAAAGCAGGAGGCATTACGACGCTTGAGGATAAATCTTTAGGCTGTACACAAAAAGCAGGTACATCAACGGTCGTAGACGTATTGAAATACGGTGAGCGCTTAAAGCGAAAGGGACTCAATCTATTAAGTGCACCCGGAAATGATTTAGTGGCCTCTTCCGCCTTAGCGGCAGCCGGATGCCAGCTTGTATTATTTACGACTGGCAGGGGTACTCCATTCGGCTCTTTTGTACCGACGATGAAAGTTTCATCCAACACGCCGATTTATGAAGCGAAGCCCCACTGGATCGACTTTAATGCAGGTGTTCTTTTGGAGCAGGAAGCAGACGGCGTACTGCGTGAATTTATTCAGTATATTATTCGGGTTGCAAGCGGCGAGTGGCTGAATAACGAAAAAAATGACTTTAGGGAATTAGCCATTTTTAAAACGGGTGTTACATTATAACGTAGAGCGCTGTGCTAAAAGTCATTTTGACCTTTAGCACAGCTTTTTTGTCATTCATCTTTGATCCGGCGGAAATCACATCAACATGTCACCCGCGCTGTTTTGGAAATATATAAAAATATTAAACAATTATCTAAAAATTTTAAATTATCTTTGAAAGCGTTTTCTAATAGAATGGAGAAAAGAGAAAAACGTGTGGTTAGTAAGCCAGGTCTCATAGGAGCTTTACTAGCCAACTCTTTAAAGTAGGGGGCAGCAGCAATGGCGGAATTAAAGCTGGATAATATTTATAAAATTTATGATAACAAAGTAACGGCAGTAAACGATTTTAATCTTCATATTCAAGACAAAGAATTTATCGTGTTTGTCGGTCCATCAGGATGCGGGAAATCAACAACGCTTCGTATGATTGCAGGGCTTGAAGAGATTTCAAAAGGGGATTTCTATATTGATGAGCAGCGTGTCAATGAAGTGGCTCCGAAAGACCGGGATATCGCGATGGTATTCCAGAATTATGCCTTATACCCGCATATGACGGTGTATGACAATATTGCATTCGGCTTAAAGCTGCGCAAAATTTCAAAGCAGGAAATTGAACGCCGGGTGACGGAGGCCGCAAAAATTTTAGGGCTTGAAGAATATTTAACTCGTAAACCGAAGGCGCTTTCCGGTGGACAACGGCAGCGTGTGGCACTAGGCCGTGCCATTGTACGGGATGCAAAAGTGTTTTTAATGGATGAACCGTTGTCCAATCTTGATGCTAAGCTGCGTGTGCAAATGCGTGCTGAAATCGTGAAGCTTCACCGCCGTTTAGAAACAACGACTATTTATGTTACGCATGACCAAACGGAAGCAATGACGATGGCAACCCGGATCGTAGTAATGAAAGACGGTGTTATCCAGCAAGTAGGAGCACCAAAATATATTTATGATAATCCGGAAAATATTTTTGTAGGCGGCTTTATTGGATCACCTTCGATGAATTTCCTTAACGGCATCGTAAAGGAAACAGGCTTTGTAATGGACACGAAAACAATTGATATACCGGCAGAAAAAATGGCTGTTTTACGTTCGCAAGGTTATATGGATCAAGAGGTGGTTTTAGGCATTAGGCCGGAAGATTTCTTTATTGAGCCGGAACGAATCGACGCGTCTAAAGGAACGGCATTCCAGTTTGATGTTGAGGTAGCTGAGTTAACAGGTGCTGAAATGATGATTTACTCCAAAATAGAAGATCAAAATATAGTGGCGACTGTAGACGTTCGCAATAATATCGAACCGGGGCAGAAAATAGAATTAGCTTTTGATATGAATAAAGCGCATTTCTTCGACAAGAACAGCGAAATAAGAATTCGCTGATAAAGTAAAAGGAAGCTCTTTTTAGGATAGCCGCTATTCAATTATTGTAGTGGCTATTTCCTTTTGCAGGAGAAAGAACGTGGAGAAGCTTCGCAAAAAAATGTGCAGCCTTCTTACATTAATGCAGATCTGGGGGATTGAAATGACAAATAAAACTATTTTCACGTTAGGGGACGCACTCATTACGTTCAATCCAAGTGCTGCAGGCCCTTTACGCTATGTTTCTTCTTTTGAAAGAAAAGTTGGGGGAGCAGAGCTTAATTTTGCCATCGGCTGTGCGCGCCTAGGTCTTGATGTGAAGTGGATGAGCCGGCTCGGTGGAGATGAATTCGGCAAATATATTTATAAAACAGTACGCGGGGAAGGCATTAATATGGACGAAGTAAAGCTGGTAGACGGCTATCCAAGCTCATTAAACTTTAAGGAGGTTTTAGAGGACGGCTCCGGTAAAACATTTTACTACCGGTACCAGTCTCCTATTTCCACATTGACGCCCGATGATATCAAGCCCGAATTATTCCATGATGTTGCCTATATTCATTTAACGGGTGTGTTTCTAGCAATCGCGGAAAATAACTTGCACATTGTCTTAAAGATTCTGGACATTGCCAAGGAACGAAACATCCCGGTAGCATTCGACCCGAATATTCGCCTGAAGCTATGGACGATCGAAGAAGCCCGTGCAGCCTATTTCAGGATTTTCCCGTATGTCGATGTGCTGCTGACGGGGCTGGATGAAATTGAAATGATAGTAGGAGATGTGTCTTTAGCGTCCTTTGCCGAGCAATATACTATCGAGCAGCTTGTCATTAAAGACGGAGCGAATGGTTCGAAAGCTTATATTGCCGGTGAGTGGTATGAGGCTGCACCGTTTAACGTGAAACCGGTCGATACGGTCGGTGCCGGTGACGGCTTTGATGCTGCCTATATTTATGGATTAATGAATGATTACGGTGTGCAGGAGCGCTTGACGTTTGCCAATGCAGTCGGTGCAATGGTCACAACGGTAAAAGGCGATAATGAAGGGCTGCCTGAATATGATGAGGTGCAAATTTTTTTAGGAAACAAAACAGCGGTGGAAAGGTAGGGGGTACGGATGTCAAAGTCAGAAATCATTCAGCAAATTAAGCAGCATAAATTAGTGGCAGTAGTGCGCGGTGCTTCGGCAGAAGAGGCGTCAGGCATTATAAACGGGGCTGTACAGGGAGGCATTCGTTTAATTGAGCTTACATATACGACACCGTATGTACAGGATGTATTCCAGGAAGTTCGTGATCTGGATGCACTTATAGGTGCCGGTACAGTGCTGGATGCAGAAACGGCAAGACATGCCATTTTGCATGGCGCAAAATTTATAGTGAGCCCTAGCTTCAGCAAGGACATTGCCACACTATGCAATCGATACAGCATTCCTTATTTGCCTGGCTGTATGACAATTCGGGAAATGGTGCAGGCACTGGAGTCAGGCTGCGACCTTGTAAAGCTGTTCCCTGCGAGTAACTTTACGCCTGCCTTCATTAAATCTGTGAACGGCCCGTTACCGAACATAGAGATTATGCCAACAGGCGGTATTGACGCGAATAATATGCGTGAATGGCTGGGTGCCGGCGCTGTAGCTGTAGGCATTGGCAGTGACTTATCGAAGGCGTATAAGCAAGGCGGCCTTGATGCAGTGGCAGCAGCAAGCAGGAATTACTGCGGGCAATTACATCAGGAACAATAAAAGTGGAGGGGGAAAACCAATGACTAAAGCATTTTTAGATGACCGTTTTTTATTAAACAGTCCTGTAGCTGAAAGACTCTATAACGAGTATGCCAAAGACCTGCCGATCATCGATTATCATTGCCATTTGATTCCGCAGCAGATTTTTGAAGACACGGTATTCGAAAACATCACGGAAGTATGGCTGAACGGCGATCATTATAAGTGGCGTGCAATGCGGGCAAACGGTATCGATGAAACGTACATTACAGGGGATGCAGCACCTTATGAAAAATTTGAAAAATGGGCTGAAACGGTACCGGCTACATTAGGGAACCCTCTATACCACTGGACGCATTTAGAGCTGCGCAGGTATTTTAACGAAGAGAGACTGGTGAACAGCCAAACGGCACCAGCGATTTGGGAAAATGTTAATGGACAGTTAAAAGAAAAATCGGTTCGTGAGCTTATTAAGCAATCGAATGTCGAGGTCATTTGTACAACGGATGATCCGGTGGATTCACTTGCATATCATATTCAATTAAAGCAGGATAAGGAGTTTACGGTACAGGTGCTGCCAAGCTTTAGACCCGACCAGGCATTGGAAATTAACCGTCCTACCTTTACCGGCTGGATTGCTAAACTTGTGGACGCCTCAAAAGTCAACATTACGAGCTTGGCTGATTTAAAAGCGGCCCTGCAGCAGCGTATCGCCTTTTTTGCAGAGGCAGGATGCAAAGTGTCGGATCATGCGCTCGATCAACTCTATTACGAGCCGGCTACCGAGGAACAAGTAGATGCGATTCTCCAGGAAGCATTGGCGGGGAAAAAGGTAACGCAGCTTGAAGAGGCGCAATATAAAACACATTTGCTGCAGTTTTTAGGACAGCAATATACGGCATATGATTGGGCGATGCAATATCATATTTCCGCGCATCGCAATAATAATACAAAAATGTTTAACACACTTGGCCCGGATACAGGCTATGACAGTATAAATGATGGGCAGATTGCCGTTCCTTTAACTGAGCTGCTGGACAGTCTGGCTATGGAAAATGCATTGCCCAAAACAATTATTTACTCGCTAAATCCGAAAGATTATTACGTGATTGCAAGTATTGTGGGAAGTTTTCAAGAGCGTATACCAGGCAAGATCCAATTCGGCACAGCATGGTGGTTCAATGACCAAAAAGAGGGCATGCTTGATCAGATGAAGGCATTGGCAAGCATCGGTTTATTGAGCCGTTTTATAGGGATGCTTACAGATTCAAGAAGTTTCCTTTCCTATACACGCCATGAATATTTCCGCCGTTTACTATGTGATGTGATTGGGCAATGGGTAGTGGATGGTGAAGCTCCGGAAGATTATGAGCTGTTAGGAAAAATGGTAGAAGACATTTGCTATTATAATGCGAAAAGGTATTTTAACTTTTAAAAAGGAAGGGGAAAATAGTGCCGAGGAAAACCGTTCAAACGTATGAATTTGAATAAAAGTTCAAAAAATCTTCGTCTTAAAGTTATAATAAAAATATCGCTTGCATTTTAAAAATACCGGTGTATAATAATGACCAGATGACCGAAACGTTATTTTGGTCATTTTTATATTCAGACTGTAAGAGAAAATGCTAGCAAAGGGATGACGTCTAATGGACCGCAGACAGGAAATTTTAGATGCAGCTACAAAATCCTTTTCACTCTTTGGGTATAAGGCGACGACGATTGAGCAGGTAGCAAAGGTTGCGAATGTAGGCAAGGGAACAATCTACACGTTTTTTGACAACAAGGAAGTGCTGCTGCAGGAAGTGGTTGTTTCGTTGATTCGGGAAATGAAGGTAGCAATGGATATGACCGTTGATCCGTCCGTCAGCTTTATCGAGAATGCGCATATGGCACTGATGAAAATGCTTCAATTTAGAGAGAAGCACGTACTATTTGCCAAGCTGGTCGAAGAGGAGAAAGCGTTGCGCACGCCGGCAGTAAAGGAAATGCTTCAGGTAATCGAAACCGAAATCATTTCGTATATTGCAGGATTTATTCAAATCGGCATTGATAAAAAGCACATTAACGAATGTGATCCGCCGCTTGTCGCTTATTTACTGCTGAAATCGTATCTGGCGTTTGTAGTAGATTGGCAGCAAACACATGATGAACCTCTAAGTGAAGAAAAGATCTTATTGACGTTTAAGCAGACGATCTTTAGCGGCTTAACAAAAAAATAGAAAAAATCAGTTTTCTTTTGAGGAATAACTGATTTTTTCTTGGAACAAAATGACCAAATGACTGTTTCGGTCAGTTAGTATTATTAAATAGAAGGTGGAATAAAATGTTTAAGTCAGAATGGCTAAAAGTATTAACAACGCGAAAAATGATTATTTCGATCGTCGCCGTGTTGTTCATTCCGGTGTTATACAGTGGGATGTTTTTATGGGCCTTTTGGGATCCATATGCCAATTTAAACAGCATCCCTGTTGCTGTAGTAAATGAAGACCACGGTACAACGTATGAAGGCGAAGAGATGGCCCTCGGTCAGGAGCTTACAAAGAAACTGATAGACAGTAAGCAGTTTAAATTTGAGGAAGTGCCGAGTGATAAGGCAGAGAAACAGCTTGAGGATTTAGATTATTACATGATTATCCGCATTCCTGAAAACTTTTCGGAACATGCGACAACTTTATTAGATGAAACACCATCTAAGCTTGTCATTGACTATATTCCAAATGAAGGCTATAACTTCCTTGGTGCACAAATCGGTGAAACAGCTTTAGATCGTATTAAAGCTGAGGTCAATACACAGGTAACGAAAACTTATGCAGAGCAGCTCTTCACATCGATTACAAAATTAGGCGATGGCTTTACGGAGGCTGCAGATGGTGCAGGTGAGCTGGATAACGGAGCGAAAAAAATCGTTGATGGGGCAGAGGACCTTGAAGGATATTTGGAGCAGCTGGCAGCCAGCACAATCGAATTGTCTGATGGTACAGACGAGCTGACAACAGGTGCGAAAAAAGCGGCATCCGGTGCGAACGATTTAGCAAAAGGTATTGCGACAATCGAAGACGGAAGCACACAGCTGGCAGCAGGTGCCAATCAAGCGGCATCCGGTGCAACTGATTTAGCACAAGGAATTTCAAGCTATACAGAAGGTGCTGCACAGGTAGCGGCCGGGCAAGCAACATTGGTAGAGAAACAACAGTCATTAGCAGCTGGGATTTCCAATGTAGCTAACGGCAGTGCAAGCTTACAGGCAGGTGCCAATCAGTTAGACGGCAGCGCAGCAAGCCTGCATCAAGGAATCAGCGCACTGTCACAACAAATGCAAGATGTGCTCGCAAGCCTGCCTCCTGAACAGGCACAAGCGTTACAGGCAACATTAGATCAATTAAACACAGGCAGCGAGCAATTAGCCGGCGGTGTATCACAGCTTGCAGCGAGCGCAGGTGAGTTACAGCAAGGAGCTGCACAATTACAGGATGGCAGTACACAAATAGCTGCCGGCCAACAGCAGGTAGCAGACGGTGCCAATAAGCTGGTGGCAAACTCCGAAGCACTTGTAAACGGCGCAGCAAGCCTGAAAGCCGGGAATGAAACATTAGCAAGCAAGCTGTCTGAGCTGGCAAATGGCGCAGGAACAGCAAAAGCGGGTGCCAATGAATTAGCGTCTGGTTTAAATGCGTTAGTGCAAGGCAGTACAACATTAAATGACGGTACATCTTTACTTGCGGAGAAATCCGGCGAGCTGGCAGATGGTTCGTCAACACTGGCAGCAGGTACAAAAGAGCTGGCAGACGGAACAACAACGTTAGCTTCCAAGCTGACAGAAGCCAGCGGGGAAGTAAATATTCAGCCAAACGATAAAAACTATGACATGGTTGCACAACCGGTAACTGTCGAAAAAGAAGCCATTAACAAAGTACCAAACTACGGTACTGGGTTTGCACCATACTTCATTTCATTAGGTTTATTTGTAGGGGCATTGTTAATTTCTATCGTGTTCCCGCTTGTTGAGCCGGCCATTCGTCCAACAAGTGCTGTCGCATGGTTCTTCAGTAAAGTTTCGATTTTAGCTGTAGTAGGTATTATTCAATCGCTTATCTCTGTGGCGGTTGTAGTAGGTCTGCTAGGCCTTGAACCAGACAGCTTACTGATGTTCACATTAACAGCAATCCTGACAAGCTTTACATTCTTGGCGATTATTCAAATGTTCGTATCAATCTTTGGGGATCCAGGGCGATTTATCGCGATTTTAACATTGATCATTCAGTTGACAACAAGTGCAGGTACTTTCCCATTAGAGCTAGTACCGGATCCATTAAAATCGTTTAACCCGTTCTTCCCAATGACATACTCTGTCCAAGCATTTAAAGCAGCAATTTCTACAGGTGATATGGCGTTCCTAGGCTTCAACAGCTCAGTACTTGCTGGCTTTATGATCGCATGTCTAGTCATTACATTCGGCTACTTTGCATTAATCTTTAAAAAGCGTTACTCAAAAGAGTCGGAAGCAGTAGAAGCATAAGAAAAACAACCTTTACGGTAAACATGTAGAGGCTAGGATAAAGCAAAAGGCACCATTTTTCTCAAGTGGAAAAATGGTGTTTTTTTGTATGGTGAAAATTGATTTCCGTTACGGGGAAGCTCTCTGCGGACCCGGGCTGAGCCTGTAGACATGGGTTTCGTGCTATTTCCGCCGGAAGCTTTGTTCTCCATTTCTTCTTGGGGATTTTATGTACCAGCCTCATTTTGTTGTGTAAAGAGAAAATGAAAACAGCCAGCCGGCACCGAGTAAGTATCGATGCCGGCTGGCTGCTTGATTCTTCTATTACGCTTCGACTACTTCGTCTAAGCTGTTTTTATCATTGTATACTTTTTCATCGAATTCGCCGGTAATTTTACTTGTTAGTACACCAGAAGTCATACTTCCGCTTACATTTACTGCTGTACGTCCCATATCGATCAGAGGCTCAACAGAGATTAGTAAACCAACAATTGCTACAGGTAAGTTCAATACAGAAAGAACAATTAAAGAAGCGAATGTGGCACCGCCGCCTACGCCGGCAACACCGAATGAGCTGATCATGACAACTAATACGACTGTCAGGATAAAGCTAATGCTAAATGGATCAATACCAGCAGCTGGTGCTACCATAATCGCTAGCATCGCTGGATAAATCCCTGCACAGCCGTTTTGTCCAATACTTAAACTGAATGGTCCAACAAAGTTTGCTACACCTTCTGAAACACCGTACCCATTTGTTTGCGTTTTGATATTAAGCGGCAGCGTACCTGCACTTGAACGTGAAGTAAACGCAAATGTCAGAGCAGGTAATCCCTTTTTCAAGAATGTGACTGGGCTTAATTTTGCAAGAGCAATCATGATCAGGTGAACGATGAACATCGCAATAAGCGCTACATAAGACGCAACGACAAATTTACCCAAATTCCAGATCGCCTCATAATCACTTGTTGCTGCAACCTTTGTCATTAAAGCTAAAACCCCGTATGGTGTAATGCGTAGTACCAATGTTACGATACGCATCGTGATGGCATATAGAGTATCTACAATTTTCGCGAACAGCTCAGCTTGTTCCGGTTGTTTACGTCGGATACCTAAATAGGCAATCCCAATAAAGGATGCGAAAATCACGACAGCGATTGTGGAAGTTGTCCGCGAGCCTGTCAAATCAGCGAATGGATTTGAAGGAATAAACGAAAGGATTTGATCAGGAATCGTCATATCCTCTACTGTTGCCACTCGTTCTACTAGTTCTTCGTTACGAGCGTTTTCCGCATCACCAGCTTGTAATTCAACTCCGTCTAAACCGAAGCCAAGAGCAGCCCCAATTCCGATTAATGCTGCGATCCCAGTTGTGACAAGTAAAATCCCGATCCCGTAGAAACTGATTTTTCCAAGGTTTTTTGTAAGATTTACTTTTGTAAATGCCCCCACAATGGAAATGAAGACTAATGGCATAACAACCATCTGCAGCAGCTTCACATAACCTGAACCGACAATGTCAAACCATTCAATAGTTGTTGCAGTGACATCAGATGTTGTGCCGTACAGCAGGTGAATAATGATACCAAATACAATCCCTGCGCCGAGACCTGTAAATACACGCGTTGAGAATTTCACGTGTTTTTTCTGCATCATATATAATCCAAAAATTAATGCAAGAAGAATAACGATATTTATGATAATAAGTAACGTATTCAAAATAGACCCTCCTTCGAATGAATTTTTAAATTACAAAGCATAGTCAATGTAACTAAAAAATCTTTTAATTTTGCTGAGCATTAATATATTACAATAAATCTAATAGAGAAAGTAGGATTTTGCTTGCTGTATATTTCGAATCACAAAATAGTTATATCAGTGCAAGAACTTGCTTTTAAAATACCGCAGCAAAGACGAAGAACATCGCTCTTTCCACTCCATATCGATTGAAAGCTGTGCCCTACATATTGTCTTATATTGCGGCAAATACACTATCTATATTCCCCATAAAATTCAGAACAATCCGATGAACAAAAATAAAAATCAATATGTACGATTTGGCATTAAATGAGGATGATTAAAATTGATAAAACGGTATGATTCGAATAAAATCACAAGAGAAACCTTTTGAAATAAAGTTTATAAAGGAGGAAGACAAGAATGAAGAAATATTGGATATTCCTTCTTATTGTATTGTTAGTCGGCTGCAGCGGCCGTGAAGAGGCTGCCCCGTTATTCACAGATGATCAGGCTGTACCGTTTCAGATTGTGAAATATGAGGAGAAAATCGCACCTGTTTATGAACAGCTTGTCCCGCATATTGCTTATGCAAAAACGGAAGGCCAGCTGGAAGCATTAAAGGGAAGATTCGATATAGAAAATCTTTCAATGGATATGGAGCAATATTTCGCTGTATTTATCGTGACGTATTCAGATAGCTGCGGCATAGCAGTAGACGGTGTTTATAATAAGGACGGGCTGCTGTCTGTGCAGCTGCTGTCAGCGAGCGGGGAAGCGTGCGATGAAACGCCAGAGCCGCATACCTTTGTCCTTCAGGTCGAAAAGGGCGAATATGAAAAAGTGCAGCTGTATAATGGCAATGTCATTAAATCCTCGATGGATGTCGAGTAACGATAGCTTACAGGGAAATTTGAGAACAGCATTAGGACTGCTTCTGCTGTCATAATCAAACGCTATTTTCTCATAGAGCAGCCTTTCCAAAAGCAATGTTCACACTTGTTGATCATTGCTTTTTATATTGCCGCCCAGCCGGCCCATTATGAGCCAAACCCAAATAAGCCCTTCCAACGAAGGGAAGGGCCAAATCGCTATAGGATACGCGTTGATAATACATACTGCTTATGTGTCTATTGAGTCAGCACATCATCTACATAAAGCTTCGCTTGCACTAAGCCTAAATTCGTTTCTTTTCTCACAAAACGTACTATTTCAACAGTCGTTCTGCCATCATTGAACATGGCCGTAATTTTACTGTCTAAATCCGCATCCTTGTGTGCACGCAAATTCTTTGCTTGTACATCTTCAAGCTTTGTCACTTTATTTTGTAAAATGAAAATATAGCCTACTAAGAAAAGTATAATTAGTAGAGAGGATACTTCAAATAACACATTGACACCTCCTTTAATTATTCTTTACAGGTTACATCCATTTTTACCATTTGTAAATCCAATCAATTCAGCAGGTAAAGCAACAATTAATAATAGATAGCTTCCTGTAGCCACTGCTTTCAAAATTTTTTTCCATATCCCACATGTGATAAAACCTATAAAACAGCTTATGCATTTCAGTATGGTGTCATTGTTTTCCATCCACTTCTAGGAGAAGGAATCATCATAGGTCATACCATAAATACAGTCTTCCCCTGATTTTTCGACATGTTTAAAACAACGTCTTTTCCAACTGACAAAAAAACATTTTTTTATCAATTGTAACATATTTACAAATCTAAATATTTGGTATATTATAGGTATAAGAATTGTGTTTAGCTGTTATACTTTTGGGGTAAACACTTTTTAAGCTTATAATTAAATACCTATGATTAATCTTTTGGATACTTTAGAATTCACATTTCCACCGAAAAAATTCTTTTTAATTTCCAGTGCCGTTATATTTATTTGACTAATTCGGATTTTAAGTATATAGTGGAGTTAATAAAGTCCTTCGATAGGAAACAAGTTGAATTCACCTATTACAAAGAGTAATCAGTGGTATTTGATACTTTTTGTAATATGTGAATTTTTTTCTTTACAAAAAAAGCTTATATATTAAATTTTAATTAATGGAGGTCATTTACATGACACAAGGTACAGTAAAATGGTTTAACGCAGAAAAAGGTTTCGGATTCATCGAAGTTGAAGGCGGTTCAGACGTATTCGCTCACTTCTCAGCAATCCAAGGCGACGGCTTCAAAACTTTAGAAGAAGGCCAAAAGGTTGAATTCGAAGTAGAACAAGGTCAACGCGGACCACAAGCTACAAACATCGTAAAACTTTAATTTTTACGCATAGCTGAAACAAAGAGGAATCCTATTATAGGGTTCCTCTTTTTTTGTGCAAAATTATAAAATGGTTATGACCAGCCTTTTCTTTAGCCGCCTTCCGCATTTCTGTTGTTTTTAATTTCTGAATAAAAAGAAAAATCGATTGTTTCATAAGTTTACCATGATATAATAAGCTAAACTTTTTACATACCAATGGAAGGTATAGAGAAATGAAAAAAAATACGTTAAATTATCGCGTTTTTAAGTACAATTTTTTCCTCGCATTAGCGGTGATGTTGTTTGCGGTGGCGGCTTCTTATTTTGTCATGGCAAATGTAGTGGAAAATGAGATCGGCGAGCGTGCTTTAAGTGTGGCGAAGATGACAGCCAAGCATCCAGAGGTAATTGAGCGGATGAAGGAAGGCAGAACGACAAAGGAGCTGCAGCAGCTTGCACTTGAAATACAAAGGCAGGCTGGAGCTGAATACGTAGTGATTGGGGATGAATATTCTATCCGCTACGCCCATCCGGTACCAGGCAGAATCGGGGAAAAAATGGTGGGGGATGATAATACCAAAGCACTGATTGAAGGGAAGTCTTACATATCGATTGCAGAGGGAACACTTGGGGAGGCAGTGCGCGGGAAGTCACCGATCTTCGATGAACATGGAACAATCATCGGTATTGTATCAGTCGGATTTTTACGTAAAGAGATTCTGACTACGAATATCGTGTATGCCAAGTCGTTAGTGGTTGTCCTGCTCATTACCGTTATTTTATCGGTACTATTGGCTACCTATCTTTCGAATAAAATAAAGGAACAGCTGCTGAATTATGAGCCAGAGGAGATTGCCGAAATTTTAACAGAAAGAAATGCGATGGTCGAATCCATCCGGGAAGGAATCATTGTAGTGAACACAGCCGGTACGATTACATTGAGTAATCATGCGGCGAATAAAATTTTAAATCGCCGGGAGACGGTAGTCGGAGAAAACATTCAAGCGGTTATTCCGCATACAAGGCTCATGGAAGTAATGGAGCATGGCGAAAAACAGTTTGACCGGGTGATGAATATTAATAATGCCAAGACATTAGTGAATCGTGTGCCGATTATTAAGGAAGGAAGGTATATTGGAGCGGTGGCGAGCTTCCGTCTTTTTGAGGAGATTGACCTCATTGCGGATGAATTATCGCAAGTAAACCAATATATTGAATCACTGCGGGCTCAAACACATGAGTACAATAACTTTTTGTATACAATATCAGGACTGGTCCAATTGCAGGCTTATGATGAGGCCATTGAGTTAATCCATCATGAGAGGATCGGTAATCATGCGTTGATTAACTTTATGAACCAGCATATTAAAGATCCGTATTTGAGCGGCATTATGATTGGCTACTATAACCGGGCGAAGGAATTGAAAGTGAAGCTTCTGTTAGATGAAAGCAGCTATTGCGGCCGGCTGGAGTCCCCTATTGAAAAACACCTGCTCATTTCGATATTAGGGAATCTGGTGACGAATGCATTTGAAGCAGTAGAACAACTGGAGGAACGGCAGCGGGTTGTCCGGATTTATATTTTTGAACATGAAAAGGAAATCGTATTTGAAATTGAGGATTCCGGAAAAGGGATCCAGCCGGAGCAAATGGATGTTATTTTTGAGCTGAAACAATCGACAAAAGACCAAAAAACAAGGGGATATGGTCTTCATATTGTGAAAGAGAATGTCACATTGTTAAATGGCTCGATTGCTATAGAAAAAGGAGACCTAGGGGGAGCACTGTTTATTATTTCTATTCCAAAAGAGGGGTGACGGGTATGGAGAAAAAAATAGAAGTACTTATTGTTGAGGATGATGTACGCATTGCCAAAATCCATGAGAAATTTATTGCTTCGATTGAAGGGTTTCAAACGGTTGGTATGGCCCATACAGTTGAAGAAGCGGAGCTGTGGATTGAAAGCCTGCAGCCGCAGCTGATTTTGCTCGATATCTATTTTCCGGACAAGCTGGGAGTAGAGCTGTTTGAGTTTGTAAGGGAAAAAAGCCCGAAAACAGATATTATTTTAATCACGGGAGCAGCAGAGGTAGATATTGTACGGCAGGCGTATGTGAATGGCGTGGCGGATTATTTATTAAAGCCCCTTACATTGCAGCGCTTTACAGAGTGTCTAGTCAAATACAAAGCGAAGAAGATGATCTTTGAAAGCGGAGATGTACTGAATGTAGAGGATATTAAGCGGCTGTGGAATTACCCCGGAGAAGCTGAATTGAACGGGAAATCGCTTGATATTCCAAAGGGGATCGATCCGGTCACAAAAACGAAAGTAGTCGATTTTATCAGGACATGCCAAGTTGGCATTACTGCAGAAAAGCTGGGGAAAAATTTAGGTATTAGCCGAACGACAGCACGCCGGTATTTGGAGCATCTAATGGAAGAGAGGCTGGTGCATGTCGAGCATATTTACGGCTCCGTAGGAAGACCTGAAAGAAGATATTTTATTACATGATCGTGATGAGAAATAAAGAGTGAGGATGACTGTCTTGCTTTTGAGGATACCAATCATTCCATGAAGCGTATAGAACAATGAAAAAGCATGAAAATTATTAGTAGATAGCACTCTTTGCCCAATAATCAGACGCCTTTCTATTATAAGAAAAGCGTCTCAGCCTGTTGACAAACGCTTTCATACAGCGTTGCTTGCCTCGCTCGTACCCTCATGAACTTAGGTTCTATTCGCGTCTTCGCTCGTCGGCGCGCCTTGTCTGGCAAGCGTTTTCAAGACAGGCTAGGTAAAACCATCTTTTTATTAAAGTATATCTTAAAAGATGTGAAGACAAAGTCATGAAACGACTTTGTCTCCACTCTGAGACGCCTTTCTACTATAAGAAAAGCGTCTGTTTTTTATTTAGGGGCCATAGTGTCGAATGACTCGGCTCTTCGTAATGGAATAGAAAGAGACGCTGCTCTTGAACAATTGAGAGAATAAGAGGGTATACTCCACATATGCTAGGCTGGTATACTTGCTGAAGTCGAAAAAGTGAATTTTAATTCAATAATGAAATCTTTTTTTGAAGGTTTCCAAGTATTGCGGGAATATAGAAGAAGAAGCTGAAATTCATTCGATACATTTAAATAAAGATAAATGATTTATATGAGTTGGGAATCGTCTCCCGTATGCGGGCAGAATTCTAGTGTTGAATAAAGCCTGGGTATGTCCAGTTTAGGAAGATGTAATCAAATTCTTAACATAATCGTGTAAATACTTTTTGTAATTTAAAGCCTCAATTGATACGCTAATAAAAATATGAAAGTAATATTAAATAATGGAGGTACTTTCATGGTAATACCATTACACGAAATACAGATGTATAGGAATTTTAATGAGCTTGCCAGCGATGTATTAGATCTGGCAAAGGAAATTTTACCTGATAAATTGATTTATTTAAGCTCTTTTACGGATAATCAGCAAGTCATCCTGAAAGTTTCAGACGCTGATACAGATATTCTTGTGACGGAGGGCAGGGCTATAAACCTTGATCAGAGTGTTTGTAATCGCATTGATTTCGAAAAAAATCAGCCATTAGTCTTTGAGGATGTAAGTAAAGAAGCCAGTTTGGACGATTTAAGAAAAATATACGGAAAAGTCAATATTAACGCTTATGTGGGCATACCTATTTCTCTTACGAATGGAGAGAAGTTTGGAACCTTATGCGCGGTTCATCATAAAGCTTCTCACTTTGACACGAAGAGCATAAGCATGCTTCAAAAAATAGCCAAGATGTTCTCATATTATTTGGCTTTAGAAAAGATAGCCTATAGAGATTCGCTGACAGGACTATATAACAGGCAGTATCTCTTTAACTTCTTTGAAGACTTTGCTAAATCCGGGGGAGTGCTATTCTTTCTTGATTTGGATGGGTTTAAAAAGATCAATGATGTAAATGGACACGATACTGGGGACCAAGTATTAAAAGAGGTTGCTTCAAGGATCCAGCAATTTATAAAAGAACAGGCAGATGTATTTGCAGTTAGATTAGGGGGAGATGAATTCATAATAAATTTCCCCCAGATGTCTTCAAGAGAAGAAATAGAAAAGCAGGCCGATTGTCTTCTTAACTATCTAAACACTTGGAATACGCCATACCAGCTGTCGGCAAGTATCGGGATAGTCTCTTATCCAGCCAGTGAAACTGCTTCGCTCGAAACCATCCTTAAAAATGCCGATAACGCTTTATACCGCGCAAAAGCAGCGGGAAAGAATACTTTTGAAGTTTTTTAAGGAATTATTGGCGGAAATCAATATTTTTCAAAGGAATAGTGAATGGCCCGCTTAAGATAATTGGACGACTATCCAAAACGCTTCTGGGGCTGCTCCTATTTTTTTTGTGCTTCTGTGGAAAGGTGTCTTTTTTTTATTTAATAGTCAGAAAGTTATTCAATTAAAGGGCTAGATTGTTAAATAGCACATTTAAACTAAGGGCATTTTAGTTGAAGTAGGGATATTAATGTCTTTAGACGAATATTGTTTTTTAGAATCATATTGAAGGGGGGAAGGCGTATGGAGGATATAATTAATGGAATAAACCACTGGATACAAATATTACCGAAGATATATAACTCAATGTCAGAAACAGAAATATCAAATCGCCCATTACCAAATAAATGGTCCAAAAAGGAGATTTTAGGACACCTATGCGACTCTGCAATAAATAATATTAATAGGTTTATAAAGATTCAGTACGAAGAACAACCATTTGTTATCCAATCATATAATCAAAACCAGTGGGTAATACTTCAGAATTATCAAGAAAAACCAATTGGTGAGATATTAAACCTTTTTTTAGCATTAAACAAGCAAATCATAAATACTGTATCGAATATTCCAAAAGAGAGATTATCAAATCTTTGTGATATAGGAAATAATCAACTAAAAACATTAGAGTGGCTCGTAAAAGATTATCTTAAACATATGGAACATCATATTAACAACCAAATCCTTATTAAATAGAATGCCTAATATTGATACTGCTTCTTTAACTAAAGGATGCTTTAGCTGAACAACACTCTGAGAAAATGATCAAACTTTTTATGAAATTTTCATACTTAACTAAAACGAAAACCTCCATTTTGATCAATCTTTTTTCAAAATGGAGGTTTTGCCCCTTATGTAATGAATTTTTCCAAGTGTTTTTCCCCAATTATAAAAAAAATCTTTATTCTAGCTATCTTTATCAGAGACATTAATGAAGGTACCTTTTGCTTTTTCAAAAGCTAACACATAACATTCTTCTTTGTTATCCATTTGAATAATCTCTAAATAATTTCCATCAGCAGAAACTAATGGAGCAGTCACATTAATTCCTGATTGGAGCAAAAATTTGATCCAAACTAACTCGGCTTTAATGGAGTCTTTTTTGTACTTCGAACTAGGATAAAACTTCAGAATAAAATTTTTACCAGCACCCTTACATTCAAATACATTATTAGAAAACCCGCCTATTAAATGTAATTCGGGTAGATTAACTTCATATTTCACCGTACCTATAGATAAAAGAGTATTATCCAAATTTATTCCTCCCTTGTACGTCATCTAAAAGATTCTTTTTTTCATATTCCTAATTCCTTCTTTTCATGATGTTACATTCCTAGTAATACCCCAACCAAATAGTAGAGATGACAGAATTGATTTGTAAATTAAGGTTTAACTAATCAGCTAATTAAAATGACTCTAATCTTCCAGAATCGGGCGCTTCTCAGAAAAAAAGGATACCCTATCGGAGGATTATTTTAGCAAATAAGAGGAATACTATTAGAGGAGCGAAGTGTGTGGGTGAAGCAATTCTGTTAAAGAGTGTACAAGTAATGATAAAAAATGAGGAGGAAGTAACATTATGACAAAAGATTTCTACACTGTACTTAAAGAAAGACGTTCTTACTACGGAATTAATAAAGAGGTACAAGTATCAGAAGAAAGAATTAAAGAAATTGTAGAATTTGCTGTGAAATACACTCCGTCAGCTTTCAATTCTCAAACTGCACGTGTAGTTGTATTATCAGGTGAAGCACATAATAAATTATGGGACATTACAACTGAAGCACTAAGAAAAGCAGTCGGAGATGGAGACTTTTCGGGAACTCAACAAAAAATGGATTCTTTTAAAGCGGGTTATGGAACAGTATTATTCTTTGAGGATGAAGCAATAGTTAAATCACTTCAAGAACAATTTGCCCTATATGCTGATAACTTTCCAATTTGGTCAAACCAAGCATCAGGTATGCACCAATTAGTTGTATGGGCAGCATTGGAGGCAGAGGGATTAGGAGCGTCTTTACAACACTATAATCCACTAATTGATGATGAAGTGAAAAATGAATGGAATATCCCTGAGAATTGGAAGCTCATTGCGCAAATGCCATTCGGTAATCCAACAGCTGAACCAGGTGAAAAGGAATTCCAGCCTCTTGAGAATCGCGTGAAATTTTACAAGTAATGAATTTCTCTATAAATGATCTATTCTAAACCAGTATCCTGACGGAACTGGTTTTTTTTGAGATGGATCATCTGAAAATATGTTGAAGAAAGTAGAAAGATATTACAAGAATTTGTTTGAAATCTTGTATGAATATAAACAAGGTTTTTCTTTATTCTGCTTCTGCTGATGTTATGAAAATCCAGTATGTTCCTCCACTAAAAGGAGCAATTCTTAAAGAAGAATTGTGCCTTTTTCAGCAATAGGACCAGATTGTGAAGAAATGTATTTAAAGTAATGTGTTCAGTTTAACAAAAAAACTAATTCATTTAGGCAATTAATCAAGGGAGTAGTTTCAGAAGGATTAATGTCTATTATTGTTGAATTAATGGATGTCCTGCAAATACCGTTAGAGAAGTTTTTAAAAAAGGGGGAATCGCGGTATGAACGTCTACTGCAAAGGTGTTATTAAACAGATGGATTTAGCTGTTGACTCGATTATCAAGCTGATAGGAACTCTGAGCGAAGAAGACCTCAGTATTAAACCAACCGAGGGGAAATGGTCTATTGGTGAGCTTCTCTCTCACATATCGGTTCTATGCAAAGCAGATTTTCTGATAGGAATGGGTGCTTCTGAGGAAGAGCTTGACCGTTTTTATGTGGAGGCTGAACCAGAAGTTAATAAAACGGCAATCATCAATGCCCTAATGATCAATTACTCTTATTTAAAAGAAGGCATAGCATTATTGGAGGAAGAGGAGCTGTTACGGGAAATCACTTCGTTTTTCGGGGTTACTCATTCTCGATACGAATGGCTGTTGGATACACAGGCTCACCTTTTCCACCATCGTGGGCAATTACACTCAATGATGATTCATGTGCTAAAGCGTAAACCGAACGTCCAGTTGTTTGTGTAGGTTAGCCTTGAAAACTTATTTAATTAAAAAGAGCTTTAGTGGAAGAAGCATTAATTGATTGATGAGTTACATCATTTTTTGGCTATTTTACAAACGGGAGCTATTTTTGGATAACAGAAGGGGAAAACGATCAAGGCTTTTTATAAAATCTCTACCGGCATTAGCTAATGGTTTATGAAAGTCTATATTTAGAAGATAACTAAAATGATAGGGGGGTTCTTATACATAATCGTCATCCTTCTTATTAACTCCTTAGACCCAAAGGTATCTTATTCTATGTATTAGTTGGTAATTGTTCGTATATCAGTTACAGTACCCTTATGATAAGTGATGATATAAAAACTGCTGTAGTATGTGATATGGAGAACCGCATCGTAAGTGATCGTAAAGTAGAAGTTCGAATTGATAATCTGGATATATGTTTAGCATGGATGTTCTTTTAAGGTATAAAAAGCAGGCTTATAATTTTATGAACAAAATCAAGATCATTTTTGAAATTAGCCCTATCTAAGTCTAGACAAGATAGGGCTTTTAATGGTGGAAAAAGTGTAATCTTAAAATATTTTATTGAATTTACAAATCTTTATGTTAATTATAATTTCCTAATGATATCTTCATCCTTTTGTAGTAAAATTAGTAAACTATATCAGGAGGAAAGAACTACTATGTTGTATATTATTGGAGGCATTATACTATTTATTATTTTTGCTGTAATCGGCGGGGAGGGAGGAATTGGCTGCTTCTTCTTTTTATTAATTACTTTGGTGCTTTGGAGAATTGGTATATTAGGTTTTATTATCAATATTGCACTAAGAGTATTAAGATGGATAGGTGTGAGATTGGTTTATTATTATGAAAAGTTTTTTGGAGCAGATGAAGGAGTTGCTTACCTTTCAAAGGCAGTGGTTAGTTTATTAATTTAAACAAGTACGCTTAAAGCGATTATTGAGCAAAATTGCCCTTCAAGAATAGTTGATAAGTTCATTACACCGAGCTTCGATTATTTATGGAGAACCCTATCATAAATAATGACTTAGATACTCACTAAACGGGCCCTTTCCTGTAATAAGGAAAGGGCTTTTCTTCCCTGACAAGGATATTTTATGGATAACATTGTAATAAGTAAATTGGATAGTAGTGTTAAAAAGTAAAGAAAATTATGAAATAATATATGGTAAGGAGTGGGTGTAATGAAGATAAGTAAGCAAACGGCGGAACATTATTTATGGGGGGATAACTGTGATGGCTGGCACTTAGTAAAAAATAGTGAATTAAGTGTTATTCACGAACGTATGCCGGTAAATACAACAGAAGTTATACATTATCATAATAAAGCACGTCAATTTTTCTTTATTTTAATGGGTGTTGCAACAATTCAAATTGATGGTGAAATCATTACATTACATCCTCAAGAAGGTATAGAAGTACCTCCCTTAATGGAACATCAACTGCGTAATGATTCGGATCAAGATATTGAATTCTTAGTAATATCCCAACCAAATAGTAGAGGTGACAGAATCAATTTATAAATTAAGATTTAACTAATCAGCTCATCAAAATTACTATAATATCCACAATCGGTCGTAATCCTTGAGGAAGAATTGTGTCTTCTTTAACAATCAGGCCAGATTATTGATTAACTTACCAAACGCTGATTTGGCAGCTTCTATAGAATCTCATGGATAAGAAAAACAAAAAAACAGGTAGAACGGTATCAATAAATAATACTTGTTCTACCTGTTTCATTTTCCTTGTTCAGTTGGGGAGCCACCAGCGACAAACAGTAAAATACCTGATTCAATCATAACCAAACCAAGTACGAAACGGATAATCGTATATAGTTTGTTCTGTATGCTGTCTCATTTATTTAGGTCAGTTCGTCATAGCGGTTCCTTTCTTTACAATTATTTTACCCCTGGCACCCAGCCGACATTACGTTTCATCATGTTCATGAGCGGCTCTGGAATGTTATTTTCACGACTCATGTCCATTTCAGTAATAACTGGTTCACCAGCGGCTACTTTTTCTACCCAGTGTGGTTCGATTAATAGCTCACGGCCAAGTGCGAGCAGATCAGCACCTGTTTCCATCGCTTCTTTAGCATCTTCCGGTGAATAGATTGAACCAACGCCGATAAGCGGTACACGACCGTCAATCACGCGTTTTAAAATTGTAATCCGGTTTTCTTTTTCACCGCTATAACGACGCGCTTCTGCACGGAAATCGCCTAATGAGATGTGTAAGTAATCGAGCTTTTCATCTGCTAAACGATCTACAAGTTGAACCGTTTCATCTAGAGTGATACCGTCTTCTTCAGGCTCTTCTGGGCTAAAACGATAACCAACGATAAATTGATCATCCGCATATTGCGCTTTTGCACGGTTTACACGATCGATAATTTCTAATAAGAATGTCATACGTTTTTCAACAGAGCCACCGTAACGGTCTGTACGTTTATTTGTAAAGCCTGAGAAGAATTGCTGTAATAAATACGTATTGGCACCGTGAATTTCCACACCGTCAAATCCTGCTTCAATTGCGCGACGTGTCGTTTCACCAAATGCTGCGACGATTTCCTCAATTTCTTCTACCGTTAATGCACGAGCCACACCGCCATCTGCTGCAACGGTTTCACTTGCGCTGACGACATCGCCATTTGGCACAAGGTCACGTACTGCTTGGCGTCCACCATGATAAATTTGTAAAATGGCTTTTGCGCCGCCATCGTGAATTGCATCAGCAATACGTTTTAAGCTCGGAGTGTATTCATCGCTATGCGCCGAGATTTGACCTGGGAAGCCTTTCCCATTAGGAATCACGTAAGCACATGCTGTAATGACCGCACCGACGCCAGATGAGCGCTCACGGTAATATGTAATTTCCGCATCTGATACTGTATCATCCGCATTTGCTGAATAAGTTGTCATTGGCGCCATCACGACACGATTACGAATTGTGACGCCGTTATTAAGTGTAAATGGTGTTAAATAAGTTATCATGTTATTCACTCCTTCTAAAACAAGAGTAAATTTATCGGATTTAAAAGTCAAAGATCCTGCTTTACTATTATCTTCTATTTTTTGCATCAGAATGAAAAAAAGCAGCTGATTGTTATTCCCTTAAAGGGCCATTTAATGGAATAACAATCTGATTGTAAAATTGAACGCTTATGGTATTGCTATTGTGGTCCTTGTGAAAGATTACAATTAAATTTTTGAAGAAGACAATAGAAGAGGTAATTTATAAAGTGCAAAAAATTTGGATTAACATGCTTCACCAATATGCTCTAAGAATAGCCCATTACTAAATTGGAAATTCTATATCTGTCGAGAAATTTACATGTCATTATTAGATTGGGGACTATTAAATGGAGTCAATATGGTTAGAGTATGCGTGGACGTTACTAATCCTCATAGGATTGGAAGGATTACTATCAGCTGACAATGCCCTAGTACTTGCAGTAATTGCCAAGCATTTACCTGAGGAGCAGAAAAAAAGAGCTATAAATTACGGAATTATTATGGCTTTCGTTTTCAGGTTTGCTGCACTTTTTGCGATTTCTTTTATTGCGAATGTATGGCAGATACAGGCAATTGGGGCTGCCTATCTTCTTTATCTGGGATTAAAGCATGTCATTCAGGCAAGGTTCGGGAAAGATAATAAGAATATTCGTAAGGACAATGAAAAGGAATCTGCTGGTAAAGGTTTTGGTCCAACAGTAGGGAAGATCGCATTAGCGGACCTCGCTTTTGCAGTTGATTCAATTCTAGCTGCAGTTGCCCTTGCCCTTGGTCTTCCGGATTCACCCCTGGACGATTTTGGTGGGATGGACGGGGGGCAATTTATTGTCGTTGTTCTTGGAGGCATTGCAGGACTTGTCTTAATCAAATTTGCAGCAACTTGGTTTGTACAACTTCTGGATAAACGCCCGGCATTGGAAACAACAGCATATGCAATTGTTGCCTGGGTTGGAGTCAAACTGGCTGTCATAACTCTTGCACATGAGGATATCGGTGTCTTAAATCATGACTTTCCTCACAGTACAATTTGGACCCTGATTTTCTATGGAGTATTAGTAGCTATTGCCCTAATCGGTTGGTTTGCACCTAGCAATAAGTCAAAGCTAAAAAATGAATCGTAATAAATAACAAAGTAGCGCATCTTGAGAAGTGATTCGCTATTTATATAATGGGATAAGCTAATTCAAAAAGAATTAAGCGATTTAGGTATGAGAGCATATTGTTAGTTATTCCATTCAAGGGCCATATTGTTGAATAACATGTTTAAAAGAACTTTACTAACATTTTTTAGGATATCTGCTTTCTCTTTACCATTTAAGCGGTGAGTTGCATTTGGATAGTATAATGTCCGATGTAATATAAGCGGGTTATGAAGAAATTCTAAAAATGATATTGACAAAAAAACTTTCTTCTGTAGAATAAAAAACAATTCAAAAATATTTGTATAGAATAAAGGCTATGAAAAGAAATAGTATCAATTACTTTTACGAACAGAAAGTTACCGGTTGATGAGAGGTGCATGTAAAATGATTATGAATTCATCTTGGAGCTGTGTACCGAAAAGATCATTCTGAGTAGGCTGCGCCGGTAAGCACCCGTAATCATGTGCGAGAGTATCGTCAAATGACCGTACTTCTTAAGGTAAGTAATGTGAATTGCTTATAAATTAAAGGTGGTAACACGAGTTGAATCGTCCTTTTGGTTAATCCAAAAGGGCGTTTTTTTTATTCCTTTTTTGAGCAAAGTATTTGGAAATTTAGAAGTATAAGGAGTAAAAAGTTATGAAAGAAAATCAGCAAGATTCGCAGCTTAAACGAGGTTTAAGTAACAGGCATATGCAATTAATTGCCCTTGGTGGATCCATTGGTGTCGGTTTGTTCTATGGATCTAGTTCAACCATCCAAATGGCTGGCCCATCTATTTTATTAGCCTATTTAGTTGGCGGATTCGTTATTTTTACAATTATGAGAGCGTTAGGAGAAATGGCTGTAGCCGAACCGGTATCAGGTTCTTTCAGTACTTATGCCAACAAATATTTAGGAAACTTTGCAGGATTCTTATCCGGCTGGACCTATTGGTTCATGTGGATTGTCGTTGGGATGGCCGAATTAACAGTCGTTGGTGTCTATATTAATTATTGGTTCCCAGATATTCCTCAATGGGTAACTGCCCTTGTTGTACTTATATTAATGACAATTGTGAATTTAGCGAATGTAAAAGCTTACGGAGAATTTGAGTTCTGGTTTGCAATGATAAAAGTTGTCGCAATTATCGGCATGATTGTTCTTGGGTTGGTCATTATTTTCTTCGGTTTGGGCAATCACGGCGAAGCGATTGGTTTTGATAATTTATGGTCTCACGGTGGCTTCATGCCAAATGGATTTAACGGAATCTTAATGTCCCTCGTATTAGTGATGTTCTCGTTCGGTGGTGTTGAATTAGTTGGTATTTCAGCAGGAGAAGCAAAAGATCCCAGCAAGTCTATACCTTCTGCCATCAATAACATTGTTTGGCGTATTTTAATTTTCTATATTGGTGCGTTAGGCGTCATGATGACCCTGTATCCTTGGAACGAAGTCGGTTCAAACGGTAGTCCCTTTGTTCAAATTTTCGATTATGTCGGAATCCCTGGTGCAGCTCATATTATTAACTTTGTTGTTATCACAGCTGCAATGTCTGCATTTAATAGTGGTTTATACGGGACAGGAAGAATGTTGTACAACTTATCATTACAGAAGAATGGCCCTAAATATTTCAAAACGCTTAGCAAAAACGGAACCCCGAGAAGAGGTATTTTATTCTCATCAATGATTTTACTTATTGCGGTTATCTTAAACTATATCGTGCCGGAAAAAGTGTTCATCTATATTTCTGCTGTTGCGACCATTGCAGTCATTACAAGCTGGATGATTATTTTATTAGCACAATTGAAATTTAGAAAGTCAAAAACGAAAGAGGAAGCAGCCGAGCTGAAGTTCAAAATTCCGCTTTATCCACTTTCTACGTACATTGCCATTGCATTCTTATTACTCGTTATTGTGCTAATGATGTTTATTCCAGACATGCGTGTTGCCCTGTATATCGCACCGATTTGGTTTTTAATCTTGTATGTTGGATACAAAGTAATAAATGTTAAAAGTAGTTAAATCATTTTGTTGAATGAACACCTCTTTAAAGAATAGCCAATTTATTAATACTGTAAATCTGCATTTTTTAATCGGTCCAACTTCAACAATCGGGCACTATTCATGAAGATGAATGGTGCCTTTTTCAGCATAGGGCGAGATAATCGAATAAGTTCTTCATAGAGATATCTGTATAGTTTGGTAGGGGTGTTAATCACAGGAACGCTTATTAATTAGTGGATTTGAAAAGGGGAAAAGGTCTGAAGCTGTTTAAAGTAATGATCATAGGGAAAAAATGTACCAGGGATTAGTTTATGAAAGCTTGCAAAGAGTGTTAGAAACTTTTCTGAACTTTTATTCTTTGGTTTTAAATATTAAACAAGATAGGAGATGTTTTTGATGAAAAACCCACATCTAACGGATCCACGTAAGAAATTCTATACGGAAAAATTCCCGGATCAAGAGCAGAACACACCAGCGCTACAGGATGAAATGAGCCCTAAACCTGACTGCGGAGAAGAATCATATAAAGGATACAATCGCCTGGAAGGACGCAATGCCTTGATTACCGGCGGCGATTCCGGAATTGGCCGTGCCGCCGCTATTGCCTATGCGCGTGAAGGTGCAAATGTGGCTATCCAATTCTTCCCTGGTGAAGAAGAGGATGCGAACGAAGTCAAAGAATTAATTGAAAAAGCAGGCAGAAAAGCATTGCTGCTACCGTATGACTTGCGGGAAGATGGCACAGCGACAGAGATTGTTACAAAAACTGTGGAAGCTTTTGGCGGACTGGACACGCTGGTATTGAATGCGGCGCAGCAAATCGCACAGCCAACCCTAGGTGATTTAACAATCAAACAAGTGCAGGATACCTTCAAAGTAAACATCATCAGCATGTTTGAGACCGTAAAAGCTGCCGAAGAGCATCTGGAACCAGGAAGTGCGATTATTACTACCACATCGGTTCAATCTTTCAATCCGTCCACATCTTTAATGGATTATGCTTCTACAAAAGGTGCGATAAGCAACTTTACGGTAAACCTTTCCTCGTACTTTGCTTCTAAGGGGGTGCGTGTCAATGGGGTTGCGCCGGGACCAATTTGGACACCATTGCAGTTGGATAACGGACAATTGGACGGACAAATCCCTGAGTTTGGCCAAAACGCTCCTCTTGGCCGTGCGGGACAGCCGGTAGAGCTTGCGCCGGTATATGTTCTTCTAGCCTCCGATGAAGGAAGTTATATCACAGGTCAGATTTACGGGGTAACAGGCGGCGAGCCGATCGACTTGTAATCTTAAGTGTGAGTCAAATAAAAACACCTTACTCGAATTCAGTGATGTTTTACGCTTCCCTTATTACGGTACGGGAACACATAATAGATGATGGACTCACAGCTAAAGCATAGAGAATGTAAAACGTAATAAATGATAATATGCCTGCTGCCATTGGTGTTTAGTAACCAATGGCAGCAGGCTTCTACTTGCTTTTCATTAATAACAGCCTTCAACAATCGGGCGCTTTAGTTTAATAAGCAACAGTAGAAAAATGAAAAAAAGACTTGATTCCAATAGATAGGAATCAAGCCGATATAATTAAATCCGCCAGCATCAATGTGCTGCCCATACACTCGACACATTGTGAGGGTGTCGCGTAGTTGGGGTTAGTATAAGCAAATAAAAAATGGCTGTGTTGAAAATCTTTATGTGAATCTCCACAGCCTCTCTGCCTTTTTAACTTTTAAATGGCTGATTTTATTTATTCAATTCCTTATATAAAACATATTTTAAAGCAGAAATTTCGTCTTCAGACAGTGTACCTTCAATTTCGGATAATACTTCATCCTTACTAATTGAACCGTTTTGCGCTTGTTCCTGAATCTCAAGTAAACGAGTAACGCCCACTTTTTTTATTAACACACGTGTCGCTTCTTCCTTCGTTTGGAAGGGAAGAGTATCCGGATTTATAGTTGCTGCCTCGCTTGCAATTTCTTGAACCATCGGATCGTTCTCGATATAGGATTTTACCTCTTCTAGATTCTCATCATCTAACGTAGATTCCACTTTTTCGATTATTTTTTCGGAAGCGATATTTGTCCCGAAATGCCACACAGCATAGCCAGCTGCTCCGAGTAAAACAAGAAATATTGCGGTAATTGTTAAAAACTTTTTCATCAACTCACTCCTAACAGTTTGAATATAGCACAACTTCTCAAAAACCACGAAGAAAAGATGTTTTCTATAATTGGTTTAATTTTATTGATTTGGGGACATAGAGCAAATAAGTTTTCACCCTGCTCTATAGATAGCATAATGAGCTATTGCAGGTACGTCTATATTTCCATCTGGATACTTATGCCACAATCGGGCGCAATCCATGCCTGCCTATAGTTATAAATTTCTGTTACATCAAAATGTAAGTAACTATACTATTTTTTTAGCGTGGGGTTAATACGCAATCAAAATTTCTGATCAGTAATTTTTTACTAAGAAATAATATGAATAATATTGCCGCTACCTTCACATTATATGTGTTGTGGAGGTGAGATAACATGGGACAAAACAACAATAACAACAACGAACGCAACAACCGTAATAACAACAATAACAACAACCGTAACAACCGTGAGGAGTTTGCGGAAGATTTAAACTTTGACCGTAACAACAACGAACGCAACAATAACGAACGCAATAACAACGAACGCAATAACAACCGTAACAACAATAACAACAACAACCGTTAATGAAAACACCTTAAAGATTGTCTAAACTCAGAATAATTTCACTTTTTATAAAGTGCATTATTCTGGGTTTTTATCACCTTTGATAAGTTAAAGATCATCTTACTAATCGGTGAATCAATAATAAATTCTGAAGTGCTTCCTGGCTTCTTTTCTGGGAGACATAGCCGAAAATACAAGGTCTTACAAAAAATCAACGAAAAATGAATGTTGCAACAAGAGTATAAATCGATTGATAATCGGCCATTATAAGCAAGTAGGAAATAAAGCCATAAAACCTTTCCGAAGTAGCTCAGTGGTAGAGCAATCGGCTGTTAACCGATTGGTCGTAGGTTCGAGTCCTACCTTCGGAGTATTAACTAATCGATTTGAATTTTCAAATCTCAAGCAGAAGAACGCTATTCCTGAATAGGATAAGCGTTCTTTTTTCATTATGAAATGGTTCCAAATTTATGAAAGGCCAGTGCTGGAATTCACAAGGCCAATGAAATAACATTTTTGAACAATCGGGCGCGGTTGTGAAGCAGCACTCACAATTTTAGGAAATGAACAAACTTTTTTATAAAAGTCGCATACTTAACTAAAACAAAAAACTCTATTTTGATTAATTTTTTTCAAAATGGAGTTTTTTCATTTGCTGTTACATAAGAGTTGATCGCATTTTAACTGTATTCAATTCTTTACTGCTATCCCTTCTGAATCAATGATTAGTGATTATAGTATCGAATAGGTCTATTTACAATTCGAATATTTTTAGTTACTATCCAAGTAGTAACTAAAAGGGGTGTTTTTATGTTTGGAGATATAGATATTTTAATCGTTACTATTTTGTTTCTTTTTGGTTTTTTAGGGGCCTTTATAAATTCCATTGTTGGCGGTGGTGGGTTGATTACGTTACCAGTATTATTATTTGTTGGACTACCGCCAGCGACGGCCATTGCCACAAATAAACTTGCCGCTACACTAGGAAACTTAACGAGTATGCTGACATTTTTACGGGCTGGAAAAATTGATTACAAATTATTAAGACCTATTGTTCCGCTTGTCTTCATTGGTTCAATGCTTGGGGCAGTTACGGTGAATTATATTTCACCTGATTTACTTAAACCTCTTATTTTCCTCATGCTGGTAGTTGTTTTGATTTACACTATAATGAAAAAAGATTGGGGAAGTGTTGAAAACAGAAGTCCAATGACAAGGAAAAGAAAAATTCTTTTTATCAGTGTGTTAATTGTTATTGGTTTTTACGACGGTTTTTTAGGGCCTGGTACAGGGTCGTTTATTATATTCGCTTTTATCATTATGGGTTTTGATTTTATACAAGCTTCCGGCAATGCCAAACTGCTTAATTTCACAAGTAATTTCGCTGCACTGATCATGTTTTTGTTCCTTGATGCCGTTAATTATTCGTATGGCATAATTATGGGCATATCGATGATCATCGGCGCCTTTGCTGGAGCAAAATTTGCGTTAGGACGTGGAACTAAATATGTGCGAATTATCTTCATCCTTGTTACGTCCCTGCTTATTTTAAAAAGTGGATATGATTTTTTTATGAAATAACCTTAATATATGAGGATATGTGAGATATCTTTTTTTTAATAAATACACGTGTAGATAATGATCAGTCCTTTGAAAAACTAGCTTTAGGCAAACCTCATTTACAGCAGAGGTTTGTGGAAATATGTAGGTAGGCTGACAAAAACGACATAGGATAGTTAAGTGATTTTGAGGAGGAAGCTGGTTGTTGTTCGATGAAAGGGCTGGATTATGGAGTGACTGTGGATTTGAAATAAAGTGACGGTGTTTATAAAAAAAGAGGAACCGCAATTTCTTATCTTTATAAAGAAGGGATTTCGTTTTTTCTTGTGCATTAAGAGCCTATTGAGTGATAATAAAGCTATTCTATTATTATTTATTGCTGTAAACTTATTTCAAAACGGACGCAAAATAACTAGTCCTTAGAATGAAAAGGGAGCATCAAAGAGGCCCCCTGCGGCTATTTTTTCTGTTAAATCAACGATACGGAGTTCCACTAAATAGTGAATTCAAGAGATATAAGAAGAATTTGGACTTGGCTACATATAATTTTTTTCCTTTAGTAAGCCCTCTACTACAAATTCAATAATTTTGTCTTTCACTATTGGAAAGATATCATCGCCTATTTCATTTTTGTGTAAGCGTAGCGTCAGTACCGCCTGCATAATTCCTACAATAACTCTAGGATCATTTGTTGGTAATGTCCCTTGTTCTATTAGCAAGTTAACTGCCTGAATACCTCTCATTGCATTCATTTGGTTAAATTCTGACATTTGATCTGGTAATTTACGTATCAGTCGTTCATGATCCTCATTTTGAAAAAATTGTTGCAGAAAAGGATTTTTTTCAACGGAATCGAAAGAAAAGTGAAAGAATGAATGTAACAACTCTTTTGATGTAAGATTTTTTCGAAACAGTTCATTTAGAACTCCCTCACGAACTTCCACTTCATTTATTAATATTTCATAATAAAGCTCTTCTTTGGAATCGAAAAATTTATAAAACGTTCCTTTGGCAATCCCACACTCTTTAATTATTTCATCAATACTCGTCTTCGCAAGACCGTATTTAATAAAAATATTGCGACCTTTTGTCAAAAGATTTTGTTTAATATGCTCCTTTTCGTTATCGGTAAATTTAGGCATTTGGTATCTCCTTTTATTTTATATGACTTTTTATGGATTTTTAGTCACGTATAATTTATACTATACCACATGTAGTCGAAAAAGAGATGAAAATAATGTTACCTGTATCTTTTTTGTGACTATATGAATTTTTTTGGTCATATTATTTAAATTAAAAAAGTAGGGAGAACAATATGAAAGTTATAAGTGAAAATCTAATTGGATTTGATGGGCTTTATAATTTCCGGGACATAGGGGGATTTATAACGAATGATGGAAGAGTAATGAAAAAGGGTGTTTTATTTCGCTCTGATGAGCTATCAAGGCTTTCTGTAAAAGATATGGAGGTGCTTAATCATTTAAAAATAAAGTTAATCTGTGATTTAAGAACAGACCAAGAAAGAAAATCAAAGCCTAGCAAATTTTTATCAGCACCAACCATAAAGGTGGTGAACATTTCTATTCAAGATAAGAGTCAAGAATTCACACGTTTTGAATTCTTCAAATTTCTAGTAAGTAAATCAAATTCAATAAACTTTGAAACAATTATGAAGGATATGTACTATAACATGGCCTTTATTAACAATTCTAAAATTAATGAAGTGATTACATTGCTTTCTGAGCAGGAGCATCTGCCTGCGTTAATTCATTGCACTGGAGGAAAAGATCGAACCGGCTTCATCTCTGCACTCATACAATTGATGGTTGGCGTTCCATATCATAAAGTAATGGAAGAATATTTGTATTCCAATCATTTAATTGAACCTAAGATGAAAAAGGCGGAGAATATGATTAGGTGGATGAGCCTTTTCCAAGTATCTTCAGAGCGAGTAAAACCAATGCTAGAAGTTCGGAGAGAATATTTAGATGATATTTATAAAGAAATCATTAATCAATACGGCGATATAGAAACTTATTTATGCGATGGCTGCAGTATAAAACGAGAGTATTTATCAAAATTAAAAAATAGGCTCCTTGAATAGCAAATCTTATAAAAATGTACTGCTTTATTTTAAATATTTTTTTATTTATCTTCATTGTGACTAATAGAACTTAAAAAGTCATAATGTATCTTTTGGGATGGGAAATTTTAAATGAAGTGAATAGGAATTACTTCTAAACAAAGGGTGATTGTTTAGTTATTTGGGCACTAAGGTTAGAAGGAAAGTTTATATTGCTAGTCCATCATGGCATTTCAAGATGAAAAGCTTTCGGCGCAAACATTCCTGAATAGGGAAGAGACGGATGCATTTATGTCCTTGATTTAGAAGAGCGAAATAATTGGATAAGCATATTGGAAAGTATAGCTTATAAGATTATGTGAATGATGTTATCCATTTTATTAAAGAAACATAATTTCTGAACTTCCGTTTCTTTTTCATTCTTCAGCTATTATTAACTTGACTAATGTTATAGAAAATTGGTTTTGATTACTTTGGATAAACAAAAAATTGTCAACAAAGCTCTATAAAAGGCTTTGTTGACATATTGAATGGAATTTACTTATTGTTTTGTTTGTGAATAATAGTAAATACTTCATTCAAGAGCTGTTCATTTCCTGAAAAAGTGGGAGATAGTATTTTTAATTGTCGCATGGCCCCTTCACAAACACCCCATCTTATATATGAGCTTTGAATTTCCTCCAAAATAAAATGGATTATTTCTTGGGCTTCCTGTGAAAATTCGCTTTTAATTGTTGTTAATAATTTTTGGATATTATTAACGGCGGTTTCTTGACTCTCATATGAACTTGGTGATCTATATGGGAAGAGAATTTGATTGGTTTCTTTTGTTAGTTCGATGTTTTTCTCCAAACGCAAAATATTATAATTTAAAATATCCGTACTATTAAGATTCAGCTTCATCTGATCGGAATATCTAAATTGATAGCCTAACCCTCCAATAAAGTGAGTAGATAAATCCATTGCACTCTCCGCTATTTCATTACCGTAAACCTCTATTAAGCGATTGGCCAGCCAGTTCAGCTCTTTATAATGGCTATTTACCATATATTTTTGCAGCTCTTCATCATTTTCTCCTAAAGAAATATTATATAACTCTGCAATTTTCTCGGTTCCATAGAGGGAATGTTTTATTCGAAGCTGGGAATAAAACAATTGCTTATTATTAGGCTGACCTTCAAATAACAACATGTTTTGCTGCTCTTCTACTTTCGCATCTACTTTTTGAATAATATGAAGAATTAATTGAGATTTCGTTGAAAAATATTTGTAAAATGTCCCTTTTGATATTTTAGCATGGTCTAAAATATCTTGAATTGCCGTATCGTGATAGCCTTTTGTGCGAAATAGTTGTTTAGCAACCTCAATGATCTGCTCCTTTTTACTCATACACCTTTATCTCCTCAAAAAATTATTGACACCTTTATTATACCATATTATCATGAATTTGAACTTGAGTATAAAAAAATATACATGGGTTTACTTTTGTGAAAGGAGCGTAAACGGTATGGAAACAAATAAAACACAACCAATTGATATACATGGAAATCAATTTAAACGATCTGGGTTTGTCCTCGTTTTAATGGCTGCCACCTTTTTAACGATTATAAACCAGACCTTGTTAGTGACTGCTTTACCAAAGATAATGGGAGATCTAGATATCAATGCTATAGATGCACAATGGCTGATCACGTCATTTATGTTAATCAGCGGCATAATGATTCCTGCTTCTGCCTTTTTGTTACATACAATCCCTAATAGAACGTTATATTTTATAGCAATGGGCAGTTTTGCAATTGGAACGATTACCTGTGCACTTAGCGCATCATTTACTACCTTGTTTTTAGGCCGAATCATTCAAGCTATTGGTTCAGGAGTAATGATTCCTTTAATGCAGACCCTTATGTTTATGGTTTATCCGGCAGAACGGAGGGGGGAAGCAATGGGATTGGTAGGAATTGTTATAGCATTTTCTCCCGCAATCGCTCCAACAGTATCTGGCTGGATAGTTGATTATTATGACTGGCACTACTTATTTTATATCCTTCTTCCGCTAGTGGGGGTAAATATGTTGCTGGCATTCTTTTGTATGAAAAACATTATTAAATTAACAAAGCCTAAGCTTGATGTTTTCTCTTTATTACTCAGTAGTGTAGGTTTAGGTTCACTTTTGTATGGGATAAGTGTTGCAGGAAATGCAGGGTGGCAAAATAAGATTTCGTGGATAGCCTGCATAATAGGCATTGCAGTCATCATACTCTTTTCTCTGCGCCAATTAAAATCAGCTCAACCTTTTCTACAGTTACAAGTATTTAAAAGCAGAACTTTTACGTTGTCTACAATCATTGTTGCTATTATTTTTATGACAATGATTGGTTCAGAAATTCTTTTGCCTATTTATACACAATCAATAAAGGGGTTTTCGGCACTTCAATCAGGTCTAATATTGCTCCCTGGTGCCCTTGTTTTAGGTATAGTTTCACCAATTGCTGGAAAGCTGTTTGACAAGTATGGAGTAAAGAAAATAGCGATTATAGGTATGTTTATTGTAACGATCGCATCATGTCCATTCTTATTTCTTACGAAGGATACGGCCGCTTGGTGGATTGTTTGTCTTTACTCATTCAGGATGTTAGGTATGGGTTTAGTAATGATGCCTTTAGCTGCAGCCGGGATCAATGCATTACCCAATGAACTAATAAGCCACGGTTCAGCAATTAATAATACTGTGCGCCAAGTGTTTGCTTCATTAGGCTCTACAATAATGGTAGGGATTATGTCAGCCACAGCAGCTGGATATTCAAATGGTTACGAGGGCGTCTCTGCTTTGTTGAATGGACTTAATAATGGATTTATGTCTGCTTTCCTTCTAATCGTTGTAGCATTTCTTTTATGCTTTTTTATAAAACCAACAATTCGTATACAAGAGATAAAATAAACTGTTGTATAGGCTCCCGGTTAATTAAAAATATGCTCATCACAAAATTATAACAGCCATTGTGAAGTGTTTTTTGAAAACAATACTATCCTATGTTTTTTTATGATAAGTGTTTTAAAGTTATGGTGAAAAGATGTAACGGCTGGGATGATTAAAACGTCATCTGTCTTTCGATAAATTACATCATATTTAAAGATAAGAAAAAATATATAGGAGTGATTTTAAATGACTAAACTAATCCAACCTTTTTTAACGGTTGCTAACTATCATTTACTTGAACAACAAATGAATAAAATTTTGCAAACACTTGCGACAACAAAAGACAAAGACGTCATACTTGCTGTACGTGGTATTGTTGAAAGTGAAATCACAGCAAAATTACTGCTGCCAGCAGAGGAAGCTGAGCTGATCGAACAACTTTTTTATGTTACGGATCGTGTACAGGGTGACGCGTATCTAGAACAATTAAAACCTTATGTCATCCCCTTTAAAGCTGTTACGGCAAATACATTGAAAAGCCTGTTTAAAAAGGAAAAAAAACTAAAGTTACCGAACGTTGAAGAGATAGATTTACAGCATACTTGTTATTTCACCTGGAATGATTCAGGTGCCCACCGGAAATATGTCTTAATTGAAAAAGATGACCAGTTTCAAGCAATTAAAGGTACTATCTCCAATGAAACAATCAAAGGAATATGTGCCATCTGTAACCGGCACGCCGAGGTTAACTTATTTACTACTTCCATTAAAGGAAGAGTGATCGGGACATTTACAAGTCATAGTAATTACATTTGCGCAGATAGCCAAAAGTGTAATCGGCATATAACTGATTTAGAAAAAACAATCACTTTTTTCGAACGTATTACACAATAAGAACCCTCCTTTATTATATTTTAAATTGCGAAGAAATGGCGCCACCTATAGGGGAAGCGTCTTTAAGAATGAAACTTTCATTATTCTAATCCGTATGTAAGATAGGCAAATTAGTTGGAATTTATGTGGAAAGTAAATGAAGGGAGGCATAAGTATGACTACAGATGTTATGACGATAGCTGCTATCCTCTCTATTGTTATATGGATTGCGGTGTCTCGAGAACTTGTGAAAACTCCAAAAGAGAAGAACGGACTAAAAATTATTACCTTAATGTCTGCGGGGACATTATCAACAGTGATATTGACCATTTCACTTTTTCAAAAAATCCAATTCTAACGATTTAAATGTGGTTTTCGATAGGTGGTGAAAATTTTGGAACTTTTTATTATTTTATCAGTACTATACCTTCCTGTTTTCGTTTGGCTTTCCACAACATATGTTGGATATCATAAAGCGGAGGGCAGGGGAGATTCGAAGAAAAAAAGTATATACATAGGATTCTTGCTGACTCTTAGCTGTTTTCATTTCGTAAGCAATATACTATTTAACGTAAAAGCCTCATACGGGCTGCCTATAACGGTTTCGATCATTTTGTTATTCAGCATTTATATGTTGACGATTATAGTCAGAGATAAACGATCCGGTATTGTTGATGAAGAGCAGGTAAAGTAGCAAATAAACATTTTTCGTAGTTTGCTTAAATAGTACAAGAGGAACCTTCAACAATTGGGCGCATTTCTTTAGTAACGAGTGCGTCTGCTTTCCATTTAAGGGGCGTTTATCGAAGAAAAGAGATTGTAAAAAGTTTGTTAGAAAAGCAATGAGTGAGGAGGGGTGAACATGGTACAGTTATTCGGATTGATTCTTATATGGGGCATCCCGGCATTATTGGTATGGAGCCTCGTTTTAAGTATGATCCATGTGGCAAAAGAGCCTAAATCAGGGCAGTTTTTGGGGCGGACACTGACGTTTATCGGCGCTTTATATTCGTATGGTGCCGGTTCACTAGCTTCGTGGTTTGGACTCATTTGTATCATTTTTGGAATCGTTGGTTATACAGAGGGCGGATTTTTTGGTTCGACCATGTTCCTGCTATTCGGCGCGTTTTTAGTTTATAACTTTTTCCCGCGCTATAACATGCCAGACTAGTAAGCAGTGAACATCTATTTTTATGAATGTCAGCAGGGCATAGGCTTAAAGCAATAATATAATAGTGACCTGAATCTATAACAATCAGGAGCGATTGTTGAAGAAAACTTAGATCTCTAAACGACTTGATTATTATATTTTTTAGTGCAGTGAAGTTATGTCACATCAAAAATTAAACAAATACATTTTTAACCCCGTTCTAAATTTAGAGCGGGGTTATATTGTTTGAACTATTAAAATTAAAAACTTTATTGTCATTTTATACTTGAGTCACTTTATTAATGAAAGATTTAGTTAGAATAAATATTACTTTTGTCTTAAATTGAAAAATAATACATTTATAACTTTATCCCCTTCTGCTGGAATTAAACTAAAGATATAATAGGAAACTATACACTTAAGCCAGTGTATTAAGGATAGCGAGGTGTAAGGATGTATAATGATCAGGTAAAAATAACTTCAAAGAACTTTAAACGATATCACAAAATAATGGAAGATAATATGATTTCTGAAGTAGAAAAAAAGTTAACAAAATTGGCTTTCATTTTAGTTAATAAAAGAATAGAAAAAAACCTTACACAAAATGAAGTGGTAGAGAGAAGTCGTTTATCGAAAAGTGTTGTTTCCAAAATGGAGTCATTTATCTCCATCCCCACATCTATAACTTTAGTAAAATATGCAGATGCAGTAGACATGGAATTAACTTTTGTAGAGAAGAATCCTTTTGAAAAAGATGCGAAGTTTAAAACAAAGCCGTGACGTTTATAAAAAGTTTGATTAGAAACCCTGTGTTGGTATGCAGGGATTTCTTATTTCAAAGCTGCAGCTGCTGTTGACTTTTAATAAAGTTAGTCCGTGCTATATCTTTCTTCTTACTGTCTTGTGTGTTATATAATCAAGAATAAAGATTGCCTTTTCAATTCTTCCCATCCCTCAGAGGGCTTCGACAATTTTATTTTGTCCAGTTTAGTGTTGATACTCCATTGTGCCTTTTTCAGCAATCAGGCCGGGTTGTGAAGTAATTTCATATTATGTAGTAGATCATTACTGTGCAGCAAATGATGCTGGTATTTTTTCGACATAAAAAGCTTATTAATAAATCCCTTTTATTTGCCCTTAACTATCATATGAATTTATACCGGTATTTTCGATTCCCTCTGTCATTGTCTTTTGAGGATGAGTATTAATTAAAAATAATCTTACCCTAACTTCATCCTATGTTTTTCAAACGATTCGTAAATTGTCCACACGAGTAAATCAACTACATAAAAATCTATATTGCAGTTATTATTCCAGACTTGACAGTTCCGGTTATAGGTAGCGAGGCTTGGATGAAAAGGTAAGAATACATCCCCTCCCGAAAGATAAGAAACAGCAGAGCGCTTGGATATTGGCGGTAATATCTTTAACGAGGTTTTATACTTTTTACTGAAGTGCGTTAGCAAAATATTAGCATTTTGCTAACGCACTTTTAGTTAAGAAATTATTTTGTTTTAAATAACTTACCGTTGTTAAAGCACTCACATTATAGCCAGATGCTTGGGCAGTAATATAGATTTTCCGAGCTTTTGTACCGAGGTGTTTCACTGTAATTCCTTGTGGAGCTAGCATCTTCTGAAACTTTTGCTCTTTTTCGAATATTTTTGCTTTTACTACTGCAAACACTTATTCCAATTTATACTATTGACGCTTTAAATTTAACCTGATATTATTCTCCTATAATTTTTAAAAAAATTAAATATACCTTGTATAAATTCAAGAATACGGCTTGAAAGTTTCTACCAGCTACCATAAATAGCTTGTCTACAAGGAATGGGAAATGAATGTTTTTTTATATTCCATTTTGTAGAAAAAACTTTGGCCGGATTGTGGTCAAAGTTTTTTTTATACAATGAAAAATACGTTAGCTGAAAATTAATCCCAGAATCATTTCTGTTCGTTTTTTACTTTAGCAAATAGGAGACTACAACATGAGAAACTTTTTTAAATTTGCAGAACGGAACACTTCCTATAAGCAGGAATCACTCGCAGGAATTACGACCTTCTTATCTATAGCCTATATATTAGTCGTAAATCCAATTATCCTAAGCCAATCGGGGATGGATCAAGGGGCTGTATTCACTGCAACTGCTCTTACTGCAATCATTGGAACACTACTGATGGGGCTGCTTGCTAACTACCCAATCGCTATCGCACCTAGTATGGGACTGAATTCATTCTTCACTTTTTCTGTATGTATTGGAATGGGCATTGACTGGCAAGTTACTTTAACAGGCGTTTTTGTTGCCGGAATTATTTTTATGTTATTGAGTTTATTCAAAATCCGAGAGAAGATCATTAATATTATTCCACTTGATATAAAATTTGCAATCGCTTCTGGTATTGGATTCTTCATTACATTTGTCGGATTAAAAAATGGTGGCATTGTGGTCGGCAATCCAGATACATTTGTTTCGATTGGCGATTTAACTTCACCAATGACGCTGTTAGCGATTATCGGTCTTGTTATGACAATCATTATGTTAGTACGCGGCATTAATGGCGGCATTTTCTACGCCATGGTGATTACAACGGCTATAGGGATGATGTTTGGATTAATCGATGTTCCTTCATCGATCGTTGGAAGTATCCCGAGCATTGAACCAACATTTGGTGTTGTGTTTGGCCATTTAGATGAAATTTTCACGCCAGAAATACTGACAGTCATCTTTACATTTTTAATCGTTGCCTTTTTTGATACAGCAGGTGCATTAATTGGACTAACGAGCCAAGCAGGGATGATGAAAGATAATAATATTCCTAATATCGGAAAAGGATTGCTTGCCGATTCTGCTGCTGGTGTAATTGGTGCTGTTTTAGGTACATCAACACCTGCTACAAGTGTTGAATCTTCTGCTGGTATTGCTGTCGGAGGAAAAACCGGTTTCACGTCTGTCGTTATTGCCGCTTGTTTTGTTGTTGCTTTGTTCTTCTCCCCAGTTATTAGCGTTATTTCGGTGGAAGTGACGTCAGCTGCATTAATTATTGTAGGCGCATTAATGGCAATGGAGATTCGTAAAATCAATTGGACAAAGTTAGAAATTGTGATCCCATCATTTTTAACAATTATTATGATGCCGCTAACGTCTAGTGTCGTCATCGGGATTGGATTAGGTTTTGTTCTTTATCCAGTTTGTTTAGCAGCACAAAAACGTTATAAAGAAGTTCATCCAATTATGTATGTACTTTGTTTGTTATTCATTTTATACTTTGCTTTTATAGTGTAGGGAAGAGAATTAGAGGACTAGGAGAGTTGCCGGTAGGTAGAGAGCAACGCCTAAATGAACATACACCATGAAAGAACGTAATGACCTTCATTCTCTTTAGTAATTAAATAAAGAGTTTTAACCATAAAAGACATAGGTTAGTTTTGCTAACCTATGTCTTTTTTACCTCATCAATAACTTACGAACCCTACTACGAGTGAGATTATTAGATAATGCATTCTTCCACAATCGGGCGCGATTCGGTAACAAGAATCAGCGCTTTTTTAGTAAAGGGCCATATTGTGGAATAATTATCACTTATAAAAGAGGCCAGACGAGGGTTGTGGAATGTTATACTTCCATTAAAATGATAAGGTTTATCATTATTAACAATTAAACGAATAAAAGGAGATATGTAAGTTTGATTGATTACTTTGAACGTAAAATTAGATTAAAAGATTTTGAAGTGTGGGATGTTCAAATTGGAGGTCAATATTATACTTTAGCCATTACAGATGAATTCCGACTTGCCACATTTGATGATTTTGAAATGCCAGATTTAATTTATGATGTAGATGACCAGCGTGCAAATTATGTTTCTACTACATATTTCTCTGATGAACCTGTTAAAGAGGAACATCGAGAAATACTGGGTGAATTTGCACGAATGCTTACAAATCACTTAGCGTTGGCACATTGTGAAGTAATTACAAAGTTTTATCATGAAAACCCTGAAAAAGCGATAGAACAAATATTGTTAACGAAATACGGTTTCAGAGAATCAGAAATACCATTAGATAAATTATGGCATTTTAACCAAGAATAATGACCTTTAGTTTTTCTCTAACTAATGGAGTAAGGTAAAGTGGTTTCGCACTATATCTATGCGAACTTTCTTAATATCATAAAACACCCAAATCTCAATTTGGGTTTATTTTTAATCTTCAACAATCGGGCGCTTCTGTTTCCATTTAAGGGACGTTTATTCGGCGCATTTTTGGTGTATAACTTTTCACGCGTTACAACATGCCAGACTAGTAAGCAGGGCATAGGCTTAAAGCAATGATAATAGTGATTTAAATCCACAACAATCAGGAGCGATTGTAGACCAGCACGATTAGGAAAGTATCAAACCTTTTATTAAAATCTTATACTTAGTGAAAACGAGAACTCCATTTTGAACAGCCTTTTTCAAAATGGAGTTTTTGCGTGTACTTTTAAATAGGGGGCTGGAATTTTTAATTATGCTTTATTCCAAAGAAAAAGCTTAATCGGTGTGTGCGACAGCTCTGACTTCAATCAGCTGCTCAGGGAAGGCCAAGTATGTCACACCGATACAGCTGCCGGCTGGCCGATGTTCTCCTACATATTCCTTAAACAGTTCTATAACCTGCTCGAAATGCTCCTGCGGATTTGTTAAATAGAGCTCCACATAAGCGAGGTTAGACTTAGTTACTCCAAATCCCCCCAGTACTCGGTCGAGATTTTCAAGTGTTTGCCGGGTCTGTGCTTCGATATCATCTACGCCGACGAAGACCCCCTCCTGGTTATGGGAAAATTGCCCCGAAATATAGATAGTGTCATTGACACCGTACCCTTGGGTAATTCCATGATCCCAAAGATTGTGATTGTAGGTTTTAACATTTGTCATTACTTTTCTCTCCTTTATTTGAAAGTAAAGTAAGTATAGAATGAATAAAAAGAGAAAAATAGTACGCACATTTTTGATAGTGACTATCAGAAAGGATAGTGTCCATATGAGTATGGCTGACTATAAGGAAAAGGGGAATATCCAAGAGACCCCTTTTGGGTATACATTGTCGGTGATTGGCGGTAAGTGGAAAATGCTGATTCTTTACCTCCTGGCTGAAAAACAACCTGTTCGTTTTAATGAGATGAAAAGACAAATAGGAGCTATTACCTTTAAAACATTGAGTTCCCAGCTTAAAGAATTAGAAGCAGATGGTATGGTTATACGGAAGGAGTATCCTCAAGTTCCCCCTAAAGTAGAGTACAGTCTCACACATAAAGCAGAGAGTCTATTACCTGTTTTGGAACAGTTATGTGAATGGGGAGAAAAAAACCGCAATATTTAAGTTTAGGGGTGAATAGATGGTTAGAAGAAGAGGAATTTATGAAATCAAAATTCGCGACAAGCAGCTTATCTGTCCGTTCTGTCAAAATAACCGGTTTACGCATCGTGAAGTTTATATGGATTTGGCAAAGTTTAGACAAGAGGCAAAGGAGCAGCTGTCGTTGCAGTCATTTACCTGTACGACATGTGGGGATATCCGCATGTTTCAAGAAAAGAACTGCTTTGACCATACGATGGAAAAACATGTGTCTATTATTGAATATACGGAAGTGATCAATGAATGAGCGGTATGGATGAATCTTTACGCCCCCTAAAAAGTCGTATTACGATTTTTGATGAACCTGTAATCTGCCGGTTTTGTTCACATGATGTATTTATTCCTCATGAAGTGTTCGTGAATGTCGAGCAGCCGGGTATCGGTGTTTATCACGTGCGTTATGCAGCAATTTGCCACTATTGTGGCGAAGTGAAGCATTTCAGCGATCCAAGTGGTTATGATGCGGAAAAAGGAGATTATATTTGGGCATTAAATCAATACCTGCTTTCAATTAGAAAATATAAGGCGAAGATTTTATGCTATGTCGGAAAAAGAAAAAAAGACAAAATAACTGCTTTTATCCATGCGCTTATCGAGAGCTTTGATGCAGATGTAGAGACTGTAAAGGATTCCAACGGAGAAGTACTGCTTCAAATGAAGTTTTCTGACTTGAATGATATACAAATAAATAGAATGCGCATAATAAATTGTGCACAACGGCTAAATATATCTGTGAAAGAACTCATCATTCAATAGGGTAATTGATAGAAATTATATGGAAAAACACTTTCTTATCCAGCAATGGAGCGCTTTGAAACCTCAACTAAATAGTTGTTCAAACACCATTTCACCCTGTTGAAATGGTGTTTTTCTATGCCCGCATGAACAGTATGAACAAAATAGCCAGTATAAATATAAAGAACAGTATTTGACTAATATATGAAATATTCAGAATATGATTTTTAATATAGACAGCGCTTACATAATAGTGTGAAGGTGAAAGCAAAAGGGGGATGTTTATGCGAAAAAAATTATTAGCACTATTTTCTGCTGCGACATTGAGTCTGGGATTAGCAGCGTGCAGTGATTCTGGCACAGGGGGCTCGGGCTCAGGAAGCGGTGGAGACTATCCAAAAAATAATATCACCATCGTGGCACCATCAGGGGCTGGGGGAGGCTGGGATTTAACAGCCCGTTCCATTGGTAAAGTGATGAACGAAACAAAAATAATAGAAAAGCCGATTACAATCGAAAATCAGCCGGGCGGCGGTGGTGCCGTATTCATGGCAACCTACGCGACAAAAGAAGTGAAAAACGACCATATGTTAATGGTCAAATCGCCGCCGATCCTTATTAACAATTTAAAGGCTGAAGGAAACAGCCCATACGGCTATAAGGATACAACGCCTTTAGCACAGTTAACAAAAGACTTTGGGGCGATTGTTGTAAAGGCAGACTCTCCGTATCAAAGCTTGACAGAGCTGCTGGATGATATTAAAGCAGATGCATCAGCGCTTACATTGGCAGGTGGTTCAGCACCGGGCTCGATGGATCATTTAGTAACAATTTTGCCGGCATACGAGTACGGCATTAACCCGAAAACGGTTAAGTATGTTTCTTATGATGGCGGTGGTGAGGCAATGGCTGCATTATTAGGAAACAATGCAGATGCAATCGGTACGGATATTTCCACTGTCACGCCGTATTTAAAAAGCGGGGATGTTCGCGTACTGGCAGTAACATCACCAGAAAAGCTGAAGCTTGAAGGGTTAGAAGATATTCCTACACTTTATGATTTAGGAATTGAAACCGAGTTTACGATTTGGCGCGGTATTTTTGGTCCGAAAGAAATGTCTGACACAGCGAAAGACTACTGGCTGGAAAAGCTTGATGAGCTTTCAAAATCAGAAGAGTGGGCTGCAGAGCTGGAACGTAACGGATGGGAAAATGATTACCGTTCGGGTGATGACTTCACAGCATTCCTTGAAGAGCAGGAAGTATTGATTAAAGAAATTTTGACTGCTTTGGATATGCAAAAATAATTTGTTTGGTGCGAGCAGTAGGTTTGCTCGCATCTCTCGTTTGGAGGTGGAACAGATATGAATAAAAACTTTGACCGTATAGCGAGTATTGTATTTTTGGCGTTAGGTATTCTCATTGTGGTGGAATCAGGGAAAATCTCCGATAGTGCATACGGTTCTTCAATCGGTCCGAAAACATTTCCGATGGGATTAGGCATCCTTTTAATCATCTTAAGTATCGTGCTTCTTATTGAAACGGTGAAATACCGAAAAACTTATAAAATTGCAGAAGAGCATGAGGATATCAGCTCGCCTAATTATAAACGTTTCTTGATCATCTTCGTTGCTGCCTTGGGCTATGTATTATTACTTGATAAATTGGGCTATGTCATTACTACATTTGTCTTCCTTTTAATTGGCTTCCAGACGCTTGAAAAAGGTAAGTGGATTTCATCGATACTTGTGGCTGGCGCATTCTCGGCCATAATTTATGTCGGATTTGTCAATGTATTGGGCGGTTCATTACCGGGCTTGCCATTTTAAAAGAGAGGAGGAGAAGGTATGGGAACAGTACAATATTTAATGGACGGCTTTGCGATTGCATTTCAATGGCATAATATTTTGTTCGCTCTTTTAGGTGTCATTATTGGTACAGCGGTTGGTGTCTTGCCGGGTATCGGTCCGATGAGCGGTGTAGCCCTGCTCATTCCGGTGACAGCGACACTAACATCCGGACTGCCGATGGAGATGGCCGCCACAAGCTCCATTATTTTACTTGCAGGGGTTTACTATGGGGCTATGTATGGCGGCTCTACAACATCTATTTTATTGAACACACCAGGGGAATCCTCATCCGTAGTGACAACGCTTGATGGATATCAAATGGCAAGGCAGGGGCGTGCGGGTTCGGCATTAGCAATTGCCGCGATTGGTTCGTTCGTTGCCGGAATTGTTGCATTAATCGGACTGGTCTTATTAGCAAGGCCACTATCTAAAGTAGCGATTAACTTTGGACCGGCAGAGTATTTTTCACTGATGCTTCTAGGGTTGGCAGCGGTGAGCGGGCTTGCTGGTAAATCAATTACAAAAGCACTTATTATGACAGTTTTAGGTTTATTATTAGGAACAATCGGAATTGACGCGGTATCGGGTATTTCTCGTTTTACATATGATCAGCCTGTTCTGTATAGCGGGATAGAATTTTTAACAGTTGCGGTAGGGTTATTTGCACTGGGAGAAGTGTTCAAAACGATTTTCGAAAAGGATGGCAATGATGAGCCGATCGCGAAAATCAAGCGAATCCTGCCAACAAAACAGGATTTAAAGGATAGTGCTGCACCGATTGGACGGGGTTCGCTTCTCGGCTTTTTCCTAGGTGTTTTACCAGGTGCAGGTGCCACACTTGCCTCATTCTTTGCCTACATTACGGAAAAGAAAATTAGTAAAAATCCAGAATCATTCGGGAAGGGGAATATTGCAGGAGTAGCTTCTCCGGAATCCGCAAACAATGCAGCTTCCGGCGGTGCGATGATCCCCCTTTTAACATTAGGTATTCCCGGCTCCGGTACTACAGCCATTTTAATGGGTGCATTTATTATGTACAATATCCAGCCAGGCCCTCTTCTTTTCGAAGAGCATCCGCAAGTAGCTTGGGGGTTAATTGCGAGTATGTTTCTAGGGAACTTAATGCTGCTTGTGCTGAATATGCCGCTTGTACGTATTTTTGCTAAAATCATTGAAACACCGAAAAAGTATTTATTGCCGATTATTATCGCAATTTCGATTTTTGGTGTTTACGCCGTTCAATATACAACGTTTGATTTGCTGCTGCTCTTGGCATGCGGCGTGCTGGGCTACTATTTTGCGAAAAATGATTTCCCGGTAGCACCGCTTGTCCTTGCGCTAGTATTGGGACCGATGATTGAAAATAATATGCGCCGTGCCTTAACGATTTCAAACGGCGATTTCAATATTTTCGTCACAAAGCCGTTATCGTTAGTATTTTTAGCAGCCGCTATTTTATGGATTTTAGTTCCTTTAATCTTAAAGCTGCGCGGGAAGAACGTAATTATTAACGAAGAAGGCTAAGAATGCTTATGAGGAAAAGAAAGTCTCCGATTGCCGGGTGACTTTCTTTTTTGTGTGATAAGAATAAGGGTGATCATTTTATACGCTCCGTACACCAATCTCCCCGAAGTTAACAACCGTATAACCAGGCACCTCGCTCAGGAATTGCTTCAATAAATAGTTGTGGGCTACACCGCATAAAACTAACACTTTTGCAGATGTCTCCTTTAAACTTCTTCGAATGTTCTGAGCCATTTTCAAATTGCGGTAGTACCAGTAATTCGCTACCCATTCAAAGGCATTTGCATCGTTCAGCATCATAAGGTCCACGTAGATATCATGGTCCTTTTTAATCTGCGTCTCGCTGTTCAGGAGTTGAAAGATTTCAATGATGCTCTTTTCTTTCATTGCAGTAGATAAAAACTGCATTTGGGCATCCGCCTTTTCCATAATACGATGGAATCCTGCATCAGAAGATAAGTCATCTATATCAGGGATGTGAGGAAGGGATTCATTCCAATCGACAGCCCATAGTTTCTCATGATGCAGCTTTTTAGCGAGTCGAAAGGCGATTTGCTCTGTTTCGTTATATTGGAGTGTGTGCTTCCCTTGTAGGTAGTGCTGGTATAATGTGTCGAGGCTGCTTTGATAGGTAGCAGGGATTTCCACGAATAGTTGGTCCGGATGATAATCGGCCAATAGATGAACAAATTGTTCAAAATCTTGTTCACTATAAATCGTTTTATCCTCATCCGATAGATAGATAACATCAGCTTTATTATCCAAAGCTATATGCATCGTGCCTAATAACATAATTTCTATAGTCATTTGTTTTCCCCCTTGGTGACGTGAAGTATGATGTATATGATTATACAGTAGTAAACCATTAATGTATATAAATGGAATTAATATTATCGAGGGCGAGCCTGGCTATATATGAAGAAAGGATTAGGTAACTGATTTTTATTTTATTTCCTGGAAGCGAAGTATCCATGTACCGAATGCGCTGTTACCAGCAGCTGCTATGAAATCGGAAAGGAAAGGGCGGCACGCTTTAAGGGGAAGCTTGCGTCACTTTCCCCATGCTGCCGATAGAACACAGGAGAACAACTCTACAAACTATCAAGCGTTGAAGAGAAAAAAGTGCCAAGCACAAGTTGCTTATTGCTAAACAAACGTGCTTGGCACTTATATTTTTTAGTATGCAGAAAAAGAAAACGCCTTTCGTTCATCAATTCTTTCAGTTAAAACAGCTTCGATTTTTGGATCATAGCCGAGGTAGTTGCACAGCACATACTTGCGCTTGGATATAGCCGCTGCCGATTTGACCGTGGTTTTGATTCCATCCATCAATATCCCCGAAAACAGCAAGTACGGCATGATAAATACTGTATCTGCCTCATGTAGTAGAAGGGGGTGGTCGATCATCTCCTGAAAGCTTGGTTCGGCGGCTGTTAAATAGCAATCCTCTACTCGAATGCCATGAAACCGATTGCTAAGCCGACGTCCGATTTCCTGTAGATCCCGTTTCACATCCTGGTCAGTGGAGCCTCGGCCGACTAATAAAATGAGTGAGTTCTTTGTGATAGGCTGATCTGTTTTTACAATCCTTTCCGCTATCATTTCCACCATGCTTGGATGAACACCAATAGGCTGTCCGTATTGCAGCGTTACATTAGGGTAATGTCTTTGTAATGCCAGTAAAGCCCCAGGGATATCTTTTTTCGCATGGACAGCGGTTAAAAGCAGCAGGGGAATTGCTGTTATGGATGTTGCCCCTTGCTCAACACATCGCTGATATGCAGTTTCAATTGTCGGTTCGGCTAATTCCAAAAAGCCGTATTCTTGAATAGTTTCAGAGCGACCCTTCATAAAGCTCCGAACGAAGGAGATAGCTTCTTCGCATGCACGCGGAATGCGGCTTCCATGGCATATATATAAGATAGCCTCCATTTTAAAAGGCTCCCTTCGCAAGCAGTGCTGTGTCGATGGTGGGTTCAAACCAGCTTACCTTGTGATGTAATTTCACCACATCTCCAATGACAATCATACTTGGATTGATGATTTGCTCACGTTCCGCTATTTCTGCAATAGTTTCGAGCGTACCAACGACCGTTTTTTGAGAGGCTAATGTTCCGCAGTGGATAAGTGCTGCCGGGGTATCCGAGTCTTTTCCGTGCAGCAGCAGCTGCCGTCTAATATATGGGAGATTCTTCACGCCCATATAAATGGCCAGAGTATCGATTCCTTTGGCAAGCGCCTCCCATTGGATATTGTCCTCGCCGCCTTCTTTCCGATGCCCTGTTATGAGAGCAAAGGAGGAGCTGTGATGACGGTGGGTAACCGGTATGCCTGCGTAGGCGGGGGCTGCGATACCGGCTGTGATCCCGGGAATTATTTCAAAAGGCACCCCTGCTTGCCGGCAGGCTTCTGCCTCTTCACCGCCGCGCCCGAATACGAATGGATCACCGCCTTTTAACCGGGTAACGATTTTTCCCTTTTTCGCATAGTTAACGAGAAATTTATGAATGGTTTCCTGCTGCATTAAATGGTAATCGGGCAGCTTTCCGCAATTTATTAATTCGGCATCGGGCTTTGCATAATGGAGAAGGTCATTGTTTACTAGACGGTCGTATAGTATCACATCCGCTTTTTGTATACATTTGAGGCCTTTTACTGTAATGAGTTCAACATCTCCAGGACCTGCTCCTACGATATAGACTTTCCCCATTCTACTCATCCTCCTTGGCTTACTTTTTTGATCTGGTAATTTCTTTCTAGCACAAGGTCCTTCTTTTCAGTTCGAGCGTACGTTATATATAAGGCAAAGCCTGTAAATACAAAGCCTCCGACAAGATTGCCAAACAGCACCGGTACCTGATTCCACAGCAGCCAATCGGCAGTGGAAACATCCGCACCGAGCAGCATGCCTGCAGGGATGACAAACATATTGACGACAGCATGCTCAAATCCTTGAGCGAAAAACATGAAAATCGGCAGCCACATTGCTGCAATCTTGCCGATGGTCGATTGGGAGGTCATGGCCATGACGACGCCGAGCGTTACCATCCAGTTGCACAATAGCGCTTTTACGAAGACGACGAGCAAACCGGAGGAACCGAGCACTGAATAAGCCAACGTTTTCGCCTCGGCCACTGCGATGATTTTATCCGTCACGGCCAGCCCTGAAATCGTTCCTAAATGTGTAGCGGAAATAACGTATAAAACAGCATACAGGGCGGCGCCGAGCAGGTGGCCGGTAATTACCCAAAACCAGTTTTGCATCATTTGCTTTACGGTCGCTTTCTTTTCGAATACAGCGAGCGGAAGCAAAATGAAGTTTCCTGTGACAAGCTCCAGCCCAAGAAGTGTAATGATGACAAAACAGGCAGGAAAGAAAAGTGCGCCTATAATGCCAAGCTGGGTCTGCATTTCTGCAGTGAATGCTAAAGTGGTGCCAAAGCCGAGAAGCGCCCCCGCTAAACCACCCCTTATTAATAAATCATGAACAGGAAGCTGTGCTTTATCGGCCCCTGCTTGAATCATATTTTGTACAACTTGACCTGGCTTTACATATGACATCAACATCTCCCCATTCGTTCCTCTTATTCTCCCGAGACTCCTTTTATTTGAGTAAATGCTGGTTCAGGAGCCTCGGCTATCACGACCTGCAAGAACAAGCGGCAGTTGGCTTTTTCGAATACACCGCATTTACTCATGAATGAGCGCGGTAATGTGAGTTATTTGGCAAAATAATATATACATCATCGGCTTCGACTTCTATTTGAAATGTTTTGACGCATCCATGGTCCGGTTCCTGTACTTTTCCGCTTGTCACATCGATTTTCCAGTCATGCATTGGGCAGAAAACGTACTGGCCGCTTACAATCCCTTCCACGAGCACACCGCCTTTATGTGGACACCGGTTTTCGATAGCACGAATCTCCCCGTTCAGTAAATGAAATACCGCAATTTCAAGGGACCCGATCTGGACTGTTTTTCCGAAGTCTCTTGGCAGTTCATTCATCGATAGCACTTTAATCCGATTCAATGTTTTTTCCATAAAGGTTTCCTCCGAGCTGGTTTAGTTTGTCGATACAGGAACCGTAACCTTCTTATAAAGCTCGGTTACTATTCTTTCATTGTTCACAATATGGCTCCATGGCTCCTTTTGGACAGATATAGCTTCGTCCAGACGCTCATTCAGCTCATCGCGTTGCCTTTTATCCTCAAGTACTGTCCTGATTGTATCGAGGCCGAGACGCTCTACCCATACCGATGTTCTTTCAAGGTATACACCCGTTTCGCGGTAGTACTGGAAATAAGCGCTGGCATATTCGATGACTTCGTCGCTTGTTTTGACTTTGCACAATAGATCTGCGGCCCGAAGGTGTGTACCGCCGTTCCCGCCGACGTACAGTTCCCATCCGCCATCTACGCCGACAATCCCAAAATCTTTAATCCCCGACTCGGCACAGTTGCGGGGACAGGCGGAGACCGCCATTTTAAATTTATGAGGGGTTGCTACACGTTCCAGTTTTTTCTCTAACGCAATCCCTAGACCGATGGAATCCTGCGTGCCGAAACGGCAGAAGCTTTCACCGACACAGGTCTTGACTGTACGGAGCGTCTTGCCGTATGCATAGCCGGATGGCATATCGAGTTCCGCCCATACCTTTGGCAAGTCTTCTTTTTCGATCCCGAACATATCAATCCGCTGGCCGCCCGTCACCTTCAGTAATTGTACGTTGTATTTATCTGCGACATCCGCTATTTTCCGCAGTTGTTCCGGGTTGGTCACACCGCCATACATTCTTGGGACAACGGAGAATGTACCATTTTTCTGTATATTTGCGTGAAGGCGCTCGTTGACAAAGCGTGACTGCGCTTCATCCTGATATTCAAGAGGGTGGACCATCCCGATATAGTAATTCAATGCCGTTCTGCATTTTGAACAGCCATCACTTGTTTTCCATCCTAAAACATGCATCACTTCACGGGTATGCATGAGTTTCTTTTCGCGGATTTCGGCAATCACTTCATCTCTGGAAAGTGTCGTACAGCCGCAAATCGTTTCTTTTACAGCTGCTGCATCGAATTCGGCGCCGAGTGTATGCTGCAGCAATTCAGCAACGAGCGGTTTACAGCCCCCGCAGGAACGGGAAGCACTTGTGCAGGCTTTTATCCCGTCGACTGTCGTGCAGCCTTTCTCGTGAATCGCCTGCACAACCGCTCCCTTTGAGACGCCGTTGCAGCCGCAAATAATTTCATCGGCCGCCATGTCTGCTACTAAACTTTCACCTGTATCGGCACCCGATTGTAAAATTGATACTTTCGTTGTGCCCCCGATATCCTCCTGTTTGGTAATCATGGAAAACAGCCGGCTTCCATCGCTGCTGTCACCGTAGAGGACGGCACCTACCAGGCGGTTTTCGCGCAGTACCATTTTTTTGTACACCCCGTCTTGCTCGTCGAACACTTTAATCGCCTTTTTGCCATCGCCCTCGATGAAATCTCCCGCTGAAAACACTTCCACCCCGGATACCTTCAATTGCGTAGATAGGATGGAGCCTTTGTAAGGATCCGTGGCACCATGACATAATTGTTTCGCCAATACTTTGCCTTGTTCGAATAAAGGAGCTACCAATCCGTAGGCGATGCCGTTATGTTCCGCACATTCTCCGACTGCATAGATATTTGGTGAGCTCGTTTGTAAGTAGTCATCGACAACAATTCCTCGGTTGACGGCAATTCCTGCCTCCCGGGCCAATAGACAGTTCGGTCTGATACCGGCGGCCATGACGACCAAATCCGTCTCTAATTGTGTACCGTCTGTAAACGTAATCCCTTTTACACGCTCTCCACCGAGAATTTCCTTCGTATGTTTTTCCAATAAAAATTTTACACCCTGCTGGGATAGCTCCTTCTCCAACAGCTTGCCGGCCGTCTGATCGAGCTGGCGTTCCATTAAAAACGAGCCTATGTGAATGACGGTCACGTCCATTCCTAGATCCAGCAGGCCGCGTGCAGCCTCCAGCCCGAGCAGGCCTCCGCCTATAACTGTCGCTTTTTTATATGTTTTCGAAGCCTCTATCATGGTGTGGGTATCTTTAATATCCCTGAATGCAATCACTCCATTAAGATCAGCTCCCTTTACCGGGAGAATAAACGGTAAGGAACCAGTGGCGAAAATGAGCTCGTCATACGGTTCGATTCTTCCTGTATCCGTCATTACCACTTTTCGTCCGGGATCTACCTTGACAACTGTCTCCCCGGAGTGAAGGGTGATGTTATTGCTTTCGTACCAGTCCCAATCATTTAAGGTGATATCCTCTATATTCGTATCGCCTTGCAGCACTTTTGATAAAAGAATCCGATTGTAATTTGGGTGCGGTTCTGTACCGAATATCGTGATATCGAAGGAATCGCTTGAAAGTTTTAGGATTTCTTCAATCGTTCTCACGCCTGCCATACCATTTCCAATAAGAACCAGTTTGCTTTTCGCCATAAAGTATTCCCCCTTAGAGTTATAAAAAGTGACAATAATAGACCGGTAAATTCATGATGAATTTGTTTGCTGTTTTACATGTTAGATTTTATCACATATAAAATTTCTGTAAAGTGAAAATAATCAGATTTTTATTAAAGTAATGATGGTTCTTCTTGTATGAAAACACTTCCAATATAGATTTAACAAGGGTTCTGGAGGTTCTGGATTTATGTTAGAAAAAGTTACGTGATGTGCTGTTGCTATTACTATGAATTTGAAAATTATCGAATTTAGTGGATAATGAAAATGTAAATATACAGGGAAAGGGGCTAGTTTATGAAAAAGTTAGAAGGCAAGCGCATTGCTATTGTTGCTTCGAGAAAAGTAGAAGAACAAAGCGCGATTGTGAAAAATCTAGGCGGGGAACCGGTTCTCCGGCCTGCACAAGGAACTGTTTTCCTCAGTGATACAGCAGATATAGAGGCCGGGATTACAAAAGTGATGGAAGGATATTTCGACTGGGTCATCCTCACAACCGGGGTAGGGCTGGAGACGCTTGTGAAAATTTCCCGGAAGATGGGAGCGGAAGAAGCCTTTCTTGCAGCTTTACGAAATGTGAAAATCGCCGCTCGCGGATATAAAACAGTCAATATGCTGAAAAAGCTTGATTTAACGGCCGAAGTGCGTGATACCGACGGCAGTACAGCAGGGTTAGTGCAGGCTTTAACCGCTCATGATCTGAAAAATGCCCGCGTGGCGCTTCAGCTTCACGGCGACCCTGCCCCGCTGCTTGTCGAGTGGCTGCAGAAGCAGGAAGCTGCATTTCATGAAATTCTGCCGTACAAACACATTCCGCCGGAAACAGAAGTGTTGAAGCAGCTTCTTCAAGACATACTGGCGGGACAGGTGGACGCTGTAAGTTTTACAAGCACCCCGCAAGCACGCTTCCTGTTCGCCTATGCAAAAGAACAAGGGGTAAAAGATTCGCTGGTTGCTGCGTTTGAGACAAACGTAATAGCCTTGTCCGTGGGTAAAGTAACGGCCCAAGCTTTACGGGAAGAAGGAGTGGCACGCATCATCATTCCTGAAAACGAACGAATGGGCAGTGCTTTAATGACTCTAGCAAAATATTATGATGAGCATAGGAATACGGCGGAAGTGCAAAAGCCTTAAAAGGAGGCTTGCTTACTTAAGCGGGGCGGCCTTATTGACCGGAACAGGCCAGGGTTTTCCTGCATCACATATATAACGGAATTAATTTAGCATGGGGTAATGTGGTTGTCCACATCACCCCTCTTTTTTGGTTTGGGGCATGTCACTTGGCTGCTTGATACCTGATTGCAGCAGCAGGAGTAAAGGCCTAGTTACCTATTATGTTTTCTGCACCCGCTGACGGTACCGATAAGGCGTCTGATGATGAGCCTGCTTGAACAGTTTAATGAAATAGTTGGCGTCGGAAAAGCCAGCAAGTGCAGCAACTTCCGTAATGGGGAAGTTTGTTTCCCGCAGAAGTTTTTCAGCGTGCTGCAGGCGGTATTGCTGCACATATTTCTTGAAGGGGACACCCTGCTTTTTAGAAAAATGAGCGCTTAAATACGTACTGCTAATACCGAGATGCTCAGCGACAGTTGTCAATGATACATCCGGGTCCGCATAGTGAAGCTGGATGTAATCGACCGCAAGCTCGGATAGGTCGGCAAATGTATGCTGTTTGGCGCTTTGGACGGATTGCATCAGTGCCTGGATAAAGAAAATCATTTCCTGGAGAATTTCGTACAGAATGGGATTTTCCAAAATGATATGGAACAGCTTTCTATATTGTGATTCAAGCCGTGCGTGCTGCTGGAGATGATATTTCAGCATATATCGCCGGATTTGCGCGAGCACGCTTGTCAGATGAATGCGTACGTCATCCTGGTGGTAATGGACATCAGGCAGTGTTAACGTATAAAAGAATGATTTAATATCTGGTATGTTTTGATCCTCCAGTGCCTTGATCCAGAACTGCTGTTGTTCTGGAGATAACAAGGGATCAAGGTGTGAGATGTCGATTTGCTCGGAGCTGAAGAAAATTTGATTATAGCCTTTATAAAAACGCTGATTGAGTGCGCGTTTTGTTTCCTCATACATATGGCGCAGTGCCGCTGATTCTCCATCATAAATAGAAATATTCAACATGCCGCTATACCGTGTCTGCCATTCCTGCATCAGCAGCTGGCAGTGTTTTTTTACTGCATCTAAAGAGTCCGTGTGGGCCACGCAAATAATTCGTTTATGCAATGGAACAAGTGTAAATTCCTCGAGTAAAAAGGACTGGGAAAGCCATCGGTAGAGTGTAAGGTTTTCCTCGAATTTCGCCGGTTCCACCAGAAAAAACTGCTGCTGTGACCGGTTGATAATTTTCGGATCATTTAAGTAGAGGGACAAATATACATCAGTTTCCGGCAGTACAGAAGAGGGGGGAATCGTTTCCTTCTTTGGGCGAATGGATAAAAGGATTGCTTTTAAAGATTCCAATGCAACCGGCTTTGTAAATAATTGGACTGCCTGCAGCTCGATGGCAAGCTGAGCATGCTGAAAAATCGGCTGAGCTGTTACCGCAATGATGATCACCGGCTTTGATAGCAGTAACTGTTTAACTGTAGGTGTAATCAACGCCATATTGGCAATGACAACATGAATTTGCTCCTGCTGCAGGATGGTTACGGCTTCAGATGCAGAATGTGCCTCACGCATCGTTAATTGCTTTGCTGCATAATTGTTTAAATACCATTTGATCCCATTAATTTCTTCTATATCTCTCTCTAAAAATAATATCTCCATTGTTTACTATCATCCTCATAAAATTTCTATATCTAAAATAATTGCTATTTTCATATGATAAAAAGCATCTGTAAATAAAATAATACGATAAATACGTTAATTATTCCATTTATTCTGAAAACTTAAAGCGTTTACAATGAAAACACACAAGGGGGGATAATGATGGCAAATGTTCCGCAGGAAATATCGCATGCACCAAAAGAGAAGCAAGATATAAAAGTCATTGCCAAAATGCTGATCTGTAGTGTTATCGGTATATTCAGCTTTTTTGTTTCGTTTGAATGGGGTGGGAAAAGCACAATCCTGATTGACCACATCGTAACATGGGTGCAAACAACCTTCCCGACAATTGTAACGGTGTATATTTTCATTGGATTAATCGCTGGTACGGCTCATCCATTTATCACGGGTAAGTGGAAGGTTTCAAAGGTGAATGTCATCCTGTCAGTATTTAAAGTTTTTGGATTGGCGGCAGGAGTGATGCTGATTTTCGGTTTTGGTCCCGCATGGCTCATGAATCCAGATATCGGGCCATATTTAATGGATAAGCTCATTAAGCCACTTGGGGTGCTTATTCCAATCGGTTCGCTGTTTTTAGCACTGCTTGTCAGCTACGGCCTTTTAGAATTCATCGGGGCATTAACACAGCCGATTATGAAGCCGGTATTTAAAACGCCGGGCCGCTCAGCTGTAGATGCTGTGGCGTCATTTGTCGGAAGTTATTCAGTTGGTCTTGTACTGACGAACCGCCTCTACAATGAGGGCAGATATACAGCGAAGGAAGCAGCAATTATTGCAACAGGCTTCTCTACGGTATCTGCGACGTTCATGGTCATTATTGCGAAGACGCTCGGTATTATGGAATATTGGAATTTATTCTTTTGGGTATCGCTTGTCGTTACATTCATCGTCACGGCCATTACTGCCAGAATATATCCTTTACGTACGATGAAGGACGACTATATGGAAGGCGTGACCCCGCAGCCGGAAAAGGTCATCACGAAGGACCGGTTAAAGACGGCATGGGTAGAAGCCAAGGAAGCGGTTGAAAAGACACCTTCGCTTGGAAAGAACCTATGGGTGAACTTAAGAGACGGTATGTTCATGACGATGGCACTTATTCCTTCTATTCTATCAATCGGGTTACTGGGCTTGGTTTTAGTAACGTATACGCCTGTTTTTGATTGGGTAGCGTATATTTTCGCTCCATTCACATATTTACTTCAATTGCCGGAGCCAATGCTGACAGCTAAGGCGCTGGCGGTTTCGATTGCTGAAGTATTTCTGCCTGCATTGGTCGTGACGGAAGCGATGTTAGTGACGAAGTTTATTGTCGCTGTTGTATCGATTTCATCTGTTCTGTTTTTATCCGCGGTTATTCCGCTGATCTTGTCGACAGATATTCCGATTACATTGCGTCAGATGATCATCATTTGGTTCGAGCGTGTCGTTTTGACATTGATTTTAGTGACACCTATTGCATTTATACTATTTTAAAGGGAGAGATCGTTTATGTTACAAACACGTACAATTCGCGCACCGAGAGGGTCTGAGCTGACTTGTAAAGGTTGGACGCAGGAGGCAGCGATGCGCATGCTGATGAATAATCTGGATCCGGAGGTAGCGGAAAATCCAGACGAACTAGTTGTTTACGGCGGTATCGGGCGTGCAGCCCGTAACTGGGAAAGCTTTGATAAAATGATTGAGACGTTAAAGAAACTTGAAAATGATGAGACGATGCTCGTACAGTCCGGAAAGCCGGTTGCTGTCTTTAAAACACACGAGCATGCACCACGTGTACTTATTGCAAACTCAAACCTTGTTCCTGCATGGGCGAATTGGGATCACTTCTATGAGCTGGAAGAGCGCAATTTGATGATGTACGGGCAGATGACGGCTGGCAGCTGGATTTATATTGGGGCACAGGGGATATTGCAAGGGACATATTTAAGCTTTGTGGAAGCCGGTAAGAAAAAGTTCGGTTCTGCTGACCTGCGCGGCAAATTTATCCTTACAGGCGGAATGGGCGGTATGAGCGGTGCCCAGCCGCTAGCAGGAAAAATGGCGGGGGCTGTTATTCTCGTCGTCGAGGTAGACCGTGCACGCATTGAGCGGAAAATAAAAGAAGGGTACTGTGACTATCTTGTTGAGACCGTGGATGAAGCAATCGAGCTCGTTAATAAACTAACAACGGCGAAAGAGCCTGCTTCTATCGGGCTTGTAGGAAACTGTGCGGATGTCAACCGTGAGCTGTTGAACCGCGGCATCATTCCTGATTTAGTGACAGACCAGACGAGTGCGCATGATCCGATCAATGGCTATGTTCCAAACGGCATGACGCTTGAGGAAGCATTGGCACTGCGTTCGAAGGATCCGAAAACATATGAGCAAAAAGCAAAGGAAGCGATGGCAGAGCACGTACGTACAATGCTTGAATTCCAGGAAGCAGGAGCGGAAACATTCGATTACGGCAATAATATCCGCGCTTATGCAAAGGAAATGGGTGTCGAAAATGCCTTTGATTTCCCTGGCTTTGTCCCAGCTTACATCCGCCCGCTGTTCTGCGAAGGAAAGGGGCCATTCCGCTGGGCGGCATTATCGGGTGATCCGGAGGACATCTATAAAACAGACGCGCTGGCAAAGGAAATGTTTGCTGATGATGAAGGCCTTGTTAACTGGATTGAGATGGCACAGAAAATGGTGAAATGGCAGGGACTGCCTGCACGAATTTGCTGGCTGGGCTATGGGGATCGTCATCGTTTTGCGCTGCGTGTGAATGAAATGGTAGCAAAAGGGGAATTAAAAGCTCCAATCGTATTTGGGCGAGATCATCTGGATTCGGGTTCGGTTGCTTCTCCTAACCGTGAGACCGAAAGCATGAAGGACGGTTCGGATGCAGTATCCGATTGGCCGCTGCTTAATGCTCTTGTTAATACGGCTGGCGGTGCCAGCTGGGTGAGCATTCATCACGGAGGCGGAGTAGGCATGGGCTACTCCCAGCATGCGGGCCAAGTATTGGTGGCAGATGGTACAGAGATGGCTGCTGAAAAAATCAACCGTGTACTCGTATCAGATCCAGGAATGGGCGTCGTTCGCCACGCAGACGCCGGCTACGAACTTGCAATTAAGACAGCAAAGGAAAAAGGCGTGCATATGCCGATGCTGGAAGGATGATGGATATGCTACTTATTCAAAATGCAAATGAAGTGCTGACATTACAAAGTGATACGAAAGGGCCTCGCACACGTGGTGCCATGAGCAATCTTGGCGTAATCGAAAATGCCAGTGTATTAGTCGAGGGCGACCGTATTGCAGCAGTCGGGCCATTAGCGGCGCTTGAAGAGCAATACGGCGAAAAGGTGAAAAAGGCAAGGAAGATTGATGCAGCGGGCAAGATTGTCATGCCGGGTCTTATTGACTGTCATACCCACCTCGTGCATGGAGGTACCCGTGAACATGAGCTGAATATGCGATTGGCTGGAAAAACATATATGGAAATCATGAATGCTGGCGGCGGTATTCATTACACAACGACAAAAACAAGGGAAGCAAGCTTTGAGTCGCTATATGAAAAAACAAGCAAGCATTTGGATCGGTTCCTGCAATACGGTGTAACGACAGTAGAGGCGAAATCAGGTTACGGGCTTGATTGGGAAACGGAGAAAAAACAGTTGGAAGTGGCGAAAAAGCTGCAGGAAACACATCCTGTTGATGTCGTCTCGACATTTATGGGAGCCCATGCGGTGCCTAAGGAATATAAGGGAAATGAAGATGCCTTTGTTGATATTGTGATTGAAGAAATGCTGCCTAAAGTTGCAGAATTGGGGCTTGCTGAGTTCAATGATGTATTTTGTGAAAAGGGTGTTTTCACACCTGACCAGTCCCGAAGAATTTTAGAAGCCGGAAAACGCTGCGGGCTGACGCCAAAAATCCACGCTGATGAAATCGAACCTTATGAGGGAGCGGAGCTTGCGGCGGAAGTGGAAGCCATTTCAGCAGAACACCTTCTTGTTGCATCCGATACAGGTATTGAAAAAATGGCAGAAGCGGGTACGATTGCTGTCCTTCTTCCGGGAACGGCTTTCTTTTTACGAGCGCCGTTTGCACGTGGGAGACTCATGATTGACCGCGGTGTGCCGGTTGCCATCTCAACAGACTTCAACCCGGGCTCATCCCCGACAATCAGCCTGCCGTTCATTCAAAACCTGGCATGCATGAATATGGGGATGACGATGGAGGAAGTACTTTGTGCTACGACGATCAATGCGGCCTATGCAATTAACCGCGGCGATGAAATCGGAACAATCGAGACAGGAAAAAAGGCAGATCTTCTTATATTAGATGTGCCGAATTATAAACAGCTGCAATATTTTTACGGAATGAACCATACAGATACGGTCGTGAAGGCCGGGGAAGTGGTCGTTGCAGGCGGATTATTATGTACGTCTGGGACTACGTGATATAAAGAGGGAAAGAAAAATTAATAGCGATAGATTTAGATGCTCGAACGGAATAAAGCCGTTCGAGTATTTTTATGAAGACAGGGACCCATTGTCGATAGAAGGCCCAAGTAGGGAAAGTGCAAAAGCAGTATATCAGTTCAATATTCGATGGAGTCAGCTATGTCCACTAAAACATCTGGCGGGACTTTGCCTGAAATCCGCTTGTCGACGCTCAGCATATACTGCCAGCCTTCTTTCTCGAATACGAGTGCATGAATTCCTGAAATCCCCATGTAAACCGCTTCCTCTTCATCCTTTAATATAAATTTCTCCAGCACATATTTATCGGAAATAGGAATTTTATGCGCAAGCGGTCTCACTTCAATTTTGTAACGATGCTCGGTAGAGGTCTCATGGATTAATAGAGCTTCGAACGAATCATTAATGTCGTCTTCTAAATCATTGAATCGGCCAAAAAAGTGGGTGAAGCTGATCGGTGGCACCTGCATCGGCAGTTTAAGTTCCTGTTTAAAGTGCCGTTCAGCATCTTCTCGTGCCTCCTCGATTGTTTTATAGCCGATTTCAATAAAAAACTTTTCAAAAGGAGGCACTTTCTCATTAGCAGCTGCATGGCTGCTTTCGAAAAGGAGCAGCAAAACTGTCAGGAAGGTCAGCGGAGCATGTTTGATCATAGTCTGTACCTCGGTTTAGTTTTTTGCTAGTATGCTCCGCTTTCGTGCTTGTCATGAATCAATCATTTGAATGTAAATGAATAATATAGCCAATCGTCTGCCGATTCTTCTCCGTACATAGAAAAAATTCAATTTTTATAGGTGGATCTTTAAAATGCGAAGCCCCTGCACTAAGCTTAAGTCTTTTGAGAAATCAATATATCCCTTTTTTCGATTCCTTTGAATAGGAAAAAGTGAAAAGTAGAATAGTATCGGAACAGATGGATGTTTACCATATCAAAAAAATATTAATTACAATTTGTAATAATTGGTATAAAGTTAGATATGTTAAAAATTTGATGAAGAAATAGTCTTGGGCTATTGCTTTGGGAAGTTGGGGATTTCGTATGAAAAAATATTGGCTTGCATGGGTGATAATAGCACTGCTTGTCGGTTGCTCTGATGGGAAGGATAAGGAACCTGAGAAGGTAGCTGCCGGCGAACAGTCTGAAGCAACCGAAAACAATCAGGAAAAGCAAACTGCTGAAAGACAGCTATATGAAAAATTATCGGAAGCAGTAGAAACATTGGGGTATACATATGATAGCCGCACATATGAGGAAAATGAATATGAAATAGGAGTTGTGCATGCAGAACTAGTCGATTTTGATAATGACGGTGTAGAAGAAGTATACGCTTTAATGAAAGGAAGCAACTACCCTCTTTCTACATATGGTCATCGGAATGTCGATAATTATGTACACGAAGTTTGGACAGTTAATCCTGATGGAGAAAGTGCTATGTTATCTTTTTCGGGAGAGATTGAAAAAATGGAATGCTCTGCATGTGATATGAGTGTTTCCTTAGTGGAAGGCAAGGATGGCAGGACGTACATAAAAATGTTCTCACATCAGACGAATGAAGGGTTGGCGGACAATAGAGAATGGATTTATGCGAAGGATCCAAATAGCTCTGAAACGGAATTGGTCGTGTCGGGTTATATAACGAATAGCGATGGAGCGCTTGTTTACATGCTGAATGATGTAGAAACAGATCAAGCCGCATATGAAGCAGCATTTGCGCCGTATGTAGGGGAGGAACGCCCGATCATTATTAGCAACGCGGGGGCGAAAGCATATGGTTTCAACTATGCAAGTCCAGCTACCTATGTTGGAAAAGTATTGGCGGAACTTGCGCCGAGTGTAAACCATTTCGTTGACAACGAAGAAACAAAAGAGACAAAGAAAAAGGAAGAAGTGTTACAGGCTTTATCCGAATTTAGTGATATACTGAGCATTAATCTCGACAAGCAGGACCATGCAGAAGGGCTGGTTATGCATGTTATCCAAGCCAACAATATTGAAAATGAAACGCCAAATGATTTGGAAATGACCTTTGACGGGGATACGGTAAAAGAGAAGTACAGAGAGACATTCGGTGTGGAATTGGATATGGAAAATAACTTCTTCCCTAGAAGAGATATGATTTCACAATCGCTGATTACATATGAGTTAGGCAAGTTCTATGCGTACCCGCAAGGTATTTTCAGTGATGACATTAATCGTGAATACCAAGATGTGTATAAGGTATTTGATGATGTATACTATGTGACATTTGTCGATGATGAGTTCAACTATATGGAATATTCAGCAATGACAACTCCGGTAATGACAGCGGAGGAGATGCTGGCAGATGGTATTTCTAACTGGCCGGATGAAGCCCGCAACTGGGTAAAGCCGAATGTGCAGCGCTATGCAGTTGTTAAATATATTGATGGTGCACCAAAAGTCCAATATATGGGAGCACAAAATTTAACAGATGAGCAGCTAGCGGCGTTCTAATTTGAAATTTATAATCGAACCATTAAGTCTACTTAATATAAGAATAGCTGGAGTACCTGATTCGCGTAAGAGTCAGGTACTTTTTATATAAATGGCTCTAATGATATCCTTTCTTTAAAAGATTTATTTTCAATAATTTATGTACCCATTTCCAGTCTATCCATCCTGTTGATTTCGCAAAACGATAACGCCAGAAAAACATTGCCAAATAATACATCCTACAAAACAATATATATTCTCATACACCTCTCGATTTCGGGCACCCTATGTAAAAATAGTAGCCGCGAGGTGTGTTTATGTATATCGAAAGGTCGTCAGATTGGAAGGCAGAATTTTTAAAGCGTTTGGAAGATAACGGGCCTTGGGATAAATGGGCTCTTTATAATATGAGCTATGACATGGCGAAAAATAACCTGATTACTGACTTTACCGGTCTTCAAGCACCAAAATACTTGCCGCACTTCACGCCGCTTGCCCATCAGCTGGAGGCTGCAGAAACGGTGATCGAGAGGATGAACGGCAAAGCGATCCTGGCAGACGAGGTAGGGCTTGGGAAAACAATCGAAGCGGGGCTTGTGCTGAAGGAATACATGATCCGCGGTTTGGTAAAGAAAGTACTCATTTTGGCTCCGGCTTCCTTGATCAATCAATGGGTAGAGGAGCTGAATCATAAGTTTTTCATCCCGGCAATTGCCTATAAGAAAAAATACGGGATCGATCAATCAGAAATCATGGTGATGAGCATGGATACGGCAAAGAAAAGTCCGCATCGGGAGCTCATTTATGAGCAGGATTATGACATGATTATTATTGACGAGGCACATAAGCTGAAAAATCATAAAACAAAGGCATATGAATTTGTACAGACATTAAAGAAAAAGTTTTGTTTACTGCTGACGGCTACACCCATTCAAAATGATGTATTTGAGCTGTTTTATTTAATTTCATTATTGAAGCCTGGTCATTTAGGAAACTTTGAAGCGTTCCAGACTTCTTTCTCAGCCAGCAAGCGGACGGTCGAGCATGAGGAGTATTTGAAAGAGCTGGTGAACCAGGTAATGGTTCGTAACAGAAGACAGGATACGGGTGTAGAATGGACGAATCGAAAGGTACAGAACATCCAAATCCAGTTTACGAAAGAAGAGCAGGAAGCATATAAACTGCTATCTGGCTTAAAGGATATATCCTCAGTTTTTTCAGGCAGTTTTTCAATGATTACACTGCAAAAAGAGATTTGCAGTAGTAAGGAAGCGGCTTGTATGACACTGAACTATATGATGTCTAAGTGCACGAGTGAGGAAGAAATTACGTACGTAGAGGCTTTGGTGGAGAAGCTGATGGAGATGGAGGTTAACTCAAAAGCGGAAAAAGTGTATGAGATTATCTCGCAGGCAGATGATAAAGTCATCATTTTCACAGAATACCGGGCCAGCCAGACGTATTTGCAATGGTATTTAGGGACAAAGGGGATAACAAGTGTGCCCTTCAATGGGAAGTTCAGCAAAAGCAAGCGGGACTGGATGAAGCAGCTATTCAGGGATAAGGCACAGGTACTTATTGCGACTGAGTCCGGCGGTGAGGGGATTAACCTTCAGTTTTGCCACCATGTCATCAACTATGATCTGCCGTGGAATCCGATGAAGCTGGAGCAGCGGATTGGGCGTGTGCATCGTCTCGGTCAAGAGCATGATGTGCACATTTACAATCTGGCTGTCCAGGATACAATCGAGCAGCATATTTTAGATCTGCTATATGAAAAGATTGATGTATTTGAAAAGGTGGTCGGTGAGCTGGATGATATCCTAGCCGGCTATAAGGAATCAATCTAAAGAGGAGGAAGCGCATGTATCCACAACAGGTTCATCAGTACTTGCAAACATTCTTTCAAGAAACAAATTGTCCGATTTTAACAGAGCATCCGCATTATTTAGTTGTACAACTGACGGAAGAGATGGATAAAAAAATTATGAATCGACCGTATTATTGGCAATATGTCGAGAGCGCGGGAATAGAGCCGGCACCTCTTCAGCTGACATTAATTACAGATCGGACAAATCTCGAGGATGATATCAAAGGGGAAATGATCCATTTCGGTTCCCCAAGGCTTAGTCTGTTGTTTGAAGCGACAAAGGATTTGGGTGCCTTTGTTAAACTGTATGAGTATACAGGGCATAGGAATGATATAATCCTGACTCCATGGCTGGGCGTTAACTATAAAATTTCATACTACTGTAACCATACGAAGGAAATGATCTATTCGCTCGGCATTAATTTACTGACAGGGCGGGTAGTAGAAAACTTTCAGGAAGAGTTGAAGAATCGGGAACTTCATGCAGACATACCGGAGAACGCCTTTACTGTTCCTTATATTATTAAGCCTGCACGTGCGCTGGATCGTCTTGATATTCTGGTGGAGGAAATGATTATTGAAGATGACCATTCCTGGGCAAAAGCGGCAGAGGCAAGATGGCTGCGTGACTTGGAAGTGCTCGAGTACTTTTATGTGGATTCCGTCACAAAGCCTGAAAGCTATGAGCTTGAGAAGAAGGCGCTGGAGGAGCAATATACACCTCGCATTAAGGTAGATATGGTTAACGGCGGATTGTTTTATTTAAGCTAGGTTGGGACTTATAAAGAGAGAAGCATGCGTACTTATTGGACGCATGCTTCTTTGTATAGTTAAGCTGGGTTGACTTCTAGGTCAACATTAATTTTAATTTCTTTGCCGACTAATACGCCGCCTGTTTCCAAAGCTGCGTTCCATGTTAAGCCAAATTCATCACGGTTAATTTTCGTTTCAGCTTCAAATCCGTATACCTCAACACCCCATGGATTTGTTCCTCTACCATTGAATTCAACATTAAATGTGACTGGTTTTGTTACATCTTTAATCGTTAAGTCACCAGTTACTTTGTAATCATCGCCATCTTTTGCGATATCTGTTGATTGGAATGAAATTGTTGGATATTGATCCGCATCAAAAAAGTCTGCTGAACGTAAGTGGTTGTCACGGTCCTCTGATTTCGTGCTGATTGAAGCTACTTGAATATCAAATGTAATTGTTGCATCTGATAAATCCGATAAATCAGCTGTAGTTACTGTTGCAGAGTAATCTTCAAATACTCCTTTTACCTTTGATACCATCATATGTTTAACCGAGAAGCCAACGTTTGAATGTGATTGATCTACTGTCCAGTTTGTCATGTTTAATTCCCCCTGTTTTGAAATCAAGAATCTCGAATTCGAGATAATTTAATTTGAATATACACGCTCTTTTTCATTTCGTCAAGATGAAATTTAAAATTATGTGAAAGAGGAGAGTAGGATAAACAGCATAAAGTCAGTGCGTCATATTAACGATTGTAATAAATATATTCATTCTGCCGAAAATTCTTTGTTATCAATTATATGGTTCCACGGGGAACTTATTCTTAAAAGTTAGACATTTTTAGGAGACTAAAATACTAAGGAAAAAATATGTTTTTCAGGGATACCCATTCAAAAAAAGATGTGTTATGATTGCTATGTAAGTGATGTCGTTTTAGTATATACGGTCTTGTAGCTCAGCTGGGAGAGCACCACCTCGACAAGGTGGGGGTCGCAGGTTCGAACCCTGTCGAGACCATCAGTTTAACAAGCAGCAAATCCTTAATGCATATGGATTTGCTGTTTTTTTATTTTGCTTTTTACTCTAGGGAGTCATTTGAACAGTTATCCTTAGAACGGCTAACGCATGATAGGCTGCTCCAAACATATTAGTAAGAGGGCAGAGCGACTAATGAAAAAATTGGCTTATCGAAGTTCGAAAAGCCAATTCAACACAGATTGTATTAATTTGATAATGCGATTTTGATATGAGCCAAGTGATGGTTTTCATGCCAGGCTAATTTTGCAACTTTTGCTGCAACTGTTACTTGACCGTTTTTCTGGTGGATAAAAGTTCGGCCTAATTGTTCTTCAGTTAAACTGGATCCTAAAGATACAATGCGCTCATTGATCCCTTCAAGCATTTTAATCGAAGGCTCGACAGGGAGCTTTGTATCCGGCTGGACCGCCCACTTTTCTTCGTCGAACCCCGGTATGGTTGGATTTTCATCTGTTAAAGCCAGCTTCAAACGCTGATACATATTCAGCTGGGAATCTGCAATATGATGAATAAGCTGACGAACTGTCCAGGCACCTTCGCGATATGTTTTGCTTAATTCTTCATCACTTAATGAATCAACCGTTTCTCTTAAGCGTGTTGTGTAAATTTCGATCTCCTTTAGCCAATCTTGAACATTTTCTAATGTTACTTCTTCAGGAACCTGCAGTTGCCCAATTGGGTATCGTACATCCATTTTTAAGCCCCTTTCCTTATTCGTTATTTTTAGTTTTCCTCACTCATTAACATCGTGCCTTTTTCTTTAAGGCTTGTATGGAATGAGAAAGCTTTTTCAAGAATATGCGGAGTATGACCGCCAACCTTTTCTTTTGCTTCTTCAAAGTAAGCGCGTAACTGTGGTCTGTAAGTAGGATGTGCAATTTCAATCAGTTTTTCTGCTCTTTTTACCGGCGGCAGTCCACGCAGGTCAGCATAACCTTGCTCTGTCACAATGACATCTACATCATGTTCTGTATGGTCAATATGTGATACGAAAGGAACGATTGCTGAAATAGCCCCGTCTTTTGCCAAAGATGATGTGACAAAGATTGTAATTTTGGCGTTACGGGCAAAATCTCCAGAACCGCCGATTCCATTCATAATTTTTGTTCCGCTCACATGAGTTGAATTGACATTTCCGTAAATATCTACTTCAAGAGCAGTGTTAAATGAAATAATACCTAACCGGCGGATGACTTCCGGGTTATTAGAAATTTCCTGCGGTCTAAACATAATTTTGTCCTTGTATTTTTCTAAATCCCCGGCTAATGAATCTACACGTTTCTTAGAAAGCGAGAACGAAGTACCTGCTGCAAATTTAACGATCCCTGCATCGATCAAGTCAAAGACACCATCCTGCAGCACTTCAGAAAATACTTCGATATCCTTAAACTGAGAATGCTTCATCCCATTTAAAACAGCATTCGCAACAGAACCTACGCCGGACTGTAATGGGGCTAATGACTCTGGTAAATTTCCTGCCTCCACTTCTCCAGCTAGGAAGCTTAATAAGTGATTGGCAATTTGCTGTGTTTCCTCATTTGGCTCAAATAATGGGGAAGGGATATCAGGCTGCTCCGATAAAACAATTCCTTTTACTTTGTCTGGATTGACTTTAATACCGATTTCTCCAATCCGGTCTGCCACATTGTAAATAGGAATCTCTCTTCGTTCCCCTTGATCTTTCTGTACATAAATATCGTGAAGCCCTTCGTATGCGCTCGGGGCAGAGGTGTTTAGCTCAATGATAACGTTTTCGGCTCTTTCTACAAAAATCGGCGAGTTTCCTACAGAACCTGTCGGAATAATATAGCCTTCCTCCGTGATGGCAGCGGCTTCAATAACGGCATAATCAATTTTTCCTAATGTTCCTTTTCGTACCTCTTCTGCTGTGTGTGATAGATGCTGGTCAATATAGAAAATCTCACCTCTATTGATTTTCCCGCGCATCACAGCATTGCCCTGGTAAGGAACACGTAAGTTAAGGATACCGGCTTCGGCCATTGATTGGTCAGCTGTCGGGCCTAACGAAGCACCCGTATATAAGTTCACCTTAAAGTCTTCTTTCTCACCACGCTTGGAAAGTGCAAGAGGAAATTCTTTCGGCTCACCGAAAAGCGTAAATCCACTCATGCCAAGGTTCATTCCGTCTTCAATCCAAGAAGCTGCCTCCTCAGCTGAAACAACTTTACCCAAAAACGCTTCATTTCTGATGAATTGCTTTAAATCCTTACTCATTAACAATCACCTCATAATTAGTTTTTTACTTGATGAAATGCTGGCAAAAAATTTATAGGCATTCCCAGTTGATGATAAACCCCCTTGCCATATTTATTTCTCATTTTCATGAGTGGCCTTGTCTTCATTGTAAAGAGGACTATACCGTCAGTCTATTACATCATTTCTATGATAATGATAGATACAAACTATAATACAAAATTAGACAAAGATTGCATTGCCTCTTTCTCTGTATGAAAATGAAGCTTTTCGATTTCACGTACTAATAATTTAATATATTCACGTGCTGCATAATTAATAAAACAATTCTTTTTCATTACGAGATAAACGTCCCTAGTCAAAGCTGGTTTTTCAATACGCTGGAAAAATAAATCCTCTGTATCATAAAATTCGTACAATGTACGTGAGACAACACTAAGACCGACATCATTTCGAACTAGATTCAGAATCGATTTAATACTAGACGTTTCAATGATCGGCTCTAACTTCTTACCAAATTTAGCGCTGGTCTTATTAAGCAATTTTCTGCATTGATGACTGTTCGGAAATAAAATAAGAGGGCTATCTAAAACAGAAGAAAAGGAAACTTTTTGTTCTTCCTTCTGTTGACTGCTAATCAGATAAAATTCTTCCTCATACAATTTTGTTACTTGCAGCATATCATATTGATCAAGCTGAAAACCTATACCAAAATCAGCCTGATTTTCGAGGACAGCCTTTTCTACTTGATCTGTAGTTTCAATAAGCACTTTAATGCTTGGATACAGCTGGTTAAATTGAATACACAAAGTAGATACCAAATCCGTTATTTCTCCTGGCAGCACAGCAATCTTCAATTCTCCCATTTCTACTTTCGAAAATGCTGTAATCTGCGAAGACATACTTTGGATGGAAGCTTGAATATTTAACGCCTCTCGCTGGACAATTTCTCCGACCCTCGTAAGTTCAATTCTCTTCCCAACTCGGTTAAACAACGAATAGCCTACCTCTTTTTCAAGCATCTTAATTTGATGGCTTAAAGTGGGTTGTGAGATTCCTAAATTTTCAGCTGCCTTCGTAAAATGCAGTTCTTTACTAACCATTAAAAAATACTCTAAATGTCGTAACTCCATGCCGCTTCAGCCCTTTTTAGTGAATTTTCATCCTTGTTTACATAGTTGTTTCATCCAGTACTCTAGTTGTTTTCTTTACTGGAATTATTTCATATTGTGACCCTAAAAAGCAAAAAGGTCCTGAATATGCTTTTCCATCGCGCTCGATTGCTGAATACAGTACCTCGCTATCTGCCTGTTAAATGTTTTGAAAAGAAGCGTTTCTGTACCCGTATCTATAACCGTGGATATTCGTAAATACCTGTTTTCACTTACTATACTCTTTTCGTCAAATACACGCCGTACCCCAATCAACATATGATATAGAACCGGGAATATTGAAGGAGGAAAGAGATGGGGTTATCTATGAACGGCAGCCGACACTCACGTGTATTTATAAATAATGATCAGCTGATTGACAATAATCAGGTTGAGTATAAGAGTGATTATTTGGCGGAATTTGTGAAGGAACAGCAGGCATCAAATGAATTGCTTCACCGGGCTATCCGTGTACTGAAGCAGCACCATACAAATGTGACAGTAAGACAGATGAATAAATGGCGGGTGATCGACAAGCAGCTTGGTGAGCTCAATGGCCAGCATGAGAAAGTGGAGCAGCACATAACGGGCTGGCTGGAGAAGCTGGAAAACCAAAATCAGGAGCTCCAAGCGACTGTCACTGTGGAGCAGCAGGAGATTAAAATGCTGCTGGAGCAAATGGAGCATGTCGGGAAAACATATACAGAACTTGAACAGAAGCTGGATGAATTAACAGGTACAAATCAGAAAATGACGGATCGTCTGGATCAACAAACGACGGTGAACGAAGAAATGATCAGCCGTTTAGATCAGTATCAGGATCTCCAGGAGGAAATTTCCCAGCAGCTTGATCAGTTCACCTTGGTCACAGATGAGGTGATGAACCGATTGAAGCAGCTAGGAGGTTCGCATGAAGAAGTGATGAGCAAAATGGATGAGCATCATGACCTCCAGCAAACGATGGCGAATCAGGTTTCTACTATAGAAGAAACACAGAAAGACTTGATCGATCGGGTAGAAGGCCAGGAGGGGGTAATGGACAAATTAATGCGCCAAGTTCACCATTTACGTTCTATTCTTTATGAACGCACTAATTTCCTGGAAGAGAAGATGGAAAAGGCGTATGAGCAATTTAACCGAATTTATATGAAAAATTAAAGCCAGGCACGAGAATTTGATTCAATTTTATATGTAAGATGAAACGACCTTGAGAGATCAAGGTCGTTTTTAATTTCGAGTAGAAGAGAGAGTCAAATGAATTTTACAATGATTTACAATAATTAGCTAGTTGTTAGAAAAGTCTAAATATTGTTCACCGAATTTTCAAATAGAAATAAACTTTTTACACTACGTTTACAAAACATCCATCGAACGTTAATAAATATCCTTTATTCTAAAACTAGATTAAAAGTCATGGAGGTACCGAATGATGAAAAGGTGGATGCAACTAATTTTGCTGATGACGATGGTCGCACTACTCGCTGCATGTGGAAAAGATAGCGCACAGGAAGCAGCGGCAGGAGCAACGATTGCCATTTCGGGTTCGACATCCGTTGGGCCATTAGCAGAGAAGCTTGCGATGAAATATGAAGAGCAGGAAGCAGTGAATATCGAAGTAAACCAAATTGGTTCCTCGGCAGGAATTACAAATGCAACGACGGGTGTTTCGGAAATCGGTATGTCTAGCCGTGATTTAAAAGAAGAAGAAAAAGCAGAGCTAGAGGAAGTAGTCATTGCCTATGACGGGATTGTGGTTGTCACACACCCGACAAATAAAGTAGATAATTTGACAATGGATCAGGTGAAGCAAATTTTTACGGGTGAAGTGACGAACTGGAAGGAGCTTGGCGGTGACGATATGGAAATCGTGGTTGTTTCGCGTGAAGATGGTTCAGGTTCACGTGATGCATTTCAGGAAATCGTCGGTTACTCTTCAGGTGAATTAATTCGTAATGCAATCGTAGCAAGCGGGAACGGAAATATTAAAACAACGGTTGCAACAAATAAGCATGCAGTAGGATTTATTTCCTTTGAATATATTGATGAGTCGATTGCAACAGTTGACATCAACGGAGTAGAGGCAACGGCGGAAAATGTACTAGCAAATGAATATAGTCTGTCCCGGCCATTCCTTTTTGTGCACCGTGCAGCGGAGCTGACAAAAGCAGGCCAATCATTTATCGACTTTATCTTAAGCGATGAAGGGCAGGAGATTGTTGAATCATCTGGCGCGATTCGCGTTAACTAATTGGAGGAATTGTAGTGACTACCGCAAACATGGAAAAGCATGAAGAAATGACGAAAGCGAACAAGCGGAAATACTTGCTTGAAAGCTTGTCAGCAAAAATATTTTTAGGCTGTGCATTATTGTCGGTATTAAGTTTGTTGCTCATTATTGGGTTTGTCTTTTATAAAGGGTCGAATCCATTTATTGCGGATGGCTATAGCTTCATCGATTTCATCTTTGGATCAGAATGGGTACCGAGTGAGGACAAGTTTGGGATCTTCCCTATGATTGTCGCTTCTCTATTTGCGACAGCAGGAGCATTAGTAATAGGCGTACCGGTTGGGTTATTTACAGCGATTTTCCTCGCTGAAATTGCACCAAAATCAGTAGCAAAAGTGTTATCGCCGGCTATTCAGTTATTAGCAGGTATCCCGTCTGTCTTGTACGGGGTATTCGGTTTAGCGATTATTGTTCCGTTTCTGCAAAATAACTTAGGCCTTGCGCGCGGACAGAGCTTGCTGGCAGTTATCATCGTACTGGCGATTATGATGCTGCCGACGATTGTGACGGTTGCAGAAACAGCAATTCGTGCAGTGCCGAAAACATATCGGGAAGGATCTATGGCGCTTGGTGCTTCGCAAATCGGTACGATTTTTAAAGTAGTGGTGCCGGCAGCGAAATCAGGAATCATGGCTGCCATTGTCCTTGGACTAGGCCGGGCGATCGGTGAAACGATGGCAGTGATTCTCGTGGCAGGTAACAGCTTGATCATCCCAACAAGTTTGACAGATTCGGTTCGTCCATTAACGACGAACATTGCACTCGAGATGGGCTATGCATTCGGGACGCATCAGGAAATGCTGTTTGCAACAGGGATTGTGTTATTCTCTTTCATTTTACTTTTAAACTTTGTATTAGCGAAAATTACGGCAAAAGGTGGTCAATAAGGTGAGACAAGCAAAAGAAAATATGCTGCGGGGCCTGCTATGGCTATCTGCCTTTGTATCAATAGCCGTCCTCGTCGTAATCGTTGGATATATCTTTTATAAAGGAATTTCATACATTAGCTTTGATTTTATTTTCGGTGACTACTCGCCAACAGGTGATGGCGGTATTTGGCCGATGATTGTTACAACTCTTTATACGATCGGTATTTCATTATTAATTGCAACACCGATTGGCATTTTAGCAGCGGTTTATTTGCAGGAGTATGCAAAGCAGGGACGATTAGTGAAAACAATCCGCTTTGCGACGGAAAGCTTAACAGGTATTCCATCGATTATCTATGGTTTGTTTGGTGCTGTGTTCTTTGTCACGACATTAAAATTAGGGATGTCGATTATCTCAGCTTCCCTGACATTAACGATTATTGTATTGCCGGTAATCATCCGTACGACGGAGGAGGCGTTAAAAACGGTACCTCAGTCTTATCGGGAGGGTTCACTCGCACTCGGTACAACAAAGCTTCAGACACTTATTAAGGTGATTTTGCCAAGTGCAATGCCTGGGATCTTATCGGGTATCATTTTATCGATTGGACGTATTGTCGGTGAATCGGCAGCGATCTTCCTGACGGCAGGAACAGTAGCAGCAATGCCGGAAAGCATCTTCTCATCAGCACGTACGCTGACTGTACATTCCTACCTGGTTACACAGGAATCCGGAGACATCGGGCTAGCGGCAGCTGTCGGAATTGTGTTGATCGTAATCATTTTAGCATTGAATTTTGGCGCGACATTCGTTTCGAAAAAATTAAACAAGGCAGATTATTAAAGGGGTATCGCTATGACAATTACAATGGAAAAACCGATAATGAGAGCAAGTTCATTTGCATTTGTGAAGGAAGCAGCTGCTGAAAAGGAAAAAATAAAAGTAAGTAATTTAAATTTACATTATGGAGAAAAACAGGCGCTTTATAATGTATCATTGGATATTCAGCAAAAGGAAGTCACTGCGTTAATCGGTCCTTCCGGCTGCGGGAAGTCAACATTTTTACGTACATTAAACCGTATGAACGATTTAATTGACGGAGTGAAAATCAACGGTGATATCGTAATCGACGACGAAAACATTTACCGCTCGAACGATGTGATCAAGCTTCGTACAAAGGTAGGAATGGTGTTCCAAAAGCCGAACCTGTTCCCGATGAGTATTTATGATAATGTAGCATACGGCCCTCGCATGCAAGGGATTAAAAACAAAAAGGTGCTAAATCAAATTGTAGAAGACAGCCTTCGCGGCGCGGCTATCTGGGATGAGGTAAAGGACCGCCTGAAATCGTCGGCACTTGGTCTTTCCGGCGGGCAGCAGCAGCGTGTATGTATTGCCCGGGCAATTGCGATGAAGCCGGATGTTATTTTAATGGATGAGCCAACGTCAGCGCTTGATCCAATTTCAACACTGAAAGTTGAAGAGCTTATCGCCCAGCTGAAAGAGAATTACACAATTGTGATTGTGACACATAATATGCAGCAGGCAGCCCGTATCAGCGATAAAACGGCTTTCTTCTTAAATGGAGAAATCGTTGAATACGATAAAACAGATATCATTTTCTCTAATCCGACAGACAAGCGCACAGAAGACTATATTTCCGGTCGTTTTGGCTAATCAAGTTTCTAATTGAATATGTTTACAATAGAATCAGCACCCTCAAGGTTTGATAAATTCAAATCTTGCGGGTGTTTTTTGTATGCCGAGAAGAAATGTCTACTATAGACTTTATGTACGCTTTTTTGAGAAGCTGTTCGGTAGAAGAAAATAATCGTTCGTTTCAACTTTTTTGGTCCTGCCATCCGTCTATCATATGTATACACGAACAAATGCTGAAAAAAGGAGCCCTTAGTAGATGAAGCATCAACATGTTGAGCAAGTATTTGTAACATTCATCCGCGCGAACAAAGAAAGATTTTATTTGCTTGCCTATAGCTATACAAAAAATGAGCAGGATGCACTCGATATCGTACAAGACAGTATTCAAAAAGCCCTGCAGTCACTGCACACATTACAGAATGAGGAACAGCTGAAAAGCTGGTTTTATAAAATTGTCGTAAGAACAGCAATCGACTTCTTGCGGAAAAACAAGCGCATTCAGGTTATGGATGACGAACAACTCGGATTTTTATCACCTCCACAAAATGATACATATGAAAATATGGATTTAGAGGATGCGCTGGACACATTGCCTCCTGTATACAGGGAAGTCATCGTTCTCCGCTATTTTGAGGATTTGAAAATCGAGGATGTTGCACACATATTGGATGCCAATGTCAATACGGTGAAATCAAGGATTTATAAAGCATTGAAGCTGCTTAAAATACAACTGACGAAAGAGGAGTTGTCATAATGGACAAATTGAAAAAATTAGAGGAAAAATACCGAAATGTACCGATTCCTGAAAACTTGGATGCTGTTGTAGAAGCAAGTTTGAAAAAGGGACGTAAAAAACGTGCCCCCAAATGGGTGTTAGGAGCAACGGCCGCAGCTGCTCTATTTACAGCGAGTCTGAATATGAGCCCTGCTATGGCAAAAACATTAGGAGAGGTGCCTGTGCTAGGGAGTGTCATAGAAGTGTTAACCTTTGTTCAATACGAAACGGACAAGGATAATTATTCAGCAGCAATCGATGTACCGCAAATTACAGGCGAGTCGGATGAGATCCGTGCCCTGAATGAAAAATATGCAGCAGAGGGCAAGGCACTGTATGAGCAATTCCAGCAGGATATGAAGGGCATGGAGCAGGCAGATGGAGGACATTTAGGCGTAGACAGCGGCTATATTGTCGCTACAGATACAGAGCAGCTGCTGTCAATCGGCCGCTACGTGGTGGAAACGGTTGGCTCCTCTTCTACAGTCATGCAATACGATACAATCGATAAGCAAAAGGAAATTATCCTGACACTGCCGAGTCTATTCAAGGATGAGCGATATATCTCGGTAATCAGCGATTATCTTATCGGAAAAATGCAGGAAGAGATGCTGGCAACGAACCAGGAAAAAATCTATTGGGTAAAAGGCGGCGGAATGCCTGATGAAGAGTTAATCGATGCCTTTACGTCCATCCGTCCGGATCAGAACTTCTATATCACAGAGGATCACAAACTGGTTATTGTCTTTGATAAATATGAAGTGGCGCCAGGGTATATGGGAGTTGTCGAATTTGAAATACCGACAGAACTGATAAAAGAGATTCGTATGAGTGATGAGTATTTGAAGTAAAGTTAATTACTGCTTAAAAATATAGAGAGAGGGGAAGGACGATATCGGTTCCTCTCCTCTATTTTTTACTTATAAAAAATCGGCAGGCATTTGTTCCATCAAGCGGTCTAGCTGTTCTTGAGAAATGCCTGCTGTCTCCATTAACCGATTTTTTGTTTGCTGGAGCTGCTTCGTATAAGCAGTGAACTGTCCCTCTTCCCAAAACCTTCGCAGCTGCTCCTGTTTCACGACTCTTCTTTCTATATGAACCAGCTCAATGGTCGATTTGTTTATTGGAATGGGCAGGATAGATTGCAGACTAAGCTTGATTCGATTGTCATTATGCTTTTTCTGGATAGTCCGAAGCAACACGAGCGGGTCGCCAATATATTTCAACAGGTGTGACTGTTCAATCTCGTATAAATCCAGAATGTCATCCACCCCAAAGTAGTGTAATAAACGCTGCCGGCAGTAAGTCATATGTTCCTGTGACGCTTCAATCGTCTCCATCGTTTCGAACTTCTCCAATTCATGCTGTAAGTCCATTGGATACTGTAGAAGGCTGCTAATATTTTCTGCTGAAAACCCAATGGAGCAGCAGTGGATTTTCCTTTTTTCCTCTCTTGTATCCAACTCGATAATCCAAAACATCTGCTTTTCTAAAAAAGCATCATATTCTAACGGCGAAAATAAAAAATACGCCTGTGAATCGATATGGGAGTAATAGGGCGTACCGAGAAAGGAAAACGTTTTTTGAGGGAAAAGTGCCTCCTCATTTATATAAGAAAGAAGCTCAGTCATCTGGCCGTCTATTAACGTACGAGATGATGTGATTGCTGCAACATGGCGTTTTAATCGAAGGAAATGGCCGAGATTAAATAAGCTGCCGTCTGATGCCTCCTGCTTTGTATCTGACAGCTGGTTTTCAATAGCGGAGAGCTCTATCTGCTTTGATGCTATATAAGCATCAATCTGTGAACTTGTATCGGCATCATGTGATAAGAGAGGATAGAAGTGATGATACATGGCATTGAGCCCCTTTATAACAAGCTGAATCTCTTTCCTACAACATGCCCAAAGTGAAGAAAGAGTTAAACATATACAAACGAAAAGAATAGGGGAGGGGGATAGACAGATGTCATCATAGAACAAAAAAATCCGCAGGGTACAAACCCTGCGGATTACTGCGTATTTTATTTTCTAACCGTAACATCGCACAAGGCAGATGCTGCGTTCCCAAGCGATAAAAGCCGCATATTGATTACATATCCCAAAGAAGGATAAGTAGTGTTCCTAAAATCGTAATTAATACCATCGCAAATCCATAAACGATGTTTGAGTAAATGGACCACTTGTCTTTTGATTCACCAGCGTGCATGAAGATGATGAATTGCAGGCCAGCTTGTAGGAAAGCTGTAACTAAAAGGACAATCATTCCTGTTGTCATGGACATATCCATGAAGTAAACAAGCAATGCCACTACTGTTAATACAAGTGAGAAGACAAATCCCATTACTTGACCTAAAGGAAAGTATTTCGCCATATTACATCATTCCTTTCAAGTAAATGAAACTGAAGATGAAGATCCACACAACGTCCAGGAAGTGCCAGTATAGCGAGAAGATAAAGGACTTATTCGCTGTTTCTGGATTTAAACCACGTTTCGCAATTTGAATCATGATGAATAGACCCCAGAAGAAACCAACCGTTACGTGAAGACCGTGTGTACCTAACGTCGTTAACAAAATCGATGTGAAGGCACTTACTGTAATACCTGCACCTACATGTACGTAGTGTAGGAATTCATAAATCTCAACACTCAGGAAGGCTAAACCTAATGCTAGTGTGATACCCATAAACGTTAGTGTCGCTTTTTTACTGCCAAGGCGCATTGCATGAATTGCAAGACCAATTGTAAAACTACTTGTTAATAGTAAGAACGTTTCAGCAAGCACTGGTGTGATTTCAAAAATCTCTGCACCAGACGGACCGCTGCCTGTACGATCTACTAATGTAAAGTACGCGGCGAATAATGTCCCAAACAGCATAATCTCCGCACCAAGGAATACCCAAAAACCAAAGATCTTCAGGTCGTTTTCCTCTGTACTATACTCTAGTGGTACTGAGTGATCTACTTTAGCCATTATTTCGCACCTCGCTTTTCATATTGTTTTTCTGTTGCTTTTACTTCTTCTTCAGGAATGTAGTAGCCATGATCTTTTTCGAATGAACGATATGCCATACATGCAAGAACAACAATCAAGCCGACAATTGCCGGAATCCACATACTAAAGATTAACGAGAATCCTAGTAGGAAGAATCCACAGCTCATGATAAATGGAACACCTGAGTAGTTTGGCATGTGAATTTTCTTGATCTCGCCTTTGAAAATTTCAGTGCCGTTGTGTTTCATATCCCAGAATGCTTCAGAAGTGCTGTCTGTGATATCTGGTGTAATAGCAAAGTTATACGCTGGAATTGGCGTATGTGTTGCCCATTCTAGACCACGTGCATTCCATGGATCTGAACCGATGTTGCGTGGTGAGTTTTTGAAGCTGTACCAAATGTTCCAAACTAACATGATGAAAGATACAGCCATGATTCCAGCACCAACGAATGAAACCATGTTTAAAGTTGTGAAACCAGTTGACTCTGAGTAAGTGTACATACGACGTGCTTGCCCGTCTAAACCAGTGATGTACATTGGCATGAACGCAAGCAAGAAACCTGTTGACATTACCCAAACAGTTGCTTTACCGATTTTTTCATTCAACATGAAGCCGAACATTTTTGGCCAGTAGAATGTTAAACCAGCTAACATCGCGTAAACAACACCAGGGATGATTACGTTATGGAAGTGGGCAACTAAGAACATTGTATTGTGGTATTGGTAGTCAGCTGCAGACATCGCAAGCATAACCCCTGTTACACCACCAAGTGTAAATAATGGGATGAAGTGAACTGCATAAAGCATCGGTGTTGTAAATTCAATTTTCCCTTTATACAACGTGAACATCCAGTTAAAGATCTTAACCCCAGTTGGGATGGCAATTGCCATTGTCGTAATAGAGAAGATTGAGTTTGTGAAAGCACCTTGACCCATTGTAAAGAAGTGGTGCGTCCATACTGTGAACGCAAACACAGAGATAACGATCATCGACCACACCATTGAGTTGTAGCCATATAGGTTACGACGTGAAAACGTTGAAATAATCTCTGAGAAAATACCGAATGCCGGTAAAATCAAGATATATACTTCAGGGTGACCCCAAACCCAGAATAGGTTGGCCCATAGCATATCCATACCGCCGTTGCCGATTGCGAAGAATTGTGTATCAAATAGACGGTCCATCGCACCCATTGCTAACGCTACTGTTAGAACTGGGAAGGCAAATACAACGATTAAGTTTGCGATTAACGCTGACCAAGTGAACATTGGCATTTTAAATAATGTCATGCCTGGTGCACGCATTTTCATGATTGTCGTAATGAAGTTAATACCCGTCATTAACGTACCAATCCCTGCAATCTGGATCGCAATCATGTAGTAGTTCGTACCGACTGATTTACTAAACTCAACGTCTGCTAATGGGAAGTATGAAGTCCAGCCTGCATCAGGAGATCCCCCGACAACGAATGAAAGGTTGAATAGCATAGCACCCATAAAGAATAGCCAGAAGCTCAAGTTGTTTAAGCGTGGGAACGCAACGTCACGTGCCCCGATTTGTAATGGTACTAAAAAGTTAAAGAAGAATGTAATGAAAGGCATCGCCATGAATAGGATCATGACTACCCCGTGAGTTGTAAATACCTCATTATAGTGCTGTGCATCTAAAAATGTATTTTCCGGCATAGACAGTTGATAACGAAGCATGATCGCATCAACCCCACCGCGGAATAACATTAAGAGGGCCATCAGCAAGTACATAATACCGATTTTCTTATGGTCAACTGTTGTAATCCACTCACGCCATAGGTAGCCCCATAGCTTGAAGTATGTGATGACACCAACCAATGCAATCGATACAAGCACAATCAATACCATCGAAACGTAAATTAAGAAACTTGGATGTGGTATCATAAAGCGCTCAAAAAATTCCATACTGTTGTAACTCCTTTCAGACTTTTACAGTCTTTCTGTTTACATCATTAATGAGAAGAATGATCTTCGTGTTCAGTGTCATTGTGATTTTCATGCTCGCTGTGATCCGTGTCTTCTTCGTGCTGATCATGGTTCACATCATCTGAGCTGCCGTGATTATGCTCAGGTGCTGGTGAGAATTCTAAGTGTGTACCTGTGTAAGTAGAACGGCCAAGGTGACCAGGCTCAAGTAGCTCTTCGAATTTTTCCTCTGTAATTGGTTCAGCAGTTTCCTGTACTTCCTCTACCCACTCATCGAATTCCTCTTGAGATAGAGCAGTTACATCAAAAGTTTGTTCTGCTGTACCCGCACCGGCAAAGTTTGCGTTACGGCCCCAGAATTCACCCTCTACATCCGACGCTAAGTGAAGCGTTGTTACCATGTCGGCCATCGCATATTTCTGACCGCCAAGTTGTGGAATCCAGAAGCTTGTAATTGGTCCATGAGAGTATAGCTTGAATTCAATGTTACGGTTTGCTGGAATGTATAAATAGTTGACTGTCTCAATTCCTTGCTCTGGATAACTAAAATGCCATTTCCAATCTGAAGAAGATGCATAAATTACTAATGGTTCCTCTTCGACATATTCTTCCGGTGCGCTTTCTACTAAATAGTTACTCTCTACTGATCGTACAGCTAAGAAGAGAACAATTAAAACCGGAACCCCAATACAAATTGTTTCTACTAACCAGTGACCATGGATATGTGGCGGCTCATAGTCAGGGCTTTGTTTTGAAGCGCGATATTTAACTAACATAAATATCAACATTGCAAATACAACTAAGACAATCGCACCCATGGTATAGATTAACAACATTGTGTCGTTTGCCTGCACTTCTGCTTGAGGACCTTTAGGGTCAAGCACTAATAATGGATCACATCCACCAAGAAGCATCGTGCCGAAGACTATAGATGCTAATAAAGTCCCTTTTAAATTCACTTTCATAGTTGGACTCCTTTCAATTCAATTAGGTACAGCTATTTAACAACATATTTACCCATTTATAGATTTTCGAAAGGAATATTCAACCAATAATTGAGCAGAACGATTCCTCTTTTACTCATCTTCCCTAGTTGCCGTTATATGAATCTTGTAATCCAGTAAACGTACGAGAAGCAGCATGAAAGTTCTTAAAAGAACATGTTGAAAACTTAGCATCTTAATAAATGTTTACAAGTTTACTATTTTGCCATAGCAAATCGCATCTTTAAACAGTAAGAAGTTTTCTGCTCCATATCTGCTGCTCTTTCCGTTGGACTTCTATATAAGATTCCGTTTTTCTATAGAAGGTGCGAACACCGTTTAATACGAAAACAAAAGGGAAAGAAATAGGTATATATGATAGGTGTGAGCTGAGGTAAATCGTTACTATAAAATCATGCCTGATAGAATATTTACATTCTTTTCTACTTAAACAAAAGCTGGAATTTAATATATTAAGCACAATTTTAAACGTAACATTTTTCTTATCTCTGGCTCCAAGTAAATTGTAGTGAATTACAAAATCGAAGTCAAAAAAATGTTATGCACTTAGAGGGGGATAAAAGGGCAGGAATGAAAGGGGAAAATAGGCGTTGAGACACCAAGCAGAAGAAAGGTGATTATTAACGGTTTTTAATGATTTTTCGAGTGATAATTTTAAGATAAAATTGTGGCATTTTTATGGCTTCGTTAAAATACGTAATAATCAGACAATTTAGATTCTTTTCATAAAATGGCGTAATACCAATGTTTTTACAAAAAAGTATATAGATTGGGTAAAGTGAACGATTTTTTTAAATAGTAAGATATTAAGAGAAATAGAGCGGAATGCAGCTGATGGAGAAAAATAACCGTTTTTTTCACTCAAGTTATGGAGTATTTTATCTATTTTTAATCGAATTGTTCATCGGTCTGCACGTCTCCTGATTGTGGGACAATTATCTTATTATATAAGTTAAATTTATTATTTAAAGCTTGTATGAATATCCAGCTGATGCAGACGCTTTTACAGAAAATTTACATACAATAAATAGCTGCTGCATCTTAAGGGCATAAAAATGGACAAGAAGCTTTTGTCGTATGAAAAAGGTTAGTTAGCGTTATTTAGTGTAAAGTGAAGTACGAAACTTAAACTACTAAATAGGTAGAGACCATTTTCCATTACTCTTTAGCCGAGTTTGGAAAATGGTTTTTTGTTATGTAAAGAATGAAAAGTTTCTCTCTTTAAAAGCTTTTCCAGAAGAGATCTCAATCAGCCTGTACATGCAGCTGTAATGAAAAGAAAAATTCTACTTCTTCCTTTGTAAAAACGTACAGCTCCTATTCCTAAAATCAGTGATTAAGATTAGCATAATCTCTTTTTTCAAAATAAATGTTTATTTTTTATATCTTTTGGACAAATTTGGACGTGAAGCAACAAATTTCTACAAAAGGAGGGCATTGTGATGAAAAGAATGACTTGTTTCATCTTTGCTTTGGTTGTATTTTTAACCACCTCGGTGGTTTCGGCACAGACGGATCTGCCAATTGGAGATAATGAAGAGGAATCTGATCCTAACGATTATTATTTTACAGATGCTTTAGATGCTACCATCCCAATAGCATTCCAGCTTGATTTGGATTTGGAGCCGGAAGTGTATAAGGTTAAAGCGGGGGACAACCTCTACCGTATTGCCTTGGCCCATAACGTGTCACTTGAATCAATCATAGGCTGGAATGAGTTAAGCGATTATTTAATTTATCCAGGGGATGAATTAAAAGTGAGCGGTGAAGAGATAAAAGGTACAGACTTACCAGAAACGTTTGTAGCGTCGGCTCCTGTGATTCCAGCCTCTCAGCCGGTAGTACAAGCAAATGAAACAGCAGCAGCAGCGCCGCAAGAAGTTGAAACGGTCCAAGAGCTGACTGTTACAGCAACTGCTTATACAGCCTATTGTGAAGGCTGTTCAGGGACAACTGCGTACGGTATAGATTTACGAGCTAATCCAAACCGTAAAGTTATCGCTGTCGATCCTAGAGTCATTCCGCTGGGAACAAAAGTATGGGTAGAAGGCTATGGAGAAGCAATTGCAGGGGATACGGGCGGTGCTATTAAGGGGCATAAAATTGACGTCTTCATCCCGTCCCATGAAAATGCCATTGCATGGGGTGTCAAGACCGTTAAACTTAGAGTACTCAACTGATTTAGCTCATAATGCCAGTTGTCTTCGACGTTAAGTAAGAATTATCCGCTATACTTACTGATAGAGCAGCTGCTTTGTAAAGCACATATATTTGGCTCTAAGCCGAAAACGATTGGCATGATCCACTTGAATTCATTTTCAAGTGGATTTTTTGTTTTGGAGCGGACCCCAGCATTTTAGGGCTAATGGGAGAGACAGGTACATTATCGTTGGAGGTTATGAAACTACATGCACGCTGCATCGCTGCCATTGGAATACGAGACAGGTCTTCCCCATTAAAAAGGAATTCCTCCTGAAAGATTTCATAGTAATGAAAGAAAATAGTGTAAACAGTAACCTTTTAGGAAAGGACAGTATAAAATAGAAAGTAATCTATTTTTTTAATACAAAACAGCTCTCGATTATAGAAAAGGATGGTCTAACGATGTCAAAACATACGGAGTACTATAAATATTTGAGAGATTACGTAGGGACCCAGCCGCTTATTTTGCCTGGCGCGGTTGTCATCATTCGGAACCCTGCTGGGAAAGTGCTTTTGCAAAAACGGCCAGAGGGTAAATGGGGGCTGCCAGGAGGGCTCATGAATCTAGGGGAGAGCTTTGAACAAGTGGCCGAACGAGAAGTGTTTGAGGAAGTGGGTCTGCGCGTACGTAATCTACAGCTCTTGAATGTATATTCAGGTGAAAAGTATTACATGAAAGCAGCTAACGGAGATGAATTTTATTGTGTTACAGCCGTTTTTCTCACGAGCGAGGTAGAAGGAAGTCTGCAGCTTGATCCTGCGGAAACATTAGAAGCAGGGTATTTTGAAGATACGCAGCTCCCTGAATCAATGGTGGGGAGCCATCGCAGGTTTATTGAGGCATCCAGGGAAATGAAGGCATCTGAATAGAGAGGAAATAAAATCTGCTTCTCTTTTTAATAAGAGGAGCAGATTTTCATTTGAAGATACCAAAATAGTATTTCCTTTTTCTTAAATTACGAAATAATTAAAGTTTATACTTAAAAAATCTCGAATAAGTATGTATAATTCTATTTTAAGAAAGTAATTACTGTATTCCGAATTTTTATGTTACTATGTGTTATACAAAAAAACATATATCCGTCTTGAGAGTACAGTGAAAGACAGTTGGAGGAAATAATGAAGAATTTAGTTTCAAGATGGAACCAGATTAATCTGGTTAATCGAATCATCATCGGTATCATTATCGGGGGAATTCTAGCCTTAACAGTCCCTGAACAGGCAGGCGGCATTTCAATTCTTGGTACATTATTTGTAAGTGCGCTAAAGGCAGTTGCGCCTGTCCTTGTACTGTTCCTTGTGATTAATGCCATTGCCGGACAAAAAAGCGGTACTCAAACAAATATGAAATCTATTCTTGTTCTTTATGCAATCGGCACATTCCTAGCCGGTTTCGTAGCGGTAGTAGTAAGTTATATTTTCCCGGTAACATTAACGCTGAAAGAATCAGCTCAAGATGTAGCACCGCCCAGCGGAGTCGGTGAAGTAATAGAGAAGCTGGTCTTTAATATCGTAACAAACCCCGTAACTGCTATTATGGACGCCAATTATATCGGGATTTTAGCATGGGCTGTTGTATTAGGGATTGCGTTAAAACAAGCAAGTGCTGCGACGAAAAATGTATTGGAAAACATTTCGGATGCTATCACGAAAGTAGTGCAATGGGTGATCAATTTGGCACCATTTGGAATTCTCGGCCTTGTGTTCGATGCCATTGCAACAAATGGACTGTCAGCTTTATCGGAATACGGTCGACTGCTATTAGTCTTGGTGGGAAGCATGTTCTTCATCGCCCTTATCGTAAACCCAGTATTAGTATTTATCTATACAAGAAAAAATCCGTATCCGCTTGTATTAACATGTTTAAAGGATAGCGGTATTACAGCATTCTTCACACGCAGCTCTGCAGCAAATATTCCGGTGAATATTAAGCTGTGTGAGAAGCTGGGGTTAAACAAAGATACATATTCAGTATCGATTCCACTAGGAGCGACAATCAATATGGCTGGGGCGGCCGTGACAATTTCTGTCCTGACGCTGGCAGCAGTTCATACATTGGGCATCGAGGTGGATTTTGCGACTGCTGTTATTTTAATGGTTGTATCGGCCGTTTCAGCGGCCGGTGCTTCTGGTATAGCTGGCGGATCACTTCTTTTAATTCCGGTAGCGTGCAGCTTATTTGGCATTTCAGATGACATCGCTATGCAGGTTGTAGCAATCGGCTTTATCATAGGGGTCGTACAGGATTCATGTGAGACAGCACTGAACTCTTCTTCAGACGTTGTGTTTACTGCAGCTGCCGAGCAGGCAAAAGCGCGAAAAATTAGTTAATAGGAAAAAGTATCTTTAGAGGGCCGTAACATAAATGTTACGGCCTTTTTATATTAGTAGATAACCTAATGAATACCATAGAAAATTTCTGGACCGCCTAGATATATTCTCTCTGATCAATGCATACGTAAATATAGAAAGCATTAAAAATGGAAGCAAAATTTATAGAGAATGGATTGGAGGCTCATATGTGCTGATAGAGAGGCTGCTGGCAGGCACACGGAAAAACATACATACGAAAGGTCATCTGGTATCTTGATCACGGGATTCTGGATGGCTATTTGTTTATTTCAAGGAGGGATTGAATGAGGATTTTAAACGGCAGATACTTACTAGATGGGGCAGAGAAAATCATCCATTTGAGTGACATGAATCGACAAAAATATAAAAAAAGGTTTAAAGGAAAGCTTTACTGCCCAACGGAGGGGTGCCCTGCGCTTTTGTCATATAGCGGGGGGGAAAAGCCTCATTTTAAGACTTGGCGCCGCCAACAGCATAGCGAAGGATGTATCTATAATGTACACAGAGAATTGGCAGGGATCGAAGAGGGTTTTTTGGAGGATAAGACGCTCACTATCAGCGGTAATAGAAAGCAAAATGCTCTGCGGGAGGCTGCAAGGCTATTTACAAAACCAGAAGAGGATAATGAAGCTGTTAAAGACAAAGTTTCCGTAAAAAGAGTAAGGGTGCAAGGAAAGAAGGAACGCAGGAATAAACATGTCCAGATGACATTGTATGATGGAGACCTATTAGAGGATGACACGTTGGTGAAAGGTAAGGCTATCCGCAAAAAGTTTGTAGATGAAATTAAACAACGAGATGTAGGACAAGTGAGGCTTGTACTAGGGTTTATTCAGAAGGCTGTAGCGGCTGGGGAAGTAGCTGATCTTTATATTGAACATAATGATGCTATGCTGAAGGTCATTTATCCTGAGGAATTTATGAGGGAACGATTAAACAGCAGCTATTTAAACAAATTTATCTCTATTTCTAAAGCTTTAGAGGCAGGAGAGGTTTTGACATTTACAGGAGTTGGAGATATAGGAATGAATGAGAGAGGAGAAAAAGAGCTTGTTATTTATAGCGGAGCGGATTTTAAAATAAACAGCTTGGACTTATCTGTTTTTGCGAAGAAATATATAGTGTGAGGATAGAAATTGATTGGCAATAACGATTTGATGATAGAAGTACCTCTTTTCTGCGCTGAAAGTTCTCTTTATATTTGTCTTTTGAACTATTTTTATAAGATACAAAAGGCATGTAAACCCTTTATATGTTGATATTTAAAATGATTTTAATGAGTCTATATATCTATTTGTGCGGTATATTTATAATAAATATCAACAAGTTAATGTAAATGTGAAAAAAATATGGAAAATTTCTGTTTATTCAATATAATGAAAATAGATATAAGAAGTCATACCTTTCTAGTTCTTCTGCAATATGTAGATGGTCTTCTTTTTAGGAGGCTCATCTTTTTTATATTGGCTTTTTGTCATTTCATTAATCAAGGGGTGTATTTATGAGAATATCAGTGAAAAAAAGGATATTTACAGGTTTCATGATTGTGGCCGTTTTACTCATCATAGTAGCAGGAATGGCTCTGTTTTCTTTGCAGCGTATTACAGATTCATATTCAAAAGTAATTAATGAGCAGGTTGAAGTTCAAACATATATGAAGGAAATTGTTGTAAAAGTGCAAAAGCAATCATTAGCTGTCCGGGGCACTCTTCTGGAGGATACGATGAATCTGCGTACGGAATTCAGGGAAGCTACGGAAGAAATAGATGTGCTTATAAAGGATATGCGCGGGATTGTAACAGATGCAGAATTCCTGAGAGCACTAGATAAAATTGAACTGAAAAATATAGAGCTGACAAAAGAGTACGATGCTTTTGTAGGAAGCTTACAAGAAAATCCGACAACTGATGAAAAAATGGTAGTGTGGGATAAAAGACTTAAACCAATCACAACAGGAATGATTGATGTCGCTTCTCTATATGGCGAGAAGGCAGTTACATTAATGCGGGAAGCAAACGAGGACAACAAGCAAGGAACAAATAATACGACGCTCATCGTATCGGTCATTAGTCTAATTACGTTATTATTGGCTGTAGTTATCGGCTGGATAGTATCTACTACAATTGCAGGACCTCTCCAAAAATTGACGAAAGCAACGAAGGCTATGGCAGAAGGGGATTTAACAATTGAGCCTGTGCAGGTAAAAAACAAGGATGAATTTGGAGATTTAGCTTCATCATTTAATGGGATGCTCGTAAATTTAAGAAGTCTCGTAGGCCAGGTACATACTAGTGCTGAACAGGTGGCAGCTTCCTCTGAGGAATTGATGGCAAGCGCGGAACAAACAACAGAGGCAACGAATCAAATCGCCGCATCTATTCAAGAAGTGGCCGGCGGGTCTAAAAAGCAGGAAGTGAGCACAGATGAAAGCTCGCAAGCAATGCAGGAGATGATGACGGGCGTACAGCTAGTTGCAACAGCGACTTCAACTGTGGCAGATGTGTCATCAGAAGCTACGAAAGAAGCAGATGAGGGGAATGTCGCTCTTCAGCGTGTTGTTATTCAAATGGATAAAATCAATGAATCAACAAATGATTCGGCGACGGTCATTCAACAACTAGAGGAACGTTCTACAGCAATCGTGAAAATTATTGAAGTAATTACAGGTATTGCAGATCAAACGAACCTGTTGGCATTGAATGCAGCAATTGAGGCAGCTCGAGCAGGAGAGCATGGAAAAGGATTTGCTGTTGTAGCTGATGAGGTACGAAAGCTGGCGGAACAGTCTAAAACTTCTGCAGATCAAATTGCAGGGCTAATTGGAGAAATTCAAGCGGATACAAAGCATGCAGTTAGAACGATGGAGAAGGGAACAGATGAAGTGGCATCCGGTATTTCCGTAGTACAGGAAGCAGGAGCTGGTTTCAAGCGGATTCAGTCTTCTATTAGTGAAATGGCTTCACAAATTCAGGAAATTTCTGCTGTAGCACAGCGCATGTCTGCAAGTGCCGAGCAGGTGAATCTATCCATCGATCAGGTAGCGCATGTCGCCAAGCAGACTTCCGAGAATGCAGAAACGGTGGCAGCTACGTCAGAGGAACAGCTGGCTTCTATGGAGGAAATTTCACTATCTTCAGCTGCGCTATCAAAACGTGCTGAAGAACTGTTGACACAGATTAATCAATTTAAAGTGTAGTTATTAGTTAGTAACACCTTTTCGAAGTGATTCGAAAGGGTGTTTATTTTTATATAAATTTGTTTCAAATGATCGTGCTTGTATATAGATGCCTTGTGTTTTTTTTGAATCTATTCGGGCATAGTAATGAAAGAAAGAGAAAATAAATTATTGTTGTTAACGGAAAGGCAGGAGGAGTTTTTATGTCACGATTTATGGATAAAGTCATTATCATTACAGGTGCAGCTGGCGGTATTGGGAAAGAAGTTGCCCGTAGACTTGCAAGTGAAGGAGCCAAATTAACATTGGTGGATGTAAATGAAGAAGCTATAGAGAATATGGTTTCAGAGCTGCAATTACAGGAAGATAACATACTTGTAGTGAAGGCCGATGTATCGAAAGAGCAGGATGTAAAAAACTATGTTGAAAAAACGGTTGAAAAATTTGGCCAAATTGACGGTTTCGCAAATAACGCAGGCGTTGAAGGACCGGCAAAGCCGCTTGAGGAAGTAACAGAAAAGGATTTTGATTTTGTTTATAATATCAATGTAAAGGGAGCACTTTTTGGTATTAAGTATGTACTGCCTGTCATGAAGAAACAAAAAAGAGGTTCGATCGTTAACACTTCTTCAGTAGCTGGTCTCATCGGTTCTCCTGGGATGGTATTGTATAACTCCTCCAAGCATGCCTTAATGGGGATCAATAAAGTGGCGGCGATTGAGGCGGCGGATTATAGTGTCCGGGTCAACACGGTCAATCCGGGGGTCATCAATACACGAATGATGCGTCAAATCGAGGCGAATGTAGCTCCAGGATCAGCAGAAGCAGCTCGTTCGGCTTATAATGAGGCCGTACCGATGAAGCGTTACGGGGAACCGCAGGAAGTAGCGAATGTCATCGTCTTCCTGCTTTCGGACGAAGCGTCGTATGTAAGTTCGTCCTCTTATACGGTTGATGGCGGCCTATTTAATATGTAAGAGCAGAATAGAAGAATAAAAAGGAGTGATGTCCGTTTTTCCGGTCCACGCCTTTTAGAGTTGTTGTGGAAAGTGGGCATGCTATATTGCCTCCTGCTTAGCTTTCGAATAAAGGTTGAGTAAAAATACCTCGGAGACTATATTTTACAGCAAATTAAAAGCATCCGGTCTGAGCAAGATTGATCAGAACAGATGCTTTGCCGCAGTTTAAAAATTTGTTCATTTTCTACTTGTATTACTCCGCAATCAAGCCCGGTTGTCGAGAATCTGCGTTTAATTGTTAGCTCGTACCTAGTAACTCCCCCTCGGTTTCTTGATAAGCTAAATATAAGAGTGTAAAAATACCCGTCTAGGTAAGTTACCTCCACATCTTCTCAATTCTGTAATTTATCATCGTTGATATCGATACGAAGGCTCCCATCAGGCTGAACCTCTGCAAAAAATACTTCATCAACAGAGTTTACGCCTGCATTTTTTAACTGTTGCTGTAACCATGTTTTATCAAGATTTAAGCGGGAAAGGTTGTTCGTATTAATTACGCCATCTGAAATCACTTCGGTTGCAACAGGGTAAGTCTTATAGTGAGTTTGTATACTTAAATCCCCTTTGGTTACCGTTTGTTTATTGTCTTTCTTCATGACAGATAATTTCCCGCTCGTTTCAAAAACAGCGTACTCAACATCGTTTAGAGAAAATGCATCTTTTTCACGTAACATTGATTTCAACGTATCGATATCGAGCCGCGTTTTCCTTAATGCATGCTCCATAATCTTGCCCTCTTTAATAACAATAATAGGCTCACCCGTTGTGTATTTTCTTAAATTCTTGGATTTTATATCAATAAATCCCATCAACAAGGTGAATACTGCCCACCCTATTAAAGCAATTAATCCGTTTCGGATACTTAGATTTTCATTAACCGCTAAGTTTGCGGTGATGGACCCTATGGCCATGGCAGAAACAAAATTAAAGAAGGTCATTTGACTGATTTCTTTTCTTCCAATGATTCTAGTTAGGACAAATAAAACAAAGAAAGCGATAAATAGTCTAATTATAAGTTCTGATAAAACCATAAACATCTTCACCCTTCAAATTTCATTCTTTCGAAGGAAGTTTTCGAATTTGTTTATAGAATGTCCATAAATTCTGCCGTTTATCCTACTTCCATTATGACGGCATCGTATGATTGGTGCTGCCATGACCTAACAAAGCGCTGCAAAAAAGGCCCCCAGCAAGGGACCCTTTTGTATGATAAAGGCTAATTGTTTTTTAGGGAAAGTTCTCAAGTCAAACGAGCATTAACAAGGCGGAGTAACAAAAGACGCCAAGGAAAAAGGAAAAGAAGCTGCTTTTTCTTTCTTCCGGCAATTCTTCCTTTAGAACGTTGAGAATAATCCCGCCTGCTAAGAAGGCAGTGAGTAACGATATATAAATTTCTTCTAATTCAACAAATAATCCAACCACCCATCCGAAAAGTATAGCAGCAGCCAGCAGCCATCTTCCGTAGCGATCGTAAACTGCCTCATGATTTTTTCTAAGACTGTGATCATTCGTGATAAAGTGAACAGCTAATGCTAAAAAGTAGAAGAACATTCCCCAATCGCCATTATATTCTTCTCTAATTAAAAGGTAGCCTATTAGAGCGTTATAAACAAAAAAGGAGGATATGTGTATCCAGAATATACCAGGGTCCGCTTTATCCATATTGTTTTCTTTCTTTGAATTCTTCACCATTTTTTCAAGACCATAAAAAATGGTTAACCCTAGCAAGGCTATTAAATAGACATGATTCTCAAGCAGATGGAAGATCCCGCTACCACCAGCCTTCTCTATAATATGTTGATGTTTGTTTAAATCGGGCAGTAGATGAATAAAAACATAAGAAACCGCTATTCCACCTGCAATGGAAAGAAATTTACTTCTTGGCGTGTCTTTAATAAATGTCATTGATTTAGAAAATAGATGAATGAATGTAAACCCAATAGCGAAAATCAAACTTAGAGCAATCTCCATTAAAATCTCCCACCCCCGATGTTTAGTGTAAGGTTTTTATAGCCTAATTCTACATAGTTAAAACAAAACAGAAATCTCGTGTTTACTGGATTCAATGCATTTAATCGCTGTACGCCTTTTCTACCTCGTTTTTTCCGATTGTTGAATTACATAAAAATTAATTCTTTTCTTTATCAATCCACAACACTTTATATAAAAATGCGAGTTCAGCTTCTTCCATGTACTTCTCAATTTTAGGGACATGCTATAATCGATACACCTAAACGGAAGCGATAAAATAAGAAAATTCGAGGTAAACATATAAGCATCAAATAAAATCCGTTTGTTATGTATAACTAGAAGTGGCAGGTGATTGACTTGCGGTTTACTAAAATTATCTAATTGTATTAAATTTGCGTAATTTGTATTGTAGTAATCTTTCAATAGGGTTTGCTGCAAATAGTCATTAGAAAACTGTGTTTTTACTAATTAGCGGTAAAGGGTTTACTAAAAGCGGAGGGATTATAACCGTCCCTTTCAAATTTCTTCTCATAAATCCTTATTGCTGCATTTGCACCAATAAAACTATCATAATGATACACTAGAAGCATTGACTCTTAAGGTTATGTTAAGGTACTTGGAAAGGATCTACACAGATGAAAATAACCCGTAGAATTAAATATACTTTAATCCGTCTATTTCGACTTAAATCTAATCCAGAACATGTAGCATTAGGTCTAACTATAGGTCTTATTCCCAGCTGGATTCCTACGTTTGGACTGGGGCCCGTATTTTCGCTTGGTTTGGCAAGACTAGTAAAGGCAAATAAAGTTTCAGCCCTTGTTGGCGGAATCATAGGAACTCCTATATGGCCGCTGCTATTCTTGTTAAATTATAAAGTCGGGGGCTTAATATTGGAAAGGGAATCAAGGGTAGATGAACTAGATGAAGTCGGATATATAAATGCTACTCATCATACCTATAAAGGGATTGCCGGTTCCCACTCTAGTGGGGTCTTATTTCTAACAGGAGCAGCTATCAATATACTGATCTCCTCAATTCTAGTTTACTTTATTGTGTATATCTTATTTAAGACGTACCGGGTCAGGATTTTAAATAAAATTAGATAAAACTGTAATTGAAGACAACTATCGAAGTTCATTGTGCAGTATAAAGTTCACTACACATTAAGAAAAGATGGCCAACGTCTTCGTCTAAATGGCCCTTTAATGGAAACAGGCACACTCATTATGAAAGAGATGTGCTTGACTGCCGAATAAGTCTTTAGTCAATAATGTAACCCTGCGCCCGATTTTTTGTACCTTTCGAACCCTAAAATCTTTCTAGATGCCGCATGCTGTATACATTTAAGAATTAGGGGAAAGGTGTTAACAAAGAACAGCATTAGCTGCTTGCTAATTCGTCCAAAATACTCCAGGGAAGGGTGCGTATGCGGAATAAAGAAAAGGAAAAAGAAAATTCGAATGTCACAATCATGTATGCTTTATTGGCAACAGTGGCCGGTCTAGCGGTTACGTTGCTTGCGTATATGTAGGAAGCGGAATGTAAAAAGTGGGGAACATGGAAGAACTATTCATTGGTCTCAAGCATATACTAATTAGTGGTCAGCTTTTATGAACGAGTGTAAATAAAAGAGCTATTCCTTTTTATGAAAACAAAAAAGAAAGATCAACACCCTTTTGAAATCGCCAAAAAAGGGTGTTGTTATGTTAGTCAGCTTAAAAGAAAACCCTGCTGCCCGTAAGCAGCAGGGGAATGCTTATTTAACTTGGAAGACTTGAGCAGAGTGGCGCAGTTCAACAGCCATATCAGATAATGCACTGGCCATCGTTGCCATTTCAGCCATTGAGCTATTTTGTTCTTCGGAAGCGGAGGCAATTTCCTGTGTGTTACTTGAAGTAGAAATTGAAATTTCCGTAATGTGCTCGATATCACCGACCATCTTTACTGCATTAGTCTGGATGCGGGTACTTTCCTCATGAATTTGCTTCATATGATCAGAGACATTATTTACTACACGAGCAATGTCATGGAATGCTTCACCTGCAGAAGCAACAAGGGTTGTTCCCTCTTTTACTGCCTCTGTTCCGTCGTTCATCGCCTGGATAGAGGAATGAATTTCCTGCTGGATTTCCTTGATCAGCTGACTAATTTGTCCGGATGCTTGTGCGGATTGTTCCGCGAGCTTACGTACCTCATCTGCTACAACAGCAAAGCCTTTTCCTGATTCCCCGGCACGGGCCGCCTCAATTGCTGCATTTAATGCCAGCAGATTCGTCTGATCGGCAATGCTTGTAATCACAGCAATGATTTTATCAATTTCCGATGATTTCAAACCTAGGTGATTGATTGTTCTAGTGGCTGCATCGGTTGTTGCTTCCACTCGTTCCATCTGAGTCACTGTTTTCTGGATTACATTTGTTCCAGAGGAAGCTACCTCAACAGCGTGGTGGGCGACATTATTTGTTTCATCGATATTGTTTGTGATAAGTGTAATGCCTTGCGAAATGCCTGTTACTACATGTTTGACGTCTTCAGTGTAGCTTGCCTGCTGTTCTGCACTTGATGCAATGGTTTGGACAGAGGCAGCAATCTGCTCGGAAGCTGCGACCGTATCATTTGTACTTTCTGTCAGTTGCTCTGACGAAGCCGCAACCTGATCAGCAGTATGCTGGATACTTACAACAAGGTCCTTCGTATTATGCACCATCGTATTGAAATTCTCCATTAGATGACCCAATTCATCTTTAGATTTGACTTGCAGGGGATCAATTGTCAAATTGCCTTCTGCTACTTGGTCCATTCCTGTTGTTACAGCGATAATTGGTTTGACAATGCGCCGGACGACTGTGTAAGAAATAGCGGCAATAATGCACGCAGCCAACACAATGATAGCCAATGTTATATTCTGAAGCTTCTTTGATTCAGCAAGTACCGTATTTTCTGGTATGTGCATACTCAGCCCATAGCCGACAGCATCAATTGGCGCATATGCGAGCAGCTGGTTCTGGCCTGCCTCCTCTACATCTACCATATCTGCTGATGTCTGGCTCGCTTTGACTATCTCTCTCATCGCTTCATTTAGAGAAGATTCCTCCAGCGGTTTTCCTATATTATCCGTGTTATTGTCCATTTGGATAACACCGCTGCCATCCACAAGAATAATTTCAGCCTGCATATCTTTTTCGTCAAATGTTAAATATGTATTGATCAATACCTCAAAATTCGCCGAACCTGCCAGAATGCCGATGACATCGCCGTTTCTATCTTTAATTGGTGTAGTGGCAACGACAATTCGATTACCTGTTGCTTTTGAAACTAACACATCTGAGTAGCTTGCCGAACCTGCCAAGGTAGTGGGGTAATAGCTGCGGTCGCTATAGTCAGAGCCGATAGAATCAGCTTTTGTATGGGCTACAACAATGCCATCTGTATCCAATACGAACATCGTTTCAAAAACCTCTGACCGCTCATTCAATGTAGTAAGAAATGGGTTGATGCGTGAAGAATCAAGTGATTTCATAATATCACTTTCAGCAGCAATCTCCATTTCGCTCTTGCGTGCCTCAAACCACCGGGTGATATCCTCACTTTTACTGTTAACGACATCCTGCATCGCTGTTTTTTCTTTTGTGACTAATGTTAGGCTGTTCATTGCTTGAATAGAAATAGTTGCAGCAACTAAAGGGATAATTGCCAACAACAAAATCCAGATTGTTAATTTTATACGAAGACTTTTAAAATGAAACACAGAACCTTCCCCCGAAAAATAGAATATTATCAAAAAAAACCATTTATGTAATCATGCGTATTAATTATAGTAAAAACAAATAAGAAATCAACATGAGATTTTTTTGAAAAAGGGATAATTTTAGGATATTAAGGGAAAATTCGATTTCTATAGAATTTTACGTGTTTAACGTAGTAAAAATAATTTGAAATATAGAGAGATGGAACTATTTAGAGTGTACCTCTTATCTTTTTTATGCTCTATAACCTCCAACAAATAATTTTTTTAAAAGAAGGGAAACTTTCTGACTGGCGAATAGTAGTTTCAGTGACAAAGGTAATAAGGTTTTTTAATGAAATGAATTATTTGCCACCCAATTGGCAGCGGTTGATAAATGCATAAGTGCCTTGTCTTCATGTATAATAGTCGATATGGGGGGCGGGAAAATGAAAAAAATCATGATCAATTCGCTTGAATTTAAGCGCGTAGAAAAAAACTTAGCTCTTGAAAACCTATACGTGGATGAAGAACTGGCTTTAAAAGCTATTGAAACCGTCAATGCAGGAAAAAAGCTAACGCCTACTATGATAAAAGAAGCGCTGCAGCATGGAAAAGTATAATTTTGGTGAAGACGCTTCCTATTTATTGAGCCATAATAAGCTTGGCATTCAGACGATTGAGCAGCTTGAGCTAGCAGAAGCTTACGCCTTTATGATTCGGGCACTGGAAATTGAAAATGGGGTTTATCACATTTCAGGCTTTACGAAAGCCGGATTTCTGGAGCTGCATCGTTATTTGTTCCAGGATATTTATCGATTTGCAGGAGAGTTCCGGGATGTACAGCTTTCAAAAGGAACTACACGCTTTTGCCAATTCCAATATATTGACCGAATGGCCGATGAAATATTTGGTGCATTACATAAAGAAGGAGATTGGCATGATATCGGCACTGCCGCTAAACGTCTAGCTTATTTCAAGGCAGAATTGAATATGCTGCACCCTTTCCGTGAGGGGAATGGCCGTGCGACAAGAATCTTCATCCATGCCTATGCTAGAACAAAAGGGTATGAATGGGATTATGCAAGTCTAGACAAAGAGGAATATATGAAGGCAATGATTGAATCGGTTATTGATTCAACAGCATTGGAGTCTATTTTTTTGAAAACATTACACATGTAATAGTGTCTGAAAAGGTTAGTTTCTCTTTTTAGGCGTTTTTTTATGGGAAAAAGCTCTAGGCGATGATATGTCATTGCCTAGAGCTTTTTTGGTTTTTATTTTTCTTCTTTATAAGCGTTTAAGAATTCTTTTGCTTTCTCTGGGTCAGCTACTAATTCTAAGCCTGTATTAACTAATGGAGATACTGTCGATACAGCCTTTAGCTTGTTGCCTTGGTAATAGCTGATAAACTCGTCTTGGTTGATCGAGTAAAGTACTGCTTTACGCAAGTCGGCAGATTCTGATACTGCACGTCCAGATGGATTAAATAGCGCATAAGATACAGCATTGCTGTCGGCAGTTTTCAATGTCAGGTTGCTGTCGCCTTCGACAACATCGATTTTCGTTTCAGGTACTGCTTGCAATACATGGATTTCACCATTACGCAGAGCAGATACTGCACTGTCATTGTCTTGAATGAAACGTACGCTAATATTGTTGATTAAAGGTTCATTCTCTGTACCAGCCGCATAAGCAGGGTTTTTTACAAATGTCGCTTCATAGTCATTTTTCTGTACCATGATGTAAGGACCGCTTGCCCATAGGTGGTTATTATAAGAAGCGCCTTCCGTTACAACGGATTGGTCACCGTACGCAATATCCTTGTTTGGATCGTAGCTTTCCACATCGAATGTATTAACTGCTGTTACCTGTGCTTCAGAAACAATACCGCCTGATTGGTGAGCCAGGTAGTTAAGTACTTGCGGGAATGGGTCAGCTGTTGTAATTTTTACTACTTGGTATTTACCAGCCGCATTATCCACATCCGCTTCATCTGTTACCACTTCTGCGATAGCTGCAGGCAGGTCATCGGATAGAGCTTCCAGGATGCTGCCGCCTTCACTTGATGTAATCTCTTCAAGCTCGCCGATGTCCTCCACGATTGAAACTGTATCGATATTTTCATGAATAGAGTACGTACGGTGGTCCGGTACTGACTTTTCATCTTTTGCACGTTCTAGAGAGAAAACAACATCCTCCGCTGAAACAAGGTCGCCTGTATCGACTGCTGCACCGTTTTCAACTTTTGTGAAGTTGATATCATCACGAAGCACAAAGTAGTAGGATTTATTATCTTCTGCAGAAGCATGGTCGATCGATAAAGAACCATCTGATACAACTTCATCTGTATCTGTTAAATTGACTAATCGCACATACATATTTGTGTTTAATGTATTGATCGAGCCGTCATTACCTTTGACTGGGTCAAGGGATGTCAATGATGCAATTGCCTGGTGCAATACAAGTGTGTCTGTTGCATTTTTTGCTTCATCATTAAAGGAGATATCTTCCCATGCTTGCGCACGTGATTTTGATAAACGTACTGTATCCGGGTTTACCTCTTTAGAATAAATCCCTTGGAACTTCTTCGAAATATAAAGTGGTGCGATATAGGCATTGTCAAATACAAGTGCCTGCTCCAGCTCTGCGTATTTTTCTTCTGCTTCTTTTCCAGTTAGCGTACTTGCTTCATCAATCAGCTTGTCGACTGTTTCATCGGAAGTATCGCTATAATCTCCGCCTGATTTAAATAGGCCGCGCACCGCATAGTCCGGGTTTCCTGTTACTGTAGTCCAGCTGGAAAGGGCAACATCATAGTTTCCTGCTTCTTTTTGTGTTGTAAATGAACCATAATCCGGCTGGATGTTCAATTTTACATCAAAACCATTTTTCACAAGCTGGTCACGAAGGATGTTCATGTCAGCTTCGTTTGAGGCCATGCCTAGAACTTCAATTGTCGGCTGCCCGCTGTTGTTTTGATTATCTGTCTTTGTTTCTTCTACATCTGATTTTGTTTCGACACAGCCTGCAAGCATAACCGCTGCAGCCGCAGTTGTAACGCCGGCATAGAATAATTTATTGCGTTTTTTCATTTGAAATTCCTCCAATTATGTTAGTTTGCTTTCGGGTCAAGCGCATCACGTAATCCGTCACCTAGGAAGTTGAAGGACAGTACAAGAAGCATGATGCAGAGCCCCGGGAAGATAGCCACATAGGAATGTGTTTCTAAATAGGCGCTTCCCACTTTCAAAATATTGCCCCATTCGGGAATATGAGGTTCAACCCCAAGTCCGAGGAAGCTTAAACTACTTGTAGAAATGACGGCACCGCCGATTGTGAGTGTTGCCTTCACGATCATCGGAGCAAGAGAATTCGGCACAATATGCTTGAATATAATCGCACGATCAGAAGCACCTAATGCCTTGGCGGATTCCACGAATTCATAGTTGGAAATCTGCATGACATTTGCGCGCATAGTCCGTGCATATGTCGGGATGGCACCTACGCTCAGTGCAATAATCAGGTTCGTCGTGTTCGCCCCGAAAGCCGCGATAATTGCGATGGCCAGTAAAATCCCTGGAATTGCATATAACACATCAAGCAGACGCATGATGATACTATCTGTTGCCTTTCCGTAGTAGCCGGAAATTGCGCCAAGTGCGCCGCCTATAACTGCCGGGATGATTGTAGAGAAAAACCCTACAATCAAGGAGATTTGGGCACCAAAAACGATACGGGAAAATAAATCCCGTCCGTAATCGTCCGTACCGAGCGGATGCTCAAGGGACGGTGTCTGCAGTAAGGCACTGTAATTGTTCTCTGTTGCAAAGTCATAGTCAAATGTCCAGGAACTTGCAACTGAAAGGGAAAACATAAAAATAATAAAGAACAGCCCGAATACCGCCATCGTATTCCGTAAAATCTTCTGCCACATTTTCTGCCACTTCTCTACAGCAGAAGCATCTTTATTGCGTGCCTTTTGGATGAGGCTGTAGCCAAGCAGGAAGGAAAAGATATTTCCTGTTACCACTGCTGCGAGTAAGACAATACCGACAGGAAGCATCCATTTAGGCGCTGCAGCCGGCGTTACATATTTGGCGATAAGGAATATCATGGCTATGTAAAAAATCGAAAGCCCGATAAAAGCACCCATTGCCAGTAAAAATGAATCGACTACATAAGGCTTGTAAATGTTCAATGCCGAGATCAGCAAAATGAAAACTTGTGTCAACAGGGCATAGACAGCAAATGTATATTCGGCCGTTTTATTTTTCGACAGAAGCAGGAAGCCATAGCTCGCTGCGAAAATATTGCCTGCTAGTATCGTGAATACAAGAGGAAGGCCCAATAATCTTGTAGGCCGTTTTATTTCACGACTGCTTGCTAGATCCTTTTTTATCCTCCACGATGATAGGACGATAAGGCCCGTTGTCACAGCATAAATGCCGAAGAAAATGAGTACAACCGGGCGGCTATGACCAGCTTGGAAATCATAACTATAGAAAAGGAACAGAAGCGTTAAAATGGCAGAGAAAGCAAGCGTAAACTGTGCTGTCTTGTATTCCTGGGTAACCTTTAGCAATAGCTTTGCATCTGAAATAAATTTCATCGCTTTGTCTCCTTAAGATTTTTTCATTTTTGAACGAATACGCGGATCAAAGAAGTTATATAAAATATCGATGATCATGTTCACGAGAGAGATTGTGACCGCAATATACACAACCCCGCCTAAAATGGCCGGAATATCAGGGATAAATTGTTTATCAACAATATAGCTTCCGATACCACTGATGTTGAACACCTTCTCCGTTACCGAAGCACCGCCCAGCATTCCTCCAAACAATAGACCAATGACTGTAATGATTGGAATCATCGCATTACGAATTGCGTGCTTGGAGATGACTTTTCTTCCTGACAGCCCCTTTGCCTTTGCCGTCGTAATATAGTCTTCATGGATAACCTCCAGCATGCTTGAACGTGTCATACGTGCAATAGAGGCAGTAAGCGAAGTACCCAGGACGATAATCGGCATCACAAGCGATAGCCAATTACTTGGATTGTAGGTTGCCGGGAACCATTTCAGATCGATCGAGAATGTTAAAATCATAATAAGACCTTGCCAAAAGCTTGGAATGGATAAACCGATTAAGGCAATGATCATGAATGTATAGTCGATGAACGAATTTGGTCTAACTGCTGAAATAATACCAATCGGAATTGCTATAATAATAGCCATTAACAGCGAGACAAAGGCAATTTCCAACGTTACAGGGAACTTGTTTATAATGCTCTGGGCTACGTCTTCTTTCCCCGCAAATGATGTCCCAAGATCGAAGGTGAATAATCCCGATAAGGAATTCCACAGCTGCTGTAAATACGATTGGTCCAAACCGTAAATTCGATTAAAATTATCGACCTGCTCTTGTGTTGCACCCACCCCTAAAATATTTCGTGCCGGATCAAATGGTGATAGGTAGAGAATTGTAAAGACAAGCATTGCTACTCCTGCAATGACAAATACGCTTTGTAAAATTCGAGCGGCAATGAAATAGGAAAATGGATTACTATATATGGCGAGCATCACATACATGAAAATACCGGGAATGAAAGTAAGCGCGACAAATGTTTTGTTCTCTAATAGTCCTGCAAAAAAACGTTTATATGAAGGCTGGCTTATTCCCTCGGCAGCGAGCTGCATCGCGGATTCTTTATGTAATTTTTCATTTGCCAATTCTGAAACTTTTGCTTCAAGCTCTGTTTCTTTAACTGATTGATTGAAAAACTGTGCTTTTGCCTGTTCCTGCTTTCGAAAGTCCTGTGTCCACTTAGTAAAATCAGCTGAAGAACGAAGGTCATTTACCTTTTGTGCATATTTTTGTTTATAGGTTGGATCATTGCGTTTGAGCAGGTAAAATAAAAGCGTAAAAAGGTGGATAGGGAATCCTAGTAATAGTAAAGTTAGGAAGCTACCTTTTTTAGCCGCTGTCTTTTCAAAATGACGGCGGAAAAACATATTTTTCATGAAAAACCCTCCTTTCCTCGTGGTTGTTTATGCCTATGATATTGTATAATTCCTATCAACATAGTATAGTATGGGGTAGCAAGGTGATGAAGTCAATAATTTTTCGGATAAAGGATGAATAGTATGAGCGAACGTCTTCTTGAAATAAATGATTTGCAGGTTTCATTTATTACAGGTGAAACGGAGTTTGAAGCAGTAAAGGGTGTTAGTTTTCACGTAAAAAAAGGGGAAACGGTCGGTATTGTTGGAGAGTCAGGTTCAGGGAAAAGTGTAACTGCTCGTTCTATCATGCGGCTTTTGCCATCTCCCCCTTCCTTTCTAAAGTCGGGTACAATACATTTCCAAGGGAAGAATTTAGTCCAGCAATCTGAAAAAGAAATGGAATCGATTCGGGGAAAAGATATCAGTATGATCTTCCAGGATCCGATGACCTCGACAAACCCGACAATCAAAATCGGAGAGCAGATTGCAGAAAGCTTGATTAAGCATCAAGGAATGACAAAAGAACAGGCATATAACCGTACAATTGAATTATTAAAGCTTGTCGGCATTAAAAATGCAGAGGAGCGTTACAATCAATATCCGCATGAATACTCGGGCGGAATGCGTCAGCGTGCTATGATTGCAATGGCTTTAGCGTGCAACCCGTCTCTATTAATTGCTGATGAGCCAACGACTGCACTCGATGTAACGATTCAAGCGCAAATTTTGAATTTAATGAAGCAGATGCAGGAACAGTTTGGTACGGCCATTATTTTAATTACCCATGATTTAGGGGTGGTCGCCGGCATGTGTGACCGCATCGTCGTCATGAAAGAAGGAGAAATTGTTGAGGAAGGCACGACGGAAGAAATATTTGCGCATGCCAAGCATCCTTATACAAAACGTCTTTTGAATGCGCTGCCGAAGCTGCATGAGAAGAAGGAATCAAAACAGCAGCCGAATTTGCCGGCTGGAATGGACATTGATACACCGCTTGTTGAAGTGCGGCATTTAAAGAAACATTTTGATTTAGGCAAGGGCAGTGTACTGAAAGCGGTAGATGATCTATCATTTGCCATTTATCCAGGGGAAACGCTGGGGCTGGTAGGGGAATCGGGCTCCGGTAAATCAACGACAGGGAGAACCATTCTTCAATTACACCAACCGACAGATGGAGACGTCCTATATAAAGGAGTGCCCGTTACCCGATTATCGAAATCGGAGCTGAAGATGATGCGCCGGCATATGCAGATTATTTTTCAAGACCCGTATTCATCGTTGAATCCGCGTAAAAAGGTATTAGATATTATTGGGGAAGCACTTGATATACATAAGCTGGCCAAGAGCCGGGAAGCGCGTCGGGCCCGTGTTGAGGAGCTGCTTGAACTAGTCGGTTTACAGAAAGAGCATGCCCTTCGTTATCCCCACGAGTTTAGCGGGGGGCAGCGGCAGCGCATCGGGATTGCCAGAGCTTTAGCTGTCGAGCCGAACTTCATTGTTTGTGACGAACCTTTATCTGCACTAGATGTATCGATTCAAAAGCAGGTGGTGGAATTACTGCAGGATCTGCAGCAGCGTCTGGGACTGACTTATTTATTCATTGCACATGATCTATCAATGGTGAAGCATATTAGCGACCGTGTAGCTGTGATGTATGGAGGCAAGATTGTAGAGTTAGCTGAAAGTGAAGAGCTGTACAGCAATCCGCAGCACCCGTATACAAAAATGCTTCTGCAGTCAATTCCGATTCCTGACCCGGCGATCGAAAAGCAAAAAAAACGCCAAGTACTATCAGAAGAAGAATTGAGCATGAAGCAATTTCATACAGAAGGCGCACAATTGATGGAAGTTTCACCCGGGCACTGGGTAGCGCAATAAAAAAGCCTTTTAGGACTTTCCCTTTGCTATCTAGCTCATGAGTGATACTTCTTTAGGAAGAAAAACGGAGCTGTCTAGAAATTTTTAATTTTCTAGACAGCTCCTTTATTTTTAAAATTCATTAGTGGAATATACTGGAGCCGACTGCTATGTACACTTATACTGTGTATATTTCCGGTTTTATAAAGTGAAAGGGACGTCTTTTTACGTTTCTTCCAACTAACTATTTAGATACCGATGGATAAGGACAGCGTTTTGGCAGAAAAAAAGGAATGTTCTCATGTCCGCAACAATTTGCGTTATACTACAAAAGAAAGAATAGTTGGAGGGATTTGTATGACAATTACAGTAAAGGCGCTTGAGCGATGCAATAAAGAGACTGAGGAAACGCTCGCGGTAGAGACAGGAGAATTTTTAGGGCAAAAGCTGGCTTATTTAAAAAACCATCAGGAAGAGTTTTTGTATGCAGAGTCAGAGAATTTTGCAAACCTAAAGATGGACGCTGTTGTCCTTGAGTTTGATGAAATGTTCAACGTATATACGGCGTTATTCGGCCTGCGTTTACAGAAGAAAGTCAATGCCCAGCTGAAGGCTTATTTACGCGATAACCTTAAAGGTATGCTTGGTTCTTCAAGCGCGATGTTTTCAGGTGATGAGGGAATTTGGGAAATTAATATCGCTCTTGATGCAATGGAAGGATTTACAGGAGAAGAGACGATTGGACAGGCTTATGAATTACTGTGCAGCTTTGTAAAAAGGCTGCTTGGAGCGATTGAACCACAATAAAGCACCCAGAGATGCTTCAAGAATAATGCTGGCGTACGGATAAGGCGGATAGTTCATTCATCCGTGCAGCCGGCATTCATGAAGTGTACATAGAAATTTCATCGGAAAAATAAAAACAGCTTTACGGCAGGAGGTATATATGAAAAAACTATTTTGGAAAAAATTGCTGTGGATGGTCCCGCTGGCTCTTGTTATCAGTATATTATTTGCTGTGATGGAATGGCCGTTATGGATAGCATTTGCGCTCTTTGTCATCATTGCAGGAATGGAAATACCGATCATGCTTTATGCTATGTACTTTTCACAAAACTTACAACAAATTACGAAATATGTCGACCAGCAACAAGAAATGCCGGTGTTTGCCTATATGCATCAATTAAGAGAAGGAACAAAAGAAAATCAGCTAGAAGCAATCGATGCGGTGTTAGCAAAATATAAACAGCCGCAAGTTCAGGCAGTGTATGGGGCCAATAAAGCCATTATGCTAGACGAATTTGGAAAAGCCCGTCGTTTGGCAGAACCCATTTCCTCCTCGGAGATTGGACAGTATACGCTGGCACTAATTGAAGCGGTGCAGGGGAACAGGGAACAGGCCAAACGGTATTCGCTGCAAAAGGAATGGATGAAGGCGAGCATCGAGGCAAATCTTGCTTATATTGAAAAGGATAGGGAGGCATTTGAACGAGAAGCGCAAAAGGCGATCAACAATGCCAAGGGAATCCAGTACTATTCTAATACATATGTATTCAAACGGATGAGAGACGAGTGGCAGTGAGTCACCCGTTTGCTGTAAAGGAAAGGCTCTATAGTTGTTGCAACGAATAAAGAGCAAATGATTTATACTACAAATAGAGCAGCCTTTTGGAAATCAGGGGCTGCTTTTTGATTTTATGTAAGGCCAGGAATGGGATTCGTTCTATAAAAGAATGACCGTTCAACAGTTTAGGATATAAGAATGTGAAAAGGCAATCCTCATATGAAGATTGCCTTTAAGTAATTAGTTAAAAACCTAATTAAATTCTAAATCCGTCCGCATATTGTTTTGGAATATGCGTGTCTTTTTTTAATGTAGTTGCTGCTTCCAATGCCCAGTGAGGGTTTCTTAACATACCTCTTCCAATTGCTACAAGATCAGCGTCTTCGTTTCCGATAACAGCATTTGCTAAAATAGGGTCGTCCAATCTTCCAACAGCAATCACTGGAACGTTAAGGGCATTTTTAATATCTCTGGCAAATGGAACCTGATAGGCAGCATGGGTACCCGGTCTGCCCGCTGCAGTGATAGGCCCTTCTCCGCCAGAGGAGACGTGAAATAGATCTACTCCTGCTTGTTGATACTCTTTAGCGATTTCGATACTTTCCTTAATATCGTATCCACCTTCTACATACTCTTTTGCAGACATCCGCATAATTAACGGCATATGTTCAGGCATTACACTTTTAGCAGCCTGTACTACTTCTTTACCAAACAGTGTTAAATCCTTTCCATATTGATCATCACGTTTATTTGTTAAAGGAGAGTGAAATTGGTGGATTAAATAGCCGTGAGCACCATGAATTTCAATCGCATCTACCCCTGCCTTAATAGCACGTTCAATAGCCTTACGGAACTTTTCCACCATTTCCTTAACTTCCTCTGTAGTAAGAGCTCTCGGTGTTTTTGAATTTTCATCAAATGGAATGGCAGAAGGAGCTGCCGGCATAGCGGCGTCTTCTGCTTTACGTCCTGCGTGAGCAATTTGAATACCGACTTTTGCTCCGTATTTATGGCAGGCTTCAACGATTCTTGCCAAAGCAGGAATTTGCTCGTCTGACCATAACCCTAAGTCATGGTCTGTAATACGTCCATCGGGTTCCACATCGGTCATTTCAATGATAATAAAACCTGCGCCGCCTATCGCACGATTTACATAATGCAGAAAGTGCCAATCTGTCGCAATTCCATCTTTCTTTTCCACCGAATATTGGCACATTGGAGGCATAACAATACGATTTTTCAATTCCAAGCCTTTAAACGTAAACGGACTAAACATATGATTCATCAAAAAAACTCCTTTTTACATATATTACCTAAAAATTTAGGGGATAAAAAAACGATGAGTGTGAGCAGCTGCCAGTTATTAGTATGACTTTTTGCGGCCGCTTCATAAGCAAAAATAACATATTGAATGTTTTTACAGTGCTTTAGCTTCCTCGTTTGAGCGTTTATTTCCCTTGTATATAAAATAAAGAGAAATAACCATAAACAATAAGGCAAATACACGTTTACTATCTAACTCTATGACTAAACTATTGAACCATCCAAAATGATCAACCACTACCCCGATTACAAGCTGACCAGCTATTCCCGCAATATTGGTTGCGATAACCCCAATTCTAGGAACGGCCATAACAGTCAATAGTAAATACATAGTACCTAAAAATGCTGCACTTAACTGCCATTTAGGTGCCTCTAAAAGGGCAAGCACATCTCCATTCCCAAAAAAGAAAATGAAGATAGTAAGAAACATGGTTCCGGTAAGGAATGTTAAAAATGTTGTTTCAATGGTTCCGGCTTTACGGCTGAGTGTACCATTGATAGATGATTGTGCGCTTAAGGTGATACCGCCAATCAATGTGAATAAAATCATAAAGAACCCCATAATTCTAAACCTCCTAGTTTATTAAGATCAGTGCGATAATCATTGAAATAACGGCAAAAATCTTTTCCTTATTAACTTTAGTTTTCTTACTGCCTAACCACCCGAAATGCTCGATAATCATACTCATTACCAACTGTCCGATAATGACAGCAACCATTGTGATACCGACACCAACAAATGGGACACTTATAACGATAGATGTTAAATAAACAACACCCAACAACCCTCCAAGTAATGACCATTTAGGTGCTTCTACTGCATAGGAAAGCTTTCCTTTCCCAAAGAAAAGCCACAATAGCCCCATGATGATCGACCCCATAAAGAAGTTATAAAAGCTTGTTTCAATTTGCCCGATTGATTTTCCAAGTTCAGCATAAATAGCCCCTTCAAAGCTAAGTGCTGCTCCAGCCAATAGGGCTAAAATATAGGAGATAAAGCGCATATAATAGTTCCTCTTTTCTAAATAATTATATATCTAGAAATCTAGATATAATGTGGTAAAAAAAACAGATATCAATAGTAATTAGATGTCTGTTTTGAAATATTCAGCTAACTGTTGAATAAATTCTTCATTGCGTCTGTAGTATGTCCATTGTCCATGGCGAATTGATTCAAGCAGACCAGCTTTTTGCATCATATTTAAGTAGCTAGAAACGGTAGATTGAGAAACTTTGGCTTTTTCTTGAATATCCCCGACACATACTCCGCCTTTATAATCTACCTCCTTTGGCAGGTGAGCGCCTTGTTCCGGGAAATGCTTCTCTGGTTCCTTTAACCACTCTAGGATATTGAGTCTTGTTTCGTTAGATAACGCCTTGAATACATCAATAGGTTCCATGTGCGTAATTGTATATCTGGATTTCTCGATATGTCAAGTTGAAGCCCAAAAACTATAAAGCATGATGACAGTTCTTGTTCATAAAATTTCCAATTATGAATTTCCTCTATCAAGTCTCTTCCAGATTTCCTCCTATGGGTTGTATCTGATTTTGGATACCCAAAACCTTTAACCGTCTTTGGTTGAAGGTTTTTTTAAGTTCAAAAATTACTTTCCACTATAGTATAATCAAGAAATTAAGCTGGATTCAAACTAGCCTTTCCTATGATGTTGTAGTAGGTGTGTATAGATTTTTTACATTCAAAACAACCGTATTAGTCAGAGACCATGAGCTGCGTCAGTTTTTTTCTTGAGCAGCATCATGTGACATGGCTGCTTAAGAACTGCAGGAATTTAGCCCTTTTAGTTAAGAGGAATGGTATATTCTTAACGATAGCAGGGCGAAAATTAATAATAACTGAATGATACTAGTTGAAAAGGGTTAAGTACATTGAACAAAAAAAGGATTCTATTACAAACAAAAATATTAGGACTAATTAGCACATTAATCCTGTTTATCGTTTTTCTTCTCGCAAGCATATTTGCTTACTTGCAATATGTTGATGCGAGGACTCAAGTAAAGCAATTAGCGCTGCAATCGGCTATGACAATTTCTCTCATGCCGGAACTTAAAGAGTCCATTGGAAAAAGTGATTTAGAGCTGCATTTTCGTCCAATTGCTGATCAGGTAATAGATCAGGTAAATGCTGAAAACATTGTCATTGAAGACCGGGAGAAGATTATTTACTCGCATAGAGATCCAAGTCAAGTTGGTGAAAAGAGTTTTGACTATACAAATAATCATGCGTTAATATTTGGCGGATCCAATAATTTTGAAGTAGAACGAGCGAGCGGTTCTGTCTTAATTGGGAAGGTTCCTATCATTGCAGACAATGGGGAATATACCCGTGTAATTGGCACCGTCTCGGTTGAATATGCGGAAAAGGATATATATCAAAATATTTACAAACGAATTAAGTCGATTCTCATTGCATCTTTGATTGTTTTGATTTTAGGAATCATTGGCGGTGTTTTTTTAACCAAAAGCATTAGAAGAGATACGATGGGACTGGAACCGCATGAAATTTCCTCGTTATATCGAGAAAGAAGTGCCATTCTGCTGTCGGTCAAGGAAGGAATTATTGCAATCGATCAAAATGGATTTTTAACTTTAATCAATCATTCTGCAAGGTCTATGTTGAATCTCGCAGAGGAAGCCTCGATTGGTCAACATATCAAGTTGGTATTACCAATGATAAAAATCGATCAGGTATTGCAAGAAGGCAAGCCCATTCATAATGTCGAGGTATTAATTAATGGTAAAGTATTTATCTTTAATTTTATCCCAATTATCGAAAATGAACAGATCACGGGCGTGGTTTCCAGTTTTCGTGATAAAACGGAGCTTAAAAAGCTCGTTGATACAATCACGGAGGTTCGCGAATATTCAGAGGGGCTTCGTGCGCAAACACATGAATATTCTAATAAATTATACTTACTGTCAGGATTAATCCAATTAGAGAGATATGACGATGCATTTGACTTTATACAAAAGGAGTCAGCCAATCACCAGCACCAGAACCGAATCCTGTTCAATCAAATTCATGATATAAATGTTCAAGCGATATTATTAGGGAAGCTGGGGAATGCATCGGAAAAGAAAATTGCCTTTGAAATTGACCCTGATAGTTATGTAGACCCTTTACCGGGCCATATTGAGGTCACGGATATCATCACCATAATTGGAAACCTTATTGATAACGCATTTGATGCGGTAGCCCATCAGAAAGAGAGAAGGGTGACTTTTTCAATTACAGGAATCGGAAATGATATCATTATAGAAGTAGCGGATAACGGAAAGGGTATTGCTGAAGACTTGCTGGACTCTTTATTTTATATAGGCAGTTCCTCTAAAGGAAAAAATAGAGGATACGGCTTATTTAATGTTAAACAAATTGTAGAATCCTTAGGTGGAACAATAGAAGTAAATAATGATAAAAACGGCGGGGCTATTTTTACGGTATTCCTTCCGAAAAAGCTATAGGTTAAAGTGAAGCTTCATCAGTGGAGAATTTTTACATCTCCGCTGATAGATAGCTGCACTGGCAGGCTTGTACGGGAACTATCTACGCTTCGCTTTATTCAAGGCTTGAAGTTGATGGTGTCTGAGTGCCTGTTAATGCGAGATAAAGTAAGGAGAGAGGCAAAATGATTAAGGTTGTCATTGCCGAAGATGATTTTCGAATTGCACAAGTGCAGGAACAATTTTTACAAAAGGTACCAGATGTAAAGGTTGTTCAGAAGGCACTGAATGCAAAGGAAACAATGGAAATATTAGAGGAATACGAGGTTGATTTGCTTTTTTTGGATATCTATATGCCTGATGATCTTGGGACGAATTTGTTAGCAAAGATTCGGGACAATTATCCGACGGTTGATATTATTATGGTTACTGCAGCAACAGAAAAAACGATGCTTGAGACGGCAGTCAGGTATGGTGTTAGCAACTATTTGCTGAAGCCGGTCACAATGGAGAAATTTGTGGAAGCAGTGGAACAATATAAAAAAAAGAAGAAGCTGCTAAGCCATCGAGATGAGGTAGATCAAACACTGATTGATCGATACTTTGGGGTCGCCCATCAATCATCCACAACTCAAAAAGATTTGCCTTCAGGCGTAGATCGTCATACGTTAGACAAAGTGAAAAAAGTAATGAAAGAACTGAAAGGCGGCATTTCCATCGAGGAAATGGGTGAACAGATTGGGGCATCTCGCACCACTGCAAGAAGGTATTTAGAGTTTCTCGTTTCAATAGATGTATGTACGGCAAAACATGAATACGGAGTTGTAGGAAGACCTGAGAGGAAATATTACTATAAAGAATAATAAGGTTGACTCAAAAATGTGGACGAGGAATGAATAATGAGAATAAAGTTAATGAGTAGTTTCATGCTTGTTGTCATGTTTTGCGTTGGGTGTTCACATGATGGGGAGCAAGAAGCGATAACAGATACAGTAACAATAATCGCCCCAAGCTCTATTGGCGGGGGCTGGGACAAAACAGCAAGAGCTATACAGGACATTTTAATGAGTAACAATTTACTAGATGAGGACATACAGGTACTGAATAAAATTGGCGCTGGCGGAGAGTTAGGATGGAAATATGCTAAACAGCAGGAAGGCCATGTGTTAGCAATGAATTCAAGCCTGCTCATTACCAATCATTTATTAGGGCAAAGCAAGCTAACCTATAAAGATTTTACACCGATTGCCACGTTGGCTACGGAATGGGATGTTGTAATTGTTTCGAAGGATTCGGAAATAAAAAATGCAAAAAGTTTAATGGAAAATCTGAAAGAAACACCCCAGGCATATAAAATAGGTGTGTCCCCAAGATTAGGCAATGATGATCAGATCTCTTTTGTATTAGCGAGTAAACAGGCAGGAATACACCCGGCAGAACTGGATTTTTTAGTATATGAAAATAGTGGTCAAGTAGTGGATGCATTATTAAAAAAGCAAATAGATGTTGCAACGATGACTCTATCCGAGGCTAAAAAATATTATGATTCGGAACAAGTCCAAATGCTTGTCATCTCATCGGAGAAACGGTTAAAGGGACTCCCTGAAATTCCTACATGGACAGAGGAAGGAATTGAGTTAGTTTTTAAGCATTGGCGAGGTATTATGGGACCACCTAATATGCCGGAAAAAGAAATCGAATTTTGGGAGACGACATTGGCCAAAATGGTAAAAACGGAAGAATGGAAACAAACGTTACAGAAATATATGTGGGAAGACTTTTACATGAACAGCAGTGAAACTTCCAGGTTTCTCGATGAAGAAAATGAGAAATATAGAGAATTAATGGAAATCAACTAACGAGGCAGTTCCTCTTTAACAACATTAATTTTAACGGAGATAGTAAAATGAACTATTTGTATTTTCATTTTCTATAGTGGTTATTGATTATAAAATTGTATATCATCAGACATTTGATTTAAGAGGTTGACTAATGAGACATATGCATTCTATCTACTGTTTTATACAGATGGCAGAGAAAATGTATAGTCCACGGTTAGCCTCTTTTTTGTATATAAATAATAGGCCGTGTTATTTACACTACTTTATTTTGCTCTCGTTTGGCGATCTATAGTATAGGCTTATCGTTTTCCCGATTGATAAATCACGTGCTGTAAGGCGGATGGTATCAAATCGATTATCCAAAATTGATGCATCACATACTTTTGCGTGAACAAAATGTACGAAATAGATATAAAGAAATTAATAAACATTAATTTGAAAACGATTACATTTGCTCGCCATTGTCTTATTATAAGGTTTAATATTCAGAAAATTAGTTATTTATCGAATCGATAAATAGCCTAGGGAAGCAATTGGGGGGAGTATTATGCTAGCGATTTTAGGATTTTTGATGATATTGGTATTTATGATTTTGATTATGACTGGTCGTCTTACAGCAATGATTGCGTTAATTGTCGTTCCAATTGCGTTTGCTGTTATTGGTGGATTCGGAAGTGAAATGGGCCCTATGATGTTGGATGGAATTAAAAGTGTCGCTCCAACTGGGATTATGATTTTATTCGCAATTCTTTTCTTTGGTATTTTGATTGACGCAGGAGTATTTGATCCTATCATTCATACGATTCTGAAGTTAGTAAAAGGGGATCCTGTGAAAATTGCTATCGGAACAGCAGTTTTAGCCCTTCTGATTTCTTTAGATGGTGACGGTACGACAACATACATGATTACGATTTCTGCATTTTTACCGCTCTATAAAAGAATTGGCATGCGGCCGATTGTATTAGCGGGTATTGCCGTTTCAGCCTCAGGTGTTATGAACCTTCTGCCTTGGGGAGGGCCGACAGCAAGGGTTATGACCGCTTTGAATCTTGAAATGTCGGAAGTTTTTACACCAGTCATTCCTGCAATGATTGGCGGCGCTATCTTTGTTCTGTTTATGGCATTTATGTTCGGTAGACAGGAAAGAAAGCGAATCGGGGTTATAGAATATGGTTATGAAGCGACAGCTCAGCTTACTGCTACAGTCGAAGATGACTCTTTGAAGCGTCCAAAATTAATTATTTTTAACTATGCGCTGACAATCATTCTTTTAGTGGCATTAATCATGGAGCTATTACCGCCTGTCACATTGTTCATGCTTGGTTTTGCAATTGCAATTACCGTAAATTATCCGAAATTAAAAGACCAAAAGGAACGTGTTGCAAATTATGCTGATAACGCATTATCTGTTGTTTCAATGGTTTTTGCAGCAGGGGTTTTTACGGGAATTCTTTCAGGTACATCAATGGTAGATGCGATGGCAAACTCGGTTATTCATTATATTCCGGATGCAATGGGTTCTCATTTTGCTGTTATTACAGCCATCCTTAGTGCACCTTTTACTTTCTTTATGTCAAATGATGCCTTTTACTATGGGGTACTTCCGTTACTTGCTAAGGCAGGGGCAGTATATGGGATCGATCCAGCCTTAATTGGCAGAGCGTCTCTTTTGGGGATGCCGGTCCATTTATTAAGTCCGCTTGTTCCATCTACGTATCTATTGGTAGGTATGGTTGGAGAGGATTTCGGTACATTACAGCGCATTTTCCTAAAGTGGGCATTCGGTTCTACAATTGTCATGATTATCGTCTGTGTAGTATTAGGGATTTTCCCTCTTTAAATTACTATACGGTTTGTAAAATATATAATATATCTCTTAATGTTACGGGCACAATTGCAGAATAACAAAGGGAAATGATCCGTTCTTTTTTATAAAAATCCCATATTTAGCCGAAATGAAAAACTCCATTTTTATTATTTTTATCAAAATGGAGTTTTTTCTTTGCTGTCAAATAGCATTGTATAAAATTTTATCATCAAACCAGCATGGGCCGCTTCAATCGTTCATTGAGGAAGCGCGGTTTACCTGCATAAAATAATGTGCCGTAAGAAAGTTTGTTTTTTTGCAACGCAGCGGTCAATTATCTCAAAACCAGCTTCTTCCATTACCTTATCGGGTGTGTCGATGGCCACCACAACTGCTTGATCTGCAATCCTGCGGGCATGATTGAGAATCTCCGCTTGTTCATCCATGGAGGCATGGGTAAATACATTGTAGGGCAGATCGATGATAGCTACATCATAATGATCTTCCACCTCGGCAATAGGACCTCTTGTCACCGTACCTCTTAAGCCAAAGTGAGCGATATTTTTTCGTGAACCTTGGCATACATGCCAATTGATATCTCTTCCTTCGATTGATATACCCATCGAAAGGGCCTCAATCAGAACAGTCCCTATCCCACAGCAAGGGTCAATCACCTTTATATTTTCAATTCGCGGTACAGCAATATTTACTACGGCACGTGCAATTCTAGTATTTAGTGCAGTGGAGTACTGCTGCGGTTTATCCTTATGCTTCCGCCAAACTGATTCGCTTTTTGTGTAAGGTCCAAAATACCATACACCATCTAAGTAGATTACACCGAAAAGACAGTCGGGGTTATCAAGGTCGGGCTCTCCATCTATTAAAAGACCGATTTCCCTCTCGAGCTGCTGGCGTTCTGTATGCTCGATCTTTTTGTTCATATTCATGTCCCGTTTATTTAAACATAGTACTTTGTACGTTTGTTCTCCTAGAGTGAGCTGTTTTATCTGTTCTTTAAGATTAATTAAATCCGTGGCAGTATATAAAACATCCAAGCGTTCTTCGATAAACGGGCTGCGGCTTGGATCAATTTCGAACTCACTGAACAGGTAATTCAATTCAGTGTCATGCCCGAAAAAGGCGCGCATTTCCATCCGGCATACATCGTATTCGTCAGGATGATGAACGTATGTGTAAATAGATTGATTGCTTTTGGCAGATGTTATCAATTTTTTCTTCCCCTATAAATTATAGTAATAGCAGCTTCAATAAAAATATGGCTGGGCAGCTTGCTAAGCTTAAAAAGCCATTTTACTATACTTCGCTTTCCAGCTGCTAATTTTCTTTTTGCTTTGTCACATTAAACATGAAAAGGTATCCCTCATAATGTTTTTCCATTAATAAGTTTCTTTTCTATATAGCGTTTATCAAAAATGAAATGATATTCAAAACCATAAATAATTTGATGGAGTCCATTATATTAGTGCAATAATTGAAAGAGAGCATTCATATATTTCTATAAAAGCCATCATAGGGGTGAGGGAATGGATGAAGTATTTGTTATAGGAGATCTCCATGGAAGCTTTCAAGCGCTGGAAAAATTATTAACAAAGTGGAATGCACAAAAACAACGTCTGATATTTCTTGGAGATTATATTAATAGGGGAAACGATAGTCTGCAGGTCATTCAGCGGGTGAAGGAGCTTGTGGAAGACTTTGATGCTGTAGCGCTGAAGGGCAATCACGAATTGATGTTTATGGAATGGCTAAAGGAGCCGGAAAAATATGCTCTTACATTTTTAAATATAGGAGGAGTACCGACACTCCAAAGCATGAAAACCTTTGTAATAAACGAAGAGCCGACAATCGATGAACTTATTGAAGGAATAAAGCGGGAACATTCACAGTTACTCACCTGGATGGAGAACCTGCCGCTTTATTATCGATGGGGACAGTATTTCTTTTCCCATGCAGGGATCAATCCATTTGTACGCCGTGGAGAAGAGTCAACTGAGCAAGAGCTTCTTTGGATAAGGGACGACTTTACCGAGTTTCCTCATGAAGCGGAGGATATCGTTGTCTTTGGACATACGCCTACGACAAATTTGAACAAAGATCTGAGCAGCGAGGTGTGGATTTCACCATGCTGTAAAAAAATTGGGATTGATGGGGGAATTCTCTATCCGGATGGACGATTAAATGGTGTTGTACTGACAAAGGGAAACCCTTCGATTATCATCCATTCCGTGATGAATGATGAACTTTTAATTGAACAACGGACATTAGCCGGATAAGCGACTGCCTATTCGGCTTTTTTGTTAGGAAAGTAAGTGGCGTACGTCTCTAAAATAGATGAGAAGAAACCTTTTTTATGGATGTGCCACGAGAAAGAGAAAAGGGTATATGAGGACTTTCGTTTGTACTTCCTTATCGGGAATTCTATTATAATAATATCAATTATTTTAAAAGATGAACTGGAGGATCGCATAATGACACAACATACATTTACACTTCAAACCAACTGGAAGGGAGGGCGGAACGATTCGGGAACCTTACAGGCAGAACGTCTGAAAACTGCAATCTCTATCCCGCCTGAAATGGATGGCCCAGGTATTGGAACGAACCCGGATGAAATGCTGCTTGGGGCTGCTGCGACATGCTATATTATTTCCCTTGCAGCCATGCTGGAACGTTCTGCTATTCAAGCCTCTCTCTCCATGAACTCTGAAGGGATAGTAGATGTTACGAATGGCATTTTCACATATGAACAGATTATACACAATCTTTCTATTAAACTTGCAGAGCATACAGAGAAAAATGAACGGATTGCTGCCCGGCTCGCTCATAAGGCAGAGCAAACGTGCATGATTAGTAAAGCCATAAAAGGGAATGTGGATATTAAGCTTTTATTATCATTTCTTTAAAAGGGTGTGAGTGAATGAGCGGATGGCAGATGGTGATTCAAATAGTAATTGCATCCGTCCTGATTTTCTTTATCAGTGGCCGGCTAATTGGTTCGAACGTTAACCTTTTAAAACGAATTTTATCCGTCGTATTGAGTGTTTCTTTCACGACATTTGTTTTTTGGTATACCTTTTTGCGGGACAATTCTCTAGATGGAGAAGGACTTGTAGAAAATATGCTGAGCGTTGCTACACTTCTATGGTTTGGCAGTATGCTGCTCATTTCCATGCTGCTCTATCTGTTTTTTGAATTGTTTGATCCAATTGCGTTAAATGAAAATGGCAGCCGGGTAAGGGGAAAGAAAAATATATTCAAACGGCTGCTTGGTCATTGGAGAAAGCAAAAGCGTCTTCGTCTCGTGTTAAAGGTTGCCATGACAACAGGCATTAACAGGACAATGAAATATGTAAAATATCGTGAAGATGAACGCGAGCTTGCAGTTGCTTTAAGACTTACACTGGAGCAGTCCGGTGGAATTTTTGTTAAGTTCGGACAGGTGCTGTCTACCAGAAAAGAATTATTCACGCCTGTTTTTATCGAAGAGCTGGAAAAGCTTCAGCAAAATGCCCCCCCATTATCAAAAGTGCAGGTCGATAGAGTATTAAAGGAAAACCTGAAGGCGCCTGTAGACCAGGTATTCAGTTACTTTGAGGAGAAACCGCTGGCTGCCGCCTCCATCGGGCAAGTTCATAGAGCAGTTTTACGCGATACGAATGAGCAGGTAGTCGTCAAAGTGCTGCGCCCTGATATGCGTGAAGTAATGAGAGATGACTTGGATATTTTAGTGGAGTTTGCTACATGGGTCTCTAGTAAATCTAAATGGGCGGAAGGCCTAGGGTTTAGAGAACTGGCAATGGGCTTTGCGGCGTCTCTTCAGGAAGAAATTGATTTTGAGATTGAAGCACGTAATATGATTCAATTATCGAATATCATGGAGAACTCCTCTGCAGTGGTAAAAATTCCGAAAGTCTATACTACATACAGTACATCGAATTTATTGGTGATGGAATATGTAGAAGGATCGTCTGTTGGTTGTGCAAAAAAAGTCTTTGAAGAACTGGATATTGATTGCTATCAATTTTCCCAAAATTTGCTCTACGTTTTTTTAGAACAGGCTCTTATTTCAGGTATTTATCATTCTGATCCACATCCAGGCAATATTTATGTTGAGCATAATACGGGCAAACCGGTACTGCTTGATTTTGGTGCTGTCGGCAGGCTATCCGCTGCCCAACAGGAAGGGCTGAAACTATTTTTAGCCGGGATACAGCATGGTGATGAAAGCCTTCTATTTGATGGGGTTCTTCTATTAGTAGAAAATGCTGAAGAGGTAGAGCGCGATGAAATAGAACAGGCAATTAGTCAAGTACTGTTAAGAATCTCCTATATTGAAAATATACCGACGGATGAATTAATCTATTGCGTGTTTTCCATCGTACAGGAATATGGCCTGCGTTTTTATCCATCAGTAAGTGTTGCCTTGCGTGCGATCGTCACACTAGATGGAACATTACGGACTATCTATCCTGCCTTCGATATCTTCCGGGAAACAAAGACGTTTTCCGATAGCTATATAAAAAGGAGCTTGAAACAGCCGTTTAAGGATCCAATCGGCACAAAGGAATACATTGAAGAAGAGATTGCGCTTATGCTGCCGAAAATTCGGAAAATTCCCCGCCGTATTGACCAGCTGATCAAGAAAGTGGAAAGCGGACGGGTTATCCTGCATCATGATATCTTTTCAGACCGGGCAAATTCAAGTTTTGTTATGCAATTATTTTCCCAATTTGTTTTATTGCTGGTTGGCATCACATTCGGTATTATTTCTGTCTCTTTATTGGCGATTTCACAATTTATGCATACTGCTTATGCTATTTATTTAAATACTGCAGCGTATTTGGGCTTATTTTTATGTGCAATCCTACTTGTTCGACTGTCTATCCAAGCAATACGAAACATGAAAAAAATATAAAAAAAGCTGAAGGGCATTTTTATGCCCTTCAGCTTTTTCATGAATAAAGAAGGAGAAATGTATGCGCTTACAGAATGAGAACTACAGGGAACTCCTTGACCAGATGAAAGGAAATAGCTGGCGAAAATCAACGTTGTCGTACAAGCAGGATGGTCACTGTATCTAATTGGAAAAGGGGGGAGCAATAACTTGGCCTCCTGTATGATCGAAAACGGAAGGGTCCTCTCAAATGCAATATTCATAAAGTACAGAAAAGGGAATCGGGGAGCAGGTTTATCCGATTTAAAGGGGCGAGTTGCGTGATTAGTTTAAACGGTAGTGGTCTGACAATTGAGCAGATGAAGGAAATACTATATAACGGGGCACAGATTTTCATAGCAGAAGAAGCGAAGGATCGGGTAAGAGAGAGCCGTGCCCGTGTCGAACGAGTAGTCAAAGAGGGAAAGACGGTATATGGAATCAATACGGGATTCGGGAAATTTAGCGATGTAAAAATTGAAGAGCATGAAGTCAATTTACTTCAGCTCAATTTGATCCGGTCACATGCGTGTGCGGTAGGAGAACCATTTCCGGAAATCGTTAGCCGAGCAATGGTTGTACTTCGGCTAAACGCTTTACTAAAAGGGTATTCAGGCATTCGATTGGAAGTGCTGGAGCGTCTTGTACTGATGACAAATGAACAGATTCATCCGGTTATTTTTCAACAGGGATCACTTGGTGCTTCAGGGGATCTGGCACCGCTTTCGCATCTAGTGCTTGCATTGATTGGAGAAGGTGATGTGGAGTGGAAGGGAAATAGAATAGCTTCAGCTGAAGTATGGAGACAGTTGAACATCCCGCCTATTGAATTGAGGGCTAAGGAAGGACTTGCGCTTATTAACGGCACACAGGCGATGACAGCACAGGGTGTGGTCAACTATATAGAAGCGGAGAAGCTGGCCTATGATAGTGAATGGATTGCTTCCATGACGCTAGAAGGTCTCAGGGGCATTATCGACGCCTTTCTGCCACCTGTTCATGAGGCAAGAGGATTTGCTGAACAGACGGACGTGGCCAGAAGAATATGCGAATGGCTGGAAGGGAGTAAGTTAATCACAAGGCAAGGGGAAATCCGAACGCAGGATCCTTATTCTCTCCGTTGCATCCCGCAGATCCATGGTGCCAGCTGGCAGGTACTGTCCTATGTAAAAGAAAAGCTGGAAATCGAAATGAATGCAGCTACAGATAATCCCTTATTATTTGAGGATGGGTCGATTATTTCGGGTGGCAATTTCCACGGTCAGCCAATTGCCTTTGCGATGGATTTTTTAAAGTTGGCTGCAGCAGAACTGGCCAATGTATCAGAGCGGCGAATTGAAAGGCTTGTCAATCCAAATTTAAATGAGGGGCTGCCTGCTTTCTTGAGCGCAAGGCCGGGACTGCAGTCAGGGGCGATGATTCTGCAATACAGTGCAGCAAGTCTCGTTTCGGAAAACAAGACACTAGCACATCCGGCCAGTGTCGATTCCATCCCATCCTCTGCCAATCAAGAGGATCATGTGAGTATGGGAACGACTGCTGCTAGACATGCATATTCCATTATTACAAATGCAAGGCGTGTATTAGCGATTGAAGCATTTTGTGCCTTACAGGCTGCTGAGTACCGCGGCACAGAGCAAATGAGTCCGAAAACGTATCAAAAGTGGCAGGAGCTTCGGAAAATCGCTGCATCTATACAGGAGGACCGAATTTTCCATCATGATATTGAAAATATAGCCGCTCATTTAATGCCATAATGAAAAGCATAGGCGTCTGCTCATACAGACGCCTATGCTTATTTACGTTTTTATACCATTTTTACGGTCTAGCGTCACAAGGCGAGCGTCATCATTTTCCCTGTCCATCACGAGATCGGCTAGTATTTTGGATCCGAGCATACTGTAGACTGTACCATTTCCACCAAGGCCGAGCAGATAAAAATGGTTCGGCTGTTCGGGGTGTTCGCCGATGAACGGGAGAGCATCCTTTGAATTACCGAATGAAGCCCCGTAAAGATAATCAGCTTTCACTTTATATTGCGGGAACAGTTTATGGAGTTCTTCCAAGAGCTTTTTTGTATGCTTTTGGATTCTTTTTTCACTCGGTGCCTTTGCCTTTTTATCATCAAGACCACCAATGATAATCCGGTTGTCAATTGTAGTACGTAAGTACAGATAAGGCCTCGTCGTTTCCCAAATGAGTGCTTTTTCATGCCATCCTTCGAAGTTAGGGATTGGGTTTGTCACGAGCGCATAGGAACGATTGATATTAGCTCCTTTTACCTTACCGAATGGCACGTCATGATAGCCGGTTGTGTAGATAATTTTTTGTGTACGGAAGATGCCGGCAATCGTGTGAATAGTAATTGCTTCATTTTCATCTTCAATGACATGGACAGGTGTATGTTCAAATACATGGAGTCCTCGTTCTTTTAATTGTTCTAGTAGTTCCTGTACAAATTTATAAGGATTAAATTCTGCATCGTTATAGGTGACAAGGGCAGCAGATTTTTCAAATCCCATCTTCTTCTTCAGGACACGGCTTCCCCAGTAATCTACAGGAAATCCAAACTTGAGAAGTGTCTCAAATTCCTTTTGTATTTTCTTTTTATGTTTTTTTCTACTTGCATAATAAATGCTTGGACGCCGGATAAAGTCTGCTTTGTTTAGCATTGTTTGTGAAAGTTCCTCGAGTTCATCTAATGCTGTATTACAAAGTTTATAAAAACGAACCGCATCCTTTTTTCCAATTTGCTCAATCAGCTCATGAAGCATGATGTCGTTGGAATATTGAAGAAGTCCGGTATTGGCAGACGTACTTCCTTCTCCGGGGACCTCCTTATCCAAAATAGCAATTTTCAGTCCTTCATCCATTAATGCCTTTGCTGTTAAAACACCACTAATACCACCGCCGACAATGATAGCATCATAAAACGGTGAAATTTCCGGATTGGTATGAGGCTGTTTTATATAAGTATCAGGCCAAAATACGCGGCCATTAATAATATCCATTTCGCTACCTCCTTTATCTGCCATGTTTTACTATTTCCCCGTTCAAACCTCTTTCAATCAGTATGGATCTAACATTTGCTATAATAGATAGGTTGTAGAAAGAGAGGCTTTGAATATGACAAAACATTTACTTATTGTAGACGGCATGGCACTGCTTTTCCGTTCGTTTTTCGCATCTGCTGCGATGAATCAATTCATCCGGCTTGAAGATGGTACGCCGACGAATGGCGTGCAGGGGTTTGCACGGCATGTACTAACAGCACAAACTTTAATGAAGCCCACACATATAGCGATTTGCTGGGATATGGGGATGCATACATTCCGCAATGACTTATTTGATGGGTATAAGTCGAACCGTCCCGCTCCTCCGGAAGAGATGATCCCGCAATTTGATATGGCAAAAGAAGTGGCAGAAATGCTGGGATGGACGAACTTCGGTATTAAAGGGATGGAAGCGGATGATCTCATCGGCTCTATGGTAGCAAAGTGGAAAGAAGAAGCGGCAATTACGGTCATTAGTGGAGATAAAGACCTGCTGCAATTGTTAAATCCACACACAACGATCGCTTTAACGAAGAAAGGGTATACGGAATATGATGTATACACAGAAGAGCGATTTTTAAAAGAATATGGGATACAGCCTGCTCAATTTGCCGATGTGAAGGCATTTATGGGAGATGCAAGTGATGGATATCCTGGGGTGAAGGGGATAGGACCGAAAACGGCACTAAAGCTCATTCAGGAGTTTGGTTCCATTGAGGGCGTGCTGGAGGCGCTCCCAACGCTAAAAGCTGGCCAGCGAATTAAAATTGGTGAAAATGAAGGGATGCTGAAATTATCCTACCAGCTGGCTCAAATTCACTGTGAAGCACCAATTGAAAGAGAACTGGAGCATTTGCTTGTCCCTTCCACATATACGCCGCAATTAGAAGTCTTACAGCAGCGAGGGCTGCGTCTGATTGTGAAGCATGCCAAAGCCTTAGGCTTATAAAAAAGAGCACGAGGGAGTTATTCCCTCGGCTCTATTTTGACAAAGCTCAATACATGTCGATTATCATCATAACAAATGGAACGTACTTTGCTTTCGCGGTCGCGGCCGCCGTTATCATGGATAATTAAGTGAAGGCAGTCATCTTTTATCTCATAGCCAATTAGCGGTACCCAGTGGTATTTGTATAGCGGCTTTTTGTTTGTAAACCATTGGAACGTAAAATATTGGTCAAATTTCATGGCTACAGGATTACCATGCTTAAGCTGCATGATTGCTTCAGATAAATTGCACTCGTCTATAAGGAATTCCTCACCAAGCTGCTCTCGCAGCTTTCGGATGAAGCGCCATTTGAAGAGTCCAATTTTTGTTCCGCCTAATAGATCATATAGTTCATTAATGTCCTTTTTTACTACGGTATGATTTTGAGATAAATAATTTAGAATGACATGAGCAGTTGTTGGTCCGCATGCAGAATTACGAAATTCCGGGCGGACTGTGTCGTTATATTGGGACATTCCATTAACGTCTAATAAAACACGCATTTTACGTCACCTCCGATTCCGTTCTATAAAGTCTATTAATACCCACTTACCTAAAAAATAATCCTTTCACCAAATCGGATATTGAAAAAAGGCCCGCCTGTAGACGAGCCTTTTACCAATGATATCCTGTGTTGCTGAGCAGAATGATAACCGCTCATTCCCACTACCTAAAGCAGAAAGTATAGAGACAAGTATAGAAGAGAAGATGTCTTCTGATTAGGCAATAAGAGCATTCAATTAGTTTTGTGCTTCTAAGAAATCTGTTACTTGTTCTGGAGATTTGGCATTAGCACTATGCAAATGAGCAAGCTTTTCTCCATTTTGGAAAATCAATAATGAAGGAATACCCATTACTTGATACTTCTCTGCTAATTCCGGGAAGTTGTCACGGTTGGCAGAATACCATACATATTGATTATATTCTTCAACGATCGGATCGATGAACATATCCATACGTGTACAATCTGGGCACCATCCCGCAAAGAATTTCACGATGACCTTTTTATCACCGGAAATGATTTCATTGAATTGATCTACTGTAGTAATTTCTATCATACATATCACGCTCCTTATACTTGCTAGTTTACACATATTAGCGAAGAGCGGGAAGTGTTTTGCTCTGAAAGGGGAAGAAGGAAAAAAGTTTTCAGCTAAAATATAATGAATCGATGTTTATTATTTTATTGGTATATCAATGAAATGGAATGAAATTTCAGATTTTTATAGAAAATGTACTGAAAAAATGTTGCTAAAAATGACAAAATCATCTACACTAAGAACAGAAAAGCTGTTTCAAGTTTTTTTTTCGTTAAAAAATGAATGATTGTTCATTCGGTACAAAAGAGTGGAGAAGGGGGAAGTTCTCGTGACTTACAAAATTCAAAAAGCGGCCGTATTAGGGTCAGGGGTTATGGGGTCAGGTATTGCTGCGCATTTAGCGAATATCGGCATCCCGACATTATTGTTAGATATCGTACCAAAAGAAGTGACTGCAGAAGAGCAGGCTAAGGGATACACAATAGAAAGCCCGCAAGTTCGCAATCGTTTTGCAACAGGTGCCCTGCAAAAACTTCTAAAGCAAAAACCGGCACCATTAGCAGCTAAAAAGAATCTTGCGCTCATTACGGCTGGGAACTTTGAGGATGATTTCGATAAATTAAAAGATGTAGATTGGATCATTGAAGTTATTGTAGAAAACCTTGATATCAAAAAGGGACTGATGGAAAAAATCGATACGGTCCGTAAACCAGGTACGATTGTCAGCTCGAATACATCAGGGGTAAGCATCAATGCAATGGCTGAAGGACGTTCGGAAGATTTCCAAAAACATTTCCTTGGGACGCATTTCTTCAACCCGCCACGCTATTTAAAATTATTGGAGGTTATTCCTTCTACTGCAACTGCACCGGAAGTCGTCTCATTTATGCAGACATTCGGGGAAGATGTTCTAGGCAAAGGGGTAGTAGTCGCAAAAGATACGCCGAACTTCATTGCAAATCGGATCGGGACATACGGCTTGATCATCACGATGAAGGAGATGCAGGAACGCGGCTATTCTGTAGGAGAAGTTGATTCAGTGACAGGACCATTGATTGGCCGTCCAAAGTCAGCGACATTCCGTACGCTCGATGTAGTCGGTTTAGATACATTTGCGCATGTAGCGAAAAATGTATATGACAACACAACGGGCGAAGAGCAGGCAGTATTTGCCGAGAATCCAATCTTGAAGAAAATGGTTGAAAATGGATGGCTTGGTGCCAAATCCGGTCAAGGTTTCTTCGTAAAAAAAGGAAAAGAAATTTTAGAGCTTAATATAGATACATTTGAATATGAGCCGGTGAAAAAGCTGAAAACGCCTTCTATGGAAATGGCAAAACAGGCACGCGGATTAGGAAATAAGGTTAAAACTCTTGTCTATGCAAAAGATCGTACAGGTGAATTGCTGTGGAACATTTTTGCTCCGACATTGCTTTACTCAGCGCAGCTGACAGGCGAAATTGCCGATGACATTGTAGCGATTGATAATGCAATGAAATGGGGCTTCGGCTGGACACAGGGGCCATTCGAAATGTGGGATGCAATCGGTGTGAAGCAATCCGTTGAAAAAATGAAGGAAGAAGGACGCGAAATTCCAGCGTTTGTTCAAGGTCTTCTCGACAAAGGGCTTGAAACCTTCTATTCAGAAGTGGACGGCGATTTAGCTTATTACAATGGCAACGAATACGTAAAGGTGCCAGTAAATGAAAAGGCTATTAATTTAAAACGCTATAAGAAAAAGCATGGAGTAATTAAGTCAAATGCTGGCGCAAGTTTAATCGATTTACAGGATGGAGTTTTACTGCTGGAGTTCCATTCACAATCAAATGCGATCGGTCTTGATATTATCCAAATGCTGAATGCAGGAATCGATGAACTTGAAAATAACTCCGCTTATAAAGGGCTTGTTATCGGAAACCAAGGTAAAAACTTCTGTGTAGGGGCAAACCTCGGCATGATTCTCATGGAAGCGCAGGATGATAATATCTTTGAACTTGACTATGTAATCAATGCATTCCAAAAAGCAATGCGCCGCATTAAATATGCAGCAAAGCCAGTTGTAGCGGCTCCGTTCCAAATGACGCTTGGCGGTGGTGCAGAAGTATGTTTACCGGCAGCTCATATCCAAGCTTCGGCAGAGACGTACATCGGCTTAGTAGAAGCAGGTGTAGGGGTCATCCCTGGAGGAGCAGGTAACCTTGGTCTTTACGAAAAATTCCTAAAAGGAATACCGAACGGGGTAGATGTAGATCTGCAGACGGTCTTAAACAAAGTATTTGAAACTATTGCGATGGCGAAAGTATCGACTTCCGGCGAAGAGGCGCGTGAAAATAACTTCCTGGACTTCGCCGATGGAGTTTCGGTAAACCCAGATCATTTAATCTACGATGCCAAGCAGGCGGCCATTGCATTATATGATGCCGGCTACAAGCCTCCGGTGAAGAAGAAGATTAAAGTGGCAGGGGCACCAGGCTACGCAACACTGTTATTAGGTGCACAAGGCATGTTCGATTCTGGATTCATTAGCGAATATGACCTTTCAATCGCGAAAAAACTTGCATTCGTTCTTGCAGGCGGTCTTGTACCATACGGAACGGAAGTAGATGAAGAGTATATTCTAGGCTTAGAGAAAAAGGCTTTCCTGGAGCTGGTACAGCATCCGAAAACACAGCAGCGTATGCAGCACATGCTGGTTAAGGGGAAACCATTACGCAACTAGTTTGCAGGGGGAACGCTCGCATACTGCGTTACTGGTTCAGCCCATCTGATCTGCGAACGTTTTCTTTACAGTCTTAAATAATCATAACGAGTTTAATAGAAAATGATGAATAGCATTCAGCTAAACAAGGGGGAGACATCACTATGCGTGAAGCCGTTATTGTGGCAGGTGCAAGAACGCCAATCGGAAAAGCAAAAAAGGGTTCACTTGCAGCAATGCGTCCGGATGATTTCGGCGGCGTTGTTGTAAAAGAAACATTGAAACGAGCAGGCTATGAAGGGCCAATCGATGATTTAATCATGGGTTGTGCAATGCCTGAAGCAGAACAAGGAATGAACGTGGCGCGTTTAATCGGAGCGCTTGCCGGCCTTCCGGATTCTACTCCTGCTATCACAGTCAATCGTTTCTGTTCATCAGGGCTGCAATCGATTGCCTATGCTGCAGAGCGTATTATGCTTGGCCATTCTAGAGCGATTATTGCCGGCGGCGTAGAATCAATGAGCATGATTCCAATGACAGGAAATACAGTGCGGTTGAATCCAAAGCTGGCAGAAGAAGCACCTCAATATTATATGGGGATGGGACATACGGCAGAGGAAGTAGCACGCCGCTATGAAGTAAGCCGTGAAGACCAAGATGCTTTTGCAGTTCGTTCCCATGAGTTGGCCGAGAAAGCAATCAAAGAAGGAAAATTCAAGGATGAAATTGTACCGGTCGAAGTGACACAGCATTTTGTAGATAAGGATAATAAACCTGGATCACGTACATTTACATTCGATACAGACGAAGGTGTGCGTCCAGGTACAACAGTTGAAGGATTGGCAAAGCTTCGCCCGGCATTCAATATAAAAGGCTCTGTAACAGCAGGGAATGCTTCCCAGACTTCTGACGGGGCAGCAGCAGTGCTCGTAATGGACCGTGAAGAAGCAGAAGCACAAGGTATGAAGCCAATGGCGAAATTCCTAGGGTTTGCTGTTGGGGGAGTGCCGCCGGAAGTAATGGGAATTGGCCCGATTGAAGCGGTACCGAAAGCATTGAAGATCGCTGGTTTGACACAGGACCAAATCGATCTTTGGGAGATTAACGAAGCATTTGCTTCTCAATCAATCCAAGTCGTTCGCCACCTTGGCATTGATATGGATAAGGTCAATGTAAACGGCGGTGCTATTGCACTTGGCCATCCACTAGGTGCAACAGGTACGATCCTGACGCTTAAGCTGATTCATGAATTAAAACGCCGTGGACAAAAGTACGGTGTAGTCACAATGTGTATCGGCGGCGGTATGGGTGCTGCAGGGGTGTTTGAAGTACTTTAATAAGCGTTAGAACAGCTTTCGGGAAGCACATTCTAATTGCCTCCGAATGGGCTTCCCGGGCTTTCTATATATAAGAAATATAAATTCATTCAGCTGCAAATTCGCCAGTGCAGCCTGATTTACAATAGGCGAACCAAAACATTAAGGGGAGGATGTTCATAATGGAACAAACAACAAACATTATTAAAGGCGGCGGATTCTTGATTGAGGACGTGGATATTAATCGTGTAATTACGCCAGAGGATTTCACAGACGAGCAGAAAATGATCGCGCAAACAACGACAGAGTTTGTGCAAAACGAAGTACTGCCGGTTGTCGAAAACTTGGAGCATCACGAATTCGAGCATTCAGTACGTTTATTGAAAACAGCAGGTGAATTAGGGCTGTTAGCTGCTGACGTACCGGAAGAATACGAAGGCCTTGGACTTGATAAAATTTCTTCAGCACTAATCGCAGAAAAATTGTCTCCAGCAGGTGGTTTCTCTATTACACATGGTGCACACGTAGGAATCGGTTCTTTGCCAATCGTTTTATTCGGTAACGAAGAGCAAAAATCAAAGTATCTTCCAAAGCTGGCTTCTGGCGAATTGATTGCTGCTTATGCATTGACTGAGCCAGGTTCAGGTTCAGATGCTTTAGGTGCAAAAACAACAGCGAAATTAAATGAAGCAGGTACGCACTATGTATTAAATGGTGAAAAACAATGGATTACAAATGCCGGCTTTGCTGACGTATTTGTTGTCTATGCAAAAATCGATGGGGATAAATTCACAGCATTTATCGTAGAAAGATCATTCCCGGGTGTATCAGTAGGACCGGAAGAGAAGAAAATGGGGATCAAATCTTCTTCTACTCGTACATTGATTTTAGAGGATGCACAAGTACCAGTGGAAAACTTACTTGGTGAAGTGGGCCGTGGTCACGTAATCGCATTCAACATTTTAAACATCGGCCGTTATAAATTAGGGGTTGGTACTGTAGGAGCTTCTAAACGTGCGTTAGAGCTGGCTGTTCAATATGCAAACCAGCGCCAGCAATTTAAAACACCATTATCAGGCTTCAGCCTGACAAAAGAAAAACTAGCGACAATGGCATCTCAGTTATATGCTTCTGAATCATTAAACTATCGTACGGTAGGGTACTTCGAAGATACATTGAGCCAGCTATCTCCTGAAGAGCAAAAGGACGGCCGTGCTATTGCAGCAGCAGTAGCAGAGTATGCGATTGAATGCTCTATTGCTAAAGTATTCGGTTCTGAAACATTAGACTATATCGCGGATGAAGCTGTGCAATTACACGGCGGCTACGGCTTCATGGCAGAGTACGAAGTAGAGCGCATCTACCGTGACTCCCGTATTAACCGTATCTTTGAAGGTACAAACGAAATCAACCGTATGATCGTACCTGGTACATTCATGAAGAAAGCATTAAAAGGCGAGCTGCCGCTTCTTCAAGTAGCGCAAAACCTGCAAAATGAGCTTCTTATGCTGATGCCTGAGGAATTAGAAGATGCTCCATTAGCACAAGAAAAATATCTTGTGAAAAATGCGAAGAAAATTGCAGTTTTGGCAGCAGGTACAGCAGCGCAGGCATTTGGGGCTAAATTAGATCAAGAGCAAGAACTGCTTGTAAATATTGCAAACATTGCAAACCAATTATACGCAATGGAATCTGCAGTCATCCGTACACAAAAAGCAATCGAGCGTGACGGTGCAGAAAAAGCGAAGCAAAAAATTCTTTATACAGAAATTTTCTGCCAGGAAGCATTCGCGGAAATCGAAAAAGAAGCAAAAGATACATTGCTTGCTTCAGTGGAAGGCGATGCTGGCCGTATGACATTATCGGCTTTACGTAAATTAACGCGTAACAACCCTTACAACCTGATTCCGAAAAAGCGTGAAGCAGCTGCAAAAATCATCGAAGCTGAAAAGTATACTGTGTAATATAAGTTTATTGAGACTATCCTGCCTGAGCAGGATGGTCTCAGCCTGTTGACAAACGCTTTCATCCTGCGTTGCTTGCCTTGCTCATCCGCGAATGAACTTAGGTTCTATTCGAGTCTTCGCTCGTCGGTGCGCCTTGTCTGACAAGCGTTTTCAAGACAGGCTGGGTAAAATCTTCTCTTTACCAAAGTATCTAAAAAGACGTATAGACAAAGTCATAAAACGACTTTGTCTTCGCTCTGAGACCATCCTGCCTGAGCAGGATGGTCTTTTTCGTATAAAGGCATTTACGCCTATGGCAATTTTGGAAACGAGACATACTTTACTTATAACATGCATGATTGGATGCGGATGCCCCGAAACCTCCATAACTGGTAAACAATAAATTTCATGGAAATAGATTTTAAATTTTTAGCTTTTCTAGACTGTTTCCTTTACAATGGGGGAGGACAAATTTATATAAAAAGGGGCAACATTCATGGCACTTACAGTTATTCAATATCCTAAATGCACAACATGCAGAAAAGCGATTAAATGGCTCGAAGAAAATAATCTTGCATATGAATCCATTCATATTGTTGAACAAACGCCGACAAAGGAAGAATTGACAGAGCTATATAAAAAGAGCGGTCTTCCTTTAAAGAAATTTTTCAATACATCAGGCAATAAGTACAAAGAGCTTGGTTTAAAGGATCAGCTGTCAACTATGTCAGAGGAAGAACAGCTGGAGTTATTGGCATCAGATGGCATGTTGATAAAACGTCCAATCGTTACAGACGGACAAAAAGTAACACTTGGATTTAAGGAGTCTGACTTCTCAGAAACATGGAAATAAACTGAATGTGAGCTTGTTTTTGCTATAGAAATGTGTCAAACTGAAGAGGATTATTGATACATTTCGTTGGAGGGATTTATTCATGAGTATTCCTAAAGATCTGCGCTATACGCAAGAGCATGAATGGGTAAAAATTGAAGGCAATAAAGTACGTGTTGGTATTACGGACTTCGCACAGCATGAATTAGGCGATATCGTATTCGTTGAGCTTCCTGAAGTAGGCGATACAGTAACGTTTAATGAACCGTTTGGTAGCGTAGAATCAGTAAAAACAGTTTCTGAATTATATTCACCAGTGTCTGGTACAGTAGTAGAAGTGAATGAGGAGTTATCTGATAACCCTGAATTCGTTAATGAATCTCCATATGAAAATGCTTGGATGATTGTTATTGAACTTTCGAATGAATCGGAAGTAGAGCAATTAATGACTGCTGAAGCATATGAAGAATTGATCGCTGAATAATACGAAAGCGCCTGAATCTAACAGTAGATTTTGGCGCTTTTTTTCAAAATAAAAGAAAGTAAAACTTTTTACTTTATAGAATAGTTCGGTATGCGCGTCTGCAGCTTGAAGCTGCTTCGTCTATTGCTAGGCATGGGAAATATGTTAGATAAAAGCTTGCAGCAGCAAAAAAGATGCGAATGCCCCTTTCATAAAAGCGGGAGGTAAGCGGTGAATGATTGAAAAGTGTATAATTGTAGAAGGTCGTTCTGATAAATTAAAAATTGAGCCTCTGCTTGCTGAACATGTGTTGATCATTTGTACACATGGCACGAAGGACGAGGAAGCGTTCATTGACTTGCTTGAGCCGTATGAGTACTGTGAGTTTTTTACATTTTTTGACCGGGATAAATCCGGCGATTATTTGCGAAAAATGATGCGTCGCACATACAGTGAAGCAGTTCAGCTGGAGCTGCCCGCCCCTTTTACAGGTGTTGCAGAAGCACCGAGTGCGATTGTGCGCCAAATTTTACAAGCGGCCAAATTCCAAGTGAAATAGGATGATTAGATGAAGGAATGGACACAGAATGAGTGGCAGGAAGCAATGAAAACAGAGCGTATAGCTGCCTTTTATTTATATACACCAATTTGTGGTACATGTGCTATCGCCTCTAAAATGATGACAGTTGTGGAAGAACTACTGCCGGATGTAGCGATTGGTAAAGGAAATGTGAATTATTTGGAAGATTTGGCGATGCAATATGAGGTGGAAAGTGTACCTTGTTTGCTGATTGCACGCGATGGAGAGTATGCCCAAAAGCTGTATGCATTTCAATCCGTACCTAATTTGTATGAAATATTAAAAAAGTGATTGACGGACAATTGCATGGCGTGGTACAGTAACAAACATAAAAATAAACTTAATAACGTTACTCTTATAAAGAGCGGTGGAGGGAAGTGCCCTGTGAAGCCCGGCAACCATCACATATGTGAAAAGGTGCCAAGTCACTCAAAGTCATGCTTTGGAAGATGAGAGAACGGTTACGTATAAAATGTACGAAAACCTTTCTGCTTATCACGGCGGAAAGGTTTTTTTATGTAGAAGGAGCCAAATATGATTGAGTTACGTAATATAACAAAAGTTTACAAAACGAAAAACGGTGAATTGACAGCCGTTGATAATGTAAACCTATCGATTGAAAAAGGAGAAATATACGGCATTATCGGCTATAGCGGTGCGGGTAAAAGTACGATGATCCGCCTGTTGAATGGTTTAGAAAAGCCGACGACGGGCTCCGTCATAGTAAACCAAGAGGAAATCTCGGCAATTTCTGGTGGAAAGCTTCGTGCAGCACGTCAGAAAATCAGTATGATCTTCCAGCACTTCAATCTTCTATGGTCCCGTACAGTGGAAGAGAATATCGCATTTCCATTGGAGATTGCAGGGGTACCAAAGCAGGAGCGTGCAAAGCGTGTGGCTGAGCTTATTGACCTCGTTGGTTTGACAGGCCGCGGCAAAGCGTATCCCTCTCAATTATCAGGCGGGCAAAAGCAGCGTGTAGGGATTGCAAGGGCGCTTGCCAACAATCCAGAAGTTCTGCTTTGCGATGAAGCAACTTCCGCTCTCGATCCGGAAACAACAGATTCGATCCTGGAGCTATTACTGGACATTAACAAGCGTTTAGGGCTGACAATTGTGCTGATTACACACGAAATGCATGTTATACGCAAAATCTGCCACCGTGTAGCCGTTATGGAAGCTGGGAAGGTAGTAGAGACTGGAAAGGTATTAGATGTCTTCCAGAACCCGCAGGCACCTATTACGAAAAGGTTTGTATCGCAAGTATCAGGTACAAATGAAACAAGAGAATCAATCGAGCAGATTCTGGAAAATTATCCTTCCGGTAAGCTGGTAAAAGTAACGTTTGTGGGACAAGCTACAGAACAACCTGTTATTTCTCAGCTGATTAAGGAGCATGGGGTTGATGTAAATATTGTACATGGGTCTATTTCCTATACGACAAGCGGTCCTTACGGGACATTGATTGTGCATATTGACGGAACAGAGGAGCAAGTACAAACGGCACTTCACGTGTTGGCAAAACATGAATTACAAACGGAGGTGATTGAGCATGCTTAGTCAATTATTTCCGAATGTAAACTGGGAGAAGATGACAGAAGCTTTATATGAAACAGTGTATATGACTGCTGTTTCTACAATCATTACATTTATTTTAGGATTGGCAATCGGCATTGTGCTTTTTTTAACAAGTCCATATCAATTATGGGCAAATAAAATTGTTTATTTCTTAACAGGATCATTAGTGAATATTTTCCGTTCGATTCCATTTATCGTATTGATCATATTACTAATTCCATTTACAAAGTTTTTAGTAGGTTCCATTCGTGGTGCCAATGCGGCATTACCGGCGCTCATAATTGGAGCAGCTCCGTTTTATGCACGCATGGTGTTAATTGCTCTTCGTGAAATTGATAAAGGCGTTATTGAAGCAGCTCGCTCAATGGGGGCAAAAACATCGACTATTATCTTTAAGGTACTAATGCCAGAAAGCTTACCGGCATTAATATCAGGTATTACCGTAACCGCTGTTGCACTTGTCGGTTATACTGCAATGGCCGGCATTATTGGAGCTGGCGGATTAGGGAACTTGGCATATTTAGAAGGGTTCCAGCGAAATCGTTCAGATGTGACATTGATGGCGACCATTTTAATATTACTTGTCGTATTCATTATTCAATATATCGGTGATTTTATTACAGCAAAAATTGATAAGCGTTAATTAGTGCGTTCACGCACCTATAAAAATAAATTTATAAGAAAAGGCAGGGTTTAATATTATGGCATTTTTAACAAAGAAAAAGGTATTAGCATCTACATTGGTATCAGCATCTGTATTAGCATTAGCAGCATGTGGCTCAGATGATGAGGGTACAAACACAGGCAGCACGGACAATGCGGATAAAGAAGAATCTTCAACATTAGTAGTAGGCGCTTCTAATACACCACATGCAATCATTTTAGAGCAAGTGGAGCCGATTTTAGAAGAACAAGGCATTGATTTAGAAATCGAAACGTATCAAGATTATATCTTGCCAAACCAAGACCTTGAGGGCAAAGAAATTGATGCTAACTATTTCCAGCACATTCCTTATTTCGAAGCTCAAATTGAAGAGTTCGGTTATGACTTCGCAAACGCAGGCGGCATCCATATTGAGCCGATCGGTGTCTACTCTAAAAAATATAACTCGCTTTCAGAACTTCCTGAAGGAGCTACGATTCTGTTATCGAACTCTGTAGCAGACCATGGCCGTATGTTATCGCTGCTTGAGCAAGAAGGTTTGATTAAACTGAAGGAAGGCATCGATAAAACGAAGGCTGAAACTTCGGATATCGTGGAAAATCCAAAGAACTTTGAATTTGATGCCAATACAGAAGCATCACTGCTATATCAAATGTATGAAAATGAAGAAGGCGATGCAGTATTAATCAACTCAAACTATGCAATCGACAACGGCTTAAATCCATTGGAAGACTCTATTGCGATTGAAAGTTCTGAATCACCATATGTAAACATTATTGCAGTACGTGCAGGTGATGAGGACAGCGAAAAGATCAAAGCATTAGTAGAAGCTTTACATTCCGAAAAAATCCAAGAGTTCATTCTTGAAGAGTGGGGCGGCTCTGTCGTACCTGTAACAAAATAAATAAGATAATCCCAAGAACAAGTCGTTCTTGGGATTTTTTTGCGGGGAATTCTGAGATATTCCCCGGGAAATCGACATAATGAGAGAGAATCGCCGATATTTGTATAGAAGCTGCTGATATCCCGGTGATGCCTCACATGAAAACAAGCCGTCCCCAGCAACGGAAACGGCTTATTTTTATTGGAATTGTGATAGACGTGAGAAGAAGTTTGTGACGAAGTCCAGAAAGACTTTTTCGGAAGCAGCGAGTTCACGGTTTGTCGGTGAAATAACCCCTACAGTACGGCGGATTGCAGGGATGGCAATCGGCATTTTTACTGTAAAGCGGGGTGTTGAATCGTATAGAGAGCTTTCAGGAAGCAGTGTTACGCCGATACCCGCTGCAACAAGTCCCTTCAACGCATCCATATCTTCCCCCTCAGATGTAATTGCTGGTACGAAGCCGGCAGACCTGCATGCTTCTACAGCTACTTTATGGAGAATGTAACCCTCTGGAAAAAGTACGAAGTTTTCATTTCGTAAATCGACAAGATTGATCTGTTTATTTTTTGCAAGCCGGTGATTAGCAGGAAGCAGGGCATGTATATTTTCGCTGAAAAGTATGGTTGTATTGATTGATTCATCCTTTGGCGGGAGGGGTCCTAAAAATGCCAGGTTTAATTCGCGATTTTTCACCGCATCGATTAAAAATTTGTATGTCCCTTGGCGTAAGTGGAAGGACACATCGGGATATTCTTTCTTGAAAGCAGAAATAACAGTTGGTAATACATAGCTTGCTAAACTTGTAGGAAAGCCGATTTTTATCGTTCCTTTTGCCGGATCCAAAAATTCCTCGACTTGCTTTGCAGCAAAGTCAATTGCCTTAAGCGCGGTAATTGTGTGTTCTAAAAAGGTCTTACCAATCGGTGTCAGCTTTACATTACGCCCGATTCTTTCAAAAAGCGGTGTCCCCAGTTCTTCCTCAAGGTTGGCAATTTGCCGGCTGATAGCTGACTGTGCTACGTGAAGATGCTCTGCAGCTTCAGAAATATGTTCGCGTTCTGCTACCTCTACAAAATAGCGTAATTGGCGTAATTCCAACGTTCTCACCCCATTTATCTAATTATTAGATTAATTCCATCCAAACTATATATTGTTTATATTATTTCGAAAACTTTAAAATGTAAATACGTAATTGAAAGATTTGGGGGGAATTTACATGGCTTTTCATCAATATCCAGCAGCACAAGGTCTTTATTCACCGGAGTTCGAGCATGACGCGTGTGGAATTGGGATGTATGCAAACTTTAAAGGACGACCGTCACATGAAATCGTAAAGAACGGGTTAGAGATGTTATGTCGCCTGGAACACCGTGCAGGACGTGGGGGAGACGGTAAGACAGGTGATGGAGCAGGCATCATGGTACAAATCCCGGACGTATTTTTCAAATTAAACTGTACGGAACTCAATTTACCCGAAAAAGGCGAGTATGGTGTCGGGCAGTTATTTTTCACAGACCGAGAAGAAGAACGCAAGGCAATTGAAGCAAAAATGAACGAATTGATTACAGCGGAGGGCCAGTCATTAATCGGGTGGCGCTGGGCACCAACGGATAAGAGTAAGCTGAGTGAGGTGGCAAAGTCCTCGGCTCCGGTTGTACGACAGGTTTTCATTCGTAAAAATGCAAGTGACCGATTAGCCTTCGAACGAAAGCTGTATGTCATTCGAAAGCAGGTTGAACATTGGGCTGAAGCTCAAGGATACGAATTTTATTGCCCTAGCTTATCGAGCCAAACAATGGTATTCAAGGGGTTGCTGGCGCCTGAAGAGGTAAGCGATTTTTATCAGGATTTACAGGACGAGAGCTTTGTATCGGCATTTGCGCTTGTACATTCTCGTTATTCAACGAATACATTCCCATCTTGGAAACGTGCGCACCCAAACCGCTATATCATCCATAACGGAGAAATCAACACACTGCGCGGCAATATGAACTGGATGCGTGCCCGTGAACAGCAGTTTGTATCGGAAGCATTCGGAGATGATTTACAAAAGCTCTTACCGATTATTGATCCATCAGGGTCTGACTCTTCAATGCTTGATAATGCATTCGAGTTCTTTGTATTAGCAGGGCGTACACCGGCTCATGCCGCGATGATGCTGATTCCGGAGCCTTGGACGGAAAATCCACGTATCGATAAAGGGCGAAAAGCATTTTATCAATATCATGCGAGTCTAATGGAGCCGTGGGATGGACCGACAGCAATCTGCTTCACGGACGGTAAGCAAATCGGTGCAATTCTTGATCGTAATGGTTTGCGTCCAGGCCGTTTGTATGTAACAAAGGATGATCATGTCATTTTCTCTTCTGAAACAGGAGTAGTGGATGTACCGGAGGAAGAGGTAGTCATGAAAGACCGCCTAAGCCCGGGACGCATGCTGTTAATCGATCTTGAGCAAGGTAAAATCATTTCGGATGAAGATCTGAAATCTGAAATGGTAGTACAGGAGCCTTACCAGAAATGGCTGGAAGAAAACATGATCAAGCTGGACGCTGAAAAGGAAGAGCCGATTGTCGTGAATGACCTGACGCTTCGTCAAAAGATTTATGGCTACACATTTGAAGATGTACAGAAGTATATTGTCCCGTTAGCGAAGGAAGGGAAGGATCCTTTAGGTTCCATGGGAAATGATACGCCGCTTGCGGTACTGTCAGATCGACCACAGTCATTGTTCAATTATTTCAAGCAGCTATTCGCGCAAGTAACAAATCCACCGATCGACTCGATTCGTGAACATGTCGTAACTTCTACAATGACATTGCTAGGCAAGGAAGGAAACTTGCTTCATCCAAGTGCAGAAAACGCACGACGTATTATGCTGGAGACACCTATATTAACGAATAGTGAATATAAACGTTTGTTAGAGAACAACGAAAAGGATTTCCGGTCTTCTGTTATCACACTTGCCTACACACACAGTATCGAAGAAGAACTAATTCGCATTCGTGAGCAGGCAGTAGCTGCAATTGAAGAGGGTAAGTCGTTGCTTGTACTTTGTGACAATATCGAGAATCCGGCTGTACCAACAGTACCAGTACTGCTTGCAGCAAGCAGTCTGCATCAATATTTAGTAAGGGAAGGTCTCCGGACGAAGGTGAGCCTCATCGTTAATAGCGCGGAAGCTCGTGAAGTACACCATTTTGCAGCCTTGATTGGTTTTGGCGTAGATGCAATTAATCCATATCTTGCCTACGCTACAATTAAGGAAGCAATTGAAAAGGAAAACCTGCATGTAGACTACCAGACAGCTGTGAAAAAATTCCGTAAGGGAGCAGCAGACGGTGTAGTGAAAGTTATGTCCAAAATGGGGATTTCCACTGTACAGTCATACCGGGGTGCACAAGTATTTGAGGCGGTAGGAATTAGTAAAGAGGTAATCGAGGAGCACTTTACAGGCACAGCTTCTCAAATCGACGGTATTGATATAGAAACGATCGGAGAAGAGGCAAAACGACGTTATGAATATGCAGTAAAAGCAATGCGCGCTGAGCTGGAGTCAGGTTCTGATTTCCAATGGCGGGCAGATGGTGAACACCATGCCTTTAATCCGAAAACAATCCATACATTACAGTGGGCAACCCGCAAAAATGATTATGGCCTATATCGGATGTATGCTGAAATGGCGAATGAAGAAAGAATTGGTTTTTTACGGAACTTATTTGACTTTAAGAAGGCAGAGCGAAAAATCCCGTTAGAAGATGTAGAGTCTGTGGATTCCATTGTGAAACGCTTTAAATCCGGGGCAATGTCTTTTGGTTCATTATCGAAAGAGGCTCATGAAACATTAGCAATTGCGATGAACCGTCTAGGTGCCCGCTCTAATTCCGGGGAGGGCGGGGAAGATCCAGCCCGTTTTACGCCGGATGCGAATGGGGATTATCGCCGCAGTGCCATCAAGCAGATTGCTTCAGGACGCTTTGGGGTGAAATCACACTATCTAGTAAATGCCGATGAGCTGCAAATTAAAATGGCGCAAGGAGCAAAACCAGGAGAAGGCGGTCAATTACCGGGCAATAAAGTCTATCCGTGGGTTGCAGAAGTCCGCGGTTCAACACCGGGAGTAGGTTTAATCTCACCGCCGCCTCATCATGATATTTACTCGATTGAGGATATGGCTGAATTAATCCATGATTTGAAAAATGCAAACCGATATGCCCGTATTTCTGTCAAACTTGTAGCGAAGGCAGGTGTAGGAACGATTGCGGCTGGTGTGGCAAAAGGTGCAGCAGATGTAATTGTTATTTCGGGCTATGACGGAGGTACAGGAGCTTCACCGAAAACTTCCATCAAGCATACAGGGCTGCCATGGGAGCTAGGACTTGCAGAAGCACATCAAACATTGATGCTGAATGGTCTCCGTGACAGAGTAATATTAGAAACAGACGGAAAATTAATGACAGGAAAAGATGTGGTGATGGCGGCTCTGTTAGGAGCAGAGGAATTTGGATTTGCAACAGCTCCGTTAATTGTTTTGGGCTGTGTAATGATGCGTGCATGTCATTTGGATACTTGTCCAGTTGGCGTGGCGACACAAAACCCGGAACTTCGCGCCAAATTCATGGGCAGTGCCGACCACGTAGTAAATTATATGCGCTTTGTAGCAGAAGAAATGCGTGAATATATGTCAATTCTTGGTTTCCGTACAGTTGAGGAAATGGTAGGAAGAACAGATGTGCTGATGATTTCTGAACGTACAAAGCAGCATTGGAAAGCAAACCAGCTGGATTTGACAGCTCTTCTTCACCAAGTCCAGGGCACGCGTACCAAACAGCGCGAGCAAAATCATGGAATTGCAGAAAGCTTTGATATGGTGCATCTATTGCCGAAAGTAGAAAAAGCGATTGAAGAGAAGAAAAAAGTGGACCTATCATTCCCGATTAAAAATACAGATCGCGTAATGGGAACAATTATCGGCAGCGAGATTTCCCGTAAATACGGCGAACAAGGATTAACGGACAACACGATTAATCTAACATTCACTGGACACGCGGGACAGAGCTTTGGTGCATTCATTCCACGCGGTATGACGATGAAAGTAACGGGCGATGCGAACGACTATTTCGGCAAAGGATTATCCGGCGGTAAGGTGATAGCTGTATCGCCGATCAAGGGTGATTATGAGAAGAATGTTATTGCCGGAAACGTATGTCTCTATGGTGCAACAAGCGGCCAGGCATTTATTAATGGACGTGCAGGACACCGATTCGCTGTACGTAATTCAGGTGCTAATATCGTGGTCGAAGGAATTGGGGACCATGGATGTGAGTACATGACAGGAGGACGTATTGTTGTCTTAGGAGATGTTGGTCAAAATTTTGGGGCCGGTATGTCGGGCGGCGTTGCATATGTCTTACCAACTAACGCAGCCGCCTTTAAAGCACAGTGCAATCTTGAGATGATTGAATTTGCGAAGCTAGAAGAGAAAGGTGAAATCGAAGCAGTCCGCAATATGATTATTCAACATCTGGAGCAGACAGACAGTACCGCAGCACTTAATGTATTGGCGAAGTGGGAGGAAATGGTACCGAAGTTCGTAAAGGTTGTGCCAACGGATTACCAGGCAATGGTAGAAAAAATCAATTTCCACAAGCTGCAAGGTTTAACGGATGAAAATGCTGCTATGCAAGCATTTGTAGAAACAACAGGCAGCAAGGAGTTTGCCATTTCGAAATAAGCAAAATAGTAAGGTTTTGCTCTCATGAAAGCCAAGGTATTGTGCTGGATGCTGCTTTATAAGGCGTCGCCAAAGGGTTGTGTGAGAATTACATGCAGCCTTTGGTGAATTGCTTTATACAGGCAGCCAAGGTACAAAGGTGTTCTTAGTAAGAGGAGGGGTCTAGATGGGAAAACCGACTGGATTTATGGAATACAAACGAGAAAAGACGGAAGAGCAGCCAACTCTAGAACGCGTTTCTAACTGGAAGGAATATGCGTCTAGATTATCGGATGAATCATTACAAACACAAGGAGCACGCTGTATGGACTGCGGTACACCTTTCTGTCATATGGGGATAGAAATTCGTGGGACAGCGGCCGGGTGCCCAATTAACAACGTTATTCCTGAATGGAATGATTTAGTATATAAGGGACAATGGAAGGAAGCCTTAGATCGTCTGCATATGACAAATAACTTCCCGGAATTTACAGGGCGCGTCTGTCCGGCCCCGTGTGAAGGCTCTTGTACATTAGCGATTACAGATCCTGCTGTAGCAATCAAATCAATTGAACGTACGATCATCGATAAAGGATTTGAAAACGGCTGGGTTGTTCCACGCATCCCGCGTCATAGAACAGGGCAAAAGGTCGCTGTCGTTGGATCGGGTCCTGCAGGATTGGCTGCAGCTGATGAATTAAATCAGCTCGGACATAAAGTGACAGTATTTGAGCGTGCAGATCGTCCAGGCGGGCTATTAATGTACGGCATTCCTAATATGAAGCTTGAAAAAGAAGTGATCGAACGCCGTGTGAACCTGCTTGCATTAGAAGGGATTGAATTTAAATGCGGGGTTAACGTAGGGACTGATATCTCTACAGAGGAGCTTCGTTCTCAATATGATGCGGTTATCCTATGCCTAGGGGCGCAAAAACAGCGCCTGCTTCATATGGATGGCTCTGACGCTGAAGGGATTCACCTTGCGATGGACTACTTAACAGATGTGACAAAGAGTCTTCTCGATTCAAATTTTGAGGACGGTAAAGCATTAAATGTGGAAGGCAAAGATGTCATTGTCATCGGCGGTGGTGATACAGGAGCTGACTGCGTAGCAACAGCTATTCGGCAAAACTGTAAATCCGTCTATCAATTTGGCAAACATCCAGCCTTGCCGATTAATCGCACGCAGGATAATCCTTGGCCAAAAGATCCGAATGTCTTTACATTGGATTATGCCTATGCTGAAGTAAATGATGTGAAAGGGTACGATCCTCGTGAATACTGCATCCAAACACAAAAAATTGTGAAGGATGCGAACGGGCATGTAAAAGAACTTCATACGATCCAAATGGAGAAAATTCTAGGGGATGACGGCTTCCATTATTTTAAGGAACTTCCGGGAACAGAACGTGTCTGGCCAGCTCAGCATGTCTTTGTTGCAATTGGGTTTGAAGGTGTGGAGAAGTCGCTGCCTGAGCAGTTCGGGGTAGAAGTCGTGAATAACCGAATCCGTGCTTCCGTAAAAGACTTTGAGACGAATATTCCGGGTGTTTTTGCAGCAGGAGATGCACGCCGAGGTCAAAGTCTTGTCGTATGGGCTATTAAGGAAGGGCGCAGTGTAGCAGCAAGCGCACATTATTATTTGCAGGAATCACAAGTATTGGCTTAAATAAAAGAAGAACCCAGCGGTATAAGATTTTCTATACCGCCGGGTTCTTTTAACTTTATAGAAAAAGCCAGCTGTTACGCTACAATTATAGAGAGAAAAACTCGGCTGACTATAAAAAGGATTGTTCTTTAGGATGAAGAACTTTTTCCACTTTGAGCTGGACAGGTAAGATAATGGAAAAAGTGCTTCCTTTGCCTTTTTCACTGAAGGCTGTAATTTCTCCTTGATGTGCTGCTATAATTTCCTTGGCAATCGATAGGCCCAGTCCCATGCCACTGCCTGTATCTGTCCGCGCTTCATCGGCTTTATAAAGCCTGTTGAAGGCCATAGTTATCTCCTCTTTGTTCATCCCAATACCGGAATCTGAAATATGGAAAATGATTTTATTTACATTACGCTGCAGTTCAGTATTTATCTGGATTGTTCCTCCTTCAGGTGTAAATTTCATCGCATTTTGAAGAAGATTTTGGATTACTTGGTTCATCCGGAAAACGTCAATCGTTATATATGCTTGTTCAGAAGATGGCAGGGCAGGAAATGAATCGACGATAAATGATAAATTATTTATTGTAAAGTCATGGATAAACTGCTGTTTAATGCTTTTTAAGTAAAGCGCTGCATTTTCTTCTACAAAGTGATATGTTATTTGGTTCTCCTCCAGTTTAGCCAGCTCAAATAAATCATCCGTGAGCTTTTTCATAAATAGAAGCTTATTCATTACAAGATTTAAATATTTTTCCTTGTTCTCCTGAATCAGCCCATTTTTCAGCATCTCTACAAAACCGAGAGCGGTCTGCATTGGGGTTCCAAGGTCATGAGAAATGTTGGACAAAAGCTTACGGCGGGATATTTCTACCTTTTTCAGTTTCTGGTTGGATGCAGCCAGTTCCTCATTAAGCTCATAAAGAGCCCGTGTTCTTTCGCTAACAATATGCTCCAGGTTACCATTTAAATGAATAAGTTCATCAGAAACAACTTCTAGACGTTTATAAGCATCTGCCATTTGATTGGCCATTGTAATGATTTGAACAAGGAAAAATAAAAATACGCCAAAATAGTACAGCAACGTGGCAGAAGAGCCGCCTATATAATAGAACCAGTCATTCATAATTACTAATACTACAATAAGAGAGCCGATAAAATTCGCCCATGCCCACTGCCGCTTGCGATAAATAGCAAGCGGATAAACATAAAAAATATGATAAGAAATCGCAAGAAACACATAAGTAAACTGAAAATAAATTGTATAGGTAAATATATCAGGCGGTGTAGCTAATAGAAAGAAAGAATAGCCCATCCCCAGATAAACTAAAACTTTTGTAATAACAGGCTGCTTCTCATTCGGGAATATATGAGAAATATAGTAAATGAGCAGTAATATACATATGCTGATCGATAAGTATTCCAATTTGTAAACCGTAAAAAACAGATGATCCGGGATATAATAGCGCAGGATATACCCATCTGTAACGGCGAGGCGAATGCTGAACATTAGGCACATACCGCTAAAGTAAAATGCCATAATGTCAGTGCGGCGGAAAAAATAGGTGAAAAAGTAAAACGTACTCATTATAAGCAAGCTGCCGAGAATAATCAGCTCTGATGTAACAGCATGAGCGTTTTCTTTCATGATTACGTCTGAATGGCCGATAACAAAAGAATCCCATATTCCATTACGCCGCTGGTGAAAATTAGAGACTTGAACAACAAGCTCTAGAGTAGCACTTGACGGAGTGATCGTAATCATTTGAGACATTGTCCATGGTTTTTCCGAGAGAGCGCTTGTCCCAACGATGCCGGACTCAGCACGAGGCTGGCCATTTACCCATACTTTATAAGCTGAGTTGCTGGCAGGGATTTGGAGTGCCAATGGCTGATCAATTGCTTGCTCATTTAAATGAATGAGTAAGCGATAGGTAGCAAATCCTTCATTTGGGTAACTGCCAGTGCCTTCAGAGAGTCTCGACCATTCCGAAGGGACCTTCACGTAAGCCGGCTCTTCCAAGTGATTGGGGATTTGCTCAGGTGTCAGCAGAGCATTCCAATAAAAGGACCAATTCCCCTCCAGTGATATGCTATCTGCTGAAGGAGAGGGGATCCACTCTTTTAAATCCACTTCTCCCTTTTCTGCTGGAGAGGCGGCTTGAGTATAACTTGAGGAAGGCCAGAGCATTAAAAAGAAAAAAAGGAATAAAAGGCATATCGAATTATGCTTCACCATGTCCATTAAACATAAAACCGCCGCCCCGAATTGTTAAAATATATTGCGGGTTCGAGACATCCTTTTCTATTTTTTTTCTGATATTGCTAATGTGGACATTAACTGTCCGTGTATCACCCATGCTATCATTTCCCCACACGCCGCTATACAGCTCTGAAGAACTCCAGATTTTATTAGGATGCTGAGCTAAAAATAAAAGCAGCCGATACTCCTTCGAAGACAAAGGTATTTCCTCATTCTCAATGAAAACCTTTTGTGTATTCTCCTCGATCTTCAATTCATCGAAGGTAAGAACTGGCGTAGTGAAAGGAGTAAAGGCAGCCTGCAGAATTGCCTGATGGTAAATGGGCGCACGGCGAAGGTTAGAACGAATTCTTGCCAGTAGTTCCTCCATAATAAATGGTTTTGTTATATAATCATCTCCTCCAGCCTCCAGCCCCTCTATGATATCGAAAGAACCTTTTTTGCAACTGATGAAAATGATCGGCACATTCGAAATTTTCCGTATTTCTTTACATGTCTGGATCCCGTCAATACCCGGTATCATTATATCTAGTAAAACAAGATTCGGATTCTCTTTTTCAAATAGAAGGAGACCTTCATATCCGTTTTGGGCAAAAAAAGGAGTAAAGCCGTGACTTGTTAAAAACAGCTCAAGTAATTCGCATATGGATAAATCATCTTCTATGATTAATATTTTATTTTGCATTTCTTACCCTGCCCTCTGTGAATATTTAGTTTTATATATAAACCGAAATTTGGAAATGTTACACGTTTATTATACTTAAAATTAACATCAATGTAAGAGCTGGTTTAAAAGAAATCACTTAAAATTCTCTATTTTTTTGATAATAATAAGAGCTGTATTTAGCAGGAGAAAATAAAGGGAAGTGATGGGAGGTTTAACTTGTAATGAAGAGAGAAATAATGAGGGAAGTTTGAAAGAGGCAAGGACTGTACTTATCATAGAGAATCACTATATTATATAGGAATGCAAACTGATATTGATTCTCATTTATTGCTTTCTTATTGAAAAAACAAAAATGAAAGATGATTTCCCTATTATTATATGAAATCTCATTATGATATCGTTTTCAAAGAAAATTTAAAGGGTATTTAATTAAAATCATTCTAAACTATTTGCAACTCGATTCTATTTCAGTTAAGATGGTTTATGATGAAAATAAGTAATGGAATATCCATTCAATTGAACATATGGAGGGTAACTTATGGCAACTTTAGAAATCAAAAATCTTCACGTTGAAATTGACGGCAAAGAGATTTTAAAAGGTGTAAACCTAACTATTAACACAAACGAAGTACATGCGATCATGGGTCCAAACGGTACTGGTAAATCTACATTAGCATCTGCAATCATGGGTCACCCTAAATACGAAGTAACACAAGGTGAAGTATTACTTGATGGCGAGAACGTATTAGAAATGGAAGTAGATGAGCGTGCGCAAGCTGGTCTATTCCTAGCGATGCAATATCCTTCAGAAATCTCTGGTGTTACAAATGCAGACTTCCTGCGTTCTGCAATCAATGCACGCCGTGAAGAAGGTGATGAAATTTCCTTAATGAAATTCATCCGTGAATTAGATAAAACAATGGACTTTTTAGAAATGCCGGAAGAAATGGGTCAACGTTACTTAAACGAAGGCTTCTCTGGCGGTGAGAAAAAGCGTAACGAAATTCTTCAATTAATGATGATCAAGCCTACTTTCGCTATTCTTGACGAAATCGATTCAGGTCTAGATATCGATGCATTGAAAATCGTTTCAAAAGGTATCAATGAAATGCGCGGCGAAGGCTTCGGCTGCTTGATGATCACGCACTATCAACGTCTATTAAACTACATCACACCAGATCACGTACACGTTATGATGCAAGGCCGTGTCGTAAAATCAGGCGGTTCTGAATTAGCTCAACGCTTAGAAGCTGAAGGCTATGAGTGGATTAAAAAAGAATTAGGTATTGAAGACGAAACAGTTGGTCAAGAAGCATAATTAAGGAGGACGAAAGAGATGACGGTTGAAACTAAATTGGCGTTATCAGCACAAGAAGTACGTTCGTTCTCGCAAAACAACAACGAACCGGCAGCATTTGCTGATTTCCGCGTTGCAGCTCTTGAAAAGGCAGCTGAACTAGCGCTACCAAAACCAGATAAAACGAACATTACAAAATGGAACTTTACAGAATTCCCTGTTCACACGGTGGACTCAGCAAAGTTCGCATCTTTAGAAGAGCTTCCTGAAGAAGTGAAGGCAATAATCGACATTGAAGGTCAGGAAAATCTTTATATCCAACGCAATAACACACCGGCTTTCATTAAAGTATCAGAAGAGCTGACATCAAAAGGTGTGATTTTCACGGACATTGAAACAGCAATCCGTGACCATGCTGAATTAGTAGAGAAATACTTCATGACAACTGCTGTCAAAGTGGATGAGCACAAGCTGGCTGCTTACCATGCAGCATTAGTCAACGGCGGGGTATTCGTTTATGTACCGCGCAACGTAATTATTGATGAGCCGCTTCAAGTTGTGTTCCTAAACGACAACGAAGAAGCTTCATTATTCAATCACGTTTTAGTGGTAGCTGAAGAATCTTCGGCTGTTACATACGTAGAAACGTATGTTTCGACTGTAGAAGAAGCGAAAGGTCAAGCAAACATTATCGCGGAAGTAATTGTAAAAGATAATGCACAAGTTACTTTTGGTGCTGTAGATGTATTGGCAAAGGGTTATACTACGTATGTTAACCGCCGTGCACATCTAACACGCGATGCAAAAATTGACTGGGCTCTTGGCCTAATGAACGATTCAGATACAATTGCTGAAAACATTACACACCTAGTAGGTGACGGTTCTGCTGCTGATACAAAAACAGTGGTAGTTGGCCGCGGCACGCAAAAGCAAAACTTCACTACAGAAGTTCGCCACTGGGGTAAAAACTCTGATGGGCAGATCCTGACTCATGGTGTAATGAAAGAAGCAGCACAATCTATTTTCAATGGTATTGGTAAAATCGAACATGGTGCAACAAAGGCAAACGCTGAGCAAGAATCACGCGTATTGATGCTTTCTGAAAAAGCACGTGGCGATGCTAACCCAATCCTTTTAATTGATGAAGACGATGTAACAGCAGGACACGCAGCATCTGTTGGACGTGTTGACCCGACTCAACTGTACTATTTGATGAGCCGCGGAATTTCGAAAGCAGAAGCAGAGCGCCTTGTAATTCACGGATTCCTTGCGCCAGTTGTTACTAACTTGCCGATTGAGGGCGTTAAAAAGCAGCTGACGGAGGTTATCGAAAGGAAAGTGCGATAATGAATCAAGAAATTAAACGCTATTTTCCAATTTTGAATCAAGAAGTAAACGGGCATCCACTTGTTTACCTTGATAGTGCAGCAACGTCTCAAAAACCAATTCAAGTAATCGAAGCGATGAGAAAGTACTATGAACTTGACAATTCAAACGTCCACCGAGGTGTTCATACATTAGGAAACCGTGCTACGGACCTGTATGAAGGGTCACGTGAAAAAGTGCGCAAATTCATCAATGCAAATTCGACGAAAGAAGTCATTTTTACTCGTGGTACAACGACTTCTCTAAACACGGTTGCTGGAGGGTATGCTCGTCAAACGCTCCAGGAAGGTGATGAGATTGTGATTTCCTATATGGAGCATCATTCAAACATTATCCCTTGGCAGCAGGTTGCAAAAGAAAAAGGCGCTGTGTTAAAGTACTTGGATTTAGAGGCAGACGGTACGATTTCACTTGATACGGTTCGTAAGACAATTACGCCGAAAACAAAAATCGTATCTGTTATGATGGTTTCAAATGTCCTTGGTACAATAAATCCAATAAAAGAGATTGCTAAAATTGCCCATGAAAATGGAGCGATCATGGTCGTTGATGGGGCACAGGCTGTTCCCCATATGAAAGTTGATGTTCAGGACATCGATTGCGACTTTTTAGCCTTCTCAGGCCATAAAATGTGTGGTCCTACAGGTATCGGGGTATTATATGGAAAACAAGCAATCCTTGAAAACATGGAGCCGGTTGAATTTGGCGGAGAAATGATTGACTTTGTAGGCCTTCATGACTCGACATGGAAAGAGCTTCCGTGGAAATTTGAAGGAGGTACACCAATCATTGCGAGTGCAATTGGACTTGGTGCAGCCATCGATTTCCTAGAAGAAATCGGCCTTGAGAAAATTGAAGCATATGAGCATAAGCTAGCAGCATATGCGATGGATCAAATGGAAACAATTGATGGCCTGTCAATTTATGGACCGCGTGATGCGAACAAGCGCTGTGGCTTGGTAACATTCAATCTTGATGATGTACATCCACATGATGTAGCAACAGTATTAGATATGAATGGTATCGCTGTACGTGCTGGGCATCACTGTGCCCAACCGCTGATGAAATGGCTTCAAGTAACAGCAACAGCTCGTGCAAGCTTCTATATGTACAATGATGAAGCAGATGTTGATGCACTTGTTGCAGGATTGCGTTCGGCGAAGGAGTATTTTAACGATGTCTTTTAACAATAACCTTGACCAGCTGTATCGCTCAGTTATTATGGATCACTATAAAAACCCGCGTAACAAAGGGTCTTTGGAAGATGAAAGTGTTACAATTGATATGAACAACCCAACTTGCGGTGACCGTATACATTTGACACTAAAAGTAGAAGACGGGATTGTACGGGACGCAAAATTCGATGGCGAAGGCTGCTCCATTTCCATGTCTTCCGCCTCTATGATGACACAGATTATCAAGGGCAGAAAGAAAGAAGAAGCACTTGAACTGGCGGAAATTTTCTCGAAAATGATGCTAGGTGAAGAGTTTGACGTAGATAAATATGATTTGGGAGATGTAGAGGCACTACAAGGTGTCGCGAAATTCCCAGCACGTATTAAGTGTGCAACGCTTGCTTGGAAAGCAATGGAACAAGGCGTTAAAAAGGGTAACGAGTAGTTATCACGATAGTAACAAACTGTCAGGCTAAAGCGCTGGTTTGCCCGGGAAGTGAGATGGGCAGCTGTGTGATCGAAGATAGCTGCATCTCAGACTCGCATTTAGCGCAGGTGATCGAGCGCTTTAGCAACTTTTCTATAAACGAACGGAGGAGACAACATGGCGAAAAAGATGCCTGATATCGGCGATTACAAATATGGCTTCCATGATAAGGACGTATCAATTTTCCGTTCAAAACGTGGATTGACTGAAGAAATCGTTCGAGAAATTTCAAAAATGAAAGAAGAGCCGGAGTGGATGTTAGAATACCGCTTGAACGCTCTAGAAATCTTCTATTCAAAACCAATGCCACAATGGGGCGGCGACCTTTCTGCATTAAACTTCGACGAAATTACGTACTACGTAAAACCGTCTGAAGCTACACAAAAATCATGGGATGAAGTACCTGAAGAAATCAAACGTACATTTGATAAATTAGGTATCCCAGAAGCAGAACAAAAATACTTGGCAGGTGTATCTGCTCAGTACGAATCTGAAGTAGTTTACCACAACATGAAACAAGACCTTGAAGATATGGGGATTGTATTTAAAGATACAGACTCAGCGCTTCGTGAAAACGAAGACATCTTCAAACAATACTGGGGTACAGTTATTCCAGCAGCAGACAACAAATTTTCTGCCCTTAACTCCGCAGTATGGTCAGGTGGTTCATTTATCTATGTACCACCAGGTGTGAAAGTAGAAACACCATTACAAGCTTACTTCCGTATCAACTCTGAAAACATGGGTCAATTCGAGCGTACATTGATCATCGTTGATGAGGGTGCACACGTACACTACGTAGAAGGATGTACAGCTCCTGTTTATACAACAAATTCATTACACTCAGCAGTAGTAGAAATCATCGTTAAGAAGGATGCTTACTGCCGTTATACAACGATCCAAAACTGGGCGAATAACGTTTACAACCTAGTAACAAAACGTACAGTTGTTGAAGCAAATGGTACGATGGAATGGATCGATGGAAACATCGGTTCAAAATTAACGATGAAATATCCAGCTTGTATCCTTAAAGGTGAAGGCGCTCGTGGTATGACATTATCTATCGCATTAGCTGGCCGCGGTCAGCACCAAGATGCTGGTGCGAAAATGATTCACTTAGCACCAAACACATCTTCAACAATCGTATCAAAATCGATTTCAAAACAAGGCGGTAAAGTAACATACCGTGGTATCGTTCGCTTCGGTCCTCGTGCTACTGGTGCACGTGCTAACATCGAGTGTGATACATTAATCATGGATAACGAGTCTACTTCAGACACAATTCCATACAACGAAATCTTAAATGACAATGTATCTTTAGAGCACGAAGCAAAAGTTTCAAAAGTATCTGAAGAGCAATTGTTCTACCTGATGTCTCGTGGTATTTCAGAAGAAGAAGCGACAGAAATGATCGTAATGGGCTTCATCGAGCCATTTACAAAAGAGCTTCCAATGGAATACGCAGTAGAGATGAACCGTCTGATCAAGTTCGAGATGGAAGGTTCTATCGGATAATCAAAAAAATCGAGTGCTCATTGCACTCGTTTTTTTTTGAATTTTGTTATTTAATATATCTCTTATGCTTTATCTAGAAATAATAGGAACCCACAATTCATGTTTTGGCTTATGCTTTGGTCCGTAATAGCATTCGATACAAGGTAAATTAGCTAACTCGTATCCTGAGGTTGGAACCCACTCTGTATATAATCTCTTCCATGCCTCTACAATATTCGGGAAAACCACCCATGTATTTGGAGGAATCGTGAGAATCTCCATATCGCTTGGCGGCTCGTTATCATATCTTACTCCCATAAAATAAGCAAACTCATCATCTGTGATGGATGCTTCCTTCCCGCAAATCCCTAGAAGCCCTTCAAGTGAACATTTTGGGTTTTCCCATGACATATCGATCAGCTCCTGCATAAAGCCATCTTTCTTGGCGCTGTTCCACAATGTAGGAATTGTCTTAAAAGCTCTAGCTGTTTTGACAGGCTTGCTTCTTCCAATGATTCGCAGCTCAAAATCAATGTTTTCTATTCTGTAATCCATTTCTGTGTCTCCTTTTATGGAAATTTGAAAAGAGATTTTAGGAAAGGCTTTTAATTCTACTCCATGTTTTCTGGCGGAAGAAGGAGTTAGACCGTGTGTCTTTTTGAAAGCACGTGTAAATGAATCTACAGATTCATATCCATATTTTGCTGCGATATCTATTATCAGCACATTGCTTTTTTGAATTTCAAATGCCGCAAGAGTTAGGCGTCTTCTTCTTATATATTCAGAAAGCGATATACCAGCAAGAGAAGAGAACATACGAGAGAAATGATACTCCGATGTATGAGCAATCTTGGCAATATCCTTATAGCTTATATCTCCGTCGATATTTCGTTCAATATAATCCAGTACGTTGTTCATTCGTTCCAGCCATTCCATAAAATTTATCTCCCTCAAGAAAATAATAAATAAGTGAAAGCCATTTTTCCCGACATCTACTGCCTAAAAAAGTCGTATGTCCCACTTTAGAATCGTCATCCCACCTATCTATGCAGATTAGTTATATATTAGAAAAAAATCATATAAATGTATATATTGAGTTATAATAGAAGGCTGGTCGAATTCATCCTCTATAAGAAGTATTTGTAAAGGTATTTTAAGTAATGGTTATTGATTTTGGAAAAATAAGGAGGTAATTCAGAGGGAAAAGTAAGACATAATATATGTTATTTCTAATAAGGAGAGGGGGGCTATTAGGAAATGTCCCCGCTTACTCTTCCTATAAGAATATAGGAAGAGCAAAACGAAGTACTTTAACTGAATGATTAGCTTTCATTCTGAAATACAGCGACAGCGGAAAAACATTTGGTTTGGGAAACTGTAAATAGCCTGCTAATAGCAAACTTTAATGGTTAGTATGATTTTTACCTAGTGCAGCGAGCATTATATCAGGCACATCCGTGAAAATAGCATCCACACCAGCCGTTTGCAGCTGTCTTGCAATCGTCTCATCGTTTACCGTAAAAGTACGGACGATGACGCCATTGCTGATAGCTTCTTGTATAATTTCACGAAAAGTATGGTAGTAAGGAATATGCAGGGCATCACCAGGCAGGGATTTTACATACGATTCAAGCTGAACAATAAGAGAGCCAAATAGCACGCCAGTTTGAATCGTAGGCTGCAATTGATGAAATCGCTGGATACTTTCATGATTAAAGGAAGACACAATGATACGTTCCTGCAAACCAACAGCATTAATTTCCTCGGAAATGAGGTTTTCTATTCCTTCGTATTCAAAAATATCGGACTTGATCTCAATATTCAGGAGATGTTCTGTCTCCTTGAAAATAGCAAAGACTTCTCCAAGTGTAGGAATTATTTCATCCGCAAATTGTTCTCCAAACCAACGCCCGTAATCATATTGCCGCAGCTCGTCTAGTGTCATATCCTTTACAAAACCAGAACCATTTGACGTACGATCAATTGTTTCGTCATGAATAACTACCAGCTGCCGATCTGCTGTCAGATGGACATCAAACTCTACGCCAAATACGTCCAGCTCCGCTGCCTTATGGAAAGCGAGCGGTGTATTTTCCGGAAACTTCCCACTAAATCCCCTATGTGCAAATAGCTTCATTTTTGTTTGTCCCTACTTTCCTTTGAAAAATAGTAAAACTTCTTCGTTATTTAGAATATAGTGATTCAAAGACCGACACAACCAATTTACAGAAAATTCATACGGAGTTAACGGTTCCTTGATATCAGCCTTTTATAATGTCCTTATAAGGAGCGTTAGCCCGTCGAGAAGGGGGAGAAGAAGGTGCATGGAAAGAGTTAAGCTAGAAAATGTAAAAAAATCTTATGATAAACAGACGGAAGTGCTCCGTGACATCAATGTAGAAGTAGAGCCGGGAGAGTTTTTTGTCCTAGTAGGTCCATCTGGATGCGGAAAGAGTACAATGCTTCGGGTCATTGCTGGTCTGGAGGAAATTACAGCAGGAAACTTGATTTTCGGAGAAGAGGTCGTCAATGACATTCATCCGAGCAAGCGCGGAATTACGATGGTGTTTCAAAATTATGCTTTGTATCCACATATGACAGTAGCGGAAAACATCGGCTTTGGTCTCCAAGTGAAGAAGCTTGGAAAACAAGTTCGCAAGGAGAAGATAGAAGAAGTAGCGGGCATGCTTGGCTTAAGTGATTATCTAAGCAGGAAGCCGCGTCAGCTGTCGGGAGGGCAGCGCCAGCGTGTTGCCCTGGCAAGAGCCATTGTAAATGAGCAGCCAATTTGTTTGATGGATGAGCCTCTTTCGAACCTTGATGCGAAACTGCGTGCCCATATGCGATCTGAGCTTCGGCGTTTGCAGAAAAAGCTGGGCTTTACAATGATTTATGTTACCCATGACCAGGTAGAGGCAATGACCATGGGAGACAGGATGATGATTTTGGATAAAGGAGTTGCCCAGCAAATCGGCAGCCCGATGGATATTTACAATTTTCCGGAAAATACCTTTGTGGCTACATTTATTGGCTCACCCCCGATGAATCTGAAAAAAGCAAATGTACAAGCAGCCGCACATACCATTCAGCTCAGTTCCATGATTACCATTCCCATTGAAGCGCGGCTTTCAGAGAAACTGCCGGAAAGTGTCATTTTGGGAGTGCGACCGGAGCACCTGACACGGCCAGCAGAGGGAGGCCGGGTTTACAAGGCGCCAGTTGTCAATGTCGCACTTTTAGGGAACGAAACGTTAATTTCTCTCGATTTGGACGGAGAAGAATGGATTTGTAAATGGGGAGGGCAATGGCATTATAAAATCGGCCAATCACTTGAATTTTCTATTAACGAAGAGGAAATTTGCTTGTTTGATCCGGAGACAGAAAAAATCATCCAAAAAGGGATGAAAGGGTAAGGGGTGGAGTAGATGAAGCTGTGGAAACGGTCTGTAAACGTGAGAGTAGGGCTGCTTTACCTCCTTCCCTCCATTATCCTCTTTGGCATGTTTGTGTTCTATCCGATGGCAAAAACAATTTATTTAAGCTTCTTTTTAACGAATCAAAATGGCCTGCCTGTCTATTTTAATGGCATAGAAAACTATACGTATATTTTTTCATCGGATGAATTCCGCAATAGTATGAAGGCGACCTTGTTATTTGTCATCTATACCGTACCGGTGAGCGTATTGATCGCGCTTGTCATGGCCATTTTGGCAAATGAGAAGTTAAAAGGAATCGGCTTTTACCGAACAATTTTTTCTTCGACGATGGGTATTTCTGTTGCAGCATCAGCGGTTGTATGGCTGTTCCTATTTCATCCATCGGTTGGGGCATTTAATAATATTTTAAAAGCGATCAATCTGCCGGCAGTTCAGTGGCTGCTGGATCCTGAATGGGCCTTGCTTTCGGTTTCTCTAACGACCATCTGGATGAATATCGGTTTTAACTTTCTCGTCATTCTGGGAGGATTGCAAAATATTGATGAAAGCCTTTATGAAAGTGCAACGATAGACGGGGCAGGCTATTTTACAAAACTGCGCCGAATCACCATTCCGCTTTTATCTCCTACATTATTTTTCATCATTACCATTTCGTTAATTAATGCATTCCAGAGCTTTGGCCAAATCGATATTTTGACAAAAGGAGGGCCCATCCAGTCGACCAACTTAGTTGTGTATTCGATTTACAAGGAGGCATTTGTTAATTATCAGTTTGGTACAGCTAGTGCACAGGCCATTGTGTTGTTCGCTGTCGTACTCATTGTTACCATACTGCAATTTAAGTTTGGAGAAAGGAAGGTTCATTACCAATGAAGATGCCACTTTCTCAAAAAGTATTATTCTATATTCTGCTGACTATTTTCGCAGTACTCGTATTTTTTCCTGTCGCCTATGCCTTTTTAATTTCATTTATGACCCCGCAGGAAGTGCTTATGGGCAATATTTTGCCGCGCAGCTTCTCCTTTGGGAACTATGAGCAGGCTTTCGAGCGTTTGCCGCTGCTGAGATATTTATTGAACAGTTTTGTTGTTTCTACCATTGTCATGGCCGGACAGGTGCTAGTATGTGCTATGGCTGCCTATGTCTTTGTGTTCCTGCCGTTCCGGGGCAGCAACCTTATTTTCTTCCTGTTTATTTCAACAATGATGATTCCATGGGAGGCAACGATGATTCCGAACTTCCTGCTCGTTCAGGGGTTTGGCTGGACCAATACGTATATGGCATTAACGCTGCCTTTCTTCGCATCGGCATTCGGTACGTTCCTATTGCGCCAGCATTTCTTAACGATTCCGTATGAGCTATATGAAGCGGCCCAAATTGGGGGCGTAGGGAAGCTTAAGTTTTTCTGGAAGGTCGTATTACCGATGTCTAAGACGAGTGTTATTACACTAGGTGCCTACAGTTTTTTAACGACATGGAATATGTATTTGTGGCCGCTCCTAACGACAACGAATGATACGGTAAGAACCGTACAAATCGGGATTCGCCAATTACAGTCAAATGAAAGTGCCACTGACTGGGGAGTAGTAATGGCAGGGGTCATGATTATTATTTTGCCTACTTTAATCCTGCTGTTTTTAGGTCAAAAGCAATTGCAAAAAGGATTAACGCAGGGAGCAATCAAATAAATAAAAAGGGGTTTAAAGAGATGTCCAATTTAAAAAAGCTATTTGCATTTAGTTTGATGTTTGTCCTGATGCTCATTATTAGTGCATGTAACGGTGAAGAGGCTGCTGATGAGAGTGATCAAACAAAAGGAGAAACGGAAGAAAATACGGCACCAGCTAACGGCGAGAAAGTAAAGATAGAGTTTTGGCATGCGATGAGTGGTCCGAACCAACAGGCCATTGATGATATTGTAGCCGACTATAATGCTTCACAGGATAAATATGAAGTAGAGTCACTGTTCCAAGGCAGCTATGAGGAATCTTTGACAAAGCTGCGCAGTGTCGGCGGTACAGCGGATGCTCCAGCTATTATGCAGGTATTTGAAGTCGGCACGAAATATATGATTGAAAGCGGATACATCGAACCAGTACAGACATTTATCGATAAAGATGGATATGATATTAGTCAATTAGAAGAAAATATCTTAAATTATTATTCTGTCGATGATCAATTATATTCAATGCCATTTAACTCATCTACTCCTGTTATGCTCTACAATAAAGACGCATTTGCAGCCGCAGGGTTAGATCCTGAAAATCCTCCTGAAACATTCGAGGAGGTCAAAGCGGCGGCTGAAAAGCTGACGAATGGTGATATGAAGGGCTTTTCGATCCTCTTGTACGGCTGGTTCTTTGAAGAAATGCTGGCAACACAGGGCGGTCTTTATGTAGATGCGGATAATGGCCGTACAGGAGAAGTAACAGAAGCGCTGTTCAATGGTGAAGAAGGGCGCCGTGTATTCGAATTCTTGAAAGAAATGAATGATGCAGGTACTTTAGGTAACTTCGGTTCAGTATGGGATGATATCCGGACTGCTTTCGTTTCTGGCCAGGTAGCGATGTATCTTGATTCATCTGCGGGTATTTCCGGTGTTGTAGAAAGTGCTCCATTTGAAGTAGGGGCAGCATATATCCCTCACTCTGAGGAAGCGGACCGAAACGGCGTAATTATCGGCGGAGCTTCTTTATGGATGATGAACGGTATTTCCGAAGAGGAACAAGCTGGTGCATGGGATTTCATGAAATACTTGCAGACAGCACCTGTCCAGGCAAAATGGCATGTGACAACAGGGTACTTCGCGATCAACCCCGCTGCATATGACGAAGCGATTGTAAAAGAGCGCTGGACACAATATCCACAGTTCCAGGTAACAGTAGACCAGCTGCAGGATACAAAGCCTTCTACAGCGACACAAGGAGCGCTTATTTCGGTATTCCCGGAATCAAGGGAGCACATCGTGACAGCGATCGAAGAACTGTATCAGGGCGGTGATCCGCAAGCGGTGCTCGATAAAGCAGCAGAATCTACGAATCGTGCCATCGAAATTGCGAACAAAACGAGCGGTAATTAGTTTTATTGAATAAGCAGTAGAATGAAGGAAACAAAATAGATCGAGTTTATGAAAGGAAGGCAGGGCTAATTTTATTAGTCCTGCCTTCCTTGTTTTAGAAAACCTACTTAATCTTAACGAAAAAGGGAAACGGTTTGTTTTTTCCTGTATACTTGAAGGAAAGAAAAAAGGGAGTGCAAATAGTTTAAAGCAGGAAGCATATCATAAGACGATCATCTAATATTAGGTGCTACGTTATTTAGAAAGGCGGCTATACAAGGCATGGGGCATGAAATCGATATTAGTGAACTTAATGAAGAGCAGATCATCTATCTGAGCTCTCCTGTAATAGAAACATTAGCACTGTTCAGCTCGCTTATTCAGGTGAAAAATGATTTTTTATCTGAAGAGAGGGTGTTGTTAGAAGAGGTTTATAAAAATAATTTTGCAGTGATTTATTTAAAGAGGTTCCCTGATTACAGCGTATATAACCTTTTTAATTTACTTATTCCTATACCTCATTTTTCCTCTGTAGAGTTATTTGCCGAGGGTTTAAAACATATGGCGCCAAGCAAATTTCTTTATTATTTTTTTGGTGAGAATATACCGTTAGATACAATCACAACACTATGGGAAAAACCTGAAATCATTTGGAAGTTAGAAAATAATTCCTATTGGCAAACGAATGAAGTAAGAGCGCTCTATGAACAATCGATTCCCCAATTGGAACGTTTCAAAGAGGAACTGGCGGAGATTTTACTGAACATTTCAAAAACTACTGTGTTTCAAGAAATGTGGCAGGAACGCAAGCCGCTGATGGATGCATCAATACGGGAGCTTGAACAATTGTCGATGCCTTCATTATCCTTGGCACAGTATGTAATGGGAAAGACCTTTAGGCGTACAAGCTTGTACAAAATGTATTATTTCATTCCGAGCTATTGCATGACACCTGCACGTATTCGTATCTTTAATGAGTCTGTGTGCATGGTGATTTATGGTTGTGCGAACGCTTTGTCAGATGATCGAGAATCAAGTGAGGAGCTTGCAGTGCGCTTAAAGGCACTAGCAGATCCAAACCGGCTGCTCATTCTTCGGCTGCTAGCTGTTAAAAAGGAATATGGGGCAAAACTGGCTGAATATATAGGTCTTACTACAGCCACTATCTCGCATCATTTAGATATCCTAAAAAAAGCGGGGCTTGTGAAAGAGGAAAAGATCGGCACCATCAAATATTTTGCAGTGGACAAGGAACAGGTAACAGAAATGCTGCAAAGCCTGCAGCATCTCGTAGGAGAATAACAGGGTTCTACAGGACCTGCTATAACAAATCCTAGCGAAAAGAGGCAGGGCAGCTATTGGCAGCGAGGGGAGTGCCGCATTCTTTACATTACTGCTCACTGAAGCGTTGTTGCCAGGTGCCCTATTATTCACTTTGGGCCTGTTCAGCATCAAACTAGCCAAAGCATTAGCGAGAAAAAAAGCTTCTATTAGAATTAAGCTGATTTTAATAAAATTTGCTTCAAGTTGAAAATGGTCCCCATAGGAGGGACCATTTTTTATATTTCTTATCTCATAAAAAGAGTATGCTTTTTTACTTATTTTTTACTTTATTCATATAAAATATCATATAAAATATCGGGCCGGTCAGTGATGATGCCGTCAATGCCATGTCTAATAAGTTTTTTCATCGCCCGGGGCTTGTTTACTGTATACACATGAACCTTTAATTGCTGGTCATGGGCTGTTTGGATAAGGCTCTCAGTAATGGCTCCTTGATGGACAATGATGCCATCAGCATACTGGCTAATCTCCTGAAGCCTCTTTGCTGTCAATTCACTTGTTGCATCTTCAGTAAATAATTGAAACAATTGTAGAGAGCTGTTTTGCATATTTAGCAGGCGGAGGCTTCTTTCTGAAAAAGATTGGATGATAATGGTTTCATCATTCAACCGGTCAGCTATTTGCAGCTCTTTTAAAAGCGTTGCTTCCACCCCGTCTCGTCTGTTCTTTGTTTCGATGTAAAGTTTCTTATCGGGATATTTTGCCAGCACCTCTTGTAACGTAAGGATGGAAGATATACCAAATTCATTTTTTCTCTTTAATAATTGCAATTCAGCATATAGATAGTCCTTAATGGCACGTCCGTCTCCATAGGAGGGAATAGCATCGTGTTCAACAACTAATACGTCATCCCTCGTCATCTGCATATCGAACTCCAGGTAGTCAGCTCCTTGAGCAAGCGCAAGGTCATATGCTTCAAAGCTGTTTTCAATTGCATAGTAGGAGGCTCCGCGATGAGCAATGATTAAAGGTTTGTTTGTGAATGGATTGTGGAAAATCAACAACAATATAATAGCTGCTAGAATAGTAGATATTAGTAAATACCATTTTTTCAATTGCCTCAACGCCTTTCAAAATAATAGCTTGCCTATAGGATAATTTGTAAAATTGCTATTCGGATAGGCTATAATAAAGTGAAACTTCAATCGGTGGGAATTTCCCTTCCTGCTGACAATGCAAGATAAATAAAATAAGGAGGCATTTTCGTGATCTATATCGGATTAACGGGATGGGGAGATCATCCAGCACTTTATTCAGAAGTGACATCTGCCCGTGATAAATTATTTGATTATAGCGGCCATTTTCCGGTCGTTGAAGTAGATACTTCATTTTATGCGATTCCCAACCGAGTAAATGTGGAAAAATGGTGCAATGAAACGCCTGAAAACTTTCAATTTGTATTGAAGGCCTATCAGGGCATGACAGGCCATCTACGGGATGATTTACCGTACGAAACAAGAAATGATATGTTTAATGCCTTCATTGAATGCGCAGATAGCTTCCAGCAGCACGGAAAATTAGCAATGATCCTCGTTCAGTTTCCGCCGTGGTTTGATTGCTCTGCAAAAAATGTCCAATACATTCGTTATGTTAAACAGCAATTAGCGCGCTTCCCAATTGCTATAGAATTTCGTAATCAAACATGGTACGCCGGTGAAGTGAGAGAGAGAACGCTTGAATTTTTACAGGAACAAAACCTCATTCACACGGTTTGTGATGAGCCGCAGGCAGGAAGCGGCTCCGTACCTCTCGTTCCCGCAGCGACTTCCAATAAGGTGCTTCTGCGGATTCATGGACGTAACATTCATGGATGGCGGAACAGCGGAAGCAACGAGAACTGGCGAAAGGTACGCTTTTTATACGATTATAACGAAGAAGAGTTACAAGGATTGGCCGCGCATATTCGCATGCTTCAAAATCAGGCAAAGGATGTCTATGTACTTTTTAATAATAACTCTGGTGACCATGCTGCGCCAAATGCAAAACGTATGCAGCAAATCCTTGATTTACAGTTTGAAGGGCTGGCACCGAAACAGTTGAAGTTGTTTGAGGGAGATTTTTGATGGAATTTTTTGTGTTGTTTGTTATTGCGGTAGCTTCAGGAATTGTAGGGGCGCTTGTCGGGCTGGGAGGCGGTATCATTCTAGTGCCCGCTACTCTGTATATTGGAAATAATGTAGAGATGATTTCGGGTATCACACCTCAAACGGTTGTCGGATTATCCGTAATTATGATGATCTTTACAGGACTGGCTTCCACTCTTTCATACATGAAGACAAAGACGGTTGATTTTAAGTCTGGTTTTATCTTTTTTATCGGCAGCATGCCGGGGGCAATCATCGGTGCCTGGATCAATAAAGGTCTAGATTTACCTTCGTTTAATTTATATTTTGGTATTTTTCTTATTGTGATTGCTGTAATTTTGATGATCCGTGATAAATTGAAGCCGGTAAAATGGTTTGTAGAGAATGGATGGAAGAGAGAATATAAGGATAGAGAAGGAAATAGTAAGGTTTATGGATACCCAATTTGGTTTGCTGTCCTATTATCCTTTTTTGTAGGCGGTGTATCAGGATTATTTGGCATCGGCGGCGGCGCAATCCTCGTGCCGGCTATGCTGATCTTGTTTCATTTTCCGCCGCATGTTGCAGTGGCAACGAGCATGTTTTTAGTGTTTCTGACGGCTCTTGTCAATTCGGCGAGCCATATTACGCTTGGTAATGTTCCATGGCTTTATACGCTTCCTGTTATTCCGGGGGCGTATATTGGAGCGAAAGCAGGGGCTGTTATTAATCAAAAATTAAACTCTACTGCGTTAGTATACGCGCTGAGGATTGTTTTATTATTAATGGGAATACGTTTAATTATGGAGGCATTATTTTAGAAGGAGTTGGCGGCGGTGCTTGAGAAGATTCATATATTTCACACGAATGATTTACATAGCCATTTTGAATACTGGCTTCGTATGCAAGCATTTATAAAAGAGCAGCGTCAGCTATTGGCGAGCAGGGGGGAGGCAAGCTTCCTGCTCGATGTCGGAGATCATATCGATCGTTCAAATATTTTTACGGAGGCAACGCTCGGTAAAGGGAACGTGGAAATGCTCAATACAGCTGCGTACGATGCTGTAACGATAGGGAATAATGAAGGAATTACACTGGCATTTGATGATTTGACAGCTCTTTATGAAGGAGCGGCTTTTGATGTAGTAGTTGCCAATATTAAAGCGCTTACCGGTAAAAATCCGGACTGGCTGAAGCCTTATACAATTTTAACGACAATGCACGGAACAAAAATCGCGGTAATTGGTGCAACAGCCCAATACGATGTTTTTTACCGAACATTGAACTGGGAAGTAACAGAGCCGCGAAAAGCATTAGTTTTACTCGTCCAAAAAATTCGCCAGGAAGCCGATATGATTGTCTGTCTATCGCATCTCGGTATTTCAGATGATGAATTATTGGCAAATGAGTGTCCCGATATTGATGTTATTTTTGGAGCTCATACGCACCATACGCTGCCGGAAGGAAAATTTGTCAACGGCGTTTTACTGACAGGCGGCGGCAAGTTTGGTCAGTTTACAGGGCATCTGACAATTTTCTATGACCATGCTGAGAAACGCGTAACGGCACTGGAAGAAGAGTTAATCGAGAATGGACAATTGGCGATGGTATCGGGAGAGGCGGAGTTTCTGTTCGGGCTGTCAAAGACAGGGAGTGCCTTAATGAGCGAGCCGGTGATCCAATTACCGAAAACATACTATAAAGAGTGGTTCCACTATTCTCCGTTATCCAATTTATTTGCAGAAGCCGTTTTTGATTATACCGGTGCCGACTGTCTTATGTTCAATGCAGGGATTTTTGTAGAAGATTTAAAAAAAGGAAATGTCAGCCCGTATGAAATGCACAAAATTTTGCCCCATCCAATCAATCTATGTCTGGTTGAACTTACTGGAGCAGAATTAAAGGAAATATATGTGCAGGCGCAAAATGAAGAATGGTGGCACCTTCAGCTGAAGGGTCTTGGTTTCCGAGGTGTCGTATTAGGCAAGCTATTGCTGTACAATCTAAAAATGGATCGGCAAAGACAGCTGTTTCTAAATGGGGAAATTGTTGATCCTTCGCAGTCCTATACATTAGCAACACTAGATTTATTTACATTTGGCTACTTTTTCCCGTCTTTTAAATATGCTAAGAAGCATTATTATTTACCGGCTTTTTTAAGAGATATCCTGCTATCCTACTTGCAGAAATCAGGAAATTAGCAGGTCACCTTTTCTATTTAAGTAAATCAGATTATAATTTATAGTATGGAATAACAAAGATGGGAGTTTATTGGACCAATGCGCTTAATATCAATCAATGTGCTGAGGGCGGGCATGGTTGTTGGGAGAACAATTTGGAATGAGGCTGGTCACCCCCTTTTACAAAAAGGGGCAGTGGTGACAGATGGGATATTGTATCGTTTAAAGCAATTAAATATCCATTATATTTATATAGAGGATCGGATCTCATACGGAATAGAAATTGAAGAAACAGTCGAACCAGCTTTACGCAACAAAATTGTCAATAACATCACAGATTCTTTTCGTTCAGTAAGAGAAGTAAAATCTGGCCAAGCCTCTTATGTGTTGGATCAGCAATCAAAGGCAATCGGCAATATTGTAGAGGATTTGCTAAATTCCATCTTGAATAGTGAAGAAATTTTAATGGTTTTGACAGATGCTTATATGTATGATGAATATTTATATCAGCATTCCTTTCAAGTAACTCTTTATTCGTTGGCTATAGCAAAGGAAATGGGCTATTCCTATGAAGACCTTCGCTTAATTGGTATTGGAGCTCTTTTACATGACGTAGGGAAGCTAATGATACCTAGAGAGATTTTATTAAAGCCCAGTCGTTTAACGAATGAAGAGTATGAGACGATGAAGGAGCATACAAAACATGGGTTTGAGCTGCTGCGCAATTTGCACTCTGTATCTTTACTTGTTGCACACTGTGCATTCCAGCATCATGAGCGACTTGATGGCAGTGGTTATCCGAGAGGTCTTGTAGATGTTGAAATTCATCCTTTCGCCAAAATCATAGGAGTAGCCGATGTATTCGATGCTGTCACGTCGAATCGTGTATACCGTGAAAAGCTTCTCCCTTCACAAGGAATGGCAATTATCGAGGCTGGCAGCGGTACTATTTTTAGTCCGCAGGTAGTCGAAGCGCTGCGCCGAAGTGTCGTTCATTATCCGAACGGGACGATTCTTCTGTTATCAAATGGGCGCAGAGGCGTTGTATCAAAACAAAATACCGGGTTTCCGGAAAGGCCGAAAATTCGTATTTTTGAGGAAGATGACGAGATCCTTCCAGCTACATATGAAATCAATTTAGTCGATTTTCCAGACATATTAATCGACAAGGTGGAGCTTGAATATGTGACGCCTGTCGAATAGAAAAAATCCCCCATTCATATGGTAGAATAGGGGGGCTTTTTTTGTTTCATAAAAGGCGTAGAATGCGTTTCAAGCGAGGAAAGAAGGCTTCTACAAGGCTTACGCTATTATTTGTTAGTTTACTTATTATGATCATCGTTTCACTTTATTTTGTGAACAGCCGCATTATGCCGGTTTATCTGGATTACGCTGAGATACAGACAGAGAAGGTCGCATCCTATGTCGTCAGTAAAGCAATTAATTCAAGAACATCAAGTGTATTGGATGTGAATGATATTATTGTCGACCTTCCGCCTGGTACGAGTGAAATGGTGACAACAAAATTCAATACAGATATCATCAATCAAGTACGTGCCGAAACAACATCTCTTGTTAAAGAATATTTAGAGCAGGCAGAAAACGGTGATCTTGCGCACTTACCTAATCTTGAAAATGTTGAATATGATGTAGGGCGTATGGAGGCAGGGGACGGTATTGTATTCTTTGTGCCAATGGGGCAGGCATTGAATCTTCCGATATTAGGGAATCTAGGTCCTCGAATTCCTATCAGGTTTCATATCATTGGGAATGTTCATAGTGATGTTCAATCGACGATTCGAGAGTTCGGCATTAACAATGCCTACGTAGAGGTAAGTATACATTTAGAAGTGAACGTGCAAATTATTATTCCATTTGCGAGTAAATCTGCTACAGTAGAACAGTATATTCCAGTGGCAATCGGTCTAATTCGAGGCACTGTGCCGCACATTTATACAGATGGCGGGGGAGAAGGTGTTCAGCCATCTCTAGAGGTACCTGTACCGTATGATTAATAAATCGCAGGATAATTTAAAAAGCTGGTTGTTGGTTACCTCGAATATATGATACATTGACATCAATAGAGTAGTGAAAATTATGGGACATCGATAAGGGGCGAATTTCATGACATCTTGCAAACCAACGAATAATAAAGAAGATCACGTACGCAAACCGGAATGGTTAAAAATAAAGTTAAATACAAATGACGAATACAAAGCGCTGAAAAAGTTAATGCGTGAAAATAATCTGCATACCGTATGTGAAGAAGCGCGCTGCCCTAATATCCATGAATGCTGGGGTGAAAGACGTACGGCAACAATGATGATTTTAGGATCAGTGTGTACGCGTGCCTGCCGCTTCTGTGCGGTGAAAACAGGCCTTCCAACAGAGCTTGATTTAGCAGAGCCGGAACGTGTAGCAGATTCAGTAAAAATTATGGACTTGAAGCATGTCGTCATCACAATGGTGGCACGTGATGATTTAAAGGACGGAGGCTCAGGCGTGCTTGCTGAGACAATTCGTGCCATCCGTCGAAAAGCACCGTTTACGTCTGTAGAAGTATTGCCATCTGATTTAGGAGGGGTAGAAGAAAACCTACAATTGCTGATGGATGCTAAACCGGATATTTTAAACCATAATATCGAAACAGTTCGCCGCTTGACGCCAAGAGTAAGAGCAAAGGCTAAGTATGAACGTTCACTTGAATTTCTGCGAAAAGCAAAAGAGATGCAGCCGGATATTCCGACAAAATCGTCACTCATGATTGGCCTTGGAGAAACATGGGAGGAAATTTTAGAGGTAATGGACGACTTACGTGCAAATAACGTGGATATCATGACGATTGGACAGTATTTACAGCCGACGAAAAAGCATTTGCCAGTAAAGAAATACTATTCACCGATTGAGTTCGGCAAGCTTCGAAAAATTGCAATGGAAAAAGGCTTCTCTCATTGTGAAGCAGGCCCGCTGGTACGAAGCAGCTATCATGCTGATGAGCAGGTAAATGCTGCAGCGAAAGAGCGGCTTCTTCATGATACACAAACGAGTTGATTTCAAGCCGTAGTTTACTTAACATGGTGATAATAGATTGGTGGTGGATTCATGATACTTGTAGAAGGCTATATGTATGAATTGTTGGAAGATGTAAGGGAAGGCTTTAAAGAAGAGGACTTTTTAGCCCGTTATTCGGACATTTTAGTGAAGTATGATTATATCGTCGGCGACTGGGGCTACGGACAGCTTAGATTGAAGGGCTTCTATGATGATAAAAATCAGAAATCGACATTTGATACGAAAATTAGTACGCTGCAAGATTACTTGTACGAATATTGTAATTTCGGCTGTGCGTATTTTATCGTGAAAAAGGTCGGGAAGGCGCCCGCACCTATTCAAGAAGTAGAAACAGAACAGCCCGTAGAATAAAAAGAGATGGCGTTTGCCATCTCTTTTTTCAGTCTGATTGCTGTGGATAGTGAATGAGACCAGACAACTTCTGAAGCCAGGTGATCATGATAAGAAAGTGATTATTTTTAACCTATAGAAAAACCTATGTATTTCTATAGCTGCTCAAGGAAGCAATTAATCCTTCTTAACCTAATAATTCACGTAAATATTCCCGTAAATCTGCTGCTTCTTCCTCAGTGCGGTTGTATACATGCTCCAGGTAGCCAGGCTCCTCTACATCATCAGATCCAATGATGGCAAATCTGCCGAACTGGATATCCAGCACAAGCACTTTTCCAAAGAAACGGCTGCTTTGCAGAATCGCTAGATCATAGCGCTGTGTTCGCCCTGTAAAACTTACAAAGCGCGTTTTTGTATCTTCTACATCGTCATATAAGAAAAATCGTTCCATTATTGCGAAAGCTCCTTCCAATTCTAAAGAATATGGTACTATAGATAAGAAAACAGTATCAACATTTATTGATTGGAGGCAGTACATCATGTACTTCGTAGATCGTAACAAGATTACGTTAAACTTACAACATATTAATGAACTAATCGCCATATTGGAGGATCATACAGGCTGGTTGGATTCAACGGTCAATAAACTTGCGCTTCAACGTATCGGTCATAACTTGATGGAATCGATGATGGATGTTGGCAACTTAATGATTGATGGCTTCATCATGCGTGATCCAGGGAGCTATGAAGACATTATCGATATCCTTGTCGATGAAAAGGTTATTACCGAGGAAATGGATGCTCCGCTAAAAGCAGTTGTCGGATTACGTAAAATGCTTGTACGCGAATTCATTCAAGTCAATGATCAAGAGGTGCTGGATGTATTAACATCAAGCCTGCCTGCTATAAAAGAATTTCCGCCAAAAGTACAGGATTATTTAACAAATGAATTAGGTCCTGTTTCTGCTTTTTTACCCGAGGATAAATAAGATGAAGCGTTTTTGCTTTGATTTAGATGGGACAGTCTACCGGGGGAAATTGGGTATTCCTACTGCTGTTGAATTTATTCATCATTTGCAAGCTGAAGGAAATGAGCCGTTTTTCGTAACGAATAATTCATCGAAGACACCGGAGCAATTACAGCAGGCGCTTGCTGCAATTGATATTCAGGCTAAGCGAGAGCATATCTATTCCAGTGCATTGACAACAGCTAAATATGTAGCAAAAAACTATGGGACAGCAAAGGTTCAGGTCATTGGCTCTGAAGGAATTCGACATGCGCTGGAGGCAGAGGGCATCATTGTTTCAGAAGAGAGTGAAGTAGACGTGCTTGTCATGGGCATCGATCGGTCAATCGGCTATGCCCGTATTGCAGATGCCTGCTTAACAGTACAACGCGGTGCTAAACTGATTGGAACGAATGAAGATATTCGTTTCCCGAGCGAGGAAGGCTTCTTGCCTGGGAATGGTTCCTTTGTTCGCATGGTTGCTAATGTTTGTGGAGTAGAGCCATTGTTCATTGGGAAGCCATCACCTGTCATGCTGGAAATGATTGCAGAAGAGCATGGCCTGGTGCGTGATGAACTTGTGATGGTAGGAGACAATTATGATACCGATATTTTATGCGGTATCAATTTCGGCTGTACGACTGTCCATGTGAATACGGGTGTTACCCCTATGGAAATAGTGAAAGGAAAGCCGACACAGCCAACATACGTAGTGGAGGATTTATCCCAGTTACCGCATCTTGAATAAAGATGCGGTCAGCCTGTTGACAAACGCTTTCATTCATCGTTGCTTGCTTCGCTCGTCTGCTCCTGCCGCTTCGCTTTCGTCGCAAATAAAGAGCCATTCGCTCATGAACTTAGGTTCTATTCGCGTCTTCGCTCGTCGGCACGCCTTGTCTGGCAAGCGTTTTCAAGACAGGCTGGGTAAAACCTTCATTTAAAAAATCTATCTAAAAAAACGTAAAGACAAAGTCGAAAAACGACTTTGTCTTTACTCTGACCGCATCTTGAATAAAGATGCGGTTTTCTTTTGTTGATATAGGGAAAAAAAGAAAAAACGCTGAAAGAATCAACGTTTGTTTAAAAGAATAGGAAATAATAATGGTCAATTTATTAGAGCTGCCTGCATATTTGTACCAGCTGCTCGAGATCACTCTAAATCGTTCTTCGAAGAGCTCATATTAAGCATCTGTTGCAGCTAATAAGGCACAAATATACTTTTTCACCATAAAGGATTTTCTTCAATATATGCATAGATTTTTTCTGTCAGTTCGCCAGGTGTGTCAGCTTCGACAAGGTCGCCATTAACGACGGCATAGAAGTTGCTTGCACATTTCGTACAGTAACTAAGACATCCGTATTCTAATACGTCGATATTCGGGTCTTTTTCTAATGCTTCTAATGTTTCCTGTGCACCATTTGCCAAATTGCTAATACAGAACTCAACCATAGGATTCATGCCTTTGTCACCTCACTCATTGTATGCTACTAGCATTTATATTTTTAGTCAATCCACATTACTTGTGAAAAGTTTCACAAAATGACGATAACATATTGTGAAACTTCTCACAATCAGCTATACTCGTTTATGGAGACTTTGTGAACATACTAGAATGATGGAATAAATAAAGGAGAACATTATGAATAAACTAGTTTTATTAGGCGGCGGTTATGGAAATATGCGTGTATTACTGCGCCTTTTACCGAATAATTTACCAGCCGATACAGAAATTATTTTAATAGATCGTACCCCTTTCCATAGCTTAAAAACAGAGTTTTATGCGCTAGCTGCAGGTACTTCTACAGACAAGGAAATCCGTGTGGCATTTCCAGAGCATGAACGTTTACAAAAAGTGTACGGTGAGGTAATCCGCATCGATCGTGAAGAAAAAGCTGTATATCTAGAAGATGGACGGGTTATTGAATATAATGATTTAGTTATTGCATTAGGCTGTGAAGATAAATATCATGGTGTACCGGGAGCAGAAGAGTATACGTACAGTATTCAGACAATTGCTAATTCCCGCAGTACATTTGAAAAGGTTTGCGGGCTGCCGCCAGGTTCAACAGTAGCAATCGTAGGCGCTGGGCTTTCTGGGATTGAGCTTGCGAGCGAATTGCGTGAAAGCCGTTCAGATTTAAAAGTTAAATTGTTTGACCGCTCCCACCGCATTTTACGCGACTTCCCGGAAAAACTGAGCAACTACGTGAAATCCTGGTTTGAGAAACATAACGTAGAAGTTATTGCACAATCAAATATTACACGTGTAGAACCGAACCGCCTATACAATCATGACCAAGTGATCGAAGCAGATGCAATTGTATGGACAGCAGGTGTTCAGCCAGTGAAGATTGTTCGTGACATGGAGGCGGAGAAGGATAAATTTGGCCGCCCGATTGTTACTCAATATTTCAATTTACCGGATGATGAGCATATCTATGTAATAGGTGACTGTGCTTCATCTGATCTGCCTCCAACGGCACAACTTGCGGAAGAGCAGGCAGAACGTGTAGTGAAAGTATTAAAAACACGCTGGAGCGGTATGACATTGCCGGAGAAGATGCCGGATATTAAGCTAAAAGGCTTTATGGGCTCTTTAGGCAAGAAACAAGGCTTCGTGCATCTTGCTGATACAACAGTAACAGGACGCATTGCCCGCCTAATGAAATCGGGGCTGCTTTGGATGTACAAACGTCAAAACGACAACTAAATTACCAATAAAAATAAAAATGCTTTCAAGGACCTTTCCTTGAAAGCATTTTTTAGTATAGAACAAATCATTTGTGAAACGGGAATAGCTGATCATTCTAGACAGCGTAAGCAGCTGAGAATGTGCTTTTCTTCTTGTTAATCACATACTTCGGGTGTACCTTCGCGTTGAGGAGCACGGAATGAAGTACCACATCCGCATGAAGCAATAGCATTTGGATTATCAATTGTAAAACCGCCGCCGAGCAGAGATTGTTTATAATCGATTGTCGTCCCTTGTAAAATAGCGGCATCCTCTTTACTTACAATAATCTGCAGGCCGAATTGTTCATCTGAAAAGTCATCATCGCTTCTGTTGTTATCGAAATTCATGCCGTATGAAAGACCGCTGCAGCCGCCACCGCGAACTGCGACGCGTAAATATGAGCCTTCTTCTTCGTTATGTTTCATCATTTCCTTGATCTGGAAAGACGCAGCCTCTGTTAAAATGATTACTTGTTTTTCATTTGTCATCACAGTCACCTTCCTTTCCTCTATCATATCAATTGTGTTTCCGTTATGACAACAAAACTGATTTGAAAATCAATCAAATAAAATTGATACTTATATGCTAAAAATTGTTATAATAGGCATAATACTAATCTATGCGAAGGAATGAAAAAAGATGGAGATTTCACCCTACTATGAAAAGAAAGTCGAATGTCTGCATTGTAAAAAGAACTTTTCAACACTAAAAGTTCGTTCAAAATTCATCAAAGTCTCAGAAACAGATACGGACTTTATGCCCGTTTATGCAGAGGGTGATGTTCCAGCTATGTACTATAATGTCTTTGTTTGTGAACATTGCGGTTTTTCATTTACAGAGGATTTTTCACGTTATTTTGCTCCCGGAACGGCGGAAGAGATCAAGAGCCAGATTACGGATAAGTGGGTACAGCATGATTTTAAAGAGGAACGTACAGTTTTTCAGGCAATTCAAGTATATAAGCTTGCTTTATTATGTGCGAATATCAAAAAAGAAAAGCATGTAGCAAAGGCAGGTCTTGCCCTTCGAGTAGCTTGGTTTTACCGCTCTCTTCACAATGAGATGCAGGAGAAGCGTTTTATGGCAATTGCACGTGATCAATATATGGAGTCCTTCTCTACAGAAGATTACGCAAGTACACAAATGTCGGCAGCACGTATTATGTATATGATAGCAGAATTATCCCGTCGCCTGAATGATATAGAAAACGCTACACGTTTCTTTTCAAAAGTGATTGAAAGCCAGCGGGTGGGTGGTGAAGCCAAAGTAGTAGAGATGGCGAAGGAACGCTGGGAAGAAATACGGGCTCATCGTGAGGAAAAAAATACAAAATAAATAATTAAAAGCGGCTTCTTGACAGTGCAAGAAAGCCGCTTTTATCTTGTTAGTATGGCACAGCGCCGATCATTAAAATACTTGTTCTACTTCAACGATTCCTGGTACTTCTTCTAAAAGAGCGCGCTCAATACCAGCTTTTAATGTGATTGTAGAACTTGGGCAGCTGCCGCATGCGCCTAATAGACGTAATTTTACAACACCGTCTTCGATGTCTACTAATTCGCAGTCACCGCCATCGCGTAGTAAAAATGGACGTAATTTATCTAAAACTTCTTGTACTTGTTCTTTTTGTTCGATATCTGTCATTTCACTCGACTCCTTTCACTAAAATCATTATAATGTGAAGAAAACAAAAAATCCAATACTTAAATACTGAAAGGTCGGAAGAAAAATGAATGGACCGAAAGCAATCGTTGAAGTATATGGGGCTGACATTATATGTGCCAGCTGTGTAAATGCACCGTCTTCTAAGGATACATACGAGTGGTTACAAGCAGCAATTTCCCGAAAGTTCCCTGACCAGGAAGTAGAATACCGATTTATCAACATTGAAGAAACACTTGAGAATGAGCGTGACATTGATTATGCCAGCCGAATTCAAGAGGATGAATTTTTTTATCCTCTTGTTCTAGTAAACGACGAAGTAGTCGGAGAAGGTTATGTGCAGATCAAGCCGGTATATGAAGCATTAGAAAAAGCAGGATACAGCGCACAGTGATTCTCACACTATGATAAAAAGCCGCTTGAATAAGGCTTGTTATTCAAGCGGCTTTTCTCTATACTTATTTAAGTGTATAAAACTTATCGTAATACTATGTTTTGAATTCGTTTTTTGAATTAGTCGACAATTTGTTTTATGATGGAAGTAAGATGTTAAAGGGGGTTCAAATCCTATGGATGTTTTGAACGTATTAGATAAGCTCGATCAAATGGAGGTTTTTTTTGAACCAATCTATAGTGCTGATGAACATAGTATCGTTGCTTACGAGGTAAGCGGGCGTATTGTAGAGGGAGAAGCAGCAATCGATATAGCAACATTTACATATAACGAGGACGTACCAGCGGAAATTCGTGCAGAAGTAGAACAGCTAGTCGTTCGTCAGGCAATCGAGAAAATTATAGGAGAAATCGAGCACATTGATTTATATATCCCATGTAACCCTAACCTGTTAACAATTGATTTTGGGGAAAGTTATTTTTCTTTGTTGAAGGAATTAGTTACTGAGGAGAACCTTCATCACATTACCCTTGTTATGAACGAATATTTATTTGCTACTGATTTACAACAACTTCATCACCTTATAAAATATATCCAAACTTACGGCGTTAAGGTAGCCTTATCTAATGTTGGCGCTCATAGTCATCTGGATTCATTATTATTGCTTGAGCCAAGTGTACTTTGCATCGATGTGGATCAGCTGAGCTACAATAAGTGGGGCAATCAGAATTATGTATTCACTACACTGCGGGCATTGGCACTGAAAATGGGGGCATCCTTGATGGTGAGCAAAGTGGATACAATCTATCAATTACAGCACGGCTGGAAAAATGGGGCACGATATTACAAAGGAGCATATCTTGAGAAACCGTCGAAAGATTTTGTTCCCCGAGATACGCTGAAGCCTCGGTTCCGTGATGAATGCGAGCAGTTTATCGCAACGGAAAAAAAGCTGATCAAGCATAAGCTGGAAGAAGTAAAGCTGCTTGAGAGAAAAATTATTTCTAGTGTGGAAACAGTTATACCAACGAGTAAACAAGCTGATAAACTTATAGAATTGGCCAATCAATTACAGGATTACGCTTTTAGACTTTACATTTGTGATGGAGAAGGATTTCAAACGACTCCGAACATTCGATGGAAAAAAGATCAATGGGTAGTGGAAAAAGAGGCACTGCGAAAAAATTGGAGCTGGCGCCCTTATTTTCTAGAAAACTTGCTGAAAATGCGTCAAGAGCAGATTTCAGACCTTTCTAATGCCTATTCGGATATCGAAACAGGAGAACTAACACGTACATTCAGTATGGCCCTGCCAAATAATGAATATTTATTTATTGATATATCGTACGATTACCTGTATGAACATAATATTGTGAATTAAATTGCTGCAAGCCGCTCATCCTATTTTAAAAGATGAGCGGCTTTTCAGTGCTCAAGATTGCACACGTTTTCTTTCTTTCGCTAACACTATACTCATTTCTGAGATTTATTTCCGATTTTTCCTGCCTACGAATTTAGAGTGTTGAAATTACTACCTAAAAGGGCTAATATAGTATGTAGGTATTTTTGTCGAAAATATGTAGACCTAGCGTAACAAACTATTGAAGTATAGAATTGTACTTCATTTTTTGTTTGCCATGCGCTGGTACAAAAAAATTAAAGGGGTTTTGATTTCAGTGAAAAGACCGACAATTTTAGTATTAGGCGCAGGATATGGTGGATTGACTACCGTTGTTAATTTGCAAAAAATGATCAGTGCGGACGTGGCGGAAATCATCTTAATTAACAAAAATGATTACCACTATGAAACAACTTGGTTACACGAGGTAGGTGCCGGTACAATTTCTCCGGACAAGGCCCGTTACCCAATTTCTAGCGTCATTAATAATAATGTGCGTTTTGTACAAGCAACAGTTGAAAGTCTTGATGTAAACAAGAAAAAGGTTGAAACTTCTGCTGGCGAATTCACATATGATTATTTAGTCATTGGCCTTGGATTTGAAGGGGAAACTTTCGGTATTCCAGGATTAAAGGAATACGCTCTTTCTTTAACAAATATCAACACAGCTCGTCAAGTGCGTGAACACATTGAATATCAATTCGCTTCATGGTCATTAGATGAAGTAAAAGACGATAGCAAATTGACAATCATCGTAGGTGGTGCAGGCTTCACAGGTATCGAGTTTTTAGGTGAGCTTGGCAACCGTATTCCTGAGCTTTGCAAAGAGTTCGATATTCCACAAGAAAAAGTGCGTGTACTATGTGTAGAAGCAGCTCCAATGGTACTGCCAGGATTTGATCCACAACTTGTAGAATATGCAAAAACGCAATTATCTAAAAAAGGTATCGAATTCTCAATCGGTACACCGCTTGTTGAAGCTACTCAAGAAGGTGTTAAGATTAAGAAGGGCGAAGATGAGTTTGAATTTATTAAAGCTGGTACAGTTGTATGGGCTGCAGGTGTTCGTGGAAACAGCTTAATCGAAACTTCAGGCATTGAGTCAAATCGTGCGCGTATCGCTGTTCGTAAGGACATGCGTGCTCCAGGCTTTGATGATGTATTTGTAGTAGGTGACTGTGCATTCCTTCTGAATGAAGAAGCAGGTCGTCCATACCCGCCAACTGCTCAAATCGCTATGCAACAAGCGGTAAACATTGCAAAAAACATCAAGCATTTAATGAACGGTGAAGATACAGAGACATTTGTATATGATGACAAAGGTGCTGTGTGTTCTCTAGGTCATGATGATGCAATAGGTAATGCAATGGGACGTAAATTCACTGGTAAAACAGCTTCTGCGCTTAAGAAAGTTGTTGATGACCGTGCGCTATTCTTAGTAGGCGGCGTAGGGCTGACATTGAAAAAGGGTAAATTTAAATTTCTTTAATTGAAACGGTAAGCAGGGGAAGTTTTAACACTTTCCCTGCTTTTTTTATAGGCAAAAAACAAAAGGGTAGGGAATATTTTTCTTTAAGAAGGAGAGCCGCTATACTTAATAGTAGAATATGTAAAAGGGCTGATAGAGAGATGAAAAAAGATCGTGGAAAAGTATGGCTAGGTGTTTGTGGAATTGTAGAAAATGACAACGGGGAATGGCTGGTTGTCAAAAAAACGTATAGCGGACTGAAGGGGCGCTGGTCTCTGCCAGCAGGGTTTGTACAAGAAGGAGAGACGATTGATGAGGCAGTCGTGCGAGAAGTAAAGGAAGAGACAGGGATTGATTGTTATGTAAAAGGCCTTGTCGGATTTCGGACAGGTGTCATCCGCAGTGAAATTAGCGATAATATGGCGATTCTCTATTGTGGTCAGGCAGAAGCCTCACAATCGATTATCGTACAGGAACGGGAAATTTTAGAGGCACATTGGATCTCACCGAAGCAGCTTGCAGTCGATGAGCTTTCAAATATCATGTTGAAGGAAGTAGCCCGCAATGATGTAAAAAAAAATATGATAGATTTTGTTGATAATATCATTCCGGAAGAAATATTTGGTTATACACAGTACAATCTATTCATTAAAAAATAGAATAATAGGTAAAGATATTACACTAGAAATGGTGTGAAAATAATTATCTGATTATTTTAAAAATAATTTCCCTCCTTCCTTCATACGTTGCAATAAGCATAAAAGAAGGAGGGGCGTTTTATTATGAATGCGATTTCCATTGTTATCGGAGCTATCTGTATACTCGTTATCGGTTATCGCCTATATGGTTACTTTTTCACGAAGAAAGTATTAAAAATCAATGAAAAAGAGCCGACACCGGCGCATCAGCTAAAAGATGGGAAGGATTATGTACCCACCAATAAATGGGTGGCGTTTGGTCACCATTTTGCGGCAATTGCTGCGGCGGGGCCGCTGGTAGGGCCAGTGCTTGCCGCTCAGTTCGGCTACCTGCCGGGGCTGTTATGGCTGTTAATCGGTGCGGTTATTGGGGGAGCAGTGCACGATGCAGTAGTATTATTTGCCTCGATGCGGAGAAAAGGCAAGTCATTGTCTGAAGTGATGAAGGAGGAGCTAGGGCCAGTTGCAGGCTTCTGTACAGGGCTTGCTATGCTGTTTATTATCACGATTACAATGGCGGGACTCTCGCTAGTTGTATTAGGAGCACTAGAGCGTAATCCATGGGGAACCTTTGCTGTTGCTATTACGATTCCAATCGCTATATTGGTAGGGATTGCATATAAGAAAACAGGCAATCTGCTTACAACTTCTGCAGTAGGGTTTATCTTGTTGATGATTGGTGTATTTATGGGGCCTTATTTGCAGGGGACATGGCTTGGAGACTTGCTGACGTTAGAACGCGATACTTTAGCACTTATTTTACCGATATATGCGTTCTTCGCAGCTGCTTTGCCGGTATGGATACTGCTGGCACCACGTGATTATTTGAGCAGTTTTATGAAGATCGGTGTATTTATCGCCCTGATTATCGGTGTATTTATTGTAAACCCTGTTATTCAGTTTCCTGCTGTCATTCCAGACTTTTTAGGGGGCGGAGGGCCTGTCGTAGCAGGACCGGTATGGCCGTTTGTGTCAATTACGATTGCTTGTGGAGCCATTTCGGGCTTCCATGCATTTGTCGGCTCAGGAACGACACCGAAAATGCTGGATCGGTGGGAAGATATCCGTGTCGTTGGATTTGGGGCGATGCTGGTAGAAAGTTTGGTAGGGGTTATGGCGCTAATTGCAGCTACCTCTCTTTACCCGGGTGACTATTTCGCTATTAATTCGGCGCCAGCCGTTTTTGCTACGCTAGGTATGGACACAGTGAATCTAAATATGCTGGCCGAGCAAATTGGTATGGATTTAGAAGGACGTACTGGGGGCGCTGTTACATTAGCTGTAGGGATGACCTATATTTTCACAGGAGTTCCTTGGTTTGCCGATATGTCTTCGTACTTCTACCAATTCGTTATCATGTTTGAAGCTGTATTTATTTTGACAGCCATTGATGCCGGAACGCGGGTAGCCCGCTACCTCATTCAAGATTTCTTTGGGGAAGTATATAAACCGTTAAAGAAAACAGATTGGATGCCCGGTACCTTATTTGCCAGTGCGCTTGCCTGCTTTATGTGGGGGTATTTATTGTACTCGGGCGATATTAGCTCTGTTTGGGCATTGTTTGGCGTATCGAATCAATTAATGGCTTCAATAGGACTGGTATGTGGAGCGACCATCATTTTGAAAATAGCAGATCGGCGCATTTATGTGTTAACCTGTATCATTCCGCTCGCGTATTTATATGTAACAGTAAATGTGGCGGGAATCTGGATGGTAAAGAACGTCTATTGGAACAGTGAAGCAGGGGGCTATTCTGTATTGAATGGGGTCCTGTCCATCGTCATGCTGATTCTTGGTCTCATCATTGTGCTGACAGCTATCCGTAAATGGAAGGATTTATGGAATAGTAAACGATATGTCAATGGTGTAGCAGTGAATGGCAGAATGTAAAGGGATGCCCTATAAGCGATCGCTTATAGGGCATTTCTTTTTCTATGGAGAGAGATTGAGCAGTGATTATTCCTATGTCCGTTTCTTGACGATATAATTATATCCATTGAAAGCCCTCTCCTTATAATGTAAACTAATGTAAGGAAAACTGGAGGGTTTACATAGAATGAATGATGTTTCTTTAGTCCAATTAATTATTTCGGTCGTACTCTTTTTCGTTATGTTCTTCGGAATCGGCTTTTTGCTGAATATGCTGCTGCGTATGACATGGCTGATGGCCATTGTGTATCCGGTTGTTGTTGTCTTTATAGTGGATGAAGAAGGAGTGAGCTTCCTAGATTATATCTTCAAGCCAGGCACAGCTTTCCCAGCACTGATGGACAAACTTCAGGCATTACAAATTGTAGATATCTTAATTTTATCCGGTGGTTTTGCCGGGGCGATTGTAGCGGGTATTGTTATGATTTACTTACGTAAAGCGGGATATAGAATGTTCTAACATGCATCATAAAGTAACGAAAGAGGCGCACCTTGCTCAGCGAGGTGCGCTTTTTCAATGAAATAGATGGAGGAAGAGGTTTTACCTATAAGGAAAAGTGAACCTAGGATCATAAGGATTTTTTACTTGCTGAATTTGTGAGAGCAGATTGTGTGATAAAGCCTTATTTAAAATAATGGAGGAGTATAGAATAAACGGCGCAGCTAAAGAAAATACCTGCGAGTGCTCCTGCCAGCACTTCGCTTCTTTTGTGACCGAGCAGGGTTTTTAATTCCTCAATTTTTTCTTCTTCATTCATATTAGGCCAGCGTTTGATGTCACGGAAAAAAATTTGTAAATCACGGCGGATTTCATTTAATGCAGCTGCATGTTGTCCAGCCTGATAACGGATGCCGCTCGCATCGTACATGACAATCGAAGCAAACATGGCTGCAACCGCAAATAGAGGTGTATCAAATCCTGCTTCAAAGCCGACTGCCGTAGCTAAGCTGGTAACGGCCGCTGAATGGGAGCTAGGCATACCGCCTGTAGAGGTAAGAAGTGACCAATCCAATTTTCTCGTCATAATTAAATGGACGGGTACTTTTAGGATTTGGGCAAAAAGGATTGCTAATAAGCTTAAAACAAGAGGTGTATTTTCCAGCAAGACCATTAACCATCGTTCCTTCCCTATGGATAGTTGCCATCATCATAACATATTTTGAAAATGGTGAAAAATTATGAATTTCGTTATCCGAAGTAATAGAATAGAGGTATAATAGGATGGATAAAACATTTAGGAGGCAGTAGCATGAAAATCGAAACAGAAAACAGAACATTCGAAACAATTTCAGCAGGAACAATCATCGTTGGTGTTCAAAAACACCGTGAACAGATGAAAAATTGGGATGAGTTTGGTGGCTTTTTTGACTCGGCCCTAGAAGAGTGGATTCGGACAGGGGAAATTAGTTCCGACAGGAAGAAATTGACGAAGTTTCCGGTAGCAACGGCAAATGAAAAGCTTAAGCGAGTGGTATTTATAGGGCTTGGAGAAGGGAAATCATTAACGGAAGAAGAGCTGCGAGAAGCGTTCGGTCTAGTAGGGAAGGAACTGAAATCACTAAAGGTGAACGACTATGCCATTTGGCTGGATTCGTTTGTGACACCGGTATTAGAAGAAACGGATGTTGCATTCCTGGCTGCTGAAGGCATCGGCATGGGCTTCTATACAGTACCGAATTACAAAACGTCTTCTAACGAAATCGATACATATCTTGATCGTGTAGAACTTGTGACACAGGCAGATATGGAAGAAGTGGCATCAAGCTTTGATGTAGGACGTATTTATGCAGAAGCAGTAAATGAAGCACGTAGCCTTATTAATTTACCGCCAAATCTTTTGACAGCAACAGATCTTGCAGACTATGCAGTAGAGCTGGCCAAGCAGTATGATTTCGAAGTAGAAATTCTTGATAAGGCACAGCTGGAAGAGTTAGGGATGGGCGGTATTTTAAGCGTAAACCAAGGCTCTGTAGAAGAACCGCGTATGATTACGTTGAAATATAAAGCAAAGGATAGCTGGGAAGATGTTGTCGGCTTTGTTGGAAAAGGTGTGACATACGATACCGGCGGCTATTCTTTAAAACCGCGTGAAAGCATGGTCGGGATGAAGGGCGATATGGGCGGAGCGGCAGCAGTCCTTGGAGCGATGAAAATCATTGGCGAGACACGACCTAACCGTAATGTAGTAGCAGTTATCGGTTCTACAGACAATATGGTGTCAGGCACTGCCTTTAAGCCGGATGATGTGATTACAACTTACAGTGGTAAAACAGTAGAAGTGCTGAATACGGATGCGGAAGGACGTCTTGTATTGGCTGATGCTATGACGTATGCAAAGCAGCAGGGAGCAAATTACCTGATTGATGTTGCTACGTTAACAGGTGGAGTCATTGTAGCGCTTGGCATGGATAAAACAGGTGCCTTAACAAACAATGAAGAGTTCTTTGAGAGCTTCATGGAGGCTGCAGTTGAAACAGGAGAGTTCGTATGGCGTCTTCCATTAACGGAAAAAGATAAAAAGCGTATCCGTAAATCAGATCTGGCAGATTTAAATAATTCACCTGGCCGTGACGGACATATGATCTTTGGCGGCGGCTTTGTTGGCGAATTCGCGGAAGATACACCGTGGATTCATCTTGATATTGCCGGCACATCAGATGCTTCCGGGTCTCATGATTTAGGACCAAAAGGCGGTACTGGAGTCATGGTACGTACGTTAGCAGCGTTTGTTGAACAATTTTAAGTAGTATCAAAAGGCGGTTTCCCGATTTAAGATGGGAAACCGTTTTATATTGGGTTCATAAAAAACGATGATCCTGATAATTGGGAGACAAAAAGAAGGGTTTCAACAGCATGAAGCCATTCCTCTTTATTTCAACTTTTTAATATTTCTTTCAGGCAGATAAGCTAACTGGATTATCAATATGGAGCCGCCGATATATCCTGCACTTTTTGGAATGATCGCTATTTCTTCTAGGAAAAGGGCTATGATTTATGAGGAGCAGTAGGGATATCCGGCAATTATCACTGGAAAGCAGCATTTATTTTAATAAAAGGAAATCCATCTTGGGAATAGCTTTTAAGTAAGAGAGCAATTATTCATATCTTGAATTATGCCAGAACAACATTTTATCATCCTGCTCTTTGGGCAAATACCAATATAGAACGGTTCTTTTCTCATACTCTACAATAGAGGAGGGATTCTATGGCAAGATTTTACGGTAGGGGGCCCGGCCGCCCGTATGGAGGACCATATGGAGGCCCAGGCTTTGGCAATTTTGGAGGACCATTCTTAGGCGGCTTCTTAGGAGGGGTCCTTGGAAGTGCGTTTGTACCAAATTACCGACCATATCCATATTACGGGAACCCATATCCATATCCATACCCGTATCCGTACCCATATCCATACCAGCCATATAGACCATATTAAAAAAGCACAAATCCGCCTTTGGTGGATTTGTGCTCTTCTTACTTAATGCCTTGTTCTTTTTTCATGCGGTTAATTTCTTCTTCTAAATCATCATGTGTTGTCCCACTCCAAGGTCTTACCCCAGCAATGTAAGAGGAGCGGCTCATAATATGGCCTCCAACAGGACCCGTAATAAAGATGAAGAGAATCCCTAATAAAATACGGGCATTGAAATGATCCTCAATAAGCCAAAAATGCAGGAACACACCGATTAAAATACACATAACCCCCAGTGTGGCGCTTTTAGAGGCTGCATGAGCTCGTGTATAAAGGTCAGGCAATCGAAATAACCCAATGGCTGTGACGACGATAAATAACACGCCGACTGCTATAAAGAAAACAATCAATACGTTAGCGAGAATTGTCACGTTCAATGATATCTCCTTTCTCTATGAATTTAGAGAAAGCAACTGTACCGATGAATGATAAGATCGCCAGCAGTAAAATAATTTCTAGGAAATAGCTTGTTTCTACCATGATGGAGAACAAGCCTACTAGTGAAATAAGGCAGACACCGATTGTATCCAGAGAGATGACCCTGTCAGAAGCGTCAGGTCCCTTTACTAGACGATAGATAATGACAATCATTGAGAGTGTAATGAGGACGATTGAGCCCCAAATAAAGTATGTCATGCACGGCTCACCTCCAGAATAGCTTTTTCGAATGAATCGCGTATCGATGCAATCGTTTCATCTATATCTGCCGCATCGATCGCGTGAATATATAAATATTTATTATCATCGGAAATATGAACAACAACCGTTCCAGGCGTAAGGGTAATCAAACTGGATAAAAGTGTAAGCTCCCATTCTTCAATTAATGCTGTTTCATACTTGAAAAAAGCCGGCTGCATATCCATTTTTGGTTTTAATACGACTTTTAATACAGCAATATTCGCAAGAATAAGCTCTTTTAGGAACAGCAGCACTAATTTAATGATCGCCCAAACCCTTTCAAGATAAAGCCGGCTTTTGAAGAAACGCCGCATCATGACCAGCGCTAAAGCTCCCAGCAGAAAGCCGATTAGGAATCCATTGGCACTAAAATTCGTGGATAGAAACATCCATAGAAATGCTAAGGAGAAGTTAAGCAGAATTTGAAAGGCCAATCTATTCTCCTCCTTTCATGACTGCATCTACATATATGCTTGGATCAACTAGAATTTTCGCCGCATTATCCATAAACGGGACGAGCCATTCCGAACCGACCCCGTAGGCAACGGATATAATAACAAGTATGGCAGTTGGGAAGAACATGCGGTTATAGCGGTGCTTTTCCACAGCAGCGCGTTCTCCTTCTTCACCCCAAAATGCATAAATAAAGATACGGATCACCGACAGCAATACAATCAAGCTTGAGGCTAGCAGAAAAATGCTGCTCCAAATATTGCCTGCTTCAAAACCACCCTGCACAATTAGCAGTTTGCCTACGAACCCGCTTAAGGGCGGGATGCCAGCAAGACCGAAAGCAGCGATTAAATAGAACCACCCAAGCGCAGGGTATGTTTTCATTAAGCCGCCCATTTTACGCAAATTCGAAGTGCCGGTGACATAGATAACCAAACCAACCAGCATGAACAAAACTGCCTTAATAATCATATCGTGGACAAGATAGAAGAGAGCTCCCTCTAGTCCAATTTCGTTCATTTGTGCAGCACCGAATAAGATGACTCCGACGGCTATCACAATGTTATAGATAATAATTTGTTTTACATTAAATGTAGCAAGTGCACCAATGCATCCTGCCAAAATTGTTAAAACGGCTAAAATCAGCAGGATCTCATGTGTATACGAAACATCATGTACGAAAAAGAGCGTGTATGTACGCATAATCGCATAGACCCCGACCTTTGTAAGCAATGCACCGAACAATGCAAGAACAGGGATAGGGGCTGCTCCATATGAGCTTGGCAGCCAGAAATAAAGCGGGAAAATCGCTGCCTTCAATCCGAATACGAGCAAGAACAGAACAGCAATTGTCGTAATGATGCCAGGCTGATTAATTTCAGCAATTTTCACTGAAATATCTGCCATGCTTAATGTTCCTACAACAGAATATAAATAAGCTACCGCAATAACGAATAAAGCGGAGGAAATGACGTTAACTAAAATGTATTTGATGGACTCTCGAAGCTGTCCTTTCTCCCCGCCTAGTACAATCAGCAGATAGGAAGACATTAAGAGGACTTCAAAGAATACAAACAAGTTAAAAATATCGCCTGTTGTAAAGGCGCCTGTTACCCCAGTTAAAATGAACATGAGGCCAGGGTAGTAGAAAAACTTTTCCCGTTCACGGCCGATGGATTCGAAGCCGTACCAAACGATGAAAAATCCAAGTACGAAAGTAGTGAACACCAGCAATGAAGACATACCATCAGCTACCATCGTAATGCCATAAGGTACCGGCCAGTTCCCGAATGTTACAGATTGTATCCCTTCATCTTTTACCTTCACCATAACAAGAAACGCCACGAATGCTGCGCAGAAAAGCGTCAGTAAGGAAAGAATCCGCTGTAGTCGGACATTCTTGTGTAAAAACATTAGGACCATTCCCATGAAAAATGGGATAAGGATCGGAATTAACAGGAAGTTAGTCATCTTCATCACTTCCTTTCATCTTAGTCGTATCATCCGTTCCAAGCTCTTGATAAGCGCGGTAGGCAAGTACGAGGAAGAACGCCGTCACTCCAAATGAAATAACAATCGCTGTTAAGATTAGTGCTTGTGGCAGAGGGTCTGCATAGTCCGTTACACCCTCTCCTAGCACGGGAGGACTTTCTCCTCCAAGACCACCCATCGTCAAAATGAGCAGATGTGCACCGTGACTCAAAAGTCCAGTACCGATAATAATCCGCAAAAGGGAGCGGGATAAGATTAAATAAATTGCGGCCATGAATAGGAATCCGCAGACAAAAGCCATTACAATTTCCATTATTCATCCTCTCCTATCGTTTGAATAATGGTCATCGTCACACCGACAACAACGAGAAATACACCAAGGTCAAACAAAGCTGCAGTATGAAGCGATGTCTTTCCAATCAGCGGCAAGTAGAAATAATCAAAAAAGTGAGTAAAGAAAGGTTTTCCCTTAAACATCGGAAAAGCGGCCGTTCCTACTGCCAAAATTAATCCGGCTGCCGTCATATACATATAGTTCACCGGTAGAATCATCTGTACGGTTTTCAAATCATAAGCAATTACGAGAAGAACAATCGCACTTGACATTAATAGACCGCCTACAAATCCTCCTCCTGGTGTATAATGCCCTGCAAAGAAAATATGGACAGCGAAGAAGAAAATGATGAAGAACACGAATTTAGAAGTGAATTGAAGAATTAAATTATTCGTTCTCATTACTTTTCTCCTTTCTGCTCAAACGAAGCTTAATCATGGCATAAATACCCATACCGGCAATACCAAGCACCGTAATTTCAAATAATGTATCAAATCCTCGATAGTCTACTAGAATAACGTTTACGATATTGCCCCCTCCAGCAAGGGAATACACCGTTTCCTTATAGTAACCGGAAATAGATTCAACTAATTTTTGTGAATGCGCAGATAACGCCAGTAACGTCACCATAGCACCGACACCAATTGCAATGACCGCACGTCCCACTTGGAAGCGCATCCGTTCTTCCACACGTCCAAGCTTCGGTAAATGATAGAAAGCCATCAGGAACAATGCAACGGAAATCGTTTCGATGACCAGCTGTGTCAATGCAAGATCAGGTGCGTTGAAAATGACAAAGAATAGGGCCACTGTATAGCCGACTGCCCCCAGCCCAACAATCGCTGTAATGCGAGATTTTGCAAACAGGGTAGTGAGCGTCCCTATTACTAATACAGCAATCAGGGTAATATCATAGATTGCAATTGGGGAAACGTTTTCAAAAGATAAAGCAAATGCATCTTTGATGAAAAGCGTCCCAATAACAATACTGACGATGGCAGCAAACATGTATGTCAAATATTTCCGAATCGACCCTGTCATATAAAGGTTTGAGAAACGCTCCATTAACGTATCCAGTACCGTATTCATCATAAAATCATACAGTTTATTTAGCGACAGCCAGTCCGGAATAATACGATAAACTTTTTGCCACTTAGGAAGCACAAGGAACAATAGTAAACCAACTGCAACTACGCCGACTGTCATCCAGAACTCGGGCTGGAATCCGTGCCATGCATGTACTGCAATATTCACTTCATCAGGCGAAGAATATAAAAACGGCTGAATTACTGCAACAGCAGGTTTCACAAATAGATCGCCTATTAGGTTTGGGATGAAAAAGATTACAACGACAAGGGTTGCTAGAATGACTGGAGAAACGAGCATACCAACCGGTGCTTCATGTGGTTTTTTTGGTAATTCCGCCGCTTGTAATTTTCCAGTAAACGTTTTAAACACAAAGTAAAAGCTATACACAAACGTGAATACGCTTGCCACCCAAGCAATAATCGGGAATAATATGCCGAATGTTTCGAAGTTGAATAGGCCAAATTCTTTCACTGAAAGCATGCCCGTCAAAAACATTTCCTTACTCAAGAAGCCGTTAAATGGCGGAAGACCTGCCATAGAAAAGCTGCCGATTAATGCTACTGTAAAGCTGACCGGCATAAGGCTCATTAGTCCGCCCAATTTTCTAATATCTCTGGTCCCTGTCTCATGATCTACAATCCCGGCAATCATGAACAGACTTCCTTTAAATGTGGCGTGGTTAATCAAATGGAAGATTGCTGCAAATGCGGCGTATTTAAAGACCGTGCCTGCTGCATCTTCTACATGGAAAGCCATTGCTGCTACACCTAAAAGCGACATAATAAGGCCAAGCTGACTTACGGTGGAGAAGGCTAAAATCCCTTTTAAATCGGTCTGCTTAGAGGCAAACAGGGAGCCCCAAAGCAAAGTAAGTAATCCAATACCGGCAACAAGCCAAACCCATACTTCAGAAAGGGCAAAAATTGGTGTAAAGCGCGCTACTAAATAGATTCCGGCTTTTACCATTGTGGCTGAATGAAGGTAAGCAGAAACAGGTGTGGGCGCCTCCATTGCATCTGGCAGCCAAATATAGAACGGGAACTGCGCAGATTTTGTAAATGCTCCTAGTAAAATTAATACAAGCGCAAGTACAAAATAATCATGTGAAGCTATGCTAGGTGCCTGAACAATTAACTCCCGGATGGAGAATGTGCCGCCCATCAGTGATAGAAGAACGAAACCGCCAAGCATCATCAATCCGCCGGCAACTGTAATCATCATCGATTTTAAAGCACCGAAACGAGACTTATCGCGATTGAACCAGTACCCAATCAACAGGAAGGATGAAATGGAAGTCAACTCCCAGAATAGATAAAGAGTAATGACATGGTCGGATTGAACGACCCCAAGCATTGCCGTCATAAACATTAATAAATAAACATAAAAGTTGTGTAGCTGCTCCTTTGTTTTATCCAAATAGAAAATAGAATAAAGAACAACTAACGAGCCGATTCCTGTTATCAGGATGGAAAAGAGTACACTCAATCCGTCCAAATAAGAACTGAACGAAATATCGAGAGAGGGAATCCACTCCATAACCGCAACGGCAGACTCTCCATTAATCGTTTGCTTGATGAACGAGATATAATAGCCGAGTAAAGCAAGGGGGACTAACAATACAAACCATCCCGTATGTATGGCCCGAATTTGCTTAAATAAAAAAGGCAACAAAATTGCTGCAATAATCGGGATGAATATGGCAAGCACTTGCATCACCGCGCCTCCTTTCAAAAAATATTTTCTCAATAGCACAATTATAACGTACTTCAAAGGCAGATGCATACCTGTAATCTCTTACAGGAGTTGATAAGAGCGGGGTTTTTTCAGTATTATTAAATATGTAGGAATAAAGAAAAATGGGGTAAAAAAAATTATGAAAAATCCATATTTATATGGCTATCTACCGCTTTTTACGATTTTGCTTTTTAGTTTGACATTTGGCATTTATGTAGTGACAGAATCAATGGGGATCTTGCAGGGAATCGGTGTATATGCCGGCATGCGCGAATTTTTGTCGGAGATGGAGTTAAAAGTGTTTTTACTAATTCTATTTTCTCTTGGCTTTTTTATGCTATTTTCCGCCCTTAAGTTAATCGGAGAGACTGTCCATGAATTAGGCATGCTTTTCTTTTCGAAAGATTATAAAGGGGAGACAATGAGCGCAGCACGCGGAGGGTATGTCATCTTTTTCATTGGAGCACTGCTGTCTGCTTTTGGTATTCAATCGGCCATTGTACTGCTCGCTGTAGCTGCATTGACTGTAGCGGTTTATTTTGTGTATACGATTTATAAAATGAGCTTTTTTATGAATATGACAGGCTTAATTGGGCTGATCTTTTTTGAAATACTATTTTGGGTATTATTTAGTACTACGATACTATACATAATTATCAAGCTATATAACGGCATTATTGCAAGCTTGCCGTTTGTATAGACCAAATACCTTTACATATGAAAAGAGGATCACCAGTTAATGGTGATCCTTCTTTAATCCATGATAGCATTGAATATTTTAAAATGAATTCGGTACTTTTCGAGATTTTGCATATTACGAGGTTCATCGTAGCCAATCCAGACAGCGGTTGTATAATTTTCTGTCAAACCGGCCAGCCAGAAATCCTTATAGTCATTTGTCGTACCTGTTTTGGCTCCAATGTAGGAGGTATTCGTAGACAGGCCCGCCCCCGTACCTTTCCGGACAACATCGGATAAAAGAGTCCGCATATGCCGTACCGTTTTCGTCGACCAAATGACATCACGCTCATCCGGCCATTCATAAAGGATATTTCCCTCTAAATCTGTCACTTTCCGAATGGCCCTTGCCGGTAAATAACTACCATCTATAAAGCTTGTATAAGCATCAGCCATCTCCAATGAAGTTACACCATAGGTCAACCCGCCAAGTGCTGCAGAGTAGTTACGGTCCTCTTCGACAATTGACCGGAAATTAAAGCGGTCAATATATCCAAATGCTTGCTCCAGCCCAACTTTATTTAAGAGGCGGAGGGCACTAGTGTTATAGCTCCAGCTAAAGGCAGTAGAAATCGAGACATTTCCGTATATACCGCCGCCGTAGTTCTGCGGGCAAAAATTGCCCAGGCAGTAGGGAGCACCGCTGATTGTCGATGCTGGTGTGTAATCCAGCAGCTCAATAGCCGGCGCATAGTCGATTAACGGCTTGAAGGCAGAACCCGGCTGTCGAGGGGTCTGGTAGACTCGATGCAGATTTAGTTTTTCATAGTTTTTACCTGCAAACATACTAACGATCTCACGTGTTTCATTATCGATAATAACGGCACTTGCTTCAATATCATAGGGGGAAAGAATTTGATCCACCGCTGCTTCATCTTCTGCCTGTTTCTCAGGCAGAAGAGCAGTGTAAATATTAATACCTCCTGCAAGTAATTGATCAATACGAGCATCCAACTGTAACGAGATAAGATTGCGTTCCTCCGTATTATCCGTTTTGGATAAACGCTCATCAAATCCTTCTGTATGTGACACTAGCCAGCGTAGCTCCTGTAATACATATGTGCTATAGGCTGGGTGATGCTGCATTTTCTTTTTGATATGCAGTTCGATCGGCTGTTGTTTGGCAACTGCCGCTTCTTCGGAAGAAATAATATTGTTTTTAGCCAGCGTATCAAGCAAGCGTTCTTGCCGTGCCTTTGTATTGGCAAATTTCGTTACAGGGTCGTAAAGACTAGGATTGTTAGGGATGGCTGAAATGAAAGCCAGCTGTGCTACAGACAACTCACCGAGCGGACGGCCGAAGTAGTAGGTAGCTGCACTGGCAATGCCATAAACTTGATGGCCAAAATATATTTCATTCAAATACATCTCTAATATTTCTTCTTTCTCGTAGACCTGTTCAAGCTCGTAGGCATAAAATAACTCCATCAGCTTGCGCTCATATGTCTTTTCCTCGGACAAATAGCGCATGCGCACAAGCTGCTGGGTAATCGTACTGCCGCCCTGCTGCCTGGATTTTTCAGCAGAGTTAGCCATAACAGCCCGTGCAATGGCACTTACATCAAAGCCGATATGATGAAAAAAGGCAGTATCTTCACTATAGATAAATATATCTTTTACAATTTGCGGAAATTCATCATAGTTGAGCGGCTCACGCCATTCGACGTATTCCTCGCTGAATAACGTACCTTCACTATCAAGCAGCGTTACAGGCAGCTGAGCCTGCATCTGCGGAAGGTGGATAGATGCCTCTATTTTTTCCTCATGTGCTTTCGCAGCGGCTACTTCCTTCCATACTTCATTCCCTACAAGCAGCAGCAAAAGTATGGAGCAAAGAATCAGGAAATACCCGAAAATCTGTTTCATATGTTTTCCTCCAACAGTTCACATATAGCAAGAATACCATAGTTTTACTGTTCGTTATACGTGATTTTTAAGGAGATCATCCATATGCTGCTTTGGCATTTTCTGAATAAAATAGATGATGACAAATGCGATGAAAAAGAGCAGTCCAGTCGAGTAAAAGACCGCTGGAATATCCCATGCCCCGCTTATAACACCGCCTAATACAGGGCCTATAATATTTCCGAGGAAACGGAAGCTTTGGTTGTAGCCCATAATTTCCCCTTGTACATCGATCGGTGCTTCACGCCGGATTAGGGCAGATGTAATAGGGACCAGGCCTCCAACGACTATACCAAACAGAAGGCGCAGCACCATCAGCTGCCAAAGGGCAGTAACGAATGCTTGGGGAATGATGAATACAACACAAGCGATGAGTAAATATTTTAATACTTTTTCATATCCGACCCGGTCGCTCAATTTCCCCCAGAAGCGGGCAAACAAGATGTTGCCAAGACCCGTTGCACTAAAAGTAATTCCTGCAAGCAGTACTACCTCTTCAGCAGGTGTTAAGTGGGATACATATAGAGATAGGAGCGGCTGAATACTAAAGTTTCCGATTTGGATCAATGAGGTCACCATCATGACATTCAAGATCAGCCGATGATGGAAAATTGCCCAAACGACGTTTTTTCGGGAATAGACAGCCGACTTTACCTTACGTTCTATTTTTGGCTCATGGACGCTGAAAATAATTAAGAAACCAGCAATGGCAATCGTAATGGCAGTGATAATAAATGTATAACTGAATCCTACCGCATCTGCCATTGCTCCCCCGATGACAGGACCGAAAAGTGTCCCGCCGACACTGCCCATTTGCAGCGTTCCAAGCGTTTTACCAGCTACTTCCTTCGGTGTATGCTTACTTATAAAGGCTATCGAGGTAGGAATGAAACCTGTCACTACTCCCATGAATAGTCTCAAAAGGAAAAACTGCTCAACATTTTGCACGTATCCCATAAGAAAAATGCTGGCTGCAATCCCGAAAGCATTAATAATCATGATTGGCTTATAGCCGTATTTATCCGCAATTCTTCCCCAGATAGGAGACATAAGGAATGCTGTGATGAAAGTAGCGGCGAAAACAAGACCTGCCCATTTCTGCACGTAACTTTCAGTAAAATCTCCCATCGTATCTATATAAAGCGAAAGAAAAGGCATAATCATCGTTGCAGAAGCGGCTACAATAAAATTAGAAATAAATATGATGATAAAATTATGTTTGTTAGTTTGCATTGTATCTCTACTTCCTATCTTTTGTGAAAATTTCATCTATTTAGTATAACTTATTTCGTGAGACGAAGGAAATGTTCTGTTTGATTCAATACCTTTTTCCTACATACCCATTGTGCATGCACTTTAATACGTCTTTTTATAAAATGATCTGTATCCTTGCGAAAGAAGTTGCAGATTGAAAATGAATCCTGAATTCCGGCAGAGCTAAGCGGAAAAAAAAAGCAAGGTGTGGTACACTAAATCGAGGTAAGAAACACCTAGACTTATTTAAAGGAGAGACAAGTATGCTTCCACAATTAACAAAAGAATTAAATGCCGGTGAAGTACTGGTAGAAATGAAAACAACAATGGGGTCATTAAAAATTAAACTGTTCCCGGAACAGGCTCCAAAAACAGTAGAAAACTTTTTAGGTCATGCTAAGTCAGGCTATTATGACGGTATTATTTTCCACCGTGTCATTCCAAACTTCATGATCCAAGGAGGCGACCCAACAGGCACAGGTATGGGCGGCGAATCAATTTGGGGCGGTACATTTGAAGATGAGTGTGTTCCTGAATTATTAAACATCCGTGGAGCTCTTTCTATGGCGAATGCTGGACCAGGCACAAACGGCTCTCAATTCTTCATCGTGCAAGCTCCGCAAGTAGAAGTATCTATGCTGAAGCAAATGGAAGTGCGCGGCTGGGGCAAAGAAGAAGTAGATCTTTACAAGAAGAACGGCGGTACGCCTTGGTTAGATGGCAAGCATACTGTATTCGGACAAGTAGTCGAAGGCATGGATGTTGTTGACAATATTGCGAAAGTTGACCGTGATATGCGCGACAAACCAAACGAAGATGTTAAAATTGAATCGATCACTGTTTTTGAATAATAACGAAAGAAGTGTGAGATTATGGAAAATTTGATCCTCAATTGGGGGTTCCTATATTTTCCGGAAGATAAGTCCACCTACATTCCGGCCGCTGTTGAAATGCTTTTATTATTCGTAGTCGTCTTTTTATTATTCAAATGGCTGCGTAAAAAATCGGCGAAACAAGCTGCAGAGGCAAAACAGCTGGAAGAGCGTGCATTAGCAGAACGCGATAAACGAATGCAGAAGGATAAGGAATAATCATAGGAAAAAGACAAGCCTCAAACTGCAGGCTTGTCTTTTTTTATAGCAAAATGCAGAAAAATTGTATAGAAGAAAGGAACGGCTATGGTAAAGATCACGAGCCCATTCCAACCCCAAGATGACCAGATAGGACTCAGAAGTGTACTCCCTGTTGCTACTCCAACGTAATAGGATACAAGGTATAAGCTGGAGGCAAGTCCTTTTTGTGACTCTGCCGTAGAAGAAACAGTACTTGCTGTCAAAGAATGGGCTGTAAAGAACCCAAAGCATGTAATGCAAAGTCCAGCTACGACTCCTGGTATAGACGAGCTTAGTGTCAGCGCAAGCCCGGCCAATAGTACAATGATTGCTGTATTGCGAAGAAAATATAAAGAAAACCGGTTTGATAGATAGCTGGCGGTCGGTGCACCGATAATACCGAAACCGTAAGCAAAATAAATAGACGAAATGGAATCTAGCGGCATCCCATATGGCGGTCCGGTTAAATGAAATGGTAAATATGTCCACATGCCAGTGAAGGACATCTGTAACGCAATACCCAGCCCGAACATCAGAAGCAGCAAAGGATTTTTCATATGCTGATAGAATCCAAGAAAATCTGTGCGCAGCGTTCGTTCACCTGGTGCAAAATTCTTTGATTTCGGCAAAGAGAAAGAAACGAACACAAGAACTAGGACACCGAAGGCACTTAAATAGAGGATTGCATGCTGCCACGTTTGATGTTCTGAAACATAACCCGTAACAACTCGTCCAATCATTCCGCCAAGCGCATTGCAGGATATGTAGAAGGCAGTTACTAAAGCACTGTGCTTTGTATCAATTTCTTCTGCAATATAGGCAAGAGCGGCAGCCGGAACACCAGCAAGCATGAATCCCTGTACAAAACGGATTACAGCAATCATTGGAAATGAATGTGCAAAGGGAATGCAAAAGAATGTGAGAAGAGACAGAAAAATAGATAGCTTAATAAACAGAACCCGCCCGTGACGATCGGAAAGAAATCCTAATACAATCAGCCCAGCAATGAGTGAGATAGTCGGCAGAGACATCGTCAAGCTTGCTGCGGATACAGAAATATGAAATTCTTCCGTAAAGAGAGGAAGGAGAGGCTGAGTTGAATACATGACCGCAAAAATGAACATCGATGCAAGACCCAAACTCAGCACAATCATCCAATAGGAACGGTTCTCTGGTGTATATCCCTTCATAGATACCCCTCCCTGCAATGTCTATCTTTTTTAACCTGATTTATAGAGTCATACTTATACCGAGAATTCCTTTACATCCAAAACATTATAAAGTAGGAAGGGTTTATTCAAAAGCCTTTTTAAATCTTTGGACCCCGTCTTTTATTGTTTCAAATGGGGCAGCAACATTCATTCGTAAAAATCCGCGGCCTGCTTCCCCGTATTTAGTACCTGGTTCGAGGGCTAGCTTTCCGACTGTTAATAGACGTTCCATTACTTCTTTTTCTTCTATTCCCGTAGCACGGTAATCAATCCATAACAAGTAAGTTGCTTGTGGCTTTGCTATTTGGATACCTGGGATTGCAGTCAACTCTTGGATAACATAGTCCATATTTTTAGATAAATAGTCTAGTAGTTCATCGAGCCAAGCTTCTCCATGTGAATAGGCAGCTTGAATAGCTGCAGAAGCAAATGTGTTCAGCTCGAATTGACCGTGGGCAAGGGCATGCTGCTCCAATTTTGCACGGAAGTTTCGGTTTGGTACGACCATCATGGCAGCCTGGATGCCTGCGATATTAAATGTTTTCGTAGGAGCGATGCATGTAATAATGTTTGCTTCATCCGCACGTTTCACCGTCAATAAAGGGATGTGTTTGCTGCCGTCAATCAGCAGATCAGCGTGAATTTCGTCTGAAATAATAATGACATCATATTGAATGGCAAGCTCGACAAGGTGCTCCAAGTCTTCCTGTGACCATACGATTCCTCCAGGATTATGAGGGTTGCATAAAATATACAGTTTTACCCCTTGTTTAAATGTCTCCTCTAGCTGGTGGAAGTCATAATGATAAGTCCCGCCATTTTCCACTAGATCACATGAAACGATTTCTCGCTGCTGGTGCTTTGGTACATTAAAGAATGGGGGATAGACAGGTGTGGAAATGGCAATTTTATCTCCGGGTTCAGTAAAGGTTTCTACTATGCTGGCAATAGCCGGTACAACCCCCTGATTAAATAGAATTGTCGATGGATCAATCGTCCAGTGATGACGTTTTTCAAACCAGGAAACAATGGAATCTTTACATTCGTCACAAACATAGGAGTATCCAAAAACGGGATGTTCCAGGCGTTGATGTAAAGCATCAATGATTTGTTGTGGAGCGGCAAAATCCATATCTGCCACCCACATCGGTAAAATTTCTGATGCATCAGCAAGACTATAAACTGTATCCATTTTGTCCCACTTTACCGAGCGTGTGCTTCTTCTTACGTGTGCTTCGTTAAAAATCGACATACTATCACTCTTTTCTTTAGTTAGTATGATAGTTATGTTATCATACAAAATAATGAAAAGAGTAGTCAGGGGAGTTACCGTGGAAAATATTGAAATGAATAAAAAAGCTGTTGCGATGCTTGCAAAGTGGGATCCATTTAAAATAGGGGAAAATGGTTATGATACGGAAACGGCAGATGTAGTTGCAGCTCTTCAAGTAATCGATGATCCAAGTAAGCTCGGAAAAGTCATTCAGCAAGTATATGAGCTTTCCTTTGAACAGTGGATACCTTTTGAGGATTGTGTTGAAATCGCCCGCAAGCTAATTGCGATCAAATATGAAGCAAAGTGCATTATTTAAAAAACTCGGCTTTTGCCGAGTTTTTTAATTCTGTAGTGTATCCATTAAGTTAGAGGCTGGAACTTCCAAAACATTCGAAAGTTTTAGGATTGTCTGAATGGAAGGTGTTGACTCACCTCTTTCGTACATAGATAATTTTTCAACTCCAAGTTGTGTTTTCAGTGATAAATCCTCAAGAGACCAGTTCCGTTCTTCCCGCAGCTGTTTTAATAACTCATGTAACGCAATTCTCATCAAGCGAGCACATCCTCTCAAATTTTTACTATATAAGTTCATTATAATACGTAAGCATTCCGGTAAATGACCCTTTTTTGTCTAAAAATTGAAACTTAAAAGCTGGACTCGGAAGACGAAGAGTCCAGCTTTTTTTATGCAAAAGCGCTTCTTATTAAAATTATCAGAATAGCAACCGGTGCAACGTAACGTACAATCGTTATCCAAATTGTAAAGAGAAGTGAAGAGGAGCGCAGCTCTTGTTGCGAAATCTTTTTCGAATAATGAAAGCCGGCAAATAACGAAATTAGTAATGCACCAATCGGCATTAATATACTGCTTGTTATATAGTCGGCAAAATCAAAGAAATTTTTCCCCATAATCGTAAAGTCGCTCATCACTCCGTAGGATAGGGCGCTTGGAATTCCGACAAGGAAGATAATAGCAGCGAAGATCCACGAAGCACGTTTACGGCCTTGCGTCTTCTGTCCAATCCCAATTGCTACTACAACTTCCAGCATGGCAATAGCGGAAGTGACAGTTGCGAATAAAATTAAAATAAAGAAGATGATCAAGAACAAGCCACCCATAGGCAATTGCTCAAATACGGCAGGTAGAATGACGAACACAAGCCCCGGTCCTTGCTCTGGGGAGTAGTCAAGTGCGAAAACTGCCGGAAAAATGACGAGACCAGCCAATATAGAAATAAGGATATTCATAATTGCCACGTTACCGGCAGAACTTACGATATTTTCCTTTGGAGATAAATAGGAAGAGTAGGTGATCATCGCTGAAACGCCGACACTAAGGGAGAAGAAGGCCTGTCCGAGTGCCAATAGTAACGTTTGAATATTTAAATATGACCAATCCGGTACAAACATGAATTTTATGCCTTCCATGGCACCATCTAAAGTCACAGAGCGGATAAATAACAGGATAAAGAAGATGAATAGCAGGGGCATCATCCATTTACTCGCGACTTCAATACCGCCTTTAATGCCTGCTTGAACAATTAGTAAGGTTAGTAACATGAATGCGCCTTGGGCAATGAGCACCTCAAAAGGATTTGCAATGATATTGCTAAATAAAGCAGCGAAGTCCAATCCCTGTCCTGTTAATTGTAATGTAACAGCTCGGAATAGATAGCTTAAAATCCAACCACCTACAACGCTGTAAAATGATAGTATAATACCGCATGCTATAAGCCCGAGCCAGCCAACCATATACCATGGCTTTCCAGGAGCCTGCGATTTAAATGAATTGATCGGATCAAGCTGACCACGGCGACCAATCATAAATTCTGCAATTAAAATCGGAAGTCCGATGACGACTGTACATAGAATGAACAGCAGAATGAAGACACTTCCTCCATTCGTTCCTGCCATATACGGAAATTTCCAAATTGCCCCAAGCCCGATTGCGCTACCAGCTGCTGCTAGTACGAAACCGATCTTGGAGGCGAATTGATCTCTTGATGACAAAGTAAAACCTCCTTAAAAGTAAAAAACGTATTCATTTTAACGCATTTCCTAATGAAAACATAGTTATTCTCTAAAAATTTCTGAAATTTATCTACTGACTTTAAAGTAAGAAAAATAAAGGATAGAAAAGTAGATGAAGATAAGCATAAATGATATACGGGACATTCTTTGTGGCGTATCTTCCGATATGTTATAATTTAACATGACATTTTCGTATATAAGTAAAGAGAAAGTAGGATTAAGCTATGGCAAAAAAATATGAAGTAGGTGACGTGCTAACTGGTAAAGTTACAGGTATCCAGCCGTACGGGGCATTTGTGGCATTGGACGAAAACACACAGGGGCTTGTTCATATTTCAGAAATTACGTATGGGTTTGTAAAGGACGTTCATGATTATTTAAAGGTTGGAGATGATATTACAGTAAAGGTGCTGGAAGTGGATGATGAGGCAAAGAAGATCAGCTTATCGATCCGGGTATTACACGAAGTACCCCACCCTAAAAAACGTGAGCAATTGCCGCGTAAATCACTCCAAGATCGTGTAGATGAAGATGATGCCAATGGTTTTCAAGTGCTAAAGAGTAAGCTTCAGGATTGGATTAACCAAGCGGGCGAGTAACAAAAATGTGTTTATATTAAATAAGGGCGGATAAATAGGTGCGGAGATTGTTTTTCTCTGTACCTTTTAATTTTGTGTAAAAAGGGTAATCACTTGATGAGGCATAATAAGTTTACTATATGGGCATATGAGAAATGAGAGCTTCCTTTAAATGTGAATGTTAGCAGAGGAGATAGTATATGAATTCATACAAACATGAACCACTCACCGATTTTTCATCTGCTGAAAATCGATTGGCTTATAAACAAGAGCTTGAGAAGTTAGGGTTGGAGCTAGGGAAGAACTATCCGCTTATCATTGGGGGAGAGCGCATTCCTGCAGAGAAAAAGTTCATATCCTATAATCCGGCAAAAAAATCAGAAGTTGTGGGTACGGTTTCTAATGCAACAATCGGCCATGCACAGCAGACAATGGAAGTCGCACAAGAAAAGTATAAAACATGGAGAAATGTAAAGCCGGAAATCAGGGCAAATATTTTATTTAAAGCTTCAGCAATTCTTCGCCGCCGTAAATTCGAGTTTTCCGCATTACTAACGAAAGAAGCAGGGAAGCCCTGGAAAGAAGCGGATGCTGATACAGCTGAAGCGATAGACTTTCTAGAGTATTATGGGAGAGAAATGCTGCGGTTGAAGAGTGGTGAGCCAGTTCAAAGCCGATTGAGCGAGCTCAATCGTTATGAATATATTCCACTGGGTGCAGGGATAGTTCTTCCCTCATGGAACTCCCCATTCGCCAGTATGGCAGGTATGACTGCAGCCGCTATTGTAACAGGGAATACAGTACTACTGAATCCCGCCTCTGCCGCTCCGGTTATTGCTTATAAGTTCGTAGAAGTCATGGAGGAGGCAGGGCTGCCTGTAGGTGTGCTGAACTTTATTCCGGGAAGCGGTGCAGAAGTAAGAGACTATTTAGTTGACCATCCGAAAACTAGGTTCATCAGCTTTACAGGTTCCCGAGAAGCAGGTCTTCGTATCAATGAAAGAGCATCAAAATTTGTGCAAGGCCAATTTTGGATAAAGCACATCATTGCTGAAATGGGCGGAAAGAATACAATCGTAGTGGACCATGAGGCAGATTTAGAGTTTGCAGCACAGTCTATTGTGCAATCTGCCTTTAGTTTTTCGGGTCAAAACCGTTCCACATCTTCTCGAGCGGTCATTGTAGAGGAAGTGTATGATCAGATAGTCAGTGAAGTAGCAAAATTAACGAAAGAGTTAAAAGTGGGCGATCCAGCTGATCCTGAAAACTCTCTAGCACCTGTTATTGACGATGATGCCTTTAAGAAAACTACAGAGTATATTGAAATAGGAAAATCAGAAGGACGGCTTATAGCTGGAGGAGGAAGTGATGACTCTGTAGGTTATTACATTGAGCCGACTATTTTCGCTGATGTGGATCGTTCTGCTCGTATTATGAAAGAAGAAATTATTGGGCCTGTATTGGCGATGACGAAAGCAAAGGATTTTACGGAAGCTCTTGAAATTGCAAATGATACTGAGTGTGGATTAACAGGTACAGTTATATCGAATAACCGCATGCATATAGAGCAGGCCTGTATGGAATTTCATGTAGGGAATCTTTATATTAACCGGGGGTGTACAGGTGCCGTTGTTGGCTATCAACCTTTTGGTGGAATTAAATCTGGTGTTACTTCAAAAGCAGGGGGACCAGATTACTTAAAGCTTTATATGCAATCAAAAACTATATGTGAAAACTTTTAACTGTAAAGTGACATGGCTGCGTCAATCAATAGGTCGAAAATCACTAATTATTCATGTTAATTAACACTTAATGTAAGCGTACCCATGACTAAGTAAACAAAATCTTAAAAGTGTTCAAAATGTGACAAAATAATAGCCAATTCTTATAAGAAGTATGTTACAATGTTGGCGTTATCACTAATTAAATTTAAAGAGGCGAATATATAATGGCTGAAAATTTAAACCTATTCACATCAACACAGGAAGTTATTCAAGAAGCGTTAGGCAAGCTTGGCTATGACGAAGCAATGTATGATTTACTGAAAGAGCCGCTGCGTCTGCTAACTGTGCGTATCCCTGTAAAAATGGATGATGGCACTACAAAAGTATTTACTGGTTATCGTGCGCAGCACTCTGACGCAGTAGGTCCAACAAAAGGTGGTGTACGTTTCCACCCAATGGTTAGCGAAGAAGAGGTAAAGGCGCTTTCTATGTGGATGACATTGAAGTGTGGTATTGTCGACCTTCCTTATGGAGGCGGTAAGGGCGGTATTATCTGCGACCCGCGTCAAATGTCTATGGGTGAATTGGAACGTTTAAGCCGTGGTTACGTTCGTGCAATTAGCCAAGTAGTAGGTCCTACTAAGGATATTCCGGCACCGGACGTTTTCACAAATGCACAAATTATGGCATGGATGATGGATGAATATAGCCGAATGGATGAATTCAACTCACCTGGTTTTATCACAGGTAAACCAATTGTTCTTGGTGGATCGCAAGGCCGCGACCGTGCAACAGCAGAAGGTGTTACGATTGTTATTCAGGAGGCGGCGAAAAAACGTGGACTCGATATTAAAGATGCACGTGTCGTAATTCAAGGTTTCGGTAACGCAGGAAGCTTCCTAGCAAAATTCATGAGTGATTTAGGCGTGAAAGTTATCGGTATTTCCGATGCATACGGTGCTCTTCATGATCCAAACGGACTTGATATTGATTACTTATTAGATCGTCGTGATTCATTTGGTACTGTTACCACATTATTTGAAAATACAATTACAAACAAAGAGCTTCTGGAACTAGACTGCGATATTTTAGTCCCAGCTGCTATAGAAAACCAAATCACAGCTGAAAACGCACATAATATCAAAGCTGATATTGTGGTGGAAGCTGCAAATGGTCCTACAACAGCAGAAGCAACAAAAATTCTAACAGACCGTGGAATTCTTTTAGTGCCGGATGTTCTTGCATCAGCTGGTGGTGTAACAGTATCCTACTTTGAATGGGTACAAAACAATCAAGGATACTATTGGACAGAAGAAGAAGTGCGCGAGAAATTGTACCGCAAAATGGTAGATGCATTTGAAAATGTCTATACAACAGCAACAAACCGAAACATCAATATGCGTCTGGCGGCGTATATGGTAGGTGTTCGTCGTACGGCCGAAGCTTCTCGCTTCCGTGGATGGGTCTAATACGTATAAAATAGAGCTATGTGAGTACTCACATAGCTTTTTTTTATGGATAGGAAAGGGCGATCTTACTAATATTAAGCAGAAGAGGTGTTAGGAAATGAATAGTTTTACGTTTTGGAATCCAGTCAGACTACATTTTGGAAAGAACAGTATTGAACAGTTAGTAAAAGAAGTGCTTCCATATCATAAAGTGCTGATTGTTTATGGAGGAGGCAGTATTAAAAAGAATGGTGTCTATGAGGATGTAACAAAAGCATTGGCAGGAAAAGAAATCTTCGAACTTTCCGGTGTTGAACCTAACCCGCGTGTTTCAACAGCTCGCAAAGGAATCGAGATTTGTAAGCAGGAAGGGATTGATTTAGTTCTGGCAGTTGGCGGCGGATCAGTAATCGATTGTGCGAAACTAATTGCTGCTGGAGCTAAAATTGAAGAGGATGCTTGGGACCTAGTTAAAAAGAAGGTTATTGCAACAGAAGCTCTTCCGCTGGGAACAGTGCTAACTCTAGCTGCCACTGCATCGGAAATGAATTCCGGATCTGTTATTACGAATCTAGAAACGAAAGAAAAATTAGGTTGGGGCAGCCCGGCTACTTTCCCTGCATTTTCAATTTTAGATCCAAGCTATACGTTTACCGTACCAGCAGATCAAACAGTAAATGGTGTGGTAGATACGATGACACACATCTTCGAACAGTATTTTAATAATGCGACAAATACCCCAATTACAGACGAAATGAGTGAAGGGATTCTACGTACAATTATTGAAGTAGCACCAAAAGTACTGAAGGAGCCGGACAACTATGAACACCGTGAAACGCTGATGCTTGCTGGTACAATGGGGCTGAACGGTTTCTTATCAATTGGTTCTCGAGGAGACTGGGCAACTCATAATATTGAGCATGCTGTTTCAGCCTATTATGATATCCCACATGCAGGCGGTCTAGCGATTCTTTTACCAAACTGGATGCGTCATAATCTGCAGATCAATCCGGCGCGTTTTGCTCGAATGGCAGAAAAAGTCTTCGGTGTAGAGCGTCAAGATCGAACTGAGGAAGAAGTAGCAACGGAAGGGATTGAACGTTTGAGTGCATTTTGGAAGTCGATTGGGGCTCCGAGTCGTCTAGCGGATTATAATATTACAGATGCAGATTTCGATGGCATCATTGAGCACACAATGTTTAATGGACCTTTCGGAAACTTTAATAAGCTCGATCGGCAAGATGTTCGTGCTATTTTAGAGGCATCCCTGTAAGAATCAGGCTTTATATGCAGAAATAGCTATTTGCTAGGAGAGTATGTAAATCCGAAACGTAAAGAATTAGTTAGCTGACGTTAAGAGGTTAGTCTTTAGGCTAGCTTATAATATTAAAGCAGGACTTCCTTGGTAGAAGGAGTCCTGCTTTATGATTATTGTTTCCAAAGTGTCACTTGGTCGTCCTCATCAAATGCAATCGTTACTTTGGTAACGCCTTTTTGAGCCATGATTAATTTAGTCAGCTCATCGCGTACGTCATCGAGATAGGCGAGTGATAATTCTGGATTTGTCTCTGCCACTAACTCCACATGAAGAAATTCCCCTTCTTTAATAACCTCAATACGGGCAATATCTTTTACATGGGGATCTTCCATCACAAGTTGTCCAATGTGAATCATCATCTCTTCATCTGTCTCACCGATTGCGCCTCTTGCATTATCAAGGAAGACGCGGCCCACTACATAAAACATCATGAGTCCGATAATCATCGATACAAGCCCTTCAATACGATGGAAGCCTGTAAAGTAGGCGATAACAATAGCAACAAATGCCAGCACATTCCCGCTTGTGGCTACTAAGTCTTCCATCCATACAAGCTTGGTGGCGGGCTTAGCCCGGTTTAAATATTTCGCTGATATAGGAACAGCCATGATTCCAGTGTGTTCAACATTTACTTCATGTAAAACTTCTTTGGCTGCTTTATGAAGGACAAAGCCTTCTAAAGCAATTCCGATTGCCAAGACGCCGAGAGCAATAAGTACGCCAGTGGATTCATCAGCGGGATGCATAAAATGATGCCACCCCTCTTTAATTGTTTCATAGGAAAGGATGGCTACAATAAGCACGGCACCGAGACAGACGAGATTGACAACCCTTCCGTAGCCGTTCGGAAATTTTGGGGTAGGAGCCTTTTTAGATAAAGCTGAACCAATGTAAACAAAGAATTGATTTGCTGCATCCCCGAATGAATGCATCATTTCTGCAAACATGGCGACATTACCAGTAAAGAAGAAGGCTGCCCCTTTAATGATGCCTAAAAAAGAATTGACTAATGCAGCGATAAGAGAGGGTCTGTTCCCTTCTTTTAATAGTAGGAAAAACTGTCCCATATATCGTCCTCCTTATTAGTAGAATAAGTTGCCCCATATAGCCTTCTCCCATACATTAAAAATCAATCTCGATTCGCTCGATAAATTCAAGCTCATGTAAAATCGTGTAGATCCAGAATGTATCCTTTGGGATGAGAGTGGAGAAGCGGATGTTTACCTCATGGCGAGAGATATCATCCTTCATAGGGAAATCGCGTATGCCGACATGCTCAATCACCAGATCATGCTTGGTCATTCTATCAATTAGCACTGGTAGTTTCGAAATATCAGTAATCATCATCTTCAATGATAACTCTCGCATACGTAACCTTTTTGGCCCGATTTTGATAAGAAATGGAGCGATTAATTCGATACCAATTACTACAATGAGCACAGTCGCGAATGCCTGAAAATAAAAACCGGCTCCTACGGCAATCCCAATACCAGCTGCTCCCCAAATCATGGCAGCTGTCGTTAAACCTGTTATACTGTCATTTCCTCTGCGTAAAATGACACCGGCTCCGAGAAAGCCTATACCACTCACTACCTGAGCTGCCAAGCGTAACGGATCCATCGTAATGTTAATATCATCTCTTGGAGGAGTCATATACGCTGTTTCAATAGAAATTGTTGTAAGTAAACAACTGAAAGTGGCAATAACAAGACTGGTCTTTAAACCGACTGGCTTCTTTTTTAATTCCCTTTCAATACCGATTATTAAACTTAAAGTACCGGCAATCACTAATTTAATTAATATTTCAATAGACAACGAATCACTTAGTAAGAAATCCATATTAATCATCCTTTCTTATATTTCGTATTGCGAATAAACATAGTTGGTGTAAAATAAATGAGGCTAAGGGGGTGAGTATATGTTTAATGAAAAGGCAAGACCATACATAGCGATTATTATCGGAGTTGCCTCGGTTTCAATGTCAGCGATTTTTGTTAAACTGGCGAATGCTGAATCGGCTGTAATTGCTTTTTATCGTATGTTCTTTTCGATCCTTATTATGAGTCCGGTGTTTTTCTTGAAATACCGTGGGGAAATAAAGCTGCTTCATAAGAAGGATTGGATTTTCTCGACAATTGCAGGCGTATTTTTAGCTTTTCATTTTATTTTATGGTTTGAATCATTGAATTACACTTCTGTAGCGAGTTCTACTGTATTAGTTACTCTTCAGCCGCTATTTGCATTTATCGGTACATACATTTTCTTTAAAGAGAAAATATCGCTCCAATCTATTGTAGCAGGTAGTGTAGCGATTGTTGGGAGTTTCTTGATCAGCTGGGGAGATTTCCGTGTCAGCGGCTCGGCCCTTTATGGGGATATACTAGCATTGATTGCTTGTGCACTTATAACGGGTTACCTGCTATTTGGTCAGGATGTTCGGCAAAGACTATCCTTAATGACCTATACAATGGTGGTCTATAGTGTAAGTACAATTTGTTTGTTTTTTTATGTATTAATAATGGGACAATCATTTGGTCCTTATGAATCAACAGATTGGTTTTGGTTCATTATGTTAGCGATTGTGCCTAACCTTTTGGGGCATACCTTATTCAATTGGGCCCTTAAGTGGGTGAGTACAAATACTATTTCTATTGCAATATTATTTGAACCAGTGGGTGCCGCAATTTTTGCGTATTTTATTTTTGCGGAAAAATTAATTGCTTCTCAAATAATAGGCGGGTTAGTTGTAGTAGGTGGTATATCGTTGTTTATTATTGATATTAAAAAGCTGAAAAGTTTTTTTAAGAAAACTATTGCATAGTACAAAAAGATGTTGTATATTATTACTTGTCCTTAACGAGACAGCAACCCTATGAATAAGATCGAAAACATTTTAGAATAGAGTTGACATCGAATTAAGGATGAGTTATTATAATAAAGTCGCCAATAACGACGAAATGAACTTTGAAAACTGAACAAGCAAGACGTTAACAATAATTTTCTTTCTTAAATGAAAGAGACAACTTGACTAAAATAATAGTCAGCAACATTTTGAGCTTAACTCAAACTACTTTTTATGGAGAGTTTGATCCTGGCTCAGGACGAACGCTGGCGGCGTGCCTAATACATGCAAGTCGAGCGGACGTTTTGTTGGTGCTTGCACCGACTTAACGTTAGCGGCGGACGGGTGAGTAACACGTGGGCAACCTGCCCTGTAGTCTGGGATAACTCCGGGAAACCGGGGCTAATACCGGATGATACTTTCTATCTCATGTTAGAAAGTTGAAAGATGGTTCTGCTATCGCTACAGGATGGGCCCGCGGCGCATTAGCTAGTTGGTGAGGTAACGGCTCACCAAGGCAACGATGCGTAGCCGACCTGAGAGGGTGATCGGCCACACTGGGACTGAGACACGGCCCAGACTCCTACGGGAGGCAGCAGTAGGGAATCTTCCACAATGGACGAAAGTCTGATGGAGCAACGCCGCGTGAGTGAAGAAGGATTTCGGTTCGTAAAACTCTGTTGTAAGGGAAGAACAAGTACAGTAGTAACTGGCTGTACCTTGACGGTACCTTATTAGAAAGCCACGGCTAACTACGTGCCAGCAGCCGCGGTAATACGTAGGTGGCAAGCGTTGTCCGGAATTATTGGGCGTAAAGCGCGCGCAGGCGGTCCTTTAAGTCTGATGTGAAAGCCCACGGCTCAACCGTGGAGGGTCATTGGAAACTGGGGGACTTGAGTGCAGAAGAGGAAAGTGGAATTCCAAGTGTAGCGGTGAAATGCGTAGAGATTTGGAGGAACACCAGTGGCGAAGGCGACTTTCTGGTCTGTAACTGACGCTGAGGCGCGAAAGCGTGGGGAGCAAACAGGATTAGATACCCTGGTAGTCCACGCCGTAAACGATGAGTGCTAAGTGTTAGGGGGTTTCCGCCCCTTAGTGCTGCAGCTAACGCATTAAGCACTCCGCCTGGGGAGTACGGTCGCAAGACTGAAACTCAAAGGAATTGACGGGGGCCCGCACAAGCGGTGGAGCATGTGGTTTAATTCGAAGCAACGCGAAGAACCTTACCAGGTCTTGACATCCCATTGACCACTGTAGAGATACAGTTTTCCCTTCGGGGACAACGGTGACAGGTGGTGCATGGTTGTCGTCAGCTCGTGTCGTGAGATGTTGGGTTAAGTCCCGCAACGAGCGCAACCCTTGTTCTTAGTTGCCATCATTTAGTTGGGCACTCTAAGGAGACTGCCGGTGACAAACCGGAGGAAGGTGGGGATGACGTCAAATCATCATGCCCCTTATGACCTGGGCTACACACGTGCTACAATGGACGGTACAAACGGTTGCCAACCCGCGAGGGGGAGCTAATCCGATAAAACCGTTCTCAGTTCGGATTGTAGGCTGCAACTCGCCTACATGAAGCCGGAATCGCTAGTAATCGCGGATCAGCATGCCGCGGTGAATACGTTCCCGGGCCTTGTACACACCGCCCGTCACACCACGAGAGTTTGTAACACCCGAAGTCGGTGAGGTAACCTTTTGGAGCCAGCCGCCGAAGGTGGGATAGATGATTGGGGTGAAGTCGTAACAAGGTAGCCGTATCGGAAGGTGCGGCTGGATCACCTCCTTTCTAAGGATATTTTTCGGAAGTGCATCACGCTGTGATGTACGTTAACGTTCTTGCTGTTCAGTTTTGAAAGTTCATACTTTCAAAACTTGCTCCTGCGGTTACTCGTCGCAAATGTGCGAAGAAGTAGACACAGGTAGCGCACTTGTTCTTTGAAAACTGGATAAAACGACATTGAAAGCAAACACAAATTTCTATCTTTAAATAGATATGAGTCAAACAAGTCAAGTAATTGACGTGTAAACTGAAGTCTAACTCTTCGAGTTAGCGTTAACTTATTGGTTAAGTTAATAAGGGCGCACGGTGGATGCCTTGGCACTAGGAGTCGATGAAGGACGGCACTAACACCGATATGCCTCGGGGAGCTGTAAGTAAGCTTTGATCCGGGGATTTCCGAATGGGGGAACCCACTGCGTTTAATCGCGCAGTACTTTCGCGTGAATTCATAGCGCGTTAGAGACAGACCCAGGGAACTGAAACATCTAAGTACCTGGAGGAAGAGAAAGAAAATTCGATTCCCTGAGTAGCGGCGAGCGAAACGGGAAGAGCCCAAACCAAGAGGCTTGCCTCTTGGGGTTGTAGGACACTCTATACGGAGTTACAAAGGAATGATTTAGGCGAAGCGACTTGGAAAGGTCCGCCAGAGCAGGTAAAAGCCCTGTAGCCAAAAAGTCATTCCCTCCAGAGTGGATCCTGAGTACGGCGGAACACGTGAAATTCCGTCGGAATCCGGGAGGACCATCTCCCAAGGCTAAATACTACCTAGTGACCGATAGTGAACCAGTACCGTGAGGGAAAGGTGAAAAGCACCCCGGGAGGGGAGTGAAAGAGAACCTGAAACCGTGTGCCTACAAGTAGTTAGAGCCCGTTAATGGGTGATAGCGTGCCTTTTGTAGAATGAACCGGCGAGTTACGATTACGTGCGAGGTTAAGTTGAGAAAACGGAGCCGCAGCGAAAGCGAGTCTGAATAGGGCGAAATAGTACGTGGTCGTAGACCCGAAACCAGGTGATCTACCCATGTCCAGGGTGAAGGTGAGGTAACACTTACTGGAGGCCCGAACCCACGCACGTTGAAAAGTGCGGGGATGAGGTGTGGGTAGCGGAGAAATTCCAATCGAACTTGGAGATAGCTGGTTCTCTCCGAAATAGCTTTAGGGCTAGCCTCGTGATTGAGAATACCGGAGGTAGAGCACTGTTTGGACTAGGGGGGCATCTCGCTTTACCGAATTCAGACAAACTCCGAATGCCGGATATTTATACACGGGAGTCAGACTGCGAGTGATAAGATCCGTAGTCAAAAGGGAAACAGCCCAGACCACCAGCTAAGGTCCCAAAGTAATCGTTAAGTGGAAAAGGATGTGGCGTTGCTTAGACAACCAGGATGTTGGCTTAGAAGCAGCCATCATTTAAAGAGTGCGTAATAGCTCACTGGTCGAGTGACGCTGCGCCGAAAATGTATCGGGGCTAAACGATTCACCGAAGCTGTGGATTGACATCTTTGATGTCAGTGGTAGGAGAGCGTTCTAACTGCGTTGAAGTCAGACCGGAAGGACTGGTGGAGCGGTTAGAAGTGAGAATGCCGGTATGAGTAGCGAAAGACGGGTGAGAATCCCGTCCACCGTATGACTAAGGTTTCCTGAGGAAGGCTCGTCCGCTCAGGGTTAGTCGGGACCTAAGCCGAGGCCGACAGGCGTAGGCGATGGACAACAGGTTGATATTCCTGTACTACCTCCCCACCGTTTGAGAAATGGGGGGACGCAGTAGGGTAGGGTAAGCAGAGCGTTGGTTGTCTCTGTTCAAGCAGTAAGGCGTGTGTGTAGGCAAATCCGCACACTGTAACGTTGAGCTGTGATGACGAGTCCGTATGGACGAAGTTCCTGATCTCACACTGCCAAGAAAAGCCTCTATCGAGGTGGGAGGTACCCGTACCGCAAACCGACACAGGTAGTCGAGGAGAGAATCCTAAGGTGTGCGAGAGAACTCTCGTTAAGGAACTCGGCAAAATGACCCCGTAACTTCGGGAGAAGGGGTGCTCTGGTAGGGTGAAAGCCCGAGAGAGCCGCAGTGAATAGGCCCAGGCGACTGTTTAGCAAAAACACAGGTCTCTGCAAAACCGTAAGGTGACGTATAGGGGCTGACGCCTGCCCGGTGCTGGAAGGTTAAGAGGAGCGGTTAGCGCAAGCGAAGCTGTGAATTGAAGCCCCAGTAAACGGCGGCCGTAACTATAACGGTCCTAAGGTAGCGAAATTCCTTGTCGGGTAAGTTCCGACCCGCACGAAAGGCGTAACGATCTGGGCACTGTCTCAACGAGAGACTCGGTGAAATTATAGTACCTGTGAAGATGCAGGTTACCCGCGACAGGACGGAAAGACCCCGTGGAGCTTTACTGTAGTTTGATATTGAATTTTGGTACAACTTGTACAGGATAGGTAGGAGCCAGAGAGCCCGGAGCGCCAGCTTCGGAGGAGGCGTCGGTGGGATACTACCCTGGTTGTATTGAAATTCTAACCCATGCCCCTCATCGGGGCAGGAGACAGTGTCAGACGGACAGTTTGACTGGGGCGGTCGCCTCCTAAAAGGTAACGGAGGCGCCCAAAGGTTCCCTCAGAATGGTTGGAAATCATTCGTAGAGTGTAAAGGCACAAGGGAGCTTGACTGCGAGACCTACAAGTCGAGCAGGGTCGAAAGACGGGCTTAGTGATCCGGTGGTTCCGCATGGAAGGGCCATCGCTCAACGGATAAAAGCTACCCCGGGGATAACAGGCTTATCTCCCCCAAGAGTCCACATCGACGGGGAGGTTTGGCACCTCGATGTCGGCTCATCGCATCCTGGGGCTGTAGTCGGTCCCAAGGGTTGGGCTGTTCGCCCATTAAAGCGGTACGCGAGCTGGGTTCAGAACGTCGTGAGACAGTTCGGTCCCTATCCGTCGTGGGCGTAGGAAATTTGAGAGGAGCTGTCCTTAGTACGAGAGGACCGGGATGGACATACCGCTGGTGTACCAGTTGTTCTGCCAAGGGCATCGCTGGGTAGCTATGTATGGACGGGATAAGTGCTGAAAGCATCTAAGCATGAAGCCCCCCTCAAGATGAGATTTCCCATTACGCAAGTAAGTAAGACCCCTGAAAGACGATCAGGTAGATAGGTTCGAGGTGGAAGTATGGCGACATATGGAGCTGACGAATACTAATCGGTCGAGGACTTAACCAAATTTTGTGTGCTGTACAATGAAACGTTTATCCAGTTTTGAAGGAATAAGTTTCTTTCAAAGAAGCACGGAAGTCAGCGGAACTTCTGCTAGAACGCCACATCCTGTGGCAGCGCAGAAGCCATTACATCCATGCAATAGTGAAGTGATGATGGCAGAGAGGCCACACCCGTTCCCATACCGAACACGGAAGTTAAGCTCTCTAGCGCCAATGGTAGTTGGGGGCTTCCCCCTGCGAGAGTAGGACATCGCTTCGCTTAATACCCAGGAGGATTAGCTCAGCTGGGAGAGCACCTGCCTTACAAGCAGGGGGTCGGCGGTTCGAGCCCGTCATCCTCCACCATCTCAAAATGCCGGTGTAGCTCAGTTGGTAGAGCAACTGACTTGTAATCAGTAGGTCGTGGGTTCGACTCCTATCGCCGGCACCATTTTGAGCCATTAGCTCAGTTGGTAGAGCATCTGACTTTTAATCAGAGGGTCGAAGGTTCGAGTCCTTCATGGCTCACCATTTTTATAATATGCGGGTGTGGCGGAACTGGCAGACGCACTAGACTTAGGATCTAGCGCCGCAAGGCGTGGGGGTTCGACTCCCTTCACCCGCATCATTTTTTCAGCCAGAAAAGATAGCAGTAAATTGCGGAAGTAGTTCAGTGGTAGAACACCACCTTGCCAAGGTGGGGGTCGCGAGTTCGAACCTCGTCTTCCGCTCCAACAACTGCCGGGGTGGCGGAACTGGCAGACGCACAGGACTTAAAATCCTGCGGTAGGTGACTACCGTACCGGTTCGATTCCGGTCCTCGGCACCATTCACATGATAAATTAGCGCCCGTAGCTCAATTGGATAGAGCGTCTGACTACGGATCAGAAGGTTATGGGTTCGACTCCTGTCGGGCGCGCCAATGAATGTACGGGAAGTAGCTCAGCTTGGTAGAGCACTTGGTTTGGGACCAAGGGGTCGCAGGTTCGAATCCTGTCTTCCCGACCATCCAAATTTATATGACTGAAAATATATGGGGCCTTAGCTCAGCTGGGAGAGCGCCTGCCTTGCACGCAGGAGGTCAGCGGTTCGATCCCGCTAGGCTCCACCAACCATATAATTAAAGATCCTGGCGGCGTAGCTCAGCTGGCTAGAGCGTACGGTTCATACCCGTAAGGTCGGGGGTTCGATCCCCTCTGCCGCCATCTTAAAGGACCTTTAGCTCAGTTGGTTAGAGCAGACGGCTCATAACCGTCCGGTCACAGGTTCGAGTCCTGTAAGGTCCACCAGATAAATATAATAACGGAGGAATACCCAAGTCCGGCTGAAGGGATCGGTCTTGAAAACCGACAGGCGGGTTAAACCGCGCGGGGGTTCGAATCCCTCTTCCTCCGCCATTTTTTGAAATAGAAATGGTGCATTACAGACTTCAGCAAACTCGAATAAAATTATCGCGGGGTGGAGCAGTGGTAGCTCGTCGGGCTCATAACCCGAAGGTCGTTGGTTCAAATCCGGCCCCCGCAACCAAATGGTCCCGTGGTGTAGCGGTTAACATGCCTGCCTGTCACGCAGGAGATCGCCGGTTCGATCCCGGTCGGGACCGCCATTTTTTGATAAAGGGTCAGTAGCTCAGTTGGTAGAGCATTAGATTGAAGCTCTAAGTGTCGGCGGTTCGATTCCGTCCTGACCCACCATTTCATCTGCGGGTGTAGTTTAATGGTAAAACCTCAGCCTTCCAAGCTGATGTCGTGGGTTCGATTCCCATCACCCGCTCCATTTTATATGTAATGGGCCTATAGCTCAGCTGGTTAGAGCGCACGCCTGATAAGCGTGAGGTCGATGGTTCGAGTCCATTTAGGCCCACCATATATAATATTATTCCGAAGTAGCTCAGTGGTAGAGCAACCGGCTGTTAACCGGTTGGTCGTAGGTTCGAGTCCTACCTTCGGAGCCATTTTTTGGGGAAGTACTCAAGAGGCTGAAGAGGCGCCCCTGCTAAGGGTGTAGGTCGCGTAAGCGGCGCGAGGGTTCAAATCCCTCCTTCTCCGCCATACATATTCAATCTTATAGTGGCCCGTTGGTCAAGTGGTTAAGACACCGCCCTTTCACGGCGGTAACACGGGTTCGAATCCCGTACGGGTCATTACAAAAGTCCAGGACGATTAATAAATCGTTCTGGGCTTTTTTTTATCGCTGATTAATGAAAAATTGGTTAGTAGTGATACGGAGTGCTAGATAGAGATTCTTATCCAAGAGCTTATTGAATTAAAAATATTAGTTAAAGTTCTACTTATATGTACCTGATAACCTTGAAGATAGTGTTGGTTATGGTTATGCAGATGTTCCTATCTTAAGCAGATTTTAAAAAAAGAGGTTAGCTAAAAAGTTTATAGCGTCTGATAAAATTATAAGGTAAGGAAAAAGATATATTGTACGTTCTATTAAGAAGAATATTGTGGGGCCGCTAAAAGTAGCTGATAATCAGGTAACCATTGAACAAGCCTAAAAATGAAACAGATCTGTAGAGGGTGTCTTTCCTTAAAAAGAGAAGTTAATGTAAACATAACTAAACAATATATAAAGGTTCTTGTATAATGAAAGGAATGATAATTTCCGCTCACCACATTAACAAATTGCTGCATAACAGAAATTTTACATTGAGTATATCTCGTATTTCAGTTTAACTATGAAAAAAAATTTATAAAAATACATACAAATAGATGACAAGTAGAGAAGGTTTTCGCTATTATTAGTAAGAAGGCTATTGATTAAAGTAAACCTATATCAACAATACCACCTCTATATCTTGTATTTTAAATACAAGAGGTTTGCTATATATAGTATAGTTTGAAATAAATTATTTTTTTTATAAAAAAAGTTAAAAAAGGTATTGCAATTACCTGTAAATGTGATAATATAAATCTTGTCCTTAAGAAAAGGGTAACCAAATAAACTAACTAACTTTTAGTTATTAGCGCTTTGGAGGATTAGCTCAGCTGGGAGAGCACCTGCCTTACAAGCAGGGGGTCGGCGGTTCGAGCCCGTCATCCTCCACCATCTCAAGTGCCGGTGTAGCTCAATTGGTAGAGCAACTGACTTGTAATCAGTAGGTTGAGGGTTCAAGTCCTTTCGCCGGCACCACTTTGAGCCATTAGCTCAGTTGGTAGAGCATCTGACTTTTAATCAGAGGGTCGAAGGTTCGAGTCCTTCATGGCTCACCATTTTTATAATATGCGGGTGTGGCGGAACTGGCAGACGCACTAGACTTAGGATCTAGCGCCGCAAGGCGTGGGGGTTCGACTCCCTTCACCCGCATCATTTTTCAGCCAGAAAAGATAGCAGTAAATTGCGGAAGTAGTTCAGTGGTAGAACACCACCTTGCCAAGGTGGGGGTCGCGAGTTCGAACCTCGTCTTCCGCTCCAACAACTGCCGGGGTGGCGGAACTGGCAGACGCACAGGACTTAAAATCCTGCGGTAGGTGACTACCGTACCGGTTCGATTCCGGTCCTCGGCACCATTCACATGATAAATTAGCGCCCGTAGCTCAATTGGATAGAGCGTCTGACTACGGATCAGAAGGTTATGGGTTCGACTCCTGTCGGGCGCGCCAATGAATGTACGGGAAGTAGCTCAGCTTGGTAGAGCACTTGGTTTGGGACCAAGGGGTCGCAGGTTCGAATCCTGTCTTCCCGACCATCCAAATTTATATGACTGAAAATATATGGGGCCTTAGCTCAGCTGGGAGAGCGCCTGCCTTGCACGCAGGAGGTCAGCGGTTCGATCCCGCTAGGCTCCACCAACCATATAATTAAAGATCCTGGCGGCGTAGCTCAGCTGGCTAGAGCGTACGGTTCATACCCGTAAGGTCGGGGGTTCGATCCCCTCTGCCGCCATCTTAAAGGACCTTTAGCTCAGTTGGTTAGAGCAGACGGCTCATAACCGTCCGGTCACAGGTTCGAGTCCTGTAAGGTCCACCAGATAAATATAATAACGGAGGAATACCCAAGTCCGGCTGAAGGGATCGGTCTTGAAAACCGACAGGCGGGTTAAACCGCGCGGGGGTTCGAATCCCTCTTCCTCCGCCATTTTTTGAAATAGAAATGGTGCATTACAGACTTCAGCAAACTCGAATAAAATTATCGCGGGGTGGAGCAGTGGTAGCTCGTCGGGCTCATAACCCGAAGGTCGTTGGTTCAAATCCGGCCCCCGCAACCAAATGGTCCCGTGGTGTAGCGGTTAACATGCCTGCCTGTCACGCAGGAGATCGCCGGTTCGATCCCGGTCGGGACCGCCATTTTTTTGATAAAGGGTCAGTAGCTCAGTTGGTAGAGCATTAGATTGAAGCTCTAAGTGTCGGCGGTTCGATTCCGTCCTGACCCACCATTTCATCTGCGGGTGTAGTTTAATGGTAAAACCTCAGCCTTCCAAGCTGATGTCGTGGGTTCGATTCCCATCACCCGCTCCATTTTATATATAACGGGCCTATAGCTCAGCTGGTTAGAGCGCACGCCTGATAAGCGTGAGGTCGATGGTTCGAGTCCATTTAGGCCCACCATATATAATATTATTCCGAAGTAGCTCAGTGGTAGAGCAACCGGCTGTTAACCGGTTGGTCGTAGGTTCGAGTCCTACCTTCGGAGCCATTTTTGGGGAAGTACTCAAGAGGCTGAAGAGGCGCCCCTGCTAAGGGTGTAGGTCGCGTAAGCGGCGCGAGGGTTCAAATCCCTCCTTCTCCGCCATTGGCCCGTTGGTCAAGTGGTTAAGACACCGCCCTTTCACGGCGGTAACACGGGTTCGAATCCCGTACGGGTCATCAAAAGTCCGAAACGATCATGTAATCGTTTCGGACTTTTTTATTTGTATAAAAAGGATAATTCCTTGACCTTTACGTTACGTAAACGATTATATTTAACGAAGAGGTGAGAAGTAATGTATATACATGAACTTGCGAAATTATCAGGTATAACTACACGGACTTTACGTTATTATGATGAAATTGGATTGCTTATTCCAGAAAAAAGAAGAGACACGGGATATAGGGTTTATCATCAGCAGCACATCGACCGATTACAGCAAATCTTATTTTACCGGGAATTGGATATGCCGTTAGATCAGATTAAGGATATTTTAAATGCAGAAGGATTTGAACAATTGAAAAGTTTGAGGCAGCATCAGGATGCTTTATTATTAAAAAAGCAATATATTAATGGACTGCTTGAAACCGTGACGAAGACAATCGAATCAATTGAGGATGGGCTAACTATGACGAATGAAGAAAAATTTGAAGGCTTCAAACAACAAATAATTAATGAGAATGAACGCTACTATGGGGAAGAAATAAGGAATAAATATGGAGAAGGTTCGGTATTGGGTACTTATAGTATGGTCCGAAATATGACGGAGGAACAGTATCAAACTATGCAGGCAATTGAAGGAACATTACTAGCATCTTTACAAGAAGCAATAAAGGAAGGTAATCCTGCTTCTGAATTGGCATTAGAAGTAGCAGAACATCATAAGCAATGGCTTAGTTTTTATTGGCCGAAATATACAAAAGAAGCACATGTTGGCCTTGCTCAAATGTATATGGAAGATCAGCGATTTATTGAATATTATGATTCACGAGTAGCTCCTGGTGCGACTCAATTTTTAACAGCATGCATTGTCCATTACGCACAGGGATAATATACTTCCTACGCTCTCCTATGTTTAAAAATGAATATAGAGGTAATAAAACAATATAAAGTGGAACTTTAATTACTGGGAGTTTCCCATGTTCCCCTGATTGTGCGTCTTTATTAATTGGGCGCAAGCAAACGCAGCTCCCATCTTGTTTTTCAATCTCTTTACTTATTGGGTGGGGACTATTAGTATTTACAGCTTCATTTTCAATATAGATAAATTACTTCATATAAGATAGGTTAAACATGTACGGTATAGGAGGGTGTTTACAGTGAAACTATCAAAAAAGAATCATTTGAAAAAGCAATTAGAGAATCAGTTAAAAGAAACTGAACGCTTTTTAGAAACAGATCAAGAAATAGAGAGCACGGAATTAACAGATTTTGATAGAAATCATCCAGCAGATATGGCAACAGACTATACAACGCAAATTACGGAAATGGCCATTGAAGATTTTCGAGAAGAAGAGATAGAAGAAATAAAGGCAGCGCTACAGGCGATAGAAGATGGGACATACGGCCGGTGTCAGGTTTGCGGCAAGGAAATTCCCTATGAACGTTTGGAAGCATTACCGACTGCCATGACATGTATTGATCATGCAGATGAAGAAATAGTATAAATAAAAGGGCCTCCCTATAAGCAAAGACTTATAGGGAAGCCCTGTTTTTGTTCCTTTAAAACTTCTAGTTTAAAAATAGCAAAATCAGAAAAGTAGATGATCGATTAATAAACCGATAGCTAATAGGAAGCCGAAGATAGTATTAGTTTGCGCGGTAAATTTCATCGCAGGCATAACCTCAAGGGGTTCTTTTTTCAGGCGAAAAATTTCAATGGCTTTAATTGGCTTAAGAATACTTAGTAACACGATTAATGCCCAATAAGTAATATCTTCAATGATGACCAAGCCTGCTATCCAAAGGTAGGAAACGATAAAGAACAGAGAAAGGATATAGACGGCATTGTTACGTCCAACTAAAATGGCCATCGTTTTCCGTCCACCTTCAGTATCTCCAACGATATCACGAATATTATTAGATAGCATAATTGCGCCTACTAGAATCATACTTGGAACTGATAGTAAAACAGCTTCTAATGTTACTGTATTAGTTTGGATAAAGAAGGCAATCAAGACAATGCCCATACCCATTACAATTCCGGAAACGAGCTCTCCAAATGGTGAGTAGGCAATTGGATAAGGACCACCTGTGTATAAATAGCCGATTAGCATACATACTAGACCGATTAACGCTAACCACCAGGAACTCATAGCACAAATATAAATGCCTAGTAGCAACGCGATGCCGTAAAAGCTTAGTGCAATTCCCATAATTGTACCTGGGGCTACCCCATGACGTACAATCGTTCCGCCGATACCTACAGAATTTTCATTGTCTAGACCTAACTTATAATCATAATACTCATTAAACATATTAGTGGCAGCTTGAATGAGCATGCTTGCCACCAGCATGGCAAAGAATAGCGGGAAGCTAATATTTTCTCCTTCCACCGTTAGGGCGATGGTTGTCCCTAAAAAAACAGGCACGAAAGAAGCAGTTAAAGTATGGGGCCTTGTAAGATGCCACCAAACCTTAAAGCCCCTATCGGCTTCAATGACTTTAGTCATACGTATATTTCTCTCCTTCAACTAAACTGTACTATCCTATTTTATACGAATAACAAGAAAAAAGGTAGAGGTGTGCCTTTCTCGTACAGGTTTAGGACAAAAAGTGATATGATAATATAGATAATGTTGAAAAATGTACGATAGCAATTAGAGCTTTTTTCTTAAGCTTAATTGCAAAGACGGAGGTAATTTTCATGCAACAAAAGTGGTACAATGCCACTGAAGTAGAAGTGGGCTCTTTGAACGTAAAGCGCCATTTTTATATGGAAACAATTGAGGTAAACCGATTATCTGCCCTTGCCTTTTTTGCAGCTGGCGAAAAGTATAAGGGTGAGCGGTATTTTTGGCAAAACCGTGAGAAGACTTTAACACTTGTAGGTTTAGGACATGCTCATACAATTGAGAATAATGCAGGACATACGCGTTTTGATGAAGTGGCGCGAGAATGGAAGCAATTAACGAAAAATATTGTAAAGGAAGAGGATCTTCAGCCTATTTTATTTGGTGGATTTACGTTTGATCCGCAAAATGAAATTAAGGGGGAATGGTCTGCCTTTCCACAGAGCTTTTTTACTGTTGCTACATTTCAGCTAGTCATCCGTCATGACAAAGCATTTGTAAGCATTCACTATATCACTGAGGAAGAAAATAGTGCCCACATATTTGAGCAATTAAGACATGAGCGGGACCATCTAATTCATGCAGCACAAGTGAAGGAAGTTAAAACGTATAAAAAACCTGTTATGACAAATCATAGAGAGCCATATAAAGAAGAATATTTACAATCAATTCAGCAGGTAACAGAATGCATTAAAGCAGGAGACGCACAAAAAGTGGTTATTGCTCGTTCATTAGCTCTTCAATTTGAAGAAAAGGTAGCATCTCCGCAGATCTTGTCACATGTTATTCATGAACAGCCGGAAAGCTATTTGTTTGGGCTGGAGCATGACGATATGCTGTTTTTCGGTGCATCTCCAGAACGGCTTGTAAAAGTGGAGGAAGGACAAGCCTTTTCTTCATGTATAGCAGGCTCCATTCGACGCGGGCAAACATCTGATGAAGATAAGCAATTAGGGCAGGCATTGTTAAATGATGAAAAGAATCGCGGGGAGCATCATTATGTTGTCGAGATGATTTCAGAGACATTTAAAAAGAACTGTTTAAATGTGAAATTTCCAAAGCAGCCAAAACTATTGAAAATCCGTGATATTCAACACTTGTATACACCGGTAGAGGGAACTTTGAATGATGGGGCAACAATTTTGCAGCTTGTGAAGGATCTACATCCGACTCCGGCATTAGGCGGTGTGCCTCGTCAAGAAGCACTGGAGATGATTCGTACCTTTGAGCCAATGAACCGTGGCCTTTATGCGGCACCAATTGGCTGGGTTGATGCAGATGGCAATGGAGAATTTGCTGTTGCAATTCGTTCGGCTGCCTTACTTGGTGATCGAGCCTTTTTATATGCAGGAGGAGGCATTGTAGGGGATTCCACACCACAATCCGAATATGAGGAGACGCTGGTGAAATTCCGTCCGATGCTGCGCGCCTTAGGAGGAAATTTAGGTGAATGAACGTAATATCTTATCCAATTATGTATATACAATTGTAACGAGTTTGGTAAATAACGGAGTAGAGCAGGCAGTAGTCAGTCCAGGTTCACGCTCGACTCCATTAGCGTATGCAATAGCTCATACGAAGGAAATTGAGATGTTCCGGCAGGTGGATGAGCGTGCGGCAGGCTTCTTTGCCTTAGGCCTCGCAAAGGCTTCAGGTAAACCAGTTGTTTTATTATGCACTTCGGGAACAGCAGCGGCGAACTACTATCCGGCAATCGTAGAGGCAAAAAATGCACGTATTCCTCTTATTGTTGTTACAGCTGATCGTCCGCATGAATTACGTGAGGTAGGCGCGCCCCAAACAATTAATCAACTCCATTTATATGGAGAGCAAGTGAAATGGTTTGCCGAATATCCGATTCCGGATGAGGCAAAGCAAACATTGCCTTTTATCGAACGGCATACAGCACGGGCTGTTGCTGTTGCTACAAGCGCTCCATATGGACCTGTCCATATAAATATTCCATTCCGGGAGCCGTTATTGATCGATTTTAAAGAAATGCCCAAGCCGCGCTTTAGTACTGCTGTAGTGAACGGATATGGGCTAGCACCTGAAGCCCGCCGTTTATTAGAGGAAGCGGTAGCACAGGCAGAAAAAGGCTTAGTTATTATCGGTGAGCTGCCGTTGAACACAGACAATATATTCATTTGGCGGTTGATCAGAAAGCTAAAATGGCCGGTCATCGTGGAAAGTCTATCAGGGTTACGAGGGAATGTTCCAGAAGACTGCGAGCCATATATCATCTCGACCTATGATGCTATTTTAAAGAATACAGCATTTAAACGCGTGGCGGCACCAGATACGGTTATTCGTATAGGAGCCCAGCCTGTATCAAAATTCTTATCTATCTTTTTAACGGAATCAATACCAAGAACATATATAGTAATTGATGAAGATCCAATGTTCCGGGATTCTACTCATATGACGACACATGCAATCCATGCATGTGTGAATGAATCATTTGATGAGCTGATATTGAACTCAAAATTAAGTCCAATCTACGCAGAAATATGGAAGCACGCCCAGCAAAAAGCATTATCTCAAATTGAACGTTATATCGAAGGGGAAAAGGATGAGGGAGCTCTTGTCGGGAAAATGATGCAACTGCTTCCTGAGCATAGTGATGTCTTTGCTTCAAGCAGTATGCCAATCCGTGATATTGATACATTCTACATGCCTGCTGCAAAAGATATTCGTATCGCGGCAAACCGGGGTGCAAATGGCATTGATGGTGTGATGTCCACGGCACTTGGCTATAGTGCGGCTACACCTGACAGAAACTCTTATTTACTGATCGGAGATTTGGCATTTCTGCATGACAGCAATGCTTTTGTAGCTGCCCGTTATCAGCAGCTGAAGCTGACCGTTGTAGTTATGAATAATGATGGCGGCGGTATCTTCTCTTATCTGCCACAGGCTTCTGTAGAGCGGCATTATGAGGATCTGTTTGGCACTCCAACCGGGCTAACCTTTGAACATTTGGCTGCCATGTATGATTTACAATATACTAGGGTCGAAGGAATGAAAGCGTTTGAACAGGCATTAGCGGAGCCAAGTCAAAAGCCTATTCGATTGATTGAAGTAATGACAGATAGGGAAGAAAATTTGATTACTCACCGTAAATTATGGCAGGCAATTAACGAGGAGCTGGACAAATGGCTTTCCTAAAAGTAAAAGGGATCAATGTTCATATTCAAGTTTGGAATGAATCAGCAGATCAAACGATTGTTATGCTGCACGGCTTTACCGGGTCGACTCACACATGGGAACCGATAGCTCATCAGCTTTCTAGTTTTCGTATTGTAGCTATTGATTGTATTGGGCACGGCAAGACAGACAGCCCTGGCGATTCATCACTTTATGAAATGAACAGTCAGATCGAAGTACTGGAGGAAATATGCCGGCAGCTTCGGCTTGATAGTTTTATCCTTGTCGGTTATTCAATGGGTGGTCGAATTGCGCTCAGCTATGCAGTAAAATACCCTAATCGAATCAAGACACTTCTTCTGGAAAGCGCATCACCAGGTTTGAAATCTGAGGAAGAACGGGTATTACGCAGAAAGGCTGATAGCTTATTAGCTGATAAGATAGAAGCGGACGGTATTGAAAAATTCGTGGATACATGGGAAAATATTTCTCTTTTTGCTACGCAGAAAAGGCTTCCGTTAAGCATGCAGCAACAAATAAGAAAAGAGCGGCTTCAGCAGCATGCAATTGGTCTTGCAAACAGCCTTCGTGGCATGGGCACAGGAATGATGCCGTCATTATGGGAAAAGCTAAGAGAGCTGGAAATACCCGTAATTTTAATTACCGGAGAACTGGATGTGAAGTTTGAGAATATTGCCCGGGAAATGACTGCATTAATCAAAAAAGTGCGGCATTTGACAGTAAATGACGTCGGACACGCAATTCATGTGGAAAATTCGTCAGAGTTTGCTACAATAATAAAGGAAACGATTTCATCAAATTTTTAGGAGGACTATACAATGACAACACGTCAATGGACTTCACTACATACTTACGAAGATATTAAGTATGAGTTCTACAACGGGATCGCTAAAATTACGATCAACCGTCCAGAAGTGCGTAATGCATTCCGTCCGAAAACGGTAATGGAAATGATCGACGCATTTTCACGTGCACGTGACGATAAAAACGTCGGTGTAATTATCTTAACAGGTGAAGGGGAAATGGCATTCTGCTCAGGCGGCGACCAAAAAGTGCGCGGTCATGGCGGCTATGTAGGCGAAGACGAGATTCCGCGTCTGAATGTACTTGATTTACAACGCTTAATCCGTGTTATCCCTAAACCAGTCGTAGCGATGGTTGCAGGCTATGCAATCGGTGGTGGACATGTATTGCATGTCGTATGTGATTTAACGATTGCAGCTGACAATGCACGTTTCGGACAAACAGGACCAAAAGTAGGCTCATTTGATGCTGGTTACGGTTCAGGCTACCTGGCTCGCATCGTAGGTCATAAAAAGGCACGCGAGATTTGGTATTTATGCCGTCAATACGACGCACAACAAGCGCTTGATATGGGCTTAGTAAACACTGTAGTACCATATGAGCAATTAGAAGATGAAACAGTTCAATGGTGTGAAGAAATGCTTGAAATGTCTCCAACTGCGCTACGCTTCTTAAAGGCAGCAATGAATGCAGATACAGATGGTCTAGCAGGTCTTCAACAAATGGCTGGCGATGCTACACTTCTTTACTACACAACAGATGAAGCAAAAGAAGGCCGCGACGCATTTAAAGAAAAACGTAAACCAGACTTCGGTCAATTCCCACGTTTCCCGTAAATCGATTTATCATAAGTAAGAAGGGTACTTGTGCCCTTTTTAAAATGAAGACAAAGTCATTTTATGACTTTGTCTTCACTTCTTTTTAGCTTATTTTACAAAAAGAAGTTTCACCCCGACTGTCTTTGAAAACGTTTGTCAGGTAAGCAGCACTGGATGAAAGTGTTTGTCAAAAGTCTGAGAAAGTTAACTGTACCTTTCTTATTTTTCCACTTGCTTTTCCTTTAACAAAATAATTAAGATTAGGATAGTAGAGTAAAAATACCGCAAGCAACGATAAGCAGGGGGTGAAATAGAAAAATGGATGCTACTGAATATGAGAAACTAAAGAATAAACTTACCTCCCTTTTTGAATATAATAAAGATGCTATTTTGTATCTCGATAAAAAAGGAAATATTTTAGATGCCAATCCGGCTTTTATCGCTATAAGCGGCTTTGAAAAAAGCAAAATAGTAGATTGTCATTTTCAACAATTCATCATTAATGAACCAGGTGAAGAAGAGCATGCGAATCTTTCGTTAGATGAGCTGTATTTTTTAGATAGACGTTTTCGATTGATCGCTGAAGGTAATGTAACTGTTTCTTGTTTGATGCGTTTAAATCCTATCAAAGAGGATGACTGTCTTGTAGGATATTTTTTAATTATGAAAAGCATGGTTGAATTAGATAAGATTGCAGAGCGATATTTGGATAGTGAACTGAATTACCGGATAATCGCTGAAAATATTCAAGATGTCTTGGTTTTAATGAATAAGAATTTAAATTATCTTTATGTTTCTCCTTCTAGCAAAGAGATTTTCGGTTTTGATTACACAGATTTTCATGACCGGGAGCCATTTTTTAATATTCACCCTGATTATATAGAGGAGCTTACAAATAACTTTACAGCTGCTCTTGAAAAAGATGAAACGTTTGATATGAAGCTCCAGGCTCTTCATACAGAGCGTGGTTGGATATGGGCCGAGGTCAAAGGGAACCCCGTTTATGATAGAGAGGGCCATTTTTTGCATATGTTATTGGTTGCTAGGGATATTTCAAAAGAAAAGCAGCAGGAAGACCATTTAAAATATTTTGCTTATCATGATATGTTAACAGGATTACCAAACCGCCGTATGTTCAGCGATCACTTAGATACAGCAATATCGATGCTTTCAAAAAAGCACTCTCCATTTATTCTTATGTTATTGGACATAGATAATTTTAAACAAATTAATGATTCATATGGACATGAAATTGGCGATAAAGTCATTATTGAATTTGGTAATCGGTTAAAACGGGTGATAGAAGAACAGGGACTCGTGGCGAGGTTAGGCGGGGATGAATTTGTTATATTAGTATCAGGCACAGCTGATAAAGGATATGTGAAAAATATCGCTCAACAAATTAATGAAGCAGTTAAAGAGCCAATAGTCATACAGCATACAAAGCTGGAAATCACCACTAGTATAGGGGTCGTGTTTATGGAAGAGCCTTCCTTAACAGCAGCTCAGGCATTGCGGTATGCCGACGAGGCATTATATAAAGGAAAAAGTCTTGGAAAGAATACTTTTAATATCTATGAGAAGAAATAACGGGGCAGATTTAAGCCCCTTTTCATATTGTAGGGGGGAACATATATGCAGCCGAATTGGTTAGCACAGCGCAGCTATTTGACACCTAATCGAATTGGTTTGAGTTATTATCACGAAAAATGGACATTTAAAGAACTTTATGAGGAAGCGGTCCGGATTGCTGAAAAGCTGGCAGCATTTCATTTACATAAAGGAGATCGCATCGCACTTTTAGCCCCTTCCCGTCCTGAACTCATACTGATGATATATGGCTGTATGGAAAGAGGAATAGAGATTGTTTTATTGAATGGAAGGCTATCACCATATGAACTGCAGTATCAGATTCAGGATGCCGAAGTAAAGGCGGTTCTTGTTCATGAAGAAGAAAAGCAAAAGCTTCCTGAGGATGTCGAATATATTCTATTTACTGAGGTCTTTCATGCTGAGGGAGTTGAAATAGAAGCAGTAGAAGAATGGGATGATGAAGCAACCATTTCCATTATGTATACATCAGGGACGACCGGATTTCCAAAAGGGGTTCGGCAGACGGTCCGAAATCACAGTTCAAGTGCGATAAGCTCCGCCCTGAATTTAGGCCTGAAGGAAGATGACGTGTGGCTATGTACGGTGCCAATTTTTCATATTAGCGGCTTTTCAATTTTAATGAGGTCCTTGCTGTACGGCATGCAAGTACGTTTATATGAGAAGTTCGATGTGACCTTGTGTGCGGCTGAAATTGCACAAGGATTGGTGACGAGAATGTCAGCAGTTGCTGTAATGCTAGAACGGGTTCTTTCTTACATGGAGGAACATGGACTAAAAGCCCATCCAAATTTTAGTTCTATTCTTGCGGGAGGCGGACCGGTTCCAGTGGATTATTTGAAAAGGGCAGAGAGGCTGCAGCTGCAGGTAGTCCAGACGTATGGCATGACAGAAACATCTTCCCAGACAGCTACATTAAGCAGTGAGGATGCTATGCAAAAAGCAGGTTCTGCAGGAAAACCGCTGTTTTTCAATCAAATTCGAATTGAAGGTTCTAAAAAGCCAACGGACGAAGGGGAAATTTGTATTCGCGGTCCGCATGTAACACCTGGTTATATTGGACGCTTTGCAACCCGTCCTGCATTGGATGCAGGCTGGTTGAAGACAGGTGATATCGGTTATCTGGATGAAGAAGGCTATTTATATGTTATCGATCGCCGGGCAGATTTAATCATCTCAGGTGGAGAAAATATTTACCCGGCTGAAATTGAAAATGTGCTGCTCGCCCACCCATCGGTTAAGGAAGCAGGCGTATGCGGAATGGATGATAGTGTATGGGGGCAGGTGCCGGTTGCTTTTGTTGTCTTAAAGAAAGAGGCAGCTGCTGAGGAACTTCTTTCCTTCTGTAAAATGAGATTAGCATCTTATAAATTGCCGAAGAATATTATTTTCATCGATGAATTACCTCGTAATGGGTCAAATAAACTTGTACGGAGAAAGTTAAAGGAGCTTTTGCAATAGAGAGAGGCGTCTTGGCATCATAATTTGCGACAAATCCTTTGTAGTAAAGAGGAGGATAGGGTGTTGATTACATCCAAGTCATAAGAGCTATTAGTAGATATGTAGGAAGAAAATAGAGCTATTCAGAAAATTAAAACTTTCTGAGTAGTTCTTTTTTTATGATTACATTTTTAAAAAGCCGAATATCTCCTCGTAAAGATAAAAAGAATAATAGCAATTTGATAGTCCATGTTTATCATCTTTTGGTTCTTGGGTATTTTTAAACGAAAGAATCATATAATGCAAAGATGATGACAACTAAGGAAAAGGGGGGCTGACTTTGAAAAAGCTAGGGAGATTACTGGGGTTAATAACCTTATGCAGCGGGCTTGGTGCTTCTATTATGTCGACTACGGCCATGGCTGACCAAACAGCTTATGATTCGGAGTTATATAGTGAAATCTATGATGGTATTGCTTCCTTTGAGCCTTCCTTCACAGTCTCATATAAGGGAGAGGAAGAAGCGGTAGAAGAGCAACTCAAGCTAATTCTACATGACATTCGTAAAAAGGACAGTTATTCATATGAAAATATGACAAGATTAGAGGCTAGTATAAAACAAATGGGAGATGAGATGAATCTCCAATTTAGCATCGACTTTTTAACAACAAAAGAAAAAGAAAAATACGTGGATGAGCGGGTGGAAGAAATACTTTCTAACATTCGGAAAGAAAAACTTTCACACCAGGATATGATTAAAGCTGTCCATGACTATATTGTACTTAATATCGAATACTCAGACAATACACAAGGAAGTAGTCATAGTACTTATACAGCCTTGACGGAAAACAAAGGGGTTTGCCAGGCATATTCACTGCTTATGCACAAAATGCTATCAGAGCTCGGGATTGAAGCGCAATATATTAAGGGAAAGGCTGGAGGGGCGGCTCACAGCTGGAATCTTGTAAAGGTAGCGGGAGAGTGGCGACATATTGATGCCACTTGGGATGATCCATTAGATAATAAGGAAGACACAATCCGTTATAACTACTTCCTGAAAACAGACAAAGAAATGAAAAAGACGCATTCATGGAATACAGCAGATTACCCTAAAGCATTTAGTAAGAGATAGATTGCCCTGAAAAAGAAAGAAGACAATACCGTATTTGAGCCGGCATTGTCTTTTTTTGTGTTTATTATTCTAAAAAAACTTGAATCTATTTGCCATTCCGATTACTGCAGAGCAGTTTTCAATGCTTCCATATTTTTCTTCATTAATGTGAAATAGGTTTCATCATTGCTGATGTCCTCAGATGTTAAAACGCTTAGGTTATGCAAAGTCAGTGTTTCGGCGCCTACTTCTTTTTGAATGACTTCTGTAAGTTTTGAAGATACATTTTGTTCAAAGAAAATATACTGAATGTCTTCCTCTTTTGCTAGGTCGACAATTGTCATTAGCTCTTTTTGGGAAGGTTCACTTTGTGAATTTAACCCTGCGACAGGTACTTGAGTAAAACCATAATGGCCTGCAATGTAGCCAAATGCTGCGTGTGATACAAAGAATGTTTTCTTGGATGTTTCAGCGGCCATTGACTCAAATTCAGCATGAAGTTCATCTAGCTCTGTTGCAAGTTTGTCATAGTTTTCAGTAAAAGCAGCTTCATGTTCAGGCATAGCTTTAACAAGTTCATCCTTGATAACAGCAGCTAAATCTTTAGAAATAACAGGGGAAAGCCAAACGTGGGAATCATGCTCTTCCCCATGCCCGTGGGAGTCTTCTCCCTCATGGTCATGGTCGTGCTCTTCTTCATGCCCATGGGAGTCTTCACCTTCATGGTCATGCTCTTCTTCAGCATGTACATGGCCAGTAGAAATATCAAGCATATCCTCACTTACATTATCAGCTGTAGAGACTAATTTTACATGCTCATTAGCCAATGTTGTTTTTGCTTTTTCTACAAATCCTTCAAGCCCTAGACCAATATAGAAAAATAAATCCGCGTCTGCTAAAGTCATCATATCTTTTTGTGTTGGCTCAAATGTATGCTCGTTAGCCCCGGGAGGATAAATGGAAGAGACTTCTACATATTCGCCGCCAATGCGTTCAGCAAAATATTGCAGGGGATAAACCGTCGTATAAATGGATAATGTGTTATCCGTTCCACTTGTATTGGAGTCCTTTTCCTTTTCTTTTTCGTCTCCGCCGCATGCAGCAAGTACAAGAGCAGCAATTGATAAAAGAAGGAAGGGTAAAAACTTTTTCATTTTGTTCACCTCTTAATTGTAATTATTACGATTTAAATTCAACATTGATTATAATACAGGAAAGAAACGAAAAAGACAATAAAAAATAGCCTTCGAAATTATTTTTTTTTCGAAGGCCATTCTTCAGGTACAGGATCAAACCCTCCTGGATGAAACGGCTGGCATTTTAAAATACGGATTGTCGTCAAAATTATTCCTTTAATGGCACCATGTTTTTGGAATGCTTCCAACCCATAGCTTGAACATGTGGGATGGAAACGGCAAGATGGCGGAGTCATTGGAGAGATATACTTTCGATACAAGCGAATTAGCCAAATAAAAGGATATTTCATTATTTGTTATCCACCTTCTGATAAGTCTGCTTTGCAGCAAAGTTATGTTGTTTCGCTACTGAAAAGATAGCAACAGCAAAACTTGATACGACAACAATTAAAATTAATGGTAAACTCAATCTCCTCACCTCATTCTCTATTATAAAGCGATTTCAAGAGATTTTGTTCTACAATCTCTTGAACAGTTGATACTATTCTTAAAAATTCTACATATATCCATTTTAAGAACTAGAAAAGTGGGTATAATACCTATGATAATTAATTTAATTATCCATTAACTTGATGAGGTGATCTTATGGCGAAAAAAACATTAGATAAACAGTTGAATGAATTAGTAGCAACATGGTCAGTACTTTACACGAAGCTACATAACTATCATTGGTATGTAAGCGGACCATCATTTTTTACATTACACGCAAAATTTGAAGAATTATATAATGAAGTAACATTGTCGCTCGATGAAGTTGCTGAACGTATTTTATCAAAAGGCGGCAAGCCAGTTGCAACAATGAAAGAGCATTTGGAACTTTCATTAGTCAAAGAACCAACAGGCTCGGAAACAGCTGAAGAAATGGTGCAGTCCATTATTGATGATTTCGATGTGTTAAAGAAAGCATTGAAGGAAGCAATGGAAACAGCTTCTGAAGAAGGCGATGACAGAACGGAAGACTTATTAAATGCAAAAGTTCAAAGCCTGGAAAAACATACATGGATGTTATCTGCATTCCTTGGCAACTAATCAACTTATTTGTTTAAAATGCGGCCTCTAAAAGGAGGTCGCATTTTGTGTATAAACCCTCAAGCCGCTACTTATACTATTAGTGAGGTGGCTTATATGGAAAAACACATGTACTATATATCGGTTCCGCATTTAACATGCACAGCTTATCCAGGTATGAGACCGTACGATTTTAAAATGGAGTTAGAGCCTCACAAGGCGAGAGTGTTTCAAAAATTGTTTGCATCTATTTACCAGCTTGAAACATCAAATATGGTTCGTGCCCATTTACCATTTATCCCTTATCATATGGATGAACTGAATCATGATATCGACCATCGTTACAAGCAAATATATGCGCTGATTCATGAATATGGTGACGATCAAACAAAAGAATTTGTGGAGAAAATGCCTTTTTTCAGTTGAAGCGCTGACATCCCTTCGCTACACTTAAAATTAGTTAGGAGTTGAAGGGATGTTTACATTCATAGATGAAAATGGACTTGAAGTAGTTCTGCGATTTGACAAAGGCCCGTTTGAGGTGGAGCCAAGACATGTGCTGGCTCTAGTAAAATATGAGAATAAGTGGCTCTGTACTGAGCACTTTACGCGAGGAATTGAATTCCCCGGAGGAAAGCAAGAGAAGGGAGAGACGCTTATTGAAGCGGCAATCCGTGAAGTATATGAAGAAACACAAGTAAAGGTGAAGGACGCTGAATGGTTTGCCTATTATGTAGTGTATGACAAAATCCCCTTTTGCAAGGCTGTTTTTACAGCTAGCGTAGAAGAGATAGAAGAGTTCATTGGGGAATATGAAACAGTTGCAAGACACTGGCTGACAGAAGAAGAATTACTTGCACATCCAAACTTGAGTTTTTATATGCGTGATGATGGAATGAAAAAGATGTTACAGGAAGTGAAGACACATGCAAGACAATGGTAAAATCACATCCATACGTAAATATCCTTCACCAAATCCCCATATCCGGTTGGATGAAATTACATACTGGTCAGATGGGCTTCGAGTAAAGGGATTACTGGCAAGACCGATTAAGAAGGCTCATACTGAGGCAATGCTTTATCTGCGCGGAGGCATGCAGTCTATTGGTATGGTGAGACCGGCTAGAATTGCTCAATTTGCTATGCAGGGATTTACCGTATTTGCTCCCTATTATAGGGGGAACCGCGGCGGAGAGGGAAGAGATGAATTTGCGGGTGATGACCGCTACGATGCTGTATATGGTGTTGACATAGTGAAACAGTTTGTCGAATGTGAAAATGTACATGTATATGGTTTTTCACGTGGAGGACTGATGGCATTGTGGACGGCTATCTTAAGAGAGGACATCGCTTCTGTCGTAACTTGGGCGGGAGTATCAGATGCTGCGGCTACTTATTGGGAGCGAATTGATATGCGCAGAGGACTGCGGCGTGTCATTGGGGGCACGCCAAAAAAAGTTCCAGAGCGTTATGATGACCGGACTCCTCTATTTGAAATTGAAAAAATGAAAGCACCGGTTTTGATCATTCACGGCACGAGTGATCAGCATGTAGATATTGAGCATGCTTATCAGTTAGAGTACTGTCTTCAGGATGCAGGGAAGTTCTATGAAACATGGTATTCCTACGGGCTGAAACATCATTACCCGCCAGAAGTAAATTCAGAAACAGTTCGTGCCCTTTGTGGATGGATGAAGGGAAAGGGTGTAGAATAAATAGAGCGGCTTCTATGAAAGGAAGCTGCTTTTTCTTATTTAGGCTGCTGCATAACTTTCTAACACATTTTGTCAGATGTAAGCATAGAGTTTACAGGTATTTATTCTATCAGGGGAATAGGGGGAGAGGCTTTCTCCACACAAAAAGGAGCAGCTATATAAGCTGCTCCTTTTAATTTATAAGGATGTGGTTACTGCGTGGAACGGAAAATAGCTCTTCCTTATACTAAAGGCCCGCCTTTTTTCACGATCTCTTCAGAAACATCTTCAAATTTCTTGAAGTTATTATTGAATAGCCCAGCAAGCTCTGTAGCTTTTTTATCATATGCCGCTTTGTCAGCCCAAGCTTCACGCGGGTTTAATACTTCGGATGGTACACCTTCAACAGCGACAGGAATGTTTAATCCAAATACACCATCTTGGATTGTCTCTACTTCATTTAACTTACCTTCAATTGCAGCACGAACCATTGTACGTGTATAAGAAAGTTTCATACGAGAACCTACACCATATTCGCCGCCAGTCCAGCCAGTGTTAACTAAGAACACTTGTGAGCCGTGCTCGTCGATTTTCTTTCCTAGCATTTCAGCATAAACTGTCGCCGGAAGAGGTAAGAATGGAGAACCGAAACATGTTGAGAATACTGGTTCTGGCTCTGTAACACCGCGCTCTGTGCCAGCCAACTTCGAAGTGAAGCCGCTCAAGAAGTGGTACATCGCTTGCTCTTTCGTTAATTTAGAGATTGGAGGTAGTACGCCAAAAGCATCTGCAGTTAAGAAAACAATTGTTTTTGGATGACCTGCAACCGACGGTGTTACGATATTATCGATATAATGGATTGGATAAGCTACACGTGTATTTTCAGTTAATGAACCATCACTATAATCACAAATGCGTGTTTCAGGATGAACAGCGACATTTTCAAGTACAGCGCCGAACTTGATTGCATTGTAAATTTCCGGTTCCTTTTCAGCAGAAAGGTTGATTGTTTTTGCGTAGCATCCGCCTTCAACATTGAATACACCGTTGTCAGACCAGCCATGCTCATCATCACCAATCAGCTTGCGGTCAGCATCAGCCGATAAAGTCGTTTTACCAGTACCTGAAAGACCGAAGAATAATGCTACATCGCCTTCCTCACCTACATTGGCAGAACAGTGCATTGGGAAAATCCCTTGTTCTGGTAACAGATAATTCATAATACCGAAGATTGATTTTTTCATTTCACCAGCGTACTCTGTACCACCTATAAGGATGATTCTCTTTTCCATTGATGTGATGATGAAAGTTTCTGATGCTGTACCATCAACTGCTGGATCAGCCTTGAAAGATGGTGCTGATACGATTGTGAACTGTGATTCGTGATCCGTTAATTCTTCAGCTGTTGGGCGGATGAATAATTGATGACAGAAAAGATTATGCCAAGCATATTCGTTTATAACTTGGATTGATAGCTGAGAGTCTTTGTCAGCTCCTGCAAATCCTTTAAACACGAATAACTCGTCTTTCTCTTTTAAGTAGTTAATCACTTTTACGTAAAGGTTGTCGAAAATTTCTGTCGAGATTGGTCGATTTACTTTTCCCCAGTCAATTTTATCTTTAGAAGCATCTTCTTCTACCATATATTTATCTTTAGGAGAACGGCCAGTATACTTACCAGTTTCAGCACGTAAAGCGCCATCTACTGTCAATGTAGCTTCCCCACGAGATGTAGCCTTTTCAACTAATTCTGGTACAGATAGTTGAACGTTAATATTTGCCCCGCTTAATAATTCCTTCAGTTCGTTGTTGATATCTACTGAATTCATCGATTAAATACCATCCTTTTTTATATAGTTCCCCTAGGTGAGGGAGGTTAGTTACTAATTCAAAAATAGTATAACACATTGATTTAAATAATCTATACTAATTGTGAATTTATTTTATGAATTTTTTATATTCCATAAAACCATTATAAATCGTTTGACAAGATGAAACAAATTTCGTACCATGTACAATTGAACGGATACTCTTATCCCGAGCTGGTGGAGGGTCAGGCCCTATGAAACCCGGCAACCTGCAATACGATTATCGTAACGTGTTGGTGCCAACCTGATGCAAGGATATAATCCTTGAACGATAAGAGTGAAAGGTAACGAAAACATGACTCCTTTCCTCATACATGAGCGAAGGGATTTTTTTGTTTTAAATGCGAAAAGAGCAGTTTAAGGAATTACTGTTATATCGTCCTTATAAAGAAAGACATATAAGCAGGCTGAGCTTCTCTTTGTTATTCCGGGCCTTTCTAAATCCTCGTGTAAAAGTTAGCAGCGGCTTTTTTAATCCGTACGGGTAGACATACATGGGTAATGAGTACCGTATCAAATACGCGCTTTCGCGCAAGGTATTTTTAGGAGGAAAACAAATGACAAACCGTCGACTGTTTACATCAGAAAGTGTAACAGAAGGGCATCCAGACAAAATTTGCGACCAAATTTCAGATGCCATTTTAGATGCTATTCTAGCAGAAGATCCAAACGCTCGCGTAGCGTGCGAAACAACTGTTACGACAGGACTTGTATTAGTATCCGGTGAAGTAACGACATCTACATATGTAGATATTAAAGGAATTGTACGTGATACAGTAGAACAAATTGGCTATACACGCGGAAAATATGGTTTTGATGCTGAAAACCTAGCCGTACTGGTAGCTCTTGGTGAGCAATCGCCTGATATCGCACAAGGTGTTGACCAAGCGCTTGAAGCTCGCGAAGGCGCAATGACTGACGAAGAACTAGAGGCAATCGGTGCCGGAGACCAGGGCTTAATGTTTGGTTATGCATGCAATGAGACACCAGAACTGATGCCGCTGCCTATCAGTTTGGCACATAAGCTGGCTCGTCGCCTGACAGAAGCTCGTAAATCAGGTGAACTGCCTTATCTGCGTCCAGATGGAAAAACACAAGTAACTGTAGAATATGACGAAAACAACCAACCTGCACGTGTGGATACAATTGTTTTATCTACACAGCATGACGAAGAAGTAACATTAGAGCAAATTCAAAAAGACATTAAAGAAGTGGTAATCAATAAAGTAGTACCCGCAAACTTAATTGATGTAAACACGAAATATTTCATTAATCCAACAGGCCGTTTTGTTATTGGCGGACCAAAAGGAGATGCAGGGCTTACTGGCCGTAAAATTATCGTTGATACATACGGTGGTTATGCGCGTCACGGCGGCGGTGCTTTCTCTGGTAAGGATGCTACAAAGGTTGACCGGTCAGCAGCCTACGCAGCACGTTATGTTGCGAAAAATATTGTAGCGGCAGAGCTTGCAGAGCGTGCTGAGGTACAGCTTGCGTATGCAATCGGTGTAGCTCGCCCTGTATCGATCGCTGTTGATACATTTGGCACTGGTAAAGTGGAAGAAAGCAAAATCGTGGAATGGGTACGTGAACTATTTGATTTACGTCCAGCCGGGATCATTAAAATGCTTGACCTGCGCCGTCCAATCTATAAACAAACAGCAGCTTATGGCCACTTTGGCCGTACAGACCTGGATGTACCATGGGAAAAAACGGACAAGGCTCAAGCGCTTCGCGAAAAAGCGGGCCTATAATTGAGTTGTGCCAGGATATGAAAAGGCCGTCACTTCATGTGGCGGCTTTTTTAGCAGATAAGGAAAGGGACCAGCGCTGGATAAGAGAACAATGCACACTCTTTTTCTGCGCTATAGCAGCTGAACCAAATGTCTAATACCGTTTGCCAGATTGAAAACTAATCTTTCATATTTTCACAAGGGCATAGAATCATCATCAATTTTAGAGCAGAAATCTCTTTAACATATTATATAATAGAAAAAAAGCCTCCATTAGGCGGCTTTCTGCTTGTTATTTTTGTAGTGATTTATAGTATTGCCCTTTTTCTACATACTCCCGAATGATTCGATCCATATCTGCACGGTCTTCAGGCGTAATTTCACGGACGACTTTTGCAGGACTGCCCATCGCTAAGGAGTTGGGAGGAATTTTTTTACCTGGAGGAACAAGGCTGCCGGCCCCTACAAAGGCGCCTTCTCCGATTTCGGCACCATCCAAAATAATAGAGCCCATACCAATAAGTGCTCGCTTGCGGACGACACAGCTATGTAATGTTACTTGGTGGCCAACTGTCACCTCATCCTCAATAATAAGAGGATTGTCGGGGCTTTGGTGAAGGCAGCTTAAATCCTGGATGCTCACACGGCTGCCTATGATTGTTGGAGCAACATCTCCGCGGATCACGGTGTTAAACCACACAGATGTTTCTGCCCCAATTGTAACGTCACCTGTAATTGTGACATAATCGGCAATAAAGGCAGATGGGTCTATGTTCGGATTTTTGTCTTTATAAGGGTAAATCATATTCTTTCGCCTCATTTCAAGCTAATATGTATAATTATCGTAACAAATAGTAAGTAGGAAATAAACAAACTTTTCAATTAATAACGAATGAGAATTTTAGGAGGAAGGCCGATGTGGAAATGGGATGCTGAGGGGCAGCCAAAAGCGGTTGTGGCAATTTTTCATAGTGCTTATGAGCACCATGCCTGGTATGCGTGGCTTATTGAAAAATTACGAGGCTCAGGATTTCACGTTGTAATGGGAGATTTACCGGGACACGGGGAGCAAGCAAAAAATCATCGCTACCATGATGAGGAGTTTCAAGAATATTATACTTATGCAAAACAGCTGATTCAGGTTGCTCATACAGATAATCTGCCGGTATTTATAATAGGAAATGGACTGGGAGCAACAATTGCTGCACGCGCATTATATCGTAATAAGTTCGACTGTGCAGGTCTCATAATGGTGTCACCTTGGCTCCATTTGAAGCTTGAACCAGGGAAGCTTTCGAAGGCTTTGTCGAGTCTGAGCGCGATTACATCAAACGTCAAGCTAAAACATGAAATCACCTATAATACATTGACACGTAACTTTGAAGTATATGGTGAGATGAAGGATGATGTACCTTTTAACACAGTTGTCACTGTGAAATGGTATCGTGAACTGCAGCAGCTTTTAAGAATGTGGAAAGACGCAGAGGTAAAGCTGCCTGCATTGCCTGTTCTTCTAATGACAGGCGGACGTGACAGTATCACGGATACGGCATATTCAAAGCAATGGCTCGTTCAACAAAATCTAACTCATTTTCAATATAAGGAATGGAAAGACAGCTTGAATAGTCTATTTTTTGAAATGGAACGGGAAGAGATCTTCCTGCTAACAAAAGATTTTATGAATAATAGTTTAAGGTCCCTCGGCTATATTATCTCCTAAAAGAGGCGCAATGAATAAATAGTTCATTGCGCTTTTTAACATTCTTCGACTATAAAAAAGGAATATTTCAAAAATTTTAAAAATTAGTTGAATGGATGAGTATTTTGTAATATAGTGAATTTCAAAATAATAAAATAAATTTAAAAAGGGGTGTGGAGAATGGAAGATTTTATTGGATGGTTGAACGGTATTCTTTGGGGACCAGTAATGATTTACGGCATTTTAATCGTAGGCCTTTTCTTTTCTATCTTAACGAAGTTTTGCCAGGTCCGTTTAATCGGGGATATGTTCAAATTAATGTTCAAAGGGGAAAAATCTGAAGCAGGAGTGTCTTCTTTCCAGGCCATGTCGATTGCTTTATCAGGACGTGTAGGGACAGGGAATATTGTCGGTACCGCTTCTGCCATTGCATTTGGTGGTCCGGGGGCTATTTTCTGGATGTGGGTCACTGCATTTATCGGTGCTTCAACGGCTTATGTAGAGTCAACATTAGCACAAATCTATAAGGAAAAGAAAAACGGGTTATATCGCGGGGGACCAGCATTCTACATTGAAAAAGCGACTGGAATGAGATGGTTTGGAATCATCTTTGCAATTTCAGCAATCTTAGCAGTAGCAATTTTAATGCCAGGTGTACAATCGAACGCAATTGCCGGTGCAGTTAACAATGCGTTTAATATTGAGCCATGGATTACTGGTTTAGTAGTTATTGTTTTACTAGGTTTTATTATCATCGGGGGAGTTAAACGTATTGCGAACGCTGCCCAAATCTTAGTTCCATTTATGGCAGGATTGTACTTACTGGTTGCAGGAATTGTCATTATTATAAATATCAATGCAGTACCCGATGTGCTTGCTTTAATCGTGCGTAGTGCGTTTAATCAAGATGCTGTTTTTGGAGGTATGATTGGTTCGGCGATCTTCTGGGGAGTTAAACGTGCGGTATACTCGAATGAGGCCGGTCAAGGGACAGGAGCTCACCCTGCTGCAGCCGCAGAAGTTTCCCACCCAGCTAAACAAGGTCTGGTACAGGCAGCGTCTATTTATATCGATACATTGTTGGTATGTTCGGCAACGGCACTAATGATTTTATTCATGGGTACGTACAATACGAATGTAGGTGATGCAGAGGGTGAATTGGTTGTAGAGTATGCACCTGGCATTACATATTCAGAATTTACACAGGCAGCAGTTACAGAAGCATTCCCAAGTTTAAATAATTTTGGTTCAGGATTTGTTGCAATTGCACTATTCTTCTTCGCATTTACAACTTTAATGGCCTATTATTATATTGCGGAAACAAATGTTTCATATATGTTGAGGGGTAAAGGAGAAGTTATCTTTACCTGGATATTGAAATTTGTTCTACTTGCTTCAGCATTCTATGGGGCAGTGAGAACATCGGATCTAGCGTGGGCATTAGGTGATGCAGGTCTTGGACTCATGGTATGGATCAATGTGTTAGCAATGCTCTTTATCATGAAGCCGGCCCTAGTCGCCTTGAAAGACTATGAAAGACAGAAGAAAGAAGGAAAAGATCCTGTCTTCGATCCTATTAAATTAGGCATTAAAAATGCTGATTTCTGGGAAAAGCGAAATAGGGGAGAATAATAAGGTAGAGAGCTGCTTCGTATTTTGAAGCAGCTTTTTTATTTTGCAGATTAATAGACAACATTAGCTAGATAATAGACAAAAGGTGACCAGTAATAGACAATGTGGACTAATTAATAGACAAAAGCCGCCTATTAATAGACAAACCTAGCCAAATAATAGACAGACAAAAAAATTTCCATCGATTTTGAACGATTTATTCAATTGTACGGTCTAATACATAAAGAGAGATAAGTGGGTGAATTATGGAGCAAATGGCAAAAAGGGCAATCAGCGGAGATGAACAGGCCATTTTATCTCTTCTAGAGCACTATGAAGAAACCTTATACAGGACGGCGTATGCTTATTTGCGTAATGAACAGGATGCACTAGATGCAATACAGGAGCTCGCGTACCGGGTATTCAAGAAAATTCATCAGGTTAAAGAACCTGCCTATATAAATACATGGTTTGTACGGGTGCTGATTAATATTTGCCTGGATATGAAAAAGAAACGACTGGATTATGTTCCTGACTACGCTGAGCCAAGCTACGAACAGAAAATGGATTTTGAAGTGCTTGATATGATTAGCAGGCTATCAGAGCAGGAACAGCAGGTTATATTTTTAAAATATGTTGAGCAACGAACAAACAAAGAGATTGCGAGTGTGCAAAACATTCCCGAAGGTACAGTGAAATCACGTGTGCATCACGCATTAAAGAAATTAAAGCTACTTTTTGGACAGGGAGGGACAGATTGATGACTACCCCATTTGATTTCGAGAAATTGAACAAAGAGTTAGATCAAATCAACGTACCAAAAGAACAATTAGCAAAAACCCGGCATAGGGCCCTCCAGAAAGTACAGAAAGAAAAACGGCGGATAAGTAACTGGCGCTATTATACAGTACTTACAGCGGCAGCTGCTTTGGCATTCATCCTGTCTATCCGTTTCATTCCGCCTTTTGCTGAAACAATGACGCTTGTCCCTGGCTTTACAGAGGTTGTATTGTTCCTTACAGAGGATCAAAGGGATGAAAAATATACTTATGAGGAGCTTGACATTAGTGAAACGAAAAACAATCTAACCCTTACAGTAAAAGGGGTGCTGGCCGATGAAACGGGGATGAAAATTCGTTATTCACTAGAGGCGCCATATAATATTGCAAAGCTTCCAGTACGGTCGGTAACAATTTTACAGGATGGGAAGGAATTAGACGGGGCATCCAGTTATGGCTCGCCGGTAGACGGAGAAATAAAAAAATATATAGAGGATACAATTTTTCAAACTGTCGAAGGCGAAAATCTGCCTAATAAGAAAAACTTTGAGCTTCAAATAACGTTTGGCGATAAGGAGGAAACAACGTTCGAAATTCCTTTTACGATCAAAAGCGATATAGTGAAAAAACAAGTATATAAAATCGATCAAACATTTTCGTATGAGGGGCAAAAACTGATTGTAAAAGATATCACGATTGCACCAACATCGACCCGTCTTCGTATAACATCTGATGCAAGCAATTCGATGCAAATTCTAAATGTTGGCCATGTACGTGTTTTCAATGAGCAAGGAGAGCCAGTAAATACACCAGAGAATGGATTAACAGGGTTAAATAATCTTTCTTATGGTGAAGTCATTTACTTATTCGAAAGTGATGCAGTCAACTCAGCGGATTCCCTCACGATTGAACTCGAAAATATAGATGTATTGCCGAAGGATGATAATTATGTTGAAGTAGATTTCAGCAAGCAAATCGTTCTAAAGCAGCCCGCAATAGGAAAGGTGAAGTTTAAAATAAGACAGGGTGGTGTTATTACAATTGAAGAGGAGGAGGGGACAGAGGTTCGTTTAAGTCATGCGATTGATGCAGACGGGAGACGTTTTGAAATGGAATCATTCTCCAGTACATGGAATCAAGTGGATTATACGTATCCAATAGAAATGAAAGCCCCCGTAAAGATTTATTTCTATAACTTTCCAAATACAATCTATTTTAAAGAACAAGTTATTGTGAATAAATAAAACAAGGATGAGGGCAGACCCTCATCCTTTTGTTTATAATTCCTGACGCAGTGCTTGGATAACTTCAATTTTTGTTGCTTTACGTGCAGGACGCCAGCCGGATAAGATTGCCACCAGCAGGCTGATGCCCCCTGCAATCAGTACAAGGCTGAATGGAATGACAGAAAACGTAAGTTCATAACCTGTCAGATCATCCTCCGATAAAGCATAGGCGAGTACATGCGGCAGAATAGCGTTTGCCCCAAAGCTAATCGCATACGAAAGAATAATCGCCAAGCCTGTGCCTAACAAGCCGATAAATGCACTTTCCATTAAAAACAATCGTTGAATCAATGCCGGAGAGGCACCAATTGCCTTTAACACGCCAATTTCACGTGTACGTTCTGTCACAGCCATCGTCATCGTGTTGAAGATACCGATAGAGGCAATTAATACAGCAATTGTTCCGATAAATACAAGACCGATTTTGAAGATCAGGAAGAATAGATCCATTTCCTCTAATTGCTCCACAACGGAATACACTTGGTAACCTTGTTCTTTTAAGATGTCTAATACAGGGATTACATTTTCAAGTGAATCTACAAAAATCGTTGTTGTAGGGTATGCTTCTAAGGATGGGAGTATCGTTTGTACACCCTGTCCAAAAATAACGGAAGAATCAATATACCATTCATATGAAGGCTTCTTTAAGACACCGACAACCGTGAATTCCCCAGATTGCACCTCTTGATCTCCTTCACCATCTTCAAACTCGAGCGTTACTGTTTTTCCGATAATCTCTCCTTTATAGCCTTCTTCTTCACCGTTGTACCATGTCCCATTTGCTTCCGCTTCTCTTGACTTGCGCTCGATTTCTGCCTGATCCGCTTCGTTTAATAAATTTTGAGCGTAATGGTAGCCGACAATAATTTCATTTGGTGCCGTTGGTAAACGTCCCTCGCTTAAATTCGATGGAAGTTTTGATTGCGCCTCCATATCAAATATTGCTCCCTGTGAATAGCCTGTACGATCTTCGAAGGTCGACAAGACGGAAGCTGCGACATCCCATTTTTTTAATACGACATTGACATGCTCTACGTCATTTATCCACTTTTCATCCTCGGCGGTTAGGCTTTCATCACCCCAGAGCTCGATTTCCGTAATTTTCTCTTGATTTAAAATTTCATTACGCATCGTCTCCTGAATACCAAACCCGATTGAGGCTAATACGATTAAAAAGGCACAGCCAATCATGGCAGCCAGAACGGTAGTTGTGACGCGCATCTTATTTTTCTTCATATGCTGCCAAACAAATTGCAATTGATCTTTAAATAACATACTACACTTCCTCCATTAATAATCCATCAGTCATACGCAAGATACGGTCCGCGATAGAAGCTACTTCCTCGTCATGGGTAATGATGATGAAAGTGACATTGCTTTCCCTGTTTAGTTGCTGCATGAGTTGGAGAATTTCTTGTTCTGTCTGCATATCCAAACTGCCAGTCGGTTCGTCCGCTAAAACGATAGGAGGATCGGTAATCATTGCCCGGGCAATCGATACACGCTGCTGCTGTCCGCCGGATAGCTCATTTGGATAGTGGTCTGCCACCTCTGTCAAACCAACTCTTTTAAGCATGTCCTGCACCTTTTTCTGGCGTATTGCTGGACTGATTCCTTTCAGCTTTAGGGGCAGCTCAATATTTTCAACAACATTTTGGCCGGGGAGGAGTTGAAAGTTTTGGAAAATGAAACCGAAGTGATTTAAGCGAAAGGCAGCGCTTTGCTTTTCAGTAAATACTGCAGTCTCGGTATCTTTAATGAATACAGAGCCAGAATTCGGTTTTAGAAAGCCGGCAATAACCTGTAAGAGGGTAGACTTTCCAGAACCGCTTTTACCGACGATCGAAACGATTTCTCCCTGCTGTACCTCGAAATTAATCCCTTTTAATACTTCCACCTTCTTTTCCTTGCCTTTCTTGCCGATCATGAAGGCGTGGTGTAATGATTGAACTGTAATCATATGCTCATTCCTTTTTGTGTTAATAAGCTAAGTGTAAAAGGCAAATATGAAGATATAGAGCCTGCATTTCTGAAGATTTTCTTAAGAAATACAAAAAGCCACTGAATCAGTGGCTTTTTTCAAAGGCAAGCTTAATACCGAAAGCAATTAAAATAGTACCCGTTACCCCTTCAATTGCAAGTTTTGTTCGTGTTTTTTTCATGAAGCTGCTGATTTTATCCAATAAGTAAATGTAAAATACAAACCATATAGCTGTTAACCCTGTATAAAGAAGCCCCATCAGGAGGAAGGGGAACACCGTTTGACTTGTTCCGTCGACAAATTGAGGCAGGAACGTCAAAAAGAATACAGCAACCTTTGGATTTGTGACATTCGTAAGGAAGCCTTGTTTAAAACACGGCTGCCCTGTGTAGTTATTGTTTTCTTGCAATTCATCAGGCAGCTGTTTGTAAAGATTTTTTATGGACCACAAGGTTTTAACTCCTAAATAGCATAAGTACACAGCCCCTACATATTTAATGACCGTGAACAAATAGGCTGATTTTACAAGGATTGCAGAGAGCCCTATTACTGCAGCGAATGTATGGATCAGTAAGCCGCAGCATGAACCGAGCATTGTTTTTAACCCTCCGCTCCGACCGTTAACAAGTGTGTTTTTAGTAGCGATGGCTGTATCGGGGCCTGGCAAAATGATGAGCAATATACACATAAGTAAAAAGAAAGAGAGATTATCCATAAAAACCACCAATCTATTTTGTTCTGAAAATTCAGAAATTAATATACCATAAATATGGCTCTGAGAAAATAGCCGAAGAAGGTGAGTTTTTAAATAAAATAAGGGGACCTTGGAGTGAGCTTTTATTAAAAAAGAGCCGAGGATAGATTCCTCAGCTCTCAAGGGGCAATTCTTTGACCTTTTCTAATGCAATAACAAATGGAGGGTCATTTTTCTGGTTCAAAAATTCGTAGCGCAGCACGTGAATATATTTCTGAGGCAGATCGCTTACAAATCGAATGACCTCATCACGTTCCTTTTTGCCGCCTTCATGCCCATGATAAATAACAAGCACGATAATGCCGCCGACCTTCAGGAGCTTTAATAGGCTCTTTAAAGCCTGAATAGTCGTATTCGGGCGTGTAATCACCTCATGATCACTACCCGGCAGGTAACCCAGGTTGAATATGGCGCCTGAAATAGGCTTGTCTACATATTTTGCCACATTTTCGTGCCCATCTTTTAGGACAACTGCCCGATGTTCAAGGGCATTGTCGAGCAAACGGTGAAGTGTCGCATCGACTGCCTGCTTTTGTACATCAAATGCATAGACAAAGCCGTCATCGCCAACAAGCCCGGCTAAAAACAGTGTATCATGACCATTGCCGGCTGTTGCATCAACTGCAATATCCCCATTGCTGATTGCTGATTTTAATAATGTCTGCGCATATTGTAGAACTCGTTCCAGCTTCATTTTGCCACTTCCGCCTGGTAGTACTTGCCTTGCCATGAGCCGCGTCGTTCCAGCTCCGCATCAATGCCATTCAGTACTTCCCATTTATTAACTGACCACATTGGCCCAATCATGAGATCAATCGGTCCATCACCTGTAATACGGTGAACGATCATTTCAGGTGGCAGCACCTCTAGCTGATCGGCTACAAGGTTGATATAAGCATCCTTTTCCATGAACTCCAGCATTCCTTTTTCATACTGCTTCACAAGAGGTGTACCCTTTAACAAATGCAGTAAATGGATCTTGATGCCTTGGACATCGAGCTTCGCTACTTCCCGTGCTGTATCCATCATCATATCGTAGTCTTCCAGCGGCAAACCGTTAATGATATGTGTGACAATACGGATATTGTGCTTGCGCAGTTTTTCTACACCTTCAACATATGTTTGATAGTCATGTGCCCGGTTGATCAGGTTCGCTGTTTTTTCATGCACAGTCTGCAGGCCAAGCTCTACCCAAAGATACGTGCGTTCATTTAGCTCAGCCAAATATTCGACAACGTCATCAGGGAGGCAATCAGGACGTGTAGCAATACTAAGCCCCATTACACCTTCACAAGCAAGTGCTGCTTCAAACTTTTCTTTTAATACTTCAAGCGGAGCATGCGTATTTGTATATGCTTGGAAATAGGCCATTGTCAGGCCATCCTTCCATTTATTCTCCATTTTTGCTTTGATCTTTTCAAATTGAACAGGGATCGGATCAACCTTATCACCTGCAAAATCTCCCGAGCCGGCAGCGGAGCAGAAAGTACAGCCGCCAAAAGCAACTGTGCCATCCCGGTTCGGGCAGTCAAAACCGGCATCCAGTGCAACTTTATATACTTTTTTTCCAAATTCATTCCGCAAATAGCGATTCCATGTATAATAACGCTTTCCATCTGAAGGGAAAGGGAAATTTGTTTCTGTCATATATGTCACTCCTCTAACGCCCTATTTTAACATGCAGAGGACACTCTGACATAACAGAAAATCTTTTTCTTGTACATTTTACGAATTACGCATAGACTTACTGTTTGGAGCTTGAAATTAATGGAGGAAATTTTATGCCGAAAAGTGTGTGGTTTTTAGTTGTAGGAATGTTTGTAAATACAGTCGGAAGCTCATTTTTGTGGCCTCTAAATAGTATTTATATTCATGATTATTTAGGAAAGTCGCTTACCGTGGCAGGATTTGTTTTAATGTTGAATTCGTTAGCAGGTGTATTTGGCAATCTGCTTGGCGGTTATTTATTTGATAGATTAGGAGGATATAAGACAATTGTCTTTGGGGTCGTATGTAATTTAGTCACATTAGCCCTTTTGACAGTGTGGCATGACTGGCCCCAGTATGTCATTTTACTGACAATGGTCGGGTTCAGCGGCGGAATTGTCTTTCCTGCAATGTATGCCCTCATCGGCAGCGCCTGGCCGGAAGGGGGAAGAAAAGCCTTCAACACATTATTCTTAGCAAACAATGTAGGAGTGGCGATCGGTCCTGCACTGGCTGGAGTAATTGCTGATATTAACTTTGAATATGTTTTCATTACGAACCTGGCGACATACGCAGTGTTCTTCTTTATTGCTGTTTTTGCCTTCAGACGATTTAAACAGGCAGGCATTGCACCGAAAAATGTGATTGCAGAAGGGGCAGGCCCCCAATCAAAAGCACCGTTATTTGCTATATTGATACTATGTATCTCCCTCGTGTTCTGCTGGATGTCGTATTCACAGTGGAGCGCGACGATCTCTTCCTATACACAGGAGCTGGGGATGAGCCTCTCTCAATATAGTTTACTATGGACGATTAATGGACTATTAATTGTAGGAGTACAGCCATTCATCCGGCCAATTGTCCGGATGTGGGAGGATAAACTGAAACACCAATTAATATTAGGGCTGGTACTGATGTCTGCCTCAATTGGCCTGGTATCAATTGCAGGAGATTTTAAAATGTTTGCCGCTGCCATGGTGGTTCTGACATTGGGAGAAGTATTCTTTACACCGGTTATCCCGTTAGTAGCAAACAAACTGGCACCGGAAGGAAGGCAAGGTTTCTATCAGGGGATTGTGAATAGTGCAACGACAATAGGGCGTATGGTAGGACCGCTGATCGGCGGGGTGATGGTCGATGTGTATGGTATGCAGGTGCTTGCCATCTTCCTTGCTATTGCACTTATTGTTGCCATCATTCCGTGTTTACTGTACGATCAGCCATTGAAACGGGTTAAGTATGAATAAACACTTGTGCTTTTCAATTGTTTCCATTAAAATAAATGAAAATATTAAGAACGACTGTGATGAGGAATAGTAGGTCTAGAAGTCTTCAAGAGAGCCTGCGGTTGGTGTGAGCCGGCAGATGAACAGACTGAACTCGCCTCGGAGTATGCTTTTGGCGAAAATAGTAGCTGGAAGCCGTGTTTTCGCGTTAAGAAATCTAAGCTGAGTGCTGTGTCACTAATGTGGGTGGTACCGCGGGAGTCAAAATTCTCTCGTCCCTTTCTATTATGGAATGGGGCGAGTTTTTTTGTTTTTTTAAAATTCCGTAAATTCCGCTTAAATATGTGAAAACAGGTCGACAATGATACTTTAAGGAGGAAATACCATGAGTTTTAATCATCAAGAAATCGAAAAAAAATGGCAGCAATATTGGGCTGCCAACAATACGTTTAAAACAGGCAACGACAATTCAAAACCGAAATTTTACGCATTAGATATGTTCCCTTATCCATCAGGTGCAGGACTCCATGTAGGACACCCGGAAGGCTATACGGCGACTGATATTTTATCTCGCTACAAGCGCATGCAAGGCTTTAACGTTCTTCATCCGATGGGATGGGATGCCTTTGGTCTTCCAGCGGAGCAATATGCACTTGATACAGGAAATGACCCTGCTGAATTCACAGAGAAAAATATCGCAACGTTTAAACGCCAAATCCAAGAGCTTGGCTTTTCCTATGACTGGGATCGTGAAATTAATACAACAGATCCGAAATACTACAAATGGACACAATGGATCTTTACAAAGTTAGTAGACATGGGCTTGGCTTATGTAGATGAAATTCCTGTAAACTGGTGCCCAGCACTAGGCACAGTTCTAGCAAACGAAGAAGTAATTGATGGTAAATCAGAACGCGGCGGTCATCCGGTAGAGCGTCGCCCAATGAAACAATGGATGCTGAAAATCACAGCATACGCTGACCGCCTGCTTGATGATTTAGAGGAAGTAGATTGGCCCGAATCAATTAAAGATATGCAGCGCAACTGGATTGGACGTTCTGAAGGGGCACAAGTAACATTCGCTATTGATGGGACGGATGCGTCATTTGAAGTATTCACGACACGCCCTGATACATTATTCGGTGCAACTTATTGCGTTCTTGCACCAGAGCACAAACTAGTAGCAGACATTACAACTGCAGAACAAAAGTCGGCCGTAGAAGCATACTTGGATAAAGTAAAGCTTAAATCAGATTTAGAGCGTACAGACCTGGCGAAAGAAAAAACAGGTGTCTTTACGGGTGCTTATGCAATCAATCCGATCAACAGAGAAAAAATGCCAATCTGGATTGCTGATTATGTACTTTCAACATATGGTACTGGGGCAATCATGGCTGTACCAGCTCATGATGAGCGTGACTATGAGTTTGCAAAAGAATTTGGTTTAGAAATTAAGCCGGTTCTTGAAGGCGGGGACGTTGAGAAAGAAGCATTCGTTGGAGACGGTGCTCATATTAACTCAGAGTTCTTAAACGGCTTAAATAAAGAAGACGGTATTAAAGCGGCAATCCAATGGTTAGAGGAAAATGGCGTAGGGGAGAAAAAGATTTCTTACCGACTACGAGACTGGTTGTTTTCTCGCCAACGCTATTGGGGAGAGCCGATTCCAGTCATTCATTGGGAAGATGGAACAATGACAACAGTACCGGTAGATCAACTGCCATTAGAATTGCCGAAAACATCCAATATCCGTCCATCCGGTACAGGAGAATCACCGCTTGCCAACATCGATGAGTGGGTGAATGTAGTTGACCCGGAAACAGGAAAAAAAGGACGTCGTGAAACAAATACAATGCCGCAGTGGGCAGGTTCTAGCTGGTACTTCCTGCGCTACATCGATCCGCATAATGAGGAAGCAATCGCTGACCCAGAATTACTAAAACGCTGGCTGCCTGTAGATATCTACATCGGCGGGGCAGAGCATGCAGTACTTCACTTGCTATATGCACGTTTCTGGCATAAAGTGCTTTACGATTTAGGCGTAGTACCGACAAAAGAACCGTTCCAAAAGCTATTTAACCAAGGAATGATTTTAGGTGAAGGCAATGAGAAAATGTCTAAATCAAAAGGAAATGTTGTAAACCCTGATGAAATTATTACATCACATGGTGCGGACACACTTCGTCTATATGAAATGTTCATGGGACCACTTGAGGCTTCTGTAGCTTGGTCTACGAACGGCTTAGATGGTGCTCGTCGTTTCCTTGACCGTATTTGGCGCTTGTTCGTAACAGAAGAAGGCACAGCAGCGGAAAAGGTTCAGCCATCCGATGATAAAACATTAGAAAAGTCTTATCACCAAACAGTGAAAAAAGTGACGGAAGACATCGAGGGTATCCGTTTTAACACTGCTATTTCTCAAATGATGGTATTCATTAATGACTGCTATAAAGCAGAAGTTGTGCCGACAGAGTATGCAGAAGGGTTTGTAAAGCTGCTTGCTCCTATCGCGCCACACGTGGCAGAAGAGCTATGGGCAATCCTAGGTCATGAAGGTACGATCTCTTATGAAGCTTGGCCGACATATGATGAGTCAAAGCTTGTAGATGATGAAGTGGAAGTTGTAGTTCAAGTGAACGGCAAAGTCCGCGCCAAAGTAAAAGTGGCAAAAGACGCATCGAAGGAAGAGCTGGAACAAATAGCAATTAACGATGAAAAAGTGAAGGAATTCATGGATGGAAAAGAGTTAGTGAAGCTAATTGCAATTCCAGGTAAGTTAGTAAACATTGTAGTCAAATAAACATATAGTGTAGAAGTAAGCTGCGTATTGGAAATAACTCCAATACGCAGCTTTTTTGTTATGTAAGAAATTATATCGTTTCAAGAAGCATAAACATTTAAATTAAATTCCAGCCTCTATAAAATAGCTTCTAAAAGTTTTCCTGTAGTAAGTCTTTTCCCCTAGGTTATTTTATGAACAGGTAGTTTCTTATAGTTGTTTATTATTGAAGAGTCTGAATGATTTAGGGATTTATACATAAAAGACGGTAAAACAGCTTATTTACATTTGATGCATATTAGCAATGAAGAACATTTTGAAATATGAAAAAATTTAAAAAACATAGTTGACTAATAGGGATTATATGTTTATATTTGTTTTAACATTTTTTTTACTGTGCAGAAATGAACTGTAAGAAAATTACACTATAGCGAATGAGGCAGCTATAAGGTGTTCTTTGGAAAGCAGGAGAACAAGCAGCCTATTCATACTTAAAGATGACGATTAATGTATGTCGAAAATAGACAGTAAATGGTGAATGATGACAAGGTTATGTAATGTTTAATCATAGTAGATTACTAGATAAAAATTGCATTTTTAAATATATATAAGTATAAATTTTGAATTTATAGAAATCATTAAGCATCCAAACTGACATTTTATGTGACGAAATAGTATGCGATTACTCGGATTAGATAGTCGCTGTTGGCTGGTCGCAACTAAAAAGATGAATGCATTTTTTGAAAGATAGAGGAGGAACAACGTTGGGGAAAGTATATATTGTCGGAGCAGGCCCCGGTGATCCGGATTTGATTACAGTTAAAGGACTGCGTGCAATCAAAGAAGCGGATGTAATCCTTTATGATCGCTTGATAAATAAACAACTCCTTACCTATGCTAAGCCAGATGCTGAGCTCATTTTTGTCGGAAAACTGCCGAATTATCATGGAGTTATTCAAGATCGGATCAATACATTGCTTGTCGAGCACGGTAAAAAGGAAAAAGTGGTGACCCGTTTGAAGGGAGGGGATCCATTTGTCTTCGGCAGGGGAGCGGAAGAAGCAGAAGTGTTAGCAGAAGCGGGTGTTCCATTTGAAATTGTACCGGGAATCACATCCGGTATCGCTGCACCAGCTTATGCAGGTATACCTGTGACACATCGCGACCATAGTTCCAGCTTTGCCATCGTAACCGGACATATGCGCGAAGGGAAGGATGATTCTATCAAATGGGAGAGCTTGGCGACAGGAATTGATACATTGGCTATTTATATGGGTGTTGGGAACTTACCCTATATTTGTAAGCAGTTAACCAAGCACGGAAAACCAGCAGATACACCAGTAGCACTCATTCATTGGGGCACTACGGATGTGCAAAAAACTGTTACAGGAACACTCGATACGATTGTCGAAATGGTTCAGCAGGAAAAAGTAGAAAATCCCAGCATGATTGTTATAGGCGAAGTTGTCAAAGTGAGAGAAAAAATTCAGTGGTTTGAAAAAGAGCAATATTTACAAAAACTACGCCAGGAAATTTCAGTGTAAGTAGGTGTCATCTATGCAAGCAGTACTATATGTCGCACACGGGAGTCGAGTGAAGGAGGGGGTTGATGAGGCCCTTGCCTTTATTGACGAGGTAACACCTCGTATTAATGCACCGATTCAACAAAAAAGTTTTCTGGAACTGGCAGAACCGACAATTATGCAGGGAGTCGCCGCGTGTGTAGAGCAAGGGGCGACAGAGGTTGCTGTAGCGCCGATTCTACTATTGACAGCAAATCACTTGAACAAGGATATCCCCGATGAAATAGAAGAAGCAAAAAGAAAATTCCCGGAAGTGGTTTTTTCAATCGGCCAGGCATTTGGAGTTGATGACAGGCTGGTAAATGTACTTGAAAAAAGGCTGAAGGAATCAAATGAAAATTATAAAGGCGCAAATGTCCTGCTAGTTGGACGAGGGAGTAGCGATCCTGCTGTGAAAAGAGACTTAACTCGGATCGCTGGCTTGTTAAAGGGCAGGGCTGGTCTGAATGAAGTGTCTACCTGCTTTTTATATGGGAAAGGGGTATCATTTGAGGATGCTCTCCAGCAGTTGATGACAGAAGATCGAAAAACATTTATTATTCCGTATTTACTATTTACAGGGTTATTAAAGCAACATATTCAAACGAAAATTGCTAATATTCAGGAAACGAATAAAGCTGTTCATTTATGTGAGTGTCTGGGATATGACGAGCAGGTCCAACATGTCTTTATCGATAGAATCATACAGTTGATGGAAAGGAGAGATGAACAATGAGTACGCGTAAAGACAATATTGAAGTAACATTGGAAAATGTGAAGAAAATGGTTAGTTCCATGAAATACGGCTCCGTTACGCTCATTATTCAAGATAACTATGTTGTACAGATAGAGAAAAATGAAAAAATTCGTTTGAAATAATTTGAATGAGGTGCGAACAAATTGACACTACAAGTAATTAATAGTCCATTTACCGAACAACAAGTAAAGATTTTAAATGAGTTATTACCGAATTTAACTTCACAGCAAAAAATTTGGCTGACAGGTTATTTGACAGCAGCCTCGGCTGAGGGGCCGGCTGCAGTGCAGGAGCCGGCTCAAGTTGCACAGCAAACAAAGGAGATTACCATTCTTTTTGCTTCGCAAACCGGCAATAGCCAGAAAGTAGCGAAAAAACTGGGGGCTGCGTTAGAAGACCCGAATCACCAAATAACGGTCACGTCGATGGGTGATTACAAGGTAAATAACTTAAAGAAATTAGACCATCTATTTATTGTAGCAAGTACGCATGGAGAAGGTGAGCCGCCGGATAATGCGATCAGCTTCTATGACTACTTACATAGCAAGCGGGCACCAAAGTTGGATAATGTAAAATACGCTGTCCTTTCTTTAGGAGATAGCTCTTATGAATTTTTCTGTAAAACAGGTATTGATTTCGATGAACGTCTAAAAGCACTTGGTGCGACGAGCATTGTGCCGCGTGTAGACTGTGATGTAGACTTTGATGCTGATGCCGATGCATGGATTCAACAGGTGACAGAGGCGCTGGCAACAAGTACGGCAGCATCGCCTGCAGCCCAAACAGTGCAAGTGCCGACAGGGACATCTGACTATTCACGAAGCAACCCTTTCTATGCGGAAGTATTAGAAAAAGTTAACCTGAACGGCCGTGGATCGAATAAGGAAACCATCCATTTGGAACTTTCATTGGAAGGTTCTGGTTTAACATATGAACCAGGTGATGTATTGGCAATTGTGCCGGAAAATAGTGATCACCTAATCGCCTTATTATTAACTGCCCTTGGCTTTGATGGGACACAAAAAGTGACGGTAGACGGCAATGAGTCAGCATTGCAGGACGCTTTAAAGCACCTGGATATTACAGCATTATCAAAAACGCTGCTGAACAAATTTATCCCATACACGCAAAATACTGAACTGGGAGCATTAATTGAAGACCGGGATGTGTTGAATGCATATGTATATGGCCGTGACGTAATTGATATTGTCGAAACTTTCAGACCTTGGACATGGACACCTCAGCAATTCATCGAACAATTACGTAAAATCCCGGCACGTGAATATTCGATTTCAAGCAGCTATGCGGCTTATCCAGAAGAGGTTCATTTAACTATTGGAAAGGTATTCCATGAAACAGGCGGCCGTTACCGTGAAGGAGTTGTATCAGGTAATGTCGCAACGAATGTAGAAATCGGTGATAAATTAGCGGTCTATGTAAAACAAAATCCGAACTTTAAATTGCCTGCAGATTCTGCTCCAATCATTATGATTGGTGCAGGAACAGGGATTGCGCCGTTCCGTTCTTTCCTTCAGGAACGAGAAGAACAAGGGACGCAAGGAAAGAGCTGGCTATTCTTCGGTGATCAGCATTTCGTTACGGACTTCCTGTATCAGGTAGAATGGCAGCGCTGGTTAAAGGAAGGGACATTAACTAACATGAATGTTGCTTTCTCTCGTGACCAGCAAGAAAAGATATATGTGCAGCATCGACTGGTTGAGAATGCGAAAGAAGTATTCGAATGGATCGAGCAAGGCGCTAACATTTACTTATGCGGTGATGAAAAGACATTAGGTCATAGTGTGAACGAAGCGTTAATTACAATCTTTGAGCAGCAGAAGCAATTGTCACGCGATGAGGCGGCTGATTATTTAAAAGAATTGCAAAAACAGAAGCGTTATCAACGTGACGTGTACTAAGGGGGAAGTAAAATGACAGAGAAAATCGTACTGCCGCCACAAGAAGGGCCATTTAGTGATGTAGAACGTATTAAAGAAGAAAGTAATTACCTGCGCGGTACACTTGAAAAAACGATGGGGTATCCAATCAGCTCGGGTATTCCAGACGATGACAACCGTCTTATGAAATTCCATGGAAGTTATCTTCAAGATGACCGTGACTTGCGAAATGAGCGTGCCAAGCAAAAGCTTGAACCTGCGTATCAATTCATGGTACGTGTACGTACACCGGGTGGAGTAGCGACGCCGGAGCAATGGCTGACAATGGACCGTTTATCCGATGAGGTAGGAAACGGTACGCTGAAGCTGACAACACGCCAGGCGTTCCAATTGCATGGAATTTTAAAATGGAATGTTAAAAAATTTATGCAGGGAATCAATGAGGTACTGCTTGACTCGCTGGCTGCATGCGGGGACGTAAACCGTAATGTTATGTGCAATGCTAATCCTTATCAATCTAAGCTTCATGCAGAGGTTTTTGAATGGTCGGCAAAATTAAGTGAGCATCTGCTTCCGCGTACAACAGCCTATCATGAATTATGGCTGAACGGTGAAAAAGTCGTGGATACGCAGGAAAAAGAGATTGAACCTATTTATGGTTCATTGTATCTGCCACGTAAATTCAAAATCGGTATTGCTATCCCACCTCATAATGATGCAGATATTTATTCGCAGGATATCGGATTTATTGCAATCTTGGAGAATGGTCAGCTGACAGGCTTTAACGTGCTGGTCGGCGGCGGTATGGGTATGACGCATGGAGATGACACGACATATCCACAGCTTGGTCGTTTAATTGGCTTTATTACACCAGATAAGTTACTTGAAACAGCTGAAAAAATCATGACGATTCAGCGTGATTATGGAAATCGTAAAGAGCGTAAAAATGCACGATTCAAATATACAATTGATAAGCGCGGCCTTGATTGGTTCAAGGAAGAGCTGCACCGTCGTCTAGGCTGGAATATCGAGGAAGCTCGGCCATTCCAATTTGACCATACAGGAGACCGTTATGGATGGATTAAAGGTGAAGATGGCAAATGGCATTATACATTGTTCATCCAAAACGGCCGTATTAAAGATTTCGAAGGCTATCCACTAAAAACGGGCTTACGTGAAATTGCAAAGGTGCATACAGGAGAATTCCGATTGACAGGTAACCAGAATCTTGTCATCGGCAACGTATCACCGCAAAAGAAGAAAAAAATTGATGAGCTGATTAAACAATATAATATTACAGCAGGCGAGTTCTACTCAGCCCTACGCCGCAATTCGATTGCGTGTGTGTCATTACCAACATGCGGCCTGGCAATGGCCGAAGCAGAGCGCTACCTGCCTTCATTGGTAGAAAAAATTGAAGTGATTTTGGATGATGTCGGCTTGCGTGATGAAGAAATTGTGATCCGAATGAGCGGATGTCCAAATGGCTGCTCTCGAGCCGCGATGGGAGAAATCGGGTTCATCGGCAAAGGGCCAGGCAAGTATAACATGTACTTAGGGGGCGGCTTTACAGGTGACCGTCTAAATAAAATCTACCGCGAAAACATTGGAGAAGAGGAAATCTTAAGTGAGCTGCGCCCTATCATCACACGCTACGCAGCAGAGCGTTTACAAGGGGAACGCTTTGGTGATTTCGTAATCCGTGCAGGATATGTGGCTGCTACAACAGACGGTACAAACTTCCATACAGTTTAGGTGATAGTATGCTCCCGATTATGATCAAGCTCAAAGGACAAAAGTGTGTTATTGTCGGCGGCGGTAAAATTGCCTATCGAAGAACAATGACATTGCTGGCAGAAGGGGCACGTATTGTAATTGTCAGCCCAGAGCTGCGCCCGGAGTTAGCGGCACTTGTAGAGCAAAAACGGGTGGGCTGGCTGCCACGTGCGTTTGAAAAACAGGATGTTCATGATACGTTTTTAGTTGTTGCAGCAACGAATAAGCGTGAGGTGAATGAAGCTGTTGCACATAGCTGCAGCGCCAATCAGCTGATTAATATTGCAGACGACCCGGGAAATAGTTCATTCTATTTTCCGGCAGTCGGCAAGCGTGGACTGTTGACGGTTGCTGTAGGGACAGAAGGGGCAAGCCCAATCCTTGCCAAAAACATCCGGGATGAAATCATGTCGCAGTTTGACGAATCATATGAATCGTATATTAGCTTTGTGAAAATTTCCCGGGAAAAGATTTTGTCCTTACGGGTTGGCGAAGTAGAAAAGCGGCAGTTACTGACGGAAATTGTAGATAAGAAGTATTTAGATGCTGGATTGCAAAAAGCCTTTTTAGAACAGCTGAACAAATAAAAACGGTATTGGAATCAATAGGGTTCCAATACCGTTTTTTTATTTGCTGTTTTTCATGTATGCTAGACATAATCATAACTAGAGGAGTAGAGCGATGATTTATTATGAAGCAGACTGTATGTATTGTAAAACGCCGTTTAAATTGATTGAAGGCACAAGGAAGTACCAACAATACAAGCAAAATCGAAACGGTAAGTTTGCCTGTGATGATTGTGAGCGGCGAATTGAAGCGGATGCCCGCAAATATTTATTTGACCGGGATTAGAGGTGAATCTGGGATTACATCGTAGGGAAATCCGTTACGGTGCAATTCACTTTATTGAGGGTTCAACTAAATATATTTTAGCTGAGACTCTGTCACTTTGTTTCTGATAAGCTATTTTATTCGAATGGATAGTTGTATTTGCGATTTCAGTATCAATGCTGCTATGTATGGAAGAGGTAGGTATAAAATAATATGAATTGTATACTAAAATTACCTAACTTTAGAGCATGAAAGGTGAAAATAACTATTTTCCAATGGAGAGTTTTTAGGTAAACTGTAGGTGAAGCTAAAGAAAATAGTAGAAAGTTGGCATAAATATGGCACAAGCATCACACACAGTAACAGTTCCGACTAACATTGAAAATGTATGGGATTTCGTAAGCAAAATCGAACAGTGGGCTACACTAGTACCAGCATATAAAGAACATGAACAGATTGACGAAAAGAAGTCTATCTGGACATTTGAAGGCAGCATGAAGGGTCTGAAAAAGACGGTGCAAATGGAATTAGATATTATTGAATTTAATGGCCCGAACAACATTAAATTCACGCTAAAAGGCCTGACAGATAACTTCACAGGCAGCGGCCAGTTCCAGGCTGAGGAAATAGTAGAAGGCACAAAAATGACAGGAACGGTGGAAGTAAACGCTGGCGGTATTTCCGGTGCGGTACTAACACCTATGATTAAAATGATGCTGCCGAAAGTAACGACACGCCTGACAGAGAAAATAGCGCGTACTATCCAAAGTACAGTGCCAACTGCATAAAAGAAATGAAAACTTGGTCCAAAGAGGGCCAAGTTTTTTTATGTAAAGTGAAACTTTTTGAAAATAAGTTCTGTCTAACGGCTGACCAGAAGAAGGAGGGAGATTGTGGAACCAGAGGAACGAGAACGAAGGTTGATAGAGACGATGGATCAGTATGGCGATGATATCGTGAAGCTTTGTTATACATATGTACGCAATTGGCAGACAGCAGAGGACTTGACGCAGGATAGCTTCTTAAGATTTTTCCGTTCCCTTCATACATTTCGCGGAGAGGCAAATATCAAGACGTTTTTATATCGCATTGCAATTAACGTCTGCCATGATTATTTGATGAGCTGGAAATATAAAAAAGTTACGATCACGAATGCCTTTCAGAAGCTTTTACACACAGACAGGTCAGCAGAGCAAGTTGTCATCAGTATGGATGACTCAGCAAGGCTCGTGTCAGCAATCGAGCAGCTGCCGCCCAAATACAAGGATGTCATTATCGTTTTCCATTTTGGCGAAATGTCTCTGGAGGAAACAGGTGTTATTTTAAACCTTCCGATTAACACAGTAAAGACAAGATTGAGAAGGGCAAGACAAATGCTAGGGATATCTTTACAGGGGGGAGAGGAACCATATGGATCCGATTCGTAAGGCAATGGGGGAAGTATACGGAGAAGGGCATTTTTCTAAACATAGGAAACAGGAGATTATGAAAGCCGCCAGAAGAATAAGAGGCAGGAAAAGGCCGTTTGCTGTAGCTATCGCAGTGACAATAATGGCGGTAATCTTGCTGTCTTCTTTAGTACAACCGTCTAATCAACATATTTCCGTCAGTACAGAGAAGGCACCTGAAACAGTAGAGACGGCGTATATGGAAAGATTTGCGGCTGCTATGGTGATGGACGATGAAAAAGCGATTATGGCGTATTTATCTGAGAGTGACTGGCTGCTGCAGCGAGCAATTGAAAGCGGGGAAAGCGCCTTTTATCGTTCTCCTGAGCTGACACCAAGGGAGCGGCGGGATCTATCAGCACTTCTGTATTACATGTATTTATGGAGAATAGAAGTGCAAGGAGCGGAGCCCCCTATTCCTAACATAACAAGCTTTGATGAGATCCGCAGGCAATCTGCTTCGCTTGTACAGACCTATGAAGAATTTTTTCCTGATAAGCCCTTTATCTCCAGCAATCAAGAACAAAGCTGGCTTTTAAATACCTATTTTGGCTCGATGTCGAAACACAATCAATCAGTTTTAATATGGATTATCATCGGATTCGGTGCTCTCTTTATTCTCAATGTACGGATGAAAAGCAATTGGTTCTTCAAGGCAATTCCGCTGCTGATTATTCTAATGTGTGTAGTACCTTTTTTAATGCCAGCTGCGGAAAAATACGCATATGATGAAACCTCTATCATAGCTGCTGTACTAGAGGAAGAAGAACTTGAAGGGCCACGTCTAACAGATGCAGCTACCTTCGGAAATCATCGTTATGCATTAATTACGACGGCAGAAGGGTTAAATTATTTTGCTCATTTCCTGAAAAACGAGAATGGCTATGTCTTATGGGACGTGAAGACAGGTAAAGAACATGTTATGGATGCTTTACAATCTCAGTGGAGACGTCAAGTCATTGCTGTTCATGAAGGACATGCAATTGCCGCAATTAATCTGGTAGGGGAATATGAGAATGAAGGTACGGTCATACCGGTGGAAATAGAAGAGGGGAAACCAGCTATTCGCGCCATCATAAAGCCGGAAAACTTCAATTCTTTTCATTACGAGTACTATAATAGCGAAGGAGAAAAGGTATATTAAGAAGAGACTGGAGCATAAGTACAAACCGCAAGAAAATTCGCATCAATGTCCAATAAGAATTTGATGTTCTCGAAAATGATTGAAGTGTAGGGTCGAGTGCATCTGCCGCTAAGCTTTCGATGCAGAGTAAAGCTTCCTGCAGGAATAGCACGATGGCTGATATTAGAGGCTCGCGCTATGCCCGAGGAAGGTGCACTCGTAACCGAAACTAATTTTTATCATACCAAAAAACACCATTTTTCCATTCGAGAAAAATGGTGTTTTTAAGTTTTGTCCCAGCCTCTTTTCAGATATAGCTATAGGATGTCTAGCAGCTGGCCCCAGCGCTCATGCCGGCAATGCGCCCTGTCACAAGAGCAGAAGTGATATTATAACCGCCTGTATAACCGTGGATATCAAGTATTTCTCCGCAGAAGTACAGGCCATCTTTCATTTTGGAAGCCATCGTTTTCGGGTCGATTTCCTTTACTGATACACCTCCACCTGTCACGAATGCTTTTTCAATAGACTGTGTCCCGTGCACCTCCATTGTAAAACTAACTAATTCTCGTGCGAATGCACGAAGCTTTTCCTGGGAAAGCTCGATGCCTGTCAAGGAGGCGTCAATTCCGGCACGATCTAATAGGAAGAGCAGCCAGCGTTCCGGAACAAGGGATTTCCAAAGATTCTTTACAGCTTTTTTAGGCTCTGCTTTAATTGATTTATTCAGCATTTGCAGGCACGTCTCTTCATTGTGATCGATGAGTGATTGAATACGTACTTGGACGGGAGCGCCATTTTTCTTTTTTTCCTTCACAATAAACTGGCTGCAGCGTAAAATAGCAGGGCCGCTCAAGCCAAAGTGTGTAAACAACATGTCCATTTGATGGGTAATGATCGGCTTGCCTTTTTTGTTCAACACAGATACAGCAACATCTCGTAGTGCTAGTCCCTGTAACTCTCGTGATTGAATAAAGGGCTCCTTTGAAGTAACGGGCACCTCTGTAGGATATAATTCTGTGACCGTATGGCCGGCACGTTCAGCCCAAGGATAACCGTCGCCTGTGGAACCAGTCTGTGGTACAGCTTTTCCACCCACTGCTACTACGACAGCCTTTGCCCGTATTTCCGAACCATCTTCTAAACGAACACCATAGATTTTTTCTTCATCCATCAAGATTTTCGTAACAGGGGTATGAAGACGTACTTCTACCTTTAATCGTTTCATTTCCTGAATCAAGGCATCTACAACATCCTGCGCTCGGTTTGATACTGGAAACATGCGGCCGTGATCTTCTTCTTTTAGTTTCACGCCGAGTCCTTCGAAGAAAGAAATGATATCTTCGTTATTATAGATGGTGAACGGGCTATATAAGAAGCGTCCATTTCCAGGGATGTGCTTAACGATTTCTTCAACTGGCAGGCGGTTCGTGACATTACATCTGCCTCCACCTGAAATCGCTAATTTTTTTCCGACTTTTCCGCCCTTTTCCAGAAGCATTACTTTTTTATTTTGCTCGGCAGCAGCTATGGCGGCCATTAAACCAGATGGTCCTCCGCCGATTACAATTACATCTATCATAAATATGACTCACTTTCTTTGTCGATTTGTGTAATTATTATTATACACGAATAGAAGAAATGAATTGAGTAAATGTGTTCATACATGTAAACTAACAGGTGGATTGTTTTTTACAAAATGGTATCTCCATATAGATTGGAAGGGTTTTATGTCCTCATTGATGAAAGGCACGGCGATTTTAACAATCGGCCTATTTTTATCTAAAGTATTGGGCCTTATTTATATTTTTCCGTTTTACGCTATTGTAGGAGAGGAAAATATAGGGCTGTACCAATATGCGTATATTCCATATAACATTATGCTATCGATTGCTATTTCGGGGTTGCCGCTTGCGGTATCGAAATTTGTTTCAAAGTACAATGCATTGGGTGATTATGAGACAGGAAGAAGACTGCTTCGTTCCAGTACGAAGTTAATGATTCTAAGCGGAATCGGCGGATTCCTATTGTTAAATCTTTTATCATCTCCAATTGCCCATATCGTTATTAATGATGATGAGCAAATATATAGTGTTGGAGAAGTTGCAGACGTTATCCAGTGGGTAAGCTTTGCCTTACTTGTCGTTCCATTTATGAGTTTAGTCCGAGGTTTTTTTCAAGGGTACGGACATTATATGCCTACCTCCGTTTCCCAGCTCGTTGAACAGATTGCACGCATTATCATCCTGCTTGGCGGTGCCTTTATCGTCATTGTCCTATTGGATGGTACACCAGCGGCAGCCATTAACTTTGCTGTCTTTGCGGCTTTCATTGGAGCTATAGCCAGCCTTTTTATACTGTTCCGTTTCTGGAAAAAACATAAGCTGGAATTTGATGAAAAACTAGCGGTGAGTACTACATCAGAGGAAAAAGTACCGCTATCGAGCTTATATAGAGAATTATTGAAATATTCGATTCCTATCGTTTTCGTGGGTCTAGCTAACCCTTTATTTCAGCTAGTTGATATGCTTACGTTTAACAGTGCAATGACGTCGATCGGTTTAGCAAAGGTGACGGATACATACTTCACGATGCTGAATTTCTTGACGCATAAAATTGTCATGATCCCCGTTATGTTGGCGACAGGCTTTTCAATGGCATTAATTCCGACAATTACAGAATATTATACGCTTGGAAAATTAGGCTCCCTGCGAAATGCAATGGATAAGACGTATCAGGTGCTATTGTTTATTACCGTTCCGGCTACCGTTGGAATTGTGATTTTAGCTCCTTATATCTACCATATTCTATATGAGCAAAGTGAGATGGGGACGCTTGTTCTTGCTCATTATGCTCCAATTGCGATATTGTTTGCATTATTTACAGTGACAGCAGCGCTTTTACAGGGGATTGATTACCAAAAATGGATTGTATTCAGTTTATTGACAGGTGTTCTAGTTAAGCTTGTTTTAAATATTCCTTTAATTAAATGGCTGGAAGTGGATGGTGCCATATTAGCAACGGGTCTTGGCTACGGGGCAACAATTATAATTAATATCGTCGTTATTCATAAAGCTCTAAATTATAAATCAGCCATGGTAAAACGCCGTATTTTGCTTATTTTTATTTTATCGGGCATTATGGCTGCAAGTGTTGCGGGTGTAACTGCTCTGCTGAATACATTCCTTGCAGATGACTCTAAAATGACGGCCCTTATTTACTGTATCGCGGGGGCAGGAGTTGGAGCAGCTATCTATGGCTTTATATCACTGCGGATAGGGCTTGCACAAAAATTACTTGGAGCAAAGGTAACAAAAATTGCAAATAAATTAGGGTTCAAATAGGAGGACGCGGTATGCGTTTAGATAAATTATTAGCAAATATGGGCTATGGTTCGCGGAAAGAAGTGAAACAGCTTTTAAAAGAGAAAGCTGTGACAATTGATGGGATCGTTGTAAAGGATGCTGCAATGAAGGTAGATCCCGACCAGCAGGATGTCTCGGTATATGGTGAGCGTGTCATCTATACCGAGTTCATTTACCTCATGATGAATAAGCCGCCAGGTGTCATCTCGGCAACAGAGGATCGTTATGATGAAACGGTTATAGACCTGCTCGATCCACTGGCACAACATTTCAAGCCGTTTCCTGTGGGACGCCTTGATAAGGATACGGAAGGTCTGTTGCTCATCACGAATGACGGCAACTTATCCCACAACCTTCTCTCCCCAAAAAAGCATGTGCCGAAAACGTACTATGCAACGGTAGAAGGTGTTGTAACAGAGGCAGATATCGCAGCGTTCCGTCAGGGTGTAGAATTAGATGACGGCTACGTAACGAAGCCGGGGGAATTGGTCATTTTAAAATCGGACGATGTGTCAGAAATTGAATTAACGATTCAGGAAGGGAAATTTCATCAGGTAAAAAGGATGTTTGAGGCTGTTGGTAAAAAGGTGACATATTTAAAACGTCTTTCCATGGGACCGCTTGTGCTTGATGAGATGCTTGAACTCGGTGATTACCGGGAGTTAACAGAAGAAGAGCTGGCTGCTTTAACAACACATAGAGAATCATAGCAAAAAGAATGCTCCCCGACGAAAGGAGCATTCTTTTCTTTATCTCATTGTTGTCTTTTCTTATGAAGTTAACTTTACTTTTTTATTCGTCGTTGTCCATTTGCCTCGACTCGGGCTCATTACCAAGTCATTAAAGGCTAACACATTCAAATCTCTTTGAATGGTGCGAGGAGTGATGTTGAACTCTTCGACTAAATCCTGTGTAGACACTTCTCCTTTAGTAAGAATGAACATGTACACGTCTTTAATACGATTAAGCATTCTGTCAGTAGTTGGTTTCATCATTAATGAACCACTCCTTCATCTTAGTTCTCATGGCAAAGACTAGCGGACGACAAGTTGCGTTTGGGTACGCAAAGGCTTTAGATTTCTGCCTTAGACAGCCCCTTTTCATATAGATTATTTCAGAACAAATATTCTGATATCATTATTATAGCGAAAAATCAATGAAATTTCTATATATAGTATGTAAAGATTAAGAATTTTCGTTTGACAACACAAGTCTACAACCGCTATTTAATAAGCCTAATGTTTTATACATATTAGAGGATAGAGGTTGTAATTTCGCTCAATAGGAGTAAAATAGCGATATTAGTAAGAGAGGTGTTCAAAATGGATTGGTACAAATTAGCGAAAAATAGAGAAGAAGAGCTGATTGGGGAACTGCGGGAACTACTGCAGATCGAAAGTGTTCTGGAGGAAGAAAAAGCAACGCCAGACGCACCATTTGGCCCTGGTCCTCTAGCCGCCCTGCAGTTTATGCTGGAAAAGGGCCGTGAGCAAAACATGACGGTAAAAAATATTGATAATATGGCCGGTCACATTGAAATGGGGCAGGGAGAAGAACTGCTTGGGATCTTATGTCATGTTGACGTAGTACCAGCAGGAGACCCTTCTACTTGGACGTATCCACCATTCAAAGGCGAAATCGTTGACGGCAAACTGTACGCACGTGGTGCCATTGATGATAAAGGCCCGACAATGGCTGCATGGCTTGCGATGAAGCTAGTGAAAGAGGCCGGTATTCAACTAAATAAACGAGTACGGCTGATTGTAGGTTCTGATGAAGAAAGCGGCTTCCGCTGTGTAGACCGTTATTTCGAAAAAGAGGAGATGCCGACAATCGGCTTTGCACCTGATGCTGATTTCCCGCTTATTAACGCTGAAAAGGGGATTGCTCATCTAGTCTTTTCCCAAAAACAAGCACCGGAAGAAGAAAATTTATTTTCTTTTACGGCAGGTAAACGTATTAATATGGTTCCTGAAACAGCAATTGCAGTACTTAACCGAGCATCTGAAAATATCGGTTTGAAATTTCAGAATTTTTTATCAGAAAATAATGCGGTAGGTACTTTAAATTTAGAAGGTGACCGCTATATAATAACTGTTAAAGGAAAATCAGCCCATGCCATGGAGCCCGAAAAAGGGTGTAATGCTGCAGTACTTTTGGCTAAGTTTTTAACAACAGAGCTGAAGGTTGGCGCAGGTGCGCAATTTGTACAGTTCGTTACGGATGTATTTTACGGAGACCATACAGGAAAAGCATTAGGCTTTAATTATTTTGATGCTATGTCTGGGGAAACGACATTAAACCCGGGGCTGGTATCTTTTGGAGAAAAAGGCGGCGTCATTGAAGTAAGCATGCGTTATTCTGTGACTTATCCTTTCGAAGAAAAGATGACGGACATCCAGCAGCTGATGACTACCAAGCCTTTTGTTCTTGATGTAGCAGGCGACTCCAAGCCGCATTACGTTCCGGAAGATGATGAACTGGTACAAACGCTGCTTTCTGTATACCAAAAGCATACAAAGGATTTTTCAAAAGTTCTATCAACAGGTGGAGGTACATATGCCCGAGTGATGAAAAAAGGCGTGGCATTCGGCATGTTGTATCCAGGTGAGCCAGATGTTGCACATCAGGCAGATGAATATGTTGTTATAGAAAATCTAATAAAGGCAGCTGCAATTTATGCAGAAGCAATTGTGAAATTAGCTAGCAAATAAATACGAAGAGAAAAGGATGAATACAGGTGGGCTATAGTTTATGGAATGACCGCATCGTAGCGGACAAAGAAGTTGCGGTAGACAAAGAAGATCGCGGCTATCAGTTTGGTGATGGCGTATATGAAGTTGTTAAGGTATATAATGGTCAGTTATTCACAATGGAAGAACACGTAGACCGTTTCTACGCGAGTGCAGAGAAAATTAAAATTACGATTCCATATACAAAGGATAAATTATATACATTGCTTCATCAGCTAGTAGAGGCAAACGAAATCAATACAGGTCATATTTATTTCCAAATTACGCGCGGTGCCTGCCCGCGTAATCACATCTTCCCTTGTGATGATGTGCAGCCAGTCCTAACAGGCAATGCAAAAGAGAACCCACGCCCAGTGGCTAACTTTGAAAATGGTGTGAGAGCAACATTTGTAGAGGATATTCGCTGGCTTCGCTGCGATATCAAGTCACTTAATCTATTAGGTGCGGTGCTTGCAAAACAGGAAGCTCATGAAAAAGGCTGCTATGAGGCAATCCTGCACCGTGGTGAAACAGTAACAGAAGGTTCCTCTTCGAATATTTATGGTGTAAAGGATGGCGTTTTATATACACATCCGGCTGATAACTTAATTTTGAATGGAATTACACGCCAAGTTATCATAAAATGTGCCGAGGAAATTGGTCTGCCAGTAAAAGAAGAGGCATTTACGAAAGAACAATTATTGGCGATGGATGAAGTAATCGTATCTTCTACTACTTCAGAAGTAACGCCAATCATCGATATTGACGGTCAGGAAATTAGCGGCGGCAAACCGGGTGAATGGACTCGCAAACTGCAAGCACAGTTCGATACGAAAATCCCACAATCAATCAATGCGTAATAAATAGGGGGCGGCTATGCTGGCTGCCCTTATTTTTTTCTGTAGTTATAGATTGAAAGTTTCTAATTTACATAGACAAGTGTAAATGATTCATATTATTTTCGTGCGAGCTTTGTTTTTCTAATGTACAATAAAGCTCAATAACAACTAGAAAAAAATGGAGAGTGTGTATATGGCTCAATTAGTGAAGCTTCAGGATTATATTTCACGCTATCAAATTGACCTGGCTCGTTATCCGACCCAATTTGTCCGCTTAAAGAAAAATCAATGGGAACGTGTCAAGCATCAATGGGAGACAGGAGAAGAAATACAACGCTGGGAACATATCGAGACAGAAGTAGCAGAGGAGACGATCGGAAAACCGCGCTTTTCCTTTTTAAAAAAGTTCCTGCCGAACCAGCGGCAGCAAGAAGAAGAGGAACAGGATGTAGAAACGGTAGATGTCTCCAACGAGCTGGACGAAGACTATATTCATGACGAAGAAACAATGCTTCATTTTGAACCAAACATCGTCTACAATCCAAAGACGCTGGAAGAATTAAAACGCATGTTTATTGATCAGTTTTTCCATTTTCAATTAAAATGGGCGAGCTCTACAGTCCGTGAGAAATCGTATGTAGATCCTAAGTTCATGAGGGACTCACTGTTACGTACAATGCTGCAGGGACTGCCGGACAGCTATCTTGTATTCTATTTGCCGATTTTACGAATAAAAAAGGCGCCAATTGAGCTGGATATTCTTATTTTAACACCGACAGACTGCTATATTGTGAAGGTGCTGGAAGAAGAAAACCATGCCGTGTATGTAGGAAGCGGCGAACGCTTCTGGACGAAAAAGATAGGGAAGAACGAGAAGAAGACGCTTAGTCCTATGATTGATTTAGCTCGAACAGAATCCATTGTGTCCCAGTTGTTCCAACAGGAAGGGATTGACATGCCGGTCCGAAAGGTGATTTTGTCACGTAACGGTTATATTGATTATCCTGGTTCTGTATACGGGGTTCAGTTTGTTGATAAGCGCAAGTTCTCTGAATGGATGCAGCAGCTGAAGCGCTCTGTTTCTCCAATGAAGCACATGCAAATTCGTGCTGCCCAGTCCATTTTGAAATCGGCAGAAACCACATCATTTAATCGTGATATTTGGAGTGTGGAGGAATCAAAAGAAAAGTGAGACTGGTGTTCATCATTAACGAGTTTGCGGGCAATGGAAGGGGCAGGCGCGTATGGCAGAGGTTAAGGGATAACCTGACAGTATCGTATGATATGCATGTAACAGGTTATCCTGAACATGCGTATAGGCTGGCCTATGAGCTGGCTGAAAAAGCAGCAAAAGAAAAGTGCAGTATTTTGCTTGTTGTAATAGGTGGAGACGGAACAATCCATGAAGTCATCAATGGGTGCGCAGGCAGTGAATATATCTTGCTTGGAAATATACCTGCCGGGTCCGGGAATGATTTTGCCCGTGGATTCCGAGCATTTTATCATGCATCAGAAATTGAAGCCTATCTGCAAAATTCCAGGATGCAATATGTAGATTTAGGGATGGCCGAATATACAGGTAAGCAGTTCTTTGTCAATAATTGTGGAGTGGGCTTTGATGCATTTGTTGGGCTGGAAGCAAATCGTTCAGAGATGAAAAAGCGTTTCAATCAAATCGGGGTTGGGAAACTTGCCTATGTATATTATGTCGTTTTGGGTTTGGCAAGGTTCAAACCTTTTTCCTTATCAGTCAATTGCGACGGGGATATCTATACGTTTGATAGGGTGTGGTTTGCTACTGTAAGTAATCAGCCTTACTTTGGAGGCGGTATGAAGATTTCCCCGAAATCCTCAATAAATGACGGAAAATTAGAAGCAACAATTGTACATAATTTATCACGAATAAAATTCCTTCTTATGTTCCTGAGTGTGTTTTTCGGGGCTCATACGCGAATAAATGGGGTCGAGCAGATAACGGGAGAATGCTTTACACTCCGCTATAACCGGACTTTGCCATGCCATGCAGACGGTGAAGACCTCTACAATCATACTTTACAGCTGCATGTAACAACAAAGAAGGCGGCATTGAAAATAGCAAAAATAGTGTCATCCTAAAGCAAATTAGAGAGAATTACGCTATAATGACGTATATATGTATTTTATAGAAATGAGGAACATGAAGTGAGATTAAGAAATAAACCTTGGGCTGCGGAGTATATAGAGGCACATCCAGATGTCATCATTCCAAACCCTGAGGATTATAAAGGCAAATGGCATGAAGTTTTCGGTAATGACAATCCTGTTCATATTGAAGTAGGCACAGGAAAAGGCCAATTCGTTTTAGGTATGGCGAAGCAAAATCCTGACATTAACTATATCGGAATTGAATTATTCGATAGTGTGATCGTATGTGCATTGGAGCGGGTTGTTGAAGCAGAAAAGCCAGCAAACTTACGCCTGTTAAAAGTAAATGGGGCGAAGTTACAGGAGTACTTTACAAAGGGCGATGTAAGTCGCGTATATTTGAATTTCTCGGATCCTTGGCCGAAAAAACGACATGCAAAACGTCGTTTGACGCATGAAGGTTTCCTGAAATTATATGAGTCGCTTTTAATCGAGAATGGAGAAATCCATTTCAAGACGGATAACCGCGGGCTTTTCGAGTATTCATTAGTGAGCATGAATCATTATGGCATGCGTCTAAACTATGTATCACTGGACCTGCATGCGGAAATGCCTGAAGATAACATTATGACGGAATATGAAGAAAAGTTTTCCGCGAAGGGGCAGCCGATCTATCGGCTGGAAAGTCAGTTTCTGACAAAACAAGAACTTTAAAAAGTTACTTTGTTATTTTATGTCGAAATCCTGATGCAGAACCAGTCAATCGGTTAAAATCGCAGCTTGATACTAACTGAAGAGTAGGGGGATTTTAGGATGGATGAACTTTTATTTCACAACATGAAACTTACGTGGCTCAACGGGGGTGTAACGGCTTTAGACGGAGGTGCCATGTTTGGCGTCGTACCAAAGGCGTTATGGTCACGTAAGTACCCAGTAAACGAAAAGAATCAGATTGAATTGGCATGTGAACCAATTTTGGTCCAGTATGAAGGCAAGAATTATTTAATCGATTCAGGTGTCGGCTTCGGCAAACTGAATGAAAAGCAGCTTCGTAATTTTGGTGTATCTGAAGAATCGACAATTTTTGAAAGCTTGAAAGAAGTTGGTCTTTCAGTTGAAGACATTGATGCTGTGCTGATGACTCATCTGCATTTTGACCATGCAGGCGGATTGACATATTGGGAGGGAGAACAGCTCGTGCCTACTTTCCCCAATGCTGATATCTACGTGACGCAGATTGAATGGGACGAAATGCGTAACCCGAATATCCGTTCACGCAACACATATTGGAAAGAAAACTGGGAGCCTGTACAGCATCTCGTAAAGCCTTTTGAGAACGAGTTAGAAGTGGCGCCTGGAATTAAAATGATTCATACAGGCGGTCATAGCGAGGGGCATGCTATCATTAAGCTAGAACAAAATGGTGAAGTACTTGTACACATGGCAGATATCATGCCTACACATGCCCATCAAAACCCGCTGTGGGTGCTTGCCTATGATGATTATCCGATGACAAGCGTATTTGCCAAAGAGCGTATCATGAAAGAAGCACTTGAAAACGGCTATAAATTCATTTTCTACCATGATGCTTATTATCGTATGGTTCAGTGGGATGCAAGCGGAAAGGAAATAGTCGACAGCGTGAAGCGCTCGAATGAGGCATTAATCCAATTTAGTTAAAAAAAAGCGTTCCCGTGAAGGGAGCGCTTTTTTAATAAGTCTGCCTTTGTGAAGCGGCAGGCAGTTTACATATTAGCTCACTAATTGTAAGTCCACAACAGCGCCAGTTCTTGCATCTGCTGCAAATTCATATGTTTCCATTTCGCCATTATTTAGACGGGAAATGCCCCCACGGTAAACAGGGACTTCTGTAAAGCCATTTGAAAAGTTTTCGATCTTCATATAGATCCAGGAGCCGTCGATTGGCGAATCCTTTTTAAAGTCCGCTTTAATATTTTCTAAGATTTCGTTTGCGGATTTGTAAGGTGACACTTTTTCTGTTACTTCTTTAATGATGACTGCTGCAGCCAATCCTGTTACTACACCCAACATAAAATCACGTAATTTCATCGTAAGTCCCTCCTTTATTTCTCTTATTTACTTTATCATACATAAAAAAACTTGTAAAAAGTGAGGGGCGTTCCTCAACTTCCTTACTTAACAATAAAGAATCTTTTTCGAAATACGAAATATTCTGGAATCATGCTATAATAAAAAAGCCATATTACCAATAAGGAGTTGGGGATTGATGAATCAAGAGACATTGCAGTTATTTCAAACGCTGACAGAGCTACCGGGAGCACCCGGCAATGAACGAGCAGTACGTAATTTTATGCGCACAGAGCTGGAAAAGTATTCAGATGAAATTATTCAGGATAATTTAGGCGGTATTTTTGGAGTCCGCTATGCAGAGGATGAAAATGCACCGAAAATTTTAGTGGCAGGGCATATGGATGAAGTAGCATTTATGGTTACTTCTATTACAGAAAATGGGATGCTTCGATTCCAGACACTAGGCGGCTGGTGGAACCAAGTAATGCTTGCTCAACGTGTTACTGTGTATGCAGGGGAAAGGGAAATTCCGGGGGTAATTGCTTCTATTCCTCCGCACCTTTTAACAGATGCAGAGCGTTCAAAACCAATGGATATTAAAAACATGCTGATTGATATTGGAGCAGATGATAAAGAAGACGCAATGAAGATGGGTGTTCGACCAGGGCATTCCGTTATTCCGGTCTGTCCATTCACACCAATGGCTAATCCAAAGAAAATTATGGCGAAAGCCTGGGATAACCGTTATGGATGCGGACTTGCCATTGAACTGCTAAAGGAATTAAAGGATGAAAAAGTAGCAAGTCATCTTTATTCGGGAGCAAATGTAATGGAGGAGGTAGGCCTTCGAGGGGCACAAGTTTCTGCCAATATGATTCAGCCGGATTTATTTTTTGCACTAGACGCTTCTCCGGCAAATGATACATCTGGAGATAAAAATCAATTTGGGCAGTTAGGAAAAGGGCCGCTCCTGCGTATTTTTGACCGAACGATGGTGACACATCGAGGTATGCGCGAGTTCATCCTGGATACAGCGGAATCGAGTAATATCCCGTATCAATATTTTGTTTCCCCTGGAGGAACAGATGCAGGACGTGTTCATACAGCAAACGATGGTATTCCTTCAGCGGTAATTGGCATCTGCTCACGTTATATTCATACAGCTGCTTCTATTATCCATATAGATGATTATGCAGCAGCAAAAGAATTGCTCGTGAAGCTGGTACAAACTGCGGATAAATCTACAATTGATTCAATCCGCGCTAACGTATAAGTAGGTAAAGGTGCTCAATAAGGGCACCTTTTTCTATTTCACACGTCCTATAAAAGGTGATATAATTTAAAATTGGATAAAATTTATTTTTTTTGCAGCATTCTATTATCTTATTGAGTGCGGTATGAAAGAGTATGTAGGTGCCTTATGAGCAGAGTATACGGCCTGGAGAAAGAAAGTAAAACTTTTGGATGTAATGATGCTGAGGCGTAATGGATGGGAGTTGAATATATTGCTGATTGCAATAGGAACAAAAAACAAAGCAAAAACCGCAGCGGTAGAAGAAGTCGCTAAAAAATACTTTGAAAATATAGACGTTGAATATATTAGCGTACCTTCCGGTGTATCGGATCAGCCATTTTCCGATGCAGAAACACGCCAGGGAGCCATCAATCGTGCTGTCAATGCGAGAAAAGCAACAAATGCGGATTTAAGCTTTGGGCTTGAGGGCGGCGTTTATGAATTGGATGGAGAAATTTACTGCTGCAACTGGGGGGCTGTTGCTATTAAGGATGGTCCGGTTATTTCAAGTTCCGGCGCATCCTTTGTTTTACCGGAAGAAATAGCTGGGCAGCTTCATGCTGGAAAAGAGCTTGGACCTGTCATGGATATATTTACAGAAACAAAGGATATTCGCCAGCACTCGGGAGCGATCGGCATCTTTACAGATGGATTGGTAGACCGTAAGGAAATGTTTGAACATATCGTGACATTGCTGATAGGACAAGTACGCTATCAGATGAAACAATAAAGTAAATACTATATCAAGGTATCCAAGAGCACCTCAAATGAACTATCCCTCCCCTGTACAGGAGATAGTTAGAAAAGTTCCTGCGGGTGCTGTAAGAAAGACTAGAAAGAAAGTGAGGAAATGACATGAATCGGAAATGGATTCATTTAGTCCTGATGGCAGTAGTAGCAATTATGCTGGCAGGATGCGGCAAAACAATTGAAGAGCAGATTACAGAGGGAGTTGCATCAGCAGCTACTACATTTGAATCGAAAGCACCAGCCCCAACAACAGAAATCGGCAAAATTAATGTATATGTACCACCAGCCTATAAAGTAGAAGAAGGGGCAAATGAAATGAACTACATCTTCACAAAGGGGAGAGACTCGTTTATTTTATTTGTCAACACGATAGAAGCGGAAGATAGCCGTCTGCATTATGACAATCTTGTAAATGATACAAGTTTAAATATTGTAGAAAAAGAGACGTTTGAATTTGAAGAGGCATTTGGATTCACGGCAGTGATTGAACACGGAGAAAAAGATTATGAGCTGATCGTATCCAGTGGCGGTGTCAAGATGACAACGATGGCCGAAGGGAAGAAAATTGACGAGAAATTGGCTGAAATGATGGAAATTGTACGATCAGTACAAGTGCAAAAATAATACAAGACGGCAGTTTTTTGATACAATACTTTTAAACACAACGGTTCACAGTAGTGAACCGTTATTTCTATGTAAGGAAGTGATCTCAATGAAATCACCACAGCTAGTAGAAGAGCTGAAAAAAAGACTCGGAGAAGACCGGTTTGATTGGACATTTGATAAAGAAAAGGACAAAGTGCGTCTTGAACATAAGACACTAGAACGAGGAATGGATATTTCATTACCTGAAATTCTGGCAAAATATACACAGAAAAAAGAAGCAGCGATTGAAGAGGTCGTCTACACAATCGAGCAGACATTCCAAGCGATGGAGCGTGAACAGCAGGAAGGGTTTGGCGGTCTCGCTCAGGTTTATCCTATCATCCGCTCCACTTCTTTCGCACAGACTTCTAAAGAGGGGCACACGTTTGTAACGACAGACCATACTGCGGAAACACGTATTTTTTATGCGTTAGATCTAGGTACGACATACCGCTTGATCGATGAGTCTATGCTGCCGAAATTAAATGTAACAGCAGAGCAGGTACGAGAAGCGGCACGTTTCTCCGTAAAAAAGCTGCCAACAGAATATAAGAAGGATGAAGTAGCAGGCAGCATCTTCTATTTTATCAATCATAATGACGGCTATGATGCAAGCCGTATTTTGAACGAGGGTTTCCTGAAAGAGATGAGTGCTAAAATTGAGGGCGATATGACTGTATCTGTACCTCATCAGGATGTGCTGATTATAGGTGATATTCGCTCAGAAGTAGGTTATGATGTATTAGCACAGCTTACGATGCATTATTTTGCAGTAGGTACTGTGCCGATCACGTCGCTGTCCTTTGTATATGAGGACGGAGAGCTTGAACCAATTTTTATCTTAGCGAAAAACAAAGTGTCAAAGGAGCAAGAAAAAAAATGAACTTAGCGTATAACAGAGAGCATGTTGGAGATGTATTATTAGTCCAGTTATCAAATGAAGCAATCGAAAAAACAGTTGTAGAGAAAGAAGGAGACTTTGCCCTGCTGAAAGAAGAAGCAACAGGCGAAGTGAAAGGGTTCAATCTATTTAATGCAAGCAAATATGTGAAACTTGATGTACAAGGAAATGTCGAAGTAACGCCTGAATTAGTAGAGCAGTTAACAGCGGCATTGAATGAAAATAATGTAGAACTAACGTTGAATGTAGACTTTTCTCCAAAGTTCGTGATTGGACAAGTAGAAGAAAAAGAAAAGCATCCAAACGCAGATAAATTAAGTATTTGTAAAGTAAACGTCGGCAGCGAGACATTACAAATTGTTTGTGGTGCTCCGAATGTCGAGGCCGGTCAAAAAGTAGTAGTAGCAAAAATCGGGGCAGTAATGCCTTCAGGATTGTTAATTAAAGAAGGAAATTTACGTGGGGTTGATTCATTCGGAATGCTTTGCTCAGCTCGTGAATTAGCTATTCCGGATGCTCCGCAGGAAAAGGGAATTCTTGTACTGGAAGATAACGCTGAAGTAGGTGCAGCCTTCCAGGTTCCAGCACAATAACAAGGTCAAACCAGCAGGAGAACTTTACCTCCATGCTGGTTTTTTTAATATCTCCAAGGTATGATATTCTTCTGATTACAAAATTTGTTTAAATTATATGTGAATTGGATTAAGCAATACTATGTATTTTTTCGTAAACGCAGTTTTTATGAGGTGTGAACGTGAAATTTATTTTATAATAAAAGAGCTATGCCTTTAAGTAGAAAGAAGTGATACGAAATGAACTGGTTTAAAAAGAAAATTAATGAATTATTTCATAATGATAATGAACAATATGATGAATATGAAGAATACGTAGAAGAAGATTTTGAGGAGTATCAGGAAGAGCAGCCAAAGGAGAAAAAATCTTCCTTCCGCTTTCCATTAATTGCAGATGAGGAAATTATTCCCCATGCACCAAAGCAGACCCATAAAACACAGGCTGCACATACATCATCATCCGGTGAGGAAAAGCCGCTTGAGCTACCAAAGCATTTACAGCACGCCAACTCCAAAGTATATGATGTAGAGGTTCAAGGTATCCGGGACCTACTGGAACGTAGACAGCAGCGTACGGGCCATTCGAATGTGATTCGCAGCCAGCCGAGAGGGGCCCGAAAGCTTTCGATAAAGAAAGAGGAGAGAGCGCTTGCCACAAAGAAAGAAAAGCGGGAGCTGCCACCGAAAAAACCTATACTGGATGAAAAAGAGGTCAATCGGGAATTTATAAATCCATTAGAAAATCGTAAGCGTTTTGTTCCGACGGAAGTTCCATCCCCGGTTCATGGTTTTCAAAAACCAAAGCTGATTGAACAGCTCATGGCAGAAAAACAGGCGGAAACAGGAGAAACTGCAGAAGAAAGAACTATAATGCCTGTTGAAATGAATATGGCGGAAATGGATCAGCCATTGCATATTAGAGAATTTAGTGAATTCTTCAGCAATGAAGAGGAGCAGAACGAAAAACTATCTGCAACAGCAGATTTGTACGTGGAAGAAATTGCAGAGAAAGAGCCAGTTGAAGCCGCAGCGGCGATGCTGGATGAGCCATATACAAAAACAATTGATTTAACAATAGAAGGAATAGAAGAAAATGAAAAGCCAGTCGAAGTAGATCCGGCTCTTTATGAGGAAAACGATTCCTTGATTGTCATTGAAACAGTAGAGGAAGCTGTAAATCAAGTATCAGAAGAAAAAATGGTCCATGGGTCAATCCCTGAAGCTAAAAAACAAGAGCCGCAAGAGTCCTCTGATGCATTATCAGATGTACAAGTAAAGCATGTTAAGATCGAAAACTCTACAATTCATATCGGTCAATTAAATGTAGAGCAAGCACAGCAAAATGAATTTGTACAAGTCAAACCGGAAGAGCCAAAGCCCGCTTCAGCGGGGAGCCGCCTTCCTTTCAATGTACTCATGCTAAACTCAGATAAGAAAAAAATGCTTGCAAAAGAAATTTTGCAAGAGCAGCTGCGAAAAAAAAGGCAAGAAGAACAAGAAACAAAAAACGAGACGTCTGAACCATTCCGAGAAGACGTTCACTCGGAGCAAGATACTGTATTGTCTATCCCGGCTAACGATATGGACAAGGCAATCGCTATGGAGTCAGCTTCTAATGCAGTAGCCGTTTTGGAAAGAGAAGAGACAGCTGCTGAAGTGGAGCATATTGTAGAATTAACTGAAAAAGAAGAGTCTGCAAGTATGCAATTGGTTGAGGAACAAGAAGAGGTAAGTCAAAACACACCAAAACCGTTACCGATTGTTCTTTTAGAAGAAGAGGAAGCAGAAAATACTAGAAGTGTACTGCCGCAGGGTGATGAAGTGGAACGTCTGCTGCACGCTGCAGCAGAAGAGCAAGAGGCTGAAGATAAACCTATGCAGGTACCTCCTGTAAACCTTCCAGGCCATGAGATAGAACAACAGACAGCAGCGACGGTGGAAGTGCAAGAAGAGCAGACAGAGCTGAAATTTAGCCGTCATTATGAAAAACCACCGTTATCATTCCTAGCACCTCCTGAAGAAAAAACAGAGGATTGGGCATGGATGGATGAGCAGGGAGAACGGCTAATCATGGCTCTTTCTTATTTCCATATTGACGCAGAAATCGTATCTATTGTCCAGGGACCGGCTGTTACTCAATTTGAAATTACAGTGGCCCATGGTACAAAAGTGAGCAAGGTACGCGGCTTGGCAGATGATATCAAGCTGGCCCTTGCAGCAAGGGATATTCGGATTGATGCGCCGATACCTGGTAAGCATTCCATCGGGATAGAAATCCCAAATCGTGTAGCACGTGCTGTGCGTTTATCGGAAGTGACGGATAGTGATGGATTCCAGGAATCTGAATCGCCGCTTGAGGCGGCGCTAGGTCTTGATTTAACAGGACAGCCAGTTACAATCGACCTTCGGAAAATGCCGCATGGTTTGATAGCGGGAGCGACAGGTTCAGGAAAGTCAGTATGTATCAATTCAATTCTTGTCAGCCTTCTTTACAAAGCAGATCCGCATGAGCTAAAGCTGATGCTTATTGATCCGAAAATGGTAGAGCTGGCGCCATTCAATCATATTCCGCACCTTGTCAGCCCAGTTATTACAGATGTAAAAGCTGCGACTGCTGCACTGAAGTGGGCCGTTGAGGAAATGGAAAGACGCTATCAGCTTTTCATGCACGCAGGAGTAAGAGATATTACACGTTTCAATCAGCAGGCAGAAAAGGCTGGGCAGTACGCACAAAAGATGCCATATATTTTAATTGTCATTGATGAATTAGCAGATCTTATGATGATGTCACCTGCTGATGTAGAGGAGGCTATCTGCCGTATTGCCCAAAAGGCGCGTGCATGCGGTATCCATCTGATTGTAGCGACACAGCGGCCATCTGTTGATGTCATAACGGGCTTGATTAAGTCGAATATCCCGACGCGTATTGCGTTTGCGGTATCATCTGCTGTCGATTCGCGTACAATTTTAGATATGCAGGGTGCAGAAAGATTACTTGGACGGGGAGATATGCTTTACTTAGGCAATGGTATGCCGGCACCGGTCCGTTTGCAGGGAACGTTTGTGACTGATGATGAAATCGAGGATATTATCGCTTATGTACGCGACCAGGGTGAGCCGGAATACATGTTTGAGCATGATGAGTTATTAAAAAAAGCGGAAGTTGTGGAGGAGCAGGATGAATTATTTGAAGAAGTATGCCGTTATGTGTTCGAGCAAGGCACGGCTTCGACTTCATCTATCCAGCGTCGATATAAAATCGGTTACAACCGGGCAGCAAGACTTGTCGATATGTTAGAGCGGCACGGTTTCGTCTCTGAACAGAAGGGCAGCAAGCCGCGAGATGTATTTATTACGGAATCCGATATTATTTCGATGTTTGAATAGGGGGATTCAGAAAAGTTAGAAAAGTCCCTCAAGTAGCGTTCCTCTTAAGAAATGCTATAATAGAACAGTCATTTTAATAAACAGGAAATAAAAAAATTCAATCGGGGCAAGGTGTGTAGATTTATACGTTTCGGGGTATTGAATAGACGGCTAGTCGGCAGGGCTGATTCTTCGTTTGGTCAACTATCACTTGAACAGGCGTAGATTTCTCCACTTACTTCCCTAATATTTAACGGGAGCATTAGACTCCTAGGAGGTTTCAACATGACACTTTACCATTTTACAGGTATTAAAGGCTCAGGTATGAGTCCATTGGCACAGATTTTATTTGATGCTGGAGAGCAGGTCCAGGGTTCTGATGTGGAGACATATTATTTCACTGAACAGCCGTTGCGTGAGCGAAATATAACAATTAAACCATTTGATGAAAATAATATTAAACCAGGCATGACAGTAATTGCGGGGAATGCTTTTCCAGATGACCATCCGGAATTAGTGAAGGCACGTGAACTAGGTGTCGAAGTCATCCGCTATCATAAGTTTTTAGGGGATTACATTGGCAAATATACATCAATCGCTATCACAGGAGCGCATGGAAAAACATCAACAACGGGCTTGATGAGCCATATTATCGGCGGCCATATGCCTACCTCCTTCCTAATTGGGGACGGTACGGGTTCAGGAAAAAAGGATGCCTCTTATTTTGTGATGGAGGCGTGCGAATATCGCCGTCATTTCCTAGCGTATCATCCTGATTATGCGGTAATGACAAATATCGATTTTGACCATCCGGATTATTTTAAAAATATCGAGGATGTGTACAATGCATTTGAAGAGCTTGCTCTTCAAGTGAAGAAAGCAATTATTGCTTGCGGTGATGATGAGTATTTGCAGCGTATTCAAGCAAATGTTCCTGTAGTTTACTACGGTTTAGGAGCAGAAAACGACTTTGCTGCGCGTAATGTAGTGAAGACGACTGAAGGAACGGAATTTGAAGTGTATGTACGCAATGAGTTCTACCACAAATTTTTCATCCCGCTGTATGGTGATCATGCGGTGTTGAATTCGCTTGCAGTTATTTCGTTATGTCATTATGAAGGAATTCCAGCAGAGCTTGTACAAGAGCGTTTAAAGACGTATGGCGGCGTAAAAAGACGTTTTACTGAAACAAGAATTGGGAACAATGTATTGGTAGATGACTATGCACATCATCCAACAGAAATTTCGGCAACATTACAGGCAGCTCGTCAAAAGTATCCGGACAGAGAGATTGTTGCTGTTTTCCAACCGCATACATTCTCCCGTACACAGGCATTTCTGCAAAATTTTGCAGCTAGTCTTTCAAAGGCAGATGCAGTTTATTTATGCGATATTTTTGGTTCCGCACGCGAGAAGGCTGGTGAGCTGACGATCAATGATTTAGCGGCCCTAATTGAGGGAAGCGCAATCCTGAAAACAGATGCCATTGCTGCATTGCAGAAGCATAAAGACGCAGTATTCTTATTTATGGGCGCAGGCGACGTACATAAATTCCAGGATGCGTTTGAGCAGCTTTTACAAGGGTGAAACAAAATATAGATGTTGTGCATAACTGATCAAGCTGTTTGAAATGTCTCACAGTAAGGGAAGTATGTAACAAACAGCTTGAACAGCTTATTCTTTATTGGAGGATGAGCTGTTTTTTCATAAGGGATGCAGGATTTTTTTATATTTTGTCGAACATAAAAGATAACTATGTATAGGAGGTCTTCACATGGAAGTAGTATTGTATATCGCAGCTTTGGTTGCTGCAATCGGTTTTTTAGTGTTATGTATCAGCGTTGGTATGACACTATTCTCACTAAAGAATACTTTAAACAACATCGCATCAACAGTAGCCGGCATTGAAGGGCAAATGGAAGGAATTACACGTGAGACAACCACTCTTTTAACAAAAACAAATTCCTTAGCGGATGACATTTCACAAAAATCCGAGAAGTTAAATTCAGTAGTCCAAGCCGTTAAAGGAATCGGTGATTCTGTAAACGGATTAAATACTTCTGTACAACGTGTTACGTCAGCTGTATCTAAAGAAGTGGGACGTAATGAAGAAAAAATTGCACAGGTTGTGCAGTGGAGCAATGTCGCAATGGGGATTGCAGATAAGTGGAAACAGCGTAAAACAATTAATCAGGATATAACGGTAGTGGATACAATGCCTCCCGTTGAAGAAAAACAAAAATAAAAACAAAGAGGGTGTAAGGAATGACAAATAAAGGCACATCAAACAATTTACCGCAAGTATATTATGTGGATAGTAACAGAACGATTTACGGTGAAGAAGAAACTTTGAATATCAAGGATTTCGTAATTGGTGCATTAGTGGGAGGCATCGTTGGGGCAGCAGCTGGATTATTGCTGGCACCAAAAGCAGGTCGTGAACTACGTGGTGATGTAGCAACGCAAGCTGTCAATTTAAAGGACAAGAGTGTAGAGTTTTCTTCAACAGCAAAAGAGAAAACAACACAATTATCACAGCAATTGAAAGAGCAATCAACTCAATTAGTTGATAAGGTGAAATCAAAATCATCAAAAACACCAACAGTATTTGATGATGGCACTGTATCTTCGGAAGGGGAAGAGCCGCTTGATGAGATAGCTGTAGGAGGTATGACAGACGGGATAGAAGCAGCAGCTGTGAACCGTCATACAGAGGAAGGGTTATTAGAGGATGCCCTTGAAGGCAACGATATCTCAAACTCTGCACGTCCATCTTCAATTTAATTTTCTACTTGTGCTAAAAAGAAAGCTTCCGAACACAATGTTGCAGAGGCATAGGCGAACAAATAGAAGGCTGGTTTGATGAATCATCGTCAAACCAGCCTTTTTATTAGAGTTCAATATTTTGTTCAACGAGCTTAATTTCTAGCTGGTCACCGCCGAAAATTTCTGCATCAAAGCTCGAAGGTTCCCCGTTGCGCAGTATAGTAAAATGTCCCTTGAAATTAATTGGCAGCTGCCAATTTGAAAAGCGGAATACATCCTGATAAATCCATTTGCTTAGATCCTGAGTTTTAAAATGAATAGCTGCGCCATTTGGGACGGCGGCATCAGGCTGTGCTGGAGTACCGTTAACAAGTATCTCTCGCATGCTCTTCGAAAGTTCGACTTGCTCGTGCTGGAAGGAAACAACAATCCGATCCTCGAGGGTCATATTCAATGAATTTGCCACTTGCTGTGCAGTTGGCAGCGTTGCCTGCTTAAAGCCGATAGAGTCTTCATTCTGAACCGGATAATGCAGCTTAGCCGGTTTCCCGTTTAGCGTAAGTGTAGATGAATATTCAGGCAGCATTGTTGGTTTTCCATCTGCGTGTAGGATAAACGAACCGAACTTATCCAAGTATTCAATATTGTTAGTATAAAGGAACACATCTTCAATGGTTTCTGCTATCTCGAATGTAAGAATATCTCGATCCTCTAAGAGTTTATCCAATGAAGCGGGCTGCCCATTTACGAGGACTTTTGGTTCGATCTGATAAGATATACCTTGGATCGTTACCGCTAGAGTTGATACATTATCAATAATATCCCGCACAGTGGCAATAGCAGGTTCACCATCTTTCCCTTCTGCAAGCTCGATCCGGTCACCGTTTTTAATAACGGTCTTTGTAGAGGCAGGGGCTCCGTTTACGAAAATATTCGCCGGTTCGCCATGTCCTCCTGGAATGAAAATATCTTGCCCGTTCACAGTGATGGACAGGCCGTGCCCAGGCTTTCCATAAAGCTGTCTAGCACGGATATTTGCTGCCAGAAAGGCATCGGCTACCGTCATTTCCTTTAGCTCAAATAAACGAACAACCTGCTCATTTACCGTTAGTGACATATATTGAATAGGGGCTTTTTTTGCCGCTATAGCAATACCGATCGGTGTCACTAACTCAGGGGTAACAGGAATCGATTCTTCCCTCGTCAAATTTTGAATAGCATCAATACCACGGACTGCTACACGATTAGCAGGTAAATTCAAGACTTTACATAGCTCTTCTGGTAAGTTTGGAGTCAAACTGCCGCCGCCAACAAGCATTACAGCTTTCGGAGCTGCGTTATTGTTTAGCCGCAATATTTCTTCCCCGATAGCCTTTGCCAGGTTTTCGATTGCCGGCATGATGGCGGCAAGTACTTGTTCACGTGGATGAAATTCATCGAATCCTAAAATATCCTTAATAGCAATTTGCTCTGCTTCATGTAATTGTCGTTTTGCTATTTCAGCAACTGGAAAATCTAGAAGATAATGATCACTCAATGCCTCCGTAATCTCATCTCCGGCTGTGGGTACCATTCCATAGGCAATCACAGTGCTTTTATCCGTAATGGCGATATCGGATGTACCGGCCCCGATATCGACAAGCGCTACATTCAACCTGCGCATTGTGGGTGGGATAAGGACATTGATTGCCGCAATTGGCTCCAATGTCAGTGCCTCCATTTCCAAATCGGCTCTTTTTAGTGCAGCAAGCAGGGATTCTACGACAACGCGGGGTAGGAATGTTGCAATTACTTCCACTGTTGCCTCGTCACCTTGCTGGTCTACCAGACTACCAATTTCTTCGCCATCTAAACGATAGAAGAGAACGGAGTAGCCTACACAATAATAGTGGCTTGTTTTGCTATCTTCTTTCTGCTGCAAAAGCTGTGCCTGCGCCTGCTGAACGGCTTGCAGTTCAAGCCGGGCGATATCTTCTTCAGTGAAAATAGGCCGGTTTTTTATATTAATCGTCATGCTTGCCTGTTCTGTTTTCAATGCTCGTCCAGCCGCTGCTACATTTACTTTTTGAAGAGGACCATGTGCCTCTTCCAGTTCTGCCTTTATTTTGCTGATTAAATCTGCTACATATAGGACATTATGTATTTGACCATCTACCATTGCGCGTTCTTTATGTTCTTTTACTAAAATATCTGCTACGTGAAATCGGTCTTGTTCAGCCTCTAATATAATGCCGACAACTGAACGGGTACCAATATCTAGTGCAAAAAGTTTTTCTGACAATGTAACCGCTTCCTTCCCTATTATAATCCATATTACTTTAGTGAGTTGAAGCGCTAAATTAAAAAGACGTGACATTCTCACATTTGTTGATTATAATAGTGTTATTATTTTAAAATGTATCATACATTTCAGCGTTCTGAAAGAGCAGGGTACAGGGGAGAGGAGAACAAATATGAGTCATAACGAGTTAGAAGGTTTACGTAGTCGCATTGATGATTTAAACCTTGAAATTTTACGTTTAATTAATGAACGTGCAGAAGTAGTCAATGAAATCGGCAAGATTAAAGAAAAGCAGGGTGTGAACCGTTATGATCCTCTACGCGAACGCCACATGCTTGACCTGATTAAAAAACATAATACTGGTCCATTAAATCAAATGACAGTAGATTATATTTTCAAACAAATCTTCAAGACGGCGCTGAAGCAGTTAGAAGCAGAGAAGAAAAAAGAATTGCTTGTTTCGCGAAAGGAAAAGTCAGAAGATACTGTTATTAATGTAAATGGTGAACTAATTGGTACAGGGGCTCCGTCCTTTGTGTTCGGTCCATGTGCTGTTGAATCATACGAGCAGGTTGCTGCAGTAGCAGCTTCCATTCAAGAAAAAGGATTAAAGCTAATCCGTGGTGGAGCGTACAAGCCACGTACATCTCCATATGATTTCCAAGGTCTTGGCCTGGAAGGGTTGAAAATCTTAAAACAAGTCTCAAATGAATACGGACTTGGTGTTATTACGGAAATTGTTACACCAGCAGATTTAGATACAGCACTTGACTATATCGATGTAATTCAGATTGGTGCACGTAACATGCAAAACTTTGAACTGTTAAAAGCAGCAGGAGCTACAAATAAGCCTGTTCTCCTAAAACGTGGCTTGGCTGCAACAATTGATGAATTCATCCATGCAGCGGAGTATATCATGTCTAAAGGGAATGAAAATATCATTCTATGTGAACGCGGTATTCGTACGTATGAAAAGGCAACTCGCAATACGCTCGATATTTCAGCTGTCCCAATCCTGAAGCAGGAAACACATTTGCCGGTTATGGTAGATGTAACACATTCAACAGGACGTCGTGATTTACTATTGCCATGTGCAAAAGCGGCAATTGCTATCGGTGCAGATGGTGTCATGGCGGAGGTCCATCCGGATCCATCCATTGCCTTGTCTGACCAACAGCAGCAAATGGATATTCCAACATTTAATGCGTTCTATGAGGAAGTATTAAAATTCATGAAACAGTATGAAGTAAGAGCATAATATCAAGGCTCGTTTCGCTTAACAGCGGGGCGGGCTGTTATTTTTTCATAAAAACCTAGTGAAATACTTATTATTTAATCGAAAGCTTTCTTTTTATTGAAAATAGAAGGAAAATTATCGTATGATGGACATAAAAAGAGTTTTAAAGGGGGCAAATGCATTGACTGTTACTATTTATGATGTAGCACGGGAAGCAAATGTATCGATGGCAACTGTATCCCGTGTTGTGAACGGCAATCAAAATGTCAAACCGGCGACACGTAAAAAGGTGCTTGAAGTAATTGAGCGGCTGGAATACAGGCCAAATGCGGTAGCTCGTGGTTTGGCGAGTAAAAAAACAACGACAGTAGGGGTAATTATTCCCGACATTTCAAACAATTTATATGCAGAGTTAGCGCGTGGGATTGAAGATATCGCTACAATGTACCGCTATAACATCATTCTGGCAAATTCTGATCAAAACGAGGGGAAGGAACTGACACTTTTAGACACGATGCTTGGTAAACAAGTGGATGGAATCGTCATGATGACTGATAAAGTGACAGAAAAGATTCAGGCTTCGATGGATCATTCTCCTGTACCTATCGTTTTAGCAGGCTCAGTCGATGAATCAAACGAAATTGCCTCCGTTAATATCGATTACTTTAAAGCGGCATATGAAGCTGTCAAGGTGCTGATAGGTAATGGACACAAGAAAATTGCGTTTGTTTCGGGTCCAGATACGCATACAGTCAATCAATATAAACTAGATGCTTATAAAAAGGCATTAGAGGAAGAGGGACTTGGGGTAGATGAGTCACTGATTGTGTCCGAGGAGGATACATATGATAGCGGCATTTCAGCATATGAAGAGCTAAGCGCTCTAGAGGAAGGGCCTACTGCATTTTTTGCGGGAAGTGATGAATTAGCTATTGGTATTATTCATGGCGCACAGGATACAGGAAAACGTGTGCCGGATGATATTGAAGTGATTAGCTTTGAAAACTCAAAATTAGCCCGTATGGTAAGACCTCAACTATCAAGTGTTGTACTTCCATTATATGACATTGGAGCAGTTGCAATGCGTCTGCTTACAAAGCTGATGAATAAGGAAACGGTAGAGCAGCGGAGTGTTATTTTACCCCACCGCATAGAAATGCGTGATTCGGTCAAGCATTAACAGACGACTGCAATATGGTGAGTATCTATAGATTGTAATAAAATTTCTAATATTTAAAGGCTGCCGGTGAAGTCTCTTCAATCAGGCAGCCTTTTTAACGTATAAAGAAAAGTTTTTTTGTTAATAGTAGTAAAAATACAGCCCTTTCTGTTGTGATGAAAGGGCTGTGTCTATTTAACGATATGTGTGACTATTCAGTTCGGATATTATTTTACTAAAAGGCAGGAACAATCTACGTTTTTCATTACATAAGAACTAACACTGCCAAATACCATCTCCTGCATAGATGTTAATCCGCGGCAGCCGATAACGACTAGGTCTGCTTTGCTGTCATTTACAAATTTGGCGATTGTCTTTCCAGGTTCTCCATGCTCAATTATTACTTTATATGGAATGCCTGAAACTTTCAAAACTTCTTCTTCACGGGCAACTCTTTTACGGCTTTCTGCATTGAACTCATCCAATGTACCAGCTTCCAAAATTTTCGAGGCAATATGTTCGGTAGAGGCGATATATAAAACCTCGATTTGCGATCCTGCCGACGCAATTTTAATAGCGTCTTCCATGGCACGTAATGAGTTATCTGAACCATCTACTGCAACTATAATATGCTTGTACATAAAATCTACCTCCTATCCTGTGTATAACAAAATGGTACCATATTTATATATTGATAATGGACATAAAAGTGACCACTTTATGAATATCCAAAGTGGTCACCTTGTCAGCAGCTAGGAAATTTACTATATTATCTTTTTTCGTTGCGAATCATATGTAATGCCTTCGCGAGCATCTGAGCATTCTTCTCTTCAATTTCTGCTTTTCGAGGGATAGGCTCATATAAAGGGCTTGGATCCTCCCATGTTGGAATAAAAGGAACAGGAGCTTCAGGCTGCCAGCGATCAAGCCATTCCTGAGGAAGAGGCCCCATAGGATGCTGCTGATCTGTCATCTCCGTCCAGATATAAGACCAGGCGCGTGGTACAACCCGCCAAATGTCGTATCCGCCGCCGCCAACAGCAATCCAGCGGCCATCACAGTATTCATGTGCTAGTTTATGCGCCAGTTTTGGAATTTCCCTATAAATCTTCATTGTTCCATATAGATGTGTTAAAGGATCAAAGTAATGGGCATCTGCACCATTTTGTGTTAGAACCACATCGGGCTTGAAAAACTCGAATACTTCTCTCATAGAAGCTTCATAGATTTTTAGAAAACTATCATCTTCTGTAAACGCGTCGATCGGGAAGTTGAAGGAAGTCCCGTAGCCTTTTCCGTTTCCCCGCTCCGTAATATTACCCGTCCCCGGGAAAAGATAGCGTCCTGTTTCATGGATGGATAAGGTACAAACATTTGGATCATCATAAAAGGCCCACTGTACACCGTCTCCATGATGGGCATCGGTATCTACGTATAGAACACGAAGCCCATACTTTTCCTGCATATAGCGAATCGCGACGCTGCTGTCATTATAAATGCAAAAACCGGATGCCCGGCCTCGGAAACCATGATGCAGCCCGCCTCCTAGATTAAGAGCGTGGCGCGATTTCCCTTGGAGGACCTGATCAACCGCCTGTAATGTACCGCCTACGAGAAGGGCGCTTGCTTCGTGCATATTTGTAAATATTGGCGTATCTTCTGTGCCGATTCCATAAGATTCACCCTGCTGAGGTGTCAGTTCACCATGCCCTGCTTTTTTAACGATATCGATGTATTGCGGATCATGAGCTAGAGCGATTTCTTCATCAGTTGCCATTCGGGCTGGTACAATATCTTCCTCTGAGAGTGCACCAATTGTTTTTAGCAAATCCATCGTAAGTGTTAAGCGTTTATGATTAAATGGATGCGAATCTGAAAATTTATAGCCAAGCTGATCTGGTGAGTAAATAAAAACTGCATTTTTCATAGCTTGATCCCAGGAAGGTTTGGCCATAGTACGTCAAACCCTTCGTTTCGTAAGTCTTCAATAATTGCCAGCGGATTCATTACCTGCAGGCGAATACTTAAAATGCGGCTATTTTCATTTTCAGAATCAGGGTAGACAAGTACGCTAAGCACATTTACTTTATGCTGTTGGAAAATTCGTGTAATGTCATGCAGGATACCAGGCTTGTTTGTTACACGGATATCCAGTTTAGATGAAGGACGGTTGGCACCTGTCAGCTCGATATAACGATATAATACATCAGTCGTCGTCACAATTCCTGCCAGTTTCCCCTTTGATACAATCGGCAGGCAGCTGATTCTGTTTTCGTAAAGTGTAACAGCTACCTCCTCTACAAAATCAAGAGGATGGCCGATAATTGGGTTTCTGACCATGATCTGTTCAATAGGTGCATCATATATTGCGGAATTTGATTCCTCACGCAGGCAGGAAGGGAGCGCGTTTTTAAGGTCATGCCCAGTCACAATACCTACGACTTCAGTGTTTTCGTTAATAATCGGAAGATGCCGGACTTTCTTTTCGCGCATGAGACGTACCGCGTCACCTACAGTGGCGGTTGGCTCCAGTGTATATACATCAGTCTGCATAATTTCTTCAACAATCATATACCATTCCCCTTTGTATAAATGTTGTGAATAGACTTAATACTCTCTATCTATTTATTATAGAGGACATTCCTTATCATTCCCAATCAATTAGAGAAAAAAGTAGAATCAACCATTCTCTTTATATATGAAAAAGGATAGGTCATAGCGTTCCTAATACATAAAGCGATTTCTGAAGCGAAGTCTGTCGAACCGTTCCATAGTATCGCCGCCCACCCGTTTTCCGACACGTGCCATTAAACAATTGGCAGGGTGAGAAGTAATTTCCGGATCATCCGTTGCATAGTATTCAAAATTAACGACACTCATCATATTTTCCATCATCTTTCGGTAGTCCCATACATTCAAACCGGTCCCTTTTAAATCCCAATGCCAATAATATTCAGTTGTAATTACGAGATAATCTTCCATTGCATCGTCCATAAATGACACTTCTAATAATTTTTTCCCAACACCTGTCCCACGATAATCTGGAATGACTTCTATCGCCCCCAGCTCAATCATGTTGTCGATCCGATCCTCTGACCACCGTTCAAGTGGATCGGGATATAGATATGTAACATAACCGACGACAACCTCACCGCTCCGCACAATAATAATGCGGCCTTCATCAAGTTTCGCAATATTAACAAGTGCTTCATGCTGTTGTTTAGGGGGCCTGAAAGCTGTCAGGCGTTCGTGCAAGGTATAGGAGGCAAGCTGCTCGGACGGAATTGGGCCTTCCACAATCACCGCACCATGGCTTGTTTCCTTTTCCACGCTGTAAAATGTTTTTATATGCTCCATTTTCACACCACCAAATTATGATAAGACCATTATAACTTATTTTATGCAAAATAACGCTGCAATTTACGAAAAATATCTAACTAATAAAAATATTATAAATATTTTGCCAATTAACATTCCTATATTGTAAAATATAATTATGTTCTCGAAGAAAGGGGTAGTTTTCATGGGGATGAAAATGATAGAGAAACTAGCGGCAATTCCAGGGGATCATCGCTTAATAAGCTATGAGGAAACAGCTGCAACACATGATTGGAAGGAAACAGAGAAAGCTTTCAGCTGGTATGAAACAGGGAAAGTAAATATGGCGTACGAGGCAATCGATCGTCATACGGAAACATACCGCAAAAACAAGGTAGCACTTTACTACAATGACGGTGTCCGTAAAGAAGCTTATTCGTTTAATGAAATGAAGCTGCTGACAAACAAAGCTGCCAACGTGCTGAAAGAAGCTGCTGGCTTGAAGAAGGGAGATCGACTGTTTATCTTTATGCCGCGGTCACCAGAGCTGTATTTTTCGCTTCTAGGAGCTTTAAAAACGGGTGCAATCGTCGGTCCTTTATTTGAAGCATTCATGGAAGGAGCGGTATACGATCGGCTTGCTGATAGTGAAGCTTCAGCACTGGTGACAACACCAGCCTTGCTTTCACGCGTACCGGTAGAAAAACTGCCGCATTTAAAGACGATTTTCCTTGTAGGAGAAAATATTGAAGAAACCGATAAGGTTGTGGACTTTAATAAACAGATGACGACAGCATCGAATAAATTTGATATTGAGTGGGTTGATAAAGAAGACGGAATGGTTCTTCACTATACTTCCGGTTCTACTGGAGCGCCAAAAGGAGTGCTCCACGTTCATTATGCTATGGTGCAGCAATACCAGACAACACAGTGGGTACTGGATTTGAATGATCAGGATGTTTATTGGTGTACAGCCGACCCAGGATGGGTGACTGGAACGGCCTACGGGATTTTTGGTCCGTGGCTAAATGGTGCAACAAGCTTGATATTGGGCGGCCGCTTTAGCCCCCAGGCATGGTATAGCGCTATCCAGAATTACGGGGTAACGGTATGGTATAGTGCACCAACAGCATTCCGTATGCTTGCAGGGGCAGGTAAAGGTGTATTGGAACAGTATGACCTCTCATCACTTCGACATGTTTTATCGGTTGGGGAGCCGTTAAATCCGGAAGTGATCCGTTGGGGTATTGATGAGTTAGGACACCGTATTCATGATACATGGTGGATGACTGAGACGGGCGGTCATATGATCTGCAATTATCCAGGTATGGATATTAAGCCAGGCTCCATGGGGAAACCGATTCCAGGCGTCTATGCGACAATAGTAGATGATGACGGAAATGAAGTACCGCCATTTACAATGGGTAATTTGGCAATCAGAAAGGACTGGCCGAGTATGATGCGCCAAATCTGGAATAACCCAGAAAAATATGATTCTTACTTCTTGAAGGGAGAATGGTATGTATCGGGTGATTCGGCCTATATGGACGATGATGGTTATTTCTGGTTCCAGGGACGTGTAGATGATGTCATCATGACAGCCGGGGAGCGTGTTGGCCCGTTCGAAGTAGAGAGTAAATTGCTTGAGCACCCTGATATTGTAGAAGCTGGCGTCATTGGTAAGCCGGACCCGGTGCGTGGTGAGATTATCAAGGCATTTGTAGCACTTCGGGAAGGTGTAAAAGCTTCTGAGGAACTTGAGTCAGACATTAAGGAGTTTGTAAAACGCGGGCTTTCAGCACATGCAGCGCCTCGAGAAATTGAATTTAAGGATAAATTACCAAAGACACGAAGCGGTAAAATTATGCGCCGTGTATTAAAAGCCTGGGAACTTGACTTACCGACAGGCGACCTTTCAACAATGGAAGATTAATTATTCTAGACTAGATAAAAATATGTGAAGTAATGAGCAATAAATTATTGTAGAGTGTCTAATTTTTATACAAACATTTGTATAGAGGGACTCTTGTATAGAAGGGGTATTTCGAATATCAATCGAGATACTCCTTCTTTAATTAAAAATGAGCATAAAGTACATAGCATTAAAATATAATTTTCGGAATAGTATAAGTTTATATAAAAATACAGTTGACTAAATATTTATACATGACTATACTTATTTTTATCTTAGGAATTAAGAAAGTGAGAAATTCTTGAATCACAATAAATGGTGCCAGCCGCCGCTTATCGGAGTGCGCCTTTTAAATCGTGGGAGGAAGAAGATGAAAGTTGGAATTATCGGTGCCACTGGTTACGGTGGTTTGGAATTAATCCGTTTTTTATACACTCATAAAGAAGTAGAAAAGGTTGAATTATTTACATCATCTGAGGAAGGGGCTTTATTCTCTTCAAAGTTCCCTCATTTGGTAGATTTATATAATCAACCGTTGCAGAAAATAGACTACGATGTTTTAAGTCAATTTGATGTTGTATTTGCAAGTACACCATCGGGGGTTTCAAGCAACCTTTTCCCTCCATTGCTGGATCGCGGGCCGAAACTTATTGACCTATCAGGTGATTTTAGATTAAAGAATTTAGCGGGCTATGAAAAATGGTACAAAAAGACACCGGCCCCACAAGAAGTAGTGGATGCAAGTGTCTATGGGCTAACAGAATGGAATGAGAAGGCAATTCAGGAGGCGAAATTAATCGCGAACCCAGGATGCTACCCAACGGCTGTTTTATTATCTCTTCTTCCATTGATTAAAGAAAAGTGTATCGATCCGAGTTTCCTGGTCATTGACGCGAAAAGCGGTATATCGGGAGCAGGCAATAAGCCTTCTCAAACAACACATTATAGCGAAGCAAACGAATCCTTTTCCATCTATAAAATTAATGAACACCAGCATATCCCGGAAATTGAACAGGCAATCAGCATGTTTGCCGGGGTGGAAACGAACATTTCATTCAACACTCATCTTGTCCCGATGACAAGAGGTATTTTGGCGACATCCTATGCAAAGGTGCAGCCGGGTATTACGCAGGAACATCTTACAAACTGTTTAAAAGAAACCTATAAAAACGACCCATTTGTGCGAGTTATTGAGAATGCGTCATCAGTAGGAACAAATCGTGTGAAAGGCTCGAACTACTGTGATATGTTTGCCAAACTGGATGAGCGGACAGGGCGTGTGACAGTTGTAGGTGTAATCGATAATCTTGTAAAGGGTGCAGCAGGCCAGGCAATTCAAAATATGAATGTACAGATGAATTTACCGCAGACAACCGGTCTACAGGTTGTGCCGTTATTCATGTAAGGAGGGAACTTATGGCAACGATTGAAATGAAACAATTATCAAGCAAGAATATTGTGTCGCCAAAAGGCTTTACAGCTGCTGGTGTTCATTGTGGCATTAAACAGGAGAAAAAAGACTTGGCCATTTTGATAAGCGAAGTGCCTGCTTCAGTAGCAGGTGTTTTCACAACGAATACAGTTCAAGCAGCTCCGTTAAAAGTAACAAAGGAAGTCGTATATAATGTTGGAAAAATGCAGGCGATTATTGTAAACTCCGGGAATGCAAATGCATGTACAGGAAAGCAAGGAATAGCAGATGCCTATGAAATGCAGGCGTTAGCTGCTGAGAAGCTTGGAATTGAGCCGTTTCTTGTAGGAGTAGCCTCTACGGGTGTTATCGGTGAAATCATGAAAATGGACCCTGTGAAAAAAGGAATAGAGATGTTGGCTCCGAATATGGAGTCGCAGAGTGGTATTGACTTCGCACAAGCTATTTTAACAACAGATACAGTAATGAAAAATACCTCCTATGCCACAATAGTTGACGGCAGGGAAGTAATTATATCCGGGACGGCAAAGGGCTCCGGCATGATCGAGCCCAATATGGCAACGATGCTCGGTTTTATTACGACTGATGCTAATATTGAATCAGCAGAACTGCAAAAGGCGCTGTCTGAAATTACAAATGTAACATTCAATGCTATTACAGTAGATGGTGATACATCTACAAATGATATGGTTGTAGTCATGGCAAACGGCTTGGCAGGTAATAACCCATTATCACCGGCACATCCGGATTGGGAAAACTTTTATACAGCGCTGCGCCTTGTAGCGGAAGACCTCGCAAAATCAATTGCCCGGGATGGCGAAGGCGCAACAAAGCTAATAGAGGTTGAGGTAGAAGGATCGGTTTCTGATGAAGAAGCACGTAAAATTGCTAAAACGGTCGTAGGTTCTCCATTAGTTAAGACGGCTGTATTCGGCTGTGATGCTAACTGGGGTCGTATTATTGCCGCAGTAGGATACAGTGGTGCAACAGTAAATCCTGACAAAATTACGATTAAAATTGGCGGGGCAGTAATGGTGGAAAATGGTGAACCTATTTCATTCTCGGAAGAACAATTGATTGAAATTTTGAAGCAGCCGGAAGTTAAAATTTTCGTGTCACTAGGAGTAGGGGAAGGACACGGCTTTGCATGGGGGTGCGATTTAACATATGACTACGTCCAAATCAATGCATCATACCGATCGTAAGGTAGTAGTGAAACTTGGAGGAAGTACGCTGGAAGGCTTGAATGAAGCCTTCTTTCGTAATTTCAAGGCCCTCCAAGATGAAGGGTATAAAGTAATTATTACACATGGCGGCGGACCAGCCATCAACCGGGAATTGAAAAAAGAAAATATTGAGTCACATACGGTTAATGGGCTGCGTGTCACTAGTGAAGAAATGATAGATATTGTACAATCAACATTAATCGGTAAAGTTAACCCGGCACTTGTTCAACAATTAAATGCAGCAGGCATTACAGCAATTGGATTGAATGGCTTTGATGGAGCTCTATTAGAAAGTACATATTTAGATCAGAATCTATACGGTTTTGTCGGAGAGGTTGTGAAAGTAAATACACAGCTGCTCGAAGCATTAACAGCGGCAGGGATTGTACCGGTAGTCGCATGTATAGGTGCTACAAAGGAAGGCTTAGCACTAAATATCAATGGAGATACGGTGGCTAGTGAAATAGCTCTCGCAGTAAATGCAGAGAGTCTCTTGCTTGTGACAGATGTGGCAGGAATCCGTATTAAGGATGAATATCAAACAACCGTAACAGAAACAGATATTGCTAGCTGGATAGAAGAGGGGAACATTTACGGAGGCATGATTCCAAAGGTGCAGGGGGCAGTTGCATGCCTGCATGCGGGAATACCAACTGTACAAATTGTGAACGATGCATTGCAGGGGACAATAATTAAAAAAGAAGGGTAAGTGAAGAGAACGATGGGTGCATTATTTCAAAACTATGCAAGACGACCAATTGCCATTGTAGAGGGAAAAGGAACGGAAGTATTCGATTCGACTGGCAAGCGTTATTTAGATTTTACAAGCGGTATTGCCGTATGTGCTTTAGGTCATGCGCATCCTGTATTAGTGAAAGCAATTCAGGAGCAAAGCGAGAAATTATGGCATATTAGTAACCTGTTTCAAAGTCCCGGCCAAGAAAAGCTCGCAGAAACATTAGTAGAAGACCTTCACTTATCCCATGCATTCTTCTGTAATAGTGGAGCTGAAGCAAATGAAGCTGCGATAAAACTGGCACGAAAACATACTGGAAAACATAAAATTATCGTCTTCCAGCAGTCATTCCATGGACGTACATTTGGCGCAATGAGCGCCACAGGCCAGGATAAGGTCCGCAATGGATTCGGCCCCCTTGTAAGTGAGTTTGTTACTTTGCCGTTCAACGATGTTGAAGCTTTGAAGGCAGCAGTTGATGGAGAGACGGCGGCAATTATGCTTGAGCTGATTCAAGGGGAAGGCGGCGTAAATCCAGTAACTGATGAATTTGCGGCAGCAATCAGTGAAATTCATCAATCGACAGATGTGTTATTGATCGTAGACGAAGTACAGACTGGAGTTGGACGTACTGGTACACGTTTTGCATTCGAACAGACGGTATTAAAGCCGGATATCGTATCGATGGCGAAAGGGCTTGGAGGAGGATTCCCTATTGGTGGTATTTTAGGTACAGCGGAATTGTTCGACACATTCAGTGCTGGTACGCACGGTACTACTTTCGGAGGGAACCCGCTAGGAGTGGCAGTAGCGCAGGCAGTACTGGGAGAAGTATTCAACGATGAATTCCTGGAAACTGTAAAAGAAAAATCTGCCTACTTCGTCAACAAGCTGAAAGAGGAGTTACCACATGTAAAGGTAAATGGTAAAGGATTAATGCTTGGTGTAGGCTGGGGAGAAGAAGTAGCTCCTTATGTAGCGGCCTTAGACGAGGCAGGGCTGCTGACAGTTGCAGCAGGGCCACATGTAATCCGTCTGCTTCCACCGCTGACTGTCTCGAAAGAGGAAATTGATGAAGCTGTAAAAATTTTAAAATCAGTAATAGTTAAATAAGCAAAAGCGTCGGCCCTTTAAAGGGCCGACGCTTTCTTGTTTGTTTTAGGAGATATAAAAACGCCGGACAGTTGTAATCCTGTCCGGCATTTTTTAACCGTTCGTTTGTGGTGGTGTATTTCCATCCCCATTGTCACTATCGACATCAGAGTCGGTTGATTCACCCTCACCATTTCCATCCCCATTATCTGGGGTATTGCCGTTGTTTTCGCCATTTCCATTCGGATTTTCCCCGCTTGGATCTGTATAGTCAGGGACAGATGGTTCTGCCGGTTCAGGAGGTTCTGGTGCTTCCCCTGCTATTACATTTGATGCTCCAGATTCCAAACCGGTAATATCTACAGCTACTACCACGTAAGAAGTACCCGGCGTAACAGTAATACTGCGACCGCCTGAGCTGCGAACAGAAGTCACAAGTGAACGTGAGCCGCCTGTCACATTATATACCCGGTAACCTACTACATCATTTGAACCTGACTTTGACCAGCTTAACGTACTGCCGTTTAACGAAGCAGATACAGCAGCAGGTGGAGCACCGTCTGCATTAAATGCAGCTCCGCTTAAAGCTGTTGCACTTAACGAGGAGTTGTTTGGTAATAATTTAGAAGGATCACCGCCCAGACGTCCTAGCATACGTTTAGCAAAGTCAGCATTTAATCCAAATCCGCTTCCTGTAATGAATTCAGAAGGCGTAGAGGACAGGGCCCGATAGTACTTGCCGTCGATTTCAACAACTGGAGAGCCAGATGAGAAGCTATCATCAGCACCACCCGGTAAGAATGCCCGATTGAACAAATCAGAGCGTACAAGTCCTGCATTTGAACAAGCAGCAGACGGAGCCCGCCCTGAAATGCCGCAGAAGGAAGCATTCACGACACCAGCAGGTTTTTGGAACTGTTCCTGTGTACCGACAAGCTCTCTATTAACATCGTAGGCTGCGTTCATTAATGTTGCCCACATCATATTAACACGTGTACTTGGCTGGAAGTATGTGCTGTTGAATGTATTCAATGTTCGTTGTTTATCATAGCCCATCCATACACCAAGCGTCACATTAGGATTATAGCCAACAAGCCATACATCACGGTATTCTTGTGAAGTACCAGTTTTTCCGGCAAAATCTCCGGAGAATTTCAGCATACTCTTCGCGCGTGTACCCGTACCATATTCAAAAACATCCCGCATCATATCAGTAATCATATAAGATGTTTCTTCGCTAAATACAGGTGTTGCTTCCACTTTATGTTCATAAATAACATTGCCATCTAGATCGACAATTTTATCAATCATATAGGCATCGATGAACTGGCCGCTATTCGCAAAGGCAGCGTATGCGTTTGTATTTTCTTCAACTGTTGTACCATTTTCAAGACCACCGATGGAAGTGGCTAAGTTGACATAGTCTCCTTGCGTCAGACTGGAGAAGCCTAGCTTTTCAAGGAATGTAGCAGGCTTTTTATCAATGATAGAATCATACAGACGTAAGGCCGTCAAGTTTTGCGAGTGTGCTAGCGCCTCACGTGCTGGGATAATGCCTCTCTCTTCATTCTCGTTATAGTTAGAAGGTTTATAGCCGTCAGATTTTCGGGTGAATTTCACATCGACTACAGGGCTTCCGGCCCCAATAACTCCGTATTCTAGAGCTGGTCCGTATGCAAGTAACGGCTTCATCGTAGAACCATTGGAACGTTTCGCCTGCGTCGCATAGTTCCAGTCTTTAAGTTCGAAGTCACGGCCTCCAACAAAGCTTATAATTCGTCCAGTGGAATTCTCCATTAAGACACTGCCGACTTGAACAGGCATCTGAACTTCTACTTCTTCGCCTTCTTCGTTTGTCGTCATTTCTGTATACGTATGGCCGTAATACTTAAAGTTTCTCGCAGCTTCATTCATCTTGTCATACATTTCTTTATCGATTGTTGAATAGATTCTGTAGCCAGAAGAACGAATATCGCGGTCTGCTAAAATTAGATACTTATTTTTTAATTTATCTTCTTCATCAAGACGTTCTGGGTCAATGCCGTCTCGTTCAGCCAATATTTTTGCCATAATCTCTTTGGCGCGGCTTTCAATTTCGGCTGTAATCCAAGGGTACATCTCATTAGCCCGAGGTACAGGGTCACGGAAATCCTGTGTAATATCATAATTCATCGCTTCATTGTACTGAGCTTCTGTAATGTAACCGACTTCTTTCATTCGGTATAGCACAATCTTCATTCGGTCGATTCCTGGCTTAAGGCCTGCCTCGTCCTTTAGCTCACCTGTTTGTTTGAATGGTGTATATGTGAAAGGCGCCTGTGGAATCCCCGCAATATAGGCAGCTTGTGCTAAATTTAACTCTTCTGGTTTTACCCCGAATATCCCTTCAGCAGCAGTGGCAATTCCTGCAATATTATTACCTGATGAGTTACGGCCATAAGGGATGATGTTCAAATACGCTTCTAAAATCTCTTCCTTTGTCATGAAATGTTCGATGCGCATAGCGAGCAGAATTTCCTTTGCTTTCCGCTCATAAGAAACTTCATTTGTTAAAATCTGATTTTTAATCAACTGCTGCGTTAATGTCGAACCCCCTGTTTGTGTTGAAGAGTTCGTCATATCCTGCATAAGTCCGCGGAGGACCGCTTTTGGCACAATGCCATTATGCTCCCGGAAATATTCATCTTCTGTTGCTAATACCGCATTCACAACAAGCGGTGATACAGCAGAAAGAGAAGTTTCGCGGCGCTCTAAATCTGTGCGAAGCTTTCCTATGTAGATTTCATTCGCAAAATAGATTTCACTGGTTTCCTCATAATTAAATATTTCTTCGCGCATTTCAGCACTTGAACGCAGAGGCTCTTCTTTTATTAGTGAGGCAAAATAGCCTGCACCGACTGAGACAGCAAATATTCCTGCTGTCACTAAAAAGATAATGAATAATAAAGCTAAATTCCAAAAGACGCCACCAGTTATGCGCAAACGACGGCCCCATTCAGAATTAGCGAAAGTCTCAATTCGTTCATTTAATTGTTCGATCCATTCCTTCACTTAATCGACCTCCTAAATCTAAATTATTATAGCATATTTCCGAAATAGTGGCGCGATATATTGACAATGCCAAAAGATTGGGTAGAATAGTCTGTATAGTTTTCAAGCATTGAAGAGATTGCAGTAGTGTAACATGTTCCCTGTTGTAGAGAGCTGGCGGTTGGTGGAAGCTAGTCAAAGCATGTACATGAATTACGTTCTTGGAGTTTGAACGTGTCCGTCGCGTTAAGGCGGTTTGAGTGGAAGATAATTTCTTCAAGCCGGGTGGTACCGCGTTATGTATAAACGTCCCTGCATGCAAATTTGCGTGCAGGGCTTTTTTGGGTCCAGGAAAGTATATGATTTATGAATGCCAGCACAAGAAAAGGCAGCATACCAGCTTATTTTGGCCGATATGTGCCCTTCAAATCACTTGCTTAGATGAGAAGCCATTTTACAGTGTAAATAGAGTAAATATGCTCTCAGCTTATTTCATCTTTCTAAATAAATCTAACCAACCAAAGAAATACTACTAAACTATACCCGGTTATAAAGTCAATAAAACGTATAGTAGGAGGAGAAGAAATGACGAACGAATTATTACAAGACTTAGAATGGCGTGGACTTCTATATCAGCAAACAGATGCTGAAGGTATGGAAAAGCTGTTAAATGAAGAGAAAGTATCATTATATGTTGGAGTAGACCCTACTGCCGATTCCATGCATATCGGACATATCGTTCCATTATTGACATTGCGTCGTTTCCAGCAGGCAGGTCATACGCCTGTATTATTAGTTGGCGGTGCAACAGGAATGGTAGGAGATCCATCCGGCCGTTCTGAAGAGCGTCAGCTGCAAACAGTGGAGCAAATCGATAAAAACGTACAGGGCTTAAAGAAGCAATTAGAGCGTCTATTCGACTTTAACTCAGATTCTAACAATGCAGCTACGCTTGTGAACAACTACGATTGGATCGGGAAAATGAGTACGATTGAGTTCCTTCGTGATTATGGAAAGTTAATTAATGTTAACTACATGCTCGGAAAAGATACAATCGCTTCCCGACTTGATTCAGGGATTTCCTTCACAGAATTTGCCTATACAATCATCCAAGGAATTGACTTCAATCATTTATATGACAACCACAATGTACGTATTCAAGTAGGGGGGTCAGACCAGTGGGGCAATATTACGACAGGTCTTGAAGTGATCCGTAAAACGCACGATGAACATGCAAAAGCGTTTGGAATTACAATTCCGCTTGTTACAAAGGCTGACGGTACAAAATTCGGAAAAACTGCAGGCGGGGCAGTTTGGTTGGATGCTGAGAAGACATCTCCTTATGAATTCTATCAATTCTGGATCAATGCTGCGGATGCAGATGTTGTGAAATACTTGAAAATCTTCACTTTCTTATCACGTGCAGAAATTGAAGAGCTAGAGGTTTCAGTGCAGGAAGAGCCGCACTTGCGCAAGGCACAAAAAGCGCTTGCAGCTGAAATGACAAAGTTAATTCACGGGGAAGAGGGCCTGGCGACTGCAGAGCGTATTACAGCTGCTCTATTTTCAGGAGATTTAAAAGCATTATCTGTAGAGGAAATGAAAACAGCGTTTGCAGGTGTCCCTTCCGTTGAAGTGGTGAAGGAAGATAAAAATATCGTTGAATTAATTGTAGAAGCAGGCATTTCATCTTCTAAACGACAGGCACGTGAAGATGTAACAAACGGTGCGATTTCCATTAACGGTGAAAAAGTACAGGATTTAGAGTACATGGTTGATGGGAAAGACCGGTTAGAGGATGCATTCGCCATCATTCGTCGAGGCAAGAAAAAATATCATATGGTGAAGTTTAACTAACAGTAAGGGTGCAGGTGTTTTTAAGGAAACACCTTCACCCTTTTTTGCGTTATTATGGTAAAGAAGGAGTGGTAGAAAATGGCAGATAAAATTTTTGCATTCACGTTAGGGACAGTAGCGCTGTTATTTATAGGTGTACCGCTTGGATTACTCGCCCTCATAGGTCTCATGCCGGTATACAGCTATTTTATTTTCTCTTTAGTTGCCATACTATACGTCATCATCACAATGATCAGTTTTGGCTTCTTTAAGACGAAGAGGAGGAAGCAGATTACCAGTATAGTGGCATTGGGGATATTATCTGTAACAGGTATCCCTGTTGTAATGCAGCTGTACGAAGACAACATAGGAACTGTCGCGGCCGACATCAACATTCATGAATATGCACCATTTGTTGAAGGCAGTACGGTGACGATATTAGATGAAGAAGCGACACTGGCTTTGAAAGAGGATTTGCCGGTGTTAGATGGTGCAACAGCAATGTATCCGCTCTATTCGGCTTTTGTCCAGGCTGTCTATCCGGAAAATCCAGCATATTTTGAAGAGGAGGTAGTGATGGTAAGCACTACACCTTATGCCTATGAAAATTTATTTAATGGAAGAGCGGATATTATTTTTGCTGCTGCCCCATCAGAACAGCAGATGAAATGGGCTGAAAGCAAAGGAATTAAATTGGAGCTGACACCAATTGGCCGTGAAGCATTCGTCTTCTTTGTGAATAAGAAAAATCCAATTGACAGCCTAACGATCGAACAAATTCGTGCTATTTATTCCGGTAAAGTGACAAATTGGGCAGAAGTCGGAGGGGAAAGAGTTGATATTCGTGCCTTCCAACGCCCACAAGATAGCGGGTCCCAGACGGCCTTGCAAAATTTAATGGGGAATGTGCCGCTGATGGAGGCACCGACGGAGGATGTTGTATCTGGCATGGGCGGCATCATTAGTGAAGTAGCGGAATATAAAAATTATAAAAATGCCATTGGCTATACCTTCCGCTATTACTCTACAGAGATGGTAAAGAATAAGGAGATTAAGCTTCTGCCGATTGATGGAATTGTTCCTTCAACGGAGAATATCCGGAATGGGACATATCCTATTGCTTCAGAGTTTTATGCGGTTACGGCTGGTACAGACAATCCAAACGTCCAGAAGCTACTAGACTGGATTTTGTCACCACAAGGGCAAGCGCTTGTTGAAAAAGCAGGCTATGTATCAGTAAAGGAGTAAAAGTGCGTGAACGTTTACGCAGAAGAGAAATTATTAGTATAATAGTTTCATACATAGCTTTAGGAGGACAAATTTTGACTGCTCAACAACATCTATCAACCGAAGACCGTCTGCCAATTCTATCGATTGTGACAAATCCGCGTGAAACAATTCGCTATACGCTCAATCATAAGAGTTTTTCTTATGCACTCTATGTGGGAGCTATTGGAGGCTTTGCTAGTGGACTTACTTCCTTAGCAGGTACACCATATCAGCCGGAATTTGCACTTTGGGAGATGGTGTATTCTTCCTTCATTACTGGGATCTTGTACTTTATGATCACAAATTTGATTGTAGCGTTTTTGCTTTCAGCGGTTGGCTCTGTACTAAAAGGGAATGGGACATTTAAATCTTTGTTTCAGGCAATGTGTCTAACGATCATTCCATATATTTGGATTTTACCAATCATGCTTTTCTGGATGCAGCTATCACCTTCTACTTTCTTTATCATTGAGGGTGGGACAGGAACGTTAGGAGAGGCTGTTTTATCCTATGTCGGACTGTTTATTATATTACTAGCGACTATATGGACTTTCGTGTTGACGATTATTGCCATCTCAGAGACACATGGCTTTTCGAAGTGGAGAGCATTCTTCACATTCCTTCTTGCCAGTCTTGTTAGTGGTATTATCGGTGGAGCTGCGATAGTATTTTTACTATAAAACAGAGCCCGGGATTCCTCCTGGGCTCTGTTTTATTTCACTTACCAACCATTGTCTATAGAAAAAATGCATGAATGAATGGTATCTCGTCTGATAAAGAGATGCAGAGAGTATTGGTGTCATAATGGACTTAGATGGTATCACCTGCCGGGGTTTCATGCCGGTTTTATTGAAGAAGCCAAAAATTTTGCCGGATACGTTTACAGTTTTAGCTGCAAATGAATGGATAGAAGAGGTTGCTCAAATCTCTTCTATCCATTTTTGTATATACAGGTATAGAAAGTCTTTATTTTTCTTTTTAATAAAGCCTATCTTTCAATTATGTTTTACAGCAGTAAAAAGATCAGTTCCTTCTAGCAGGCAATGAAATAAAGGAATATTTGAAAGAAAGGGATAAAGAGTGAAATAGACATTTAACCAGTGACATAGAGATGTTCATGCATAAGATAGGTATATGCTCACCTACATGTAAGTGAGCGTTAGAACGATAAATATTCCTTTTTAATAGACTCTGGAGGTTAAAAATAAAGTTTATGAAAAAGTGAGGGAAGAATATGAGAATGAACTGGCAACTGAGATTGAAAAATCCTTATTTCTATATTGCGTTATTTATGTCTATTTTCACACCGATCGCAGTATATTTTGGTATTAATAATGAAGAACTGACATCTTGGGTAAAAGTACTAGAAGTAGCAAAAGAAGCAGTTCTAAATCCTTACTTGCTTGTTACGGTTATTATGTCTGTGGCCAGCTTTTTAATTGATCCCACTACTAAAGGAGTCGGTGATAGTGAGGAAGTTATGCAATATGACAGACCAAAGGGTGATCTTCAATGAGTGTAACCCAAACTATTAGAGACCTGTCTGAGCTGCTTCCTGTAGCGCAGCAAGCTTGCCGCCTGCTATTCCAGGAATGCTATAAGGCAGGTATTCAAAATATTTTCGTAACGGAGACCTATAGACCGCAGGCACGCCAAAACTATTTGTATGAGCAAGGAAGAACACGAAGTGGACCAATTGTAACCTGGACCAAAGCAAGCCGCCATACAAGCCGGTTGGCATGGGATATAGCATGCAGCAGCCCGGCTGACCTATATGACGCAGCGCTGCTAAGTAGGGTAGGTGCCATTGCACGAAAATTAGGCATTACATGGGGAGGGGACTGGGAAAATAATATTGACCGCCCCCATTTTGAAGTGAAAAATACATGGACGATACCAAATGGATATAAATTAGAGGGGCAGGTAATTGTGCCATCTAACAGTAAATTGAGAGTGCAGCTGATAGTAGAGGACAATACGGAGGAGGAAGGACTAATGGACAAAGGAGCCCTATTTAATCCAGGATCTTCAACATTACGGGAAAGCGCGGAAACTTACTTGGCACAGGCTGTAACAGAAGGGATAATCCAAGATTCTCATTTGAAGGATTTTCAAAATAACTTAATGACAGGAGATCGCTTATTCGGCTTGTTCTTAACAATTGAACAGCGGCGCAGCGCAAGAGATTCAAATACGCTTACTGTGACAGGTAAGGCTGAACTTGCTGCTTTATTTAAAAGGGCTTATGAACAGGGAGTTTTCAAAATTGACCATTCTGGTAACATCAATACAATGACAGATGGGGAGATTAATAGTCTCCTGGCTGCTTATGTAAACCGAAAAGTATAACAAAGTGTCTTTAGTGAAAAACAAAAAATCCTCATCTTGCCATATTGATGGTAAGGCTGATGGGGATTTTTGGCTGTTTTAAATATGGAGATATTTATTAAAGTGTGCAATGTTCAGCTTATAAATTACAGGGCTTGTTACTTACTGGATGAAATAATCATATGTATTTTTACAAAGCAAGACGAGAGTGACGATGATAAACAATTTCCGGACGAACCCGCTTCCTTTTCTTATAGCAAATTGTGAACCGACAACGGCGCCGGCAATTTGTGCGACCCCCATTATTAAGCCATAAGCAAATTGGACCTGTCCTAAATAAATAAACATCAGTAATGCAGCAATATTACTTCCAAAGTTGAGTAATTTGGCATTTCCAGCAGCTTTTAAGAAATCAAAGCCGAATAATAAAAAGGCAAAAATTAAAAATGAGCCGGTGCCTGGACCTAAAAATCCATCATAAAATCCGATCATAAAAATAATTAGAATAAATAGAGTGAGCTTAGCAGGTGTTAATTTTGTGACGGTTGAAATGCTTCCCCAATCTTTTTTATATAATGTATAAAGTAATACAGCAGCGAGCATGACAAGCATAAGGGGTTTTAATATAGCAGGATCTATTAATGTAACAACCCAAGCGCCTACCATAGCTCCTATGAATGTAAGGGGGAAAAATTTACCGATTTGCTTTAAATCAATTGTGCCGGAACGATAAAAGGAAATCGTTGATGTTAAGGAACCGAAAGTACCGGCAAGTTTGTTGGTAGCTACAGCAGCTGTCGGGCTAAGGCCTGTAAATAGAAGAGCTGGCAGCGAGATTAACCCTCCTCCTCCTACTACAGAATCAATAAATGCGGCTAAAAAACCAAATAAAATTAAAACAAAAATAATTTGAGGGTCTAATTCAAACGGCATAGCTATCCTTCTTTCTTGGTTACTACTATAATAGTAACTATAAAACCATATCATGTAAAGAACAGGAAGTGAAATTGATGGAAATTATCATGCAATTAAAGAAGCTAGGTTATACAGAATATGAATCAAAGGCATACATCGCCCTTGTACAACAACAACATGCCACAGCTTATCAAGTCAGTAAACATTCTGGAGTTCCGCGTGCACGTATATATGATACATTGGACTCTCTAGCTGAAAAAGGGCTTGTGATGAAAGAAGAGGTAGCAAATCAAATTACATATCGTCCAATTCCAATCGATATTTTTTTACAGAAAACAACAGATTCATGGCAGCAAAATATGTCTTTCCTTACTGCTGAACTGACAAAGTTAGAACAGCAGCAAAAGCAAGTAGAAAAAAAATTGCTAGTATTAAAAAATGAAGAGATGATAGTAAGTTATTGTCGTAAATTATTGAAAAAAGCAAAGAAACGTATCGTACTTTCCATGTGGGACTCGATGTATGAATTGTTGCGTGAAGATATTGAACAAGCAGCACAAGATGTCCGAATTCAAGGTATGACATTACATGTGAAAGCCCCATTAGAAACACTCGATCAGCATCGTTTAACCTATTTCACTGAGAATAAAAATTCGAAACAATGGTTTATTTTATCGGTAGATGGGGAGGAAATGGTTTATGGTGCTTCACTGGATGCAGAGCCGTCAGCTTTTTACACAGATGATGCTGCTCATATTTATTTACTAGAAGATTATATATGGCATGATGTTTTGGTGAACCGCTTAGTACAAAGGAATAACGATAATTTAGAAGATTGGGTAGCGGCAGAAAGAGCAAAATTTTTTAGTCAGATAAAAGAAGCGAAGGACCGAGAAAATTAATACCTGTTAGTAAAATGGATATTTAACTATTGAATGACACTGACTACCTGAATATAATAAAAAACCTCCAAGCTATTGAGAGCAATAGCTTGGAGGTTTTTGTTTGGAATCCCGTAACGATTAACGAGAGTAGAACTCTACGATTAATTGTTCGCTGATTTCAGCTGATAATTCAGAACGCTCTGGCAGACGTACGAAAGTACCTACTTTGTTGTCTGCATCAAATGAAAGGTATTCTGGTACGAAGTTGTTTACTTCGATTGCTTCACCTACAACAGAAAGGTTTTGAGATTTTTCACGAAGAGAAATCGTTTGACCTGGTTTCACTGAGTAAGATGGAATGTTAACGCGTTTGCCATCAACCATTACGTGGCCGTGGTTAACTAATTGACGAGCAGCACGACGAGTGCGAGCTAAACCTAAACGGTAAACTAGGTTGTCAAGGCGAGTTTCAAGAAGGATCATGAAGTTTTCACCGTGTAGACCTTGTAATTTACCAGCTTTGTTGTAAAGGTTTTTGAATTGACGCTCAGTCATACCATACATGTGACGAAGCTTTTGCTTCTCTTGTAATTGTAGACCGTACTCTGATAATTTTTTGCGTTGGTTCGGGCCGTGTTGACCTGGTGCGTAAGGGCGTTTTTCTAATTCTTTACCTGTGCCGCTTAGAGAAATACCAAGACGACGAGAAAGTTTCCAAGATGGACCTGTATAACGAGACATTCTAGTCTCCTCCTTCAAATTTGGTTTTTTTGTTGTATAAAACAAAAACCAGTTATACCCGAAACTCATCTGCATTTTATTTTCACGTATGTTCGCCTTAGCAGCCGATAAGGTTACTTATACACCATCCAACTTTTGGAGGAATAAAATACAAAACAAGGTTGTACAACTGCTGCGTTTATTTTACACAGAGGCTATTGTATCTTTTTTTAGAGAAGGCGTCAAGAAAGAAGTGAGTTTCTTACCTTATAAAGGGAATCACTGGAAGAAAAGAAGGTAGGACCATTGAAATTATTCGATTTTCAAGCTTCACAAGTCCTTTTTAGAAAAAAAATCCATAAATTTCATAGTCAAATAGACATAATCGGTGTATACTTAGGTATAAGTTAATAGTATTGATTCGTTAAGTTGAAAGAAAAGGTGATTTAATGAATGAACATCAACAGATGATAACGAATATTAAATCTGATATATTGAGCCTTTACGTTAATTCGATGGATAAGTGTATGATGCTTGATCAATATTTTGAGGTGCTTTCAGCAATATTGCATCGACACTTCAATATTCATCAATGCTGCGTTTTAGTATATGAAGCTGAGATGCTAAAGCCATTGACGATTGATACAGCAAAAGATGCAGGTATTCCATGGGCACTATTTGATACTTACTTTGCTTCCAAGAAAGTAACGGAGCTACCGTACTTCCTACATGAGCAAAAGCGTTATGGCGAAATGTCGCATATGATGCTGTTGAAAGTAGACAAAAAGCCGCCTTATGGAATTTTATTATTTAAAGCAACGGAAAAGTGGAGATCTTTTGTAAATGATGAATTTACTGAAGATTTAGTGAATGTTTTTGCGGGGCTAACGGCTATTACAAAGGAAGCGATCGATATTCGCTTAAAAGAAAATCAGTACCGTAAGCTATATAATATGACTGATCTATTTCATTCAACGATGGATATCGATAAAATACTGCAAAATGTTCTTGTTACGATCAAAGATAATTTCCCGGATTTAGGAGTCGAACTGATTTTATCAAATGATCAGGACCGGCAAACAACCATTAATATTAAACCTTTCGATTACTTATCAGAGCGTCCTTCTACAATTGAAGCTTTTGTGTCAGGGGAAGTGACTACGGAACTGGCTACAGATTTAGGATGTCGATTATTAAATGCGCCTATTAAGGGGAGACAGGCCATTTACGGAATCCTTCAAGTCAGCGCACCAACAACCTATGACTTTTCATTAGCTCAGAAGGATTTCATTCGTATGCTTGCACAGGCATCCGGCAATGCACTGGAAAATGCGAAGCTCTACCATCAGTCTCACCGGTTAATCAGTGATTTACAGCTTATTAATGAAACATCACATCGTTTGAATATGAAATTGGACATTCAGGAAATGCTGCTATTTTTGCAAAAGCAGCTGATGAAGTCATTCCAGCCGATGGAAATTTGTTTCTTGTTTAAGGATGAAAAAGGTCTGGAGATAACGGAAGCGAGTACACCACTTTTTTCTGCCCCTCAAGGACAAGTGTATATCGATTATGTACAAAAACATTTTGAAAATACACAGGACCCTCTGTTTATAGCGGATTTTAGCCGACTGATCGCTGAGAATGTAAAATATAAGTCCATCATGGCTATCCCTCTCATTATGGAGGAGCGTATCACTGGGTTTAGCATTGTCCTCCATCGGGATCCTTATTTTTTCTCTTTTGATAGCTTTAAACTGATGCAATCGCTCATTCACCATTCTTCATTGGCTATTTCTAATTCGATATTGCGTAATCAATTGCAGGATATGGTAGACCGCGATCATTTAACCAACTTATTCGCTCGCAGTTATTTAGATACTTTTGTAGAAAAATCATTAATAAATGATGACTCAGGTATGTTTATGCTGATTGATATAGACAACTTCAAGCGTGTAAATGATACGTATGGACATCAAGTTGGTGATGAGGTGCTGGTTCAAATTGGAACACAGCTTAAGAAGATGATTGGTACACGAGGGATTTGTGCAAGGTGGGGCGGTGAGGAATTGTCGGTATATGTACCGAATATTTTAAATCATGAAGCCCTCTATATGGCACAGCAAATCGTAGGAGCTATTCCGGAATCGACAAATCCTCACGTTACTATTTCTGCTGGTTTAATTACGTGGAATAAGGCTGCAAGACCGGACTTCCAATCTGTTTTCTTATATGCAGATACTGCCTTATACAATGCAAAAAATAATGGAAAAAACCAAGTTTGTATGTTCGATGAAACAATGCAGATGCAATTATAAAAGCTGTCCCTTAGGCCTTATACAGCCAGGGGACAGCTTTTGTTGTTACATATGTTTGAGAAGAACTGTAACAAATTGCTCTAGACCCTGTTTGTCTTCTTCTGAAAAACGATTTTTAATAGGGCTGTCAATATCAAGTACACCGATTACTTCATCGTTTTTGATTAGTGGAATGACAATTTCTGAGTTAGATGCTGCATCACAAGCAATATGTCCTGGAAAGGCGTGTACATCCTCTACAACAATTGTTTCTTTAGTTGCGGCAGCTGTTCCGCAAACTCCACGCCCTACAGGGATACGTACACATGCCGGTAATCCCTGGAACGGGCCAAGTACAAGCTCATCGTCCTTCATTAGGTAAAATCCAACCCAATTGATATCAGATAAAAATACATTTAATAGGGCAGATGCATTGCTCAAATGCGCAATTTGGTCTGTTTCTCCAGTTAAAAGTGCATCCAATTGTTTAGATAGCATAGTATATTGCTCGATAACCGAGCCTTCATATTGAATTTTTGTAAACATAGAAACCTCCAAAAGTTAATCTGTAAAGATTGTATCATAATATTGATGTAAATCCTTTACGGTATGTGCATCGGATCCAAAAGTATAGCGAAGACCAATCGATTTGGCATAGTCGAATAAGTGATATGCAGGATAAGGTTCCTGGCAAAATGGCTTACTTAACCCCGCGCTATTAAAATCGAGCTCATAATCGTGCTGCTTCATTAATCGCAAAATTTCTTTCACTTGCTCATCATCGTTAATCTGCTCATTATGTGCAAGCTGGAATTTATGGATAAGCGTCGGATGACCGATACGTTTTGGTTTGTATTCACCCAAATCAGTGAGGATGGAATCTTTTACCGTGGCATAATACAAATCATATAATGCCTGGATACCTCCTACTTTTTCAGCAAAACGTAAGTACTCTTCTTTAGAAAAATCGACGCAGCAGTACTCACCTTTATAGTAAAGGAAATGAACTGAAAGAATTGCATCATCCAACTGAGGGCCGTAAATTTGCAGGAAATTGGAAATTTCTTTCTCATAGCCGCTAATATAATCAATTTCTAAACCGATATTAATGTGTATCTTATTTTTGTAATGTAACTTTAATTGTTGGAGCTGTTTTATGTATTCCTGTAATTGTTCTACCTTCATACCGCTATCTTTATCAGGCGTCGTATCGTCAAATAAGATTGGAAGCGGCGCGTGTTCTGTAAAGGAAATATGGGTAAAGTGATGCTGGATTGCTTTTTCAATATATTCTTCAAATAAATCGGGGGTGCCGTGTGGACAAAAAGGTGTATGAATATGTCCATCTTTTTTCATAATGATCTGCCTCCTTTATTTCCTGATAATTAGTTTAAACAAAAACTTAAAAACATGATATTATTATAGATACATTAGCCAATTCAGACACTTTGGAATAGGGGGCTTACAATGATAAAGTATATCATCATTGTTGCAGTCGTTCTATTAGCATTATTAGCATACGGTCTATTCGTCCGACGAAAGCATAATGCCATAATAGCCCGGCTGGAAAAGGAAAAATTAGAGGTCCAGCATTATCCAATCTACGAAGAGCTTACGAAAGTAAAAACATTGAACATGAACGGTCAGACAGAGGAGCTTTTTGAAAATTGGCGTAATGCCTGGGTCGAGGTGACAGATGTTCATGTCATTAAAATCGATGCACTGCTTTTTGACGCGGAGGAATACATAGACCGATTCAAATTTAAAAAGGCAACAGAAATCGAACAGGAAATCGAAAAGAAAATCGAGGAATGTGAAAATACACGCCTCAAAATCTTGCTTGAATTGGAAGAACTGATAGGAAGCGAAGAAAAAAATCGTATTGAAATGGAACAGTTAAAGGAATATTATCGTTCGGCTCGAAAAACGGTTCTAGCTCATCAACATTCATTCGGATCGGCGCTTGGCCAGTTGGAGAAGCGTCTTGAAATGTTTACACCCAAGTTCGAGGAGTTTGATGTATTAACGGAGGAAGGCAACTACCTGCGGGCGCGTGAAATTGTTTTATCGCTGAATGCGGAAGCACAGGCGATTTTTGAGTTGTTAAGCGAGATTCCTACGTTACTATCGGAAGTCCAAACGAAAATTCCAACTGCTATCCACGAGTTAAGGAACGGGCAGCGCGAAATGGAAGAGCAGAAGTACTATTTGCGTCATTTAGAAATGACAGAATATCTAGAAGCTCTCGAAAAAGAATTGGAAATGTTGAAGCAGACAATTGCGGAACTCGACATTGAAAAGGTACGGCCGCGTATCGATCAGATCAATGAAGAAATTGATCAATTCTATGATCTGCTGGAAAAAGAAGTAGTAGCAAAAAGGTATGTAGATCTCCACTGCTTCCCTGTTCGTGAAAAGCTTGATAAGCTAACGGGCATCACCCGGGAAATAAACGATGAAGCAACGTATGTCCAGCGAACATACCGTTTGCCTGATAAGGAAGCAGAAATCCCTCGTAATTGCCTGAAACAGCTGGAAGTGCTGCATAAACGATATGATCTTCTATCAATGCGAGTCCAGGAGGAAAAATCAGCTTATTCAAGCTTGAAAGAAGAGCTTGAAGAAATTAGCGAAGAAATTGGACGGATTAATGAAGAGCAGGAGAGCTTTGCTCTACGTCTAAAAAATCTGCGCATTGATGAAAATACAGCACGCCGTCAACTTGATTCATTGAGCAAGCTTCTGCAGACAACAGAGCGCATGCTGACAAAAGCAAATATCCCAGGTATTCCTGAAGAAATGGATGCTCGTCTTGAGGAAGCAGAAGAACAGTTATTCATTGTAATGCAAAGTTTGCAGGAAACACCTCTCAATATGGAACAGGTGAACAGTAATTTAAATAATGCTCAAAAATGTATAGCAGATGTGAAAGCCCGCGCTGAAGAAATGGTAGAGAACGTGATTATGATCGAGCGTATCATTCAGTACGGCAATCGTTACAGAGCCTCTAACCCAGAGATGCATGCACAGCTGCTGGAGGCGGAAAAAGCCTTCCATCAATTCCGCTATATGAAAGCACTTGAAGACGCAGCAGCAGCGGTAGAGATGGTAGAGCCAGGTGCGATTAAAAAGATTGAAGTGCTTGTACAGGAAGATTTATCTGCAAAAATATAAGCATTACTAGTACCATCATGGACCATTTACAGTTATAATAGAAATATTGTAGAAGCCACCGCACATCCTGTGTTGGTGGTTTTGTTTTGAACAAGAACAGCAGCTTATTTTTTTGGTAGGTGTGCACCGCGAGAAATAAGGAGATCGGTTTTTCTCAAAGGTATACAGTAGAATAAGCTGTAATTCATATAATAAAGAAGGGCGAATGCAATGATTTATTTAGACAATAAATCAGCATACGCCCTCAAATGTTGATATATAAGGTTTTCAGGTGAGTCACATATCGGTAAGCGACCAAAAAGTGACCATTTATAAGATTTCATCAAATAAGTCGCTCGCTTTCTTTTTATCACGATCAGTTAAGTGACTATATACATTAAGTGTAGTTTTTATATCAGAGTGACCAAGTTGCTCTTGAATGATTTTAAAGTTAACGCCTTTGCTAACCATATAACTTGCATAGCTATGGCGTAAATCGTGAAATGTGATTTTAGGCAATTTGTATTTATTCACTAATCTTGTCCAAACAGTAGCCATTGATCGAGGATGATTTGGGTAACCTTCTTCATTTGTGAAAAGGAAATTAATAGGCTGACCATCATCATCTAACATAGGTTTCCAAGCTGGACCCATTTTTATTTTTTGTTTCTTTTGCTCTTTAGAATAACTTTCTAACTCTCGCATGAATGCAGCAGGTATATGCACGGTGCGAGTTTTTTTGTTTTTTGTTAATGCTAATATTAATTCCTTTTTTTCATCGTCAAAATACAATGCTTTATCGATTAAAATAGTGTTATTTTTAAAGTTCAAGTTCTCCAGTCGAATCCCACAGATTTCTCCTATTCTTAATCCGGCTAACACAGCCAATTTAATCTTTAATTTATGCACAACATTTATTTCTTCAATAACTCTAAATAAATATTTTAACTGTGGTTCATCATAGAATCCTTTTTTCTTTCTTTGGACCCTAGGAGATTTTATACCTTGCATAGGGTTTTCATTAATTAACTTCCATTCCATAGCTTTAGTGAAGATACTTTTTAACACCGTGTGTTTTCCACTGCTGGTACTGCCATTGCCATCATTTTCTTTCCACTTTTTAAAGCACTCCACAATATGAAAAGTTTTAATTTTCGATAGCTTATAACTCCCTAATTCATCAAGTATGCCGTGTTTTAAATGATATTTGTAAATGTCCCTTGTCTTAACAGCAAGGTCTACCTCTACATAATTTTCTAACCACTTAGCGACAAATTGTTCAAATGTAATAGTGTCGATGTTTTTTGTTACTTCCATATTTGCTACTTCGATTTCGAAATCAGTAAATGTTCTCGATTTGGGACATCTGCCAGAATATGCGCATCTTGCTACTCTAGAACTTGGTGATACTGTACAAGTTGTTGAGCCATTATTAGACATTAATATAAATTTACGCGTCTTATCGTATGAACGTGATCCATTTCAAAAGGTTACTTCGAGGATTCAGGTTGGTAGGGTCATCTTTGACTTCTTTAACTATGAACGAACTAAAGAAGCAGAAGAGGAAAAAGAAGCTCAAGAAGTAAAAACCAAAGTTAATATAAATAGCTTCGCATCTGTGGACGTCACACTGAGCACCGACACTGGTTCAGGGATGAATAAAGGAAATGTGTGGACGGAATGGACTACTGTTCCGTTTGCTTCTATTGTAACAATAAACTTTAGTCAAAAATACAGAACTATTCCTACAGTAAATGCACAGGTGTATGGTGGTATTGGCAATCCAAGCATCAATATGCTATCAACGAATGAAAATGGTGTTGAGCTATATACAGGTGTACAAATACAATGCAGCGGTACTGGCAGTCAAATATCAATGCATGCAATTGGGAGGACTTAATTCATGTCAAACTATCAAAGATTCCATCCTGATTTATTTACAACACTGTTCAATTATGAAGCAATTGGTGTAGTTACAAGCTTGGCAGACGACGCTTTACAAGTAACAGGACATTTTCGTACTATCGGCGATTATATAGGTTTAAGATTTAGTAGTGAAGATTTTTGGGCGCATGATTACGTAAAATAGAAAACAGATAAAAACTACACAGGTAGCACGTTTAAGTTTGTGCCATCGTTTGTCAACGCCGTACCTTATGATGACATTAAACACCAACCAGCTGCTATTATCCGTTACGGCAATGGTGATTCCCTCAAATACGTCACACTAGGTTTTTTTCGAAAAAAAGAAAAGGCATCAGATAGTTTCATTTTTGATGGTAAAAAAACACTATCAAAAAAATGGATAACCCCTAAACGTTATACAGTAAGTTGGGAAAAAACTGAGTATGAATACAGTTATGAGTGGGATGCAGAAAATGAAGTAACAATCGAAATTAAGACTCCAATTTATTTGAGTGGTACAGGTCAAGTAGGTATAGATTTTGATATGGATTTTGTGAAAGGTGAAGTCTACACTGCGGAAAGTGGCATTCCGTATGCTGCGACTGTCTACATTGACTATGAGTACAACGAAAGCGATGAATACACATTAGACTTTGATAAACTTTTTGAGGGCACACACATAGCTAACTTAGAGCCTTTAATGCCTAACGATATACACAGTATTACATTTCCATGTATACCAGAAGGCTTCAAATCTGACACACTTGAATGTACTGGTATAAGCACGCCATTTTCTATTACTTTTAGAGGTATGCGATCAACAGGCGGCGATCTAGGTAGCATACCGCCACCAATGCAAGCTAATCCATACCGAATAGCGGAGGGTTTTGATGATGAATACAACAAAAATCCAAAACGATTGATTGAAATGATGAAATTGCTTGGATATAGTGGCATGATTAATCTATATATCGGTGCTTCCCACTTTTATGATAAAAAAGGCTCTGCCGGTTTTATTAATCAAGGGCACACAACAATGTACCTTGACCCCGACGCAGGCATAAATACGGCATTTAAAACGTGGCTGCATAGCTATCTAAAACATATGAAATTAAATGGTTTTAATGAATTTGTTACATCTGTATCAATGGAATGCCTGCAAATGCCTGAAGAATGGAAACAGCGCATGAGTGATGGTTATCCAGGACAGACAGGATGGCAACCGCCTACATCCTTCTGCAGTCCAAATAATGATGATGTGAAAAAGTATATTGATAAAATCACCTGTGAAACACTTGATATTTCAGTAGAAGAGGGATTTCAGCCCATTTTACAGGTGGGCGAATCCTGGTATTGGTGGCAAGAGTTTGCGCCGGGGGATGTCAATAAGCCATTTCCTGGACGACCTCCTTGTTTCTATGATTCGGGCACAGTAGAACGATTTAAACGAGAAATGGGTTATGATTTGCCCGTTCACCCTACATCGGACATACCAATGACAGAACAAAATATTGAAGTGGCATTAAAGTTGCAACAGTATTTGGGCGAGTATACGGATTTCATGAGAACAATTGCGAATAAATATCCCAATTGTTTATTTACAACGTTATTCTTCCCTCCATCGGTCATCGATGTAGAGCGTGTGCCGGAGTTTTTAAGGATTGTAAACTTTCCAAAAGACTACTGGAAACGCCCTAACTTAGATTTTATACAAATAGAAGATTATGACTGGGTGACAAGAGAAGTCAAACAACATGAGGAAGTATTTACACAACCTTGGTATGATATGGATTATGACTATAGCCAGCAGCATTATTTTGCAGGCTTTGTATTGCTACATGAAAACGCTTGGAAAGAATGGCCCTTGATTGAAAGAGCAGCACAACAAGCATTAGGGAGAGGTTACGCTGAGGTATTTATTTGGGCAGGAACACAAATAAGGCGTGATAGTTGGGTGCCAAAATTAAACACATACGTATCAGATTGTGCATTATACTCAACCGTTAATATGCCAGTGGAAAATGAATAATCCTATGGGTTTGAGAACTCGCCTTCCACATATTGATTGTGGAGGGCTTTTATATTGCCAAAGGATTAAGGGGGAATGAGGATTCCAACGGAAGGAAGTGCATCAATGTATAAAACGATGGAGGAACATAAGGGTATCCTGGAAGATCATGAAGACCGACTGAAGAAATTAGAAGACCAGTCATTAAAGTTAGAAAATACAATCCTTACCGAAAATCGTGACACTCGTAACACTATGAAGGAACAAACAGAAAAGCTATTTAACATTGTAGAAAGCGCGATGGGTTACCAAACCAATAAATCTACACAGGACCATGAGTTGAAAATGCTTAAATGGAATACATTTTCGACGGTATTTTTAAAAGTCAGCGGTGGTTTAGGGGCTTTATTTTCAGCAGGTGGGTTGATTTATTATCTTATCACTAAATTTTTATAGGAGGAAATCACATGAACATCAATTGGAAAGTACGTTTACAACACAAACAATTCTGGGTGGCATTAATCGCCTTACTCATTGTGCTCGCTAATCAGGTAGCGGGCATTTTTCATGTCGATATTACAATTTACAATGAGCAGGTTAAAGCGATTACAGAGACAGTATTGAGCATCCTAGCGCTACTAGGTATTATCATTGATCCAACTACCGACGGAATTAGTGACAGCAATCGAGTCATGCGATATGACAAGCCTAGAAAGGATGACGGCAAATGGTAAGCATTACAGAAACATGTAGAGATTTATCGGAGCTAACGGCAGATGCACAATTAGCCTGCCGTCTTTTATTTCAGGAATGTGCCAAAGAAGGTATAGACGATATCTTTTTAACCGAAACATACCGACCACAAGGCAGACAAAACTATTTATATGAGCAGGGACGTACCCGGCTATTCGATGCTGCTGGAAAAAAGTTATCGAAAGTGACTTGGACAAAGTTGAGTAACCATACATCGCGCCGAGCATGGGATATCGCTGTAGCTCCACCAAAGCAATTGTATGACCTTAATACCCTAAAAAGAGTCGGCGCTATTGCCAAGAAGCTGGGAATCACTTGGGGAGGTTACTGGCCGGCGAGCCAATATGATGCACCTCATTTCGAAATCCCGGTGAATTGGAAAGCACCAGCTGGCTACAAATTAGAGGGGACTGTTTTTGTTCCTTCGAATAGTAAGCTACGTGTACAGCTTATTGTTAATGATAAAGGGCAGGCAGTGGTAGGTGTAAACGATGGCAAGCTTTACCGAGTCCAATCCGGTACATTTGCGACACAGGCGCAGGCTAATGCTGCAAAAGCGGCTCTTGGGAAACATAATATCGCAAATCCAGACTACGTCCGAGTAATGCAAGCAGGGGACAAATGGCGATTCATAACAGGAACGTATCAAACACAAGCAGTAGCAAACAATGCAATTTTAGCAATGAAACAGCGTAGCATTTTAACCTATGCTGAGCCAATACCTGCATAGCATAATAACAGCCCGTTACCTTAATTGGTAGCGGGCTTTTTGGTGTTTATATAATTACACAAAGGCAGAACGAGTTGTCAAGGCTCATTCTATAGGTTAACGGTTTGTTGTAATGAATCGTAATTATAGCAAAGAGAATAAGGATACTCTTATAATTTGCCATCTTCGTTCTAGTAAGCACCATATTTTCTATTATATGAGATAGCATAAAGAATCTTAAGAGAAGATGACTTTTTTCATTTATAATTCTTGAGGGGAGTTAAAAAACAAACGCCATACTCAGAGGAAAAAATTTTATTTGTCCTCTGACTTAAATAAAAAATCCAATTTAAGAATGGCTTTTATTACACAACCTTTAACCCACCATAAACACTACCGTCCACTGTGCAACCAACCATTGCTTCGAGCAAGGCATCTTTAATAGTCCATTGAGCCCATTGAATACCAATACCTGATTGAGATCTTAAACGTGAATAAACTTCAGCATATCGATATCCTTCTAAAACAACTGTTCTTGTTCTTGGCATTACTGTATCAGGTATAAGATTTAGAGTACCACCAGCAGCGTACCTTTTATAATTCCCATCTAGATTTTGTGATGCTACACTTGAACCATTATATTTAAAGCTTGCTTCTGCCCAAAGATCAAACATTTTAAGTCCTACAGCATTATAAGCTATACCAGTTGTTCTTTTGACTGGAGTAGTTTGTTGGGTATATAATGGTTGGATTGCCTGACTTTGCCCAACAGTTTTAAATTCTACTAAAGAAATATCGCCTGTCTTACCTAGATAAACATCAATATAATCTGAATCTGAGTTATCATGTTTAAAGGTGAAGACAGTCCCTAATTCGTTAGTTTCTTTTTGTGAATTAATAAAAACTCCTAAATTACCTTTACTTTCTTCATAAGCTTTATTATTTTCTTCTGTTAACTCTGGATATATATCTTGAATATCAAGTGAATTAGACTTCAACATAACTTCGGGAGCAGGATTTGCTTCATAATGTGAATCAATTAAATTTTGAATTTCCTCTAAAGTAACATTCTGATGTGATTTTAACTCATTAAATTTGTAATGTAATTCAGCGACAGAATTTTCTATATAGTTTTTAATATTTTTAATTTCATCCTCTTGATTTATAGTTGCAGCAGATATACTTTCAGAATAAAATGCAAATGATAAAATTAACGTTAATAAAAATAATATTTTTTTAGCAGTTTTCATAGTATAATTCTCCTTCTTCAGTTATACGAAATATTTTGGATTGCGATCATAATTAAAATGAAACAGCTAATTATAATACCAAGGCGAATGATTGAAATTAATGGACGTAGAGTCGGATCATATTTTTTAAAATATAATCGCAAGCTAATCAAAAATAAGCTTAGAGAAAGTAAAATTAAAAATAATGGGAAAAATAATATATTGTTGCTAAGTACCATACAAAAGAACAATAAAATCAAGATAATAGTGGATGGCAGTTGTATTTTTTTTATCGTAGTCTCAGTCAAAAAGATTTCCCTCCTTTTATGTCACCCAAGTAATATAAAATATACCAAATTTTTATAATACTATCTAGCTAATTTATTTGTTTTGATTACAAACTACTAGCCGTTTGCGACTTTATTACTTATTAGGCGAGCAAAGATGTCAACAAAGAGTAAACAAGACTTACAATGAATGTTTAGTACCTTTTTGTAATTGGTTAAATAAGCAGAATTGTCTTCGAACGCTCTATTTTGTAGGTAAACATAGTTAGTAGATATAGATGCTTTTGAAAATATGAGAATAAGTAATAGCCGCTTCATGAGGAGAGGAATAAAATAAATCAAGCATCTGCCTTATATTCATAATATGATAATATGCCATTACTAGGGGAACCAGCCCTTTCATCGGAAACAGCTAGCTTACTGTACATGAACAAAAGTATTTATTAGCTTATATAGGACTCATCTTATATAGAAGTAGTTAAAGTATAATAAATTATTTTTCTTTGAATTTTATGCCAAATTTAAATTTTGGACCCTATAGAAGGATTAACTTTGCCTCCCTCGAATTATGTCGGCAAGGAGGTGATGACAATTGTGTTTTATTTCGAATATTTAGTTCTGTCATGACTTCTTTAATGGATTTACCTGCTAAACGCATTTCAATCGCTTTCATTTTAACTTCATATGGATAGCTAACTCTTGTACCGATAGAAAAAACACCTCCAACTAGAATTTTAGGTATCTATACCCGAATTCTTGTTAAAGGTGTTTTTTAACTGTCCCAATCAATGGGGTCAGTTCTAACCAATCATTTAGCTCTTTTAATCTTTCCAAAACAAGCTCTTTACAAGAAATATATAATAATACCCACACGGAAAAGGAAGCTCATATGGAATATATGAATGAATGGCAAAGGATGCTTTACGATTTCATGTACTCGCTGCCACTCGCTGATCAATTGAAAGATGAACTACATAAATGCATAGTGGCTACAAAGATGAACGATGTACGCGATTTTGTGAACGCTAAAGACATTTTGACTAACATTTTCCGTGATATTGCGAACGGTACGTTAACAATTACAAGTACATTAAGAGCTATCTTTACTGGCGCTTATGGCAAGGATAAAGAGCGTATAAAACGTCCTGCTGCCACTTCTGCTATTGTGGAAGACAATGTGCAGAAAGAGCGCCCAGTACCGTTTTACGATTGGTTAATTGAACGTGAAAGTTCTTAGGAAATAAACGACTATACGCAAATAGAGAATGGGCTGGAATGGTAGGAGGATAAATATGACGCATTTTGAACATATGGAATCAATCGGCCAGATGAATATATTTGAGTTTTTAGAAGTACCACTGTCACTAGGTAGAAACAACGCGTTTATAACGGCTGATAAAGTGAGGATCCGTTTCTATATCGATGAGCTGTCTTATATAGAACACTGTCACCCACAGTTATTAGGGAGAGGTTCACGTATACCTTTATAAAAATTGCAATTACACGCTTACAATTATCCACTTTAAAGATAATCGATTTTTAGTCATCTGCATTGACGTTAGGGGAGGGTCATAGAGGAATTAAGAATACTGGTTTATAATTGGAATAAAGTATCGATTTTCTTTAACAAGGTGTGATATTTAAAATAAAGATTGTTTGTTTTAAAGCATTATTTTTCTTAAGGAGGTGTAATACATGCATGACCATATATGCTTGTAAGGTAGACAAATAATAAAAGTAAAATAGAGGATTGATTAAAAAGTTTAAGGAGATGAGTAGGGTAATGGAAAATTATGATTTAATTAATGTAAAAATCAATAAAGTATACGAAGCAGTGGAACATGTTGGATTTGATGTTGCTTTAAATTGGAAAGAGGAATTAAGCTATCCGTACTACGAAGGCTTTAATAATAGTGATATTTCTATTAGAAAGGGTTCTCTTTTTTCATTTCTAGGTATGTTGATAAATCATTATTATAGATCTTCACTAGCTTTTGGTCCGGAAAAAAATGAGGATAAGACTAATGGGGAAAAAAAAATTCATGATATAACCGTTTTTATAAGAAATTTCTTAGAAAACTACAATCATTTAAAAAGTGATTTTCCTATTACTGTATTTTTTGTGATTAAATTTCTTTACTTATTAGATAAGGAATTACCTTTTGAAGAAAGGTTTGAGGGTTTACTATATCCTGATAGTTTTGTTAATATTAGAGAGTATTTTTTCGAGACAGTAGATTTAGAAAAATATAAATATTATTCTGCTGTTAAGGAAGAATTAGGATTCCCCAAAAAATACTTTTAGAAGGAAAAGGTGATGAAAATCAAACGTTTATCCAATCGTATTAGTTTTATGGTTCTTTTAGCCATAGTTGTTTTATTATCTTCAAGTAAAGCACATGCTAGTTATCCTGATATGGGTATAGAAATTCAAGCAACACCAGAAGAAGTCCAAGCATTCGAGAGAGAGATAGATAATATGGGAATCCCTTCTTATGAAGAAATGGAAGAGATTTTACTAAGCCAAAAAAAAGAAGATCTTGAAAATATGCAGATTAGTACTTTTAATTACATATCTACGCCTTGGTCAGAAGTTCCTTACAATCAATTAAAGATGGTAATAAATGAACAATGTGGACCTTATACACAAGCTAGATATATTTTAGGTACCGACTTTAATACTATTCATGGAAGTAAAATTATGATGCCTTCAGGTAAAGGTTGGGAAAATTATGGGTATTGTCATATTTATAAGGGGCATATGCAAAATAATATCTTAGCTAAAAAGATGTACACTTTTAACGGGAAAAGCCAATTCCAAGCAGTATATAACCCTCATGCTACTATAGATATAATGAAAAATGTAGTCGATTATGATCGTTATTATGTCAGAGTAGACGATTATAAAATTTATAAACAAAGAGATAACGCTAGAGAGGGTCAGACTGTCAGAGTTGTTCTATATGATCCAAAAGGGTGGTCTACTAGAGAATTTGATCAATATGATTATATTGTAATAACGGCTTATCCTGTATTTTTCCCTAAATAATTTAAAGGTGAGACGATTCTTAAGTTATTGATAATCGTATGAATTAATTAAAAAGTAAAGTACATCACATGATAATAAGATGCCCGAAAAGTTAGAGTTGAAAACTAACTTTTTGGGTATTTTTTATATGCCAAAGTAGAATGAAGAATTTATAGTCTAACTTTATTGCAAGTCAACACAACTACACACGACAAAAAAATTACGCTCCATATTAAGTGCCAGACGAAACTAGATGCCGTTAATTATTGCATCGAGAGAGCTAGAAGAGAGCCTGCTGACGTTTATAGACGAAGATGAGATAAGCAGCATAGCCAAGGCCAGGAAGGTTACTGATAAAGAAACAATATCGATCAATGGGTGCATTAGTAACAATTAGAATTATGTATTCAGGTATCTACAGGCTGAGTTCAACCTAAATCAGCGGCAGCTGCTATACATTTTAATAGGTAGAATTGCTGGGAGAAGTGGTTTTGGAATGGAAAAGATCTCGCCATAAATGGAAAAGCCTTTAGTATCTTTTAACAATGAAGAAAATATTATTGTATATTGAATTAATTAGATATTGGAAAGATGATGTCGATTGGTATTAAGAAAAAATTGCTTTAAAGTGGATAGGTTACACTAAGTTGGACAGATAATATAAGGGCTTGTAAACTTAGACTATCAATTAAAGGGAGCGTGCTATTATGACACGTCGGGCGTCGAACATTTACACCCGAATTTAAACTGCAATTAGTGAAACTTTATGAAAACGGCAAGTCTCGTGCGGACATTGCCCGAGAATATGATATTACGCCTTCTGCGTTAGATCGCTGGATTAAAAATCATAAGGAAACAGGATCATTCACAGCGAAAGATAATCGAACAGAAGAAGAAAATGAACTTGCTCGATTACGCAAAGAAAACCAACGTTTACTAATGGAGAACGATATTTTAAAGCAAGCAGCGCTGATTATGGGACGAAAATAAATGTGATTCGTAATAATGCTCACAAATATTCGGTATCAGCAATGTGTGCCGTCCTCCACTTACCAAAAAGTACGTATTATTATCACGCTGATCTATCCAATAAGCGTGCACAAAAGACCGAAGATATAGCAATTTCTAAAGAAATCGCCCGTATTTTCAAAGAAAGCAGAAACAATTATGGTACACGTAAAATCAAAAAGGAATTAGCTAAATTGCCGAAGCCAATGCTGGTTTCACGTCGTCGAATTGGACGTCTCATGAAGGAACAAGGGCTTGTTTCGAACTATACAATCGCACAATTCAAGCTTCATCAATCAATGTGCAATGAAGCCCCTGTAAAAAATGAATTACAACGACAATTTAAACAAAAAGAGCCGTTGGCTGTTATTGTGAGTGATTTAACGTACGTCCGAGTCGGAACAAAATGGCATTATGTATGCTTATTTGTTGACCTTTTCAATCGTGAAATCATTGGCCATAGCGCTGGTGCAAGTAAGAGCGCAGAGCTTGTCTATCAGGCCTTATCAGGCATTAAAGGAAACTTGAACGACGTTCAATTATTTCATACAGATCGAGGGAAAGAGTTTGATAATCAACTAATTTCAGAAGCTCTTGGAGCCTTCGGAATCCAGCGGTCACTAAGTATGAAAGGCTGCCCTTATGACAATGCAGTGGCCGAAGCGATGTTTAAGGTATTTAAAACGGAATTCGCTAACGGAGCCCATTTCTCTTCCCTTGAACAGCTCGCTCTTGAACTTGGTGATTATGTTCATTGGTTCAATAACATTCGAATTCATGGAACACTGGGCTATTTAACACCTATGGAATTCAAGCAACAGCTCCTATAATTTTTGTCCAGTTTAGTGTTGACATTCCAAAGATTTTGGCCTGATTTAAAGAAAAGGACTTCTCTATTTAAAGAGAAATCCTTTTAAATGCTTACTTCCACTTATAATTAGAGAAAAATTGCTTGAAAAGTTTATTGTGATTCTAAATCCTTAGATTCTAACTGTAACTCGTCAATAGGTGTAATGCTAGTTGGTAACATAATAGGTCCCTTAGAACCGTAACTTTTAGTAGGGAACATAGTATATACAGACTTTAATCCCTGATAATTCTCCCACACAACCCTTACATCTTGGTTTAAAGTGGCTACGTAAGCTTCAGATACGTATCTGCCAGCATAACTAGGTTGAGCTGTTGAATCTCTAATAACTATTGCTGCTACGCTTGCCATCCCAGTTCGATCAAAAGCAAAAGAAAATTGAGACTTTTTTACACCATCTACATACCAACTATTAGCACCTGGATTGGCCATATGAAGGCGTTGAATATGACATGCTCCACGAAGTGAATTCCCGTTATACACAACAACCTTTTTATCATCGCTTTTACTACTATTGTTTACCGAACTATTGCAATAATCTGTAGCATTTGCTACTAAAGAAGATGATGCAAATAAAGCTAGACATAAAACTAATAATAATGGAATTTTTTTTAGTATGTTCATTAATCCTATTCCTCCTCCAAATTATGTATTATATTACAATAAATATAAATAAATGTAAATAACTAAATATCTTTATTTGTAATAATTAACAATTTATTTTAGTATAGAATGTGAGGGAGTGAAAAATAAATATATGAATAATTTTAAAGCATATTCTTTTTCAAGATTAATTGCACATTCAGAAATGGAGTTTTTTTTTATCCTTGGTCTAATTAATCCGGATGATTTTGATGAAAATTGGAATGGAACAGGACATACAGTTGTAGGCTATTTAGTAATGTATAAAAATCATAAATTAGGGAAGATAGAAAATATTGTTTATTTTTTATCTGATTACAAAAATGCTTTTTCCGATATTAAAAGATATACTCATCACTTCGCTGATTTAATGACTTCGGCAGAACTGTTATCTTATGATATAAAATTTATATTTAAAGAAACTGGAGTAAGAGGAGATTCAGTGGGATCACCGTATATAGATTTTGTGAAATCTATCGTTGGTAGTGATATCTCTAATATAGTCTTAAATGATATAAAAGTATAAAGCGTATTTATAGTTTATATTTAACAACTGTAAATTATGCTTAAGTATTACGTAAAATGGAAAAAGGAGATACGAACTAAATCATTAATATAAAAGACCACTCTATAATGGGTGGTCTTTTATATTTTCAGGTGACCAAAAAGCGACCAATTGGCGACTAATCTTGATTGCCAAGAAAAGTTTATGGTCATTCACGGCATATTGCGTTATGATAAATACCGTTAAATCAATGTTTTGAAAGAGTGAGACTCATAATGAAAGACAACATAATTTATTTAGACAATAGTGCGACAACAAAGCCGCATAAAGAAGTGCTGGATACATTTGTTCAAGTGAATGAGCTGTACTATGCAAATCCAGCTTCTATTCATGAAGCAGGTGTCACAGCCCATACGCTTCTAACACGGGCACGCGAACAAGTTGCGCAGATTTTAAATACAGAGTCAAAAGAAGTGATTTTTACGGCTGGTGGAACAGAGTCAAATAATTTTGCCGTTTTTGGCACAGCCCAAGTTAGCACTCATAAGGGAAAGCATATTCTAACAACCGAAATCGAGCATCCATCTGTTTTGGAAGCTGTAAAGCGGCTAGCTGAAGAGGGATTTGAAGTCGAGTACCTGGGCGTTGATTCACATGGTGTTATTTCTTTGGAGGAACTAAAACAAAAGGTTCGCAAGGATACCATTTTGGTCAGCATCATGCATGTAAATAATGAAATGGGCGCTATTCAGCCGATTAAAGAAGCAGCAAGCATTATTCATTCACAAAGCCGTGCGATGTTTCATGTGGATGCGGTGCAGAGCTTTGGCAAGCTGCCGATTTCGTTCGATGGGGAAGCAGGACCCGACATCCTAACAATTTCGGGTCATAAAATTCATGCATTAAAAGGTTCTGGCGTCATTGCTTTCCGGAAAGCTTTCAAAATCGCTCCGTATATTGTAGGCGGCGGTCAGGAATTCGGCCTGCGAAGCGGAACGGTAGCAGTACCACAAGCAGTCGCGTTTGCGAAAGCGGCAAGGCTTGCTGTAGAAAATATGGATATCCAGTATAAAAAATATGTAGTATGGCAGACAGAACTCCGCACATACCTACAACATTTCGGAAATGAGATTCATTTATTATCTACAGAATTAGGAGCACCATACATTTTATCGTTTAGTGTACGTGGGCTAAAAGGGGAAATTTTGATTAATGCCTTGCAAAAAGCGGGCGTGATTGTTTCCACATCGAGCGCATGTTCATCAAAGCAAACAAAAACAAGTCATGTTGTAGAGGCATTACAGGTGGAGCAGGTCTTTAAAAAAGGTGTGCTGCGTCTAAGTTTCGGCATGCAAACAACAGAAGCCGATATTGCTGCCTTTAAGGAAGTATTCGAGCAAGTGATGAAGCAATTAAAAGGAGAAGTAGTAGTATGATTTGGAAAGAGATTTTAATTCGTTATGGCGAGCTTTCAACGAAAGGCCGCAATAAAAATGATTTTATCAACCGTCTGCGAGAAAATGTACGTTATTCCTTCAACGATTTGATGCCCTTAAAAATTCGGGCCGAACGAGACCGGATGTTTATAGAGATAGAAAATGAAGAAAGAATGAATACATTGATGGAGCGCTTGCCTGAGGTGTTCGGCATTCAATCATTTAGCCCTGTCGCTTCATGTGGCAAAGATATGGATGAGATAAAAGCTTTAGCTATTCAAATCATGGAGCTTTATCAAAATCAGGACATTACATTCAAGGTAGAGGTTCGCCGTACAGATAAAAATTTCCCGCTTGATTCACATGCAATCCAGCGAGAAATTGGTGGGACGGTGCTTCGAAAATATCAAAATTTATCTGTGAAGGTGAAAAAACCGGATGTAGAATTACGTATTGAAGTGCGTTTAGATGCTGTTTATATGATGGCACAAGTCATTCCAGGTGCTGGCGGCATGCCGGTTGGTTCGAATGGCAAATCGCTGTTAATGCTATCAGGCGGAATCGACAGTCCAGTTGCCGGTTATTTGATGATGAAGCGGGGCGTACGTCTAGAGGCGATTCATTTTTACAGTCCTCCCTATACAAGCCAAAATTCATTGCAAAAAGTTAAAGATTTGGCAAATGAATTAACAAAATTCGGTGCGAAAATTCGTCTGCACATTATCCCGTTTACGGAATTGCAAGTATTAATAAAAGAAAGCGTTCCGGAAAATATGACGATGACAACGACTCGCCGTATGATGCTGCGCATCGCTGATAAAGTGCGGGAAGAAATCGGCGCATTAGCGATCGTTACGGGAGAAAGTTTAGGGCAAGTGGCTTCTCAAACACTTGAAAGTCTTACAGCCATTAATGCTGTCACAAGTACACCAATCCTTCGTCCGCTTGTTGCTTCGGATAAATTAGATATTATCGAAATTGCAGAGCGTATCGGTACGTACGAAACATCGATTCTGCCATATGAGGATTGCTGTACAATTTTTACACCAGCAAGTCCAAAAACAAAACCGAAACTAGAAAAGGTAATGCACTATGAAAGCTTTACGGAATTTGATGAATATATTGAACGCGCCGTAAAGAATCGAGAAGTGCATATCCTGCCTGAGAAAAAAGTACAGGAAGACAAATTTGCCGATTTACTATAAATTCCTGTTTGAAGAATAAATTACCGTAAAATATTTGTGTATGAAATTCTCCTCCTGGCACATTCTATATGCACAAGGAGGTGAAACACGATGTCAAACAACAATCGTAGCTCAAACAAACTTCGCGTACCAGGTGCGCAACAAGCTCTTGATCAAATGAAATATGAAATCGCTCAAGAGTTCGGCGTACAATTAGGAGCAGAAGCTTCTTCACGCGCTAACGGTTCAGTAGGTGGAGAGATCACAAAACGTCTTGTCCAAATGGCTGAATCTCAATTAAAAGGTACAAACCAATAATTAATTAAAACAACAGAGCTGTTGTATAAGCGTAAAGCTTATACAGCAGTTCTTTGTTTTGTAAAGAAACAAAAAAATAACACGGCTTGCTTCATTAAAAAATTCATCAATACCCCTTTATCTTTGGATAGTATAAACAGAAAAAAGTACTATAAGCAAAATATTTTTTCTAAATATATGGATTTTTTTGAAAAATCAAACACGTCAAAGTATAATATACTTTGTAAGGCAAAGGGGATAAGGGGGAGTTATTAATGAACCGAGAACAGTTATTAGCACCTGAAATGTATAACATTGTGGATGAAATTGAAAAGCATGCTGCACAGGGGGATAAAAAAGCATTGCTTATTCGTCATGAAAATGATGTCATCGAAGAAGTTACATACGCGGAGCTCATCAAAAAAGCAAGTCAGGTAGCAAACGTTTTTAAAAATGAAGGACTGCAAAAAGGAGACGTATTACTTGTTATGGTACCGCGTTCCCTGGAGGCATACGTAACATATATCGGGGCTTTAAAAGCAGGTCTTACAATCATTCCAAGTTCCGAATTGCTGCGAGCAAAGGATATCGACTATCGTATTGTTCATGCAGAGGCGAAAGGAATTGTAGCATACGAACAGTTTCTTGGGGAATTCGATGAGGTTGAGCAGCTGAATGGCCTGCAATTGTTTGTAGTAGGAAATGCTGTTGAGCCATGGAAGCCGTTATTAGAGAAAGCAAAAAATGAACCGACGACGTTTGATGGTGTACAAACGCAAGCAGAGGATACAGCTTTTCTTGCCTATACAAGCGGGACAACTGGAAACCCAAAAGGAGCTATCCATACACACGCATGGGGATATGCACATCTGCGTACGACTGCAAGCAGCTGGCTAGGTGTAGAAGACGGAGACATTGTATGGGCTACAGCAGCCCCTGGTTGGCAAAAGTGGATCTGGAGCCCGTTCTTAGCCTCGCTTGGCAGCGGTGCAACAGCATTTGTTTATAAAGGGAAATTCGATCCAGTGAAATATTTGGAACTGTTGCAGGAGCATAAGATTAATGTCCTGTGCTGTACACCGACAGAATATCGTTTAATGGCGAAAGCAGATAACTTGAGCAGCTATAATCTATCAGCTCTTCGAAGTGCTGTATCAGCGGGGGAGCCGCTGAACCGGGGAGTAATTGAAACGTTTATACATGAATTTGATGTCCAGGTACGTGATGGATATGGTCAGACGGAAAATACATTGCTTGTCGGTACACTAATGGGAATGGAGCCTCGTCCAGGTTCAATGGGGCAGCCTACTCCAGGGAATATTGTCGATATTATCGATGATGAAGGAAATGTCCTGCCTGCTGGGGAAATAGGAGATATTGCCGTCCATAAATCCTCACCTGCTTTGTTCCGTGGGTACTTGAAGGATCCAGAGCGCACAAGCATGCAATTCCGCGGAGAATGGTATATTACCGGGGATCGTGCACGCAAAGATGAAGAAGGATATTTCTGGTTTGAGGGACGAGGAGACGATATTATTATTTCTTCTGGATATACAATTGGGCCATTCGAGGTTGAAGATGCGCTGGTAAAGCACCCTGCCGTACAAGAATGTGCTGTTGTTGCGAGCCCGGACGAGATTCGAGGCAGCATAGTAAAAGCATTCGTTGTCCTGCGTGATCATACATTAAAAGATAGTCCAACAATCATTCAAGAGCTGCAGGATCATGTTAAAGAACTGACGGCGCCATATAAATATCCGCGTAAAATTGAATTTTTGGAAGAGTTGCCGAAAACGGTATCCGGTAAAATTCGTCGAGTGGAATTACGAAATGCTGAGTATAGCAAACAGCATAGTTAATAAATAGTAATGCCTTGTTTGAAAGCCGCATTGAAAGGGAAATCCTGCAATGCGGCTTTTTTAATGGTAAATAAATGGTAGTGCAGGGAGGTATGGAGCTCCAACAGAAAGGTGTTGGTCATGCTCAGTCGGCTGCTCGAGATCGCTTCGAAATTCTCTTCTCGTATTTGTCGTGCTTCGAGTCTTTCTCCAGCGTTGGTCACAGCTCAACAGGCATAGATGCATTTTTGTTTTTCTTGGAAATAGTATTTTTGAATTTCCGAAACATTTCAGGAACTGATTCGTATACACTATAGTAGGGAGGCGATTGAATGAATACAAAAAGATGGATTGCTCTAATCGCAGCAGCAGTCTTACTCGTATTTTCTTTAGGCTTGAATTCCATTATCGCGTTGTTTAAAACAGATTTTTTCTCAAGCTTTGAAAGTGCATTTGGAGAAACAGATACAACAGTATACGAACTGCCGCTTGAAGCAGGCGATCTTGATAGCCGAATTGCGCTGCTGACAGTAAAAGGAACAATCCTGGATACGGGCTCCAGCTCGATCTGGGAAGAGGTGGAATATGATCATCAAGGATTCTTGAGCCAGTTAGAGTCAATTAGGAATGATGAAACGGTTAAAGGAGTCGTATTGCATGTTGATTCTCCAGGGGGAGGCGTATTAGAATCAGCAGAAATCTATGAGAAGCTGATTCAAGTAAAGGAAGAGAGACAAATTCCGATTTATGTATCCATGGGTACATATGCTGCTTCGGGCGGTTATTATATTGCCGCGCCGGCAGATAAAATCTTTGCTCAAAAAGAGACGATTACTGGATCAATCGGTGTGATTATGCAAGCATTCAATTATGAAAAACTGGCTGAAAAGGTCGGAATTGAATTTGAAACAATCAAATCGGGGGCTCATAAGGATATGTTTGGCGGTGCCCGAGCTTCAACAGAAGAAGAAAAGGCAATGCTGCAGGAAATCATTAATGAGTCCTATGAGGATTTCGTGGACGTAGTAGAGCAAGGCCGTGGTATGACGGAAGCAGAAGTAAAACAGGTAGCTGATGGCCGCATTTTAGGTGGAACACAAGCAATGCGTGCTGGGCTCGTAGATGAAATCGGTGATGTCGAAGATACGGTAGCTGCATTACGCTCAGATTTTGATTTGAAAGATGCGGAGCTGTTTGAATATTCATCGGCAAATGATAGTCTGGGCAGCTTGCTTGGTATGAAAGTAAGTGCATTCTTTGGCCCATCGGAAGAAGAGAAATTGATGCAGAAGATTTTATCTACTAGCAATTCGCCGCGTATGATGTATCTCTACGGGGACTATTAAGAAAGGAGTGATTATGTATGTTTGAAAAAGAAGAAACTACGGTCATTCCTAAAGAGCGAATTGTAAAAGAAGTTGAAGTATATGAGGAGAAGGCGGCAGGCTTTTGGATACGCTTTTGGGCATTTTTGATTGATACCCTTGTTATTTCAGCGATTATTGGCATTGTAGTCAATCCGATCTTCCACTTAATGGATTGGAGCTTCGATGAGTCAGTATGGTATCGGCCAATCGTTATTCTGTCTGCAATAGTCTATTATGCATACTTTATTCTATTGACGAAACTTTGGAGCCAAACGGTCGGCAAAATGATCTTTGGCCTGCGGGTCAAAAAAGACAATGGCAAGCCAATGGATTGGTTATCTGTTCTCTTCAGGGAAGGTATTGGCCGATTTATCAGCAACACGTTTTTTAAATTACCATATTTAATTGTTGTGTTTACACCAAATCATAAAGCTATTCAGGACTTTGTAGCAGATACAACAGTAGTGCATGAAGAGGTATTTTCGAAGAAAAAGGTTTTAACACAGGAAATATCGGATACTAATATAGTATCGACACCTTCAATTTGACGATGAAGAGAGCGCCTGAAAATTTATTTTTAGGCGCTCTCTTTACGATGTGGGTGGTAGGGTATTTTACTGAATTAGAAAGCATGCTTCATTAATAGATATGTATCAAGAATAATAGAGCTGTCTAGAACGGACAGCATCTTTTCCTTTTCTATGAAGCGTTGGAAGTTGCATTCTTTCTGTTAAATCTAGTAAGATAAAATACATATAGTAAGGAGGCGTTTTCATTGGTTCAAACTACATTCAAACAAAGTCCGGTAACGTTAATCGGCAGTGAAGTAAAAGTAGGAGACACAGCACCTGATTTTAAAGTGCTGGCAAATGATCTATCAGAAGTAACATTGAAAGATTCAGCAGGGAAAATTCGCTTGTTCAGTGTTGTCCCTTCCTTGGACACAGGAGTATGTGATGCTCAAACAAGAAAATTCAATGAAGCTGCTGCTGAATTCGGCGATCAAGTAATCGTTTATACAGTATCGATGGATTTGCCATTTGCTCAAAAGCGCTGGTGCGGTGCTGCAGGTATCGACAATGTCGTAACTGTATCTGACCACCGTGATGGCTCTTTTGGTGAAGCATACGGTGTGCTCATTCAAGAACTACGCCTATTAACTCGTTCTGTATTTGTAGTAGACGCACAAGGAAAAGTAACATATGTTGAATATGTTCCAGAGGCGACTGATCATCCAGATTATGATGCAGCAATCGAAGCTGTAAAAGCATTGACTAAATAATATTCTTTTTCGTACTTTTATAGTAAAGTGTAAAAGGACAAACTCGGACTCACTCGACAGGGTGAGTTCTTTCATTTACGGAAAGTAATTTATTTTATAAAGTTGTGAAGGATGAGGCACATCTTCGTCATTGAGACAGAAATGTGTTTTTAGGAAAGGAAGTTTTGGATGGAAAAGTTTGAACAGATTTTTACGATTGTGAATGAGCAGGCGGAGAAATTCGAGAAACAGGATATGACGTATTTGGATGGGGTTCTTGCAACGCTTGAAGGAACCCTTGACGGGAAATTTACATGGCAGGTAGAGGGCGCTGCGAAAGAAGACATGCGTAAAGCAATCCAAATTGCCATTTTAAAGGGAATGCGGAAGAATACACAGCCTAACCATCAAATGACGCCGGATACATTAGGACTGCTTGTAAGCTATTTTGTAGAGCAGTTTTATGAGGAAGAACTGAAAAAAGGAGCGATTTCTGTAGCAGATTTAGCCGTTGGAACAGGCAACTTGATGTTTACTGTGATGAACGCACTTGAAGGAAAGGTAATGGCAACAGGTGTCGAAGTAGATGAGTTATTGATTCGTTTAGCTGCAGCCACAGCCGAGTTGATCGAGCAGCCGATTTCTTTGTATCGACAGGATTCTCTGGAAGCTCTCCTGGTAGATCCGGTTGATGCAGTTGTGTGTGACTTGCCGGTCGGCTATTACCCAAATGAAGAGGTAGCACTTGATTACGAATTATGTGCAGCTGAAGGGATGAGCTACTCACATCACCTATTTATCGAGCAATCATTGAAGCATACGAAAGAAGGCGGCTACCTGTTCTTCCTTATTCCAGCAACATTATTTGAATCTGAGCAGGCGAAAGAGCTGCATCAATTTATTAAAAAGCATGCATGGATTCAGGCCGTTATCCAGCTGCCAGAGGGAATGTTTACCTCACGTGCACATGAGAAGAGTATCCTGATCTTGCAAAAACAAGGGGTAGAACTGAAAGCCCCACGAGAAGTGCTGCTTGCTAAGGTGCCGAACATGGGCAATAAAGAGGCGTTAGCCATGTTCTTCGAAAAAGTACAGATGTGGAAAGAAAGTAAATAAGCGAGGACCGTCTCTTGAGAGGCGGTTTTTATTTTTCTCACCAGAGGCTTACCAATTTTATAATGGAGAGGTGAAGAGCAGGGTTGAATCCTTTGCAGAGTTCTGCCTATTCGCTAAAAAATAAGCCCCTTCAGCGAGTCACCTGATTTGGAAAAGATTCTTAAAGGAGAAATGAATCTAGGTTTATCACACTTTAACCAGAATGTGCCCTTAAAAATAATAAAATAGAATAATCAAAAAGAGCTTCCCGTAAAGAAGCTCTTTTTGGTTAAGCGTTTTTAATTTTAGTAGGAATTAAAAATCACTCGGGAGTACGGATGACAAGTACGTCACATTTAGCTGAGCGTACGATTGCTTCCGATACGGAACCGATTAGGAAACGTTCTACAGCATTAAGACCAGTAGCACCACAGACGATTAAGTCGGCATCTACAAGGTTTGATAAGTCTTTCGTAATAATGTTTTTTGGAGAACCGTATTCAATAATCACTTTTACGCTTTCAACACCTTCAGCTTCAGCTTCAGCTTTGTATCCATTTAATAACTCTTCAGCGTGTTGTTGAGCACGTTCAGCAATGGAACGGTCATATGCTTCAATTGCAGCAAATGAACGAGTATCGATTACATTCACCAAGTTTAAAGTACACCCTGTATTACGTTTGGCTACATCGATTGATTTACGAAATGCATATTCTGCCTCTTTAGAGCCGTCTACAGCAACTACAATGCTTTTATAATGGTTTGCCATCTTCCATTTCCTCCTTTATTTGTATATGCTGATTGTATCAAAAGCAGTAAATATAAAATAGCCAATAAGTAAAAAATGACAACTTGTTCACATGAATTCTGTAGTTTATGTGAATTTTTTGGCTTTTACTTGTATATTCCTTAATAGATAAACAATTAAACGAGAAAGAAAAAGAAATTGTTTTCAAAGTTCGGAATTATCCACTTACTAAATTTGTATAAAATGATACAATGGATTTGACAATTTAACTGTCATTCAACAGGGGAGGGCAAATGTATGAAAATTGGAGTTCCAAAGGAAATTAAAAACAATGAATACCGTGTAGCAATGACACCTGCTGGAGTCATGACGCTTACGGGTGTAGGACATGAAGTAGTCATCGAAGCAGGAGCGGGAGCAGGGTCTTCCTTTACAGATGAAGATTACAAGCGTGCTGGCGCAACGATTGTCAGTACAGCAGCGGAAGCTTGGGATGCTGATATGGTAATGAAGGTGAAGGAGCCTTTAGAAAGCGAATTTGCTTACTTCCGTGAAGGGCTTATTTTATTCACTTACTTGCACTTAGCTCCAGAGCCGCAGTTAACAAAGGCATTGCTTGAAAAGAAAGTAGTAGGCATCGCCTATGAAACTGTACAGTTAGCGAACCGCTCGTTGCCATTGCTGACACCGATGAGTGAAGTTGCAGGGAAAATGGCGACACAAATTGGTGCCCAATATTTAGAGAAACTTGAAGGCGGGAAAGGAATCCTGCTTGGCGGTGTACCTGGTGTACCACGAGCGAAAGTAACAGTTATCGGCGGAGGTATTGCTGGAACAAACGCTGCAAAAATTGCAGTAGGGATGGGTGCAGATGTTACAATTATCGATTTAAGTGCAGAACGACTTCGTCAGCTTGATGACCTTTTCGGTAACGATGTACAGACGTTAATGTCGAACCCATTCAATATTGCTGAAAGCGTGCGTACATCCGATCTTGTCATCGGTGCCGTATTGATTCCGGGAGCAAAAGCACCGAAGCTTGTTACGGAAGAAATGATTCAATCTATGCAGCCTGGCTCAGTTGTCGTGGATATCGCCATCGATCAAGGCGGTATTTTTGAAACAAGTGACCGTGTAACAACACATGATGATCCAGTATATGTAAGGCACGGGGTTGTTCATTATGCAGTAGCGAATATGCCGGGAGCTGTTCCGCGTACTTCCACGATTGCTTTAACAAATAATACAGTACCATATGCGCTTGAAATTGCTAATAAGGGCTTTATTCGTGCATGCACACAAAACCCGGCACTGCAGCTTGGATTAAACACAGTAGATGGAGAACTTGTATATGAAGCTGTTGCTGATGCGCAAGCATTGACTTATACACCAGCAATGGACGTTATCAATCGCTTGGCTGGATTATCCTAATGATCCGAATGGAAAATCTTCTCCTTTATCGAAACGGGAAAACAATTTTACGAGATGTTTCCTGGGAAGTGCAGGACGGAGAGCATTGGGCTATTCTTGGGCTCAATGGCAGTGGCAAGACGACGCTGCTGAAGGTGATCAATGGCTACCTTTGGCCAAATGAAGGGTCGGTACAAGTACTTGGAGAAACTTTCGGAAAAACCGATATCAGGGAAATCCGCAAATCGATTGGATGGGTCAGTGCAGCGATGGTTGAAGAGTTTGACCGTCGTGACCCTGCTATAGAGGTTGTTCTGAGCGGGAAATATGGTGCCATTCGTTTATTTGAGTCAGTCACCGAAGAGGAAATTGCAGAAGGTGTCCGCCTGATGATGCGTTTCGGAATCTCACACCTTGCGAACAGTGCATTTGAATACTTATCGCAGGGAGAACGGCAACGGGTACAAATCGCACGTGCTATGATGGCAAAGCCGAAACTGCTTATTTTAGATGAGCCGTGTACAGGATTGGATTTAGTGGAGCGAGAGCATTTACTGAATACGATTAGTGAGCTGGCGGAGGAAGGAAACGTAACTATCCTTTATGTTACCCATCATGTAGAGGAGGTCCTGCCTTGCTTCACTCACACATTATTGATGCGCGACGGTCAGGTTTTTGCACAAGGTGAAAGTGCTTTGCTCCTGAACGAAGACACCTTATCTTCATTTTTTAATCATGACATTGCAGTTCGGTTAGAAAAGGGGAGAGCCTGGGTAGCAGTGAAATAGCAGAGTAAATGGAAAAACGAGTGGAGGCTGTATGAGCTCTCCACTCGTTTTTTAGGTAAGGAATTATAAAATTGCAGAATATAGGAATGTTTAAGTATCTGCGCTGCCTCTTTATGGCCGCTTTACCTTTCACTATGTGTAATAAGCACACAGGAGGGGTGCTCCTAGGGCTCATTACAGCATAAAAGGTTGTCTTATCGATTGATAATCGTTAATTCTTTAGGGAATTTTGTTAGTATCTCGACACCGTCTTTTGTAACAACTACATCATCTTCAATCCGCACACCTGTTACATCTGATTTATAGATTCCCGGTTCGATTGTAAAGACCATTCCTTCTTCCATAAGCATTTCATTTACTCCTGTAATAGAAGGAAATTCATGAACAGAAATACCAAGTCCATGTCCTAGACGGTGTGGGAAATATTCGCCGTATCCTGCATCTGCGATGACATCACGTGCTATTTTGTCTAAATCCATCGCACGTACTCCTGGTTTCACTGCTGCGATGGCATCTTCATTGGCTTTTAAAACAGTATGATAGATGGCGCGCTGGGCATCGTTAACTTCTCCAAAGGCCACTGTTCGTGTAATGTCTGAGCAATATCCTTCGTAAATGACACCAAGGTCAAATAAAACCATATCTCCACGTTTGATTTTACGGTTGCCTGGTACGCCGTGCGGGGAAGCAGATTTTTCTCCTGCAAGTACCATTGTATCAAAGCTCATTGCATAGCCTTTTGCTTTTACAGCCGATTCAATTTCATTTAAAACTTCTAATTCAGTTTTACTTTCTGCAAGTGCATCACAGCCGACTTGTACAGCGTAATCTGCCAGTTCGGCTGCCTTGCGCATCTTGTCTAATTCCTCGTTAGATTTAATCACTCGCATTGCATTGATTTGGTCATCCAGGCGTTCGAATTTTGCATCGGGGTAGTGGGCAATCAGTTCCTCTAAACGTTCTACTGTTAAATGTGCTTTTTCAATTGCAAGAGATCTTACTGTTACACCGCGTTTTGCTACAGCTTGTGCCACTTTATCCCAGGCATTCTCCGTATCCAAATGGCCGATTGCCTCAAAAGACCAGCCTGCTGCTACGGCATCTGGTACTTCCATTTGCGGGCAGATTAAAAATGGCTCTGCTTCTTGAAATACCATAACACCAAGCAATCTTTCATGGGGTTCGCTCATGAAACCTGAGAAATAGAATACATTGTCAGGTGTTGTGATGAAGGCAGCTTCTATATGTTTCTCCTTTAAATAATCTTGTAGTTGTTGTAGTTTCATAAAAATAAAGCCTCCTAGCAATTATTTGTGAATTGCAATAAAAAGCATATCAGAAAAAAGGACTTTCTGCATTATTGTCGAAGTAAAGTGAGTGAGAAATAGTTTGAAGGAGGGTTTTGATGAAAATTTCGTATCATGGTCATTCTGTTGTGAAAATTGAAACAGAAGGAAAAACGATTTTAATTGACCCATTCATCAATGGAAACGATTTAACAGATTTAAAAGTAGAGGAGCAAAAACCGGATGTCATTTTATTGACGCACGGCCACAATGACCATGTGGGAGACACTGTGGAAATTGCAAAGGCAAGTGATGCCCTCGTGGTAGCCCCTAACGAATTGGCAGTTTATCTTGGCTGGCAAGGACTAAATACACACCCGATGCATATCGGGGGAGCGCGCCAATTTGATTTTGGTAAGGTGAAGTTCACACAAGCATTCCATGGATCATCTTATACAACTGCTGATAATGAAATTATTTATACAGGCATGCCGGCAGGAATTCTATTCACAGCAGAAGGAAAAACAATTTATCATGCTGGCGATACAGCGTTGTTTTCTGATATGAAGCTGATTGGCGAACGACACCCCGTTGATGTTTTGTTTATTCCAATCGGTGATAATTTTACAATGGGACCTGAAGATGCAGCGTATGCCGTGTCTTTGATTAAGCCGAAAATTGTGGTACCAGTTCATTATAATACGTTCCCGCCAATCGAAGTGGACCCACAGAAATTTGCTGATTTAGTCGAAGGAGCAGATGTCCAGATTCTACAAGCCGGGGAATTTGTTACATTCGAATAAGATTTTATCGTCCATCTTGCTCAAAAGCGCAGGGAAGGCCAACATACAGGCTTTTCCTGCGCTTTTTATCATAAGAAGAACAAGAAAAAGCAATCTTAAAGAAATTGAAGCGGCAACTCTAAATTTTCGTAACAAAATGTAGAAATATGGTACACTAATGGCAGGAATGAATGATGAGGAATAGGTGATATTGTGTCAACAAAACATGAAAAGATTTTGCAATATATTGAATCGTTACCGGTAGGGGATAAGATTTCGGTACGCCAGATTGCAAAGGAAATGCAAGTGAGTGAGGGAACGGCTTACCGTGCGATAAAGGAAGCGGAGAACCGAAGACTGGTAAGCTCTATTGAACGAGTTGGAACGATTCGTATTGAAAAGAAAAAAAAGGAGAACATCGAGCGTCTGACATTTGCGGAAATCGTCAATATCGTAGATGGACAAGTATTAGGCGGGAAAGATGGCCTACATAAAACGTTGACGAAATTCGTCATTGGTGCGATGAAGCTGGAAGATATGATGCGTTATACGGACGCAGGAAGTTTATTAATTGTAGGTAACCGTACGCAGGCACATGAGCATGCTTTGACGGCGGGAGCAGCGGTACTTATTACAGGTGGCTTTGATACGACCGATGAAAACAAGCGCCTGGCAGATAAGTTGGAATTGCCGATAATATCGACGAGCTATGATACGTTTTCAGTAGCTACTATGATAAATCGTGCCATTTATGACCAGTTGATCAAAAAGGATATTTTGTTAATTGAGGATATTTATATCCCAATTGAAAATACCGCAGTGCTGCGTAATGATCAGACAATTATGCATTTCCGAAAAAAAAATGCATCGACGACCCATGGTGCATTTCCTGTAGTGACAGCTCAGAATAAACTGGTTGGGATGGTTACTTCGAAGGATGTCATCGGTAGAGAGGATGACGAGGCGATTGAAAAGGTAATGACAAAAAATCCAATTGCTGCTTCCATGAAAACGAGCGTTGCTTCAGCAGGCCACCGTATGATCTGGGAAGGAATCGATCTTATTCCAGTAGTAAATGATGATGGTGTTTTAAAAGGAGTTATCAGCCGTCAAGATGTGCTGAAGGCAATTCAAACAGCACAGCGTCAGCCGCAGCATGGAGAAACAATTGATGATTTAGTAAAAAATGAAATGAAAGTAATGGGTGATGAGGAGGTTATGGTGGAATTTACCGTAACCCCGCAGATGACAAATCAGTTTGGGGCGCTCTCTTATGGGGCATTTACAACTTTGCTGGCAGAGGTAGGATCGTTTGCATTAAAACGCCGAAAGCGCGGTGATGCTGTAGCAGAGAACATGACGGTTTACTTCATTAAACCGGTTCAGATGGAAAGTGTGCTGACAGTAAAACCGCGGATTTTGGATATGAGCCGTAAATTCGTGAAAATGGATTTTGAAGTATTTAATGGCACGATTCTTGTAGGGAAGGCAATGATGATGTTCCAGCTATTAGAGCGATAAGTGGACAAACCCATTCTTATAGATGGCTGTGCCGCTGCTTCAGGGTAGAAAGCCTAGTTTTCTCAGCCAAATAAAAAAGAGGCGGCAAATAGCCGCCTCTTCTTTCAAAATTCCTGATTCAATCTATATTCCTCTTCAACAAATTGCCCTTCATGACGTGCACGCTTATAGTTATTAAATGCCAGTCCGGCGCCCATAATAACAAAGACAACAGCGACGCCATAGCCTACGAAGGTTGGATAGATAATCGTCACATTCAAGCCGAAGAAAATCATAAAAATGCCAAGAGCTGTACCAGCTTTTGCTGTATACCATTTTTTTCGGATTGGGAGTGTTGAACGGAACTGTTTCGTTTTATAATAGAAATAAGCAACGAAAGATAGGATAATACCTGCAACAAATAAATAATTTAATATACTCATAGTGAACCTCCAATTAAAAGCAAAGCTGCTATTATTGTAACGACTTTGTGGAAAAATTGCGAACGGAATTCACTGCATAGTAGGAGGAATCGTCTTGAAACGACAAATCATTGACACAATTGAGAAATATGATCATATCATTATTCATCGACATGTAAGACCCGATCCTGATGCATACGGATCACAGTTTGGACTATCGGAAGTGATTAAACATAATTATCCGGAAAAAGTCGTCCATACAGTCGGAGAGCATGATGAGTCGTTGACATTTTTGCGCACGCCCGACCGTATTGAAGATGAGGAATTTCAGCATGCGCTCGTCATTGTAACGGATACAGCAAACACAGAACGCATCGATGATCAGCGCTACACAAAAGGTGATTTTCTAATTAAAATCGACCATCACCCGAATGATGATCAATACGGGGATCTATTATGGGTAGACACAAACGCAAGCTCCTGTTCTGAAATGATCTATGACTTGTATGAAGAAGGAAGAGATTATAAAGGATGGTCGCTTTCGGATGAAGCAGCACGTCTATTATTTGCGGGGATTGTCGGAGATACGGGGCGTTTCTTGTTCCCAAGCGCTACATTGAAGACATTTGAAACGGCGGGTCATCTTATTCAATATAATTTTGATCGCAACGCTGTCTATGACGGCATGTATGAAATGGACCGCAAGCTGCTGAATTTACAGGGCTATATTTATCAAAACTTTGTAATTGACGAGCAGGGAGCAGCTTATATAAAAGTGACAAAGGACGTGCTGAAGGAGTTTGATGTGACCCCTTCGGAAACTTCATTACTTGTCGGATCACTTGGGAATGTTAAAGGAATCTGTGCATGGGTTTTCTTCATTGAAGAAGAAGGATCGATTCGCGTGCGCCTTCGTTCGAAGGGACCGATCATCAATCAGTTGGCTAAAAAATATAACGGCGGCGGCCATCCGCTGGCATCAGGCGCTTCTGTTACGACATGGGAACAGGCAGACGCTGTCATTTCCGATTTAGCAGAAATTTGCCGCAATCACCAATAATTTTCAAGGAGGGATGAAATGGTGGTACCAATTGTTTATCCACAAATACGGACAAGTGCCGATCTATTAAAGAGTACTATTCGTATGGAATCCCTCATTCCTTTTTTACAACAGCAAAAGGCAGAAGCTTGTGCAATCGTAAATTCTAAATTGTACGGGCTTTTGCCTTTTTGGCATGCAACAAAAGGGGCGGGGATTCATGCAGTCATTGGACTGTCAGTACGTGTTCAATTTACGGAGGAAATCGTGCTTCCGCTTGTCCTGTATGCAAAAAATAATGCGGGCTACAAAAGCTTATTGAAAATCAGCAGCTCCGTAGCCATTCGTTCGGATGAATTGCTTCCCTGGCGATGGCTTGCGGGGTACGCAAATGGATGTGCTGCGGTTATTCCGTCTCTGGATGATCAGGGAAGCTGGCTGCGCTTGGAGGCAGGAGAATTTGTAAGAGAGCTAAAGCAGCTGTTTCAATCTAACTTATATATGGGAATATCCCGCAAAAATCAGCCTTCTCGGGAAGAGCTGGTTGCTGTTCAGACAGCCCAGGAGTTAAACTGCAGCATAATTGTGCTTCATGAAAGTACATTCCTGCGGCCTGAGGATCATTTTGCTTATGAGGTGGCCCGTGCTATTGAGACCGGGGTAAAACTAGGTGAATCCTTACAGGGGAACAAAACGAAGCATCAATTTGTACCGACAGCAGAAGAGTTGACAACCCTTTTTGCAGACCGGGAAGAATGGCTGAATAATACAAGAGAGCTGCTGCTAAGTTGTCAGGTAGATTTAACTTTTGGACAGACATTTATGCCGAAATTTCCTGTAGAGGAAGAAAAGACGGCGGAACAGCTGCTTTATGAGCATGTTATATATGGTCTGAAGGAGCGTCTGCAGACAGCTGAAATTCCCTCTCCGTATGTAGAAAGACTGCAATATGAACTGCAGACAATCAATTCGATGGGGTATGCAGATTACTTTTTAATAGTAGAAGACTTCATGCGCTTTGCAAGAGAAGCTCAGATTCTTACAGGACCGGGAAGAGGTTCTTCTGCTAGTTCGCTTGTAGCCTATGCCCTGCAGATTACACAGGTAAATCCATTGCAGTATGATCTATTGTTTGAACGGTTTTTAAATCCAGAACGTGTTTCGTTACCAGATATTGATATTGATTTTGTCGATACAAGGCGTCAGGAAGTAATTGATTATGTAGCAAAGAAATACGGGAAGCAGCATGTAGCGCAAATTATCACGTTCGGTACATTATCAGCGAAGGCTGTAGCTCGTGATGTTGCTCGTATGTTTAATTTTGAAACCGAAACGCTGGAAATGATTTCGAAACTGATCCCTAATCGTCATGGGATTACGCTTACCCAGGCGTATGCTGATTCACAGGCGCTTCGAGATTGGATCGGGCAGCAGGAGATTCGTATGCAGTGGTTTACTACTGCCCAGGCATTAGAAGGTTTACCTCGGAATGCATCCACTCATGCAGCTGGAGTTGTCCTGAGTCCTGTTCCGCTCGTTGATGTGATTCCGATAGAAGAAGGGCATGAAGGTGTATATTTGACACAGTGGCCGATGCAAGAAGTGGAAAAGAGCGGCCTATTGAAGATGGACTTTTTAGGGCTTCGCAATTTGACGATTCTTGAGCAGATTTGTCGATCGATCTCTTATACACACGGGATTACGATTGATTTGAATCGTTTGCCGATGAATGATGAAAAAACTTTTCGGCTGCTTGCCGCTGGAGATACATCGGGCATCTTCCAGCTGGAGTCAGAAGGGATGCGGGGAGCGCTGCGTGAAATCAAGCCGACGCATTTCTTGGACATTGTCGCTGTAAATGCACTTTACAGGCCGGGTCCAATGGATTTCATCCCTATTTATGCAAGACGTAAGCATGGACTGGAGCCGGTAGAGATGCCTCATCCGATTCTTGAGCCAATTTTACGCGAGACTTATGGGGTCATTGTGTATCAGGAGCAGATTATGCGTATTGCCCATCTTTTTGCGGGCTTTACAATAGGGGAGGCTGATTTGCTGCGACGGGCTGTCAGTAAAAAAAATAGGGAGATACTTGAGCAGCAGCGGGCTCATTTTGTAGAAGGAGCTCTCCGGCAAGGACATGATGCCCGAACGGCAGAAAGCATTTATGCATTGATTGTACGCTTTGCAGATTATGGGTTCCCGAAGAGCCATGCTGTTGCCTATAGTGTTATTTCCTATCAGCTTGCGTATCTAAAAGCAAATTATCCCGTAAATTTTTATGCGTCATTGCTAACGAATGCTACAGGAAATCAGGAGAAGCTAGCACAAATTCTGCTTGAGGCAAAGCAGAGGGGGATTGATGTGCTGCCGCCATCTATTCACAAGTCAGCCCGCCATTTCAAGGTGGAGAATGGCCGTATCCGCTTTAGTTTATCCGCCATAAAGGGTGTGCCGCAGCCATTCTTACAAAAGCTGCTCGCTGTGAGAAAAGAGAGGCAGCAGCCATTTGAAGACCTATTTGATTTAGCTGTATCATTAAGTGCGGCTACGTTTAACCGGAAAGTCATTGAACCACTGATTAAGGCTGGAGCACTTGATGAATTTGGGCGTGACCGTGCTGTACTGCTCGCTACGATTGAAGGGGCAGTAAAGCAGGCAGAACTTGTTCGCCCAAACGAGGGAGAGGACTTATTCTCAGATTCTTTCTTAGCGTTTGGAAAGCCAAAACATGTGCAGGTCGAACCAATTCCTGAAAAGAATAAGCTTCAATTTGAAAAGGAAGTACTAGGTTTCTATTTATCCGAGCATCCGGTGACAAAGCTTCGCCAGCAAGTTCCCCAAGTAAACGCGACAATGCAGACATTACGTTCGATGAAGACAAACAGTTATATGAAATGTATCGGGATGATTACGGATGTGCGCCAGCTGCGTACAAAAAAAGGAGAGCTGATGGCGTTTGCGCAATTAGAGGATGAGTTTGGCGCTGTGTCATTAACACTTTTTCCAAAGGAATACAATCAGGTAATGGGTAGGTTAAACGAGGACGTATTTGTTTTTGTAGAAGGCATCCTTGAATATCGATTCAATAAACCGCAACTGAAGGTAAAAAAGATAGAAATTAAGTTTTAAGCGTATATAGAGAGAAAAATCGTACAGGTTACTGTGCGATTTTTTCTTTACATTCGGGTGAACTTTTTGTATGCTGAAAATAGCTAACTGGTCAGACCACTTTTTGCGGATGATATTGAGGTGATGACATTGGAGCAAAAGCCAGCGAAAAAAATGTTTCTGCAGGTGGTAAAGCAGCTAAGGGAGCTGATTGTAGATCAGCGAATACAACCAGGTGATAAACTGCCCTCTGAACGTGTGCTCTGTGAAAAACTAAACACTTCGAGATCTTCTGTGCGAGAGGCGCTTCGAAGTTTAGAGCTGCTCGGGCTAATTGAGTCGAGGCACGGAGGCGGAACATTTTTAGCAGATGTAGGCGGGCATCAGCTCGTTGAAATTTTATCTTCTTTTATCCTGCGGGAGGAGAAATCCCAAGAGGATGTACATGCAACGAGAGAAATGCATGAAAGAGAGGCAATCCGCATTATATGTGCAGATCAAGAATTAAGAAGTCTGCCTATTTGGGATAGTCTGTTTGCACAAATTGAGCTGCAGCAAGAAATAAAAAGAGATGCTATTTTACGAGAGTGTGTCATTGCTGCAGGGAACCGATTAAGTCTTAAAATATGGATACAGCTCCATGCATATAGTATGACAGCATTAAAAGAACGGGTGACAGTGTCGGAAAAACAGGCACTGCAAATCTTGATAAAATCCATGCAAATGGGCTACATTGAGGAAGCAATTGAAGCTTATAACGAATGGATGGGCCAGATATAAAGGGGGAAGATTTATGGCAATTCGTGGTTTATTTTCAAAAACGAAAAAACGGGCGGTAGTAATTCAGCCAAAGGAAGAGAAGGTGTTTCCTGAGGGATTGATGATGAAATGTCCGGAATGTCGTAAAATTCATTTGACAAAAGAAATTCAGCAAAATCAAAAGGTTTGTCCAAGTTGTCAGCATCATTTAAAAATGACGGCAAATGAACGAATCGCCATCTTTTTAGATGAAGGAACATTTGAAAGTTTCGATAATCACCTTCAAACGACAAATCCTCTTAATTTTCCATCATATGTTGATAAGGTGCAAATTGATATGAAAAAGACTGGACTCAATGAAGCCGTTCTAACAGGAAAAGGGCAGTTGAAGGGACAGGATGTCATCGTTGCCGTAATGGATTCGCATTTCCGAATGGGATCAATGGGTTCTGTTGTAGGAGAAAAAATTACACGGGCAATCGAACGAGCGACAGAGGAACGTCTGCCATTTATCATCTTTACTGCAAGCGGCGGTGCCCGAATGCAGGAAGGCGTATTGTCGCTTATGCAGATGGCAAAGACGAGCGTTGCATTAAAACGGCATAGTGAGGAAGGCCTCTTATATATTTCTATTCTGACACATCCAACAACAGGCGGTGTATCAGCAAGTTTTGCGTCCATTGGGGACTATAATATTGCTGAACCACAGGCATTAATTGGTTTTGCCGGACGCCGTGTTATTGAACAAACAGTGCGGGAGAAGCTGCCGGAAGACTTCCAGACAGCTGAATTCCTGCTCGAACATGGGCAGCTTGACGCTATTTTCCACCGTCATGAAATGAAGGAAAAAGTAGCGATGCTTGTAAAGCTGCATGTGAAGGAGGATGTTTCCCATGTCTAAAACAATGGCATTTGAAGAACCCGTCATCAAACTGCGGGAAAAAATTGAAGAACTAAAACAAATTGCTGAGACGGCTGATGTAGATATGAACGGGGAAATCAGCAAACTTGAGGACCGTCTGTTCCAGCTAGAGCAAAATTTATATAGTAATATGGAGCCATGGGATCGAGTGCAGGTTGCAAGACATCCAGAACGTCCTACAACTTCGGAATATATTCAACTGCTGTTCGAAAACTTTATCGAACTGCATGGGGATCGCGTCTATGGAGATGATGCAGCCATTGTAGGAGGTATCGCTTCATTTAATGGTCAGCCGATCACGATCATTGGCCATCAGCGCGGCAAATCAACGAAAGAAAATATTCGGCGGAATTTTGGGATGCCGCATCCGGAAGGATATAGAAAGGCTCTCCGTCTGATGAAACAGGCAGAAAAATTCAATCGTCCAATTATTTGCTTTATCGATACAAAGGGAGCATATCCTGGAAAAGCTGCAGAAGAGCGTGGACAGAGTGAAGCAATAGCCAGAAACCTGTTTGAAATGGCGGGTTTACGGGTACCGATCATTAGCATTGTGATTGGTGAAGGTGGAAGTGGAGGCGCTCTTGCACTAGGGGTTGCGAATAAAATACTCATGCTGGAAAACTCTACTTATTCGGTCATTTCGCCGGAAGGAGCAGCATCAATTTTATGGAAAGATGCCGCATTAGCAAAGCAAGCAGCCGAAGCTATGAAAATTACTGCAATGGATTTAAAAGAAATGGGTATTATTGACGGAATTATTCCGGAAGTAGCAGGCGGTGCGCATCGCAACATTCCAAAACAGGCACTTACAATGCAGGAATGCATATCTGATACGTTGGCTGAATTGAATAAACTTTCGCCAGAACAGCTAGTTGAAGCAAGATATGAAAAGTTTAAGCAAATCGGACAGTATGAAGAAATATAGATTCATCATGTAACACCTGTATAAATTAGTGTGATTTGGAAAAGGTAATAGTAACTAAAGGATGTGAATACGCATCCTTTATTCTTTTTTATTTGGATGAGAAAGCCTCCTTTTTTGTCTTCATAGGTAAAGTCATCGACTCGCGCGTATAGCGCGAGTCATGTTTTTCTAATTTATTTGTAAAAGGAACGTATATTGTTGTGCCTGATACTTACATAGATTGTTCATTCATGTTAATGTTTTACTAGCAAATCATTCTGACAGGAGGATACAGTTGATGAAAAAAATTGCCGTTTTGACAAGTGGTGGCGATGCACCTGGAATGAATGCCGCCATTCGTGCCGTTGTCCGGAAAGCACGCTTTCATGGTGTGGAAGTAGTCGGTGTCTACCACGGCTATGAAGGCTTATATAAAGGAATCTTTGAACCACTGGATTTAGGGGCTGTGGGAGGTATTATTCAACGAGGCGGAACAAAGTTATATTCAGCTCGTTTTCCAGAGTTCAAGGAAGATGTATATCAAATAAAAGCGATTGAAAATATGCGCGAGCAAGGCATTGAAGGGTTAGTTGTCATTGGTGGCGATGGCTCATACCGCGGGGCCATGCAGTTGACGGAAAAAGGGTTTCCTTGTGTAGGGATTCCGGGTACAATCGATAATGACATTGCAGGAACTGAATATACAATTGGTTTTGATACTGCTCTCAATACTGTTATTGAAGCAATCGATAAAATTCGCGATACGGCAACAAGCCATGAAAACACATTTATTGTAGAAGTTATGGGGCGTGCTGCAGGGGATATAGCCTTATGGGCAGGGCTGGCAGCCGGTGCTGAATCAGTTTTAATACCAGAAGAAGAATATAATCTGGAGGAAGTCGTTTCTCGTCTTGAGCGCGGGGCAGCCCGCAGCAAAAGACATAGCATTATAATAGTGGCAGAGGGTGTAATGCCTGGACATAAGTTAGCTAAAATTCTTGAGGAAAAAACAGGTGTTCAAATACGTGTTTCAGTGCTTGGGCACATTCAGCGCGGCGGCGCACCGTCAGCACAGGACAGGGTTCTTGCTGGACGCCTTGGAGCAAAAGCGGTGGAAGTCTTGTTAGAAGGACGTAGTGGACGGGCTGTCGGTATTAGAAACCATACAGTAGTTGATTATGAGTTGAGGGAAGCATATGAGGGTAATCATAAGGCAGACCTGAGTTTATATACATTATCAAAAGAATTGTCTATCTAAGATGAAAACGGAGCGGATGTTATATGAGAAAAACAAAAATTGTTTGTACTATTGGACCAGCTAGTGAATCACCAGAAATACTTGAACAGCTGATTGAAGCAGGAATGAATGTAGCGCGCCTGAATTTTTCACATGGCTCGCATGAAGAGCATGCTATTCGGATTGCTGCCATTCGTGATGCAGCAGAGAAGGTAGGAAAACCAGTAGGGATTCTGTTAGATACAAAGGGGCCGGAAATCCGTACGCATACAATGGAAAATGGGGAGCTTCATCTTGTCACAGGACAAGTAATCGATATTTCTATGACAGAAGTAGTCGGTAATGAAAATGTATTTTCGGTAACATATGAGCAATTAATTGAAGATGTAGACCAAAACAATATCATTTTACTGGATGACGGATTAATCGAGCTTCGTGTACTAGCAAAAGATTTAGATCGTGGACTTATCCATACGATTGTAGAAAATGCAGGCGTTTTGAAAAATAAAAAAGGTGTAAATGTGCCGGGTGTTTCGATTAAGTTACCAGGTATTACTGAAAAGGATGCACAGGATATCCTCTTTGGTATTGACCAAGGGGTTGATTTTATTGCGGCATCATTCGTTCGTACGGCGAAGGATGTATTGGAAATCCGTGAATTATTAGAACAAAATAATGGTTCGCATATTCAGATCATCCCAAAAATCGAGAACCAAGAAGGTGTAGACAATATTGATGCGATCATTGAGGTATCTGATGGCTTGATGGTAGCAAGGGGCGATCTTGGAGTGGAAATTCCGGCAGAAGAAGTACCGCTTGTGCAAAAATCCTTAATTAAAAAATGTAATCAAGTAGGTAAGCCGGTTATTACGGCAACTCAAATGCTGGATTCTATGCAGCGTAATCCTCGCCCGACGCGTGCAGAAGCATCGGACGTAGCGAATGCTATTATGGATGGTACGGATGCTATCATGCTTTCTGGAGAGACAGCAGCAGGCCTTTATCCGCTTGAATCTGTTCAGACAATGTATAAAATTGCTGAGCGCACAGAGCAGGCTTTGGATTATCGCCAAATTGTATCCCAACGCAGCCGTGAAAAAGAAGCGAATATGACGGAAGCTATTTCACAAGCTGTAGCATATACTTCCATCAACTTGAATGTAAAAGCAGTCCTTGCACCGACTGAAAGTGGCAACACAGCGAAAATGATTGCAAAATATCGCCCAGGCGTACCGATTGTAGCAGTTACAGGTTCGGTAAACACAGCTCAAATGCTAACGCTAGTATGGGGTGTTCAACCAATCGTATGCAACCGTGTACAGACAACAGATGAAATTTTAGAGCTTGCTGTAGACGAGTCATTGAAGCACGAATATGTGAACCATGGTGATGTAGTTGTCATCACGGCAGGAGTACCTGTTGGCGAGGCAGGTACGACGAATCTGATGAAAGTTCATGTTATAGGCGATCTTCTAGCTCGCGGGCAAGGCGTTGGCAAAGCATCGGTTGTAGGACATGCTGTAGTAGCAAAAAATGCGGGTGAAGCATTGGCTTATGAAACAGAAGGCTGTATTTTAGTAACAGTAGGTTCGGATCGAGAGATGATGCCAGCGATTGAAAAATGTGCGGGGATTATCGCAGAAGAAGGCGGATTGACAAGTCATGCAGCTGTCGTAGGCTTGAGTCTAGGCATTCCGGTGATTGTTGGAGTAAAGGAAGCTACAACACTTATCCGCCACGGACAAGAAATTACGATGGATGCAGAAACAGGTGTCATCTATAAAGGACACGCTAGCGTTCTATAAGCGAGCAGAAGGACAAAATCACAACAAGTAGATTTTGTCCTTTTTGCTTATATTCATTTATAGAAGTGAAAGGCAGAAGTTTTCAGGCATGGAGCTGGAGTGTTTGTTTATCATGAAACTTTTTAACTGTTGGCTCGTATATAGTAGGGGGTGAAGAAAATGAGAAATCTCTTTTTAATGTTCATTGCTTTTATATTAGCGGAAATTACAGCAATAATTTTGGTAGGGAATTGGCTTGGTGTATTCCCGACATTGCTGCTGCTGATCGCTACAAGCGCACTCGGCGTGTACTTGCTAAAAAAACGAGGCACCCAATCTTTGAAGGAAATTCAGTCTTCAATTGCTAACGGACAACCCCCTGGTGTTGCGCTTATGGAAGCATTTATGATGTTCGTAGGGGCTGTCCTGCTTATACTGCCTGGTTTTTTATCAGATGTTTTCGGATTGTTGATGTTTACATCTGCAACACGTAGCCTCTTTAAACCATTAATTTTTATGTGGCTGCGCAAAAAAATGAAAAACCAACAAACGATTATCGTGCAAAGATAGATTTTTCCTTGAGCTTTACGGCAAGCAATAGCAAGAATGGGCTAAGTAGAATGCCATAAAAGCCGAATAATAAAACAGAGGCAGCGCTGATGAAGAATGTATGGATTGTCCGCACATGGAATGTGGACGCCCATAGATACGATTCGGTTAGCTGTCTTGTTGTTTGAATAAAGATATACAAAATGATAATCGCGATACATAATATGATTTCCTCAACTACATAGAAATAAATAGCTAACGGAATAAGTACCAAACCGATACCGAAGAACGGCAGGCAATCTGCCAGCGCAATGAAAAATGCCTTTTGCCACGGGTAAGTGAAACCGAGCAGCCAAAAGCCAAGTACGAGCAGGAGGAATGTTACCAGCAGCAGCCGAAGCTCTACATATAAAAAAGTAGTGAATAGGTGCATAGCACGCTCGAAATAGCTTTTCCAAGTTTTTCGCACCGATTTCGGTGTATAGATGAAAAACCAGTAGCGGTCTCTTTTACTTTCAAACAAGGAAAAGTAAAAGGCCATAATAAAAATAATCACTTCAAACAAATAGCTGAAAAGTTCTTTTGTTAAATTAATGCCAACAGAAGCTATTTGATCCACAGCTGATAGAGCAGCTTCCATCATTGCCTGTAAAATAGGATGTGAAAAAATGTCGCTATTCACAAGCTCCCGAATTTGCGGAAATACAACCATAAAACTATCGATGATAAAGTGAATAAATAAATATGAAGCGTAGAAAAAAGAGATAGTTGTTAAAAATACTACAAGGAAATATGGTATTCGTAACTTTTTATAAAAGAAGAGAAGGAATGGATGGAATAAAGTAGCGAAAAATATACCGAGTGTGATAGGAGAAACGATGATCATGAGTAATAAGTATAACAAAAGAAGTGCAACTTTCTTAGTACTTTCGTAGGAAAAATTGAATAAATTATTCATTTGAAAACGGCTCACCCCTATTTTATGCAATGTATATCTCGTTTGAATCTCGATTTTCTCTATAAAGCACTATTTTTATATGTCATGCGCGATTTTCTTAAATTCGTCGCTTTTCATTCACAAAGCCGTCAAAATTGATTATAATGGTACATGTAAGCGATTTACTTATAGGTTCATTGAGCAGAACTATAGGTGCTTTTATCTTATAAAAAAAGAAAGCACTTACAAAACAACTATATCATGAAGGAGCGATTTACTATGTCAACAACTAAAGGCTTAGAGGGCATCGTAGCAGCGGAGTCAAAAATCAGTTCAATCATCGATGACACACTTACATATGTAGGTTACAACATCGACGATTTAACAAACAACGCATCTTTTGAAGAAATTATCTACTTATTATGGCATACTCGTTTACCAAAAGAGGACGAGCTTGCTGAGTTAAAACAACAATTAGCAGATAATATGGAAGTGCCGGCTGCGATTTATGACCTATTCAAATCTATGCCGCTTAACACAGTACATCCAATGGCTGCATTGCGTACGGCTGTATCAATGCTTGGTACATTTGATGAAGAAGCTGATGTTATGGAACCAGAAGCAAACTACCGTAAAGCAATTCGTTTACAAGCGAAAATTGCTGCTGTAGTAACTGCTTTCGCTCGTATCCGTAAAGGCTTAGAACCAATAGCTCCAAAACCAGAATTAGGTTATGCAGCTAATTTCCTATACATGTTATCTGGTGAAGAGCCAGAAGCAATCGCAATTGAAGCATTCGATAAAGCGTTAATTTTACACGCTGACCACGAATTAAACGCTTCTACATTTACAGCTCGTGTATGTGTAGCAACATTATCTGACGTATACTCTGGCGTAACTGCTGCAATTGGCGCATTAAAAGGTCCATTACACGGCGGTGCCAACGAGCAAGTTATGAAGATGTTATCAGAAATCGGTTCAATCGATAACGTAGAATCTTACATCCAAGGTAAACTTGATAACAAAGAGAAAATCATGGGATTCGGTCACCGCGTATACCGCAAAGGCGACCCACGTGCACCACACTTACGTGAAATGTCTCAAAAATTGACTGCTTTAACTGGTAAACCAGAACTATACGAAATGTCAGTGAAAATCCACGACATGATCGTAGAACAAAAAGGTCTTCCAGCGAACGTAGACTTCTTCTCAGCATCAGTTTATGATTCTTTAGGTATTGAACATGACTTATTCACACCAATCTTCGCAGTATCTCGTACTTCAGGTTGGGTAGCACATATCCTTGAGCAATATGCTAATAACCGCTTGATCCGTCCACGTGCAGAATATGTTGGACCAGGAATGCAAAAATACGTTCCAATCAACGAGCGCTAATTTAGAAAATATGCTAAACTAATCTAGGACTGTGTGCTTTACGCAGTCCTAGATTTTCGAATATAGGAGGCAAATATTCATGACGAACAAAATCGTAGTAGAAAACGGCGTTTTAAACGTGCCAAACAATCCTGTGATCCCTTTCATCGAGGGTGACGGTATTGGTCCAGATATCTGGGCAGCAGCTTCTCGTGTTATCGATTCAGCTGTAGAAAAAGCTTACAATGGTGAAAAGAAAATCGAATGGTTAGAAGTTTTAGCTGGTGAAAAAGCATTCAACCAAACTGGTGAATGGTTACCACAAGAAACTTTAGATAAAATCAACGAATACTTAATCGCAATTAAAGGTCCTTTAACAACTCCAATCGGTGGCGGTATCCGTTCCCTAAACGTAGCATTACGTCAAGAACTTGACCTATATGTATGCTTACGTCCAGTACGTCACTTTGACGGTGTACCTTCTCCAGTTAAACGTCCAGAAGATGTTGAAATGGTTATCTTCCGTGAAAACACAGAAGATATCTATGCAGGTATCGAATACAAAGCTGGTTCAGATGAGCAAAAGAAATTATTAAATTTCTTACAAACTGAGCTTGGCGTTAACAAAATCCGTTTCCCAGAAACTTCTGGTTTAGGTATTAAACCAGTATCTCAAGAAGGTACTGAGCGCTTAGTTCGTGCTGCAATTGAGTACGCAATCAAGCACAACAAACCAACTGTTACTTTAGTACACAAAGGTAACATCATGAAGTTCACAGAAGGCGGCTTCAAAACTTGGGGTTACGATTTAGCTGAAAAAGAATTCGGCGACAAAGTATTCACTTGGAACCAATACGATGCAATCAAAGCTGAGCAAGGCGAAGCTGCTGCTAACGAAGCACAATCAAAAGCTGTTGCAGAAGGCAAAATCATCGTAAAAGATTCTATCGCTGATATCTTCTTACAACAAATCTTAACTCGTCCAACTGAGTTCGATGTAGTAGCTACAATGAACTTAAACGGTGACTACATTTCTGATGCATTAGCTGCACAAGTTGGTGGTATCGGTATCGCTCCAGGTGCTAACATTAACTACGTAACTGGTCATGCGATCTTCGAAGCTACTCACGGTACAGCTCCAAAATATGCAGGTCAAGATAAAGTAAACCCATCTTCAGTTTTACTTTCAGGCGTATTAATGCTTGAGCACCTTGGCTGGCAAGAAGCTGCTGACATGATCACTAAATCTGTAGAGAAAACAATCTCTTCTAAGTATGTAACTTATGACTTCGCTCGTTTAATGGACGGCGCTACAGAAGTGAAATGTTCAGAGTTCGCTAACAAATTAATCGAAAACCTGTAATTCATTGATTTTCCATGTAATTACATGTGAATTTCATCACAAATTACTTAATTTTGGATAATTATTGATGAATCTATTCATATAGACAGCAAGGCCTGTCTATAAAGGATAGAAAATATCAAAGCATTATAAAAAGAGGGAAGAGACTAGTCTCTTCCCTCTTTTTTGTGGGATAAGAAGTATAGATTTGCTAAGGTAGAGAGATTTGAACATGTACATCAACATCCTTAGTGCGATGAAAGCATCGTTGACATCCGTAAAGTTCATGCTTTAGGAAAAGAGATGTTAGTCAGGAAGACGTAATTGATGACGTAATGATTTCAGTCTTCGGTCGGCAAATATCTTGATAGTCGGTTCCAGCGTTTTCCTGCCAGAAAATGTGGCGAATATTGGTAGAGTAAAGGCCAAGTATTGAATCAATTGAATGAATGCACTACACTAAAGGCAGAAGTTGTTCTTTGAAAAAGAAGAGGCGGGATTCTAGTAGAAAGCTTTCTACATAAAAAAAACCTTCTCTTTTTTCACACGATTCGTAAGCGTAAAAATGAGTAGAATAAAACGTGTGACGGATCAATGTTCAAGATTACGATGCAAGAGGCCTAAAGCAGCTGGCTGTTCTGCTAGCCGTCATTATGACGGGCTGACCTATTAAGAAGCTGGTAAATATACTGGTCTTCACAGGAACCACCCGCTTTAATGGTTGAGTAGAGAATAAAGCGGGAAAGTGTAAAACCTATACCTTAAATAAAGGAGCGTATTCAAATGGCTTTGAAACGTAAAAAGATCTCTGTAATTGGTGGAGGGTTCACTGGAGCTACTGCTGCTTTTCTGGCGGCACAAAAAGAACTTGGTGATGTAGTATTGGTCGATATACCGACAGCTGAAAATCCGACAAAAGGTAAAGCGTTGGATATGTGGGAAGCTGCTCCAGTACAAGGATATGATTCGTATGTGAAAGGTACGTCTGATTATGCCGACACGGCCGATTCTGACGTTGTCATCATTACAGCTGGAGTTGCAAGAAAGCCGGGTATGAGCCGTGATGATTTAGTTCAGATCAACCAAAAAGTAATGATTTCTGTATCTGAGCAGATTGCGAAATATTCGCCTAATGCAATCATCCTAGTCCTAACAAATCCGGTCGATGCAATGACTTACACTGTTTATAAGACTACAGGATTTCCTAAAAACCGCGTAATTGGACAATCTGGTGTCCTAGATACAGCCCGTTTCCGCGCATTCGTTGCTGAAGAGCTGAATATCTCTGTAAAAGACATCACGGGATTCGTATTAGGCGGCCATGGTGATACAATGGTTCCACTCACTCGCTATTCATTTGCTGGCGGTATTCCATTGGAAACATTAATTCCTGCCGATCGGTTAGCTGAAATTGTAGACCGGACACGTAACGGCGGGGCTGAAATCGTTAACCTGCTAGGTAATGGTTCAGCATACTATGCTCCTGCCGCAGCATTAATTGAAATGACTGAAGCAATTATTAAAGATCAAAAACGTATATTACCTTCCATTGCTTATTTAGAAGGTGAATATGGCTATAACAATCTGTATTTAGGAGTACCAACTTTACTAGGTGCTGATGGCATCGAAAAAATCTTTGAACTTGAGTTAAGTGAAAAGGAAAAGGCAGCGTTAGATGTATCTGCGGAAGCAGTGCGGAATGTCATGAAAGTCTTAACTTAAATTTTCTACTGGGAAAAGAGCTGTTTAACAAGCCGTTTTTAAGGGGCTTTGTTGACAGCTTTTTCTTTTAAAATAAGCAGATTTCCATTTTATTTTTAAAAATCAATGGATGATTCATTTGGCTAATTGTACTTTTTTCTAAAACTTGTTACTATGAAAGTAATCTCAGTAGATGAAGGGGTTGCGTAATGTTTGCTGCAAAAGAAAAGCAGGTTAGGAAAAAGGATTGATGAAATACTTGTTGGTGAAAAACTGCATTTGACAGAAACGATTGAGGATAAAGATCTTCTTTTGTATTTAGGACTAACAAATGATAGCAACCCGCTTTATATTCAGCATGAATATGCGGCTGATACACCATTTAAAGCACCAATTGTACCAGCAATCATGTTGAATGGTATTATTACATCTGCCATTTCAAAGCATATGCCGGGCCCTGGCTCACATATCCTGGAACAGCAGCTCACTTTTTTAAAGCCGGCATATCATTACGAGACAATTGATTTTACTCTACAAGTGAATGGCGTAGATGTGGTGAATCACGTAGTGGACGTTGGGGTAAAAGCATTCAACGCAAATAGAGATCCTATTATCGAGGGTGTTGTGAAGGTTAATCCTCCATATTAAAGGGTTTGAAATGGGGGTTTCAGATCATTTTTGGAGGCGTAGTAAATGGCAAAAACAATTTTAGTAGTGGAAGATGAAGTATCGATTGCAACGTTGTTAAAATATAATTTAGAGCAAGCAGGATTTCATGTGCTTCTTGCGCATGATGGGAAAATTGGATTGCAAATGGCAATGAAGGAATCACCGGATTTATTGATCCTTGATTTAATGCTTCCTACATTAGATGGTATGGAAGTGTGTAAGGAGCTGCGTAGTGAAAGAAAGAATATACCGATTATTATGCTGACGGCACGGGATGATGAATTCGATAAAGTGCTGGGCCTGGAGCTTGGGGCAGATGACTACATGACGAAGCCTTTTAGTCCCCGTGAGGTTATTGCACGCGTGAAGGCTGTTCTCCGTAGATTTACACCGTCTCCATTAGAAGAAGAGACTGAAAAATCAGAAGTATCATATGAGTATGGTGATCTAAAGGTATATCCCGACCGATTTGAGGCTTTCCTTGGCGAAGAAACGCTTGAATTTACGCCAAAGGAATTTGAACTGCTTGTGTACTTACTGGAAAATAAGAATCGGGTATTGACTCGTGATCAGCTGCTTAGTGCTGTATGGAACTATGATTTTGCCGGTGATACACGAATTGTAGATGTGCATATTAGTCATCTGCGTGAAAAAATTGAAGAAAATAGCCGAAAACCTATCTTCATTAAAACAATACGAGGGCTAGGCTATAAATTCGAGGAGCCGAAAAAATGAAAAAATCGATGAGCAATGGCTTGTTTTTTTCATTTGTTTGTTTAGTAGGTATCATATTAGCTGTCCTAGGCTTTGTAATAGGTCAGCTTTTTCCTTTTTATGCCGAATCTTATATTAATGAAAATACAGAGCAGGCCCAGCAGCGGATGCTGGACGTAATTGAAGAACGGGAAATTGACATCTCTTATTCGCAGGAGCAGGCGCTATTAAAAACACATGGCTTGCAGATCGAAGGCAACTTTATTACGGAAATGAAAGCAAGATTAGCGATTGTATTATTATTTATATTGGCTATTTCATTTTTACTGATCAGCATCGTCACAAAAAAGATGATTCAGAATTTTGTAGAACCAATTGAAAATGTGACAAGGACAGCGCATGAGCTCGCTGTAGGCAATTATCGCGCCAGAGCATTCGCAAATGGCCCCAAAACAGTAGTAGAGCTTCGAAACTCTATCAATATTTTGGCCCGCAACTTGCAGGACATTACAAAAACCCGTGAGATAGAGGAAGAGCGTTTAAAAACATTAATTGAAAATATGGGCAGTGCACTGCTGATGATCGATCGCGGGGGGCACGTATCAATCGTTAATAAAGTATTTTTAGAACGATTTGGCTACCGCTATGATGACGTGCAGGAGAAAAGCTTCCTGTCCCTTAATTTACCCCCTGAGCTGGAATCGTTTATTGATCATGTGTTCCTAACGGAGATGCCGTATCGTAAACAGCTTGAAATGGAAGTACTTCAAGAGATTACTTACAAGCTTGCATATGGGGCCCCTGTAGTAGGGGAGCATGGCCGTTGGTTAGGTGTCGTGATCGTCATGCATGATGTTTCTGAGCTTGTAAGGCTTGAGCAAATTCGAAAAGATTTTGTAGCGAACGTTTCTCACGAGCTGCGAACGCCGATTACTTCTATCAAAGGCTTTTCTGAAACCTTGCTGGACGGTGCATATAAAGATGAAGGAATGGCATTGTCCTTCTTGGAAATTATTCATCAAGAGAGCAATCGCCTGCAGATCCTCATCCAGGATTTATTAGAGCTTTCTAAAATAGAGCAGCATGGCTTCTCTGTAGATATCATTCCTACTCCATTGCAGGAAGTGCTTGTTAGAGCAGCAGATTTAACGGCCCAACGCCTGGAACAGAAGAATATGCAGTTCCGTGTTGATTTTACGAAAGAGATAGTAGTAGAAGGGGATGCCAATCGTCTTATCCAAATTTTCACTAACCTCATCTTTAATGCGATCATGTATTCTTTCGAAGAGACAACCGTTACGATCAGGTTATTCGAAAAGGACAAATGGGGTGTAGTAGAAATTATTGATGAAGGCATTGGTATCAAGAAAAGTGAAATTCCACGAGTATTTGAACGTTTTTATCGGGTAGACCGTGCCCGCAGCCGAGACTCTGGCGGCACTGGCCTTGGCCTTGCGATTGTGAAACACCTTGTAGAAGCTCATCATGGAAAAATACAAGTAGAGAGTGAAGTAGGGAAAGGAACAACAATGCGTGTAATGCTCCCTCTCCATACACCTTAACAAGAAATTTACAATATCGAAACGCTGCATTAAAAGTGAGGGTTTATAGTAATGATTAGAAACCCCCATGTTTCGAATAAATGAAAGTCCTGTGAGTAATCGGGGCTTTTCCCTTCACCCCCCCAAAAAGCATCTTAATACAATGCTTTTTTCTATAGAGCTATTCGGAAAGTGTAAGTTTCCTGAATAGCTCTATTTTTCTTAGACGCGCTCAATAAGAAGTAAGCCGCCGTAATTGTTTTTTCAAACCTCCTTAGTAATAGAGCAGTGTTTTGAAATGTTTTTGCATATTTCCTTTTTTTGATATTTTCGAAACTTTCTCCTAGGAAAGCCCGTATATGTACTATACATAGAAAAAGGGGGTTTCAAAATGAGTGTAAAACGAACACTAATGTGGATCGGGCTGACGCTTTTTGCCGTCCTGGCCATTCTTGCTGTCACTACTTCATGGTATACAGTCGATGAGTCGGAACAGGCGGTTGTCATTACATTCGGCCAGGCGAATGATGTTATTACAGAGCCAGGATTGCATTTCAAACTGCCTTGGCCAATTCAAAAAGCAGAGGTTTTATCTAAGGAAACATATAGCTTAAAGTTTGGATATGAAGAAAAAGAAGATGGGTCTCTCAATACAGTAGGCTCTGATGCGAAAATGATTACGGGAGATGAAAATATCGTCCTGACCGATTTAGTTGTTCAATGGCGTATTGTTGAACCGAAAAAATATTTGTTTAATTCTCAGGATCCGGAAGAAATCTTGCATAGTGCAACTTCGAGCGCTATCCGTTCGGTCATCGGCAGCTCGACAATTGACGACGCCTTAACAGATGGGAAAGCGGATATCGAGGCGCATACGCGAGACTTATTAGTAGATTTACTTAAAAAATATGATATTGGTATTAGCATACTTGGCGTAAAGCTGCAGGATGTAGAGCTGCCAAATAAAGAAGTACGAGCGGCCTTCACTGCCGTAACAGATGCACGTGAAACGAAGAATACAAAGACAAATGAAGCAGAAAAATACCAAAATCAAAAAGAAAGTGAAGCAGAAGGGGAAAAGGCTGCCATCAATTCCCGGGCAGAAGGGGAAAAAACGGCCCGTATTGAACAAGCAAGAGGAGAAGTAGCCGTCTTCAACAAGCTTTACGAACAATATAGAGGAAATCAGGAAATTACGCGTGATCGTCTTGTCATTGAAACGCTTGAAGCAGTATTGCCAAACGCTCAAATTTACATTATGAATGATGACGGGGAGACGCTGAAGTATTTGCCGATTCAGCCGGCCCAAACACAGCCTAAGACAGAAGGGAGCGATACGAATGAGCAATAAAAACCTGGATGAGTTTGTACGTAATCTATTCGGCAGTAAAAATCAGAAACCGCATAATCGAATGGATGATAATGAACAGCAAAATTCAAAGCCAGCTGATCAGCAGACTGTTCCTAAATCTAAAAAGCCGCGGAATGTAAAACAATTGACTACATCTATCGTGGCTGGAGCAGTGATTGTACTTGCGCTTATTATCGCTATCACGAATATCTATGTCGTCAAGGAAAACGAATATAAGGTTGTCCGTCAATTTGGTGAAGTAGTGAAATATCAAAATAAACCAGGCATTCATATGAAAATACCTTTTATTCAGCGCATTGAAACACTACCGAAAAACCTTATGACGTATGATATGACAGAAGAAGAGATTAACACGAAGGATAAAAAACGAATCATTATTGATAATTATGCTGTTTGGCGTGTAGTAGATCCAAAAGCGTTGATTTCCAATGCGCGGACATTACCAAATGCAGAGCGTCGAATGGAAGAGTTTATTTACTCTATTTTACGGACAGAACTAGGTCAATTGGATTATGAGGCCATTATTAATGATGAAAATCCATCTCGTGGTTCTATTAACGATAAGGTAACAGAGCGAGTAAACGAGTTGCTGAAAAATGATAATTACGGGATAGAAGTAGTAGATGTGAGAATTCGACGTACCGACCTTCCTGCAGAAAATGAGCAATCGGTCTATACGCGTATGATTTCCGAACGTGAATCGATTGCCCAGCGTTATTTGTCTGAAGGGGACGCCGATAAAAATCGTATTATGGCTGAGACAGATCAAAAGGTGAAGTCACTGCTGGCAACAGCGAAAAAGGATGCAGCTCTTATTACAGCAGAAGGAGAATCCGAAGCGGCAAAAATTTATAATGAAGCCTTCTCGAAAGATCCAGAATTTTATTCATTATATAGGACGTTAGAATCCTATAAAAAAACAATTGGAGAGGATACGGTCATTATCCTCCCATCTGACTCCCCTTATGCCCGTCTTCTCTCGGGTTATATGGAATAGTTAGCGGTACATGTTAAGGAGACCAAGCGGGTGGACTCGCTTGGTCTTCTTTTTTCTTTAATAATCTGAATAATAGAAAATATCCTGATTTACCTATTTTTATGTATAATATTTGTTGGACTAATAGACATAAAACTGGTAGAAAAAGTGGTTCTATTATACTGAATAGGAGGAATTTTTATATGATATTTTTAGATACTCGGTATGTATCGCCGCTGCTGACTAAAGCACTATCCACAGTCGAGGAAACAATTTTCGATGTGACACATGGCTGTTTTTTATCAGCTGCCCCTAATTTCAAGAAAATGGATGTATGCACGGGGATAATCATGAATGCAGAAATTGGAATGGAAGCCTTGAATGAATTTTTACCAGACCATCACGTAACAAGGATGGCTAACATATTTAAAAATAAAATGGCTTTCCGAAAATTAATTGCCTCAAAATATCCGGATTTTTTCTATCAATCATGCACCTTCCCGGAACTACAGGAAATGAATGCAAAGGAACTGCCATTTCCAATCGTACTAAAGCCAATTGTAGGCTATGGTAGTGAGGGCGTATACAAGCTTAACGACAGCGAGTCATTGGAGCAATTTATACATACATATGAAACGATGGATGCTGCAGAAAATATGCAGTTCATCTTAGAACAATACATTGATGGGAAAGAGTTCGCCGTAGATTTTTATTTTGATGAAAAGGGCGAACCGGTCATTCTGAATATTTTCGCAAGGAAGTTTAAGGATAGCAATGATGTAGGGGATCGGATTTACTATACGAGTAAGGATGTTCTAGCTACATACATGAATCCATTCACTCAGTATTTAAAAGACTTTGGAGAAAGTTTTCATTTGAAAATGATGCCCCTCCATATCGAACTCCGAGTGAATACTGCACAGAAAATTATCCCGATTGAAGTGAATCCGTTACGCTTTGCTGGTGAAGGAACAACTGAGCTGGGTTACTTTGCCTACGGTGTTAACCCATATGAACATTATTTCAATCGAAGCAAGCCTGCTTGGGACAAAATTATCGAAGCGATGGATGATGCTGTCTATAACTTTACATGTGCTGAAATGGATAAAGGGGTTGAACCAGCACAAATAGAAGCAATTGACCATCACTCCCTAAAAAAGGAGTTCAAGGAAATATTGGATTACCGCATGCTTCCGTTGGACGGCCGGGCTACTTTTGCTGTTGTCTTTTTCAAGAGTGAAAGTGAAGAAGAGCATGATCATATCTTAAGCTTGGATTTCATGAAATTCATTACCCATAAACAATATCAATTACAGTAAGGGGAAAAGATTATGAAGAAAATTAAATCTATCCGAGTAAAAATTTTAGCAGGTGTCATTATTCCGCTTGTGTTAGCCAGTATTGTATTCGGAATAGTCTTAACCTATATTACAACAACGCTTATTCAAGACCATGTAGTCCCTCAATATGAGAAGAGCTTAGAGTTAATGCTTGAAAAATATAGCTCTCTTGTAGATGAAGATTTAGTAGAAGATGCAAAAGAAGAGGAAAGTGCTTATGAAGAGCTGAAGCTGATTACAGATGAGTTCCAACAGGAATTTGATCTGGAAAATGTATATATCATGAGTAAAGTTGATGGAGAGGAAGTCATTCTTGTGCTAGGAGGAGCAGATGAACATTTAGCACCTCTTGCATTTACGAAGGATCAGGCTGATGCACTGACTACAGAAGAAATGATTACGAGTGAAATTTACGAGGATGATTACGGCAATCATCTATCTGCATTCATTCAAGTACCAGGTACAGATTCAGTACTGGGCCTTGACGCAGATGCGGATTTTATTCTTAGCCTTAAAGGGAAAATGATGATGATGATGATGGCCATATTAGCAGGAGCTATCCTTATCGGAGTAGTAATTGCTATTATGGTTTCGCGGAATATTAATACACCGCTTAATCGACTGCTGAAGCATACACAGAAAATTGCACAAGGCGATTTGACGGAAGAATTCACAGTGAATAGTGAAGATGAAATCGGCAAGCTGAGCATGAGCTTCCGAAATATGCAAGTTCAATTAAAAGAAACATTATCACATGTTTCCACAACTTCAGAACATGTACAGCTAGGTGCAACGAACTTATCCGAAAGTCTTGAACAGTTAACGGTTACATCTAATCAAGTGTCTGACAAAATAACAGAGATTGCGGCTTCTACAGAATTCATCTCTTCAGGGGCAAATCAAAACCAAAGCGCAATCGTAAATATTTCAGAGCAGATTAATGAAATTTCTACAGCAACAAATCATGTATCCGAAAAGGCTTATGAAGCAACGAAGGCAGCATCTATTGGAAATGAGGCAATCCAGCAGTCAGTAACAGGAATTCGTACAATTGATGAATCGGCTAGAGCTTCACTTGTCATTACGGAGAAAATGAACAACAAGTCAATGGAAGTAAGTGAAATAACAAAAATCATTTCAAACATCGCGGGACAAATCAATCTGCTTGCCTTAAACGCAGCAATCGAGGCAGCTCGTGCTGGGGAGTATGGAAAAGGGTTTGCTGTTGTGGCAGACGAAATCCGTTCTCTTGCTGAACAGTCCTCAAAATCAGCGAGCGATATTTCTAAGTTGATTACAGAAATGCGCGTAGACTCAGATGAATCATTAGAGGCCATTTCGAATGTTGTGGAAAAGATTGATGGTGAAAGTGATACAATTTATTCGGCTGGAGAGACCTTTACACAAATTGTCGGGTTGATTGAAAATATGAATGATGAAATTCAATCCATTACTGCAACAGTTGAAGAGATTGCAGCAAGCTCCAGTGAAGTGATTCATACAACAAATATGACAGTGAATCACTTGCAGGATTCATCTGAACATGCACAGGGAATCGTTGCATCTGTAGAGGAGCAAACGGCTTCTACAGAGGAAATGTTTAGTATTGCCACGCAATTAAATGAAATGGCTAATACGCTAAACGAGCAAATGACGAAGTTTAAATTATAAATATAAAACTAGTTTTCAAAATATATAGCAATATGTTACAGAGAAAACAACGAGAGTACGGGGGATTTCCCTGTACTCTCATTTTTTTCCTTCAATAAATAGACAAATTTCCTCTTAAAATATCAGAAAAATCTTGTTATACTAGATTGCAGAGATGAAATTGGGGGAATAAACGTTGAGCAAGATTTTTCAAAACATATTGCTGTCGTTCGCCATGGCCGCTTCAGTCAGTGCTTGGTATAGTCAAGCTGACTTTAGCATAATGAATATCAAGATTTTTGCTGTCCCGGTATTCTTTATTGTCGTATTTGGTTTAAGTCTCGTGATTGCGGAGGATGTGCGAAATTCCTTCAAAAAGGTATTATGGTTTGAAAAAAGAAAAGACAAGCGTCCAATCTGGCAAGTAGGAATTGGAATGATTTTCTTCTTTACACAAATCGGTTTTGTTGAAACATTTGCCCGTGGATTGATGCCGTTTGATTTAGGCGGTATGCCTTTATATATCGTATTTTCATTTATGAATGCTTTCTTGTTAACGGTCATCTATGAAGAAGTTTTCTATGTAGAAGAGCAGAAAGCAGCCGAGCAGTATAAATTTAAAAAATTAAAGTAAGATGTTTGCCTTCGAGCACACATCTTTTTTTATTTTTAAAAACCGTACATATGTTTTACAATAGAGAAGAGATGAATTAACGGAGGAGATACGATGACAAAGGAGAAAGTACTTCTTTTAGACGGCAACAGTTTAGCATACCGTGCCTTTTTTGCCTTGCCGCCTCTAACGAGTGAACAGGGCGTCCACACGAATGCAACATATGGCTTTACAATGATGCTTCAAAAAATTGTGGAGGAGGAAAAGCCGACAAAAATGCTTGTAGCATTTGATGCAGGAAAAACAACTTTCCGGCATGAATCATATGGTGAGTATAAAGGAGGGCGCCAAAAAACGCCTCCTGAATTGTCGGAGCAGTTTCCATACATTCGCAAGCTGATTGATGCATATAACATTAAGCGGTATGAATTGCCGATGTATGAAGCAGATGACATCATCGGAACGCTTGCTAAGCAGGCTGTACAGGATGAAATGGACGTCGTGATCGTATCTGGAGATAAAGACTTGACGCAGCTTGCGGATCATCATATTACCGTCTATGTGACACGCAAGGGAATTACGGATATTGAGAAATACACACCGGCACATATCGAAGAAAAGTACGGACTTGCACCTCATCAAATTATCGATATGAAAGGGTTGATGGGTGATTCTTCTGATAACATTCCAGGTGTTCCAGGTGTCGGAGAAAAGACGGCAATCAAGCTATTAAAGGAATACGGTTCCGTAGAAGCGCTGTATGAAGCAATTGATAATATGAAGGCTTCAAAAATGAAGGAGAAGCTTGTTGCAAATGAAGAGCAGGCGCATATGTCTAAAAAGCTGGCAACGATTTATACTGAGGCGCCAATCGACATTCACCTTGGGGACATTTCCTATTCAGGTCCGAATGAAGAAGAGCTCCTGTCGCTTTGGCGTGAACTAGGCTTCAAGTCACTAATTGAAAAAAGTGATTTTACTGAGGCAGCAAAAGAGCAAGAAGCGATTGAGGTGGAGATTGTTGAAGAAGTAATGCCACACATGCTTGCTGATAAAATGGCTGTCCATGTAGAACTTGAAAATGATCATTATCATGATTGTGAAGCGATTGGCATAGCGCTGACAGATGGCGCACGGACAATATATATACCGGGCAGTCATGCATTTACGAATGAAGTGCTGAAATCATGGCTGGAAGATGAGACAAAGCAAAAACTAATGGCAGACAGCAAAGCGGCGCAGGCAATGCTGCAACGCAAGGGAATCGAACTGCAGGGCGTCACGTTTGATCTGGGTCTTGCTGGTTATATTGCAGATCCTTCTATTTCGGGAGACGATGTACAAGCATTGGCGAAGGAGTTCGGTTATACAGATGTGCAGTCGAACGATGCAGTGTACGGAAAAGGGGCAAAATGGACACGGCCTGATGAAAAGGATATTGCTGACCATGTGGCACGAAAAGCCCTGGCTGTTTTTGCTCTGGAACCTGTGCTTGAAGAAAAGCTGAAGGAAAATGAACAGTTCGAGCTATATAAAAATCTAGAGCTGCCGCTTGCCCGTATTCTTGGGAAAATGGAGTCAGAAGGAATAACTGTTCATATCGATGCACTGGAAGAAATGGGCAATGAGCTGACACAGAAACTGGATATTATCGAAACTACGATTTATGATCTTGCAGGAGAGAAATTTAATATTAATTCTCCGAAACAATTAGGGGTTATCCTGTTTGAAAAGTTAGGCTTGCCGGCCATTAAAAAGACGAAGACGGGTTATTCAACAGCGGCAGATGTATTGGAAAAATTACAGTCCAAGCATGTTGTCGTCAAGCATATTTTGGATTACCGTATGCTGTCGAAGCTAAAATCAACGTATATCGACGGGCTAATTAAAGTCGTGCACGATGATGACTCTAAAGTGCATACACGGTACCAGCAGGCCCTTACCGCAACGGGCCGTTTAAGTTCAACGGACCCGAACCTGCAAAACATCCCAATCCGGCTGGAGGAGGGACGGAAAATCCGAAAAGCATTTGTCCCATCGAAACCAGACTGGATTTTATTTGCAGCCGATTATTCACAAATCGAACTTCGTGTATTAGCTCATATGTGCGGCGATGAGGTCCTTGTAGAAGCGTTCCGTGAAGGAATGGATATTCATACACGTACAGCGATGAATGTGTTTGGGGTCGAATCACCGGAAGAAGTCACATCGAACATGCGCCGTACAGCGAAAGCAGTTAATTTTGGTATCGTGTATGGCATCAGTGATTACGGTTTATCGCAAAGTCTTGATATTACTCGAAAAGAGGCTGCTACATTTATTGAAAATTATTTGGCAAGCTTCCCAGGGGTTAAGGGTTATATGGACTCTATTATAAAAGAGGCGAAGAAGCAGGGATATGTGACAACGATTTTGAATCGTCGACGCTACCTTCCTGAGATTAACAGTTCAAACTTCAATCTGCGCAGTTTTGCTGAGCGTACAGCTATGAATACACCAATTCAGGGAAGTGCTGCAGATATTATAAAAAAGGCTATGATTGATATGGATGCACGTTTAAAAGCGGAAGGCCTGCAGACGAAACTATTGTTACAGGTACATGATGAATTGATTTTTGAAGCACCACAGGAAGAAGTGGAAATATTAGAACGCATTGTACCGGAAGTGATGGAAAATGCAATTGAGTTAAAAGTCCCGCTGAAAGTGGACTTTTCCTACGGTCCGACTTGGTACGATGCAAAGTAAGGAGTAGCTATGCCAGAATTACCAGAAGTTGAAGGTGTCGTAAGAGATTTGAAGCCTCTTGTAGAAGGAAAAACGATTGACAGTGTAATGTTGTCGGAGATCGTTTATAACGGAGCAGCACAAGGGAAGCAGTGTATTGTGAAAAATGGCAACCCCTCCGACTTTGAACTTGTTGTATCGGGAATGAAAATTACACAGATTACACGTCGGTCAAAATATATTTTCTTCCATCTTGAAAAAGGCGGCGAAGAATTTTTGCTGGTCAGCCATCTCGGTATGTCAGGTGCTTGGTTTGTCGTAAAAGAGATAGAGGAAATTACCGAACCGAAGTTCCGCAAGCATGTGCATGCAATCTTCACTTTGAATACAGGTGAATTGCTTGTTTATTCGGACATACGCCGGTTCGGTGAGCTTCGTTTTTTAAAAGAAGCAGCCGATCATCCACCGTTGCTGCAGATGGCGCCGGAGCCTTTTGATGACGGAGCATGCGAGCATTTCCTGGAAAAGAGCGAGCTGCCAAAATATGCAAACAAGCCAATTAAAGAAGTGATAATGGATGGTCATGTCATTTCCGGCTGCGGAAATATTTATGCAACGGAAAGTTTATTTGCTATGCAGATCCGGCCAACTAGAAAAACAAGCCAAATCAGCAAAAAACGAAAAATTGAGCTGTTTGAGGCGATCTGCGAGGTACTGAGAGAGAGCATTGAAAATGGCGGGTCGACCATTTCAGATTACAGAAGTGTTAATGGTGGCGCAGGAAGTATGCAGGACCGTTTAAAAATGTACAGTAAAAAAGTCTGTCCGGCTTGTCAGGCGGCTACCAAGGCAGTTGTTATCGCAGGGCGTACATCAACGTACTGTCCAAGTTGTCAAAAATAAGAGGTGTCACACGATGATTATTGGATTAACAGGAAGTATTGCAAGTGGAAAAAGCACCGTATCAAAGATGTTGGAAGGTTATCACCTTCCAATTGTTGATGCGGATATGGTTGCGCGCCAAGTCGTAGAACCAGGAACAGAAACACTTGTAAAAATTGCTGAGGCATTTGGCAAGGATGTCATTAAGAAGGATGGCACAATGGACAGGGAAAAGGTAGGGGCGATTATTTTCCATGAACCGGCAAAACGGAAGATGCTGAATGATATTATCCACCCTGCTATCCGTGTAGAAATGATTCGACAGCGGGAGGAACACCTTGAACAAGGTGCCTCTCATGTTGTAATGGATATCCCTTTATTATTTGAAAGCAAGCTGCAGCATTTTGTAGATAAAATTCTTGTTGTATCAGTTAAAGAGGAAGTTCAGTTGGAACGGTTGATGAAACGAAATAATTTATCAGAAGAGGAAGCAAGAGCACGTATTGCATCTCAGCTTCCTATGTCGGTGAAAGAGCAGGGCGCTGATGCTATCATTTATAATAATGGAGACATTGAGACAACAGCTCATCAATTAGAAGCAATTTTAAAAAACTGGACAATTATCTAATTGGACTGACCTATTAAAAAGAAGACGTGGCCGACCTTATGTTCGGTCATGTCTTTTTCTTGCTTAAAAGAATGACAATTTTGTAGATTGTACAAAATGCTGTTTAGTGCTCCAAAATTTTGGTTATTTAGAAAGTAGCTTGTTGTCAGAAAATAAGAACTTTAAAATGTTGAGCGAATAATGTTCAACTTTTTGTACAATGTGTTATACTAATGACATATATAACAAATAAAATGATAACCTAATTACAGGAGGCTTTTTTTATTATGACAGTTTCTATCGCAATTAACGGATTTGGCCGAATTGGTCGTATGGTATTCCGCCAAGCTATCGTTCAAAACGACTTAAATTTAGTAGCAATCAATGCCAGCTACCCTGCTGAAACGTTGGCTCATTTAATTAAGTATGACACAAATCACGGGCCATTCAACGGAACTGTGGAAACAGAGGAAAATGCTTTAATCGTAAACGGCAAGCGAGTGGCAATTGTTTCTGAACGTGACCCGAAGTTACTGCCTTGGAAAGAAATGGGCGTAGAATTAGTAATTGAAGCAACTGGTAAATTCAATGATCGTGAAAAAGCGGCTATGCATTTAGAAGCTGGCGCTAAAAAGGTCATTTTAACTGCTCCAGGAAAGAATGAAGACATTACTGTAGTACTAGGTGTAAATGATGAGCTGTTAGATATTACAAAACACGACGTTATCTCAAATGCTTCTTGTACGACAAACTGCCTGGCTCCTGTAGCAAAAGTATTAAATGACGCATTTGGCATCGAAAATGGATTAATGACTACTGTTCATGCCTATACAAACGACCAAAACAATTTAGATAACCCACACAAAGACCTGCGACGCGCACGTAACTGCGGTTCCTCAATTATTCCTACTTCTACAGGTGCTGCAAAAGCATTAGCTTTAGTATTACCAGAGTTAAAAGGAAAACTACATGGTATGGCGCTGCGCGTTCCTACACCAAATGTGTCACTAGTTGACCTAGTAGTAGATTTGAAGAAAGATGTAACAGTCGAAGAAGTAAATGCTGCATTTAAAGCAGCTGCTGAAGGATCAATGAAAGGTATCCTGAACATTTCTATGGATCCGCTTGTGTCTTCTGACTACAATACAACTACTTATTCTTCAACAATCGATGGTTTAACGACAATGGTAATGGGCGATCGTAAAGTTAAAGTGTTAGCTTGGTATGACAATGAGTGGGGCTATTCAGCACGTGTTGTTGATTTAGCGAAAAAAGTAGTAAAAGAACTAGCTGCAGTTCAAGCGTAATCTTTTAAAATAGGAAGAGACTGATCACCATGCGGGTGGTTAGTCTTTTTTATTTTTGAAAGATATTATAATTTTGGTATGTGAATAGCGTCTAGGCTAAAGCGCTTTTGTTTTAGAAAAAGGAATTGTTATTCGTCATCTGCGAGATATTTGCTATAATAGGTTTACAAATTGAAAAGAATCAGGGGAAATGTGTATGAGATGTCCATCTTGTCAGTACAACGGGACACGCGTTGTCGATTCAAGACCGGTAGATGATAATAAGGAAATTAGACGCCGTCGTGAATGCGAGTCATGCGGCTTCCGCTTTACAACATTTGAAAAAATAGAAGAAACACCCCTAGTCGTCGTAAAGAAGGAGGGCTCACGTGAAGAGTTCAGCCGTGAAAAGGTACTGCGAGGGCTGATTCGAGCATGTGAGAAACGTCCAGTGGCGCTTGATGTTCTAGAAGACCTTGTAATGGGGATTGAAAAGGATCTGCGCCGTATCGGCAATTCAGAAGTCCGCTCTGAAGACGTAGGGGAAATGGTGATGGATCGTTTGGCCAAAATTGACGAGGTTGCTTACGTGCGTTTTGCATCCGTCTACCGCCAATTTAAAGATATCAATGTCTTTATTGATGAATTGAAGGATTTACTGCAAAAACAGACAACTGACAAATAATAAAATGAGGAGGGATTGAAGTGGTTCAAATGTATAAGGAATTGCTCGCGACGGATCATTTTGAAATAACGCTCCCTCAAGCTTTATCAACTAATGAACGGCAACTATTAACCTTATTTTATCAGCCATTAACAGGGTCGGACCCAGTTAGTCTATATTTAACACTTTGGGCTGAAGGCGAAGATTATACCACAGGAAAAATGACACACTATTATTTAATGAACGTGCTCGGCATGTCGGTACGCGAGGTTTTCGAGGCCCGCATCGCTCTTGAAGCAATAGGATTGCTTCGGACGTGGCGCAAGGATGAAGAAGACAGCCGTACCTTTATTTATGAAGTAGTGAGACCGCTTGAAGCAAGGGAATTTTTTGCAGACCCGTTGTTGTCTATGTTTTTGTTTAGCAAAATAGGAGAACAAGCATACCGTAAGCTTCGAAACCGCTTTTGCAAACAGATCGATAAACAAGATTATAATGAAGTAACTCGCACATTTACCGATGTATACAAGCCAATCCATATGCAAGTGCCGCAGGATATGCTTGAGGAGCGAAAAGTAGAAAGAGGCTATCCGTTCTATTATGTGCAATTTGATTTTGATTTGTTAAGGGCAGGGCTTTCCGAACAGCTTGTGCCTTCTGCGGCCTTAACGGCTGAGGCACGTTTAATGATCGCTAAACTTGCTTTTTTATATAAACTTTCTCCGCTTGAAATGCAGAAGGTTATTATTATGGCTTTGGATGATTCGATGAAGCTGCCGATTGAACGGCTAAAAAAAGCGGCTGCGGACTATTATAAAATCACAATTTCAAAAGAGGCACCAAAACTGGCGAAAACTTTTGAAAAACCTGTAGATACATCTTCAGAAACAAAGCGGACAAAGGAACAAGAGCTGCTGGACTATTTGGAGACAACACCGCCAATTCAGGTGCTGCGTGATATTAACAAAGGTAAAGAACCATTATCTGCTTCTGTTCAATTAGCAGAGGATTTGATTATGAAGCACGATATGCCTGTTGGTGTCGTGAATGTATTGCTGGAGTATGTCATGCTGACAACAGATATGCGTCTTCCTAAAAATTATGTGGAGAGAATTGCTGACCACTGGATTCGTAAAAATTTAAAAACAGCAAAAGAGGCAATGGAATTAGCACGCCGGGAGCGCGATAAGTATGCAAAATGGAAGGCGGAGAATGAATCGAAAACCAATTCACCTCAAAAACAAAACTATAAAAAGTCTAGCGGACGGGAAGAAAAGGTGCCGGATTGGTTTTATAAGCGGGATGCAGAGCCTGCCCCAGCATCGTCTAATGTTTCCATGATGGACTTTGAGGCGGAACGGCAAAAAATATTACAAAAACTAGGACAAGATGGGCAGGTGAACTAACATCGAACCGATTAATCGATCTTTAAACAGAATTAAAATTCCATCATTTCAAGAGCGCTACGAAGCAACGAAGCGTGAAATTTTAGGGAACGAGCAGGTACAGAGATTTCTAGCAGAAAATGCCGGAGCAGTAACTAATGAAATGGTCGAACGGAGTTTACCAAAGCTGGACGAATTTATCTCCCAGTCAACTACTTGCTGCAAGGCTGATTCGACTGCCTGCTGCACCAATTACTTAGGAGGCTTTATACCAAAGCTATACATTTTACGTGATAATATTGAAATAAAATATGAGCGCTGTGAGCAGAAATTGCTAGAGGATGAGCATCGTGAAACGGCTAAGATGATTTCGAGCATGCATATGCCAAAGGATGTATTAAAAGCTACCTTGAAGGATTTAATGATTGACGACAAGTCACGGGTAATGATTGCCCATAAGGCTGCTGATTTCGTCGCTCAGTACAAGAAGACTGGCGAGCTTCCAGCAAAAGGGTTTTATCTATGCGGGCAGTTTGGTGTAGGGAAATCCTTTGTGCTTGGTGCGATTGCCAATGAACTTGCAGCTTTGAAGGTAAGGTCTGTTGTTGTTTTTGTTCCTGAATTTTTACGTGAAATGAAAAATTCGATTCAGGATCAGACATTAAATGAAAAAATTGATTATGTAAAGAAAGCACCTGTATTGATGCTTGATGACATCGGTGCAGAGACAATGACTGCGTGGACACGCGATGAAATTCTTGGTACTATTCTTCATTACCGCATGAGTGAGCAGCTGCCAACATTCATCACATCGAACTTCGACTATGCTGGACTTGAACATCATTTATCTCAATCACAGCGAGGCGATGTAGAGGTTGTCAAAGCAGCCCGGATTATGGAACGTATCAAGGCAGTTACGATACCAATTCAAATGGACGGTATTAACCGTCGAAATTCGTAACATTTTAGCAGTTGCTTTTTTCGACCTGCAGGCGTATACTTTCCTAAGTAATTACACATTGAAAAGCTTTGAAAAGGATATGGGATATGTGAACCGACTTTTAGAGAGGGGAGCCTTGGCTGGAAGCTTCCTAGCACGACACACATTCTACTACCTTGGAGCAGTGGCGGGGTCAATCTGCCAACGTCTATCAGTACGTTAACTGACCTAGAGCTTCGTTCGAGTTTACTCGGAAGGAAGAAGGGTGGAACCACGAGCATACGCGTCGTCCCTTTCCAGGGACGGCGCTTTTTTGTTTGGATTCGCTGGTATTTCCTAGAAATTCGCCGGTATTTGCCGCGAAACCGCTGGTAACCGACCAAAAATCGCCGGTAAATCGAGGCTCACTATATAAGAAAGAGGAGGACATCCACATGTCAGAAATGATCAAATTAACTTTCCCAGATGGTAATGTCAAGGAGTTCGAAAAGGGCATCTCGACTTTAGATGTTGCAGGCTCCATCAGCCCAGGACTAAAAAAGAGTGCATTAGCTGGTAAAATCAACGGCACATTAATCGATGCAAAAACACCTATCGAAGAAGATGCAAAGATCGAAATTATTACAAACAAATCACCAGAAGCACTGGAAATCCTTCGTCACTCAACGGCGCACTTAACAGCACAGGCAGTAAAACGCCTATTCCCAGATGTAAAACTAGGAATTGGGCCTGTGATTGAATCAGGCTTCTATTACGATATCGATTCACCAACACCAATCACAATGGAAGACCTGCCTGCAATCGAAAAAGAAATGAAAAAAATTATCGCAGAGAATATTGAAATCGATCGTAAAAATGTTTCTCGTGAAGATGCAAAAGCTATCTATACAGAAGTAGACGATGAATACAAACTGGAGCTTCTTGAAGCGATTCCTGAAGGCGAGCAAGTTTCAATTTACTATCAAGGTGACTTCTTCGACCTTTGCCGCGGCGTACACGTACCGTCAACAGGAAAGTTAAAAGAGTTCAAGCTGTTATCATTAGCAGGTGCTTACTGGCGCGGTAACTCTGACAACAAGATGCTGCAGCGTATTTATGGTACAGCGTTCTTTACAAAAGACGAGTTGAAACACCACCTGCAAATGCTTGAAGAAGCAAAAGAGCGTGACCACCGTAAAATTGGGAAAGAGCTTGATCTATTCATGACAAGCCAAACTGTTGGTCAAGGTTTACCATTATGGCTGCCGAACGGTGCAACAATCCGCCGTACGATCGAGCGCTATATTGTAGATAAAGAAATTTCTCTAGGCTACAAACATGTATACACACCAGTACTTGGTTCAAAAACACTTTATGAAACTTCAGGTCACTGGGATCACTATCAGGACGGAATGTTCCCTCCAATGGAAATGGATAATGAAACACTGGTTCTTCGTCCAATGAACTGTCCGCACCACATGATGGTATTCAAAAATGGTCTGCATTCATACCGTCACTTGCCAATCCGTATTGCAGAGCTTGGTACAATGCACCGTTACGAAATGTCGGGTGCAGTTTCTGGTCTGCAGCGTGTCCGGGGGATGACTTTAAATGATGCACATATTTTCGTACGTCCAGACCAAATCAAAGCGGAATTCAAAAAAGTAGTAGAGCTTATTTTGGCAGTATATAAAGACTTCGATTTAACAGACTACTCATTCCGCCTGTCTTATCGTGATCCAGAAGATAAAGAGAAGTACTTCGATGACGATGAAATGTGGGAAAAAGCACAATCCATGTTGAAAGAAGCAATGGATGAGCTTGGTTTGGATTACTATGAAGCGGAAGGTGAAGCGGCATTCTATGGTCCAAAGCTTGACGTTCAAGTAAAAACAGCGATCGGTAAAGAAGAAACGTTATCAACAGCACAGCTTGACTTCTTGTTACCACAACGCTTCGATCTTTCTTACATCGGAGAAGATGGTCAGCCGCAGCGTCCGGTTGTTATTCACCGTGGTGTTGTATCGACAATGGAGCGCTTCGTTGCATTCTTGATTGAAGAATACAAAGGTGCATTCCCAACATGGCTGGCGCCAGTTCAAGCGACAATCATTCCTGTATCAAACACAGTTCACTATGAATACGCGCGTGATATTCAAGAGAAACTTCAAGCAGCAGGTATTCGTGTTGAGATGGATGATCGTGAAGAGAAGCTTGGCTACAAGATTCGTGAATCACAAATGAAGAAAATTCCATACATGCTTGTAATCGGGGATAAAGAAGTAGAAGCAGGCGGCGTAAACATTCGCCGTTATGGCTCGAAAGATTCTGAAACAATCAGCTTCGATGAGTTCCTAGCAAACATTAAAGCAGAAGTAACAAAATAATAAAGAAGAATGCGTCCGGGTATCATTTTCCGGGCGCTTTCTTATTTTACAGGATGCCAGCAAGTGAGGAATTTAAAAATAGATAATTTTAAAAGCACATTTAAGGAAAAAGCATATAGTAGGGGGTAGAAGGAGTGAAGATGTGTTTTATCATATAAAGGAATTGCAATATGAAGCGAAGCCCTGCAAGCCTGATCCAGTCATGGCGCGCAAAATGCAGGAAATATTAGGCGGCCAGTTTGGCGAAATGTCGGTAGCTCTGCAGTATTTATTCCAAGGATGGAATACGCGCGGTAATGAAAAGTACCGTGATTTGCTAATGGATACAGGAACAGAGGAATTGGCTCATATCGAGATGATCTGTACAATGATCGCAAGGCTGCTTGACGGTGTATGCCCGACCACGCTTGATGAGGCGGCGCAGGATCCTTTTATAGCTGCTATTTTAGGCGGAAGCAATCCGCAGCATCTCATCGTCTCTGGACTAGGAGCAATGCCTTCTGATATTAACGGTAACCGTTGGACAGCTGATTATATTATCGCAAGTGGTAACTTGCTGGCGGATTTCAGGGCAAATTTAAGTGCAGAGTCACAGGGACGCCTTCAAGTTGCCCGGTTATATTACGAAACAGAGGACCCGGGCGTACGTGATATGTTTGCGTGGCTGCTTGCACGGGATACAATGCATCAAAACCAGTGGATTGCAGCAATAAAAGAACTTGAGGCACAGGAGAATATTGTTGTACCAAGCACATTCCCAAGAGAACTGGAAAAACGCGAAGTTTCTCATACATTGTTTAACTTCTCCCGCGGAAATGAAAGTGCACAGGGAAGATGGGCACACGGACCAAGCATGGATGGGGAAGGTGTGTTCAACTATGTAGAACAACCGGTTCCTTTTGCTCCAGCCCCTGTTCTGCCACCTGCTCCGCCAACTGCTTTTGATACACCGCCATTAAAATGAGTGGAAGTCTTTCATTCCTTATTGTGCTGTAAGACGAACTAGCGATCTATCATATTAACGCAGGCTTTTCCAAGCAGACGGAGAAGCCTGTTTCTTACAGTAATCAGCTTTGTAGCCACTGACTGTTTTTACAGTCAGTGATTTCTAATAATCTCAGCGGTTTATAGACTTGGACGTCGTGATCGTTCAGCTCCAAGCGAAAAGAAGGTACAACAACAAATTTTTCATCCGGATAGTTTCCCTTTTGAACAGCTACTACCTATTCTCACTCATCTTCCTTACATATAATTCTCTTGGATAATTAAGCAATGATTCCTCCTGGAGATAATCATTTTCTACATACCGAAAATTGATTTTTGCTGGGACAAAGAGCATAAACTAAAAAATATGTTTAAACTGCTTGACGCCTTACTATAAGCGTGATAAGATTATTTAGGTTATGAATACAAGTTTGAAGTAGAGGCTGCCCGCTTCTCACCTGAACGAACGCTTCTGAGGCTGTTTACAGGTATGATACGTTGAATTGTTTTTACGTTAATATACGTATGCACATATAGTGGGCGGACATCTTCTAAAAATGTCCGCCCTTTTTTTATGGACATATCGGAAGTGTACCGTTCAACTTAGGGGCATCTCAAGCCCAAACCATGTATTCGCGCATATTATGGAGGTGGATTATTATTAGCAAAGACATGTATGTAAACGAAGGCATTCGCGCACGTGAACTTCGTGTAATCGACCATAACGGTGAACAGCTAGGAGTCAAAACACGAAATGAAGCACTAGAGATTGCCGGTCGTGTTAACTTGGATCTTGTCCTTGTGGCCCCTCAAGCCAAACCGCCGGTCGCACGTATCATGGACTATGGTAAATTTAAGTTTGAACAGCAAAAGAAAGACCGTGAAATTCGTAAGAATCAAAAAGTTATCAATATGAAAGAGGTTCGTCTGAGCCCGACAATTGATGAACATGATTTCCAAACGAAGCTACGTAACGCTATCAAATTCCTTGAAAAAGGCGATAAAGTAAAATGTAGCATCCGTTTCAAAGGTCGTGCTATCACACACAAAGAAATCGGTCAACGTGTATTAGATCGCTTTGCTGAAGCCTGCGCTGAAGTATCAACGGTTGAACAAAAACCGAAGATGGAAGGCCGCAGCATGTTCCTAGTTCTTAACCCTAAGAACGAAAAGTAAGTATGAATTGAACAGTTTAGGAGGAAAAACGACATGCCAAAAATGAAAACTCACCGTGGCGCTGCTAAGCGTTTCAAAAAAACAGGTACTGGTAAATTAAAATTTGACCGTGCTTATGGTAGCCACTTATTCGCTAACAAATCTACTAAAGCGAAACGTCAACTTCGTAAAGCGAAAATCGCTACATCTGGCGATTTCAAACGCATCCGTACTTTATTAACTTACATGAAGTAATCTCTGAACATACAGGTTCAACATTAAAATAACTATTCGAAAGAATTAGCAGGAGGTAATTACTATGCCACGCGTAAAAGGCGGAACAGTAACACGCGCTCGTCGCAAAAAGGTTTTAAAATTAGCTAAAGGTTACTTTGGTTCAAAACACACTCTATATAAAGTAGCTAACCAAGCAGTAATGAAGTCAGGTCAATATGCATACCGTGACCGTCGTCAAAAGAAACGTGATTTCCGTAAATTATGGATCACTCGTATCAACGCAGCTGCTCGTATGAACGGTCTTTCTTACAGCCGTTTAATGCACGGTTTAAAATTAGCAGGTATCGAAGTTAACCGTAAAATGTTAGCTGACCTAGCTGTAACTGATTCAGCAGCATTCGCTCAATTAGCAGAAGCTGCAAAAAGCGCTCAAGCGAAATAAGACATAGATACTTATTCTAATACTTACAAGCTTTAGTTAAATAAATTTTAAGTAAATGAGGCTGATAGGAACCCCTATCAGCCTTTTTTTAGCACGTGAGGGACTCATACAATAAATTGATCTCTCAATTAGTAGGTTGTTGCGGCAATAGAGGAGTGGAAGTATGGATCTGGCGATTTATTCCTACTTTGGAATATTATCTTTTGTTTTACTTTTCCTTATGTATACCGATAAGCAAAAGGCAATCAAAAAGGAATGGCGTATTGCAGAGAAAACATTGTTTACATTGGCCATCACAGGGGGAGCAATCGGGGGTGTCCTCGGTATGTATCTGTTTCGTCATAAAACGAAGCATAATGCTTTTGCCTTCGGATTTCCTCTTCTAGCAGCTATTCAAGTCTATATCATTGTGAAGCTGGTATCATTATAGATAGAGGAAGAAAAGTACAATATACGAAAGAGGTTCGGCTGCTATTTGCACGAACCTCTTCTTTCTATCTCAGCCTGTTGACAAACGCTCTCATCCATCGTTGCTTGTCTGGCAAGCGTTTTCAAGGCAGGTTGAGTAAATCTTTTCTTTCTATTTTTCCTTCATCAGCTTTTCAATCGGATTTTTCCAGCTGATTGTTGCGTTAGGGTAGTTCAGGAGAATTTCCTTTTCCAAAAAGAGGAAGTCGTCCTTCGTAAAGCCTTGCAGCTTCATTGGATCATGAACGAAAACGAAAATAGATACTACCTCAAATGCATTTTCTGTTGTCCCTAAGTATTTTTCTCCTTCAAAAAGAGCATTTTTGTAGGAGATAAAGAAATTCTTCCGGACATTTTTAACATCGTCATAAAAATAATAGTCGCCTTTTTCATACGCCTCATCCAGCTTTCGCTTCGGGTCCAGCAAGTAACGGACGCCTCTATAAAATATGTATAATATTAATACAATAATTACAAGTCGAAGAAGTAGAGCCATGAAAATTCCCCCTTGTCACACGAGTTTCCCTTCTATACGATTGAAAGAGGGAAAGGTTTCAATTTTTTAAGAAAATGGAGAGAAAAAAATGAAGTTTAAACAATTATTCGAAATGCAGCGCGAACTCGATACATTTATTGAAGAAACGCAAAATATTACATATGATGTTTTTCAAGAGAAAGGTCTGGCATTACTTGTTGAGCTGTCAGAGCTGGCGAATGAAACACGCTGTTTCAAATTCTGGAGTACGAAGGGTCCTTCCGAGCGCTCTGTTATTTTGGAGGAGTTTGTAGATTCTATTCACTTTATACTATCTCTTGGCAATATGCGTGGTTTTACAATGGAAGCATGGCCGGAAGTAAAAGAGAAAGCAGAATTGACACCGTTATTCATAGAAACAACAGTAGCCGCTACAACATTTATTGGCGCACCGGCCAAAGAAACCTATCATGAGCTATGGCATTTGTACGGAAAGCTTGCCTATAATCTCGGTTTTGCATTTGAAGATATTTTGGATGCATATTTAGCCAAAAACGAGAAAAACTATGAGCGCCAACGTTCAGGCTATTAATTACTTTGAAAACCGAAATAATCAAGTTATAATCGAGAAGACACATAGTGAGGAGGCCGAGAGTATGACACAATTAGATCCGACATTGCAAATGCTGAAAGAATTAACGGATGCCAATGGGATTCCAGGAAATGAACGGGCACCAAGGGAAGTAATGAGAAAGTATATCGAGCCGTTCGCAGATGAAATTGAAATGGATAACCTGGGCAGTCTGATCGCTAAAAAGGTCGGGAATGAAAATGGACCGAAAATTATGGTGGCGGGCCATTTGGACGAGATTGGGTTCATGGTAACGCAAATCGATGATAAGGGTTTCTTAAAATTCCAGACAGTAGGCGGCTGGTGGGAGCAGGTTATGCTTGCGCAGCGTGTAACAGTTACAACGCGAAAAGGTGAAGAGATCATTGGGGTTATCGGTTCTAAGCCACCTCATATCATTCCAGCAGATGCTCGTAAAAAGTCTGTAGATGTAAAAGATATGTTCATCGATATCGGTGCAGCATCGAAAGAGGAAGCGATGAAGTGGGGCGTATCACCTGGTGACATGGTGACACCATATTTTGAATTCAACGTAATGAAAAATAAAAAGCACCTTCTTGCAAAAGCGTGGGATAACCGTATTGGCTGTGCTATTGCCATTGATGTCCTTCGTGCATTAAAGGATGAACAACATCCTAATATCGTGTATGGTGTAGGGAACGTACAAGAGGAAGTCGGTCTTCGCGGAGCAAAGACATCTACCTTTAAAATCCGGCCGGACATCGGCTTTTCGGTAGACGTTGGCGTTGCTGGAGATACACCAGGTATTACGCCTAAGGAGTCTACATCTAAAATGGGAGCGGGTCCTCAGATTGTGATATTTGACGCTTCTATGGTTGCTCATACGGGGCTGCGTAATTTTGTTTTAGAGGTAGCTGAGGAAAACAATATCCCGTACCAATTTGAGTCGCTTGCAGGCGGTGGTACTGATGCTGGGTCCATCCATTTGACAGCGAATGGTGTACCGGCTCTTGCAATCGGTGTGGCTACACGATATATCCACTCTCATGCAGGTATCTTGAATCGTGATGATTACGAAAACACAGTGAAGCTGATCGTTGAAATCGTCAAGAAATTAGACCGTGAGACGGTTAATCAAATTATCCGCGATTAGTTTTAAAAAAGGCATTGGAAGAATATCCTTTCAATGTCTTTTCTTTTAGTAAAAAGAAATGAGGTGCCCTTTCTTTTATAGGAAAAAAATAACCGCCTGCTTTGTAAGCAAGACGGTCATTCTATTATCCCTGTTTATTTATTTCCACAATCTTGGCAGCAATAGCATTCGTCAATTCGGTAGTAGTCTTTGGAACAAAGCTTGCCAAAACCTGATTGATGATGGATGCCATCATTCCTTTTGCGGTAATATCAAGGTGCCCGCTCATCTTTGTGCGGTTTTGATCGATTGCTTCCGCCAAGAAGTAGCCGCCTCCAATAAAATTATCGGAAATCCCTGTTAAATTGAACGTCACTTGAGTTGGTTCTTTCCATTCCTTAATATCGACCTTTAGGTTTACTAACTTCTTCATGAAACCTAAGTCCCCATTAAATGACCATGTCGATTGTCTCTCATTTAAAATTTTATGATCAATATATCCGGGGACAAGAGGCGCCCACTTATTCATATCCTGCACAAAATCCCAAACCGTTTCAATATTTACCGGCAGTTCAACAGTATGCGTTCCTTGCGGCATAAAGGTCACGTCCTTTTTTATAAAGTGAAATTCTATTCGAGCTTTCGGTTGTTTGATATTCACTGGCCAAAAACCAGATCATATCTATGTGGAGTATTCCGCCTATATAGGGATAAAGCTTCTTGTTTCACTCTTACCCGCCAGAGACTCAAATAACCCCTTTACATGTTCAAAATATAGTGTCCGGTGTTTTCTGTTCTGCTTCTTCCGGTGATTGAACAGGTATTTTTCCGCGAAGCATAAAGAATGCTCGGCATTTTATATTATTTGAAAATTTCTATCCCTTTAAACGATATTTCCGCTTTTTCTCTTTAGGGGCAAATAGTATGCCTATTTGTTGAATAATTATGCGAATTAAAAAAAGATGAATAAATTATAATAATTCACTTGATTTTATAATTATGCACATATATAATGATGTTAACATAAAGGTATGCAAGGAGCGTTCGATATGAAATTGTTAGAGGAAGTGCAGTTGAAGCCAGTAGCGAGCCTTAAGGGGAAGGACCTGCTGACATTACTGGATTACACGTCACAAGAAGTGCAAGACCTTATTTCACTTGCTACACATCTGAAAAAAGTGACAAAGGAAGGCAAGTGCCCAAGACTGCTTGAAGGCAAGACGCTAGGGATGATTTTTGAAAAGAGTTCCACGCGTACACGAGTTTCTTTTGAGGTTGGTATGCAACAATTAGGTGGATATGGAATGTATATGAATGCACGTGATATGCAAATTGGACGTGGTGAACCGATTTCTGATACTGGTCATGTTTTATCAGGCTATCTGGATGCTATCATGATCCGGGCGAATTCCCACGAAATGGTAAAAGAGCTGGCAGAACATGCATCGATTCCGGTTATCAATGGACTAACGGACATTTATCATCCTTGCCAGGCATTGGCTGATCTCGAGACAATCGTTGAAAATAAAGGAAGCTTTGACGGGTTAAAGGTTGCTTATATAGGAGATGGCAACAATGTTGCCCATTCTTTAGTAATCGCCTGTGCTCATGTTGGGATGGATGTGGCAGTGGCTGCACCAGCCGGTTATGAATGTGACCCGGACATCATTGAAAAAGCAAAAGGCATTGCTGCGCGTAACGGCAGTACTGTAGTAACTACAACAAATCCTGTGGAAGCAGTAGAAAATGCGGATGTTGTATATGCAGATGTTTGGACGTCTATGGGGCAGGAAGAGGAGACGCAGCAGCGATTAATCGACTTCGAAGGCTACCAGATCAATGATGAGCTTGTGGCACATGCCAAGCCTGACTATATGTTCTTGCACTGTTTGCCTGCACACAGGGAGGAAGAGGTCTCTGCATCAATCATTGATGGACCGAACTCTTACATTTACGAACAAGCAGAAAACAGACTGCATGCACAGAAGGCGGTACTTGTATCGCTGATGGCTTAATTTAGGTATCAACTGGATTTGCTGTTCGCAGGTGGCGGACGTAATCCTTTATTGAATACAATCGAAACCTTTTATGAGGCAGGAAGGGCGGAGTAAAAGGGTAGGGAGTTAAACGGATATGCGGGAGACGCTGCTGCCGCTTAACAAGCTGCATTCGATGTGATGTATGTTTTCTAGAAGGAAAACGCATCACTACATAGGAAAACAACCCGGGAGACGCTGGGTTGTTTTTTTGTGTAGTTTGTGAAAATCCTGTCTACACTATGAATATTCTTAATGTAGCCAGGGAGGAACATATATGAAAATTAAAGCAGCAGTAACAAAAGGACAAGGTCAGCCATTTAGCATCGAGGAAGTGGAACTTGCGGCACCGAAGGCAAATGAAATTCTTGTGAAAATAGTGGCTACCGGAGTGTGCCATACAGATGCAGTAGCCCGGGATATGGCAATAGCACCTCTTCCAGCAGTATTAGGACATGAAGGCGCAGGCATTGTAGAGCAGGTCGGAGAGGGAGTAAAGGACATTGAACAGGGAGACCATGTTGTTTTGTCATTTGCGCATTGCGGTGTATGCTCTAATTGTTTGACAGGTCATCCAACTGTATGCGAAACATTTAATGATTTAAATTTCGGCGGTGTGCAGGACGATTATACGACACGTTTAAGCAAAGAAAATGAAAAACTTTCTACCTTCTTCGGTCAGTCATCTTTTGGTACCTATGCAATTGCCCATGAACGAAATGTTGTCAAGGTGGATAAGGATGTAGACTTAACACTGTTAGGTCCTTTAGGATGTGGTATTCAAACAGGGTCAGGGACAGTACTCAATAGACTTAAGCCTGAATTTGGCTCATCTATTGTCATCTATGGCTGTGGGGCTGTCGGTTTATCAGCCGTGATGGCTGCCAAAATTGTTGGCTGCCAGCATATTATCGCGGTGGATGTGCATGATAATCGCCTTTCTTTGGCAAAAGAATTAGGTGCTACACATGTATTAAATGGACGTCATGTCGATGTAGTAGCAGAAGTAAAAGCTATTACAAATGGGGGTTCCCATTATGCTGTAGAAACTACGGGTGTACCGCCTGTTGTCAAACAGAGTCTGAATGCATTACGACCATTGGGTGCTTGTGCCATTGTAGGTGTGACACCGGAGATGCCAATTGACGTTCATAACGATCTGATGGCAGAAGGGAAGACAATGATGGGTGTGATTGAAGGGGATGCAGTACCACGCGTATTTATCCCTCAGTTAATCAGCTATTACAAGAACGGGCAATTTCCGTTTGATAAGCTGGTTAAGTTCTATGATTTCGAACAGATTAATGAAGCGTTTGAGGATTCGAAAAATGGTGGAGCAATTAAGCCAATACTAAAAATGAAAGCATAAAAAGCTGCTACATGCTGATATAGTCCGTTGAGGGTGGTAATTCTCAGGAGATACTGGTCAAGAAACATAGAGCCGTCCAGAAGAGTGAAACTTTCTGAGCGGCTCTATGTTTATAATAAAGCCGGATGCAAAAGGAGTGTCGCTTTTATTTTATCAGGCACGTGCAAGCATACGCTCTAATGACAGGATCGCTTCTTTTGTCGTGTTTGCATCAACTTGAATCACATTGCCTTTTTCACCGTTTTCAATCATTTCTAACGCCCATAATAGATGGGGCAAATCAATGCGGTTCATCGTCAGACACGGGCACATATTTTCATTTAAAGAAATAATGTGTTTCTCAGGGTATTTTGCAATCAGCCGTTTAACTAGATTCATCTCCGTACCGATTGCCCAGCTTGAACCAGCAGGGGCATTTTCGATAACATCACAAATATATTTGGTGGAGCCGTTGTCATCTGAAAGGGCCACTACTTCACGTGAACATTCTGGATGTACGATAATCTTCATATCAGGATAGTTTTTACGCACTTCACGGACGTTATAAACGGTAAAGCCCTCATGGACAGAACAATGTCCCTTCCATAAGATTACCTTCACATTCTCCACATTTCCTTCATATTCAAGCTGCCCTTTTATTGGATTCCAAATGGCCATCTGATCTAATCGAATACCAAGATCATACGTTGTATTGCGTCCTAAATGCTGATCTGGCAGGAAGAATAGGCGCTGCTTTTGAGTAAATGCCCATTCCACCATTATTTTAACATTAGAGCTTGTGACACAAGCACCCCCATTACGTCCAGTAAATGCTTTAATCGCTGCTGTTGAGTTAACATATGTCAGTGGCAGTAGTGTATCGCCAAATAGCTGCTGTAAGACAATCCATGCTTCTTCCGTCTGATAGATATTCGCCATATCAGCCATCGAGCACCCCGCACGCATGTCGGGTAAATAGACAATCTGCTCATCATCAGTGAGCATGTCTGCAGTCTCCGCCATAAAGTGTACTCCGCAGAATACGATATGCTTCGCCTTTTTATTAGCCGCAGCCATTTGTGCAAGCTGCAGGGAATCACCTGTTGTATCAGCAAATTGAACGACCTCATCTCGCTGATAATGATGGGCGGGAATAAATAATTCATCACCTAATTTGCTTTTGATTTCACAGATGCGGTTTTCCATTTCCTCAAAAGTCATAGACTTATATTTTTCGGGAAGCATGGACCCTACCATAAATTTAGTGAGTACCACTAGCTATCACTCCTTTCAGTTGTACGAGCGCACTAATATCAAATGCTTTTACAGAGTGTGTTAACGTACCAAGTGAAATCCATTGCACACCGGATTCAGCATAGCTGCGAAGGTTCTCTAGTGTGATACCGCCCGATGCTTCTGTTGCCATATGGTCGGGAATAAAAGGCAGCCAAGAGCGGATCTCGTCAGGTGTACGGTTATCAAACATGATGATATCCGCCCCGGCTTCTACCGCTTCAATCAGCTGATCTTTCGTTTCAATTTCCACCTCAATTTTTACGGTATGACCAATTTTGGCACGGGCGGATGTTACGGCTTTTGTAATGCTGCCAGCAAAGGCTATATGGTTATCCTTCAGCATAATTGCATCATAGAGCCCGCTGCGATGATTATAGGCACCGCCAGTGCGAACGGCATATTTATCGAGCATGCGAAGACCTGGCATTGTTTTTCGGGTATCGCATATATTCGCGTTTGTTCCTTTTACAAGCTGAACGGCTTCATAAGCACTTGTTGCAATCCCGCTCATTCGTTGAATTAAGTTAAGGATGACGCGCTCTCCTGCAAGAAGACTACGAATCGGTCCTTCAATCATGGCAAGCTGCTCACCTTCACTGATCCATTGCCCATCCTCCTTTAATACACGAACATGCAGATGATCATCCAGCAACGGAAAACCAATTTCGATAATTTGTCTTCCGCAAAAGATGCCGGATTCTTTCGCATAAAATATAAAAGAACCTTGGTCAGAAGTACTGAAAATGGTTTCGCTGGATAGATCGCCATCCCCGATATCCTCATTAAAGTATTGGAGAAGCATGCTCTTTAATTTGATTGTGTTCATATAAATCGTTCCTCACTTTCATGATTCCTTTTTGGAAAACAATCCATCGTTGCTCCCAGTCCTGTTTCTTTTCGCTGATATCTAGACGAATATGTGCACCTCTTGACTCAGGACGAGAAAGGGCTGCATTCGTAATTAGCGCAGCTGTAATATGCATAAAGGCCAGCTCAATCTCTTTTCTGCTTTTGCATGAAAAGTCAGGGTGTAGAGTGAGGGATGGAAGCTTTGACAGCAGTTTAGATAGGCCATGTTCGGAACGGACAATCCCGACATGGGCAGACATCTCTCGCTGCAATTCCTCCTTTGTTAGGCACGGCTGAAATGATTCCTTCTTTGAAACAGAGGCCGGAATAAAGTCAGACTGGGCAGTGCCGCTTTTTAAAAGATGCACTGCCAGGGATTCACCGAAAACAATCCCTTCCAATAGTGAATTACTCGCCAGACGATTTGCCCCATGAACACCTGTGCAGGCTACCTCACCGACTGCCAAAAGCCGGGGGATAGTCGTTTCTCCAAATGAATTGGCAATGACGCCTCCCATAAGAAAATGACTTCCCGGAGCAATTGGAATTCTTCCTTCGGAAAGGTTGACACCGTGGTTTCTACAAAGCTCGGCGATTGTCGGAAATTGATCATTGAAGTTTTTGACAGAAGTAATATCGATAAAGACGGATTTTCCTTGATCCCTCATTTTGTACATTTCATATGCTGTTATATGTCTTGGGGCCAAATCACCTAGGGGATGTTTGCCAGACATGACAGCATGACCATCCTCATCAATAAATTTTCCACCTGCGCCCCTCACTGCTTCAGAGATGAGTCCGTGCACCCTGTCTACGTAAAGCAGGCTCGGATGAAACTGAATGAACTCCATATCCGTAATAGCGGCACCTGCTAAATAGGCTAATGCAATCCCATCCCCGTAACTGTCGGGGCAATTTGAGGTGTAATCATACAGGGCACCTGCGCCACCGGTTGCTAAAATAACATAGGAGGCGAAGTATGTTTTTTCGCCTGCTTTTGTTTTGACGCGTGCACCACAGCATTCTCCTGCACAATTCAATAACAGTTCATAGGCAAATTCATAAGTGTGAATATGTACATTTTTTGGTAAAGCATTTACATAGTAGTCTACCAAATTTTTGCCAGTAGCATCTCCACCTGCGTGAACGATTCGGTGATGGCTGTGTGCCCCTTCAAGACCGAGAGAAATTTCGCCTTGAAGGGAATGATCAGCAGGGAAGCCTTCTTTTAACAGCTTCCTTACAGCAGTAGAGCCGTATTCGACTAAACACTTTACATTTTCTTCATGGTGATGATATTCACCGGCCGTAAGGGTATCCTGTATATGTAATGAAGTATGGTCCGAGGCAGCGATGACTGCTGCGATACCACCTTGCGCCTTGTAGGAACTACTTGCGGTCAAATCTGCTTTTGTAATGATATGGACTTCAAAGCGCCTGCTTAATCGGCGAGCTGCTTGCAGTGCAGCAATCCCGCCGCCGAGAATTAGGATGTCCGTTTGCATCTTCACATTCATACCTTCTTTACAGTTGTCTTGTCACATATCTTTACATAAAATGGTGAAATAAACAAGTACTTATTATGAACAGGAAAAGAGGAGAAGAAATGACTTATTTAGACTACGCAGCATCTTCACCGATGTTGGAAAGAGCAATCAATGTATATAGTGAAGTTGCCGGTAAAATGTATGCCAATGCTTCCAGTTTGCATGATGCAGGAGGACAAGCAGCATATGCAATCACTTGGGCAAGAAAAGTGATCGCCCAGAAACTAGGCGTTCATTCAGACGGCGTCATTTTTACTGGAGGAGGAACGGAAGGGAATATTTTAGCCATTTTATCTCTTGCTCGTTCGGAGAAAAAGGGGAGACATATCATCACGTCGATGGCAGAGCATACCTCTGTACATGCAGCGATGAACACGCTGGAACAGGAAGGTTTTGAAGTCACACGCCTTCCGTTGACAGAAAGAGGTGTAGTAGATGTGAAGACAGTAGAGGAGGCAATTAGACCCGATACAACACTTATCTCCATTCAGCATGTAAATGCTGAAATTGGTACGATTCAGCCTATAGGTAAGATAGCAAAGGTAGCCAAAGAGCATGGAATTTTCTGTCATGTAGACTGTGTACAGTCTTTTTGTAAACTGAACATAGCTGGATTTTCTAGCCAAGTAGATGCTATTACAGTTTCCGGTCATAAAATTGGAGGGCCCAAAGGATGCGGTGCTATTTATTTCAACCCTTATGTAAGAGCGACCCCTGTTTTTCCCGGAGTAACGCATGAACGTGGCCTGCGTGGGGGAACACTTAATACACCGGCTATTGTCGCGATGGCAGTGGCGGTAGAAGACTATTACTACGATTTAAAGGAACAATGGCAATTACGAGAAAAACTTGTGAAATCGTTGCATCATAAGAAGTTTCAAATAATTGAAGGGATATGGACCGAACAGCTGCCAAATATTTGCGGCATCTGTATGAAAGGCGTGGAGGGACAGCTGGTTATGCTGAAGCTGAATGAGCAGGAGATGTACATATCAACAGGCAGTGCTTGTGATAGTAATAGCGCTTCCGGTACGAAGGCCATTTTAGCAATGGGCCGATCATACGAGGAAGCGCGGCAGTTCTTTCGTATTTCATTTGGGACACAAACAACAGCCCAAGAGATTGACCGGTGCGCCCGTGCATTATCAAAGCTGTAATTTACGATACGAAAATTTTTTCAAGCTTTGAAGTAAAGGCAGTTCTTTCATTTTCAGATGCATCTTTCCACCATGCTTCCAAAAATACACCTAAACCTGGCAGGAGATGCTCCTCGCCGCGAGCAATTGCATCATTGATTGTTTCATCAAATGCTGCAGATGAGTCGCCTTTAACGTTTGTAGTGATTGCTTCTCGAATTTGAAAATCCATAGTTGACACTCCTTTCTCTTCCTTAGTATTTCAAGGTAGAAAAAAAGTATACGTAAGGTAGAAGGGAATTGTTTGATTCCGTCTCCTTTGCTATAAAAACAGGTGAGCGGAATTCTATATCCTGGAACTCGTTTCTATGTTATAATGCGGGATTGAAACTACTTAAAAGGACGGATACGATGAAGCGAATTGAATCAACTCAAAATGCACTCGTGAAGCATTGGAAAAAGCTTGTGACGCTCCGTAAAGAACGGGAAAAATCAAGTGAATTCATCATTGAAGGCTTCCATCTTGTAGAGGAAGCCTTAAAGAATAAAGAGCAGATACTCCAAATTATCGTTCGTGATGATGTGGACTTGCCCTTGCTTTGGCAGACAGACGATGTCCAAATGGTACAGGTAAATGAAGCGGTAGCAAAGGAAATTGCCGAAACAGAGAAATCCCAAGGTGTATTTGCACATTGTAAAGTGAGTGAGCCGACGGAAATCGAGATGGCTGGATGGAAAAAGGTTCTTCTCATTGATGCGGTGCAAGACCCGGGCAATATTGGGACGATGATTCGTACAGCAGACGCAGCAGGGATTGATGCTGTGGTACTTGGAAAAGGATGTGCAGATGCATATAATCCCAAAGTTATGCGTTCAGCACAGGGCTCACACTTCCATATTCCAGTCGTTCGAGGCGAGTTGAACGATTGGATTGATCGGCTGCAGGATGATGGCGTAAAAGTATTCGGTACATCGCTTGAAGAAGCTATTTCATACCGGGACATTAATGTAACAGAAGACTTTGCAGTTATTGTGGGAAATGAGGGTGCTGGTATCAGCCCGCAGCTTCTGGCGAAAACAGACCAGAATGTGATCATTCCGATTTTAGGCGGTGCAGAGTCACTAAACGTAGCGGTAGCAACGGGTATATTATTATACGCGTTTGTGAAATAACTTGAAGAAGTTCACATAATCTTGTACTATTGAATACGTATAAAATGTAAATGCAACGACCGAGAAGAGTAGTTGTGACACACATGGAGCAGGGAATGATAGCCTTTGACTGGAAGCTATCTGCATGATGACACGATGAAGTTCACCTCGCGAGCAGCACAGAAGAAAATCTGTGCCGGTGACAAGCCGTTATTTGAATTGAGTGATTGCTTCAGGCAATAACTAGGGTGGTACCACGAATATCCTCGTCCCTTTTTAGGGGCGGGGTTTTTTTATTTGTAATTGAAAATTGCAGGTAAGTGTGCAAAATTCGCTTAGTATGATGAGAAAGCGCTGGTATCGCCCTTAATGACTGAACCTACTCGACCATAATATTTAAATAGGAGGATTTATCAATGGAACAGCAATTAAAGCAGCTGGAGCAGGAAGCTCTGGCGAAAATTGAAGCTGCCTCGTCATTAAAAGAGTTAAATGACGTGCGTGTTGCTTATCTAGGTAAAAAAGGACCTATCACTGACCTGCTAAAAGGTATGGGTAAGCTATCAGCTGAAGAACGTCCGAAAATGGGGGCTTTAGTTAATACAGTTCGTGAAAGCTTAACAGAAGTATTGACAGCAAAGTCGACTGCTTTAGAGGAAGCGGCTATTCAAGAGCAATTGGAAAAAGAATCAATCGATGTGACTTTACCGGGCGCTAAGGTGCAGATCGGTAACCGCCACCCACTGACACGTGTCATTGAGGAAATTGAAGATTTATTCGTTTCAATGGGATATGAAATTGCTGAAGGGCCGGAAGTCGAAAAAGATTACTACAACTTCGAGGCATTAAACCTGCCAAAAGGACATCCAGCGCGTGATATGCAGGATTCATTCTATATTTCTGAGGATATCTTGCTGCGCACACATACATCTCCGGTACAGGCTCGTACAATGGAAGCCAAAAAAGGGGAACCAATCCGTATTATTTGTCCTGGGAAAGTATTCCGTCGAGATACAGATGACGCAACGCACTCCCACCAATTTATGCAAATTGAAGGACTTGTAATTGGCGACAACATTCGTATGAGTGACTTAAAAGGAACACTTGATGCGTTAGCGAAGAAAATGTTCGGTGCTGAGCGTGAAATCCGTCTTCGTCCTTCCTTCTTCCCATTCACAGAGCCGTCAGTAGAGGTGGATGTATCTTGCCATAAATGCGGCGGTGACGGCTGTAACGTATGTAAGAAAACAGGCTGGATTGAAATTTTGGGTGCAGGTATGGTACACCCGAATGTTCTTGAAATGGCCGGCTATGATTCGAAAAAAGTATCAGGCTTTGCGTTCGGAATCGGTGCAGAACGTATCGCGATGTTAAAATACGGGGTGGATGATATCCGTCACTTCTATACGAATGACGTACGCTTCTTATCACAATTCCACCGCAGTGAAGGGTAAGGAGGAAGTAAAATGTTAGTATCATTGAAATGGTTATCACAGTATGTAGATATTGAAGGTCTTGCACCGGAGGAATTAGCAGAAAAAATTACGCGCTCAGGTATTGAGGTAGACGCAGTAATCGACCGTGCGCTAGGGATGACAAACGTGGTCGTTGGTCATGTTGTTTCAAAGGAGAAGCACCCTGAAGCGGATAAATTAAATGTCTGTCAAGTGGACGTCGGTGAGGAAAGCTTACAGCAAATCGTTTGTGGCGCACCGAATGTGGATGCAGGGCAGAAAGTGATCGTTGCACGTCCGGGTGCAAGATTACCAGGCGGCATTAAAATAAAAAAGGCAAAGCTCCGCGGACAGGAATCAAACGGTATGATCTGTTCTCTACAAGAGCTGGGTATCGAAGGACGACTAGTACCGAAGGCATATGCAGAAGGAATTTATGTATTGCCGGAAGACAGCGCGCCGGGTACAGATGCGCTAGAATTATTAGGTTTGCGTGATACAGTATTAGAGCTTGGTCTGACACCAAACCGCTCGGATGCATTATCAATGCTTGGCGTAGCTTATGAGGTAGCAGCAATTCTTTCAAAAGATGTGAAGCTTCCTGAAGTCAGCTACACTGCGTCAGCTGAAAAGGCACAAGATCACTTAAGCTTGCGTGTTGAAGATACAACGGTGAACCCTCTGTATGCAGCGAAAGTTATAAAGAACGTAAAAGTAGCAGAATCTCCATTATGGCTGCAACATTATTTAATGGCAGCTGGTGTACGCCCTCACAATAATGTAGTCGATATTACAAACTACATTTTAATGGAATATGGCCAACCGTTGCATGCATTCGATTACGATAAGCTGGGTACGGGTGAAATCGTGACTCGTCATGCGGCAGAAGGTGAAAAAATTACAACATTAGATGATCAGGAACGTACATTGCAGGCGCATAACTTTGTCATCACAAACGGCAAGGAACCTGTAGCTGTAGCTGGTGTAATGGGAGGCGCAAATTCAGAAGTCTCCGATGAAACAACAACAGTTGTTATTGAATCTGCTTATTTCGCAGGACAGTCCGTACGCCGTACATCAAAAGATTTAGGATTACGTTCAGATTCATCAGCACGTTTTGAAAAAGGCGTGGATCCAAACCGTGTCATCCCTGCAGCAGAGCGTGCTGCACAGCTGCTTTCAGAGCTTGCTGGCGGTGAAGTATTAGAAGGGACAGTGCTTGTAGATGAGTTAGATAAGACACCTGTCCGTGTCGTTGTTTCTCCTGATTTCATCAATACACGTCTTGGTATGAAGATTTCGCTAGAAGATATGCTGTCCATTTTAGAGCGCCTGCAATTTGAAGTAGAGGCAGCAAACGGTTTATTAATCATCGATGCACCTACACGTCGCCAAGATATTAAAATTGAAGAGGACATCGTAGAAGAGGTTGCTCGTATGTTCGGCTATGATGAAATTCCAACTACGCTTCCTGAATCAGGAGAGCAAGTAGGCGGTTTGACGGCTTACCAGGAAAAACGCCGCGTAGTGCGTAACGTGATGGAAGGCGCTGGTCTTTTCCAAGCGGTTACTTACTCACTTACATCAGCTGCAGCTTCTCAAAAATATGCATTAAAAGCTGAAGAAACAACAAAGCTTCTTATGCCGATGTCAGAAGAGCGTTCTACGTTGCGTCAAAGCTTGATTCCACATCTAGTAGAGGCTGCTGCCTATAATGTGGCGCGTCAAATCGACTCTGTTGCATTATACGAAATTGGTTCTGTATTTTTAGGCCAAACAGCAGAGGGACTGCCGTTTGAGGAAGAGCACTTGGCATTGGTATTGACAGGTAAATGGACTGATAACGCATGGCAGGGAGAAAAGAAGAATGTTGATTTCTTCGTTGCAAAAGGCATCGTAGAAGCAATATTTGTAAAGCTTGGCTTAGCAGAACGTGTTTCTTATGTAAAAGCTTCTATAGACGGCTTACACCCTGGCCGTACAGCACACGTTTTACTGGATGGTGAAGTGGTAGGCTTAATTGGTCAGCTGCACCCGGCTGAGCAAAAACAAGCAGGCGTAAAAGAAACATATGTAGCAGAATTGAACTTGCTTTCAATTTTAAGTGCTTCAACAGAAGAGCTTGTCTACACGCCAGTACCACGTTTCCCGGCGATGACGCGTGATATCGCACTTGAGCTTGATCGCACAACAACTGCCGGTGAGATCGCAGGAATCATTAACGGAGCAGGTACGAAACTTCTGAAAGATGTTAAAGTCTTTGACGTCTATGAAGGAGAAAAAATGACTGCTGGCAAAAAATCTGTTGCTTTCTCATTAACGTATTTTGATCCAGAACGTACGTTGACAGATGAAGAGGTTGTAGCAGCACATAATAAAGTGTTAAAAGCATTGGAAGATGCCGGAGCAGAAATCCGCTGATTATAAAATAGGCTCTTTAAAATAGGGGCACGTGAGGCTGTGTTAAGAGTCATTTTGACGTTTAACACAGCCTTTCTCATATATATATATGCTATAAAATATTGCTCATGTGCTGAGTTTATCCAAAAGTCGCTGGCCTCCTCGGAAAGGAAGTGTCGTAGAAACGATTCTCGGACATGCCAGTTGTTTAGATTTTTTAGAAAAAGTGCAATAATGTTTATAGGAGGTGATGGATATCGTATTGCCTGAATTAGAAATTAATAATGCATATTTTACATTTATCTTTCCTTTCAACTTTCGGCAATTGAAACGGGACGAATTGATTGAAGAGCTTAAAAAGAATGATTTTGCACTATTTGATATAGAAAATGAACAGCTGCAGGATAAATATTATCCTGACGACGTCAAGATTTCTCATAAAGAGCTGGGTCAATTTTTCTATCCATTTATAGAAGATAAACTATTTCCGAAAAGTAAAAGTAAACATGGGTTCTTCCGGTATTCCAAAGAAATGAAGGTAAAGGGTGAATTACATACTCCAGTTGTAACGACTTCATTTGCCATCCACAGCCTGGATGTATGGTTATGTCCTGCAAATATCGGGATGATTGCGATACGGGTAGAGCTGAAAGGAAAACGGGAAGTTAGCGAGGCCATCAATTTTGCACACTTTTTCCGTGTCCTTGAACCTCAATTAGAGGAGGAGATGGGAGCAGCTATTACTGTCGATGGAGAAATGTATGATACCTCCTACTTGCTAATAAAGGAGCATTTGCTTCCTTTCTTTGAACGTTATTTAGTGGAATACAAGGAAGTTGTGCAGTATGGGGGGAGTGTACCCTTCATTGAGGATGAGCGAATGTATACGACAGGATTTCTTATAACAGATGACGGTGAGGTAGACCCCACGCTCCTGTACCGGCTTGGTCAAATGGACGGCTACGGATCAGATGGCAGACCCTTTATTTCTACTACGAATGAAGAATATGTCGGGCGCTATATCGATGATCATGTGCTTGATCGATGGGCACCGAATGCTTATACTATTACCTCTAACCAGGCGCATATGCAAATTACCAGTCAAGTGCATGCCAAACAATTAAACTCTCTCCAAGCTTTTTATAGCACACACTACTATACCGTTATTATTTATTATTTTTATAAAATTATTTTGTTAAAGCTATCCTTTGAACATAGCGAAATAGAATGGGAACAGGATAAGGTGATAGTAGATGAATTGATTGAGGAAATTATGAAATTTTCCTCCCAATATTACTTTGATGAAGTTGCCGTCCGTTCAGAGGGAAGAGAAATTTCAACGATGCTGCGAAAACAGTTTCGCATTACCGCCCAGTACCGGGAAATTAAGGAGACACTTAATGAATTGTACCGGATTTTAGAGGATCAGGCAGACGAACGCCTCAATGACCTGTTATTTATTCTAACAATCTTTACCGTGATTTCCGGTATTTACGGAATGAATCTTGTCATCGAAGAATGGAAGGGCAATATTGACTGGTCCCAGGTAGCTGATTATTCAATATTTGAATGGATATCGTTTGCTGTAGCCTTATTTGGTATTGGGCTATCTTTCTTCCTCGTTGGCAATTTAGCGTATCGTACAATCAGCAGAAAAATTAAAAAACGGATACGGCAAAAACAATTATAAAGAGATGCCCCTAATTTGGGGTGTCTTTTTTGTTTTGAAAATCAAAATAGAGGATGGTGCCGTCTAAACGGTAATGATAACATCCTAAATCCCTTATGGCAGTTATGCCAAAGGTCTTAGGTGCTCAATCTGGGTAAGGATGCTTTTGTTCTTTCTGGTAAGTATTGTATATAATAATAGGAAACAACATAAAGAGGGGTAGACAAAAAGATGGCCTTATGGCTGATAGGCGGTTGTTTAATTTTCTTGTTGGCTGCGGCATTCACGCTGATGATTGTGGCGCTCTTCTTCCTAGGTGAGGATTCTCTCCTTGCTGAAGAGGCGGTTTCTGAGACGATTTCACAAGAAAATGTTTGTTTTGAAGGAGAAATTTATAATGAAGAAGAGCAAATTTGTATACTTGAGGTAAAGTGCGATTCTTCAGAAGACTGCGCAGCCTGGGGGGACCAGTTAATTGTAGAGCTTGAAGGCGTATATGGGCCTCTGGACGATTATACCGTCATGGATGATGTGTTAATACCTGAAGAAATTATCTACATGTACGAAATTGATAATAATGTAGTGCGTGAAAATGTAGAGGAAGACTATTTATGGCAGTGGTACAGCTTTGATTGGATGACTCCCGATGAGATGACAACAATGATAGATGCGGTCGAGATTTTTGAAGGCAATGAGACGAATGCTTATGTCAAGGTAGCAGGGGGTACCAGTGCAACGCTCGGACTGAACGCAGAGCCTTTCATGCCGTCCGAAACTATTCAAAATAATCTGCACGAACTGGCACACCTGTTATCTCTAACGCCGGAAGAAGTAGATTATAGCCTACCTGAAAGATATTGCTGGACGAATTATACAGAAGAGGGCGGCTGCTTCTATGAAGATTCGTACCTCTATCAATTTTATGGACGATTTTGGCTCCTGGATTATGAGGAGACGAGCGAGTATTTTTTAAGTGAATATGCAACAACCCATGAGCAGGAGGATTTTGCCGAATCCTTTATGTATTTTGTCCTATATCCTAAACCGGAAGGAAGTACGGTAGCAGATCAAAAAATCCTATTCTTTTATGAATTTGAAGAGATGGTAATGCTGCGTGCAGAGCTATTAGCAAGGATTGCTACATGGCTTCCACGTACAGGATAAAATAACTAAATTTTTGAAATCACCTTGCGGGGATTTTTTGTTTCAGATATGATAAAGCCATTACAACTTAATAGTAACCACAGGAGGGGCCGAGCGAGTCGGCTGAGATTGTGCACGGATGCTGCACTGACTCTTAGAACCTGTAAGTTAGCACTTGCGTAGGGATGTGGATAGAAACCGACTTCAAAACGATGTCAGGCTCTGTCCTGATGTCGTTTTTTTTCGTTCTATTCCTTCTCTCGTTACTCTATGAGAGAAAGGAGAGGAAATATGGAGAAAAGAAAATTGAGGATGTGGATTGAAATAGCGCTGTTTGCCAGTATCGGTGTTATTTTCGATATGCTGACCATCAACTTTATGCCCCAAGGAGGCGGAATTTCCTTACAGATGATTCCGATTCTTCTGATTGCAATAAGATGGGGGCTGCTCGCAGGTGTTTCAACCGGCATGCTGATCGGATTTATTGACATTGCTACTGGAGTACCTGTCTATCACTGGGCCCAGGTGTTTTTGGATCATTGCCTCGCTACTGCAGCAGTTGGAATGGCTGCTCTTTTGAACAAGCCAATTCATGACGCTTTGCACAATGGCCGTAAACAGAAGCTGATACTATTTTTGACAGCAGCAATCTGTATGGCAGGATTTTTTAAATTCTGGGTTCACGTTATTTCAGGAGTGATATTTTTCTATATGTTTGCGGATGGTCAGAATGTGTGGCTCTATTCCATCATTTATAATGCTACACCAATGGTCCCAACAATTGGGGTGACGATTATTTGCACGATCCTGTTACTCACTTCGTCACCAAGACTTGTCATACCAAAATTAGCATAAAGGAGAGGTAACGATGTCATTTTGTCAAGCTGTTCGAAAAGAAACAAACCGTTATTTTGAAGAAAGCTTCAAGCACCCATTTGTGAAAGGATTGGTCAACGGTACATTGCCGATTGAAAAGTTCGCCTATTATATGCTGCAGGATGCCTACTATTTGAAACATTACTCTAAAGTTTTGGCATTGACTGCTGTGAAAGCAGAAAAGGAAGCAGATATGAAATTCTTTTTAGAAAAGGCGCAATTTGTTCAGCAATCGGAACTGCTGCTGCATACAACTGTTTTTCAGGAGCTGGGTATTACGGAAGAACAAATTGCCGGCTTCATGCCGGCACCTGCTGCCTATAACTATGTAAGCCACATGTATCAAGCAGTATACAATGGCGATGCTGCAGAAAGCTTTGCAGCAATGCTGCCGTGCCCTTGGCTGTATCAGGAGATAGGAGAGCATTACCGCGATGCAAAGCCCGGGGTAAAAGTGTATGAAGATTGGATCAATATGTACAGCGATATTGCATTTAAACAATCCATTGAGGAGCAGATTGAAATGATGGACCGCTATGCACATGAAAATCCTCATAAAAACGAGATATTAAAGCAGCATTTTATTCGAAGCTGTTATTATGAATGGCAATTTTGGGAGATGTCTTGGACGATACAGGACTGGGAAGGAGAGGTAAAGAAATATGAGCTTATCGAACATTTATAAAAAAAAGCCGCTTGTACATTGTATTACAAACACCGTAGCAGCTAATTTCACGGCAAATGGCCTGCTGGCAATTGGTGCATCACCAATTATGGCCGATGAGGCATTAGAAGCAGAAGAAATGGTACGTATTGCAGATGCCTTGCTTCTTAATATCGGTACTTTACACGAAACTACGGCTAGAACGATGCTTATTGCGGGAAAAGCAGCAAACGAAAAAGGCATTCCAGTTGTGCTGGATCCGGTGGCGGTCGGTGCCTCTCTTTACCGCCAACAAATCGCAAAAGAAATCCTCGGGCAGATTCGGATTGATTGTATTCGCTGTAATGTTGGGGAGCTTGCTGTCGTTGCCGGCGTTCCTTGGGAATCAAGAGGCGTCGATAGTGGGGAAGGGCAGATCGATATTATTGAGACAGCAAAGCTTGTTGCTAATACGTACAATACCCTTGTGTTTGTGACAGGAAGTACAGACATTGTAACAAATGGAAAGGAAACTTTTCAGATTCAGGGAGGAAATGAGCGGATTACCCATGTAACAGCTACTGGCTGTCTACTTAGCGCTATTTGTGCAGCAGGGCTAGCGTCCAATGATAGAAAAGTGGAGACATTACAGGACATTTCATCCAATTACAAGAAGGCAGCTGAATTAGCAGGTGAACAGCACTATATTGGCAGCTTTCAAATCAGTTTGTTAAATGCGCTCGAACGTCTCGCACAGGGGGAAAAAGAATGGACATTGTTATGACGGTAGCAGGCTCGGATTCGGGCGGAGGAGCAGGTATCCAGGCAGATTTAAAAACGTTTCAGGAGATTGGTGTATTCGGTACAACGGCCATTACGGCATTAACTGCACAGAATACATGGGGAGTTGAAGGGATTTTTCCGGTAGAGAAAGATTTTGTTGAACAGCAAATGCTAACTGTTTTTCAGGACATGCCGGTTCGAGCTCTTAAAACGGGTATGCTCTTTTCCTCTGAAATCATTGAGACCGTTGCACAAGTGCTAGCTGAAAAAAATATGTTCGTTGTTATTGATCCGGTCATGATTGCAAAGGGAGGAGCTGCATTACTTCAAAGAAGTGCTATTGATGCGATGAAAAAGCATCTCCTGCCTATGGCAACAGTGATTACACCGAATATACCGGAGGCTGCTGAATTAAGTGGTATAACGATTGTTTCAGAAGCAGACGTTGAAAAGGCAGCTCAAATCTTATTGCAATCTGGAGTGAAATGTGTGGTGATGAAGGGTGGACATTTGGAAGGAGATAAGGCGACCGATAGTGTCTACTTTGCAGATGGCACTTCATTCCTGATGGAGAGCAGAAGAATTCAAACAAACCAAACTCATGGAACAGGCTGTACATTTTCTGCGGCACTGACAGCATTTTTAGGTAAAGGATTTGAAATAAAAGAGGCCATTATTGAGGCGAAAAAATTTGTCCAGCTGGCCATCAGCCATCCGTTACATATAGGAGGCGGGCATGGACCGACAAACCATTTCGCTTATAAACAATATAAAGATGAGGTAGAGGTGATGGTAATTGAAGCGTGAGCAGCTGGCAGTTTATTTTATTATGGGAACACAGAATGTGAAGGATCGAAAGGCGCTTGAAGTACTGGAGGAAGCACTGAAGGCAGGGGTTACAATCTTTCAGTTTCGTGAAAAGGGCACAGGTGCATTAGAAGGAAATGAATATGAGCAATTTGCCCGTCAGTGCCAAACTTTGTGTAAAGCATATAATGTCCCGTTTATCGTGAACGATGACGTAGAGCTGGCAGTTGCATTGCAGGCAGATGGTGTGCATATTGGGCAAGATGATGAAAAGGCGCGAAAAGTGAGGGAGAAAATAGGAAACGGTATCCTCGGTATATCGGCCCATACACTTGAGGAGGTAAACGAAGCTGTTAAAAATGGGGCGGATTATGTAGGAGTCGGTCCTGTTTTTCCAACAAAGTCAAAGGCTGATGCAAAGTCACCGGTAGGGCTGGAATTCTTGGAGCAGGTCGTTAGTCATTTTCCTGATTTGCCTAAAGTTGCAATTGGAGGTATTACGGAAGAGCGAGCTCCCCAAGTACTAAAAACAGGGGTCGATGGGGTAGCTGCCATTTCAGTTATTTGTGAAAGTGAGCAAATCCAAACAACTGTAAAGCAACTAAAAAAGTGAATGCTGTAATAAAAGCGACAAATTTGTCGCTTTTTCTTTTGTGCTTTGTAGACTTTCGTGATTTATTTCCTATAAAATAGTAGACAGTGAAAAGAATTTTAAAGGGGGAGGGGCTATGTCGTTCCATCCGATTTCCATTTTGCGTGCAACGGGTATTGTAGACGGTGTATCACTGCTTGTACTGCTATGCATTGCGATGCCGCTTAAATATATGGCGGATTTACCGATGGCAGTGACAATTGTCGGTGCCTTGCATGGAGGAATTTTCATTGCCTATCTGCTTTCTATTTTATATGCCCAGCTGCGGGTACAGTGGAATGTAGGATTGTCTATTTTAGCAGTGCTCGTCGCCTTTATACCATTAGGCAACTTTGCATTCGATTACTTTTTGAAGAAGCGGAAGGCGTCTTTTGTCATTAAGCGATTCCGCAAATCGTGGATTGTGTACATGATTGTATTCTTTACATTTATTGATTTATTTACACAGCTGCCCATCATGAGTACGTTTGCCACATCGGTTGGCGCCAGTGCAATGGTTGCAGGGTTTGTTGTGGGGATCTATTCTTTAACGAATACATTCGGTAATGTGCTATCGGGTATTTTTACGGATCGTTACGGTGCATTTTATATTCTTGTGCTCGGTCTCATTGCTACGAGCTTGTCATTGATTCTCTATAATTTTGTGGACAACCCAACGACGCTCATCCTTGTACGCTTTATCCACGGATTTTTAGGTGGTTTGATTGTCCCGGCAGCATTTACACTGCTTGCCAATACGACGAGGGACGAAAAGCAGGGAAGTCAAAGTGCCGTCACTGGTGCATTTGTCGGAGTAGCAGCAATTGTCGGTCCGGCATACAGCGGGATTATGGCAAGCCGTGCTTCTGCGCCCTTTGTTTTTACGACAGTGGCAGCTGCTGGTGTAGTACTTGTTATTATTACTATCCTGTTTTTGAAAATGTCTGCTGCCCATCTGGAAAAAGAGGTGGAGGAGAGAGAAGCATTTCATTTCAATAAAGGTATTGTGCAGGCATATGCAGGTGCTTTTTTCCTTATGTTCTCACAAGGAGCGCTTGCGTATTTGCTGCCGTTGCATGTCGAGAGCTTAGGTCACAGTTCCCGCTTGAGTGGTACGCTCATGAGCATGTTCGGGATTGTTGCTGTACTTATTTTTATACTGCCGACAAATCGATTATTCGATAAAATCCTGCCTGCTTATAGTCTTGTTGCAGGACTGGCATGCATAGGATGCAGCCAATTGTTGATTGGACAGGTGGCAAATACCATAACACTTTATGGAGTCCTTGCGCTATACGGAGTCGGTTTCGCCTTCCTATTCCCAGCGATCAATACATTACTTGTCCGTTCAACAACTGCTGGTATTCGAGGGAAAGCCTACGGATATTTCTACGCATTTTTCTCTCTTGGGGTTGTAGCAGGCTCCTCCGGGTTAGGGATTTTGCCCCTTTCCTTAACCGGCAGCTTTACATTTACAGGTATTGTGCTACTTGTATTAGCGAGTATTATTTTGATCAGTGCCTTGCGTACAAAATTTAGTTCGAAGGCATTGAAATCGGCATAAAAAAGGACGGGGTTACTCCCCGTCCGTTCAGAGTGAAGACAAAGTCGGTTTTTGACTTTGTCTTTATATTTTTTTGATAGTTTTTTTAGCAAAATTTTACCCAGCCTGTCTTGAAAACGCTTGTCAGACAAGGCGCGCTGATGAGCGAAGACACGAATAGAACCTAAGTTCATGAGTGGACGAGCGAGGCAAGTAACGCTGGATGAAAGCGATTGTCAACAGGCTGAAGGACGGGGTTACTCCCTGTCCATTTTATTTTGTTGTTTCTGTGGCTTAATTATGCCAAAAATCGCACCAGTCACTGCGCTTAGAGTATGTATAAAAGCAAAGGTATAAAAATTGATAAATATTTTATTTGTGTACTCATTTAACATAGGAAAGCCGTAGATGATTGAGCCTTTTTCTTTTGTTGTACCGCCAAGAGATGAATACACATCCTTTTGATATTCAAGCGCATAGTAGAAAAGCGCCGCTGCAAGTGCAAAACCGCCGATCAACAAGCAATTCCGTAAAATTCTATCTCTCGTTTGACGGGAAAGTTCTGTAAAGTAACGGAAAGTAATAAATAAGCTTAATAAAATAAAGGGCAGAACAAGCGCGAGTCCTACAGCTCCTAAATTACCATTAGCCGTTCCGCTTTCATCTGCTGTAATAGTAAAAAAATGTTCGATTAATAACACACCAAAAAGCGATATTCCTATACTAATCAACCAACTGAGACGTAACATATGCAAATCCTCCTTACCTGTCCACTATACAATGGTTTGGCATGCCATTCAATCAATAATAAGGAAAAGCAAATCTTTAACGTTGTAAGAAGGGCCATTATCAATTTTAGTTGTAAACCGTTCTCTAAAAAGAAACACTTCCATGATTTTTTGAATACGATGTATTAATTGTCCATTTTAGAAAATCCTTAAAGATAGAGGTAAAACAACATGAAGAAATTGATAATTATAATGGTATTTTTAACTGTAGGACTTGCAGGTTGTCAAGGGAAATCGGATAAAGAAAGGCAGCTCGAGGAACAAATTAAAGAGCTCGAACAGCAATTAGAAGAATCACAGCAGCAAGTGTCGTATGAAGAGTCCCCCGCAGACACCAGCGAAGAAGAGCCGGTCCTCAAACTGATCGACCCGATTACATCAAAGGTAGTGCGAACATTTTCGCCGATTGAACTCGGATATGAAATGGATATTAACGCCTATATAAAAGAAATTGAAGAGTTGGCGAAGGAACTGGCAAGGGGAACCGACTCGGTGCATGGCTATGATAAGAAAATGGTACTTGATCGTATTGATGAAAATGGTCAGTTAATGAAGGGCAGTCCAATGGTGATTTTAAGGGAAGATGAACTCGTAGAAAAAATGATTGCGGCATCTGATACCGGCGGTGAAATTCTTTTACCGTTATATGAAACCGAAAGCGGCTATGAGGAGCAAGATATCGCTGTATTAGATGAAGTAAAGATTGCTTCTTTTACAACGTACTTCAATGCAAATGAAAAGGGAAGAAATAAAAATATTGAGCTGTCAGCTAAGTCATTAAATAATGTCATTGTAGGAAGCGGAGATCACTTTTCCTTTAATACCATGGTTGGACGACGGTCAGAGGAAAGAGGTTATCAGCCGGCAAAGGAAATCATTAATGGGGAATTAGTGATGGGAATAGGGGGAGGAATCTGTCAAACATCCTCTACTTTGTTTAACGCGGTAGATAAATTACCGATAACTATAGTGGAAAGGCATCACCATTCTTTGGATATAGGTTATGTGCCAAAAGGCAGAGATGCAACAGTTTCGTATGGATCACTTGATTTCCGATTCCAAAATACAAGCGGTGTTCCTTTTATACTCAAAACAGTTTATTTTGATGGTGTGCTGACGGTGGAAGCATGGACGTCAAAAGAATATGAAATACTACTGGAAGCACTTCAATAGTAAAAAGAGATTGCCTGAAAAGGGCAGTCTTTTTTTAAGAAGTGCGAAGGTATATATCTACCTATTAAAGATATTTCCACACCTGTAATCCAGGTTTGCCCTTCTAAGAGTAAATAGATGAAAGAAAATAGACTTCTATTTTATAATGAAGAAAGGACAAAGGGGGAATCGTCGTGTTGACAAAAGATGATACAGTTTTAGTATTAATTGATATTCAAGGAAAGCTGGCACAAATTGTAGATAGAAGTGAATCAGTTATCGGAAATATTGTCCGCGTAGTAAAAGGAGCTAAAGTGCTGGAGCTGCCAATTTTATGGATGGAGCAGTATCCAAAGGGTCTGGGACCGACTGTACAGGAGATTGCAGATGAAGTCGGTGGTACGCCGATTGAGAAGATCACATTCAGCGCCTATGATACAGAAGAGTTTGTCCAAAAACTAGAGGCAACTGGCCGCAAGAAAGTGCTATTGGCCGGAATTGAAACGCATATTTGTGTATACCAAACAGCTGCCCACCTGTTAGCGAAAGGCTACGAGGTGGAAGTATTGGCTGATTGTACATCTTCCCGTACAAATGCTAATCATGAAGTCGGAATGAAGAAGATGCTGCAACTCGGTGCACAAATTACAAGTGTTGAAATGGCATTATTTGAAATGCAGGTCGTAGCAAAAGGCGATGCTTTCAAGGAAATCAGCAAGATTGTAAAATAAACATAGAAGAAGAGGAGTCCCCAATGAATAGAGGACTTCTCTTTTTTTATTGATCTATTTTAGGATGAACGTGAATGATGAGAGCGCGCAATAGCAATCATAGGTTTTAGAAAAAGGCCACAAACTATGACGTCGATTCAGAAGTTACTTTATTGCTCAATATCTCAATCTTTGCACTTAATTTTTGTCATGTATGATATGAAATTGGGGAAGGATTGGATATATAAAATATAAACTACTTGTTCATTTCCGAGGTTATTTAAATGAACTATTAATAAATTTTGGATCTGACCCTAAATGAAAGAGAGGGAAGAATTTTCTGCGTAGGCAAAAGTAACGCAGAAGATAGAAGCAAATGGCACTTCATCTTAACTGAAATGCCATCAAACTGATGTCCAACCTCTCTTATTTTCACGAGAGCTTTTCTTTTTTTACTCCGGGCCGCTCCCGGGGAGTGATGTTAACAATATAGTAGCTGATGATTAAAACCAAAATAACAAGAGAGAAAATGAGCGTGTCCATTGCATGCTCGTGCTCTACAATAATTAGTCGAACCATAGCTGTAATTCCTATATACAAAAAATAACGAAGGGGGAAGTGATAGTCCTCTTTAAAATATTTCACAATCATTGTAATGAATTCAAAGTACAGAAAAAAAACGAGGATATTCGCTAAGAAGTATTTGTAATCGCGCTTTTCTGAGGAAAAGACCATTTGTATAAACTCTACAAGCTCAATGATCATCATAATGCTCAAAACAACACCGAGCACCGTTAAGCTTATATTCAGAATGATTTGCAGCATTTGGGGGATAATCGTTTTTATGCTATTGACTTTAGCGAATTTATTTTCCATACACATCCTCCATTCCTGTAAAAGATATGTTTATTATCGCATAAAGTATCGGAAAATTTAGATATTTAACAAAATCGTCATAATGAAACCGTTTGCTAGCTATCTTTCGTGTATAATAGCTCTGATATAGGAGGAGAACGATGCAAAATTTTACACAATTTCAATTAAGTGAGCCGATTGAACAGGCTCTTGCAAAATTGGGCTATACAAGTCCAACAGAGGTGCAGCAAAAGGTATTACCTGCTGCTCTTTCCAATCTTGATTTACTTGTTAAATCCCAGACGGGAAGCGGCAAGACGGCTGCCTTTGCTATCCCGATCTGTGAACAGGTAGAATGGCTTGAAAACAAACCGCAGGCATTGATTTTGACCCCTACGAGAGAACTGGCTGTCCAGGTGGCAGAGGAATTTACAAATATAGGGCGCTATAAACGTATTAAGGCTGTCCCCCTTTATGGGAAGCAGCCCTTCCACTATCAGCAAACAGAGTTGAAGCAAAAAACACATATTGCTGTAGGTACACCGGGCAGGGTACTGGACCATATCGAAAAAGGGACATTAAAGCTTGAGAAAATACGATATGTCGTCATTGATGAAGCAGATGAGATGCTGAATATGGGCTTTATTGAGCAGGTAGAGGCGATTCTTGGCTATATGCCAAAAAACAGAGTAACAATGCTTTTCTCAGCAACGTTGCCTGAAGCAGTAAAAGAACTGGCGTCACGGCATCTTATTGCACCAGCTGATATTGAAATACAGAAAGAGGTAGTAACGAAAACGATTGAGCATTATCTAGTAGAGGCAGCAGAAGAAGATAAGCTTCAGGTGCTTCAGGACATCACCATTGTGGAAAATCCGGATAGCTGTATTATTTTTTGCCGTACAAAGGATCGAGTTGATGAGGTACATGATGAATTATATGATCTGGACTATAGTGTCGATAAACTGCACGGAGGAATGGACCAATCAACGCGCCTCCTGGTCATGAACGATTTCAAAGAAGGAGCATTTCGTTATTTAGTCGCTACTGATGTGGCAGCCCGCGGCATTGATGTTGATCACATTACCCACGTTATTAATTATGATCTGCCTCTTGAAAAGGAAGCATATGTGCATCGGACAGGCCGAACAGGAAGGGCAGGATTGAGCGGTACAGCCATTACATTTGTTACGCCATATGAAGACGAGTTCCTAAAAGGAATAGAAGAATACATTGGATTTACTATTCCAAAGCGTGAACGTCCAGACGGGGAACAGGTAGTCAAAATGGAGATACTGTTTGAACAAAAGATGAATCGTACACCTAAGAAGAAGCGAGTGAAAAAAGAGCTTGTAAACGAAGGGATTATGAAGCTCTATTTTAATGGCGGGAAGAAGAAAAAGCTTCGAGCAGTTGACTTTGTCGGTACAATTGCTAAAATACCCGGGATAAGTGCCGAAGATATCGGAATCATCACGATACTTGATACTTCTACCTTTGTAGAAATTCTAAATGGCAAAGGCCCGCTTGTACTAAAAGCAATGAAGGATACTCCGGTTAAAGGGAAAAAGTTAAAAGTACATGAGGCGAAAAGTAAATAAAAAGGGGTTTAAAAATTTGAACTCTTTCTCTTTTGTAACGAGGGTAGTGGTTATTTGATGCCATTACCGAGAAGAAAATTACTAGTAGATGTTTAATAAGTAGGAGAAGGGCTGTCCGATCATTGGACAGCCCTCTTTGGCTATTAGATATGTGTGCTTTCCAGCTTTTCAATGTAATAAAATTTACCTGCTGGTTTATTCGGAATGAGCGAATCCGTCGGAACAAGTATTGTTTGTTCTACTGTTACTTCATTACCGAGAGCTGTGCTTAATTCCTGCTGAATCGCAGCAATGTTTACTTCTTCCTCGTATTGAGCAAGGAAGTAAAGTTCTGTATCTCTTTGCTGGAGCTTCCAAATGAATGGAACAGATGATAGAGAGTAGACGATTTCATGTATATCATATAAGCTTTTTTCTTGTCCATCGATGTTCAATAAATCATCTTTTCGGCCGTAGTGCATTAATACAGGGGATGAACAGCCGCAAGAACAGGAATCAGCTGGCTTTATTTCTATATAATCTTCGTTAAAATAACGTAATAACGGCATCCCTTCACGTGCTGTTGAAATAACACAGCTTCCGGCAACATTTTCTCCTGCTGGTTGTCCTTTCTCATCAACTACTTCTACAGTAATTTTTGGATGAGTTAGGTGGAAATGACCTTCTTCACATGAGACAAAAATACCGCCAGTTTCTGTACTACCATAAAATAAATAGACGGGTACTCCCCAGCATTTCTCCATATATCGTTTTCTTGCCGGTGTCACAAGTTCACCGGCTACGACAATGGCACGCAATCTTTCAGTAGGTAAGGGTTTGTTCAGTTTCTTCGCTACATAATACAAATTCATTAATTCTGTCGGCCCGACTGTGAGGACAGTCGGTTTTGTTTTTTCCATAATGTCTAGCACACGAGGGATTGGTGCAACCTCGTTCCATTGGTCTGCACTGATAAAGCCGGCGCGGACTTTTTGGGCAGCCCAGTAAACAAGAAATGCAGGCAGTGCAACGGCAAATGGGAAACGATTTAGTATAAGGTCGTTTTCTGTAAAGGCAAGTGCAGAAGTGTTTAATACGGCTGCCTCTACCTCGATATCGCTGTAGCTGAACCAACTAGATGAAGGTTTACCCGTTGTTCCACTCGTTTCATGATATGTCACTACATTTGAAAGGGATGTACCGAGTAATTCATAAGGGTCTGCCTCGCGAAGCTGTTGTTTTGTCGTAAATGGAATCTCATTCCAGTCAGTCTGCACACCGCTTGAGAAGAGATGTTTATAAAAAGAAGACTTCTTCGCTGCTTCTACATAAATATTGTTTTCCATTTGCTGGCCCTTCTTTCCGTAAATTAGTTGTTATATTGCTGTGCTGCTAATTTCAACTCTGTTAAGTAATTTTCCAGCTGGACGTTCAGATTTTGAATCATTTCTACTCCCGAAATCTGTACTTGTTTTGTGAAATCGGCATTCTGTGTGATTTCCTCTGAACCTGCTGATAGTTCCTGTACTGCTGCAGAGACTTCTGTAATCTGTTGTGAGACTTCATTGATCTTCTGCTGAATCAGATCGAATATTTCGTTCACCTGCCCAGCTACAGCCATACCTGTAGTGACCTGTGATTTACCTTCTTCCATATAGTTGACTGATTTATCAACATTCTGTTGAATGGAAGATACGATTTCGGCAATCTGATTAGATGAAGTTTTTACCTCTTCAGATAGCTTACGAACTTCATCTGCTACGATAGCAAAACCTTTGCCGTGCTCTCCTGCACGCGCCGCTTCAATAGCTGCATTTAAAGCGAGTAAATTCGTTTGGTTAGAAATATCCGTAATAGACTGAACGATTTTTCCGATATCAGTGGAATAGACGGCTAATTCATTTAACACGATGTTAAGGTGATCGACAGAAGTGTTGATTGCACCCATTTGTTTTTCAATGATAGCTACTGATTTTGCTCCTTCAACCGCCGTATCATTAGCTTCTTGAGAAGTAAAGGACACAGTTTGTGCATTTGTCGCTATATGTATGATCGCACCAGAAATATTTTCCATAGCTGTCGTACTTTTTGCTACATTATCAGATTGCAGTAAAGCGCCCCCTTCTACTTCCTTGGCCAGGCTATTGATTTGCTCTAGTGTTTGAATGTACCCCTCTAAATTAGCAGGAGCGGCTTCATCAGCAGATACCGAAACAGCTATTTCAGGACTAGTCGGAACTTCAGTTACTTTTATACTTTCATTAATCTCTAAAGGCACATTTGGTTGGCGGATAGAGAAGTAAGTATAAGCGGATGTAATTAAAAGAAGAATGTTCAATGAAAGAGTCAGCCATTTACTTAGTTCCAATGTAATGGAAAAGCATGAGATAATAATAACGATGAAGCTGATAAGTAAAGTGACTTTTGTACTTTTTGGGATTTTCATAATAGATATTTTTCCTTTCTTGTTTTTATTGAATATTACAACTTATTTCATAATACAATAACTTGGATGAAATTGGATAGATAATTGGGCGAAATAGTATAAATGGTATAAAGTATCTATTTTTAGAAACATTAAAAAGAGGGATGAGGATAAAAAAGCTACCGGATCGCCGGTAGCTTAAGGGGTATCGATTCAAAAGTTAAAAGTACGTGTATAAAGAAGCAGTTGAAAGGGGGATTTTATCTAGGGCTTAATACTCTGTACTGCAAGTATAGGAAACTGTGCTGCGCTTTCTTTTTCAGTTTAGTTAGCCCTCGAAAAAAAGATTGTTATACAGGTCAATAGTTGCGGTTTTCTCCTGAAAAATGAATAGGCTGTTATTTATTAATTAGTCTTTCTTTTTTTTATGCAGAAGAGTTTTTGCTTTTTCCGTATTAGCAAAGTGCCATTTTGTTATAGATTTCAATACTGCTTCACCGTGTTTGGCTAAAATGCGAGCCGCCATTTCATCTACCTTTCCACTGGCTCCTTTTTGCAATGGGAAGCCGATTGTACCAGCTAATCGATCCATCTCCTTTAAAAAAGCATATCTAGCAAGTATGGAAGCCGTGGCAACTGCTACATGAAGATTTTCAGCTTTTGTAGAAAACAGGACATTTTCACGTACAATTTCTTTTTCGTTTTTTATGTGATTGTAGTAGATACCACGTTCTGCAAACTGGTCGATTAAAATATAATCAGGGCGCTCAGGCGAAAGTTTGTGAAGCACATGCTTCAGTGCCTGATTATGCATCATTGCTTTGATCTTTCCTTGTGAATAGCCTTTCGCCTGTAGTGTATTGTATTTATCATTCCGAAGCGTTAAAATGCTATGCATACAGACCTTCATCAAATCGGGTGCAATTTTCCTCATATAATCATCGGTCAGCTGTTTCGAATCCTTAACGCCGAGCTCTCTCACTAATTCTACCTTATCCGCTGGGACATATACCGCCGCCACTGTAACTGGTCCAAAATAGTCTCCGGTCCCTGTTTCATCCGAACCAATCACCGAGAGGTTAGCGAAGTTTTCAGGAAGTGCGTCACCCTTTGCGGCGCTGACAGACTTTGCAGCGGAGTTTCCTGTTCCGAAGCGTGCTGATTCACGAGCAGCCCCGGCTCCCTGAAACATTACTTTTCCTGATTTGTAAACTGTGATTGCTGTATCTGCTAATTTCGCGGCAAATATTACGCCGGGAGCATTCCGTTCTACGCGGTCAGAAGCATAATAGCTCTGCACTTTTGCCATTTCCTCTGCTGAAAGCTGTAATACAATGTTCGTCATTCGATTTCATCCTTATTTTTTCAATTTATTTAAGTGTACAGGTGGGACAGGGGTACTGTCTAATGCAAAAGGTTGTGAGCTATTTAAACTAGGAGCGACAAGAATTTTTCACAAACAATCCAGACATTGGCTATAATGTTAGATTACTTAAGAAAAAATTACTCTACTTAACGGAAAATCAGTTACAATGAGAGATGGAGAAAGGCAGGAAATACCATAGTCCTCTCGATTATCCAACTTCGAGACAGCAACCAACTAATTCATAAAATTGTGAGGACATCACATAGTAAGGAGTGAATGTTTAGATGCAGGTAGGCGACAAGCTACGACAATTAAGAATTTATAAAGGGTTGTCCCAAGCCGAACTGGCAGAAGGCATTTGTTCGACAGCATACTTAAGCAAGGTGGAGAACTGCAAAACTTCACCATCATCTAAATTTATTGAGAAGATTACTAAAAAACTTGAAGTGGAACCATCCGTTTTCAGTACGGATAAATCCATTTATTATACGAAGCTAATCCGCCAGCTTGAAGAGAAGGTAAAGCGGCAGGAGGAATTGAATGAAAAAAATGTTTCTACATTATATTTAGCTTTATATGAAACGTTATCAATGGATTTGCATGTAAAGGTATTTAATTTGTTGATGAAACATTACATAAAGAATAACTATTATACAGAAGCACAAAAGTTGTATGAACTGTGTGAAAAAATGATTCCTATGGAAACTGAATTATCATTAGAAGATACCCATGATGTCTTTTTGTTTTACAATTTATTAGGGAATTACTTTTATACGCAACAACAGTTTCACTCGGCAGATTACTATTATACAAAAGCTAAAGATTATGGAAGTAAAAGTCAATTAGAACTTGCTAAAACCTTTTATAACTTAAGTTTGACAAAACAACGTATTTTTGATGATATGCATATTAGCCTTATTTATGCGAAACAGGCATATGATCTATTTGAGCAAGAAGGAGCTCACACTGAGATAATCAATGTCTTAATTTCAATGATTGTTCAGTATATCTATAATCAAAATTTTGAAGCAGCTAGCCATGCATTACAAGCAGCTTATGATAAACTTGAGCAAAATCCGGAGGAAAAAAATAACACAACCATATTTATGTTGGAATACTATAACGGTAGATTACATGAGGTTATGGGGGATGAAGAAGCAGCTCTCAAAAAGTATATGGAATTAATGGAGGCAAAAGAGGAACACTCTTCACTAGTATATGTTTATCAAAGTATGGTAAATATATACTTTAATCAAAAGCAATGGATGAAGGTACAGATGTACTGCGATAAAGCAATGTTATTAGCAGAAAAATATCAACTTAATTATATTTATATTCAATTAATAGAAGTGCGAGCAAAACTCTTTCTTATTAGACAGGATGAAGTAGGATACATGAAGGAGATGAAAAAAGCGTTAATTTTGGCAAGAGAAGCATCATTGGGAAAATTAATAAAAGAAATTGCTCAGACACTGGGAGATTACTATATGAGTCAGCGCTTTTATAAGAAGGCAAGTGAATATTATAAAGAAGCTTTACAAGCTCCTAAATAATAAAAGTGGAAGAGTCCTAATGAATATTTAGACTATATACTACTTTTTGTGGTTAATTTTTAGTAGATAAAACAGCAATAAATAGAGTGAAATTTTACGTGATTTTACAACTAGTTATTAACTAAATATGTCCTATATACTTTAGATAACCAAAAAAAGGAGGTTATTTCTATGAAGAAAAAGCTATTATTCGTAACGGCAGCTATTTTATTCATCTGGGGTGGCACGTTAGCTGTAACAAGTACAACTGAACAAGCACATGATGCTTTGCAGCCTGGTCCAATGCTGACAAAATCTGTGGGAAAGATTTTCGTTGATTAAAGAAACCCTAACAAAAGTATATGGGGGTCCGACTTATTTAACGATACCGTGCTCGATTCGATCGGCAGCTTCCATCATACCGTATCAGCAGCCAATTCTACATAAAAACGTACTTGCGCAAATGCTGCAGCAAAGCCTTCATGATGTAAATAAAGAAGGATCCGGAGTCGATATGGTCCCAATTATTTTATGTCCGAAAGCTTTCTTGATTGACGGACTTGATGCAAAGGGATGCTATGTATATGACTTTATACAGCATCAGATGGTTTACGGCGCTCTCCACGTAGAGTATGAGTTCGAGAAACCCTATACAATTGTGGTTGGCTATATGGCAACGCAGCGCCAACCGAAGTTTGATGATCGATTTACGCACTTTTCTTCGCTGCTTGAAGATATACAGATCGACAGCATCAATCAAGAATTAACAATGCAGCTTTATGATGAGCCGCAGCAAGTTCACTTAACACACCTTATCTCTAGAAGGTAGCGGTTAATACCACTGCTTTACGTTGAATGGAATACAACGACACTTAACTAATAATTCGCTTAAACAATAATTCACTTAAACAATAATTCACTCAAGGCACTTCCTTCCAGGGAAGTGTTTTTTATATGTAGATAAGAAGCTCAGGAATGGTGATGAAACATTTTAAAACGGTGTGATGTACCTTACACTAAGAGCAGGTTTTTACTGATGATTTGTTATTGAGGCTTCATAAAAAATAAGTACTGAGGATGAGGAAGCTGTGACATGTATATTACAGGACAGACTGAGCAGAGGTTACGTGATCAAGACACAACGGAAAAAACAGGCTCCCGGTAGTCATTCGTACCGAGAAAGAAGGAGCGGTAGTAGTAATCCGGATATTGAAGGATTTTTCGTATAAGAAGACGAAGATTATACTATACGCAGACAGGGGCAATAATGGCGTCTCCGGCTTTATGATCGCAGCACCGTACGACCCGTCTAATTTGTAATCGGCTTTCAAAAAATTTGAGGTTTATCTTCATGATTCCCTGGCTGGGAAAACGCTAAAGGGCTATAGATTGCAGAAGCTAACAGTTGAAACAGGGAATAAGTTGCTATGTCTAAATGGTAAATGGTATGATATATATTATGATTTTATACATAATCGAGGCAGATATCTGCCCTTTAAGCAAGAAGCCGAAACAGAGTTAGCGGGCTTAGGTGCTTAGGTTGTTATTGCTTATGCTGGTGGGGGGGTTCACTTTGGCTGAACAAGAAAAAAACCGGATTTCAGTAGAAATATACGGGCAGACGTATAAGGTTGTCGGTCCTGAGTCTACGGGCCATATGAGATTAGTCGCTTCAATCGTAGATGATAAAATGCGTGAAATTAGCGTCCATAATCCAACATTGGATAATGCAAAGCTCGCTGTATTAACAGCTGTGAATACCGTTCATGAATACCTAAAGCTGAAAGAGCAAGTAGAGGCGCTTGAGGAGCAACTGAAAAAGTTAAAGGATTGAAGTAAATGCTGGATTTATTAATATTGCTTATTTTTATTGCGGGAATTATTGTGGGAGCGAGACGCGGGCTTGTAGTACAGGCAATTCATATGTTTGGATTTCTACTAGCCGTCGTTGTTGCACTCATTTATTATAAGCCGCTTGCGCAGAAGTTTTTACTGTGGATTCCCTATCCGGGGTTTGCAGAAAGTGCAACTTCTACATTGGAGCTTGTCGGCATCGATGCAGACCGCACGTTTTATCGGGTCATTGCGTTTGCACTGATTTTCTTTGCAGTCAAGATTCTTTTACAGATTCTTGGATCAATGCTTGATTTCTTGAAATACTTGCCGGTACTCGGCAGCATTAATCGCCTGCTTGGAGCAGTGCTTGGTTTTGTAGAGGTATATTTCCTATTATTTATCCTCTTATATGTATTGGCACTTCTGCCGCTAGAAGGTATACAGGCCCGGCTCGATGGGTCGATTATCACCGGACTGATGCTGGAGCATACGCCGTTCATTTCGTCTATGTTCCAGAAATGGTGGTATATTTACTCAAAATAATGACAAAACGTAAATACTTCTCTCGGTTAGGGAGAAGTATTTTTGCGATTATCAGAGGAGGCAACTTCATTGAATAAAAAAATCATTATCCGTACATTGGAGAAAATTGCATTATACATGGAATTACAGGGAGAGAATCCGTTCAAGGTTTCAGCATTCCGCAAAGCAGCAGCGGCACTGGAAACGGATGAGCGCAGCCTTAGTCAGATAGATGATATTACAGCGATTAAAGGAATTGGTAAAGGAACGGCTGCTGTTATTCATGAATTGATGGAAACAGGCAAGTCCAGTGTTCTTGAAGAGCTGGAGGCTGCCGTGCCGAAAGGGCTGGTACCACTTATGAAGCTGCCTGGACTTGGCGGAAAGAAATTGGCGAAGCTGTATCAAGAGCTGAATATTGTGGATGCAGCCTCGCTAAAGGCAGCATGTGAGGCTGGTCAAGTGAGGGCATTAGCTGGGTTTGGTGCAAAAACAGAGGAAAAGATCTTGAAGGAGCTTGAAAATTTCGGGGCACGTGTTGAACGTCTGCCGGTATGGGAACTAGAGCTTATTGTCTTTGAGATTAATGAACTGCTGGCAAGTTTGCCTGAAGTACAGAAGTTTTCTGTTGCAGGGAGTTTCCGTCGTGTGACAGAGACAAGTAAGGATATCGACTTTATTATTGCTACGGAAAATTATGAGACAGTTCGGGAAGCCATCTTATCCCGCCTGCCGGTGCAGGAGACGATTGCAGCCGGTGATACAAAGGTATCCGTCATATTGGATTTAGAAAATCCCGTAAGTGTGGATTTCCGTTTAGTAAAGCTGGATGAATTTGCGACAGCTCTGCATCACTTTACAGGTTCGAAAGATCATAATGTACGGATGCGCCAGCTGGCAAAGTCACAAGGAAAGAAAATTAGTGAGTACGGAGTCGAACAACCAGATGGATCACTCGTGACATTTGAAACGGAAGAAGCATTTTTTGCCCATTTCGACTTGCCATTCATTCCGCCGACTGTTCGAGAAAACGGACGTGAACTCGAACGGCTTGATGAGCTTGGAACACTTCCACAGCTTGAAGACATCGTTAGTGATCTTCATATGCATACGACATGGTCTGATGGAGCACATTCTGTAGCAGAGATGGGAGAAGCGTTAATTGCACGCGGCTACACATACGGGGTCATTACCGACCACTCGCAGTATTTAAAAGTAGCCAATGGATTGACGCCGGAACGATTGGACAAGCAAAAATTGGAGATTTTTGCATTCAATGAAGCCCATCCGGATTTCCGCCTGTACCGCGGAACAGAGATGGACATTTTACCGGATGGAAGTCTTGATTTCGAGGATGACGTAATGCGAGAACTCGACTTTGTTATTGCTTCTATCCATTCTAGCTTCTCGCAGCCTCAAGAGAAAATTATGGAACGGCTCCATACAGCAATGAGAAATCCGTATGTACATATGATTGCCCATCCAACTGGGCGTATCATTGGGCAGCGTACTGGATATGACCCGGATGTCCCGCAGTTAATTGATTGGGCTGCAGAGTATGGTAAAATTTTAGAATTAAATGCCAATCCTTATCGTCTCGATTTAGCTGCAGAATATTTGCAAATAGCAATGGAGAAAAACGTACCAATTGCGATTAATACAGATGCCCATGCGATTGATCAATTACGTTTCATGGATATTGGTGTAAAATATGCACAAAAGGCTTGGGTGAAAAAAGAGTTGATTGTTAACACATGGAATTTGAATCAATTTGAGGAGTTCATCCGTAAACATAAATAATTTGATTTTTGGAGGTGTCTTTCATGATTGCGGAGCGCGCATTGAAAACACTAGAATTTGATAAAGTACGTCAACAGGTTGCAAGCTTCTGCACCTCTTCCATTGGAAAAAGTGCCGTTGATGAGCTTGTGCCCGAAACAGATTTTGATACGGTAGTAGCCTTGCTAGAAGAGATGGATGAGGGGCTGTCTATCCTGCGAGTTAAAGGAAATGTTCCAATGGGTGGCATCTTTGATGTTAGACCGCATGCAAAGCGTGCCCAGATAGGCGGGATGCTGAGCCCGATGGAATTGATGGAAATCGCCAGCACGATTCGCGCAAGCCGCATCTTACGTAATTTCCTGGAAGACATTGAGTCGGAGGAAGCTGTTCAAATTCCTCACTTTTTAGAGCGTAAAGAGCAAATGCCGATCTTGACAGCGCTTCAGCATGAAATTAATGACTGCATCGATGAGAATGGCGGCGTGCTTGATTCTGCAAGTCCGGCGCTGCGCTCTATCCGCCAGTCCCTGCGTGCTGAGGAAGCAAAGGTTCGTCAAAAACTGGAGAGTCTGATTCGAGGAGCAAATGCGGCGAAAATGCTGTCGGATGCGATTATTACGATTCGTAACGATCGTTTTGTAATTCCCGTAAAGCAGGAATACCGTGGTCACTACGGAGGGATTGTGCATGATCAATCATCCTCTGGACAGACACTTTTTATCGAGCCGGATGCAGTCGTACAAGCAAACAATGAAGTACAGCGTCTAAAAGTAAAGGAGCAGGCGGAAATCGAGCGTATTTTGCTTGAGCTTTCAGCGAAAGTGCAGGAAGTAGCACATGATTTGTTTGTGCTTGTCGGTCTGCTTGGAGAAATAGATGTCGTGTTAGCAAAAGGCAAATATGGGCAGGCAAATAAATGCACGATGCCGAAAATGAATAATGAAGGCTATACAAAATTAGTTCGCGCAAGACATCCGCTGCTTCCGATTGAGGAAGCGGTTCCAAATACAATTGAATTCGGTCGTGAAATTACAGCAATTGTCATTACGGGTCCAAATACAGGTGGTAAAACAGTTACATTAAAAACAGTAGGGTTATGCACGATAATGGCTCAGTCTGGGCTGCCGGTACCGGCTTTGGATGGTTCGGAGCTTGCTGTGTTTGAGCAGATTTTTGCTGATATTGGTGATGAACAATCGATTGAACAAAGCTTATCGACGTTTTCTTCTCATATGGTAAACATCGTAGATATTTTATCGAAATTTGATGACCGCTCACTTGTGCTATTTGATGAACTTGGAGCGGGTACAGATCCGCAGGAAGGTGCAGCTCTTGCTATTTCCATCTTGGATGAGGTTGTTGGATACGGAGCGCGCGTTATGGCAACAACCCACTATCCGGAATTAAAGGCTTATGGCTACAACCGTCCTAGCGTTGTGAATGCTTCTGTAGAATTTGATGTAGAGACACTGAGTCCTACATATCGTCTATTGATTGGTGTTCCTGGACGTTCCAATGCCTTTGAGATTTCCAAGCGGCTGGGTCTTGGCGAGCATATTATCAGCCAGGCAAAAACCTTCACAGGAACAGATCGTCATGAAGTGGAATCGATGATTGCATCGCTGGAAGAAAGCCGTCTGCGTTCAGAAAAGGAAGCAGATGAAGCACATGAATTGCTAGAAGAAGCAGAACAATTAAAAGCTCAATTAGAAGAACGAATCCGTGTATATGATGAAAAGAAAGATAATCTTGAGAAGAAAGCCAAAGATAAAGCGCGTCGTATAGTGGATGATGCAAAGGCGGAAGCAGAAAAGATTATCTCTGAGCTGCGGGAAATGCAAAAAAACGCAAGCCGTGTTGTCAAAGAGCACGAACTGATTGATGCTAAAAAACGTTTGGAAGAAGCAGCACCGAAGGAAGAAAACAAAGTACTGAAAAAAGCGGTTGCAGAACGCGAGCGTGCGCAGAACCTCAAAGTTGGTGATGAGGTGAAGGTGCTTAGCTATGGACAAAAAGGTACGATTTTAGAAAAAGCGGGAGAGCAGGACTGGGTAGTACAAATCGGTATCTTGAAAATGAAGCTGAATGAATCTGACCTGCAGTACATTAAGCCTGAAAAGGAACAGCCGACACGCACGATGGCGAACGTCAAAAACCGCAGCGGCCATGTGAAGCTTGAATTGGATCTTCGAGGGGAACGTTACGAAGAAGCTCTTTTACGTACAGAGAAATATTTAGATGATGCACTATTAGCAAATTATCCGCGTGTATCAATTATTCACGGTAAAGGAACAGGGGCTCTGCGTCAAGGAATTCAACAATACTTGAAGACACATAAACGTGTGAAATCATTCCGCTATGGTGAGGCAGGAGAAGGCGGCTTCGGGGTAACCGTAGTCGAATTAAAATAAAAGGGGAGAAGAGAATGCTGGGTTCATCATTTTGGCAAAACCCTTTAGTAGAAACTGCAGGTTATTTCAGTGTAGTTGTCCTTTGTTTAGTAGTATCGATGGTCATTTTTGAAATCGTTACAAAATACAGAAACTGGGAAGAAATTAAAAAAGGTAATGTTGCCGTTGCACTTGCTACAGGTGGGAAAATATTAGGGGTGTGTAATATATTCCGCTATTCCATTGAACGCCATTCTACTTTAGGAGAAATGATTGGCTGGGGTTTATATGGATTCATGCTATTAATTTTCGCTTATATTTTATTTGAATTTTTAACACCTAAATTTAAGGTAGATGAAGAAATCGAGAATGATAACCGCTCTGTTGGATTTATATCCTTTACCATTTCAGTAGGTCTTTCATTCATTATTGGGGCAAGTATTTTATAGGAGTAAAGAGATGGAGAAATTATCTAAAATACTAATTGTCGTATGCATTATTTTTTTAGCGGTTGGCATATACTATTTGTCCACTGTATAAAATGGAAAGTAGCAGATGTAAAAAATACATTTGCTGCTTTTTTATATTAGAAAAATATATTTATAAAACAATGCAGGCATTTAATAGAAATAATTGGCTGTTAACGTTATTTGAGCCATAACATTAACAAGAAAAAACGTGCATATTCGAGCATAAAACGAAAAATAAAGTAAAAATCAATTGAATCCGCTTTCTTTTTTAATTATAATGTTGAATAATCAGAAAATTAAAAAGTATGAGGCGAAGGGGCGAGGTTCTATGACGGAAAAGGTATGGTTAAAGAAATATCCAGAGCAGATTCCGCATGAAGTTGAAATACCGGAAATACCGGTTTATCAATTTTTGACGGATGCTTACAAAGCAAGTCCAGGTAAAGTAGCAATTCACTTTTTAGGCAAGGATATTACGTATAGGGAAGTATACGAGTCTGCAATTAAATTTGCTAATTATCTGGGGAAGCTGGGTGTGGAAAAAGGTGATCGGGTAGCAATCATGCTGCCGAACTGTCCACAGGCAGTCATAGCTTACTACGGAATTTTGTATGCAGGAGGGATCGTTGTCCAAACGAACCCGCTTTATACAGAGCGCGAGCTGCAGTATCAGATGACTGATTCTGGAGCGAAAGTCATCTTAGGTCTCGACATTTTATACCCTCGTATTACAAAGGTATTGAAGGAAACTCAGATAGAACATGTCATCGTAGCAGCCATCAAGGATTATCTGCCATTCCCGAAAAACCTCGTCTATCCATTTATCCAGAAGAAGCAATATGGATTCACTGTCAAAGTGGAACATAGCGGCATGAATCATCTATTTACAGAAATCATGCGTTCTGCGCCGATCAAAGAGCTTGAAGTCCCATTTGATTTTGAAGAAGATTTGGCATTACTGCAATATACGGGAGGCACTACAGGGTTCCCGAAAGGAGTTATGCTAACGCATAAAAATTTGATTGCCAATACAACGGCATGTAGTCATTGGTTATATAAATGTGTAGACGGCGAGGAAACGATTCTGGGGCTCCTGCCATTCTTCCATGTATATGGAATGACGACTGTGTTGATTTTATCAGTTATGAAAAGAAGCAAGATGGTGCTGCTGCCAAAGTTTGATGTCGAGGATACATTAAAGACGATTGATAAACAAAAGCCGACATTATTCCCTGGAGCACCGACAATGTATATTGGCCTGCTGAACCATCCTGATTTAGGCAAGTATGATTTATCATCAATCAAAGCCTGTATAAGCGGTTCTGCTCCACTGCCGGTTGAAGTACAGGAAAAGTTTGAGGAAATTACAGGCGGTAAGCTGGTAGAAGGTTATGGTCTGACAGAGACTTCCCCTGTCACGCATGCCAATTTCATTTGGGACGATCGCGTAAATGGGTCAATCGGAGTACCATGGCCTAATACTGATGCTGTCATTTTACGCTCAGGCGATAGTGAAATAATGCCGCCAGGAGAAATAGGAGAGATTGCGATCAAAGGTCCACAGGTAATGAAGGGATATTGGAACCGCCCAGAGGATACGGCTATGACATTTGCAGATGGCTGGTTCCTTACCGGGGACCTAGGCTATATGGATGAAAACGGATACTTCTACGTAGTGGACCGCAAGAAAGATATGATCATTGCAGGGGGCTATAATATCTATCCACGAGAAGTCGAGGAAGTATTGTATGAGCATGATGCGATTCAAGAATGTGTAGTAGCAGGGATTCCTGATCCGTACCGTGGAGAGACAGTGAAAGCCTATATCGTTCTGAAGGAAGGACATACGGTAACGGATAAAGAATTAAATACTTATTGCCGTCAAAATCTGGCTTCCTATAAAGTACCTCGATTATATGAGTTCCGTAATGAGCTGCCGAAAACAGCTGTTGGGAAAATTCTGCGCCGTACACTGGTGGATGAAGAAAAAGCAAAAATGGCAGCAGAACAAGAAGCAAAATAGGCAGGCAACTATTGACAAAATCATGAACAACTTATAATATGGAGACATGAATGAATGGTCATTCATGTTTTCATATTTTTTTGGTGGTGAACAACTTGAAACGAAATAAACCCAAATATAAACAGATTATCGATGCAGCAGTAATAGCCATTGCAGAAAATGGCTATCATCAGGCACAAGTATCGAAAATCGCCAAGCAGGCTGGTGTCGCAGACGGAACGATCTATTTGTACTTCAAAAACAAGGAAGATATATTAATTTCTGTTTTTCAAGAAAAAATGGGGGTTTTCGTGGACAATTTACAAGATATAATAAAAAATGAAAGTAGTTCATCTGAAAAGTTAGCTCAGATGATCGAAAATCATTTCCAAGTTTTAGCGAAAGACCGTCATTTAGCGACCGTTACCCAGTTAGAGCTAAGGCAGTCGAACAAAGAAATTCGTCTGAAGATTAATGCTATTCTAAAAGAGTACCTTATGCTTTTGGATCAAATTTTGATCGATGGGATGCTTTCCGGCGAGTTCAATACTACGATGGATGTTCGTCTTGCCCGGCAAATGGTATTTGGTACTGTGGATGAAATAACGACAACATGGGTGATGAACGAATATCGTTATGATCTTGTAGCGTTGACGCCGAAAGTGACACAGCTAGTGCTAAATGGGTTAAAAGCTTAAAAGGGGTGTGGGAGAATGGAGTTTCTAAGTTGGAAAGTAGAAGATAGTGTAGCGGTTGTATCGATTAATCGACCACCGGCAAATGCATTATCGCAAGTTTTAATCAAAGAAGTAGACGAGCTGTTAGATGCAGTAGAACATGATGAAGCTGTTCGTGTCATTTTGTTGCATGGCGAAGGCCGCTTCTTCTCCGCTGGTGCTGACATCAAGGAATTTACAGGTATCCAGACAGGTGAAGAATTTTCAAAATTGGCACAAAACGGGCAAGTCGTATTCGAACGTTTAGAGACGTTCCCAAAACCAGTAATTGCCGCAATTCACGGCGCCGCTCTTGGAGGCGGACTGGAACTTGCTATGAGCTGTCATATGCGATTTGTTACTGAAACAGCAAAGCTTGGCTTACCAGAACTCCAGCTAGGGATTATTCCCGGGTTTGCAGGAACACAGCGTCTACCTCGCTATGTAGGGGTAGCAAAGGCGGCAGAGATGATGTTTACAAGTGATCCGATTTCAGGGGTGGAAGCGGTTCAGTGGGGATTAGCGAACCGTGCATATTCAGATGAGGACCTACTACCGAAAACATTAGAATTGGCGAAAAAGATTGCTAAGAAAAGTCCAATCGCATTAAAGGCAGCGATACATACGCTGCAATATTCTAAGCCTGCTTCCTTCTTCGAGGGAGTATCGGCAGAGGCGGAAAGTTTTGGTACGGTATTCGTGTCAGAGGACGCCAAAGAAGGTATTCAAGCATTTATTGAAAAACGCGAGCCGGTATTTAAAGGCAAATAAATCAGCTTTCTGGAGGTTAGTAAAATGAATATTTATGTATTAGTGAAACGTACGTTTGACACAGAGGAAAAAATCGTTGTATCAAATGGCAAAATCCAAGAAGACGGTGCTGAATTCATCATTAATCCATACGATGAGTATGCTATTGAAGAGGCGATTCAAAAACGTGATGCTTTCGGTGGTGAAGTGACGGTTGTAACAATCGGTGGCGAAGACGCAGAAAAGCAATTACGTACAGCGCTTGCGATGGGTGCCGACAAAGCAGTATTAATTAATACGGAAGACGATTTAGATGAGCAGGATCAATATACGACAGCTTATATTCTAGCTGAGTATTTAAAAGATAAAGAGGCTGACTTGATTTTAGCTGGTAACGTAGCAATCGACGGAGGCTCAGGCCAGGTTGCACCACGTGTAGCTGAATTATTAGGCATCAATTATGTAACAACAATTACGAGTCTTGAAATCGATGGTCAAACGGTAAAAATCGTACGTGACATCGAAGGGGATTCAGAAGTGCTGGAAACTTCTTTACCATTATTAGTAACGGCACAGCAAGGTTTGAACGAACCGCGCTATCCTTCTTTACCAGGAATTATGAAGGCGAAGAAAAAGCCGTTAGAAGAGCTTGAGCTTGATGATTTAGATATCGACGAGGACGATGTAGAAGTGAAGGTAGAAACAGTTGAAATCTATCTCCCACCTCAAAAAGCAGCTGGTCGTATTTTAGAAGGAGACTTACAGGATCAAGTGAAAGAACTTGTAAATCTACTTCACACAGAAGCAAAGGTAGTCTAATAAAGACGGTAACGGAGGGGTAACTTATGACAAAGAAAGTATTAGTTTTAGCTGAAACTCGTGAAGGCAGCCTACGTAATGTATCATTCGAGGCGATTGCTGCTGGTAAAAAAATCGCTGATGGCGGTGAAGTAGTTGGGGTATTAATCGGTGAGGGTGTTGCAGGAGTAGCAAACGAGCTGATTGCATATGGAGCAGACCGCGTTGTAACAGTGGAACATCCACATTTAAAAACATATACTTCTGATGGTTTCTCACAAGCATTTATGGCAGTGGTAGATCAAGAAGGTCCAGAAGCAATCGTATTTGGCCATACATCTCTTGGAAAAGATTTGTCTCCAAAAATTGCTTCGAAGCTGCAATCTGGTCTTATCTCTGATGTAACAGAAATTGAAGGCTCGGGTGATGAGGCTTTATTCATCCGTCCTATCTATTCAGGTAAAGCATTTGAAAAAGTGAAAGTGAAAGATGGCGTTGTATTTGTGACAATTCGTCCAAATAACATTGCTCCGCTTGAAAAAGACGGCGGCCGCTCTGGTGATGTTGCTGCAGTTTCAGTAGACATTACAAACCTGCGTACAATTATTAAAGAGGTTGTACGTAAATCTACAGAAGGTGTAGATTTATCCGAAGCGAAAGTAGTCGTAGCTGGTGGACGCGGCGTAAAATCTGAAGAAGGCTTTGAGCCATTAAAAGAGCTTGCTAATTTACTAGGCGGTGCGGTTGGAGCATCTCGAGGTGCCTGTGACGCTGAATACTGTGACTACTCGCTGCAAATCGGTCAAACAGGTAAAGTTGTAACACCTGATTTATACATTGCTGCAGGGATTTCAGGAGCAATCCAGCACTTGGCTGGTATGTCAAACTCTAAAGTTATCGTTGCAATCAATAAAGACCCAGAAGCGAACATCTTTAAAGTGGCGGACTACGGTATTGTTGGAGACTTATTCGAAGTTGTTCCAATGTTAATCGAAGAATTCAAAGCATTAAAAGTTAATGCATAATAAATAAATTCTTTCTGAAAAACTAGTTTTTCAGAAAGAGCAGGGTATGAATCTGATAGGATGTCAGATTCATGCCTTTTTTGTCATACAACGAAACGAAATCCCCTTCAACTTGCTGGATTTTCAAGCAGAAGGGGATTTTTGGGCTGCTCAAATATCATTATAGAGGTAGCAGTATTAGCTGTATTGTGATGATGAGAAGAAAACTCATCAAAAGTTATGCCTTCTTCTTGTATATACAGGCAAAGCTTCTTTACGTAATAATCCACCGTAGGAAATAAGTAAGTTGTCATACGCCGTGTTTCAGCATGTCTTCTATCAAAAAAGCAAGGTAGAGGTTAGTTTTTGTAAATGTATTGCTGAGATCCATATCGAGCAGCATCTCAAGTTTATTGACCTTATATAGGACGGTATTTCTATGGATAAAGGCACGCTGGCTAATTTTTATAGTGCTGCCGTTCTCCTCGAGAAATATACGTAGAAATGAAACGAAATCGGTACCTTGCAATTCATCATATCGATAGAGTCTGCCAAGCATATTTTGACGAAATTGCTCGATTACTCTTTGATTGTCGACATTCATGATGATTTGATAGGCGCCCATGTCTTTATACTTGTATAAGTAGCGATTATTGTGGAGCTGGGCAAGCCGGATAACAGTGAGAGCTTCCTCATAGCTTTTATGGATTTCCCCTGGAACGGAATAAAACCCACCCATCCCGATGGAAAGCCCGAGTTCCCCATATTTTTCTTCAACCTTTTGATAAATTCCTTCTACAGTAGTAGAGAATGGTATGGTAGCGGTTTTAACTCTAGTACGGTCAATCAGATAGATTAGCTGATTGCGGTATTGAAAATGGATGAACTGTTCATAGCGCTGCTGGAAAGCTAATAGAATCATAGCATTGTAGCGTTGAATACTGATGGAGTCGTCCCTAGCAGCGCAGACGATAATGCCATATTCCGTATTCTTTGGGAAGCCGAGCTGTTCTAATGTTTCTGCCAGGTGGGATTCATGCTGCTGATAGTTGAAAAGGAGTTGATGCATGACCTGCTCTTCGCTAGAACGTTCCTGCTGGTTGGCAGTGATGAACTGGAAGGTTGTTTTTAAGAGGTCTGTAACGCGATGCTTCCAATCCATTTGGAACAGTGGATACTCATGTTCGTTTGCAAAATGGATGAGACTGCTGGGTATATCCGAGATATAGGGCCCTGTATTGATGATGAAGCCGGCCGTGCGTTTTTCATAGGCCACTTTTACAAGCTGCTCGAGGAAGTCTTTGTCGTTTGCAATGTAGACGCCTGTCGTAACAATGAGTTCATTCGGCCGGCAAAATATAGTAAGCTCTTCTTTCTCAAGTATATTGATGCCGCTAATCTTGCGATAGAAGCCATTTTCGCCCGCTATCAACCTTAGTTGGGGAAAAAGTGAGGACTGTATCATATGTGAAATCGTAGACATAGACTCATCTCCCTTCTTTTATGTAATAAAATATACCATTATGCTTGGACGAATGCACAAAAAATTTTGATTATTCGAACATTTACATAGAAAATCCCAATATTTATAATCGTTTTAAGTAATTTACTACAAGACAATACATGAGAAGGGGAGTGCAAAGGATGTATAAATGCAATCAGATTCGCCTGCAGCAAACAATCGAATACTTCAGTCGATTTGGAGCCACGGAAAATGGCGGTGTAACAAGACTTTCCCTATCTGAGGAGGATTTAGCCGCAAGACAATATTTTAGGGAATGCTGTGAAGCGCTGGGAATGGAAGTGAAGGTGGATGACATGGCGAATATGTATGCTGTGCTTTCCGGTAAGTACGACTTGCCCCCCATTGTCATGGGCTCCCATTTAGATTCCGTCGTGAAAGGCGGACGATTTGATGGCGTCCTTGGCGTTCTCACTGCATTGGAGGCGGTAAGAACGATTGTTGATAACGATATTGAATTGGAAGCACCATTGATGATTGTAAACTTTACAAATGAAGAAGGCGCCCGGTTTGAGCCTGCCATGATGAGTTCAGGGGTCATCACTGGAAAGTTTGAAAAAGAAACAATGCTGAGGTCCGTTGATAGGGAAGGCGTAACATTCGCTGAGGCGCTTTCAAAAAGCGGCTATGAAGGGAAAGCAGAAAATCGTTTGAAGGAGGCGTATGCTTATCTCGAGCTGCATATTGAACAGGGACCTGTCCTTGAAGAAGAAGGGATCGAAATTGGCGTAGTAGAGGGCGTGATGGGGATGGTCTGCTATGAAATCTGCATCAAAGGGGAATCCAACCATGCCGGGACGACGCCTATGAAAATGCGCAAGGACCCGATGCTCCTCGCTGCCAAGCTGATCAGTTATTTAGACAAGGAGCTTGGTGATGTGGATGAAACGCTCGTCTATACATTTGGACGGATGCATACAATGCCAAACATCCCTACTGTTATCCCGAACGAAGTAATTTTTACGATCGATTCGCGCCATAAGGACCCAAACATAATGGAGCAGGTGGAGAGTATTCTGCTTAGTCTTCCAAAAGAAGACAGCGGATGCACGGTACATGCAAACAAGTTGTGGGGGCGTGATACGGTACATTTCACACCGGCCATTTGTGATGAAGTAGAGGTAGCCTGTCAGCGGTTCGGATATTCTTCCCGCCGGATTTACAGCGGGGCAGGACATGATGCGCAGTTCATTGCAGCTATTGTGCCATCTGTAATGATTTTTGTGCCAAGCGCAGGAGGCAAGAGCCATTGTGAGGAAGAAAAAACAAGCTATGAAGAATGTGCACGAGGAGCAGATGTGCTGCTAGAATCTATCCTCATGCTGCAGGCAAAGCAAAGTTTACATCAACCGATAACTACTAAATAGAAGGGTGAGAGGTTCATGAAAAAGGTCATTAAGGGCGGCAAGATTGCGACAGCAACGGATGTTTACGAAGCAGACATACTGATCGAGGATGGAGTCATTACGAAAATCGGCAAAAATTTGGAGGAAGAGGCAGAAATCATCGATGCAGCAGGCAAATATGTAATGCCGGGCGGAATCGATCCTCATACCCACTTGGATATGCCATTTAACAACACGGTGACGGATGATGACTGGGAGACGGGGACGATTGCAGCAGCATTTGGCGGGACGACGACGATTCTTGACTTCTGTCTGTCCGCTGGTGAAAGCAAGCTGTCCGATGCGGTGGAAAAATGGCATGCAAAGGCAAAAGATAAGGCGGTTATTGACTATGGCTTCCATTTAATGATCACAGACTTCACGCCAGAGACGGAAAAAGAGCTGCCGGTCATCTTGGAGAAGGAAGGCATTACATCTATGAAAGTGTTCATGGCATATGCTAGAGAATTCCAATCATCCGATCGTACCCTCTTCAAGGCATTCAAAATCGGAAAGGCTACAGACACCGTTGTCATGGTGCATTGTGAAAATGGTTCAGTCATCGATGAATTGGTGGAGGAGGCATTAGCAAACGGTAATACTGCGCCAATCTATCATGCACGGACTCGTCCATCTGTCCTAGAAGGGGAAGCGACAAAAAGAGCGATCGAGCTTGCGAATCTTGCAGGGGCGAAGTTATATGTCGTGCATGTGACATGTAAGGAGGCCGTTGACGAAATCATCAAGGCTCGCGAGAAGGGCTATGATGTGCTAGGCGAGACATGTCCGCCATACTTAACGCTGGATGAATCGATGCTTGCGCAACCTGGGTTTGAAGGAGCGAAATATGTGTGGTCCCCGCCGTTACGACCGGTTGAACATCAAGAGGTGCTATGGAGTGCACTTAAGGCAAAGCAGCTGCAGACAATCGGCTCAGACCAATGCTCGTTTAGCTTCAATGGCAAAAAACAGCTTGGGCTAAATGACTTCTCGAAAATTCCAAATGGCGGGCCATTCATCGAAGACCGCTTTGGCATTCTCTATTCAGAAGGAGTGGCGAAGGGGCGAATTACAATTAACGAATTTGTCGACATGATTTCTACAAGTGCTGCCAAGACATTTGGCCTGTTCCCGAAAAAAGGGACGATTGCGATCGGTTCAGATGCTGACATTGTGCTGTTTGACCCGGAAGTGAAGCGGGTTATTTCCGCGGAAACACATCATATGAATGTAGACTACAACCCATATGAGGGATGGGAAGTAGCAGGAGAGGTACAGACAGTGCTTGTGCGTGGAGAATATGTGGTTAAGGATAAGACGTTTGTTGGAGCACTCGGCAGCGGCCAATATCTAAAGCGCAAGCCTTCTTCACAGCTTGCAGTAGAACCGGCACTTAACTAGAAAGCGAGAAAGGGAGAAAGCAAAAACTGGAGAAAGGGAGGAAGAAAGGATGGGTATGATTCATGGCGGAATGATTGCAGAAAAATTGAAGGCTAACTTTATGGAGATGGAGCCCGCACTGACGAACTATGAGGCGATGGAAGAGGCAAATCGCTGTCTGTATTGCTACGATGCGGCCTGTATAAAAGCCTGCCCTACAAGTATCGATATTCCGAAGTTCATTAAGAAGATTGCCTCTGGGAATATGAAAGGCTCTGCCCGTACTATTCTTGAGGCTAATCCGCTGGGAGCAAGCTGTGCACGTGTGTGCCCTACGGAGGAGCTATGCGAGGGTGCGTGTGTACTAAACGACCAATCCAAGCCAATCGATATTGGCCGCCTGCAGCGCTATGCGACAGATTGGGCAATGGCATCGAGTGTACCTTTATTTAAAAAAGGATTGCCGCAGCAGAAGCGAATTGCCATCGTTGGATCTGGTCCGGCTGGTCTAGCAGCTGCACGTGAACTCGCCTGCTTTGGCTACGAAGTAACGATTTACGAAGCGCAGGAAAAGGCAGGAGGACTTGGGCGTTATGGGATCGTTGCCTTTCGTCTACCGAATGAGGTAGCAGAGTGGGAAGTAGAGCAAATAGAAAAGCTGGGCGTCGACATTCGTACAGGTATAACAGTGGGCAAGGATATTGCGGCCGGAGACTTGTTGAATGATTACGATGCTGTCGTACTGGCAGTCGGAATGGGGGAAGTACCTAATCTGCGGGTGGAAGGTGAAGAACTTGAAGGGGTCCATGATGCCATAGAGTTTGTCAAACGAACGAAGCTCGGTCATATTGATTCTTCTCTTGTAGGGAAAAAAGCTGTGGTCATTGGAGCTGGGAATACAGCGATCGATGGCGCTACAACAGCAGTCCGACTGGGCGCTTCCAATGTGAAAATTCTTTACCGGCGTACGGAGGCGGAAATGACCGCCTACGAATTCGAATATGAATTTGCTAAGCAGGAAGGGGTGCAATTTGAGTGGCTGACAGCTCCAGTAAAAATTCTTGGAGATGAAGCTGGGAAGGTTGTCGGCATAGAATGTATAAAAATGGAGCTGGGTGAACCAGATATAGACGGACGCCAAAAACCAGTACCAATAGCCGGATCAGAGCATGTGATAAAGGTTGATGCAGTCATTAAGGCGATTGGTCAGTCCCGTTATACAGAACTTATTGAGTCATTTGAGCTGGATCATCAGTGGGGTGTTGTAACTGTAAACGAAGAAACGATGCAGACATCGAATCCAAAAGTGTTTGCATGTGGAGACGTTATCTTCGGTAATGGGCAAGGTGAAGCGATGGTTGTAACAGCTGTACAGCAAGGAAAAGATGCCGCTTACAGCATTCATGAAACTTTTCAAGCTGCATCACAAAGTGCATAAGGTGTAATTAGGTGAAGGGGGGACAACATATGGCAGACTTACGTGTTAAATTAGCAGGAATTGAATCACCGAATCCTTTTTGGCTGGCCTCAGCGCCACCGACAAATACAGGCTACCAGGTGCAGCGTGCCTTTGAGGCAGGCTGGGGAGGCGCTGTATGGAAGACATTGGGCGATCCGATATTGAATGTTTCATCGCGCTTTGCAGCCGTAAACTTTAATGGTCAACGGGTAGCTGGATTCAATAATATTGAGCTTATTACCGACCGTCCGCTAGAAATAAATTTAAAGGAAATCTATGAGACGAAAAAGCGTTTCCCGAACCATACAATCATTGCCTCCTTGATGGTTGAGCCGAAACAAGAAAAATGGCATGAAATTGTCAAGCGTGTAGAGGATGTAGGGGTAGACGGGCTTGAGCTTAACTTTGGTTGCCCCCATGGGATGGCGGAAAGAGGCATGGGTGCTGCATCCGGACAGGTGCCTGAGCTTGTAGAGAAGCAGACATTTTGGGTAAAAGAGGTCGCCAAAACACCAGTCATCGTCAAGCTTACGCCTAATATTACAGATATCACTGTGACGGCAGAAGCCGCTGTGGCTGGTGGAGCGGATGCAATCAGTATGATCAATACGATCAATAGTCTAGCCGGGGTCGATCTAGATTCCTGGAATACAGTGCCAAATGTTGCGGGCAAGGGGGCGCATGGGGGCTATTGCGGCCCGGCTGTTAAGCCAATTGCGTTGAACATGGTGGCTGAGTGTGCACGGAGTCCTCATATTAATGTACCAATTTCCGGTATTGGAGGCATCTCCAACTGGCGTGATGCAGCCGAGTTCATGCTGATGGGCTCTAGCTGTGTGCAGATCTGTACAGCGGCTATGCACCACGGCTTCGGCATTGTAGAAGATATGATCGATGGTCTCAGCAATTACCTTGATGAAAAGGGGCTTGCCTCGGCGATGGATTTGGTCGGCCGCTCTGTACAGCGCTATTCCGACTGGGGAGACCTAGATCTGAACTATAAAGTTGTAGCTCAGATTAATAATGATGTATGTATTAACTGCAATAAATGCCATATCGCATGTGAGGATACGTCGCATCAATGTATCGATTTGTATACAGAAAGCGGCCGTCCTATGCTGAAAGTTCGGGAGGATGACTGTGTCGGCTGCAATCTTTGCTCGATCGTCTGTCCGGTAGACGGCGCCATCACGATGGTAGAGAAGAAAGGGCTGTCGCCGATGACTTGGAATGAACGGCAGGCATTAATGGGGCAGTACGCTCCAACGACCATCTTGAAATAGGGCACTATACAATTAAAGTGGAAGGGGAATCGTTTGTATGGAAAATAAGAAATCTTACTTGAAATCCCCTGATTTACTGCCTGTAACGCATGAACAGCGTAAAATTAGTGCGTTCGGTTTTTCTGTCATCTGGGTAGGCATGGCGATTGTACTGGCAGCATTTGCTATCGGTGGTGCAGGTATTATCAGCCTACCGCTGCCTTATGTCATCCTTGCAACGCTCGTAGGCTCCATGGCCATTGGAATCTTCATGACATTGATCGGGGATATTGGGGTAGAGCACGGGATATCCTTCCCGGTCTATATGCGTGCCCCGTTTGGAACATTAGGTACACACATTCCCTCAATCATGCGAGGATTCACGGCAGCATGCTGGTTCGGTATCAATTCGTATTTTGGTTCCACAGCCATTAACGGCATCTTAAACTTACTTTTTGGCTTCGACAATTGGATTGTGTGCTTCATTATTTTCGTCACACTGCAGCTGGTCAATACATCTCTAGGCATTAAATCAATAGAGCGCTTCGCCGATTTGGCGGCCCCGGTCATCATCTTAATTTCATGCTGGATGTATATTACATTGGCGGACAACGCTACATCACAAGGGAAGGATATTTGGAGCTGGGTCGAATCACCGGCTACAGGGGTGGCAGGATTCACAGCCTTCATGGTAGTGGTCATGGCCAATATGGGCTTTTGGGCAACGCTTGCCGCTGACATGCCATCGCTCTCCCGCTTTTTCAAAGCACCGAAGAACGAGCGTAACTGGTTCAAGCGGAACAAGACACAGCTTATGGGGTCGCTTGTAGTCATGCCGATTACGAATACCTTTATGGTTGTCATCGGGGCTGTCTGCTATATGGCTGTATCTACAGCTGATCCGATACAGGCGCTGCAAGCGAGTGCAAACGGTATTATCCTAGGCATCCTTTTATTGATGATCGTGCTGGCGCAATGGTCCACTAATACTTCTGCAAACGTCATTCCAGCAGCAACTATCTTTTCCAATGTAGGCGGTCCGAAAGTGCCCTTTTGGGTAGGGGTCGTTATTACAGGTATTGTCGGTTCAATCGTACAGCCTTGGAGCTTGTTTGATGTTCTCAATAGTCTCCTCTTGATTATCGGCGGTATACTAACGGCGATTGTCGGTATATTATTTGCGGACTATTATTTACTGCGGAAACGCCGAGTCAACGTTTTCGCGCTGTATGAACTCGAAGGGCAGTTCAAATATATAAAAGGCTTCAATCTGGCTGGACTGATTGCCTGGGTTATCGGCGGATCGATTGCTAATATCTTCCCGACCTATTCGTCATTGATCGGTTTCTTTGTAGGGGCAGGCGTTTATTATGTCCTGGCAAAATACTGGTGGTTCGTTAAGTATCCGCAGGCAGAAATTATAAATCCAAGTGACGAATTATATTTGGGCATTACAGCAGGCAAAGACTGGTACATCGGCGACACTCCATACGTAGAGGCAGAAACGGACTTAGTGACGGAACCGATAGAGCAGCCAGTCATTCAAAAATCATAGGGAGGAGGCAATTACATGTCAGCGTATGAAGAAGCTGTCTTAGAAATGAAGAATATTGATTCATTATTGGACCAGGGATATAACATCGTATATGTCCATGAAAATCTGAGCGGCATGTTCGTCGAATTGAAAAAGGAGGAGGAAAGAAAAAGTGTGCAGCTGCTGACAGCGGATGCACGCAAGTATCTCTCCATAAAGTTGAGCGAAAAAGCAGGCTGACGATAACTAGACGGATTAATGACTATACTAGAAACTTATAGATGCATGAAGGAGCGGTTCGATGATCAATCGGACGGCTTCTTTTTGTTAGAGTATATTACCCTATAGAACATAGTAAAAGCAGTGGGTATTCACCCTGCATGAAGATAAGTAGGAGAACATATTTCTAAAAAGAGTAGAAGTTTTAAAAGGGAGAGATACGGGGAAGTTTACACTATACAGGGAGAGCGTTCATCACTCCTGATCTGCCAGGCATTTTGCAAAAAAGCCCAAACACAGGCAGAATGATTCCAATTTCTAAAATGAACATGCTATACTACAAAAAGATGTAATATAAAGGAGGCTATTTATAATGGCAATTGTACAAGGTACAGATTCAAATTTCCAACAAGAAATCGCAAACGGCGTAGTATTAGTAGACTTCTGGGCTGCTTGGTGCGGACCATGTAAAATGATCGCTCCAGTACTTGAAGAGTTAGATACTGAAATCGGCAACGAAGTAAAAATCGTAAAAGTAGATGTTGATAACAACCAAGGTACTGCTGGCGAATACGGCATTATGTCGATTCCATCTTTACTTTTATTCGTAGATGGCGAATTAAAAGCAAAAACTGCAGGCTTCATGCCAAAAGAAGCGTTAGTCGATTTTATTAACGACAACAAATAATTTTTTACCCGATAAGGTGTAAACAGCTATGCTTGTTTACACCTTTTTATATTAGTGGAAAAGCCGAGTGCAAACACGTGCTCGGTTATTTTAATTGCCTTATAATAGATCTATATTAAAAAACGCAGGTGATCAGATGAATGATACGATTAAAAATAAATTAGCGATCCTGCCGGATGAGCCAGGCTGTTATTTGATGAAGGACCGTCAAGGCACAATCATTTATGTCGGTAAGGCAAAAGTTCTGAAAAACCGTGTGCGATCTTACTTTACAGGAAGCCATAACGGAAAAACAGCAAGACTTGTCAGTGAAATTGAGGATTTTGAATATATTATTACATCCAGTGATTTAGAAGCGCTTATTTTGGAGCTGAATCTTATTAAGCTCCATGACCCGAAATATAATGTCCTGTTAACGGACGATAAAACGTACCCATATATTAAAATAACGAATGAAAAGTATCCTCGTATTATTACGACACGTAAAATCAAAAAGGATAAGGCTCGTTATTTTGGACCTTATCCCAATGCGTTTGCTGCGAACGAAACGAGAAAAATGCTCGACCGCATTTATCCGCTTCGGAAATGTACGCATCTGCCGAATCAAGTATGTCTGTATTACCATATGGGACAATGTCTGGCACCTTGTGTGAAGGATGTCGAGAAGCAGGTCTATGATGATATGCTTGAGGAAATTGCTAAGTTTTTAAGCGGTGGTTATGAAGATGTGAAGAAGGATCTTGAGGCTAAAATGCTGGAAGCTGCCGAAAAGCTGGAGTTCGAGCGTGCAAAAGAGCTGCGTGATCAAATTGCCCATATCGAGACGGTTATGCAAAAGCAAAAAATCGTGACAGGTGATTTATCAAACCGTGATGTATTTGGCTATGCGGTAGAAAAAGGATGGATGTGTGTCCAGGTATTCTTTGTGCGTCAAGGTAAACTAATCGAACGTGATGTTTCCATCTTTCCGATTTACCGAGATCCGGAAGAAGAGTTTCTAACTTATGTGGGCCGTTTTTATGCTTCTCCTCAACACCTGAAGCCAAAGGAAATTTTCATCCCGAATAACATTGATGAAACATTGCTTGAAAAGTTACTCGATGTAAAAGTGGTGATTCCAAAACGCGGACAGAAGAGGGAGCTTGTAGAGATGGCCACAAAAAATGCCCAGATTGCTATTCATGAAAAGTTCCAGCTGATTGAGCGGCAGGAGGAACGGACAATCGGGGCATGCGAGGCACTCGGCGATGCATTGAATATTTCAACACCGTTTAGAATCGAAGCCTTTGATAATAGCCATATGCACGGAGCTGATCCAGTTTCGGCAATGGTTGTGTTTATCGATGGAAAGCCGGCGAAAAAGGAATACAGGAAATATAAAACCCGTGAAGCAGCCAAGCATGACGATTACGGAGCAATGGAGGAGGTTATCCGGAGACGTTACACAAGGGTGCTAAAGGACAATCTGCCTCTTCCTGATCTCATTATTATTGATGGAGGGAAAGGGCAGATGGAAGTGGCGAGAAGTGTACTGCAAAATGAGCTGGGGCTAGTGATTCCGATTGCAGGCCTGGCAAAGGATGAAAAGCACAACACGTCACAGCTGTTATTTGGTGAACCACCGATGCCGGTGGAAATGAAACGTACAAGTGATGGATTTTACCTCCTGCAGCGAATTCAGGATGAGGTCCACCGGTTCGCGATTACATTTTTACGTCAACAGCATCAAACAAATGCAATCCAGTCAGTGCTTGATCAAATAGAAGGGGTGGGACCGAAACGGAAGCAGCAATTATTAAAGCATTTCGGATCCGTGAAAAAGATACGCGAGGCAAGTGTTGACCAGCTCCTAGAGGCAGGTATCCCCCAGAAACAGGCATACAATATTCATCAATACTTTCAAAAAAATGGATTGAAAAACGAATAGGTGTGTGCTACGCTTACAACAGAATTTTATAGCGAATATAGATAGAGGTGCAGGTTTCAATAGTACCGCTTGTGAGGAGGAGCAACTCCAAGGAACGGGCGTGAAAGGGAAAACTGCCGAAGTGGATAATTGTTGTTCCAATTATTTGCTGGTTTTGCATTTAAGAAATGTAAGACTGTCAGAAAACGCCGGTAAGAGGCTTATTTTCTGGAGAGCTATCTCGACGAACAGATTATAACGTTTATTGAGGCGGCTCTCTACATATGTGGAGAGCCGCTTTTTATATGGGAAGTTGGGGGTCATTATTCGCTTGGCTCGATCGTAAATTGAGGTGCATTTTTTAAGGGGGAAGCAAAGGTGGAAAAAGATTTGATTGTACAAGGCGTGTCCTATGAGGCGGATATTATTCGCCTAACAATTGGCTATGATGCCTATGAGGAGTCAGTAGTAGCAGATATCGTGACAGTATTGGCCGAAAATGGGATCGATATTGATATGATTGTGCAGGTTTTAATGGATGACAGAACCTCGACTATTTCCTTCTCGATGGAGAAAGAAGCGTTTGCTAAAGCGCTTCGTTTACTGGAATCCAGTAAACTGTCCCTTGGCTTTAGTTTTGCGGACTTTGAAGTAGGTCTGGCAAAAGTATCACTTGCTGGATCGGCGATAGGTTCTAATCCAAGAATAAAGGCCCGGATGTTCACTCGTTTATCGAGAGAAGGGATTCAAGTGAAAATGATAAGCTCTTCAGAATACAAAATGTCGGTAGTTGTATCTCAGGGTGAGATGATGAGGGCAGCAAATGCATTGCATAATGAATTTCATGTCGGTTGTTAAAAAGCGAGAAAAAGATTACTTGGTTGAAATACCAGTAAAAACCTTATTTTTTATAGTATCTACAATAATATAGAAAAAAGAGCGCTTTTTAGAAAACTGGAGTGTTCCTAAGGCGCTCTTATTGTCATGTCCTGCTCAGCGGACAGGTTCTTTTAAATCCCATTTTACATTGAATTTAATCGTACCTTGCTTACTATTTTTTTCTTCATAGCATTCTGTTAGAAAGCCATTAATCTTCTGTGTCTGTTCTGCCAGGAAGCCGGCTTCGATTCGGAAGCAGCGTTCTTCGGCCTTCAATGTATCTGCATCACCACTTAGTATGTATATGATTTCATCTTTATCTTGCTTTTCAATCGACAAAATTCCCCATCCGGCTTGTTCAAAAAACATAGGTGCTTCATCAAGGGTGAATAAGGGGAATTTACGTGCTAGTTCCTTTCCGGCCCAGTAAAGTACCTCTTCTTCATGTTTACCAAGGACCGAACGAAGTATATTATCACGTATTAACTCGTAACCGAATGTTGGAATCGTTTTCATGTTATGATCTGGCATCTATAAAAAACTCCCCTCAATATTTTCGTATTTTTTAGACTAATTATTAAGTAAAACAAACTATCGAAGATAAAAAGCGTTTTAACCAGCAGAAATCCTCTTTTTTAGTGTAGATGAAATAATCCGCAGTGCCTTGACGCTAGTACTTTCTGAGAGTACAATGGACATGTCATAATATTGTACCATGATGAAATATGCAGTCAATGCCATTAAATTACAAAGTAATGACAATTGATTAGTATATTTCAAGTACTAAGGGGGGTAACAATCTTGTCGAAAGATCGTGAGTTTTTATGGCGCCGCTTACATTCCCTGCTTGGGGTGATCCCGGTAGGTCTGTTCTTGGTGTTCCACTTATCACTGAACTTCACTGCGGTTGGCGGTGAAGAAGTCTACAATAATTCAACCGGGGTAATGGAATTAGTCCCACATGCATTATTGGTAGCAATGGAATGGATTATTATTTATATTCCATTAATGTTCCACGCGTTTTACGGAATCTATATCGCATTTACTGCTAGACACAATGTGAAGCGCTTCAGTACATTCCGTAACTGGATGTTCGCTCTACAACGTTTTACAGGTATCTTCCTAGTAATCTTCGTTGCTTGGCATATTTTCCAAACACGTGTTCAAAAGGCACTTGGAGCTGAAGTTGACTTTAATATGATGGCTGAAATCGTGGATAACCCATGGATGCTAGGCTTCTACATTGTAGGTATTTTATCCGCTACATTCCACTTGGCGAACGGTATTTGGTCGTTCCTAGTAAGCTGGGGTATTACTCAGTCTCCGTCATCACAACGTGTTGCGACTTTCATCACAATGGCAATCTTCGTCATCCTATCTATTATGGGTGTAGTAGCAATCGTTTCGTTCGTATAATTTAGTTTAGTAGCTTACAATATAGATATGCTACACAGCACATGACTTTTAAAGCAATGTAAGAGGAGTGAGAATCAATCATGGCAAAGAGCAAAGTAATTGTTGTCGGTGGTGGCCTTGCAGGCTTAATGGCAACGATTAAAGCAGCCGAAGTTGGCACTGAAGTTGAATTATTCTCATTAGTTCCGGTAAAGCGCTCACACTCTGTATGTGCGCAGGGCGGAATTAATGGTGCAGTAAATACAAAAGGTGAAGGGGATTCTCCGTGGATCCACTTTGACGATACAGTATATGGCGGTGACTTCCTAGCGAACCAGCCACCAGTTAAAGGTATGTGTGACGCAGCACCTGGTATTATCCACTTGATGGACCGTATGGGTGTAATGTTTAACCGTACTCCAGAAGGTTTACTTGATTTCCGTCGTTTCGGTGGTACATTAATGCACCGTACAGCATTCTCAGGTGCAACGACTGGTCAACAGCTTTTATACGCGCTAGATGAGCAAGTTCGTTCACACGAAGTAGCTGGTCTTGTAACAAAATACGAGCACTGGGAATTCCTGGGTGCTGTACTTGATGACGAAGGTATTTGCCGCGGTATCGTAGCTCAAGATTTAAAAACAGAGGAAATCCGTGCATTCCGTGGTGACGCAGTTATCATGGCAACAGGTGGTCCTGGTATCATCTTCGGTAAAACAACGAACTCTGTAATCAACACTGGTTCAGCAGCATCAATCGTGTACCAACAAGGTGCTTCATATGCAAATGGTGAAATGATCCAAATTCACCCAACAGCGATTCCTGGAGACGACAAAAACCGTCTAATGTCAGAGTCTGCTCGTGGTGAAGGCGGTCGTATCTGGACATATAAAGATGGTAAACCTTGGTACTTCCTAGAAGAAAAATATCCAGCTTACGGTAACCTAGTACCTCGTGATATCGCAACTCGTGAAATCTTCGATGTATGTGTTAATCAAAAATTAGGTATCAACGGTGAGAACATGGTTTATCTAGATCTTTCTCACAAAGATCCGCACGAATTAGATATCAAACTTGGTGGTATCATCGAAATCTACGAAAAGTTCGTAGGGGACGACCCACGTAAGTTACCAATGAAAATCTTCCCAGCAGTTCACTACTCAATGGGTGGATTATGGGTTGATTATGACCAAATGACAGAAATCCCTGGCTTATTTGCTGCTGGTGAGTGTGACTTCTCACAACACGGTGCAAACCGCCTTGGTGCAAACTCATTATTATCAGCAATTTACGGTGGTATGGTTGCAGGACCAAACGCTGTTAAATATATTAAAGGCCTTAAAAAGCATGCGGAAGATCTTCCAGAATCAATTTTCGAAGCTCGCGTAAAAGAAGAAACTGAGAAGTGGGAGTCAATCCTGAAAATGGACGGCACTGAAAACGCATACTTATTACACAAAGAGCTTGGTGAGTGGATGACTGACAACATGACAGTAGTACGTCATAACGACCGTCTTGAAAAAACTTACGAAAAGCTTACAGAATTACAAGAGCGCTGGAACAACATCAACATCAATGATACACAACGTTGGTCTAACCAAGGTGCTCACTTCACACGTCAGCTAAAGAATATGTTATACCTTGCAAAAGTTATGACAAAAGGTGCTTTATTGCGTGATGAATCACGTGGTGCTCACTACAAACCTGAGTTCCCGGATCGTGATGATGAGAACTTCTTAAAAACAACTATGGCAAAATTTGATCCTGCTACAGGTGAGCCAATTATTACTTATGGAGAGGTAGACGTTTCGTTGATTCCACCACGTAAACGTGACTACTCAGCATAAGAGGAGGAGACTTAAACATGGAAACAACAGCTAACACTGGCAGAATGGTAGATGTTGAGATCCTTCGTCAAGATACTGAAAACGGTCAAAGCCGTTGGGAGAAATTCCGAGTGCCTTACCGTCATGGTATGAACGTAATCTCAATTTTAATGGAGATCCAAAGAAATCCAGTTACTGCAGACGGTAAAAAGACAAATCCTGTAACTTGGGATATGAACTGTCTTGAAGAGGTTTGTGGTGCATGTTCGATGGTAATCAACGGACGTCCACAACAATCTTGTTCTGCTTTAGTAGATAAATTAACTCAACCAATTCGTTTAGAACCAATGGCTACTTTCCCGGTAGTACGTGACTTACAGGTTGACCGCAGCCGTATGTTCAACGCACTTAAGAAAGTAAAAGCTTGGGTACCAATCGATGGTACGTATGATTTAGGTGAAGGTCCACGTATGCCGGAGCGCAAACGTCAATGGGCTTATGAATTATCTAAATGTATGACTTGTGGTGTATGTATGGAAGCATGTCCAAACGTATCTGAAGGCGCTTCATTTATCGGTCCAGCTCCATTATCACAAGTACGTCTATTCAACACACACCCAACTGGTGCTATGAACAAAGACGAGCGTTTAGCTGCAATTATGGGCGACGGTGGTCTTGCAAACTGTGGTAACTCACAAAACTGTGTTGCTGCATGTCCAAAAGGTATTCCTTTGACAACATCAATCGCAGCACTTAACCGTTCAACAACAGTTCAAATGTTCAAGAACTTCTTCGGTTCTGACCACATGGTAGACTAATCATAAAAATGAACCTGGAGGATATATATCCTCCAGGTTTTTTTGTTGAGATGATTCTTCAAAAACCTTTATTCAAATCATTGTCCTGCGGTTACAATTTATTTCCTCTATAGAATAGCTGCAGAGAGCTATAAAGCAGTAGCATCCTTTTAATCGAGCTATTTATAGCAGAATAATCAAGCCTTTTGAGTAGGGAGGAAGGGCGATATTCTTGTCCATAAAGCAATAAGAATTGTCCTTCTTTACTGGAATTAAAAGTATCTTCCTATAATGACTCCATGCTATAATGAATAGGTATTCATTCTTAGGGATGGAATGAAATGTAGTTAACAAGGGAGGATTTATAATGAAGGCAAAATATATTGAAGAACCACAGACTTGGGCAAGTGAATTTTCGTTTGCGGTTGAGGTGCAGGTCCGTTTTTCAGAGACGGATATGTTCGGGCACGTCAATAACACAGTAGTGTTTACATATTTGGAGCATGCACGTATTGAATATTTGAAGTCAATCGGACTGATGAGCAAAGAAGGAAATATTCCAGTAGTAGCTGATCTGCAATGCGACTATGTACGCCAGATGTATTTCGACGAAAAAATAAAGGTACATGTAAAAATTGCTCATGTAGGTAGTAGTTCAGTGGATATTCATTACATGGGAAAAAATGAAAAAGACGAAATTGTTTTCACTGCAAGAGGCACAATTGTTCAAATAAATGGTAAAAATGGAAGGCCGGTTCCCTTTACAGATGAAGAGAAAGAATTATTGCATGGGAAATAGTGAAAATGCCCTCACCTCACGCCAACTTTGACATAATGTACAAGGAAGAGGATGGGAGGTTGTTGCTAATATGAGTAGCCAGCAGTCAGGCTTTCTTCTAACTAAACGAGAGCGCGAAATATTCCAACTGCTGATTGAAGATTATTCAACAAAGGAAATTTCTGAAAAGCTACAAATTAGCGAGAAGACAGTGCGGAATCATATTTCCAATACGATTCAAAAGCTGGGTGTCTCGAGTCGAACGCAAGCACTTGTTGAATTACTACGACTGCAAGAATTGTCGTTAAACTGAATGCAGGCTTGCTATTTGCCCAAAAACACTTCAAAATAGACATATGAACATTTTGAGGAGTGAATGGGTTAGATGAAGGACAACAGTAAACACAGCTTTGAATCTGTAGCATCACTAGAAAAAGAGCTACGTTACATTTCACACTTAATTAAACAAAAAGGTCGTGAAATTCTAAGTAATTATACGATTACACCTCCGCAATTTGTGGCTTTGCAGTGGTTACATGAGTCTGGAGATATGACAATCGGGGATTTATCGAATAAGATGTACCTCGCATTCAGTACGACGACGGATCTCGTCGATCGTATGGAGAAGAGTGAGCTGGTACAGCGTGTTCGTGATGAACAGGATCGTCGTGTCGTTCGCATTCACTTACTAGCAGAAGGTGAGCGTATCATTCAAGAAGTGATTGAAAAACGCCAAGATTATCTTCGTGAACTATTGGATAATTTTGAAACGGATGAGGCGCGGGACTTACTACAACTACTACAAAAATTACATTTATTAATGAAATAGGATTGAGGCGGTAAATGTGAATGCCCCGATTGGTGTTATCGATTCAGGTGTTGGCGGCTTAACAGTAGCAAAAGCAATTATGGAGCTTTTGCCGAATGAAACAATTTATTATATTGGTGATACAGCGCGTTGCCCATACGGCCCCCGCTCAAAGCAGGAAGTGCGTACATTTACGTGGCAGATGGCAAAGGCGCTGGAGAAAATGAATGTAAAAATGCTGGTGATTGCGTGTAATACAGCAACTGCTGTAGCACTGGAAAGCCTGCAGAAACATATGCCGTTCCCGGTGCTCGGTGTGATTAATGCTGGAGCACGGGCGGCTATAAAGAAAACAAAGCGCAATGAAATTGTGGTTCTGGCAACAGAAGGCACAGTGAAAAGTGCTGCCTATGAACAGGCAATCTATTCATTGAGCACAAAAGCGAAAGTAATACCGCTTGCATGCCCTACATTCGTGCCGCTTGTAGAAAGCGGTGAGTATGAAGGGCAATTCTCTTATGACTTGGTGGCCAATGGGCTTAAGCCATTAGAGGAGGAGCGTTTTGATACGGTTATTTTGGGTTGTACGCATTATCCAATCCTGCAGAAGCAAATTGAAGCGGCTGTAGGGGAGGGGGTGCAAGTTCTTTCATCAGCGGAGGAAACAGCCCGCGATGCAGAGGCCATTCTAGCGTTTAACAATCAGCTGCGGAAAGATACGTCACCGCCCGAGCATAAGTTTTTTGCATCCGGGTCGGTGCCGATTTTCCGTTCTATTGCAGAGCGCTGGCTGGAACAGGAACATTTGGACATCCATCGTATAAAATTTTAAGGATAAGCCCGGCTGCATATGTGGTCGGGCTTTTTGCGATTGTATAGTTTATAGTAGGATTTTTAACGCATGATGTGCTATTTCGTTGATAATCTGGCGTTTTCGCCTTTTTCGGCCCTGAAAATTATGTTAAGATAAGGGGCAGAATTACGAGGAGGTCTACCATGACAAGACATGATAACCGAGCTGCAGGCGAATTACGCCCAGTTCATATTGAAAATAACTATTTAATGCATCCAGAAGGTTCTGTACTGATTACTGTTGGAAATACGAAGGTCATCTGTACAGCAACGGTCGAAGAAAGAGTACCAAGCTTCCTGCGCGGACAAGGCAAAGGTTGGATTACGGCTGAATATGCAATGCTCCCGAGAGCGACTGCGCAACGTACACAACGTGAATCTTCACGCGGCAAAGTAAACGGACGTACAATGGAAATACAGCGTCTAATCGGTCGTGCTTTACGGGCCGTTGTGGATTTAGAGGCATTAGGCGAAAAAACAGTATGGATTGACTGTGACGTTATTCAAGCGGACGGCGGTACACGTACCGCTTCCATTACAGGTGCATTCGTAGCCATGACACAGGCGATTGCTAAATTGGGGACTGAAAAGCCATTTACTAAATTCCCGATTGTTGATTACCTAGCTGCTACTAGCGTAGGAATCATTGAAGGAATGGGCCCTGTACTGGATTTAAACTATGTAGAAGATGTTGATGCAGCAGTTGATATGAATATCGTTATGACAGGAGAAGGCCGCTTTGTCGAGCTGCAAGGAACAGGCGAAGAAGCAACATTCTCACGTGAGGAGTTAAATGAGCTGTTAGGCCTTGGAGAAGCAGGGATCGCTCAATTGATCGATATACAGAAGGAAGCATTAGGTGAGCTAGCAGCCCTTGTCGGATCAAAGGAGGAAGCATAACATGAAACAAGTCGTGATTGCTACGAAAAATAAAGGAAAAGCAAAGGACTTTGAGGCATTGTTTACGCCGCTAGGCTACGAGGTCGTAACTATGTTTGATGTGGCCCCCGATATGGAAATAGAGGAAACAGGAACAACATTCGAAGAAAACGCCGTATTAAAGGCTGAAACGCTTTCCAAGGCGCTTGGTACAATTGTCATTGCAGATGATTCAGGATTGGCTGTAGATGCATTAGACGGTGCGCCAGGGGTTTATTCTGCACGTTATGCAGGCGATCATGATGATGAAGCAAACATTGTGAAAGTGCTCGAAAATCTAAAAGGGCTGCCGGAAGAAAAGCGTACAGCACGCTTTATGTGCGCTCTGGCTATTGCAGGGCCGGATTTAGAAACGACGACTGTGTTCGGATCCTGTGAAGGTGTCATTTTAGAGGGAAAACGAGGCACAAATGGCTTTGGCTATGACCCAATTTTCTTTGTACCGGCATTAGATCGTGCCATGGCGGAACTAACGCCGGAAGAAAAAGGCGCAATCTCTCACAGAGGAAATGCGATCCGTAAACTGGCAGACTTGCTGCCAACGTTACTAAACTAATAAGGGGGCATACGGTGATGAAACTATTAATCATGAGTGATACGCACGGAGATGCGGGAGTGATTGACAAGGTGCGAGGCTTCTATCCGGAAGCAGACGCCATAGTCCATTGTGGGGATAGCGAGTTGCCGTATGACCATCAGGCGCTGGAAGGAATCGAGCGCGTGCGCGGCAACTGCGACCGCGGTACAGACTTCCCGGAAGAAAAGGTATTCTCAGTAGGGGATGCGATCGTTTTCGCTACACACGGGCACCTATTTAACGTCAAGTCAACCATTCTGTCGCTCACATATCGCGCAAAGGAGCTAGGTGCCGATATTTGCTGCTTCGGCCACTCACATATTCTTGGTGCCGAAAAAATCAACGACACACTCTTCATCAATCCCGGCAGCCTGCTAAAACCACGCGGCCGCAAAGAGAAAACATTTGTCGTTGTCGACATCGAAAAAGACAGCTACGTAATGAACTGCTATACAGATGTCAATGAGCTGATTAAAACAATGCGATTTGAACGCTAATGAACCGGCCTTATTTCTAATAAGATGGAATAAGGCCGGTTGTTTTTTGCATACAATATAGGTATGTAGAAGTTGAATAATGGAATTATTTATAAGAGCGAATTTTTATCAAATAGTATATTGACTTTCGTTTACTTTCCGCATATAATAATAATTGTCTTTCCTATCATATTGTTGGAAAAACAACCTGTCTCAGTAGCTCAGCTGGATAGAGCAACGGCCTTTAAGTTAATAGGAGCCTTTATAGGGAAACAGAACCTATAAAGTGGACGACACCGTATCGGTGAAGCCTTAACAGATTATGCTGATGGTAATACCGAGGAAACTTACGATTTTCCGAAAGTAGTGAATCTTATGGATCATCACACAAAAACTAAGGGAGATTTAGGAGTCTTGAAGGCTCAAGTCGATTTATATACAAAGGGTTACATGATATATTGTGTTTATTGTCCTGATACAGATGAATGCTATTATTTCAACCCTAAGATGTCTAATAAATCATTAAGCTTGAGGGTAGAGACACCGAAGAATAATCAAATAGCTAATATTAAATATGCTAGTGATTATCGTGAGGTTCCGTAGAGACTAAACGTGTCGCACCTGAAATGGTGAAGTTATAGTCCAGACCAGCAAACTGCAAATGCAGGTAGTGAAAACTATAGTGGTAAGCTAAGCCGTCGGTCGGGGGTTCGAATCCCTCCTGGGACGTAATTAGGTTCAGATAGAACAAGTTTGAACCAACCAAAAAGCGCTTCAAATCCTTTAGTATCAAGGGTTTTGGAGTGTTTTTTTATTTTCGGAGAAAAAGAAAGAAAATGATGCTTTTTATACACAAACTTTACATAAGCTTTTACCCGCTATAAGTCAGTAAATCCTCAAAAATTGAAGCGGTTTTCGTAAAACCACGCTCACGTAATTCTTTTAGGAAATGTGCGTAAGTAGAAGTAGTAATATCAACCGAAGCATGACCAAGTCGTTCACTTATATATAGAACTGAAATTTCTTGATAAAGAAGAATGATAGCATGATTAGGACGCAATCCGTGTACCATAATAACAGGTTGTACTTTTCGTTTTTTATTGAAGATCGTAAAACATCAAGTAATGGAAGTGAACTGAGGTTCATCGAATTTTCGGTTGGGGTACAGTGGGGCATTGTTGGAATGATTACATAATACTATCAAATAAGTCGCCTATTACTAATGCTGAACTCCTTTAAACACAATTACTTATAAGTTTAAAAAGAGGTATTACATATAAAGTACCCAGCTACTCATGCCAGTAGCCGGGTATGTTAGAGTCTGAGGCGAAAAGTATCTTCAAATCAGAGTGCTCGACATTATTTTAGCTCTATATTTTCTATATACAGCTCAACCTCTTTCATCAACTGTTTGAATAATAGTCTATTTTTCTTTTTAATATTTATTCTTTCACTTTTCCTAGCAGCCTTTAAAGAGAATTCTTCATGAACAATAAAGCTTCTGAGATCCGCCAATACTTTAGTATTATTCTTAAAAGTTAAATAATTACCTAAATTTTCTTCTAAATCGAGAATTACATTAACATCGGATGTATTTCTGTATTTACCTTTACAAATAACTTTATAGATGTCTTTTAACAGTTGCTCAATTAAGGCATACAATTCAACCGTGAGCGTTGCATATTTCCTATCTTTGTGCCGTCCATAGAATTCTTCCAATTCATAATCACTTAATAGCTCCATCCATTTGTAAGTGCCGGATTTATCCGAAGTCTTTTTAACAATCTGGTGAAATTCCTTTTCAATTAAACAAAGATCTGCACATGCATAATCTTTTAGTTTTTTGATTTCCTTCTTTTTACTCAACTAAAACACTCCTTCTATCCATTGAATTTGACAATAAAGGGGAAAGTTCCCTGCGTATACGATAAAAGTTACTTCGGCCATGGCTCCCCTGTGCAACAGCTCTCTTTTATTTCTTACCCGAATTTTGTGTGAATTCACTATTTTCGATGGAGTAAGGATTTCTGGAAATAAGACAGAAAGCAACGGGATTTATAATATTTTTTCTATCTATAAAATGTCTAATTTTGAGCTGATGGAGTTGGACTCCAAATGGAACTATATCAAGCTGCGATTGGAGATATAGAAGGTGCTAAGGCTTATATAAACGAACGTTTAAGAATACAAGGATTCTGTGATCTTCGTGGTTAAAATCAAAAAATTATGCAGGTTGCTCCAGTTCACCTTCCAAATGGGCTGCCATCGCGACCATAAACATGCAGACACCACTGGGGATGCTTCAAACAACTATTTACCCAAGGCGAAGCGTTACCTTTATCATCTTTCACTCTTCTGCTTCTATAAACCGAAAAGCCAGTGGTTATCCGAGAATTATTAAGTAAATAAGAGCCAAGTAAAAAACGGTCCTCCACAGATTAGATTGTGGAAGACCGCTTTTTTAGTATATACATAGACACCGTTTATTGGTGCTTACGTATGATTCACGTAACTGTATACAAAAGAACGAAAGGATTTATTTACCCTTATGAAGCTTTACGCATTGATTTCATAATGAAGCTAACAATGAATACAAGTATAATTGCTCCAATTAAAGCAGGGAAGACGTAGAAATCAGAAACTTTAGGTCCCCAACTTCCAAGAAGCATACCTCCAATCCATGCACCGACAATACCAGCGACAATATTACCGATAATTCCACCTGGTACATCTTTTCCTAAAATCATACCTGCTAGCCAACCGATAATTCCACCAATTATTAAAAACCAAATGAAACTCATGCTACTCATCTCCTTATTATGTAGTTTAATATTTCGTTATAGTCTTATATAACCTTTATGAAGCTCTTCAAACATTAAGGAGAAAAATTAAGGGGGATTTCAAGGGAGTTAGCGGACAATGTAACCACTAGCATGTATTAAAAATGATGAAGTGCGCATCCATGACCAGTTGAAAGAAGAAGCTGATAGTATTGAGAGAGTGAAACGACATAAGGTTCCTCATAGACCTTGAGGACAAACCTGCAAAAAAAAAACATGGAATGGTGTGAATATGAACTAAAGAAGACAATGAAAAAATATAGATGGAATTCCAACCGAGATAAAATACAAAAGGGAAATTACATAAGAATGAATAAAATTAATTTTAGAAGCAGCAAACGTAATTTCCTAAAGTATATTAACGTCTACGAACAGCAGTCAAATCAGCCTTAAAAACGTCGTGTTGATGGAATGACAAAATAATATATGAAAGAAGGAGCCTATTAAGGCGTTCTTTTTAGTGGCTTGGAGCAGTCTTTTCCAAGGCAAATCTACTTCTCTTCAATAATCGGGCGCCATTCTGTAATTCGAATGGCACTTTTTTCATAGAAGGGCAAAGTTCTTAGCTGGACAACGTTTCACTTTTGGGGAACGTGGAAAAAACATTGCATAGGAGGAATGATGATGGATTATAATCTATTTGGCAATTTAGGTTTGAATGTTTCTAAATATGCTTTGGGCACGGTAATGTTCAGTACAAATGGTCTTGAAGAAGCGGGGGCCATGGATCAGGCAACTGCAAATTATATGGTGGATTACGCTCTGGATCAAGGCATCACCCAATTTGATACAGCAAATTTGTATGCGAAAGGTGATGCAGAGGTTATTTTCGGCAAAGCGATAAGAGATAAGCGTCATGATATGGTCATCAGCAGTAAAACAGGATTTCAGCTGATAGATAAACCAAATGATACGGGTGCTTTAATCAACGTTGATTCATCCATAGATGCGCTATTAAAAAGGCTTGGTACGGACTATATTGATATCTATTATGTACATTGTTGGGATGGTCAAGTACCGGTTAGCGAAACTGTCCAAGAGATGAATGACTTAATTAAGAAAGGGAAAATTCGTCATTGGGGGGTAGCCAATTACAGTGGCTGGGCGCTTGCCAAGACACATACATGGGCAGTAGAAAATAATATGATACCGCCAATTGCACAGCAAATCTATTACACACCGGAATCGCGTGAAGCAGAGTATGAAATTTTGCCGGCCGGTAAAGAATTAGGCATTGCTAATAGTATTAGATCTCCATTGGGTGAGGGGCTGCTCACTGGTAAAATTACAAGAAATAAAAAAGTGGAACTAGATACAAGACAAGGGAATGGTTGGCCGGAAACATATATTAAAGATCTGGATTTATTTTATAATCTCGTCGATTTATTGCAAGATGTGGCTTCTAAACATAAAGCGACAGTACCGCAAGTTGTTCTTGCATGGTTGCGTGATAGACCACATGTAGATTCAATCGTCCTAAATGCAAGAACGAAAGAACAGCTGCATGAAAATATCGCCTCATACAATTTAAAATTAACGGACGACGATATTTCACAAATTAACGACCTAACAGCACTTGAACCTATTTATCCATTCTGGCATCGTGCTAGGAATTCGATGGATAGATCTTCAAATGCAGAAAAGGTATATTTAGATGAATACAATAAGTTGATGGATAGTAAAAATCAAAATAGATAAAAGCAGAAGCAGGACATGTAACGAACACATAAAAACGAACAATCTCGAATTTCTTGATGAAATCTCTTGATTGTTCGTTTTTTTATCTACTAAAATTGTGGAAGCAACTGGGATAATCAATTTCGTCAGATGCTCAATCGTTTGAATCATTACTTTAGTGTGGGCATATCATTACATCCCGCTGTCCTTCAGGAGGCAGAAACATTAGTGAATAAACTTTACAACGGCCATGGTAGTGATGAACCTGCAAGACTAGGCGAACTGGCAGTGCAGTGGGTACTCAGCAATCGGGATCCTATTGCTCTGGATCAGCCTGTCTATAGGCGGTAGCTTATGCTCTGCTTCCTTTAAGAGGGTGAGGATTCATGAATATAATAAACAGGGTGAATATGATCTCATATATTTCAGAAATGAAATTTGAAGGCCTAAATAAGCTGTTCTAATTTCGAGATTTTTTCCAAAGAATAGACAAATTGATTAGCATAGGGAAAAAAGAGATTTCCTCAGTGTCCGATAGTTTTTCTGCAGGTTGTACCAAGGGAGAACATCACTTTTAATCGTGTTTTCGCATAGTAGTTATTTTCAGGCTAAAGGGGGATACAAATGAGTGACATAAACGCTCAAACATGCAATCTAAATATATGGTATTACCTTCCGGATGAAGTATGGGGTAAAGTAACGGATATATATAAGAGTATGCCGGGCTGGATAGGATATAAAAATGGAATTCCCTGTTGGTACGGGCAGGAAGATGATGATATTTTCATTGTAGCCTCAGTAGAACCAAGTGGACTATCATTTTATGGACAGATAAGTAATAGTGAGTGGAGTTCCTGGATAGAAAGATTTAAAGTGGAGGCTACAAAAGCACTAGGGTTTAATATTGGTGAACCTGAAGATGGATTTATCTGACTACTTTAAAATATTCTTAGAGAGAGTGTAACTTAGTCGTGAAAAGACGGAAAAACACTCTCTTTTTTTGAGAAAATAAGTTTTACATATTTCTGGAATTCAGACAAACTTTTAAGTATGTTGGCCAAGGAGATAGTTACCTTCATCGGGCGAGTTGCAGATTGCTCATTTGGTGGAAAGAATAGACTGTTAGTATTAGCAACTTTGCTATCCGCAGTACTTGAATGAACGGAATCCCTTTGCTGGCAAGGGCTTCAATTATGCCAAAAGTAAAGGGTTTATGTTCCAACCTATAACAAACAATCGTCAATAAATAAGAACCATCCAGCAATAATGGAAAGAATTTGCTTGACCTTCACATAATTTCTTGTTAACTTTGATAGTAACAAATTGTTATTAACAAAATGATACTAAGTTCGTTTTATGTTATTCGCTCTATAAATGAGTTGAAAATCGGAGGGATGCAAAATGAAGAAGGTAACGGGTGGTTGGAACCTGTTTGAAATTACGTGGCTGGTGCTGTTTACTTTGATTGCTGTCGGGTTTACAGTGATGTCAAAGGACTCTTTATTCGGATTTACGGTTTTTATTACCGGAGTGCTATGCGTAGTGCTTGCGGCAAAGGGTAACCTGATGAGCTATGTTTTTGGTATGTACAATACTGTTGGTTACGCTTATTTGGCCTATATTAACGGTTTGTTTGGAGAAGTAATGCTAAATCTGCTATTCTTCGTTCCTATGAATGTCATTGGCTTTTACATGTGGAAAAATAACCGTCAAGAAAACGGGAAGCTGGCTATGCGGCAGATGGATATAAGAGGGCTGCTCCTAGCTGGAATGGTCTCTGTGATTGGCTGTTTGCTGCTCGGGTTTGGACTTTCGTTCATTTCAGCACAGAACTCGCCCTACATCGATGCTGCTACGACGGTGCTGTCAATTGTGGCGACCTTCTTAATGGTACGAAGATTCAAGGAACAATGGCTGGTCTATATCGTGCTAAATCTCTTTACTGTGCTGTTGTGGGCGATTCGTATGCTGGAGGGCAGCGGCGAAGGCTTAATGATGATCGTGATGTGGAGTGCTTATTTGATTAACGCGGTTTACGGGTACTATATTTGGAATAAAGGGGCAAAGGAAGTGGCGGTATGAAAAAGCTTGGACTAACACTGGGGAAGTTTGCCCCGCTGCATAAAGGCCATCAGCTCATGATCGAAACGGCACTGCAAGAGGTCGATGAATTGATTGTGGTCATTTACGACACGACGGTCACTCCAATTCCGCTTCATGTCCGGGCAAATTGGATTCGCAGACTCTATCCGGAAGTCCGGGTAATCGAAGCTTGGGATGGTCCTGATGGATATTCAGATGATAGGGATCATGAGATTCGTGAAGAACAATATATACTCGGTTTGCTGAATGGAGAGCAAGTAACACATTTTTACTCGAGCGAGTTTTACGGCGGACATATGAGCCTTGCTTTAGGTGCAGTAGATCGACGGGTAGATGAAGCCCGCGAGCGGGTCCCAATCTCAGCAACGATGATCCGTTCCGATCCATATAAGTACAGGGAGTTCATAAGTGATATCGTGTACCGGGATCTGATTACGAAAGTGGTATTCGTTGGAGCAATGTCGACGGGGAAGTCGACAATCACCGAAGAGCTGGCACGACGGTATCACACGACGTTCGCAAGCGAATACGGACGCGATTATTGGACTGAGCATCAGGTGGACCGCCGAATCGGCCTGGAAGCGTTTGATGAAATCGCGGTCGGTCATATCGAGCGTGAAGAACAGGCAATACTTACAGCGAACCGGTTTATTTTCGTTGATACGAATGCGATTACGACGTATATGTTCGCTCTGGATTACCACGGCCGGGCCCCCGACCTGTTAACCCAAATTGCGCTGGAGAACGCACAGCGCTACGATTTGTTCTTCCTGTGCGATGATGATATTCCTTATGACGATACGTGGGATCGCAGCGGAGATCAGAAGCGGCATGTTTTTCATAAACAGATAATCGCGGATTTGAAGGAGCGGCGTATTCCCTATATTACGCTGCGGGGAAGCCTTGAGGAGCGTATACGCAAGGTTGACGAAGTGCTGGAGAAGTTCGCGCCCTATGAAAACTATTTCGGAGAACTGAATGGTTAAATCAAAAATAAAGGAGGCGAATCTAATTGGGTTTGTTGGATAAGGACGGACTTACGGAACATGAGTTTTTGGAGCAGTACCAAGCAGGGGATTACGAGCGGCCATCAGTGGCGACAGATATGGTTATTTTCACTGTGACGGAAGAGCAGGCTGACAGTTATCGCAAACTGCCGGAAAAAGAGCTGCGGGTCCTGCTTATTCGTCGGGGGGGACACCCCTTTCTGGATAAATGGGCGCTGCCTGGCGGCTTTGTCAGGCCGAATGAAACGACTGAGCAGGCAGCAGTAAGGGAACTAAGCGAGGAAACCGGCGTGGAAGATGTTTATTTGGAGCAGCTGTATACGTTTAGTGATATCGGGCGCGACCCGCGAACTTGGGTGATAAGCTGCAGCTATATGGCGCTGATCAACAGTGACAAGCTGGAGCTTAAGTCGGGAGATGATGCAGCAGATGCAGCCTGGTTCAAGGTATCTTACCGGCCGCTGCGGGAGCAAAAAGAGCTGATCAAGGACGGATTTATTAAAACGCAGGAGTACGAACTTCAGCTAAGCGGTGAAGAAGAACTTTCGGCGATCGTGACGAGGACCACAACAGCGAAGACTACATCGACAGGCACAGATTATGAGATCGTAACAAATGATGGGTTGGCTTTCGACCATGCGAAAATTATCGCATACGCTATTGAGCGGCTGCGGGGAAAAGTGAATTACACCGATATTGCACTGCACTTGATGCCGAAGTTCTTTACCTTAACGGAGCTGCAGCAGGTTTATGAGGTAGTTATGGATAAAGAGCTGTTGAAGGCGGCGTTCCGGCGTAAAGTTGCGGATCTTGTGACGGAGACAGATCTTTACACCGAAAATGCGGGGCATAGACCATCCCGTCTATATCGGAGAAATTTGGAGGAATAGCGATGATCTACAATATTGAGGAGTTAAGAAAAGCATATAATAAGGGAGAAAGGTTCAAATTCGTGTTTTTTTGGGGACATACCCCGTCTAAGGACGGCAGTGTCGACAAAAGCTGCTTCAGCCAATGGTGGATGTGCCCGTTCTCAGTAGAAGGAACGCAGTACTCCTGTGCCGAGCAATTTATGATGGCAGAGAAGGCAAGATTGTTCAATGATGAAGAAATGCTGGAGTCCATCCTTAAAGCTAAGCATCCTAAAGAGATGAAGGCTTTTGGACGTGCAGTACGAAACTTTGACAAAGATATTTGGGATAAGGAATGCTATGGAATCGTCAAAAGAGCGAGCTTGGCCAAATTTTCGCAGAATCCGGAGCTTGCCGATTATCTCAAACTGACGAAGAACCGCATACTCGTCGAGGCTAGCCCGCGGGATCGTATTTGGGGGATCGGTATGGGCCAGTCCAATCCAGATGTGGAGAATCCCGTGAAATGGCGGGGCAGAAATCTGCTGGGATTCGCGCTGATGGAAGCGCGGGACGAGTTGCTGCGGAGTTAGTTCTTTATGAGGGGACGCTGAAATGAGTCTTGATCCCCATTGCCAAAATGAAATCAGAACTTCAATAATATTCTCACATGAGATGGTCTGCTAGGAACATCCTGTTTTCTTATGACTAAAGACTATTTACAGGAACTATTCTTGTGAAATATCAAGTCTTACATTATTCTAGGTTCGTTAGGATTAATGAACGTGAGGAGAGCAAGGAAAGGGTGAGTGTGAGGTACACCCACCGTTTATACCCGCCTGAAAACAGGAAATAACAATCGGCAGGAAACTTTGGCGGCAATATTTATGCATATGAGATCCTCACATGGGAATCGACTAGATTACCAATAATAAGTAGTCGATCTGAATGATCGGCTTGCTTTTTTGTTGGAATCTGGCCGTTATTTTCACTGCGCGGGATAAGTACCTATACATGCTTATAATCCAAATTATTGAAAAAAATATATATTATAACTACTTTAAGGAGCAAAGGAAAGGAGGGAAGGAACATGCTGAAGCTCATTTACATGCTGGGTATACCAGGCAGCGGGAAAACTTATGCTGCTAAAAAAATCGCAAAGCAAGAACGCGCCGAAATCATTTCGACAGATGAAATTAGAAGAGAGCTTTTTGGCGATGATAGCAAACAAAAAAAGACTTTTCAAGTTTACCGTGAAGCATTTTCACGAATTGATAATGCCTTTGCGCAAGGAAAAAGTGCCATTTTAGATGCTACGAATATAGATCGGGATCTCCGGATGAAAGGAATCGCTCGTTTTGCAAACGTTATGAAAGAATGTTATTACGTCGATACACCATATGATGTTTGCCTGGCTCGCAATGCTTCACGCAAAAGGAAAGTAGAAGCAAAAGTAATGGAGAAAATGTACAAATTTTTTGATTTCCCCACTTATGGGGAAGGATGGTCTCAGATCCACATTGTTCATCATGAAAAGCCATACCCCATTTCTAAAGATTCATTTGTAAGCCTGCTTAATCAAAATCCTAATTATGATGATTTATTCAACTCTCTTAGTGTGATTGATTCATTCGCAGAAATGATCCAATACAATCAAGAAAACCCCCATCATACTCATCCTTTATGCATGCATACATATAAGGTATTTGAATATATCTTTCAAACTTACGAAGAAGATGATAAGTTAGCAATGCAAATTGCTGCATTGTTTCACGATATTGGAAAGCCATTTACCAAAGTAATCAAAAAAGGACGCGATTATGCATCCTATTTTCTTCACGAAAATGTAAGCACGCATATGGCAGTGCATTTTCTTAAGGAACTTGGATTTGAAGATGATTTTATTATAAAAACTGCAAACATTATTCAAATGCACATGAAGATTGTTTACGCAGATAATGCAGCTAGTGAAATCTATCATTTGTTAGATGATGAATATTTATGGAAATTATATTTCTTTGCTGAAGCCGATTCACTAGCTAAAAATTAATATAAGGAGAAACACCATGTATACTAAATATCCTCGTACCTTCCATCTGCCTTGGTCCAGAACGAAAACTGACGATGATAAAGTATTAAAATCAATAGATCATTTTAAGGGGAAAGAAGTGATTGTCACTGAAAAACTCGACGGGGAAAACACTTCATTATATACGAATTATCAACATGCCCGTTCAATTGATTCGAAAGATCATCCTTCCAGGCACTGGCTTAAACAATTCCATGCGACATTTGCATATGAAATTCCAGAAGATTGGCGGATTTGCGGTGAGTATGTTTATGCGAAGCACTCCATCTTTTATGAGGAATTAACGCATTATTTTTATCTGTTTTCCATCTGGAATGAAAAGAACCATTGTTTATCTTGGGACGAAACGATGGAGCGGGCAAAGCTTCTTCGATTAGAAACGGTACCCGTACTTTATCGAGGTATTTGGGATGAGGCTGCCATCAAAAAATGTTTTACTGGAAGTTCCATGTTTGGCGGTGCACAAGAAGGTTATATTGTACGTTTGGCAGAGGAATTCTCTTATGAAAATTTCTCAACATCCGTTGCCAAATTTGTTCGTGAAAATCATGTCCAGACCGATCAGCACTGGATGCAAAATGCAGTAGAACCAAACCAATTAACCAACAAAACATGCTGATTATAGAATGAGAATCCTCTGATGAGATGAAGGGAAATGAAGGAAATGTAAAAATACTACATAAGGAGAGAGGTACAGATGGGCAGGAAGAGAAAAACCTTACCGAAAAATTTCGATGAACTAATTGAAGCAGGCGACATATCGGCATTAAAAGAGGTGTTTACCCAGTGCGAATTGGATGCCCGGGGCGGTTACAGTAAATCGACAGCCTTAAGCTTTTTCAATATACCGAGTGAATTGGTTCGCTGGCTCGTAGAACAGGGTGCTGACATAAATGCTCAAGACAGTTACGGAAGAACGGCTTTACATAAACATGCTATAAGTTGGTCGGGCCATATTGAATTGCTGCTTGAGCTGGGTGCAGATATAGAAGCCGCTGATTATCAAAACGAGACACCGTTATTTGCTGCCGCAGGTTCATGTAAGCCGCATGCGGTTCACACGCTTGCTGCTAAAGGCGCAAATCTCAACGCAGAAAATAAGAGGAAGCAGACACCTTTAGCAAAAGCTTTAGCTATGTGTAGAAACATAGATATCGTCAATATGGCGGAAGTTGCCGCTATTTTGCTTGACGCCGGAGCAGCTGTAACGCTGGCAATGAAAGACTCGGTCAAACGGATCGGAAATGAATTTGAATTTCATAGAGAAGGCTTTAATAAAGAATATTTAAATCAAACGGATGAGGCTCTTTACCGTCTGTACGAGCTGTTTGAAGTTCCCCCTGTAGAAAAACGAAAGATTCACGACGGTACCTCGCCAATAACCGTATCAACAAAGGTATGGCAGGCGCAGCATGATGAACTTTGGAATTTATTAATCCCTTCAAAAGGGCATGCGAGCACCGTACAGGGTGAGGTAATCCGTATTACCGGGAAAGTATCATATGAAATTTTAGATAATGGCGGTATCAATTGGGATAACCAGTTTCGTCATATGCTCAATCGTTTGAACCATTACTTTAGCTTGGGTACACCATTACCTCCCGCTGCACTTGCGGAAGCCAAAACATTAGTGAATAAACTACATAACGGCCATGGTGATGATGAGCCTGCGAGACTATGCGAACTGGCAGTGCATTGGGTACTCAACAATCCAAATCCTATTACACTGGAACAGCCCGACTATAAGCGGTAACTTATGTACCGTTTATTCAGCGGATATAATACGCTTTTTTCATGCGCTTTACATATCCCTTTTCTACGCAGTTACCAGCTAAGAAGAGGGGTTATTATTTTCATTTCATTCAGAAATTCACATAAGAACGAAAAAATACTGAGGTGTAAAAAAGATGCAAAAAATTCGAAGAAAAAAGGTAATTGAAGGTACAACGGTACCAGGGATTATTCATAATGGAGACCAATATTTCTATATAAATGTTGATGTTTATGAAGATGGAACAGTTAACTGCTGGGAACTTGTAGATTTAGCAGGGCTAAAAGAAAAGATAGACATAGGCTGGTTGACGCCGATCGCTCCTCGGGGCAAGACACTTTCGATTCACGGGTTAGGAGCATATAAGATCGACTCGGCGAATTGGCTGCATGATAAGGATACATATTACGGATATGTGGTGAACAACGTAAAGAAACTCAATCCAGAATTCGAAAACATGTTTAAAATTACAACAGCTCAAAAAGAGTTAAATGAAACAAGAAAGGTTGTCTATTCACCTGCAGCTGTTGACTTCTATGTGGTGCGTGAAATGTTCTATGAGACAGTGGAAGGAAAAGGCTTTTTTATTTTCATGAAGGAAAATGAAAGAAACTATTTGGTGAATATGGTCGTATACGAGAACGGTCTTGTTGGAATTTATAATGCGAATTTCGAAAAATACTATCAGATGGATGAAATCGCTGAATTATTTAAGAATGGAATATTGTTTACAGCATTCTCTCATCCTTTAGAAGTTACGATTGCAGAATTGGGAGAAGTACGTTTTTCAGAAGCGCTGTATGCAGCAGATATAGAAGAAAAGCAAAAAGAACTGTCCGATATGTTTAGTAAATTAAAAGGAGAGAAAACGACTTTAGAAATCTGCAGGGAAGCTTACTATCATTATCTTGCTAACCCAAGTGACTTCACTAGAGCCAATTTAAAAGAAAAATACGAGCTCGTTCCCGAACATGAACGGATGTTCTTAGGTGATATGGATTCAAAGGACGGGGATTACCAGCGGATTATTTATAGTCCAAACGAGAAACGAGAAGTATAAGAATTTCAGGAAGAGGGGGACGGAGCTGCGGCTTTTTTGTATGAAAGTTGTAAGTTTTTGTCCGGAACTGAAGAGAAACCTAATATCTTTAATCGTGAAAATTAGGCATTTAGGGTAGGATGCCCGGAATTACCAAATAATGATATAGTGTAAAACGGTTAAGTAAGGAGTCGTTTATCAGAATGGGGGACATATATTGATAAAATATGAAATTCCTGAACTCTTGAAAGAACATGAAAACTTAATTAAAGAAACTTCTAGGTATAGTAATGAGATAAGTTTTAAGCGTGAAGAAACAAAACCCTGGGATAGTAAATTAGGTGGATGCCCCTATTTAAAAGATATTAGGGATTATCCAACCGATGAAGCAGGGGAACCTATGTTGTTTTTAGCACAGATCAATCTAGCAGACCTTGAAAATCTAGTTGAATTACCCAAAAAGGGATTACTGCAATTTTATGTTGCAAACGATGATCTGTTTGGTTTGGAAAATCCGATTCTAGTAAAATACATTGAATCCTATGAAGAAAATGAAGAACATTTAGTAAAGAAACATCCTTATGAAAATGAAGAATATAAACAGAATCTTCCTTTTTCACACAGCGGTAAAATGTATTTTAAAACAAGAGAAATGCCTATGTCTTCCTCATTAGATCTATTTCGGGAAACTTTTACGAATAAGCTGTCAGAAGCAGAATATGAGAAATTGAGTGAAGACTGCTATAGCAGCGATAGCAGAGTTGGCGGATACCCCTATTTTGTTCAAAATGATTATATTGGTTTTGATGATGACGATTTTCTTTTATTGCAGCTGGATATCGATGAAGAATGCGGCATTATGTTCGGGGATTCCGGGAACTGTGTTTTCTCCATCCCAAAGGATGCTTTGAAAAATAGGGATTTTTCAAAAGTCGTATATGATTGGCAATGCTGCTAGTGAGATACGAGGACGATGAGCTGTTCGAAAGTGTATAGTATGGGCTTTGCAATCGGGCACTTTTGAGCCGCTTCTATTTTCAATACAATGGCAAGTAACTGTAAAATTAACGAGTTGGAGGAGAAAAGATGACCGAAGAAGTGAATACGACAGGATGGAACGCAATTGAAGAGGAAATGACGAAGCTGTACGGGCAACAGGAGCCGAAGCATTATGGTACTGCAATTCCTTATATGCTCGGTGGTCAAGATCCATTAGACGGCCTTAGTGCTTATAAAGCGGAGTCACCTTTTCCACATTGGCATATTGTAACGTTTGGTTTCTCGGAGCTTTATGAGAAGGAATCGGAAAATCCTGATTATAGCGGCTATGGGTTTGAACTTACTTTCCGGGTCGCCCGCGGCCAGGATGAGGAGGAGCCACCAGCTTGGGCATTAAACTTACTTCAAAACATGGGACGATATGTATTTAACAGCGGCAATATATTCGCTTCCGGCGATTATTTGGATGCCAACGGGCCAATCTGCCTGGGAGCTGATACACAGCTGACTGCTCTTGCCTTTATACCAGATCAGGAACTGGAGACGCTGCATACGCCTAACGGACGCGTTGAATTTCTTCAAATGGTAGGGATTACGGAAGATGAGCTGGAGGCTATGAAAACTTGGAATACAAGAGGTTTACTTGAGGCTGGAAAAGCAGAACTGCCGGGTTATATTACGGACTTATCCCGCAATTCTATTCTGCAGGTCCCTGCTGTGAAGGAGAGTGTCCAAGTAGGAATAGACCGTGACGGTTCGAGCACCGGATTTTTATTTGTGGATCAGTTGTCCTGGGAACCCGGCAAGAATGGCCTATTCAGTAAAAAGCCGTCTGTACTTACGCTAGGAGCGAAGCAGGCTGGGACGGTTGCAATGCTGCTGCGCGGCCGGCTGCTTAAGGGAAAAGATTTGGTGTTAATGAGCAATGGGATAAGCGTAACATTGGAATCCGCTCCAACGACTGGAATCGAAACAGATGAGCAGAACATCCATTTAAAACTGGACGAAACGGTTGTTAACGAGCTTATGCACAAGCTTCTGCCTAAAGAAGGAGAAATTCATTTGTCTTCTTATAAAGAATTAAAACTTCAAGTCGTTAAAACATACATCAAGGATCAAGATGGGAATGTGGTTTCTACGATCGGATAGTAATTGTCTTTCCATGTATATAACAACGAATTTATGAGGTTTACATAATTTAAAGGGAGAAAAACAAGATGAAAATAATGCGAGCGGTATCTCTCGGGAATTTACTGTTTTTCATTCCAGTAATAGTGTTAAGTTATTTCCTATGGGGCGATTATAAGGAATATATAGACGAGTATCAACCATCCTTTGAGAAGGTCTATATGCTGGATGGGGGAAAGCAGCTCATTGGCTTAGCAAAACACCCGGTTGGAGAGCAATATGATGTTTATTTTTTTAATACCGATAAGGAAACCTTAATTGGTGATACGACTGTACATACCGATTTCATAGCCGGGTTGGGACCGGCGGCTTATCAGCAGGATGGAATCATTATCCCAACTTACGATGATTCTTATGGTCTGCAAATCAATTACTTCCACTCAACAGGCATGGTTGAAGAGCTGGCACAGGGAACGATGCACCTTAAATCCTCATGGAGCTCAAATGTTTATTCTTGGCGCGGAAGACTCATTGTAGCTGGGGAAACACCAGAAAATGCATTGTTTATAGCTCAGGTGAAGGACGGAAAGCTGGATAAAGTGAATTTAGGCGAACAGGATTTGCTTCCGGCAAGGCCTGTTCGGATAGATGAAGTGCATGGGAGCTTTGAGAACGACAAAGCAGTACCCTTATTTTCTGTAGCTTTAAAGGATGATAGAACAGCATTAGTCAGCGGGATATTAGATGGAAATGGTGCTGTATCTGTGCTGCTGCAAAATGATGATGAAGGTACATTTGCTGCAGAGGACCGGGCTGGGGCTCAATTTGCTAAAGTCTTCGGTTTCAACAATGGTAAGTTAGTTCGCGAGAATGGGAACTACCCTGAAGAAGCCTCATTTTATAACGCTAACGAGAATCATTGGGAAAATCCGGTTCCAACACCTAAGCCGGTTTACCAAGCTCGTGTATTCTTGCTGAATGACGAGGAGGTTCTGATCGCAGGATCTACTGCAGAAGATGAATTAGAAGGAACTGTGACCGGATATGTATTCAATGAGAAATCCGGAGAGTTTCAAGATGCCAATGCTCTTTTGGAGCAGCTGTCCTACGAGAACTTAAAAAATGACGAGACTGAATTTTATAAGCAATCAGGCAGTGACATCCTTTATTATCGCGGTGGAGACATTACGGCAGGATTTCTTGATATGGAAATTCAGCAGGCTAAGGTTCTTTCGAGCACTCTGGTCGAGGAATGGATGCTTACTGAAGCCGAAAATAAAGTGTCCATTCAAAGCTTTTGGAATTATATAAAGCAAGGTGGAGCGCTTGTAATTAATTGGGCGATTTGGGTCTTCATCACGCTAGTGTCATTCATAGGCCTCGCATTTGCTCCTCGCTTGTATGCGAATGCAAGTAAGAAAAAAATAAGAGATGGCCAGCATATTCAGGGCAGGATTAAGAATATGGAAGAGTCGGGTTTATATGTGAATGAAAGGCCGCAAGTACGGTTTACTGTTCAGTTTGAGGATGAAGGTCAAATGAAAGAGGTTGAAATCAAGCAAGTCATCTCCTATCTGAATCCTATTCAAATCGGTGATACCGTCATGATCAGCTATAACCGAAAGAAACATAAGGCTGTATTCATCACAGAAGAGGACTTTAAACATGCATCGCAGGAGTCTAAACCAGCACTTATTAAAGATGCAGTCCTTACCCGTATCGAACGTTATGGAAGTGTAAACCGGGGACAAGCTCTTCAGCTTCACTTCACAGCCGAGGGACGCGTTTATACAATACCGGTCGTCCAGTCTTTTGGATTTGAATATCGCACCGGGGAACGGGCGAACTTGATTTTGATTCAGGGAATGGCGAGAATTTTAAGCTACGGAACTATGAATATAGAAAAGGCATCGGATCAAATATCCCTGCAAGGTGAAGTGATCCACGTGCAGAAAATGCCGATAGTTATAGATAAGAAGCAGCTTATGCTTTTGGAAGTCATCATTTCTAGCGGTACGGACCGGATCCGTAAAGTGAATGGTCTCTTTGTACCTGAAAACATGACCGTGAATGTGGGTACAGTGATTCCGGTTGCTATGAAAAAAGAAGATTTGCAAAAGGAAACCCGATTACTTCAAGGTAAGCAGGGGGCGGCTAAAGTTCTCTCCGTTCATTTTAACGGGACGCATGGAGAACGCCCGGTAGCTGCTATTACCGTAGAAAAGGATGGAGTGACCTATCACATTAAACAGACAATCGAACCTGTGTATGGTGTAGCGGTGGGAGATGAATTGTGGATTGCTTACGACGAGGGTACGCAGGAAGCCATGATTATTAATTATTCTTCAAAGTAGTAAAATCACGTATAAACTAAAGTGATAATAGTGGCTGTGTTAAAAATCAAAATGACTTTTAACATAGCCTTTTTCCATCATAAATAGATACGTTAAATACTGCTCCTGCCGTTGCAGCAGCATGCCAACTAATACGTTACTGCTATTGAGGGTTGGCGACAGTATAAGATATGATAAAAAATGACTCAACACGCGGCAGGGTAGCGGAAGAGGAGAGATACATATGGATAAACAGACGTATGCACGGTATTTGCTTCAGCTTATGGAAGAAGAGGTAGACTCCGATGAATCAGATATTGAGGAAGCCCAGTTCTATGGGTATTTCCAAATGTATATGCCAGATGGAAAAGGGGTAGAGGCTACTTTTGAACCTCTTGAAGATGGACATGCTTATTTGCAGAGGATATTAAAGATCTATAAAATGCTGGAACCTGAGGATTTTAGCGGATCTGCAGTGCCAGGATATTTTACTAGTAAAGCTGTTAATGTAACAAATGAGATATTAATAAATTACGGCCGACAGTTTATTCAAGGTTTAAAGGATATAATACTGGAGTCCTCTGAGAAGGCAGATACGGTAGATTCAGTAGATTACTTGCTTGGCATTAAAGAGATTAAAATTATACCTTCTGGATCAATAGATGAAATCCGTCAGCAATACAATCCTGAAATATATGAGACGATTTTTGATATCATCAACGAACAGAAGGATTACGATGAACCGATTGAAATTTTGGACGAGGCGTATTACTCGATTGCCTGTGATTACTGGATTTCCTATTATCTTCAGTGGCACCGTTATAGATTGAACGGTGATCCGTTCGCAGCATACTTTGAGCTGTATAGACGTGGATATTCAGCGGTTTTCTCAGAAAATAAACTGTATATTGGGCCGTAATTAAGGAGGTTAATTGAAATGACGGAACGTTTACCATGTAAGATGGAAGGGTGCAGCGCGACGATCTTGCCGAGCACTGCGACCAAAACAGGCGGCATCTGCATGCCTTGCTACCAGGAGCAGGAACGAAAAAAACAGCAGGCTTATATAGAAAAGCATCGTAAAATGGTGAATCTGTATGAAAACTTAACGGGTCATGTAGAGATTCTCAAGGTGATGCATGCCCCAAAAAAGTATGATCCGCTAATCCAATATGTTTCTTATCCGTTAAGCATGGAGCAGATATACATATCATTATCTGATCAAGAAGCTGATAGTATGATGAAATATGCGTTGGAATTACTTGCTGTAAATAATGAAAGTGAAGCAGAAGACATTCTATTGTCTCTAGTATGCTACCGGGATGATAATGTTTCGGATGCTCTGCCGGAACTCATACAGCGCGGCTTGTTTTATCATCCCATTCTATTTAAAGATTCACCGCAGGACATTCGAGATCAGCTTCTGGAGCGGATAGCGTGGGATGACGACAACCGTAATCATCTTCTCCTTGTACTCGGGTGGATCGGTGATTCAGCAGTTATAGACCAGTTTCAACAATGGCGAAAACAGCCGCCTGAATGGGCGGAGCAATTATTTGTTACTCCTGAAACGTATGCTCTTGATGGTGGTTGGGAGCTTACGCCCGAGGGAGAAAGGCGCAACCTTATTAACCATGTATGTTATCCGATCAGACAAGTAAACGAACAGAATAATGATGTAAATGATGGGCATCATGCGCGTTTTCTTGAGACAAGCAGCGCTGCATGTCCATGGTGTAAAAGAAAGTTAACGAAGCTGATGGATGTTGCTGTCTCTCACCCGGCTTTGCAATATCTGAACCTGTCTATGGAAAACCTCCAAGTAGTAACCTGCGAAGCTTGCGGATGCTTCAGTACAATTTATATGGAGCTGGATAACAGGGGGATGCCGGTATGGAGTCAATTTAATCAGAAACCGGATTATCTTCCGGATTTTGAAGACGTAAACAGCAGTACTGAACCCCCGCCTTGTCTAAATCTTGCACATGTGCCGCAATCCCCATATTATGCTGCTGTTTGGACCATGTCACAATTAGATTCACAGATCGGCGGCCATCCAAGCTGGGTCCAGGATGCCGAGTATCCGGTATGCCCTTGTTGTGAACGAAGAATGCAGTATATAGGGCAGATTGATTATGCTGATTTCGACGAATATGGTGAAGGCATTTTTTATATGTTTATATGTCCAAACGACAAGATTACAGCAACGGTATATCAGCAAAGCTGAATAGGTTCTTTTTTAAGTTAGATGGATATTACTGAATGGAGAAAAGTAGTTCGGATGAACTGCTGGACTCGGAAGAGAAGGGACACTTTAGAGTACTTGCTGTTGCGCTGAATGAAAGATTGGGGCGGAACCGCCGCTGAAATAATGATTGATGAAAATCCAACGAAAATTACAAGAGGAGCCCGCTTTGAAAGCGAGCTCCTTTCATTATTAGGCATGAACCTGAACTGGAATTGACCAGTGATTGATTAGGCTTCTTTAACTTATTAATTACTTCCTCTGCATAGGTATTATCTTCTATATTTTTTGATTTTTAGCATGTTTCCAAAGAAAGTTGCTATTATATCTTGACTAAAGATAAATATTCCTAGCGCTCTCATTGAAAAAATCTGTTATATTTTTGTACTTTGTTATGTCAATACGATTTTGCCGTATAATCTTCTGAATAAAGATGGCATCGGTAAAGATCGAATTGATGATCTTTTCGCACCATAACGGAGTATTGCTGAAGTAATCCACTAGCTCATTCAGTTCATCAAAGTTAAAGTAAAGGATATACGTGACATAATTTTGCAGCAACATTCTGAAGCAGTGATCTCGATAAGGGCCTGAACGCTCAATAGTGAGACACTCCGCCATTACTTTAAAAATCTCTGATTTATTTTCTATGTTCTTATGTAACAAAAGATCAACATTATTGATAAGCTGTAGTAGATCCTCCAAACCTTCCTCCGGTGGCATGACCAGCTTGGATTTACCCTCGATTGTCCTTAACAGCTCCTCCGTTAAATTTTTGCATATATCGATTTCATCGGAGGATATACCTATCTGATCCATATAATTGCCGAGATGGTCTCGGTAGTAATCATGATATTTAGAAAGGTAGTGTCCTACTCTAATCCCTGTTCTAGTATGAACTAAGTCTTGCCCGCGGAATGAAAAGGAGTGGAGAGTTTCCTCGTTAACAGGATGCGTATAGAGATAGAAAAAGAAGAAAAAATCTCTAAGCTCGGCTTGCTGTTTTTCATTTAATGCGGTGACACTAGGCAATTGGGATAACTGAAAAAAAGAATAACCCTTCATGAAATCATTCATACCATTGTACGCATTAATCTTAATAATTGAGGTTGTCGCGTTAATCGTAAACAAAAGGTAGTAAAAGATTAACTCATCGTATACGTTTAACTGTGGAAAGTTCTTCGAAAGTACGGGATTCCAGTTAGGTTTTGCCGTGTAATTAGGGTCCCTCGGCTGTAATTCAGAGATCCATGCGCTGAATGTTTCGTCCTCGTAACCATTGAAGAATAGTTCCGAACTTTCATCTTCACATAATACATACTTAAAGCTGTCCGTTTGAACGGTTGTTAAATTTCTATTGAATTTTATATTTAAATAATCATCATACAGCGACTGAAGTTTCATCGGTCTGATCCCTCAATTCATTGGTGGTGTAGTTTAAAGCAATAATAAAAGAGCACGCAATTGAAATTATACATGAGTTAAGAGAAGAGTTTCTTATCATAACATGGCATAAAATATATTTCCTGCTTCGTTTTGAAAGAGATTCATTTTCACTCTCATAACTTCTAAAGCGAGTGATGGTCCCTTAAGGTTTGTATCTAAAGCGTTAGGGACTGATGTAAGTAGTGATTAAACGACTCAAACAATGTAAATAAAAAGTAAGATGGGCTTTGGGGAAGATATGTAGAATCAAAACCTTCATTATAGATGTTTTTCGCTTGAGATCGCTGTATGCGCATCTACGATTTGCTGATGATCATCTTCCTCATGCCACTGGTTCAGTTGTTCAATAAGTGTTTGTTTCATTTTACCCTCTACATAATCATTAGGAATAATGATCGTTCTTCAGGAAAATCATGGTCTTACATAAAGCCCAGCCATGTAATCCCACCGCCCGCAATGCTCAATACAGAACCGCTAGCGATGACCCACTTATGCTTAGTATCTAATTTTAGTCCCCCAATAAACTGGGGCAGAAGCCATTTAAATGCTGTAAGAGAGAAGACTCCCTGAATAAACCCTAACAGCACCATCTTCTTAGCTTGAAATAAATCTAGTCGTGAGAATGCGAGTGTGCCCGCTGTTCGAATATTCGCATATGTAATGAACGAGAATATAATCAGGGTCAATAATGTGAATAGGATGGTCAGTACGAATTTGATCGTGTCCATCGAAAACCAATTGTTTTTGGAATTGGATTGTGGCAGTCCGATTAGGGAAAAAACAAGGCCTATAACAACACCACCACCCGTAAATATACAAAGAATGGTATTCACAGCAATTCCCGCTATGAGAAGTACAAAAGTCATTGCTTCCTCCCGTTTATTTGATAATTAAGATGTTACTGTTCTGAAAATATGAACATCATTAATAGATAATACCATTACATTTCCATATGTTACAATTACGTAGTGTTAAATATTGCAGACCATAATCTCGTCGTATTTTTGTATTTTATATAGGGAAGGTGAAGCAATTGCTAAGTAGTAACAATCATAATAAGCTCGAACGAATTGTTCGCGAAAATCAGTTCGAACATGCGGTGGATTATTTGAAAGAGTCCGTACGTCAAGGTATTCGCTTGTCTAAGAAAAAGATCGAAACATACAATGAGATAGGCTCATCCCGTATAGGAGGCGATCCGGATCTTCCTGCCAGCGTAGAGTGGCCGGTGGATTCTGGTGGAACGCCCATGACATTTTTAGCCCAGCTTCGTTTAAGTGAATTGACACATCAAGATGAAGAAGCACTGCTGCCTGTGAAAGGCATATTGTACTTTTTCGTAGGAGTAGATGAACCTGCATATGGTATCGAGCACAAGGTAATCTATCTACCGGAGGACAAGCTTCAGGAAGCTAAACGTCTCCGTTCGCCTGAAGTGACTGCTCTTGAGGGTGAGTTTACAGGATACCGGGTAAGTGCTAGATCAACGATGGAACCTCCGAATTATGGCTATGTAGATTATGAAATGGTAGAAGACGATGAGCATGACTATGAACAATATGAGAAGCTATGCTTCGAATTGAACGATGGGAACTCAAATGATCTGGCAGTAATGTTCGGTTATCCTTCAACCCAGCATGGAGACTGCGAATATGAAGCAGCTCTGCATCTGTTGACGGGCAAACAGTATAACTACTCAACGGATTCAGCATTGGAGCAGATTACTGATCATTTTAAAGGTGATTCCGATCGAGCGAAGCAGGAAGTGGAAGATACATTATTACTGCTCGCGCTGGATTCTGATCAGGAGGTCGGATTCTGCTGGTGGGACGCTGGAGAATTGCAGTTCTATATTCGAAAGGAAGATTTGCTCGCAGGGAACTTCGCAAACACATATTGCTCCCTATATTCGAGCTGATTCATTTATCTCTCTGCGAGTATAACGGCAATGATGTTGAGCTAGAGCAAATTACAAGAAGAAGAACCCGCATCTAAAGCGGGTTCTTGCATGAATGAAATCTGCGATTAGGCTTCTTTTAACTTAGTGATGACTTCCTCTGCATACGAATTGGTAAACCGGATAACCCCATCGTCCTGTACGATCCGCCCTTCCTTGATGCGGGTATCAAGCCAATCGGTAATAAAGGCAGGAGCATAGCCGCCTTGTCCGAATTCCCCGCCAAACGCAATTATGTTCTCATAGGCTGTCAAATATTGCTCGCGGCTGGTGTTTGGATATGACTTCGTATATAACCAAAACTGCACATCATACATGACATACGATAATTCATCTGCATGAAAAGAAAAATGGCCCTTTTCTTCAACAATCCGTGTACATATGCTGCGGATTTTCTGTTCAACCTGTTCCACTTCTGTTACCCGCGAGCACAGCCTCTCCAGCAGCGGCGAAAATTTGCCATGCGCGACTTTATCCAGAGCTTCTTTTTTATCTTCTTCAGACGTATCATATTGTTCTTCATTCACCAAGCCTTTGATAAATTCTTCAAAATTATCAGCTAGAAAGGTAATCTCGTAATCATCTTCTTGATCGACATGAATGACCTCGGGTTCGCCATCTTTGCCGCATGCCCGGTAGTCCAGCATGATGACATCATGACCGGCTGAAGGACAATCACAAATCACTACGCCAATGTCAGGATATCCCCATTCCTCAATCATAAATTGGCTGCCCCCATCCCCGCACAGTGAGTAGCTTTTCTCGCGGCCAATCCCCATAATCCCTGTAATGGCAATATGATCCTCTGCCCAGGAAGTCGGTTCCTGTGTTGGAAAGTTAGTGTTCTTCGGTACACCGCCGTTTTGATGCTTCATCAGCTGAATATAAGAGGAGGGAAGCTTGTAACCAAGCTCTTGTTCAATTGAATTAATCAGTTCATCCGTAGGTGGCTCGGATTGATAATCTTCTTTTGCATACTCGCTGTCCTCCCAGAAATCAGCTAAAAATATATCAGAAAAAAGTGCTTTATCCGTTACTGAACTGCTGTGTTCCAAGGAAGCTTTCTTGTTGGCAAGACGGAGTTCTTCTCTTTTCTGTTTCTCCGCCTTTTGAATACTATGACTTAAAAAATACGCTGTACTTTGATTATCGGGCTCTAATTGGTCAGATTTGCGGAACGCCTGAACCGCTTCCTCATAGTGTTTTAAATAATAAAGAGCAAAACCTACCCGGTAATGCCAGAGAGGATCCTGTTTGCCGGCCTCGGAAATTTTATCAAATTGAGAGAGCCCTTCCTCGTAAAGCCCCAAATTATTATAGGCTCTAGCAAGACGGCTAACCGTTTCATAATCTTGTTCTTCATCGGGGATAGCTATCAGCAAATCCACAATTTTCTGATGCTCGTCTTCTTCATGCCACTTGTTCAGCTGTTCAAATAGTGTGTGATTCATTTCTACCTCCAAAATGATTAGTAAGACACCAGCTTCATTCATGCTTGGCAGCCTCTGCCTTTAAAATAGGAATCGCTATAAATAGAGGATACTATAACTCTTTCATAAAGCGTAACCAAAGAATGGCAAGTATTCTGAATATAGGATTTTAGATATAGATAACCATACAGACGAAAAATTTAGTTCAGGGTGTAAGAGACGTTTTTAGACAGTAGACCAGGTTCGTAAGTATTGTGCCGTAATGAACTTAACGCATCTCACTTAAGTGAACAGGTATGCCAGTTTATAAGAGAATTGGTATAATAAAGTAAATATACAAGTTAAGGATCCGAGAGTCCATTAAACAGATATCATTTACGTTGACGGCGATTCCAAGGAATATTTGAGATGGAATTCGGAGATAGGGAGAGAGTTATGATGGATTCTAAGGCAAAGAAAATATTAACAAGCACTTTTTGGTCAGCCGGCGGTTGGAAACAGGGCGGGCTGGCAAACTGCAGCACAGAAGATTTTGAGTACGCGAAGAATAAAGGTCTGATGTTTGATCCTCTGACCATCACACATGATGAATGTATCAGCAGATTGCGGCAGGTTCACGAAGACGAAATGAACCGGGAGAAAGTGATTAAAGCTTTTCTACACAGCCTAACAACCAGAAAAGTCTATTTACGGAGCGCTTTATCAAGCTGGGCGTTGACCCATGAACTTTGTCTGCATGCATACCATGACAAACAGGCAGAGGAACCGATGTATAGTTTATGTGCTTATTGCAACGACAATTGTCTAATGTCTGATGAACAATATATCCATTATGATCTGAACGTGCTTCAATTCGAGAGGGTGAAATGGGGAGGCGTTCGACACAACCATCTCATCTATTGCCTAATGGATATGGAAATGGTAAGCAAGGAACCTGAGCTAGTAGTAACAAAAGATGATGTGAACGTTCTGAAAGAAATGATACGAGCCATAAATGAATGCGATAAGCAGGATGCAGCACGCGGCCTTGAGAAACGATGGAAAGACGTCTTTCCATCGAATAAGCACGAAAGAGATTCGGTGCTTGAAATTTGGGGGTATGCCGGACTGCTTGTTGCTGGAAGTGATTTCCGTAAAGAGAGGGGACGAGGGACAGATTTTATGTCTGTAGCAACCTGGCGCGGGGAAGATGGTTATTCCCATGAACGGATGGAATATCTGTTCGGAATGTATCTTTAGCATAAAGAGGAGGAGCAGTAATGGACGCAGCAGTACGGAGGTTTTTAGATGATGTGTGGGACAAGCTGATGACTATATACAGCAAAGAGAGCAAAAGAATAGATGAATTCGTATCCCATCGACCGCTCCAGGCAGGAGTAATGGATTATTTACAGGTCGCTTGGCGTGGCGGGAAAATACATATTGATATTGATGAACCGCTTGATTGGACTGACAGCTCCTATAAAATCGAAGCAGGTCCTTATATTGCTGAGCTCACAGAAGAACGAATTAGAACTGAGCTTTATCCGTCATTACGCAAGGAAGTGGAGGAGCTCTTTTTATCGGATAAACTTGGAGCTCGTTTTTTTGATTATCGATTCCAAATTATACTTTCCGTTGAGATGAAAGAAGAAGACATACAGATTTGCGGTCAGCTCGTAAATAATGAGAAGCTGAACCAGCTCCGCCAATCATTACAGGAGTTTATAAATTCCAAAATTATACCTGATCTTCCAATATTGCCGAGCGGGGATGATCAGTTTTTCTTTTCTCGTCATTTGATAAATCCGGATCTAATCAAGCAGAAAGAAGATACAGTTGATCCCTTAATCCAGCGTTTATCCGACAAACTAAGAAGTAACAAAGAACGCTTAAACGAATGGATTGGCCAATATACTTCAGCTTTAGATGATTGGATACAGAATGTTTATCTTCCTTGCTATTTTAACCGTGCAGACAGCTATGCGATAGACTGGATACCTAAAGAGAATATAGATCTTATAAATATGGATGCAAAGCAACTCTCATTCTTTGTATATGCTGCTCTGCAAATAGGAAGGAAAAGAACGGGTGCTCGCGAGCAATATTTGAAACTTGCAGTCCAGCTTGGGTCAAAACAGGCTGAAGATTATATTCGGCGAGGGAGTGGGAAATTCGCTCCAGTATATAAAGGGACCTATGCAGAAATTCATAATAATGATGTAACTCAGACCATTGAAGTCAGGATTTTGGCCGAGGAGGAAGCCGCTTATGGGGAAGTATTGGATCATATTACGGAATTGCTGCAAAAAGGATTTCCGAAAGAATATAGCATGAAGCTTAAAAGCAAACAAAAGAACTATCTTCCTCTAAAAAGGATGGCTAAATCGGAACTGCATCAGTTTTTTGCAGCGGCACTTACCTATCCTGCCCTTTATCCAAAACTGGAAGTGTATGCGAACATCGCTATGGAACCCTATGCGTGGTATAAGGATACAGAACCGAGTGAGAAGTCGGTCATGCCTGGCACCTATGCGGTACTCGGATTAGGATTGTACAGCAGGGACTATTTCCCACTCGTCTCTCGTTATATGGAGGTGATAGATACGGAACACCAGATGATACAGGATGGCTATGCGCAAGTCTTTATTGACACGCATGGCTTGGAACCGGAGCTGATGCCGGTTCTAATAGACATTCTGCTTGCAGGGAATGACGAAGCAAGACCTATGAAAAACTTTTTCATTGATCGGATTGAGCTGGCAGAAGCGCTTCTTCAAGAGCTGTTATCTAAAGAAATATATGAACGAGAATTGGTTTTATACCGGATATTCGGCAGCCTTGAAAAGCTGAAAAAGGCCGCGAAGTCAAAGCAAACAAAGCCGGAGCTTAAGGCTGTTTATGGGGAACTGCTTGCTCTTGTATGGTGATTGAGGCTGAATCAATCCCGACCAGCGACAAAAACTGTTCCATCCCGATAGGTCAACAGGATTTTTGGGGGAGAGAGGAGTAATAAATGACAACTCTATTAAAAGCCTTATTCGTTTATTTTGGGATAGAGGATGAGACATTGTTAATTGGATTTGCAGATAATGAATTTGAGACGAAAGAATACGTATTATTTCAAAAATCATTATGTATTGAAGACATCCCCATTTTAAATAAGGTTCATATTACGATTAATAGTCAGGATAGATCTGAGTACGGGGGAATAGTAAGAATCATAATTAGTCGAAAATTAATGTCCATCTTTTTATCGGAAGAGACCGCAAGATCACTTGGCATAAATGATTCAATAGATATTGAATATGATATAGACGAAAAAAGATATCATACCTTAATAAGTCAGTTTAATAAGCTGAATGTTGATCAAGAGATCATAATTGAGGTGAAGTAGTACTGTGCCCTTGGTTCGTAGATGCAATGACATTCTTTAAAAATCCCGCTGAATTGGAAGAACATAATGAAAGCGGCTATAGGATAAAAGGCGGAAAGAGAGGTTGCCGTGATATACAAATTTACCGAAGTGCTGAATGACCTTATAGACTATTTTATTCTCGGGGATATTTTGCTGCTGGAAAGCTGGAAACAGTCCAATAGTCTTTCAGATAATTTAGCAATCGAATTTACAACAAACGAGAGCGGCGATAACGTTGTGAATGATGGGATCATTCTTCCAATGGCAGGGATTGAAAACTATCCCTATACGATCATTTTCAATCTTTCTGGTGATATACCGGAACTGCTGAAAACAGATAGCCGGTTACAATTCAGACGTAGGGGCTATTCTCTGAAAGTTGAAAACAATATCTTCATGCTGTTTACTTGGCGGATACTAGAACAATTCACGAGCGAAAGAGTCAACGCTTTGCTTAATCATTACAAGCAATATAAAAAGCCGATCATTGAAATTGAAAACGGCTGGTACAGCATAGAAATATTGGGTGGGGAAACGTTGCAGGATTCAGATTATGAGCCTACATTTGAGTTTGTTTTACGGAAGGCAGAAAAGAAGGGGACTGCGGAATTTGATATTAATACAGATTTTAAGATTGAGAGTTCTACTTACTAAAATAGAAATTTACAAGCCTTCGCCGCTCTCCCTTTTACAGAGCCATCATTCATAATAGCAGCCAAATTTTTTACAACTACATATAGACGAATAAGACAGCAAGAAGTAACTTTTCATCCGATTGGAGTGACTGTTTTGAAATATGTAAAAGATATTCAGGAGCCGGGGATGGGGGCCTGGTATTTTGAAATTGATAACGTCGGTGTGGCATATAGACAGATCGTTTATTATGATGATGGCACGTGTATCACATCGAATCGAAAGCATGATTTCTATCATTTCATGCTGGCAGAACATCCACTGGACGCACAGGAATCCTATTACAGAGAGATCAGTCAGGCGGAGTTCGAGAAACTGTGGCACGAACAGCTTCAACTCCGTTTGGAAGACTGGCATCGAATCCAGCGTCTGTTTCCTGTCGGGATACAGGTAGAAGGATATATAGAAGCTTTTTTCCCTCAAGGTACATTGATTAACCTATTGGAACCTCATGCGGTAGGTATAATGGACACGTCCGTTTTGAAATCTAAAACCCCTGCTGAATGGATGTACCCTCGTTATCAAGTGACCGCCGAAGTATCCGGATACGATGAAGTTAATCAATGGGTACTTCTTACCCGTGCTGAAGTTATCGGAAGCCAGAAGTAACCGACGATATGATGGTGACGCTCTGTACAGCGGGTGGGTTACTGGAAAATAAGATAAGGTTACTATGACTGGTCAATGAGAGGAGTATTGATGGCCATAAGTTACCCTAATGATATCAGCCTGAAGACAGACAGATACCAATCTGTAGAAAAGTTTGAGGGAAGTGGAACTGGGTACGTCGCTGCTTCTTGATATTTAACCATGAAATTGAATAAAAAATAATAGGAATTACACTAAATAGCTGAAATTCTCAGCAGCCGCCTTTTTTTCTAATATTTAAAACTATAAAAACGCCAAGATACCGTAATTTGCAGTAGAATTATATTCTATATAAAATTAACATATTTTACATATATAGTTAAAATAACATGTAAAATAGAATCACGGATAGATATTCAGCGTAATATCTATTGAATAGCTACAGAAAATTTGATAAGTAATCAAAATACAATTTTGGGGAGGAGCGTTAGATTTGCTTCAACTAACAGCGTCATATATCGATTCACTTGCTCCGAATGCATCCGCGGCCAAAAATGGACGGGGACTGGTGCAGAAGGACAAGTTAATTAAACTTTACGTATCCGAGGAAGAAGATTTATTATTCGGGGAATGCCTAGGCAGCGGCAAATCCAATTATGTCTGCTCTGTTGATTTTATCGCGCCGGACAATCCTGTCACACGCTGCAGCTGCCCGAGCCGGCAATTTCCGTGCAAGCATGCACTTGGTTTGATGTACGCCTATGCAGATGGCCTGGACTTCAAGAAAAGTGCTGTGCCGGAGGACATTGTGTCTAAGCGGAATAAAGCAGAAAAACGGGAGGAAAGCAAGGCGAAACGAGAAAGCGGTGAACTGCCCGACAAGCCGAAGAAAGTCAACAAGAGTGCCCTTAAGAAGAAAATTGCCCGGCAGCTCGAAGCGCTGGATGAACTAGAGAAGCTGGTGCTATTGCTGGTGCGCGGGGGGCTGGGAACAACGGATACCCAGACTGTTAAGAGTATAAACAAGCACGCCAAGTCGCTAGGCAGCAGCTATTTGACTGGAGCGGAAAATGAATTAAGACGGCTCGCCCTGCTTCTGGAAGGTCAAGACCGCGAAAGCAGTTATACATACGCGGCCGAGCAGTTAACGCTGCTGCACGCTTTTATCAAGAAGGGCAGGATTTATTTGCAAGCCAAACAGGAAGACCCGGATCTAAAGCCGGATACAGAGTCGACGATTGAGGAATGGCTGGGACATGCCTGGCAATTGGCAGAATTAAAGGAGGCAGGACGGGTAACGGAGAATGTCGAGTTACTTCAACTAGCCTTCTATAGCTGCAGGGATGAAGCACGCCGTGAGTTCGTGGATACCGGGTTCTGGCTGGAACTGGGCAGCGACCGGATCCACCGAACTGTGCAGTACCGGCCGTTCAAGGCGGTAAAGTTTATGAAGGAGGAAGACAGCTTCTTCGACGTTGCGAAAATTGCTGAGCTCTATCGGTATCCGGGCGGTATCAATGCCCGGGTACGCTTTGAAGGCATTTTACCTCGCAAGACGGAAAGCGCTGACTTGGAAGCAGCATGCGCTGCGGCTTGGCCTTCGATTCCTGAAGCGGTCAAGGCTGTTAAAAATCAGCTGAAAGACCCGCTTGCCGACCGTTCGCCGGTCGTGCTGCTAAAGGCATCCCGTATCGCTTCCACGGAAAATGGTGAATTCGTGCTTATGGACCCTGCGGGGAATTCACTGAGGCTCGGTGACGTATTTCGTCTGGCGCAGGGATCGACACAGCTTCTGTCGCTGGTTGATTCGTCGCTGATGGTCGATTGCTGCGTGCTGGCGATGTTTGAGCACCGAATGGATACAGGCCGGCTAATCGCCCAGCCGCTGACGATTCTTCAAGGGGGCAGGGTGGCACGGCTGCTGTACTAATCACCGCCTGCCATCTAAGCCTTGTAATTAACGGAAAACGGGAAACCGGGAGGAGAAACGAATGAGCACGACTTTATTGCAGGAACTTCAAGGCGAACTGCGCCGACTATATATTGCAGGCAGTGACCTGGCGGCAGAAGATTTCCGCCTAAAAAGGCTGGAGCCGAAGCTGGCACAGCTAGGGGAGCGGGCACCGGTATTTAAAAGGCTGGCCGAAGGAGTGGCTGCGCTGGCAGGTCCTGCGGATCCGGAAGTGAGAGCTGTCCGGCTTCAAGATGTATCGCTGTTGTTAAATTCGGTGCTTTCGACGCAAGGAGTCACAGCAGCAGAAGGACAGGTTCGGATAGAAAAGGAAAGAGATAGCGAAATGCCAGAGCTGATGACGATTTACTCCTATCGTCAGTTGACGGAAGTACAGAACGCGTTGTCCGAATCTGGGGGAGGCCGGTATGAAATTGTAACGTCGGCGTATGAGCAGGGGCTGTTTCGTGATTTACGGCTGTTCCCTTTTGCTATGAAGGCTCTCGGAGATTCCTATTCAGAGATTGCGGACTTTGCCGCACGGAACATTCTGCCGAGCTACGGCCGCGCCATTGTACCATACCTGCTGTCTGAGCTGGATATGCAGGGAGGACGTGAAGAAGAACGGCGCCTGCAGGTCGTAAGAGAGCTTGGCGTCGATCCGGAAGATAATCGGTCACTGGAACTGCTTGTACGTGCGGCCGAAGAAGGGACTGATAAGATAAGATCTGCAGCAATCGCCTGCATAGGCCCGTATCCGGGTTATGAGACACGGCTGCTGGAGTGGTCGCAAGACAAGAAAAAGGCGGTCCGGGAAGGTGCATACAGAGCATTAGCGGTCTGTAATTCGGAAGCGGCGCGACAGCGGCTGTACGATTCTTTCAAGGGAAAGAATGCTATGCTGGCGGCCGAAGCGATCGGCCATGCTCCGGCTACAGAAATGATCGATATGCTTCTGCCGCTTTTTGAAGAGCGGCTCCGGAAGGAAGGCACAGGAGAAGTGGATAAGAAGGGTAAGGAAAAGCAATGGAACGAGCTGGAGCCTTTCCTAATCGCTTTCAAAAATGCCCATCATTCTAAACTGGGACAGCTGTATTTGGACCTAGCCGGAAACCCATTGGAATACCCCGCCCTGGGCCGACTCTCTGAATGGGAGCGTAGACGTGTTTTGATACAGGCTGCAGCTTACCTAGAGAATATGGATACGGACGAAGCGCTGGCTGTGCTTAAGCACCTGGAAGAACAGAACCCGATTTATTTGCAATACGCATTCCGAGCGACAAAGCGCAGACTGACGCCTGCTGAACTGTACGATCAGTACGTCGGTTCGGGCTGGGGACGCCTTAAGACTCTTGTAACGAAGAAGTCCCAAGAAGCGCAGATGGCGCTGCTTGATACGCTTAAGGAAGAGCTGTATGTCTATAAAGGGTATATACGCAGCCGGCTGCCACAGGAAAGAATTGAAGTGGAATGGGATCCGCGCTGGCTCGATTGGCTAATTGAGCGAGATAATCTGCAGCTAGTATCTGCACTGGCTGCACCCGGGAATCCGAAGCTGCTGCCTTATATTGAGCAAGCAGTAGAGAATGCGAACAATCATGATGGGCCGTATATTTTCGCTGCGCTTGATGCCGGCGGCTTCGATGTGGAAATAAAATATAATCTCCTCTTGAAATGGATGGAGAAAAAAGATTGGAAACGCACATACAGTATGTATTACGAGGAGAGCGAACGGCTGCTCCAAGCTCCTGACCATATGGCTGCAGAGATCGCGGACCGTTTAGAGGCACTGCTTAAGGACATTAAGTATGACGGCCTGAAGGTAAATCTTGAAGAAATCATTCATACGCTTCGCCGCCGAGCTGCTTCGATATAATTCCAAGAAAACTAAAATCGAGAGGAGAACGTGATATGTCCATAGCAAACAAGCAGTCGCAGGATGCCATGCGCCTTCCAGCGGAGCTGCTCTATTACGATGAAATTGAGGCACTGAAAAAGGAAGACAAGGGAGCGGTTCCACCGGGTTGGCAGATGTCGCCCCGTGCCGTACTGAAGTATATTACTGGAGGCAAAGCCGGGAAATTGGATATCACGCCAAAATACATCGGAAATAAACGGCTGGTTGAGATGGCCATCGCAACGCTCGTTACGGACCGCGCGCTGCTTCTGATCGGCGAGCCGGGCACGGCCAAATCGTGGTTGTCCGAGAATCTGTCGGCCGCGGTCTGCGGCAAATCAGGACTTGTCGTACAAGGCACGGCAGGCACGAGCGAAGAGCAGGTCCGTTATTCATGGAACTACGCCATGCTGCTCGCGAACGGCCCGACGCCGGAGGCATTGGTGCGCAGCCCGATTATGCGTGCAATGGAAGAAGGCAGCATCGCACGCTTCGAGGAAATTTCGCGCTGCGCATCAGAGGTTCAAGATGCGCTGATCTCCATTTTATCCGAAAAGACCGTCTCGGTCCCCGAACTTGGCAGCGAGACAATTGCCCGCAAAGGTTTCTCAATCATCGCAACGGCGAACACAAGGGACCGCGGCGTTAACGAGATGTCCGCCGCTCTCAAAAGGCGATTTAATATCATTGTGCTGCCGTCTCCTTCCGATCTTGAGACGGAACTCTCCATCGTCAAAAAACGTGTAGGCGAGATTGCTGCTTCATATCAGCTGCAGTCAGCTCCTCCAGCGGACGAAGCACTGCTAAAAGTCGTGACTATCTTCCGAGAGCTGCGCAGTGGGATGACGCTCGACCGTAAGGAGAAACTGAAATCCCCCGGGGGCGTTATCTCCACTGCCGAAGCAATATCTCTTCTGACGAACAGCATGGCACTGGCAGCGAGCTTTGGAAGCGGTGAACTGACGGACGAAGATCTGGCCGCCGGTCTGCAGGGCGCAATCGTGAAGGATGATGATAAGGACAAATTAGTATGGAAGGAATATCTTAATAACGTTATGAAGAAACGGGGATCGGAGTGGCGCGGATTGTATCAGGCGTGCAGGGAGCTGAACGAGTGATGTTTGCCACGGAAGATATCCGGGTCCCTGTCTTTGGCGTTCGGCACCTCTCCCCTGGAGGTGCCCGCCATCTCTTGGAATATCTGAACCGCATCCGCCCAACGGCTGTTTTGATTGAAGGACCATCGGACGCAACGGACCGGATCGAAGATCTGATTCATCCGATGACCGTGCCGCCCGTGGCAGTGCTGGCCTTTACGGATGAAATGCCTGTGCGGACAGCGCTTTGGCCATTCGCCATTTATTCGCCGGAACTGCAGGCGATGCGATGGGCTTCCGAGAACGGCTCAGACTGCAAATTGATCGACCTGCCGTCAGGTGTGGCGATAACACTGGAGGATTTGCGGCGACGCAAAGAGGAAGGACGCCACCCACAAAAGAACATCGCATTAGAAGAGATGGCGAAAGAGGCGTCGTTAACTCAGAAATTGCCGGTGCCTGGACCGCAGCAAATTTCTAGAACGTCTTCGATTGGAGGGGAGACCTTCTCATCGGAACCCTCGGTTTATGAACGGATTGCTGAACTGGCCGGCGAGCACGATTACGAAACCTACTGGGAACGTCATTTTGAGCATAATGCCAACACGGACGCTTACCGGGAAGCCATACTTGCCTACTCCGACGAGATAAGGAGCCTTGGTGAAGAGCGAGAGCGAGCCGAGCAGCCGGAAGAGCATGCATATAACCAGGTGCGTGAAGCTTATATGCGGCGGCAAATTATGAAAGTGATTGAATCGGGTCATGATCCGGCGAAGGTGGTTGTCGTTTGCGGCGCATACCATGCCGCTGCACTAGAATATCCTTCTATTGGCGCAATGAGCGATGAAGAGATGGCCACGATGCCTTCCCGCCGGACCAAGTTGACGCTGATGCCATATTCGTATTATCGGCTGTCCAGCCTTTCGGGCTACGGGGCGGGTAACGCTGCCCCGCACTACTACCAGATGATGTGGGAAGCGATGGAGAGCGGCCGGCCGGAGGAACTGTCAAGACTGTACCTTTCCAGTGCAGCCCGTCTGCTGCGGGCATCCGGCACTTACCGCTCCACCGCCGAGGTCATAGAAGCGGTGCGGTTAGCCGAAGGGCTCGCTTCACTGCACGGAGGTAGTGCGCCGACACTGATGGAGCTGCGAGACGCGGCGCAAACGCTGCTTGGCCGCGGCGAGCTGTCGGTGGTAGCCGAGGCATTGGCCCGCGTTGATGTCGGCACGGAAATCGGCTCCCTAGCCGAAGGGGTTAGCCAAACGCCGCTCCAGGATGACTTGAACCGCGAATTGAAGCGGCTCAAGCTGACCAAATACAAGACCGCCGTCGCAACGGATTTGTCCCTTGACCTGAGGGAAAATCGCCGGGTTTCGTCACAGGAATCCGCCTTTCTCGACCTGAACCGCTCTTTCCTGTTTCGTCGTCTGGAGCTTTTGGAGATCCCGTTTGTGAGCTCTCGTCCAGCTGGAGCAGACCGTGCTGTTTGGGCCGAGGACTGGGTTATTCAATGGACCCCAGAGGCCGAAATCAGGGTCATTGAGTCTACGCTGCTAGGCGAAACGATTGAGATTGCCAGCGCACATCGATTGAGAGAGAAGCTGGAAAACTGTACTTCCATTGCGGAGGCATCCGATTTGATCGGCGTCTCCGTCCGCTGCGGTATGACTGCCCAAATGGAAGATGGGCGCCGTGTGCTGCAGTCTTTAGCGGCTGACAGTCGAGATGTGGTCCAAATCGCAGCAGCCGCAGCCGAGCTGTCGCGCATCATTGCCTTCGGCGATATTCGCCGTGTGGATACTGTCGCACTTGTGCCGTTGCTGGAGCAGTTGTTCTACCGCGGCTGCCTGTACTTGACTGATGCAGCTAATTGTAATGATGAAGCGGCGTACAGTATGGTTGCTGCCATGAGTGACTTGAACCGCATTGCCCAGGAGCATGACGACATTGTCGACGTGCCGCTTTGGTTGGCTGGACTGAACGAGTTGTCCGAGCGGGACGATCGGAACCCGAAGCTTTCCGGCTTCGCCTGCGCTTTGCTGCTGGAACGAGGAGAGATGGATGCGAACCAGTGTGCTGCGGAAGTGTCGCGCCGACTGTCGCCGGGCATACCATCCGACCTTGGGGCAGGCTGGTTTGAAGGACTCTCTATGCGCAACCGATACGCCCTGCTGTCTCGAATGAGCCTATGGGAGCAGTTAAACGATTACATCCTTTCGCTGGACGATGATCAATTCAGGCGGGCACTCGTATTTCTTCGCCGGGCATTCAGTTCTTTCTCGCCGCAAGAAAAAACGATGATTGCCGAAACACTGGGTGAGTTATGGGGGGTTCATGCGGAGCAGGTAGCTGAAATTTTGACCGGAGATCTGAAGGAGGAAGAGAACAAAATGGTTGATGAATTAAATGAATTTGATTTTGAGGATTTTTAAAATGACGGATCAAACGAACGGAAAACTGGAACACTCTGTATCTCGCTGGCGATTAATCTTAGGCGAAGCCGCACAGAGTAAGCTTGAAGAATTGACCGGAAGCGACGCAGTGCAGTTGACGGAAGAAGAAGCAATCATGGATGCCGCGCTGGCAGCTATATATGACGAGACGGACGACAGCTTGTCTAGCGGCACTTCTGGACGGAGCGTAGGAAACGTCTCCGGCCGCGGTGCGGGTGGAGGAAGAGGAGCGGTAAACCTGTCCCGCTGGCTCGGTGATGTACGTAGCCTGTTTGCGGAGGATGTTGTCTCTATCATCCAGAACGATGCGATTGAGCGCAAGGGATGGAAGCAGCTTCTATTCGAGCCGGAACTATTGGCATCGGTAAAGCCGGATATCCAGATGGTCGGTATGTTGATGGCGCTCAAGGGAAAAATTCCCGAGAAGACGAAAGAGACCGCCCGCCTCCTCGTCAAGGCTGTTGTTGACGACCTGATGGCTCGCTTAAAGGAAGACATGCAACGTGCTGTGACCGGGGCGCTGAACAAACGGCAGCATACACCGCTGCCTTCGCTCAGTGGACTGGACTGGAAGCGGACGATCCAGCGTAATCTGAAGCATTATGATCAGGAGCGGAACATCCTCATACCCGAAAAATTCTATTATTTCGACCGGGCCCGGCGTAATAAAGAATGGACTGTCATTCTCGACATCGACCAAAGCGGATCGATGGCAGAGTCGGTCATCTGGGCTTCGGTAACGGGCGCGGTCTTCGCCAGCATGCCGGCGCTGAATACCCGCGTTGTTGTGTTCGACACAGAGGTCGTTGATCTTACGGAGCAGTGCGCGGATGATCCTGTCGACATGCTGTTCGGCGTCCAACTTGGTGGGGGAACGGACATTAACAAGTCGGTTGCGTACTGTGAGTCGTTTATCGAAGAACCGAAAAAGACACTGTTTATTCTCATAACCGACCTATACGAGGGCGGCAACCGATCAGCACTGGTGCGCCGCATGCGAGAAATGCGTGAATCGGGCGTGCAGACGCTGTGCCTTCTGTCGTTGTCGGATAGCGGACGTCCGTTTTACGATGAACGGCTGGCTAGACAACTCTCCCGCGATGGTACACCTTGCTTCGCCTGTACACCAGGCATGCTGCCGGAGCTTGTGGCAGGCGCGCTGCAGGGCCGCGACTTGAATGAACTAGTGAACGGACTGAACATACAGCAATGACGAAATGAATTCAAAAAGTACAATATGGATATCCAAGACTTTAAATATCTTTGAGAACAGTGAATGCTAAGGAGAGGCTCTTCTAAATTTAGGAGGGGCTCTTTTTTCTAAAACTTGGGTTTGCTAATAAGATAAGGTATGAACGGCCCTGCCTCCTAATAAATAGGATACAAGACTTGAGTTAAAGTAATCCAATGAGGACTTAGTTATGAAAAACAGTTAAGAATATCCTGACAAAATTATTTTGAATGGAATTAAAAAAATAGATTTTTAATTAGATTTTCCATAAGAAGGAGGAACATATGAAGATATCTACAACTCAAATAAGATTGGAAGAATTGAGTGAAATTAAATATGAAGTTCATATGGGTAAATCCAGCGAAGTAAATTATGTCGAAATCATGATACTGAAGTTTATTGGGGTGTATGGTTTTGGTTCAGCAGGCAATTCAGATGCCATTTTCATGAGAGCCATTGGTGAAGCCGTTTTAGAAGCTTGGGAACCAGGTGGATTGATCATAGATTTAAGTGAACTGTCTTATGAATGGGGAGATCAACTAGAAAGTGTATTTGCTGTTGGTAGCTACAGGTACAGAGATATGCCATTTCCCATTGCATTAATTGTTGGGGATAAATCTGAAGAAGCAATTAGAACCCTGATAGTAGGAGTAAGGGGTTCTGAAGGAATAAATGAAATTGGCTGGGTATTCAGGGAAGTATCAGATGCTTGGAATTACATTGAAACTAAATTAAAGGAATATGATTCACAGAAATTATTATAGAAGATAAGCAATCCTCATAGGAAGTGATTGTCTGGATTACAGGAGTCGCAATTAAATGAAAGGCTGAGTGATGACCTTGAGATACACCGAATATGTCCGCCTGAAAACAGGCAGGTACCAGTCTGTAGGAAAGTTTGGCGATACTATTTATGCGTATGAGGTGCTGACGGGAGTAACTGACTCCCCGGAGTACCATCAAATTTCTAAGGCGGAATTTGATTCGTTTGAAACTTGGACCCAAGAATATATATCGGATTTGAAGAAATTGTATGAAATCATTAACCGCCCTGTTATCTGCAGCGGTTATTTGGGGAAAGAGTATTTGGATACTTCGCTGCTTCGTGATATGTAGCCGTACAAACAATATGAATGATTGCTGTTATGAAAGGTTTAGGAAGGGTGGATGATGTTGTAGTTGACTCACAACATGAAATCTTCACACTCATCCACTACATAAACAAATCACTTATCGAACGGAGGTTTCAATATGGTACCAAATCAAAACAAAGCAAGAGTAATGAAGACCGTTGCTGAAAGAAATTTAGTTTCGGTCATGAATGATACAAAGTGGCGGGAACTCCAAGATGCGGTTATAAATACTTTATTATTTCCGCCGCCATACCAAGCTAAGTATTTGTTAGAGGGTCGGTTATACCCGGAAGAATTTGAAACGGATGTTTCATATTGGGGAGATTGGATAGAGGGTATTGTCCCATTTTACAGTGTCGAGTGGATTCGGGTAAGGCCAAGATATTTGAAACACCGTGGTCGTCTAGTATCACCGGAAGTAATTGATATTACAGATGAATTTGTCAAACTATTAAAGGAATTATCCATTCCATATCGATTAGAGAATGATACATATATTATTTATGGTTATGTAGCAAATACAAGCATATTAACGTTATGAAATCTTTCAGAATGGCAAATGCTAAAAAGTTAAAGGAAATCAGTGCTGAAGTACATTATGAAACCTAGTAAATAGACAGTATCCATTGTTCTTCTGAATGATGATTAAAATATATGACTATATAATGGTTTACTCTGATGAACAAAATGATAAAACAATACAATCGCTTGAGATTGAACGCTTCTATATTATCGAGTTAGGACAAAAACCTATTAGTAAGCGGAGATTTCATAACAATGAAGATGATGAAAAATTTATTTTTATAAAGATGCTTGCTATGCATTTGATATATTTCATCATGTAGAAGAAATAAAACTAATAGAAATACATATACCTGATAAATTGAATTCTGCAAAGGAGGAAATAGGCTGCTTATTTAAAGGTTCCCATAATCAGCAAAAGTATCTATAAGACTCAATGATAGCGCTTCTAGAAATTATCATTGCCCCGACAACCGCCGGCAATTAGGTAGTAGGGAAGTCATAAAATAGAGTAAATCAAAGGAGGATCATCTAACATGGTAAATGTCATTCTCACACGATCTACTGATACCTATTTGATGCTTTCTGAACGGGCAAACATTGCAAATAGAGCAGGAGTTGATTTATTTCTCTCTTTTCATGAAAATAGTGCGACCAATCAATCTGCTACGGGCTATGAGGATTATATTTCTGGAAATGCAGCATCAACGACGATAGCGGCACGCAGTGTGTTTCATAATGTAGTCGCTCAATTTTTAAATGAAAGAGGAATTCGTAACCGCGGTATGAAAACAGCGAGTTATCAGGTGCTTCGTCAGACAACGATGCCTGCCATCCTAGCAGAGCACCTTTTTATTTCTAATCCAGTAGATTTACAGCTACAGACCAATCCGCAATTTATCGAACAATCAGCTCAAATGTATGCTAGAGCAATCCGTGAAACATTAACGTCGTTAGGAAAGGCTAATGGCACCGTATGTCTAGATGCCGGTCATGGCGGTCATGATACCGGGGCAGTAAACGGACAGGAGCATGAAAAGAATCATGTTCTTCGTTTAGTTCTTCGGATTAAACAGGTGCTTGAAGGAGGCAATGCAGCGGGGAAGATTGAGTATCGTATTATGGATGGGGCCCAAGCCTTTAGAATTCAGTCCGGAAGATTTGAAACACAGGAAGCCATGGAAACTGCGATGAATAATTTACTGAGGGAAGGCTATTTGTTATACGCAGAACCTCAGCAGCTCAATAGCAGCGAGAATGGCTGGCGCTTTATAAGCGGCAGATATACTTTATTGCCTGCTGCTGTAGATGCTGCTACTAAAATCATTAATACCGGCAAGCTGGGGTACGTAACGATTATAGGAACAATTGATTAAACAAAGAAGAAACCCGTTACCGATAATGAAAGCGGGTTTTCTACAAATATTCTTCGATAAGCTAAATATAAAAAATGCCTATTGGTAGCTATGTAAAGCGCTATTTTAAAAATTTCATTGATTTTGTAGTGATTTTTCATTATCTATATACACATCTATTATTGCTTCAACACTATTTGCAAACGAAATAACACTGGGATGTAACCGCATTCCAGGTGTTTGTGCATCAAGAAATTTGTAATGAATGAAGAAAATACAAGTTAGATTATATTTCTTTCTATATTCGTTGATTAGTTCAACCTTTGATTGCAAAGATTCAATTAAGGATTCAAATAATTTTTCATCTTCATTATCTTCATAACGTAAAAAAACATCCCCAGTATCTATACTCCAGCAAGTTGCATATCTAGTAAGGTTTCTATCTCCGCGTTTAAAAATATCCCCTGTTTTATAAGCCTCGGTAGGTGTAACACCTATTTCTTCTGTAAACTTATCTATTGGCCATACTTCATCGTCTATCCCAATAAGAAATCTAATATAGGCCTGATCTCTATTGAAAAAAAATGTTACAGAATCTTTATTCATAAAATACCCCTTTTTCTGTTTTGACGTAAGCTGAATCTGTTCTCCCATCTCCATAGAGATCTTTAATAGATATCATTAGTAATTTCACCCAGTCAACAAATTATAAAAGTTAGGCATGATAGTTATGAGGAACATGATCTTATATACTGAGCAATTGCTTTTTTTGCATCAAATTCCTCTTGTGTGAGAATTCCTGCATCCAGCAATTCCTTCATAGTTAAAATTTCGAGGGAATTGATGGAGATTGACTGTGCGTAGCTGCATATCGTTTAGACTCGATTAATTCAATCATTTCAAGAGCTTTTTCTAATTCCTTTCTAGTGAAGGTAACAGTGTTGTCTTCCATTACAGCGAATGTAATGCCTCCTCGTGTTTCGGTTGCTCCATTAGTAGCAAATTGGACATATCCAGGCGTTATTTTCGGTTCAGTGAACTGGATTGCTGTAATGTCTTTAATTGGAATTGATTTTTCTCTCTTGTTTCCACCCTTATTTAGAAAGTTCATTATGCCTTTTGGGTGAATCTTTATATTGTAATCATCAACCATAACAAAAAATTTACCGTTTGATGTGAATTCAAATAATTTAGCCACGTTCCATCCCTCCTTTTTCATTTTATTGGAAAACAAAAAAGCAGACAACTTTATTTGTCGTCTGTCTCAGCCTTTGCTTCGGTTTTGGAAACTCCAAATCTTCTATTAGTTGAACAGTAGCCTTCAGTGGGAATTACTTTGCAATACATACGTCCAAGTACGCTTACAAAAGCATAATGAACCTGTTCAGCTGACACGACCTTAGAAAAATCGATTAAAATTAATCCTGTGTTGATATGCAGGTTTTTTTCTTGTCCCACACTCGGGCAATATTGTTTAGTAACCATCTACAGTAACATGGATGAGTATGTTAAGTTGGGAAAAAGTAAACTTCGAAAATTTTGTACTAATTATAAATGAAATTCCAGTTACATACAAAAAATCTAACATCCATCGAAACTCTTCTAGTAATATGAACGTATAGAAATACAGAAAGGAAGTGTCTATATGTTTTTTGATGATATGATGTTTACAATTACTCCTATATTTATCGGCATAATATTTATTATTGTTTTTGGTTTTATAATTTTTAGCATACTATCGAGCATTAAGCAGGGCATTAAAAATAACAATTCCCCCCTTCTTACGGTCCCAGCAGAAGTTGCCTCAAAGCGGATTCACGTTCAAGGTGACCATTCGCGCACTACATATTATGTAACGTTTGAAGTACAAAGTGGGGATCGAATGGAATTAGTTATTGAGGGCAAGGAGTATGGAATGCTAGTTGAGAAAGATCTGGGGTTATTATCATTTCAAGGCACGCGTTATATTTCCTTTGAACGCCAAAAATAAGCAAAAACACTTTGCCTGCTATCCTATTTTCGCCACGAAACGAGAAGTAATAAATAGTCGAAAAACTAATCAAGGTTAAAAATAAGATGGAAACGCAAAATAAGGTGCTGGCTTGGCTGCCAAAAATTAGTATTGAAACTTCTTTTTAAGCCAACGAAGCTGGTTATTAAATATAAGAATACCGAAATAATTAATGAATTAATTAAATTTAGTAATAATACGTAAGCAATTCTCAAATATTACTTCAAGTATTATTACAAAATGAGGTTGAAGAAATACATGTCTCTATGTTATTGATTCGGAAAAAATTAGATAGGTTGGGGGAAGTATAAATGATACGTTTTGAAAATGATTATGCAGAAGGTGCTCATAAGAGAATTCTACTTCAATTAATGGAGACTAATGAAGAGCAGACACCGGGATACGGTATGGATAAACATTGTGAAAAAGCCAGAACTTATATTAGAAAAGCGTGTGATGCAGAGAATGCAGATATACACTTCTTAGTTGGAGGAACACAAGCAAATACTACAATTATCTCTTCTATATTGCGTCCTCATCAAGGTGTAGTTGCAGCCATTACAGGTCATATCGCGGTTCATGAAACGGGAGCAATTGAAGCCACTGGCCATAAAGTGCTTACGTTGCAGAGTGATGATGGAAAAATCAAGGCAGAGCAGGTAAAGGAATTATTTGACGATCATTGGAATGATGTCACTCATGAGCATATAGTTCAGCCAGGATTGGTTTACATTTCCCACCCAACCGAGAATGGAACGACTTATAGTAAATCCGAATTGGAGGAATTAAGCAAAGTTTGCCAGGAATGTAATTTGCCGTTGTTTATAGATGGCGCTCGTTTAGGATATGGTCTGGTTTCAAAAGGCAGCGATCTCTCCTTAGCAGATATTGCTAAACTTTGTGATGTATTCTATATCGGCAGAACGAAAGTAGGCGCAATGTTTGGTGAAGCAGTAGTCATCATAAACGATGACCTTAAAAAAGATTTTCGCTATTTTATCAAGCAAAAAGGAGGATTGCTGGCAAAGGGAAGATTATTAGGTATTCAGTTTGAAACCTTATTTGAAGACGGCTTATACTATGAGATTTCTAAGCATGCAGTGGATATGGCGATGATGATTCGAGATGCGTTTGTTGAAAAGGGATATTCATTACGATATGATTCCAAAACAAATCAACAGTTCCCGATTTTACCGAATGATGTGTTAACGAAATTGGGTAAAAAATATTCTTTTTCCTTCTGGGAAAAATTCAATGCTACTCATAGTGTTGTAAGGTTTTGTACAAGTTGGGCTACAAAAAAGGAAAATGTTGAAATGTTGGTAGAGGATATTAAAAGTCTGCAGCATTAATGGTATTTTAACTTGAATCAGCAGTTAAATCATTAACGGAAGATGAATAATGAAAACAATAGAGATAGACGCAGAGACTATTTACATAAAAGAATGTGAAGCAAAAATCGTTTCAATAAATATAAACATCGTTGTGTTTGACTGAACTATCTTTTACCCTGCAGGCAGTGGACAGCCTTATGATAAGGGGTTCAGTTAAAACCCAATACAAAGATGCCACAAAAAAAGTTGAAAATTCAGCTTCTCTGACCCGTTCCCATTAAATGTATACTAATGCTTTAGCTTCTGAAGTAATATGTTTAAAGTAATTTGTGTATTAGTGAAAAAAGAAATAAGTAAGTTCAGCTATTCCATAACCGGGCGCAATTCTTGTAAAAGGATTGCGCCTCCTTTTGCTCTAGCATCCCATTAAGTTTTTTTGCTATGTTTGATATATTTTATATATAGTATGAAAGTTATGAAATATATCTAATAAGGAATGATTTAATGAAAACCATTTATTTAATCCTCTTGGCTGCAGTTGCTATGGCGGCTGTTTTTATTTTAACCAATAAAGAAGATAAGCAGGCTCAAGTTATTTACGTTGCGACAGATGGAAACGATCAAAATGCTGGTACAAAATCAAAGCCATTTCGCACACTAGAAAAAGCAGCATCAGAAGCAGATGCTGGTACTACCGTCTTTATACGAAAAGGAGATTATCATGAAAAACTTGTCGTAAAACATAGCGGCACCCATTCAAAACCAATTATATTTAAAGCCTACAACAAGGAGAAGGTTGTTCTTAGCGGAAAGGACCTGAAGGATGTTGAAGGGGATACCGCCTTAGTGACGATAAATAATAAAAATTATGTGACCGTCAGTGGACTAACTATCCAGGATTTATCTACTGACCTAGAAGACGAAACAGTAATAGGGATTTTTGTAACAGGCTCTAGCAGCCATATTACACTAGAAAATAATAATGTGCAGCGTATTGAAACTCATGCAGATGACGGAAATGCCCATGGTATCGCTATATATGGAACTGATACAGTAAAAGATATAAATGTTGTAAATAATACGCTGGAGGATTTAAAACTCGGATTAAGTGAATCCCTTGTTCTAAATGGAAATATTGACGGGTTTAAAGTAGAAAATAATATTGTTCGCCGGAGTGATAATATTGGAATTGACCTGATTGGCTATGAAGGTGTTTCCCATGATGAAAAAATGGACTATGTGAGAAATGGCATTGTAAAGAATAATATAGTTTATGAAATATCCTCTTACGGCAATCCGGCTTATGGAGAGGATTATTCTGCTGGCGGAATTTATGTGGATGGTGGAAAGAATATAACCATAGAAAAGAATACTGTTTATAAAAGCGATATTGGAATTGAAGCAACCTCTGAACATGCTAAAAAATACGCAGATAATATTAAGATAATAAACAATACTATTTATGAAAACTTTTACACCGGGATATCGATTGGCGGGTATGATGAAGATCGGGGAGGTACAATCAATTCTACTATCTCTCAAAATATTCTTTATCGAAATGACACAAAGGGACTAGATGGGGGACAGCTATTATTACAATATGATACAAAAAACAATGTGATAGAAAGAAATATTTTAACCGCTGGACCATCGCGGATTTTTATCTCCAATTATTTTACAACCAATCAAAATAATAAACTACAAAAGAATGTATTCCATAAAGAAATAGGAGAAGCGGGTATTTGGATATGGAAAGAGGAAGAATATACATCCTTCCCAAAATTTCTGAAAGCCTCAAAAGGCGACGAGAAATCGAGCTATATAGATCCGAGATATCAAAATGCAAACAAATATGATTTTAGGCTGAAAAAGGATTCGCCTGCCAAAAGAATTGTATTCTAATTTTGCATTTTAATGATCGAGCTCTTTTGATATTTCTAAATATCTACAAGCCATCGGACGTACATTATGGAGCAGCACGATTAGGAACTGATCAAACTTTTTTAAAAGTCCCATACTTAACTAAAACGAAAAACTCCACTTTGATCAATCTTTTTCAAAATGGAGTTTTACATTTGGCGTTAACTAAGGATGCTTAATAAAGATGAAAAGATAATGAATAAAATATGGATTTGATCATATAGAGTAATACCTTGTTTTTACAATAAAAGGAGTGTTACAGATGGGGCTTTTTGATGGATTAATGGGGAATGCAAGTCAAGTAAATGCAGAGGGATTACAAAAAGAGATGCAGCAATTGCTGGTTAATGGAGAACGGATTCAAAGTGCCTATAAAGTGATCAGGGATATTTTTATATTTACTAATAAAAGATTAATAGTAGTTGATAAACAGGGAGTTACCGGAAAGAAAACGGAATATCTATCCATCCCTTATAAGAGTATCGCTCATTTTTCCGTTGAGACAGCGGGTACGTTCGATTTGGATGCAGAACTAAAAATCTGGATATCCGGCAGTACGGTTCCTATACAAAAAAACTTTAATAAAACAGCTAATATTTATGATGTACAGCGTGTGCTAGCACAATTCGTTTTAGACTAATATGGAAATAATGAACGATCAACAGAGGTCTTGTTGGTCGTTTCTTTTTGCCTATTAATATAGGGCTGTTTAAAGAGAAAATGACTAACAGGAAACTCAATGCAATTTAGTTAACCTGTTAAAATTATAGGTTGACACATAATAGGCGATTAAATATACTATCCCTAACATCGGATTTCAGGAGGGATATAAATGACGACTACAACAGCCAGAACAGCAAATCATTCACGCACGCTGCAAATGGTTCAAATTGCAATGTTTTCCGTACTAATGATGATCGGTGCTAATATTTCTGCCTTTTTAATTATCGGTGGTGTACCCATCACACTTCAGACATTTTTTGCTTTACTAGCTGGTATTATATTAGGGAGCCGTACAGGAGCAATTGCTATGCTCTTTTATGCATTTATCGGGCTGGTTGGTCTGCCTGTATTCTCTCAATTCTCGGGTGGCCTCGATTCACTCGCTATGCCTACTTTTGGCTTCATCCTTTCGTATATCATTGTTGCCTACGTAGTTGGAGAGATCGTTCGGAAGTTTCCAACGGTAAAAGGATTTGTGATTGCAGCGTTGGTTGGAACTGCCATCAACTATATAATAGGGACGAATTGGATGTACGCAGCCTATAAGCTATGGTTTGCGGCACCAACGGGCTTTACTTATGAAATGGCATGGGCATGGATGGTTGTACCATTACCGAAGGATATTATTCTTGCTGTTTTTGCAGGAGTATTCGGTTATCGATTAAAGCCGATTGTACAAAAGTATGGAAAGTGAGATCTTGCGTCGCTTCAGGAAATAAGGGGGATATAATGCTTCTTCATGGTCACGAAATAAAAGGCACTGAGGTTGATAAAGAAACACGCTGTCTGCATTATCACACAGAAATCGACCGCATTGCCATTAAATTTTATTGCTGCAATACATATTTTCCTTGCTTTTCCTGTCATGAAGAGGAAGGGTGCAGTAACCCGCAAGTTTGGCCGGAGAATGAGTTCCACCAAAAAGCAGTACTATGTGGAACTTGTGGCTATGAGCTTACAATCAATGAGTATTTAGCTTGCCGTTCTTCATGCCCATCCTGCAAAAGCTCATTTAATCCAGGCTGCAGCTTGCATAAACATTTGTATTTTGAAGTGTAACAGCTAAGATATTCCTCGGGTTCCGCTACTTATATTAGTAGCGGGCTTTTTTATTTGGCTATTTGAATACTTATATAATCAAGTCATAAAGTTTTGTAATTGGTTCATGAAAGAAGGAATTGTTTCTCGTTCCCGCGAAATCTACATAACAGGAAAAGGTAAGCCAAATATAGTTGTTTATCTGGAAATTTCCCCCTACTACTACCCAGTGGTGATAGAGTTTCCAAAAATGACTGAGGAAAAAGGTGAAAGGAAGATAGTTATGATTTATATCGCTCTTCTTAGAGGAATCAATGTAGGCGGAAAAAATAAAATTGACATGAAGTCCCTTAAACAAACGTTTGAACGAGCCGGAATGAATGATGTGGTGACATACATTAATACAGGTAATATTATTTTTTCAAACAGCGGGCTATCAAAAAATGAACTATCACATATTTTGGAGGAAGCGATACATACTGATTTCGAATTGCAAATTAAAGTCATTGTGCGCAGTATCGAAGATGTGAGAGGAATCATACAAGCTATTCCTGATACATGGAAAAATAATAAAGACATGAAAAGTGATGTCATGTTTTTATGGGATGAAATTGATCATGAGTCTGTTCTTGAGCAATTGGTTATCAAACCAGCTATTGATACGGTGAAATATGTCCCTGGAGCGATACTATGGTCTATTGATAAGAAAAATGCAGCCAAAAGCGGGATGTCAAATATCATTGGAACAAAACTATACAAACAAGTTACCATTAGAAATGTTAACACCGCTCGTAAGATATATGAAATCATGCAAGGCCAGACGAGTTAGCTTATCGGGACAGTTGGTGCTTTTGAGTTTTAAGAACGAAAGCCTTTATGAGGAAAGAGTTGTTGGGTAATAAAATTGTTCAATTTAACTCGTTTTTTAAAGGTATGGTTACGATACTTGTGTAAATTAAGCTGCATGTTAGATAGATGAACTTCTCTATACCCATTTGACAAAGCGGTTTTTCGGGAAGAACAGCAGCCACTGTTGCCACATCCTCCAAATTTGAGTAGCAACCTCACAATCCCGGCTCCGCTTTTTTGCGCTTCAGAAACTACCTAAAATTTATATTCTTCGTTATTGCTCACTAATACCCTTTACCTGCCGTAACCCCTCTTTAAGATTTTTTATTTAAATTACTGGGGCATCGCCAGCTGTTGAAGCAGCAGGTTTTTTGTTGATTGCACCTACCAAACTGATGGGCTCAATCCGCCATTTTGGTCTACGAGACTGTAGCTATTATTTCAAATTTTAAAATAACGAATATTTCCAATTGAGTTTTATTACTATATAATGTTTCGTATCACTTTTTAAGAAAGGCAGATTATGAGATCGATACTTCACTATTTTCACCCGCTCGTATGGATTATTTTGTGCGGGACTATTTTTGCTAGGACAGCAAGTTTTATGGCGATGCCGTTTTTAGCACTTTATTTACATAATGAACTACATGCCTCTCCGCTCTTAATCGGGATGACGTTAGGGGTTGCGCCGCTCTTTTCCACATTCGGCGGTCTAATTGGGGGATATTTAACGGATCGCTTTGAAAGAAAATACGTCATTATCACCACGGTCTTTGTGTGGAGCCTTACATTTTTAGGCTTTGCGTTTGCGCCGAGTGCCGCATTTTTTGTCGTACTGAATGCATTAAACGGTTTGTGCCGCTCATTTTTTGAGCCGGGCACACAGGCGTTAATGATTGATTTTACGGAGGATAGTAAAAAGAGAAGACTGTTTTCTGTCCGCTATACTGCCATCAATATCGCTGCAGTCATTGGACCACTTCTTGGTGTCTGGATTTCGAGTCTCTCCAGTGCCTCCATCCCTTTCATGATTACAGCAGTGATGTATGCGATGTACGGGTTATTTTTACTCATTGTTTTAAATCGTTATGAATCGAAGCAGCAGCAATTAAGCGGCAGCCATAAAATGAGTGCCATTTTTAATGCGGTTGTCCGCGATCGAAAGCTGTTTTACTTTATCATTGCCGGTATTTTAATTTCCCTTGGTTATTCGCAGTTTGACTCTACGCTGCCTCAGCTGATCGATATAAAAGTAGAGGATGGTGTAAAACTATTTTCATACGTCATTGTGGCCAACTCGATTACAGTGCTTGCCTTGCAGCTGCCATTAACGGTCATGATTGAAAAAGCGAATATCTACACATCATTAAAGATTGGAATTACAATTTTTGCAGTCGGTTTATTTTTATTTGGTATATCAGGGAATTACTGGACATTCATCGTCAGTATGATCATCTTTTCAGTCGGAGAGATTTTCTGTTTCCCGACAATGAATGCGGTGATTGAGGAAATTGCTCCCCTCGACCAAAAGGGCATTTATTTAGGAGCTACTCAGCTGAAAAATATTGGCGGCTTTATCGGACCGATATTTGGCGGCTGGCTGTTAGTAGCCGCCATTGATTGGATGTATGTTGTCATTGCGCTGCTGATGCTGAGCAGTATTGCCATTTACCGAAGAGCACTGCGATTAACGTAAAAAAGTAAGGCAAAGCTGTTTAGTGATTCACCCCTTTAAGTAATCATTGTAAAAACCATTCCTCTGCGAATGATGATACACTTTACTTAGAGGGGACTTTTTGTGTCTTGAATAAACAAACTATAGATTTAAATATCTTGATAATATAACAGTGCTGTTGGTTATTTAAATAGTAGCAGGAAGGAGCGGCATCCATGGACGTGAAAATTACGCAGAAACTCATAAAAGATATGTGCGGTAGCGCCTCCTTCAAAAGAGGAGAAGCTTACTACCGAGCGAATAGAGTAACGATTACTGATGATCGTACCGATCAATGTACAGCTATTGTGAAAGGGGCAGAGGATTTCCAAGTCACGGTTGAAAAAGATTTGTCTGGCCGTATGCAAACATCCTGTAGTTGTCCAACGCTTGGGGATTTCAGCAAGAGCTGTCAGCACGTAGCGGCTGTTTTGCTGGCCATCCAGGAAATAAAGCTGCATAGGAATCATTCATCTGCCGTATTGTCAGGGCATTCAATTGAGGAAGAGCCGTCGGAAGGGGTTTTATCGCTTTTTCACGAAGGGCGGGGGAGAAAAAGCCGCCATCAGCTTCATTTTGAAAAACGACAAGTACTTAACATCAGGTTTTCGCTTGTACCGTATCTTTTCGGGAAAGGACAGCGATTGTTTGGTGTAGAGTTATTTATTGGCCAAATGAAAATCTCACCTGTTCGTACGTTTCTTCAACACGTAAAGCTGGGGACGCCTTGTACCTTATTTCCTGCTTTCACCTTTGACCCGGCAGAGCATTGTTTTGTAGCGGAGGTAGATATGGTATTGCACGAGCTCATCCGCGTTGCTCGGGATGAAATGACTTTATTAGAGGCGGCGCCGCATGATGCCCAACATGCAGCCCGTCCAGAAGTGCTGCTTATTCCGCCTTCCGCATGGGGAGTGCTCGTTCCGTTACTTGTCTGTCTGCCAGATATGTGGGTTGAACAGGAAGGGGAGGCACCCCAGCGTTTGCAGGTTGCAGCAGGAGTGCCTCCGTTACACTTTCTTGTAGAAGAAGAGGACGGAGAGTATCAATTGACGGTTAAAGGTTTTGATCGAATGCTGCTGTTCAGTGCCTATAATGTTGTACTAGAAGGGGGCAGCAAGGTATTTCAGTTGAATGAGGAAGACTGTGAGCGGCTTCTGGAATTACAGGAAATGCTTATAGCGCCCGGCGCAAACCATGTGCCGATTCCTTTTGGACAGCTGCATTTCTTTTTGAATAAAGTGGTACCGGGCTTAAGGAAAATTGGTCAAGTGGACCTGTCAAAAGAAGTAGCCGAGCATATGATAAAAACTCCGATTGTAGCGAAGCTCTACTTGGATCGTTTGAAAAATAGACTGCTTGCAGGACTGGAATTTCATTATGATCATATTGTCATTCAGCCCTTGGAAGATCCGGAATATCAGACAAATCCGATGATTATGAGGGATTTAAAAAAAGAACGTGAAATTCTAGAGATGATGGAGGAGAGCGGTTTTACGAAAACGGACGGCGGGTATTTTATGCAAAATGAAGAGTTGGAATATGACTTTTTATATCATGTTCTTCCCGAGCTGCAGCCACTTGTGCAGATTTATGCGACGACTGCTGTTCGTCATCGACTCGTAAAGAAAAGTGCCTTTCCTAAAATTGTCGTAAAGGTAAAGAAAGAACGAACAAATTGGCTGGAATTTACTTTTAAGATGGATGGGATTTCCGATGATCAAATAAAGGAGATTTTACAGGCGCTTGAAATAAAGCAGAAATATTACCGGTTGCCGAATGATTCTTTGTTGTCACTTGAAACGAAGGAAATGGAAGAAATTCGACGCTTTTTACAGGCAGGGCCAGTACAAGATGATCATTATATGACCAAGTTGGACATGCCAATAATAGAAAGTTTAAAATTCCTGGAGCTGATGGAGGAAAGTGAAGTATTTGACCCCGAGGATTCCTTCCGGCAGTTTCTCGATCAATTACGTCAACCAGAAAAGTTGGATTTTGAAGTGCCGCAAACGCTAAAAGAAATATTAAGGGGTTACCAAATACAAGGATTTAAATGGATGAAGGCACTGGCAAGCTATGGGTTTGGCGGAGTGTTAGCTGATGATATGGGACTGGGAAAAACAGTGCAGAGCATTGCATTCATTGTCTCGGAACTAGCTAATATAAGAGCTTGTGGAAAGACTGCTCTCATTGTGTGTCCTTCTTCTGTAACATACAATTGGCTGCATGAAATCATGGCTTTTGCGCCTGAGGTTCAAGCAATCGTTATTGATGGAAATCAAGAAATGAGGAGAGAGCTGCGGCGTGGTCTTCATGATATAGATGTCTTGATTACCTCTTATCCCTTACTCCGGCAGGATTTTTCATGGTACGAAAAGCAATCATTCCATACGGTGTTTTTTGATGAGGCGCAGGCATTTAAAAATCCGATGACCCAAACGGCTCGGGCGGTGAAAAAGATAAAGGCTGATCACCGTTTTGGGCTGACAGGAACACCTATAGAAAATAGTCAGGAAGAGCTTTGGTCGATTTATCATGTTGTGTTTCCGCAGCTATTCCGGGGACTCCAGGAGTACAGTCATTTAACAACAAAAGATATTTCACGAAGAGTTCGTCCATTTTTACTCCGTCGCCTAAAAGAGGACGTACTAACGGAGTTACCAGGTAAAAGGGAAGCAATTGAATTCTCAGAGCTGCTTCCGGAACAAAAAGAACTTTATGCAGCGTTGTTGGCGAAGCTTCAATATGATACATTAAAGCATCTTGATAAAGAAAGCTTCCGGAAAAACCGTATTCGTATTTTGGCAGGATTGACAAGATTGCGGCAAATTTGCTGTCACCCGGGCCTATTCGTAGATGGCTACACAGGAAGTTCCGCAAAATTTGAGCAGCTGCTGCAAATACTCGAGGAATCCAGACTCTCAGGAAGAAGAGTACTGATTTTCTCGCAGTTTACGAAGATGCTCGATCTCATTGGGCGGGAGCTTACGATGCAAGGCCAAGCGTATTTCTATCTTGATGGCCAGACACCTTCTGCGGAGCGGGTTGAGCGATGCAATCGATTCAATGAGGGCGAGGGGGATGTATTTTTAATTTCATTAAAGGCAGGCGGAACAGGCTTGAATTTAACGGGAGCTGACACGGTCATTTTATATGATCTTTGGTGGAATCCAGCAGTAGAGGAACAAGCGGCAGGACGTGCGCATCGGATGGGCCAGAAAAATACAGTGCAGATTATTAAGCTCATCGCACGCGGCACGATTGAAGAAAAAATGAATGATCTCCAAGAGAAAAAGAGGGATCTCATTACAGATATTCTCGAATTTGAAGAGAAAGTATCAAGTACCTTAACGGAAGAGGATATTCGGGAAATTTTAATGATGTAAGTTTATTATAAGAAAAATTTTAGGCAGCTGTGCGTATACAGCTGCCTTTTTGCCGTTAGCATACTACTGTTAAAAACTCACTTAGCAGGATAGAATTTTTATTCCTTTTAATGTATAATAATTCCTGTAAACGGATGAAAGAGGAAAGGATAAGCATTGAAAGAAGTGTTGTTATGAGTTTGTATTTTGCGTATATCTTGGTCGGGTTAGCGATTGCTATGCCAGTTGGAGCAATTACAGTGGAAATGACAAAACAAGGGTTGAAAAACGGTTTTATGCATGGCTGGGCGGTAGGTATTGGCGGTATGACGATTGATGTGCTGCTGATTTTTGCACTCTATTTTGGGCTGGCTCAATTTTTAGCACTCCCTTATATCCAAATGCCCTTGTGGATTATTGGAGCTATCTTTTTATTTCTACTAGCTTATGACTCGATAAAGAATGCGGATAAAGATATCACCTTAGCAGGCGAAAAAGTAAATAAATCGCTTGGTAAGACATATCGCAATGGCTTGTTAGTGGCTGTCTCTCCAGGAAACCTTGTGTTTTGGGTATCAGTGTTTGGAGCGGTTTTAGCAGATTCTTATACAGCAGATAGTTCAAACCATTTTATCATTGTTTCATTAGGAATTTTAACAGGTATTTTACTGCATGATGTTGGGCTTTTAACGATTGTTTCTGTTACACGAAAGATTATGAATCGTCAAATGATTAAGTGGACCTCCATTGTTGCAGGGGTTTTATTATTCGGGTTTGGTTTATATTTCTTGTATAATTTTTATGTAGATATTCAAGCATATATTTAGCTATTAACCTCATGTATACTTAACTATTAATTTATTCATTAACTAATAAATTTACAATTTCACTAGCCATCTATCTTTGATTTTCCGGGGTAGATGGCTAGTTTGTTTTTCACTTTGAAAACGGTATATCTAAAATTTTTAGAAGCCAATGAAAAAAACTTCAAACATGCCTCAATTGTTGAAGTATTTTCGTCAGTATGCCCGTTAAGGATCACGGTGTTTAATAGTTTTGAACTAAAGGTGTTAATATAGGTTATTTTGATGCGAAGGATCAAAATACGTAACGGTTGTTATAAATTAGCAGGAGCCGCCTACGAATACTGCACCAACAATAATAAGGAGGATAAATAGCACAACGATTAAAACAAATCCACTGTTGTTGTTGCCTTTATCATAGCTTCCGCCAACATAGTTAGACATATAAATTCACCGCCTTTCTTATACTATGTTATGAATTTCTTTTTAAAAATAAGGTACAAGTGCGGAGTTTTAACTTAGTTTCCTTATCTTAATTTCGAAAAGGCTAATGGTAGGCTTATAAGCATATTTTTCAACTAGCGGGGACTGATTATTCCAATACTAAACGGGTTTAAAAGTAAAGTTGGTAAAAGAGTGAAAATCAGGACTAGGTAGTTTTTGGCTTCCTCAAGACAATTGCGATTGAAATGAAAAACGGTCGTATTGAGTATTCTCCTGCTTTTCAATTCTTATCGCCTCATAGAATGTATGTCTCGATATTTTTGGAAGCTATAGCCATGCAAAATAACAACCGGAAGAAGAGTAATGAGGCAGCACAGGAAAATAACTCAGTGAGCTAAGCATTTACACTTGATGTTATAGCGGGTTTGATTCAATCGTGGTCTGCTAAATTGAATCTCTTGTGAAAGGTAACACTCTTCTGCTATCTATTGCTTTCTCATAACAATAAATTTCTCAAGAGATTCAATCCTATTCGATCATGTACATAAAGAGATGTTCTTTTATAAGATTTCCAGATGAAGCTAGCTGGTCGATCCAGACACCAACGGGAGCTTTTTTCATACTATAATTTTGAGGTGAAAAAATGCCAAGAGTCAAATACCGAGATGCCGATGTTGCTTTAGTGGCAAGAATGATGAGAGCAGAAGCTGAAGGTGAAGGAAAGCAAGGAATGCTATATGTTGGAAATGTTATTGTTAATCGGGCTGTAGCGGATTGTTTAGATTTTAGAGATGTTAGGACGATTGAACAGGTTATTTATCAAGTGCAAGGCGGGAATTATTCTTTCGAAGCAGTTCAAAAGGGGAACTTATTTTATGAGAGGGCGCGGCCTACCGAGTTAAGATTAGCAAGACAAGTGTTGGATTATTGGAGGCAACATCCAGCGAGATATGCCCTGTGGTACTTTAACCCATATGCTCCGTGTCCTCCAACATGGTATGGTCAACCATTTACTGGTCAATTTAAAGATCATTGTTTTTATGAGCCGGCCGCTGGAACATGTGAAAGTGTTTATCTTGGATAGACTATCGATAAGTTAATAATCATTAAGGTGCGCGATTGTATAAGAAAACGATTATTGAACAAGCAATTGTGTTCAGTGATCGTCTTTTTTATTTGTCGTTATAATATTCCTCTTCCTTCACATGCTATCCCTACAAGAGGAGGGAATAAATATGGATACAGAAGATAAACAGCCTTTTAAAGAGATGCCCTATCAAAAGCGGAAAGAAATGCTGGAAGCAGCGGAAATCAGCATTTACGACTTACATGAAGATATGCAAACGGTTGATGATATCCCGATGGACGAGTTGAATCAAAAAGTAGTAACGGAAAGCAGCCAATCTCATCTAAATCGTTTCCCAGGAATGATAAACCTCGAACGTAATGAACAGTCTGGTGCAGAATAACTTTTTGTAAAAGATAAAAAATCGCAATCTGGCAGTAAGTCTGCATTGCGATTTTTTACTATCTGATGACTTATATGAAGAGGCAATTAGTGACGGTAATAGCATAAAGCACTTAGCCTGCTCATTACCCGCTTTAAGGTAAGGTTATTTACTTAACAATGGTATGGATAATAAAAATAGGGATTCATATAGCTTGGATAGGCGTGAATAGAGGGAGTATGGGGGAGGGTTGCTCTCTGACTTGTATGGCTGCAATGTTTAGAAGGCCCAATAAATGTTGATGGTGTGATTGGAGCAATAGCTTTCTTCCATAGGTTTTCGTCCATACAGTAGGTATGCGCCATAATATCCGTTGGCGTAAATTTTAAAATATCTGAACCTAGAATCACCTCAGGAGTAGGGGCGTCGAAAATAGCTAGTAAATGGGTATTGTCGATAGTAGCAACTTCATAATGCCACCAGCCTTTCGGTACATTGGCGACCTGACCTGGGGTGATGCAGTAGCTCTGGATTTGCTTTGTAAATGGGTTGAGGATAGAGACAGTAGCAGCACCGGATATACAATAAACTAATTCAGCAGCATTTTGGTGGTAATGTGGCTCCACTACATTGCTGGCGCTAAGGAAAATATCCAGTAGAGAAACATTTTCTAATGTATTTAGCTGTTCAACACCTAGAATGTTGATTTTATTTTGTGAATCTTTTTTAAATAAAGTGCTTTTATTCAGGTCAAATGTGAACTGCGCGGATGGTGAATTATAATCGACAGTTGAATGAATGATTACATCCTCCTTAAAAATTTTATGATCATCATTAGCCCACGATATGCAACGATTTTTTTTAGGGTTGGATGAGTGCCTAGCCCGCCTTATTTAAAACCACGGCTTTACATAAGATTGCTCTCAGTCAAGATTCTGATGCAAGTAAATCTAACAACTGTTATCATAGCTGCAAAAAGTTATAGATTTCTATTTACTGGAACTTTAAAGTAGGTAATAGCGTAGTAGTAAAAGAGAGAATTTAGAATTTTTAAATAAAAAATTTTCTGGTAAGGAGAGAAAGTAATGAGCTTTGTCCAAATGACAAAAAGTAATATAGAAACTGAACATATATGCTGTGCGCTCGGGACAAAACAATATGAAAATGCAGTAACAGCGAAAAAACAGTGGCTAACGGAAAGAATGGAAGAGGGATTGGGTTTTTACCGTTTAAATGAACGGGCCAAAGTATTTATAGAATATATTCCTGCTGCAATGGCTTGGGCACCTATTGAAGCACCGAATTATATGTACATTAACTGTCTATGGGTTTCTGGTAAATATAAAAATAACGGATATGCAAAACAATTACTGGAGCACTGTAAAGGTGAGGCTGTCAAGCTTGGTATGGATGGGATCATACATATTGTCGGTAAGAAAAATTACCCGTATTTGAGTGATAAGCGTTTCTTTGAACATATGGGGTTTGAAGTAGTAGACGAAGCAGAGCCTTATTTTCAATTAGTAGCATTAAAGTGGAATAAACAAGGTGCCCAGCCTTCTTTTAAGAAACAAACAGCTCCTCCTCTCACTGAACAAGGAATCTGCATTTATTATACAGCTCAGTGTCCATATGCTGTCGGTATTTTAGAAGAGTTAAGATCAGTAGCGGAGCATAACGGTATTCTTTTTAAAGCCTGTAGAGTAACGACTAAAGAGCAGGCACAAAATTCACCAGCCATATGGACAACGTTTGGCTTGTTCTATAATGGAAAATTCATCACGCACGAAATAATGAGTCCAAATAAATTTGAGAAGTTACTAACAAAGTTAGTAAAGGAAGAGCAGCAAATATAGTTTTTAAAAGGGGAGGATATTTTTATGAATATAAATCAAATGTTGAAGGTCAATAAAAGAGGGTGGGAAAAATCGGCGGAGCGCTTCTTCGGTCGATCGGCGCTTCCAGAGTATGGGCCATTTGCAGAGCGGGAGGATGTGCTTTGTTTATTTGGCGAGATTGGTGGAAAAGCAGTACTTGATATTGGCTGCGGCAGCGGGCATTCATTGCAGTATATGGGAGATAGCGGAGCTTCCGAACTATGGGGAATTGACCTTTCCGCCAAGCAAATTAATACAGCCTCTAATGTACTGAGCAATCAGAAAAGTGTAGTTAGGCTGTTTGAATCACCAATGGAAGAGAATCCTGGGTTGCCGAGTAATTATTTTGATATCGTTTATTCCATTTATGCACTTGGATGGACAGTCGATTTAAATCGTACACTACTGAATATACAAAGCTATTTGAAGCCGGGCGGTGTGTTCATTTTTAGCTGGGAACATCCCCTTCACGATCGACTAACCTACGAAAATGAAACCTGCATTTTAAATAAATCCTATATTGAAGAGGGCCCGGAATTAAATGAGGCATGGCACAATGAAGTTATTATCTACCATAGGAAATTGAGTACGTATATAAATACCTTAATTGATGCAGGCTTTATCATTGAAAAAGTAATCGATGATGTTGTATTGCCGGATGAACCATCGATTGACACTTCGCGGTGGTATTCGACACAAAAGGCAGCATTAGTACCGGCAACATTTATTATAAAAGCGACAAAGAGAAAGTAAGAGGTTCGTACACCATGCGTACTAGAAGTTCATATTATGAACGGAAAAATATATGCTCATTTATAGACACTGAAATGGATAAAGAAGCTCACCATTCAGAAAGAAGGGTGAGCTCAGCCTGTTGACAAACGCTTTCATTCATCGTTGCTTGCCTTGCTCGTCCCCTCATGAACTTAAGTTCTATTCGCGTCTTCGCTCGTCGGCGCGCCTTGTCTGGCAAGCGTTTTCAAGACAGACTGAGTAAACCTTTATTTTAAAAATCTATCTTCACTCTGAGCTCACCATTCAGAAAGAAGGGTGAGCTATTTGCAAAGAGATGCCCTTAAAAGGAAAAGCCATCGCCATCATTCGGAACAAGTACATTCCGGGAGATTCCTTTATCGCTGATAAAATTTCGTAATTCCTCACGTGATAATGTCCAGTGGTTGACAGCTTCCATGTGACTAGCGATGATTATAGCGTGTGGAGCTGCCTTATGCACTTCATAGACATCTGCTATGCCCATTACGAGCGAGCCGCCTTCTAGAAATTGATTGTCTCCAGCATTCACGACAATAATTTCAGGATTGAATGTACGAAGCGTTTTTTCCACACCTTCGTACCATACTGTATCTCCCGCAATATAAAGGGTTTTTTCGCTTTCATGCTTAAACACAATACCGCAAACTGATCCCGAGAACTTTAAAATTTCGCCACGGCCATGCTCACCTTCTGTTTTGATTAACTCTATATCTTCCCAAGTAGTCTGTTCGGTTAATACTTCGACATTCGTAAACCCTGCAGCTTTCAAGATTTGTCCATCTTCATCGTTTTGTACAAACATTTTGATCGTCTTCGGTAATGCCTCTTTTGCTGTATCATCCCAATGATCTAAATGAAGATGTGTTACAATGACGGCATCCACATCTATGATTTCCTCAATTGGTTTAGGTAACTCTACCAGTGGGTTGTTTTGATCCTGGCGCACTGAGTTTGGAAAAGGTAGGTATGATCCTTTCGCCGCTAAAAATGGGTCGATTAAAAAACGTTTGTTTGCATACGCTACGATTAATGTAGCGTTGCGGATTTGTTCAATTTTCATCAGTAAAGCTCCTTCTTATAGAATGTACACCTAGTTTATATTATGAGCGATCATGCTTTACATAGAAGAAATCAAGTCTTTTTGGTATTTGGCTTGATTATTGAAAGGATTTGATTGAATGTTAGATCATACCGATCTGCTTATTCTAGAAGAGCTTCGAAAAAATAGCCGTATTACAATGAAGGAACTGGGGGAAAAAGTCCACCTCACCGGACAAGCGGCTGCAGCTCGGGTCGCCAAATTAGAGGACAATGGGGTAATTAAGGAGTATACGATTCATGCAGACTGTTCAAAATTGGGGTTAGGTATTCACGCTTTCATTAATATTATGATGGAGAGTGCTGATCATCGGCCGTACATATCATTCATTCATATGCAGAATCCATATGTAATAAATAATTATAGAATCAGCGGAGAAAGCTGTTATTTATTAGAATGCAGATTTCCTTCAAATGAAGTGTTAACACAGTTTTTAGACTCGCTCCACAGGTATGCTAACTATAAGTTGTCGATTGTTATTACGAAATGAAAATCCTGATATTGCATATTATCCTTTCCTCCGTATATCCATTGCTTCGCCGGAAAAACTATGGAGATATAAAAAGAAAGGAGTGTTTTTTGATGAAGGATCAACGACCGCCGCATGAGCAGTTGACGACAAAGGATAATGGTTTATCATCGACGCAGGAAGTGATCTACCGGAAAGAGTTTAAACGGGCCGATCAGGCGACGACGAAGAAAGACAAAAATAAAAAATAAATACGAATGCCCACCGAAGCAGCCAGGCTTTTCGGTGGGCATTTTGAGTATCAAAAGAAAAACAGCAATATGGTATTATACTTCTTCTTGGAAATAAATTTTATAGAACTTACGGTTCGTGGCCTCATCATAGCCGACTTCAATCAATTCTTCAATTTCTTCGACATCTCGCACATTAACTTGAATTTCAATATTGTCATCCAGCTTAATCTTCCGTTTATATGTTTTTTCAACCTTGGCGATCGCACTCTCTGAAATGACAGTTTCATATGGCTTCACAGTATTGATGATGATGTCCTTCTGGACCGAATCTGCTTTTTCGAATACTGCCTCAATATAGTCGTTCACTTGGAACTCTTCTTCATTTCTGAAATAATCAAGTGTTTTGTTGAGAAGTCCGAGCTTTTCAGTATTTGAGAAGTTTTCTTCTTTTAGGATAATTTTTTTGCATTCGGTCAAAGCAAGGTTCGTTTTATGATAGTGTTCATCGGCAGCCTTGATCTTCAGGAAGCGCTCCTGCCAGTAGACAACATCTTCTTTCCTCTTGGTTTTAATGAAGACAGCAGGAGGCTCATCCTGTCCCATATCTACGATAACAGCCATATTGTTGCTTTTCTTTACATTAATACCATCTATGCCGCTCACAGTCATTTTGTTTTGTACGTTTTTTACATCAAGGAACATTTCCTTTTCGTCGATTTTTACGATGGCCAGCACTTTTTTTGCTTCTGAATGCCAGTAACAGTTATCAAAATAGCCAATGAATAATTCACCTGGCTTGATATTCGGATGCTGGGAGGCGGTATGAAGGTGCGTAGCGATATGCTTTGATTGCTCAAGGAAGCCATTTTCATGATCGAAAATGGATTTCACATATGTATAAACTTCATTCAAGCCGATGTTTGTTTCATGGAAGAATTCGAATTGCTGCTCTAAATCGAGCTTGCCGAATGCCAATTGAGTAAACGCTGCTTCCAGCAGAACATCCGGCTGAGACATTGCCTCTTCGCCCATGACAAGAGCATCACCTACATAATGGACGGCGTATTTTGTTAATTTGCTTTCACTTACTTCAAGCATGGATTTCACCCTCTACATAATAATTGCTGATAATCTACCTTATCATATTCAACCCTATCTTTTCATCCATTTTCGAAAGTAACAGCTGCTTTGCAATTTAGTAAAAGAAGACAAAAGAAAGGCAACTTGTTTTTTTTCATAAAGCTAACAACCTATTTCGAAAATATGTAATAAAAAATGACATGAAAGGAAGTGTAGAAAAACGGTCGAAAGATCTAAAACAGAAGGTTTAATACAGTAATTTATAAAAGCTGCAAATCTATACATGTAGCATTTCTTTACATAAAAATCAAAAAATTTAAAAAACATCTTGAAAAAAGCGGAAATACATGTAAAATGAAAATATAAATAAATCATGTTACTTTTTATGACATAAAATAAACATTAAAAGTAACATAATGAAAAGGGGGAGTTTTAATGGATGAAGTAATGTATTTAATGAACAGCTTATGGACGATGGTAGCTGCCGTTCTCGTCATTTTCATGATTGGTGGATTCATCCTCTTGGAAGCAGGTTCGACTCGGATGAAAAATGCGGGACATGTAGCAGGGAAGACAGTGTTTACATTCGGTTTGGCATCCCTTGTGTTCTGGGCTGTAGGCTACGCCTTCATTTTTGGAGGTAATGCGAATTTCTTTACGGGTATGACGGATTTCTTCTATTCAGGTGAAAATGCAGCAGACGGCTCGTTGGCAACTACGGTATTCTTTGTTTTCCAATTAGCATTTGCAGGCATCTCCGTAACAATTGCACTAGGCGGTTTCGCAGAACGTGCGAAGTTCTCGGCTTATGTGATCTTCACTATTCTCTTCGGTATCATTGTTTATCCAATTATCGCTCACTGGGTATGGGGCGGCGGCTGGTTAGCTGAGCACGGCAAACAGGACTTTGCAGGCTCGACAGTTGTTCACTTGACAGGTGCGATGGCAGCACTGGCTGCAACAATCATTCTAAAACCACGTATCGGAAAATATAATAAGGACGGCTCAGCCAATAATCTGGCAGGGCATAACCAAGTATACACAGCGTTAGCGGTATTAATCCTGTGGGTCGGCTGGTTCGGCTTTAATGCAGGCAGTACTGTCTCGGTTGACGGCTCATTCTTCGGCTTCGTTGCAGTAAACACAAATCTCGCAGCAGGTGCCGGTGCGGTAGCGGCAACACTTATTTCTTGGTTAGTTTTAGGGAAGCCGGATATCCCGACAATTTTGAACGGTGCACTTGCAGGGCTTGTCGCGATTACAGCATCTTGTGCTTTTGTAGATGTATGGGCTTCGGTAGTCATTGGATTTGTAGCAGGTATTATTGTATTCTTCAGCTGCCGTTTCTTCGAAAAGCGCAAAATCGATGATCCGATCTTCGCTTTATCTGTACATGGCACAGCGGGTATTTGGGGTACGCTATCAAATGGTTTATTTGCTACACCGGAACTTGCGACGACCGGTCAGGCGGGTCTATTCTACGGCGGCGGCCTACACCAATTATGGGTGCAGTTCATGGGAGTAGTTGTATGCGGTGCCTTTGCTTTCGTTGTATCATTTGTAATCCTATGGGTGATGAAAAAAGTAATGGGCAGTATCCGGGTATCGGAAGAGGAGGAAATCATGGGCTTGGATATTAGTGAACATGGCAGTTATGGATATCCAGAGCAAATGGCAACAGAGACGGTCCTAACTACTTCCATCAGTGAGCAAAAGGAAATCCGAATTTAATAAATATAAAAAAGCCTCTGAAGCAGGGGCTTTTTCTGGCATTATTCATATGGAAGGAGCTGCTTGCAGGAAAGGAAGTGAACAGGTGGAAACGTATGAATCAATCCGGCTATGGAAAGACCAGGAAATACAGCAATTCCGCCACGATTCCCACGCATTGAATCGATTTCATGATGAAGTAATGCTGAAAGTGTTGGAAGTTGCTAAACAACAAATTGAGCTGACAAGTCCTCCGTGCCGTTATACATGGTTTATTACAGGAAGCGGCGGGCGGCTTGAGCAGGGCCTTATGAGTGATCAGGATCATGGTATCATCTATGAGACATCAAATGAGCAAACCGATTGGTATTTCAAGCAGTTGGGGAATGAGCTGGCTGATGGTCTGCATTTAGCAGGGTATCCTTATTGTCAGGGTAAGATTATGAGCTCCAATCCACTGTGGCGTAAGTCAATAGATGAATGGAAACAGCAGCTGCACCTTTGGCTGAAGGATGGAGGCTGGGATTCTATTCGGCAGCTTCAAATCTTTTTTGATGCCCGTCCGCTATATGGAGAAGAAGTATTCATTCACGAGCTGAAGTCTTTCTTTTTCACATATATAGAAGATCATCCGCAGCTGTTAGAGAGGTTTATGCGGAATATTGAGCATATTAAGCACGGTATCGGGCTGATGGGGCAGATTTTAGTAGAGCGCTACGGTATATATGAGGGATGTGTTGATTTAAAGTACGCTGCATTCCTGCCTTATGTAAATGCCATCCGCCTTCTTTCTATTAAAGAAGGACTATTTGAAACGCCAACACTCGTTCGAATCGCCGAATTGAAAAAGGTAAAGTGTTATGCGGAGCTGCTGCAGCATAGCGAGGAAAACTTTCGCAGCCTGCTCAGCTATCGCTTGACTTTAGCGAATGCAGCCCATTATACAGATACGCATTATTTAGATATACAAACATTATCGAAGCAGGAGCGCAAGGTGTTGAAGCGGATTTTAAAGGACGGAAAACAGCTTCATGAACACATACTGGCTCATATAAAAAAGGGTGTGGAGTATGGCATTTGAACCGTTTATGCAAATGTTAAGGGGGTTTAGAGGAAGGCGTGAGGGTGATGCAGGTGCTGGAAGGATCCAAAATGCACAGCAGTTGGCGTATTTGCGCAGCATGCAGCGGGAAATCAGCAAATCTGATCCGATGAATGTACCGTTAAAGGAGATGCCATTTCTGCTCTTTGATATAGAAACAACAGGCTTTCATCCGGAGAAGGGGGATAGTATCCTTTCGATTGGTGCAGTCAAAATGCGCGGAGCTGACATTCTGGAAGAGACTTTCTATTCGCTTGTACAGTACGATAAGGAAATATCCTCTGAAATTACCGAGCTGACAAATATTACGACTGAAGTGGCAAGGGAGGCCCGTCCTTTTCCTGACGTATATATGGAGTTTCTAAAGTTCAAGTCAGACAGTACCTTTGTTGCCCATCATTCCGTCCATGAACGGACATTTTTAGAACATGCAAGTACAAAACTCCTCCGTACCTCGTTTAAACACCGGATTGTCGATACATCCTTCCTTTTTAGGGTGGTGAACCCGTCTCTTACTTTAACGACGCTTGAGGATTTATGTGTTTTACATGAGATTGAGGTGAAGGATCGTCATCATGCTTTAGGTGATGCAAAAATGACGGCAATGCTTTGGAGTCTCTATTTGGAAGAGGCCATACAGCAGGGGTATGAAACGTTGAGTGATGTATATTTGAAATTTTCGCAGTTGACATAAAAAGAAGGCTTTGCAACCGTAAAAATCGTCGGGTGTAAAGCCATCTGCTCTAAAGAATCACTTGGTCAAAACTGCGGCCGCTTATCGACTTGGAAAAGCGTCTAAAATCCGCTTTACCGTTTCGATATCGTCCTTTGTTTTTAACTGGAAGGTAATATCGTAAGCTTCAGGTCCCATACCGGTAATCAAAATCCACTCATTTTCTTCGGCATTCAATATGGCTAATTCAATAGCCACTGTTCTGTCAATAATAACTTGATGGGGAAGGAGGTAAGTCAAGTATTTTTCATATAAGGTTTTTGGGTCATGGCCCTCAACCTTATCCAAGGTGAGAAAAGTTTGAGAGCTATAATGTTTAGAGACATCTAGCATGGCATCATACTTTGCCTGATAACGGTTTGTCCTGAAGCCGAAAATATGTGTTATGCCAGAAGGCTGGAATCGTTCAATTGTCTGGAAGCATTGAATTAGAGCATCCGCCGTATGAGCATAATCAATGACGATTTTGCTTCCGTTTAGACCGTTAAAAATTTGAAATCTGCCCGGTACACCGTTAAAGTCGATCAAGAGCTGCTGAATCATTCGAATAGGAATTTGGAAATAGTCTGCTGTTAGTACTGCTGCTATACAATTGTAATGATTGTGGACACCAGCTAATGGGAGGTAGAAGGAAAATGACTCTGCTCCGTTCGATAGTTCAAAGTGCTTCAAATAATCACTTTTGAATTGGATAGCTGCCTGCTGACCAAAAACTATTGGCCGCTTAACGCTGGTAGCTAGCTGCCGTCCCCAATTTTGGTCCCCATTAATGATTGCGGCCCCGGATGCTTTTAATTGGCCAAACAAACTTGCCTTTACTGCAAAATACTGCTCCATTGTTTCATGATAATCTAAATGGTCGTAATCTAGATTGGTAAAAATAAGGGCGTCGAATTCAATACCATAGACTCTGTGTTGGTGAATACCGTGGGAGGATACCTCCATCACGACGAATTCATCCGAGGAAATGTCCATAAGCTCATAAAATTTTACAATATCCATTGTCGTATTAGTAGATAGAATTTCCCGCTCATTAACAATGTTCGTAACAGTACCAAGTAGAGCGGTCTGGTAACCATAGCTGCTAAGTAAATAGTGAAGTAAATAGGCTGTTGTTGTTTTACCATTTGTTCCTGTAATACCGATCAGCTTTTTTCGAGCCAAAGCCTCAGGGTGCAGCAAAGATAAAAGCTCAGCTAAAAAACGCCGGCTGTCAGGCACGGTAACATAGGGTACACCGCAGTCAAAGTATTTTTTTTCACCAAATATGATGACAGCGCCATTTTCAATTGCTTGGTCGATGTAACGGTGTCCATCGGTTTGGTTGCCTTCTATGGCAACGAAGGCATAGTGCGGCTTTATATCACGGGAGTTATTACTCACGCCTGTAATTTCAAGAGAAATGGGTATCCTAGTATTCAACAGCCTCCATACAATTTCGTCTAATTTCATGTAATTAAGCTCCTTCAATCATAAAAGGCGGCATGCAGTGTATAGGCCTATCCTTCCATTTATCGTTGCGTTGTCACAGTTACTGATGATTTTCAACGAGATAGTATTAATAAATTTAGGGTGAGCGGTCAAAGAAAAAACATACGTATCATTCATGTACTCTATTGGAGAAATCTGCTTATTTTCCTGATTTTAAAGGAGGCATTAATAGCAGACCTTAAGAAGAGAAGAGGTTCATTCAGCCTTAATGAAAGAATGGCTCTCCGATATGTATATTGCCCGCAAAACATGATAGAAAAGGTAAATTGAAAAGAAAGAGGGGGTTTTCCTTTAATTTGTATTTGTATTGTTATGTTTCTGATATATTACTGTAATATATTTTCTGTATTATCATTTAAGTGTTAATGATTAATAAATATATGATATACATAGGAGATACATTATGGGAAAGAATAAATGGGCTGCGAAATTGGCGGCTGTTGCTTTAGGTTCATCAATATTTTTATCATCATTTGGTTCAGCTTCTGCTGCTTCTTATACAGTTAAGTCAGGTGACTCGCTTTGGAAAATCGCGGTACAGCAAGGTGTAACAACGCAAAAATTAATGCAGTGGAATAAATTATCATCAGGTATGATTTATCCTGGTCAAAAGTTACAGCTGAATGCCGGAACTGCTGCCGCTTCTCCAACTTCAACTACGTCGTACACAGTCAAGGCAGGGGATACACTATCAGGTATTGCTAAGAAATACGCTGTGACATATCAGCAGCTTGTGCAATGGAATAAGTTATCGTCTACAAAGATTTATGTTGGGCAGAAATTAAAGGTAAACGGATCTACTGCTGTTGCTGCTGCACCAGCGAAAAGTAATATTGTGAATGTAGCAAAGAAATATTTGGGAATCAAATATACATATGGTGGTGTATCACCAAGCAGAGGTTTTGATTGTTCCGGGTTTGTGACATATGTCTATAACGAAGCGGGTAATTCTACACCACGCAGAACAGCGGCAGGTTTTTATAATGCAGCACAGAAGGTAAGTACACCGCAAGTAGGAGATCTTGTGTTCTTTAAAGGTACGACTTCAGGGCCTGGTATTACACATATCGGCATTTATATTGGGAACAATCAAATGATCAACGCTAGCAGCGGCGGTGTAACAATCGCCAATGTTTATAACTCTTATTGGAAAAAACATTTGGCAGGGTTTGGCCGTATATAGGAAAATGCAAAACAGTTGGGGTACACTATGTGTCCCAACTGTTTTATTGTCTAGGTTTTATAACGCATTAACCGCAGTCTATTTTTCAAGCAAGGAAATAAATTCTCTCATTAGGCCTGGCAAATCTGGCCATGCATGACCACTAACGAGATTATCGTCAACATGCAAGTCTTTTTCGATATACTTCCCGCCTGCTGCTTGAACTTCTGGTTTGCAGGCGATATAGGCTGTTAGCTCCCGGCCATTCAATACTTCCGGGATCGTAGCGAAGATTTGGGCTGCGTGGCAGACGGCGGCAATCGGTTTGCCTTCGTCAAAAAAGTGTTTCACAATACTTGGTACAGACTCATTTAAGCGGATATACTCTGGTGCTCGGCCACCTGGAATAATGAGACCGTCATAGTCTTCCGGGTTGATACTGCCGAAAGCTTCATCAGCTCCAAGGCCATAAGCCGGCCTCTCGATATATGTGTCCATACCTTCCACAAAATCATGTACGACTGTCTGAAGCTTTTTCGCAGAAGGTGCAGCAATCGTTACCTCATATCCTGCTTCAAGGCAACGATAATAAGGGTAATAGATTTCCAATGCTTCTACTGCATCGCCAGCAAGGATCAACACTTTTTTACTCATGTTCAACGCCTCCTAAAATTGTGGTACATGTATTACATTCCCTCTAGAAGATAAAATTCCTTGTGAAAGGGTACAAATAATACAATGGATCTAGCAGGAATGAAGCAGCGGGAGTGAAGAAATACTAACGGAAGCTTTTTCTTTCATCCGCTAAATTAATGTCTCTCCTCAGTTGTTTTGCTGTCTGTAAAGTAACAGATATTTAGTGAAAGAAACAAAAGCAATATATTTGTGTTTTCTCCTATAGGTTCAGGTAAACTTAAATAGAGGAACGTAATTAATGAAAAAGCGCTAACACAATTAGCAGAAAAGAGGTTGGCATGGCGAACGAAAAAAACATAGGAAATGCAGGGTGGCACTTGGAGAATAGCTATAAAACGCTACCATCTTTTTTCTATTCTGAAATAGAGCTAAATCCCGTTTCAAAACCGGAATTGGTTATACTAAATGATGCGCTGGCTAAAGAGCTTGGACTTGATGCAGATGTTTTACGTAATGAGTATGTAGTGGATGTTTTCGCTGGAAATGAGATGCCTAAAAACGGTGCACAGATTGCCCAAGCTTATGCGGGACATCAATTCGGCTATTTTAATATGCTTGGGGATGGGCGTGCTCTTTTAGTTGGTGAGCAGATTACACCGGCTGGAGACCGCTTTGATCTTCAATTGAAGGGATCAGGAAGAACACCTTATTCACGTCAAGGAGATGGGCGTGCAACATTAGGACCAATGCTGAGAGAATATATAATTAGTGAGGCGATGCATGCTCTTGGTATCCCTACCTCCCGCAGTCTTGCTGTAGTGAAAACTGGAGAGCCTGTCTACCGGGAGACTGTGTTAGATGGAGCTATTCTGACACGTGTGGCGGCGAGTCACATTCGTGTGGCTACTTTCCAGTATGCTGCTAAGTTTGGAAGCTACGAGCAATTGAAGGAGCTGGCTGATTATACGATTGATCGTCATTATCCAGAAGTTGCACAGGAAGAAAATCCTTACCTTGCACTATTTGAAAAAGTGATGGAGCGTCAGGCATCATTAGTAGCCGGATGGCAGCTTTTCGGTTTTATCCATGGGGTAATGAATACGGATAATGTAACGATTAGCGGAGAGACGATTGATTACGGTCCATGTGCTTTTATGGATACGTATAAACAGGACACGGTGTTCAGTTCAATTGATACACAAGGCAGGTATGCTTATGGTAATCAGCCGCAAATAACCGGCTGGAATTTAGCTCGATTTGCAGAAAGTCTATTGCCGCTCATTCACGAAGATCCAGAGCAAGCGGTGGAAATGGCACAGGAAAAGTTAGAAAAATATCCCAACTACTTTTATGCTGTGTGGCTACAGGGAATGCGAGCAAAACTGGGGCTTGTTACGGAAGAGGCAGAGGATTCACAGCTCGTGAAGGCTTTGCAGGAGGCAATGGAGAAATATGAGGCAGACTATACGAATACTTTTAGAGCGTTAGCGGAAAATAGCCGTCCGGTTAATTTGTTCTTTTCTTCTTCTGAGTTTAAGGAATGGGAGCAGAAATGGCATGAACGATTAGAGAATCAAGGAACATCTCTGGAGGACGTTTCAGATTTAATGTTACGCAGCAATCCAGCCATTATTCCACGGAATCATCGTGTGGAAGAAGCGCTGGAAGCGGCTGTTGAAAATGCTGATTACACTGTCATGCAGCAGCTGTTAGAAGCATTAGAAGACCCTTATAAGCTAGCAGCGGAACATAAACATTATGCAGAGCCGCCAGATAAGGGTTGCGGACCATACCGCACATATTGCGGGACGTAGTAAGTTTTCGAACAGAATAAGAAAAAAGAGCAGTGAGGCTGTAGTCATACGATATGAAAATACGTGTGTCTTCAGCCTTTTTTGCTGGGCTCCTTAGAAGGTATCTGATATAAAGTAATGAAGATATGGAAACATTTGACTTTATCGAACTAGTAATCTATAAAAAGGTAGAAGGTCAATTTAAGAGGGAATGAGGGGGAAGGATGTATAAAACATATTGTCGTGCCTATCAGAAAACATTTAAATTTGCATCTCGTTTTTTAACATGGCGTACACCGGAGTTATTAGAAGGAGAAAACAGCCTGCTAAAGCTGCCCGCACTTGTGAAGAAAAAAGGGCTTCAGCGTATCCTGATTGTTACAGATCAGGGGGTTGCTCAATTGGGATTGATGGACCCGTTGCTAGAGGGGCTGCAAGAGCAGCAAATTGACTATATTATGTATGATAAGACTATACCAAATCCGACAATCGATAATATCGAGGAGGCGTATAGGTTATACAAAACGCATAGCTGTGAAGGAATTATTGCATTTGGCGGGGGTTCGCCAATGGATTGCGCGAAGGGTGTAGCAGCACGTGCGGCGCGCCCTGATTTGCAGATTCCGCAAATGAAGGGAACACTAAAAGTCCGAAAGGAGATGCCTCCATTTTTTGCGATCCCTACTACTGCGGGAACAGGTAGTGAAGCAACAGTCGCAGCTGTCGTATCAAATAGTAAGACTCATGAAAAGTATGCAATCAATGATCCGGTACTCATTCCACACTATACGGTACTTGATCCCTTATTAACTATTAAGCTTCCCCGGCATATTACCTCTACAACCGGGATGGATGCGCTGACACATGCCGTAGAGGCGTATATTGGGAAAAGCACTACCGAAGAAACACGCTGCTACAGTCGTGAAGCGGTCGAGTTAATTTTTAGTAACTTATATACTGCGTATGTAGACGGTGAAAATCTAGAGGCACGTAAAAATATGCAAAAGGCAGCCTACTTGGCAGGCATGGCATTTACCCGTGCCTATGTAGGGAATGTCCATGCGATTGCTCATACACTTGGGGGGTTTTACGGTGTACCTCATGGTTTAGCCAATGCCGTTATATTACCTTATGTATTGGAGTTTTATGGTGAAACGGTATATAAGCCGTTGTCGGAACTTGCAGGAGCGGCTGGAATAGGCGATGCAGGGCAATCTCCTGAGCAGAAGGCGAAGCAGTTTATTGAAGCGATTAAACAATTAAATAAAGAGATGGATATACCGAATAAAATAGAGGGTATCGTCAATCGGGATATACCGATAATGGTGGAAAGAGCCCTCCAGGAAGCGAATCCGCTCTATCCTGTACCGAAAATCCTTAACAAAGATGAAATGTTTTATCTATATCAAATCATTCAACCATAATAAAAGATGCGGCCAGACAATGGCTGCATCTTTTATTGCGAATGAGAAAATATATGTTTTCAATCCGCATAGGCAAGCACATCATTTCGACTATTATAATCGAGATGACTCTTTTTGAATTCCCCGCTCGTAAAGCATTTGCAATTATGATGAAATTTATTCGATACGTAAATTTTTATATTCTATAATTCCGTGGATAGTAAATCTGTTCAATAATATTGAACTCTCTCTTTATTTTTTAGGAAGAATGACTCTGGAACAGTTACGAATGTATAGGCGTCCTATTCTAGGTATTTAAGATTTAAAGATATCAGCTGACTGCAAAACACTTGTCATATCGATTTGAAGTTAGATAGGGCAGGGCAGCGAGCCATATGTTGTACAAAAGACCCCGTCTCATGCTCCCAGCTAGATACAGCTTGTACTGCCAAGCGGTACTATACACACTCTCTATTCATGAGGGATATTGCTTTTGCATTGTGACAACCGAGTATATTTAAAAGCTGCAATGGAGAAAGCCGTTGAGTAAATGGTAAAATACCCGTTTTCTTTTCGAAAAAAATGGCTATAAAAACAATAGTGGCAAGCGAAGTAATCCTAACTATCTTCATAGCAGTTCACTGACACTCATTACTTTGTTTTAAACAGCTTTGAGTAAACCATTATATTTGTCATCCTATAATCATGACATGTAGCGGTACACTCCATTCATTTTTTGTAGCATACTAGAACTAAGAGGTGATGTATGATGACGCAAGCAATCGTCATGGAATCAGGCTATAGTAAAAAAGAAGAATTTTGGAATGCAGTCACGCATGGTCTTGGCTGTGTATTGGCTATCCCGGCACTTGTTTTATTAATTAATAAAGCAAATGGAAATGGGTCAACGTTGGAATTGACAAGCTATATTATATTCGGTATTTCAATGATGCTGCTATTTTTATGTTCTACACTGTATCATACGGTGCCAGTGCATAAAAGTTTTTTCAAGAAACTTGACCATAGCGCGATTTTTCTATTGATTGCAGGTACATATACACCGATCGCGCTCATAGCAATTGGTGGAAAGTTAGGATGGGCTATTTTTTGGATTGAATGGGCTTTGACGTTAATTGGGATTATTTTAAAACAATTTTTTGTTTACCGTTTCAAGGCGCTATCATTACTTATATACATCGGTATGGGCTGGCTTGTAATTTTTGCTTACAAACCGGTACATGCTCATATTGGAACAGAAGGCTTCCTCACATTACTCGCAGGCGGCATTATTTATACAGCAGGAACGTATTTCTACAAGAATAAACGCATCCCTTATAATCATGCAATTTGGCATCTATTTGTACTGGGAGGCTGTATAGCGATGTTCATGAGTGTATATTTCTTCATTTAACTAATTAATAAAACCTTGGCTTGAATATTGCCAAGGTTTTTTTGTTATACGGATGATATTCATAAATACATATAGCGTTATTCTTGGACTACGTTATTTCTAAATAGATAAAGAAAAGAGAGGATATACACTCGATAAGGGAGCGTACATCCTCTCTTTATTTTTGAATCACCTTGAAGCTGACGATTACTTTATTGAGCCGAAGCTTCTTGTAATTCTTCCGCTGCTTGGATTTTCTTTTTCTTTACTACATCATGACGCATCCATAGTGAGATACAAAGCGAAATCGAAATCAATACAGAGAACGTATAGAATACAGGGATGTAGCTGCCTGCAGCATTATAGATACTAGATACAATCAGTGGACCAAAAATTCCGCCAAGTGACCAAGTTGTTAGTAAGTAGCCATGGATAACACCAAGCTGTTTTGTACCGAATAGGTCACTTGCAAAGGCAGGAAGGTTAGAGAAACCACCGCCATAGCAGCTAACTACTAGGAAAATGAATACTTGGAACAATAGAATATTTGTTGTGAATGGTAATGTCACAAAGGCTACCAATTGAATCACAAAGAAAATGATAAAGACGTTTTGACGACCAATATAATCTGAAGCTGCTGCCCAAATTAAGCGTCCGCCGCCGTTGAATAATCCCATTAGACCAACCATTGTTGCAGCACCTGCTACAGATAGACCGACTACTTCCTGAGCCATTGGAGATGCAACGGAAATCATCATTAAACCTGCTGTTACGTTGATTAAATGCATAGACCAAAGCATCCAGAAGTTCTTTGTTTTTACAGCTTGACGTGCTGACATTTGTGCCAATGCTTTGCTTGTTGTATCATATTTCGAAACATTCAATGAACCCTCTGCTTTTGGAGGAGCAATATATGAAGCACCTAAGAACATTAATACAAAATAACTAATACCAAGGATGAAATAAGTATTTGAGATACCGACAGCTTCCATTAAGTTTGTGGCAACTGGTGCTGTAATAAGTGAACCTGCACCAAATCCTAAAACTGCCATCCCTGTTGCTAAACCGCGGCGATCAGGGAACCATTTAACAAGAGTAGATACAGGAGCGATATAACCAATACCCATCCCTAAACCACTAAGAAGACCGTATGTGCACCAATATAGGACAACTGAATCCATTGCGATGGCCACTCCGGCACCTGCTTGTCCAAGACCGAAAAGTACTGCAGCCAGCATGGCTGATTTACGAGGACCTTGTTTTTCTACAAAACTTCCAAATAAGGCTGCCGCAAAACCGGCAAGACCCATCATGATTGTAAAAGCGATCGTAACGTTTGTCATACTCCAACCCAATTGAGTTGTAATAGGATTTTTATATACACTGTATGCATATGCCCCACCGATCGATAAATGGATAGCAATAGCGGAAAGTGCAATTAACCATTTGTTTTTCTTCATATTTTCTCTTCTACCCCTTTATTTTGTTTTGGTGGAATTTGTTCGCGAATAATTCTAGATATCAAGATAACATTACCTAACATAATAGCGCAATAGTTTTTTTCTAATAAAATAGTTTCGTGAAATAGAAAAAAAGGGTTGCTACGCAGAAAATAATGACGTTTATTTGTATTATAACAGGTGGGTGTAAAATGAATACAATGTAGTATTTTCAATGTTTTAAGTGTTATATAATGAATATATAACAGTGTTGAAGCATGAATCCGAAAACAAGATTTATGAATGAAAAAAATATTTTTTGATTAAGAGAGAAAATAATGTATTAAGATAGTTATTTCTAAAATAAGGAAAACAATTTATCGTTTTATTCGTTACTATACATAATAAAATGTAAATAACTGCCCGGTCTTCAAAAAACATTGGGTAATAATGGACAAATAAATAAGGAGAGTTTTTTCGCCCCCCGTTTTATGATGTATAAATAAGGATGATTCTAATAGGATGACTTACATTGGATTACCGATTTAGTGATCTAGTATGCTTTTAACTTTTTTAGGGGGAGTACTGATTTATACACCTATAATAGAAAAGATCTTTCGCGTTTAGGCGAACAACTTTTTTTCATCATGTATTCAAGCTATAATAGTATAATTAGAATTGTAAGTAAGAGTGGAAGAAAGGAAATCTTCATGAAAAAACTGTCAACTTTATTATTCATCATTTTCAGCCGATGGGGGCTTGTGGTGTTCCTAAGCTATTATGCGATTTTTTATTTGATCATTTTAGAAGTTTTCCCTTCTTCTTGGATGAACGATATTGCCGCGTTTGTGGAACCATATTATGTAACACTCCGTTATATAGGAATCTTTATGAATATAATTATTTGTATAATGACGATTCGTTTTCTAATAAACTATTTGCAATATAAAAACTACATCATTCGTAGAAAAACTTTATCCTTTGTAATTGCAGCGAGTATTATACAAATGCTGAGTTTCTTCTGTTATTCTAACCTGCCAATAGAGGCCTTTATAAATAATGAGCAGCTAAACGGGCTAAATCAGCTGTTCTGGAGTTTTAAACTCCATATCGTGGAGTTGATAGCTCTCTTCCTAACAGGCTATGTAGTGGCGTTTTATATTGGTGCGTTATCTCGTGTTCACTTTTTAACTGATGTCGTACTTGCGTCAAAAAAACCGAAGAAATAAACAATGCCGTCGATTGTCCATTTATTTGGCAATCAACGGCATTTTTATTTAAGTGATCCAAATTACAGCTCGTTATTGAAGATTCATCTGTGTATGAAGAGGCGGGGGGACAAGCCAGCCTTTGCTTTTATTCAATCGTAATAATTTCGCTCCAAGCTGAGCGTTAGAATAATGGAATTGCCCATACATTGTAGCAATATCTTCACGCGTACAAAGACCCATTGCTGTACTGCAGGCCATCAATCCCTTCGCTGCATTCATGGAAAGGGTAATACTGATTTCAGGGTCGTTGAAGCGTGCCCCAACTGGAATATCCTCCAGCTGTGCCACAGGGCGCTCTGGAGGCGCTGGAGGGAGACCTACTCCATTCATTTTTAAAATGGGAATCAACTGCTTATTTTCCTCTTCCATCATTGCAATAGCCTCTTCAATTAACTTACGTAAATCCGCATCCCCTGCATGGTTGTAGAAGGTTTGATAGGCGGCAATGAGTCCGTGGTTCGTTCCGATATTTGTCCAGATAGCAAAAATCTCTCCATAATTCAGTGGCTCTGCTTTTGGATTTCTTCCTAAAATACCCATAATAGCACTCCTTTTTGAAAATTTTATAAATCATTTTCCTTTCTTTATCGTTTGCAGAAAAAGCAGAAATATACATTTTTAATTATTTTTTTTTAGGAATATTTATCCACGATGTATTAAAAAATAAGTAACGAAGATTTATAACGGGGAATACTAGTGATGGTGCAGCTTCTAGTAATTAATCGTTTAGCAGAAAAGCTGTACAAGATACGATAACTTTTCTGCTTGAAAAAGGACAAATGTAAAAATAAAACAGTATACGGCACCTTCTGGCAAGGGGTTATTACTGAAAGAAAGGGATTGGATTAAATGAAGAAAGCGGTATTTCTAGACCGGGATGGTGTAATTAATGAAGTGCTGACCCATCGAGTGAAGTTTGTAAACAAGCCCAAAGATTTGTATTTTCTACCTCGTGTACCGGAAGCAATTAAGAAACTGAATGACCACTTCGATTATATATTTGTCGTAACGAATCAAGGAGGAGTAGGACTCGGGTTCATGACGGAGAAGCAGCTTATTAAAATCCATGATTTTATGATCGCTGAATTGAAAAAGGAAGGGGCTATTATCCAGGAGGCGGTTTATTGTGCACATAAGCCGAAAGCCGGGTGTGAATGCCGAAAACCAGGCAGTAAGCTGATCAAGGACCTTGCAAATAAATACAATATAAATCTTGGAGGGTCCTATATGGTAGGGGACACGGATACAGATATTATAGCAGGAAAAAATGCGGGGACAAAGGGTGTGTTTTTAGGGAAGAGTGATCCGCTGGCAGATGCTGTTGTTCCTGATTTATTTAGTGCTACTGAATGGATTATACGAGATACACAGCTATCAGTTTAGAAAAAAGAGCCTATTCAACACTCGATATACTACGATGGATACCTTCTGTTGTAGGCAGTAGATAAAACTGAATTTTTTCCAGTTATCGCATATTTTTTCATCTTCCCGTTAATACTAAGATGAAAAAATAGGTAGGAAAAATGACTAAAGGTGTAAAAATAAGTATTCTTCATGTAATTTTTTTATGTATGACGGTTATTGGTTTGAAAAATCATGTTACCATCCTGCCGCCCATTTTAGAAGTAGGGCACAGGGATGGCTGGTTAAGTGTATTACTTGGGGCAGTTTTTATTTTTCCATGGCTGTTTCTTCTAGCTTTTATAACAAAGAACATGAATGGGCAGCCGTTTATAAAAATAGTGCAAGATAAGAACGGGAAAGTAATTGCGCTCATTATTAAATTCATCATAATAGGAGAGATATTCCTATTAGGAGCTTTTACAATGATTGAAATGCTTCAGTGGGTCAATACGACGTTTTTACCTTATACCCCTATAATGATATTATTTATCATTTATTTTATTCTTTGTATGACATTAGCTGTTCAAGGGTTACAGACAATTGTAATTGCTAATGCAATCGTATTATTCATCGTTGTAATTCTTGGTTTTTTTGTGGCCTTTGCTAATATACGGGTGAAGGATTATAGTTTGCTGCATCCTATGCTAGAAAATGGAATGGAGCCAGTTCTGTTAGCAACCGTTTTTCCACTGGCAGGTTTTGTAGAACTCATATTTTTAGTTTTTATTCAACATCATGTAAAGAGTGGAATAAGGTTTAAACACTTTGCTCTAATGTTACTGCTGTTAGTAGGTTTGACGCTAGGTCCTTTAATTGGAGCGATTGTAGAATTTGGGCCAGATGAGGCTTCTAAACAGCGATACCCCGCATATGAAGAATGGGGCTTAGTAGTAATTGGTGAATTCGTTAACCATCTTGATTTTTTTTCTATCTATCAATGGATGACAGGTGCGTTTGTAAGAATTGGGTTTTATTTATTTTTAGTAACAGAAATTTTCGATATGGAGAAGCAGCCTAAAAAAGTCTGGACTTATGTGGCACCGCCATTCGCTGTCGTTTGTCTTGTCTTGATGTTAGTAGACGAGCAGACATATTTATTTATAAATAACTATCATTTTTTAATTTTTACTTGTTGCTTATTACTAGTGCTCGGAGTCATTTTTGCTTTGCTTATACGACGTAAAAAAGGTAGTAGGCAGGAGGAAATACGTAATGCAAATGAAGGAGATTACATTAAATGAGCTGAAGCAAAGATTCCAAAAGACAGGAGATGTAAAATTCCAGCAATTCATGTTTCAACATGAAACGGTTCACATCATCACTTGTGAAGGAATGGTTGATGACATTCTCCTTTATGAATTGGTTCTTCCAGAATTAAAAAAAGTGTTAGAGGACAATGAAGCAGATAATAAAGATTTAGAAAACATACTAAAGTTTCAAAGGCATCTAGAAATCTCTTTAGCCCTTCCACACCTCAAGAAAATAAGTAAAATTGAAGACTGCGAACGGCAATTGTTCACCGGTCAATGTCTTATTTACTTTGAAATCGGCCAAATACTATTTATAACGAATATATCAAATAAACCAAACCGCAAGCCGGAAGAAACCAATATTGAAGTAGCGGTAAAGGGACCGAGGGATAATTTCATAGAAGATTTATCTGTGAATATTGCACTTGTAAGGAAGCGTCTTCCAACTAACTCACTTATTGTTGAAAAAATGCAAATTGGGGAAAGATCTAAAACCGATGTGGCCCTCCTCTATTTTGAGGATATAGCTGATAAAGAATTGCTGCAAAAAATAAAGAATCAGCTAGGAAATGTAAAAGGAGACATTATATTATCAGGGGAAGTATTGATTGAAGATGTCAGCAAGAAACTTTCTATATTTCCCAAAACAGACTATACAGGGCGCCCCGATTTTGTTATGCAGGCATTAGTGAGAGGCCGCTTCGCACTATTAGTGGATGGAACAACATATGCAACATTGTTACCAACGAATTTTTTTCTGCTGCTAAAGTCACCTGAAGATAACGAATATCCTGTTGTGTACAGTTCATTCCAGCGGATATTACGTATTTTGGGTCTTTTACTGGCACTATTGCTGCCGTCTTTTTGGCTAGCATTGACGACATTCCATCAAGATCAAATTCCTGTTCAGCTGCTAGCAACGGTGGTACAGGCAAATACCGGCTTACCCTTGCCGTCTGCGCTTGAAATGCTCATAATGATATTTTTCTTCGAATTGTTCAGGGAAGCGGGTTTGCGGCTGCCAACTGTGATAGGCGGAACTATTAGTGTAGTAGGTGGTTTGATAATCGGAGATGCGGCTATCCGTGCCGGTATTACAAGTCCTGCCATGGTTGTTGTAATCGCTATTTCTACCATCGCAGGATTTACGCTTGTTAATCAGTCTCTTGTCGGCTCTGTAACGCTTCTTCGCATCGGATTTGTTATCCTTACTTCTTTTTTAGGGCTCTTTGGTTTTTTTGCTTGTATCTATTTTACCATTGCCTATTTAAGTTATATAAAAGTATTTGGAGTGCCTTATTTGAATATTGCGACTGATATGAGCTTGAATTCCCTTTTCAAAACAATCTTTAGGCTTAAAGGAGACGGATATGAAAAAAGGCCGAAAATGCTCAATACGAAAGATGATACGAGAAGAGTGAAGAAATGATGAAAAAATGGTATTTAATTTTTCTCACTACTTTCCTATTAGCTGGTTGCTGGGATGCTACTGAGCCTGAGAGAATGTATTATGTGCACGGATTAGGTGTAGATTATGTTGATGGTAAATTTAAAGTCTATGTTCAAATTATCGACTTTACTAACGTAGCGAAAAGTGAGCAGCCACAGCCAGATGCGATGCAGGCAGAAGTAGGCGTGGGTACAGGAGAAACTATGTATGAGGCAATCTTCGACTTATATCATTCCATAGATATGCGTGTATTTTGGGGGCATCTATCCTTTATCGTAATGTCTGAGTCAGCTCTGGAAGAAGGAAGAGCCAATACGGTAATCAACGCCATTGCTCGGTACCGTGAAACAAGATATCGAATTTGGTTGTATGGTACAAGGGATAAAATCTCCGATATTATGGTCGCAACGCCTATCTTAAATAAGTCAATTACAACCTCTTCACTTTCTAATCCGCGCAACCCTTATGAACAGGAATCCTATATTGCCCCTGTTAATTTCAGGCAATTTATCCTTAGGTTAAACGAGCCAAATCATGTGGTGGGGATTCCTTATGTTACATTAAATAAAGATTGGGAATCACAGAAGGGAAAGCAAGAAAAGATTGAGTATAAGGGAATAGCATTCCTTTCAAGAACTGAATTAAAAGGTATTTTATCAGGTAAGGATATACAGGGCATTCTATTCATGACTGATGAAACGGTGAGAACCCAAATAACCTATCTTTTAAAAGAGAAACCAATAACTGTTACGGTAGCTAACATAAAAATAGATGTAAAATCAAAATTTGTAGATGGGTCGTTTAAATTTGATATTAAGGTAAAACTTGATGCAATAGTAAGTGACTTCCATGCCGAAATAACAGAAACAGAGGTGAAGGAGTCGCTTAAAAAAGAAGTGGAAAAAAGAATAAAGGAAACGTATCAGAAGGGGCTTGAACAAAACATTGATATTTACCGCTTGTCGAATTATGCGTATAAACAAAACATAAAGAATTGGAAAAGTGTAGAAGAAGGCGGACATGTACCATTAAATAGTGATTCAATTGCTTCTATTCAAGTAAATATTGGGAAGCTAAGTGCAGCACGTAAAGAATTTACAGAAACAATTGATGATAATTAAAAAACTATGAAAAAGAGGGGGTACTGATATAAATTCAGTAACCTTTTTTTTCTTTTTTAACTAAAATAAAGTTGTAAATGAAAAAATGGTGTCCTAAAAGGTATTTAATAACTAGCTGAAGAATGGATAGTAAAACTAGTAATAAGAAATGGGGATACCAATGAAATGCCAGCACGTAACAAAAACCTTTAAAATAGTTGGACTAAAAGGGGAAGGCGCTTTCATGAATTTCGGGACAGAGGTTCCTGAGCTTGCGCAGCAGTTTCTTCATCGTATAGACGAAGTGAAGAACCACTCAGGTATTGAAATAGCTCTCTATGAGCCAAAAAGAGGTCATGATCATCAAGAAGGGCATTATTATGTAGGTGTAATGATAAACGAGCATGTAAAGAAAGTTCCCCCACAGATGAATTATATCGAAACAGGTGGGCATTATGCCATGACAAGAGGGAAACTAAAGGAAATTAGCAGCCTGTATGAGCATTTATTGAAATGGCTAGAGCAACAAGGGGATAAAAGAGATTTGACGCAATATATTGTGGAAACGTATCATCCAATGGAAGAAGGGGAGGAAAAAGTAGTGATTTATCTGCCGATCCATTCATAAAGTCCCTTCAATCGAAAAACAGCACCGCATTAGGGCTTCCCCTTTTGCAGTGCTGTTTTTGTTTTATAGCTGTTACTTCTTACGATAAGCGGTTTCGGTAATCTTCAAAGCCGAAAGAGCGTACAACTTTTACGCCTTCTTCTTCATTGTATAGGCAGATACTTGGCAGGTTCACGCCATTGAACATGTGCGTCTTTACCATTGTATAGTGTGCCATATCAGTGAATACTAAGCGGTCGCCTGCCTTTAACGGTTCATCGAAAGAATAATCGCCGATAACGTCTCCAGCTAGACACGTCATGCCGCCAAGACGATACGTATACTTTTTCTCGTTTGGCATTCCTGAGCCGATGATCATCGGACGGTATGGCATTTCAAGTGTATCTGGCATATGACAAGTAGCTGAAGTATCCAAGATAGCTAGATCCATACCGTTTTTAATTGTATCCAGTACAGTTGCCACCAAATAGCCAGTATTCAAAGCAATTGCCTCTCCTGGCTCCAAAATAACCTTTACATCATATGTTTCCTGGATGCGGTTGATTAATTTAATCAACAGTTCCACATCATAATCTTCGCGAGTGATGTGGTGTCCGCCGCCAAAGTTGATCCATTTCATTTGGTGCAGGTATTCGCCGTATTTTTCCTCAAAATGAACTAAAATACGTTCCAGCACGTCGGCGTTTTGTTCGCACATTGCATGGAAATGTATACCCTCGACACCATCAAGTTCTTCAGGTTTGAAGGACTCAAATGGAATCCCAAGACGCGAGTTTGTATAGCATGGATCGTAAAGAGGTGTTTCTACCTCGGAATATCCAGGGTTTACACGTAAGCCAATTGATACATGCTTATCAAGTGCCTGTACCTTTTCTTTATAACGAGCAAGCTGATCAAATGAATTGAAGACAATGTGATCCACGTACTTCAGGTATTCATCGATCTCATGATCTGCATACGCTGGGGCATAGGCATGCACTTCTTTTCCAAACTCTTCATACCCAAGACGTGCTTCAAATAAAGAAGAGGAAGTAATCCCCTTCAGATAGTCACGTGCCATTGGGAATGTTGACCACATGGAAAAGCCTTTCAGTGCAAGTAAAATATCGCAGCCAGTGCGGTCCTGGACAGATTTCAGTAATTCTAAGTTGCGTTTTAATAAGCGCTCGTCCACGACAAAGCTAGGTGAAGGCGCTTGTTTCCAATCGATCTGCTTCATCTTATTTAGCCTCTTTTGTTGTGAAATCTAAATCGATTAGTTCAGGGTTTTCAGTTTCGTGCCATGGAAGTCCCCATTTATTCAATGCATCCATGAATGGATCTGGGTTGAATTCTTCTACATTCCATACACCAGGTTTTTGCCATTCGCCATTCATGACAAGCATAGCACCAATCATTGCTGGTACACCTGTAGTGTAAGAAATTGCTTGTGAACCTACTTCACGGTAGCACTCCTGATGATCACATACGTTATATACGTAGTACGTTTTTTCTTTGCCGTCTTTGATTCCGCGAACGACACAGCCAATGTTTGTTTTACCTTTTGTTAGTGGACCAAGCGTTGCTGGGTCTGGTAAAACAGCTTTTAAAAATTGAATTGGCTGGATCATTTGACCTTGGAATTCGATTGGCTCGATTGAAGTCATACCAACGTTTTCTAAAACGCGTAAATGTGTTAAATATTTTTCACCGAATGTCATCCAGAAACGGATTTGTTTAAGGCCTTTAATATTTTTAGCTAAAGACTCTAATTCTTCATGGTAAAGAAGGTAGCAATCTTTTTCGCCGATTTCTGGTAAGTTGTATACCATTTTATGCTCAAGTGGAGCTGTTTCTACCCATTCTCCTTCTTTCCAGAAACGGCCATTTGCAGTAATTTCGCGAATGTTGATTTCAGGGTTGAAGTTTGTTGCGAATGGAAGGCCGTGGTCGCCGCCGTTTGCATCAACGATATCAATGTAATGAATTTCGTCGAAGTGGTGTTTTTGTGCATGCGCAGTGAATACGCCTGTTACACCTGGGTCAAAACCAGAACCTAGAAGGGCAGTAATACCTGCTTCTTCAAATTTCTCCTTGTAAGCCCATTGCCATTTATATTCAAATTTAGCTGTATCAAGAGGCTCGTAGTTTGCTGTATCTACGTAATGCGTCTTTGTTGCTAAACATGCATCCATAATCGTTAAATCTTGATATGGTAAAGCTACGTTGATTACCACATCTGGTTTAAATCCATTGATTAATTCAATTAGCTCTTCCGTATTGTCCGCATCCACCTGTGCAGTATGGATGATCGTTTTACCGCCGTCTAATTTTTCTTTTAAAGCATCACATTTTGATTTTGTCCGACTCGCGATCATAATCTCTTCGAATACTTCTGAGTTTTGCACACATTTGTGTACGACTACGCTGGCAACACCGCCAGCTCCAATAATCAATGCTTTACCCAATTTGTTGTCACGCTCCCTAGTGTATCAGTTTTTAAAACAAGATTGATTATACAGAATACTGACTTTGCTATCAATGGTTTTTTATCAATAAAAACGAATGTATTTTTAAGAACAGACTGTGAATAATAAAATGAAAATCAGACGGCAGGATTTTGATGGGCTGTTGTATAATTCAGAAATTAAAGGAATAAAGCAGCTTTTTTCTTCTCGAGGATTAAATTAAATAAAGTATTTAGTTGTTATCAATCGGGTATGTAGTTGTATAGGACAATACAACACGCTGTAACGTAACACGACAAGTACGCTTCGTATCCAACCTAAAATTTCAAAAAGAAGGTGATGGAGATGTCTAGTAGAGTGTTTATGTTAGGATTTATATTAAGCCGAATGCTAAATCCTTTGAGTTATACGGTTTTCATTTTATTTTTCATTCTAGTCAGCGTAAGCACTGGAGCAGTCATTCCGAAGCAGTCACTACAAGGGTTTGCTGAATTGATGAGTCCGCTGTATTTGCCGTTGCAGCTGACAAGTTTATTGGCTCATTTCATTGTTATTGGGTTGGCAATTAATTTTCTTTACCGTGTTATTGCGGAAGGGAAATATATCGTAAAACTGTCTACACTTGGATTTTTGATTGCCATTTCAACTGTACAAGTCTTTACCTATTTCTGTATGAATGCGTTGCCTCGTATAGGAACTCCTGGAGAAATGGAAAGACAGCTTGAGTTATTTACCCAGCAAAGCGCTCTAGGTTATTTTGAGCTGAGCTCTCTCTTGTGTATGGGTTTATTGCTTGCGCTTTATGTCGGTATACTATCGAGGGAAAAATTCAAGAAAAATATTGGCTTTATAGATGATACATTATACGAATAGCAGCCGCCAGCCCGATAAAAAGCCGGCATGCTTATTTCAATAGGTAGGAATTCCATAAATTTTTAGGAAAAATAATGGGTGTTAGGTTTACTCCTTTTAAAAAGGGGTATTATAAATTAGATTTCTGGATTTGGTACAATCCTAAAGAACATTCCTTCTATTATGAATGAATACGGGCGCCGTCCTCTAATGGGACTGGCGCCTTTTTATCATTGCAGGCTATGGTCTTTTTTTGTTACGGCAGTTACTGCATCATGAATAACGCCTTCAAAACGATTTGCCTGCAAAGAAGTGATCCCCTGGATTGTTGTGCCTCCCGGAGAGCATACCTGGTCTACTAATGCCATCGGATGCTCATTCGATTCCAATACCATTTGCGCACTGCCCAACACAGAGCTTGCAGCGATTTTAAGCGCCATTTCCTTTGGCATCCCTTCTCGTACTGCGGCACGGGCGAGTGAATCGATATAAAGATAAGTGAAGGCCGGAGAGGCACACCCGATTGTTGTGAAAATAGAAAATAAATTTTCCGGCAGCTCAACAATTGTCCCGATTGTCTCAAACATTTCTTCGACTAATTGCTTATGTGCATTTGAAGCTGAAACAGATGTTGAGTAACAGCTCGTTGAAGCACCAATGACAGCATTAATATTCGGCATGACGCGGAAAATCGAGGAATGTTCATGTAACTGTTCCTGTAAGTAGGACAAAGTTTTTCCGGCTGCCACTGATATAACAATTTGGTCTTTTCGTAAAAAAGTTTTTATAGTTGGCAGAATCGAAGGCAATACTTGAGGCTTGACAGCCAATACGACTATGTCCGCTTTTTTCATTAAATCTTCAATAGTCGCACAGCCCTGTATGCCATACTGCTGGACTAATTCATCTGTCTTTTCGTAAGAACGGTTCATTCCGTATATATGGTTTGTATCAAATTTTTTGCTTGTTGCCATGCCCTTTATAATGGCTGTCGCCATATTTCCAAGGCCGATAAATCCGTAGTTCATAATCATACTCCTTCTGATTTCGTAGCATATAGTATAGCACAAAAATATGGGTGGGATAGGTAGGAAGCATTGGTGGAGGGAAACATAATAAAAAATGAAACGTCTATTATACTTGGGATTGTTCAGGAAAGCATTCGCCTGTAGAATGGGTAATGATAGATGCATGGACCGGGAGTGATAGCTTTTTGAAAAAGAATAAGAAAAAACAACTGCCTATGTTTGAAAACGTTTTTGTATTTCCAGGAACTGTTGAAAAACTGTTGGATCAAGCACATACCTATACAGAAGATTATCAATATGATTTAGCGAATGATAAATTTGAAGAAGCTTTGCAATATACAACTGGCGATGAAATGACGCTGAGTGTGTATGCTTATTCTTTATATGAAACACGTGATTTTGAAAAGGCCAAGGAAATATGTGAACGGCTTCTTGAAATCGGGCCTTCTATGTACTTTGAAGCAATGGAGCTCTACTTAACGATTTGCATGCAATTACGCCAGTTTAAACAAGTAGAGAAAATCATTGAATCGTTAATGGAAGAAGAGGTCATTCCGGAAGAGCAGATGGATAAATTTACGAGGCTGAAAAATCTAAATGCTGATATTGCGGAGAATAAGCGCGTGCAGGAAGAAGTAGAGATTATTCAAGAATCAGCAGAAAATGATTTTTCAATTGACGTATTCCTTGAGAAAAAAACAGAAGAGCAGCTTGTTATCGTTCACGAATTAATGATGGCTAATATAAGACCGATTGCCTTTTCTCTCAAGACGATCATTGAACACGAACAAACTCATCCGTTTGTTAAGAGTCTAGTTTTGCTGCTGTTAGTCGAGCAGGAAGTGTCGATGGAAATTGAAGTGAAAAAATTTGACCGGTGCTTGAAGGTCAATCCAATAGAGCTCCAGCTGCCGACGAAAATGCCGCAATTTCAAGTGGTAGCAGAAATAATTATGAGAGAGCTGGAGCAGGAGCCATCGACGCTCGAGCTTGTGCAGCATTTAATTGCAAAGCATGCAATCGTTACCTATCCATTCGAATGGCTGGACTATGATAACGAGGGTGTAGCACAAAGTTATATTGAGTATGTAGGGGCAATGTTCGGCAAGATGCAGGAGATGGATTATGAAATTATTGACTTTCTCCATCACCTTGAAAAGCTGACAGAATTACAACATATGTGAAAAAAGTTGAAACTGAGCTCATCTATGATATACTAAAATGGTTGTCAAATCGTATAAAACGAAGAATTGGTACACAACCTTAAACTTATTTTGGAGGTCATCTAAATGTCAGTAAAATGGGAAAAACAAGAAGGTAACCAAGGTTTATTAACAATCGAAGTGCCTGCTACAGAAGTAAACAACGCTTTAGACAAAGCATTCAACAAAATCGTTAAACAAATCAACGAGCCAGGTTTCCGTAAAGGGAAAATGCCGCGTCCGTTATTTGAGAAAAAATATGGTGTGGAAGCTCTATACCAAGATGCTTTAGAAATCATCATTCCTGATGCATACTCTAATGCAATCGACGAAGCTGGCATTGAGCCGGTTGACTATCCAGAAATCGCTGGTACTGAAAACTTTGCTAAAGGCCAAGATTTCACATTCACAGCTACTGTAACAGTAAAGCCTGAACCAAAACTAGGCGAATACAAAGGGTTAGAAGTTACAAAACTTCCAACTGAAGTAACTGATGAAGAAGTAGAAGCACAAATTCAAGAGCAATTAGCTCGTAAAGCAGAATTAGAAATCAAAGAAGATGGCGCTATTGAAGAAGGCGACACAGCTGTAATCGACTTTGAAGGTTTCCAAGATGGAGAAGCTTTCGAAGGTGGTAAAGGCGAAGACTACCCATTAGAAATCGGTTCAGGTTCTTTCATTCCTGGCTTTGAAGAGCAATTAGTAGGCGTAAAAGCCGGCGAATCAAAAGAAGTTGTTGTAACATTCCCAGAAGAATACCATGCAGCTGAGCTTGCAGGTAAAGAAGCTACTTTCAAAGTAACTATTAAAGAAGTAAAAACGAAAGTACTTCCAGAATTAAACGACGAGTTCGCAAAAGAAATCGATCCAGAAGTTGAATCTTTAGAAGCATTACGTGCTAAAATTAAAGATCAAACTGTGGAACAAAAGAAAGCTGAATCAGAAGGCGCTCTTCGTGATGAGTTAGTAGAAAAAGCAGCTGCAAACGCTGAAATGGAAATTCCGGCTGGTATGATCAACACAGAATTAGATCGTATGGTGCAAGAATTCGGTCAACGTTTACAAATGCAAGGTATGAACCTTGAATTGTACTTCCAGTTCTCTGGTCAAACTGAAGAGCAATTGCGTGAACAAATGAAAGAAGATGCTGAAAACCGTGTACGCGTTGCATTAACTTTAGAAGCAATCGCTAAAGCGGAAAATGTTGAAGTATCAGAAGAAGATATTACAACTGAGCTAGATGCTATGGCTTCTCAATTTGGTATGACTGTTGACCAAATTAAAACAGCTTTAGGCGGCACAGCTATTCTGGAAAATGATGTAAAAACAAAGAAAACTGTAGAACTTTTAGTAGAAAATGCTAAAATTTCTGAATAATTTCAGATAAAATATACGACAGCGAAACACTAATCGTGTAGAATAGAGTTAATAAAAGACAAAACAAGGCACGGAACTTCCCGTGCCTTGTTTTGGCAGATAGATATGAATCTATCTAAACATTATATTACTCACCGAACAATCAGTTTAGATGAGTCTTTCTAAATAATTGAAAAGGACAAGTTTAGAGCTATACAACTGGCTTGTCATTCGCGCTTGCTGATAAGGTGCGGCATGCAGACACTAAGCATGCTGAGGGTATGCTTCACACAGCTTGTTGCAGTTATCTTGGCGCGAATATGCTTTTCTTATCAGAAAGAAATGGGCATGTTATATACATAGATTTTGGGTACTGTACATATAGGCAACTTTTTTTACAGTCAATATATTTGATAATAAGCGGATAATCTTGTAAGATTGTTGCTTGAATAGGGGTGAAACAAATTGTTTAAATTTAATGATGAAAAAGGCAATTTAAAGTGCTCTTTCTGTGGGAAGCCACAAGAACAAGTTCGTAAGCTGGTTGCAGGACCGGGCGTATATATTTGTGACGAATGTATCGAGCTATGCTCGGAAATCGTAGTAGAAGAGCTAGGCGTGGAAGAAGAAATCGAATTTAAAGATATTCCCAAGCCGAAGGAAATTTTAAACATATTAGATGAATACGTAATTGGACAAGAACGTGCTAAAAAAGCTTTAGCCGTTGCTGTGTACAATCACTATAAACGCATTAACTCAAATGCGAAAATTGATGACGTAGAGTTATCAAAGTCTAACATTGTGTTGATCGGACCAACAGGTAGTGGTAAAACATTGCTTGCTCAGACATTGGCACGCATTCTGAATGTACCATTTGCAATTGCAGATGCGACGTCTTTGACAGAAGCGGGCTATGTAGGGGAAGATGTGGAAAATATTCTTCTTAAATTGATCCAGGCAGCTGATTATGATATCGAGCGTGCAGAAAAAGGGATCATTTATATCGATGAAATCGATAAAGTAGCGCGTAAATCTGAAAATCCTTCGATTACTCGCGACGTATCAGGTGAAGGTGTACAGCAAGCCCTTCTCAAAATTTTGGAAGGAACAGTAGCAAGTGTACCTCCACAAGGCGGACGCAAACACCCGCATCAAGAGTTCCTGCAAATTGATACTTCAAATATCCTATTTATCGTAGGAGGCGCATTTGATGGTATCGAACAAATCATTAAACGCCGTCAAGGTGAAAAAGTCATTGGCTTTGGCACAAACTTAAGCACTCAGGAAGAGGAAGGTTCGCTGCTTGCTCACTTAATTCCAGAAGACTTATTGAAATTTGGGTTAATTCCTGAATTTATTGGTCGTCTGCCTGTATTAGCATCTTTAGAGCAGCTGAATGTTGATGCATTAGTCCGCATTTTAACTGAACCTAAAAATGCATTAGCAAAACAATATCAAAAAATGCTAGAGCTTGATAATGTAGAGCTTGAGTTCGAAGAAGAAGCATTAGTAGAAATCTCGAAGCTTGCAATCGAACGTAAAACAGGAGCACGTGGGCTTCGCTCCATTATTGAAGCAACTATGTTAGACGTAATGTATGAGCTGCCTTCTCGTGAGGACATTGTAAAATGTATCATCACTGCAGAAACAATTACGGATAAGGCTGATCCGAAGCTTTTATTAGCAGATGGAACAGAATATAAAAGAGATAACAAAAAGACTTCAGCATAGTTTCTGATGTTACGCTTGGCGTGGTGAATGAGCTGGCTTCGGATGTGCTATCGCACAGTCGACGGTCAGCTTTTTATTCACACTTAATACATAGGTTTATGAAAATCATTTTTACACACATACTACAATTGCGGGTTGTTACGTATAGATTTTGGATGGAGGTGAATACCCGCGTGAAAAACATTGAAAAAAATATTCCATTATTGCCGTTAAGAGGGTTACTTGTCTTTCCATCAATGGTGCTACATATTGATGTCGGTCGTGAGCGTTCAGTTGCTGCCCTTGAGCAGGCAATGTTGGGAGATAGCAAAATTTTTCTAGCGACTCAGCAGGATATGCGTGTAGAATCGCCGGATCGAAACGACTTATATGAGGTAGGAGCCGTAGCAAATGTAAAGCAGATGCTTAAGCTGCCTAATGGTACATTGCGTATTTTAGTTGAAGGTATCGCACGTGCCAAGATGCTGGATTATAAAGAAGGGGATAAGTATACTTCTGTCGATATTGAAATCCATCAGGATGACCCGACGAAAGATGCAGAAACAGAAGCTTTAATGCGTACACTGTTAAGCTATTTTGAGAAGTATGCCAAAATCTCCAACAAGATTACGACTGAAACAATTGAATCCGTTGTAGATATTGAAGAGCCAGGACGGTTTTCAGATGTGATTTCTTCGCATTTACCTTTGAAAGTGGCGGAAAAGCAGGAAATCTTGAGCATTTTCAACATCAAAAAACGTTTGGATTACTTAATTATCCGTCTGCATGATGAGCAGGAAGTCATGGCCCTTGAAAAGAAAATTAATACAAAAGTAAAACAAGCGATGGAGCGTACACAAAAAGAGTACTTCCTTCGTGAGCAAATGAAGGCAATCCAGCAGGAGCTTGGCGACCGGGATGGAAAATCCGGTGAGGTGGCTGAACTCCGTAAACGTATTGAAGAGGCAGGCATGCCAGAAGCGACACGGAAAGTAGCGCTAAAAGAGCTGGACCGGTATGAGAAAATACCGGCGGCGAGTGCCGAAAGCGGTGTAATACGTAACTATGTGGAATGGTTAGCTGCGCTTCCTTGGAGTGAGAAAACGGAGGATCGGCTCGATGTTGCTTATGCAGAGGAAGTTTTAAACCGTGATCATGACGGTTTGGAAAAAGTAAAGGAACGTATTTTAGAGTATTTATCTGTTCGACAGCTAATGAACTCTTTACGCGGGCCGATTATCTGTTTAGCGGGACCTCCAGGAGTTGGTAAAACAAGCTTGGCGCGTTCCATTGCAGAAAGCTTAGATCGTAAGTTTGTACGTATCTCCCTTGGCGGCGTGCGAGATGAATCAGAAATCCGCGGACACCGCCGTACGTATGTAGGAGCAATGCCGGGACGTATTATCCAGGGGATGAAGAAGGCAGGTACCACAAATCCTGTATTTTTACTTGATGAAATTGATAAAATGTCGAATGATTTTAGAGGAGATCCTTCTGCAGCGATGCTGGAAGTGCTTGACCCTGAGCAAAACAATACGTTTAGTGATCATTATATTGAAGAGCCGTATGATTTATCAGATGTGCTGTTCATTGCAACGGCCAATGATCTAAGTACGATCCCAGGCCCTCTTCGTGACCGTATGGAAATCATAACGATTGCAGGCTATACGGAGATGGAGAAAACGGAAATTGCGAAAAATCATCTAGTTCCAAAGCAGATGAAAGAACATGGCTTGAAAAAATCCCAGCTTGTAATGAAGGATGAGGCAATTATCGATTTAATCCGCTACTACACAAGGGAAGCAGGTGTACGTGGATTGGAGCGTCAAGTTGCGACGGTTTGCCGTAAAGCAGCAAAGATCATTGTCTCTGGGGATAAAAAACGTGTTACGGTCTCATCTAAAATGCTTGTTGAGATGTTAGGTAAACACCGCTTCCGTTATGGACAAGCAGAAACAGAAGATCAGATCGGTATTGCTACAGGACTAGCCTACACAACAGTAGGGGGCGACACCCTGCAAATCGAGGTTTCGTTAACACCTGGTAAAGGGAAGCTGCAGTTAACAGGGAAATTAGGAGATGTCATGAAGGAATCAGCTCAAACTGCCTTGTCCTATGTACGTTCCCTTACAAATGAATTAGGCATTAAGCCTGAGTTCTTTGATGAACACGATTTGCATATTCACGTTCCAGAAGGCGCAGTGCCAAAAGATGGTCCGTCTGCCGGGATTACAATGGTAACGGCGGTCGTATCTGCCATTACGAAAAAGCCGATCAAGCGCGAAATCGGTATGACGGGCGAGGTAACGCTCCGTGGCCGCGTGCTGCCAATTGGAGGCTTAAAGGAAAAATCATTGAGTGCGCATCGTGCGGGCTTAACGACGATTATTATACCAAAGGACAATGAACGCGATATTGATGATATTCCTGAGGCAATTCGCGAACAGCTGTCGTTTAAATTAGTGTCACAAGCGGAGGAAGTGCTTCAGCTGGCATTAGATGGAGGGTTTTAAAAAATGAAAGTCCATAACGTCGAAATGGTCATTAGTGCCGTTAGACCAGAGCAGTATCCTGAAGATGGACTTCCTGAATTTGCGCTTGCAGGGCGCTCTAACGTCGGGAAATCTTCATTCATTAACCGTATGATAGGGCGTAAGGCATTAGCGCGTATATCTTCAAAACCGGGAAAGACGCAAACATTGAATTTTTATAAGATTGAGGAACAGCTGTTTTTCGTCGATGTACCTGGTTATGGTTATGCAAAAGTATCGAAATCCGAGCGTGCAGCTTGGGGCAAGATGATTGAAAAGTATTTTACAGGCCGTGATTTATTAAAGGCGGTTGTACTGATTGTGGATTTACGTCATTCACCAACGAATGATGACTGTATGATGTACGATTTCTTGAAGCATTACAATATTCCATGTATCGTCATTGCTACAAAGTGCGATAAAATTCCGAAAGGAAAATGGGATAAGCATAAGAAAGTTGTAAGAGAAACTTTGCAAATGGATAAGGAAGATCCGCTAATTGTCTTCTCTTCCGAAAAAGGAATTGGATTTGAACAGGCATGGGCGGAAATCGAAAGCCGTATGTAATACGGAGCAAACAGGATTTACTATTAAAGTTATCGCTAGAGCGTCGCTACCTTAGAGTGTAGCGGCGTTTTTTTATGATAGAACAAATATAATTTTCCACTGTGAAAAGAAGAAAAGGTAGTATTCTTTTGAAGTACTTACATCTGAACATTTTTATGATAAAAGCATAGAGACAGGGTTTAACAGCTTAAAGCCGTTTTGTCAAAAAAATATGCTATGGACTATTCTCTAGGCTGGTAAAAGAGAATCATTTCCCTTATATCCAAGGAAGGCATCTTTTCATGAAGAAATGTAAATATATGCTTGATGAATACATCATACTGCCGATAAATATAACAGGAGGTGCTACTATGGATATTGCAGCATTGTCAATTACAATGAGCCAGACACAGCTGATGCAAAATGTGTCATTGGCAGTGGCCGGAAAAGTGATGGAAACACAACAGGTGCAAGTACAGCAAATGACGGAAATGATGGAATCAGTGGATGCACCACACCCGAATCTAGGTCAGAAAATTGATATTTCTATCTAACTGAGCATCGGAATGAACTGCTGGCCATTCCGTTTATTTGTATTTCAAAGGAAAAATGAAGTAAAAACCAATTTTGAGACAAAAAATGAAGAGGTAGAATTTATTCTTTATGAAACAATAGAATTTATAAAAGGAGGAACAGGTAGATGAAGAAAAGAATAGGTCTCTCCATACTTTCACTCGTTCTATTATTATCTCTCATCCCGTTTGGGGCATCATCCGAGGCGGCGGCAGTGTATAAAGGGACGTTTGAAAATGTTACATATACTGAGACAACCTTAAAGGATGGAACGGTTCAACGTACGAATCCGAGATTAACGATCAGAAATTCAGCGGGTCGTACAACTACGTTAAACCTAACTGATGATACGTATTATTATATCAATGGAACAAAAACGAATATTAATGGGTTTAAAAAAGGAATGACAGTAGAAGCCAAGGTCAGCCTACGTAATGTTACACGCTTAGATGGCAAATCTGCAGTTGAGGAAGGCACAATTGTAAAGAATAGCAAAGAGCTGGCAGGGGTTGTAACAAAAATTGATCCAAATGGTATGTTTGTGCAAGTGAAACTGGATAGTGGTTTGGAAAAGCAATATTACATAAATAGTGATACAGCTTATATAAAAGGCAAAGCTCATGTAGATATAAGTACGATGTACGAGGGTGACCGAGTGAAGCTGAAGCTTTCATCAGCAACATCGTCAGTAGTGACAGAGATAGAAATCATTCAAACTGGTACCCTTGTTCATAATTTGTATAAAGGACAGCTGCACACAGTGAATGTCCGGAATAATCGCTTCATTGTATCGAACTCTCAGGCATTTGAAGATTGGGAATTCGGCACACGCCCGCACAATGATTTATCCACATTCTCATTTGCCGGCAATACGACAATGTATGCAGGAAATAAAAAAATAAATAAAAATCAATTGCAATACTACCGAAACAGCGATGTTTATTATGTTACAACAAAGCAATTCGGTCGAGAAGTTGTAGAAAAGGTTGTCGTATTGGAAAACAATGAGCGTACATTCTATGATCAAATCACAATGGTGGATACGTCTAATCAACTTTTCCGCTTAAAGGATTTTGGGTTAATGTACTATCATAAAGGATCTATTTTAGTGCGTAATGGACGCTTAGTAGAACCGAGCACATTAAGTGCCTGGGGTACAGCATTCGTATTGACAGATGGTGTAACAAAAAGCAATACGACACATGTTGTCAATATTACGAACGATAGTTTCCTTTCACCAAACCTAGCAGCGCATGAATTGTACTTCGGGAAATTGTCTTTAGTAGAACAATCAAACTATCTGCTGGAAATCGGTGATTATACAAAGCTGGACAGCGGCTCTCATGCTTGGCTATATGAAGAAGAACAGGCAAAGACATTATCGTTTAGTAATTCAACTGTCGTAACACAAAGCATTGGTTCAACTGGTGTGGCTCTTGCATCAAGCTTACAAGTTCATGAAGGAAAATACGGCTACTTCTATGTGAAGGATGGTCATATCCAGGCAATACATTTAGTCGGTAAGGATAAGCTGCAGCCGACTACGACAATGGCTGGACGAATTGCTTCTGTTAAAATGATTGATCAAGGCTCAATTGGTGTCGATGCGACAGCAGAATTGGAAGTAAAGGATGTCAGCCAGTGGTATGAAGGTGCTTGGCTTGATACAGGTCGAATTAACCGCCTTGAACTATCACAAGTATTGATTATTAAAGATCGAAAACGAATTACAATTGACCAATTAAAACCAAATGACCGTATTGTTATATTCACTGACGATACGTTCGATGCGCAAATTATTTTAGTGAATGAGTAATGCCAGGCAGGTGTGCAGCCACGCTGCATACCTCTAATTTTTACGAAGAGAGGGGTATCGAAAGGATGAAAAAGCTGGGATATATAGCACTGGTCATGACCGTTCTTTTAGTGTTGATGCGTCCGGAGCAGTCATCAGCTGAAATTGTGGATTTGACGGGCGGTATTAATAATGAATATACATATGAGGAATACATGTTCATTTTAGGGAAGCCGATGCATTTTACAGCCACAAATAAAGATGTAAAAGTAAAGGTTACAGAAAAAAGCGACAAAATTACTGAGACATATAACATTAAAATGAAAAGTAATGACGGTGCTTCACTGACAAGATCATTTACCTATGTTTACGCGGTAGACAACCACGATACGATTGGTCAAATGACAGCGACTGGAGAAGTAACGAAGTACAGCGAGAAAATTAGTTATCAGGATGCAGCAATTGAGTTAGTGGATTATCAAATGTCGAGAAGCTATATCACTGATAAGCGCCCTGCATCTGACTATACGTCCGGCAATACAGTAATGCGAAAAACATATCTTATTAAATACAAAAATGGGCAAACACAGACAGTTGTCGTAAATGGTTCTGGGAAAAATGTAGGCTATGAAAATTTCTGGGGTTCAACAGAAACGCAGATTATGGACTATGAATTTGAGTATCCGGACGGTACGGTCGGTACTGTTACAAGCCGTTCCTCTCACTCGAAATCCCGTACATTAAACTATGAGGAAAACCTAGGTTCGTTAGGAAGTTTTGATGGGGGTTACTCAGTTAACAGTGAGGCAGACACTATCTCGGAGTATAAATATGATTTACCGAAAGAAGGAACAGGGACGATTGACTTTACAGCAGAATATATGCCAAAAGTAGAGCGCTTGATTGTGCCGAAATTCCGTGATTTATCGAGCCATTGGGCAAAATCACATATAGACAAGCTCTATTCGCTTGGTATTTTTGATGATCAGTCTAATTTCTTCTCCCCGAATACACCAATGGGACGCTATGATTTTGCAGTTGCCATCGGGAAGGCAATTGATCTGCGGGTAGAGGTAGGAAGCTCGAAAAAGAAAAGTGCGTCAACACCTTCTATTTTTAAAGATGTAAAACGGACAAGACCAAACTATCCCTATTTAGTAGCGACATATAATAAGGGCGTCATAACAGGGGTAAATTCACAGACCTTCAACCCGGAAGGTAACTTGACGCGCCAGCAGGCAGCTGCTATTTTGGTACGGGCGTTGGGCCTTGAAGGAAAAGCACCTGATCCTGGTTTTAAAACACCATATAAAGATGATGCAAAAATCTTAAATTATGCAAGGGATGGCGTCTATGTAGTGACGCAGCTAGGCCTAATGAGTGGGTCACAAGGAAACTTTAATCCAGCCGGTACATTGACACGCGCTCAGGCGGCTGCTATTTTAGAGCGTTTCCTACTATATTTAGAGAACGATTTAAAACAAAATTATCGAGATGATATTTTATTCTTTGATTACTAAGAGAGGGGACTAGCCATGAAGAAGACAATTGTACTATTTTTTAGCTTCATCCTTCTCCTGTCCACATGGTTGCCATATATGACGGAAGTCGAAGCAGCGGCTATTTCGGATGTACCGACGTCTAATGCCAAATATCAAGCCATTAACTGGGCTGTAGACAATGGGTTAATGTCGCTTTATACAGGGAAGAAGTTTGATTTAAATGGTAATGTATCTGAGTCGGAAATGTTACTGGCATTTGCAAAATTAGATGCCAATTATAAACATTCTACGACGAGTGATATGGCGTATTTATATTATGGAGATATAAATATTCCTCTGGAAGGTGCCGCAAATAAAGCGAAGCGTAGCCGCTTAGCCACACGCGGAGATTTCGCCGTTATATATGCGGCGATGCGTGGATTAGATTTATCAAAAGTACACGCAGTTCAATATTTATATACACAGGAAATTACAAAAGGAACTTCCGGAAAAAAAACATATGAAGGCTTTGCGCCGGACAAAAATATTAATCGCGGAGATCTTGCGGTATTTCTATATCGAATCGCGCAGAATGGAAAGTTTGCTGTAGAGGGACTTCGTTCAGCTGCTACGGGCAAAGATAATGGGAAAATTACATTGCCGCTGCATTTTGTCGCTTCTGAAGGAACATCTGTCGACTTAGAAAAGCCTGGGCAAAATACGAGCGATGTTTCCCCGAATACTCCGAATGCAAACAAGGCTGTACAAAGCGTAGAGGTAGAGAATAAAAAACTGAACGCAAATGGCTATGATGTCACAATGGTTACGGTGAAGCTGAAGGATAGTAATGGGAATGCGATTCCGTATGATCAGTCGCTGACATTTAAGGTATACTCGGAGTATTTTAAAAGTATCAACTTCAATCCGTCTGCTCACAACTTAGGGGCAGCCGAAAAGGCAAAGTTGAAGTATGATCCAAAAGAAATCCTGGAGGCTCCGACAGCCGTTACTTCACCGAATGGTACATCTACTGCTCTTGTAGAAACAGATGGAGGAGAGCTGACATTCTTCTATCGTGCACCACGTATGACCAAAAGTATGAAAGATAATATCATTCTGGAATTAGCTGATTCATCTGTAGGAAAGAATTTTGCTTCCTATAAAAATAGCCAGATTAAAATACCTGTTGAATATACAGTAGAGCCTGAACTTCGTATTTCATATGAGGTATATGACGGACAAACATACGCTGGTGGAGATGGAGGAGGTCAAATACCTTCTGCACCTGCCTATCCGGCTGATGTAATGAAGCAAGGACCTATAACAGTATCAAATATTAATGCCGATGCAGGAACATTAACGGTACAGTCGGTCAATATTATGCCGCAGTATCGCTATGCAAGACTGACATTGGCGCAGCGTGAAATTTCGGAGCAAATGTTCGAGCGGATTGTAAGTGATTTATTGGACAATACATCCACTATCCAGCTTGATTATTATGTAGATGCAAATGGAAATGCAGCCTATAACATTCCATTCAGCTATATCCCAGGCAGTATCATTAAAGAGTTCGGCAGTAACGAACCACAGGAATACGCTGTTCTGCTTTACTTGTTCAGACTGCTTCCGGATAAAATTTCCGAGTTTTCAATGGCTGATTATAAGAGTGTAAAGTCAGCTCAAGCAATCGCCCAACGTATAACAGAGGCTGATATTCGAAACTCCAGCTATAAGGATTTACGAAATGTTATAAACGGTATTGACGCTCTGGCAAAGCTTGCGGATCAGACTAAGGCTGCTGAAGATGCGGCGAGCCGTCCTGGGGATATGCCAAGCTATACAAAGGTTGTAGTGACATTAGTGGCTCCTGGCGGTCAAGTCATTACAAATTATAATGGACAAGTGACGATTGACTATAATGGTCAAAAGAAAACTGTACCGTTTAACCGTACACAAGGAACAAGCAGTGAAGACAGCGGGCGGGCAATCGCATACTTTGACGGCGCCCATTACGGGAAAACCGTGGCAAAGGTAACGTTTAGTCCAGAAACAGATTCCCGCTATAAAGAGCTGCTTAAAGGTTTAGAAGGAAAAGTAGTGAAAAAAGAAATCATTGCCCATCCACCGCTCAATACCCTGGAATCCTGCAATCGAATTCAGAAAGTAGCGTTTGTAGTTGATGAGTCAGGTTCAATGAAAAAAGCGGACCCGAACAACTTGATTAACAAGAAGACACGGGAACTTATGGAGGAACTGAATATTGAACCAACTGTTGCTGCAGGGTTCAACAGCCAAGGGCGATTCATAGCAAAAGATACTGGGGAAAAGGTTTCTAAGTTAGAAGAGCTTTATGAGCTAAAGTACCGGAAAGGCGGAACAAAAATAGCTACCGGTATTGAAGCGGCTAAGCAGCATATGAAGGAACAGCAATATATAGGTTCTATTCCAGGGGCAATTGTTCTTGTATCAGATGGCAAGGCAAATAGCAATGAAGCTAAAGATATCATCACATATGCGCAGCAGAACAATTTAAAAGTATTTACTGTATCAGTAGGTAAGGATGCAAATCAGACAATATTGAAGAATATTGCCGTCCAGACAGAGGGGCAGCATTTCCACTTATCGGATATTAACAATATTACGGCAATCTATGAATCTTTGATGAAAGCGATGTGTATTAATCTTGTGGAAGCATGTCCTCCAAACTTTGATTCATTCCAGCAGTCAGATGTAACGATCGGACGTACGTATCTTTTCATTGAAGCGGAAGCAAACTGCGGCAATGTTGAAAAGGTGAAGGTGAAATTCTACTCTGTAAAAGGAGAAATTGAATTGGATCTGCGATATATCGGTATGAATAGATTTGAGCTGGAACATGATATCCGTAAAATTCATAATTTCAGCATTTACGAGGAAGTAGAATTCCTTGCTTATGATAAAGACGGTAAATTACTTGCTACTAAAAAAATAGACATTCAGTAGGATGATCGGCTCCGGCAGCAGAATAGCTGCTGGAGTTTTTCTATTGTTTTCGGGAATACTAAACTATTGTAATGCGGAAGTTCGATAAAAGGGGTTAACAGCAACAGAGTCTTTAGACAGGTCGAAAAAATCAATTGGTTTGCAGTCGGACCGCTGTCGATTTTACTAAAGAGCTGTTGTGAATAGTCTCATATTAGTAACCTTTTGTTCACATTCATGTTTATATTTCATTGAAAAAGTAAACATTCATTGAAACAGAACATAATTTTTGTTACACTTACATTAGAATTATTCTAATGTAGGGATGTCGTTTCATAGCATGTTCACAAAGTTTAGAGTGAATTATGCTTTCTTTATGTTACAATGAGTATTGTGAATTAGAACGTGTGAGGTGTAGGGTTCATGCATACATTAGTCGTAGGCTTGAATTATAAGACAGCGCCTGTCGAAATTCGGGAAAAACTATCGTTTATTGAACGTGATTTACCGAATGCGATGGAAGCGCTACAAAAAGAAAAAAGTATATTAGAAAACGTAATTGTATCGACATGTAACCGTACTGAAATCTACGCAGTAGTTGACCAGTTACATACAGGTCGTTACTATATTAAGCAATTTTTATCTAATTGGTTCAATATACCGGTCGAGAAATTTGAAGATCACCTTTTCATCCGTGAAGATGATGCTTCATTGAGCCATTTATTCCGCGTAACAGCAGGGATTGATTCAATGGTATTGGGCGAAACGCAAATCTTAGGACAAGTTAAGAAAAGTTTCTTACAAGGACAAGAGATCGGAACGACAGGTACTGTTTACAACCAATTATTTAAACAAGCCGTAACCTTTGCGAAAAGAGCGCATAGTGAAACAGCAATCGGAGAAAATGCTGTGTCAGTATCGTATGCGGCGGTCGAGCTTGCGAAGAAGATTTTTGGCTCCCTTCAGCGCAAACATGTGGCGATTTTAGGCGCTGGTAAAATGGGAGAGCTTGCGATCCAAAATCTTTATGGCAATGGTGTTGGAAAAGTAACGGTTATTAACCGTACATTTGAAAAAGCGCAGGATTTGGCTACAAAGTTCGAGGGGAACGCGAAGCCAATGGACGAGCTCCAATGTACATTGCTGGAAGCAGATATCCTAATCAGCTCGACAGGCGCTACAGAATACGTTATTGATTATGAATTGATGAAATACGTTTCTCGTATGCGTAAAGGTGAGCCATTGTTCATGGTAGACATTGCAGTACCACGTGACTTGGATCCAAAAATCGGGGAACTGCCAAACGTCTTCTTATATGATATCGATGACTTGCAAGGGATTGTCAATGCCAACCTGGCAGAACGTGAAAAAGCGGCTGTGCAAATTGTCGATATGATCGGCACAGAAGTAGTGCAGTTTAAAGAGTGGTTCGCTACATTAGGTGTTGTCCCTGTAATTACAGCGCTGCGTGAAAAAGCGAATCGCATCCAGCAGGACACAATGGCGAGTATTGAAAATAAGATGCCGAATTTAACAGATCGCGAACGTAAAATTTTAAATAAGCATACAAAATCAATTATCAACCAGTTGTTAAAAGAACCGATTCTACAGGCAAAGGAACTAGCGAACTCGCCAAAAGCGAATGAAGAGCTCCAATTATTCCAGCAGATTTTCGGTATTGAAGACGCTGTTCAGGAAGAAGTCGGTATGCATAAAAAAGCAGAGAAGGAACGATTGATCCTATCTCAAGGCGAAATTTCGACAAATCCAGGGTATTCATTTTAAGTTAAGAAGTAACTTTTCATAAGCGTTTTCGTATCTGTATGGTAAAATATACAGGTACAAAGCGCTTTTTTCTTTGGTTATTAGAGAGGAAATTCTCGAAAAGTGCTTGGGTTGAAACAACAGTTCACCAATCGAAAGAAAGGTGATGAAATATGTCATTTTCAATACAGACGCACTTTAGATAGGTAAGGATTCATTCAGAAAAAAGAAGGGTTGCCTATGACGGAAATAACAATGGCCAGATTATATGAAGTGATGGTCATTTTATATGCAATTGGAATTGTCTTTTATTTTATTGATTATCTCTATAAATATGTAAAGGCACGAAGGGTAGCATTTTGGTTTGTTTGCATTGCCTGGGTGATGCAGTCGATGTTTTTTGTTCTCTTTATCATTGAAACACAACGATTTCCGATATTATCCCTCTTTGAAGGGATCTATTTCTATGCATGGCTGCTGACAACATTGTCTATTATTCTCCATTGCATTGCACGAGTTGATATGCCGGTGTTTTTTGTCAATGTATTAAGTTTTGTATTTGTGACAATCCACTTATTTGCACCAACTGAGAAAGTGCAGCCTATGGTCGATTCGCTTGTATCGGAAATGCTCGTAATTCATATTTCATTTGCGATCATGTCCTATGCAGCCTTTTCGTTATCATTTGTGTTTTCAATACTATATTTGATTTTATACCGCATTCTAAAGCAGAAAAAGGCCAACCCATTATGGTCACGTCTGCCATCTCTGCAGCAGACAAGCAGCTGGATGAGTAATTCCATGCTGGTTGGGGTGCCTTTACTTTTCATTAGTCTAATTTTAGGGTTAGAATGGGCATTAATGACATTGGATAGATTATCCGTATTTGATATAAAAATTGTCGGCTCTTTTATTATTACGGTCATTTATTTAATTATTTTATTACTACATCGTAGTGGGAAATTGACAGGAACGAGCTATGCTTGGATTCAGATCTATGCCTATTTGCTAACGGTCGTGAATTTATTCCTCGGCAATAAAATGTCGAACTTCCACTTATGGTATTAGCAGAAAGGTAGGATATTATTTTGAGAAAAATTATTGTAGGCTCTCGCAAAAGTAAATTGGCTTTAACACAAACGAACTGGTTTATCAATGAATTGAAGGCAGCTGGTGTACCGTTTGAGTTTGAAGTAAAGGAAATTGTAACGAAGGGCGATCGCATTCTGGATGTACAATTATCAAAAGTCGGGGGGAAAGGGCTGTTTGTAAAAGAAATTGAACAGGCTCTTTATGATAAAGAAATTGACTTTGCTGTCCATTCGATGAAAGATATGCCGGCTGTGTTACCGGAAGGTCTTGTTATTGGCTGTATTCCGGCGCGTGAGGACGCACGGGATGCTTTCATCTCAAATGACCATGTAAAATTCGCGGACCTGCCTAAGGGCGCAATTGTGGGGACAAGCTCTCTTCGACGCAGTGCACAGTTATTAACTGTTCGTCCCGATCTTGAAATCAAATGGATCCGAGGTAATGTAGATACGCGTTTAAATAAATTGAAGACAGAAGGGTATGACGCCATCATTTTAGCGGCTGCTGGTTTAAAGCGTCTCGGCTGGAATGAAGATGTTGTGACAGAATATTTGGATACAGATATTTGTGTACCAGCTGTTGCACAAGGCTCCCTTGGTATTGAGTGCCGGGGTGATGATGCTGAATTATTAGCTGAGCTGGCGAAACTGACTGATGCAGATACATGGAAGACGGCTCATGCAGAGCGTTCTTTCCTCGCAGCGATGGATGGCGGCTGCCAGGTACCAATTGCCGGCTATGCAACAATTGAGGGAGAAACGATTACATTAACTGGATTAGTGGCAGCACCAGATGCTTCTGTAACATTTAAGGAAACGTTGACAGGGACAGATGCGGATGCACTAGGAAAGGAAGTAGCAAAACGATTAACGGAGCAGGGAGCTTATGATCTGATCCAACGCGTAAAGGCTGAGCTGGATGCCGAGTAATCGTTTGCGTGGCAAAACAATTGTTCTAACCGGTACAAATAAAACCGTGTCCATTAAGGAACTAATCGAGCATAACGGTGGCGAGTGTGCTGTTTTTCCTTTGATAGAAACAAAGGAGCTGCATTCGGCAGAAGATGCAGCACGTTTGTCGGAGCTAAATTGTTATGACTGGCTGATATTTACAAGCCAAAATGCAGTGCAAGTATTTATCGATAAATGTAAACGAGTGAAAATAGAAACCCGGGAGCTAAAATGTAAAATTGCTTCAGTTGGAGCCCAAACAACGTCTCTGCTTGAAAGATGCGGTTTGAAGGTAGACTTTATGCCATCGACTTTCAGCGCAGATGTATTTGTACAAGAGTTTCCGAAGGTGGCACAAGAGTGGGAGAGCAAGCTGTTCATTCGGGGGAGCTTAGCAAAACCGACTATTCGAGAGGGCCTGCCGCATGTTACAGAATGGACGGTTTATGAAACATGTGCTAATGATACGTCCATCGTTCCACTGATGGAGCTTTTGAAACAAAGAGAGTCGATTGTTATTTTTGCCAGTCCATCCGCTGTCGAGGTCTTTCATGAGAAGGTCGCGCCGATTGTTGGCTGGCAGCGCATTTCTGCCGCAGCAATCGGCCACATTACGGCAAATGCACTTCGCACACTTGGAGTGGAAGTGTATGTGCAGCCGAAAACCTATACAATGCAGGCCGTAGTAGAGGAAATCATTTTATTGGAGGAAGAAAAATGACAGAACTATTTTTCCAACGTCATCGCCGCTTACGTCAAAATGCGAGCATGCGTGCATTAGTAAAAGAAACATACTTGCACAAAGAAGATTTGATTTATCCGATTTTCGTCATTGAAGGCGAAAATATAAAAAATCCGGTGCAATCGATGCCGGGAGTATATCAATTTTCGTTAGACAAGCTAGAGGTTGAGGTTGACGAGGTTGTTGCATTAGGTATCAAGGCAGTCATTTTATTCGGTCTGCCGGCAGAGAAAGATGCAGTAGGCTCAGGGGCTTACCATGATCATGGTATTGTCCAAAAGGCGACACGCTTTATTAAAGAGCGCCATCCAGAATTATTGGTCGTTGCTGATACTTGTTTGTGTGAATTTACTGATCACGGCCATTGCGGCGTGGTTGAAGGTGATCAAATTTTAAATGACCCTTCATTGAATTTATTAGCAAAAACAGCGATTTCCCAGGCGGAAGCAGGAGCGGATATTATTGCGCCTTCTAATATGATGGACGGCTTCGTAGCAGCAATCCGCGCAGGACTTGATGAAGCTGGTTTTGAACATATTCCGATTATGTCATATGCAGTAAAATATGCATCGGGCTACTATGGTCCATTCCGCGAAGCTGCGGACGGGGCACCAAAATTCGGAGACCGTAAAACATATCAAATGGACCCATCGAATCGTATGGAAGCCATCCGTGAAGCCACATCTGATGTAGAAGAGGGAGCAGACTTCCTGATTGTCAAACCGGCGCTTGCCTACCTTGACATCATCCGTGATGTGAAAAATAACTTCCCGCTGCCAATCGTAGCGTATAACGTATCAGGTGAATATGCGATGGTGAAGGCAGCTGCGTTAAATGGCTGGATTGATGAAAAATCGGTTGTCATGGAAACGTTACTTGGCATGAAGCGTGCAGGGTCTGACTTAATTATTACGTACCATGCAAAAGACGTCTGTCGCTGGTTGGAGGAGAAATAATATGCGTTCATACGAAAAATCAAAAGCTGCATTTGCAGAAGCGGTTGATCTAATGCCAGGCGGTGTCAATTCACCAGTCCGTGCATTTAAATCGGTAAATATGGACCCGATTTTCATGGAGTCTGGAAAAGGTGCCATTATTAAAGATATCGATGGAAACGAATATATCGACTACGTATTATCTTGGGGCCCGCTTATTTTGGGACACTCTGAGCCAAACGTTGTAAAAGCAATACAGGAGCAAGCAGCGAAAGCTACTTCGTTTGGAGCACCGTCGCTATCAGAAAATCAATTGGCTAAACTTGTAATGGATCGTGTACCTGGAATCGAAATGATTCGCTTTGTTTCCTCTGGTACAGAAGCAACGATGTCAGCGCTTCGTTTAGCACGCGGCTACACAGGGCGTGACAAAATCCTGAAATTCGAAGGTTCTTATCATGGCCATGGCGACTCTTTATTAATTAAAGCAGGTTCAGGTGTAGCAACACTTGGCTTGCCGGATTCACCAGGGGTGCCAGCTGATATTGCAAAAAATACATTAACAGTTGCGTACAATGATTTAGAGTCTGCAAAAGTAGTATTTGAAAAGTTCGGCAGCGATTTAGCTGCGGTAATCGTGGAACCTGTTGCTGGGAATATGGGGGTTGTACCACCAAAGCCAGAATTTTTAAAAGGTTTACGTGAGTTAACAGAAAAGCATGGTACTGTCCTCATTTTTGATGAGGTGATGACAGGCTTCCGTGTAGATTATGGCTGTGCCCAAGGCTATTATGGGGTTACACCGGATTTAACAACATTAGGAAAAGTAATCGGCGGTGGGCTTCCGGTAGGAGCATTTGCAGGGAAACGAGAGATCATGGAAAAAATCGCACCGGCTGGTCCAATTTATCAGGCAGGAACATTATCAGGAAACCCGCTTGCTATGACTGCGGGCTATGAAACATTATCTCGTCTGACGAAAGATTCTTATGAATATTTCAAAAAGCTAGGGGATCAGCTGGAAGCTGGCTTCCGTGAAGCAGCTGCGAAATACAATATTCCGCATACAGTTAACCGTGCAGGTTCTATGATCGGTTTCTTCTTCACAAATGAAGACGTAGTTGATTTTGAGTCTGCTAAAATGTCTGATCTGGCATTGTTCGCTGAGTATTTCAAATTGATGGCGGAAGAAGGTATCTTCCTGCCCCCGTCACAATTTGAAGGCTTGTTCATTTCAACGGCACATACAGAAGAACATATTGCCAAAACGGTAGCTGCTTTCCATAAAGTATTTGAAAAACTTGCACGATAAGATAGTTTTGTTTGCTAACGTTGATATGAAAAAAGAAGCAGCTGTGAAATACGAATACTAGCTAAATAATGAATAAATCCCTCCTTTCCGCATACGGTGTTGCAAGGAGGGATTTTTTTGTCACAAACGATGGATTGGCATGTGAAGGAAACATTTACATTTCCTAATGACTTCGGGTGCGTAAAAGATGTGAAATTAATAAATGTCCAGGCAAACTGGGAATGCGAACAATTGCCTGAGGAGCTCCGCATACAAGGTATCTATCATATAATGGCGAGGGTAGAGTTTGACCGACAAAAGCATGCCCGCCCGGAGATGGGCACGCTGATTGAACATGTAGATGTAATGGAGGATGAAGGGTACTTTGAATATGCCTTACCATTTCGATTGGAGCTGCCGAAGATGGAATTAAAAAGTTTACGGGTTGAAGATATTCAAACTACTTGCGGTGATGCTTTTGATATCGCCTGGCAGGTGATGTGTGTTTATGATGAAATTACAACTACAGAAGTAACAGACCATGAAAAAATCTTTATCGAAAAAGCGGTTGAAAGCTCCGGAAAAGACATTCAAGAAATACGTAAAGCAAAAGCAGTAGAAGATGTAATGGAAAGCAGTGTGAAAGAAATGATTGAAGTAATAGCTGAAAACATTCCTGAAAACATTCCTGAAAACATCCCTGAAGAGATTCCTGAAGAAGTTACGGAAGAAGCTGCTGAAAATAGAGTAGATGAAATCACTAAAGAAATTACTGAAGAAATTGCAGAAAAAATTGCTGTGAAAGTGGTAGATGAAAGCCATGAAGAGCTCATAGAAGAGCGCGATGAAGAGTTTATGGATGAAAGCCGGCAGGAATCTACAGAGTTTCTGTTCCACTTAGAAGATGGATATCGAAAAGAATCCTTTCCGTTAAATAAAGTCCGTAATCAGTAGATACGCAATCAGTCCCAACACACACAGTAAGATAAAATCCCATGTTGTTGGGAAGAACAATGTACGACAGCCCTGGAAAACAGTGATCGGTATGATAATTGTCCGGCAATAAAAGCGAGTTTTCCGAAGCCATGGCGGTAGTAAGTAAGGGTTGTAGTGTTTTCTCATAATATAACTCCTTTCGTTAAAAATGAAGGCTATCCTGAAGAGGGGTAGTCTTTTTCAATTCTATGAAAAACTTTCTTGTAACGAACAATTCCTGACCAGGCATACATGCAGCAAGAAGCATATCAAATAAGCAGAAGTAGTTTCTGTTTGCAGGTCCCTTCACGAAAGAAAAAGGTATCGTACCTTTTATTTTGTAATCAGTATAAACTTTCAAAAAAATCTAGTTACCATAGTTTATTCCGAAGACCATCCGCACGACACACTCTGTTATCTCATGCTTTTACCTATCATAAGAAGAGTCTCTTTTATAAAAAATGTGATTAGTTTAATGAAAAAGGGTCATGATATGTAACAAAGCTTGAAAAAACAGCATAAATTGATTACAATAGCAGGTAACTAAATATGTGATGCAATGATTGGGAAGAGTAGAATGAACGCCCTTTGTTAGAGAGGAAACGGTAGCTGAAAAGTTTCCAAAGCGGCCCATTTGAACGTAGCCTAGGAGCAGCCTTTATGAAATGATAGTAGTAAAGTGCCGGTTAAACACCGTTAACGAATGAAGAGCCAAAATGGAAAGCCATGCGAACCCTTGACAGATGAATGGCGCAAAAGAAAGCGTTTGTCAGTCAAGGAACGACGAAATGAGGCAGCCGGAGTGAACATACAGTTCATAAGGATTGCTGAATGAGGAGTGACGCAGAATGCGAACCCTTGACAGATAGAAGGCGCAAAAGAAAGCGTTTGTCAGTCAAGGAACGATGAAATGAGGCAGCCGGAGTGAACATACGGTTCATGAGGATTGCTGAGTGAAGAGTGACGCAGAATGCGAACGCTTGACTTGCGCCGTTTTGGAATTAAAGGTGGTACCGCGAACTAACTCCCTCGTCCTTTTGTTGACGAGGGAGTTTTTTATTTTCTACAAGGAGGAGTCATTATGACAGAAATCACAATGCCGACAAAGTACGATCCCAAAGGCACTGAAGCTGGCCGCTATGAATGGTGGTTAAACGGGAAATTTTTCGAAGCACAACCTGAAAGCGGCAAGGAGCCGTATTCTATTGTTATTCCACCACCAAATGTAACAGGTAAATTACACCTTGGTCACGCATGGGATACAACATTACAAGATATCATTATCCGCATGAAACGCATGCAGGGATATGATGCATTATGGCTTCCTGGTATGGACCATGCAGGCATCGCAACACAAGCAAAAGTAGAAGAAAAGCTACGGGGTGAGGGCCTTTCCCGCTACGATTTAGGTCGTGAAAAATTCTTAGAAAAAACGTGGGAGTGGAAGGAAGAGTACGCTTCTCATATTCGAGCGCAATGGTCTAAGCTAGGTCTTGCCCTGGATTATTCCCGTGAACGATTCACATTAGATGAGGGCTTATCCGATGCGGTAAAAGAGGTCTTTGTAAAGCTATATGAAAAAGGCTTAATCTACCGTGGTGAGCGTATTATCAACTGGGATCCGGCAGCGAAAACAGCGTTATCTGATATTGAAGTAATTCATAAAGAGGTAGAGGGTGCATTCTACCATATGGAATACCCATTAGCTGATGGCTCTGGTAAATTACGCGTTGCAACAACACGTCCGGAAACAATGCTTGGTGACTCCGGTGTAGCTGTACACCCTGAAGATGAGCGCTACAAGCACTTGATTGGCAAAACGGTCATTTTACCAATCGTAGGTCGTGAAATTCCAATCGTAGCAGATGATTATGTAGATATGGAATTCGGTACAGGTGTTGTAAAAATGACACCGGCACATGACCCGAACGACTTCGAAGTAGGGAACCGCCACAACTTAGAGCGTATTTTAGTAATGAATGAAGACGGAACAATGAACGACCTTGCAGGCAAATATGCAGGGATGGACCGTTTCGAATGCCGTAAGCAAATCGTAAAAGACTTGCAGGAGGCAGGTGTACTTATTGAAATTGAGCCACACGTACACCAAGTCGGACACTCTGAGCGTTCGGGTGCAGTTGTAGAGCCGTATCTTTCAAAACAATGGTTTGTTAAAATGGGCCCACTTGCTGAGCAGGCACTTGCGATACAGGAAAACGAAGAAGAAAAAGTAAACTTCGTACCAAATCGTTTTGAAAATACGTATAATCGCTGGATGGAAAATATCCATGACTGGTGTATTTCTAGACAGTTATGGTGGGGGCATCAAATCCCAGCTTGGTATCACAATGAAACAGGTGAAATTTATGTAGGCAAGGGAGCACCTGCTGATGCACAAAACTGGACGCAAGATGAAGACGTGCTTGATACTTGGTTCTCATCTGCATTATGGCCATTTTCAACAATGGGCTGGCCGGATGAAACAAATGAAGAATTTACACGCTACTATCCTACAAGCACATTGGTAACAGGCTATGATATCATCTTCTTCTGGGTAAGCCGTATGATTTTCCAAGGAAAAGAATTCACAGGTGAACGTCCATTTAAAGATGTACTGATCCACGGACTTGTACGTGACGCGGAAGGCCGCAAAATGTCGAAATCTCTAGGTAATGGGGTTGACCCAATGGATGTGATCGACCAATATGGTGCGGATTCATTGCGTTACTTCCTGGCGACAGGTTCTTCTCCTGGTCAGGACTTACGCTATACGACAGAAAAAGTAGAAGCTACTTGGAACTTCATCAATAAAATCTGGAACGCCTCTCGCTTTGCCTTGATGAACATGGAAGGCATGTCATACAAGGAAATCGATTTATCAGGTGATTTATCTGTAGCGGATAAATGGATTCTATCTCGTTTAAACAATACGATTGAACGCGTAACAGCATTGTCCGATAAATATGAATTCGGTGAAGTAGGCCGCGAGCTGTATAACTTTATTTGGGATGATTTCTGCTCATGGTATATTGAAATGGCGAAATTGCCTCTTTACGGTGAAGATGAAGCAGCGAAGAAAACGACACGTTCTGTTTTAGCGTATGTACTAGATCAAACAATGCGTCTGCTGCATCCATTTATGCCGTTTGTTACAGAGGAAATCTGGCAGCATTTGCCGCATGAAGGAGAGTCTATTACAGTTGCAGCTTGGCCAACAGTACGCCCTGAATTTGACTTTGAGGCGGAAGCCGGCGATATGAAACTGTTAATGGATATCATCCGTTCTGTACGTAACATCCGTGCGGAAGTAAATACACCGATGAGTAAGCAAGTACCGCTTTATATTTCAGCGAAGGACGAAGCGACAGCATTAGTACTTGAAGCAAATAAAGCGTACATCGAAAAATTCTGTAATCCAGAAACACTTGAAATCGGTGTAGGTATTGAAGCACCGGGCCAAACGATGTCAGCCGTTGTTTCCGGAGCAGAATTGTTCTTACCACTAGCAGGTTTAATAAACGTTGAAGAGGAAATCGCACGTTTACAAAAAGAGCTTGAAAAGTGGGCGAAGGAAGTTAAATTAGTAACAGGTAAGCTTTCAAACGAAAAATTCGTTTCAAAAGCACCGGAAGCATTAGTGAATGCTGAACGAGAAAAGCTTGCGGATTATGAAGAGAAATACACAACAGTTGAGAAGCGTCTAGCTGAACTGAAAAATATGTAGTAAATAGGGAGATGCCAATCCGGCATTTCCCTTTCATTTGTTTCTAGACAAATCGACCTGATTATTAGACAATGTGAAAGGATTAACGGACAAAATCATCGATGGCGCCATGCCAAATACATAATACATATAATCAATCGCTGGGAGGCTTGACGATGTTTCAAACAATGAAAGATTGTACGGATTTTATTTTTACATTGAAGGCAAGCCAATACAAGGGACAGCCGCTTGAGTCAGCACGAAAAATTTTAGCGGCGTTAGGAAACCCAGAGGCTTCTACACGCTTCATTCACTTTGCAGGGTCGAATGGAAAGGGCTCTACGCTGAATGCAACAAGGGAAATTCTGATGGAACATGGTTTGAAGGTCGGTGCCTTCATTTCTCCCCATCTAGAGAGACCAAATGAACGGATTACAATTAACAAAAAACAAATAGCAGATGAAGACTTTTTGTACTTTGCTAATAAAATAGTGGAAATTGTTCATCGGCAATTAGATGGGATGTTCCCAAGCTTTTTTGAATTTATGACATTGATTATGTTCCAATATTTCGCACAGGAAAAATTGGATGTAGCACTTATTGAGACAGGAATTGGCGGCCGTCTTGATACGACAAATGTGCTAACTCCAGATGTCAGCGTCATCACTACAATTTCTCTGGAGCATACAGATATGCTGGGTGATACGATTGCCGAAATCGCCGGCGAAAAAGCGGGAATTATTAAGTTAGGAAAGCCTGTGGTCGTAGGGGTTAGGGATGCAGAGGCACGAGAAGTGATCTGTAAGGAAGCAAAGGAGCGTCAAGCACCGCTTTATATGTTAGATCAAACAATTCATTTAGAAAAGCAAGCAGAGCGGCAATTGCTCACTTATAAGGCTTTGGATAGGAAGATGGAGGAGGTTTATGTTAGGATGGCTGGTGCTCATCAGCTGGATAATGCTGCTTTAGCCATTACAGCAGCACTCCTGTATGACCCCTCGATTAGTGAAAAGACAATTCGCACAGGATTGGGGAAAGCTAGTTGGGAAGGGCGTTTTGAACGGATAGCACCTCAAATAATACTTGACGGGGCCCATAATCCTGAAGGAACAGCCGCCTTACTTCAAACGCTCTCTCAAGTAGAGCCGGACAAGCGATATAAGTTTGTCTATGCAGCCCTCCAGGATAAGGACCATCAGGTGAGTATCCAGTTGATGGAAAGTATGGCATGTGAAATGTACTTTACTGAAATTGATCTTCCACGTGCTGCTAAGGCAGAGGTTCTGGCAGAGGAAAGTAAGCATAGTTGTAAATTTGTCCAAAAAGACTGGCGTTCCTTGCTCTTTGAGCTGCAAGATAGAATGGGAGAAGACGATCTTCTCGTTATTACGGGATCTCTTTATTTTATAGCTGAGGTAAGATCTTTTGTAACTTCTTACAACAAAAGCCTCTCGCCTTTCTAAAGAGTGCAATGACATAGGCGTGTAATTATTAGGAGGAACGAACATGATAATAGGATTTGAACATTACAAGGAAAAATGGCAGGTAAACAGTGAGAATGCAATAAAGCCTGGTCTTGATGCCATGAAACAGGCACTTGCTTTACTCAATCATCCTGAACAAGATACAGCCTGCATTCATGTAGCTGGAACAAACGGAAAAGGCTCGACTATTGCATTTTTGGAATCCATCCTTCGTGAACATGGGAAAACGGTAGGGAAGTTTACGTCCCCTTGTATATTGGATGTACATGATCAAATACAAATTAACGGTGAAAAAATAACTCCTAAAGAGATGGATACGCTCTTTCAAGAGATGAAAGAGAGCGGTCTAGACGGCAAATGCACAGATTTTGAATTATTGACGTGTGCCGCCTTTTTATACTTTAAAAAGCAGAAGGTTGATATTGCGCTTATTGAGGCAGGGATGGGAGGACGCCTTGATAGTACAAACGTTATTCTTCCACTCGTATCCGTGATCCCAAGTATCTCTTTAGAACATACGAATTTCCTGGGAAATACACTCTCTGAGATTGCAGCACATAAGGCAGGTATTGTGAAGCAAGGTATACCCGTGGTTGTGGGAAAACTTCCAGAGGAGGCTCTGAATATAGTCAAGCAAGAGGCAGTGAACAAAAATGCGCCTCTTTATATACTAGGGGAGGAGTTTACGATGGAAAACGATGGTTTTACATCACCTGAACTCCAAGTTACATCCCTTGAACGGAAGCTGCCGGGTGTTCATCAAGGAGAAAATATGGCACTTGCCATCAAGGCATTTTTGCTGACAGGGAACAGCGGGGAGACCGAACTGATAAAGAGAGGGGTTGCCAATGCTACACTTGCCGGAAGATTTGAAGAGGTGCTGCCGAATGTATACTTCGACGGGGCTCACAATCCTGCAAGTGTAGAGAAGCTTGTGGCGACGATTCGAGAACAGTTTCCACGTAAAAATATTGAATTTGTCATCGGGATGCTTGCTGATAAAGATGTAGAAACGGCTCTTCGCCTACTTGAAACGGTGAGCACGACATTTACCTTTGTGAGTTTTGATAACGAGCGTGCAATGAAGGCGAAGGATTTAATTAAGAAAAGCCATGCAGTTGATCGCCGGATTATACATGATCCGGTTAAGTATTTGCTGGAGCCAGTTGACGAGCACAGTATTAAATTTGTTACGGGGTCCCTCTATTTACTTGCTGCATTACGAGCGCAGCTTCTACGCGAAAAATAAAAGTATTTGTCGATAAATTTTAGGGCATGGGCGACAAGGCTCCTGTCCTTTTTTCATTTTTATTTGTTACTGTTGTGCTAGAGGTGATGACGATGTTTTCAAAGCAATTCATCAGTACAAAACAAATTTTCCGGGCTGCGGCTCTTGGTATGTTGATTGGGCTGGCAGGAGTAGGTGCTTTTGCTCTCTTTCTCATTACGGCAAACGATTCGGCCGAAGTCCAGGAAGCGAGCGAAAAGGAGGAAACTGTAGAAGCAAACGCAGCTCCGCAACAAACAGCACGGTTTTATGCAAGCCAGTATGGAGCCTTTACAACGTTCGACAGCGCTTCGGCTTTTTTAGCACAAAATCCTACATTAAATAAAGCGGTCGTTATTCAGGTAGCTGACACATTTTATGTATGGTCGAAAGTTGCGCTGGCCAAATTGACAGAAGAAACGGTTCCAGCTTCTTTCTCTAAATCCTTTCAGTTTTCCAGCAATGGGTGCTCAAAAAATACAATTGCTGATATACCAACCTATTTACAGGATGAAAATAAGCTGAAAAATAATTTTGAGGCAACCGACAAAGATGGAAAGCTTCCTGAGGAATGGACTACCTTTATCAAGAGCATTGCGCCTCTTTCGAATGACCTGAATGTCATTCGGCTGCATGCGTTAGCGCAATTTTATGGAGAAAATGATTGTTTAAAAATAAAATTTGACTCATAAAAAATGGGGAAAATAAAAATTTGACATATGGTTAGGGTTTTTCAAAAATTGAATTGTCCGCTATGATAGTGCTCAGGGGGGACTAACATGAAATTTACTACAACACACGAATTTGTACTCGCTTCTGCATCGCCGCGCAGAAAAGAATTGTTTGGGTTGCTTCATATTCCGTTTGAAGTGGTTACAAGCGATGTGGAGGAGACAAGTGTAACAGCACAAAGTGTACAGCAATATGTAACAGAGGTAGCATTGTTGAAAACGAGAGATGTAGCGAGAAAATGCCAAAAAAAGACGGTGATTGGGGCCGATACAATTGTCGTCTATGAGGACCGTCTGCTGCATAAGCCTGTCTCTCCAGAAGAGGCTGTTCAGCATCTGCAGACTCTGTCGGGAAAAACGCATGCAGTGATGACGGCAGTTGCTGTCATAACACCTGATGGAAAAGAATCAACCTTTGTAGAAGAAACAAAGGTTGTATTTAAAAATGTTCCACAATCTTTGATTGCGGCGTATGTAGCATCTGGAGATCCGTTCGATAAGGCAGGAGGATACGGCATTCAAACGGATGGTGTATTTTTCGTGGATCGCATTGAGGGCGATTATAATAACGTTGTTGGTTTACCGTTAGCATCTTTAGTAGAAAGGCTATTGTCACTGGATTATATTTCAATCTAAAGGAGTGACATATTTGACGCTTTCACCAGTTTCACAATTGAAAATCCGTGATGTCCATGAAGCAGACCGGCCAAGAGAGAGGCTAATTCGGCAAGGGCCGCAAAGTTTGTCGAATCAAGAGTTATTAGCTATCCTGCTTCGTACAGGTACAAAAGAGGAATCTGTATTGGCGCTTGCCAATCGCATACTGATGAGTTTTGAAAAGCTCCATGCATTAAGGGACGCCACCATTGAGGAAATGATGTCGGTGAAAGGAGTAGGAGAGGTAAAAGCTGTTCACATATTAGCTGCGATTGAGCTTGGCCGCCGCCTCTCGCAGAAAGAGATGAATGAGCGCTTTACAATCCGCTCCCCCGACGATGCTGCCCATTATTTGATGCCTGATATGTCTTCGCTTACCCAGGAGCATTTTGTCGTTCTTTTCCTGAATACGAAAAATCAGGTGCTACATAAAAAGACAATTTTTATCGGCAGTCTCAATGCTTCTATTGTGCACCCGAGGGAAATTTTCAGGGAGGCGGTGAAACGATCCGCCGCATCCATCATTTGTGCCCATAATCACCCGAGCGGCATTCCGACTCCAAGCCCGGAAGATATCGAAGTGACGACACGGCTGATGGAGGCAGGCCACATTATTGGTATTGAGTTAATTGATCATATTATCATTGGTGACCATCAATTTATTAGTATGAAAGAAAAAGGGTATGTTTAGAATTGTCGTTTCCTTTTAACTGGAAAATATAATGAGAATATAATCTATTTATTAATTCTAAGCTTGAGTGTTCAAGAGCGGTCAACCTGCAATCTGTTTGTAAAATGGTATTCTTTTCGTGAAAATACACAGGTGGAGATATTAGGGCTAAAAGGAAAAACTACGTCGTTTACCGGGCGTGGTTTTTTTGTTATATTACGATAATGTGACAACGAACCTTTTTTGGATGAATAACGTCATAGATTTGCAATGTAATTGTTAAAAGTTACATAGCTTTTTTGTTTGTTTCATCTCACAAATACAAATACAATAGAAGAGGTAAACTTTATTAGTAGCGAAATTGTGACAAAAAGTTCAGGAATGGGTGGTGTGGCACTACAATTTTGAACTTGTATCCGCTATAATAGAGCGTATGATTTCAGCTAACTCATAAGAACGGCTTGTATAGAAAGGGAGTACTTAATTTGTTTGGATTAGGAAATAAGGATGTCGGGATTGATCTTGGCACAGCGAATACATTAGTTTTCGTTAAAGGAAAAGGAATCGTTCTTCGTGAACCTTCTGTAGTAGCGAAAAATACAAAGACTGGTGACATTGTAGCAGTAGGGAATAATGCAAAAAATATGATTGGGCGTACACCAGGTTCAATCGTCGCGATTCGTCCGATGAAAGACGGCGTTATCGCAGACTTCGACATTACAACAGAGATGATTAAATATTACTTGCATGAAGCATTGAAAACATCAGGTTCGAACTGGAAAAAACCTAATGTGATGATTTGTGTACCATATGGTATTACATCTGTAGAACAACGTGCGGTTATTGATGCATCACGCCAGGCCGGTGCAAAAGAAGCATTTACAATCGAGGAACCATTTGCAGCAGCTATTGGTGCAAATCTACCTGTTTGGGATCCTACTGGTTCGATGGTTGTTGACATCGGAGGCGGTACAACAGAAGTAGCAGTTATTTCACTTGGTGGTATCGTAACGAGCGAGTCAGTACGTGTCGGCGGTGATGCAATGGATCAATCGATTATTACGTACATCCGCAAAGCATATAATTTAACAATTGGTGAACGCACTGCTGAAGCTATCAAAATGGAAATTGGTACAGCACGTGTAGAAAATGAAAACGAAAAAATGGATATCCGCGGCCGTGATCTTTTAACAGGTTTGCCGAAAACGATAGAAATTACATCAAAGGAAATCTCAGAGTCTTTACGTGAAGCCATTACGGCGATTGTCGACGGCGTGAAAAAGACACTAGAGCAAACACCTCCTGAATTATCAGCCGATGTAATGGAACGCGGAATTGTTTTAACAGGTGGGGGCGCATTGCTTCGTAACCTTGATAAAGTAATCAGTGATGAAACACAAATGCCGGTATTTATTGCCGAGGAGCCGCTTGATTGTGTAGCAATCGGTACTGGCAAGGCATTGGATCATATTGATTTAGTTCGCTCCCAGCAAATGAAGGGATAAGGAGGATAGGCAATGCCACATTTTTCAAATAAGAAACTGATAGTGCTTTTAGTAAGTGTTATTTTCCTTGTGGCATTGATTAGCTTCTCATTACGTGATCGTCAGAACGCGACATTTCCAGAACAGATTATTAAGGATACAGTCGGCTTTGCACAGGGTATTGTAGCAAAGCCGACAAATTACATAACAGGTATTTTCAGCGGAATTGAATCATTATTGAATACGTATGAAGAAAATAAACGATTGAAAATGCGTTTGGAGGAGTTTGCAGTACTGCAGACGAAAGTTCACAATTTGGAAAAGGAAAATGCCAATTTACAGGAGCTTAGCGATAAAGAACAGAGCCTGCTTGATTATAATCCAATCCATGCGACGGTCATTGCGAGAAACCCTGATCAATGGGAAGAAAAAATCATTTTAAATAAAGGTTCCAAGCACGGCGTGGAAAAAAATATGGCTGTTATGACAGCTCGTGGGCTTATCGGGAAAATTATTCTTGTGACGCCATATACTTCTGAGGTAGAACTTTTATATACAAATAATTCGAATTACCGTGTATCTGCATTAGTGCAAGCTGAAAAAGAGGATGTTTACGGACTTGTTGAAGGCTTCGATGCAGAACGAAACGAGTTAGTGTTAAAACGGATTGATTCCAGCAAAAAAATTGAGGTTGGGGAAAAAGTAGTATCCTCTGGTCTCGGGGGAATCTTCCCGAAAGGTATTCCGATTGGCGAAATTACTGAGGTGACGACAGATGATTTCGGACTGACAAAAATGGCATTTGTTAAACCATCTGCAGACTTCTCGCTATTAGAGGAAGTAATTATTGCAGAGCGTTCTATTACATCAATTGATGGCCTGGACGGTGCAGGAACGAATAATGATTTAACAAATGAAAATACAAAAGCAGAAGGTGACGAATAATGGTCCGATATTTAATACCATTCGTCGCCGTCCTGCTGTTTTTGCTGGAACCTGAATTTGCCAAGTTTTCTCCTATTTACTTTAAGGACTATACGGCCTATCTCGTACCGCGTTTCCTAATACTATACTTAATCTTCATTTCTATTTATTACAATCGTAAACGTGCAGTCATCTATGGTCTGATTTTTGGACTCTTGTATGATGTATTTTACATTGATATTATTGGATTATATTCAGTGCTATATCCATTAGTATGCTTCATCGCAGGTTGGAGTATTAAATTTATCCATCAGCATTTGCTTATTACGACAGTGCTTGCTGTGCTGCTTGTTGCTGGAATGGAGTTCCTGCTCTATGAATTCTTCCTGCTCATCGATTTTACGGCTATGCCATTTATGGAATTTTTAAATGGACGCTTATTACCAACAATCGGGGCAAACCTTTTATTTTTACTTATGCTCGGCTGGGCATTTAAATATTTAATTAATGCACGGCTGCTTGAGCGGGAACGCAGTATGACATAATAAAATGGAAGCGTGAGGTGTCACTTTAACTATGAAGAAGTCGTATGTCCATATCAAGGGGACAAAAGATGGACTAGTACTCCGACTGGATGACCAATGTGCTTATTCTGAGCTAGTCGAAGAGCTGGAGCGCAAAGTTTCAGAAGGTGGCATAGATGGTAAAGTAGAGGTGCAGCTTCACCTCGGGAATCGATATTGTACAGAACAGCAAAGAAAGCAGCTGACTGAAGTTGTACAAAATACAGGGAAGATGCGAGTTTCAAAGGTACAAAGTGATGTGCTCACAACCGAAGAGAGCAATCAGCGGATTTTACAACAAAAATGTGAAATTTATGCAGGGATCATTCGCTCAGGACAGATTGTCCGTTCTCCCGGAGACATAGTGATCGTGGGGGATGTAAATCCTAATGGTCGAATCGAAGCGGGTGGAAATATATACGTGCTCGGCAAGCTGAAGGGGATTGCGCATGCAGGAGCCGGAGGGAATAAGGAAGCGGTCATCACAGCTGCCTTTTTTGCGCCGACACATGTGTTAATCGCAGATCAGACGCAAATGATGAGCAACGAGCAACAATTTGTACTTAAGCATAGAGAACAACTATGCGCGTATTTGAATTCATATGGTGAAATTTCTTATAGTCATGTACAGGACATAAGAAAGCTTCGGCCATTTTTGAATACATTTAAAGGGGGAAGCTAATGTGGGTGAAGCAATCGTAATAACTTCAGGTAAAGGCGGGGTCGGTAAAACAACTACAACTGCTAATCTTGGAACTGCATTGGCTCTTCAAGGGAAAAAAGTATGTTTAGTAGATACTGATATCGGCCTTCGTAATCTAGACGTTGTACTAGGTTTGGAAAATCGTATTATTTATGACCTAGTCGATGTAGTGGAAGGCCGTTGTAAGCCAAACCAGGCGCTTGTGAAAGACAAGCGTGTCGATGACAAACTATTTTTATTACCAGCTGCTCAAACAACTGATAAAAACGCTGTAAATCCAGAGCAGATGAAGAGTCTGATTGAGGGCTTGAAACAAGAATTTGACTATGTGTTAATTGACTGTCCAGCGGGTATTGAGCAGGGGTATAAAAATGCTGTTGCCGGAGCGGATCAGGCAATCGTTGTAACAACCCCGGAAATTTCTGCGGTCCGTGATGCTGACCGTATCATAGGATTACTTGAGCAGGAAGCAATCGGAGCGCCTAAACTGATTATCAACCGAATTCGAAAGCATTTGATGGACAGTGGCGATACGATGGATATTACAGAGGTAACTTCGCATTTATCAATAGACTTGCTTGGTATCGTCATTGATAGTGAAGATGTCATCAGCTCTTCTAATAAGGGAGAGCCTATTGTAATGGATCCAAATAATAGAGCATCTCTTGGCTACCGTAATATTGCCCGCAGAATCCTGGGTGAATCTGTTCCTCTGATGAAGTTGGAGGAAGAGTCCAAAGGTGTTTTTGCAAGGTTAAAGTCCATTTTCTCAAAATAAATAGGAAACGTCCTTTAGTAATGAGCTAAAGGGCGTTTTTTTGTACTTACTGACATATGATAATAAAAAGGATGGTGACATGAAAGCATGGCAATGGCTTACCTCGCTTATTCTATGCGTTGTCATTTATATCGGTTTGAACAGTTCTAATGAATCGGTAAGGCACGTGATATCACGAATTGTTTATAGCACGGAGCATATGACAATGATGCGGCATACAGTAAGTGAGTTATTTTCACAAGAAGAGCTGGTGGAGGTTGCCTCGACTTCGAAGGGGGAGCTCGTGAAATTTGTAGCGATCAAACGGTATGATAAAGGATTCATGCTCGCCTATGAGGAGCCGGTGACAATTGCGGCAATACAATCAGGTGTCATTGTGTATACTGGGCATACTGCAAGGACGGGGAAAGTCCTTTCTATTGCTTATGACGATGGATATAGTGTGACGTTTGGATTCATCGATGATTTTTATCATTTGCCGTACAGTACGGTTGCAGCCGGTGAGGTCATCGGGGTAAAGGAAGCGGGCGAATTATTCATCCAAATTGAAAAAAACGGACGGGTGCTGAGCTTAGAAGAAACGGTGGAATGGCTAAAGCAATATGGGTAATATAAGAATCCATCCGGTGTTTTTGGCAATGCTGCTTATATGGGCATTGAGTGGACATATAGCGCATTATTTCCTTGTCCTCGTGTCTTTGCTTTGGCACGAGGCAGGTCACCTTCTTTTCGCGTGGCTTCGCGGGGTGAAAGTGAGAAGAGTGACCATGCTTCCTTTTGGGGCGAATATTCAATTTGCAACAGGACAAGCCCCGTCCTATACGTCTCTTATGTGGATCGCTGCAGGCGGACCGTTATTTACCCTCGTTGCCTATGCAGGCAGCTCATTTGTACCCACTCTGTTTCAGAAAGAATTTGCTATTATTCAACTAACCCTTCTTCTTGTAAATTTACTTCCTATTTATCCGCTTGACGGTGGACAAATTCTTTGTAATTTTTTATTGAAAATGAACCCAAAGAAAAAGATCTACGAGTATTATATATCGCTTTCCTTAAGTTTTATTACTATAATAGTGGTAGTAACATTCCTAATGCTACCACAATCTATTTTCCTAGCTGTCTTAAGTCTCTTGTTATGGAGCGAAGTAATAGGAGAATGGAGATTCCGGAAGTACCGTTCAGCATTTGAAAAAGTTGTAATGAATCGGTTGACTTGAAAGGCGGAGCGTGGTAGTATTTTAATGTTATTGTTTGTAGCACCCGCTACAACCGCACTGGCAAGGTGCCTAAGAGCCGCGAAATGCGGTCACCTTTCAATAACAGGCGAGTCTTAGTTTATTAGAGGAGGTGCATTTTAATGTACGCAATTATCGAAACTGGTGGTAAACAAATCAAAGTTGAAGCAGGTCAAGAAATCTATGTTGAAAAACTAGGTGTAGCTGCTGACGAAATCGTTACTTTTGACAAAGTTTTATTCGTAGGTGGAGAAACAGTTAAAGTTGGTGCTCCAACTGTTGCTGGCGCTACTGTAACAGCGAAAGTTGTGAAAGAAGGCAAGCAAAAGAAAATTACTGTTTTCAAATTAAAAGCGAAGAAAAACTACCGTCGTAAACAAGGTCACCGTCAACCATACACTAAATTAGTTGTTGAAGCAATCAACGCTTAATCAGTGAGGTGAACCGAATGATTACGGTAACTATTTATAGCGATGAAAATCGTAAATCGTATGGATTTGAGATTTCAGGACATGCCTTATCTGATGTATATGGCCGTGATCTTGTATGTGCTGGTGCTTCTGCTGTTGCCTTTGGTGCAGTAAATGCGATTCATCATATCACAGGCATCCAGCCGCAAATCGAACAGGGCGCTGAAGGCGGCTATTTATCTGTAAAATTGCCGAATGACCTCGATCCTGAAACAGACGATAAACTACAAGTAATCCTGAATACTATGGTTACACAGTTCTACACAATGACTGCTAGCTATTCGGATTATATTGAACTAAAATATAAAATGGTGTAGGAGGTGGAACAAAGATGTTATTACTAACTTTAGATCTTCAGTTCTTCGCATCTAAAAAAGGTGTAGGTTCTACAAAGAACGGTCGTGACTCTGAGGCGAAACGTCTTGGTGCTAAACGTGCAGACGGTCAATTCGTAACTGGTGGTTCAATTCTTTACCGTCAACGCGGTACAAAAATCTACCCAGGTACAAACGTAGGCCGTGGTGGTGACGATACTCTATTCGCGAAAGTTGATGGCGTTGTAAAATTCGAACGCATGGGCCGCGATAAGAAAAAAGTATCTGTATACCCAGTAGCTCAAGAAGCATAAAAAAAACGTAGACAAAGTCGTTTTGACTTTGTCTACTTTTTTTTGAGGACTAGGAAATGATGGGTTTTTAAATGATAGAGATACCTCATAACTATGTTTTTCTTTGGAAAAGGCAGGATTTCCTGTATGGATTATTGGAATGTTCCAAGTATTACGTTTTGAAGGAAAAGTAATTAAAAAATTGTTATACTAGGTAGGATAACAGTAGTGGGGTGAGTGAAGGTATGGGGCAGTCGTTTACGGTAAAAGACGTGTTACGTTTTACCAATCATGATTTTTTAAATCAGCTTCATTTGATTAAAATGAATCTTGACCTAGGTCGGGTGGAAGAAGCAAAGGAGCTTATCAATGAAATTTCACTGCAATGCCAGCAGTTTTCAGGTTTAGGGAAAATCGGATGGCCTAAGACGGTTGAGTTTTTACAGACGCTAAAATGGCGCCACCCTGAATTTTTAATTACCCTATCAAGCAATGTAACGGAATCCTTAAACGAACGATGGGACGAGCCGATTGTAGAATACTTGGAAGAGACAATTATTCATGTGCATGAGCGATTAGATGTTTTTTCAGAGCAATATTTGAAAATCGAGGTTGCAGGTGCTGCGGGTGGATGGAAAGTAACCGTTCATTTTACCGGGAACTTTACAGAAATACCGCATTTTCATACAGAAACGGAAGCATTCTATGTAGAGACGCTGGAACAGACAGCCGTGTCATTCAAAATAGCAATGCAAAATAGGGAGTGGAAGTAATGTTTGTCGATCACGTAAAGATATACGTTAAAGGTGGAGACGGCGGAGACGGAATGGTTGCATTCCGCCGTGAAAAATATGTACCAAATGGCGGACCAGCCGGCGGAGACGGAGGACATGGTGGAAATGTTGTCTTTGTAGTGGACGAAGGTCTTCGAACGCTAATGGACTTCCGCTATAAGCGCCATTTCAAGGCGGAACGTGGCGAGCATGGTATGAGTAAAGGAATGCATGGACGCCGTGCAGAAGATCTGATTGTTAAAGTGCCGCCAGGGACAGTAGTAATCAACGCAGAAACAAAGGCCGTTATTGCAGACTTAGTAGAAGATGGCCAGCGTGCTGTCATCGCAAAAGCAGGTCGTGGAGGCCGTGGGAATTCACGCTTTGCAACTCCAGCAAACCCTGCCCCAGAGCTTGCTGAAAAAGGTGAACCGGGTCAAGAACTGGATGTAATTTTAGAATTAAAAGTATTGGCAGATGTAGGGCTGGTAGGATTCCCTTCTGTTGGAAAGTCAACACTGCTTTCTGTTGTATCGGCAGCGAAGCCGAAAATCGGCGCATATCATTTTACAACCATCGTACCGAACTTAGGAATGGTAGAAACGGAAGATGGCCGAAGCTTTGCAATGGCTGACCTGCCAGGCCTGATTGAAGGAGCCCATCAAGGTGTAGGTCTTGGTATGCAGTTCCTGCGACATATTGAACGCACGCGTGTAATCGTCCATGTAATTGATATGAGCGGCATGGAAGGCCGTGATCCATATGATGATTACGTAACGATCAATAAAGAACTGGAAGAGTATAACCTTCGTTTAACAGAACGTCCACAAATTATTGTTGCAAACAAAATGGATATGCCGGGCGCTGAAGAAAACTTGGAAGAGTTTAAAAAGAAGGTTAAAGAGGATGTAAAGATATTCCCAATTTCAGCTGTTTCCCGACAAGGGCTAAAGCCATTATTATTTGAAATCGCTGACTTGTTGGAAGTAACCCCTGAATTCCAGCTTCATGAAATTACAGAGGAAGAATCCGATGCAACAGTTCTTTACAAACACGAATCGAAGAAGGATAATTTTGACATCACACGTGATGACGACGGTGCATTTGTCCTGTCGGGCGGTTCAATCGAACGTTTATTCAAAATGACAGACTTCAGCCGCGAAGACGGTATTCGTCGCTTTGCACGTCAATTGCGTGCGATGGGAGTTGACGAGGCTCTGCGTGAACGTGGTGCAACTGATGGTGATACGGTACGCCTATTAGAATTTGAATTTGAATTTATTGACTAAGGTTTTAGCTTTGGAGGGAAGAGTATGAAAAACGTTGCTAATCAACGGTATTATTTAGTGCGTGAAGATGTACTGACAGACGCGATGCAAAAAACATTAGAAGCGAAGCAATTGCTTCAAAGTGGACAGGTCGCCTCTATTTGGGACGCTGTAAAAGAAGTGGATTTATCAAGGAGCGCCTTTTATAAATATCGTGATGCCGTTTTTCCCTTCCACTCCATTGTGCAGGAACGTATATTAACTGTATTTATCCAATTACAGGACCGTAAAGGCGCATTGGCGAAATTGCTGGAGCTCGTATCAGAAGCACATTGCAACGTACTGACGATCCACCAGACGATTCCAATTCAGGGACGGGCAAATGTTACGCTCTCACTTGATGTCACAAGTATGATTCATGAACTGGATGAATGGATGCAGACATTGAAGAGACTGGATTTTGTAGAATCAGCGGAAGTCATCAGTTCGGGCGCATTATAAAGAGCTAGGAGCGCAAGCATGCGCTCCCTCTTTTTTATCTATCATTAACTGAAAATTTAGAAACAACAGATATGGAGGCTATAACATGTCACAGGAAAAGTGGGATAAACGAATTGCTTATTTAGGGCCAGAAGCATCATTTACTTATTTAGCTACAAAAGGGTTATTTCCGGAAGAATGGCTGTTCCCTTGCTCAACCATACCAGAATGTATCGAGGCAGTATCCGATGGGAAAGTTGATTTAGCGGTCGTCCCGATTGAAAACGCGCTAGAAGGTTCTGTCCCCTTAACGGTGGATTATTTATTCCACGAGGCCAATCTATACGTTACGGCAGAAGTTTTATCGAAAATTCAACAGCATTTGATGGTACATAAAAATCAGGTCGACCAATGGAAAAATATTAAAGCCATTTATTCACACCCGCATGCACTTGCCCAATGTCATAAATATTTGTTTTATAATTTCGGTGGAGTCCCTCTTAATCAGTATTCATCTACCGCTGCTGCTGCAAAACTCGTGTCTGAATCACCGGATGAATGCATTGCCGCGATTGGCAATTATTCCGCAGCTGAAAGGTATGGACTAGAGGTTGTAGAGCAGAATATTCATGATTTTCACTTCAATCATACACGGTTTTTTGTTTTATCGAAGGAAAATAGCAGAATGCCAAAAGAGCAGGCAAGCAGCGGACCAAAGACAACATTTATGCTGACATTGCCAACGGATGGGTCCGGAGCTTTACATCAGGTATTATCTGTATTTGCCTGGCGGAAGCTGAATTTGAGTAAGATTGAATCGCGTCCACTTAAAACAGGATTAGGAGATTACTTCTTCATTATCGACGTGTTGGCGGATGAAGAAGAGTCAATGATGAAGGGAGCTGTGGAAGAGCTGAGGGCTCTCGGTTGCTCCGTGAAGTCACTTGGTACATACTATACATATAACACACCGGAATGAGGGGATTAGATGCGAATCATTTTATTTGACGGTATATGTAATTTCTGTGATGCCAGTGTGCAATTCATCATGAAGCGGGACAACGGTGCTTTTAAGTTCGCATCACTTCAAAGTGATATAGGACAAGAGCTTGTTACCCGCCACAAACTTCAAGGAATTGATAGTCTTGTGCTTATTGAGGAAGATAAAGCTTATACAAAATCAACAGCTGCTCTTCGTATTGCGAAAAGGCTGAAGGGTTTATGGTCAGTTTTATATATTGGTATCATTATCCCAAAACCTTTACGTGACCCATTGTATGATCTATTTGCTAAAAATCGCTACAGATTGTTTGGAAAGAAAGATGCCTGTATGCTGCCGACTAAGGAGGAGCGTGCCCGCTTTTTATCGTGATATAATAGGAGAACTATGATGAAAAGGTGGCAGCGCGTATGGACTGGAAGCAACAACTATTAAACTATTCGCCCTATAATGAGCAGGAAGCGGCAGACCAACAGGTAATAAGGACATGCTTGGACACATTTGAGGATGTATTGACGAGAAACAATGCAATCGCCCATATGACATGCTCAGGCTTTGTTGTGAATCCGGACCGTTCAAAAGTTTTAATGGTACATCATAATATTTATCATTCATGGAGCTGGACAGGTGGACATGCTGATGGAGAAACTGATTTCCTAGCGGTGGCATTGCGGGAAGTTGAAGAGGAAACAGGAGTCAAAGGAACACCTGTTACAACAGATATTTTTTCACTCGATGTACTGACGGTTGTAGGACATATGAAGAAAGGTCGTTTTATCACACCGCATCTTCATTTAAATGTAGCTTATTTAATTGAAGCGGATGAAACACAGTCTTTACAAGTTGCAGAAGCAGAAAATAGCGGAGTTGCATGGCTGCCGATCAGTGAAGTGAATGAGTATTCCAAGGAAGAGCATATGAAGCCGATTTATAATAAAATTATTGAAAAGATAAAAACTACGATTGATTGAATAGCTTTTCAATATGAAAGAACAAAATGGCTTTGATTTATGCCTTTTAAAGTTAATGAGTAGTCAAATAAAAGAGATTGCCAGCGTAATAGCATGGCAATCTCTTTTAATTTTCCACCAGAAGCCCTTTTTCTCGGAGCCTGTCTACCGCTTTATCAAGTAAATCCTCGCTTGATGCGGAAATTACATGAAGGTGTGTTCCGCCTGTAAGGGCAGATAAAAAGTTTGCATTCGTTTCCGCTAATTTGTCTAAAAAGAGGTCAACCTCAAGCCGATTGGATACAAGGATGGACGCCGTAATTTCTCCGTATACCGCATGCTCAATAATGACATTTTCCACTGTGACACCGCAATCGACAATTGTGTAAAGCTCTTCCCGAGTCTGTTCACCTGTATGCATGCAGACAATCTTCCGCTCGAAAATGCCTGTACGCTGCTCCTCCATATACAGGTAGCCTTGGCTTGTTGCAACAATCGGTTCATTCCGGGCCTTCAAGAGATTCATATCGTTTACAATCACTTGACGCGATACATTTGTATGTTTTGCTAAATCAGTGCCAGTTATGGGCCTTTGCTGTTGTTTTAATAAAGTTAGAAGCTTTAGACGGCGCTCCTCCCCCAGCAATTTCTTCATATATATCACCTCTGTATGTCAAAAAACAATTGCTGTAAGCATAGTGTATCATGACAGTTGTCGTTGCGCCCAAAAATTGTGTCGTTTTTTAGATGTAGGCATATGCTATAGCGAGAAAAGGAGGCAATGCATGCGAGTTCATATTGTGCAAAAGGGCGATACCTTGTGGAAAATCGCAAAACAGTATGGGATTGGTTTTGATGAATTGAAGCGACTGAATGCGCAACTAGCGAATCCTGATTATATTGTGCCTGGAATGGAAATCTTCCTTCCGGAAAAAAGCGGCATGACTGGAAAGGAAGCCGTTAAAGGAGACAAAAGTAAAGTAGTCCATGAGATGAAGGAGAAGGAAATGGAGTGGAAGCCTACTAAAGAATTGCAATATGTGGAGGAACCGGCAGAGGTACCACAGCCGATGCCTCAACCACAGCCAATGCCAATGCCTGAACTTCAGCCGGAACCAACCTATAATCCATACGCCTTTATGCCATCTATATACCAGATGGCCTATATGCCAACCTACCAGCAGCCGATCTATCAAATGCCTGTTTACCAACAGCCGATACTTCAACAGCCAATACTTCAACAGCCAGTACAACAACCCATGCAGCAGCAGCCGGTGTTCGAAGAGTCTACTACTGATGAGTCCGTAGAACAAATGCCTTTTGAGGAGATACCATATGAACACGAGGAATACCAGCAGCCAATGATGTACCATCCACCAATGCATCACCCGCCAATGCATCATCCATCACCATGTGGATGCAATCAGCCGATGTTCCAGCAGCCGGCATATGATTGCCACCAGCCGATGTTCCATCACCAGCAATATGGCTGCCACCAGCCGATGCACCACCACTCACCGTGTGGCTGCCACCAGCCGATGCATCAATATCCAATGCATCAGCAGCCAATGTTCCAGCAACCGATGTATCAGCAGCCAATGTACTACCAACCGATGGATGACCAATTAATGTACCAGCCTGTTGATGTGTGTGAATCCAGCAGACCGTTTTGTCCAGATAAGGAAGAGCAAGTAAAAGGGTATTATGAGGATATTAAGCAAATTGAAAACGCTGCAAAATCCCCATGCGCGCCAAACCCATTTCCGCATTCCACACAGCAGCATTGGCGATAGGCCATGCAATTAAAGGAGAACTGCTGGCGCTATGATACGGAAACGGGCGCGTTTTTTGTTAAGTATTATGAGGATTCATTTGCAGCAAATAAAGTCCGATTCATACATGAACAGTTAACGAAACAGAAGTTCCCTTATATTGCTCCCATGACATCTAAAAGAGCAACACCTTATATCGTACACAAATGGATAGAAGGAAAGCCAGCCAGCTATGAGAAACGGGAAGACCGAACGAAAACTTTAGCGATGCTGCAGGCCCTGCATGAAGCGACGATTGGCTGGGAGGGCCCATACTTGCCGAGGCAGGACTTGCGCAGAAAATGGGAAGCTAGATTATCAAAGTTCATTAGTAAAGAAAGGGAATTAACTCCTTTGCTGGGCGCTAATTTCCATACGATTGTAAGTCTTGGAGAACTGGCGCTCAAAAAGATGAAAACCCCTAAAGATACTACTCACTCGCTGCTTCATGGAGATGTAGTACATCATAATTTTCTATTAGGCGAAACGCCGGTATTAATCGATTTTGACTTGGCCTGTCTAGGAGACCCTTCGGAAGAGGTTATTTTATGGATGCATCGTGTCTTGCCTCATATGCAGTATGATGTAAAAGCTTTACTATATGAGCAGCCATACGCAGAAAATGTGCGGCATAAATTGGCATATCTTATTTACCCGAATGAATTGCTTAGAGAATGGCTGTATTTACTACAGATAAGCGAGTCACAAAAAGAACACTTGCTCAAGTATGTAAACCCCTTCACAGAAAGGTCTTTGTTTATGTGGTCGAGAATCATGAAACATGTACATGAGCTATCATGACCGCCTGCTGGCAGGCGGTTTCTTTTTGTGAATAATAAAAGGTAAACAGCAATTGGTATGAGCTGCATACTTTTTTCCAGCAGGTTTTAGGTCTGTAGTATAGCTGTAGTTGGCAGGAGAGGGAGGGGGAAGCAGGAAATTCCGATAAAAAGTATGTTGTTCGGGGAAAAAAGCGAACAGTATGGTATAATATCAAGGTTGAATGTGAGGGGAAATGAAATGTACGATTATATAAAAGGACAAGTTACACGTGTGACACCGGAATACGCTGTATTAGATGTACAAGGAATCGGCTACCAGCTGTATACACCAAATCCATATGCATTCCGTGTCAATAACCAGCTTCAGCAAATTTATGTACATATGCATGTGCGGGAAGATGCACATACACTATTTGGCTTTACAAGTTTAGAGCAGCGGGAATTGTTCCGTAAACTGATTCAGGTTTCAGGCATCGGTCCAAAGGGGGCCCTTGCGATTTTAGCGAGTGGTTCACCAACACATGTCATTCAAGCAATTGAAATGGAGGACGAAGCATTTTTAGTAAAGTTCCCTGGTGTCGGCAAGAAGACGGCCCGCCAGATGATCCTCGACTTGAAAGGGAAGCTGGGTTCACTAATGGATGTGATGGAGCTGCCTAGTGCTGAAGATGAACTGCCGTTATTTGGTGTCAATCCGAATAAGCAAGAGCTTGAAGAGGCGATGCTGGCATTAACGGCGCTTGGCTATTCTGAAAAAGAGCTGCTGAAAGTAAAGCCGCAGCTTGAAGAGGATGACTCTCTGGCTACAACGGACGCCTATATGAAACAGGCACTAAAATTATTATTAAAGATGAAGTAAGAGAGGGGGACCGAAAATGTCGGATCGTTTATTATCAAGTGAATCAAGTACATTTGATGAACAATTTGAATTATCACTGAGACCTCAAAGACTTTCGCAATATATCGGCCAGCAGACAGTAAAGGACAATCTAAAGATTTTTATTGAGGCGGCGAAATTGCGTGAAGAAAGCTTGGATCATGTGTTATTATACGGTCCTCCGGGTTTAGGAAAAACAACGCTTGCGGTAGTAATAGCAAATGAAATGGGCGTAAACGTAAAAATGACGAGCGGACCTGCGATTGAACGTCCAGGGGATCTGGCAGCAATTTTAAGCTCCTTGGAACCAGGTGATGTGTTGTTCATCGATGAAATCCATCGTCTTCCTCGTGCTATTGAAGAGGTCTTGTACCCGGCGATGGAGGATTTTTGTCTCGATATCGTCATTGGAAAAGGACCTGAGGCACGCTCGGTAAGGCTCGATTTGCCTCCATTTACATTGGTCGGTGCCACAACACGTGTTGGGGCTCTTTCAGCACCGCTGCGAGACCGTTTTGGTGTACACCTCCGTCTTGAATATTATGATGAAGCCTCTCTGGCACATATTGTTGTCCGCAGCGGACAGTTATTCAATGTAGAGATAGACGAGCATGCTGCATATGAAATGGCACGCCGATCGCGTGGTACACCGCGTATTGCCAACCGTTTGCTTAAGCGGGTACGGGATTATGCACAAGTTCTGGGAGACGGCCGGATTACAATTGATTTAGCAAACCAGGCATTGGAATTGCTGCAGGTGGATCCAAGAGGACTTGATCATATCGACCATAAATTGATGGTTGCTCTCATTGAGCGTTTTACTGGTGGACCGGTTGGCTTGGATACGATATCGGCCTCAATCGGCGAGGAGCGGATCACGATTGAGGAAGTGTACGAGCCTTATCTATTACAAATCGGATTCGTACAGAGAACGCCGCGTGGCCGTGTTGCAACACACATGGCGTATGAACATTTCGGTTATGCATATCCTGAACAAAATTAAACGATAGGAAGTTACAAAAATGAAAGTAGAAGATTTTGATTTTCACTTACCAGAAGAATTGATTGCCCAAACACCACTTCTCGACCGAACAGCGAGTCGGTTGATGGTTGTTAATCCATTTACACAAGAAGTAGAGCATCATCAATTTAGTCATATTTTGGACGAACTAGAGGCTGGCGACTGCCTTGTGTTAAACGACACAAAAGTATTGCCGGCCCGTCTAATGGGGACAAAGGAAGATACAGGAGCTGGAATCGAACTTCTCCTATTAAAACAAACAGGAGACGATGAGTGGGAAACACTTGTAAAGCCAGCGAAGCGTGTAAAAATCGGTACAGTTGTCACATTTGGAGACGGGCTCCTGAAAGCAACATGTACAGGCATGCTTGAGCATGGCGGACGTACCTTCAAATTTTCATATGATGGTATTTTTTATGAAATTTTAGAAAAACTAGGAGAAATGCCTCTTCCTCCTTATATCCGTGAGAAGCTGGAAGATCAGGACCGCTATCAAACTGTTTATGCACGTGAGCGTGGTTCTGCGGCAGCTCCGACAGCCGGATTACATTTCACTGAAGAGCTTTTGGCGCAAATTAAGGATAAGGGTGTCAATGTAGTATTCATTACACTGCATGTGGGACTTGGTACATTCCGTCCAGTTAGTGTGGATTCGATTGAAGACCATGATATGCATTCGGAATTTTACAGTGTGACAGAAGAGGCAGCAGAGATTATTAACCGCACGAAGCTAGCCGGCAACAAGATTGTCTCTGTCGGTACGACCTCGACACGTACGCTAGAAACAATTGCTAGCAAATATGACGGAGAAATCCGTGCCGAGCAAGGATGGACAAACATTTTCATTTACCCTGGCTACGAATACAAGGCGATTGATGGGCTAATTACAAACTTCCATTTACCAAAATCTACCCTTGTTATGTTAGTAAGTGCATTAGCTGGAAAAGAAACGATTCTTCATGCGTATAATGAAGCAGTAAAAGAAAAGTACCGCTTCTTTAGTTTTGGAGATGCAATGTATATTCGTCCACGAAACAACCGTTAAAAACATTTTAGCAGGGCTCATTCAAAGGAATGGGTTTCATTCGAAGTACTGTTTTTACTTTAGAAACGAGAGGAAATATTGATATGACACAACCACCAATTCGTTATGAATTAATTAAAACTTGCAAGCAGACAGGTGCACGCCTTGGTATCGTGCATACGCCGCACGGTTCATTTGAAACACCGACGTTTATGCCGGTAGGAACACAAGCGACAGTAAAGGCGATGTCTCCAGAAGAATTGAAAGAAATGAATGCAGGCATCATTCTTTCAAACACATATCATTTATGGCTGCGTCCTGGCAATGATATCGTGAAAGAAGCAGGGGGTCTGCACAAATTCATGAACTGGGATCGTCCGATTTTAACCGATTCAGGCGGTTTCCAAGTATTCTCCCTAAGTCAGTTCCGTAAAATCGAAGAAGAAGGTGTACATTTCCGTAATCACTTAAATGGAGACAAGCTCTTCTTGAGTCCGGAAAAGGCAATGGAAATCCAAAATGATTTAGGATCAGACATTATGATGGCATTCGATGAATGTCCACCATATCCTGCAACACATGAATATATGCTGCAATCTGTTGATCGTACGACACGCTGGGCAAAGCGTTGTAAGGAAGCGCATCAGCGTCCGGATGAACAAGGGTTATTTGGTATCATCCAAGGTGGAGAATATGAAGACTTACGCCGTCGCTCAGCAGAGGCGTTAGTTGAACTTGATTTCCCAGGCTATGCAGTCGGCGGCCTATCTGTAGGAGAGCCGAAAGATGTTATGAACCGTGTACTAGATTTCACAACACCGATGATGCCGGCAGACAAGCCACGCTACCTGATGGGAGTAGGTTCACCGGATTCACTAATCGATGGCTCAATTCGTGGAATCGATATGTTTGACTGCGTATTACCGACACGAATTGCACGTAACGGCACGTTGATGACTTCAGAAGGACGCATGGTCATTAAAAATGCAAAATATGCAAGTGATTTCCGTCCGATTGATGAAAATTGCGACTGCTATACATGTAAAAACTATACGCGTGCATATGTACGTCATTTACTTCGCACAGAGGAAACATTTGGGCTGCGCTTGACTTCATATCATAACCTGCGCTTCTTGATCAAGCTGATGGAGGATGTTCGCCAGGCTATCAGAGAAGACCGCCTAGGTGATTTTAAAGAAGAGTTCTTTGAGAAATATGGCTATAACAAGCCAGACGCTAAAAATTTCTAGTAGTTTTTGTAGTAATTTCTTTCATATAAGAGAAAAAGTTAGGATTTTCTTCGTAAATCCGAGCGGATTGAAAGAATTTATATTATACTAATGAAGTGAGAATGCTCGAAAGGGGGATATTTACGTGGAAGCACTGATTCAATTAGCTCCGATTCTTTTAATGTTCGTCGCGATGTGGTTCATCCTGATCCGTCCGGCACAAAAAAGACAAAAGGCAACAAATGCAATGCAAAACAGTTTAAAACGAGGAGACAAAGTCGTTACAATCGGCGGTCTTCATGGTGAAGTCGATAAAATTGAAGATACAGCAGTTTATCTGAAAATAGACAATAACACAACGTTGAAATTTGAGCGTCAAGCAATTGGCCGTGTATTTGAACAATAGTCGAAAAGGGCTGTCCCATCTGTATATCAGTATGGGACAACCCTTTTTTAAGTTGTAAGGAAAGAAGAGCTCCATTCCTTGATGCGCTTTCTGCCCACCAGCTAACATTGCCGCTCTCACTATCTTTTTTCTGTATAAGGTGTCGGCTGTTGGCCTACACTTGAACGAAGAAAGGGTGTTAAATGTGGGAGATTATTGGCTAATTAGTTTCAGGACATTGATTTTATACATTATTGTTCTCATCGTATTTCGTTTGATGGGTAAACGTGAAGTAGGCGAGCTGAGTCTGCTTGATTTTGCCGTATATGTTTTGATTGCAGAAGTGGCCTCACTTGCAATTGATAATTTAGATCAGCCATTGATGCTGGCCGTGGTCCCGATCATTTTATTGTTCATTATTCAATATTTGAACGCGCTCTTTATATTAAAAAACAAAAAGATGCGGGACGCCATTGATGGAGACCCGACAATTGTAATTAGAGATGGCCGCATTGTAGAAGCTGAAATGCGAAGGCAAAGGTACAACCTAGATGATTTATTCCAACAACTTCGAGAACAAGGAATTACTTCTGTTCAAAGCATTGCTTATGCTTTTTTAGAGCAATCAGGGAAGCTTTCCGTATTTCAAAAAGGAAAGGACCCGTTTATATTACCGCTTATATTAGATGGATATGTCGATGAAAAACATCTCACTTTCATCGGTAAGAATCGAAAATGGCTGGAAGATATGCTGCGTAATGAGGGGATTCATAGTATGGATGAAGTATTTTATTGCTGTTATGAAAATGAAAAGCTTCATTATCAATTAAAAGCGCGCAAATAACATACGCACATAACGAAGGTCCGTTAGCTTCACTTGCTTTGTCACAATAAGAAGAACGGTTAATAAAATGAATGTGATTACCATACTGAAAATTTCTGAGTTGTAGGAAACGAATGACTGAATAACACTTGTTAAAACAAAACAGCTATAAGAGGCAACGAACAGACGGAAGCCTACATGAATGTTTGGCATATTACGTACAGACGCAATATGTAAAAATGATGTGAGCAGGACACCGAACCCGATTGCGATGATTGCTCCGAATTGCTGCAGCATCGGCTGTGCTGCCAGAACAAGCATGAGTAACAGTTTGCCAAGACCGCCGTAGATGGAGTTCATCATGGCAACACGTGCTCTGTCTAGCGCCTGTAATATAGAAAGCAGTGGACTTTGTATATAATAGAAGTAGAAAATTGGGGCGAGTATTTTCATATAGCCTGTCTCATCTTTTAAGTGAAACAGCTCCCTGGCGAGAAAGTCACCGTATAGTAGGAAATATGTTGCAGCGTAGCATCCAATGAGCGATGACAGCCGTAAAGAGATGATAATACGTTCGTTCAGTAGACGTGTGTTATGGACAGCTGCAGCACCACTAACAGCTGGAATGAGAATGATGGAAAGAGCCGCCGGTATAAATGCTGGAAACAGAAGAAGTGGTATGTGTACACCAGAGATGACTCCGTACAATGTTGTAGCAGCGGTTGCTGTCATACCGGAAATTGTTAGCGCCTTTAGAAAAACAATCGGCTCTAAAAACCATGTAAATGTACCAAATAATTTACTGCCGGCTGATGGTAATGCAATTCTGAACAGAGGACCACTTGGGTGTGTTCCAACTTTCTTGTCGCTGCGCTGTTTTGTAAATTGATAGTGCAGCAAGAGATAGAGGAAAGCACCTAATTCACCAAGCGCTGTCATCCCCATTGCATAGGCAGCATCCGTTGTGCTTGTACCTGTTAAGAAATAAGGAAGAGCAAATGTAATCGCCCCAATACGAATGGCTTGTTCAATAAGAGAAGACCAAGCAGTCGGGGAAGTTTTACCTGCTCCAAGCAAGTAAGCCTTGATAATACCTCCATAGACGACAATCGGTACCGTACAAATAGCAATGATCAGGGGATAGCGTGTCCCGCTGCTTTGCAGGAAGATTTCAGCAATTTTTGGTGTGATGAAGAAAAGAACAGGTAACAGAATAATAATAGAAATGGTAGAAATACGCATACATGTCTTGAGGACGCTTGCTGCTTCTACCTTTTTTCCTTTGGCATAAAAATCAGCCACCACTTTCGTCAAAGCAATTGGCAGACCAAGCTGCACAAGAGAAATGAAGAAAATGAATGCAGGATAGGCAGTCATATAAATTCCTACAACCTCTTCCCCTGCAATACGCATAAACTGCATGCGATAAACAAATCCAAATAATTTAGACAAGAAAATGACAATCGTTAACAGGAGAGTCCCTTTGACAAAAGAAGTCATTAGCTGGCGCAACCCTTTCTCTTTTTAAAAGTTTCATATACAATATTTGTATGCAACTGCACCTGCCATTAAAACTAACGATTAGGGGTGGAAGAAATGACGGTTCCTTACGAGGCGCTATATCACAAAGTGGATATAATTTTACAAAGCAAGTTAGAGGAGTTTCATTTATATGAGTATGATGCAATTACAATGGAACAGTTATGGGTGTACTGCGTTGAAAAAAAATGGCGAAAAAAGGTGATTGAGGAGCTTCCATTATATGAGATTGCCTCCACTATCTTCTCCATCACACCGTCAGAGTTACTGAATTATGTACAAGTGAAAAGCTTGAAGTCTCATGATGGCCTTGTAGAAATTAATATGGAAGAACTGGAAGAATTGTTAGGTCCGGTAAAAGTAAAGTAGTAAATTAGTAAAATTTTGGCCATTCATTGGAAGTTCATTTGACAGAGAACGATGTGTGACTCATAATAAGCTTATTGCACGTTTCTTTTACATTTTTTTCTGAAAACCAAAGTCGCTTTTCCTTTTTAAGGGATATGCGAAGTAAGGAAAAAGTATAGTTTGGCAGCGAGTGGCTACTGCTATAGAAGTAAAAGAAAGGGCGCATATTGTTTGCGCTCTTTCTCGTGTGCGTCAGCATACATTTTGAGGAGGATTTACAGATGAAATTAGCAAACCGTATCATTACGTTTATACTTGTAGTTGGATTGCTATTTGCAGGTATGAGTACGACGGTAAAAGGAATTCTAGAAGATGTAAAACTAGGACTAGATTTACAGGGTGGATTCGAAGTATTGTATGAAGTCGAATCGCTTGTCGATGGACAAGAGGTAACCCAGAAGGTCCTGGCTGATACAACAACGGCCTTAGGGAACCGGATTAATGCATTTGGTGTTAGTGAGCCAAGCATTCAGGTAGAAGGGGAAGACCGTATTCGTGTACAGCTTGCCGGATTAGATGACCAGTCATCTGCGCGTGAGCTGTTATCAAGTACGGCTGAGCTCACATTCCGTGATGTTAATGATAACGTATTGTTAGATGGCACGGACTTAAAAGAGGGCGGTGCAACTGATACGTTCGATCAGCAGAACCAGCCGATCGTTACCCTAAAATTGAAGGATGCTAATAAATTTGCGGAAGTAACGCGTGAAATCTCTTCGCGTCCCCCAGGTGAAAATTTATTAGTTGTGTGGCTAGACTTTGAAGAAGGTGTAGATTCCTATGCAGCTGAAGCAGCAAAGGCTAACCCAAAATTTGAATCTGCTGCTACAGTAAATGAAGTCATTAACTCAACAGATGTGCAAATTTCAGGTAATTTCACAGTAGAAGAAACAAAAAGTTTTGCGAGTGTTCTTAACTCAGGTTCTCTGCCTGTTAAATTAACAGAAATCTACTCGACATCTGTCGGTGCACAGTTTGGTAAAGATGCATTAAATGATACAGTATTTGCCGGTATCGTTGGTGTTGCTGCAATCTTTATCTTTATGCTGCTGTATTACCGCCTGCCTGGATTTATTTCTATTATTACCTTGGTTGTGTTTACGTACTTGGTGCTTGTTGTATTCAATGGCATCAACGCTGTATTGACATTACCGGGTATTGCGGCCGTCGTGCTTGGAATCGGGATGGCAGTGGATGCCAATATCCTGACGGCGGAACGTATCCGTGAAGAGCTTCGTGTTGGTCATACGGTGAAGGAAGCATTCCAGCTCGGCTCTAAACAGTCACTATCGGCTATTGTCGATGCGCAGCTGACAACATTGCTTGCTGCAGTTGTACTGTTCTTCTTTGGTACAAGCTCGGTGAAAGGCTTTGCGACAACATTAAGTATTTCGATTATCTTATCATTTGTTACAGCAGTTTGGGGTTCTCGTGTTTTACTAGGCCTGCTAGTAAACAGCGGCTACTTCAATAACCCGGCATGGTTTGGTATTGCAAAGTCAAAGCAGCATAAACCAGAGGAAGGCATTTCTACACTTGACCTGTCTACAAAGTTCGACCGTTTAGATTTTGTAGGCAACCGCAAAAAATTCTATGCCTTCTCCTTAATTATTCTGTTAGTTGGGTCAGCCATCATTGGAATCTACCGTCTAAATCTAGGGATCGATTTCTCAAGCGGTACACGGGTTGATATCCAATCAGATGAGGCGTTTACAAAAGAGCAGGTTGTCGACTATTTGGATTCTATCGGCTTTGCAAATGAAGATGTAATCATTTCCGGTGAAGAACAAAACGTAGCAGTTATGCGCTACAAAGATGACTTTACACGCGAAGAGATTGCGGATCTTAAGGCACAGGTTCTTGAAGACTATGGACATGAGGCAAACGTCAGCACGGTGTCATCAACGGTCGGTGAGGAGCTTGTCAAAAATGCTATGAAGGCACTTGCTATTGCAGCGCTCGGTATCATCATCTATGTAGCTGTTCGTTTCGAATGGCGAATGGGTGTCGGAGCTATTGTATCCTTACTGCATGACGTGTTCTTCATCGTAGCAATTTTCAGTTTGCTTCGTTTAGAGGTAGATATTACATTCATTGCGGCTGTACTGACAATTGTCGGTTACTCTATTAACGATACAATCGTTACATTTGACCGAATTCGTGAAAATGTTGACCGTTCCGAAAAGATTACGACAAAAGAAGAGCTGGCGTTAATCGTCAACAAGTCTCTTCGCCAAACAATGGGACGCTCTGTTAATACTGTATTGACGGTTATCATTGTTGTAATCGCGTTGATTGCATTTGGTGCACCATCTATCCAAAACTTCTCGATTGCTTTATTAATCGGTTTAGTGACAGGGATGTACTCATCCATCTGCATCGCAGCACAAATTTGGTATACATTAAAATCTCGAGAAATGAAGAAAAAAGGCACTTCGGTTGTGAAAAAAGAAAAGAAACAATGGGGTTCAGACGAGCCTATCGTATAAGAGAGAAAGTGTACCGGACTGGGTCCGGTACACTTTTTTCATGCAATCGCTCATTCATTATTTAGGGTGAGATACGTTTTCATTCTACAAATCTATTCGTATTCTTCCTATTTAAAAGAAAAAATCGTTATAATGGATTTCATAAGGAAGTGAGAGAATGATTGAATCAGTGAAAAAATGGATTGTCCAGCGTCCGGACCAAGAGCTTGTGAAGCAATTACAAAATAAGCTGGGCATTTCTGCGATAGCAGCAAAGATACTTGTAGCAAGGGGGTGCAGCTCTGAAGAGCAGGCAGCATCTCTATTAAAGATAAATGAGCGTGATTTTCATGATCCTTTTATGATGCACGGAATGAAACAGGCAGTTGAGCGGATTAACCGGGCGCTTGAAGAGGGCGAGAAAATATTAGTCTATGGCGATTATGACAGCGACGGTATTACGAGTACGACTGTCATGATGAATGTTCTGCTGGATTTAGGAGCGGATGCCGACTATATGATCCCTAACCGCTTCACGCACGGCTATGGACCACATGAGGAGCTGTTCAGACAGGCCTATGAAAATGGCGTGCAGCTCATTATAACGGTTGATAATGGGATCAGCGGGATTGAACCAATCCGTGTGGCAAAAGAGCTAGGAATGGATGTCATCGTGACCGATCACCATGAGGCAGGAGAAACATTGCCGAATGCGGATGTTATTCTTCATCCTCGTGTTCCGGAGGGTCACTATCCATTCGGAGAGCTTGCTGGCGTGGGGGTTGCGTTTAAGCTTGCACACGCACTGTATGGGGAAGTCCCTGATCATTTGTTTGAATATGTCGCCATTGGGACGATTGCCGACTTGGTTCCGTTAAAGGGAGAAAACCGCTATTTAGTGAAACAGGGAATTAAAGCATTAAAAACATCAACCAGCCTATGGGTAAAAGCGCTTTGTGAGGCTGCTGGTGTTAAACAGCAGGAGATTAATGAAGAAACGATTGGCTTTTATTTTGGACCGCGGCTGAATGCGATTGGGCGCCTCGGATCAGCTATGCCGGGTGTAGAGTTTTTAATGAGCGATTCTAAACAGCAGGCAGATCACTTAGCAAAGGTGCTAAACGAAAAAAATGATGAGCGCAAGGATATTGTTAACACAATTACAGAAGAAGCAATTGCGATGATTGACTCAGATGAAACAATTCGAGACAGCCTTGTTCTTGTCGTCGCAAAAGAAGGCTGGAATCCTGGAGTAGTTGGAATCGTTGCTTCCCGTCTTGTCGGAAAGTATTATAAGCCAACCATCGTCCTGTCACTTGATGCGGAAAAAGGAACAGCAAAAGGTTCTGCCCGAAGTATTGAAGGGTTCCATCTTTATGAAGAGCTTGCGAAAAATCGCGATATTATCCCGCATTTCGGTGGACATCCGATGGCAGCTGGCATGACATTTCCACTAGAGCATGTGGACGAGCTGAGAAGCCGCCTTCATCGGCAAGCGGCAGAAGCATTAACAGAAGAGCAGCTGGTGCCAAAACTGTATATTGACGTTCCTGTGGATTTAAGTGAGGTGTCGGTAGCGGCTATTGAAGAAATTCGAAAGCTGGGACCGTTTGGCACAGAGTTTGCCAAGCCGGTATTTGCGCTGGAAAAGGTAAATGTCTCTTCCATGCGCCGAATCGGAGCTCAGGAAAATCATTTGAAACTGGAATTGGAGGATACGTACGGAAAGATTGATGCAATCGGTTTTGGCAAGGGATACTTGTTCAATGACATTTCATACGGCGTTCAAGTTTCCTTTGTAGGCGACCTGCAAATAAATGAATGGCAAGGGAATAAAAAGGCACAATTCATGATAGAAGATGTTCAAGCTGATGAATGGCAGCTGTATGATTTTCGAGGGAAAAGCCAGGCAGCTAATTGGTTATCGAAGCTTTCTCTAGAGCATACTGATTTTGTAGCCTTCCAGCCCAAAACGGTTGAGCAATATACAAAAGTTATTGAAAAACCTATCCAGCTTATTGGCAATAGAGAAGATTATAATGAGCTGCAATCCTATATCGTGCTGTTAGATATGCCTGCAAATGTATCCCTTTTAGAAGAGATGCTGAGAGAAAAACAATTTAAACGGATTTATGCTCATTTTTACACTCCGGATTCTCAATATTTCGATGGTATGCCGACACGGCAGCACTTCAGCTGGTACTATGCTTTTCTGAAGAAACGTCCGACATTTAACTTAAAAATGCATATTGGACAATTATCGCAGCATATTGGACTAAATATTGACGTAATTAAATTTATGACTAAGGTGTTTTTTGAGCTTGGATTTGTTAAAATAGAGGATGGTTTGACGACTGTTGTTGAAAATGCGCCGAAGCGTGCGCTAGAAGAGGCACCGTCATATAAAATGCGTTCAGCACAAATTGAATTAGAGCAGAAACTCTTATACGCAACCTATACAGAACTCAAACAATGGTTTAATGAACGAATGAAGGGCTCCGGCTCTTAAGGAGGAAAATAAATTGGATTTAAAGCAATACGTTACAACGGTGGAGAACTGGCCTAAAGAAGGCATCAGCTTCAAAGATATTACCACTATTATGGACAACGGTCCGGCATACAAATACGCAACTGACCAAATCGTTGAATATGCAAAAGAAGTAGGAGCAGAAATCATCGTAGGTCCGGAAGCACGCGGATTCATCATCGGTTGTCCAGTGGCTTATGCCCTTGAAATCGGTTTTGCCCCTGTACGTAAGCCTGGAAAGCTTCCACGTGAAGTAATCAGTGCTGATTATGGCCTAGAATATGGTCAAGATACACTGACAATGCATAGAGATGCTGTGAAGCCTGGCCAAAAAGTGCTGATCTGTGATGATTTGCTTGCTACTGGCGGTACAGTAGATGCAACAATCCGTCTAATCGAACAGCTTGGCGGACAAGTAGTCGGCTGTGCGTTTCTTATCGAGCTTGAGGAATTAAAGGGCCGAGAAAAAATTGGAAACTATCCAGTTAAAACGTTAATCACATATTAATACGTTGACTGATCATTTAGTCTAAACAAACCGTGGATGAATGCAAGTACTTGCTTTTGTCCACGGTTTTTTTCACAAAGTATTCAAATTTGCGTATTGCATCCTCCTATAAATTAGTGTGTCTTTACAATGTATAGGGATTTTTTATACAATTAAAGTTATTACCATTCGAAGAGAAAATATTGATTACAAGGTGGACTAATTTTATGGCGAAAGAACAAATTTTGGCGCCCGAAGACGTCTTCGAGCTCGTGAAATCATATATGAATGATGAACATGTCGCTTTTGTCGTGAAAGCATATGAAGTGGCAAAGGAAGCACATAAAGAGCAATTCCGCAGTTCTGGAGAGCCTTACATTATACATCCTGTGCAAGTAGCAGGCATTTTGGCAGACTTACAGATGGACCCGGAAACGGTTGCTGCTGGATTTCTGCATGATGTTGTAGAAGATACCGATGTTTCCCGTGAGGATTTAGTAAATGCGTTTAATGAAGAAGTAGCCATGCTGGTTGATGGTGTAACGAAGCTTGGAAAGATTAAGTATATGTCTAAGGAAGAACAGCAGGCAGAGAACCACCGTAAAATGTTTGTCGCGATGGCACAGGATATACGCGTTATTTTGATCAAGCTTGCAGACCGATTGCACAATATGCGCACACTAAAGCACTTGCCTGCTGAAAAGCAGCGCCGTATCTCAAAAGAGACACTTGAAATTTTTGCACCACTCGCTCACCGTCTAGGAATCAACACAGTTAAATGGGAGCTTGAGGATACAGCACTGCGCTATTTGAACCCGCAGCAATATTACCGGATCGTTAGTTTGATGAAAAAAAAGCGTGATGAGCGGGAAAAATACTTGGATAATGTCATCGTCGAAATCCAGTCACAGCTGGAGGAGATGGAGATTGATGCTGATATATACGGACGTCCAAAGCATATTTACTCTATTTATCGTAAAATGGCTATGCAAAAAAAGCAGTTCAATGAAATCTATGATTTACTAGCCGTTCGTATTCTTGTTGATAGCATTAAGGATTGCTATGCGGTCATCGGGATCGTACATACCTTATGGAAACCGATGCCTGGACGCTTTAAAGATTACATTGCCATGCCAAAGCAGAACCTTTACCAATCCCTTCATACAACTGTCATAGGCCCTTATGGAGACCCTCTTGAAGTGCAGATCCGTACAAAGGAAATGCATAAAATTGCCGAGTACGGGATTGCGGCTCACTGGGCTTATAAAGAAGGAAAAAATGCTGATAACAAACGGGAAAGCATCGATCAAAAATTAACATGGTTTAGGGAAATTTTAGAGTTCCAAAATGAATCATCCAACGCTGAGGAGTTTATGGAATCTCTGAAGTTTGATCTGTTTTCTGATATGGTATATGTTTTCACACCAAAAGGAGATGTCGTGGAGCTGCCAGCCGGTTCAGTACCTATCGATTTTGCTTACCGAGTTCACTCTGAGGTCGGCAATAAAACAATTGGTGCTAAAGTAAATGGTAAAATGGTTCCCCTTGATACCCCGCTGAAAACGGGCGATATTATCGAGGTATTAACATCCAAGCAATCATTTGGTCCAAGCCGTGACTGGATTAAAATTGCCCAAAGCTCACAAGCAAAAAATAAAATCAAACAATTCTTCAAGAAAAATCTGCGTGAAGAAAATATCGAAAAGGGCCGCGATTTGGTCGAGAAAGAAATTAAAGCCCAAGAATTCGATCATAAAGATGTACTGACACCTGAAAATATTAAACGCGTTATAGAAAAGTTCAATTATACACATGAAGAAGATCTTTACGCTGCTGTTGGTGTCGGTGGTATCACGGCGCAGCAGATTGTAAACCGCCTGGCGGAAAAAATGAGAAAAGAGCGTGAGCATGAGGAAGCGCTCGAAAAAATCGCTCGAGAAATGGCGAAGCCGGTAAACACAAAACGTACGGAAACAGGTGTGGTTGTAAAAGGAATCGATAATCTGCTTATCCGCTTATCGCGCTGCTGTACGCCGGTGCCAGGGGATGAAATCGTTGGCTTTATTACAAAGGGCCGCGGTGTTTCTGTACACCGTGCTGATTGTCCGAACATTCAAGAAGGGGAAACGTCAGAGCGTCTAATTGAGGTAGAATGGGAAAATGCTCCGTCTCACCGCAAAGAATATCCAGTTGATATTGAAATCTCTGCATTCGACAGACCAGGTGTGTTAAACGATGTCATGATGGCTGTTAGTGAAACGAAAACAAATATTATGGCTGTCTCAGGAAGAGCGGATCGTGATAAAATTGCCACAATTCATCTGACGATTGCGATTACGAATATTTCAGGGCTTCATAAGGTAGTCGATCGGATTAAGCAGCTGCCGGACATCTATTCTGTGCAGCGTGTCATCAACTAAAGAATAGAAGGTAGAGAAATATGAAAGTAGTCATTCAACGTTCAAAACAAGCATCCGTTACGGTGGAGGGAACTGTGACGGGTGCAATCGATAATGGGTATGTATTATTAGTAGGCATCACAAACACAGATACAGCAGAAGATATCGCCTATTGTGCAAAGAAGGTTGCTGAACTTCGTCTTTGGGAAGATGAGGAAGGGAAGATGAACCATTCCATCCTAGAGACGGGCGGTGATATTTTATCAGTGTCGCAGTTTACCCTATATGGAGAAACAAAGAAGGGCAGACGTCCCAGCTTTACAGGAGCAGCACGTCCTGAACAGGCTAAGCCATTATGGGAAGCGTTTAATGAGGCTCTACGTGCGTATGGCTTGCATGTGGAAACAGGGGTTTTCGGTGCAATGATGGATGTCGCGTTAATAAATGACGGACCTGTTACAATTATTGTCGATTCTGCCAAGTAAACTTTTTCAATTCTACCTCATACAATAGGAGCGAACGTGTAACCTTAAAGGGGTGGAGAATATGTCAATGCAAATATCAAATCCATATTTATTTGAAACAGTAAAAGGCTTAATCGGTCAGCAAATTGTCGTGCAAACTGGTAAAAATATTCAACAGGGGCTTCTAACTTCAGTATTACCGGATCATATCGTCGTTGAAATTTGTCAAACACCTTTCTTTATTCGAATGGATGAAATTGTTTGGATTACTGTTGCTAGAGTTTAATTTCCTTCAGGAGAGGTCTGTTGCGTCTTAAGAGCGGCAGCAGAAATACGGGGATAAGCGAAACTTGTAAAACTGTAAGAGTAGGGCTTAAAAGAAGCAGCGTCCTTCGACACAGTATAAACTGCAGCTTTGCGCCCGTTTAGAGCTCCAAATTACGATGTAATTATGTCCACATATCATTAATAACCGGTATAAGCATCTTCGCCTTGTCATATGTTACAAAAGACAAGACGGAGGTGTTTTTATGTTTCAACGTGTCAATCGCTTGGCGATCGAGCTGCCGAATGTCGAATACGGCGATGCCAATGCGGCAAGTGCCGTTCAGGAGCTGCTAGGCGGAAAATTTGGGGAAATGTCGACACTGAACAATTATATGTATCAATCTTTCAACTTCCGTGGAAAAAAGAAACTTAAGCCATTCTATGATCTAGTTGCAAGTATTACAGCGGAGGAGTTTGGTCATGTAGAACTTGTGGCAACAACCATTAACCTTCTGAATAAAGGAAATTCCTTTGCAGCGCCGCCTGATTTGAGCCCTTTACAAAATGCCAAAAATTTGCGGAATACCCAAAGTTTTATCGCTGCGGCTCAAGCATCGATGCCTGTGGATTCGATGGGAAAACCGTGGAACGGGGATTTCGTAACGTCGAGCGGTAATTTAGTGCTTGACCTTCTGCACAATTTCTTCCTAGAGTGCGGCGCGCGTACACACAAGATGCGGGTGTATGAAATGACAGACCATCCAACGGCCCGGGAAATGATCGGCTATTTACTTGTGCGGGGCGGTACACATATCGTGGCATATGCAAAGGCACTTGAAATGGCAACGGGTGTAGATGTAACAAAGATGCTGCCGATCCCGAATCTTGATAACCGGGTATTTGATACGGCTCGGAAATATGAAGACCGTGGAGATGGAAATGTTTTATTTACCTGGAATTATGTTGGGGACTACGAAGGGATTAGACAGATTTGGAAGGGCCCGCACCCAACAACGAATGAGCAGCTAGTTGTAGTGGAAGGTATGCCTAAGGGAGGGAAAGTACCGGAACTGGATGAGCTTCCTGAGGAGTTTGCACCAGGAATCGGGCCGGATGAATTCCAAATGATTGCCAAGAGGTTGCTCTCCAATATGTAAAGGGCATGCTGACTCAGCATGCCCTTTTTTACTATTATAGTTGGGAATCAAAATAATTAAGGATACCTTCATAAATGCCAAGTGTTGCTTGTTCACGATAATAATCTGTTGTGATTGATCGCTCTTCACTTGGATTGCTCAAAAAGCCTAACTCTATTAAAATAGCTTTTTGGCGGTTTTCACGAAGGACAAGATAATTACCTGGCTGTACGCCGCGATCGCGAAGATCTACCTTTTTAGCGAGTTTGGCATGTACATATTGTGCCAGCTCCTGCTGATTGCTGTTTAAATAATAGGTTGTAATACCAGAAACAGAACTATTTTCTGTTGCATCATAATGAAGGCTGATGAAAGCATCGGCATCCACCTGATGAGAAACAGCAACCCGTTTCCGCAGGTCTACATATACATCAGATTCCCGGGTCATAATGACATCGGCACCTGCTGCCCGAAGCTTTGATTTAAGCAGTTCAGCGGTTTTTAACGTAATTCCTTTTTCATCTGTTCCTCTGCTGCCGGTCGTTCCATGGTCATTCCCGCCGTGCCCCGGATCGATGACGATCGTCAACCCTTTCAATGTTCCTTTTTTTCTTTTAACGGCTGCCTTTTTAGTGGCAGCGGGCTGCTGAACTGAATCGGTAGGTGAGACAACCCAATTCGCGACATATGCGGTTTTATTTCCGCTCACGGAAACTTTGTACCAGTCACCTTCTGTTTCAACAATGCTATATGTTTCACCAGCGTTTGCACGGTGAACAATTGCAGCGGATGTAGAAGCCTCTGCCCGAAGGTTTGTCCCTTCATATATGACCGTAACACTGCCGCTTGAAGAAGACGCATCAGAAGTAGATTTTGTTTCTTTTGCTCCAAAAGAGCCGTAGAATTTGTAAATCCAGCCTTCTGTATTGTCTTTGTATTGAATGTGAACCCAGTTATTCGACTGTTCTAATACTTTGAACTGTTCTCCTCGATAGGCCACACCAACGCGCTTCGACGTTAAATCTGCTTTTTTTCTCACATTTACAGCATCCACGGTAACCGTGAATATATTGCCCTCATTTGGTGTCTCCACCATTTCATCAGCTGCCGCTTTAGAAAGCTCCTTAACAGTTACATATTGGTTGGATACCCAGCCTGTAGTTGTTCCATACTGAATTTGAATCCAATCGTTCTGTGACTTTATGTATGTCGCTTCGTTACCTGAGGATAACTGTGTTAGTACGGTTGAGGAAAGAGAGGGTTCCGCACGTACATTTAGATGATCAACTTGGGAAATAATAACTTTTTGCTCCTGCTTACTTTCTGTTCCCGTGTTTGCTCGTGTCATCCAGCCAGCGATCCAGCCTTCTGTATTTCCTGCCTTAACATGAATCCAATCTCCAGCATGTTCAATTGTCGAAACAGTGTCCCCTTCCTGGAGTTTTAAAAGAATTGGATAAGACAATCCTGGACCTTCCCGGAGATTTAAGACTTCAGCAGTAACGACTAAATCATCACCGGCAGCCTTGGAAGCAGTCGGCAACGCGATAGAAAAGATGAGTGTACAAACAATGAATAGATGGAATGCTTGTCTCATTATGCAGGCCTCCTTTCAACATAAATAGAGTAAATGTTTGTAGAAGCGGGCTATCTCCATTGTAAAAGCAATTATGTATTAAAATCTATAGTTATTTTAGTTAAAAGGAAATAATAGGAGATATTAGCTAATATAAAACGATTTGTCTTCTTTATTTATGTCAAATGAGATATGTCTTTCTAAAAAATAGTTGACAAGACAGGTATGCAACATTAAGATTATGTATAATCTAAAATTAAGCGCTGTTGATCAAGCAAGTAGTAAGTACCAATGCTGATAAGAGAGGGAAAATCATGGGCTGAAAGTTTTCCTGCAGTATGTATGATGCGAATAACACTTGGGAGGCTTTTTCCTGAAAAACAAACGTTTAGTAGGGAAAAACGGAATCGGCCGTTATCCGATTACGAGGTGGATGCATGGCGCATCAACTAGGGTGGAACCGCGGAAGTTACAGCTTTCGTCCCTTGCTATAAGCAGGGGACGGGAGCTTTTTTTATTTTTGCGATAGTGAAGCTGCTCGGGTAGTAAAGTTTTATTTAAAGTAATGAACCAAATACATTACCTATCCAGCGGTCATTTCATAAATGAAATGCTATAGAGAAACAAGAGAGGAAGTGTAATTCATGAGTTTTAAAGTACCTCGTGGGACGCAGGATATTTTACCTGGTCAATCTGAGAAGTGGCAGCAAGTAGAAAAGGTACTGCGCGATCTTAGCCATGTGTATCGTTATAAGGAAATTCGCACACCAATTTTTGAATCAACAGAATTATTCCAGCGCGGTGTAGGAGATACAACAGATATCGTCCAAAAGGAAATGTATACATTTACCGACCGTGGAGGACGTTCGCTGACACTGCGTCCAGAAGGAACGGCAGCAGCTGTGCGGGCCTATGTGGAGCATAAAATGTTCGGGCAGCCTGATCAGCCCGTAAAGCTATCATATATCGGACCAATGTTCCGTTATGAACGGCAGCAGGCAGGACGCTACCGCCAGTTTGTGCAGTTCGGCGTGGAGGCGATTGGTTCAGCAGATCCTGCAATCGATGCAGAAGTCATCTCCTTTGCTATGGATATTTATAAAAAAGCCGGTTTGAAGGATTTGAAACTAGTCCTCAACTCATTAGGTGATAAAGAAACACGAGATGCACACCGTACAGCACTCATTAATCACTTTGAGCCATCTATCGGTGAATTTTGCTCGGATTGTCAAAAACGTTTGGAGAAAAACCCGCTGCGCATCCTAGACTGCAAAGTGGATCGTGAACATCCGCTGATGGCGAGTGCACCTGCTTTAACGGATTATTTAACAGCGTATTCTGCTGAATACTTTGCTAAAGTAAAGGATTATTTGGATCGTTTAAATATTCCTTATGAAGTAGATCCGAATCTTGTACGTGGTCTTGATTATTACAACCACACTGCATTTGAAATTATGTCTACGGCATCGGGCTTCGGGGCGATTACAACGCTTTGCGGCGGCGGCCGGTACAATGGTCTCGTAGAAGATATCGGGGGTCCGGATGCACCGGGTATTGGCTTTGCACTTTCAATCGAGCGTCTGCTTTTGGCATTGGAAGCTGAAGGTGTAGCATTAGAAGACAATGATCAACTTGATATGTATGTTGTTGTCATGGGTGAAACGGCAAAAGCAAAAGCGGTTGAGCTAGTGAGCGCATTCCGCGCAAATGGTATTTCGGCAGATATGGATTATGCCGATCGCAAAATGAAGGCCCAAATGAAGACGGCTGATCGCCAAGGGGCTAAATATGTCATTGTTCTTGGAGAGACAGAGCTTGAAGAGCAGGCAGTTAATGTAAAGGAAATGGAAACAGGCAATCAGGAAAAGGTAGCCTTTACTGAACTAGTGAGTTTCGTATTACAAAAATAGATAGAATGAAGTTGGAGGAATTACAAGATGGCACAACGTACACATGCCTGCGGTGAGGTAACAGCTGCTCATCAAGGCGAGCAAGTCGTATTAAAAGGATGGGTTCAAAAGCGCCGTGATTTAGGTGGTTTGATTTTCGTTGATATGCGTGACCGTTCAGGAATTGTTCAAGTAGTATTTGGCGATCAAGCGAAAGATGCGCTGGAAGTAGCTGAAAAAATTCGTAGTGAGTATGTAATTGAAGTAACAGGGAAAGTTGTTCTTCGAGATGCTGCACAAATTAACAGTAATATTAAAACAGGTGAAATTGAAATCCTGGCAGATACACTGACAATTATTAATGAAGCAAAAAATCCGCCATTTGCAATAGAGGATAAAGTTGAAGTATCAGAAGATTTACGTTTGAAATACCGCTATTTGGATCTGCGTCGTCCTGTTATGTTTGATACATTCAAGATGCGTTCGGATGTAACGGTAACAATTCGTAACTTTCTGCAAAGAGAGGGCTTCCTAGAAGTAGAAACACCAATTTTAACAAAATCAACGCCAGAAGGTGCACGTGACTATTTAGTACCATCTCGTGTACATGAAGGAGAATTCTATGCCTTACCACAGTCGCCACAGTTATTCAAACAGCTGCTGATGGTATCAGGATTTGAGAAATACTTCCAAATTGCCCGTTGTTTCCGTGATGAAGACTTACGTGCAGACCGTCAGCCCGAATTCACACAGGTTGATATCGAAACATCCTTTATGTCAATGGATGAAATTATTGAAATGAATGAACGTCTTATCCAAGCGGTAATGAAAGAAGTAAAAGGCATCGAAGTAGAAGCACCATTCCAACGAATGAGCTATCAAGAAGCGATGGCTCGCTACGGTTCAGATAAGCCAGATGTGCGCTTTGGCTTGGAGCTTGTGCAGCTTTCCGATATCGTAAAAGACTCAAGCTTCAAAGTATTCTCTGGTGCTATCGAAAATGGTGGAGAGGTAAAGGCAATCAACGTAAAAGGTGCTGCTGAAAAATTCTCGCGCAAAGATATTGATGCACTTGGCGAATTTGCAGCAATCTACAAGGCAAAGGGGCTTGCATGGCTAAAAGTAACGGATGAAGGATTAAACGGTCCGATTGCAAAATTCTTCGAAGGTGAAATGGCTGATAAGTTAATCGAACGCATGAGCGCTGAAGCAGGCGACTTATTATTGTTCGGTGCTGATCAATCAAATGTCGTGGCAGACGCATTAGGCGCACTTCGTCTGAAACTTGGAAAAGAGCTTGATTTAATTGACGAGTCTAAGTTTGCATTTTTATGGATTGTAGATTGGCCATTATTCGAATATGATGAAGAAGAAGGACGCTATTATGCAGCACACCATCCATTCACTCGTCCATTCGATGAGGACCTTGAACTAATGGATACAAATCCTGCTGCTGTTCGTGCACAAGCATACGATATCGTATTGAATGGCTATGAGCTTGGCGGCGGTTCATTACGTATTTATGAGCCAGAATTACAAAACAAGATGTTTAAGCTATTAGGTTTCACGGAAGAGGAGGCACGCGAACAATTCGGCTTCCTGTTAGAAGCATTTGAATATGGAGTTCCTCCACATGGTGGTTTAGCGTTCGGACTTGACCGTTTCGTTATGCTATTGGCAGGCCGTACAAACTTGCGTGATACGATTGCCTTCCCGAAAACGGCAACAGCGAGCTGTCTATTGACTTCCGCTCCATCAGCGGTCGCAGATGCTCAATTACAGGAACTGAACTTGGCAATAACTGCCGTGAAAAAAGACTAATAAACACAGACAGGGGCGTATCTAATATGCTCCTGTTTTTTTGTTTAAGCTATGTGCAAACGGGTATTCAATAAGTACATTCCTTTAGAGGAATGCTTCAGTTTTGCAGGATAGGGAATGGCATATTATCATAGCGAATGAATCGTATTCACCTAAAATTTTTAACATTTTAGAAGAATAAGATTTGAAAATTCTGATTAATGATGATATGATATTAGTAATACGAATCCTGAGGTGTTCGTTTAAAAGTGTTATTTAACAGTTTTGACCGAACATTAAATCGTTGGGAGCTCGATATTTTTCCTATGGCGAACATGCCCCATTGGAGCGGGACGTTTAAAGTAGGAGTGAGAGCACCCCCCTGCTAGAGTGCGGGTTCAAAACGATGTGTAACATGACGGCACATTCGGGATTCGTCCTATTCCTTGTCTATTTCCCTTCTACTATACAGTAGAAGGGTTTTATTTTTTATTGCAGACACAAATGTAAGTGTGTATAATTCCGAGTAGAATAATTATGATTGAGAGGTTGCTATATGTTACACCAATTTTCCAGAAATGAACTAGCGATTGGTAAAGAAGGACTTGAAAAACTTCAAAATACAACAGTCGCCATTTTAGGTGTAGGCGGGGTAGGCTCTTTTGCTGCCGAAGCTTGTGCGCGCAGCGGAGTAGGGCGCATTGTATTAGTAGATAAGGATAATGTGGATATTACAAACGTAAATCGTCAGCTTGTAGCTTATTTGTCGACTGTTGGCAAGTCAAAATCAGCTGTAATGAAAGAGCGTATTGCGGATATTAATCCAGAGTGTGAAGTAATCGATATGCATATGTTCTATACAGAGGAAACATATGAAGATTTTTTTGCTCAGGGAATTGATTATGTTATTGATGCCTCCGATACGGTTATGTACAAAATCCATATTATGAAGGAATGCTTAAAAAGAAATATTCCCATTATTTCAAGCATGGGGGCAGCAAATAAAATGGATCCAACACGCTTCCAAATTGCAGATATTTCAAAAACACATACAGACCCATTGGCAAAAGTTATCCGTACGAAGCTGAAAAAAGAAGGAATTAAAAAGGGCGTAACAGTCGTGTTTTCTGATGAATCTCCGATTGTTGTTCGACCAGATGTAGTAGAGACAGTGGGTAACCCGAATGCAGAAATTCGTAAAGCGAAAATGCCTCCTTCCTCTAATGCATTTGTACCGTCAGTCGCCGGTTTGATTGCAGCGAGCTGGGTCATCAACCAAATACTAAAGGATGTAAAAATTACACGCGTCCAAGGGTAACAAAACGAAAGCCCTCTAATAATCAGATGCCATACTGACTATTAGAGGGCTTTTTATTAGCTTTCTTTAATGCTTAATGCATTCTGATATGTTTCTTCGATATTGTTCGTAATAAGCTGCTGTTCGTTATTTACCTTTTCTAATACGATACCAAGCTGATCAACTGCCTGTGAGCTCTCCTCGATAATGGCGGCAAACTCATTTGTACTCATCAGAATAGACTTACTGTTATTTTCAATGGAGCTGGTTGCTCTGGAGAACACTGTCAAATCATTTTGCAGTTTTTTCAATGCTTCAAATAACTCGTTGAATGTATTGTTTGCCCGGTCCGTTACAGAAACCTGCATAGTAATGTGATTCAGACCGTTTTGCAGCTTTCCTAAAGCATCTTTATTATAGCTATTTACATTATTTAGGTTCGTATCAATCTTAACAAGGGTCTGATCTGTAATTTGAGCTAGCTTGCGGATTTCTTCTGCTACCACCGCAAAACCTTTTCCATGCTCACCAGCTCGAGCCGCTTCAATAGATGCATTAAGAGCAAGAAGATTCGTCTGCTCCGTAATCCTTTTTATATCTGTCGCAAAATGGTTCGTTTCATCGATTTTTCCGGATAATGCGATGAATGTAGTATGAAGTTCGTTAAAAAATGCAGTAAATAAATCAATTTCCTGCTTCATATCATTCATTGCTCTTGCTCCATCAGCGGCATTCATACTAGCGGATTCCGCCTCGCTCACAATTTGTTCTAGCTGCTGGACCATCTGGGCAATTTCGTTCGTTGTCGCTTCAGTACTAAGAACGATTTCATGAACATAATCTGCTTGACGATGGGCCCCTTCCCGGACCTCGTGAACAGAGTTCAACATATTTTGCTGAGCAAATGCTGCAGTATTTGTGCTCTCTGTAATCAGCTCTAACCTTGTTGTAATATTCTGAACAGAATTTTCAAGATGAGAATGAAGCTTCTCTTCACGGAGTGCCTTTTTATGAGCATCAGTCATTAGCTCTTCAATGCTTGAAAACATGCGTTTGCTTTGTCGTACGTTCAGTCCAATTGCCAAAGTCATTAAAATCTGTACGACAAATACATTTGCCGGATCAACAGCAAATCCAGTCGTATCTAATGTAAAGTTAAAAATCAGACCTAGAGCAGAGCCGATAAATCCTGCTGCAACGACCATATACTTACTATGTATTGAACTCATGATGAGGACAAAGAAGCTGAGAATAATCGTAGCTAATGTCACTTTATAAGAAACAATCGCCCCATATGTAGTAATTATTCCGGCAATTGAAACGACAAAAGGAAAATAAGGGCGTAACCATTCTACTTTTCGCTGTAAAAAATAGATCCCTAATGTAACGAGTGCAGGTATAAATAACGACAAGGCTAGTCCGATTGGCCGGCCTATGATGAATTGGGCAATCCCCCCAAGATTAGCTGCTAATCCATAAACAAGCATCAGAATCGAGTTTTTTTCGAGTAAGTCTTTTTTCTGTAAAAGCTGTATTTGCATCTATTTCTCCCCCTGATTATTACGTCATGATAATTTAACAGAAAAATAAATAACTCATATTTTCTAATTTATACACGAAATTGCTTATATTGTCACTATAAATACTTCGTCAAATTTCGAGAAAATACAAAAAATGTTATAATGAAAAAATAAATATTGAAAGGGTAAATGGTATGTAAAAGTGCAATTAAACGAATTGGAGTATAAAGGATTAAATTTGCTTGAGGAAGTATGCACTGTAGAAGTTGCTTTAGACGAAGGGCGAAATGTCATCCATATATTTGATGTGAACTATGTAATAGAACCTATCTATCATTTTACAAATAAGGAATATGCATTAAGCAGCAGCTTTTATCGGTTCGTAGAAGTATTGAAATCAAAGTATTTTTTTGTAGAAAAAAGGGATATGGAGATGGGAAAATGGATTGAAAGTTTTACTTGGCAGTTTTATAGCTCGAATCAAACGATTAAAAACTATAGAGCAGGAACGTTCTCTCTGATTCCATTGTCTGATTTAGATGATAAAACGGATGACTGCTTATGTCAGATGGGGTATTATCCGAAATATGTAGAAAAATTAAGATGAGAATTATACAATATTCTTTTATTAAATAATAGCTAATAGTCAGAATAAAGATGTGCTTTTTCTGTAATGCGCGGCAGTTTTCACACAATTATCACATATTTTCCGTTAATTATACGATTACCATTTTCCTTATATAATTTTTGATACACTAAAAGTACACGTTAGGGGACTTAAAGGAGGATGGAAAGACTGATGAGTATTCAAGCAAAAAGCAACGTTTTGAACTTGCAGGAATTACAGGAACAACTAGACCATATAGTGTTCGACCATATCGACACTGCGCAAAATTGGGAGAAAGCGCAGGGGAAAATACAACCGTTATATAGTCAGATCACTGCCTATTTTAAAGGAATTGTCGAACAGAATAATGGGGTTATGCCAAAGGAAAATTCATATTGGATGTTGTTCATGCATAATGCCTCACGTCTTGTATATTTTGATAATCTTATTAAACATAATATGAATTCGCCGTTGGATGAAGCTGCACGCCATCTAATCACTGATGGCTACATAACAGCAGCGAAAATTTTACCAAACTGCCAATCGGAATATAATGAGGAATTTTTTAATGAAATTAACAAAAGCCTGGAGCAATTGACAGACGGAAAAGTTACTGTCGAGAAAACTCCGACTTCTTTACCGGTATGTTTACAGGCATTTTATCAATATATAAACTAAATCATTATTTTTCATGTAACTGCTCATCTTGATGAGCAGTTTTTTGTTTTTTGTGCGGAATAACGGAATACAAATAGATAGAAGTGAAGCTATCATCTATGCGTAAAGTAACCAAAAAAATTATTTTACAAAAAGATGATGATTGAAGAAGCTCACTCCCGCATCTTATCCGGAATGAAACTGACATCATAACGTTTTATATTGAAAGTTATCTGAAAATTACCTACAATTTACAATATACACGCCATAAGTTGCATATGGGCAGTAAGTAGGGAGGGATTTCAGTGGGACTATTTGGATGGCTGGAGTTAAAAGAAGGTTTCCCGCTTTGGTGGTCATACAGACTAAATAGACATACGAAAGAAGCAAAAGAAGAAATCTTTGAAAGTATTGCAAAGACAAGGGTCAATGCCTTGATCACGTGGACGAGGGATCGATGGGTATCCCTTGATTCCCGAACGGAGGAGGTCATTCTCTATGATAGAGATCAAGAGCGGCTTTCTTCGTTTTTAGAGCAATCGAAAAATAGAAGTTCCTATTTTACAGAGCTTTTTTTAGTGGATGAAAATTGCACAGTCTTTGCTTCAAGTTATCAAGACCATATTGGTAAAAACTATCGTACTGATGCTTCCCCGCTTACCCATAAAGCCCTGCAGGCAGTCTGGCGAACGGGAAATCCACTGCTTTATGGACCGTTCATCGATGAAATGACAGTAGTAATCGGCCCTCGCAGTTCGAAATTCCATGATGAAGTAACCTTGTTGTTTTTACAGCCTGTTTTTAATAATGGCAGGCTGATCTATGTAATGGCGGGCCGCGTTCCAAATGATGTGATTTCCGATTTGATTCAGCGGGAGGCAGGGCATATTTATCAAGACTCAGGCGACAATTACATATTTATGAGCCAATCAAATTTTGATTCTTCTATTGAACAAGGAGTAGCACTTTCACGAAGCCGGTTTGAGGATGAAACATTCAGTCTCGGTGAGAATTTGAAGTCCGGTATTCATACAAAGGAATGGGGCGTTGTACAAATACAAAAACATACGGAATTTGAAATTCGTTTTACTGATCCGGCAACAGGACAGCTCCATCCAGGAGTAGCGAATACAATCAAAAATGGCGCCAATCTATTTGTTGAATTTCCAGGATACTCAGATTACCGGCATATTCCTGTCATCGGAAAAGGAGTTACGTTCCAGCTTCCGCATAGTCCCGATATCTGGGGAATGATGTGTGAAGCAGATTTAGAAGAAGTATACCGGACGCGTTCTATCGATTTCAGGCTTAGTTTAAGTTTTGTCAGCTTTATGACGATAAATATCATACTATTTCAGCTGTTAACATCCCTTGGCTTCATGCATCCTCTTATTGTACTTGGGATCAATGTCGTCTATGGGTTAGGCGCATGTTATTATTTTATGAAACGTCAGGTCAAACCTATTACCAACCGAATTAACCGTGTAACAGGCATGATTCAGAAAATTGCTGAAGGAGAGGGGGATTTAACCATCCGGATTGATAAAAGTATGCTGTCGAATGATGAGACCGGAGAAATGGGCCGCTGGGTGAATAATTTTGTGGATACACAGGCGGGACTGATTGCCAAAGTACAAGTTTCATCAAGCGATGTCCAACAAACGAATCAGCAGCTTCGCGAACGTACCTCTTCTGTAGAAGCACATGCATTACATATAGCCTTTCAGATGGATGAAATGCTTACGGCGATCCACCAGCAATTGCGGGATGTAAGAGATGCGATGCAAAAAAATGACCTTATTTCAGAAACAATGGAGGAAATGGAGCTTAATTCCGTTGAACAGCTGGAGAAGGCACAGCAACAGGTAGAGAGCATTGATGAAAGAATGAGAGGTATTGTAAAAAAGGTAAGGGACACACTGGAACTTACTTCTACTTTTACGGATTCCTCTGCAAGCATTAGTAAGGTGGTTGTCTCAATCAATGCTATTGCCGAACAGACAAACCTGCTTGCGCTTAATGCATCGATCGAGGCGGCACGTGCAGGTGAGCATGGGAAAGGCTTTGCTGTTGTGGCTGATGAAATCAGGAAATTAGCTAACCAAACGAAGACTGCAACTGAGGAAATTAACGAAACATTAAAGCTGATTGAAAATAGCTCCGGATTGATTGAACGGGCGATCCGAATAAACAGTGAGGAAGTAGAACAAGGAGCACATCATATTCAAATCGTGAAAGATGTTTTATATGCTATGTCTGCTAAAACAAATGAACGTACTGCAGGGACAGATGAAATGCGTGGTATTATGCAAAATATGGCGGCGAGCAGTGAACAAAACGTAAGAGTAGTAGAAATAGTAGGAGAGGCTATGAAAAAAATGGGTGACCTATCTCAACAGGCCCGCCATGATACAGAACGGAGCTCGCTTGTTATCGGTACGCTGGCACAGGCAGTATCAAAATTTCATATTAAAAAATAAATTCTCTTTCTGACAGGGGGCCAATTCGTTCCAGATGTGTACAACGGACATCAAAGATTTTATTTTTCATCTATACAAAGAGATAACCAAAATAGTAAATAATGACTTAATCGGTTTCTATCTTCATGGTTCGGCAGCAATGGGAGGGTTTAATCCAAACAGCAGCGATATTGATTTATTAGCTGTTACTAACAACCCAATGGCTGTAAGAACGAAAAGGGAGTTAGCACAGGTCTTTTTAAAATATTCTACTTCCCCTTTTCCTGTAGAAATCAGTTTCTTGAATACCGGCCAATTAAAAGAATGGCAGCACCCCTGTCCGTTTGATTTTCATTATAGCGAGTTTTGGAGAGGGCGATATGAAAGTGACTTAGTGAATGGAACAGCCCATTTTTTAAATGGGAATATTCTAACTGATGCAGATTTAGCAGCTCATATTACTATTCTTCATCATAGAGGGATTTGTCTAAAGGGCAGACAGATTACAGAAGTATTTCCTTTGGTTCCACGGTCAAATTATTTGTCTTCAATAGTAGGGGATTTTGAGGATTGTTTAGGGAGAATCGAAGAAAATCCAATTTATTGTATACTAAATTTAATTAGAGTTTTCTGGTATGTAAAAGAAGGGGTGATTTCTTCGAAGCAGGAAGCTGGAGAATGGGGAATATCAACATTTCCGAAAGAGATGCAGCATACGATTAAAAAAGCATTGCAATGTTATACGGATAAAAAAGACCTTTATCGTTTTAAAAAAGAGGAACTTAGCTTGCTGAAGTATTATATTTTGGAGAATGTCCAGCAGTTATTAAATATTACTAAAGAATACAAAAAATAAGGGAACTCCCAGCAGGATGGAGTTTCCTTATTTTTTTAGTGTAAAATTGTCTATTTTTTAAACGACTTCAGCCTTTCATAAATACCGGCCATCCGCTTTTCCTCTCCTGCGATGACAGGCTGATAAAATTCTGTACCGGCAAGTTCATCTGGTAAATACTGCTGGTCAACCCAGCCGCCGAATGTACCGATTGGTGTATCGTGCGGGTATTGATAGCCTGTATGCCCAAGTATACTTGCTCCGGTATAATGTGCATCTTTTAAGTGATTCGGAATATCGCCTGTCGTCCCTTCATTAATGGTGCGAATAGCTGCATCAAGCGCTTTATAGGCAGAGTTGGATTTATCACTTAAGCACATTTCCACGACTGCTGTCGCGAGTGGAATACGGGCTTCAGGCATTCCGAGGCGCTGGGCTGCATCTGTAGCTGCAGTGACATGGGCGCCGACAGACGGATTTGCCAATCCAACATCTTCATATGCCATCACAAGCAGTCTTCGGCAAACAGCAATAAGGTCCCCGCTTTCAAGCAAGTGGGCAAGATAATAAAGGGCTGCATTGACATCACTGCCGCGCACCGATTTCTGCAGGGCAGAAAGAAGGTTATAAAAGTGGGACCCGCCTTTATCTCCGTAAACTCCAATTCTTTTTGCCAATGCCTCTATTGCCGTATCACTGAAAATAGTTTTCCCGTCTATTTCATCCGAAGCATAGTAGACGGATTCTAGTAAGGTGAGGGCCTTCCTTGCATCTCCGCCGGCAGCTTCAGCGATTCGTGTAAGTTGTTCAGGGGACGCCTGAATATCATAGCTGCCAAGACCGCGTTCTTTATTGGATAATGCATTGTTTAGTAGTTCAGTAATGTCATCTGCTGTAAGCCTTGACAGCTGGACGATTTCCCCGCATCGAGAACGAATCGCAGGGTTTACATCGTGAAACGGATTTTCTGTTGTTGCCCCGAGGAGCACAATCGAACCGTTCTCGACATGAGGCAGCAATGTATCCTGCTGCAGCTTATTGAATCGGTGAATTTCATCCAAAAACAATAGAACCTTTCCTGCCATCCGGGCTTCCATGACGATCTGCTCGATATCTTTTTTCCCTGCATGGGTGGCGTTAAGCGCAAAAAAAGGCAGGCTGCTTGTACCGGCAATGGCATTGGCAATGGATGTCTTACCGATACCAGGAGGACCGTATAAAAGCATAGAAGGAACATGTCCTTTCTGGATCATCTGATAAAGTGGTGTATCTGGACCGATTACATGCTTTTGGCCGACGATTTCATCCAGATGTCGCGGCCTCATTTTATAAGCAAGAGGTTCATTATGCATGGAATCACTCCTCTTTTTTCATTTCTGTTCTATAAACATTATAGAATTTGTGAACGGGAAAACCAACTCTTGTGAAGAGCAGAAGCTAAAATGGAGCATTTATGATAAGAGTAGAAGGAAATGTGTTATACTTGAGAAATATATGAATGAGAATAATTGAGGTGTTAGTATGAAAATTTCTACAAAAGGTCGTTATGGATTGACGATTATGATTGAATTAGCAAAACATTATGGTGAGGGTCCGATCCCTCTTCGTCAAATTGCAGCTGAAAAAGAATTGTCAGAAGCCTATTTGGAGCAGCTTGTTTCACCGCTTCGGAATGCAGGGCTAGTGAAGAGTGTCCGCGGTGCTTATGGCGGCTACATGCTAGCAAATCTTCCAGCAGAAATTACAGCAGCCGATGTTATCCGTGTTCTAGAAGGACCAATCCAGCCAGTAGAAGGAATTGAAAATGAGGAGGCACCGCAGCGTGAGCTATGGGTGCGCATCCGTGATGCCGTAAAAAATGTATTGGATACAACAACATTGGAAGACTTGGCTAAATATACGGACAATACTGTCCACGACGGATATATGTTCTATATTTAAGGAACGGTTTAAAGGGGTTTTATTAAAAATGAATACTATCTATCTGGATCATGCGGCTACTACTCCGATGGCGAAGGAAGTTATCGCCCGGATGACGGATGCAATGGAGCGCTATTACGGGAATGCTTCAAGCATCCATGCCGCAGGTCGTGAGGCACGTAAATACTTGGATGAAGCAAGATCCATATTAGCGCAATCTATCCATGCACAGATGAGTGAAATTATTCTGACAAGCGGCGGAACCGAAGCGGATAATATGGCGATTTTCGGTACGGCATATGCGCGCAGACAAGAAGGGAAGCATATCATTACTACACAGGTTGAGCATCATGCTGTTCTCCATGCTTGTGAAAAGCTTGAGAAAGAAGGGTTTGATGTAACCTATCTGCCTGTTGATGAAACAGGGCGCGTACGTGTAGAAAACGTAGCTTCTGCACTCCGCGATGATACGATTCTTGTAACGATCATGTATGGAAATAATGAGGTTGGAACGATTCAGCCTATTTCTGAAATTGGTGATCTATTGAAGGGCCATCAAGCAACATTCCATACTGATGCTGTACAGGCATACGGTATTGAAGAGTTGAATGTCGAATTATTAGGGGTCGATTTATTAAGTGTATCTGCCCATAAAATAAACGGTCCAAAAGGGATCGGCTTTTTATTTGCCCGTCAAGGCGCTAAACTGGAAAACCTTTTGTATGGCGGCTCCCAGGAGAAGAAGCGCCGAGCAGGGACAGAAAATATTCCAGCGGTACTTGGCTTCGCTGCAGCTGTACAAAAGGCAGCTGACGGAAGGGAAACGAACCGCAGTAAATATAATGATTTTAAGCAATTGTTAATCAAACAATTTGACGAAGCGGAAATTTCGTATAAAGTAAATGGTACGCTAGATAATGCGTTGCCGCATGTACTGAATGTGTCCTTCCCCGGTACGAATGTCGAATCGTTTTTAGTAAACATGGATATGGAGGGCATCCTTGTTTCGAGCGGATCGGCCTGCACAGCCGGCTCTATTGATCCATCTCATGTACTTGTAGCGATGTTCGGTGATGGTGCTGAAGAGATTCGAACTTCTATCCGTTTTAGCTTCGGAATCGGTTTAACAGATGAGGAAATAGCGGAAGCAGGCAAACGTACAGCTGCAATTGTCAAACGTCTAGTGAAAAACAAGTAAAATAAAGACTTCGCGCCTTTTACGCGGTTTGTCTAAACGAAAAGGTGAATAACTAATGGTAGAAACAAGAGATCCTTCACAAATTCGTGTCGTTGTCGGCATGTCGGGTGGAGTTGATTCATCTGTTGCTGCGTATTTATTAAAACAGCAGGGATATGATGTAATCGGAATTTTTATGAAAAACTGGGATGATACAGACGAAAATGGTGTATGTACAGCGACAGAGGATTATGAAGACGTTATCGCTGTATGCAATCAAATCGGCATCCCTTATTATGCAGTAAACTTTGAAAAACAATATTGGGATAAAGTATTTACGTACTTCCTAGAAGAATATAAAGCGGGCCGTACACCGAATCCGGATGTCATGTGCAATAAAGAAATCAAATTCAAGGCGTTTCTCGAGCATGCGATGAACCTCGGTGCGGACTATTTAGCAACTGGCCACTATGCGCGTGTTGAAGAGCGTGACGGTGAAATTGTTATGCTTCGTGGTGTTGACAATAATAAAGACCAAACATACTTCCTGAACCAGCTATCACAGGAGCAGCTGAAACATGTCATGTTCCCGATCGGCAATATAGAAAAGTCAAAAGTTCGTGAAATTGCAGCTGAGGCTGGCCTTGCAACGGCAAAGAAAAAGGATTCAACAGGAATCTGCTTCATCGGTGAACGTAATTTCAAAGAATTTTTGAGCCAGTATTTACCGGCACAGCCTGGGAATATGGAAACATTTGATGGAGAAGTGAAAGGCCGTCACGATGGATTGATGTACTATACACTTGGCCAACGCCATGGACTTGGTATTGGAGGGGACGGAGAACCTTGGTTTGTCCTTGGGAAAGATCTGGAACGTAATGTACTATACGTAGGACAAGGTTTCCACCATGAAAAATTGTATTCCGAGGCACTAACAGCTGTGAAAATAGGCTTTACATCTGATCGCCCAAAGTCGGCGAAGTTCAGCTGTACAGCCAAGTTCCGTTACCGTCAGACAGATTCTCCTGTCGAAGTGGAAATGCGTGAGGATGGAACAGCGCTTATTACATTTGCTGAGCCGCAGCGTGCAATTACACCAGGGCAGGCTGTCGTCCTGTATGATGGCGATGTTTGCCTAGGCGGCGGTACAATTGATGAAGTCATCAAAAACAATGAAAAACTAACATATGTAGGATAACGAATAGGCGGCTCCGGTCGCCTATCTTTATGAGGGGAAACAATATGATCTTGGATTATAATGAAATTGGAATTAAGGCATTCCAGGAAAAAAGATATGAGGATGCCGCGCAAGCCTTTAATGATGCCATTGGGCAAAATCCGAATGATGCTGTAGGCTATGTAAACTTTGGTAATCTGCTTGCTACGTTAAATGATGTGGAGAGAGCGGAACGCTTCTTTCAAAAAGCGATTACAGTAGATGAAAAAGCTGCTACTGCTTATTACGGGCTGGCAAACCTATATTATAATGCAGAGCGTTTTATTGAAGCAGCCAAGCTATATCAAAAATCAATTGAACATGGTATTGAAGGGGCAGATTCATACTTTATGCTCGCTAAGAGCTTTGAGCGTGAAGGAAATCATTCCTTAGCGTTACCTTATATGCAACGAGCGGCAGAGCTAGCACCCGATGATTTAGAAATCCGTCTGTCATACGGGATTTTACTTTGTACGCTTGAAATGTTTGAGCATGCAAAACCAGAATTGGAGTATGTCATCGAGCATGATCTAAATAATGCAGATGCACATTATAATCTTGGTGTCCTGTATGCTGTTTCGACTGATAAAATCGACGATGCTAAATATCATTTGAAGCAGGCCTACACAATAGCGCCTGAATTTGATCAAGCGCGTTATATTTATGACATGCTTTGTCAGCGTCAAAATTGATATTATAAAGAAACACCTGATATAAATGACTGGTGAACAAACGTAAGGCTATTTAAATTAGCGAAGTTACCATGGAAGAACATCTAAATATAACAAAGAATGGGATGTCTAGAAGCGATAGTCTTTTGGGCATCCTTTTTTATATAGAAAAGTCGCCTTTACAATTCCTTAACAATTGAATAGACATAATATTTCGCCAATTAAAGGCGTGGAATAGTTTTCTGGAAATTAGATGTTGAAATCATCGCTGGAAATGCTTGATAAATGAAGGTTGGATACTGGAATTTAAAAGATGTAGAAAAGAAAAACTGGTAATCAACCTGTTATTGGCTAAATAAATGACCATTATATTGTGTTACATGATTGTAAAGATTGTATCGCAAGGGTTGAAAACAATACCTTTTCTTTTAAGATATTGTTATGATGATTGCGGCAAACAAATGCAATTAACTATACTTATATATAGACGGAGGCAATTCCATGTTTAGTTCAAAAAAGCAAGACCCTTTCTTCTCAGCACTATATAAAATCGCTGAAAACGTGCGCGAGGCTGTTCACTATGCCAATGATTCCCGCATTATTACAGTGACTGATTTAAAAGAAGTCAGCATCAAAATGAAAGAATATGAAACTGCTGGGGACAAATTAATACACGAACTAATCGTTATGTTAAATAAATCATTTATGACACCTATCGAGCGCGAGGACATTTTGGCACTTGCAATTCGTATGGATGATATCCTTGATGGGACTGAAGGGTGCATCGCACATTTCGAGATGTTCTCCTTTACAGAGGTCGATCAATCAATGCGTGATTTCCTAGGATATATTACGAAATCAGCAGATGAAATTATAAAAGCAATGGAGCTTTTAAATAAGAAAGATTTAGTTGGCATGCGTCAGCACGCTATCCTTGTAAAGGATTATGAACGCCAATGTGATGAAGTACTGCGTTCATCCATTAAGCAATTATTCCTGAATGAAAAAGATCCGATTCGTCTAATCAAATTCAAGGACCTATATGAGCAATTAGAAGAAATCGCTGACCACTGTCAAAATGTCGCAAACACGATTGAAACAATCATTATGCGTAACGCCTAATTAGTAGGAGACTTGAAATATGGATACAATATTACTCATTACCATCTTAGTTGTAATCTTTGCACTGGCATTCGACTTCATTAATGGTTTCCATGATACGGCGAATGCAATTGCAACATCAGTATCAACACGCGCATTAAAGCCGCGTGTAGCTGTCCTTATGGCAGCTGTCATGAACTTTATCGGAGCACTAACATTCGTAGGCGTAGCAAAAGCAATCGCGAGTGATATTGTCGATCCGTTTTCGTTAAACGCCTTTGAAGGGGATGTAACGGGTTCTGTTGTCATCTTGGCAGCACTTTGCTCGGCTATTACGTGGAACCTTCTTACGTGGTATTATGGGATTCCTTCAAGTTCATCCCATACATTGATCGGTTCGATCGCAGGTGCGGCGATTGGAGCTGCAGGTTTCGCTATTTTAAATTATGAAGGATTCTTAAAGATTTTGCAGGCATTACTACTGTCGCCATTCATTGCGTTGGCGATGGGTTTCTGTATGATGACACTATTTAAATTTTTATTTAAGAACATGCCTCTTTATAAAACAAATAAAGGCTTCCGTACTATGCAGGTGGGAACAGCGGCACTTCAAGCGTTTACACACGGTACAAACGATGCGCAAAAAGCAATGGGGATTATTACAATGGCTCTTATCGCAGCAGGCATGCAATCTGGGGATGAAGTGCAAGATTGGGTACGTTTTGCCTGTGCCTTGGCAATGGGTCTTGGTACATCGGTAGGCGGCTATAAAATCATTAAAACAGTCGGCGGTAAAATTATGAAAATCCGTCCAATCAACGGTGCGGCTGCCGATCTTTCTTCAGCATCTGTTATCTTCGGTGCTACATTGATTGCGCTTCCTGTATCGACAACACATGTTATTTCCTCGGCTATCATGGGTGTAGGAGCTGCACAGCGTGTGAAAGGTGTGCGATGGGGGGTTGCACGTAAAATGGTGCTAACGTGGATTATTACAATTCCGATTTCTGCATTGATGGCAGCAATCTTCTATGTAATTTTAAATTTATTCTTCTAACAACTGAGCAGTGTTTTGAAGGCTCTTTGTCCAAAAGGTTATTAATACAGTCAACCTCGTGCACGTTAAGTTGCACGGGGTTATTTTTTAATGATCAGTAACTAGAAGAAAGTTTGAAATAATTGATTTTAATGAGTGAAGAAATCTTCGGGTTAAACAGTATCATTTCAGGATAGAGCCTTAACACAAGCTAAATGAGTCTTTATGTGATAGAAACTGGCTTTCATACTGAATAAATGATTCTTCATTTTAGTGAATTTTTAAAACAGCATATTTAAAGGAACAGCATATACTACATGCGTAACACCTCACTGGAAGAATGCTAAAGGAGCTTGAAATACGCAAGCTCCTTTTTCTATTATCTATGGATATATCTTACCCCATCTGACAGCTGTTCTGGAAAGTTCTCAGGGAAAAAGTGTCCTAGTCTTTTTACCGTTAATTTACAATCTATATGATTTGCCTCAAGAAGCTTATGAAGTTCAAGGCTGTTCTTGTAAAAGGGGTCATGGTCTCCGATGATGATGCAGCCTATTAGATCAGAATAATCATTTTCTTTTAGAAGGGTTTTTATGGCTGCGATATCCTTAATAGCCGGCAGAGGTAAATATTTTTTCAAAAAAAAAACACAGAGATGTTTTTATCATCTCCGTGCTTTTTGCCGTCACAGCAGTTTATGCAATTATTTTACATCTTTTGTCCATTCATCAACTTTATCTTGGTTTTCTTCAACCCATTTTGCTGCAGCATCTTCAGGAGAGGCTCCTTCATTAATGTCGAGCATCACTTGTTCCATATCTTCTGTAGTCCAGTAGAAGGCATCAAGCACTTTGTGAGCTTCTGGTTTCTCCTCTTTTAGACCTTCACGGGCAAATGTATTAATTGATTCCTCGCCGCCAAATACGCCTTCTGGATCATCTAAATATTTTAAATCATAAGAGGCGAATTTCCAGTGTGGAGACCAGCCAGTTATAACGATTTCTTCTTCATTCGCAATGGCCTGGCTTAAAGCAACAGTCATGGCACCTGAAGATGATGGAAGGAGATTCCAATTTTTAAGATTCGGGTAAGCTTCTAAAGCAGTTTCCGTTGCACTCATAATACCTGCTCCAGGCTCAATTCCTGTAATTGTAGAAGAGGCCTGATCGCTTAAATCAGCGATGGAGGATACGTCCATATAAGTTGGAACAACAAGCCCGATTTTAGCGCCGTTGAGGTTTTCACCTAGATGTTCCATTGAAGAACCGTATTCCTCAAATTGGGCACCATGTGTACCAGGTAACCAGCCGGCTACCATTGCATCCGCTTCACCCTTTGAAACAGCCTGCCACATAATCGCATTATCTAAAGGTGTAAGGGTTACATCATAGCCGATATCTTCTAATACTTTTCCGATGACATGAGTAGAGGCTACTTCTGAATCCCATTCTACATAGGCAAGATTGATATCTCCTAAGTCATCCTTGTCAGCTGACTCTTTGTTGTCATCCCCGCATGCACCTAAAATAAGTGCTGCACCTAAAGCAGCTGCGCCTAATGTATACTTTGATTTTTTGAACATAAATACCACTCCTACCTATTTTGTTTATTAAAGCTTTGAGTTAAGCGATCGACAATGATCGCAAAAATTACTAAGCTTAGGCCGGCGACAAAACCATTACCGACTTGTGCTCGCTGGAGCGCAGAAAGAACTTCGCGGCCAAGACCAGGAGCACCAATCATGGAAGCAATAACGACCATCGATAATGATAGTAATACCGTTTGGTTGATACCTGCCATAATAGTAGATTTCGCGATCGGCAGTTCTACCTTTACGAGCTTTTGGGCTCCTGTACTACCATAAGAATCAGCTGCTTCAATTAAATCTGTTGGCACCTGGCGAATCCCCAAATTAGTAAAACGTACAGTAGGGGGCAGGGCAAAGATGACCGATGCAAAAACCCCTGGAACAACACCGATTCCGAAAAAGGCAACGGCTGGAATCAAATAAACAAAACCAGGCATCGTCTGCATGAAGTCGAGAATCGGTTTTACGATATTTTCAACAGCTGTACTTTTGGACATCAAGATGCCAATTGGAACGCCGAGGATAATCGCGATAACACTGGAGAAAAGAACGAGGGTGAAAGTGTTCATCAACTCATCCCATAGGCCTTGGTTGTATATGAATAGCAGACCGATGAGAGAAAAAAGAGCCAAACCAAATTTCTTTCCAGTAACGAAAAATGCCAAAACAGCAATGATCAGAATGAATAAAACCGGCGGAATAAATAATAAACCATCTGTAATTCCATCCATCATGTTTTCTCCACCGGATTGAATCATTTTAAAGAGACCTGAGAATGTATCTGTTACCCAGTCCATCCCATCTTCCACCCAGGAAGAAATCGGGAGCTTCGGCATGTTATCTAAGAAACTACTCATTTATGTTCACCCCCTCTTGTGTTGAAGAGGAGAGCGCTTCAAGCACGACTCCGCGTATTAAGATACCTCGTAATCGGTGATCTTCGACAACCGCAATTGGGGTTGGGCTGTCAGAAATTGTTGATAATAAATCCTGCAATAATGTAGCAGGCTCAACTGTCGGCATATCTGTACGAATATAGGAAGTAATGGAGGTTACTCCATCCTTAGCAGCTTTTAGTGCATCGTCCGCAGTAATATAACCGAGGAATTGCTTTTGACGGTTTGTGGCCAATAGTACACTTACCTCTTCTTCCCGCATTCGCTGAAGAGCGACTTTCGGTCCGTCATGCTCTGTATTGATAGTAATAGGACGTACCATGGCACTCTCAGCAGTCAGTACTTTTGAACGGTCGACATCTTCGAGGAATGTTCGGATATAATTATTCGCAGGATTTGTAAGAATTTCTTCCCCAGTACCAATTTGCATAATCTGCCCATCTTTCATAATGGCAATACGATCACCAATACGAAGTGCTTCGTTCAAATCGTGGGTGATAAAAACGATTGTCTTCTTAACATTTGCCTGAAGTTCCAGCAATTCATCTTGCATATCTTTACGAATAAGTGGATCAAGAGCGGAAAATGCCTCATCCATTAAGAGGATTTCAGGGTCATTGGCGAGCGCACGAGCTAATCCAACCCGTTGCTGCATTCCACCAGATAATTGGTGAGGATATTGGTCCTTATAGACAAGGAGCCCGGCGTTTTGTAAAGCCTGTTCTGCTTTTTCAATTCGCTGTTCCTTTGACATGCCTCGAATTTCTAGGCCATACTCGGTGTTTTCTAGGATAGTACGATGGGGAAAAAGAGCGAAGTTCTGAAAAACCATACTCATTTTTTGTCGGCGGACCATTTGTAAATCCTGTTTTTTCGCCTTGGTAATATCAATGTCATCAATATATATATTTCCGCTTGTTGGCGTAATCAAGCGATTCAATAAACGAATCAATGTTGATTTACCACTCCCGGACAGCCCCATAATGACAAAAATTTCGCCTTCATTGACAGTGAAATTTGCATCATATACACCAACAGTAGCACCGGTTTCTTGTAAAATCTCTGTTTTACTTTTTTGCTGTTCCACCAGTTTCAGCGCTTTTTGCTGGTTACGGCCGAAGATTTTGGTAACGTGTTCTACACGTATTTTTTCCTTCATTTTCTCACTTCCTCATTTAAATCAATTAATCTCTCTTTTTTGTTATACAGAAAAAGTAACAACTTAATGTTAACAAAGAGTTGTTACTTATGTCAAATGAAGCAGGTAGTTTTTCATGGGCAAAAATAGAAAAAAGCCTAAACGAAGCAGAAGAATCTGCTGTTTAGGCGTTAATGTATGTTTAAAGTTTTAAAAACTGCTCTGCTTTAATGAGGCAATCATCATCTCCGATGAAATAGATGATATTCCCTTTATCGAGTGCAGCGTAGGGTCCTGGAGATAACAGGAGATCGCTGCCTTTGCGGATTGCTACAATAGTCGCTCCTGTATGCTGCCAAAAGTTAATTTCACTAATAGTTTTTTCGAGAAAAGGACATGTCTCGGTAATTTCAAGCTGATAGGGAATGAATGGATTGATCGCCTTGAAGCGGCTTGTCCGATTCACCAGCTCACTGACTAGATCATGCAAGTTTGCCAGTTCTGCCTCCTGATGCTCGAGTATACCTTTAATATTAACCTGGAGCTCTCGGATGGACTGGACTCCTTCATTTTGATGAACGAATTTCACAGCGTTATCATAGGAGGTGATCACGACACCACTTCCTTTTGTTGCTTCTACAATTTCCAGATCCTGCAGCATTGCAATCGCTCGTCTCGCTGTTTCAGCAGAAACCCCATATTGTGAGGCGATGATGGAGCGTGCATAAATTTTTTCACCGGTAATGTATTTCTTTTCTACAATTTTTGATGCGATATCCTCGGCGATAATTTGATATTTTGGCTTCTTGATTTGCATAAAATCTCCCCGTTAATAATTGATAAAAAATAAGTATACGCTCCTTTTCACTTTTACGTAAGAGCAAATAAGTATGACAAGGACTACTCTTCTCACCATACTTCTCAAAGCGGAACATTTCAAGTATTGCCTATTCGAAAAAAGTTTAAGATAAGGAAGTGAAGGAGATGAAAAGGGGATACTAGTGGTTTTTTGAAGGATGGGGAGTAGATAGAAAAAAGTAAGAATTATTGACTGCCTCATTTCTTTATATTTTTAACTAGGGCCTTTTTAAGTATATTTCTAAAATCAAATGAACAAAAATCGTCTTCTTGAAACAGCCGGCTGCTTCAAAATAAAAAACTAGCGGAATGGATTGTCCCATTTCCGCTAGTTCGCTGCTATTTTACTGCAATTGCATCCGCTGCTTCTGTACCTTCAAATTCTTTCTCCGATTTAGAAACAACAACACATGCTACACCGTTACCGATTAGGTTTGTTACGGCACGTGCTTCAGACATGAAGCGGTCAACACCGATTAGTAATGCAATCCCTTCAACAGGCACCATAGGGAAGGCTGCAAGCGTTGCTGCCAATGTGATGAAACCAGAACCTGTTACCCCAGCAGCACCTTTTGATGTAACCATCAATATTCCAAGAAGTGTAAGAATTTCAACCCAAGATAAGTCGACGCCATATGCTTGAGCAATGAATAAGGCCGCCATAGATAAGTAGATAGAAGTACCATCTAAGTTAAAGGAGTAACCAGTCGGTACGACAAGTCCTACTACTTGTTTTGAACAGCCCAGCCCTTCTAATTTACGCATCATCGATGGAAGGGCAGATTCAGAAGAAGATGTACCGATTACTAGGAAAATTTCATCTTTAATGTAGCCGATAAACTTCAGGATATTGAATCCGAAGTAACGAGCAATCAGCCCTAAAATAATTACGACGAATAAGAACATCGTTAAGTATACTGCAAACATTAATAAACCTAATGATTTTAAAGAACCCAAACCAAAATTACCAATTGTGTAAGCCATCGCACCGAAAGCCCCGATTGGAGAAACTTTCATGACGATTCCAACAATTTTAAAGAAGATTTCAGATACTTGCTCAAAGAATGTAATGACAGGTTTGGACTTTTCCCCAAGCATTGCTGCAGCTACCCCGAATAGGATGGCAGAGAAAAGAATTGGCAGTAAGTCGCCGTTTGCTAATGAACCGACAAAGTTTTCAGGAATAATACTGTACACAAAGTCCATTAGGCCTTTTTCAGAGTTTTCATCAGCTGCTTGCGTATATTGGGAAATATCCGCATTCTGCGCTTGTGAAGTGTCTATACCGGAACCTGCATTAATTAATACGGCTACGACAATACCGATTGCAAGAGCAATTGTCGATACAATTTCGAAGTAAAGCAACGCTTTTCCTCCGATTTTACCAAGCTTCTTCATATCGCCCATGCCGCCGATTCCGATGACAACGGTCAGGAAGATAATTGGTCCGATTAACATCTTAATCAATTTAATAAACATGTCGGCCAAGATTTTTAAGCTTGCACCGAACTCTGGCCAAATTGCCCCGACAGCGATACCGAGAATGATTGCGAGGATTACTTGGAAAGTTAAATTTTTAAGCCATTTCATATGTCTATACTCCTTTTCAACATTTTGTTTTGAATTTTCTATTTTGTTATCGCTTTCATGGGAATATCATAGCGTATAGTTTTCAGAATAAAAGGTTTAGTTTTTAAAAAACATAACGTTTATTTTGTCCAATTGTTTCGTTTTTTTATAGAAACGTTGATATATCAACTATTAAACTGTTATGTAACGCCGATTGCAGTTATTATTTTGTTATAATACAAGTGTTAATTCTTATAAAAAAACTACACTTTCCGATGAAAAGTGTAGTTTTGTTCATTTTGTTTAATTGCTTCTATTCACTTCTTCTATTAATAATTTATAATATGAATCACTGACTTCATTTTTGTAAGTATCATAAATAGGTGTCACTTTCTCCTTCCAGGCGCTTTTCTGGGCGGCTGAAAGAGGGGAAAGAAATACATTTGGCAAAGCACGGAGCTCCTGCTGACCTGATTTGTTCATGGCAATGCTCGTTTCGAACTGCCAGTCACTCATTTCCTGCAGGGCATCTAATATATGCTGCTGGAGCTCGTCATCTAAATCATTCCAAAATGATTCATTCATGATGACAGCATAGCCCATAATGCCGTGATTAGAAAGAGTAATATACTTTTCGTACTTGTGGAAGCCTTTTGAATATAAATTAGAAATCGTATTTTCCTGGGCCTGAATGTTTTTCTTTTCGATTTCATAAAACACATCATCAAATGTCGTTATAATCGGTGTAGAGCCCAGCAGCGAAAACTGCTTGCTAATAAGGTCGCTGGCCATTACTCGGACACGAAGTGATTGAAAATCTTCAACATCTTGTACTGGAAAATCATTCGATGCAATCTGTTTGAAGCCATTGCTCCAAAAATCCAACCCCTTGATATTCAATTCGTCCAATTCAGCGAGAAGCTGGTCTTTTAAGGGACCTGTCAAAACATCCTGAAGCTGTTCATCTGTTTCAATGATAAAAGGAAGGTCCAATACCTGCCAAGAGGGCAAATAAGATGTCATTTTTGAGAAGGTAGGAGCAATCATTTGGATATCATTATTTTGTAAGGCCTCCATCTCGTTTTTGTCATTATATAAAATCCCGTTTGGATACACTTGGACAATAACGCGTCCGTTTGTTTTTTCTTTGACTAGTTCAGCAAATTTTATAGCTGCAAGCCCCTTTGGTGTGTTTTCTGCCACTACATGGCTGAAATGAATGATTATTTGGTCGCTAAGGCCATTTTGTTCATCATCATACGGGAGTGAGGAGACATCGACAACATTTTGCTTATAGCCGAAAAAGGAGATCAGCAGGACGAGCATTAATAAGGCACCTGTAAAAAAATATTTCATATATACCACCATATTTTCGACTTATTTTATTAAGAGTATAACGTGCATCGAGCGAGAAAAAAAGGAGAGATATTGATGCGAAGATTAAAAATGAATACCAAAATACTGCTTATGACCTTCTTCATCATCGCCTTTTCTTTTTTCATCGGTGGCGTATTTGTCATTGGAAGCTTGTTGAGTGAACAGGAGCAAGACTTTGGACAGCGAGCGATGCTTATTGCCAGAACGGTTTCTAATATGCCGGAGCTAACCAACCAGTTAATGAACGATGACCAGGGCGAGGCAATCCAGACGGTGAACCATATTGTTGAAGAAATACGTGTTATTAATAAAGCAGAATATATCGTCGTCCTAAATATGGACCGTGTGAAGTATTCTCATCCCTCATCTGCTGAATTAGGAAAAAAGAGTGCTTCCGAAGATGTAAATGCTGCATTTAGTGAGCACTATTATATTTCAAATGCGGAAGGTGAGCTTGGAACAATGATACGGGCGTTCGTTCCTGTATTAAATGAAGACAAGAGGCAGATTGGTGTCGTGATTGTCGGGTACCCGATGCCTACGCTGTCCAAAGTTTTCCACGATTATGCTTCAGAGATCATTATTACGATTTTATTTTCTGTGCTTTTTAGTATGTGGGGAGCACTTATGTTGGGGCACCATATTAAAAAGCAAATGTTTGGGTTGGAGCCTGAGGAGATTTCTCAAATGTATGTGGAGAGACAGGAGACATTCAACGCCATGCATGAAGGAATCATTGCTGTTGATAATCAGATGAATATTACCATTTTCAATCAGAAGGCCGGCTTTATTCTAGGTGTGGAAGGAGATAATGCCAAGTATATAGGACGAAAAATCTATGAGGTGCTGCCCGATACAAGGTTACCGGAAATCGTGGAAAGTGGTAAGCCGATTTATAATCAGGAAATTTATATTAATCGGCGCAGCATTATGAGTACGCGCATCCCGATTCAAGTAAAGGGGAAAAATGCCGGCGCAGTTGCCATTTTTAAGGATCTGACAGAGGTAAAACGGCTCGCAGAGGAATTAACAGGAGTGAGGGCTTTTGTCCAGGCGCTTCGTGTACAGACGCATGAACATAAAAATAAGCTTCATACAATTACTGGTCTTTTGCAGCTTGGGCATACAACACAGGCGCTTAAATATTTAACAGAAGTGCAGGCAGATGAAGCCTCTCTCATTCGATTTTTGAATGAACGATTTAAAAATGAAAATTTATCAGGTTTGCTGCTCAGTAAGGTGGGGCGCGGGAAAGAGCTCGGAATTACTGTGGAAATAGATCAAGAAAGCCATTTTACCCGCTTCCCGAAATTTTTAGATCAGCATGATTTTGTCGTGCTTTTCGGGAATCTAATTGAAAATGCATTTGATGCACTCCAAGGGACAGCGAGAACTGAAAAGCTCATTACTATTTCAGTGGACGAACATGACGATGTGCTCGCTATTTTAGTAACAGATAATGGAAGCGGGATGAGCGAGGAAGTAAAGAAACGCATGTTTGAAAATGGCTTTTCTACAAAGGCTAAGGAAAACCGGGGAATCGGCTTGTACTTAATAGATGAAATTGTTAAAAAAGGGCGCGGAACAATCGAGGTATCAAGCGAAGAAGGAAAAGGAACAAGCTTTTTACTATTATTTGAATTAGGAGATGAGCAAAATGGAGGTTATTAAAATCCTGCTGATAGAAGATGATCCTATGGTTAGAGAGGTCAATCGTCAATTCATAGAGCGAATCGAAGGATATGAGATTGTAGGAACAGCAGCGAATGGGGTAATCGGCTTTGAGAAAATCAAAGAGCTGAAGCCGGATGTAGTATTAATGGATATTTTTATGCCGGAGCAGGACGGTCTAGAAACACTGCGCCAAATACGCGGAGAAATGCTGAACGTTGATGTCATTTCAGTAACAGCGGCTAATGATATGCCTACCATTCAGAATATACTCCATCTAGGTGTATATGATTATATTATGAAGCCTTTTACATTTGAAAGAATGCAGCAGACACTAGAAAACTACCGCCAATTTAAACAGAAAACACAGAGTGTTGAAGATATGACCCAGCAGGAATTAGATGCACTTATCCGGAAAGGGCGGGTAGAGGAAAAAGTAGAATCGCAGCCTGAACTGGAGCTGGAATTGCCAAAAGGATTCAACCGCTCAACACTTGATAAGGTGTCAGCCTATCTGAAACAATGCAAGGATGGGGCCTCAGCTGATGAAGTGGCGGCAGCAATCGGTGTTGCACGGGTAACGGCAAGACGCTATCTGGACTTCATGGAAAAGAGGCAGCTCATTAAAGTAGATGTTCAGTATGGAGGTGTAGGGCGGCCGGTAAATCAATATTTTATCCCGCAGTAATAGCCCCGGGGGTTTTTACCTTGATACTATACAATTGGCAGCCTTCTGCTGCAAAAACTGAAAAGGATTGTGAAAGCATGGTGCTTTTACAATCCTTTTTCGCATAGCTCACTGCATTATTTACAATGGGATACGACCTCGTTATAGTGCAAGTCCCCTCCGAAAATATCAAGTGCGCTTCCAATCGTAACATGAAGCTTCCCATGCCCCAGCTGCTCGAACTTCCTTAAATCTTCAAGAGAACGAACGCCACCTGCATAGGTCGTAGGAATTGTTGTCCAATTGGCCAAATCAATAACAAGTTCTTCCTGCATCCCGCTGCGTTTTCCTTCTACATCAACTGCATGGATTAACAGCTCATCACAGTACTGCTCAATCATTTGAATGGAAGCTGCATTTACTTCGAAATCGCTAAATTTAGTCCATTTATCTGTAACAACGAACCATTTTCCTTCTCGCTTACGGCAGCTTAAATCAATGACAAGCCTTTCCTTGCCTACTGCTTCCACAAGTCTTTCAAGGCGCTCCATGTCAAGTATGCCGTCATGAAAAATATACGATGTGACAATCACGTGGGAGGCGCCCGCATCTAAATAGTGGCGGGCATTTTGTGCTGTTATACCACCGCCAACTTGTAAGCCACCAGGGTATGTATGCAGAGCAGACAATGCTGCTTGTTCATTTCCCGGACCAAGCATAATGACATGTCCGCCTGTAAGCCCGCTTTTTGCAAACATCGAGGCAAAATAAGATGCTTCGTGTTCAGATGTGAAATTTTCAACTACATCAACATTTTGATGTCCTAGCGTGCTGCCGACAATCTGCTTGACCTTTCCATCATGCAGGTCAATGCAAGGACGAAACTGCATGCTCTTTCACCTCTTTTGTCATATTATTTTGTTTCTATCATAGCATTGTTCAATTATGAACAGTGAACAATTAATTCAAACGCCAAGAAACCATCAAATTTCAAGGACACTCTGCATGTCCTATGATAGAATAGTTGTACGAATTGATGTAAAGGGGTGAAGTCGGATGGCCGAAAACCTCGATTTATTTGAAGTGAATAAACTGTTTATTCTGGGCAGGCCTATCGTGTCCATTTTCCATAATCCATCCAATATGTACTCGATTGTCCGGGTTCAAATTCAGGAAACCAATATTGAATATAAAGAAAAGGAAATTATCGTTGTTGGGTATTTACCTCCATTAACGGAAGATGAAATATATCGTTTTACCGGAATTATGAAATCCCATCCAAAGTACGGGCTGCAATTTCAGATAGAGACATTCCAAAAAGAAGTCCCAGCTACTGAGACAGGTATCATTCATTATCTATCCAGTGATCTTTTTCCGGGGATAGGGCGAAAAACGGCAGAAGTAGTCGTTGATAAGCTAGGAATTCATGCATTGCAAAAGATTTTGGAAGACCCAGAGGCATTGGATGCAGTACCGCGGCTTTCAAGTGATAAAAAGTCACAAATACGTGCGGCAGTAGAGCAAAACCTTGGTTTGCAGCGCGTAATGATCCAGTTAAATGACTGGGGATTCGGTCCCCAGCTTGGTATGAAAATTTACCAGGTATACCGGGAGGAAACAATTCCTATGCTCACGGAAAACCCTTACCGGCTTATTGAAGATGTAGAGGGTGTGGGCTTTGGGAGAGCTGATGAGCTGGGCTCGAAGCTCGGTATTACCGGTAACCATCCAGACAGAATTAAGGCTGCGGTTCTTCATGTTTTAACTCATGCAGCTTTATCCGAGGGTCATGTCTATTTAGATGCAGAGCAAGTACTGCCTCATGTAAAGGACATGCTGGAGCAGAGTCAGCGAGTGGAAATCCCATATGAAGCCATTTCCAAAGCTTGTATTGAAATGCGGGAAGAAAGCAAAATCTGCGGGGAAGAGACAAGACTCTATCTTCCATCCCTCTACTTTAGTGAAGTAGGCATTGCCTCAAAAATCCTAGAGTTAATAAAGGAAAATAAAAAACAAACGCATTTTTCAAAAGATGAAATTAGAAAAGCGATTGGTGAAGTAGAGGAGCGCTATGACGTTACATATGCCCCAACACAGGCTCAGGCGATTGAAACAGCATTGAACTCAGCTGTTATGATTTTGACCGGGGGACCAGGCACTGGAAAAACGACGGTTATTAAAGGGCTGGTAGAAGTATATGCAGAATTGCATGGCTTGTCACTTGATCCCAAATATTATGCCCAGAAGGAAGAACCGTTTCCAATTGTTCTTGCGGCTCCAACCGGCAGGGCAGCAAAACGGCTTGCAGAATCTACCGAGCTGCCAGCTATGACTATTCACCGTTTGCTTGGGTTTACAGGCCAAGAAGATAAGGATGAAGAGACAAGCCGAGAGATTGCAGGCAGGCTCGTGATTATTGATGAGATGTCCATGGTTGATACATGGCTTGCCCATCAATTAATGAAAAGTCTGCCTGAAGATGTGCAAGTTGTGTTTGTCGGAGACCAAGACCAGCTGCCTCCTGTAGGACCAGGCCAGGTGCTGAAGGATCTCCTCGCGTCTAAGCAGCTGCCTACTGTTGAGTTAACAGATGTATATAGACAGGCAGAGGGCTCAACAATTATTGAGATTGCCCATCAAATCAAAAAGGGTATTGTCCCTGATACATTAACAGCAAAGACGAGTGACCGCTCCTTTATAAAGGCAGGCTCTGATCAAGTTGCCAATGTCATTACACAGATTGTTAAAAGCGCAGTCAGTAAAGGGCAGACAATCCGGGATGTGCAGGTATTGGCACCGATGTATAAAGGACCTGCGGGAATTGATGCACTGAACAAGCAAATACAGGAGCTTGTGAATCCAAATGACGGCACAAGAAAAGAACTTGTATTTGGCGATACCATTTTCCGTATTGGCGATAAGGTACTGCAACTTGTCAATCAACCAGAAAGTAATGTGTTTAATGGAGATATGGGGGAAGTAATAGCTATTATTAAAGCGAAGGAAACGATTGAAAAGCAGGATCTTCTCGTAGTTAATTTTGAGGGGATTGAAGTTACTTATCAGCGGGCAGATCTCAACCAGATCACGCTAGCCTATTGCTGTTCCATCCATAAATCGCAAGGGTCAGAATTCCAAACGGTAATTATGCCGGTAGTCCGGGGCTATGCAAAAATGCTGCGCCGTAACCTGCTTTATACAGGTATTACGCGTGCGAAAAATTTCCTGATTTTATGTGGGGAACCGGATGTCTTGGCTCAGGGCCTTTCTAAAACAGATGATTTAGCACGCCTGACAAGTTTAAGAGCAAGGCTCAATCCAATGGAAATAGAGGAGCTTGTGAATGCTTCTGAAAAGGAGATTGAAGAAAAGGGCCCGGATATAAATGAAACTAAAACTGAACAAGATCAGCCGAAAATTTTGAATGCAGAGACAGCACCTCATATTCACCCGATGATTGGTATGAAAGATATATCACCATATGATTTTATGGAAGAATGAGGATATTAAAGTGGGACGCAAATTAATATGAAGGGACAAAATTCGTCCAACAAAATAATTCACAAGTTGGACAAAAAATGTCCAAAATAAAGGAAAGCGGAAAAAGAATCATGATTTTCTTTTCTTTCAAGCTTTTCCAGTATATAGGGTATTATTCTAAAACGACAGCACGATTTAGTGGCTGTCGTTTTCTCTTTCCAACGTTTAATTTCTCCTTTTAGCAGAAAAATTCTAGAAAATAATACAGGTTATAAAATATGAAAGGAAATGAAGTAAGGATTGAATATTCGGCAATAATAAAAATTTTAGAATTTACTATCAATTTACAACAAATTTCTGTTTTGATAACATACGTTGTAAGTCGTCTGTTGTCCGTTGTCGAATGTCAATAGATGTAAATGAAAAGGGTTTCAAATATATAAGAGTAGGTGTAAATATGCAATTCATTTGGGGAATCATCGGTATTTTAGCCGTACTTGGAATTGGGTTGGCCTTTTCGGCAAACCGTAAAGCAATTCAGTGGCGTATTGTATTATCTGGATTAGCCGTTCAGCTTTTATTCGCGTTTATCGTATTGAAATGGGAATTCGGGCGCGAAAAGCTTATGCAGCTATCTAACGGTGTCCAAAATTTAGTAAACTATGCGTTTGAAGGTGTCGATTTCGTATTCGGCGGTCTTGCAAATGCTGACAAAATTGGTTTTGTATTTGCGATGAGTGTATTAACAATTATTATTTTCTTCTCATCTTTAATATCAGTACTTTATTATTTAGGGATTATGCAAATCATCATCAGAATTATTGGTGGTTTTCTATCAAAAGTATTGGGAACGACACAAGCGGAATCTGTTAACGCAGCAGCTAACATCTTTGTTGGCCAAACAGAAGCACCGTTAGTAATTCGTCCGTTCTTGAATACGATGACAAAGTCTCAGCTGTTTGCTGTTATGACAGGTGGTCTTGCCTCTGTTTCAGGTTCGGTATTAGTAGGATATTCACAACTAGGTGTACCACTTGAATATTTACTTGCAGCAAGCTTTATGGCAGCACCGGCAGGTTTGGTACTAGCGAAATTGATTATGCCTGAAACAGAAGAAGTAGATGAAACAAACTTCAAGCTGGAGAAGGATGAAACATCAACAAACGTTATCGATGCTGCAGCGAACGGTGCTGCAGATGGCTTGAAACTTGCGGCAAACGTAGGTGCGATGCTGATTGCTTTCATCGCTCTGATTGCCTTGCTTAATGGTATTCTAGGCGGTATTGGCGGCTGGTTTGGCTATGAAAACATTACATTAGAAGGCATACTTGGCTACGTATTTGCTCCGCTTGCCTTTGCTATTGGAGTACCATGGGAAGAAGCTGTCCGTGCAGGTTCATTCATTGGACAAAAATTAATCCTTAATGAGTTTGTTGCATATTCCAACTTTGGACCTGTGATTGGAGACTTCACGGAAAAGACGGGAATTATTATTTCATTCGCCCTTTGTGGTTTTGCAAACTTGAGTTCAATGGGGATTTTAATCGGCGGTCTAGGCGGAATGGCACCGGACAAGCGTTCTGTAATTGCTAAGTTGGCAGTAAAAGCAGTTCTTGCAGGTACACTTGCTTCATTACTATCAGCTGCAATTGCTGGTATGTTCTTATAATAAAAGTGAAAACAGATCATTCATGAGTATTCATGAATGATCTGTTTTTTTGTATAAAAAAGGATATTTTTGACGCCCTTGTATCCATTTTACAAGTCCCAATTTTAAGAATATTTCGCTATAGTGTAAGGCTGCTAGAAATGATAATTTTATGACAAAGGATTTATTTTAGAAAACGATAGCGAAAAGGAGAATTATATGAACTATTCCGGGAGAACATTGGTATTTAAGGCTTTAACAGTTGGAGTGGCGGCTATGGTAGTGCCGGTGGCAGGATCCGCCTATGCAGAAGCAGTAAAGGAAGATAAAGTACCAAGCTATAAGACGAATGAAGCAAAGTCGATTATTAGCGGTACGATCGATGCGCCACCGTATGATCGGTATAAAATTGCTCTGAATCATTCATTGAATTACCAAGCGCATAAACCTAGTACATCTAATGAAAGACCTGCAAATAATCCTGGTAAGGGGAATAAAGGAGAACATCCTGGAAAAGGTCCGAAGCCTGACAAAGGTCAAAACAAACCGGTGGACGTATCGTTCCTGCATTTAAATGATACACATGCAAATCTTGATCAGGTGGCAAAGCGGGTCTCTGTTGTAAAAGAAAAGCGTGAGGAAAATCCCGAAACAATAGTAGTAGATGCTGGAGATGTCTTTTCGGGAACACTATATTTTAATGAATTTAAAGGACAGGCTGATGTAAAATTCATGAACCTGATGCAGGTAGATGTTATGACATTCGGCAACCATGAATTCGATTTAGGTTCCTCAAAGGAAGGACACCGGGCATTAGTAAATTTTATTAAGGCAGCACAATTCCCTTTTGTTTCTTCAAATATAGATTTCTCAAATGATCCAATCTTTAAAGGTTTATTTAATACGAAAATAAAAACAAATGCAAAAGACGGGCAAATATATACAGGAATTGTGAAAGAGGTAAAAGGGCAGAAAATCGGTTTCTTCGGCTTAACTACGGAAGAAACAGCGACAATCTCTAATCCAGGAAGTATTGCCTTTAAAAACTATATTGAACAGGCCCGGAAAATGGTGGATGAATTTGAAAAAATGGGTGTCAATAAAGTTGTGGCCGTGACACATATCGGTTTTGATGATAATGCAGAAATTGATAATGACCAGCAACTGGCAAAGCATGTAGATGGCATTGATGTCATTATTGGCGGTCACTCACATACAAAGCTGGAAGAACCAGTAGTAATCTCTGAAGGCCAAGAGCCAACAGTCATTGTGCAGGCATACCAATATGGAGATTACGTTGGTTCGCTTGATGTATCTTTTGATAAAAAAGGGGTCATTACAAAATACGATGGAGAATTGATTGCTACTGCAGATTATGAGGATGATCCGGAGGCAGCTGTTCTTCTGAAGCCCTATCAAAAGAAAATAGAAGAACTTCAGCAGACTGAAATCGGGGTAACGCTAGATAAGCCTCTTGACAACCCTCGTACAGGTGGCGATTTGACAAAGCCGAGTGTGCGTAAAAATGAAACGGTATTAGGAAATCTCATTACAGATGGAATGCTGGCAAAAGCACGGCAGTATGATGACGAAGTTGTCATGGCCTTCCAAAATGGTGGAGGTATCCGCAGCGGTATTGACGCTGGTCCGATTACTGTAGGCGAGGTCATCACTGTACTGCCGTTCGGTAATACGCTTGCGACTATGCGCTTGACAGGGGCAGAAATTAAAGCTGCGTTTGAACATAGTATATCTGTCTACCCAAATGAAAATGGCGGATTCCTTCATGTAGCGGGCGCTAAAGTATTGTTTGACAGTACAAAGCCTGCAGGGGGGCGTATCATTTCCATTCAAGTGCAGCAGGGAGGCAGCTTTACAGACATTGAGGATAACAAAACATATTCTGTGGCGACAAATGCCTTCACTGCCAAAGGTGGAGATGGCTTTGATGTATTTGCTAAAGCGTATCATGAGGGACGGGTGATAGATTTAGGGCTATCCGATTGGGAGAACTTCCGTGATCATCTAGTAAGTTTAGATTCTATCCCTTCAATGATAGAGGGGCGAATCAAAGATGTGATAGACATACCGGAAAGTGCTGGCGATATCTTCATTTCAGAATATGTGGAAGGAAGCAGCAATAATAAAGCAATCGAACTTTATAACGGGACAGGCGAGGATGTGGATTTATCAGATTACCAATTAGAGCTATATACAAACGGTAAAACAACGGTTCAAAATACACAGACATTTGAAGGTATGACCCTTAAAAACGGAGAAACGCTCGTGCTCATTCACTCATTGTCAAACGATAGTCTACGGACGAAAGGGGATATGACATCTGCTGTAGTCAATTTTAACGGGGATGATGTCTTGCTTCTGAAACGTGGTGGCGAGATTGTCGATTCATTTGGACAGTTAGGGTATGATCCAGGAGAGGCATGGACCGAAGGGGAAGTATCTTCTCAAAATAAAACGCTTGTGCGCATCTCTGCATCAGGTGATACAAATCCAGAAGACACATTTGACATTGCTAACCAATGGAAGGCCTTTCCTATTGATACCTTCAATTATTTAGGGAAGCATAGTCCAGTGGAAGAAGAGCCCGAAAATCCTTCGCAGCCGTTATCTATCCAGGAGGCACGACAGGCTGGAGTCGGAGAAACGGTGAGTATTAGGGGGACAGTAACAGCAAAATTAAATAATACCTTTACAGTGGAAGATGAGACTGCTGCAATCACAGTATACGAAAAGTTAGATACAGCTGTTGGTGATGTGGTTACATTAACGGGCACTTTAGGAGAATATCGAAATCTTTTACAGCTGCAGAATGTAACGCTTAACCAAAAAGCTGCGGGTACACCACTTGACCCTGCTGTTATTACCGGTGAGCAAATGAATGAAGCCAATGAATCCAAATTGGTGAAGCTTGAAGATGTAAGTGTCCTATCTGGAGGGCCAAATAATTTTACGATTGAAGTAGATGGCGTACAAAAAGTGCTGCGGGATGAAAGCGGCTTATTAGGAATAGAAGTGGGTGCCGCCTATGAATCAATTACAGGTATCATTCAACAATACAATAATGACTATCAACTTCTACCTCGCTTTGCAGCGGATATTAAGCTGGATTCGAGTGTGCTGCGTCCAGTAACAGCTTCTCATACAGGGGGTGTCATTGTAGGGTCGGTAGATGTAGAACTATCAACAACGACTGCTGATGCAACAATTTATTATACAATGGACGGCTCAGATCCAAGAGAGAATGGCCAGGAATACAAAGCTCCGATTACAGTTGACCAAAATACAGTGTTAAAGGCGGTTGTTAGAGCAGCAGACGGGAGGTTTAGTGAAGTAAAGACATTTGAATACGAAGTAACGGATAAAATCAGAATCCATGATATACAAGGAGAAGGCCATAAGACACCTTTTGCTAATCAAACCGTTCAGGAAGTTGAAGGCGTTGTCACGTATATTTTTGAGCTGAAGGGTGCCCAGTACTTCACAATCCAGACACCTGATGAAGAGGCAGATGATAATCCTCTTACTTCAGAGGGGATCCTCGTTTATGCAGGCTCCAATGGCTATGAGATAAAGGTTGGGGATAAAGTAGCAGTTACAGGTGCTGTTTCAGAATATGTATACGATGGTTATGCGGGAGATTTGACTACAACACAAATCAATGCACGGAACGACCGGGGAGGACAAGTATCCATTCTAAGCCGAGGAAATACGCTACCTCAAGCCTTTACCATTGATGAAGCATCTTTCAATCCCTCCGTTATCGATAATGATGGGTTCTCTGTTTTCGATCCGCAGGAAGATGCAATCGACTTCTGGGAAAGTATTGAAGGCATGCGCGTGTCGGTAACGAATGTTAAGGCAGTAGCCCCTCAAGAATATGGCGATCTTGTCACCGTGCTGCAAAGTGCAGAAGTGGATACAAGAAATGGCGGAATTGTCTTTACTGAGCAAGACACTAACCCGGAACGTATTCAATTCCGGCTGGAACCAAATGGCACTGCAGCACGCAGCTTCAATGTCAATACAGGCGATACTTTTAATGGAACAATTACAGGTGTAGTTGGAAACTCATATACGAATTATAAAATTCATACTGACTTGTCTGCTGTCCAAGCTATCCATGAGGCAGGTAACAGCCAGCCGGAAACAACATCAATCAAGTTTGCTGAAGATAAATTGACAGTGGCGTCTTATAACTTGGAGAATTTTTCAAATAATCGTTCAGAAACATCAGATGAAAAGGCGAATCGATTAGCTGATGCAATTGGTAACGGAATGAATACACCAGATATCGTTGGGCTTACTGAGGTACAAGATAATAATGGATCAATCAATGATGGTACTGTCTCAGCTGCAGAAAGTTATCAACGCTTAATCGATTTAATTGAGGCCAAAACAGGAGTGAAGTATGCCTACGCCAATATTGACCCGGAAAATAACCTGGATGGTGGTGCACCTGGTGCGAACATTCGTGTTGGCTTCCTATACAACCCTGCACGTGTAGTATTGGAAGGTACACCAGGAAAGGCGAACGAAGCTACTGCTTATGAAAATGGGTCTTTGACATTGAATCCTGGACGAATAGATCCAACGAACGAGGCATTTGCAAACAGTCGTAAGCCAGTTGCTGCCGAATTCACTTTTAAAGGAGAAAGTGTAATTGTCATTGCGAACCATTGGAACTCTAAATCTGGTGATACAGGCTTATTTGGCGACACACAGCCGGTTATATTAGGCAGTGAGGTACAGCGGAAAAAAATTGCACATGTCGTAGCAGATTTCATTACAGATATTAAAACGAAAAACGACGATGCAAACATCGTAGCGCTGGGTGATTTTAATGATTTCCAATTCTCTTCTGCATTAGGTATCTTAGAGGCTGCTGGTATGCACAACAAAATAAAGGATTTACCGATAGGTGATCAATATACGTATATCTACCAGGGAAATTCTCAAGTACTTGATCATATTTTAGTTACTTCTAACCTGGCACAGCAGACGGATATCGATGTTTTGCATGTGAATGCTGACTTTACTGAGGCTTCCGGTCGTGCATCGGATCATGACCCGCTTATGATTCAAATTGATTTTTCAAGTGAAGTACCTGCAGCTTCGACGGTAGACTTCCCCAAATAAAAAGAGTAAATAAAGGAAAAAGGCACACGGACTCGAATAATCGTTTCCTTGTGCTTTTTCTATGAAGTTATATAGATATTTGGTATAAAATAGGAAGAGAGCAAGCTGTTGGTGCAAACAGTGTAAGCATGGAACGATTCCTTTGTAGTAGAGACGCACCACGTATCTATTCGCCATCAAGGGGTCTGTTTGAAGAAATAACAGGGGGTAAAGGAAATGGAATTAAAACGGGGACAAAAAGTAGACATAACAAAAAATAATCCAACAGAAACGTTTAGGTTTCATACAAAATGGCAGCAGCCTAAAAAAGAAATGGATCTGGATATCTCAGCTTTTCTGCTTCATGCAGGCGATCGATGTATGAAGGATGATCACTTTATTTTTTATGGACAGCCGGAGAGTAATGATCGTTCAGTCCGCCATGAAAGCGTCGGTCCTAATGAGGGAGTGATTGATATAGCTTTTTCAAACATCCCTGCTGATGTCGAGAAAATCGCTTTGGCATTAACCATCCATGAAGGAGAAGAACAGGATTTGCGTTTTCGTGAAATCGAGGAGGCAAGGCTTTTTATAAAGGATGGCCGGACAAGTGAAGTCCTGCATGAATTTTCATTTAAAGGAAACCTGGAGCAGGAAACGGCCATCGTAATTGGAGAGCTGTACCGGCATAATGAGGAGTGGAAGTTCAATGCAGTCGGGAGCGGTTTTTTCGGCGGATTAACAGCCCTTTGTAAAAATTTCGGACTTCAGGTAGCAGATGAAGGTGAACAGCAGCCCGCACCTATGCCGGAGCAGTCCGGCATGGAGGAGCTGCTGGTACCCGCTATGTCCGTTGAGGAAGAGCGATCATCCCTAACGCTTACGGATCAGCAGCAAGTGCAGCCAACGAAATCTTCCTTAAATGTTACATTAGAGAAAAATCGATCGGTTTCAATTAAAAAATCTCCAAAGGTTGTAGTAACACTCGAATGGGTAAATAAAAAGAAGGGTTTGGATCTGTATTGCTTTTATGTTCTGCAGACAGGAGAAGTTGGCAAAGTGTACTATCGTCATGTAGGCAGCTCATCTGTCGCTCCGTACATTACATTGGAAGGGGATGCGGAAATATCTGGAGTGGAAAAAATCGTCATTCATCAGCCATCAAAGTTGAAGTATGTTCTATTTGCTGCCTATAAACCGTTATCAAGCGGCGCATACGGCTTTAGGAAAATAGGGACAAAAGTTGTAGTTAATAATCAGGTAGATCAGCAGGTGACAGCAGTCTTAGATGAAAATAACCTGTATGCCTATTGGGCAGCCATCGCTCATCTTGATTTTACGAAAGCAACTGAGATAGCCGTCAGCCAAGTAGAGCGTTATTCCCGCCCGGGTTCAGAAAAACCGCCTGTATTAAATGAGGATGGAACATTTAAAATGGATAAAGGTGCAATTGAATTTAAGTAAGAAAAGAATATTTTATTGTTCCATCATTGACACTAAAAGGCCCTTTTTATATAATCAGAAGCAGAATATGGATCAATACATTGATGGAAAGAGTAAGTTGATAATTTCGTGCTTAGAAAGAGGTTTCCATAGGCTGAAAAAACCTCCGCGGACTGCAACTGAAAGCTACTCCTGAGTGCAGTTAATCCCTGCCGTTCACTTACGTTACAAGTGCTAGAGAGGCAAATCGACAGGTTGTATGAACTTTATGAAACGATTTGTAAACTAGGGTGGTACCACGTAGACAACAGTCCTCGTCCCTTATTTGGGATGAGGGCTTTTTATTTTGGCTAAAGTCTCCTTGTATCTAAAAAATGCGGGGGGTACCTGCAAAGGGAGGCACTCTTTCCTATTCATTATGTACTAAATAATAAGGAGGAACATAAATAATGAAAGCTTCAGAAATTCGTCGTCTATATTTAGAATTCTTTAAAGAGAAAAATCATCATCATGAGCCATCTGCTCCGCTTGTGCCAATCAATGACCCATCTTTACTATGGATCAACTCAGGCGTTGCGACCTTAAAACCATACTTTGACGGCCGCATTATCCCGGAAAACCCGCGTATTACAAACGCACAAAAATCAATTCGTACAAATGACATTGAAAATGTGGGGAAAACAGCACGTCACCATACATTCTTTGAAATGCTAGGGAACTTCTCAATTGGAGATTACTTTAAAAAAGAAGCAATCCATTTCGCATGGGAGTTTCTTACAGATAAACGCTGGATGGGCTTTGATCCTGAGAAGTTATCGGTGACAATTCATCCGGAAGACCAGGAAGCCTATGATGTTTGGTATAAGGAAATTGGTATTCCGGAAGAGCGCATCATCCGTTTAGAGGGGAACTTCTGGGATATCGGTGAAGGTCCATCAGGTCCAAACTCGGAAATTTTCTATGACCGCGGTGAGGAATACGAAGGGGATACACCTGAATCCGAAATGTACACTGGTGGAGAGAATGAGCGTTACCTAGAAATTTGGAACCTAGTATTTTCTCAATTCAATCACAATCCAGATGGCACATACACACCGCTGCCGAAGCAAAACATCGATACGGGAATGGGTCTTGAGCGGATTGTATCTGTTGTTCAAAATGTACCGACAAACTTTGATACAGACCTATTTATGCCGATTATCGAAAAAGTAGAGGAGTTTACAGACCGGAATTATAAACGTCCGCATGAAGTGGACTTAAAAGAAATTTTCGGTTCTACAGAAGATGTTAATACACCATTTAAAGTAATTGCTGACCATATTCGTACAGTGGCATTCGCAATCGGAGACGGTGCGCTTCCATCGAATGAAGGCCGTGGTTATGTATTACGCCGCTTACTTCGTCGTGCAGTCCGTTATGCAAAACAGATTGGCATTGAAAAGCCATTCATGTACAAGCTAGTGCCGACAGTTGGGGAAATTATGAAAGACTTCTACCCAGAAGTATCTGAGAAGAGCGAATTCATCCAACGTGTCATTAAAAATGAAGAAGATCGTTTCCACGAAACACTTGACGGTGGATTGGCTATTCTATCAGAAGTTATTGCGGCACAAAAAGAAAAAGGTGAAGCAGTAATCCCTGGTGCAGATGCGTTCCGCCTATATGATACATTTGGCTTCCCGATTGAGTTAACTGAGGAGTATGCGGAAGAAGCAGGCATGGCAGTTGACCAGGAGGGCTTCGAAGCAGCGATGGAAGAGCAGCGTGAGCGTGCTCGTAATGCACGTGCTGACGTAGATTCTATGCAGGTGCAAAATGAAGTATTGGCAAACTTAACACAAGAGTCCACTTACATTTACGATGCATTTGAAGCACAAGGGAAGATTGCAGCCATCGTAGTAGAAGGACAAAGTGCACAAACAGCTTCAGAAGGCCAGGAAGCACTGGTTATCTTATCTGACACGCCATTCTACGCAGAGATGGGTGGGCAAATCGCCGATACAGGTGTGATTGAATCCGATACATTTAAAGCGATTGTAAAAGACGTGCAAAAAGCACCAAATGGCCAACCTCTTCATACCGTTGTCATCGAGTCCGGAGAGATGAATGTAGGCGATGCAGTAAAAGCAACAGTAGATGCCGACAAGCGTAAATTAATTCTGAAAAATCATACGGCAACACACTTAATGCATCGTGCATTAAAAGATGTACTAGGGGATCATGTAGCGCAAGCTGGTTCTTATGTAGGGCCAGACCGCCTTCGTTTTGACTTCTCCCACTTCGGTGCTGCTACTAAAGAGGAATTAGCACAAGTGGAGCGTGCAGTAAACGAAAAAATTTGGGAAGACATCGAAGTAGTGATCCGCGAAATGCCAATCGATGAAGCAAAAGAGATGGGAGCTATGGCTTTATTCGGTGAGAAGTATGGTGATGTTGTGCGTGTTGTTGCGGTATCTGATTACTCTATCGAGCTGTGTGGTGGTCTGCATGTTGCACGTTCTTCAGAAATCGGCTTCTTTAAAATTGTATCAGAAGGCGGTATCGGCGCTGGTACACGCCGTATCGAAGCAGTAACAGGTAAAGCAGCATATGAGGCTGTAAAGGAAGAGGAAGCTATCTTAGCAGAGGCAGCAGCTCTTCTGAAAGCAAATCCGAAAGATGTAGCAACACGTGTAGCGAGCTTGCAAGCAGACTATAAAGAATTACAACGTGAAAATGAGTCTCTTTCACAAAAAATTGCCAATGCACAAGCAGGTGCCGTATTAGATGCAGCAAAAAAAATAGGTGATGTAACAGTACTAGCAACACGTGTAGAAGCAAAAGACAACAATCAGCTCCGTCAAATGATGGATGACTTAAAAGCGAAAATGGAGTCTGCCGTTATCGTGCTTGGCGCAGCTGATGGGGACAAAGTCATGCTTTGTGCAGGAGTAACGAAGGATATTGTAGGCGGAGCTTATCATGCAGGCAACATCGTAAAATCAGTAGCAGAGCAATGCGGCGGTAAAGGCGGCGGCCGTCCTGATATGGCAATGGCTGGAGCAAAAGAGGTTGCAAAACTTGATGAAGCATTAAATTCTGTGTATGATTACGTTAAATCCATTTAATTAAGGGTAAAGTTCGGTTATAATGAGAAGAAATGGAGATGGAGGAATCCATCTCCTTATTTCTGAAAGCGAGGTGCGGATTCTTGAGTTCTTTTGATCAAACGATGAAATTCAATTTCCCTGAAGAATCAATGGAAGAAGAAGTAAAGCAAGTCATGCTGAAGGTGTATGCAGCATTGGAGGAAAAAGGCTACAACCCTACGAACCAAATTGTAGGCTATCTTTTATCCGGTGACCCGGCCTACATCCCTCGCCACCAGGACGCACGTAATCTAATTCGCAAACTCGAGCGTGATGAAATTCTCGAGGAGCTCGTAAAATTTTATATTAAAAAGAATACTGAGGCGAACAAATGAGAATTATGGGATTAGACGTCGGCACGAAAACAGTCGGCGTTGCAATTAGCGATGCTCTTGGCTGGACGGCACAAGGGGTCGAAACTGTGAAGATTGATGAGGAAGCAGGCGAATTCGGTATTGAGCGAATTAAAGAGCTTGCCAAGGAGTATGCTGTAACAGAATTTGTTGTCGGCTATCCGAAAAACATGAATAACACAGTTGGACCTCGCGGCGAAGCTTCCGAAAACTATAAAAAGCTTTTGGAAGAAACGTTTGGACTGCCGGTAAAGCTTTGGGACGAGCGTCTAACAACTATGGCGGCAGAGCGAATGCTGATTGAGGCGGATGTCAGTCGGAAAAAGCGGAAGCAGGTCATCGATAAAATGGCCGCTGTCATGATCCTTCAAGGTTATTTAGACAGCAAAAATTAATTGTCCTCCCCCGAAAGTGGAGCGACAGCAGCAAAATCATTGGAAAAGAGGGTTTAATATGTCAGAACAAAACGAAGAACGCTATTTAACGGTAATCAATGACAAAGGTGAAGAGGAACTATGTGAAATTCTAGATACAGTGTACTCTGAGCGTTTCGATAAAAACTATGTACTGTATTCACTTGTAGGCTCAGAGGATGAGAACGGTTATGTGGAAATCCACGCTTATGCATTCGAGCCATCGGAAAATGGAGAAGATGGTGAGCTTCTTCCGATTGAATCAGATGAAGAGTGGGAATTCATCGAAGATTTCCTGGCGCAGCGTGAAGACGAGCTGGGAGAAGAAGAGGAAGACGAAGAATAGTTCTGCATAGGAGTATATAAAATACTCCTTAATAGAGCTAAACTAAATTTCAGTAGTTATTAAACGTAACAGAGTGGGCATGACGCTCGCTCTGTTTTCTACATTTAGGAGGCAGATGAAATGGACGAACAAATTTTTATTTTGAAAAATGACGCGGGTGAAGAACAGCGCTGCCGAGTGGTTTTTAACTTTGAAACAGATGACCATTCTTATGTATTATTTACCCTTGTAAATGAAGAGGGAGAAAGTATTTCAGATGTAACGGCGCTTCGTTATGAGCTTGATGAAAACGGTGAAATGGCTGATTTTGAAGATTTAGAAACAGAAGAAGAGTGGGCAATGGTGGAAGAGGTGCTCAATACAGTTTTTGCCGAGTTTGGTGAAGACCAATTAAATTACTTTACCGTTATGGGCGAAGACGGAGAAGAAATCGTCTGTGAGGTATTATATCGTTTTGAAGAAAACGGAAAGAACTATTTATTTTACGGCTTAGCTGATGATGAAGAGAAACAGGAAGTATTTGCATCTGCTTATGTTGCAGATGAGAATGGTGCTGTGGCTGACTTGCTGCCGATTGAAACAGACGAAGAATGGGCCATGGTGGAAAAAGTGCTTGCTTCTCTATCAACAGAAAAATAATTGATTACCCGGTAGATTCAAGGTAAATTTGAGCCCTCCTCAACAGGCTTGAGGAGGGCTTTTTAGGTTTTGTTTGTCTCCCTAATGAAAATCTTGTATCATATTGAGAGAGAAAAAGGGGGGGAACCCGTGGATAAAGAGTCAATGAAACAAGAAATGATGGAAAAGATGAAAGAGCGTAAAAGTGAGGTTAAAGTCGTGCGTAAACTCGTAGCAATCATAGCCCTAGCATTTTTATTAATCTTTGCAATTGGCGGCTTCATAGCCTTCAGCTACATAAAATCAGCACTTGAACCTATGGATCCGGATTCCGAAGAGGAAGTAGCTATTGAGATTCCGATGGGTTCAGGTGTAACGACAATTTCCCAAATACTAGAGGAAAATGAGATTGTTAAAAATGCGCGGATTTTTAAATACTATGCAAAGTTTAAAAATGAATCGTCATTCCAGGCCGGTAATTATACTATGTCAAAGGCGATGACGCTTGATGAAATTATTGAGAGTTTAAAAACAGGCAAAGTGTATCGGGAGCCTGTATTTACCCTTACAGTGCCAGAAGGCTTAACGCTCGTACAAATTTCTGAGGTAATTGAAAAGAAAACGGACTATACAGCCGAAGAATTCATGGCGAAGGTTACAGATAAGGCATTTATCGAAACAATGATGGGAGAATTCCCGCAGTTATTGACTCAAGATATTTTAAAGGAGAATATTCGCTATGCGCTGGAAGGCTATTTATATCCAGCCACATATCCGTTCTATGTAGAGAAGCCGCCTCTTGAAGATATTATTCGTACGATGATTTCATCGATGAATACAATGGTGCTGGAATATAAAGCTGGCTTTGAAGAACGTAATATGACAGTCCACCAATTTGTTACATTTGCTTCCTTATTGGAAGAAGAGGCGACAGCTTCTACTGACCGTGAAACAATTGCCAGCGTATTCTACAATCGTTTAGATATAGATATGCCATTACAGACGGACCCGACTGTCCTCTATTCACTTGGTGAGCATAAGGACCGTGTATTATATGAAGATTTGGAAGTGCAGGATCCATATAATACGTATAAAAACACTGGTCTGACACCAGGCCCTATTGCTGCACCGGGAAAAACGTCGCTTGAAGCAACAATTAGTCCAAGCGATACAGACTATCTATACTTCCTTGCAGATAAAGATGGAAACAATCATTTTGCGAAGACATATGAAGAGCATTTAAGTAATGTATCAAAATATATAAAGTAGCATTCGTGCTGAGATAGAAGGAATCGAGTAAAGATTATTCGCATTCCTTCTATTTTCGTGCTATTATAAATTGTGATTTTTTGTCCTTAATAGCAATACAACTCATGGACGTAAACATACCGTTTCGTCTTTTTTGTTTGTATATTACTTTGTAGGATGATTAGAACTTTCTATATCGAGTAATATCCAGGCTTTTATGTCGGTTACTAAGAAGTAGTCAATTTTACTTACTTGGAATGTCATGAATGCACTTTTTTGATTAATTAAGGGGTTTTTTAGATGGAATTATCTGATGCTTATATTGAATCCTTTATTCAGCCTCGAAATGAATTACTGCTGGAGATGGAGCAGTTTGCTGCAGAGCATCATGTACCGATCATGCAGCTTTCGGGAATTGAAGCATTAAATCAACTATTACGAATCCAAAAACCAAAAACAATTTTGGAAATCGGTACAGCTATCGGTTATTCAGCTATGCGCATGGCATTAGCGCTGCCGGATGCAAAAATTGTCACAATTGAGCGGGACGAGGACCGTGTTGCCTATGCACGTGCATTTATTGCGCGTTCTGAAGTGGCTGATCGCATTACAATCGTGGAAGGCGATGCGTTAGAGGTAGAGGTAGGCCAATTTCAGCCTTCATACGATGCTGTCTTTATTGATGCGGCAAAAGGCCAATATCAAAAGTTTTTTGAAAAATATTCACCGCTCGTACCATCAGGCGGCATATTGTACATTGATAATATGTACATGCATGGCTTATCAGATTTAGAAATTAAAGAAGTGCCAAGACGAAAAAGAACGATGATTCGAAACTTAAAGACGTTTACGGATTGGGTTATGCAGCATCCGGATTATACGTGTGCTTTTTTCCCGGTCGGAGACGGCTTGTTAATTTGTTTGAAGAGGTGACAAGGGTGAAGAAACCAGAATTATTAGTAACGCCGCAAACAGTTGCACATGTTCAAGATTTACTTGAGGCCGGTGCAGATGCGTTTGTAATTGGAGAACAGAAATTTGGTCTGCGTTTGGCAGGAGAGTTCAATGTTGCACAAGTAGAAGAAGCAACAACACTAATCCATGCTGCCGGGAAAAAAGTATATGTAGCGGTGAATGCATTATTCCACAATGACCGATTAGAAGCTTTAGATGAATACTTAAAGGAAATGCAGCGAATCGGGGTTGATGCTTTACTTTTCGGCGATCCTGCGGTTGTAATGGCCGTACGCGAGTTAGGTATTACAATTCCGCTGCACTGGAATCCTGAAACAATTGCTACAAACTGGTTCCAAGTGAACTACTGGGGAGAACGCGGCAGTAAGCGTGCTGTTTTAGCACGTGAGCTGTCTTTGGATGAAGTGCTGGAAATTAAAGAAAACGCAAAAACAGAAATCGAAGTTCAAGTACATGGCATGACTTGTATGTTCCAGTCAAAACGTTCACTACTAGGCAACTACTTCCTGTACCGCGATCAAGTGATGGAAGTGGAAAACCGTAAGGAAAACAAAAGCATGTTCCTTCATGATAAAGAACGTAAAAATAAATACCCGATTTACGAGGATGTAAACGGCACACATATCTTTTCGCCAAACGATATGTGTATTATTGACGAATTAGGTGAACTGTTCGAGGCAGGTATCGACTCATTAAAATTTGATGGTATTCTTCATTCATATGAATACATTGTCAAAGTAACCGGCTTATACCGCCAGGCAATCGATGTATACTTCGAGCAAGGTGAAGAAGCGTACGAAGATATCAAAGATGATTTACTCGCACAAATTGAAGAAATTCAACCAGCATTGCGTCCACTCGATACTGGCTTCATCTTCAAGGAAACAGTTTACTAGAAAGGAGCGGTTTACATGCTGCAGTTAATTCAAAACGAAAAAATTCGTGAAACAAAAGAAGGCAAACGTGTCATTGTGAAAAAGCCTGAGCTGCTTGCACCGGCCGGCAGCCTGGAAAAACTTAAGATAGCCGTTCATTACGGAGCGGATGCGGTATTTATCGGCGGTCAGGAATTCGGTCTACGCTCAAACGCAGATAACTTTACGATTGAAGAAATGCGTGAAGGGGTAGAGTTTGCTAAGAAATACGGCGCTGTTGTGTACGTAACGACAAATATCTTTGCCCACAATGAAAATATGGACGGGCTTGAAGAATATCTACAGGCAATTGAAGGAGCTGGCGTAACAGGGATCATCGTAGCAGACCCGCTAATCATCGAAACGTGCCGCCGTGTTGCACCGAAACTCGAAATCCACCTTTCAACCCAGCAGTCTCTATCAAACTGGAAAGCCGTGAAATATTGGAAAAATGAAGGCCTTCACCGTGTTGTATTGGCACGTGAAGTGGGCGCAGAGGAAATGCGCAAAATGAAAGAGGAAGTGGATATTGAAATCGAAGCATTTGTTCACGGAGCGATGTGTATTGCTTATTCCGGACGCTGTGTTCTTTCAAATCATATGACAGCACGTGACTCAAACCGTGGAGGCTGCTGTCAATCTTGTCGTTGGGATTACGATCTATATGAAGATAAAGACGGTGAAGAAGTGCCGTTATTTGAAGAGGGCGATGCGCCATTCGCCATGAGTCCAAAAGACTTGAAATTGATCGAATCGATTCCTCATATGATCGAGCTTGGCATCGATTCTTTAAAAGTCGAAGGCCGTATGAAATCAATTCACTATGTAGCGACAGTTATTTCTGTATATCGTAAAGTAATTGACGCATACTGTGCAGATCCGGAGAACTTCCAGATTAAAAAAGAGTGGCTGGAAGAGCTGTCCCGCTGTGCAATCCGTGCAACTGCTTCCTCTTTCTTCGAATCAGAACCAACTTACAAGCAGCAAATGTTCGGCTTCCATGCTTCTAAACCAAAATGGGATTTTGCCGGCCTTGTGCTTGATTATGATGAAGAGACGCAAATGGTAACAATGGAGCAGCGTAATTACTTCAAGCCAGGTGATACAGTTGAATTCTTTGGACCTGATATTGAAACATTCCAGATGACAGTGGAACGGATCTGGGATAAAGATGGCAACGAATTAGACGTTGCTCGCCATCCGCTGCAAATTATCAAATTTAAAGTAGATCGACCGCTTCATGCATACAACATGATGCGAAAGGAGAACAAGAAGTAATGAATAAGCGTCCAGTAGTCATCGGAATCGCCGGTGGATCATGTTCAGGTAAAACAAGCGTGACGCGCGCCATCTATGAAGTTTTCCGCGAACATTCTGTGGTTGTTATCGAGCAGGATTATTACTATAAAGATCAAAGTCATATGACGTTTGAAGAACGGTTGGAAACAAACTATGATCATCCGCTAGCGTTCGATACAGACCTATTGATCGATCATGTTAACAAGCTTTTGAACCGTCAGGCAATCGACAAGCCGGTATATGATTATGTACATCATACGCGTGCTGATGAAGTAATTCATGTCGATCCGAAAGATGTCATCATCCTAGAAGGTATTCTTGTATTAGAAGACGAGCGCCTGCGAGAACTGATGGATATTAAACTATTTGTAGATACTGACCCGGATTTACGCATTATCCGACGAATCCAGCGCGATATTAAGGAACGTGGACGTACAGCTGATTCAGTTATTGAGCAGTATTTGACTGCAGTCCGCCCAATGCATAATATGTTTATCGAGCCTACAAAGCGATATGCAGATGTCATTATCCCGGAAGGCGGGGATAATGGGGTTGCAATTGATTTGATGGTTACAAAAATTAAAACAATTCTTGAAACTGACTCGATTGTATAATATGATGTATTGGTATTGACAATATTTACATTCAATATATTTGAATAAAACAAAATAATAATTCATTAACATACTCATGAAATTCGACTATAAGCATTGATGACGACGCATGTCTTTTTGGACGTGCGTCGTCATATACATAGCTAATAGTCGGGTTTTATGCTATGTATAACTATTTCTTTAAGAAAACGATTGCATTTTAAACACTAAGGTGTATAGTAATGTTTTCAAGGAAGATGAAGGAGTGAGCATTTTGTCAAATGAAAAACAATATCCAATGACATTGGACGGAAAAGCGAAGTTAGAGGAAGAATTAGAATACCTAAAAACGGTAAAACGTAAAGAAGTTGTAGAGCGTATTAAAACTGCCCGCTCTTTTGGTGACCTTTCTGAGAACTCTGAATATGATTCAGCAAAAGAAGAGCAGGGGTTTGTAGAAGGCCGTATTTCTACGATTGAATCCATGCTTCGTAATGCCCTAATTATTTCGGACGAGCAGGATGACAATACGGAACTTTTAGTATCGCTTGGCCGTACGGTAACATTTGATGTTTTGGAAGATGGGGAGCCTGAAGGTGAGCCGGAATCCTATAAAATCGTCGGTTCTGCAGAAGCTGATCCATCAGAAGGCCGTATTTCAAACGATTCACCAATGGCTAGAGCATTAATGGGTCATAAGGTGAATGATAAAGTAAAAATTACGACACCTGGTGGAGAAATGGAAGTCGTGATTGTAGAGATTAAATAATATAATAAGTTGTTCCCATTCGTTTACGGGAACAACTTTTTTATTTGGCAGTCCTATAGTAAGGAAGGTTTCCTAAAATGAGAAGTGCAATTTTAAAAGTGCCATTTGAGTAAGAGAATAGGTATGCTTCTAGTAGGCATGTCTTATCCAATCTTGGTAAAATGACTTCAGGAAGGGGGATTATATATGAGTAAAGAAGAGAAAGAGCAATTGGACCACCCGCAGCCTGCTACACGTACAAAAAGACGTAAAGACTATAAAATGGATCGCACCTTGAATTACTTAATCGGGATTGTATCAGTATTAATCGTAATTAGCTTGATTGTGATTTTTACTGGAAATGAAGACGAGAAGATAGCAGAAGAGTCTGCTGAGGAAACACCGGTCGATAAAAAGCCAGTAGAAGAGGAAGAAAGCGAGGAGGGGATAGAAGAGGATTCTGAAGAGACAGATCTTCAGCCATCCACTCAAGAGGAAGAGCCGGCAGAGGAAGAGCTTACAGAATCTGATAGCGGCGCTCCGACTGTTTCTTCTTCGAATCAGCCTGCAGTAGATGAAGTGTGGACAAATGACGCGTGGGAGCCTTATCCAACAGCACAAACAGGTGACCACACGTCGACGTTTACAGAAGGGCATATTGATTATGAGGAGAAGCTGAATGCGATTTATTCTGTCATTCCGCTTGAACAACAGGAAAGTATCCTCTGGTCTATAAAAAATAATGGCAATGCTAAATCAGCGATTGCAGTCATCTCTTCGAATGACAAAGTACAAAAATTTAGAGTAGCAATCGAATGGATAGATGGTCAAGGATGGATGCCTCAGCAGGTAGAAGTGCTGAATACGCTTGAAGGCACATATTAGCTTGACATATATCTACTTGATTGATTATTTTAAGTAGAGTGTCTTGAAATGGAGGAACTATTAATGAAAATTGCCGTAATCGGAGCAATGGAGCAGGAAGTAGAACAGCTTCGTGCTACATTGGAAAACACAAAAACTGAAACAATTGCAAACAGTGAGTACACAACTGGAACGTATAAAGGAAAGGAAGTCATTCTGCTAAAGTCAGGAATCGGTAAAGTAAATGCAGCCATGACAACAACAGTATTACTACATACGTTCAAACCAGATGTCGTCATTAATACAGGTTCTGCAGGTGGATATGACCCAGCGCTTGAGGTTGGGGCAGTTGTTATTTCTGATGAAGTACGCCACCATGACGTTGACGTAACAATCTTTGGATATGAAATGGGACAAGTGCCGCAAATGCCTGCAGCATTCAAAGCTGATATGAAATTAATGGAGGTAGCCCGTGAAGCAGTAACGGAGGTAGGAGAGCACCAATATGGTATCGGATTAATCTGCTCGGGAGATGCATTCATGAACGATCCGGAACGTGTAGAGAAGGTACGAGAATATTTCCCGCAAATGAAGGCCGTGGAAATGGAAGCGGCAGCTGTTGCGCAGGTTTGCCATCAGTTTGATACGCCATTTGTAGTAATCCGAGCGCTATCTGATATTGCAGGCAAAGAATCAAACGTCAGCTTTGATGAATTCCTGCCAGTCGCTGCGAAACACTCAACAGCTATTGTTTTAAAAGCGATTGAGAAACTATAATTTCTGCTGGATCAGTATGTCTCTATTCTACTGAAATTTTGCTATATGAGACGCTTCGAAGTGTTAAAAAAATCACAGTCATTTTTTTCTTCCCATGGTACGATGAAAGAAAATCAACCTGAGGAGGTAAAGGTATGGTATTTTTCATGACACTTGCAATGGGAATCACGGCGGTTTTAATGCTGTTCATAACAGCCGATGTAGCAGACTATAAGCAATAAAAAATGCGAATTTCAGAGTAAAGACAAAGTCAGTTTTTGACTTTGTCTTTACATTTCTTCAGATAATTTTTTAGTGAAGTTGTACTCTGTCTTGAAAATGTTTGCCAACAGGCTGAAATGCGCATGCAAACTATTCATTTCTCATGCGCATTTTTCATTGCTAATACATAATAAGTTAAAGGTGTTACAGAAATGGGATTACCAATTCAAACGAGCTCAATGGATTTTGCACGTCAATTTTATCTAAAAAGAAAAGTATTACGTTTGATGCTTAAATTGCTGGTACAACTTTACAAGTGCTCTTTTTTCAATGCGGGAAACATAGCTTCTTGATATATCCAATTGTTTGGCAATTTCCTTTTGTGTTAATGGTTTTACACTATTTAATCCATAGCGTAAGGTGATAATTTCCAACTCCCGTGCATCAAGAACTTTTAAATACTGATACAGCTGCTGGTGGCGCTCCCTTTCCTCAATTTGGTCAATTGTGGGTTTCTCTTCAAATTGAAGTAAATCCCGTATCTGCAAAGCCTGCCCGTCTTTATCCACACCGATCGGTTCAAATAGTGACACATCTTTTTGGACCTTTTTTTGGGCCCTCAGATGCATCAAAATTTCATTTTCAATACAGCGCGCTGCATACGTGGCGAGCCGTGTTTTTTTATTCGGGGTAAAACTTGCCACAGCCTTCATTAAACCGATTGTTCCGATGGAAATATAATCATCGAGCTGCTCGTGTGGCGGATGAAATTTTTTCACGACATGTGCAACAAGCCGCATATTACGTTCGATTAAATCGAGCCTGGCCTGCTCGTCACCGGCTAAAAAACGATCAAGTACTTGCTTTTCTTCTTCACGCGTGAATGGTTTGGAAAAAGCCTGCCCCTTTAAGTACCCAACTAACGAAGGGAAGTCTAGCCATAGCTGAAGAAGTGATACCATGATGCCCACGAAGCCATCCTTTCCTTTTTCGCAGTATATGTCGAAAAAGCGCAGAAAATGAAAAAAGGCTACGCATAAATCCTTGCGCAACCTTTTAGTTAAATTTTCTTTAAAGTAAATGTACTGATCATCAATACGGCCAAGATAGGGAATAAGAACATATAAAAGACCGGTGATAAAGTATTGAAAAAGAAAAATGAAAGTGTCAGAAGTGTACCGGCTGCTGTAATGGGCAGTCCCACAAAGTAACCGTTTGAATCCATTACATTGAAACGGGCCAGTCGAAGTGCACCGCATGAAATATAAAGAATCGCCATAAACATTCCAGCACCGCCGAAATCCCTTAATGCGATTTCATACATCAATAAAGCCGGCGCCACACCAAATGAAATAATATCTCCCATGGAATCAAGCTGTTTTCCCAATTCGGACTCCTGATTGAATTTCCTCGCCACCTTGCCGTCGTAGCGATCGAGGAATGCCGCAATAAATATAAATAACACACTATAACTATATAATTCGTTCAATGTGGCCATAATAGCCGCACCACCAAACGACATGTTTAGTATTGTAATTAAATTAGCAGCGTTCGATTTTATTTTCTTCAAGGTTACGTCGACCTTATGAAGAAGAAACATTAGAAACACTCCTTTGCACTTTACTATTATTTTATTATACTCTGAAATGGGCACGTAAGAAAGATTGTTCTCACATCAATTATATGAAAATTGCTTTCCAACGTTCTCATAAACAATTATAATAACCTTTTACCTTCTTTCAGCACAAGTCTCCCATCTCTAAAGGTGGCGAGATAAATACTGAGTTATACTGCATTTCAGCGGGTGTTTTGACGCTCGCCCAAAATATGTGAAAGCCTTTGGCGGATATCCAGGATTCGGAATACACTTCTTTGTACAAGCACAAAGCCGAATCAATTATGCCGAGGCGTAATTGATTTATAGTTGGGGGAATACCGATGAAAGAAAGAATCTATCAATCCATGATTGAGCTTACAAATGGAAAACAAAGCTCAATTCTGCTAAAAAAGCTGACAACATCAGCACTTAGTAAAAAGTTTATTCGAAGTTACACTAAAGTATACGAGATTAATATAGAAGAAGTTTCAAAAAGCGTAGAGAATTTTAAGAGCTTGCATGAATTTTTTACACGATCACTGAAAGAAGGTGTTCGTCCGATTGCAGAAGGTGAAAAGGTGTTTGCCAGTCCTGTAGACGCGAAAATTGAGGCATTTGGTGATATTCGGGATAGTATGACACTAATGGTAAAAGATAAACCATATTCCCTGATGGATCTGCTCGGCAGTGAGGAGCGTGCAGCAAGATACCAAAATGGAAAATATATTGTGTTTTATTTGAGTCCTGCTGATTATCACCGTATCCATAGCCCGGTAAATGGGGATGTAGTCCGCCAGTACGTACTTGGTCAAAAATCCTATCCGGTGAATCAGTTTGGCTTGACGTATGGCAAGAAACCAATCAGCCATAATTATCGTATGATTAGTGAGCTTGCATATGCGCAAAATCGACACACTGCCTTTATTAAAGTGGGAGCGATGTTTGTCAATTCCATTCAGTTGACGAATGTGACGGAGGTATGGTCAAAGGGAGAGGAAGTTGGCTATTTTACTTTTGGTTCGACAGTTGTGATGCTGTTTGAAGAAGATGCTATAGAGTTTTGCGAGAATGTTGCATCCGGCACTGCCATTCGGATGGGTCAAGCGTTTGCAAATATGCTATAATCAATAATTATGAACGTGAGGGAGATTTAGGTTTGTATAATCATTTATTGCCAGATAAATTTGTATCGACTGTATTCGATATTACACCAGAAAAACTAAAAGAAATGGGTTTCCGTGGAATCATAACGGATTTGGATAATACGCTGATTGAATGGGATCGCGCAGATGCAACAGAAGAGCTTGCTGCTTGGTTTAAGCGTATGCAGGATGCAGGTATTCGCATCGTTATTGCCTCTAATAACAATGAAGAGCGTGTAAAACGTTTTGCGGAGCCTTTAGGCATCCCGTATATTTCACGTGCACGAAAACCGTTAGGAAAGGGTTTTTATCAGGCGCTTGTCCGTCTAAAACTGAAACGTGAAGAAGTGGCGATGGTAGGCGATCAATTGCTGACAGATGTCATGGGAGCAAAACGCCAAAAGCTATATACAATTTTAGTACGTCCGGTTGCGCAATCGGATGGTTTTGTGACGCGCTTCAACCGTTTTGTGGAGCGCCGTGTGTTTAATGAACTAAAACGAAAAGGTATTAAGACTTGGGAGGATTTATAAGAATGAATGAAATGCCAAACTGTATTGGCTGTGGAGCAGTAATTCAGACAGAAGATAAAAATGGATTAGGATATGCACCGCCTTCTTCTCTCGAAAAAGAGACGATTATTTGCCAGCGCTGCTTCCGCCTGAAAAACTACAATGAAATCCAGCCGGTAAGCTTAACGGATGACGATTTTTTACGTATATTAAACGGCCTTGGAGAGCAAAAAGGACTTATCGTAAAAATCGTAGACATATTTGACTTTAATGGAAGCTGGCTGCCTGGCTTACACCGATTTGTTGGCAAAAATCCGGTATTGCTTGTTGCCAATAAAGCCGACTTGCTCCCTAAATCAGTAAAGGCAAACAAGGTAGTCAATTGGCTTAAGCGTGAAGCGAAGGCGCTTGGGCTGAATCCGATCGATGTGATGCTTGTATCGGCTCATAAAGGAAAAGGGATGGCTGAGGTAACGGATGCAATTGAACAATACCGTAAAGGTCAGGATGTATTTGTCGTCGGCTGTACAAATGTTGGAAAGTCTACGTTCATCAATCGCATCATCAAACAGGCGACAGGTGAAGGAGAAGTTATTACAACCTCTCATTTCCCGGGAACAACGCTTGATATGATTGAAATACCGCTTGATGATGGATCTGCGCTATATGATACACCGGGAATTATCAATCATCACCAAATGGCACATTATTTAGACGCAACTGAGTTAAAATATATTATGCCGAAAAAAGAAATTAAGCCAAAAGTATACCAGCAAAATGAAGGGCAGACATTGTTTATTGGCGCCTTAGCACGATTTGATTTCATTAAAGGAGAGCGCTCCGCATTTACAGTGCATGTAGCAAATGATCTGCCAATCCATCGTACGAAGCGTGAGAAGGCGGACAATTTATATGCTGAGCATAAAGGAGAGCTCTTAGCTCCTCCAACAGCTGCGCATATTGATAAGCTGCCGGAGCTAACTCGACATGAATTCTCTATCAAAGAAGGAAAAACAGATGTTGTAATCTCAGGACTTGGCTGGGTTACCGTACAGCATCCCAATGTTGTAGTAGCCGCTTATGCACCAAAAGGGGTACAAGTGTTTATCCGCCCTTCGTTGATCTAACGCTTTAACATGAAATAAGGCTGGAGAAGTATTCTACAACGCCTTTTCTGTCATGGATATACTTCAGCCATATGAATAGAAGCAATATAATTGTTGCACATAGTCAATTGAAAAGGATGAGTTGAGATGAAAAAGTGGTTTGCGGTCATTGGAGATCCGATTGCACAGTCCAAATCTCCAAACATGCATCATGCGTGGTATGAAGAAACAGGAGTAGATGCAGCCTATATTCCACTCCATGTGAAGGAGGGGGACTTGAAGCAGGCGGTTCAATCATTGAGACTGCTTGGTGCAAGCGGTTGGAACGTAACGATTCCTCATAAACAATCGATCATTCCATTTTTAGACGAGTTAGATGAGTTGGCACGAAAGATGGGTGCAGTCAATACAGTTGTTCGGCTGAAAGATGGCAGGCTGAAAGGGTATAACACAGACGGTCCTGGTTTTGTGAAGTCACTGGAAGAAGCAATCGGCACAGAGCATCGAAAGCAGCGGCTGCTTTTAATAGGAGCAGGTGGAGCAGCAAGAGGTATCGCTTTTGCTCTTCAACAGGCAGGGTATACATCTATTACAATAGCCAACCGTACAATGGAGAATGCAGAAGCAATTATACAGGAGATGGGAGAAGGGCAGGCTGTATCGCTTGAAGAAGCAGAAAGCACACTAGATATGTATAAAATCTTTATTCAGACGACACCTGCTGGCATGAGTACTGGCAATTTTAACCTTCCATTCTCTCTTGAAAAGTTTCCGGCAGGCGCAATTGCAGCGGATATTGTGTATAATCCATTAATGACGCCATTTCTACTTGCGGCTGAAGAAAAAGGTGCGAAAATCGTGAATGGACTTGGTATGTTCGTTCATCAAGGGGCAATTGCTTACCAATACTGGCTTGGTGAGTACCCAAATACAAATGGAATGATTGCTCGTCTGACAGAGCAATTAGGAGGAAAATAATTTTTATGTTAACAGGTAAACAAAAACGCTTTTTACGTGCTGAGGCACATCATTTAGACCCAATTTTCCAAGTAGGGAAAGGCGGCGTAAACGATCAAATGCTGCGCCAACTGCGTGACGTATTGGAAGCACGTGAATTGATTAAAGTACGTATATTGGATAATTGTGAAGACGATAAACACGAAGTAGCAGAAGCATTAGCTGCTGGTACACGTGCAGAATTGGTTCAGCTGATTGGGTTGACGGTCGTTCTTTATAAAGAATCACGAAATAACAAGAAAATCGTACTACCAAAAGCAGATAAAAAGTAAGGTGAGTGAGCATGAAGAAGGTCGGTATTTTGGGAGGGACCTTCAATCCTCCACATATCGGACATTTAATGATGGCAAGTGAAGCATTTGATGCACTTAGTCTTGATGAAGTGCGGTTTATGCCAAATGCTGTTCCCCCGCATAAAGAATCAAGCGGTGCCACTGATGAACAGCGTAAGAAAATGGTCGAACTGGCAATTGCAGATGCTCCTCATTTTACGCTGGAGACATTTGAATTAGAGCGCGGCGGTCTTTCGTATACCTTTGATACGATGAAAACGATGGCCCAGCAAGAATCAGAAGTTGAGTTTTGCTTCATCATCGGCGGAGATAGCATTGACCATTTGCATACGTGGTACCGGATTGAGGATCTTATACAAATTGTAACGTTTGTAGGAATTAGACGACCGGGCAGTGAAGCAGTAACAGAGTATCCGGTTTTGATGATAGATGCCCCTGAGATTGACCTTTCATCCACTTTATTACGAGAACGATTTGCAGCAGGAAAGACAGTAAGATATTTATTACCGAAGCCGGTGGAGGCTTTTATTCGAAAGGAAGGGTTATATGGAGCGTGAAGCTTTGCTTGAGTATATTCGTCCGCGAATGCCGGAAAAGCGTTATATTCATACGATAGGTGTAATGGAGACAGCCATTTTCCTGGCAAAGAAGTATGGAGAAGATACAAAAAAAGCGGAAATAGCTGCCATTCTTCATGACTTGGCAAAATATGAAGATGAAGATGCAATGCGGGCAATCGTGCGTGAAAATGGACTTGATGTACGCCTGCTTCCATGGGGTTCAGAAATTCTCCATGGACCAATTGCGGCATACCGCGCAGAGCATGAGCTGGGAATCAAAGATCAAGATATCCTGAATGCGATGCGTTATCATACGACAGGACGTGCTGGAATGAGCCGCTTGGAGCAGATCGTATATATTGCAGATATGATTGAGCCGAATCGTAAATATCCTGGAATAGAGCTTTTGCGTCAAACAGCGGAAGGGGATTTACAGCAGGCCATGAGAGCATGTATTCATCATTCCATTTCGTTTCTAGTAACGGCAGAGCTTCCGATCTACCCTTTATCAATCGAATGCTATAATGACTATTTAGGAGAGGAACTTTAATATATGAATGAAACTTTATTACAGCTTTCTTATAAAGCAGCAGATGATAAACACGCAGAGGATATCGTTGTTCTGAACATGCAAGGAATTTCTCTGTTGGCAGATTACTTTATCATTTGTCACGGGAATTCAGATCGCCAAGTACAGGCGATTGCCCGGGAAATTCAAGAAAAGGCAGTAGAAAACGGCCATGAAGTGAAACGCGTCGAAGGCTTCGATACAGCCCGCTGGATTCTAGTAGATCTAGGGGATGTAGTAGCTCACATCTTCCATAAAGATGAGCGTGCTTTCTACAATTTAGAGCGCCTTTGGGGAGATGCACCACAGCTAGAAGTGTCTGCAGATGAGTAGTTATCTCAGTTTTGCATATATTTATGATGAGTTGATGACAGACTTGCCGTATGACGAGTATGTAGAGTGGGTGATGCTGCATGCTCCGGCAGGTAAGTATCCGACATTGCTTGATATTGGGTGTGGTACAGGCAATCTTGCACTGAAGTTCGACACCGCTGGCTACAGAGTTAGCGGCGTCGACCTATCAGAAGATATGCTGATGATTGCTAATGCCCGTACAGAAGAAGCAGGTAAATCGATTCCGTACTTTGCTATGTCGATGGATGAACTGGAAGGCTTTGAGAATATTGATGTAGCAGTTATTCCAATTGATTCACTTAATTATGTAACAGAGGAAAAAGCGGTATATGAAACATTAAGCCGTATATATACAGCATTAAGAGACGGCGGGCAGTTATTCTTTGATGTTCATTCATTATTCAAGATGGATGAAATCTTTATGGATGGCCCCTTTACGTATGATGATGGACATGTTACATATATTTGGCATACGGAGCCGGGAGAGTATGAACACTCCGTCTATCACCAGCTGTGCTTTTATGTAGAAGGGGAAGAAGGCTTGTACGAGCGTTTCGATGAAGAGCATTTCCAGCGTACCTTCGCACCGAAACAGTATGCTGCGTGGCTGAAAGAGATTGGTTTCTCTGAAGTTCATGTTACAGCTGACTGGTTACCGGAAGCACCGACTGAAGAAAATGAAAGAATTTTTATAAGAGCAGTAAAATAGCATCTTTTCAAAAGAAGGCAAATTATGTATATTGGAGGTGACTCCATATGATTTGCCTTCTGAGAAAGGATGTTTTTTATTTTAAAAAATCTCATTGCAAAGTATGGAAAAAGAGTGCTAATGCCCAGCATTCTTTGTGTCGCTGGTGTATTTGTTTTTGTCTATATGCAGCGTGAAGAACAATCCTCTTTTGAATTAATTACAGAAGCTGAACCTGTACAGGCTGAACCGCAAACTCAGCTCCAGCAGGACGCTGCTGAAGAAAGTGAGCCGCTGCAGGTACTGGTAGATGTTAAAGGAGCAGTAAACTACCCTGGTGTCTATACGCTGACAGAGGAAGATCGTGTAGTAGATGCCATTACGCTTGCTGGCGGGTATATAGAAGAAGCAAATCCTTCCCTTATTAACCATGCTCAAAAACTGCAGGATGAAATGGTAATTTATATTCCGCAAAAAGGCGAGGAGCAGGAGATTACTATTCAAGACTTTACAGCGGTTAATAATATTAACGATGCTTCTGATCATGGAAAAGTGAACATCAATACAGCTGATGAAACACAGCTGACAACGTTACCGGGAATCGGCCCAGCTAAAGCGAAAGCGATTATTTCGCACCGGGAAGAACAGGGAGCGTTTCAAACGATAGAAGGCTTGAAAGAAGTTTCAGGCATTGGGGATAAGACTTTTGGACAGTTAAAAGATTTGATTGACATAAAATAAGCGGTATTTGAAAAATTGGAACATTGCCATGCGCATTCATTTTGACTAAACTAACAATAAGACAACATTGGAGGTAGTCATATGGAGCGAATAACATGGGATCAGTTTTTCATGGCACAGAGTCATCTATTGGCATTGCGGAGCACATGTACGAGATTGGCGGTCGGTGCAACAATTGTAAGGGAAAAGCGTATCATTGCTGGGGGCTATAATGGCTCGATTTCAGGCGATGAGCATTGTATCGATCAAGGGTGCTATGTAGTGGACAACCATTGTGTACGGACAATTCATGCAGAAACAAATGCGTTATTGCAGTGTGCAAAGTATGGTACGCCGGCAAACGGCGCAGATTTGTATGTCACACATTTTCCTTGTTTGCCATGTTCAAAGACGGTCATTCAGGCAGGTATTAAAAATGTGTACTATGCGAAGGATTACAAAAACAATCCATATGCACTTGAGCTTTTTGAAAAAGCAGGTGTTAATGTCGTACATATTCCATTCGATGAAGCCAAAATCGATTTTTTAATGGATGAAAAACTGCAGCTGGCCATTGATATGCTGCAAAAGATGCGTGAGCTTGGTGCTTCACATGAAGAATTGTTCCCTTATGAAGAGAAGGTGAACCAATTATTTGGTCAATTACTTAGAGCATAAATGGATCTATTATGCCTTATCGGTTTTAGTTGCTGCTATAGCGGCACATGAATCGGTAGGGCTTTTGTGTTTTCTGGGCTTGATTGGAGCGCTATGCTGGTATCGTGGATTTCACAGCCTTCATATACTCGCGCTGGGGGGAGTGGGGCTGCTAGCGTTTGGTTTTATTAGCTGGCAGCTAGAAAAGCTTGAAAGCCCATTAGAGCACCCTGTATCGCTGACTTTTACAGATACGTATACAATCAACGGACAAACACTGAGGGGCCTGATGAAGGATACACAGGGGCGTTCTATTTATATTGTCTATACATTTCAGTCTGAAAAAGAAAAGCGACAGTACGAGGCGGTCCCGCTTGCTGGAATGATTTTTTTAGTGGAAGGAGAAATGGCAGAACCAGCACAGCCTAATCACCGCTATAGTTTTTTTATGGGGGATTATTTGAAGAGTAAAGGAGCACTTGGCATTTTTGAGGTGTCTTCATTAAAAAGAATCGAAGAAAAAAAGACAATTTTACAGAGTATTTACAAGCAGCGGTTTCAGTTAAGCCAACATATTGAGAGGACATTTCCCGCTTCATTATCTGCTGAAGCGCAGGCACTGCTGATTGGCGTCAACGAAGGAGTAGAGGCAGAAATAGAACGTGCTTATCAGAAGCTCGGTATTACGCATTTGTTTGCCATCTCTGGGCTGCATATTGCCCTTGTCTCATTGCTCTTTTTCCAAGGCATGCTGCGGATGAGGATGCGTCGTGAATATGCTGCATTCCTTCTTCTTATCATTCTGCCGGTATATGCCTTGCTGGCAGGGGGTGCACCGTCCGTATGGAGAGCTGTTTTAGTTGTAGAGCTTGTGATGCTGGCCAAGTACTTTCGCTGGCGTCTGCCAATGGACGATGCGCTGGCCATTAGTTTCATTGTTTTCGTGTTATGGCAGCCAGGTGCTATTTATCAGGTTGGATTTCAGCTATCTTACTTAGCTACGGCAAGCCTTGTGTTCTCAGGTCCAATTCTAGCAAGGGCAAATACGTGGTGGATGCAGGGATTTCTTATGACTTTTGTTTGTCAGCTGCTCACCTATCCGCTCCTGCTCTATCATTTTTACGAGGTTAGTCTATCTTCTTTTATTGCTAATATTGTTTTTGTTCCTCTCTTTTCATTTATTATTTTGCCAATTAATTTACTGCTGCTGGCTGTCTCGTTTTTACCGGGGCCTATGGGGAACTTGTTATTTAGCTTATATGAACCCGTTAGAGCGTTTTTGACAGAGTTGATTTTGTATTTACAGAATATCCCGTATCAGATGTGGGTACCTGGAAAACCAACGGGCATATGGCTGCTTATTTTATATACAGGTGTTTTTGTGACACTGATAGTACTGACGAAGAATATGCAATTTCCGCAGGCGGGTGTCTACCTGCTTGTGCCGGCCATTCTGTTTCATGCCAGTCATTATATGGAGGGGGATGCCGTTGTGACCTTTATTAATGTAGGGCAGGGAGACGCTGTTTTAATTGAGTTGCCCAATAGACGCGGTGTCTATTTGATTGATACAGGCGGGCTCTTAAGATTTAGTCAGGAGCCTTGGAAAGAGAGAAGGAATGCATACGAAGTGGGTGCACAAGTGGTAGTTCCATATTTGAAAGGAAAGGGTATTGCAGCCATCGATAAATTGATTATCACGCATGCGGATGCAGACCATGTAGAAGGAGCGGAAGAAGTAGTGAAGGAAATAAGGGTAGGGGAAATTCATATTACACCAGGTTCTTATAAAAAGGGAGTAATGAAGGATTTATTACAAGAGGCAAAGAAGCAAAAAATCCCTATAAAAGAGCAGATGGCAGGGGGAGGCTGGAAAAAAGCGAACGTTCAATTCAAATATATTTGGCCAACAGACACCGAATATGAAGGAAATAATGACTCCCTTACATTGCTAATGACGTATGGGACGTTTAAAGCGCTCTTTACAGGCGATTTAGAAGAAGATGGAGAAAAGGCTATTATAGAACGAGAAGGCTCGGAAATCGCAGAGATAGATGTTTTAAAGGCTGGTCATCATGGAAGTAAAACCTCAAGCAGTGAATCATTCATTATTCATACGAGTCCTGCTCTTACTATTTTCATGGCCGGCAAGGATAATCGGTATGGTCATCCACATGAGGAAGTAGTTGAACGGTTTACAGGCAGGGATTTGCCTTTTATGACGACTGGACAGGAAGGTACCATAGAAATTAGAGTGAATAAAAAAGGCGTGAGGATGCGAAGGCAATAAAGTAAAAGGGCGTATCTTAAAAGCATGCTGCCTTTAAGATACGCCCTTTTCTTATACGTTAACTTAACGCATAGCCACTTCTACAATTACCGCAATGATGAACATTGTAGCAAAGAATCCGAATGAAACTACGAAACCGATTGCTGCATCTGGGAAGTCGTTCCCTTGCATTGCGCGTCCGCGTCCCTCGAATGGGTTTTCTGTCACGTAATTTGGATCAGAATGTCCTGCCATAAATATCCCTCCTACTCTTCCATCATTATAAGTCAACGCCTAGTAAAAATCTATATCTAAAGCAATAATTTCACAGTACCAGTAATCGCAAATTCGCCTTAAAATATTCACATTAACTCCCTCGAAAGTGTATACTAGATGGTACAGAATCGAGAGGGGGCCACTGTCCGTGAGTTTTACAAAAGCATGGCAAAATATAAAAAACGGGCAACTTGCACCTGTTTATTTACTGGTTGGAGAAGAATCCTATTTTATAGATGAAACAGTGAAACGTTTAAAAAAAGCAATGGGTAATGAGGAAGAAGCCGATATTATGCAATTTGACCTTAGTGAACAGCCGCTTGATTACGTGATTGATGAGGCGGATACAATCCCGTTTTTCACAGAGCGTAAGCTTATTATCGCCAAAAACGCGTCTTTTATGAAAGCTGCTGAAAAGGGAAAAGAGAAAATTGATCATAATATCCCACGACTTGAGACTTGGCTGAGTAATCCGAGTGATACAGCTGTGACGGTTTTTATTGCCCCGTATGAAAAACTGGACGAGCGTAAAAAGGTGACGAAACTGATGAAGCTGAAGGCACTCGTTTTGGAAGCGGTAACACCACAGGATAATGATTTGTACAGCTGGATAAAAACAGAAGTAAATGGATATGGAAAAGATATTTCAGATGAAGCGGCAGTGAAGCTCGTTGAAATGGTAGGCGCTAATATGCTGCAGCTGCAGATGGAAATTGAAAAGCTCTCTTTATATTTGGGAGAAGAGATTGAAATTACAGTGGAGCTCGTGGAAGATTTAGTGGCGAAAACACTTGAGCATGATGCTTTTAAAATGCTGAACGCTTATTTGTCGCATAATCAAAGAGAGGCATTATCTATTTACCATGATCTGCTGAGGCAGAAAGAGGAGCCGATTGCTCTTGTTGGATTACTTGCGTCCAATATCCGAACGATGAGCAACGTCTTCTATTTAAGTAAAAAAGGGTATGCACAGCATCAGATCGCCAAGCAGCTAAAGATTCATCCATACCGGGTGAAAATGATGTTAGAACAACGTCAAAAACCGTCAGAGCAGCGTCTCCTGCAGGCGTTGTATAGTCTCGCGAATGTTGATCTGCAGCTGAAATCAGTCAGTGGGAATCGTGAACGTTTTCTTGAAATGTTCCTAATGAAGCCACTGTAAGAAGTTTCCGATTTTCGCTTTTGGGTATACAAAATATAGCTGATCTTATAAGGAGGCTGTATGTATGCAAAAGGAAACGGGAGTTATTTATGTAGCTCATTCTACACAAGAAATGCTGGATAAACTTGAAGAGTTTGAAGAGATGCAGGTAGCGAATCGAATGATTCATATCATTACGAGAGATGCGAGGGAATTTGCCAGCCTGAAGTGGGACGCAAATATCCGAACACACGAAACAGACAATTGGCTTGCTGATTTATTCGGTGGAGATGACGATACCGGTTTAAGTGTGATGGATCTTTCGGAGTCAGAGAAAGCGGAGTACAAAAGGGAGCTCGAAGAAGGAGCGATTATTATGTATTTGGAAGGAGAAATATCCTTTGAGCCTGAAAAGGTACATGGGGACCTTGCCGTTAAACGTGATGAATCACCAGATTTTGTTGAGCCTCCCCTAACGGAACCTCGCTTACAATCATATGATGACCCAGATAAAAAAGCGTAATTATATGTGCAGACACAAAAGTAATAGAAGAGATGAATATAAATGAGCTATTCCATCAATTTTTTGTGGAATAGCTCATTTTATTATAATAGATCTTTAGAGCTTGGTGAATAATAGAAGCATCGGTATGTAAAAAGGCCGGATGCCTGGGCATCCGACCTTATCGTTCATCATTATGCTTTTTTAGCTAAACGAGATTTTTTACGAGCAGCTGCGTTTTTATGGATAAGACCTTTAGAAACAGCTTTATCAAGAGCTTTAGAAGCAGCAACTACTAATTCTTGTGTGTTTTCAGCACCTGTAGCGATCGCTTGTTCAGCTTTCTTAACAGTTGTACGCATAGCTGATTTTGCTTGAGAGTTTGCAGCGTTTGCTTTCTCAGCAACTTTTACGCGTTTGATAGCAGATTTAATGTTTGGCATAACTTTCACCTCCTAATTATAGGTACGAGATGAGTATTCTCACTTGTTTCATGTGTCAATACAACAAAAATCATTCTACCAAAGGAAGAAGAGAATTGCAATACATAAATGCAAAGAATATTTACTTGACAGTTAGAACATACTGATTTTTGAGGTGAAATTATGACAGAAGTAAATTGGAGCAGAACAGATTTAATTGATGAATCGGAACAAGTTGTGCAGCATCAATCAAAAGAAAAGAAGCGTACGCTGGAGAAAACAGCCGGTGTCCTGATGGAAGAATGGGATGAACAGCGTGTAAAGATTGCGAGGGTTAGTGTAAATGAAGAAGGAGAGGCACAGATCCAGAAAAAGGCAGGTATTTATACAACATTATCTATCCCGTCTCTAACAGTAGAAGATACGGAAGGGCTGCAGCAGCTTGAAAAAGTATTGACCAAGCATTTAAAATCGCTTCACGATCCGTTAAAGCTTACAAAAGAAGATAAGATTTTAGTGATAGGCCTAGGCAATAAAACGATCACACCTGATGCAGTAGGACCTGTTGCAATCGATTCGATGCAAAAGCATTTTGAAGATGAACGAAATGAACAGTTCATTATGTATGCTCCGGGTGTAACGGGACAGTCCGGCTTTGAAACAAAGGAATTTGTTGAAGCGCTTGTCAATAAAATTAAGCCGGGTTTGGTAATCGTCATTGATGCGCTCGCAACTCGTTCAAGTGAACGTCTATGCCGCACGATTCAACTTACAGATACAGGGATCCATCCTGGTTCCGGCGTAGGGAATCAAAGGGCTGAAATTTCCAAGGAATCACTCGGAGTTCCTGTTACTGCTATAGGTATCCCAACAGTAGTAGAGGCGACAGTGCTTTTGGCAGATGCAATTGATACCGTTTTTCGTACGATTGCTGGCAAAATTGCCGAGAAAAATGCTCCGTCAAGCAAGCTGTCTGTGACACCGTGGCAGCCTAGTGCCTCTACACCGATTGACTATAATTTACTGAAGCCGATTTTTGGAGAATGGTCTACATGGACAAAGGGAGATCGTGTTCAGCTTCTTCAAGAAACGTTTCAAAATAGAGAACGTTTAATTGTTACACCAAAAGAATGCGACATCTGGCTAATGCATTATGCAATGCTTGTCAGCAATAGCTTGTTCCGTTGGATTAAAGCTATTTAAACCGTTCTAAACGTACCATCTCTTCCATAAGATAGGGGGGAGGAGATGGTGCGATGAATAATATAAAACGATTTCTACTTTTTCTGTTGATACTATTTTTAATGCCGATTATTACCGGGCAACTACCGTTTCCAAACAATGAATATGAATCGGTTCATGTGCCAAAAGAACAAAAACTAGTTTATGCCTCTACTGAATTAGCAGTACCGGAGAAAAAAGTATTACTCGTATTTACTCACTCCCATGAAGCGTATAAACCTATCGTGGAAGCAAGTACCGGCATGCAGGAAGTATATAATGAGCAATTGAATATTTTCTCCCTGCGTGAAATGATGGAGGAGTACCTTTCCTTCCAAGGGCTGCAACCTAAAACTTTGCCAGTCGATTTGATGACAGAGCTAAAAAAACAAGGTAAAACGATTTCGTCTGCTTATAAGGTAGCTCGTCCATTTATTGCTGATGAAGTTGCCCTCCAGCCATATGATATGATTCTTGATGTACACCGTGACTCAGCCGGCAAAAAAGTAACGACATTAACAGCTGGTGATCTTTCTTATGCTAAAGTGGCATTTGTTGTAGGGATGGAGCATGCGAATCATAAAAGTAATCTTGCCTACTCCGAAAAGCTTCATACAGTCATGAACAGCATTATCCCTGGAATATCTCGAGGAGTCATGAAAAAAGAGGGTGAGGGTGTGGATGGTATCTATAATCAAGATCTTTCCCCTCAAATGGTGCTTGTAGAGATAGGCGGGATAGATAATACCGAGGAAGAAGTGACACGTACACTATCCGTCTTATCAGAAGCGGTAGCGAAAGTACTGCAGGAAAGCTGATCTCCTTCTTATCAATGAATGTATAGAGGGATATCCATGAAGAAGTACAAAGGAACACTTAGGAAAACCCCATTTTAAAATCTAAATAAGTGGAACAACACGTAATATAGCAGTCTGAAAAGGCATGAAAACGGCAGCGCCCGAGTTCATGCCTTTTACTATTGGTAAGCTTCTCGAGCAGCCGGTGATGTTTCGTGTAAATATTTAACCATCAGAAATCGCTTTTTAGAACAATTCATGCATTACTGAACGAAAAAGGCGGGTTTGCCAGGATTCCTTCTGTTCCAATGTTGTAGTTTTTATGATGTTCATAGTATAATTCAGTATAGTTTAAATTCATTCAGCCAAATTTTCCATTGAGACAGCAGTGGAACCAAATGTAGTTTGGCTATTTTTTATTGAGGATTAATGCCTGCTGAATGAATTTATTGCCTCCGGTGGATGTCACGGACTTTAAAGAGAGCGGTGAAACGAGCCTGTTTGTGAGGGGGAGGGAAACCTGTGTCTTGTATAGGCACATCTTAAAGTCTAGGCGCAATTACGCCGAGGCGTAATTGATATAGGAGTGGACAAATACATGAATCGAGAACAACGTTTAAAACGACAAGAGAATATCCGTAACTTCTCTATTATCGCGCATATTGACCACGGGAAGTCAACACTGGCAGACCGTATTTTGGAGCAGACGAAATCCGTCACACAACGTGAAATGAAATCACAGCTGCTGGATTCCATGGATTTAGAGCGTGAGCGCGGTATTACGATTAAATTGAATGCCGTTCAATTAAAATATACAGCAAAAGACGGAGAGACATATACGTTCCATTTAATCGATACACCGGGACACGTAGACTTTACGTATGAAGTATCGCGTTCTTTAGCAGCCTGTGAGGGAGCTATCCTTGTAGTGGATGCAGCACAGGGGATTGAAGCGCAAACGCTTGCAAACGTATATCTGGCGCTGGATAATGACTTGGAAATTCTACCGGTTATCAATAAAATTGACCTGCCGGCTGCTGATCCGGAGCGTGTGCGTCAAGAAGTAGAAGACGTTATCGGTCTAGATGCTTCCGAGGCGGTACTTGCTTCCGCAAAGGCTGGAATTGGGATTGAAGATATTTTAGAGCAAATCGTAGAGAAAGTACCCGCTCCACAAGGAGATCCGGATGCACCATTACAAGCATTGATTTTTGACTCTGTTTACGACGCATATAAAGGAGTTATCATCTCGATCCGTATTATGAACGGTACAGTGAAGCCTGGCGACAAAATTAAAATGATGGCGACAGGTGCAGAATTTGAAGTTATCGAAGTCGGTATCCATACACCAAAAGCAGTGCCGCAAGCAGAACTTACAGTTGGGGATGTAGGCTATTTAACGGCTTCCATTAAAAACGTAGGGGACACGCGTGTAGGGGATACGGTTACATCGGCTGTGAAAGGGGCAGCGGAGCCTCTGCCGGGTTATCGAAAATTGAATCCAATGGTATATTGTGGTCTTTACCCAATTGACACAGCAAAATACAATGATTTACGTGAAGCATTGGAAAAGCTGGAGCTGAATGACTCGGCATTACAATACGAACCGGAGACTTCTCAAGCACTAGGGTTCGGTTTCCGCTGTGGATTCCTGGGTCTATTGCACATGGAAATCATTCAAGAGCGTATTGAACGTGAATTTAATATCGATCTAATTACGACAGCGCCTTCCGTAATTTATGAGGTGCATATGACAGATGGTGAATCAATCAAAGTGGATAACCCATCGATGATGCCAGATCCACAAAAAATTGACCGTATTGAAGAACCATATGTGAAAGCGACAATTATGGTACCGAATGATTACGTAGGGGCAGTTATGGAACTTTGCCAGATGAAGCGCGGTAACTTCATGACGATGGATTATATTGATACAACACGTGTATCGATTCAATATGAAATCCCGCTTTCGGAAATTGTTTACGATTTCTTCGATCATCTGAAGTCTAATACAAAAGGCTATGCATCATTTGATTATGAGCTGATTGGCTACAAGCCATCGAAGCTTGTGAAGATGGATATTCTATTGAACGGCGAGCAGGTCGATGCACTAAGCTTTATCGTTCACCGGGACTTTGCATATGACCGAGGGAAAGTGATCGTAGAGAAGCTGAAAGAGCTTATTCCACGCCAGCAGTTCGAAGTACCGATACAAGCGGCGGTTGGTCAAAAAATTATTGCCCGTTCGACAATCAAGGCCATTCGTAAAAATGTATTGGCAAAATGTTACGGCGGGGATATCTCTCGTAAACGTAAGCTGTTGGATAAGCAAAAAGAAGGTAAGAAGCGCATGAAGCAGGTCGGTTCGGTAGAAGTACCGCAGGAAGCATTCATGGCGGTTCTGAAGATGGACGATACGAAATAATACTTACTGTATCAAGGTTTAGCGGTATATTGGTTGGCATTAAAAAGTTGAAAAAGGTGGCGTTTGCCACCGATATGCCACCACTTTAAAAATATCGCCAGTAATTATAAGTCTTTAGCGAGGGAGTCGAAAATATAAGCGGCGTCCCTCGCTATCTTTTTATTAAATGGACATGGCGGTCTGCTGGAGAAGCTGACCTCTATGTCCTAATTTTTTTGCAATGGTACTAATAGGTGTGCTCTTTTCCATAATATTGTGGTGTAAAGAGTGATAATTGGATACGATACTGAACTTGCTGTTCGTGACCCCATGTATGCAATGTTTAGTTGTACGCCGTATTGACAAAAGTGATTGGTTATTTGATTGAGAACGAAATATAAGAACTTTTCTGTAAAGTCTTGTTAATTTAATTGACGAACCCTTTCCTAAAGCGTTAAGTTGAAATGAATAAAAAATGGAAATTGTTCTTCGGAGCTTATAAGGGGATATGCAAATGAATGAAATCATTGTAAAAAAATTGTTGGAAATAGAAGAGAAATTTCAAGTGAAAATTTTATATGCCATTGAATCTGGAAGCAGGGCTTGGGGCTTTCCTTCAAAAGATAGTGATTATGATATTCGATTTATTTATATTCACCAACCAGAATGGTATCTTTCCATCGATCCACAGGGGATTGGGGGAAAAAGAGATGTAATTGAAGAGCCGATTAATGATTTATTAGATATAAGTGGGTGGGAAATTACGAAAGCGCTAAGGCTTTTCAGAAAAAATAACCCCCCTCTTTTAGAATGGTTAAAATCCGATATACTTTATTATCAAAAATATTCATTCGTTGATAATATAAGATCTTTGGAATCTAAAGTGTTCTATCCCAATGCTATGTTGCATCATTATTTAAATATGGCAAAAAATAATTATCGTGAATACTTACAGGGAGAGCAAGTAAAAATTAAAAAGTACTTTTATGTACTTCGGCCGTTATTAGCCTGTAATTGGATAGAGAAATATAATATGACACCGCCGATTCGCTTTCAAGAATTATTGGAAGACATCATTCCTGATAGCGAATTGAAAAACGAAGTTGAACATCTTTTAAAGCGTAAGTTACAGGGAGATGAGTTAGACATTGAATCTCGTGTTGAAGTAATTAACAATTATATAGAACATGAAATAAAAAGAATTGAGAAATATGTTAAATCGCTTAATGTTGAATTGAAGGATCCGACAAAATTATTAGATGAATTATTTAGACATACATTGAACGAAGTGTGGAACTAATTGTTTAGTAATTGAATAACGAAAGAGTTATCTATTTATTTTACGATATGGGTTTTTAACTTTACTTTAATTAAATCAAAATAAACTAAATAAAGTTATTGAAGAGCCGTAAATGATAATATGACCCTCATTTTGCATAAAATTCTCTAAAAACAATTTGGGAGACGCTGTTATATCGTTTGTTGATATACGAATAGGATAGAAATCGATGTTTAAGAAAGTTTTTCCGAAAGTCTAAAAGCTGCTAGGCGAGTAAGGATTAATTTGTTGAACAGCTTATTGTATAAGAAGCCTTAGCTAAATAAACTATTAATGACCACTCTGTTATGGAGTGGTCATTTTTAGATACCTACTTAAAAGTTAGTACATTCGTGCTCTATAAAATGGCTGCATTTTTATAATAATTCTATTTTTAAAAATTTCTGAACAAAAATGATAGAAAAGAAACATTCTACATCATCGCACCCTAACAAATACAATAATTACAATAAAATATTTATAAGGTAAAAAATACTAATACCAAAAATTTCATATTAAAAATAATTTTATTTACAGAACTTTTATTAAATTTATGCTTGTTAGAAAACAGAGTTAATAGTAATATTAAGTTATAAAGAGAAATAGTGCTAAAAGCTTTCCAATTTAAATGGCTGTTAGTACATATGTTGCGTTCATTAGAGGTAATGTCAAAATTTAGGTTTTTATTTTTGGTATTAGGATACCAAAAACAACTAGGGCGTGGATGAGCACTGGCCATACTAGCTGCTAATTTATTTTAGGGAGATGATGTAATGACAAAGCAGATCGAAATTAATGTACCAGAGTGGTTCGAAATGGATGAATTGGCAACATTGGATACAATTGTTAGCCCAACTTCGGAAAATGTAGGCATATTAGTAGCAGGTGAAAACTTGAATTATACAAAAACTTGCTGCCCAACTGTTCGTTTATATTTAATGCAATTGATTGATGGAAAATTTGAGGTGACAAAGGAATTGGATGCGTTTCCATTCCATTCTAGAGATGAAGCTGTTCATTTCTCTGGAAAGCTGCGAAATATGAATGCAATTGATTTAGTAATGTTAATGAATAAAGAACAACCGATTTTTACAGCCTAAATATTACACATTTTCCGTATTCGCAAAGCAGCGAATACGTTTTTTTTGCATGAAAATTGTATTTTATCTCTGAATAGGTACAATGAAAAGGAACAAAGTAAAAATGAGGGAAGTGATTGTATGGCGCGAGGAGTGTATATTCATATCCCTTTTTGTCATCAAATATGTAATTACTGCGATTTCAATAAAGTCTTCTTTAAAAATCAGCCTGTTGATGAGTATATAGAAGCTGTAGGAAGGGAAATGGAGATGGCTGTAAGCAGAAAGCCAGAAGCATTTTCGCATATCGAGACAATTTTCTTAGGCGGTGGGACGCCAACAGCTTTATCAGCAGGACAAATTACACGTCTACTAGAGCTGGTTCGTACACATATCCCGATGGAGCATGTTGTGGAATTCAGCTCGGAAGCAAATCCTGATGAACTTTCTGAAGAAAAGCTATCAGCCTTACTAGCAGGCGGAGTCAATAGATTGAGCATGGGCGTTCAATCATTCGATCAGGGCTTGCTGCAGAAAATAGGACGAACGCATTCCAATGAGCACGTATATGAAACGATTGCATTAGCAAAAAAGGTCGGCTTTACCAACATAAGTATTGACCTAATGTATGGTCTTCCTCATCAGACAATGGAACAATGGGAGGAAACATTGCGATTAGCACTCGATCTTAATCTCCCACATTACTCAGCGTACTCGCTCATTGTAGAGCCAAAAACAATTTTCTATATACAATATGCCAAGGGGCGTCTTGCTTTGCCAACTGAAGACCTGGAAGCGGATATGTATGATGTATTGATGAAGGAAATGGAGGCCCGTGGTCTTGATCAATATGAGATTAGTAATTTTGCCAAACCAGGATTTGCTTCTATTCATAATAAAATTTACTGGGACAATGATGAATATGCAGGTTTTGGAGCCGGGGCACACGGTTATGTTGATGGAGTAAGGTATTCTAATCACGGCCCGATCAAAAAATATATTGAAGCAGTTGAATCGGGTCAGCTGCCAATTATTCATGAGCATGAAGTATCCCTGTTAGAACGGCTGGAAGAGCAAATGTTTTTAGGGCTTCGTAAAGTAGAGGGTGTAGGAACCGCTGTCTTTGAAGAGAAATTCAATGAAACCATTTGGACGAAGTATCGTACTGTAATAGAGGAGCTCAAACTCAAAGGACTTTTAGAGAGTGATGAGAAGGGAATCAGGTTAACACGCAAAGGGAGATTTGTTGGAAACGAGGTTTTTCAACAATTTTTACTTGAAGAGTAAACGATTTCGTTGACAGAAAAACAGGGATTTGTTAATTTATTATATAGTATTAGCACTCGTATTCGATGAGTGCTAACAGAGGTGATGAGCATGTTAACAAATCGGCAGTTACAAATTTTACAAGTAATCGTTGATGATTTCGTGTCGTCTGCCCAGCCTGTTGGGTCTCGCCAAATTTCCAAAAAAGACTGGATTACATTTAGTCCCGCAACAATCCGCAATGAAATGGCGGATCTGGAGGAGTTAGGTTTTTTAGAAAAAACTCATACTTCCTCTGGACGAGTACCTTCTGAAAAAGGGTATCGTTTTTATGTGGATCATTTATTGCAGCCACAAATCATGTCAGCAGATGAAGTGAGCCAAATACAATCTGTCTTTAAACGCCAAATTGTCGAGGCAGAGCAGCTCATTAAGGAGTCGGCGAATATTTTGTCTGAGCTGACGACCTATACAACGGTATTGCTTGGGCCTGATGTACAACGTCATAAAGTGAAAAGATTTCAGATTGTCCCGCTTTCGGAAGAGAGTGCAGTGGCTATCATCGTGACGGACAACGGGCATGTTGAAAATCGTGTGTTCACATTACCGGAAGGCTTTAATCCTTCAGATATTGAAAAAATGGTCAATATTTTAAATGACCGTTTGCTTGGCGTTTCGCTGCAGGACCTTCATTTCAAACTTGAGCTTGAAGCACTTTCTGTATTGAAACAGCATATTCATACAGCGGATGCAGTGATTCATTCACTGATGCAGGTAACAAGCGGCCAAAAGGAAGGTAAAGTCTATTATGCAGGTAAGACGAATATGCTCAACCAGCCAGAGTTCCATGATTTAAACAAGGTCCGCTTGTTTATGGAACTGATGGATAAGGATAGCCAAGTACAGAGCTTATTTAAGCCGATAGATACAGGCATTCAGATCCGGATTGGTTCAGAAAACAACCACTTAGCTATAGAAAATTGCAGCGTTATTACAGCTTCATTTGGAGCAGGGGATGAACATGGCTCAATCGCCATCATTGGTCCGACACGTATGGATTATCAGCGTGTGGTGACAATTATGGATTTGATGCGCCGCGGGTTATCAAACGCTTTATCCCACCGTAATGACTGACTCTAAGGAGGATATGACGTGTCTAATTCGACAGACAACAACGAAACAAAAGAAGAATTGAAGCAACAAGCATCAGCTGAAGAGGCAGTGGAAGCTGCTGAACAGCCAATGGAAAATGTAGAAGAAGCAGCTGAGGAAACTGCAGTAGATGAAAAAGAGCAGAAGATCGCTGAATTGACAGCAAAATTGGAAGAAGAGGAAAATCGTTATTTGCGCCTGCGTGCGGACTACGATAATATCCTGCGCCGTCATAAGCTGGAGCGCGAGTCAGCGGAAAAATTCCGTGCACAAAGCCTGCTGACAGACCTGCTGCCGGTGCTTGACAATTTAGAGCGTGCTCTACAGGTAGAAGTAACATCTGATGATGCGAATTCTTTATACAAAGGTGTAGAGATGGTATATCGTCAATTCCTGGATGCTGCTGGACGTGAAGGACTTGAGGCTATTGCCGCTGAAGGAGAAGCTTTCGATCCAAATGTGCACCAAGCTGTTATGCAGGAACAGGATGCAGAAAAAGAGAGCGGAATCGTTCTTCGTGAACTGCAAAAAGGGTATAAGTTAAAGGACCGCGTATTGCGGCCTGCCATGGTATCAGTGAACGAGTGATAAATTGGGCTTTGTCCTGGAGAAAGGATCCGGGGTAAAGGCCAGAACATTCAGTTAACTTTATAAAATGAACACCAATTGTGTGTGTAACTATTAGGAGGCAAACTTAGTATGAGTAAAATTATCGGTATTGACTTAGGTACAACAAACTCTTGTGTCGCTGTATTAGAAGGCGGCGAACCAAAAGTAATTCCAAACCCAGAAGGTAACCGCACAACGCCATCAGTTGTTGCATTCAAAAATGGAGAAAAACAAGTTGGGGAAGTAGCGAAACGTCAATCTGTTACAAACCCAAATACAATTATTTCTGTTAAATCAAAAATGGGTACTGCTGAAAAAGTTAAGGCAGAAGACAAAGAATATACACCACAAGAAGTATCAGCGATGATCCTTCAATATTTAAAAGGCTATGCTGAAGATTACCTTGGTGAAAAGGTGACAAAAGCAGTTATTACAGTTCCAGCATACTTCAACGATGCACAGCGCCAAGCAACAAAAGACGCTGGTAAAATTGCTGGTTTAGAAGTAGAGCGTATTATTAACGAACCAACTGCTGCAGCTTTAGCTTACGGCTTAGATAAACAAGACCAAGATCAAAAAATCCTTGTATTCGACCTTGGCGGCGGTACATTCGACGTTTCCATTCTTGAACTGGGTGACGGAGTATTCGAAGTATTAGCGACTGCGGGTGACAACAAACTTGGTGGAGATGACTTCGACCAAAAAATCATTGATTTCCTAGTAGCGGAATTCAAAAAAGAAAACGGTATCGATTTATCAAAAGATAAAATGGCGATGCAGCGTTTAAAAGATGCAGCTGAAAAAGCGAAAAAAGATTTATCAGGTGTAACATCAACACAAATTTCATTGCCATTCATCACTGCTGGTGCAGAAGGCCCGCTTCACTTGGAAGTAACATTAACACGTGCGAAATTCGACGACTTAACTCGTGATCTTGTAGAGCGTACAATTGTACCAACTCGTCAAGCTTTATCAGATGCTGGTCTAGCGGCTTCTGAATTAGACAAAGTAATCTTAGTTGGTGGTTCTACTCGTATTCCAGCAGTAGTGGAAGCAATTAAAAAAGAAACAGGTCATGAGCCGCATAAAGGGGTAAACCCTGATGAAGTAGTAGCTATGGGTGCTGCTGTTCAAGGTGGCGTATTAACAGGTGATGTACAGGATATCGTCCTTCTTGACGTAACACCACTTTCACTTGGTATTGAAACAATGGGAGGCGTGTTCACGAAATTAATCGACCGTAACACAACAATTCCAACATCAAAATCACAAGTATTCTCAACAGCTGCTGATAATCAGCCAGCAGTAGACATTCACGTATTACAAGGTGAGCGTCCAATGGCAGCAGACAATAAAACATTAGGCCGCTTCCAATTATCAGATATTCCACCAGCACCACGTGGTGTACCACAAATCGAAGTAACATTCGATATTGACAAAAACGGTATTGTATCTGTTAAGGCAAAAGACCTTGGTACAAACAAAGAACAAACAATCGTGATCCAATCTGACTCAGGTTTATCAGAAGAGGAAATCGAGCGTATGGTGAAAGATGCGGAAGCAAACGCTGAAGCAGATGCAAAACGTAAAGAGGAAGCTGAGGTTCGCAACGAGGCTGACCAATTAGTATTCCAAGTAGATAAAACAATCACAGACTTAGGTGAGCAAATTACAGAGGACGAAAAGAAATCTGTAGAAGATGCACGTGATGAGCTGAAAAAAGCGTTAGAAGCTGGCGAAATCGAAGGTATCAAGTCTGCAAAAGAAAAATTAGAAGGCATCCTGCAACCGCTTGTTATGAAAGTGTATGAGCAAGCTGCAGCCGCTGCACAAGCAGCACAAGGCGATGCAGGTGCTGATGCTGGCAAGAAAGACGACGGCATTGTTGATGCTGACTTTGAAGAAGTTAAGGATGACAAGTAATCCTATAATAAAGTAAGTGTGAAAAAGTCAAAGACCGAAATGCCGGCTTTGACTTTTTCAATGTTAGGATAAAATTTCATATAGTAAAGGTACTTTGCATATACATCATTTTTTTAACATGTTAAAATATACGTTATGTAAAAAGAGCGGAGAGTGAACGATGAGTAAGCGCGATTATTATGAAGTGCTTGGCCTGTCAAAAGGCGCAAGTAAAGATGAAATTAAAAAAGCATACCGTAAACTATCAAAGCAATACCACCCGGATATTAATAAAGAGCCAGGCGCCGATGAAAAATTCAAAGAAATTGCTGAAGCGTATGAAGTACTAGCCGACGAACAAAAGCGTGCTCGCTACGATCAGTTTGGACATGAAGACCCGCAAGCCGGCTTTGGCGGCGGAGGTTTCAATGGCGGAGGTTTTGGCGGATTTGAAGATATTTTCTCTTCATTCTTTGGAGGCGGCCGCAGACAAGATCCAAATGCACCTCGTAAAGGGGACGATTTGCAATTCCGTATGATGGTTGATTTTGAAGAAGCGATTTTTGGGAAAGAAACAGAAATCGAAATTCCGAAAGAGGAAGATTGTGAGACATGTAATGGAACAGGTGCAAAACCAGGCACGACTCCTGAAACATGTTCACACTGTAAGGGAGCCGGTGAAATCAATCAGGCAGTCGATACTCCATTTGGCCGTATGATGAACCGTCGCACATGTCCATCATGCCGCGGCGCTGGTAAAATCATTGTGGACAAATGTACAACATGCCGTGGTGCCGGAAAAGTACAAAAAACAAAGAAAATTAAAATCAACATCCCAGCAGGCGTGGATGACGGCCAGCAATTGCGTGTGAGCGGCCAAGGCGAGCCGGGCATTAATGGCGGTCCAGCCGGGGATCTTTATATTGTATTTAGCGTCCGTAATCATGAGCTGTTTGAGCGTGATGGGGACGATATCTACTATGAGCTGAAGCTAACATTCCCACAAGCTGCTCTTGGGGACGAAATCGAAGTTCCGACTGTGCATGGCAAAGTGAAATTAAAAATTCCTGCCGGTACACAATCAGGTGCTCAGTTCCGTATCAAGGACAAAGGGGTAAAAAATGTCCATGGTTATGGAATGGGTCATCAATATGTAATCGTGAAAGTCGTAACGCCTACAAAGCTGACAGAAAAGCAAAAGCAGCTGTTGCGTGATTTCGCAGAGTTGAGCGGTGATATCCCGGAAGAGCAGGGAAGCTCGCTATTCGATAAAATCAAAAAGACCTTTAAAGGTGAATCATAAAGGAGAGAGTTGCAAGTGAAATGGACGGAATTATCGATTCTGACAACAAATGAAGCCGTTGAAGCTGTATCAAATATCTTACATGAGGCAGGCGCTAGCGGTGTTGTCATAGAAGATTCAAAGGAATTGACAAAAGAACGAATTGATCAGTTCGGAGAAATTTACGCATTAAACCCAGAGGATTTCCCGAAAAATGGGGTTGTAGTTAAAGCGTATTTATCCGCAACGAGCTTTTTGGCGGAAACGGTAGAGGAAATTAAACTTGCAATTGCAAACCTTGTAAATTTCGATATTAACATCGGTGAAAATATCCTGACGCTATGTGAAGTGGACGAGGAGGATTGGGCAACGGCTTGGAAGCAATACTATCACCCTGTAAAAATTTCTGAGCGGTTCACGATTGTACCTACTTGGGAAGAATATAAACCTGTCAGCACAGATGAGCTGATCATTGAGTTGGATCCGGGGATGGCTTTTGGAACAGGAACGCATCCAACGACAGTTATGTGTTTACAGGCGCTTGAAAATGTAGTTAGCAAACATGATACGGTCATTGATGTTGGAACAGGTTCTGGTGTGTTATCTATTGGTGCAGCGATGCTTGGAGCTGAAAAAGTGCATGCGCTGGATTTAGATGAAGTAGCTGTAACTGCTGCACGTGAAAATGTAGAACTAAACAAAGTAGACGATGTTGTGCGAGTATTCCACGGCAACCTGCTTGATACAGTCAAGGAGCCGGCTGATGTCGTTGTAGCGAATATTTTAGCGGAAATCATTGTGACGTTTACAGATGATGCCTATTCCATTGTAAAACCAGGCGGGGTTTATGTAACAAGCGGCATCATCGGTGCAAAGAAGGATGAAGTGAAGGAAGCTCTTGAAAACTCAGGCTTTACCATTGAAGAAGTATTAATGATGGAAGACTGGGTAGCCATTATTGCACGTCGTCCACAGTAAAACATGCAGTGAAAGCTAGTAGACAGGGTCATTTGGCTTTGTCTACTTTTTCATTAGAACGAAGGAGGAAGTACAACATGCAACGTTATTTTGTGGACGGACCGGCAAGCGAAGAGGGAGTATTCCTCATTATTGGTGATAGTGCTCGGCATATCGGAAAAGTAATGCGGATGACAGCAGGCGAGGAAATCATCGTTGTTTCAGAAGGAACCGCTCATGTATGTGAAATTGTAGAGATTGGTGCAGAAGTTTCTGTAAAGCCGACTGGGCGTATAATTCCTTCTTCAGAAATGCCAGTGAAAGTAACCATTGCCTGCGGACTGCCTAAAGGTGATAAATTGGAGCTGATTACGCAAAAAGGGACGGAGTTAGGGATGTATGCCTGTATCCCTTTTGCAGCAGAGCGCTCCATTGTCAAATGGGATGAGAAAAAGGGCCGTAAAAACCAAGAACGGCTCCAGAAAATTGCCCAAGAAGCGGCTGAACAATCACATCGTACACAGGTACCTGATATAAGGATGCCTATTTCCTTTAAACAGCTGCTTGCCATAGTGCCGGAATATGACGCTGTATTCATAGCGGACGAGGAAGATGCAAAGGCCGAAAAACGCACAAGGTTTGCGGATCAGCTAAAAAAAGTGTATGATAATGAATCGAAATCAATTTTATGTATTTTTGGTCCGGAAGGCGGTATCTCACGCAAGGAAGCTGAGGCGCTTGTAGCAGCAGGCGCACAAATTATGTCGCTCGGACCGCGCATTTTACGGGCAGAAACAGCACCGTTATATGCATTATCTGCAATTTCCTATGAATTTGAATGAAAGAGGTGTAGGGGCCTTGTCAACAGTGGCTTTTCACACATTAGGTTGTAAAGTAAACCATTACGAAACAGAAGCGATTTGGCAATTATTCAAAGAGCAGGGCTATGACCGTAACGAGTTTGAACAACAAGCTGATGTTTATGTAATCAATACATGTACAGTAACAAATACAGGGGATAAAAAATCCCGACAAGTTATCCGCCGCGCAATCCGTCAAAATCCGGATGCGGTTATTTGTGTAACAGGGTGCTACGCGCAAACTTCGCCAGCAGAAATTATGGCAATCCCAGGTGTTGACATCGTTGTGGGAACACAGGACCGCCATAAAATGCTCGGTCTAATTGATCAATACCGCGAAGAGCGTCAGCCAATTAATGCAGTTCGCAACATTATGAAAAACCGTGTCTATGAAGAATTGGACGTTCCAGCTTTTACAGACCGTACACGTGCATCACTGAAAATTCAGGAAGGCTGCAATAACTTCTGTACGTTTTGCATCATTCCATGGGCGCGCGGCTTAATGCGTTCTCGTGACCCGCAAGAAGTAATCCGTCAAGCCCAGCAATTAGTCGATGCAGGATATCTTGAAATTGTTCTGACAGGTATTCATACAGGAGGATACGGCCAGGACTTCAAAGATTATAACTTGGCACAGCTTCTACGTGATTTAGAAGCACAGGTAAAAGGGTTAAAACGTTTACGTATCTCCTCGATTGAAGCGTCGCAATTAACGGACGAAGTGATTGATGTACTGCAAAACTCAAATATTGTTGTAAACCATCTGCATATTCCAATTCAATCGGGCTCTGATACCGTATTGAAGCGTATGCGCCGTAAATATACAATGGACTTCTTCTCTGAGCGTCTGCGTAAGTTGGAAAAAGCATTGCCGGATTTAGCAGTAACATCTGATGTGATCGTCGGGTTCCCAGGAGAAACAGAAGAAGAGTTTATGGAAACGTATAATTTTATCCGTGACCACAAATTCTCGGAATTGCATGTGTTCCCATTCTCTAAACGGACAGGCACACCAGCTGCTCGTATGGAAGACCAAGTGGATGAGGAAATCAAAAATGAACGTGTTCATCGTTTAATTGCCTTAAATGATCAATTAGCAAAAGAATACGCTTCCCGATTTGAAGGTGAAGTACTGGAAGTAATTCCAGAAGAGCGCTTTAAAGATTCGAACAATGAAAACTTGTATGTCGGCTACACTGCAAACTACCTGAAAGTGGTGTTTGAAGCGAGTGAAGACATGGTCGGCAAGCTAGTAAAGGTGAAAATTACAAAAGCGGGTTATCCATATAATGAAGGACAATTTGTCCGTGTACTGGATGCTGTAGAGGCCTAATTCTATCGAAAAAGCCGCCTCCTCTAATGAACGGGGAAGCGGCTTTTTAGATGGAAAAAATAAGGAAAAATAAAAAGATGATAGACTAGTCTGTCTATTTTATGTATTTCTTATTTGGTGTTATGATATAGTTGTACGTACAACTAACAGATAAAAAGGAGCAATTGACCATGACGCAAAATTATGCTGCAATGATTGACCACACGCTATTAAAGGCGGACACTACTCGTCCACAAATCGAAAAATTATGTGAAGAAGCGAAGAAGTATGTATTTGCTTCTGTGTGTGTAAATCCTACATGGGTGAAATACAGCGCAGAACTATTGGCTGGTACAGAGGTAAAAGTTTGTACAGTAATCGGTTTCCCGTTAGGTGCGTCTACTTCCGCTGTAAAAGCATTTGAAACAAAAGATGCTATTGCTAACGGCGCGGGTGAAATTGATATGGTTATCAATATCGGCGCATTAAAAAATGGTGAATTTGATGTTGTCCGAGATGATATTAAGGCAGTAGTCGAGGCGGCAAACGGTACATTAGTAAAAGTTATCATTGAGACATGCTTACTAACAGAGGAAGAAAAGGTGAAGGCTTGTCAATTATCGGTCGAAGCTGGTGCAGATTTTGTTAAGACATCAACTGGATTCTCAACGGGTGGTGCCACTGCTGAAGATATCGCTTTAATGCGTAAAACAGTTGGCCCGGATCTAGGCGTAAAAGCTTCCGGCGGTGTACGTAATTTGGAAGATATGAAGAAGATGATCGAAAATGGAGCAACTCGCATTGGCGCAAGTTCAGGTGTTGCTATTATGGAAGGATTAACTTCTCAATCTGACTATTAATTATAATAGTTTTTGTTGACTAATCTAAAATGATGCGTTATAATTCTTTAGTACACATTAACTTATGATGTTAATGAGTATTGACGTGTGTTCGGAGGGAGGGAAAGAGAGATGTCAAAAACTGTCGTTCGCAAAAACGAATCGCTTGAAGATGCTCTTCGCCGCTTCAAACGTACTGTATCTAAAAGTGGTACAATTCAAGAAGTTAGAAAGCGCGAGTTCTACGAAAAACCTAGCGTAAAACGTAAAAAGAAATCAGAAGCTGCACGTAAACGTAAGTGGTAATTTTCCCGGTAAAATCCCTACGTTCATAACACGCAATTCGAGATTTAACTGAGCAGACAAATGATATACCCCGAAGCTACTTGTGAGCTTCGGGGTATTTGTATTTCCAGAGAAAATAGTGTACAAAGCCAATTTGTCATATATTGAAGGAGTTCATGTTATGATAAAGGCACCTGGATTATAGAGAGAGATGGTACTTGATAAAGTATGTGTTTGTTATTTAATAAAACAGTCCAATATGAAAAATACACACTAGGAACATCCAAGCTTTTTTTCACTTTCTCGATATTTTTTTTATAGGTCGGCAATACTGTTGTAGGAAGAGTTGGTAAAAACCTTTAGGTGAATCAAAATAAATAGGAAGAGAAATTGAGTTATTTAATAAAGAAATAAGGAAATACATAATAAAATTGAAAGAAAATAAAATAAAATGAAACAAAATGCGATTTCAATCGTATAACAGATAGGATCACTAAAAAGAAAGGAGGAATTGGATGAAGCAAAGAAGAATTTTCGCGTGGCTTTTATTGATGACGCTTTCATTTGTGCTCCTCATTCCAACTATTTATGCGGATTCGGCAAAAGTTTTTCATGTCCCGGTAGAGAAAAATGTAGAAAAGGGCTTGTTTTCATTTTTAGAGCGGGCGATTAAGGAGGCAACAGAGCAAAATGCCGAAGCAATCGTGCTTGATATACATACTCCGGGCGGCTTTGTTGATGCAGCTGAAGAAATCGGTAAGCTGCTGGATGCCGTAGATGATGAGATAAAAGTCATCGCGTATATCAACTCTAAAGCTCACTCGGCAGGAGCCTTTATTGCACTGCATGCAGATGAAATTTATATGACAAAAAATGCAACAATTGGTGCTGCGGGGATTATTGACGGCGAGGGTAATACAGCCGAGCAAAAAGCGGAAAGTGCTTGGTTGGCAGCAATGGAAGCTGCAGCCGTTTCTTCTGGCAGAGATCCGCATTATGCACGGGCAATGGCGGATAAATCAATTGATTTAACAAAATACCGTGCCCCGGTCGGCGAATTTTTAACGCTCACAGCGGATGAAGCCCTTGAGGTGGAATATTCCGAAGGGACAGCAAACTCCCTGGAGGAAGTGCTGAATAAAGCTGGGTTAAAAGGTGCAGAGGTGGTAGACCTTGAACCGACGCTTGCTGAAAATATTGCTCGTATTGTGACCAACCCAATCGTTGTTCCTATTCTTTTATCCATTGCCAGTCTCGGATTAGTTGCAGAACTGTATTCACCGGGATTTGGGGTGCCAGGTACGATGTCATTAGCTGCATTTGGTCTTTTCTTCTTTGGTCATACAATTGCTGGCTTTGCAGGATATGAGTCGATCTTATTGTTTGTTATCGGCGTTATTTTTGTCATATTGGAATTCTTTGTTCCTGGAGGTATAGTCGGCATACTAGGAGGTGCGTTAATCATCCTTAGTCTGTTATTTGCAGGTGCTAGTGTAACACATATGGCATATTCAATCATTATTGCAATGTTTATTGCAGTTATAGGAATGGTGATTCTTATGAAGTTCTTTGGGAAGAAGATGCATATATTCAATAAGCTTGTGCTAAGGGATGCCACAACGACAGAGGAAGGGTATGTTTCCAATACCAACCGCGTCGAATTGATTGGACGGACAGGAGAGGCAGCAACACCGCTTCGTCCGGCAGGTGTCATCCGTGTAGGGAATGAACGAATTGATGCAGTGTCTGAAGGAAGCTTTATTAACAAAGGTAGTCAGGTGGAAGTAATTAAGGTAGAAGGTTCGCGCATTGTCGTGAGAGAAATTTTTAAGAAAATGGAGGAATAGATAATGATTATTGATGGAGCAACAATCGGCTTAATTGCCATGATCGTAGGCGCATTCATCGTCCTAGCGGTATTCTTTACACTTGTACCGGTCGCACTATGGATTAGCGCCCTAGCAGCGGGTGTTCGTGTAAGCATCTTTACATTGATTGGGATGCGACTGCGCCGAGTTATCCCGTCGCGTATTGTTAACCCGTTGATTAAGGCTCATAAGGCAGGCCTTGATGTCTCGATTAATCAATTGGAGTCCCACTACTTGGCTGGTGGTAATGTAGACCGCGTAGTAAATGCACTGATCGCTGCACATCGTGCCAACATTGAATTATCATTCGAACGCGGAGCTGCAATTGACCTTGCAGGACGTGATGTATTAGAAGCCGTACAAATGTCGGTAAATCCAAAAGTAATCGAAACGCCGTTTATTGCGGGTGTTGCAATTAACGGGATTGAAGTAAAGGCAAAAGCTCGTATTACAGTGCGTGCAAACCTTGATCGTTTAGTCGGGGGTGCCGGAGAAGATACAATCATTGCACGTGTAGGTGAAGGTATTGTATCAACAATCGGTTCATCTGAATCTCATTCTAAAGTGCTGGAAAATCCGGATATGATTTCTCAGACAGTCCTTTCAAAAGGCTTGGACTCAGGTACAGCATTTGAAATCCTGTCCATTGATATAGCGGACGTAGATGTCGGTAAAAATATCGGGGCAGAGCTTCAAATCGAGCAGGCCCAGGCTGATAAAAACATTGCCCAGGCAAAAGCAGAGGAACGTCGTGCAATGGCCGTAGCAAGCGAGCAGGAAATGGTTGCAAAAGTTCAGGAAATGAAGGCGAAGGTAGTAGAAGCAGAAGCAGAAGTTCCAATGGCGATGGCAGAAGCATTACGCAGCGGCAATTTTGGTATTATGGATTATATGAACTATCAAAACATTCAGGCCGATACATCTATGCGTGATTCTATAGCAAAAGTGTCACAAGAGAATAAACCGGAAAAAGGCGAAAAATAATCGAGGAAGGGGGGATCGCTAAATGGAAGGATTAATCATTATGATCGTCATGTTTGTGCTCAGTACATTATTTACAAAAGATAAGACAAAGCAAAAAGAGACGAAGCAAATGCCGCCGTTTAGCAATAAGCAGGTCCCTCAGGAACATAAAAGGGAAGAACCACGTCGGGAAAGACCGAAAGTACGTTCACTCGATGATTTTGCAAAAGAAGTTTTTGGGCAATTAAGCGAAAAGACAGAGCCGGCTCAAAATGACCGTAAAATAATCGAGGAACCCGTTTTGAAGCCTGCCATGGAAGTAACCCGAGGGGAACGTAAATCGACTCGTCCTGAGCTGGGTGCTTCAAGACCGATTATACAAAGGCAGAAGACAAAATCCCCTGTCATCGTGCCAAGCACGAGGGAGCAGCTAGTGCAGGCAGTGATTACCTCTGAAATATTAGGACCGCCAAAAGCGAAGCAACGTAAATAATACATGCCCCCTTTTTTGCATACACTGTAAGAAAGGGGGCTTTTTTTGAAATCATTTATGCAATTAGATGACGTGCTGGAATGGATTCAATTCCGCCAGATTCGCTGGAATGGGCTATATGAAGTGCGGCAGGTAGCGTCCGATATATTCAGCTGTTCTTTAGGGAAGTTTCAGCTGACAATTGAAGGGGAAGGGATACTCGTCCAGTATTTGACGGAGGGCGGCTTTTTATTGAGTGCTGAAATGATCAACAAAATTAAGATAGAAGAGCATGTGATGTAATGGACCGCCGAAAAGTGATTGTGTCGCTTAAACAAGGGCCACGGGCAGATCGTTTATTTCACCATTTACATAAAGAGCGCATCGTCATGAGACAAGTTCGTTTTTCAAATAATGAGGTGTCATTTGAAATAACGAGAGACAACCTGCCAGCGTTGCGCCGTGCGAGGCGATTTGCCGGCGCCAGCCTCAAACTTCAATATGAAGATCTTGATTCTGTTCTTCAAATTACATTAAAGACAATTGTGGGTATACTATTATTAATTGCAATACCCATAATATGTACGCAGTTTATTTGGCGTATTCATGTAACAGGGGCTACACCGGAGTTAGCACAAAAGGCAGAGCAGTTTATTGACAGAGAAATAGGTGTAGGGATTCCTTTAGTAAAGCAATCCCTGCCTACCGATTATGAAATTCGCCAGCAGTTGATGGCAAAGTTTCCGGAGCTGTCATGGGTTCACTTTATGAAAAGCGGCGGAAATATTACCATTTCTCTTCAGCTGGCCCCTAAAACAGAAGTGAAAAAAAAGTCGGACGAACCTATGCATTTGATTGCAAGTAATAGCGGTGTCATCACCCATTACTTCTTAACAAGCGGCGTCAGGCTGGTAGATGCCAATACAACAGTCTATAAAGGAGATGCTCTTGTATCAGGTATTCTGGAAGCAGGAGAAGAACAACTCGTCATTGGAGCCGAGGGAGAGGTGTATGCGGATTACTGGCTTGAGACGGCCTTTACATTGGATCGAAAGACCACCTATTATACGCCGACTGAATCTGCTTGGAAGCTGACAAACAATCAGGAAGAAATGTACATTGATGAAATGCCCCTTCCCGGGTGGATGAAAAACTATGTTCGCATTGTAAAAGAGCAAGGCTATAAAAAGCAGGAACACGTATTAAGTGAAGAGGATTTAGATACGATTATTCGTCCGCTTCTTCATAAAAAGATATTGCAGAGTCTTCCTCCTAAAACAACGATCAAATCGGAAAAAATTTTACAGGTTACATTTGATAATGATACAGTAAAGGGGCAAGTCCTTTTTTTGGTAAATGAAAATATCGCAACACCATACCCTATTTATCAAGGAGAATGATTTATGTCAGAGAAAATGTCGGAACTTTTAGTCGATAATCCAAATGAAGCAGTGATGCTGCTTGGGATGTCGGATGGAAATGTAAAATTAATTGAAGAAACTTTTAATGTACAAATCATCACACGAGGAGGGCTCATCCAAATCGTTGGTGAAGATGATGATAAAAAAGATTGTGCTACTGCCGTGCTGCATGGTTTATTGCAAGTAATCCGGAAAGGTATCAATATTGATCAGAGAGATGTGGCGACAGCTATTGAGATGGCTGGTAAAGGAACAATTGAGTACTTTGCGGAGCTTTATGATGAAGAGGTAGCACGGAACGCGAAAGGTAAGGTGATCCGGGCCAAAACAATCGGTCAGCGCGAGTATATTAAAGCCATTCGGCACAAGGATCTTGTTTTCGGTATTGGTCCTGCGGGAACAGGGAAAACATATTTGGCGGTTATCATGGCAACACAGGCACTAAAAAATGGACATGTAAAGCGGATTATTCTAACGCGTCCTGCAGTGGAAGCAGGAGAATCACTTGGCTTCCTGCCGGGTGATTTAAAGGAAAAGGTAGACCCTTATTTACGCCCGCTCTATGATGCACTTCATGATATTTATGGAATGGAGCAGACGCAGCGCCTTATTGAACGTGGAACGATCGAGATTGCGCCGCTTGCCTATATGCGTGGACGTACACTGGATGATGCCTTTGTTATTTTAGATGAAGCACAGAACACGACTCATCAGCAGATGAAAATGTTCCTGACACGTCTTGGCTTTGGATCAAAGATGGTCATTACTGGCGATAAAACGCAAATCGACTTACCAAAAAATCAAGAATCCGGATTAATTATTGCAGAGCGTACATTGAAATATGTAAAGGATATCCATTTCCAAATCCTCGAACAGGGAGATGTAGTAAGACATCCATTAGTAGCTAAGGTAATTCAAGCGTATTCTGATCAGGAGCTATAACTAATAAAAAAGCAAAATCCTATAAGGGTTTTGCTTTTTTTTGTGAAATCACCTGCAGAAATTGGTAGAATAGAGGAAGGTATAATAGGAGGTGCTGAATGGAGAAGCAATTGAAGCGTTTTTTGGACTTAATGGGCTTTCGTTCATTCTTAGCAATCGTACTGATCATCACGGCATTCCTGCAGTTTGGGTTGATGATGGACAGCGTACGGGGCGTTACATATGACATATCGATGGGCAGCTTGGCACCAGAAACAATTCGAGCAGCAAAGACTGTGGAAGATACAGAAAAGACAGAGCTCGAACGTACCAATGCTGAAAATGCAATAGCTCCTGTATATGATTTTAATCAGGAAATAGCAGAGCAAAAGGCAAGCCTGCTTACTTTGTTGTTCGATTTAGCAATCGAAACAAAGAAAGAACTGGCCGAGCAGGAGGAATTGTCACAAGCTGAAAAGCTGGAAGTAATAAAAGAAAAATTGAAAAATGTCACAGATAAACAAGATACTTTGTCGCTTACAGATGATGAACTAAGGGCGCTGCTTAATGCTTCTGACGGTCAGCTTATAGAAGCGAAAAATACTTTAGTAGATATTACGAAAGAATCGCTTGCTGAAAGTATAAGAAAAGAAAATCTATCTTCTGCACGTACGAATATAGAGTCACTTATTCGTTCTTCCGCGATTGCTAATTCATTGCTTTCGACAGCTATTACATTGGGCCGTAATTCGGTGGTCGAAACAGAAACATTGAATGAAGAAAAGACTGCCCTTGCAAAGCAGCAGGCACGTGATGCAGTAGAGCCGACAAAAATTTTGCAGGGCCAGATCATTGTACTTGAAGGAGAAATTGTCGACAGAGAAAAGTATCGGCAGCTTGAACTGCTTGGTCTTATCGACAGCCAGGCTTCCTTAAAGCCGATTGGAGGCGTCGTGATTCTCATTTTCCTGCAAATGGTCTTTCTTTTCGCCCTTTTTGATGGTTATAAAGGAACTTTAAAAGAGAAAAGTAACCATTTACTAGTGACAGTCATCGTCTATTTGAGTGCAATCCTTATTATGAAATTAGTTAGTCTCGTTTCAGACAATTTTGATGTAGTACTAGGGTTTATTTTCCCTACGGCAATGGCCACAATGCTCATAAGGCTTTTAACGAATGATCGAGTTGCTGTTTTAGTGACTCTGTTGATTGCATCATCTGCTGGTATTATATTCCAGGAGAATTATGCGGCTGTTTTACAGATGGACATTGCATTGTACATTTTATTTGGTGGGTTTGCTTCACTTTTCTTTATGAGAAGTGTAGAGAAAAGATCGCATATTTTACGTGCAAGTGCTATTGTAACAGTCATTAATCTCGTGTTTATTGCTTTTTATTTATTAATGACACAATCAGATTATGGATTAACCGAGATTATGTTTTATGTAGGAGCGGGGGTAGTCTCAGGTTTGCTATCAGGTGCACTGACTATGGGACTGCTGCCATTCTTCGAGTCAATATTCGGTATTCTATCGACAATGAGGCTGATTGAACTTTCAAATCCGAACCATCCATTGTTGAAGAAGATTTTAACAGAGACACCAGGTACCTATCATCATAGTGTGATGGTTGCCAATTTGGCCGAAACGGCATGTGAGGCAATCGGGGCAGACGGTTTACTGGCCCGTGTCGGGTGCTATTATCATGATGTTGGAAAAACACGCAGACCTGCCTTTTTCATTGAAAATCAGATGGGAGCCAATCCTCATGATACATTGACACCAGAATCAAGCGCAGATATCATCATTGCTCACACAACGGATGGTGCAGAGCTGCTGCGGAAACATAAAATGCCGCAGGAGATTATTGATATTGCCTTGCAGCATCATGGTACAAGCCTGCTGAAATTTTTCTTCCATAAAGCAAAAGAAGAAGGAAAGCAGGTGGTTGAAAATGATTTCCGCTATCCTGGGCCAAAGCCGCAGACAAAAGAGGCAGCGATCATCAGCATTGCGGATAGTGTAGAGGCAGCGGTACGCTCTATGAAGGAGCCAAGTGCAGAAAAGATACAAAAGCTGATTCAAGCCATTATCCAGGACAGAGTACAAGACGATCAATTTGATGAGTGCGATATATCGCTGAAAGAGTTAAAAATCATCGAGGATGTATTATGTGAAACGCTAAATGGAATTTTCCATTCGCGAATCGAATATCCAAAAGAAAAGCAGGAGGAATTATGATTTTAAATATCGATTTTTTAGATGAAACAAACGTTGTGAAAGAGGAGCATATTGCGCTTGTAGAGAAGCTTTTGCAACATGCAGCAAAAGTTGAGGGAATTGAAGAAGGTTCAGAGGTTTCGATTACATTCGTAACCAATGAAGCAATCCATGAAATTAACAGAGAATATCGTGATAAGGATCAGCCGACAGATGTCATTTCATTTGCCCTTGAAGAGCTTGGGGAAGGAGAGGTCCAAATTGTTGGGGAAGATATTCCGCGTATATTGGGAGATATCATAATTTCCACTGACCGCACGCGCGAGCAGGCAGAAGAATATGGACATTCTTTTGAGCGCGAGCTAGGGTTTTTAGCGGTTCACGGCTTCCTTCATTTACTTGGCTATGACCATATGACACAAGCGGATGAGAAGGAAATGTTCGGTAAACAAGATGAAATTCTCGGCTCTTTTGGCCTGTCTCGTGAGTAATGGATATTCGCAAGTTCATTAGATCATTTGGCTATGCGGCAGAAGGTCTTATGACAGCTATGCGGGAGCAGAATATTCGTTTTCATTACACAAGTATAGTAGTGGTATTAATCATCGGCTGGGTGACCGGTCTTTCTGTACTAGAATGGATTATTTTAGTTTTGGTTATGGCATTGGTAGTAGGAGCCGAACTTTTCAATACAGCGATTGAACGCGTTGTCGATCTCGCCTCCCCAGAACTTCATCCACTAGCAAAGCAGGCGAAGGATATTGCAGCAGGGGCTGTACTTGTATTTGCTCTAGCGAGTGTTATAATCGGAATGCTCATATTTTTTCCAAAGTGGTTTTAAAATGAGAAGAAAGGGGTTGTTCTCCTATGAACATGGAACAATTACTACAAGAGTCGAAAATTGCACGTGAAAAGGCATATGTACCATATTCCAAGTTTCAAGTAGGTGCAGCACTGTTAGCAGAGAATGGAACAGTATATCATGGGTGTAATATTGAAAACGCCGGGTATAGTATGACTAACTGTGCGGAGCGAACAGCGTTTTTTAAAGCGGTATCAGAAGGCGTAACAAAATTCAAAGCATTGGCAGTCGTAGCAGATACAGACCGCCCATGTTCTCCATGCGGGGCATGCCGTCAAGTGATGGCAGAATTTTGTAAGCCGGATATGCCGGTTTATTTAACAAATTTAAAAGGCGACGTACAACAAACAACAGTGGGTGAGCTATTGCCTGGCGCATTCACACCGGAGGATTTAGATTATGCAGCAAGTAAACGATAATGGCTTTAAATCGGGTTTTATTTCGATTATAGGCCGGCCAAACGTCGGAAAATCGACATTTTTAAACCGTGTAATTGGGCAAAAAATTGCCATTATGTCGGACAAACCGCAAACAACCCGCAATAAAGTACAGGGTGTATTAACGCAAAGCGGCTCGCAGATGATTTTTATCGACACACCGGGCATCCATAAGCCAAAGCATAAGCTTGGCGAATTCATGCTGAAGGTAGCGAAAAATACACTGCGTGAAGTGGATGTTATTATGTTCATGGTGAATGCGGAACAAAAGATTGGGAAAGGTGACGAGTTTATTCTCGAAATGCTGGAGGGTAATAAAACACCTGTGTTCCTTGTAATCAATAAAATTGATCAAATACATCCAGATGAGTTGGTGGATATTATTGCATCCTACAAGGATAAATATCCATTTGCTGAGATTGTACCGATTTCCGCATTACAGGGTAATAATGTAGAGAACCTGCTAAGCGCAATTGAAAAGTATTTGCCTGAAGGGCCTCAATATTATCCTGCTGATCAAGTGACGGATCACCCAGAACGCTTTATCATTTCTGAGTTGATTCGTGAAAAGGTCCTTCATCTGACACGTGAAGAAATCCCTCACTCCATCGCAGTAGTAATAGACAAAATTAAACGTGATGAAGAGAATCAAGATAAAATCCGTGTTCAGGCGACAATCATGGTAGAGCGGGACTCCCAAAAAGGGATTGTTATCGGAAAACGCGGAGCTCTTTTAAAAGAAGTCGGTATTAAAGCCCGCAAAGACATTGAAATGCTGCTTGGCTCCAAAGTATATTTAGAGCTGTGGGTAAAGGTACAAAAGGATTGGCGCAATAAGCAAACGCACCTCCGTGACTTTGGATTCCGTGAAGATGAATATTAATTAGTACAAGGCTCTTTCTTATATACAGAAATTGCTGTATATAGGAAAGGATCATATTATACGACTCTGTATATTTACTACGAGTCTCGTAACAGGTGGAGCATGGAAGAGATGCTCCACCTGTTTTTTCGTGTATAATAGGAATATATAAGAGAGTAAGGACGGGTGTGCATGCTGCATAAATGGGAAGGTATTGTACTTAAATCAAGAGCATACGGTGAATCAAATAAAATTGTTACATTACTTACGCGTGAGGCAGGTAAGGTTGCGTGCATGGCACGAGGAGCGAAGAAACCAACAAGCCGGTTAGCCGGCGTGACGCAGCCGTTTATGCATGGTTCGTTTTTAGTACAGCGTACGAGCGGAATGGGCACCCTGCAGCAGGGAGAGCATTTTAATACAATGCGTACTTTGCAGACGGATATCATTGCAACAGCCTATGCCAGCTATATTGTTGAATTAATCGACCGGCTCGTGGAGGAAGGCAAGGAGGAACCATTTGCTTTTGAACTGCTGCTGCAGTCGTTAACAGCTATTGATGAAGGGTATGATCCGGAAGCGATTACGCTGTTTGTTGACTGGAAAATGCTGCCGTACACAGGTGTGCAGCCAATCCTGCATTGCTGTGCATCATGTGGAGCAGTGGAGGGGGAATTTGCCTTTTCGTTTACGCAAGGCGGCTTCCTATGTCATAATTGCTTTCATTTAGACCCTTATATTATTAGGCTTTCACCTACACAATTAAAGCTGATTCGAATGTTTTATACAGTGCCAATTGACCAGGTAGGAAAATTAGAGCTGAAGCCTCAAACAAAACATTTTATCAAGAAAATTGTCACGACTATCTATGAGGAGCAGACAGGTATCCGTTTGAAATCCCGTTCATTCATTGAACAACTTGAAAGGACGCCGCAGCTTCAACCGATACGTAAAAATGAAAAAGAAGAGTAATAGGGCTGTCATCCTGCCTCACTAACAAAGTGAGAGGAGGTGACAGCTTTTTTTATTGAAATTGGCAAGTCGGTTAAATTACTCCTGTCATTTTTGAATAGTGAGGGTGTATCAACCCATACTAACAAGAATGGTATAGATAAACAGGAAAGGATGTTTATATGTCACCTATTTTTAAAAAGAGTGCAGGCAGCAAAGAAAACAAGAGCTCTTTACCAAATAGTTCAATCATCCAAAAAGCACAATCGGTATACTTTACACCAAGCATAGAATATAATCTGGACCTATTTACATCCTTGTTACAGAAAGATGCGGATTTTCTTCTTAAAAGGTTTAAAGTTTTTGGAGAAATACCAGCTGTTCTTATATGTTTAAAATCGTTGGTTGACATGGAGAAAATTGAACGTGATATTATCAAGCAACTTCAAGATAAACAGCATCCTGAAAACGGTCATATATCTATTACAACATATGTTATGGAAGAGGTGCTCTACTATACAGCTGTTGGAAAAGTAAAGAACTTAGCAGCTGGTTTGGAATCACTGCTTGCTGGCAAGGCTCTTATATTTATCGAAGGAATCGAGCAAGCGATGGCATTGGATGTTTATACACAAGAAAAACGAAGTATTGAACAACCGGAAACAGAGCGAGTTGTTCGCGGCCCAAGAGATGGGTTCATTGAATCATTACAAACGAATGTTGCCTTATTACGTTATCGTCTTCCTGTACCTGAATTCCGTATCGAACAAAAGGAAGTTGGTACACGTACGAAAACCAAAATAGCAATCTGCTACTTAGATGACATTGTAAATCCCGAGCTGGTAGAAGAGGTACGCCAAAGAATCGATAAGATTGAAATTGATCGTATTCTAGACGCGGGTTATATCGAGCATTACATTCAAGACGATATAAACTCACCTTTCCCGCAAGTCCAAAACTCGGAAAGGCCGGATAAGGTAGTGGGGAATTTATTAGAGGGAAGAGTAAGTATCTTGGTCGATGGCAGTCCGTTTGCACTGATTGTACCAGCGATTTTTGTACAATTTTATCAAACAAGTGAAGATTATAATGAACGTTGGATTATTACATCGACGATAAGAATGATTCGATTAGTCGCTTTAGTATTTTCACTGACGTTTTCTTCCTTCTATGTAACAGTGTTATCTTTTCACCCAGAGCTCATTCCTGCTAACTTTCTTGTTGCAGCTTCGAGCGGGAGGCAAGGTGTACCGTTTCCGGTAGTGATAGAAGTATTAATTATGGAACTTGCTATGGAAATCTTGCGAGAAGCAACTGTACGAATGCCTCAACAGGTCGGTGGAGCATTGTCTATCGTTGGTGTATTAGTTGTAGGACAAGCAGCCGTACAAGCAGGATTTGTCAGCCCGATTACCGTTGTCATCATGGCATTGTCGACTATCGGATCATTCGCCACTCCGTCTTATAATGTAGCCACGGCATTAAACCATATGTTAGCGCTCCGCTCATTTGGTGTTCCGTATATGACGCCTTTTTCTCCGGGAAATTATCAAGAGTTAAAAGACTCTTTTCTGCGTTTTCCTATTCAGTGGACAAAAGGAAGGCCTGATCACCTTCAGCCTCAAAATGTGAAGCGGGTTAAAAGAAGGCAAGATAAGACGGGGGGGAGTAATGATGAAATCTAGCGATGTAGTGACACCCGTTCAACTTGCAGTAACGATAATAAGCACAATGATAGGTGTATCTCTATTAGGCATTCCTAATTTTGTGACTGAAAAAGTAGGGACAGCTGCTCCCCTTTCAAGCGTGCTCGGAGTCTTGATGGGAGGGCTTGGCATACTGGCTATTACCTTACTAGGCAGGCGGTTTCCTAAACAGACACTGATCGGCTATAATCAAAAGATTTTAGGAAAAAAACTTGGCAATTTTTTTAGTATTGTCATTATCCTCTTTTTTCTCATCTTGATGGGAGTGGAGACTCGGCATTTTGCAGAGGTAATCGTGGGATCGCTGCTCCCTGATACGCCTATTTCTATATCTATATTTTTTATGATTTTCTTATGTGCTTCGATCAGTTTTTTGAGTGTTTCAACATTCGTATATATTCATTTTTTTTACCTGCCTTTTATCATTATCCCGTTATTAATTATATTATTACCATCTATCAAGAATATTACCTTTTATCATTTGTTTCCTATTACGGGGCACGACGTCTCTATTGGCATGCTTTTTAGTGGAGGAATGAATGTCACACAAGCCATTTCAAATTTTATGGTAATTGCTATGCTGATTCCCTTTATGAAAAATCCTAAAAAGTGTGTAAAAAGCGGGATATGGGGTTATGTAATCGGCAGTCTCTTTTTTATCATGACAATTACAATCGCACTCGCTGTCTTTGGCCCTGAAGAAATGAAGCATTTATTATGGCCGACATTAATCCTCGGTCAAATGGTGCAAATACCCGGGGATGTATTATCGAGAGTCGATGCTATTTTGCTGATTGCCTGGATATTTGCTGTGTTTACCACGTTGTTTTCGTATTATTTTTTATATGTTCGCGGTGTAGCAGAGTTAGTTCGTTCTTCAAAATATCGATTGATTTCAAGCCTGGGGTTTCCTTTTGTATTTATTGTGGCATTATTGCCAAAAGATATTTACGAGGTGTATTACTATGTATTGGAAGTAACATTAGGGGGTCTTATTTTAACGATTATCTATCCTATGTGCTTACTCATCCTGGCCATTATTCGTAAACAAAGGGGGATAGCAGAGTGAAAAAGATAGGGATGATCACTGTAGTTTTTATAAGCTCATTTTTATTATCTGCTTGCTGGGATCGATATGAATTAGAAGAACGGGCCACCATTTTAGGATTAGCCATCGATTTGGGAGATGCTAGTGAAATGAGTAAACTACCTAAAGTCACACATCTAGAAGGTGAAGCTCCTGAAAGCGTCAGCGATACAGTATATAAAGTTACAGCTCAAATAGCTATACCAGGTAAAATTAAATTGGGCCCTGAGGGTAGCACGGGTGAAGGTTCTGAGAAAACAGCCTGGGTCCTTGAAGCATACGGTCATACAATGAGAGATGCATTAGCTACTATGCAGCAGCAGCTCGCTGAAAGACTATATTTGGGACATTTGCAGATTATTGTAGTCAGTGAGGATCTGGCAAGGCAAGGAATCCTAGATATTAGTGACTATTTAAGACGTAATTCTGAGGTAAGAAGAACAGCGTGGATGATTATCAGCGAGGGCGACGCCCATTCTATCTTAACAATTGCACCTCCTATTGAAACAGTACCTGCTTTATATTTAGCTGACACATTAGATAATGCCGTTCGATTTGGAAAATTGCCAGAGGAATATTTGGGGAAATTTTGGATTAATCTTTCCGATGTAGGGGTCGAGGCAATCATGCCACTTGTTAAACCTGTAGGCAATGACCGGATTTTTGTCAGTGGGTTAAGCTATTTTAATGAGGAAAAAATGGTTGGGAGTATGACGCCTTTAGAGATAGGTGCGTATTTGGCCCTGCTTGGAGAAGCTAAGGGCGGGTACTCTTTTATGGTTTCTTTAGATGAAGCGGTTTATATTCTAACCTCACATAAGAGGCGGTCTACTATAGAAGTGGAACTTCAAAATGGTAACCCATCTGCTGCCGTTGACATCCGTATCGAAGCGTATATTGACGAAGAAATTAACAATGGCAAGCTCAATGAGAAAAAAATTACGGAAATAGAAAAGGAAGCCAACACTTATCTAGAAGAAGTTCTATCAAAACTTTTAGAAAAATTACAGAGTGAGCAGTCAGATGTTTTTGGAATAGGGGCCAGAGTGCGTGCGAAATACAGTGATTACTGGACAGAGGAAGTAAAGACGGCTGTGAAATGGAGAGAGATTTATAAAGACATGGATATTAAAACGAATGCTCACATACAAATCAAACGAACGGGGATGGAATGGGAGTAAAAATATGAAATCTGACCTCTACACTTGATGGATACACTCATATTAAACAGACGGATTAAAAGTGAAAACCACCAGTAGTTATACTGGTGGTTTCAAGGGGAGACTATCAGAAGTTAGTCATTGGGATACGTGAAAAGGTTGATTTGTCTTCTGTGTATGATACAAGTGTTTGATTCAGCAATAAACGAATGCGGTTTACTATTAGGATGACATTTGCTTTGTAGCAGTCAGGGCAGTTTTTTTGAATTTCTTTGAAAAAAAGATTGAGAACGCGCAGTTCGGAAACTGATAAGCGTTTCAATTGGATTGGGACACCTTGCTTGGGAGATAAATCCTGCATAAGATTAGCGAAATGGATATTGCGCAAGCTTATATCTTCCAAGCTTAATATCATTCGAATTGCTAACGAACGATGTCTCATATGAAAAGTTTTTTGGATTAATGTATTAAGCACTTTATAATTCTTGGCTTGCATTTTTTTCACTCCTCTTTACAAGAGTATATTTACCCTGCATTTTGAATAAGTAATCATTCAAAAAATTGTTCGGGTTTGTTTTATTCAATTTGACATAGCATAGGGATGATCTCTTCTTTCAGCTCCTGGAAAAATACCGCTTCATCCTCCCTGGAAAAACAGAATGAGTGCCTAGCTTGATATTGCTCATAGCATTGCTCGATGGTTGTACTGGATAGACGAAAGTGATGATTGAAATGTTCCCTATCCCGCACGTCACATAAATACATATACCCTCTAGTCAAGCGATATAGCTTGTGATACATGTCCGACAGCGTTGTATAACGTTCCTGGTGAAAACGCCCAGGACTTGTGGAGACATTAATAAAACGGCGATGAATCTCCTTTGCTTGCTGGAGTGCTTCAAGTTTCATATTAGCAGTAAATAAGAGGTGATTTCGTGAATTGTGCTCAGGCAGGTCACGGATGAGACATGCTGTAACAATCTCTTTCATTTGGTCATATAAATCCCGTGTTACAATCGCTTTCTCCTTCGGTCGAAAGAACATATTCAACACTCCCTTATAACCTTTTTCATTTATTATAACTAATAATGGAGAGTTTTGTTCATTTTGTTCTTTTTATTTTTGTAAAATTCAGATTACAGGACATGAATGGATCTTGATCAGATGGTATATAAGCGATGGTCTAGCTGGATGAAATTTTATTTATGAGGTTTTTCATTACGAAGCAAAAAAAGAACTTGATCCGTTTCAGCAGATCAAGTTCTTCATCATATTAGAATTGTAAATGTTTTTCGATGTAGGCTTTTACATCTGCAATTGGCATGCGGATTTGTTCCATTGAATCACGATGACGTACAGTTACTTGGCCGTCTTCTTTAGAATCAAAGTCGTAAGTGATACAGAATGGTGTACCGATTTCATCTTGGCGGCGGTAGCGTTTACCGATTGATTGTGATTCATCATAATCAACTGGGAATGCTTTGCGTAGTTCTGCCCATACAGCAGAAGCTTCGTCTCCTAATTTTTTCGATAAAGGCAATACCGCAGCTTTGAATGGTGCAAGGGCAGGGTGGAAGCGTAATACGTTACGCACGTCGCCGCCTTCTAATTCTTCTTCGTCATACGCATCGCATAGGAATGCTAACGTAACACGGTCTGCACCGAGCGAAGGTTCAATACAGTACGGAACGTAGCGTTCGTTTGTTACTGGATCGATATAGGTGAAATCCTCACCTGAATGCTCCATATGCTGTTTTAAGTCATAATCTGTACGGTCAGCGATGCCCCATAGTTCACCCCAGCCGAATGGGAAGCGGAATTCGATATCGGTTGTTGCGTTTGAGTAATGGGATAACTCGTCATCTTCGTGGTCACGCAGACGCATTGAGTCTTCCTTCATGCCAAGGTTTAATAACCAATCTTTACAGAAGTTTTTCCAGTATGAATGCCATTCAAGGTCTTCCCCGGGTTTACAGAAGAATTCAAGCTCCATTTGCTCGAATTCACGTGTACGGAATGTAAAGTTACCAGGTGTAATTTCATTACGGAATGATTTACCGATTTGTGCAATACCAAATGGTGTGCGCTTACGCATAGAGCGCTGAACGTTTTTAAAGTTTACAAAAATACCTTGTGCTGTTTCAGGGCGTAAGTAAATTTCGTTTGATGAAGATTCTGTAACACCTTGGTGTGTTTTGAACATTAAGTTGAACTGACGGATATCTGTCCAGTCATTTTTCCCACAGTCAGGGCAGTTGACTTCTAATTCATCCATCTTCGCTTTCATTTGGTCGAAACTCATACCATCGACGATAATTTCTTTCCCTGTTTTTGTTAAAGAAGCATCTTCGATCAATTTATCTGCACGATGACGTGCTTTACAAGCTTTACAGTCGATCATCGGGTCGTTGAAATTACCAACGTGACCAGAGGCTACCCACGCACGTGGATTCATTAGAATCGCAGCATCTAAACCTACATTATGTTCAGATTCCTGAACGAATTTTTGCCACCAAGCCTTTTTTACATTGTTTTTCAGTTCAACACCTAGTGGACCATAATCCCATGTGTTTGCCAGACCACCGTAGATCTCAGAACCCGGGAAAACAAATCCTCTCTGCTTTGCTAAGCTGACGATTGTTTCCATTGATTTTTGAGCCATCAAATATTCCTCCTATTTTTGAACCGGTAGACGGAAACAAAAAAGCACCCGTCCACCGGACATATGATATGCCCGGGGACGAGTGCGTATCTTCTACACCCGCGGTTCCACCCCGCTTGCTTTTCAGGAAATGCCAAGCGTTTTCGTGAATAGAAAAACACATGTCCATAAAAAGCCTCTTTCAAAAAGTCAGCTCGCGGGTGCCGTTTCATTTTTCGAGTGCAGGCTTCCACTATCCCTGCTCGCTGATTATTTGAAAAATTACTTATATCCCGTTCATCGCCTATTTAATCTATACTGTAAATATGCAATAAAACTGTATCGGTGTCAATACAGAACCTTCAGGATTTTATTCTTAGCAATCCCTTACAAAATAGTATATAATAATAATGGAAAAAGTATAACATTATTTGAGGCGGGTGAGTCCAATAGAACTCAATAAACGTCAGGACGCCATTTTACAAATTGTAAAGGAGAATGGCCCAATTACAGGTGAACATATTGCAGAGCGCCTTAATTTAACAAGGGCTACCTTAAGACCGGATTTAGCAATTTTGACAATGGCGGGCTTTTTAGACGCAAGACCACGTGTAGGATATTTTTATGCCGGTAAAAAGAATACCGTTTCCTTAACAGAGTCGATGATGAATTTAAAAGTAAAAGATTTTCAGTCTATGCCGGTCGTAGTATCTGAAAATATGATGGTTTATGATGCAATTTTGCACATGTTTTTAGAAGATGTGGGTACGCTGTTTGTGGCTGATAAGGACAATCACTTGCAGGGCGTATTGTCTCGAAAGGATTTGCTTCGTACAAGCATCGGAAGTCAGGATCTAAATAAAATCCCAGTCAATATTATTATGACGCGCATGCCAAACATTGCGTATTGTGAAAAAAAGGATTCGCTCATAATGGCAGCGAAAAAATTAATAGAACGTGAAATTGATTCCTTACCTGTAGTGAATGAAACAGAAGAGGGTCTTGAAATTGTAGGTCGTCTAACAAAAACTAGTGTTACGAGGGCGTTTATTTCACTAGCGGAAACGCATGAGCTGTAGGTGTAACGCATGGAGAAATTACGTTTTTTTGTCGTGTCTGATTCAGTCGGTGAGACAGGGGACCTTGCAGTAAAAGCAGTCGTCAGTCAGTTTAGGCCACATTTCGAACAGGTAGAGATCCGGAGATTTCCTCACATTCATGGGGTGGATCATCTACAACAAATTATAAGTATTGCTCAGAAACAAGATGCTATCATTGTTTACACACTTGTCGAAAAAGAGTTGCGCGCAGCATTGTATGGCCTAGGGGTCAAACACAATGTTGCCGTAATTGATTTACTTGGTCCTATGATGGATTTATTGGAGAATAAGATAAAGCAGAAACCGCTAGAACAGCCAGGTATTGTTCACCAGCTAGATGATTATTACTTTAAAAAAATCGAAGCAGTGGAGTTTGCGGTAAAATATGACGATGGACGTGATCCAAGAGGAATTCTACTGGCAGATATTGTATTAGTAGGGGTATCCCGTACGTCTAAAACACCGCTGTCACAGTATTTGGCAAATAAACGATACAAGGTGGCAAATGTTCCGCTTTTACCGGAAGTAGATCCGCCTGCTGAATTATTTAAAGTAGATCCTAAAAAATGCTTTGGTCTAGTTATTTCGCCTGGGCAGTTGAATAATATCCGCAAAGAGCGTTTAATGGCCCTAGGTTTAGGGGAAAGTGCGACATACGCACAGCATGAACGTATAGAAGAGGAGATTGCCTATTTCTATAAAGTTGTGGAAAAAGTCGGCTGTGAGGTAATTGATGTTACGAATAAGGCAGTTGAGGAGACAGCTAACTGCATTATTGATAGAATAGAACAAGAGAAGATGCTTTAAATCCTTAAAACCACCTCGACTAAAGGAGGAGGTTTTTTTAACGTTGACTAGTAAAAAAATATGGAATTATTTTGCGAATTGTTTTATAATAATAAAATTGTGGTAAAAATACTCACATAGAGACGATAGTGTGAAAAATGTTAAATTTTTTGTCGAAATTTAAAGGGATTTTTCATTTTATCTCGAATTGTGTTTAAGGACAAAAAAAGAATGGTGATAACATGACTGGGAAAATTCCTGAACATTTAATTGAGCAGATTCGTTCACAGTCCGATATAGTCGATGTCATCAGCGACTATATGCAGTTGACGAAGAGAGGTCGTAACTGGTTTGGGTTATGTCCATTCCACGGTGAGCAGACTCCCTCTTTTTCAGTGTCCCAGGACAAGCAGATTTTTCATTGCTTTGGTTGTGGAGCAGGAGGGAATGCCATTACCTTCGTAATGGATATAGAAAATATTCCTTTTCCAGATGCATTGGCCAAGCTGGCAGAACGAGTCGGTGTACAGGTAGATGTGCAGCCGCAACATACGGATGGAGCAAAAGGTCTTTCTCCAGCAGAAGTGAAAATGCGGGAGGCACATGAGTTTGCGACCGAGTTTTATCATCATTTGCTTGTCAACACAGAAGACGGGGAGCAGGCATTAAATTATTTAATGGAACGTGGTTTTACACGCGAGCTCATTGACACTCATAAAATCGGCTGGGCTTTACCTAAATGGGATGCTCTTGCAACACTTCTCGAACGTAAAGGTTTTACTTTAGAGGATATGGCAACATGCGGCCTAATTATTCATAAGGAAAGCGATAATAGTTATTTCGATCGTTTCCGAGGCCGAATAATGTTTCCAATTCGTGATGAAAACGGAAAGGTAATTGCGTTTTCAGGGCGAATCTTAAATAGTGATGCAGATGAAGCAAAATATTTAAATAGTCCGGAATCACCGATTTTTCATAAAAGTCAGGTTCTCTATAATCTCGATAAAGCGCGCGCATCGATCCGCAAGACGAGAAAGGTCGTCTTAATGGAAGGATTCATCGATGTGCTGGCTGCAAACCGAGCCGGTGTACACAATGCTGTCGCAACGATGGGTACGTCACTCACACCTCAGCATGTCCAAAAGCTCAAGCGCTTAGTGGAGCAAATTACGATTTGCTATGATGGGGATAATGCTGGTTTTGAGGCTGCCAAACGTGCGGCGGAGATGTTACATGTGGAAAGGCTGAAAATTGAGGTTGCGGTATTACCTGATAAACTCGACCCGGACGATTACATCAATCGTTACGGAGCCGAGAGCTTTACCAATCAAATATTAGAAAAACCGTTTGCCTATATTGCATTTATGATGATGCATGCAAGACGGGGTAAAAACTTCCAGTTTGAAAATGATACGTTCCAATACATTCATGAGGTGCTTGGACATTTAGTCGGAAAAACGTCTCCAATCGAGCGGGATCTATACATTAACCAACTCGCAAAAGAGACGAACATTACGAAGGAAGCAATTGAAGCCGAGTACCGCAAGTTTGAAGCGGAGCAAGTGAAGCATCATAAACAAACTGAAAAAAAAATAGGGCTGGTAAATCAGCAGCTTCCTGCACAAACTAAACCATTGACTGCTACAGAGCGTGCAGAACGCCTGTTACTTGCGCATATGCTTCATAATGTATATGTTGTTGACAAAATTTTGAACAGCGACGATCCAGCTCCGTTCATCCGGGATGATTATAAGACAGTTTTCATTAAGCTGGTTGGATTTTATGAGGAATATTCCTCTTCTGACTATCATCGTTTTGTTGAGGGGTTGGAGGAAGCTGAGCTCCGTAAAATAGTAATGGAGGCAGCCTTAGTGGAGCGGGACCCTGACCATGGTGATCAGGAAGTGGCTGATTGTCTGAAGCATATAAAGAAATACCGCATCCAAATGGAAATAGACAATTTAATTCATGAAAGTAAAGAAGCGGAGAAAATGTTTGATTATTTACGTGCTCGTGATTTGGTTGCTAGGCAGATTCAATTAAAGCGGCAGCTAGCAAGCATGTGATCCGATTCGGTTTGCATAGAAGGAGGAAGGTTTATGGCGGACAAGTCAGAACGTTCGAAAGAAACAGGAAATGAACTTACTTTAGATGAGGTGAAAACTCTTCTTAAAGCTAAAGCGAAACAAGATGGCGAAATTTCCATGAAAGAAATTTCAGAGAAGCTTGCATCATTTGATTTGGATACTGAAGAAGTGTTTAATTTCGCAGATGAAATTGAAAAGAATGATGTGCAAGTGGAAGGCAAGGAAGAATTTGAGGAAGAGGCGCTGTCAAAACAAGAAGCAAGCGAAGAAGCATTCGACTTAAATGATTTAAGTGTTCCTCCTGGTGTGAAAATTAATGACCCAGTTCGCATGTATTTAAAAGAGATCGGCCGTGTTGACTTACTATCTGCAGAAGAAGAGATTCGTCTAGCAGAGCGTATTGAACAAGGTGATGAAGAAGCACGTAAACGTCTAGCAGAGGCAAACTTACGTCTTGTTGTCTCGATTGCTAAACGTTATGTAGGGCGTGGCATGCTCTTCCTTGATTTAATTCAGGAAGGGAATATGGGCTTAATTAAAGCGGTTGAAAAGTTTGACCACCGAAAAGGATTTAAATTCTCGACATATGCTACTTGGTGGATCCGTCAGGCGATTACACGTGCGATTGCCGATCAGGCACGTACAATTCGTATTCCGGTTCACATGGTTGAAACAATCAATAAATTAATCCGTGTTCAACGTCAGTTACTGCAAGATCTAGGCCGCGAACCGACACCGGAAGAAATCGGTGAAGAAATGGATTTAACACCGGAAAAGGTACGTGAGATTTTAAAAATCGCACAGGAACCAGTTTCTCTTGAAACACCGATTGGGGAAGAGGATGATTCGCACTTAGGAGACTTCATTGAAGACTCAGAAGCCCAATCACCTTCAGACCACGCAGCTTATGAATTATTAAAGGAGCAGTTAGAGGACGTATTAGACACGTTAACAGACCGTGAAGAAAACGTTCTGCGCCTTCGATTCGGGTTGGATGATGGACGTACACGTACACTTGAAGAAGTGGGTAAAGTTTTCGGTGTCACACGTGAGCGTATTCGTCAAATCGAAGCAAAGGCTTTACGTAAATTACGCCATCCATCTCGCTCAAAACGTCTAAAAGACTTTTTAGAATAGGGTTTATTCAGCACCTTAAGAAAAATTTCTTAAGGTGCTTTTTTTATGAAGCAGATGATTTCAGCGAAGTGAGAGGCCGTATGAAAAACTCTTTCCACTTACTGACTCACAGTACGCTCAATTCGCATGCCTATATAAAGTATAAACATTTGTTCTATTTGAAAAGAAGAAAACTTATGCAATTAGACACCTGAAATTGGGTCGTCATATAGTATGTTGTTACTTTTTACGGATGTCGAATTGCGGCGGTATCTATTAGAATAGTTTTATAAAACATATAAATTCTGGAGAATCGTCTATGGCAAATCAACGTAAACAAATTATTATTAATGAAATTGCTTTTTGGAAGCAAAATAAACTATTGCCAGAGCATTACTGCGATTTTTTAATGACCCTTTATACAGAAGGAGAGTATCAAGGGAAAGAAATGATCGGTGATGCAAAGCAGTCCGTAAAAGCGCAGGAAAAACGGAAAGGAAGATGGGTTTTTATTCTCGTTCCTGTTTTAGCCATTCTCTTTTTTGCATTATTATTTACAATTGAGACGATATGGCTGATTAGTATTCCAGCAGGGCTGCTGGCTGCAGCAAGCATAGCTGGCGCATTTTACTATGCCAAGAAAAAGGAGCTATTAGCGCCTATATTATATATAAGCGGTGCTCTTATATTATTTGGGCTTTCGGTCAAACTAAGTTTAGCCTATTTTCCTGAAAACAATACCGCTTTATACAGTGTCCTCATCGGAAATTGTTTATTTTGGTTGTTGTCCGGGATGACAATGAAGCTCATTTACTTTACGGTTTCAGGAATACTTGGTTTCCTCGCTATCATTATCTATATGGGTGTAAATATGTAAAACAATGGATTACAAAAGCAGTATAACTTATTCAAGTGCTGTAAAATGAAGAATTTACAGAGATTTATTAATTTTTTAATTATATCAATATAACGGTATGACCTATTTCATCTGTTTTCTATACCTATTGTTTCCATGGAGAGGTTATTTAATCCAGTAAAAGGGTAATGACGCATAAATGTCAAAATTGTTACAAAGGGAAGAAAAGTTGGTGTTTAGGTCTTTTCGTTTCCTCGCTAATGCAGTACAATAATGATTGTTGAAATGATTCTATATTTATAGAAGAAGCTTTTAAATGAGGGAGGGTACACACTATGAGAAACAATCCACTTATTCCTTACGTTCTTATCATGGCATTCGGTATCGGACTTATTTTCTTCATGTCATTAGATGGAGCAGGAAGCAAGGATGAAGCACATGAAGCAGGCGAAGGCGGCGGTGAAACTACAGACGTAGCAGACATCGATGCAGCAGCAATCGTACAAAAATCTTGTGTCGGCTGTCACGGTGGCGACTTAACTGGTGGCATGGGTCCAGCTTTAAATACAGGTTTGGATGCTGAACATGTAAAAGAGGTAGTAATGAATGGTCAAGGCGCTATGCCTGCAGTCATTCAAGATGAAGCAGAGGCGCAAGCTGTTGCTGACTACATCGCTGGTTTAGAATAACCCAACTGAAAAATCCTTAGTCGTTTAGGCGACTAAGGATTTATTTTTTTATATAATGGTTTTGATACGGAATTAGAAAAGTGAGGGGTATATATGAACGCACAAAAGCTTTCAAAACGTCTAGAAGCAGTAGCATCGTTTGTGCCAACAGGTGCTGTATTAGCAGATATAGGGAGTGATCATGCGTATTTGCCGTGCTATTTGGTACATAAAGAGGTCATCAGCCGTGCAATCGCTGGAGAAGTAGTAAAGGGACCTTATGAGTCGGCTGTACGTCAGGTGCGTACGGAGGGATTGACAGAGAACATCACTGTGCGTTTAGCAGATGGGCTTGCTGCCGTACATCCGAATGATAAGGTGGATACGGTGACCATTGCTGGTATGGGAGGGCCGTTGATTGTTTCTATTTTAGAGAAGCATCCTGAGGCGCTTGAAAATGTCACACGACTTGTCCTGCAGCCAAACATTCATGCAAAAGTAATTCGGGAATGGGCATTGCAAAATGGCTGGGCTATTTTAAATGAAGAAATTTTGGAGGAAGACGGCAAGGTATATGAGATTCTTGTCCTGCAGCGAGGAGAAGAAACACTTACAGAAGCAGAAATTCTACTTGGCAAACAGCTAATCGCTGCTAAGTCCGAAGTATTTATAGAAAAGTGGACGAAGGAAATAGCCAATTGGGAGCGAGTTCTGCAATCCATCGAAAAAGCAGAGGCTACCCCTGATATCGAGAAAAAACGTGCAGAACTACATTACCTGATCAGATTAGTTAAGGAGGTACTGGCATGAAAACAGTAAATGGACATGAAATCATTCAACTTTTTGAAAGCTGGTCACCGAAAAAATATGCCTGCATGCCGAACGATCCGATTGGGCTGGCGATCGGCACATTAAACAAGCCTGTTTCAAAGGTATTGGTGACATTGGATGTTACACATGCAGTGGTAGATGAAGCGATTGAAAATGGATGTGAATTAATTATCGCACACCATCCCCCTATTTTTATGAAACTGAGCAATCTTCGCACGGACAACCCTCAAGGGCAGTTGTATGAAAAATTATTGAAAAACGACATAGCGGTTTATGCCGCTCATACTAATTTGGATGTAGCACCAGGAGGAGTGAACGATCTGCTTGCTGAAGCGCTCGGACTTGTAGAAAGCCGGATTTTAGAGCAGACATTCAGCGAGCAAATGATGAAACTCGCTGTCATCATTCCAGCCGCAGATGCAAAAGAAATGCGAAGCGTGCTTGCAAAAGCGGGAGCTGGGAAAATTGGCTTATACGATCATTGCAGCTATACACTTAGTGGAACTGGACGTTTTCGTGTATTAGAAGGAGCTGATCCATATTTAGGGGAAGTAGGGGAAACAGAAGTAGCAGACGAAGAAAAAATTGAAGTGGTTTTCCCAGAAAGCATGAAAAATAAAATACTAAAGGCTATGCTGAATGCTCATCCGTATGAGGAACCTGCGTATGATTTATGGTCTCTCGATATCGCAGTGAATGAACAGGGGCTTGGACGCATCGGTAAACTGGAGGAGCCGATGACTTTACAGCAGTTTGCGGAACATGTAAAGGCAAAGCTGGACGTTCCAGCGCTGCGTGTAGTAGGTAACCTTGAAACATCGGTACAAAAGGTGGCAGTCATCGGAGGAGATGGTAATAAGTATATCCGTACAGCAAAGTTTGCGGGTGCTGATGTATTTGTAACAGGGGATATCGGATTCCATGTTGCGCAGGATGCTGAAGTAAGTGGACTGAATATTGTGGACCCGGGACATCATGTCGAAAAAGTAATGATTAAAGGGGTAGCAGAAAAAATGGGTAAGATGTGTGCCGAGAAAAAGCTGCCTGTTGAATTTATGCAGTCTGCGGTTCATACAGAACCATTTAAATTCATCTAAGGGGCATTTGAAATGAATGAGAAACAAGCAGTAAGCAATGGGAAAATGTGGCTTATTATCGGCGTAGCAATTGCCGTAATTGGGCTACTATTTACAATAGCAATGAGTGTCGTAAGCAGCCAAAATATCGATCGTCTCGTAACACAGTGTGAAAATAGCGGTGGAGCGGCTGATGTAGTAAAAAAAGGATTTATACTTACGACAAGCTACGAATTTACCTGTAAAAAGTGAAAAAAGGGACCTGTTCGATAGAATTAGCTTATCGGACAGGCCCCTTTCTATTAATATGGCATTATTTTTTCGACCGGTTTCGGCTCTTTGATTTTCGGTAGAATTTTATCAAGTGTTACCGTACGGACAATGTCATGTGTAGACGGATCGTTTTTATCGAACTTCTCTAGGAAGTTGATCACTTCTTTTACGATCGGTGTAGGTGTGGAAGCTCCAGCAGTCACCGCTACCTTTTCAATATTCATCAGCCATTCAACTTTCAACTCGGAAATATCTCCGATTCTGTAAGAAGGTGTACCTGCAATTTCGACTGAGACTTGTGTCAAACGGTTAGAGTTGTTTGATTTTGGATCCCCCACAACAATTAGAAGTTCAGCATTTCCTGCTTGCTCTGCAACAGCTTCCTGGCGTACCTGTGTTGCTAGGCAGATTTCTTTATGCACTTCTACATGAGGGAATTTCTCTTTAAGACTTTCCATTAGAAAGGCTACATCCCATTGACTCATTGTCGTCTGATTTGTTACAAGAATCTTTTTGTTCTCAAGTTGTAATGTATCAATATCCTTCATTGATTGGACAAGATGTACATGGTCTGGAGCAACGCCGATTGCACCTTCAGGCTCTGGATGTCCTTTTTTTCCGATATAAATAATGTCATACCCTTCAGCTGATTTCTCGCGGATTAAATCATGTGTGACTGTAACGTCCGGGCATGTCGCATCAATTGATACAAGACCTTTACGCTTGGCAATTTCGCGAATTTCAGGGGAAACCCCGTGCGCAGTAAAAATAACTGTTCCTGTTTCTACCTTTTCAATGATATCTTTTCGATTTTCGCCGTCCAGTGTAATGATACCGTCCTGCTCAAAGGCATCTGTTACGTGTTTATTATGAACAATCATCCCTAAAATGTAGATTGGTCGGGGTAATGTTTTATCAAGTGCTGCATTGCGCGCAATCACCATGGCATCAACTACGCCATAGCAATAGCCGCGTGGATTAATTTTAATGACTTCCATGCTTCGAACTCCTTTCAAGCTTGTCTCTTTCATTATAACGGAGGCTGTTCATTAATACAAAGAAACTATTTATAAAGCGGAAACGGTCAGTAGGTGAGGAAAGTAAAAAAGGAGGTCTCGAAAGGAGGCCTCCTGTTATGGTTGGTAGATTTTTGGGAGAGAAGGTCTAGGTGTGTTATCTACAGGCTGACTTCTTGAGCGTGAAGCAGAGCTGCTAAAGGAGGAACCTGGTGCTCCAGCTGCAGCGGAGGTTGCGGCAGTAGTTGCTGAATTTGTTGCGGATACATCAGGCATGCTTTGGAATCCTTTGTATAGTTTGAAGAGAGCAGGTAGGTTTTTTAGCATTGGCATAGCCTGTTGAACATATGGGGCATACGTTTGTGCAGTTTGCATAAACTGACCTGTAGATTGTAAAAATTGCTCGATTCGGGATGGTGAGGCGGCTGCTCCAGCAGCTCCAAGCGCTCCAGCAGCTCCAACTGCCCCAGCCGCATTCGGCATGTTGCCCATGTTCGGCATGTTCGGCATGTTCGGCATATTACCCATATTTGGCATGTTCCCCATGTTCGGCATTTGAGGCATCTGTGGCATTTGCGGCATATTCGGTATATTATTGGGCATATTCGGGGGACCCATCGGCATTCGATATGGATTGTTTCGATAAAACGGATACATGCTTTTCTCCTTTCGTTCGCATTAATAATTGACGCAATGCTTGATTAAAGCTATCATATGCAAATGGTCTACTAAATGTCCGTTTCATGTTACAATAGGAAAGATGTTAGAGGAGTGAGTAAATGTCAAAATACACAGATTATCAACTTAAACCATTTTTGCAGGACGCCATTGCAGAACTGGGTTTTAAAGAACCGACACCAATTCAAAAAGAAATGATTCCGCTCGTATTAAAAGGAAAAAGCGCGATTGGACAAGCACATACGGGTACAGGAAAAACACATAGCTTTTTATTACCGATTGTCGAACGGATTGAAGAGGGAAGACAGGAAGTACAAGCGGTGATCACATCTCCTACGCGTGAACTTGCGCAGCAGATTTTTGATGCGCTTCAGCAGCTGATTGAAAAAACAAATATTCAGGCAAAACTGTTTATAGGCGGAACAGATAAACAACGTTCTATCGATAAATTAAAAACACAGCCTCATATTGTGGTAGGAACGCCAGGGCGTATTAAAGACTTGGTGAAAGAAGGCGCACTTCTTGTGCATACAGCCCCAATATTAGTAGTAGATGAGGCAGATCTTGCGTTTGATATGGGCTTTATCGAAGATATCGACGGCTTTGCCTCTCACATGCCGGAAAAGCTGGAAATGTTCGTTTTCTCTGCAACTATTCCTGAGAAGCTTCAACCTTTCTTGAAGAAGTATATGGACTCTCCTGTTCATATTCAGATGAATGATAAGCGGCCTGTAGCAGAAAATATTGAGTTTGTGCTGGTTCCTGTACGTTCAAAGTCTCGTAATTCACGTTTAATGGACGTTATTAAAGGGATTAATCCGTTCTTGGCGGTTATTTTCTGTAATACGCGTAAGACGGCTGAGCATGTCGCCGGATACTTGGCTGAGCAAGGTGTACGGGCAGGTCAAATTCACGGAGATTTAAGTCCACGCGATCGTAAAAAAATGATGAAACAAATCCGTGATCTAGAGTTCCAATATATTGTAGCGACAGACCTTGCTGCACGCGGCATCGATATTCAAGGAATCTCCCATGTAATTAATTATGAAATACCGGAAGATCTTGAATTCTTTATCCACCGTGTTGGCCGAACAGCACGGGCAGGGAATAAAGGAACGGCAATTACGCTTTACCAGCCTGAGGATGAAGATGCACTGGCTCGAGTTGAAAAAATGGGTATTCCATTTGTGCAAAGAGATGTGAAAAATGGTGAATGGACGGATCTAAAAGACCGTCATCAACGTAAAAACCGTGTGAAGCATGAAAATGAAATTGACTTAAAGGCTAAGGCGTTAGTTCGTAAGCCGAAAAAGGTTAAGCCGGGTTACAAGCGTGCGATGAAGTGGGAAATGGATAAAATCAAAAAACGCGAACGCCGCATAAAAAACCGCGGAAAAAAATAAAAAAAGATATTTAATGGAAAAGCCGATCCTCGGCTTTTCTATTTTTAGGAGGAGTAGCAAATGCTGATTGGTTCACACGTTTCGATGAGTGGAAAGAAAATGCTGTTAGGTGCCAGTGAAGAGGCTCTTTCTTATGGTGCTAATACATTTATGATCTATACGGGTGCTCCCCAGAATACGCGCCGTAAATCGATTGCCGAATTGAATATTATGAACGGGCTGTTTCATATGAAAGATAATGGCATATCAAATATTGTTGTGCATGCACCTTATATCATTAATCTTGGTAATACAACAAAGCCTGAAACATTTGAATTAGGTGTTAATTTCCTTCAGGAGGAAATCAAACGCACAGCTGCCCTTGAGGCAACTCAAATTGTCTTGCATCCAGGCGCTCATGTTGGGGCAGGAGTGGATGCGGGTATCGCTAAAATTGTAGAAGGGCTGAATGAAGTACTGACGGATGAACAGCCGGTACAAATTGCCCTGGAAACAATGGCGGGTAAAGGCTCCGAAATTGGCCGAACATTTGATGAACTGGCTCGTATCATTGACGGAGTCACACATAATGAGCGTCTATCAGTATGTATGGATACTTGTCACATACATGACGGTGGCTATAACATCATAGAGGATTTTGACGGAGTACTGAATGAATTCGATAAAATCGTAGGTCTAGACCGCCTGAAAGTATTGCATATCAATGACTCAAAAAATGTCCGCGGGGCTGCTAAAGACCGTCATGAAAACATCGGTTTTGGTGAAATCGGTTTTGAAGCATTGAAGTATATTGTGCATCACCCACAACTGTTGCATATCCCAAAAATTTTAGAAACACCTTTTGTCGGAACAGATTCGAAAAATAAAAAGGCACCGTACAAAGCGGAAATTGCCATGCTTCGCGATGGCGTATTTCGCCCTGAAGAAATAGAAGTGCTCCGGGGAGAAAAAGAGGGCCTTCTGAATTTATAATTCGGCTCAATCCTGAAATCCGTTCTTGCCAAAGGGAAAAAGCACATGTTTAGGTGCAGAGCTTATAATTTTAATAATTAACTTTTTTAGATGATCGAAAGTGCCGTTATCAGGTATTTTCGATCTTTTATTTTGTATGTGTTCTTTAGCTGGAAGCTTATATACCTATAAAATTGTACAGAATGGTTAGGATAAGGTTAGTATGAACTGCATTTTGGGAAGAGGAGTAAAGGTGTGTATTTTTCTTGAAAAATTTCCACCGATAGATGGTATAGTAAAGCTGGAGGGATGATATGAAAAAGAAAATTTTAATTGCTGTACTGACGTTTGTCATGGCCTTTATATCGGTATGGATGCCTTCGCAGGTAGATGCATCTATGAACCTGAGTGGGGCTGTTAGCAAAAGCTTAGGCAATGCAGGAGTAGGAGTTTCCGTAAGAGACGGGGATACGGGCCAAATAATGTATGAGTATTATGGAAATACCGCAAGGAAACCAGCATCGAATATGAAGCTGCTGACGGGAGCAGCTGCCCTGTCCTTGTTAGGGGAGAATTACCGTTATGAGACTACGTTATACATAGATGGCTATATGTCAAATGGCATATTGAATGGTAATGTTTATTTAAAAGGCAGTGGGGACCCGACTCTGCAATACAGTCAATTGACTACATTTGCCACAGCTTTGAAAAATTATGGTATTCATAAGGTGAACGGCAATCTTTATGGAGATGAACGAATTTTTACTGGTGAGCAGTTGACTCCCGGGATTGCTGCAGAAGATGAAAGCGATTATTTTGCTGCTCGAACAACTGGGCTTGTTCTGTCACCAAATGACGATTTTGACGCAGGGACAATTATAGTGCAGGTGACTGGCGGAACGGCAGGAAAAAAGCCAGCTGTTCAAGCATTGCCAAATACGATGGGTATGACGCTTTCTAATAATGCAACAACAGGCAGTAAAGGAACGCGTAATACATTGTCAATCAAACGGAAATACGGGACAAGTCAAGTTGTCATTTCAGGAAATATCCCAGCAGGAAGCTCCGTAAAGGAATGGGTTAGCGTCAACAATCCAACCATTAATACCATGTATGCAATGCAGCAAGCGATGAAAGATCGCGGTATTGTCTTTGCAAAGACACCGGCTATTGGGAGAGGAGCCGTTCCTCAGGGAGCTACACGTATTTACACAGTGAAGTCTCGTACTTTAAAAGAGATGTTCCCTGCCTTTATGAAATTAAGTAATAACAGCATGGCAGATATTTTTGTAAAGACCTTGGGTGTAGAAGCCTATGGAAAAGGGGATACACAGACAGGGGTAAAAGTTCTGCTGGAGTATGGTGAATCAATCGGCTTAGACATGGAAAACTGGTCATTTGAAGACGGTTCAGGGATGTCCCATCAAAATCGGATTTCTCCAAATGGCTTTACGGCACTTCTCTATCATGCACGTGGAATGCAGGCATATGACACGTATTACAGCTCATTACCGCTTGGAGGGGCAAATAACCGGCTCGTAGGCGGTTCGCTGCGTACGCGATTTACGCTTTCTGCTTATCAATACCGGGTTGCCGCAAAAACGGGGCATATTACAGGTGTCTACACTTTGTCGGGTTATGTAAAGGCAAAGTCAGGTAAGACCTATATTTTCTCCATTATGACGGAGAATCAAAGAAACTCTACTATTACAGGTATAGATGCTGTTGTGTCGCATATCATAAATCATTATTAACAAGAAATCGAATTGATTGGCTAGCTCAATCAGTTCGATTTTTTTTTGCGTGAAAATGTGACAAAAATTCGTCTGAAAAAATGTTGAATGATTGCGAAGGCAAACATAAACAGTCCTTTGAAGTATTGATAGAGCAGGGTTTACCTTATTGATATCAAAAATAGATAAAATTGTTCGAAAAGAGCTATGTTATAAAAACTAACATTTCGTTGCTGTCAGAGCTTACATGTATTATTGTTAAAAATGTGAAAGGCGAGGTGATGTAAATGTTCAAACAAGTTAGAAGAGCTATGCCGGTCCTTCCAATCAGCACAGTCATACAATTGACGAATTTAACCGCAAGACAAATTCGCTATTACGAGGAGCACGAGCTGATTATACCAGAACGTACAGAGGGAAATCGCCGCATGTTCAGTCTCGATAATATTGATGAATTACTGGAAATTCAGGAACTGCTGGAGCAAGGTATCAATATAGCAGGCATTAAAAAAATATTTGCTCTAAAAAAGGAAGCAAAAAAACGTACATTCCGCGGAATGGATTTGGATGAATTGGATTTTCGGTCAATTGTCCAAAAGGAACTGCAGCATTTATAGAGTTTACATATATTAGGGGGATAAGAATATGACAGTACAAGTAGAGAAAAAAGGAAAATACACAAAAGAGGATATTCAAAAGCTCGTAATTGAAAAACAAGTGAAATTTATTCGTTTGCAGTTCACTGACATTTTAGGAACAATCAAAAATGTAGAAATCCCTGTCAGCCAATTAGAAAAAGCACTAGACAATAAAATGATGTTTGACGGTTCATCTATCGAGGGATTTGTGCGTATTGAAGAATCAGATATGTATCTTCGACCAGACTACGATACATTTATGATCTTCCCGTGGACAGCAGAAAAAGGGAAGGTAGCACGACTGATCTGTGATATCGCTCGTCCGGACGGAACGCCATTTGAAGGAGACCCGCGTTCTAACTTAAAGCGTGTACTGAAGAAGATGGAGGATTTAGGGTTTACAGGGTTTAATTTAGGGCCGGAACCAGAGTTTTTCTTATTTAAATTAGATGAAAAAGGGCAGCCGACATTGGAGTTAAATGATGACGGAGGTTATTTTGACCTTGCACCGACAGACCTTGGTGAAAATTGCCGTCGTGATATTGTTCTCGAACTTGAAGAAATGGGTTTTGAAATTGAAGCTTCTCACCATGAGGTAGCACCTGGGCAGCACGAAATCGACTTTAAATATGCAAATGCAATAGAAGCATGTGACAACATCCAGACATTTAAGCTTGTTGTAAAGACAATTGCGCGTAAGCATGGTCTGCATGCGACATTTATGCCAAAACCATTGTTTGGAGTCAATGGCTCGGGGATGCATTTCAACCTTTCTCTTTTCAAGGGAGAGGAGAACGCTTTTTATGATGAAAAAGCAGATTTGCAATTATCCGACACTGCACGTCACTTTATGGCAGGGGTACTAAAGCACGTACACGGATTCACGGCAATTACTAATCCGACAGTAAACTCCTACAAGCGTCTGGTTCCTGGCTATGAAGCGCCATGTTATGTAGCATGGTCTGCACAGAACCGCTCACCGCTTATTCGTATTCCAGCTTCTCGCGGGCTGTCAACTCGTATTGAGCTGCGTTCTGTTGATCCATCAGCTAACCCATACTTAGCAATGGCTGTTATTTTAGAAGCCGGTCTTGATGGGGTAGCGAATGAGCTGACACCTCCAGCGCCAGTAGATCGTAATATTTACGTAATGAATACAGAAGAACGCAAACAGCATGGTATTGATAATCTCCCTCCTTCATTAGATGCAGCATTAGAAGCACTGTCAAAAGATGAAGTTGTTATCGCTGGACTGGGAGAGCATATCTACGAAAATTTCAAAGAGGCAAAAGAAATCGAATATGATATGTTCCGCACGACTGTTCATCCTTGGGAACGGGAGCAATACATGAAAATGTATTAAAAAAACAAAAATGCGTATGCAGGCTCTAAAATTTAAATATTAATTTTAAACAAGAAGCAAAGGGCAATCCGAAAAGTTTTCACTTTTCGGATTGCCCTTTATTGTATTTGTTTCAGGAATTGCTGGACTCTTTCAGCACCAACAATACTTTCGGCTTTTTTGATCACGGATTCCGGAACCCCTGTAAACAACCAGCTTGCCTGGGCATTCTGAAAAACCTCTCGTAATTTCTTAATTTCGCTTTTTCTCAAATCGACACCATTATCTTTTAGAAACTGCTGAACTTCACGTGTTGGACCTTCCATTAAAAAGCGGAATAATTCTAGCTTTTTCATAACCTCATCCTTTCAAGCGTAAAACCTTTACAAAGAACGTAAATTCACTTATACTAAAAAATTGTAAATCGTAATGATTTTGAATTGGAAAGAAGAGAAATCAATGACAAAGACAATTATTGAACTGAAAAATGTATCGTTCCAGTATGACTATACGCAGGTATTAAAAAATATTTCCTTTCGAGTAGAAGAAGGCGATTTCCTAGCTCTGCTAGGTCCCAATGGATCAGGAAAATCAACGCTGCTTAAGCTCATTCTAGGGCTGCTTAAACCAATGAGCGGCGAAATTGAACTGTTTGGCAAATCGGCGGGTAATTTTAAAAATCGGGAGATGATCGGATACGTTTCTCAGAAGTCTAATGCTTTTAACTCTGGTTTTCCCGCAACAGTACAGGAAGTAGTAAAATCCGGGTTGACAAAGAAAACAGGGCTTTTTAAGCGACTGCCAAAGGACAGGGATGAGCGCATCTTCAGAGCATTAAAGGCCGTGGGAATGGAGCAATTCGCCAAACGAAATATCGGCCAATTATCAGGCGGTCAGCAGCAACGAGTATTCATTGCTCGGGCACTAGTTGCTGAACCGAAGCTGCTTATTCTGGATGAACCAACTGTCGGTATAGATCATGAAAATGTGCAAGCATTTTATGATATGCTGGCTAAGTTGAACGAGGAACAAAATATTACAATGATTCTCGTAACACATGATGTAGATACTGTTTCAAACCGTATCAGCCATGTGGCTTGCCTAAATCAGACAATCCACTTCCATGGCTATAAAAATGATTTTGACGCGATTAGTCAGGACGAGCTCGATGCTTGGTACGGACATGCGGTACGAAAGATACACTAAGGAGTGCGCATATGATTGAAGCATTAATGAATTATGAATTTTTACAGAACGCCGTTTTCTCCGGGATGATCATCGGCATTATTGCCCCTCTATTAGGTGTATTTATTGTGGTACGGCGTCTATCTCTCATTGCGGATGCATTATCACATGTAACATTAGCCGGGATTGCGGGGAGCCTTTATTTAAGCCAGACATTTTCTGCACTGGCCTTATTAAATCCAATTTATTTAGGAATTGTTGCATCTGTCGGAGGTTCAATGCTGATTGAACGGCTGCGCCGTCTATACAAGCATTATGAGGAATTAGCCATTCCGATTATTATGTCGGGCGGTTTAGGAATCAGTGCTATCTTCATTTCACTGGCAAGTGGTTTCAATACGGATTTGATGAGCTATTTATTTGGATCAGTTTCAGCCGTATCTAGACAAGATTTTGCTGTTATTGCAGCAATCGCGATTATTGTATTTATCTTTTTATCTATCTTTTTTAAAGAATTATTTGTCCTATCGTTTGATGAAGAATACGCTAAGGCAAGCGGTCTGCCTGCAAAATGGATTCACTTATTATTCATGATTGTTGTAGCACTTGTCATTGCCGCAAGTATGCGGATTGTCGGTATTCTTCTTGTATCAAGTCTGATGACATTACCTGTCGCAGCAGCAATGCGACTCGCTAGAGGATTCAAGGAAGCGATACTTTACTCCATCATTTTTGGTGAGCTGTCAGTCGTGATTGGGCTAGTCAGTGCGTTTTATTTAAACTTGGCACCAGGTGGGACAATAGTCGTAACATCGATTGTAATTTTACTTATTGTTATTTTAGCGAAAAAATTATTCGTCCAATTTTCTGCAAAAGGAGTGTAGATAATGAATATCACACGAGCTTGGGAAATTTTGAAGGAGAATGGCTATAAAAAAACAGATAAGCGGGAGCTAATTCTCAATATGTTTTCAGAAACGACAAAGTATCTGACGGCACGAGATCTCTTGACAGTACTAAAACCTCAGTTTCCGGGAATGAGTTTTGACACAATCTATCGCAATTTGGCGACGTTTGTAGAGCTTGGCATATTAGAAGAAACAGAGTTGAACGGCGAGCGCAACTTCCGTATGCATTGCGAGTCTGACCATCATCATCACCATTTTATTTGTAGAGACTGTGGGAACGTTAAGGAACTTTCTCTATGCCCAATGGATTTACTTGGGGAAAAACTGCCGGGCTATGTTGTAGAAGCACACAAATTTGAAATATATGGGAAGTGCCCGAATTGCCAGTGAAATAAGCAATGCTTCCGATTATTTTCTAATAAAGTTGCCAAAACTCCGGGTTGTTATGCTAAAATGAGTATGCATAAATATTAGGAGGGGTAGTAAAATGGCAAAGAAAGTTAAAGAAGGTCATATTACAGAGGCACGCTTAGAAGAGGGTTTACGAATCCGCAACGAGCTATTCATTGAATTAATTGCCCAAGTACTTCACGAGCAATTAGTAATCGAGCGCCCAATTCTTCATGAACGCCTGGCGAATCTTGTAGACTTAAGCAACCATGACGATGAGTTGAAAGATACTTTATATGCATTAATCAACAAGCTGTAAGAAGCTACATAAGGAAAGAGACTTCGAAAACGGAGTCTCTTTTTTTTATTAGAATAAAGAGGATAAACTATTGTTATATAGGCGCGTGTAAAGGTAGAATGATCTGAAAATGTAAAGATGTTAGTATGCTGAAAAAGAGTATTGTTATTCTAGTTTTTCATCTTAGGTTAATGATTGTACGGCCGTAATGTGCTACAGTCAAAGGATAGGAAGGGGGGAGAGCAGGTGAGAGGCAAGTGCATATTTATAACAGGCGGCGTACGCAGCGGAAAAAGCGCATTTGCCGAAGAATACATTAAGTGGTATAAACAAAATTGCCAGGCTGTTTATATTGCTTCGGGGGTAGCATTTGATGAAGAAATGCAGAAGAGAATTCACCGGCACCAATGGGATCGCAGACAGGAATCATGGTTGACGCTGGAAGTTCCAGACTGCTTCCCAAATGCTTTTAGCCGATTACATAAGGGGCATATACTGCTATGGGACTGCATTACTACGTGGCTGACAAATATCTTGGTAGAAAGCCTGCCTGTAGAAGACATGTTAGAGAAATTAAAGAGACAGTTGAATGATTGGCGGGAAAAGGGGATAACGGTTGTAGTTGTATCAAATGAAGTACTTGACGCTGGAATTTCAGAATATGAATTCACAGGAAATTATCAGCAGCTTTTAGGAGAGCTGAATCAGTGGTTGGTTGCCTTCTGTGATGAGGCTTATGAATTGGACTACGGAATGGCGAAGAGGTGGAAAGGTTGAAGCAAGTATTAACAGGCTTAGTGCTCTCCCTGCAATTTTTCACAGCACTTCCAATAAGGAAAGCATTTAAGATGAATGCCAAGTCAGCAACGATTATGTATGGTGCCATACCACTGATTGGATTAGGGATAGGCGCACTTCAGGCGATTTTTTTAACAGTAAATGATACATATTTTTCATTATCACCATTATTCACTGCTATTTTAATGGTGGTTATTCATTTCCTGGCGACAGGCGGCCTCCATATGGATGGTGTGGTCGATACGGGAGATGCATATTTCTCCTATAGGAATCAAAAGAAACGATTGGAAATTCTTGATGACCCCCGAATCGGTGCATTCGGGGCTATGACGCTCGTGCTGTTTGTCATATTAAAAATCGGCATATTATATGAGCTGTTGCTGCGTGGCGTTCCGTTTCTTTACATCATACTTGTCCCTTTTATCTCAAGACAAGCTGTAATTTTAGTGTTTATCACAACGAACCCATCAAAAGAAACAGGGATTGCAAGTTATTTTAAAAAGACGGTGAATGAACAGACACTTTTATGGATGACTATTACCTATTTTATTGTCATTTTAGCATTAGCGATTGCGCTGCAGAACTGGATCCTGCTGATTCTTTGTGGAGTATTGTTAGTTTTTACAGGTGTGTATCGGTCTTGGGCAAAGCGAAATTTCGGTGGGATTTCGGGTGATTTACTCGGAGCAATTTTTGAATGGGCGGAGTTGGTTTTATGGTTCGTACTACTGTGCATCTTGTAAGACATGAGCTGACACAGGCAAATATAGAGAGGCGCTATATCGGCTGGACGGATCAGCCGATTATTCAACGGGTGAAGGCAAATATTTCTGTTACACCGGCTGTTGTATTCGGAAGCGATTTGCTGCGCTGCAGACAGACGGCATCCTGTTATTTTCCCGATGTACCTTTTGTAGCAGATGAACGATTACGAGAGCTGCACTTTGGAGATTTTGAGATGAAAACTTATGAAGATCTGCAGTATCTTCCCCATTACCGTTCATGGATTGATGATCCTTTTCAAGCGACACCGCCTCGAGGAGAGAGCTTTGCAGCCTTCCAGCATAGAGTACTGACTGCATTCCAGGAAATTACCGCTGCATATTCCGACGCAGTATTTATCGTTCATGGGGGCGTTATTAAGCTCATCCTGGCATCCTGTTTTGAAAAGAAATTCCATGAGGTTCATGCTGCTCATCGAACAATGTATACAGTAAGCTGGGAGGAGGGAAAGACATGCATGTCATTATCGGAGGCGCCTATAACGGTAAGCGAAACTATGTTTTAAAACAACTAGGAAATTGCTCTTATGTAATATATGAGGGTGAGATTCCAACCGGAATAGTTCCAAACCAGGAATATGTCATCATTTCAGATTTCGAAAAGCTTGTAGTGTCTTATAGCCATTATGACGAGTTAGAGATTGCGGAAATGATTGTTGCTGAACTGAAGAGCCTGCAGAAAAGATCAAATGTAATTTGTATTTGCACGGATATTGGGCGGGGCATCGTGCCTATTGAAAAGGAACAGCGCTTCATCCGTGATGCTTGTGGCAGGGTGTACCAACGGTTGTTCAAAGAAGCAGAGACTGTGACTCGAGTATGGTACGGAATTCCGGAAGTAATAAAGAACGGGAAGGATAGCTTAGTATAAATATAGGCATGAGCCATTTGTCAAAATGGTGTCATGCCTTTTTGTCATTATGCGGACATATCTATCGAATGTATATTCACTGCTAAGTTTTTAGCTGAATTTTATAAGAGTAAATAGTATTCTGATGATAGAGGCCGTGGAGAGAAGGAAGCATGATATACTTTACACATTATGACCTATACAAAGGAGTTTATCATATGCATGAAATGGAACAGTATTTTTATAATGGGGAAGTCCATCGAAGCCTAAAAGCGGCTAAGCAGGTAAAGGAAGTTGCACCCGAGCGAGAGGCAGCCAAGCAGTTTATCGCATTGTTTGAACGGTTCGGAGTGCCGGGGATTCCGAGCTATACAAAGAAGGAAGGACAAAGCGTAGAACGTGCGGATGAAACTTATCCAGAAATGGATGAAGTGTATGCTATTCGAACAATCAAAGATGAAGAATCTTTTTCAGCACGTATAAAGGAATTAGAATGTACAGCTAAAGAAGGAAGTGAGGAAGAAAAAGCAATGTCCCTTTTTACACAAGGGCAGCTATTCTTATTTGCTCATCATTATGATGAAAGTGTCCACTGTTTGATTCAGGCAGTGAAATATAATCCAAATAAAGCTGTATACTACGGTATTGCAGCGCAAACTATGAACCGCTTCAGCTATCCTCCCTTTGAGGTATTAGGTTATCTGGAACGCGCTATTGAATTAGATTCCGTAAATGCACGCTGGTATTGGAATAAAGCACTCGTACTGACAACGCTATATAAGGACCTGCAAAAAGAAATGTTTTTGGAAAATGCGTTAATTACATTAGAGAAGGCTCAGGCTTCCTTAAGAAAGGAACAAAAATCTCTCAAGGCTGCAATTGACAATACGTTCGAAACGATGAGAGATTATCTGTTTCAATAACTTTTTCATAGTAATAACCAGCTGAAAAATCGACAATCTTTAAAAAGGAAGCGGCGCCGCTTAAGCGCCGCTTGCTTTATGATGAAAAATGCTTAAATGTTTAGTTATTATTCGAAAAACAGTCGTAGAAGCGCCATAGAGGCCACTCCTACTAGTACTGTTTTAGAGAGGCTTTTTGTCCATACTGCTATTGCAAGTGTCGGAATGGCAGCGAAAAAATAAAAGCTATTAATCACAACAAAATGGCCTTTCTCCTCAAACATACTTTCAAAAACAAGAGCACTTAATATACAAATGGGTATGTATTTCAACCAGCGCAGCACTACATTAGGCAGCTCGACGCTTTTTACGAATAAAAAAGGAATAATCCGCGGCAGCCAGGTTACCAGTGCACACCCAAGCAGCAGCAGCAGCATATTGACAGATGTCGTCATTCTGTCATCACTCCTATCGTTGCGACAATGACTGTAGCAATAAGTACAGCCAGATGTCCTGGCATGAAGTAAAGCAGGCAGTATAGGGTTAGTGCCATAATGCCGATCAACTTCAGGTAGCGCATAATCTGATGGCGGGGGCTGCTTGCCAGATTCAGCACGAGGAGTGCAATAAACATTGCAGCGAGCGCATAATCTAGCCCCCAGCTCTCTGCATCGGGCAGCCATTTCCCGAGGAGACCGCCAATTGTACATGCTGCTACCCATGTTGAATAAGCCGTAATATTCAATCCGTCCATCCATTTGCCGCCGAGGCGGTTTTCCTGCGCGATTTTTGTGACGGCCACACCGAATGTCTCATCAGTCAATAGTGTCCCAAAGCCGACATTGCGTATTGATGAATACTTAGTAAAATAAGGGGCAACGGTAAGAGACATGAGAAGATGTCGCAGATTGACGATAAACGTTGTTAAAATAATTACAGTTACAGGAGCGCCGGCCAAATACAGGCCGCAGAAGATAAATTGGGCAGACCCCGCATACACGAGCAAGGATAACAAAAAAATCTCCATTATTGATAAATTCGAAGTAGTTGCCACGACACCAAATGCCAGTCCTATACTGACATAGCCAAGTAAGGTAGGAAGACAGTCCTTTACACCTTGGCGAAATGTGTCCGGTGTGGCTATGTATTGCGTTTCCATTTCACTAAATCCTTTCCAATGAGTAAGTATGAAGATGATTTTACAATATATTCTTAAAATTCACAACTAGACAAGATTATACGTGAAGAGCGGGGAAAGCTAAATAGAGAAGAAAAAAGACATTAACAAGTGCCTAAATTGCAAATGAATGGTACGATAATAATGGCAAATGCAACAGTAGCAAGGGAAGTGAAAACAGTGGAAAATACAACACAGCAGCAAGTGAATCGCTATATCGAAATTATATTTGTCCAGCTAACTGCTAAAGCAGACAGTAAGCAATTTGAAAAAGTAATCAAAGAGAATATCCTGACAAAGAAATCATCTGCTAAAGATGAAGTGGACTATTTTGACCGATTAATGTTGAATATCACTTATTTTGTTGAAAATAAAGCAGCATGGAACAAAATCATGAGAGATACATACGGGCTGGGGCAGGTGCCGAAGATGTCCTATGTAGAAAATGAAGCTATGACGCAGCAAATGCGCATCCGCCAAGCAATCGGGGAAAAGATGGACGACTATACAAAGTTATTCCATAGTCAATACAAGGCGCTTCAAGTGACGGAAGAAGCTGTCGTTTATGACTATGCTTACGCTTCTGTCGAGCATTCCTTACGCTATGACTTTTTAACATATGTAACAATGCAAAAAGATGCTAGAACCTTGCTTGAAGGAGACTTTGAAGAAACATTACGAATTATTGACGGCTATGTAGCTTATCATGCAGACCAGGCCGTAAATCAAATGGAATTATTGTAGGAGGAATTATATATGCAATCACCATATACATTTATTCATAAAGCACCGGCAGCCAGTGCGGAAAAACAACCTGCCATCTTTCTGCTTCACGGCTTAGGAAGCAATGAACAGGATCTGCTTCAGCTTGTTGGAGCATTTGAGGGCAACTGCCACATTTTCAGCCTGCAGGGACCAATCAAGCACAGCCCAGGCTATGCCTTTTATACATTTGAAGAGGAAGGCTTCCCGACTCGTGAAGTGTTTGATAAAGTCATTCAATTTACACAGTCATTCATTTTTGAAGCTATTGCCGAATATGATCTTGATATCGAAAAAATCTATGTGGTAGGCTTCAACCAGGGTGCAGTTGTAGCACAAACACTGGCCCTTATAATGGGAAGTGCTATCCGTGGAACAGCAGCATTATCCGGTTATATTCCGGAATTTGTAGCAGTAGAATATAACAAGCTTCCGATGGATAAATCAAAAATCTTCATTTCGCATGGGGAATATGACTTTGATTTCCCCTTCAAATGGGGAGAAGGCAGCGCTGCTTTCTTTAAAGATTTCGGAGCTGATGTAACGTTTAAATCTTACCCGGATGGACATGGAGTAAATGCAGAGAATCTTAATGATCTTGTAGCCTTCATTGCGGCTGATATTTCTCCAACTGTAAATTAAAAACACGGGATATACGCACCCCAGGCTGTCCGATAAGCTTGCTGAATTATTCTTTCGGCAGTCTCTTCTTTACTGAAAGTAGAGACAATCATAAGCTATTTATAAGAAAGACCATTCCGGTTAGACATGGAATGGTCTTTTTAATTACGCAGAGCTGATTTGTCTTTCTAGTTAATTAATTTTGCAGCATCCTTTAAATCGAGCGGTTTATGGAAGTAGTAGCCTTGCCCAGTATGACAGCCCATTTTTTTCAGGCTTTCAAATTGTTCAGGTGTTTCAATACCTTCAGCGACAGCGTTCATCTGCAGATTCGATGCCAATTGCACAATGGTATGCACTACTGCATGCATGCCCGGATTATCCATTGCATTGATGAAGCTGCGGTCGATTTTGATTTCACGGAAGGGAAGCTGCTGCAAATAGCTGAGCGACGAGAAGCCCACGCCAAAATCATCGATCGAGCATTCAATACCATGTTGCCGCAGCTCTGAAAGGATTTCCTTCGCCTTTGAAAAATCAACCAGCTCCATGCTTTCTGTCACTTCTAATTTAATTAGATGAGGAGGTACTCTATAGCGCTTAATCAAATTGACAACCTGTTTAACAAAGCGCTCCTCATAAAAGTGAACAGGGGAAATATTAATAGCAATCGGCACTGTTTTTTCATCACTATCAAGTCTCTTTCGCTGCCATCTTAACACCTGCTTCATAACAAGCTCATCAATCTTTTTGATTTTCCCTGTCTGCTCAGCAAGCGGGATGAACACGGCAGGGGAGACAGGGCCCAGCATATGGCTATTCCAGCGGCAAAGTGCTTCAAAACCTTCAATCTCCAAAGTATTGATATTGATTTTAGGCTGCAGTACCACATAAAACTCTTTGTGCTGAAGGCCGTATGTGAGTTGATTCCGCACATCCATCTCTAACTGCAATTTTACATCATTCTGCTCTTCAAAAAACGCTACATTGGTCCCTGATATCTGCCGGGATCTAGAAAGAGCCGTGTCCGCCTGGCGGATCACTTCGTCCAATTGGCTATTTGGAGAAAAATGAGTCATACCAATCTTTAAAGTAATATAAAACTCCTTCTCCAGTATAAGGAATGGTTCCTTTGTCAGCTGGCGGATTCTAGACTCGTATAATTCTGGCTGGTCAAAGCCTCTATTACTCGCAAAAACAATACAGGAGTTCGAAAACTTAGCGATAAATTCTTTGCCTTCTTTCAATGTATGCTCCTGAAGCCGTTCAACCATCTGGCGTAGAATCTCGTCTCCTGCGCTGCGGCCATATACATCAACAATGCTTGAATATTCACCAGGCTGGATGATAATGATGAGCCCTCTTTCGCCCTGTTCCATCCAACTTTCCATTTCGGTATGGAAATAATGAAGATTCGGCAGCTTTGTCTCAGAATCAAAATAGGCAAGCTGACGGAGCTGTTGTGTTTGGGCAATATATTTAATGGATAATGAAATAAGCGGTACAAGCCGATTTAGAAACTCTATCTCAATAGACTTAATGTTTGGTTCCTTATCGAAGTACATCGTAATAGAACCGATTACTTCATTGGCTGTGCCGCAAATCGGCTTGCCCCAACAATGGTTAATTTCCATTTTTAAAGGACCCTGTGCTATTTTCTTTGCAGCAGCCAGTTCTTTCTTTGTGAACTGCTTTACAAAAATAGCATTTCCGTTTCCGTTCATCATGGAGTTTAACTCCAGGCAATAAAGGACATTTGCAATTTCTAACGGGAGGGTACCGCTTGCCTCGGCCGTCATAGAAATATTGTCCTTCATTAAGTGAATCGAACAATATATATTGCGTGTATAATACGTTTCAATCTGAGTTGTAATTAGTTGCAAAATATGTGAAAGAGAATCACCTTTTTCGATTTCCAGATAGACTTCATGTTCAAGTTTAGACAGCATTTTAAATAGCTTCTCATATGTTACATCTTTACTATGCACCATAATATATTGAGCGGCACCCTCCTGATCGCACATAGGATGGGTTACTAACTCATGCCAAAAGGGACTGTCATCTTTTTGATAATGAATAACGGATGTTTCGTATGGTAATGCATGTTTTACGTGATAATCTAGCTCCGCTAAAAGATCCGCTGCAGTTTTTAAACCAGCAAAGCAAGATAGATTCTTACCGATTAATTCAGTTTCATCATATCCCGTCAATGCTGCAAACGGCTCATTATAATAGACGAAAGGGCGGTGTGGGTGATGGGCATCTAAAATAGCAACGCCTGTACTATATTGTTTCGCCATACTACAAAGAGAACTAAACAGCTCTTCTCTTGATAGGGGCATAGTATTGTGAATAGACATTCAGTGTCCCCCTACAATAATAATGAAAACGATGTCGAATACCGTAGTAAATGTAAGCAACTATTTACATATTATACCTCTTTATATGCAGGTGAAAAGAGGGATATTCAAAAAAAAATAGAATAAAATAAAAGAAAAACAGGAAAGATTGATGTATCTTTCCTGCATTCCTTGTCATTTTATAGTTTATTTGTTTCTACGTTGAAGCTCATCGTCCTCATGTAAGAGATTATCTTTCATCTCGGCCACTTCTTCCTGTGCCTCACCGCGTAAACGGTCTAAACGGCCTTCTGCACGAAGCTGTGGGTCGTTTGTCGCTTTTCCGAGACTCTCTTTTGCCTCGCCTTTTAGTTTATTACCTGCACCTTTCATCTTATCTGATAAATTTGCCATGTAAAAAACCTCCTTAAAGTTTCGGTCTTAAGACTCTTCCCTTTAGGAGGTGTATTAAACGTAAAACTAGTAGTTTTGAGGATCAGTAATAATTTTAAACTGTAAACCTTTATTATGATCGCTTACTTCATGTCGGATGCTATCTAAATCGACGAGCTGGTTTGACCCAACGAATTGAGCCAATGTATCTAACAGCTGGGAAAAAGCATTCGTGAACAAGGTACGCATATTGTCAAAATCAATATTGCGGAAATTGCCTTCAATATCGTATGCTTCAATAGAATTCAGCCTTTTGGATGCACCAGCAAATCGGTCGTCATATACAGTATACTGTTCATCTGTAATAACGATAATATGTAATACCTCGCCTGTCACTGTACGAAGCTCCACATTTGTTTTATGTTTTTTTACATCTGTGATTTCGTGAATGCCGTGTTTATGCTTGATAAAAAATAATGCCATGGTAAAACCTCCATCTGAATAATAAGCTAAAAAGCTTAGCTTGTTGTGTAGTAGTCATATAAATAATGTAATATTTCCTGACCATTTTCAGCCAGCAATGTGTCCCCATGATAGAGCACAGTTACACTTGCAGCTTCTTCCTGAATTATATGATTTTCCACTTCTAATACTACCGTTACTTCTCCGTGGAGGGCAAGATCGTTTTTATTATTTTCTCCAATGCCATAGGCGGCAAACAAGTCAGGCTGCCAAGTGCCTGTCACCTTTAAATAAGTTTTGTCCCCACTGCGTTCATAATACCACTGGACGTCACGTAAAATGGATTTAAATAAATCGTTCACTGTAAAGGTTTGGTCATTGTATGAAATATCTATCGCTCGAATAGAATGGACATCCTGTGAAATAGCTGTTGCCGCCTTGTCAGCCGCCTCATTAATACCCGATGCCGCATTTTTGATATCTGCCATTGTATCAGAGCATCCTGCCAAATATAGCGAAAGTATACTAGCTGAGCATAAAATGAAAATTTTCCGCATCGTCGCCCCTCCAACACTCCATAAATCTTTCACATCTATCTTACTAAATCTTTTAACAGGAAAAATGGTGACTTCCCAACTTTATGTGACTATTTTTCAACATATTTACATAACGGGACTGAGGACTTTCCAGTGAGCCCAATGTGGAATAGGGAAGGTCTGAAATAGCAAAAACAAGGATTGGTATAACAACTTTTTAGTTTCTCAAAAAATACATGGGAAGGGAAATGGGTTATGCATATTGATGATGAAATGCTGGACAAATTGGGGATATATTTCGTTTATCACGGAGTTTATGAAAAGTATGGTATTACATTTGAAAGTTTTGTTGAGCGGTGGAGGAAAGGGATATTAGAAATCTAATACAGGTAGTTTGCTGAAAGGTTTCCTAATTATTGTTTGAAGAGAAGATTTGTCAGACCACTAGCAGGACAAGCCTAGTAATGACGTAAAAAAGTGTAGGAAGCACATTCATCTGCTTTCTACACTTTTTTGTTAGAATTTCTTTTGGATCCAGTCGTTTGCCTCAAGCCAGCTGTTAACACGGATGACATTTGAAGGCACAGCTAATTGGTTGTAGGGTGTATTGAACAGAATAACAGGAATGTTCAATTCCTCTGCAATCATAACTGCATTATCATGCTTATCTTCAAAAAATGCATCTACTTCATGCAAGCGGGCAGCCGCAATTTTATCATGACTGCCGATCAGTTCAATATGATCATACGGCACACATTGTTCCTGAAACCATTTTGTTGTAATGTCAAAAACATTTTCCCCACGTGCAGAAATATAGTAGAGCTCATAACGGTTTTTCCAAGCACTTAAAATATTCTTTGCATCGGCTGCCAATTCACTAACAGCATACATAGAAGGCTCATTTTCCTTAAACCATGCATCAAACTGTGTTCGGTCAACAGGATGTGGAAACGCACTTAAAAAGTCATATTCCACTACATCGTCTAACGTAATGTTGACGTTGTACTGCTTATTAATATGAGGAATGAGAGTGGCAGGACATGTGACCGTACCGTCAATATCGATGCCAAAGCGTGGTTTTAATTTTGCAGCCACTAGAATCATCCCTCCTTATTATGCATTAACGTTTGCTTGTGCTTGTGCTTCTGCTTCACGTTTTTCTGCCATTTCAGCAGCCAGTTTATCGATTTCTTTTTTCAGTTCTTCTACCATTGTTTCTTCCGGTACTTTACGAACAGTTTTACCTTTCATAAACAGAAGACCTTCACCCCGGGCTCCTGCGATACCAATATCTGCTTCACGGGCTTCACCAGGACCGTTTACCGCACATCCAAGCACCGCTACTTTCAATGGTACATTTAATTTTGAAATATATTCTTCCACTTCATTTGCAATGGAAATTAAATCGATTTCGATACGTCCGCAAGTAGGGCAGGAAATTAATGTAGCCATATTAGACGCAAGTCCGAACGACTTCAACAGCTCACGTGCAACTTTTATTTCTTCCACAGGATCAGCGGAAAGGGAAATACGCAGCGTGTTACCGATTCCTTTTGAAAGAATGGCACCAAGACCGGCAGCAGATTTTACTGTTCCGGCAAATAATGTACCGGATTCTGTAATTCCTAAGTGAAGAGGGTAGTCAAAAGCCTTTGCCGCTTTTTCATACGCTTCAATTGCCAAGTTTACATCCGATGCCTTCATTGACACTATGATGTCATGGAAATCAAGATCCTCTAAGATTTTGATATGGTGGAGTGCTGACTCTACCATGCCGTCTGCAGTTGGATAACCATATTTTTCTAGGATATGGCGCTCTAAAGAGCCGGCATTTACACCAATACGGATTGGAATTCCTTTTGCTTTCGCGGCATTTACAACCGCTTCTACTTTTTCACGGCGTCCAATGTTACCTGGGTTAATACGAACTTTATCAATCCCGTTTTCAATCGCTTTTAAAGCTAAACGGTAATCAAAGTGAATATCCGCTACAAGCGGAATGTTAATTTGTTTTTTTATTTCAGCAATCGCATCAGCAGCGCGCTCATCTGGAACAGCGACACGAACGATTTGGCATCCAGCTTCTTCTAAACGCTTAATTTCTGCTACAGTGGCTTCTACATCATGTGTTTTAGTTGTACACATACTTTGAATAACGACTTCGTTATTGCCACCGATCGTTAAGTTACCGACACGTACAGGACGTGTTTTTGTACGGTGAACGATTTCACTCATTTCATTTCTCTCCTTTTCAGGCCCTCATATGTAGACCGTCACTGTACCCTATTTTATCAGTCTCGGAAAGTAAATGACAAGAAAGAAGACCAGAATATTATTTTTCACAACGATTTATTTGTTTTACCGGGATTAAAACTTCCTCACCGGGAATAAGGCGCTGATTTTGAAGATGTGGGTTGTACGTAAAAAATAACGTAAGTCTCTCTGATTCGGGGATCTTTGTTACAGAAGGTGTAGCTGCGAATAAGCTGTAGATTGTATCCTTTTCTCTGATTTTGACGCGAACGGTTTCATACTCTATGGTTTCTGTACATGGCTCCTCATAGAAATTTGTTAGTGGCATCGTTCCTTCCTGTAAATCTATTTTAATAACAGCAGCGATAAGAAAGATGAGTATCGTCCAGCCTAATAAGCGCAAAAAAATCCCCCCTTGCACAACACTATATGTGCGAGTGAGAGATTCATGCTTACTTCTTTGGTTGTTTTGGGTATTTTGTTAATGCGATGATTATGAAGAACATTGTGATAAAGATTCCTATCATGGTTGTCCACACATCCGAGAACCGGAAAAACGAAAAGACAATAGATAATAGAGTCGCCCATGTTATCGCAAAAGCTGATGTCCGCCAAATATGGCGATACTCTCCGCGCCGTTTCATAACGTTTAATAGCGTATAGCCTGCTAGTGCATATAAACTTATACGTGCGAAAATAAGAAGGGAAGTCATGATAAACAAAAAGACAAAAGCAAACGGATAGAGCAGCCATTGGATATCAGCTAAATAGTCCGCTACACCGTCGATATTGAAAATGTCCTCAGAAAAGCCGGTAGTGAATTGACCGAATGAAAATACGGTTACAACGGTAATAAGCAGGAACACGTATTGAATGACCCTTCCAATCGACATAATTCGGTAGGCGGCCAGTTTTTTAGGGTTGATTAAGCTGTCGATGAATAATTGTGAGTGTTTCATATCGTTTCTCCTCCAAACGAAAGTTTACCATGAAAAAGACGGGAGGAAAATGGACATTGCATGAAACCTTTTAGAAGGTCATACGTAATTTGAGAGAAAGAAGGAGGGTATTATGGATATTATTGCTTGGATATTAATTATTGCATTTTTTGTCGTCGCATTTGTAGGGCTGATTTATCCTATTATTCCATCGGTTATATTTATTTTAGGTGGATTTGTTGTGTATGGATTATTTTATAGCTTCAGCGATTTGCCATGGTGGTTCTGGTTGATTGAGATTTTGTTTGTTGCACTGCTGTTTGGCGCAGATACAATTTCTAACCTTGTCGGTGTAAAGAAATTTGGCGGAACGAAGGCTGGGATGTGGGGAAGTACAATCGGTCTCCTGATAGGCCCGTTTGTTATCCCGTTTTTAGGCATTCTTATTGGTCCATTTTTAGGAGCAGTAATCGCTGAACTGTTTGTCACGCGTACATCATGGCAGCAGGCTCTGAAAGCTGGGGTCGGTTCACTTGTTGGATTTTTAACCTCCGTTGTGACAAAAGGAATCTTGCAGGCTCTTATGATTGTTCTGTTCTTCTTGGTTATTTAACTGGTCGTTTTCCGCCAAAAGGCTGATTTACCATTTTCGAGGGCTTTTTTAGTTGAACGCCCCCCAAAATTTTGATACTTTAGATATGGCATCATATTTATTTATTTCAAGGAGGAATTGTCATGGCTTACAAATTACCAGAATTAACTTATGCATACGATGCATTAGAACCACATATCGATGCACGTACAATGGAAATCCACCATTCAAAGCACCACAATACGTATGTAACAAACTTGAACGCAGCGGTAGAAGGCACTGAATTCGCTGACAAAGACATCAACGAACTAATCGCTAACCTAGATGCGCTTCCAGCAGACAAACAAACTGCAGTGCGCAACAATGGTGGTGGACACGCTAACCACACATTATTCTGGGAATTAATCGCTCCAGGCGGATCTAAAGAGCCTGTAGGCGAAGTGAAGGCTGCAATCGAAGCTAAATTCGGTTCATTCGATGCTTTCAAAGAAGAATTTGCAAAAGCTGCTACAACTCGCTTCGGTTCAGGCTGGGCTTGGTTGATCGTAGATGGCGATTCTGTTGCAGTTACTTCAACTCCAAACCAAGACTCTCCAGTAATGGAAGGCAAAACACCTATCCTAGGATTAGACGTTTGGGAGCATGCTTACTACTTAAATTATCAAAACCGTCGTCCAGACTACATCGGTGCTTTCTGGAATGTAGTAAACTGGGACGTAGTAGAGAAAAAGTTCCAAGAAGCTAAATAATAGCAAATAACCTTTCGCAATTCTCCTTTTGTGATGAAAACGTCAGCAAAGAGGGAATATGAAGTAATAAAAAGCTCGTATTACGCGAGCTTTTTATTATTTATACGGAAGGAAAGGCTCCAGATTTGTTCTACTTCCTTTTACTTAAAAAGAAAAACCACGAGTCATTCGGATAATTCCAATGATCCGCGGTTTTTTTGTTTTTATAAAAATCTGTTTCTTACATTGGATAGAGATTAAGCGCTGTTTCGAAATTCTCCACTGTTACGACTGCAGAGAAGGAGGCACTTACTCCATTGCCTGCCACTGTTACTATGTAATGCCCCGGTGTATAGATGGATAGTTCGAGACCATTTGATGCACGGCCGATATAATAGCTGCCTGCAGGCATTGTTTTCCCGTCTATTCCTTGTACGAGGACAGTTGATGGAATAAAGCTGAGCTGTAAATCCTCATATGTATAAAAATTTACATTGTGTGAAAGTTCTTCTGTAAGATTGCTGTCTGTCATATTGATTTGCAGTATGCCATTATTAGGCTGAACATTAACTTTATACAATTTGTATTGCATTGTCTGTGTTGCCGAAAGTGAAGAAGGGCCGGCTATGAGCAGGCGAGTAGAACCTTCCTTCACAGGCAATAAATGAATTTCTGTCCCTGATGAAACAATGTTGATAAGTTCCTTTTCAGTTGACCATTCTGTAAAGGCTGTCATCCCCATATTTTTCGCCGCTGCCAATGAGCCGTTCTTTGGCGAGGTTTCTGCACGTCTGATAAAGATGGCTAATTGTCCGCGTGTTACATGGTTTCCAGGAGAGAAGGTAGTAGCTGTCGTCCCAGTTGTAATCGCATAACTGTATAGTGCATTTACATATCCAAATGTTTCCGAGTCTTTTGCTGTATCTGAAAAAGGCAATGTTTGAAACACACCGGAAATCCGGAAGGCATTTGTTAAGATTTTTGCCATTTGTCCTCGTGTAATAGGACTGTTCGGCTTAAATGTTCCATCCGCATAGCCATTCAGTATTTTTCGTTCGGCAAGCGCAGCTATTGCACCGTAATGCTCATATGATTCGGGTACGTCTGAAAAATGAACCGAGGCATTTTTTGTATCAAGCTTTAAGACACCGGATAAAATTTTTGCAGCCTGTGCCCGTGTTACAACTTCGTTTGGACGGTAAGTTCCATCTTTATAGCCGCTGATAACGCCGCGATCAACAAGATTTGTCACAGCTTTTCCTACCTCTGTGCCGGGGGAGACATCACTGAATATGGTAGCTGCGGTGGTGTGAAATGGCGAACATACGATGAAAAATAGTGCCAGTAGCCATTTTTTCATAAAAATCTCACTCCTTTTATTATAAAAAAGCTGCAGTAAATGCAGCAAATCCCAAAATCATACTGCTGCCAATATAGATACCAGCAGTGAGAAAGCGTCTTGAAAGTAACAGCTGTAATGCTTCATAGCTAAAAGTAGAAAAGGTTGTAAACGCGCCTAAAAAGCCAACAGCAATCAGCTGGTAAAGTGCTGTGGGAAGTCCGCTGTTTACTGCAATGCCAAGAAGGAAAGAGCCAAGGGTATTAACGAATAATGTAGAAAAAGGAAAACTGCCATTAATTCCAGCGAGAACCTTTCCTATATAGAATCGGCTTATTGCACCGAACCAGCCGCCAACCATAACTGAAATCATTGCGTCACCCCGTTTCTGAGTTTATAACCCGCATAACTCCCTAATACCCCTCCCAATATGGAAAGGCAAATATAAAAAAAAGCCCATTCGAACTGCCCATTTTTAACGAGGGAAATCGTTTCATAGCTAAAGGTGGAGAAAGTTGTAAAGGAACCTAGAAGTCCTGTTGTCAGCGCCAGCTTTATATGAGGTATTCTTTTTAAAAAGGGCCCGCTTAAAAGAAGGCTCAGCAGAAAGCAACCTATCATATTAACAAGAAAGGTTGCCAGCGGAAATTCTGCATCATAGGAGATGAGATGGCTGACGTAAAAGCGAAGAAGAGCCCCAATAGCTCCCCCAAGACCGACAGCAATAAATTCCATTTCCTCCACTCCTCTATTTCGATATGTTTCTATTAAACAGGAAGAAGAAAAAAAATGAAACCTTTTGTGTAAAAATAGAGTCAAAACAATGGGAAACAATATGGCCCTGTAGTACTTTTTTTACCGGAGTGATGATGTTATACTAAAAGGCATGGGTTTTAATAATAGTAGAAAGTTATTTTTGAAGAAAGGGGATTTTAAATGCGAAAACCAATCCAGAACAAACGCAACCAAAAACCAAAGGCAAAGCAACGGGCAAGCCTGACATTCCGCATGAACGTCCTTTTCTTTTCGATATTCTTATTGTTTTCCGTACTTATTTTCCGCCTTGGATATTTGCAAATTGTGAAAGGGGAAGATTATGTAAGTAAATTAGCGATGATGGAGGAAGTCAAAGTAAACACGAGTGTTCCTCGAGGCCGTATTTATGACCGAAATGGCCGTATTTTAGTGGATAATGTGCCTGAAAATGCAATTACATATACAAAATTGCCGACAACGAAGACAGAGGAAATGGTCAAGATAGCCGAAAGCTTGGCTGCTCTAATCGATATGCCTACAAATCGGGTGACAGCTCGTGATAAGGAAGACTTCTGGATTTTGCTAAATGCTGAAGAAGCGAAGGAAAAGGTAACGACAGAAGAGATGAATAAATTCCGTCAAGCGAATGAGGGGATTGAAGAAAAAGAAGTAAACAGGGAGTACGATAAACGTGTTCGTGAGCGGATTACAGAAGAGGAGCTTGCCTCATTGACAGAGCAGGACATGGAAGTGCTGGCGATATACCGGGAAATGACAAGCGGCTATAATCTTTCGCCGCAAATTATTAAAAGCGAAAATGTAACCGACCATGAATTTGCTCTTGTCTCAGAGCGGCTATCCGAATTACCGGGGGTAAATACGACCACAGATTGGAAGCGCGTACGGCTTGCGCCTGTAGCAGTGCTAGGACGAACAACAACGCCGAATAAAGGGATTCCGAAAAGCCAATTGGATCACTATCTGGCGCGTGAATACTCCCGTAATGACCGGGTAGGAGAAAGTTATTTTGAAGCCCAGTACGAAGAGCTCCTGCAAGGAGAGAAATCAGTCGTTAAAAACGTTACGAATAAAAAGGGTGAGGTTGTCGAGACCCTTACTACGTATGACGGCGAGCCTGGTAAAGATCTCGTAACTACACTTGATATCGAGCTCCAGCAAAAAGCAGAAGAAATTGTAGAAAAATACCTGCTGGAGGCAAAAAGATCGGGCAGTGCCTCATTACTTGACCGGGCATTTTATGTGATGATGGACCCAAAGACGGGAGAAATCCTATCAATGGTCGGTAAAAAGATTGAGTATGATGAAGAAACAGGCGAGCGTTATCTTGTAGATTATTCATACGGCAACTTCACAACAGCTTATGAGGCAGGTTCCACGGTAAAGGGTGCCACTGTTTTAACAGGTTACCGGGAAGGGGCTATTCAAATTGGAAGTTCCCTTATTGATGAACGGCTTTATATCGGTGGCGTTGAGAAAAGTTCGGTTTTCAACCGATATGGCCGAATGAGTATGAACGACTTAGCTGCCCTTGAGCAGTCATCGAACGTATATATGTTTAAAATTGCTTTAAGCCTAGGCGGACTAACATATTATCCGGGTATGGGCTTGAATCTTGGAAATGATACTTTACAAAAGATGCGTAATGGATATAATCAAATGGGCTTGGGTGTCCGGACGGGCGTAGACCTGCCAGGAGAGACGACGGGGATTGCTACTGACCCAAATAATCCTGGTAATATCCTGGATCTTTCAATCGGTCAGTTTGATACGTATACGCCATTACAGCTTGCACAGTATGTATCGACGATTGCCAACGGCGGTTACCGCATCCAGCCCCGCATGCTGAAGGAAATTCGTAATCCTTCGACTGACGGTGAAACAATGGGTGCACTGGTAGAGGAAATAGAGCCTAAAATATTGAACCGTATTGATAATACAGAACAGGAAATCAATCGAGTGAAGGAAGGGTTCCGTCGTGTATATATAGGTGCAAAAGGTTCGGCAGCAAGATATTTCCGCGATGCACCTTATACAGCGGCAGGTAAGACTGGTACAGCTGAGGTAAAATACTATGACCCTGAAAAGTCGAAAAGCGGGATTGATACATTAAATCTTGTCCATGTAGGCTTTGCACCATATGAGAACCCTGAAGTGGCATACGCAGTTGTCCTTCCGTGGGCAACAACAAATTTCAATAGCTATCAATCGTATAATAATATGATTGCACGTGACGTTTTGGACGCTTATTTTGAGCTGAAGGAAAAACGAGCAGGCACAGACATCTCGTCTAGTACAGCCAGCCAGAAAATTCAGCCAGCCCTGTCTGAAGAAGTACTAAATGAGGATGAAGAAGAAGAAACGGTAAATGAATAGTTAAGTAAGGAGTAGTTCTTTAGGCGAAAGCTTATGGGACTACTCCTTTTTTATTTACAAAATTTACAATTGTTAATACCTCTTTACCTAGGATTAACAACCTATTCATACGCTCTCAATATTCAGAATCTATAGTTGGAAATGTAAGAATAATACCTTTGATTTGGAGGACATTCACAATGAAAAAATGGAAGTACTTAGGCGCAACAGCATTAGTAGGGGCTACTTTACTACTAGGAGCTTGCGGAGACGACACAGACTCATCAAAAGCAAACGGGGCTGAAACAGAAGAAGGCACTGCACAGCTTTCAGGAGATGTAGTTGGTGATGGATCTTCCACAGTGGCACCGATTATGGAAGCCGTTGTAGAAGAATATGCAGGTGAACAAGGCGACGTACGTGTCTCTGTCGGGGTATCAGGAACTGGTGGAGGATTTGAAAAATTCATCAATGGAGAAACAGACTTTTCAAATGCATCTCGCCCAATGAAAGATGATGAAGCGAAAAGCTTAGAAGATGCAGGAATTGATTATACAGAATTTGAAATCGCATATGACGGTTTATCGGTTGTAATCCATCCAGATAATACATGGGCAAAAGAATTGACAGTAGATCAATTAAAACAGCTGTGGGTAGAGGATGGTACGACGAAGAAGTGGTCAGATATCGACCCGTCATGGCCGGATGAAGAAGTAGTATTCTATTCACCGGGTGCAGATTCCGGTACATATGACTACTTTGACGAGGTTATTTTAGATGGGGAAGACCTAGTGAAGTCAGCGACTCTATCAGAAGACGACAATGTATTGGTACAGGGAGTTATTGCTGATAAAAATGCCATTGGATTCTTCGGATATGCATATTACCTGGCAAACGAAGACAAGCTGCAAGTTGTATCGATTGATGGAGTGACGCCTACGAATGAAACAATCGAATCTGGTGAATATTCACCGCTGTCACGCCCTCTATTCGTATATGTGAAGAATGAAGCGATGAAAGAGAACGAAGCAGCCTACGACTTTATGAAATTTACACTTGAAAACGCTGGCGATATGGCGGAACTTACTGGCTATGTCCGCTCACCACAGGAAAAATATGATGAAGGTTTAGCAGCTCTAGAAGCATTACGTTAAACCTGAGACGTGTGGTAAGGCAAGCTTACCACACATTTTTTATTAGAAAGGAAGATTTAATGAGTCAATCAGTTCAGTCCATGATTGCTGCTTCTCGTAATAGGAAAAGTAAGAAAATCATTGAAAAGCTTGTTCCAATAGCATTGTTCTTAGCAGCGGCGTTATCTGTACTTACCACTTTCGGCATTGTTTTTACGTTAATATTTGAGACATTTGAATTCTTTAGCCGCATTTCAATCACGGATTATATTTTTGGGACGGAGTGGCTTCCTTTTTCAGGAAAAGAGCCGCTGTACGGTGTACTGCCGCTTATTTTAGGGACTTTTAAAGTTACATTTATTGCGATTTTGGTGGCGGTACCGTTCGGGCTTGGTGCGGCGATATATTTGAGCGAGTATGCATCAGATAAAACACGTCGTATAGTTAAGCCTATTTTAGAAATTTTGGCGGGAGTACCAACGATTGTTTACGGCTTTTTCGCGTTGACGTTCATTACACCGGCCCTGCAGGAAATAATTCCGTCATTAAAAATATTCAATGCACTGAGCCCGGGGATTGTAGTAGGAATTATGATTTTACCGATGATTGCATCTATGTCAGAAGATGCTATGAGTTCTGTGCCAAATTCAATCCGTGAAGGTGCTCTAGGACTAGGGTCTACGAAATTTGAAGTTGCTATCAAAGTCGTGCTTCCAGCTGCTCTTTCCGGTATCGTAGCATCTGTGGTGCTCGCTGTTTCCCGTGCAATTGGAGAAACAATGATTGTATCTCTTGCAGGCGGATCGACACCGACATTTGAATTTGGGTTCACGGACTCTATTCAGACAATGACGGCCTATATCGTTCAAGTCTCTACTGGGGATGCTGGTTATGGTACGACAATTTACTATTCGATTTATGCAGTTGGTTTCACGTTATTCATCTTTACATTAGCTATGAATTTACTCGCACAATATATTTCGAAACGCTTCCGGGAGGAGTATTGACATGAAGTATTTGAATGATGTCCTTGTAATGAAACGGATGAACTCTCGTCTTACATTTAACAAGGTATGGAAAGCAATATTCCTTTTGGCAACAAGTTTTGCATTATTATCACTTGCTGTGCTATTGTTCCGTATCTTCTCCCAAGGTCTAGGTTATTTGAATTTTGACTTCTTAACGAATTTTGCATCTCGTATACCTGGAAATGCAGGTATTAAAGCAGCGTTAATTGGTTCGCTCTGGTTAATGGCAGTAGTCGCACCTGTTTCTATCATTCTAGGTGTTTCTACAGCAATCTATTTAGAGGAATATGCCAAAAAAAATAAAATCAATGATTTTATTCGTATGAATATTGCAAACCTGGCAGGTGTGCCATCGATAGTATTCGGGCTTCTGGGCCTTACAATTTTTGTTCGGATGCTGGATCTTGGAAAAAGCATTTTAGCAGCCGGATTTACGATGAGTTTGCTTATCTTACCTGTCATTATTGTAGCAGCACAGGAAGCGATTCGTGCGGTGCCGAATGAACAGAGAGAGGCATCATACGGGATGGGGGCTACGAAATGGCAAACGATTATACGTGTTGTGCTTCCAGCAGCCATTCCAGGGATTTTAACAGGAAGTATACTTGCTCTTTCTCGTGCGATTGGCGAGACTGCACCGCTTGTTGTAATCGGTATCCCGGTTATTCTGCAGTTTCTTCCGACAGGGCTGCTCGATTCCTTTACAGCGTTGCCAATGCAGATCTTTGATTGGGCGAAACGTCCTCAGGAAGAGTTTCAATACGTGGCAGCAGCAGGCATTATTGTTCTGATGACAATGCTTGTATTGATGAACTCTATTGCTGTACTGATTCGAAATAAGTTTCAAAAACGCTATTAAGGAGTGGATAAAATGATTCAAATAGCTGAACAAAAAACACCTAAAATTGTTGTGAATAATGCAAAGTCAAAAGCGGTAAGCAATTCGAAAAAAGAATTCGTTTTCCAAACAAAAAATTTCGACTTATGGTATGGCGAGCATCATGCGTTGAAAAACCTCAACATTGATATTGCGGAGAATGAGGTAACTGCAGTAATTGGACCGTCTGGATGCGGGAAATCTACCTATGTAAAAGCATTAAATCGAATGGTTGAACTGGTACCTACTGTACGTACGACTGGGGAAATCAATTACCGGGGACGTAATATTTTCGGCACTAATTATGAGGTGGAAGAGCTGCGTACAAAAGTAGGGATGGTATTCCAAAAACCGAATCCTTTCCCTAAGTCTATCTATGATAATATTGCTTACGGACCACGTATCCATGGAATTAAAAACAAGAAAATTCTTGACGAAATTGTAGAGAAATCATTGCGGGGTGCTGCTATTTGGGATGATGTGAAGGACCGTCTTCATCAGAATGCTTACAGTCTCTCTGGAGGGCAGCAACAGCGAATTTGTATCGCTAGATGTCTTGCCATTGAACCGGATGTCATTTTAATGGATGAGCCCACATCGGCACTTGACCCGATTTCTACACTCAAGGTGGAAGAGCTGGTACAGGAGCTGAAGGAACAATACTCTATCATTATTGTTACCCACAATATGCAGCAGGCAGCCCGAATTTCCGATAAAACAGCATTCTTTTTAAATGGGGAAATTGTAGAATTTGATCAGACGGACAAAATCTTCTCAAACCCAACAGATAGACGGACAGAAGATTATATTTCTGGACGATTTGGATAAGGAGTGAAGAAACATAATGGTACGTGAGAGATTTGAAAATGATTTACAGGATGTGCAGCAGGCATTTCTTGAATTAAGTACAAAAGCTATTGATGCATTTGAGCTTGCTTTTAAAGCTTTTGTAGAAAAAGATATGGACCTTGCACTTGAGATTATTGAAATGGATACGGATATTAATCGTTTGGAGGAAGCGATCAATGATCGCGTTATTCTGTTGATTGCAAAGCAACAGCCTGTAGCAACAGATTTACGAAGACTGATCGTCATGATCAAAGCCTCAGCCGATATGGAGCGCATTGGAGACTATGCTGTGAATATCGCGAAGGAAACGATACGGATGGGGAAAGATCCTTTTATTACAACAATCGAAACTTTAGAAGATATGCATTTCCGGACAACATCTATGCTTCGTCAGATTATAAAGGCATTTATTGAAGAAAATACGGCAAAAGCTAAAGAAATTGCAGATTTGGATGACCAGGTGGATGAACTGTATGGAGATACGGTTAGTAATCTGATGCGGCTTTCAAGTGTCCAGACAGAAAATCTATCGCAAATCACCTATTTATCTTTTATCGCCCGTTATATTGAGCGTTGTGCTGATTATGCAACAAATATTGCAGAGCACCTGTTTTATCTTGTGAAGGGGCAGCGGTACGAATTGAATAACTGATGAAAAGCGAAAAATGTAGTCCCGAAAGTTCGAATGGCTGGACTGCTTTTGGACTGCTGGCTGCCAAAATCTTTGTTTATGCGGCGGTACGTTAGCATATTCACATTTTCAGTATAAAGGGCGTGTCTCATAAATTTGAGATTCGCCCTTTGTTTGCTTTTGTTTTCTGAAAAATGACAGAGAAAATCTGTTTTGGTGCAAAAAAATAAGTTACAATAATTGTTAGACGACATTAAAGGGGTGCTTCATTTATTTGGTTTTGCCGAAAATCGGAAAAGCCAAGGTACTGTCGTCTAATCATATATTTTACTTGATTGCACAGTAATTAGAGGGGGAAGAATGAAATGAACACAGTTGGAATAGTAGGGGTTCCTATGGACTTAGGGCAGGAGCGGCGCGGCGTCGATATGGGACCAAGTGCTATACGTTATGCAGGCCTGCAGGACCGGTTATTGGAACTTGGCTATTCAGTTATTGATTATGGTGACATTTCGGTACAAGGGCGGTGTCCAGTACAAATCGGAGATGCCAATCTGAAAAATCTTCAATCGGTCGTAGAAGCAAGTCTTGGTGTGAAAGAAAGTGTTATAAAAATGTTGAAAGATGATGTATTTCCACTGATATTAGGGGGAGATCACAGTATTTCAATCGGGACGCTTGCAGCAATTAATGAAAAACGGAGCAATGTCGGCGTCATTTGGTATGATGCCCACGGCGATTTAAATATACCGGAAACGTCGCCATCAGGAAACATACATGGGATGCCACTTGCTGTAAATTTAGATCTTGGCCATTCATCCTTAACTTCCATCGGGGGAAATAAAATTAAACCTGAAAACATTGTGCTGATTGGAGCGCGGGCGCTCGATGAGGGAGAGAAGGAGCTCATTCACAGGCTTGGGATAAAAGTATTTACTATGCATGAAATTGACCGGATGGGAATGACGTCTGTCATTGAGCAGACGATTGCTCATTTAAAGGATACAGACGGTGTTCACTTATCTCTTGATCTTGACGCACTTGATCCGATGGAGTGCCCTGGAGTAGGGACACCAGTCCGTGGAGGCATTACATATCGTGAAAGCCATTTGGCGATGGAAATGCTTGCAGAAAGCAGGCTTATTACATCAGCAGAATTTGTAGAAGTGAACCCTATTTTAGATGATCGTAACAAAACAGCAGAAGTAGCCGTTGCATTAGTCGGTTCACTTTTTGGAGATAAGCTTCTATAAATAACAAGAACTGCGCAATGTGGCGCAGTTCTTTTACTTTATCCGAGAAATTGCTTGACTGCCTTTGTAAAGGCTTTTGCATCTTCCAGCATGCCAAGGTGTCCTGTTTTCGTTATAATTTTCTGAACAGCAATATTTTCAGTTTCGAGCGGTGGAACTACTGTATCCTCGCTGCCTTCAATTACAAGAATCGGAGTTGAAACTTCGTGGATAAAACTTGTCTGATCAGGTCTGGATTTCATCGCTTCTAATGCAGCTAGTAATCCTTCAACTGTTGTTTCATAGCCGACACGGCGAGCATAATCTACATCTTCCGAATGAGGGGTTTCACCAAAGAATGCATTGATGCCATTATCAACATATGCTTTTACCCCATCTTGTTCGATAGCTGCCTTCTGCTGATCCCGTTTCTTTTGTGCTTCCGGAGAGTCAGAGGCAGCAGAAGAATAAGCAAGGATTGCTTTATCAATTTCTGCTATTTCTTTTTCCAAAGCAGCAAGGGTAATATAACCACCCATTGAGTGCCCTAACCAAGTAGCATTCGAAACTTTTTCATATTTCAGTACCTCGGCAACCGCCTCAGCATAGTCATATACCGTATAGGAATCCAATTCTACATTGCTTTTTCCATGGCCAGGCAGGTCAATTCGGAGAATGTCATATTCCTTCTCCAGCTCTTCTAATACTTTATGGAATATGCCCAGCCCGCCAAGGAATCCATGAATCATGACGATTGTATCGCCGCCTGTATTACCATTTCGTTCGTAATGCAGCATAAAATAACCTCCTTCTATCTGTCCCTCTATTTGTAATTTCCTTCCTAGCGTATGTCCTAAACGTATTATCTCTAATTACGGTGGATTTTAGCAAAGAAAGTATAGGAAATAAGCTGAATTTTAAAAAATAAAATTAATTGAAGATATTTCTTGATACTATAGTAAAATGCACTGTAAATTGGAGATGTTTTTATGAGTACACTTGAAGATGTAACGGTACCAATTAGGGGGCACGATGTACTTTATATGCCGGCAAACAGTTCGTTTCAACTGAAAGTGGAGTCTGTTACACGTTATTGTTGTTCTTACGTAGCAGAGTAATACATAAAAGCAGCACCCATTTTAGTATGGTGTGCTGCTTTATTTAGATGTCGCTATTCTATTACTTGTGCATTATCAATAACTTCCTGTGGAATTGTGATTGCATCGATTTTATTAAAATCTGAATAGTTAACTGTCGCGCTTTGATTGATTGTCATTTTCCCCGTTTCTTCTTCCATTGTCATAACCATATCCATTTTCATATTGCTCATGTCGAATGTCTCTTTATCAATAATAAAAACATATTGCGCATCTTCGATGTTTAATCCATCCATACTGCCAAGTAATTGCTCTTCGCCGCCCATAGATGCTTTTGCCTGCTCAAGCGCAAATTCCTTAAATTTTTCTCCGTCCGTATCTAATGTTAAAATATACTCATCATCATTTTGTTCAAAAGTAAAATCCTTAACAAATTGTTCTAGCTGACGAAGCTGTTCAGAGGGGTCATTTTGGATGCCCGCTTGGTTCATAAGCTCGTCATATTCCCCTTGAGGCAGTTTAAGCCAACTGCCTGCAGTTTCCTCGTAAATATAAAAGCCATCACTTTGTGTCATATACATTTTCATAGGAGCTTCCATTTCTTCGCCGCTTTCACTGTCCTTCATAGCTGTCGTACCTTCTAGATAAAGCTGAATAGGATCGATGATCATATCCATATTGAAATCTGAAGTAGATGTCATTTCGAAGGCTCCTTCTTCTGAATCCACCCCGATTGTCTGGTCAACTTTCATAGTAGCTTTAGCACTTTTTAATTCCTGCTGTCTTTCAATTGTTTTTTCATATACTTGCTCTAATGTTAGCTCCGATTTTTCTGAGGCGTTATCCGTTACGGTTGCAGAATCACCACATGCTGCAACTAATACTGCGGAACCTAATGTCATGCCAATAAATAATTTTTTCTTCAAAATAGCCATCTCCTTTTTATGAGTTCTCTTAACCATACGTTAATAATCACGTAATGGTTTCAAAAAATTGAGAATTAAATTATAAAATGAATAATATGTATATATATACCAACAAAGGGAACATCAACATATTGTTTGAAATAGACAAAAAAAAGGAATAAATAAGATATCATTTCAACAGAGGAGGATGTTTATGAAAGATAGTATTGCGCTGCTGCTCATCGGTGGAATCGTGTTAAGTGTAAGTGTAGTATTATGGCTGCTGCATTATGTGATCCCGGGTCTTATACTATTTGGCGTTGCATCAGTCCTTCTGCTAGTAGGTATTTCACTAGTTAAACTTCGTGAAGGTCAGCCGATTAACCGACGGTCACGTACTGAATAACAGAACTTTCTCTTTTCTATTCACAGTTTCGTGATATTTTAAACACGTAAACGTGAATTTCCGACAACTTTACTATTTTTATTTTATTTTTTTCTATATACTAACAAGTACATTCAAAAATAAGGTGTGTGGATAGAAAGTGAAGACATTATTTTATGATGATGTTTTACGTTTTTTATATAGCAGTGAAATGTTTCAGCAGCTCACTGAAGATGCACAGCAAGCATTTCTGAATCAATTTGCCCGGGATGAGGAATTTATAAAGTCCATTGGGGTTGCGGTTGAGTTTCAGGATCGTCTGGGCAAATTAGAAGGCTCGGTCCCGCTCGTCACCCCTTATGAAGATGAAGGTTTACGTGATATACGCGCCATCCAACGCAAGTCAACTTTAAAGGATAAAGCTGTCACAAAAGGAAATGTAACATACGTTCCTTTTCATTATAAAATAGATTTTGTTGCTCCGTTGATTGTAGGGCTCGATACATCTCGGGGCATGGAGGAGTACGAAATTCAGGCAAAGGGACTGATTTTGCCATTATTAGAGTTATGTGCTGAGCAGAAAAGAGATTGCATCGTTGCTACAATTAATGACCGGTGTCTCTTCCCTCATGGTGAATTAACATCGGAAGGCATTCAGCGGCTACAGTATATTAAAATGGAAAATGAACAGGATATGGCGCTTCTTTTTAAACAAGCATTGTATCTTTTTGATGCTTATAAATTGAAGGAAGAAGCGGAATTTATGCTTCTAACTGCGAATACATTTAATCCTGCTTCTATTCCGGATTCTTTGATCGAGGAATTTGAGATAAGGGGGATTGAGTTATCGGCCATTGCCCTTAATTCGCAGCATTTTGAAGAGGCGCCCCTTCCGTTTTTGAAGAAGGTTTTTTTCCCAAATGGATAAACGCCAGCCAAGTGCAAAAGAAGCACTAATTTGAACTGCATTTTTCTCATCATGTGAGAAAATGCGGTTTTTATTTTGGAGAAGGTTACATTTCAGTATAAAGATATCGAAAAATTATTTGAATAATATAAAATTTTATAATAGAATAAAGCCAAGTAAAGGCTATGATGAAAAAATAGTAATGCTATAAAAAACAACAGAGAGCCGGTGTTTGGTGGGAATCCGGTGTGAAGGATAGCATGAATGGGTTTTCTAGCTGCGAAGAGGAAATGCTTCGACGTAGGTCTCACGTTACGAGAAAAGAGTGGACTATTATATGTAATAGTCAATAAAGGTGGCACCACGGCTCTCCGTCCTTTTTTGCGGAGGGCCTTTTTATGTGCAAAATGAGCTGAGAGAGGATAGTTGAGATGACAGTTGAGATTAGAGATTATGCAGTCCGAAAGCTACAGGGAGATATGCTGACTCCTGTGTCTATCTTTAATGCACTGCATGGAGAGCGCAAAGTATTATTTGAATCAAATGCTAAATACGAGGAAAGCGGAAGGTATTCCTTTATTGCAGTGAATCCAATTGCAGAACTAAAGGGAGGAAAATCGAGCTGTATATTCCGCTTTCAAGATGAAACGACAGCGTATGCTGTACCAGTGATTGAGCAATTGAAAAATTGTTTACCAATTCGTGAAGTGGAATATCCATTTGCTTTTTTTGGAGGGGCGATCGGTTATTTTGGCTATGAAACGGCCTTTCACTTTGAAAAAATCGGAGAAGTTCTGAATGATGCTTATCAGATGCCGGATGTACATGTGTATTTCTATGATACATTTATTGTAATTGATCATTTGAAGCAGGATATCACAGTGGCAGCCATCGATTTATTTCAGTCAGGCAGAACACAAGAAGAGCTAGAGGCAGCAGTTGCTCATATAGAAGAGCAGCTTTATCAGCCGCAGATGCAAACAATAGAAGAACCACTGGCTGTCTCCTTTACTCCGACAATTGAAAAGCAGCGATTTATCGATATGGTTGAAAAAGCAAAAGAACATATTCGTAATGGGGATATTTTTCAGGTGGTCTTATCGCAGACCTTTGAAACTGAATTTAATGGAAACCCGTTTACCTTATATCGTAAACTTCGCACAACCAATCCGTCACCCTATATGTTTTACATGGAATTCGGTCAGTATACCGTTTTAGGCACTTCACCGGAAAGTCTAGTGAAAGTCAGAGAGGGGATCGTAACAACGAATCCGATTGCAGGTACGAAGCCGCGGGGTAAGACAGCTGCCGAGGATGAAGCAATAGCAGCCGCACTATTGGCTGATGAAAAGGAAATTGCCGAACATAAGATGCTGGTCGATCTTGGTAGAAATGATGTTGGACGGGTAGCGAAAACCGGCAGTGTGAAAATAACAAAATATATGGCAATTGAGCGGTATAAATATGTCATGCATATTGTGTCGGAGGTAATTGGTGAACTGCGCAATGATCGGCATGTTGTTGATGTACTCGCATCCAGCTTACCAGCAGGAACGGTATCAGGTGCTCCTAAAATACGAGCCATGCAAATTATTAACGCTCTTGAGCAGAAAAAACGAGGCATTTATGCAGGCGCAATTGGTTATATATCGGTAACAGGTGCTATGGATCTTGCACTTGCCATTCGGACAATGGTTGTGAAGGATGGAAAAGCATATGTTCAAGCGGGCGCAGGAATCGTCCATGATTCCTTACCGGAATCAGAATATGAGGAGACGCTTAATAAGGCGCGTGCCTTGCTGGAGGTGGCAAAATGATTCTCCTGATCGATAATTATGATTCCTTCACATATAACCTTTATCATCAAATTGCTTCACAGGGTTCTGAAGTAAAAGTCATCCGCAATGATGAGTTAACAATTGAAGCAATCCGTCGAATGCAGCCAGAAGCCATTGTATTGTCGCCAGGCCCCGGTGCTCCGAGGGATGCAGGAATTACCGTACAAATTATTAGGGAGCTTTATAAGGAGTACCCTATTTTAGGCATCTGTCTTGGACATCAGGCAATTGGAGAGGCTTTTGGGGGTGACATCGTCCGTGCGAGTACGATTATGCATGGAAAGACAAGTATGCTAACGTATGAAAAACGAGGTCTATTTGAAAGCTTGGAAGAAGAAGTAGAAGTAATGCGTTATCATTCCTTGATTATCGACCCCGCTACACTTCATTCAGATTTTGATATATTGGCGACATCAAGCGATGATGGAGAAATCATGGCGATTCAGCATAAATCATATCCAGTGTTCGGGCTTCAATTTCACCCAGAGTCAATTGGTACCCTTGCTGGGAAGCAGATGGTTGCAGCGTTTCTGCAATATGTATAAGGAGGGAGTAGATGGAATACGAATGGATGGAGAGCTTGAAATACGCATCTTCTGAAGAAGTGTCTCCTTATATCCCGAAGCTATTGGAAGCTTTAGAGAATGATCAATATGAAGAGCGTGCATTGGAAATTTTGTTGCAATATCCAACGGAAAGTACTGTATTTATAGAAGAAGCGCTGCTTTCAGGTGATTTTATTCTACAGAAGATACTGCTTCAAAAGCTTATACCGCGCTTGCCGTTTTATTCAAAAATAGTCGTAGCAAATGCGGTTGAGCAAATTGCATTAATTCCGGGAGAGCTGCAACAGCTTGCTCAGACAGCGTTGCAAAGCTTTGAGCCATAACAAGTGAAGAGAGGTATATGCATCCTGAGCATATACCTCTTTTTAATGGATAACATTTACTTTGTTAAAGTGGTGGAATCTTGGTAAAAGCAATGCTGATCTTTCTTTAAATAAGTAAGCTTAGTGGAAATAGGACAGCTGGGGTGTAAGATAATTAAATGTCAGATAAATTTTTTCTTTAAAATGAGTCCTTGTTGTCATTTCTTCCGTCTGTAGGGTAAGAAAGGAGGCGTCCTCTATGGAAATTGAACAGTTGATTCATACATATGGCGATTATTTGTTCCGAGTCGCTTTTATTTATACAAAGGATGAACGTGCCGCCGAAGAGGTTGTGCAGGATGTATTTATGAAATTTTATCAAACGAGCCATCGCTTTGACGAACGTTCTTCCCTAAAAACATATTTGACTAAAATGACTGTCAACAGGAGCTACGACTATCTCCGTAGCTGGAAACACCGTACGTTTTCTTTGTTAGAACAATTGACAGGAACGAGCAGGGGAGCTGACTATCGTGTGTTGCAAAAAGAAGAACGCGGTGAGATTACAAAAGCGGTATTAAAACTTCCTGTCAAATATCGTGAGGTGCTGCTTCTCTATTATTATGAAGATTTACAGGTAAGTGAAGTAGCGGAATTTCTCCAGGTTCCTGTTTCCACAGTGAAAACAAGGCTGCAGCGGGGAAGAGAAAAGCTGAAACAACTGCTGCCGAAACAACAATGGGAGGTGTTAGCAAATGACGATTCAAGATAATTGGAAACGGGAATTAGATCAGTTTCATCTAACAGGAATTCAAAAACAACAAATGATCGATCATGTAAAATCAGGAAAGAAACAGAAGAAATCGTATGTGTCAGTCATACTTCCAGCCTTTGTTTTGTTAGCTATGTTTTCAGGCTGGCTGGCCCTACAGCCGAGTACTGCGATACAGCAAACAGCAGCGCCTGTAGAAACGATAAATGAGGCAATTTCCATAGAAGAAATCATTTGGCTAACCCTTACCTTGCTTCTGATGATGTCAGCCTATACACTAGCAGTCGTTTCGTTGCTTAAAGTAAAACGCTGGCAAAATGCAGCGTTCGTTCAGCGGCTAGTTGGGTTTTTAAAATCGTATCGGATCATTTGGGTGATTATTAGTTTGCTTGGTTTTGGCTTTGCTATGACACAGATTGCATCAGATTTGAAAGATCCTGTCGAATTTTTACAATTTTTCTTTGTTATATTCTTATTCGCGAACACATCTTTCATTCAAATCTTGCTGACACGCAACGAGCAACGTGCGCATTGCCCGCACTGCGGGATTGAACTAACAAACAAGGAAATGCTGAAAAAGAGCTTCATGATTTATGATGCAAAATGTAATGCTTGTAAAAAGAAAATGTACTATGACAGAAAGAAAAATCAAAGTTCGTATCTTATTCAAGCTCTTTGGATGCCAATATGCCTGCTAATGCCAAGTGTAGGCATTTCATTTTATTTAATGATTATTTATTTTGTCTTATATGCTGTCTTTACATTCGGCTATCTATTTTCTTATACAATACGATTTTCCGCACAAAGTGACGAACAACAACCTCCACTATGGTAAAATTTAAACGGGGAGGGATGACGATGGATCGTTTTAAAAAGGGCATGGAAACGATGAAAGACTATGTAACAGAAGATGCTTTGAAGCAGATGGTAGCATCAGATGCATTGGCTGACATTGCACCAGATCTGCGCAAAATGATTATTGAATTTGCCTATGGAGATATTTATTCAAGGGAAGGGCTGGGGAAAAAGAAGCGGGCACTCGTCGTCATTACAGCGGTAGTGACGCAAGGAGCTGCACCCCAAACGAAGACTCATATTACACGCGGGCTGCATGCTGGTTTGTCGCCGAAGGAGATTGTCGAGGCGTTGCTCCAGCTTGTACCTTATATCGGTTTTCCGCGTGTTCAAAATGCCTTAACAATCGCTCAGGAAGTTTTTCGTGAAAAGAAATTGCATGTGAAATAGGAAAGACCATAGAAGCTTGCAAAAAATTTGCATGATAAAAGGTCAAAAATATGGGGGGAGTACGTATTGGCTATATAATATGTGCTCCCTTTAAAGTTCTCTATATAAGTATCACAAATTTAGCTGCTGCTCCTTCATAAAATCTTATGTCTCTAGCCTTCTTATATATCCATTAGACCTAAAATCGAATGAAGTACTTTCCTCGCATTGACTGTAGAGGATATGATTAGTAACCTTGTAATTACAGTACTCAAATTTGAGTACTGTAATTTGTTTTTCAGACGAAAAGGTGAGGGAGGAGAGCTTTTGAAACAGGAAGTTATTTCATTTGAGGATATTAAACAGTTTCAATCGAGATCAGAACAATTTCATCCGCTAAATTGGTATAGGGACATGCTGCTGAATGAGCCTGTTAGTTACAGTGAGACGTCGAATACTTGGAATGTATTTAAATATGAAGATGTAAAACGTGTATTAAGCGATTATGAATATTTTTCAGGAGAAGGCGACGTTTCACGTTATAATCCTTTAATAAAAAAGGATGTAGACAAACTCCTGCTATTTTTGAGTTTGTCTACATCCTGTGGCAAAGTAATTACTTTGTCTTCTTTTATAAATACTTTTCGATTTCCTTTTCGAATTTTGATGGTTTATCAGTCGGGCCGAAACGTTTTACTACGTGGCCTTCCTTATCCACCAAGAACTTAGTAAAGTTCCATTTAACACTCTTGCCAAGCAAACCTTTTGTCTCTTCCGTTACTAATTGGAACAAAGGGTGCGCCTGATCGCCGTTGACTTTCACAATTTCATGCATTGGAAATGTAACTCCGTATGTTAGACGGCATGCTTGCGAGGCTTGGTCAGCAGTGCCGACTTCCTGTTTGAACTGATTGGATGGAAAACCTAATACAACAAAGTCACGATCTGCATACTTTTTATAAAGTTCTTCTAAATCCTCAAATTGCCCAACAAGCCCGCATTTCGTTGCTGTATTGACAATGAGCATTGTTTTTCCTTTATAGCGGTCGAGCTTATATGTTTCCCCTGAATCCGCTGTTACCTGAATGTCGTAAATGTTCATATTGTTTCCTCCTTGTTCATCATTCCCAAAAATTCATTCAATTGCTGCAAACGTTCTTTTAATGCCGGACCTTTACTAGAGATAAAATCGAAGCAAAACAGCTTTTCAACGATTGCCTGCTCAATGGTTGGCTGCATAGCCCTGGCTGTCTCGGTAAGTGAAAAATAGGAAGCCCGCTTGTCTTTCGTGGAGGGCTCTTTCTTTAGCAGGTCTTTTTCGACTAATTTTTGCAGAACGGGATTTAACGTTCCGATTCCAAGCCCTAATTTCTCGCAAAGGGATGACGTTGTTTGGCTGTCTTCATCTCCCAAGGCCAAAAGTACAAGGTACTGTGGATACGTTAAACCAAATGGCTGCAATGTTTTCGCATAAAGTTTGGTAAATTGGTTGGCTGCTTTATACACTTCAAAGCAAAGTTGTTGCTCCAATTTTTGCATGATGATTTTTCACCTCAATTTATATCGTATACGATATAAAATTGTTTGTAAAATAATTAAGTCCAAGAAAAAAATAAATTTTTACAAAATCTATGGTAGAAAAATGTCTAAATTATGTCTTGGATAATAAATAAAGTGCTCGTATATGACAATTGTCACTAGTAGAAAACGCTTTCATTCTATAAATTTAAAGCCATAAATCTATACAGCAAGGGGAATTACAGAAGTTGGCAAAGATTGCTTGGATTACTGATACGGCAGCATTTTTATCTCAAGAATTCATTAATGAAAATAATATTCACGTTTTACCTTTAAATGTAGTATTTGAAGAAGGAGCATTTCGTGAAACAGTCGATATGACACATAAAGAGTTTTATAATCGATTGCGAAATGCAAAAGTTCACCCTAAAACATCTCAACCAAACTTTGGAGAACAGGTAGCACTTTATGAAAAGTTAAAGAAGAGCGGCTATGATTGTGCCATTGCTGTTCATACCTCTTCTAAGCAATCAGGCACTGTAACGAGTGCCCCGATAGCAGCAGAGCAAGCAGGATTTAAAACGTATGCTATTGATGCAAAGATAGGATCGTTTCCTATGCAGAAAATGCTGGAAAAGGGAATGGAGCTTGAAGAACAGGGAGCAGCACCTGAGCAGATTGTTGAGGAGATAAAAAAGATACGCTTGCGCTCAGAGTTATCTTTCATCCCAGCAAGTCTCGAGAACCTTCATAAAAGTGGGCGGGTTTCCGGGACAGCAATGTTTTTAAGTAATCTATTAAATATTAAACTTGTAATCTCTTACATTGATGATGGGACATGCGTGGTGACAAAGAAGGTACGTGCAGATAAAAGGGCAAAAAAAGAGATTGAACATCTATTAGAGAGAGCAGTAACGGAATCCGGTGTAGCACAAGTAGCCGTTATCCATTGCAATAATGAAACGGGGGCTGACGCATGGAAAGCAGAATTACAGAAAGATTATCCGGCCATTGAATTCATTGTGACGCAGCTTTCGGCGGCTGTTGGTGTCCATGCAGGAGAGGGGACACTCGGCTTAAGCTGGGTACGATTAAAATAAGAACAACCCTAGTCAGTGTGACTAGGGTTGTTCTCTTTTTTTGATATAAGGGTGTAGCTGAGAGCTAAAATTAATGCAATGAAGAGCATACCGGAAATAAAAATGACAATGCCATTCCAGCCGTAGTAGTACCAGAATACACCGCCTGTTGTGCCTCCAACACTGGACCCGAAGTAATAGGCAAAAAGGTAAAGAGAGGATGCCTGCGCCTTGTCCTTTTTCGCGCGGAAGCTGACTCCTCCACTAGCAATCGAATGAGCACCGAAAAAACCAAATGTGAAAATGGTAATTCCGGCAATTTTGATAACTAGGTTTACTGGAAGCGTCAGCAATGCTCCGGAGAACATGATCAGGATACCGACAAAAAGAACACGTTGTCTTCCAAAACGGTCGGAAAGGCTGCCAAACCATGCCGAACTAAAGGTGCCTACGAGATAGACGATAAAGATCCAGCCAACAATACTGGCACTGAGAGAGTACGGTTCATCTAACAATTTATAGCTTATGTAATTAAAAAGTGTCACAAAGCTGCCCATTAATACAAAGGCAATACCGAATAAACTGACAAGTCCCGGGTCCTTAACATGCTGTAGCAATGATTTTGTGAGTATAGCGAAATTCAGTGGCCGGGCTTTAAAATTTCTAGAGGGCGGTAGGGCCCATATAAAATAGAGACTAATAACAATGCTTAAAATACCAAGTAAAATGATGCCGATGCGCCAAGTGAATAAATCCGTCATTGTTCCCATAAAAATTCGTCCTACGAGTCCACCGACTGAGTTGCCGCTTATGTAAAGTCCCATCGCTGCTCCGAGACTGGAGGGTTCCATTTCTTCGCCTAAGTAAGCCATTGCAATGGCTGGAACGCCAGCCAAAACAAAGCCCTGGACTGCACGTAATATAAGAAGCGATTCAAAAGATGGACTGTATGCTAAAATCAGTGTCAATACAGCTGAAGCAATAACAGAAACGGTCATAATGTTTTTGCGTCCCCAAGCTTCTGATAGGGAGCCAAATAAAATGAGGCTGAACGATAAAATAACAGTCGCTATTGATAAAGATAAGCTTGCTGTAGCAGGTGAAATGCCGAATTCATCTGAAAATACAGGTAACAATGGCTGTGTGATGTAAAGGTTAGCAAACGTACATAACCCAGCAGCAAAAAGAGCCAAGTTTGCTTTGGTAAAGTCCTTAGATCCCTTCTGAATATGCATTATCGAATTCTTCTTTCTATATTTGGTATCGTATCTATTATTATATTATAATATTTTTTGACAATTTAGTGAACAAAAAAAAGGGGGGAACCCCCTTCTCATAAATATGGAACGATAAATTTATAAAATAAAAACTATCCCTTTGTTTACATCAATCTTACTATGATAGCGAAAGGAAAAGCCGCTACGGATTCAACGATTCTTACTCTACTGTTTTTCCAGTTAATGTTCTGGCCATTTCTTCCATTGACATACCAGAATTTAGTTCAAACTGTCCTTTTTGAATGGAACGGGAATACTCCGGTTTTGATAAAAAAAGCTCTAGCTCTCGGCCATTTGGAATAATTCCTGAATCTTCGGCTTGTTTACCAATGTCATACAACGAAACTCCTTCATAAATATAGATGGTTCCAGAAACGGTTGTAGGTTTTTCAGTGTCTTCTTTGTTAGCAGAGGAAGTCTGCTCTGCTGTTTCCTCATCCTGAGGTGAAATTTCTTCTGTAGACAGGGAAGATGCTTTCAAGGATGCAATTTCTTTATTTGCATCAGTCAGCTGCCGTTTTAGCTCTGCGAGTTCTTTTTGTTCATTTTTTGCTGTTCCCTGAGAAAGGGGTTCGCCCATATAATCTAATACTGTAAATGTGGCGCCTGCCAAAAATAGACCAATGCCCATTCCACGCAGTAATTTCTTCATTTATATGCCTCCGTTGGATAAAATCGATCGTACTTGATCAGGCGTTAACGTAGAAAGCTTACTGATTTCTTCAATAGATAGCCCCTGTTTGTCTAATTCAATAACCTGACTAATTAAAATGCTATGTATAGGTTTTGTACTGCCGCTTGCTTGTTGAGCGGGCTTTGTTGAAGATGGGTTTACCTTTATTTGGGATGCTGCTTGCTGGAATGTTTCCATCGGTGTTTTCTTTGGAGCAGATTTTGGTGATTGAACTTTAAAATTAGGTTCAAGCAGCAGCTCTTCTTCTACGATTTTTAGTCGGCGTTTAATACCGTTCGTTTCCTGATAAATGCCGATTGACAGTTCCTCTACTTCTTTTTCGATTTGTTTTGTGCGGTCTTTTAAGAAGAAAGAGATGATGATGAGTACTATGCCAACACCCATAAAGATGAGTGATAAATTCATTTTTGCCTACCTCCTGTGCTTTGCCATGAATGATTTTATTATATCAAAAGATATTATGAATTGATGCTAGATTTTTTTTAAGATTGTGTTATAATGGGTTAGTCGTATAAATCATGCTCAATTTATTTATTCTTGATTTAGAGTGGGAGGGTTAATAATGCGCGTAAATATTACTTTAGCTTGCACTGACTGCGGCGAACGTAACTACATTTCTAAAAAGAACAAGCGTAACAATCCAGAGCGTCTTGAACTTAAAAAATATTGCTCTCGCGAGAAGAAATACACTCTTCACCGTGAAACGAAGTAATCGCTCAATTAGCCAAAGCCCACAGTGGTTTTGGCTTTTTACTTCTTATAAGAAAGGTTGCGGGGTTAAGTGGATAAAAAAGAAATTCGAAATATGGTCAGAAGCCACTTGATGGAGATGGATCGAGAGACATATCTTTCAAGATCAGACCTTATACAAAATAAATTATTGCAAGAACCTTCTATTAAAGAAGGAAAAACGATTGCTGTAACGATGTCCAGATTTCCGGAAGTGGAAACTCGTCGTATAATAGAAGCTTTTTGGAATATGGGAAAAACAGTTTGCGTCCCAAAATGTAATCCGTCAACTCGTGAAATGATCTTTTATGCTATATCGGATTTCAGTCAGCTGGAAAAAGTATATATGGATATTGAAGAGCCGATTGTCGGATCTACTGAGCCTATTTTAAAGGAACAAATTGACGTAATGATCGTCCCAGGAGTCGTTTTTAGTAAAGCAGGATATCGGATAGGCTTTGGAGGCGGATACTATGACCGCTATTTACAGCAGTTTATGGGCGCTAAAATTTCATTAGCTTTTCATGAACAAGTGAAGGATTCTATTCCTGTTGCCTCACACGACATTCCTGTAGATATTATCTTGACTGATAAAAAACATATCCACGCACGTATAAATCGGGAGGAACAGAGCATATGAAAACGATGATTGATATTTACGAGCTGCTCAAGCGGTTTGGCATCTATATTTATACAGGTGATCGTCTTGGGGATTTAGAATTAATCGAAGATGAAGTAAAAGAACTATATAAAACCCGTTTGTTAGAGGGTAAGGATTACCAGACAGCTATACTGATTATTAGGCAGGAAGAACGTAGAGTAAAAACGGGCAAATAATATTTAGTTGTAGTATAATAATGGAAGCTTTTTGTGGGGTTTTTTTGTATTTATGATTACTTGTACGTATCGTAAATGGAGGGAACAAAGAAATCTCAAGCAAGTAAGGTGATTTCCATTATTTCCATGAAACCTTTAGTAAGCAAGAACGTATTACCTTAATGGAGAGAATGGCATTTGACTCTCTATAATGTTTTCCCTTTACAAATTTAGGGAAATATTATTGAATAGTAAGGGAAAAGGATTAACATATTTATTGTTTTAATCCAACTAACAAAAAATTATTTCTAAAAACTGGAGAGGATGTTTTGGATGAACTCGAAATGGCCTAAACATTCGATATTGACTTTTGCTATTGTAGCAGCATGGATCAAAACAGTAGTCGTGTACTTGACTAGCTTTGATATGGGTATGGAAAATGCGATGCAGTATTTCATTTTAATTATTAACCCGTTAAGCTTTTTACTATTTATCTATGGTATTTCATTGTTCTTTAAAACAGCAAAAGTGCGAAATCGATATATTATCGGTACGAGTGTCATTTTATCCATCGTGCTGTATGGTAACGTGGCTTTCTACCGATTCTATAATGACTTTATAACGCTCCCTGTTTTGTTCCAGACAAGTAATTTCGGTGACCTTGGAACTTCGGCGGCAGCAATTATCAACTGGTATGACATTTTCTATTTTGTAGACGTGATTTTACTTATTTTACTTGTGAAGTTTATGCCTGCTTTAAGTCAGCAAACAACGGTGCGCAAGGAAGTGCGTCGTGCTTATTTTGTGACGTCAGTAGCAGTATTATTCCTAAATCTAGGCCTTGCTGAAACTGAACGTCCACAATTATTGACACGCAGCTTCGACCGCGAACTGCTTGTGAAAAATATCGGGACATATAACTATCATTTATATGATATTTATGTACAATCAAAATCTTCTGCACAACGAGCGCTTGCGGATGGCAGTGAACTTGTAGAGGTAAATAACTATGTGCGCGCGAACCAGGCCTCTCCTAACCCGGAGATGTTTGGGAAGTATGCAGACCGTAATGTCATTCTTGTATCAATGGAGTCACTGCAAAGCTTTGTCATTAATAATGAGATGAATGGGGAAGTGGTTACACCATTCTTAAATTCATTGACGAAGGACAAAGACACATATTATTTCAGTGATTTTTATCACCAAACAGGACTAGGGAAGACTTCCGATTCGGAATTTATCGTAGAGAATTCTTTGTTTGGTTTAGGACGTGGAGCGGTATTCTTCACTCACGGTGAAAATACGTATAATTCAATGTCAGAAAGATTAGGTGAAAACGGCTACCATACAAGCGTTATGCACCCGAATAACAAATCATTCTGGAACCGCGACCGGATTTATAAGTCGTTTAATATTGAAAAGTTCTATGACATTGATTCTTATACAGTGAACGAGGGAGAAGCTGTAAACTGGGGGATGAAGGATATTCCATTCTTCAACCAATCAGCCGACCTAATGAAGGAAATGCCTCAGCCTTTCTATACTCGTATGATTACGTTGACAAACCACTATCCATTCTATTTAGACGAAGAGGATAAATATATCAATGAATACACGTCAAACTCTGGAACATTAAATCGTTATTTCCAAACAGTACGCTATATGGATGAGTCGCTTAAATTATTCTTTGAGGATTTAAAAGCACAAGGCTTGTATGACAATTCGATTATTGTGTTATACGGTGACCATTATGGTATTTCTGAAAACCATAATAAAGCAATGGCAATGTATTTAGAGAAAGAACAAATTACACCATACGATAGTACGTTATTACAATCGGTACCATTATTCATTCATATTCCAGGATCGAATGACGGTCAGGAAATAACAGAGCCGGCAGGACAGATTGATTTACGTCCTACAATCCTGCACTTGCTTGGTGTTGATACATCAAAAGATATGCAGCTGGGAGCAGACCTGTTCTCTGAAGAGCATGATGGATTTGTAATTTTCCGTGACGGTCGCTTTGTAACAGATGACCTTGTTTATACAGATGAGGTTTGTTATGATCGAGCAACGGGCGAAGAAACATTAGTTGATGCGTGTCAGCCATATATCGAACGTGCAACGATTGAGTTGGAACACTCGGATAAAATCATCAATGGAGATTTACTGCGCTTTTACGATCAAAAAACAGGAAATCTGACTGATGGTAACGGTAAATAAATAAAAAGGAAAGGCAATGCCGAGTTTCGGCTTTGCCTTTCCTTTCACATTTTTTGAACAAAACAAAAGGGCGACCTAGCAAACACTAGGCCGTCCTTTTGTTTTAGCTATTAGTGGTGTACCGGTGGGTAACCAGAGTTTAGTACTGTCATTACTACGAACCATCCGAAGATAGCTGCAGAAGCAACGTTAAATACTACAGAAAGAAGATTCTTTTCTTTGATTGCCTGGAATGTGCCGACCACAGATAAAATAGCTATTAGTCCGAAAATGATCATTAAAATCCAACTCATGATATAGACACTCCTTTCGACATAAGAATGTCGTAAACAATATTTCTTTTATATTGTATAGCTTATTCTAGAGTTTGTCGAGCGGAAAAAATGACGTTTGTTTGAACATCCGATCATGTATAATGAGATAGAGGTGATATGATAAGATGCTAAATGTCAGAATTTACAGTCTAGGTCCGATTCAAACTAATTGTTATATTGTAAGCAATAAAAAGAAAGAGTGCCTAATTTTTGATCCAGGAGAAGAAGGCAATCGTCTTGTAAAAGAAATTCGTTCGCAAGGTTTGAAGCCGCTTGCGATTTTGTTAACCCATGCGCATTTCGATCATATAGGTGCTGTGGACATCTTACGAGATACGTTTAATGTACCGGTTTATATTCATGCAAGCGAAGTTGACTGGCTATCTGATCCACTTAAGAATGGCTCAGGAAAGTATTTCGAACTTCCTAACTATACAGTAAAGGCGCCGTTGGAAGAACATATTATTCGCGTTGAGCAGACGTTTGAAGTAGGAGAGTTTGTTTTTAAAGCCGTCTTTACACCTGGGCATTCGCCAGGTAGCGTGTCTTATATATTTGAACAGGATGGATTTGCTATTGTAGGGGATACATTGTTTGAAAGAAGCATTGGGCGTACAGATTTGATTGGCGGTAATATGAAAGAACTGCTGAAGTCCATTCACGATAAACTTCTCGCACTGCCAGAAGATACGATTATCTATCCGGGACATGGGGATTATACAACACCTGCAGCAGAAATGGAAAATAATCCATTTTTAAATGGTTTTTAAAAGGGTATAAAAGAAGCGTATCGCATATGCGATACGCTTATTATAATGGACGGGATTAATGGCCGCCAGGTACGTGCAAGAATGTTGTATAATAAGTAAATCCTGCGAAGAAGATAGTTAAATACGCACCAAAAATGTACATGTACATACGTTCTGAAAGGTTTAAGAAGCCTAATAATAAGAATAAACCTGTATTACCTACGAATAATAGCGAAACCTCGGGCATGTGTCCAAGATAGAACATAACGGCAAAAATCCCTGTCCAGAAAGCCATAACTTTATACATATTGCTCATGAAAATTCCCCTCCTTTTGCGAGTGAATACAATAGTCTCCCGTATATTATAAATGATGTTTATATAGAATGTAAACTGCAACTTCAGTGAACTTTGTGACAATCAAGTGGAATTTACAAGACCTTGCTGCGGCTTGGTATAGTAAGTCCGGAGACAGATTTGTTCTTTAGTCAAAAGAGAATGTAAATCAGTCAGTGGCTGTCATAATATTCGGCTGATTTATGCTGGTATCTCCTGTAAGAATGTTTATTTAAATTACAACATTTGCATGATACTTCCTTGCCTTTTTAAGAAGGGCAGAGCATCCAGCAAAAAGATGTCTAAATTCCAGTTCTTTTGTTCTTTAGAGAGTTGAGAGTCTTCTGCTGAAAGAAGCTACCTGGATTTCATACTGGCAATTCTCGCATTCGTGCAGCATACTGCCTGTCTGAATAAGTTCATGCTCTTCCGTGAACAGAGCATCTGTTTGACCTTGAAGATAAGCTTCGTGCAAAGCACAAACGGCTTTTTGATGATCAGAAAGCTGAGCGCGAAAAGGACAATTATAGATCATGAAATGAATGATTGTCTTTTCTTCAAGCATTTCAATGGAGGGCACATAGCCGATAAGTGCAGCCTGCTCTGTTAGTATAGCTGCCTTTTCTTCAAAGCTGTTCGTCATTTTTGTTTCTTTGATTTTTTCTTCCATTTCTTTATACCCATGGTTATAGGCAATTTGTTTTCCTTTTTCCAAAGCTTCTAATCCCAGACTTTCTGTTAATTCCAATAATATATGCAGCAGCATGGACTCTTCTCGTTTAGGGAATGTTAATGCAACGCCTTGTGCTGTTGCTCGATAGATACGTCCAGGACGGCCGCCTTTTCCTGTCTTAACAAACTCAGCAGAGACAACATTGATTTCCGATAGCTTTGTCAGATGGAGTCTAGCAACGTTTGGGTGAATATGGAATTGGTCAGCTATCTCCTGTACGGTGAATGAGCGCTTATTCTGCAGCATGAACTCATAAATATTATACCTGGTCTCATCCGCCAATGTCCCGGTTATTTTTAATGGATGCAGCACAGTATTCCACCTCTTTCTCTCTAATAGTATATGCCAAATCATAAATGAAACCTATCAATTTGAATATCAAATTGAATGTCCTCCTATTTCAAAACGCAAATTTAAACAAAATGTTTCATTGAGAGTCAAAATTAAATTTTGGGACTTATCATTCCATTTCAAGAGTCTACTCATTATAATGAGGCCATAGATAGCGATATGCCCATTATTTTTATACAAAAGAGGTGTATAAAATGGAGCATGAAACAGTTATTGCAACTCAAAGTGAACAGCTTTTATTGAAAGCTTGTCACTTCGGCGCTTCTGATCTTCATCTTATTCCTAAAAAAGAGCATTATTCTATTCTGCTCCGTAAATTTGGAAGGCTTGTCGAAACAGGGACTTTGCCAGATGAAGCAGCAATCCGCATTATTTCCTACCTTAAATATTTATCTTCTCTTGATATTAGTGAAAAACGTAAACCGCAAAGCGGCGCTTTTCAAAAGGAAATTGAAAAACATCTTTATGCATTTCGTATTTCTACATTACCTTCTGTATTTGCCAAGGAGAGCATGGTAATACGCGTATTACGCCAAAATTATGCCTATCCGGTCACTTCTCTTTATTACTATCCTCAACTTGCTGACCAATTAACCCATCTTGTCCACCATCACCAAGGGTTGTTGTTACTGTCTGGGGCGACGGGCTCCGGCAAGACGACGACCCTCTATTCACTTATTCAATATTGCCGAACGACCCTTTCCCGCCATGTTATCTCTTTGGAGGATCCCGTAGAGAGTAGTCAAGAAGATTTGCTGCAAATTCAAGTCAACGAACGAGCAGGCGTTACATATGCCGCAGGGCTAAAGGCTATTCTCCGACATTCGCCAGATGTGATTATGATTGGAGAGATACGGGACAGTGAAACAGCAAAAATTGCATTGCAGGCCTCCCTAACTGGTCACCTGGTCCTTTCCACTATCCACGCTAAAGATACTGTGAATTGTCTTTATCGCTTACTGGATTTAGGTATTTCCTTTGATGAAATGAGGCAAGCACTCGTCGGAATTGTTGCTCAAACCCTTATCCAGGTTGAGAAAAAAGAAGAAAGGAAAGCGTTATTTGAAATATTGAGTGATGAGCCCTTGCTGCAAGCGATTTCCGAAGTATCACGCGGCGGTTTTTATGAATTAGAAGAAGGGACAACTTTAGCTGATCAGCTGCAGAAAATTAAAGGGGGCAGGGGGTGAGTGTATGGCTGTTCTATCCCTGATTCGGAGGAAGAAAATGCAGGTTATTCAACTGCCTCAGCTGCTTACCAGGACAAGCATACTTCTTGAAGAGGGATACACGTTTGCTGAGTGTATTGAGATGCTCGTCCCTTATCATATAAAAAATTCGCCCCAATGGGAGAGTGTATTAATAGGGGCATTTAGGGATGGAGCAGGGCCGAGTGCAATTTTTAGTTTAATGGGCATGAAAAAGCAGCATCTGTTATCTGTTGAGTTAGCGGAGATGACGGGCAACCTTTCACAAACTTTATGTACAGTGGGAGAGCAGATCCGCTTTTCGGAGGAGACTAGAAACAGAATCGTGAAGCTGCTTGTTTATCCAGCCTTTTTATTTATTTTAATAGTTGGGTTATTTATCGCATTTAGAATAAAGTTTTTGCCAAATATCCAAGCGATGTTACTTACACGCACTGGATATAGTGAATCATCTAGTATCCAATGGTCCAAGTTCTTTCTCCATATGCCGGATTACATTATTATGCTGGCATTAGTGGCAGGTGGATTGCTGACAGCTGGTTTTATTTATGTAAGCCGAAAGAGAGTCAATTTGCAGCTGGCCATCTTTTTGAAAGTACCTTTCATTCGGTATTACTGGCGACTATTGATGACAAGGCAATTTTCACGAACGCTTGGAGAGCTCCTATTAACAGGCTTTTCGTTACAGGCGTCTTTAGAGCACATGGCAGAACAACCTCATCAGAAACAAATTGCTTATATTTCATCGTATATCCGCCAAAGAATCGTATACGGCGATTCTTTGGCACAGGCAGTGCTTGTAAGTGATTTTTTCTATCCGAGGTTCGAGCAGTTTATTGCACACGGAGAGTTAAGTGGTCTACTTGGCAGAGAAATGATTTTGTATGCTGAACTTTTGGACAGTAAGCTGCAAAACGGCATCAAACTTATCACAAAAACAATTCAGCCATTGTTGTTTATCATCATTGCACTTTGTATCGTGGCAGCCTACTTAAGCATACTGCTGCCTATGTATAATATGCTCGATGTCATTTAGGAGGGGAAAGAATGTTAAATGAAAAGGGTTTTACTTTAATTGAAATGTTAATTGTCTTATTGATCATATCAGTGCTTATCTTAGTTACGATACCAAATGTAACAAAGCATTTTTCTACAATTGATGAGAAAGGGTGCAGTGCATATGTAAGCATGGTACAAGGACAGGTCGAAGCTTATCGTGTAGATAAAATGGAATACCCGACAGTCGCTCAGTTGATTGAGGAGGGCTACATTTCTACGGACGAGGCGAAATGCCCCAGCGGCGAGAAAATCAAGATTGACCAAGATGGAAAAGCGTCTGTGGAGGGAACAAGGGCAGGAGACGGTGATGGCTCATCGTGAAACATAGCACAGGAGGGTTCACTTTACTCGAGACATTGCTTGTATTGTTAATAATGATGACAATTATCGGTGTTGTCATGTCTTTTTCCTATAGCCAATGGAAAGAAGCGCAGTATGAACAAGCTATTGAAAAGTTTAGGTTAACATTACACCAAGCGCAAATGGCAGCAATACAGGAACAGACTACTGTAAATGTATATATAATCGACAAAAAATATGTGAAAACGAGCAAGTCCTTTTTTAATTACGATCTTACATGGGAAATTCCAAATGGTATGAGTATTACCATTTATACCAATAAGACGTATATCACGTTTACACCACTAGGAAATGTCAGAGAGCTGGGGAAGGTTGAATTCCAGACACCGGAAAGGAAAATTGTATATTCGATTAATATGTCGAAGGGAAGGTTGCGGCTGATTGAGTGAACAAGGAATCACATTGTTGGAAACCGTTTTGAGTATTGTGATTTTATCGCTATTAACCATTACATTACTGCCGGCTGCCAACAATCTTCAAGAAAAACTCTATAATGAGAAACTGGCTTATTATGCTAGTGAAGCTGCATTTAATGGAATTAAGGAGTCAGCATATAGTGGATCTGCAGAGGGGAAGATTACAATTGAACATGTTAATTATAATTGGCAATACGGTAATGGAGAAATATGTGTCTTTTACAACGATTTAAAGGGACCGCAGAAAATGTGCGTCGATATAGAAGGCAAGAGGATGGATTCACATTTGTAGAGGCCTTGTTACAACTTGTACTATTAGTAGTGTTTGGCCAACTTCTCTTTTTTATATTCATAGAATATCAGGAAATGAATGATATAAAGAAAAAGAGACTGGAGACTGATTGGGAGATATGTGTAAATGATATCAATCAATCCTTACCGTATGGGAAGAGCGAGATTACCGTTTCGCAGGATGGATTAAGTATTACTGTCAGAACTCCTGATAAAGTATATAACATTCAGTTTCTTAATAAGGTTTTATGGAAACGAGAAAACAATGGGAATGAGACATTACTGACAGGTGTAAAAAGTGCAAACTTTGAAATGAACGATAATAGACTGCTGTTGAAAGTCAAATTAGAGGACGGAAAGGAAAGGGAGAGGATCTTTATTGTGGAACAGCATTCGGAATGAGAAAGGCGCTCTCTTTCCGTTATCTATTGTTTTACTGTTTTTAGTAACAGGTGCCTGTTTAACCTATGCTTTTACTTTCCAGGTGGAAATAAAAATTTATAATTCATTGGAATTGTCGAATGTTCGTGCTACGATTGATATACTACAGATATTAATCAGTGAGAACTAATTTTTTTAAGCGACAAAGAAGGTGATAGGCCATGCGGAAAATTTATTTAGTAGGATTTATGGGATGCGGAAAAAGCGCAATCGGACGAAGACTGAGCTACTTTTTGAAGATGCCATACTATGATATGGATCATGAAATTGTAAGACAGCAGGGAATGACAATCCCGGAGATTTTTGAAAAGTATGGAGAAGAGCGTTTCAGAGAGATTGAAACCGAATTTCTGGAGAACTTCCGTAATGAGGGGTGTATTATTGCAACAGGCGGCGGTGTAGCAATGAAAGAGGAAAACCGTCGGATTATGCGGAGGACTGGACTCGTATTTTTTCTCGATGCTGTATTTGAGGATATTTATGTCCGGATTCGAAACGATAAAAACCGCCCCATAGTGCAGCGTTTAACGAAAGAAGAGCTGCACGAGCTATATCAAACCAGAAGAAAATTATACAGAGAAGCCGGCCACATCCAAGTCTTAACAGAAGACAGGCCTATCAGACAAATTGTAGAGTATATAGCCTTCCAGGTGAACAGATTAAAAGGCGAATAATTTTTTTAAAATGAACGGAATTGTTCGTTTTATTCCTATTTTTAAAAAATGTTTGCCTTTACATCCCGTTCAATGTTAGGATATGGCTAAGAACATCTGGATAGACTGGTATGTTGAATAAGAAGCGGTTGAGTGTACGGGGAGAGAACGTAAAGTTGCGTCGCCGAAGGAGCAAGTAGAGAAACTATGAATCTCTCAGGCAAAAAGACCCGTACAGGACGCATCTCTGGAGAGTGCCGTTATCGGCCACCAAAGGGGAAAGCCTATATATGTGGCTTGGAGTCAATAGTAGGTGTAACTTTCAGGTGAAAGGACAGGGAATTCCACTCAAGGGATTCGTCTGTCTTTTTTTAATGGGGAAAATCGTCTTTATTGCCTCTCCAGCAAGAGAGATAGCATGACCTGAAAGCCTTAATAAATTTTTGCAACAATCTAAATTTGAGGAGGATTTTTATGAGCGAATTAAAACGCACACCATTATTTGAGTCATATAGCAAATATGGTGGAAAAACGATTGATTTTGGGGGCTGGGAATTGCCAGTGCAATTTTCTTCCATAAAAGAAGAACATGATGCAGTGCGTAACCGTGCAGGGCTTTTTGATGTTTCGCATATGGGAGAGATTTTTGTGGAAGGTCCGGATGCATTAAGCTATTTGCAAAACCTATTATCAAACGACATTTCAAAAATCCAAGTTGGCAGTGCGCAATATAACGCGATGTGTTATGAAACAGGTGGAGTTGTTGACGATCTACTAGCTTATCGTCTAGGTGAAAACCAATATCTTTTATGTGTGAATGCCGCTAACATCGAAAAGGACTATGAATGGATGCTTTCTCAAAAAAGCGGAGATGTTGTCGTTACGAATAGATCAGATGAATATGCTCAAATCGCACTGCAAGGCCCTTTAGCAGAAGAGATTTTACAAACTTTAACGTCAGAAAACTTAAACGATATCAAATACTTTAAATTCAAAGATAATGTAGTAGTTGCCGGACATCAAGTACTAGTTTCCCGCAGCGGTTATACGGGTGAAGATGGATTTGAAATCTATGGGCAACCCGCAGCTGTTATCGAACTTTGGGATGAAATTTTAGAAGCCGGTAAAGACAAAGGAGTAGTTCCTGCCGGGCTTGGCGCTCGTGATACTCTTCGCTTTGAAGCCTGCCTGCCGCTGTATGGACAGGAATTATCAAAAGATATCACCCCATTAGAAGCAGGTATTGGATTTGCCGTAAAATTAACTACTGATTTTATTGGTCGTGATGCGCTGGCTGCTCAAAAAGAAGAAGGCTTAAAGCGCAAACTCGTAGGAGTAGAAATGACTGGTAAAGGAATTCCGCGCCACGGCTATAAAGTTTTCAAGGAAGGCGAAGAGATTGGTGAAGTGACTACTGGTACGCAATCACCGATGACAAAACGTAATATCGGCTTAGCATTAGTCGATGCTTCCAAAGTTGAGATTGGAACGGAAGTGGAAATTGAAATCCGTGGAAAGCTCATTTCTGCAATTGTTGTTGAAACACCATTTTATAAGCGTGTAAAAAACTAGAAAAGAGGGGCAAATATGAAACATCGTTATTTACCAATGACGGAACAAGATCAAAAAGAAATGCTGGAGACGATTGGCGTTTCTTCTATTGATGAACTATTTTCTGATATTCCTGAGAAAGTTCGTTTCCAAGGGCTGTACAATATTAAAGAGGCAAAATCTGAAGCGGCTTTGGCAAAAGAGCTTACAGCACTTGCTGCAAAAAATGCTGATACGATAAATAATGTATCCTTCCTCGGAGCCGGGGTTTACAACCATTATAAGCCGGTAATCGTTGACCATGTTATCTCTCGTTCAGAGTTTTACACAGCTTATACACCGTATCAACCTGAAATATCACAAGGTGAACTACAGGCCATTTTCGAGTTCCAAACGATGATTGCCGAACTGACAGGAATGGATCTAGCCAATTCGTCGATGTATGATGGCGGGACTGCGCTTGCAGAAGCAGGCATGCTTGCTGCTGGCCATACAAAGCGCAAAAAGCTGCTTGTATCGGGAACGGTACATCCGGAGTATAAGGACGTCGTCACGACATACGCATACGGCCAGTCAATTGAAGTTGTAACGGTACCGACAAAAGACGGTGTAACAGATATGGAAGCGTTAAAAGGTTTGATAGATGATCAAACAGCCGCGGTAATCGTTCAGTATCCAAATTTCTACGGTCAAATTGAAGATTTAAAAATGATTGGTGAAATTACACACGACCAAAAAGGATTGTTTATTGTATCAGCTAACCCATTAGCACTTGGCGTGTTAACACCCCCTGGTAAATTAGGTGCAGATATTGTTGCAGGTGATGCACAGCCGTTTGGTATTGCCGAAAACTTCGGTGGTCCACACTGTGGCTTCTTTGCCGTAACGACAAAATTGATGCGTAAAGTGCCTGGACGTCTTGTGGGTGAAACAGTCGATCAGGAAGGGCGCCGTGGATATGTATTGACGTTGCAGGCTCGTGAACAACATATTCGCCGCGACAAGGCAACTTCTAATATCTGCTCTAACCAAGCTTTGCTTGCACTTGCGGCTTCAGTGGCTATGACTGCACTAGGTAAAGAGGGCATGCGGGAAATGGCGAAACAGAATATTATGAAAACTCGCTATGCAAAAAATGCGTTCGAAGCTGCTGGATTCCCAGTCGCATTCCAAGGCGCTCATTTTAACGAAATTGTTGTAAAAACAAATAAATCAGTAACTGAAATCAACAAAGGCTTGCTGGAAAAAGGCATTATCGGTGGATTCGATTTAGGACGTGTGGATCCAGAAATGGCTAACCACGCATTAATTGCTGTAACTGAGCTGCGCACGAAAGAAGAAATCGATGCGTTAGTAGCAGAAATGGGGGCATTACAATGAGTCACGAAAACCAACCATTAATTTTTGAATTAACAAAAGAAGGACGCGTCGGTTATAATCTTGAGCCATTAGATGTACCGGAAGTCGATTTGGAAGAGCTTTTGCCTGCCGGTTATATCCGTGAGGAGGCTGCAGAGCTGCCAGAGGTATCCGAGCTTGATATCATGCGCCATTACACAGCCCTATCAAGACGCAATCATGGGGTAGATTCTGGATTCTATCCGCTTGGGTCTTGTACGATGAAGTATAATCCGAAAATCAACGAAAACGTGGCACGCTATAATGGGTTTGCGAATATTCATCCTCTACAGGACGAGGAAACGGTTCAAGGAGCTATGGAGCTTTTATATGATCTGCAGCAATCGCTTGTAGAAATTACAGGAATGGATGAAGTAACACTTCAACCAGCGGCAGGTGCTCATGGGGAATGGACAGCGCTGATGATGATTCGTGCCTTCCACGAAGCGAATGGGGAAGGACATCGTAACAAAGTGATCGTACCTGACTCTGCCCACGGTACTAATCCTGCCTCTGCTACTGTAGCGGGCTTTGAAACAATTACTGTAAAGTCTAATGAAGACGGCCTTGTAGACTTAGAGGATCTTCGCCGAGTTGTCGGAGAGGATACAGCAGCATTGATGCTGACTAACCCAAATACATTAGGTCTATTTGAGGAAAACATTCTGGAAATGGCTGAAATCATCCATAGTGTCGGTGGTAAAGTTTATTATGATGGAGCCAACTTGAATGCTGTAATGTCGAAAGCCCGCCCAGGAGATATGGGCTTTGACTGTGTCCATTTGAATCTTCATAAAACGTTCACAGGTCCACATGGAGGGGGCGGTCCGGGTTCAGGACCTGTAGGCGTGAAAGCAGATTTAATCCCATATCTGCCTAAGCCTGTGCTTGTCAAAACTGAAGAAGGAAAATACCACTTCGACTATAACCGTCCACAATCCATTGGGCGTGTAAAACCTTATTACGGTAACTTTGGTATCAATGTACGTGCTTATACGTATATTCGTACAATGGGGCCGGATGGGTTAAAAGCGGTTACGGAATATGCAGTATTAAACGCAAACTATATGATGCGCCGCCTGGAAGAGTATTTCGACTTGCCATATAACCGTCATTGCAAGCATGAATTTGTACTGTCTGGCCGCCGTCAAAAGAAGCTTGGTGTGCGTACACTTGATATCGCGAAACGCCTGTTAGACTTTGGCTACCATCCACCAACTGTATACTTCCCATTAAATGTAGAGGAAGGAATTATGATTGAGCCGACAGAAACGGAGTCAAAAGAGACACTGGATGCATTTTGTGACGCTATGATTCAAATTGCCAAGGAAGCGGAAGCAACACCTGAAATCGTACAGGAAGCACCTCATACAACGGTTATATCCCGCTTAGATGAGACACGTGCTGCACGTACACCGGTGCTGCGTTATACAAAACAGGCTTAAAAAATGCGTTTTAGAAAAATGAATAGTAAGTCCTAAATAAGTAAAACGCACAGACGGACTCTGTGCGTTTTACTTTTTAAAAAAATTTTTTCTATTCTAAAATACATTTGCTAGATGTTTGACCTCATACAGCTTTTTTATTATATAGGAAGAAACTCTGGCGCTGAATCGATAAAACAGCACTGTTTGCTATAATGAAAGAAACCTCGACACCAAATTTTTAAACAGTAAGGGGTCAACTTTCGACAATTTTGCAATCAGTATTCTGAGCCGGGAAAAGTAAAAACTATAGAAAAAAGCCCCCCTAAAGGGAGCTCTACATACGCTATGCTTTTGATTTGACTTTACCTGTCCAAGTTTTAAAACCGCCTTGTAATTGGTAAATTTGATTATAGCCTTTTTTCTTCAGCATTAAAGCAGCACGTGCACTGCGACCTGTATTTTGACAGTATAGGTACACTGGTAAATCTGGTCGGATTTCTTTATGTCGCTGATTCATCTGCGTCATTGGGATATTGCGCGCCCCCAGGATATGACCAGCTTCAAATTCTTTTGGTTCCCGAAGGTCGATCAATTGTGCTTTACGGTAGCCTTGTATGAATTCTTCCTGTGTCAAATTTGTCACAGCCTTTTTTAAACGGAATGAATTGATCAACACATAGGCAATTATGACTCCTAGGATGATGGCGATGGTAATTAATACTTGCACGTTATTATTTCCCCTTTCTATCTATCAGGTATATTATAAAAGAGAACAGGACGTTCGTCGAGTAAGTAAACCAAATACTTTATGGAGGCATGTAATGAAACAATGGTATTTTATTAACTCTGGGCCTTGCAGCCCATCATATAATATGGCAATGGATGAGGCATTGCTCAATTGGCATAGCGAGAAACTCATCCCTCCGGTTATTCGTTTTTATGAATGGAACCCGGCAACATTGTCGATTGGCTACTTCCAGCAAGTACATAAAGATATTAACTTTGAAGAAGTGCGCCGTCAGGGGTTAGGTTTTGTCAGAAGACCTACAGGAGGGCGAGCGGTATTGCATGAGCATGAATTGACATATTCCATCATTGTCGAAGAGGATTATCCTAACATGCCAAAAACGGTAACAGAAGCATACCGAGTATTAAGTGAAGGGCTATTGCTTGGATTCCGCAATCTTGGGCTGGATGCTTATTTCAGCGTGCCTGATACGGAAGAAAAGCAGCAGGATCTAAAAAAACCAAAAAGTGCTGTTTGTTTTGATGCACCAAGCTGGTATGAGCTTGTTGTAGAAGGCAGAAAAGTAGCGGGTAGTGCCCAAACGCGTCAAAAAGGTGTCATTTTACAGCATGGAGCAATTTTGCTTGATCTAGAGGAAGAGAAGCTATTATCTTTGTTTAAATTTGCGAACGAGGAAGCGCGTGAGAAAATGCGTTTAAAGCTTCCTGAGAAGGCTGTTGCTATGAACAGGTTGGTAGATAAGCCGTTTACTATTGAACAATGTATACAAGCGTTTAAAAACGGTTTTCAGCATGCTTTGGATATTGAATTGATTCCTTATGAATTAACAGAGGAGCAATTAGCATATATAGAACAATTGGAAAAAGAAAAATATGCAAATGATGACTGGAATTTTAAAAAGTAGGAACGTTTGTTTGAAAAAATTTTTAGTTTAAGAAACGTTGATAAATGAACAGTTCCTAAAAATAAAAAAAAATCAAGCCCTTGTTTGAAAAAAAAATCTGTTGTAATCTTTTAAAAGTGTAAATACTGTGCCTATATATAGTTTAAGGCGGATAAATCAAACACAATATCTTGTGTTTGATTTCCATTTTTGCGGGTACAGAGTGAAGAAGCTTTATAATAATAAAGGGGGCTAAGGTGATGGCAAGTGTGTTGGAGCAAACCATCCAAGTAGATCAGCTCAATAAAGATATTGAGCAATTCCCGCAAGTGCATCCGATTACACCAGATATGCATATTACGCATAAAGGTGTATCACGTCTTGTGATGATTGACCGTTATTCATTCAAGGATACGGAGAAAAAAACATTAAAACCAGGGGACTTTGTTGTATTAACTGTAAAAGAAGACCCAAAATTCCCAGCGCGTGGTCTAGGAATCATTCAATCGATTGATAAGGAAGCCAAAAAGGCGGCTATCCTGATCGAGGAAGATTTCCGTCATGTACTGGAAGATGACCAAGAGCAAACAACAGGTATTATTACTCGTTCACTAGATATTATCGAAAAGCCGCTTGAAATTTATTATGAACAAATTGCAAAACGCAATGCGACAGGGCTGGCTGCTGTAGAAAAAACAGAAGAAGCTAGAAAAGAATGGTTCGAAAAGTTTTACGAGCAGCTTGTAGACCTGAAATTCATTCCGGCTGGCCGTGTTATTTACGGAGCAGGCTCTGAGACTGATGTAACATTCTTTAATTGCTACGTAATGCCATTTGTACCGGATTCTCGTGAAGGTATCAGTGATCATCGTAAGCAGGTTATGGAGATTATGAGCCGAGGTGGTGGTGTTGGAACAAACGGTTCTACACTTCGTCCAAGAAATACGCTTGCACGCGGCGTAAATGGTAAATCTTCAGGGTCAGTTAGCTGGCTTGATGATATCGCAAAACTAACTCATTTGGTAGAACAAGGCGGTTCCCGTCGCGGAGCCCAAATGATTATGCTGGCAGATTGGCATCCAGATATCGTAGAATTCATCATTTCGAAGATGCAAAATCCACGGATCCTTCGTTATCTGATTGAAAATACGATGGACGAGTCCATTATTCGTCTAGCAAAGGAAAAATTAAAATTCAAACCTTTAACACAGCAAGATGAAGCAATGTATCAAGGGATTGTAAACTATAAAAATATTCCTGGTATGGGTGGATTCGATGAGACAATCATCCGAGAAGCAGAGGCGAAGCTTCGAGACGGCGGTACCTATTCAGTGCATAACCCGGACTTCCTCACTGGGGCGAACATTTCAGTCACATTAACAAATGAATTCATGCATGCTGTCGAAAATGACCTAGACTACGAACTGCGTTTCCCAGATGTAGCAAACTATTCGCCTGCTGAGATGGATGTATACAATGAAGAATGGCATAAAGTAGGCGACGTGCGTGAGTGGGAAAAGCTTGGCTATGGTGTTCGCGTATACCGCAAGATTAAAGCACGTGAGCTTTGGAACCTGATTAACGTATGTGCTACATACGCAGCAGAGCCTGGCATTTTCTTTATCGATAACGCGAATGATATGACAAATGCAAAAGCATATGGACAGCAGGTTGTTGCAACAAACCCTTGTGGTGAGCAGCCATTAGCTCCATACAGTGTTTGTAACCTGGCAGCGGTTAACCTGGCACAATTTGCTTTGAAGGAATCAAAATCGGTTGATTATGATGCACTGCGTCAAACAGTAAAAGTAGGCGTTAGAATGCAGGATAACGTAATTGATGCAACACCATACTTCCTAGAAGAAAACCGTAAACAGGCGCTAGGTGAGCGTCGTGTAGGGCTGGGTGTTATGGGACTTGCCGATTTACTGATTTACTGTGAGAAAGAGTATGGATCAGAAGAAGGAAACCAATTGGTAGATGAAATCTTCAAAACAATTGCGATTGCAGCGTATGAAGCATCTATCGAGTTGGGGAAAGAGCGCGGCAGCTTCCCATTCCTGCAAGGAGAAACGGAAGAAGAGACAAAACGTCTGCGTGAAGCATTTATTCAAACTGGCTTCATGAAAAAAATGCCAGAGCATATTCGCGAAGATATTTTAGCAAATGGTATTCGCAACTCTCACTTGCTGACAGTAGCACCAACTGGTTCAACTGGCACAATGGTAGGCGTTGCGACTGGACTGGAGCCATATTTCAGCTTCACATACTATCGTTCAGGCCGTTTAGGGAAATTCATTGAAGTGAAGGCAGAAATTGTACAGGAATACTTGGCTGCAAACCCAGGAGCCGATGAAAACAACCTACCTCATTGGTTCGTTTCTTCTATGCAATTGACACCAGAAGCACATGCAGATGTTCAGTGTATTATTCAAAACTGGATCGACTCGTCAATTTCCAAAACGGTTAATGCACCAAAAGGCTATACGGTAAACCAAGTAGAAAAGGTGTACGAGCGTCTGTATCGCGGCGGGGCTAAAGGCGGCACGGTCTATGTTGACGGAAGCCGTGATACACAAGTATTAACTCTGAAAGCTGAAGAGTCTCATAGTGACGAGCAGCTGGAATTTGAAGAGTTAAAGCAGCAGGAAGAACAAACAAAGCGCGGGGTAGTATTAGTTGATACAATTGCTCCATTATCCCAAACAAATGTAACAATCGGCTCTGAGGTAGGGAATACCTGCCCTGTTTGCCGACAAGGTACAGTAGAAGAAATGGGCGGGTGCAACACATGTACAAACTGTGGTGCACAGCTAAAATGCGGTCTTTAAAATAAACGAAGCGGCTACAGAGAAATCTGCAGCCGCTTTTTTATTAAGTGGAAAATAAATAGTGATAAATAGCCGGTAAAGAGTAACAACTTCCGGGCTGACATTCTTATTTGCTTCTCAAGAGCACTTCAAAGCTATGTGTCTATGACAATTTGGTTTTTCTTCATTCATTTTTCAGACGAATAGGTACCAATGAATTGTAGGTTATGAAAAGAAATAGTCATAGCCATTCTTTAAAATTAAAACGGTAGTGACAATGATGAATAGTATGCGTATAAACTCTGTCCCCTTACTCAAGGCAATTTTGGAGCCTGCATATGCACCTAAAATCATTGCAAATCCCATAATAAAACCGTATGTAAAATTAACTGCTCCTAAAAATAAAAACATAATGAGTGCGGCTAAATTGCTCGTAAAATTGAGCAGTTTAGAACTGCCGGATGCCTCAATAAAATTGAATCCCATAAACAATAATACAAAAATCATGAAGGAGCCAGTACCTGGTCCGAAGAAACCATCATAGAAACCTAACCCAATCAAAAGAATAAGTCCCACAAGCTTTTTCTTTCCAATCGCTTTTTCTCCATCCTTTACTTTTCCCAAATCCTTTTTAATGAATGTATAGATAAGGACGCCTATAAGTAAGAAAAGCACAAGCGGACGTAAAATTTCTGAGTCAACATGATGGACAGTGAAAGCTCCCAGCATTGAGCCGATGAAAACAAACGGTACAATAGGCCCCAGCATTTTGATATCAATTTTCCCAGCCCGTAAGAATGTCATCATACTTGTGAAGTTACCTAATGATGCAGCCAGCTTGTTTGTAGCAATAGCTGTTGCAGGCGGTAGGCCGACAAAAAGTAAGGCAGGTAAAGTAATTAATCCACCTCCACCGACGACTGAATTGATGAAAGCACCGATAAACCCAAAGAAGAAAAGTGCTGTGATTGAAAAAAGATCGATGTCCATTTTTTAAACCTCGCAATCTGTTATTCAAATCATATAGCAGTAAAAAAACGATGTAAATAGCAAAAGTGACAGGGGATTTCTAATAAAAAAGAAATTGCAAGGGCAGATTTTTGTAGTGAAATAAATGAACGAACTTTAACTGGAATGTATTTTGCATAATAGAACCTATTTATGGTACATTTGTTAGACATAGAAAGTCAGGGTGTTGATATGGAATTTATTATTGTAATTGGCCTAGTTGCACTTTATCAATTTGTATTTATACCGCTTTTAAAAAAGAAGACAGGCTATCTAAAACCAAGCGAGCCGAAAATATTTTATGACTACAAGACGAAATGGCAATTGCCATTCGAATTAACTGTTATTGCATTTTGTATAGGAGGCATTCTGCTGTTGACACCAGCGCTAGGTCTCGTCTCAAGCATTTTTATTCCTGTTGCATTTGTCGTTATTTTACTAACAAGAGGGACCTTGGAAAAACGCTATGAATCGGATTTCCGTCATTACATCGTTTCTTTCGCTCATGCGGCCGCCATTACGATTACATTTGCAGGCTTACTCATTTATGCGCTTGTGCTGAATTAATCCATCAAATCTGATGGGTTTTTTTATTGCTTTAGAAACTATCAAATTTTGTGATGAAAGTGTGAGTGGAGAGGAGCCGCTATTTTAAGTCACTAAAAATCTTTTCAATTGTTAATGAGCTTCCTATCACATGATGCAGCGAAATGGAAATAAATCATTTTTAAGTGATTCCGTTCTTCCAATCGATCGTCTTTATAAAAGGAAGGGGGAAGAGCATGAAGGACGTCTATGAGGAGCATTATGATGCCATCTTCCAATACATATTGTTTTTGACAACAGATTCAGAATTAACGGATGATTTTGTCCAGGAAACGTTTTTTCGGTTTTTTAAGGCGCAGAACGTGCGTAATGACAAGGCAGTGCTGATTCGGATTGCAAGGAATCTTGTATACGATCATTATCGGAGAAAGAGTCTGTTGAAATGGCTTCCTATTGAGCAGGAAAAGCCAGATGAGCGGCCATTGCCTCCCGAGATTGTGGAGCATTCAGAGGAAGTCCGGAGACTCTATAGGGCATTGAGTGAAATAAGACTTAATTACCGGGAAGCCATTGTGCTTCGTTATATCGAAGAAATGTCCGTGAAGGAAGTAGCTGGGCACCTGCAGATGACAGAGGCCCAGGTAAAGAATAATACGGTAAGGGGCTTAAAGGCATTGCGCAAAATTTTAGGGGGTGATTCAGATGATTGAGGAACGTTTGAAGGAATTGTCATTAACACCTGATAAGCAGAAGAAGGCGCAACACTTTCAACAAATTGAGAGGCGTCTGCAGAGAAGCCGGCAACGGACGAAATGGCAAGTAGGCCTCATTTTGGCGCTTGTCTGCCTCCTCATAGTGTTTTTTATTGAAACAGGAGAGATCACAACCCGGCTTCAATCTTCAGCGGACACGAATATTACACGAGCATATATTACATTGGGTGAAGGCAATCCATACTCGGCGTTACAGAATAATGTAGATAAAGTGGATAATGCAAAATGGACCCGGTTTATGACCGAAGTTACAGAAGGCATGACGCCCGTAGACATTAAACTGTTCAACCAAGAAGCTGATTATACGATGCGTCTAGATTATCAGTATGGACCCCGACCGCTGTATGAGGTGTACACCACGGTTGATGGAAGTGTATACTTTGAACAGAAAGAAACAGGCCAGCTATATAAACTACAAGAAACATTCGAGGAATTCCACTCAAAGGCAATAGAACCCTTACATAAGAATAGCGCCATTCCCTACATGTTGGGGCTTTTAGCTACAGTATTTATCGTCAATTTATTGGCTGAAAGGAAATGGCATAAAAAAGATGAACAGGGCAGAAAGCCTCCAAAGCATTCCCATTCATCCCAGACGGTTATTGAGCTGATCATGGCTGGACTGGTAATTATCTTTATTGTATTTGTGTACAATATCCATTTCTTTGTGCCTGCTGGAATTATAATGACTGGGACAGCGGTGAACTGTTTGATCGAAAGCAGGAAAGGGAAAAGCAGAGATCGCCAGCTGATGCTGACCATGAATAGCCTTCAATATTTAACGGCCCTGGCGATCATCTACTATCTTTAAATCAAAAACGGACCAGCCCTTACATGGGGTGGTCCGTTTTGGCATTAGTAAATATGAAGTTTCCATGGCAGCTTCACCTAGCTATGATTCAATGTACAAGCAATTTCCGGGTTTTTTTCTACTTCATGCAATTTATTGAATGAAGCGATAGCAACCTCTACCTGATCATCTTTTGGTTCTTTTGTTGTTAAAAGCTGCAGCCATAGTCCGGGATAGCCTAGATAGCGAAGAACCGGTACATTACGTACTTTGTTCGTAGCTTGCAGTACTTCAAAAGAGATACCAATGACTACCGGAATCAGTAAAATACGAGATAACAGGCGAATCCAAAGTGGATCAGTCGGCACGAGGAAATATACAAACAGGCCAACAATAACAGTGAATAAAATAAAGCTAGAGCCGCAGCGGTAATGAAGGCGAGACTGTTTTTGTACATTTTCCACTGTCAATGGCATACCTGCTTCATAGCAGTTAATGACTTTATGTTCTGCCCCGTGATATTGGAAAACTCGCTTAATGATTGGCGCCATCGAAATAAAATACAAATAAGCCAGCAGTAAAATTAATTTAAACCCTGTTTCAAGTAAAATCTGTACTGTCTTACCAGGGAACCAGGGCTTTAAAAATTCAGCCAAAAACATAGGTACTAAGGTGAAAATGAATTTACCGAATAAAAAGGATAATACCCCGACTACTGCTACCCCAAGTATCATCTGAAGCTTGCTCATTTCTTCGCCTTCTGCCTCTTCTTCTTCCCCCGGGTTGACCTCATAGCGTGAGCTGGCAAAATCTAAATGGCGTGAGCCGAATCCAGCAGACTCAATGAGTGCTACTACTCCCCGAACAAACGGGATTTTCTTCAGTTTTTGGAAAATAGGCTTTTTCTTTTTTTTCAAATGATAATAATCAATTGAATCGTCATTGCGACGAATGGCAGTTACCATATGGTCCTGCCCAGCAAACATGACTCCTTCAAGAAGTGCTTGTCCCCCATATACAGGCGTTTCCTTGCTCAATATTGACACCACTCTCTATTAATCTCAAAATCTTTACTTTTTTATTGTACTAAATTTTTCAAGAAATCACTACCTGTCTGCATAGATTATGGAGATTTGGATACGCTAAAGTACTAGAGGTGATTATATGTTTAGAGTTGCAAATAGTACAAGTATTGCCGGGAGTTTATACATTACAGTTATGTTGAAAATTTTACAGCTGTTTAGCTGGATAGATTGGCACCCAACTAAATTTTTACATAACATAGACGATGGGCTGACGCGCTGGATTGTCCTTTTTGTTATATTATATATTGTATCATTCATATTCATGATGATTGTTCAGTATATACAAATGGTTCCCGCATTTCTCATAGGCATTCTTTTAGGGCTTGCCATTGCCTTTGTAGCGGAATGGATGATTTATGATTTGCCGGCCGAAGCAAAGTCCTTTAAGCGATTATCAATTCCTTTTCTTGTTGTTGTTATAACAACTTCATTGTTCCTGACAGATACAGCTACTTATCACCGAGCGCATATGGGCAAACGAAATGAGTTGCCGTACAAAGAGTCTGTGATAAAATAAAGGAAATGTGTGGGAAAGGGAGATGGAGGGATGAAGCTTTTTGTGCTAAATGGCCCAAATTTAAATCGTCTGGGAAAACGTGAGCCGGAGATTTACGGCTCTGAAACACTGGACGATGTAAAAGAAAAATGTGAATTGCTGGCAGAGGAGTACGGAGCAGCTATTGATTTTCGGCAGTCAAATCACGAAGGTATCTTACTTGATTGGATTCATGAGGCGGAAGATACAGGGATCGATGGTATAGTCTTTAATCCGGGAGCCTATACGCATACAAGCATCGCTTTACGCGATGCGGTCGCGGCAGTGAATGTGCCGGTGATTGAAGTACATATTTCTAATATTCATAAACGTGAAACATTTCGGCATGAATCAAAGCTTGCAGCAGAATGTGTCGGCCAGATTTCCGGACTGGGAACGTTCGGGTATGAACTGGCGATGAGAAAGTTTTTACAAAGACGATAAGGGGAAATGTAACCATGAAACTAGCAAAATTACGTGAAAGTTTACTCGATAAGGGGCTAGATGCCATTCTTATCACAAACGAATACAATCGCCGTTATATGACGGGCTTTACAGGTACTGCAGGTGTAGCAATCGTTTCCAAGGATGATGCTGTGTTCATTACAGATTTTCGTTATACAGAGCAGGCGGCAGAGCAAGTGAAAGATTTTCGTATTGTACAGCACACAGGTACGATTATTACAGAAGTAGCAGCGCAAGCAGAAGCAATGAATGTAAAGACACTTGGCTTTGAAAAAGAAGCTATGACATACGGCATGTATGAGTTGTATAACAAAGAGGTAAAGGCAGATTTCTTGCCGGTTTCGGGATTGATTGAAAAAATTCGCTTGATTAAGACAGAGCAAGAGATTAATATTATTAAGGTTGCATGTGAAATAGCAGATCATGCATTTACACATATTCTGGATTTCATCAAGCCTGGAAGAACAGAACTTGAAGTGTCGAATGAGCTTGAATTCTTCATGCGTAAACAAGGTGCTACAAGCTCATCTTTTGATATCATCGTAGCGAGTGGGATCCGCTCTGCGCTCCCACATGGTGTTGCGACAGATAAAATCATTGAAAAAGGTGATTTTGTAACGCTTGATTTCGGTGCATTATATAACGGTTACATTTCAGATATTACACGTACCGTAGCTGTTGGGCAGCCTTCAGAAAAACTTGTGGAAATGTACAATGTTGTACTAGAATCACAACTGCTGGCGCTTGAAAAAGTAGGACCTGGCATGACAGGCATTGAAGCGGATGCAGTAGCACGTGATTATTTAAAATCAAAAGGCTACGGTGAAGCTTTCGGCCACTCGACAGGTCATGGCATTGGCCTGGAGGTTCATGAAGGGCCTGGCTTATCATTCCGTTCCGAAACAATTTTGGAGCCTGGCATGGCGGTTACGATTGAACCGGGCGTTTACCTGCCTGGCATCGGTGGCGTTCGTATTGAGGACGATATTTTAATCACGGAAACTGGTAATGAAAAATTAACGCATTCGACGAAGGAATTAATTATTTTATAATAGTTGGAGGAATAAAAATGATCTCAGTAAATGATTTCCGTACTGGCTTAACTATCCTTGTGGAAGGAAACCTATTTCGTGTAATTGATTTCCAACACGTAAAACCAGGAAAAGGTGCAGCTTTCGTACGTTCTAAATTACGTAACCTACGTAACGGCAATGTAGTAGAGAAAACTTTCCGTGCGGGTGAAAAAGTAGAGAAAGCAATGGTAGAAAATCGTAAAATGCAATATCTTTATGCACAAGGTGATGAGCATGTATTCATGGACATGGAGTCTTATGATCAAACAACTCTTTCAGCTGCACAAATTGAAGACGAGTTAAAATACTTGTTAGAAAACATGGAATTGCATATTCAATCATACCAAGGCGAAATGATCGGTATCGAATTACCGAACACAGTAACGTTAGTTGTTGCTGAAACAGAACCTGGTATCAAAGGCGATACAGCTTCAGGTGGTACAAAACCTGCGAAAATGGAAACAGGCTTAATGGTAAACGTACCGTTCTTCGTAAATGAAGGCGATAAATTGATCATTAATACAACAGACGGCTCTTACGTATCTCGAGGGTAAGATGCTGAATACACTAGCACCCGCTTTATGAGCGGGTGTTTTTTTAGTTTGTCATTTTAACATGGCTATTATAATAGACAGTAAAGAGATCAGCTAAAATGAAGAAAGCAGGTGGAGAAGGTGTGGCATTTAACAATAGAAGAAAAGCGGAAGTTTGAGCGAACATCATTATTACCGATTCAAGAATCAGATGATAACTGGGACATCGTTATTCGGGAGGCAGAAGAAGAAGGGAGAAATCTGGATGAAGAGCTTTCAGCAGAATTACAAGAAATTCGTGAAGAACTGCTCACTTTCCTCCCTCAACGATTTCATCCATACATCCACAATAGGACAATTAATACGCCTCTTCTAGCGAAGGATGTACGGAATGATTACATAGAGTGGATGCACGGGCAGCAGCGGATTTTTGAAATGATACTTGAGCAAGCCGGACAAGGCAGGGAAGAGGTTATGCCTATTCTAACAAAAAATGCACAAGAGATTTTTCAGGACTCCTTACATGATGGGGTTATCGCCAATATTGAACGCAGTGGAAATGATGTAGCCATTATGCTTAATATGGAGAGTGGCTTTACTCCAAAAGCAATGATTGTTCTGAGATTTATAAATGTATGGAATGAAGAGGGATCTCCGGAAATCGGAAGCTGGTATATTTATGACGAGTTAAGGAAGGTAAATGGGAGAGTCGCCCTGCGTGTAATTTTTGACTGCCCGGAGATGCAATGGACAATTGAATGTGAAACAATCGAAGCGGCATATTATTTCAGGCCTGCATCGTATTTTGAAAGAGAAGAAGGGATAGGCTTACAGGATTATATAGAATCATTAAACTCTTCCTACAGGTATGCGTTCATTTCGGATTCAATCTTGCCTTGGGATTTGAAAATGCCGGCTGAAAAAGCTGATGGATTATATATTGAAGAAGTAAAGGTGGCGGAAACAGCTGCTGAATGTATTGAGCGTATTTATTGTGATACTTATGAAGACCCATATGCTGTTTTCAGCATACCATTACCTGTAGAGGAATTAGAGGAGGCAGCGCTTGGGGATGATGTAGAGCGGCGAGTGCGCGCTTTTAATACGTTGTATGATAACCCTTCGCCTAACAAGGAAATCATCAACCGGATCTTTCATAAAATCATCATTCATGAAGAAAATGAGATGATGGTCTCAATCATGGTCAATCACTTCAAAAAGATAGGTATTCTAGATGAAAAGAACACGAAAAAATTCCAAAATATATTGGATTAAACGGTGAGTCTTTTTCTAAACAATCTTATAAATAGAAAGAGAATCTGTCCCCTTCAGAGAAGTCCATCTTCAAAGGTTTCTCTAGAGAGGTCAGATTCCTGCTTTTATAGTGAATAAAATTCGTACGAAATCATCTGGACCAGCTGAAAGTGGCCGCCTGGGCGCAGTTTGCTGGTCCAAGGAGGCATTGAGTTTTAATCTTTGTTCCCTCAGCACTCAATTGATGGCATCCATCGGCTGCTGGATGCCACGGATTGGGCTTATATAATAATCCATGCATAAACTTATTGAGAAAATATAGCTGTTTTGTTAGGAAATGATACCTTGTGCTTTCGCCTCTTCAAGCCAGCTCGGGAATTCATCTAACAATGAATTATATAAATCTTCATCTGATGTATGTTCAAGTGCTTCTAAATGGAAGAAATTCGCGTTATCTATTAAGCGTCCTTCCATCGTATCCAATTTCCGCAGTACATCGAAATTTGAATTGCCTATGCCGACGAACTGCCAAAAGAGCGGTTTATTGGAAGAGCTCATAATCCATTTCTTTATACCACTTCTACATCCTCCGTCATTAACAAAGATAATAAAAGCCGGCTCCTTGCTAGGCTCCTCATTAACATATTTATTGACAACATCCTTCATGACCAGGGGTTCATCATTGCGCCCAAATTTATGGACAGCATCATTCTGCAGAATGGCACGCTCTACATACCCTGGAAGCTCCTTTTCTGAGACAGCCGGTAGACGGGAAAATGTATTATCATACACCCAGACATCAAGCATTCCATCATCATCAAATTGGCTGGCAACAGCCAATACACGCTCGACTGCATCTTGCACTATACCTTCACTGTAAAGCTTCCGCATAGAACCTGAAATGTCGAGGACTAAGGCAACACGCGCCTTCACCCCAACCAGCTTCTTTTTTTCCAGAACAATCTTCACCGTTTTCTTGCGTAAATCAATGGACATAATAATCCTCCTTAAGTAGAAAAATTCAATGATGCTTCATTAAAAATGGTCTCGTTTTTTGCCTGTTTATAGTAATGTGTTAAAAATGCTGCATGAAAACTAATCAGAAATGATTAATTCTCTTAATATTGTAGGAAGAAACATTGATTAAATCAAATAATTGTTCATATATTTTGAAATTTGGTTAATTTCAGGAAGAAAAGGATTAGTAATTTAATATGCTTAGTACATCAAACTCAGGCATCTGCTAAGTTTGGTAATTTGTCTACCTATTACCAGAATCTACTGAGACAAGGTGAGCTGTTTTAAGTTTAAGGTTCTGATTTCCACTACCCTTTCATATATTGCGGTACGGGAGGAGGGGAGAGTTGCTGTGGAGTTGCAAGATGTATTGCGCGTTGCTGCGGTCGGTTTGATCGTTGCGTTACTGCATATATTTTTTGAACAAACCGGGAAGAAGGAGTTTTCATTTTTTTTATTTTTCATCGCCTATCTATATATGACGATTGAACTGATTCGTTTTTTACAATTGTTTTTCGATGAACTAGCTCAGTTTTTGAAATGGCTCTCCTTTTCAATATGAAGTACTTGATTTTCACTGTCGTCTGCATGGTGCTCTTAAATTTTATTAAAGGAGCAATAGGGAAGCTTCATTCTATCATTAGTATTATTTTTTTCTTTTTATTCCTTACACAAATTTATCAATTTGTTCTCTATCCATTATTTTCGGAGCTTGTTTCTATTACGGATGTTCTTCCTTATAGTAAGCTCATCATCTACACTGCACTTCTTCTATTATTTAGTCAGCTGATCAAGGCCGTATTAGAGGAGCAGGAATATGATGCGCTTTCTCAAGGGGTGGATATTGCTGTTCGAGGATCACTTATATTGTTGTGGATCCAACAGCTGAAGCCTGCCATGTCGCAATTGACTGTGCTATTACAGAAATTGAGCTAGAGGGATACTATGTCAGCATTATTGAAGCCGCTAACTGAATCGATATCTATGTTGATTATGTTGCTTTTTTTGTTTCTTCTGATGGTGGTAATTGAAGGGTTGGCCAAGCAATCAAGGCAGTTTCTGTCGACTGTTTTTTTGTTTCTTATCCTGGTCATTGTAACAAAGCACCTAGTTGAGGCATTTACACTAATGAAAGAGCTCGCTTCCATTTTTTCGCACTTTTTTTTAGGATTCATTCCTCTAGTGAGCACCGTGCTTGTTATTGTCCAGTCAGTTATATCCTTTGTTGCGTGGAGTCCGGCAATTGTGTTTGTGCTACAACTGCTTGTCTATGTATGTGACAAGCTATTGATTCCCTCCCTTTTTATGGCGCTTGTGTTCGATGCCTGTTCGAGATTGTATCCACAAGTATCCTTTTTAAAGATTGCCGAGTTGATTCGAAAAACGGTATTCAGTATCATCGCAGCTTCAATTTTACTACTTTCTTCTATATTAACGTTTTCAAGTGTGGCCTTCTTTTCCATTCAGGAGACACTCTCTACACCATTAAAAAAGGTAATTGAACAAAATGTTCCGATTATCGGCTCGCTTCTAGTAGAAGGAATGTCTCTATTGAAGAACTTTCAATCGACTGCCACGACGATTACAGGCTTTACTACCATTACAGCACTCGTTCTCATGTCATTTTACCCGGCTGCTACCTTGTTAATTAAAGCCTTTACGTTTAAGCTGGCTGGAGCAATTGCAGAGCCGTTTGTGGATTCCCGTATAAGCCACCTGCTCGATGACATCGGTAAAACGCTTTTCATCCTTTGTGCTATAGGACTAGTATTAGCGATCGGCTTTATTGTGATCTGGCTTATTTTATTCTTCATTGTTCAAATTGGAACGGGGAAATCGCTATGACCGAGTTGTTATATATCATTATTTTCTCTGTTGTTCTCCAGGCAATACTAGGGGAAGAGGACTTTACTACCTTTGTGAAACTAGCGATATTTTTATGGATGTTTGAATTTATTGCAAGCAATATCAAGTATATTGGCGCAATATTTCTCATAGGATAAGTTGACAGAAAGGGGGCAAGCAATATGTGGCAACAAAAAAGGCGAACATAATCGCGTTGCTTGTCATGGCCCTCGTCGGTTTTATGCTTCTAAAACAAGACTCAAGCCCATCACAACAGCAATCGATTGAGGAGCAACTGGCTGCAACGCTGGCAAAAATTGAAGGTGTTGGACAAGTATCCGTATATCTCCATACGGACGCGTCAAAGGAGTCATCATTATTTTCATTCAGCGGAGAAAAAGACACTTCGACGTACACAGGGGTTTTAATCGTTTCCGAAGGTGCGGGTTCACCTTCAGTGAAGAGAAAATTGGTGCAGACAGTCAGTTCCGTCCTCCAATTATCTCCACATCGAATAGTTATTTTACCTATGGAAAAGGGGGAGCTTCATGAAAGTTAAAAAGAGAACGGTTTGGTTTTTGACACTAGTGTGTCTAACGGCGGTGATATCAGTCTATTATTTATTTGAAAAACCGAGTGATTTTAGTTTTACAACAATCTTTACAGATGATTCGTTAGATGGTGCAATCCTGACAGGGGTTGATGAAGCAGAAACAACACAAACGGATAGCTATGCATTTGAAGAATTCCGTCTGGAAATGAGCAATGAGCGCAGTCAGCTGAGAGAACAATTGACTCAAAAGATGGCTTCAGATGAATACACAGCTGAAGAAAAAAGCGCTGCATTTGATGAAATGAATGCTTTGATCGAACAGGAATCAAACGAAGCAATGCTTGAAATGCTCGTCAAATCGCTTGGTTATTCAGATGCACTAGTTCGCATTGATGACAAAAAAGTAAACGTTACAGTTATGTCAGAAGAGATGTCAAAGCAGCAGGCGAATGAAATTGTTCATCTTGTGATGACGGAACTTGATTCTAGCATTCAGGTATCTGTCGATAATTCTCCTAAGTACTACTAAATATAGAAAAAAGTAAATTGCATCTCTCGCGAATGTGTTATATAGCAGAGGATGCAATTTTGCATACAAAATGTAAGCGTTTGTACTAACTTATGTGTTATTTTTTTAATTTTAGAAATACCTATTTCAAAATAGCCCATTTAATTATAAAATAGATGTCGTAGTTTATAAATTACATACAAGGGAGAGTTATGAATGTTCAAAATCCAAGAAATCCGTGAAATCATTAAACTAGTGGATGCTTCTTCAATCGATGAGTTCGTATATGAAGCTGATGGATCAAAAGTGAAGCTTAAGAAAAACGGTGGTACTGTAGAAGTAGTTGCACCTAAAGCGGCGGCTCCGGCACCTACTCCTGTTGTAGAACAAGAACAAGCGGCACCAGCACCTGCTCCAGTAAAAGAGGAAGCAGCACCAGCAGCTCCAGTAGCAGCAGACGCGGATCTTCACAAAATTACTTCACCGATGGTAGGTACATTCTATCAAGCTCCATCACCGGATGCATCTGCTTACGTAAAAGTAGGGGACAAAGTGGGTGACGAAACAATCGTATGTATCGTCGAAGCAATGAAATTATTTAACGAAATCGAAGCTGAAATAAAAGGCGAAATCGTAGAAGTACTAGTGAAAGACGGCCAATTAGTAGAGTACGGCCAACCATTATTCTTAGTAAAACCTGAGTAAGGAGCGCTGCTGACATGAAAAAAGTATTAATTGCAAACCGTGGTGAAATCGCAGTACGCATTATTCGTGCATGTAAAGAATTAGATATTCAAACAGTTGCAGTATATTCAGAAGCAGATGCAGAGGCTCTTCATGTAAAATTAGCTGACGAAGCATATTGTATCGGTCCAAAACTATCAAAAGACTCATATTTAAGTTTTCCTGCCGTATTAGGTGTGGCTCAAAAGACAGGTGCTGATGGTATTCACCCTGGCTATGGCTTCCTAGCGGAAAATGCTGATTTTGCAGAGGCTTGTGAAAACGCCGGAATCAAATTCATCGGCCCATCATCACATTCTATTAAAATCATGGGAATTAAGGACGTTGCACGTACAGAGATGGAAAAGGCGGACGTTCCGCTTGTTCCTGGTACAGGCATTGTACCTGATATTGAAACAGCAAAACAATGGGCAAACGAAATTGGATACCCTGTCATTATTAAAGCTACTGCTGGCGGCGGTGGTAAAGGTATTCGTGTTGCCCGTACGGAAGAGGACCTTGTAAAAGGCATTGAAATTACGCAAAAAGAAGCCGCTGCCGCATTCGGTAACCCGGGCGTCTATTTAGAGAAATTCATTGAATACTTCCGTCACTGTGAAATTCAAGTGTTAGCGGATGGCCACGGCAATGTCGTACATCTTGGTGAACGTGATTGTACAGTACAACGCCGTATGCAAAAGCTTGTTGAAGAAGCTCCATCTCCAGCGTTATCACCAGAACGCCGCGCAGAGATGGGCGAAGCAGCTGTTAAAGCCGCCCTAGCTTGTAACTATGAAGGTGCAGGTACAATTGAGTTTATCTATGATTACCAAGATGACAAATTCTACTTCATGGAAATGAATACACGTATCCAAGTAGAGCATCCTGTTACAGAAATGATTACAGGTGTAGACCTTGTTCAACAACAGCTGAAAATTGCTGCAGGCGCTGAGCTTCCGTTTAAACAAGAAGACATCAAAATTAATGGCTGGGCAATCGAGTGTCGAATCAATGCTGAAAATGCATATAAAAACTTCATGCCTTCAGCAGGTACAGTAGACACTTATATTACACCAGGCGGCTATGGGGTACGTATCGACTCAGCTGTATATGCTGGCTATACAATCCCTCCATACTACGATTCAATGGTGGCGAAGCTGATCGTTCATGCAGATACGCGTGAAGAAGCGATCGCGAAAATGAATCGTGCACTTTCTGAGTTCGAAGTATCAGGACCTGGAATCCATACAACGATTCCATTCCACCTGGCGCTGATGAACAACGAAGTATTCAAATCTGCGAAGTTCAATACGAAGTTCCTAGAAGAGAACGATGTATTGGGTATAGCTGAAAAAGCGAAATAATCACCTTATTGAAGCTGTCCGGAAAGTTAAAACTTTCTGGGCAGCTTTGTGTTTTTATAACAAATACCTGCTGCCTCTTCAGCAGGTACGAAAAAATGGATTGTTTCCTTTACTGCTATAGAGAAATGGTGAAACGTTTTGAAAATACCTTTTTTCCGTTGAAAAGAAGTCTAGTATGTCCTGATATACCAACTTTCTAAAAGAAAGGGAGACTTTCAAATAAGGCAGGGTTTTCATCTCACATTATCAGAAAAATGGTGTATAATAGGGATGCGAGAAAGTAGAAATTTGACTGTATACGACTGGACTCGTCCGGTTATTGTAAAGAGAGGATGTTAATTATGGCTGAAAAACAACCGACATCATTTGTACAACCTACACCAACAGGGAAAGAGGAGCTTGGCCGCATTGAGGTAGCTTCAGAAGTGCTGGAAGTTATAGCGGGCATCGCGACTACTGAGGTCGAAGGTGTGGCTGCGACACGCGGCAATTTTGCGTCTGGGGTTGTAGAGCGCTTTGGCAAAAAAGTGCACTCTAAGGGCATTAAAGCGTCAATGACAGAAGAAGGACGAATTGCAGTTGATGTATTTTGTTCGGTGAAATATGGTTATTCCATTCCAAAAGTAGCAAAAGGCGTCCAGACATCTATCCGACAAGCTATTCTAAATATGACAGCGATTGAAACAAATGAAGTGAATGTACATATTACAGGCATTCAGTTCGAAAAAGAAGAGGCATAAGCATAAAACATAAGAGTAGGAAATGTTGCACCATAACATTCCTGCTCTTTTTCTTTTTTGCATATGAAGAGTCAGGGTAAACTGCGGAGTATGACGTTTTTGTTTAGGATATTCAGGGAAAGCACATTATGTATGGAAATTGACGAAAGGGTTGATGACACATGAAATTTTCAGTGCTACATCGTCACGAACAAATAGATCGAGCATCTGATGAAACTTTTGATTTACTTGTTATTGGAGGCGGCATTACAGGGGCGGGTATCGCACTTGATGCAGCAGCTCGCGGATTATCGGTTGTGCTATTAGAAATGCAGGATTTTGCTGAAGGTACATCCAGCCGTTCAACAAAGCTTGTGCATGGGGGGCTTCGTTATCTAAAGCAATTTGAAATAAAGGAAGTAGCAGAGTTAGGACGTGAGCGAGCGATTGTATATGAGAATGGTCCGCATGTCACAACACCTGTATGGATGCTCCTTCCATTTCATAAAGGAGGAACGTTCGGGAAATTTACTACTGCACTTGGATTAAAGGTGTATGATGTACTGGCTGGAGTGAAAAAGGGTGAACGGCGCTTTATGCTTTCAAAAGAAGAGACAATGGAGAGAGAGCCGCTTGTAAAAAGAGATGAGCTGCTAGGCGGCGGTGTTTATGTAGAATACCGTACAGATGATGCCCGCTTGACCATTGAAGTGCTCAAGGCCGCAAATGAACGAGGAGCAGTCCTTTTTAATTATATGAAAGCTGTGGACATTAATACAAATAACCTTGCGTTTAAAGAGGTGGCAGCAGAGGATGTACTCACTGGTAATCGCCATACATTCAAAGCGAGAAAGATCGTTAATGCGGCGGGGCCATGGGTGGATGAAGTCCGCAAGATGGACGGAGAAGTAACCGGAAAGCATCTGATTTTATCAAAAGGGGTCCATGTCGTATTCGATCAAGCAGACTTCCCGCTAAAACAAGCCATTTATTTTGATACGCAAGACGGGCGAATGGTATTTGCTATTCCACGTGAAGGCAAAACTTATGTAGGAACAACTGACACTTTCCATGAAGGTGATCCAAAAGATATGAAAGCTGAACAGTCTGATATTGATTATCTACTTAACGCGATTGCCTACATGTTCCCGACGACCAATTTAACACAGGAACATATCGAATCTACATGGGCAGGGGTACGTCCGTTGATTCATGAAGAAGGAAAAGACCCCTCTGAGATATCCCGGAAAGATGAAATTTGGCAATCTTCCACAGGTGTTATTACAATTGCGGGCGGAAAGCTGACAGGATACCGTAAAATGGCTGAAAAAATTGTCGATTTGATCGTAAAACAGCTGGAAGGCGAATACGGTAAAACATACCGAGCATGCTCAACGAAAAAAATTCCGATTTCAGGTGGAGACTTAAGCGGGTCGAAGCATTTTGAAACATATATCCAACAGAGTATTCAAAAAGGAAGATCACAAGGACTGACAGAGAAGGAAAGTGAGCGCCTGGCAAGGTTATACGGTACGAATATTGATCTGGTATTGAACTATATTAAAGATGCAGCTAGCTTACCTAACATGCTTTATGCACAACTTCTTTACAGTATTCATCATGAAAGTGTAGCAAAGCCAGTAGACTTCTTTGTTAGAAGAACGGGCGCACTGTTCTTCGATATCGCTGCTGTGGAAGCTCATAAAGATGCGGTTATTGATGAGATGCAGCGTATCCTCGGCTGGAAGGAAGAAGAAAAATTACGTTACACAGAGGAACTAGAAGCAGAAATAACAAACGCAAAAGTATAAATAACACGACAGCTGGGGAGGGCCGTGTATGTCAGAATTTTTGGGAGAAATTATCGGTACAATGATCCTTATTTTATTCGGAGGTGGCGTTGTTGCCGGCAACGTATTAAAATTTTCTAAAGGGGAAAATGGCGGCTGGATTGTCGTGACGATCGCCTGGGGGTTGGCGGTCGCCATGGGGGTATATGCAGTCGGCGATATCAGCGGTGCACATTTAAATCCGGCACTTACAATTGCTCTTGCATCAATCGGTGATTTTCCTTGGGGAGATGTACCGATGTATATTTTAGCTCAGATGATTGGAGCAATTATCGGTGCAGCTCTTGTATATATGATGTATTTGCCACATTGGGGAGCCACGAAGGATGCAGATTTAAAGCTGGCTGTATTTAGTACAGCACCTGCAATTCGTCATCCATTATCCAATTTGATTGCCGAGCTGGTCGGCACTTTCGCACTTGTCCTTGGGATTTTAGCAATCGGTGCTAATGAATTTACAGAGGGGCTAAATCCCATTATTGTCGGAACACTTATTATTGCCATTGGTATGAGCCTGGGGGGTCCAACAGGGTATGCGATTAATCCTGCCCGGGATTTAGGTCCTCGTATCGCTCATTTTTTGCTGCCAATTCCAGGGAAACGGGATTCGGATTGGGCCTATGCCTGGGTACCGGTGGTAGGCCCGATTGTCGGAGCCGTTTTTGGTGCTTTGTTTTATAAACAATTTTTCCGCAGTGAAAACTCAATTGCATTTTGGGTTTGTCTAGCGCTTGTGCTGGCAATCTTTTTCGCTGCACAAGTTTCCATGTCCAAGAGGAAGGTAGGGGATCATGTATGAAGAAATATATTATGGCACTTGATCAAGGAACAACAAGCAGCCGTGCAATTTTATTTGATGAAATGGGGAATCCTGCGCATATGGCTCAGCAGGAGTTTAAACAGCATTTTCCAAAGTCAGGGTGGGTCGAACATAATCCGGTGGAGATTTGGAGTTCTATTTTATCCGTCATCGCTCAAATATTATCCAAAAATAACATTGCTGCTGAACAAATTGAGGGGATTGGTATTACCAACCAACGAGAAACGACAGTTGTTTGGGATAAACATACTGGTGAGCCAGTCTATAATGCAATTGTTTGGCAATCTCGCCAAACAGCGGGCATTTGTGAGCAACTCAAAAGTGATGGCCATGAACAGTTATTCCGGGATAAGACAGGATTATTGATTGATGCGTATTTTTCCGGGACGAAAGTAAAGTGGATTCTAGATAATGTAGAAGGTGCCCGTGAAAAAGCGGAAAATGGGGATCTCTTGTTTGGCACAATTGATACGTGGATTATTTGGAAGCTGACGGATGGTGCGGTGCATGTAACAGATTATTCGAATGCATCAAGAACATTAATGTACAACATCTATGAACTGAAATGGGATGAAGAACTGCTTGAGATTTTGGGTGTTCCGTCCTCTATGCTTCCGGAAGTTCGGCCGTCTTCCGAAGTCTACGGAGCGGTAGTAGGCAAACATTTCTTCGGTCATTCTGTACCAATTGCCGGTATAGCAGGAGACCAGCAAGCGGCGCTTTTTGGCCAAGCTTGTTTTGAAAAGGGAATGGCCAAAAACACATACGGAACAGGCTGCTTCATGCTGCTTAACACAGGGGAAGAAGCAGTGAAATCTGAACATGGACTGCTTACGACAATTGCCTGGGGAATCGACGGCAAAGTACATTACGCGCTTGAAGGAAGTATCTTTGTCGCAGGCTCAGCCATTCAATGGCTGCGGGATGGACTAAGAATGTTCCGGAAATCGAGTGATAGTGAGGATTATGCTAAACGCGTAAAGGATACAGACGGTGTCTATGTTGTGCCAGCCTTTGTGGGACTCGGAACACCATATTGGGATAGCGATGTCCGCGGCGCGGTATTTGGATTGACAAGAGGAACGAGCAAGGAGCATTTCATCCGGGCCACATTAGAATCTCTTGCTTATCAAACGCGTGATGTATTTGCGGCAATGGCATCTGACTCTGGTATTGATACAAAAACACTCCGAGTCGACGGCGGAGCTGTGTCGAATGATTTTCTCATGCAGTTTCAGGCGGATATTCTCAACGTACCTGTCGAACGCTCGACCGTTAATGAAACGACAGCTCTCGGGGCTGCGTACCTTGCAGGTCTTGCAGTCGGCTTTTGGAAAAACAAAGATGCTGTACAAGAAAATTGGCAGCTTAGCCAAAAATTCGAACCTAAAATGGATGAAGAACAGCGAGAGACATTATTCGCTGGTTGGCATAAAGCCGTAAAAGCTGCACAAGCTTTTAAATAATCTATCGGTCTCTATTCTTTTTAGAATAGAGACTTTTTACTTTGGGTAAAAGAAAAAGAAAGGGGATGAGCAGTATGGAGGCACATGAATACTTCCTTTCCTATGAAAAGGAAATAATTGACGATATAAAACATCTTGTCATGGCTGAATCACCTTCTCTTCAGAAGGAGCGGGCTGACCAGTGCAAGGACGTCCTGCAAGGGTTATTTAAAACGTATTTTGGCAAAAAAGCGCAGGAAATGGTGATGACGGAGGTGGGGAATCACTTAAAATTCACATATGGACAGGCAGCTGAACAAGTGCTGCTTGTTGGCCACTATGACACAGTGTGGGAGCCAGGTGCCATAACTTACCGGGAAGTTTCAGATAAAATTTATGGACCTGGTATTTTAGACATGAAAGCAAGCTTGATTAGCGCCATCTGGTTTTTAAAGTACGTAGACGAATTCGATATACCGTTAAAGAAAAAAGTTGTACTTTTTATTAATAGTGATGAGGAAATCGGCAGTACAACATCGCGGTCCTTTCTTGAGGCAGAGGCAGCAAAAAGTGCAGCAGCTTTTATTTTAGAACCCCCTGTTGCAGGAACAGGGGATTTAAAGACAGCACGAAAAGGGACATCGAAATATTTACTCACACTTCAGGGACATTCCGCACATGCCGGAAATAATCCGCAGGAAGGCGTAAGCGCTATTAAAGAGGCGGCGAAGCAAATTTTAGATATTGAAGCCTTGACCAATTATGACAAAGGAACAACACTCAATGTAGGGATGGTTCAAGGGGGAGGCAAATTAAATGTCATACCTAATGAGGCACATTTAGGTGTGGATGTACGTGCTGCAACGAAGGAAGAACAGCATAAGATCGATCATTATTTTGAAGAAATAGAGCCGCATGACGAAAGAATGAAAATTGAAGTCGAGGGTGGTATTAATAGACCGCCTATGGAACGAACACATCAAACAGCTGAATTGTTTGAGATAGCTAAAGAGGAAGCTGAGGAGCTGGGAATGGACCTCCGAGAGGCGAAAGTAGGAGGCGGAAGCGACGGAAATTTCACAGCACCACTTGTCCGTACGTTAGATGGACTGGGTCTTGTAGGCGATGGCATACATGCCGAACATGAACATATCAAAAAAGAGCATATCGCCGAGCGATTTGCTCTATTAACGAAGACTGTGCTGGAAGTTATAGAGGAATGCTGACGATCGGCAAGAAAAGGGGGATTCTAGAAAGCCTTGGTTGCTGGACAGTTCTTTCTCGTACTAAATTGAATATACGTGAAATATGATTTTTATGGCAGTTTCATTCAAAGGGGCATTACCCTCATTGGTAAGGGCATCTTAAAATGACTATTAAAACTTTTTTCTTTGCTTTTTTTGCGGCAATTTAATCTTCTCATCTATCCGTTCTAAATAGAAGAAATTTGAAAAATACTGTATACCACGAGACTGGTTAAGTGCCTCCTTTTTTTGAAGTTCAAACTCAGTCATATTGCCCTTTTTGTAATGGAGAGTAGCTGCAATCATAGAAGACATCCATGGTTTTTGCAGAAGGAAGTTTTTAGATTTATCATTTCCTTGTGAAGCCTCAATAAGTGCCAGGTGATAGTTGCGCATTAATTCAGTAGGAATCTGAGAAGCGAAATCCTTTGCCGTGTTATAGTCATGCTCAAGCAGGGCCTTGTGAGACCGGTACATACCTTGTACAAGCGGGGACCGATAGGCGGCCAGCACTAAGTCAATTGCCTGCAACTGAACTTGAACTGATCCGCTTTTTAAAGAATAGGTATAGTGATAGAGCGGATTTTTTAGAGAGGACTGTAAAAAATGTTCGATCCGATCTACGTTTCGGCTCCTATACAATACATGTAGAACATAGAAAGTACGGGCAAGTGAAATACTGATTACCGAGAGGGTGAACAACCAAAATGGCAGCTTGAAGAATACGGTTAATATGCAGGCTATAATGGCATATAGCAGCAAGCCGAATGTAAAGCTCATATAAACACCTCCAATTATTTCCCCTTTATAGGATATTAGCTAATGATTCATAAATTTATCATACTTGTCTAATAGGAAGGGTTTTTGCTAAAATGAGACGTTATTCGTAAGAAAAGTTTATGGTAGCGGTGTACCACAACAGAAAATATGCTATCATAAACAGTAATGTGAACAAGAAGGAGATTTAATGTATGAAACGACATGATGCGCGCGCTAAGGCGCTGCAAGTATTGTTTCAATTAGACAGCACCGAGCTTCCTATCGAGGAAGCAATCGAACATGTTCTTGAAGAGCAAAAAACAGATGCTTTTTTAGAACAGCTTGTACGCGGGACAATTGAACATAAAGAGAGAATCGACGCAGCGCTGGAAGAAAAGCTGGAAAACTGGACACTTAACCGTCTACCAAAAATTGAAAGAACTGTTTTACGCCTATCCGTTTACGAACTTTTATACATGCAGGATGCACCTCAGCGAGTAGTACTGAACGAAGCGATTGAGCTTAGTAAAGTGTACGGGGATGAAAAATCAAGCAAGTTTGTAAACGGTGTACTTTCTAAATTTACACAATAAAAAGATTCGGTGAACATTGGAAGGAGTAACAACATGTCAAGTGCAATCATTAATGGTAAAGAAATTGGTCAAGAAATTCGTAAGTCAGTAGAAAAACGTGTGGAAGAGCTGAAAGAGCAAGGCGTTACGCCAGGGCTTGCAGTAATTCTCGTAGGGGAAAACCCGGCGAGCAAGACATACGTTGCGAACAAACAAAAGTCCTGTGAAGCGATTGGTATGTTTTCTGAGTTAATTAAACTGCCGGAAGATGCAACACAAGAGGCTTTGCTAGATCAAATTCGAGATTTAAATGAACGTGAAGATATTCACGGTATCCTTGTACAACTTCCTCTGCCAAAGCATATTGATGAGGAAGCAGTCATTGCAACGATTTCTCCAGAAAAAGATGTGGATGGCTTTTCCCCAGTAAGTGTAGGGAAAATGATGTTAGGACAGGATACGTACTTGCCATGTACTCCATTCGGTGTCATGAAGCTTTTAGAGCATTCAGGTATTGAAGTAGCTGGAAAACATGCTGTAATTGTAGGGCGCAGCCACATTGTCGGCAAGCCCATGGGACAGCTTCTTCTTCAAAAGGATGCAACGGTAACATATACGCATTCTAAAACACCTAATCTGCCTTCTTTCACGAAACAGGCTGATATTTTAATCGCTGCAGTGGGACGTGCTAAGTTTATTACAAAAGAACATATTAAACCGGGTGCTGTTGTAATTGATGTAGGGATCAACCGAGATGAGAACAACAAATTATGCGGCGACGTAGATTTTGTAGATGTGGATGATGTAGCATCCCACATCACTCCTGTTCCGGGCGGTGTTGGTCCAATGACGATTACTATGCTGCTCGAAAACACAGTGCAAGCTGCTGAAAAGAAGTTAGGACGGGACAAAGCAGTTAAAAACATGTAAAATAGGTGAAGTATTGATAAGGGTGTCTAAATGCCAAACAGACATCCTTTTCTTTTGGTGTAGAAGCGGCATATCATCTTGCCTAGTATGCATTGAATGAATAATGATCTATCTTTTCATATTATGGGCTGCACCTATCTAACCAAAATTAGTAAATACATAAAAGTAAAGGGGGCGCAAGCATGTCGTCTTCATACTTGAGCGTAAAAGCGCTGACAAAATATATTAAGCGGAAATTTGAAGCCGACCCACACCTTCGCGAAGTATATGTGAAAGGGGAATTGTCGAACGTAAAGATACATACATCCGGACACATCTATTTTACATTGAAGGACGACGGCGCACGTATTAATGCAACTATGTTCCGGGGACAGGCCGCAAAGCTATCGTTCCGTCCCGAAGAGGGTATGCAGGTGTTCATCCGAGGAGATGTCAACGTATATGAAGTGGGCGGTACGTATCAATTATATGCACAGACGATGGAGCCGGACGGTATCGGCGGCTTATTTGTCGCATTCAATCAATTAAAGGAACGCTTACAGAAAGAAGGACTCTTTAATCCGAATTTTAAGCAGCCAATTCCATTATATCCTCAAACAATCGGTGTTTTGACTGCAACAACAGGGGCCGCTATCCGTGATATTTGTACAACGATTGGAAGACGTTATCCTCAGGCTGAAATCTGCATTTATCCAACACTCGTCCAAGGGGCAAGTGCGGCGGCAGATATTGTAAAGAACATTCAATTGGCAAACAAACAGGCAATGTGTGATGTACTGATTGTAGGCCGTGGGGGCGGTTCGATAGAAGATTTATGGGCTTTTAATGAGGAAATTGTCGCCCGTGCAATCTTTGAAAGCCGGATTCCCATCATTAGCGCAGTTGGCCATGAAACAGATACGACTATTGCAGATTTTGTAGCGGATTTACGGGCACCGACGCCTACAGCAGCAGCGGAGATTGCGGTACCGAATCGCCAGGAACTGTATCAACGTGTTCTGAAAGGGCAATCACATATGCATCAGATGATGACCGCAAGACTTCATTTCGAGCGAACGCGTCTGACAAAGCTGCAGAATGCATACCCGCTTGCTATGCCTGAGCGCCTTTATCGGCCGTTTACGGAAAAACTTGCGCAAATGGATACACAGCTGCAGAATGCTACATCGCTTTATTTTATGAAACAGCGGAACGCCCTAGAACGTATGCAGACTCATCTCCGAATGCAGTCTCCACAGCAGCAAGTGACCTATGCAAAGCGGCAATTGGACAGTATAACCCAACAGCTTACTCGGTCAGCTTTTGCAAATATTCAGCAAAATAGACGGCAGTTCGATGGCGTAATCCGTACGCTGGGTGCATTAAATCCATTAGCTATTATGCATAAAGGATTTAATGTTTCCTATAAAGACGGAAAGGTAGTTAAATCAGTGGATCAACTGTCTCCTGAGGATTTGGTTGAAGTTGCTTTCCATGATGGAACGGCAAAGGCTAAAATACTTGAAGTAGAGAAGAAGGGGGAATTGTGATGTCACAGCAATCATTTGCAGCGGCGATGACAGATTTGGAAGAGGTTGTCCGTAAACTAGAGCAAGGGGATGTACCCCTTGAAGAGGCAATTGATTTATATAAAAAAGGCATGGAACTCTCGCAGTTTTGCCATGAGAAACTTACGAATGCAGAGCAGCAACTTATTTCAATAGTAGGTGAAGATGGTTCTAAACAGCCGTTTTCATCAAATATGGGTGAGGGATAAACATGAGTGGACGCTTACAGGATTTTATGAACAAGCATATACCGAATATTGAATCGCATATGTACGGACTAGTGAAGGATGTGCCTGGTCCACAGACTTTAAAGGATTCCATGCTTTATTCGCTTGAAGCTGGAGGGAAGCGCATACGTCCATTATTTGTGACGGCTGTCTGTGAAATGTTCAATCAGCCGAAGCAGGCGATGTATACAGTAGGAGCAACGATTGAAATTATCCATACTTATTCATTGATGCATGACGATTTGCCATGTATGGATGATGATGACCTGCGCCGCGGAAAACCGACGAATCACAAAATATTCGGAGAAGCTTTGGCTGTGTTAGCTGGAGATGCGCTGAACTCACTTAGCTTTGGCATCCTTGCACGAATGGAAGATGTGCCATCTGAACAGCGCCTAGAACTGATTCGGATGCTAAGTGAAGGAGCGGGAGCAGAGGGAATGGTTGGCGGCCAAGTACTTGATATGGAAGGAGAAAAGCGCCAGCTGAACCTAGAAGAGCTCGAAAACGTCCATATTAATAAGACGGGTGCCCTTCTTCGATTCAGTATCGAGTCAGGGGCAGTATTATCCGGTGCAACAAAGGAAGACCGTGAGGCATTGGTGGAATATGCACACCATATTGGTCTTGCATTCCAAATACAGGATGATATTTTAGACATCGAGGGAACGAGCGAGCAGTTAGGTAAAACTGCCGGCAAGGATATTGCCAGCGATAAGAGTACGTACCCAGCGTTGTTGACGTTAGAGGGAGCGAAAAACAAGCTGGACGAGCATTATAAAGCGGCTGTTGGCGCTTTAGAGCGTCTATCGGTGGATGCTGCGCTGCTGCATGAATTTGCTACGTATATTGTCCGTCGAAGCAAGTAAGAAGTGTAACGTTTTATTCTCACGTTTAACACTGTTATAATAGTGAGTATCGCAAACACGGTGAATAAATAGATGAAAAGGTGTGTGTAGAGATGGATTTAAACAAAATTTCTAGTCCATCCTTTTTAAAGGGCTTGAACAACAAACAATTAGAGGCACTAGCAAAGGAGATCCGTGCATTTCTAATTGAAAAATGTTCTGTCACTGGAGGTCACATCGGTCCGAATTTAGGTGTAGTAGAGCTAACGATCGCTTTGCATAAAGCGTTTAATAGTCCAACAGATAAACTTTTATGGGATGTAGGACACCAAGCCTATGTGCATAAAATTTTAACAGGGCGGGCAAGCCAGTTTGATACATTGCGCCAATTTAAAGGATTGTGTGGATTCCCGAAACTTGTTGAAAGTGAACACGACGAGTGGGAAACAGGGCATAGTTCAACTTCATTGTCTGCTGCAATGGGGATGGCTGCGGCACGTGATATCCGCAAAGGAAAAAACTTTGTTATCCCAATTATCGGGGACGGTGCATTAACAGGTGGTATGGCGCTGGAGGCGTTGAACCATATCGGCCATGAAAAAACGAATATGATTGTTATTTTAAATGACAATGAAATGTCGATTGCCCCTAATGTTGGTGCACTACACGGCGTATTAGGCCGACTTCGTACAGCGAAGGAATATTCGAAAGCAAAAGAAGAGCTTGAGCGTTTGATGCTAAAAATTCCTGTACTTGGGGATAAATTGGCGACGACGGCAGAGCGTGTAAAAGACAGCTTAAAATACCTTGTCGTATCAGGTGTATTTTTTGAAGAGATGGGCTTTAAATATCTTGGACCAATTGATGGTCATGATTTTGAAGCGCTGGAAGATACATTAGAATATGCGAAAAAAGTAAAAGGCCCAGTACTTGTCCACGTGATCACGAAAAAAGGTAAGGGATACAAACCTGCTGAAGAGGATACAGTAGGTACTTGGCATGGTACCGGCCCGTACAAAATGGAAAATGGGGAGTTCGTCAAATCGGCTGTTAAAGGGCCAGCTTGGAGTAGTCTTGTGGCTGAATCTGTAAGGAAGTGTATGAAGGACGATGAACGTATTGTTGCCATCACACCTGCCATGCCTGTAGGATCAAAGCTAGAACGTATCCAAAAGGACTATCCAGAGCGGTTCTTTGACGTTGGGATTGCTGAACAGCATGCTGCGACGATGGCAGCAGGTCTTGCAACACAACAAATGAAACCATTCCTGGCTATCTATTCAACATTCCTGCAGCGAGCATATGACCAAGTACTTCACGATATTGCTCGCCCAAATCTGAATGTCTTCATCGGTATCGACCGAGCAGGATTAGTTGGAGCAGATGGTGAAACACACCAAGGCGTATTCGATATTTCGTTCCTTCGACATATTCCAAATATTGTACTGATGATGCCAAAGGATGAAAACGAAGGCCAGCATATGGTAAAGACAGCACTTGAATACAATGACGGTCCAATTGCGATGCGATATCCGCGCGGCAATGGGGTAGGTGTAGAAATGGATGCAGAAATGAAGGCGTTGCCAATTGGTTCATGGGATGTGCTTCGTGAAGGAAAGGATGCAACAATTCTAACATTCGGTACTACCATACCGATGGCAATGGAAGCTGCTGAACTGCTGGCTGAACAAGGTGTCGATGTAAAGGTTGTCAATGCCCGTTTCATAAAACCATTAGATGAAGAGATGCTGCACGGCTTAATGAAGAAGGGTGCGCCAATTTTGACAATTGAGGAGGCTGTCCTGCAGGGAGGCTTCGGAAGCGCCGTTCTAGAATTTGCTGCAGATCATCACTACAAAACAGATATTGACCGGATCGGAATCCCGGATAAATTCATTGAACATGGAAATGTAGACCAGCTTCTTGCCGAAATCAATGTGACAACGGAAGAGACGGTCAAACGAGTAAAAGCTTTACTACAAAAGCAGGTAGAAACAGTATGACAAAACAACCAAAAGAACGTGTAGACGTTCTATTAGTGGAGCGCGGGCTATGTGAAACGCGGGAAAAAGCAAAGCGCTCCATTATGGCAGGGCTCGTTTATACAAATGAAACGCGCATTGATAAAGCGGGAGAAAAGATTGCCATCGATGCACCGCTTCAAGTAAAGGGCTCTGATTTAAAATACGTAAGCCGCGGCGGTCTGAAGCTGGAAAAAGCATTACAGATCTTTGATATGAATGTCGAAGGGAAGCTAATGCTCGATATTGGCTCTTCAACTGGCGGTTTTACAGATTGTGCTCTGCAAAATGGAGCGCGTCATTGTTACGCACTCGATGTCGGCTCTAATCAATTAGCATGGAAGATTCGTTCCGATGATCGTGTAACCGTAATGGAAAAAACGAATTTTCGTTATACAAAACCGGAAGACTTAAGTGAAGGTCTTCCGGATTTTGCAACAATTGATGTTTCCTTCATATCACTTTCACTTATCTTGCCAGTGTTAAAGACTGTATTGATGCCGGGCGGAGATGTAATGGCACTTGTTAAGCCGCAGTTTGAAGCAGGTAAAGAGAATGTTGGGAAAAAAGGGATTGTACGCGATTCAAAAGTCCATTTAGCAGTACTAGAGCAAACGGCTGAAATGGCAGCAGAGGTCGGTTTTGTCGTAGTAGATGCCTCTTTTTCACCGATTACCGGCGGAGAGGGGAATATCGAATTTCTCTTTCACTTAAAAAACCCAAAAGATGGCGAAGAGCTTGTACCGTTCACAGATTTTGCAAGTATTGTGACGGAAGCGCATGCACAATTAAAACAATAGCTTTTTGAAATTCACTAAATAGCTTATCAATGGATAAGAGAGATACAGTAATAAATTAATCGGGTCAAAACATTTGGTTTTAAGATCGAGGTATTTATAAGACAAAAGAATAGAAATAAGAAAAAGGTAAAATCTTATACGTAAGGTTTTGCCTTTTTTTATTTTTAAAAACGTGGAATTATTGAAATGAAAGGATTTAGAGCTTCATTTCCAATTTTTCTTGTATTTCTTTTATGCAGATGTTAGTGTAAAAATACAATCAAACTTTTTATGAGGTGAATATATGAATAAAGGTCAACGTCATATTCGTATTCGTGATATTATTACAAATAACGAGATAGAAACACAGGATGATTTGGTCGAACATTTAAAAACAGCAGGTTATAATGTTACACAGGCGACTGTTTCGCGGGATATTAAAGAGTTACATTTGGTGAAAGTACCTCTTCAGGACGGACGTTATAAATACAGTCTGCCAGCTGACCAGCGATTTAATCCGATACAAAAGCTGCATCGGGCGCTAGCAGATGCATTTGTATCCATAGATGGGGCTTCGCATTTTTTGGTGATGAAGGCGCTGCCGGGAAATGCAAATGCGATTGCCGCACTGCTTGACCATTTAGAGTGGAACGAAATTTTAGGAACAATATCAGGCGATGATACGGTTCTTATTATTTGCCGTACTGAAAATGATAGAGAAGATATTAAAAATCGATTATTAGATATGCTTTAATTCGAGGTGGAGATTATTGTTAAGAGAGCTGAGTATTCGAAACTTTGCCATTATAGATGACTTAACTGTCAGCTTCTCAGATGGTTTAACAGTATTAACAGGAGAAACAGGTGCAGGGAAATCCATTATTATCGATGCAGTTCACTTGCTGGCCGGCGGACGTGGATCGCTGGAGTTTATCCGTCATGGTGCAAGAAAGGCTGAACTGGGCGGCCTGTTTCAAATTTCCAATGATAACCATCCGATTTATGCAAAGCTAGAGGAAGCTGGACTTGAAGCGGAAGAAGGAAGCATTATCCTTCGTCGCGATTTGAATGATAATGGAAAAAGTGTCTGCCGTATCAATGGTAAGCTTGTTCCACTATCCGTATTACGAGATATTGGCGGCAGCCTTATAGATATTCATGGACAACATGAAAATCAGGAGTTAATGGATGAAAAGCAGCATATTCATCTACTTGATTATTTTGCCTATGAAGAGCTGAAGGATGTGCGGGAAGAATATAGTGAGCTCTATGATTCATATCGTGAACTCAAAAGAGAAGTACAAGCCCTCAATCTAGATGAGCAGCGTACAGCACAGCGTATTGATCTTTATCAATTTCAGATTAATGAATTGGAAGAAGCCGCACTGCAGGTGGATGAGGAAGAACGTCTGAATGAAGAACGCCGGCGCCTCATGAATTTTCATAAAATTTTTGAACGGGCCAATGTAGCATATGAGGCCATTTCTGGAGAGTCAAAAGGGCTGGATTATATCGGAAATGCAATGAACGCATTGGAAGATATTGATACTCTTGATGCTAATTTTAAAGAGACATCTGAAGCTGTTGCTTCAAGCTTTTATGCTTTGCAAGATGCAGCTTTCCAAATTAAGAATGTGCTGGATGATTTAGAGTTTGATCCTGAACGAATGAATGAAGTAGAACAGCGTTTGGCACAATATCAAGCAATGAAACGCAAATATGGAACGACTGTAGAAGAAATATTGACGTATCAGGCAAAAATTGAAGAAGAGCTGATGCAGCTTATCAATCGGGATGAAACAATCCAGCAGAGCGAAAAGCGGTTACGTGAAATGGAAGAGCAGCTGAATGTTCTGGCTGAAAAGTTATCATCTATTCGAGAAGAAAATGCCCAAAAGCTGAGCGATGCCATTATGAACGAACTGCGTGTTCTTCATATGGAAAAGGCAAAATTTATTGTGAAATTTGAGACATTGGAACATTTTGACGCAAACGGAAAAGATGACGTGGCTTTTTATATTTCAACGAACGTTGGCGAACCGCCAAAATCTCTACCGAAAATTGCATCAGGTGGAGAGCTTTCTCGAATTATGCTGGCGTTAAAAACGATTTTTTCTTCTTCGACAGGAATTACCTCCATTATTTTTGATGAAGTGGATACAGGAGTCAGCGGCAGGGTCGCGCAGGCGATTGCTGAAAAAATTTCGGATATCTCAGCAAATTCGCAGGTTTTATGTATTTCGCACCTTCCACAAGTTGCGGCCATGGCAGACCAGCACTATTATATAAAAAAACAGGTGGAGGATGACCGTACCTTTACAACCGTAACGGAAATTAAAAACGATGAGCGCATTGAAGAGGTAAGCCGCATGATGAGTGGGACAGAAATTACTGACTTAACGCTGCAGCACGCTTCTGAGCTGATTGAAATGGCTAGACAACGCAAAATGGAAATGAAATGAGTAATTAAGGATGTGTCTTCGGACACGTCCTTTTTTTTCCGTTCATAAACAATTAAAAGTGCAACATCATAAAGAAAAAAGGAGGTGGAGTATGAAAAAGAAGCTCATCCATTATGTAGTACTTATTTGGCTAATGGTTTTCACGTTTGCTATTCCTATCGAAGCAAAAAAACTCATTCCGATGGGAAACACCATCAGTGTTCAATTAGAAATGCCTCATTATTATGTCTTGAATGACGTTCTGTTGGACAGCGGTGAATGGCTCCGTAAAAGAGATCAAATACTGAAAATAGATGGCCAAGAAGTACGAGAGCTGTCAGAAGAAGATCCGCCGTCTAAGGACGCTAAAATGCTTGTCAAACGGGGTGGAAAAGAGCATACCATTCAGATCAGCGGTTCTGAACTGCAGCATTTGACGAGCTTCATCAAAAATGAAACAGATGGGATTGGTACGTTAACATATATAGACCCCGATGATATGGAATATGGGGCACTAGGCCACCAAATCATCGATCATTCGCTCGATATAAAGCCAAAAGTGATGAAAGGGTCGCTGTATCTCGCTAACATCTCACAAATCAAAAAAAGCCGCCCTGGAGAGCCCGGTTATAAGATCTCTAGTAGTGAGCGGCATGAAGCTCAGGTAGGCAGCATTTTGGAAAATGAAGTGTACGGCATTTTTGGCAAATGGCAACAACCTCTAAAACAAAGTTTGTATCCCCCGCTAGAAATTATACATGGAAAAGAAATTAAAACAGGTCCAGCACAAATGGTTACTTCAATTGAAGGCGCTACCATTGAAAAATTTGATATTAATATCCACAAGGTGACAGGAGAGACATTTCAGTTTACTGTTACAGATGAACGTTTATTAGAGAAAACAGGTGGCATTATACAAGGAATGAGTGGCAGCCCTATCGTACAAAACGAACAATTTGTAGGAGCAGTTACCCATATGTTCGTTGAAGAACCGACAAAGGGAGCGGCCATTACTATTGTGGAAATGATAAAAAAATCTCCTGAATGATGATAAAATGACTACACTTTTAAGGAAAGTGTAGTCATTTTTTCATTTTTTTATTAAAATAATAGTAATGAAAATTCGACAAAATGAAAATTAGTGATGTTGCTGTCGAAATACACGTTTTTTGTATTACTACTTAATCATTTTAGACTTTTTAAAAGGTTTTTTTTATAAACTGTCGAAATAGCAGAAATGTGTCAGTAGGCATAAATTTCAGGGGAAATTGTAAATAGGGGGAAAAAGGATGGCAAAAATTAAAGTTGCAATAGCTGATGATAATCGTGACCTTGTAAAAATGATGGAAACGTTTTTTGATAATCATGAAGCGATTGAAGTAATTTTTACAGCTTCAAATGGTAAAGTATGTATTAAAATGTTAGAACAGTATCAGCCGGATGTTCTACTGCTGGATATCATTATGCCGCATCTTGACGGAATGGGCGTATTGGAGGCTATGTATAACGATGATCAATTAGCAGATATCCCTGTCATTATGTTGACAGCATTTGGGCAAGACGACGTAATGAAAATGGCGGCTAATTATGGCGCGTCTTACTTTATGCTTAAGCCATTCGAATTCGAGCAGCTGGTACAAAAGATCCTTCATGTAGCCGGAGCAAAAATGGACGTTCCAAAGCGGAAAAGTATCTTACAGCCTGTACAAAGTCAGAAGATGGATCAGCGACAGCTTGATACGACAATTACAGCCATTATTAAAGAAATTGGAGTACCTGCTCATATTAAAGGATATTCTTATTTACGTGAAGCAATTCAGATGGTTTATTATGACATCGAATTATTAGGCTCAGTGACGAAAATTCTGTATCCTGAGATTGCAAAAAAATTTAGTACAACCCCTTCACGCGTAGAACGCGCTATCCGCCATGCGATTGAGGTGGCTTGGAATCGCGGCAGCTATGAAACGATTTCCGAAATGTTCGGCTACACAGTGCATCATATGAAATCAAAGCCGACAAATAGTGAATTTATTGCCATGATTGCGGACAAGATCCGGATTGAGATGGTGGCGAGCTAATCGTAGGTATGACAACATTTGCAGCGTAGGTGTGAGCGGAGAATGACCGGTAAACTTATTATAGATAACGATTATATTACGAAGTTTATAGCGCCTTCTAGGACAGTTTTTAACGACTGTTTTGGGCGGCGTATTTTTTATGGCATTAAGTCCGTTTTTAATCGCACTCGATCAACAATGCTCGATTACAGCGTAAAAGGTTTATCGAAAAAGCTGGTATGGGGCAGACGTTGGCGTTGTTTTGCATTGTATGTGTTGAACTCATTTGCCATGGATATTATGAAATATGCTATAGATGATCGGTAAAAAGATTATTCTTGAGGAGCATTACTCTTGTTTTGTGATTAACGTAAATATTTATATATAAATTCATCGAATAGGGTAAAAGAAAAGAACCGTTTTCCTGTTATGAACTGAACCCCGAATAGTGGACACTTTAAAAAAGGTGACATTATTCGGGGTTATTCTATTTTCATCAACTAAAAACCCCGTTATACTAACCATACCATTTATGAACGGGAGAGCATTATGAGTAAAATAATTTTCAATGAATATCAAAGAAGACAAATAGAAGCGAATCCGAATGTCATTTCAGTATCGGATCGATCGATCCAGTATACGGCGAACTTTAAATTAAAAGCCACTCAAGAAAATCTAATTGGCAAAGGACCGACTCAAATCTTTACAGAAGCTGGATTTGATTTAGAAATCATCGGTATGAAGAAGGCAAAAAGTGCAATCAGCCGGTGGAAAAAAATCTATCAAACGTACGGTGAAAAAGGCTTTTTAGAAGAACGTCGTGGAAAAGGCAGTACAGGTCGCCCTCGTGTTGAAAAATTATCGGCTGATAAAAAGTTGGAAAAAGCAGAGGCACGTATTCGTCTATTAGAGGCAGAACTAGCCCTACTAAAAAAGCTCGACGAAATGGAAAGGCAGGCGAAGAAGAATCGTTTCTAACACCCAAAGAGAAATATCAAGTAATCAATGAAACGATTCGTTTATATCAATTGAAACATATGACGAGCTATCTCTGTCAGGTAGCGCATGTCAGTCCAAGTGGTTACTATAAGTGGCTTCAAAATAGAGAGAAACATGCTTTACGTGAAGAAGCGGACTATCAAGACTACGTCTTGTTACAATCAATTTACGATCAAACGAAGGGGAAAATAGGTTATCGCGGATTTTACATGGCTTTGGTGGATATACTTGATACGCCTATGAACCATAAAAAGATTCTTCGTCTTATGCGTAAATTTAATTTGTATGCCAAAGTACGTCGTGCGAATCCATATCGCCAATTAGAGAAAGTTACAGAAGCACACCGTCATATTCCAAATCATTTAAAACGTGAATTTAAGCAAGAAGAACCTGGAAAAGTGTTTGTAACGGACATTACGTATCTACCATATAAAGGTGGCGGGACCGCTTATTTATCATGCATAAAAGATATCGCAACACGAGAAATTGTGGCCTATGAGCTGTCCACTACATTAAAGATGTCTATTGTTTATAACACGCTTGAGAAGTTAAAAACACATCTCGACGGCAATGTTCATTCGGAAGCAATGATTCATTCAGACCAAGGTTTTCATTACACACATCCTGAATTTCAACAGCGTGTGAAAGAGATGGGTCTCCTTCAATCGATATCTCGTAGAGGAAACTGTCTGGACAATGCGCCTATGGAATCGTTCTTTGGTCACTTTAAAGATGAAGTGAGCTATAAAGAAGCTGAAAGCTTAGCAGAATTACAGACTAGTGTGATGGAATACATGGATTATTACAACAACTGGCGAAAGCAATGGACATTAAAAAAGATGACTCCGGCTACTTACCGAAGTCATCTCATTGCGGCTTAACCACAACCTAGATCCCTTTTTATTAAACTGTCTACAAAATAGGGTGCAGTTCATTATAAGGAAAACGGTTCTAATACAAACAAGCATTTTTATTTGCGAGTTTTGAAGATTGACACCGATTCATTTAATTCTTCAGCCAAGTTCGCCAAAGAATGTGATGTTGCTGCGGTTTGTTCGCTGGCCGCCGCTGCTTCTTCACTTGTTGCCGCAATGCTTTCGACAGCTTGCATAACCTCAGTAGATTGTGCAGATTGCTGCGCGCTTGCTGATGCTATATTGTCTATTGCCATCATAACCTCAGTAGATTGTGCAGATTGTTGTGCGCTTGCTGCAGCAATTTCTAACGTCTTTTTATTAGAATGGGCAACCATCTCTGAAATTTGAGTAAAGGCATGTCCAGTGCGTTTTGTAGAGTCCATTCCATTTGATACAGCAAGGACACTTCGGGATGTGTTTTCCTGGATGCCTTTGATGATGGAGGTGATTTCTTTGGTAGCCCGACTAGATTCTTCAGCTAGTTTACGGACTTCATCCGCAACAACAGCAAAACCTTTCCCATGTTCTCCGGCACGCGCTGCTTCAATGGCTGCATTCAACGCTAATAAATTTGTCTGACTGGCAATATCATCAATCACTTTAATAATATTACCTATACGAGATGCATCCCTCTCAAGCAAGGCTATTTGAGTGCTTACATCCTCCATGCCATTAATAGATGCTTGTACGACCTCGTTGCCCTCAGCAGCCACTTTGTTCAGTTCATCACTTAATTTAGCTGTCTCATCGGCATTTGTTGCTACTGAATCAATCGCTATATTTAATTGCAGGAATAATTCCTTCATCGTTTGAGCATTATCTGCCTGGCTATCTGCGCCTTCTACAATCTCAGTAAACATTTCTGAGATTCTTTGAGAATCATTTGCTTGTGTAGATGCACTGCTAGCGACCTCCTCTGTTGTAGCCGAGATTTGCTGGGCGGATGCAGATACACTTTCAGCAGACTGTAAGATGCCCTCAACCGTTTTACGTAAACTGATTACCATGTGATTGATGGAACGGGCCAGGTCTCCGATTTCCTCTTTCGTATTGATAGTAGTTGTCTCTGTTAGATCGCCTTTAGATACTTTTTCAACTAATTGTGATACTTCTTTTAATGGCTTGGAGATAAGCCGTGAAATGGCTAATCCACTGACGATATTGAATAAAACAGACAGAATAATAACAGCTATAGTAATCGTTCGGGCAGAACTATATAATACATCTGACTCTTTATAGGTTGCTTGAGCTAAACTTACATTCAAATCAATTAAGTCTTTAAGATAACTCTGTACGGTGTTTCCTGATTCTGCAAACTCTGGAGCCATTAATAAATAGCTTTCTGTATCATTTGCATAAGCATAGCCGACTGCCGTCTCGTATAGAGATAAATAATTATCTAGTGCAGGGTGGAGCTGGTCCAGAATAGCTTGTTCCTCTGGCGTAATTATAGTTTCCTCGTATTTTTCGATACTGCTTTTTATATCCTTAATTGTTTGTAGCCGCACTTCATTGGTCGCATCTTTTTGTTCTTTAGTAGGTAACGTGAAGGCCATGTCTCTTATTTGCACACGAAGACGCTGATAATCGGTTTCGGCTCTTCCCATATCACTTATTGGCAACACACGCTCGTAATACATAAAATTAATATCTTCCTTCATAGTGCCTAAATTGATTAGTCCATAAATTCCAACCGCCCCAAGAACGAGACTCATTACAGCAAAAGTACTAATCAACTTAACAGATGTCCTCAAGTTTTTAAACCATTTCAAAATATGTTCCTCCACTTTCTTTAGTAGGTACTATCTATAATAAATTTTGTAATATACGGTCACAACAGGATATTTTGATAAAAAAATTGAGAAAATGCAATAATTCTCCCATAACAAAAACCTTTTTACTATTATAGCTTGTTTTGTAACCAGAAAAAAGTCCTATAAAGAAAAAATAATATGAGAGAAACATAATTTTCAATAACTGAGTGAGCAATATTAAAGACGGGGGTTCTTTTTAATTCTCCTCTTATAATCTTCCCAATTCATGAGCCTCAGCATATAGGGCGATTGAACACATTAGGCTGTTTTTCGCAAATGGTATATACGGACTTTTCTCTAACATGAATTTTCCTGCTTTCTAACAAGTTTACTTCTGTTTGCTGTTTGTGATAGCGTCATAATTCGACGTAGCACTGAGGGGATGAGACTTAGAGCCTCAATGGATTCGACAATTTTCGCCGTTGCGTTTTATATATAGCTCATGTATATTTAAACCATCGCGAAGCAAGTAGTACCGGTACAAAAGTATATAAATATATCAAAGCATACTAAACTAAACAGAGATTTTAGTTATCGGAGGTTCAGTTAGTTAGGCATTACGGGTGCAAACTAATCGGTAAACAGCATTAAAACTGCGTAGTTTCATGCAAGTTATCATAACAGGAGAATGCATTATTCGTTATGCAGTTGAAAGGGCTTTGAGGCGAGGAAGTTATGAAACAATTTCCGGAACGTTATAGAATGCACAATAACATCATGTAAAGTAAAACTAACGAATTGCGACTTCATCGCCACATTTATGGACAAAATCTACATTAAGATGGCAGCAGGCTAATTTAATTTGTTTTAAAGCTCGGGGATTTGGATAAAAACATATTGAAGTTGATAATGCATAATTCTTGTTTCATCTTGGACACTTCTCTAGGAGGGATTGGATTGAATACAGGCGGCTTATTACGTGCATTTGATTTGGCAAAGCATCATAAAATGGATGTCCGGACATTTACGAATATCCAGCGTATAGTAGAAAATGAGGTAAACTGTAAAGGTCTTGTAGCAGATGAAATTACGGAGCAAATTATCATGTATCTACGGTATTGTAAAGCAGCGATGTTGGATATTACAACGGTGCAAGATTTAAAACGGGAAATTACAATCATAGAACAACAATAATATGAGAGATCCAAATAATAGGTTTAATATATGTAGCAGGGGGTAAAAATAAACTAGCAAGCTATCTTGATATGTTTTACCTCCTTTCTTTATATTGTTTATGTCATGGAGTTGATATAAACATTTTAGCGCTCACTAAGTTACATGAGCGCTCTTTTTATGTAGTGAAGACCAACTTCTAAAAGATGAAATTCCAATTTCTCCACTACTTTTGTACTTTAAGAGCCAACTTTCCAGGGATAATGGGCATATTTGTAAATCAAAAGACATGATTCTAAAAGTATAAAAGTAAGGAAAAAGCAATATGTTCAGAAAATTGCTATTTATTTCTAAACAAACCTTTTTAGATTGTATATACTAGGTGGGAAGGGAAAGGAGGATTCGTATGCTTGTCTATAAAAATGACTATTTCGAAATTAGTGAAGACAATGGGAAAGTGTACATATCGACTGCTAAGTCGGGGTTCCCTCTTAAAGAATTTGACGGCATTTTACGCAGCTTTCCTCGTATAAAACTAACAAATTTTGCACTTTTAAAAAATGTATTATCAAAGCCAAGTTCGAACCCTGTGGAAGTGGGGCAATGGCTTCCGAATTTAGAAATTGAAGTTTCACGAGATAAAATGGCTGCTTCGTTATTTATCAATGAGACAATGGATTATGTTCGTTCACACATTGAGGAGCTAAGCAGTCAAGTAAACAGGCTATTACAGGACAATCAGATCACGCATGGTATATTATCCTTACATATGGAGAAGATTACTCCAGGAAAGGCAATATTAATTGCTCAAGGCACGCCTCCTGTTAAAGGAGCTGATGCTCAAATTATTTATTTGGAAATTCCAGATCGAAAGCCTGTAATAAGAGCTGATGGAAAAGCCGATTATTATGATATGAATTTTATTCACGAGATTAACGAAGGGGCCTGGTTAGGGGAAAAAATCCCTCCAAAGCCGGGCTGCGACGGAATGACGATTTATGGAGAAAGCATCCCTGCCCCGCCTGGTAGAGATGCAAATTTGAAATATGACCGCAAATCTGCCTATGAGGTGGAGGAAGAAGGAAAAATCATACTACGCTCTCGGATCGGCGGGGTCCTTGAACATAGTAGAGGACAAATCTCTGTCAATCATCATCTGCCGATTAATGGCGATGTAGGAATAGAAACAGGTAATATAGACTTTGAAGGATCAATTAGTATCCGCGGCACAGTACAACACGGCTATACTGTTATTGCTAGAGGAGATGTTTCTATTGAAGGTCCAGAGGGAGTTTCAGGTGCGAAACTAATCAGGTCGGTTGAGGGCGATATTTATATTCGGGGCGGAATATTTGGTTTAGGAGAAACACGTATAGAAGCAGGGGGCAATATTTTTGTAAAGCATGTAAATGAAGCAAATCTATTCGCAGGACAGAATATCAGTATCGGTTTTTATGCAATCGGTTCCAATTTAAACGCTGCTTCTATTTTTGTGGATGAAAGAAAAGGAAAAATCATTGGCGGCAGAGCAGTTGCGAAAAACCAAATCGTAACTTCGATATCTGGAAATCGCCTGGAAAGACGGACGGAGCTTATTGTAAATAGTGTGAATAAAGAAGAAGCATATACACATGTTCAGGAAAAAGCTGCGCATTTAAAAAGTCTTCATGAAGAAATTATAAGACTAGAAGAACAAGTAAACCGTCTAGATATTATTCGTTTAAACTCTCAACAGCTCGCTGCCCTGGAGCAGGCAAAACAGAAGCTGGACGGCTATAAGGAAGAAGCTGCGCATATTGATCAAGAAATCAAGCAGATAATGAATGATTTACGCAATGCAGGGAAAGAGGAAATTGTCGTAACGAAGATGGCCTATCCTGGGACATTCATTCAAATTGGCAGGAAGGCCTCCATTCTATCAAAAGCGACAAATGGGAAATTTCTATTGGAGTTTGGAGAGTTGAATGTATAATGGTGAAACACATCCCGGTTTACGCACATCGAGGTGCCTCCGCATACGTACTGGAAAATAGTATGGAGGCTTTTGAGAAAGCGATTGCCCTTCAGGCAGACGGTATTGAACTGGATGTCCAATGTTCAAAAGATGGTACAGTTTTTGTCTTCCATGATTTGAACTTAAAAAGACTGACGGGCGTCGATAAATTCATCCACGAATGTTCAGATAAAGAGCTAAGTGACTTTAGGATTGGTAGAAGAGTATTTCTCCGCTTTATTGGCAATAAGCGAATTCCTAAATTTGAGAAGGTGCTGGAGTGGGCCAACAAGCATAATATTAAGCTGAATATTGAAGTGAAAGAGTCGCTGATAGACAATTTAGCTCCGCTTATTCAGCTCTTAAAAAAGCATGTATTGCCCAAGGGGAGCCATGTATCGTCCTTTCATGATATCTTGCTAAGAGAGATAAAAGAGGGATGCCCACATGTGGAAACAGCCATCATTGTCACGAGAAAGTTTAATTGGGCAGCGTTACAGAGCATGAAGCATATTGACGCTGTTCATGCTCATAAAAGGTACTATAAGCCGCGCTTTTTACAAGTTTGCGAGGATGCAAAGAAACCTATGCGTTTTTATGCTATTGATGGAAAGGAAGCATTCCTTCAGTCACCGCATCCTATTGTTGCTGGTTGGATTACGGACTTTCCAGATCGGCTTGTTAAAAAAGAACGAAATCAGAAAAAAAGGTGTAGCCGCGTTTGCGGTTACACCTCTTTATTTTTTTCCGAAGAAGGTACGGGTTTCCTTTGCCAACGCGGTGCCACTTTACCTTTTTTTCTATCGCGGTGGAGCAGAAATCCTGCAAAAAAGCCGAAACCTGCGAGAAAAAAGATAATACCCACAATAAATTGGAGCCATAGCCATGGGAAAGGAAAAATTAAATTGCTAAATAACGTATCGCGCATGAACTTAATGCCCGCAGCTGCCATCAAGCCGGGAATAAGTAGTACGATAAACGCTGCCATACGAGCCATACGGAAACCTCCTAATCATATTATTATTGTACAATGACACAATGGAAAGTCAAGAACAGGCAACTTAACAAGGTTTTAGCAAAGAATAGCAAGTGTTTTAGAAAAGTTGGAATATTCTCAATAAAAGGAAGTTGTGTTTTTTTAGTTGCGTTCTGCCCGAATTGAAAGTATTGTAAATTTATAGGCCGAATCATTATTGTGGAAAAAACATAATATTCGCTTTAAGTAGAAAAAAGCTTTATTTAAGAGAAAAAATGTTCTTAAAAGCGAAAGGGGATATAGGTTATGGAGATTTTTAAATACATGGAAAAATACGATTACGAACAGCTTATCATGTGTCAGGATAAAGAATCCGGCTTAAAGGCAATAATTGCCATTCATGATACTACATTAGGCCCGGCGCTTGGGGGATGCCGCATGTGGACTTATGCTTCTGAGGAACAGGCAATTGAAGATGCCCTTCGTCTAGCAAGAGGAATGACATATAAGAATGCGGCTGCAGGATTAAATCTGGGCGGCGGCAAAACGGTTATCATCGGGGACCCTTTTAAAGATAAAAACGAAGAGATGTTCCGTGCATTAGGTCGATTCATTCAAGGGCTGAATGGCCGCTATATTACAGCAGAGGATGTAGGAACAACGGTTTCAGATATGGATATCATCCATGAAGAGACAAACTATGTAACAGGTATTTCACCAGCATTCGGCTCTTCAGGGAATCCTTCTCCAATTACGGCCTATGGTGTTTATTTAGGCATGAAGGCTGCGGCGAAGGAAGCGTTCGGTGAAGAAAGCCTGGAAGGCAAAAAAATTGCTGTTCAAGGTTTAGGTAACGTAGCGTATACATTATGTGAGTACCTGCACCGTGATGGCGCACAATTAATCGTCACAGACATCAATCAAAACGCAATTGACCGTGTCGTAGAAAATTTTGATGCAGTAGCGGTTGCACCTGATGAAATCTACAAGCAGGACGTAGATATTTTCGCGCCGTGTGCACTGGGAGCTATCATCAATGATGAAACAATCCCTCAATTAAAGGCAAAAGTGATCGCAGGCTCTGCAAATAACCAGCTGCAGGAATCACGTCACGGACAAATATTACACGAAAAAGGAATTTTATACGCACCTGATTATGTTATTAATGCCGGCGGTGTTATTAACGTAGCAGATGAATTATATGGTTATAACCGTGATCGTGCAATGAAACGAGTGGAAACGATCTATGAGAGCCTGACAAAAATATTTGCTATTTCAAAAGAAGAAGATATCCCAACATATGCAGCGGCCAACCGTTTAGCTGAACAGCGCATCGCTCGTGTAGCAAAATCACGCAGTCAGTTTTTGAAAAACGAAAAGAGCATTTTAAATGGCAGATAAATTGCTGCTTGTTAATGCAGGGTAAGTTAAAATGGGAGAGGAAGATTATCTTCTTCTCTTATCTTATAAGGGGGTTCGTTTATGGCAAAGGACTATGATGTAGTGATATTAGGCGGGGGAACGGGAGGCTATGTAGCTGCAATCCGTGCCTCACAACTAGGATTAAAGACAGCGGTTGTTGAACGTGATAAACTAGGGGGTACCTGTTTACATAAAGGCTGTATTCCGAGTAAAGCTCTATTGAGAAGTGCGGAAGTATATGCCCAATCGAAAAAAGCCATGGACTACGGAGTAGATGTCAATGGTATCAAATTAAACTTTGAAAAAGTACAATCACGAAAGAATGCTATCGTTGACCAGCTTTATAAAGGTGTCCAGCATTTGATGCAAAAAGGAAAAATTGATGTGTTTCATGGCACTGGAAGGATACTAGGACCTTCTATTTTTTCACCTATGCCTGGTACTATTTCTGTAGAGATGGATAACGGTTCAGAAAATGAAATGCTTGTACCGACTAATGTTATTATTGCTACAGGCTCTAGACCACGTGTCCTTGATGGGATACCAGTAGATGGCCAGACTATTCTTACATCCGATGATGCGCTGCAAATGGATGATTTACCAAAATCCATCCTTATCGTTGGCGGTGGTGTAATTGGTATAGAATGGGCTTCAATGCTAGCGGATTTTGATGTGGACGTTACAATTCTTGAATACGGAAATCGTATCCTTCCAACTGAAGACGAAGATATTTCCTCGGAAATAACAAAACTGCTGAAAAAACGTAAGATTCGTATTATTACAGATGCAAAAATGGATGTTACAACGCTCCGTACATCTGAAGAAGGCGTTTCTATATCGCTTGAGAATGGTGAAGCGTTTATGGCGGAAAAAATGCTGATTTCTGTAGGTCGGACGGCCAATGTGGAGAACATTGGCATAGAAAACACTGAAATCGAAATTGAAAACGCTTGCATAAAAGTAAATGAAAACTACCAGACGCGAGAGAATCATATATATGCAATTGGAGATGTTATCGGAGGTATGCAGCTTGCTCATGTAGCTTCACATGAGGGAATACGAGCGGTGGAACATATAGCAGGCATAAAGCAGGAGAGCCTGTCTTACGAAAATATCGCACGCTGTGTCTATTCAAACCCTGAGGTGGCGAGCGTTGGATTAACGGAGCGCCAAGCGAAGGAAAAGGGCCTTGAAGTGAAAATTGGAAAATTTCCCTTTAAGGCAGTTGGAAAGGCACTCGTACATGGTGATACAGAAGGCTTTGTGAAAATTGTTGCTGATGAAGAAACGAATGATGTGTTAGGAGTCCATATTATTGGCCCTCACGCAACAGACTTGATTTCAGAGGCAGCTCTTGGCATTTTCCTGAATGCTACACCATGGGAGATGGGGGCAGCTATTCACCCTCACCCATCATTAAGCGAAGTTATTGGCGAAGCAGCTCTTGCTGTTGAAGGAAAGGCACTTCACTTTTAACTCCATTTAACAAAAGTTTTTCAGCTTTATAAGTGGTGAGGTAATTATGGATGTAAGTTTCTTGTTTTGCAGTTGAGACATACGTTTAAAGATATGGAAATCACCAGAGGGTCCTGCGAATCTGAAGGGAACTTTTAAGAGAAAACAGACCTAATCTGGTCGCACCATGCGGCAGTAGTTAGCTGAACCACTTTTCAGCAGTGCCCAGGCATAAAACGTAAATCGAAAGCAATGAAGTTGAGACGTAATCAAGATGGGAAAGGGGATGTTTGCATGGAAGAAATGCTACATCATGAAAGTTTAGGTTTATCAAACGAAGATGTTCTGAAAATGTATGAGACAATGCTGCTTGCTAGAAGATTGGACGAACGTATGTGGCTGCTAAATAGAGCAGGCAAAATTCCGTTTGTAATCTCATGTCAGGGACAGGAAGCTGCCCAAGTAGGAGCTGCCTTTGCACTGGATCATACAAAAGATTATATCGCTCCGTACTATCGAGATATGGGCGTAGTTTTACATTTCGGGATGACAGCGAGGGATTTGATGCTATCGGCTTTTGCAAAAGCAGAAGATCCAAATTCCGGCGGACGTCAGATGCCTGGACACTTCGGTCAGAAAAAGAATCGAATTTTAACAGGTTCTTCTCCTGTGACAACACAAGTTCCGCATGCAGTGGGGGTAGCGCTTGCTGGGAAAATGCAGCAAAAGGATTTTATTACATTTGCTACACTCGGAGAAGGGTCCTCCAATCAAGGTGATTTCCATGAAGGCGCGAATTTTGCGGGCGTGCACAAACTTCCGGTCATCATTATGGTTGAAAATAATCAATATGCGATTTCTGTACCGGTTGAGCGTCAATTAGGTTGTGCAAAAGTATCAGATCGGGCGATCGGATATGGCATGCCGGGTGTAACGGTAGATGGAAAAAATCCGCTTGAAGTTTATAAAGTCGTAAAAGAAGCAGCAGATCGGGCACGCAGAGGTGAGGGACCAAGTTTAATCGAAACGGTGACGTACAGATTAACTGCCCACTCTTCGGATGATGATCATCGTCAATATCGTACAGCTGAGGATATTGAAGAAGGACGTGCAAAAGACCCGATACTTCTTTTCGAAAACTACTTAAAGGAAACGGGTACAGCGACGGAAGAAATGTTACAGCAGCTAAATGAAAAAATTGCAGAAATCGTGAATGATGCAACCGATTATGCTGAAGCAGCTCCATATGCCGCTCCAGAGCATGCTCTTAAATATGTATATGCTGAAGGGAGTGACGAGTAATGCCGGTAATGTCATATATAGATGCTATTAATCTAGCAATGAAAGAAGAGATGGAACGTGACGAACGCGTTTTTGTATTAGGGGAAGATGTAGGGCTTAAAGGCGGCGTTTTCAAAGCAACGATGGGACTGTACGAGCAATTTGGCGAACAGCGGGTACTCGATACGCCGCTTGCTGAAAGTGCAATTGCCGGAGTGGCTATCGGGGCAGCAATGTATGGCATGAGACCGATTGCTGAAATGCAATTTGCTGACTTCATCATGCCGGCGGTCAATCAGATCGTATCTGAGGCAGCAAAAATCCGTTACCGCTCTAATAATGACTGGTCATGTCCTCTAGTCGTACGCGCTCCATTCGGTGGAGGGATTCATGGAGCCTTATATCATTCTCAATCAGTAGAGGCCTTATTTGCTGGGACACCTGGGTTGAAAATCGTTATTCCATCAACTCCTTATGATGCAAAGGGCTTGTTGAAAGCAGCAATTCGCGATGAAGACCCGGTACTATTCTTCGAGCATAAGCGTGCTTATCGCCTTGTGAAAGGAGAAGTCCCGCTTGATGATTATACACTTCCCATTGGAAAAGCGGATGTGAAGCGTGAAGGGGATGATATTACAGTCATCACGTATGGTCTGGCCGTGCATTTTGCGCTGCAGGCAGCAGAGCGATTAGCAGCAGATGGAATTGAAGCTCATATCCTTGATTTACGCACAGTATATCCTCTCGATCAGGAGGCAATTATTGAAGCTGCTTCTAAAACAGGGAAGGTCTTACTCGTAACTGAGGATAATAAGGAAGGAAGCATCATGAGTGAAGTGGCAGCTATCATTGCAGAACATTGTCTGTTTGAACTGGATGCGCCAATCCAGCGTCTGGCTGGTCCGGATGTTCCTTCTATGCCTTATGCACCAACAATGGAAAAATTCTTCATGATTAACCCAGAAAAAATAGAACGAGCAATGCGTCAACTCGCAGCGTTTTAGGAGGGAACTATTATGATACAAAATATAACGATGCCTCAACTCGGGGAAAGTGTAACAGAGGGAACAATCGAACGCTGGCTCGTTAAAGTCGGCGATAAAGTCAATAAATACGATCCACTGGCGGAAGTTAATACGGATAAAGTACAGGCAGAAATTCCGTCCTCATTTACTGGAGTAGTGAAGGAGTTGCTTGCTGAAGAAGGAGAGACACTGCCGGTTGGAGCCGTGGTATGTACGATTGAAATTGAAGGCAAGGAGGAGCTGCCTGCTGCTCCTGAGCCGAAGAAATCAAATGTGAGTTCTGCAATTATGAATGCAGGTGTTCATACGCCGCTTCCGAAAAAGGAGGAGGCTCAGCCATCCCGTGAACTCCGCGAACCAAAAGGAAAAGCTAGATATTCTCCAGCTGTCCTAGCGCTTGCTGCTCAACATAGCATTGATTTGGAAAATGTCCAAGGTACAGGATTGGAGGGGCGTATCACTCGTAAAGATGTTTTAGCCTTCATCAATTCGGGAGGACATACAGCTAAAGTGCAGCCTGAGCAGGCGGAAGCAGAAGTAATAACTAATGCCCATGAAACGGTAGAGCGTGCAGAAATGCCGGCCCAGGCGGATAGAAAAGAAGTTGCAGCTTCTTCACATGGAGATGTAGAAATTCCAGTAACTAATATTCGCAAAGTAATCGCTAATAATATGGTACGCAGCGTCCAAGAGATTCCTCATGCTTGGATGATGATGGAAGTAGATGTTACGGACCTTGTAGCATACCGGGATTCCATTAAGGGTGAATTTAAAGCGAAGGAAGGCTATAATGTAACTTATTTCGCATTTTTCATCAAAGCAGTTGCACAAGCGCTCAAGGAATTCCCGATGATCAATTCCACTTGGGCAGGCGATAAAATTATACAAAAGAAAGACATCAATATGTCAATTGCCGTCGCTGCTGATGATCGATTATTTGTACCTGTTATAAAACACGCTGATGAAAAGTCAGTAAAAGGGATTGCTAGGGAAATCCAGGAGCTTTCCCAACTAGCAAGAACCGGGAAGCTTCGTCCAGAGCATGTTTCAGGCGGTACTTTCACGATCAATAATACAGGCTCATTTGGATCTATTCAGTCAATGGGAATTATCAACTATCCTCAAGCTGCTATATTACAGGTGGAAAGTATTGTTAAAAAACCGGTAATTATTGGTGAAAATATGTTCGCTGCAAGGGATATAGTGAATCTTTGTTTATCTTTAGATCACCGAATACTCGATGGACTCATTTGCGGGAAATTTCTAAAAAGAGTGAAAGAAATACTCGAAAACACGAATAAAAATACAATGTCAGTCTACTGACAACTCGCAGGAAGCCTGTAAATATAGGCTTCCTTTGATTTTTATACTTTCTTGTAAGCGCATTCTCATGTAAAATATTGAGTAGAATATAGTAAGGGGGGAAGCTGATTAGCGTCCACATGTCAACTAACATGAAAGAAATTGAATTTCAGGCAGCTAGTTATGAGCAATGGCAAGATCAGGCGACTAACGCATTAAAAGGCAAACCGTTTGAATCACTGTTCACGAAAACAATCGAAGGGGTAACATTGCAGCCTTTATACACACAAGAAATGTTACTAGAGAAACTTGGTGACCAGCTTGAAAAACAAGTAGCGACAATCCGTACGTTATCGGCGGCGAATGGACTACAAATCGCACAACAAATTACTGGCGACTCACCTGAGCAATTTTTTAATAACTTAGAAGATAGCTTATCGCGTGGAAATAAGGTTATCACAATAGATAGCCGTCTACCCTTCGGATTAGACGAGCAAATAATAGTAAAATTGTCGCATTATTTAACTGAATATTCATTTAAATTTATGGTAGAAAACAGCAATGACCCGCTTCTAAAGGTATTTGATACCATCGAAGAGAGCAAACGTAAGACTGTTGAAGGTTATATTATAAGCAAAGGCACAATTGAGTTAAAACAATATCCTAAAGTTCGTACATTGGGAGCAAACACAGTTTCCTATCATAACGAGGGAGCAAATGCTGTACAGGAGTTAGCTATTGCACTTGCGCTTGCAGCAAAGCAAGTGAAAGTAAGTGAATCATATGAAGAATTCGCTTCTAAATTCTTTGTAAACTTTGCGGTGGATACACAGTTTTTTGCTGAGATTGCAAAACTTCGTGCTTTCAAGGTGCTATGGAAAGCTTTTGCAGCTGGTATAGGAGTAGAAGCGATAGCAGTACCGATTGTTGCTGAAACTTCTGTACGAAGCTTCTCAAAGGTTGATGTTTATGTAAATTTATTACGCGCTGGCAACGAAGCATTTGCAGGTGCAATCGGAGGGGCAGATGTATTTACGGTGCATCCACATGATGTATTATCTAAACCTACTCCTACCTCTATCCGTATTGCACAAAATGTGTTGTTAGTCATCAATGAAGAATCTCAGGTTTTGAATGTATTAGATCCAGCGGGTGGCTCCTATTTTATTGAATCATTAACGGCAGATTACGTAAAGGCCGCCTGGTCGCTGTTCCTAGAGATTGAAGAAGCGGGTGGTATTGATGCCTACTTAGATACTTTAACGCAGCAGATTGCAGATGTTTATGCGAAACGGATCAAGGAAGTGGAAACGCGCAAGCATTCTTTAATCGGTACAAATATTTATGCAAATCCAGTAGATGAATTATCGGTAGAAGAAAATGCCCAATTTACAGATGTAAAGCGTTTAGCTATACCATTTGAAAATTTACGCAAGGATTTTGCGGCAGCAAATGCCAAAATCGCTATTTTAACATTTGGCGAACTAAAGAATTTCAAGCCGCGTGCTGACTTTGTAGCAGGATTCTTCAATACAGCAGGTATCATACCAGAACAATCTGGCGCAATTGATTCAATTGATGCAGCTAAAGCATGGTTAGCACAAGCAGACTTCGACTATGTGTGTATAGCTGCAACGGATGAGGATACAAAAACTCTAGTACCTGCTTTACTTATTGACAAGCCGGCTCACATTATTTTAGACGCAGCAGGCAAGTTCAAAGAGGAAGCGGATATATGGGTTTCACAAGGATTGAACGGCTTTATTTTTGCTGGTCAAAATATTATTGAAAAATTAAAAGCTTTAACTGCTAGCATGAAGGAGGTACAACGATGAACGCAGACTTTAAATCAGTTGTAATCGAAGACGTGCTAAAAGCAGAGCAAGTAGAAGCAAATGGCGCATTTTTAACAAATGAAGGCATTGAAGTGAAATCCGTATACCATGCAGAGGATATCAAAGATGTAAAGCATACAAAAGACTTGGCTGGTATTGCACCAAATACACGCGGACCTTACCCGACAATGTATGTTGCGCGTCCTTGGACTGTTCGTCAATATGCAGGTTTCTCGACAGCAGAGGAATCCAATGCATTTTACCGCCGTAACTTGGCGATGGGGCAAAAAGGTCTTTCGGTAGCGTTTGACCTAGCAACACACCGTGGATATGACTCTGACCATCCAAGGGTAACAGGCGATGTTGGGAAAGCCGGGGTAGCAATCGACTCTGTAGAAGATGCCAAGATTTTATTTGATGGTATTCCGCTTGATCAAATGTCTGTTTCGATGACGATGAACGGGGCGGTATTACCTGTTCTTGCCTTCTATATTGTTGCTGCAGAAGAACAGGGAGTAACGCCGGACAAGCTTGCAGGTACCATTCAAAATGATATTTTAAAAGAATACATGGTGCGTAATACGTACATTTACCCACCGGCAATGTCGATGAAAATCATCGCAGACATTTTTGAATACACATCCAAATTCATGCCGAAATTTAACTCCATTTCGATTTCGGGCTACCATATCCAAGAAGCTGGTGCAACAAACGACATCGAGTTAGGTTACACACTTGCAGATGGTCTCGAATATGTCCGGACAGGTTTACAGGCTGGTATTGAAATTGATAAATTTGCGCCGCGCTTGTCGTTCTTCTGGGCAATCGGTATGAATTACTATATGGAAGTAGCAAAAATGAGAGCAGGCCGTCGAATTTGGGCCCAAATGATGTCGACATTTAATCCACAAAATAGTAAATCATTAGCGTTGCGTACTCACTCTCAAACGTCTGGCTGGTCTTTAACCGAGCAAGACCCATTTAATAATGTTACACGGACATTAATTGAGGCGAATGCTGCTGCAATGGGGCATACGCAATCTCTTCATACAAATGCATTAGATGAGGCAATCGCTTTACCAACAGACTTCTCTGCACGTATTGCTCGTAATACGCAGTTATTCCTGCAAGAAGAAACAGGGATGACGAAAGTGATTGATCCATGGGGCGGCTCTTACTATGTAGAGAAATTGACTGAAGAACTACAGGAAAAGGCCTGGGCACTAATCGAGGAAATTGAAGAGCTTGGCGGTATGGCAAAAGCGATCGATACAGGCTTACCAAAAATGAAAGTTGAAGAAGCTGCAGCGAAACGTCAGGCAAAGATTGACTCGAAAGCTGAAACGATTGTTGGTGTAAACCGATACCGTTTAGCAGAGGAGGAGCCAATCGATATTCTTGATATTGATAACACAGTGGTGCGTCAGAAACAAATCGAGCGTTTGGAAAAAATGAAAGCAGGACGTAATGAAGAAGAGGTTCAAAAACATTTAGCACGCTTAACAAAAGCAGCTGAAGATGGCTCTGAAAACTTATTAACTGTGGCAGTGGATGCTGCACGTGCTCGTGCATCATTAGGAGAGATTTCTGATGCGATTGAAAAAGTTTCGGGTCGCCATAAAGCAGTCATCCGATCAATCTCTGGTGTTTACTCTTCAAACTTTGCAGATGATGAGCAAATTGCAGAAGTAAAACAGATGACAGAAGAATTTTTAGAGAACGAAGGGCGCCGTCCTCGTATTCTGGTTGCAAAAATGGGGCAGGACGGCCATGACCGTGGGGCAAAAGTTGTAGCAACGGCCTATGCAGATCTTGGCTTTGACGTGGATATTTCTCCACTATTCATGACACCTGCTGAAACGGCTCAGATGGCTGTAGAAAATGACGTCCATTGTGTAGGCGTTTCTTCACTTGCAGCAGGACATAAAACATTGGTGCCGGAATTGATTGCTGAACTGAAAAAATTAGGGCGTGAAGACATCATCGTCATTTGTGGCGGTGTAATTCCAGCCCAAGATTATGATTTCCTTTACCAAGCTGGAGCAAAAGCCATCTTCGGTCCGGGCACAGTTATACCAGTAGCGGCTCAAAAATTAATTGAGGAAATTTACAAACAGTTAGGCTATGAGGAAGTGGCCAACTAATGGAATATTTCAAAGGGATGGAAGAGAAAGGCTTAATTGTAATGGAAGGTGTGAAAGGCGGTCATGATGGTATGAGTCAGTCATCACCGAAACGATTCCGTAAAAAAAAGCAAGAGCAGCTTGATATCCCTACTCTGGCAAGCGAGGTGCGTACGGGCAGCCGTACTTCGCTTTCTAAGGCGATTACGCTTGTAGAGAGCTCTAATGCCTGGCACAAGGAGCAGGCGCAGGATTTACTACAAGAGCTGCTTCCTTTTACCGGCGAGAGTATTCGAATAGGCATTACAGGTGTACCGGGTGCTGGGAAGTCCTCTTTTATTGAGGCATTTGGTACGATGCTATGTAAGATCGGGAAAAAAGTAGCGGTGCTTGCTATTGATCCAAGCTCTTCTTTATCAGGAGGAAGTATTCTAGGGGATAAAACCCGCATGGAAGGGCTGGTTCGTCAAGAGAATGCGTTTGTTCGTCCGTCACCTTCTGCAGGTACACTAGGGGGCGTTCATAAAAAGACACGCGAGACGATGCTTCTCTGTGAAGCAGCTGGCTATGACGTCATATTAATTGAGACGGTTGGGGTTGGTCAAAGTGAGACATATGTCCGCGGCATGGTAGATTTTTTCCTGCTTCTTGTATTAACAGGAGCAGGAGATGAGCTGCAAGGTATGAAGAAAGGCATTATGGAATTGGCGGATGCTATTTTGGTCCATAAAGCGGATGGTGATAATCTTCGTCCCGCACGCAGGACTGTACAGGAATATAAGCAAATTTTACACTTCCTACAGCCATCCACACCTGGTTGGGCCAGTACATCGCTTGCTGTTTCATCGCTTGAAAGAACAGGGCTTGAAGAAGTGTGGCGTATGCTGGAGGCATTCGAGGAAACTATAAAAAAATCAAATTATTGGACAGTGCGCAGGCATGAACAAACCCGTGACTGGTTCCATTCAATGATTACGGATCATTTAATTGATTCATTTTATAAAAACCCGTCTCGAAAATCCCAGGTACGTAATTTAGAGGAAGCAATTTTACACGGACGTTTAACGGTGACACAAGGAGTAAACCAGTTATTTGAAGAATAACACTTCAATCCCAACAGTTTGGGAATAAATCGCTATGAATCGTCTGATTCTTTCCAATAAGCACTTTGCAAGGAATAAGGAACTTGCTATGATAAAATGGTATTGTGAAAGGAGCGATAATCGATGAATATGGACTACGATTTATTCATGCAACAAATTACAACAACAGCTCGTGCAGAAATGGAAGCAGCGGGCTACGAACAATTACGTACACCGGAAGAGGTGGAAGCAGCGTTTGCCCGCCAAGGCACTACGCTTGTGATGGTGAATTCGGTATGTGGATGTGCAGGAGGCATTGCCCGCCCGGCAGCGACATCATGTGTTCATTATGATAAGCGTCCAGACCATTTAGTAACTGTTTTTGCAGGACAAGATAAAGAAGCGACAGCAGCTGCACGCTACCATTTTGGTGAAGATCATCTGCCGTCATCACCATCTTTTGTTCTGTTAAAGGATGGTCAGGTAGTTGCTGAGGTTGGTCGTTACGAAATTGAAGGACATGATCCTGTCAGCGTTGTAACAAACTTACAAGGCTACTTCGAAGAATACTGCGACGAAGTATAATCGTTTATTGCTGCGGGCCCTGCTAACTGCAGGGCTCCCATCAATAGCATAAGGAGAGCGGTCGATGAAAAAGTTTTCAATCGGCTATCGCACATTAAAAACGGCACTTGGTGCTTCTATTGCGATAGCAATCGCCCAGTACTTTGATCTGCAATTCTTCAGTGCAGCAGGGATACTGACGATTCTCTGTGTCCAGCCTACTAAGAAGAAATCTGTTCATGCGGTTTATACCCGTGTTGTAGCAAGCTTTGTAGGGATTATTCTTGCATATCTATTTTTCGAAATATTCGGATATCAACCAGTAGTGCTTGGCTTGATGCTTCTATTATTTATACCGACCCTTGTTTCCTTTAAAGTCTCAGCTGGATTTGTCTCAAGTGCTGTTATTATCATGCATATTTATTCTGTAGCAGATTTTACGCTAGAGCTTCTCTATAATGAGCTTGCACTAATGGCGATTGGCTATTCAGTGGGGCTGCTAGTTAATATGTATATGCCGGATATTCAACCAGAGCTGAACTATTATCGTCAAAAAATAGAGGCGCTTTACAAAAAAATATTTTCTGAAATTGCGAAATATTTAAAGGAAGGCGACACACTTTGGGACGGGAAGGAACTGGTTGAGGCAGTTGAAGTATTAAATAAGGCAAAGGCACTGGCATTCCATGATGTTGAAAATCATCTCACACGAAAGGCTAACCTTTTTTATCTTTATTTCGATATGAGAGAGAAACAGTTAGAGATTATCGAGAGGGTGCTGCCGAAAATTACTGCCCTGCCTGTTATAGTACAACAGGCAGAATTAATATCTGTTTTTATGGAAGATTTAAGCGAAAACATACATTCTGGAAATACAGCAAGTCATTATAGAGAAAAGTTAGAAGAGGTAAAAGTAGAGTTTGCTAAGATGCCGTTGCCTGATGACCATCACACATTTTTAGCAATGGCCGCCTTGTATCAGTTTATTGAGGAAATGGATGCTTATCTAGCGATCAAGCAATCTTTCAAGGGGATGAAATAAAAAGATGGATGCGGCTGCATCCATCTTAACCAATCATTGCCACACCCATAGCAATCGTTGAAATTAGCATAATGATTACCATTGTGTATACAACGATCTTTTGAAATTTCTTATTGCTCATTAAACTCGCTCCTTCTTTTATCTTTAAATAGTGTATCAAATTTCTAAAAATTCTCAAGTAGTATCGTTAAGTCTAAGTGGCTGATGCCGCTTTTAAGGGGAGTTTTCATAATGGAAAAAGTAGACCACATTGGAATCGCAGTAAAAAATCTTGATGAACGTATTACATATTACACGGAGACGCTCGGACTTAAGCTTTTAAAAGTCGAGGAAGTGGAGTCTCAGCAGGTAAAAGTGGCATTCATCGATGCAGGCAACGTGAAAATTGAGCTTTTGGAACCGATGAGTGAAAAAAGTGCTATTTATGGATTTTTAGAGAAGCGTGGGGAAGGAATCCATCATGTTGCTTTTGGCGTAACAAATATCCGTGAACGTATGGCTGAGCTGAAAGAAAAGGGAGTCCGTCTTCTTTCCGAGGAGCCTGGTCCAGGAGCTGGCGGCGCTGAGGTGGCGTTCTTGCATCCGAAAGATTCTTTCGGCGTGCTATACGAATTATGTGATAAAAGTGGAAAAGGGGAACAATAATAATGACGATTACTCTAGATATGTTTGATAAAATTAATGAATTGTATGACCGTAAAGGCATTATTGAATTAGGCGGCGGGGACACACGTATTGAAAAGCAGCACGAAAAAGGCAAAATGACTGCACGCGAGCGTATTGATATGTTACTAGATGAAGGTTCCTTTGTGGAAATCAACCCATTTATTACTCACCGTACGGTTGACTTCGGTATGGACAAATTAGAAGGACCAGGTGATGGCGTAGTTACGGGCTTTGGTAAAATCAATGGACGCAATGTGTATTTATTTGCACAGGATTTCACAGTGTTCGGGGGAGCACTTGGAGAAATGCATGCGAAAAAAATCGCTACAGTTATGGATTTAGCAGCGAAAAACGGTACGCCATTCATCGGAATTAATGACTCGGGCGGTGCGCGTATTCAAGAGGGTGTACTTTCATTGGATGGGTATGGTCACATTTTCTACCGTAACTCAATCTACTCTGGTGTCATTCCGCAAATTTCTGTTATTATGGGGCCTTGTGCGGGTGGAGCTGTATACTCGCCGGCAATCACTGATTTTATTTTAATGGTGGACAAAACATCACAAATGTTTATCACGGGTCCAAAAGTTATTGAAACGGTAACTGGTGAGAAAATTTCATCTGAAGGTCTTGGCGGATCAAAGGTTCATAATTCGGTTTCTGGTAATGCACACTTCCGCGCAGCAAACGAAGAGGAAGCGATTAAACAAATTCAAGACCTGCTTTCTTACTTGCCGCAAAACAATAAGGAGAAAGCACCGAAAGCAGAATATACTGGCGGAGATGAATATCGCTCAGAGCTTGTGGATGTGGTGCCAATCGATCAGACGAAATCTTACGATGTTCGCAAAGTAGTTGAGCTTGTAGTAGATGAAGGCTCATTCATGGAAGTACAAAAAGAATTTGCGAAAAATATTGTAGTGGGTTTTGCTCGCATTGCGGGTGAATCAGTTGGGCTTGTGTGTAACCAGCCTAAATTCCTTGCAGGTGGTTTAGATATTGATTCATCTGATAAGCTGGCTCGCTTTGTCCGCACATGTGATGCGTTTAATGTACCAGTTATTACATTTGAAGACGTATCAGGCTTCTTCCCAGGTGTTAAACAAGAACACGGCGGTATTATTCGACACGGTGCGAAAATCCTTTATGCTTACTCAGAAGCAACAGTGCCAAAAATTACTGTTATTCTACGTAAAGCATATGGAGGAGCATACGTAGCATTGAACTCGAAATCGATCGGTGCAGACTTAGTCTTTGCTTGGCCAAATGCAGAAATCGCAGTGATGGGAGCTGCCGGGGCAGCAAACATCATCCACGCAGGTGAAATTGCAAAATCGGCCGACCCTGAAGCAACACGTGCACAAAAAATTGAAGAATATAAAGAGAAGTTTGCAAACCCTTATGTTGCAGCGTCACGCGGTATGGTAGACGATGTAATCGATCCGCGCGAAACACGTATTAAGCTGATTCAGGCATTGGATATGCTTTCTACGAAGCAAGAGGATCGTCCATATAAAAAACATGGCAATATCCCTCTATAAGGTAAGCAGTCTGTTAAATCGCTCTCTGAATGAGGGCGATTTTTAATTTCTATGAACGGAATATAAACATGCTATACGATTAAGTGCTTCTGCGACATTTTTTACATAGTAACAGTGGGAGGGGGTGTCGCAAGAAAAGCGAAAGGGTCGTCCCGCAAAGCGTTTAAAACAATAAGTTACCTGAGTATTCTTTGGTGAAAAGAAAACAGAAAGTAAGAATTGCGCTATTGCTTTCTTCTTTTCCTTTATCAGGAATAACCAGTACAATGGTAAAAAGGAGGAAAAGAAATGGAGCTAACAGAGATGCAGCACAAGCTTCAGGATGATAAAAGACAACTGAAGAAACTTGAAAAGCTGAAAAAGCAAAAAGAAATAATAGATACTCAGATTAGTCATGTTGAAAATGATATTGAAAACTATGAGCAAAGCTTAAGAGAAGCACGAAAGAGGTTAAATAAATTAGAAAACTTTTCTTTCGTCAATTTATTCCGCACATGGACTGGAAAGCAGGATAAGCTGCTGGAAGAAGGATACGACCGTATTGCAGAAAAGGAACTTAGGTTAATTGAATCCCAGCTTATTCAAAAAGATTTAACTGATGAGATAAGTGATCTAGTTGATAAAATAAAAGCCATCAATGAAGCAGATATAGTAGAACAAATAAAAAGCATGGAAAACAAAATTCAGATTTACTATATGGCCAACGATCCGCAAATGGCAGATAGATTAAATGATCTTGTAGAGCAGGAATTGTTAGTGCAGCAGCTGATCATTGAAATTACGGAAGCCATTGAAGCGGGAAGGGAAGCGCAGAAAAAGTTAATAGAAGCAAACGAGGCATTAAATACGGCGAGCAGCTACTCCGCATGGGACACCTTTCTCGGGGGAGGAGTTATTGCCACAGCATTAAAGCACCAGGAGCTGGATAAATCAAACAGCTATATACATAGTGCCCAGCGAGCACTGCAGCGTTTTCAAAATGAACTCCTTGATGTTCAGGAAATGAGACATGACACACTTCAAATTGAAACAGATGGATTTGTAAAGTTCGCTGATTACTTTTTTGATGATATTTTCTCTGCATGGTCCATTCATTCGAAAATTGCTACATCAACGAATCAGATTAGACGTGTTTTAGATGATGTGGCCAACACTTTGAATGAGCTGAAAAAGAAGTTGGAGCAGGCAGTAGAGAAGCAGGATGAATTAGCTGCTGAAAAGTCACAATTAATTTCAAATAGAGGGAAAGATTGTTTTAACAAGGAGACAGGAGTAAAATAGTTCCGTATCAGATAAACGAAAAGGAGAGTAACATATGACTACTCGATTAGTGGAAGAATTTTTAGAGCTTGTGCAAATTGACTCGGAAACAAAACATGAGGAAATCATTGCACCGATTCTTGTGAAAAAATTAGAGGATATGGGCTTTGAAGTTGTGCAGGATGATGCTCATCTGCGAAATGGCCATGGAGCAGGGAATATCATTGCTACATTAAAAGGTTCCCTTGCTGTAGAGCCAATTTACTTTACAGTCCATATGGACACTGTTGTGCCGGGTAAAGGCATTAAGCCGGAAATTCGTGAAGACGGCTATATCTATTCAGATGGCACAACGATTTTAGGTGCAGATGATAAGGCGGGTATGGCCGCATTATTTGAAATGGCACGCCGATTGAAGGAACAAAATATTGAACATGGTACAATCCAGTTCATCATTACAGCCGGAGAAGAGAGTGGTCTGGCAGGTGCAAAAGAGCTAGATCCTTCTATGATTATTGCAAAATACGGTTTTGCTGTAGATAGTAATGGAGAAGTGGGGGGCATTGTAACGGCTGCTCCATTCCAGGCGCGTATCGAAGCAAAAATTATCGGGAAAACAGCTCATGCAGGCGTAGCGCCTGAAAAAGGGATTTCGGCCATTACACTCGCAGCAAAAGCCATCAGCAAGATGAAGCTAGGACGTTTAGATGAAGAAACAACTGCTAATATTGGACGCTTTGAAGGCGGCCAGGCAACTAATATCGTCTGTGATGAAGTAAATATTTTAGCAGAGGCACGTTCCATTGACGAGAGCAAGTTGAATGCGCAGACGAAGCATATGAAAGAAACATTCGAAACGGTTGCACAAGAACTTGGCGGCCGAGCTGAGGTGGATGTAAAATTAATGTATCCGGGATTCCGGGCCGCTGAATCGGATAAAGTTGTCCAAGTAGCGATGAAAGCAGCACGTGCGGTTGACCGAGAGCCTGTTTTAGGTATTTCAGGCGGAGGAAGCGATGCGAATGTCATTGCAGGTTTTGGCATTCCAACAGTCAATCTTGCGGTTGGTTATGAAGAGATTCATACGACAAATGAGCGTATGCCAATTAAAGAGCTGGAGAAGCTTGCTGATTATTTAGTAGAAATCGTAAAATTTGCAGCGGAATAAGAGAGGGGAATTGCAGTGGGATTTGAAAAATCAGTTGTATTTGCTTGCGGGCAGGAAGAATATGCCGTCCCCGTTGAGCAGGTTGTATCTATTGAAAAGTTAGAACATATCACCCCGATTCCACATTTACCGAACTACCTGTTAGGGTTTACAAGAGCACGCGGGGAACTTATTCCGGTTATTGACTTCCAGCGCATTCTGTACAACCGCTCAAGTACTGGCGAGCAGGTACGCATCATTATTTTGAATACGGATGTTGTCAACTATGGGCTTGTCGTTTCAGATGCTCGTGAGATTCTAGATTTTGAGCCTCAAGTTCTAAAACAAGTAGGTCTTGTCAATTATGCAAAAACGGCCTATTTCACGGCAGTAGCTAATCTAGAAAGCCGAATGATTACATGTGTAGACCCAAAAGTGCTCGTCAATTCCTTGGAAGGTATAAGAGAGATCATCGCGTATCTTCATGAAATGCTTGCGGAGGAAAAAGGGCTTAATGCTTAGACTCTCGAATGTGAGGCTGAATCTTAAACGGCTAGTCTAACTAGTCCATCCAACGTACAATTAACAGTATTAAAAAGCGTATAGTAGGAGAAAAAACAAAACCGGGACAGCTCATCAATAAAAAGGCTGCCCCGGTTTTATTATGCGATTCTAAAAGAAAGAAGATGTAAAGGAGCAAGTTAATTTTCTGCTTCAATCAATATCCAGTCAATATGCTTGATTAACGCGTTAATAATCGCCTCATTTAAGTCATCGAATTGCCCAGCAGAAGGAGTCGGTATGTGAAATGTACGAGGAAGCGCTGTTTCCTCAGCGATCAGTGCATGCATTTTAGATATCATATTACCGCTAACAATTCTTTTATAGACATTTAGGGAGAACAGTAATAATAAACGCTGTCATCAGTTATCCTTCACGTATGAAGGATGGCTTTTTTGTTATAATAAAGGAAATATACGGGAGGTGTGCATTTTATGAAATTAACGCTTGAATGGACGTACAAAGCACCGAATGGAGCAATTGCGACATTTCGCTCTGAGGCAATGCCTCCAGCCCAGGCATTGATGCTTGCCGAAGATATTGAGAAGACAGGCCGTGTCCAGTTATTAGAAATCATTGATGAGTATGATAGTACCTGGATGATTAAGGAACTGAAAAAGTATTTAAAAGAAATGGAAACAGAGCCGCATAACATAACCGTTTATTTTGATGGAGGATTTGATATCCAGACAAAAGCGTCAGGACTTGGGGTAGCTGTTTATTATGAAAAGAATGGGAAATCGCACCGTCTGCGTCGTAATGCTTATGTATCAGGGCTGGATTCCAATAATGAAGCAGAATATGCAGCACTCCATCTTGCCCTTGTCGAATTAGATCTTATGGATGTACATCATCAGACTATTCGGGTAATTGGGGATTCCCAGGTAGTTATTAATCAGCTGAACGGAGAGTGGCCGGCATATGAAAAAAACTTGTCCGGATGGGCGGATAAAATTGAAGATAAATTACGTGCGCTTGGACTAAAGGCTGAATATCAACTTGTACCGAGAAAGGAAAACAATGAAGCAGACCGTCTGGCTACCCAGGCCCTACAGGGAACTGAGATATCAGGGGCTGTAGAAATTCAGTCTTAGAAAGAGGCGTTAACTCAATCTGTCAAAAGGAAGACAAGGACGGAGAAAAACCGCTATGACAGGAGGTCGCATAGTGGTTTTTCTTAATTGATGAAAAAATGGAACGTTAGCTGTGTAGTTTACTGTAAAAACGATTTTGATAAAGCAATAAATAGTCCTTTATTATTCATAACAGTTATTTTTGAGTTGCAGAAATATGGGCGACCCGTAACAAAATCCGCTCTCTAATGATATTAGTAACGGTTAGAAGTTTATTCTTACATTTAGTATGTATGGTGTTGTTCGAGGTAAAGGTAAATTGCGTCATATTTTTTTGACAAACTGGTACTGTATTTTGAGAGTTTTTTAAAAAAACTGTTTGTTTTGATGCGTTGACATACTGTTTTTCCCGTTCTAATAGTTCTGGATTGTTAGAAGCGGGGATTTCTATATTATCCACGCTGTATATTTCGTACTCTCCATTTACACCATACATGCTGCTAAGGCCGCTCTCATTCTCTACAGGCGCCTCCACTGCTCCTGCGGCGGCAGGAAATAACAGGCTTCCAAGTATGAAAGAAGTTATAAGGATTATTATTCCGTTTTTCATAGACACACTCCTTTTTTATTGCCTATTCCCGCAGGCTAAAAAAACAAACCTAACGTTCTATTCAATTTTTTTGTGAAAGGGTAAGATGATAATAGAGGTGATAAAGTGAAGAAAATATTATGTGTAGGAGAACTTCTGGTCGATTTCTTTTGTACAGAGACGAATATCAATCTAGCAGAAGGGAGTCATTTTATAAAGCAGGCTGGGGGAGCGCCGGCAAATGTATGCGCTGCGATTGCCAAACTAGGAGGGCAGGCAGCATTTTGCGGGAAAGTTGGGGAAGATGCATTCGGTGATTTTTTGGAACAGGAGTTAACAAAAGCAGGCGTTAATACGTCGCTGCTGGTGAGAGGGGAAACGCCTACGACTCTTGCGTTTGTATCTCGTACAGCAGCAGGAGAACGGGATTTCATGTTCAATCGAGGTGCTGATGAAACGCTCGTCATGAATGAAGTGAAAATTGAACAGCAGGATATAGGAGTTGCCCATTTTGGATCCGCTACTGCACTGCTTTCTAGTCCTTTCTACGATACGTATATGAATATTATGAAGATGCTGAGAAAACAAGGAGTGTTTATCTCCTTCGATCCAAATTATAGATACGATCTTTGGAAAGGAAAGGAGGAGGAATATGACAAACGAGTACGTACGTGTATCGACATGGCTGACTTTGTTAAAATGAGCGAGGAGGAGTTTGCTCGCTTCGGCCGCAGGGTGCCTCAGGGTAAATGGTTTGCGGTGACGAAAGGAGATCAAGGGACATGGATTTCTAATGGGGTAGAGGAAGCCGTGATTAAAAGCATCGATATAGATCCGATAGACACGACGGGGGCAGGAGATGCATTTGTAGGTGCTATGTTAAAATGTATTTCTGATTATCCGACACTAAAAGATATTGATTTCCATAAATTTAAGCAGTTAACGAGGTTCAGTAATATTGTAGGAGCTCTTGTTTGTACAGAAATCGGAGCAATGACCGCTCTTCCTTCTATGAAGGATGTGCTATCATATATGGAGCATGAGTAAAAGGAGTGTTTTTATGAAACTAGCCATTATTTTAGGCGCTTCAATGGCTTTTGTAGCAGTTGCCTTTGGAGCATTTGGTGCGCACGCACTGAAAGATAAGTTTAAGGAGCAGAAGTATGCTGATAATTGGGAGACAGCGTGCCGCTATTTAATGTACCATGCGTTAGGTCTAATTTTAGTTGGTCTTCTTATACATATCGTAGGTCAATCAGGACTATTGTCTGCAGCTACATGGTGCATGTTCCTAGGATCATTGATCTTTTCCGGAAGCTTATATATATTGTCCTTAACTGGAATCCGTAAGCTAGGAGCCATTACACCAATTGGGGGACTCCTGCAGCTTGCAGCTTGGTTATGTATTATTATAGGTGTGTTATAAAGCAAGAACGGCTTCCCTATGGGGAGCCGTTTTTTGTAGAAAGGTCCATTTTGCTTGCCAAAGAATGTAAGCACATAATGACACAATTGATTTAGTATGTAATACGTTCTGTTCATGTATAAAGTAACTAACGGAATATTGAATATTGGACAATGTCGATTATATAAACAGATTATGACAGAAAAAGGTAAATAACTGGGATTGTCGTTGGCATTTAGAGGCAGCAAATGGTATCGTAAAAACGAGGTGATCTTAAATGACTATGTATGATTTAGCTGTTATCGGTGCTGGGCCAGGTGGTTATATTGCTGCTATCCATGCAGCAAAAAGCGGCATGCGGGTAGTGCTTGTAGAAAGAAATAAAGTGGGCGGCGCCTGTTATAATGTGGGCTGCATTCCTTCGAAAATTATGCTTGAGCATAGTAAATTGGTGCAGGAAATCCGCCGGGGAACGGATTGGGGCATTACGGTACCTACAATTAATATCGATTTTCCCAAGTTAATGAGACGCAAGGATGCAGTGATTGAGGAACTACTGCGAAATATTGAGGGCTTTGTTGAAAACGCGCAAATTGACCTTATTTATGGAGAAGCAAAAGTTTCTGAGGATCGAATCATATCGGTAGGTGAGGAATCATTCAAGGCAAACAAAGTCATTCTGGCAACAGGCAGTCATCCTTTCGTCCCGCCATTCAAAGGAATTGAAACGGCTGATTATTATACCACAGATACTTTTTTCGATATTAAGGAACTGCCAAAGCAGCTGACGATAATCGGCGGTGGAGTTATTGCTATTGAGATGGCCTTTGCTCTAGCACCAATGGGAACAAAGGTTACTGTATTGAACCATAGCAATGAAATTTTGCAGACAGAAGAGCCCGATGCCCGGCCTATCATTATGGAGAATATGAAGAAACTTGGAATCGAGCTGATTACGGATTTTAAATTCGAAGAGATACGTGGCCGTGAGATCCATACTTCACGCGGTATTTTTACCTATGAAAATCTATTATTTGCTACGGGACGCAGGCCGAATATAGAAATTGCAAAGGAACTGAACCTGGCAATGGATGGGCGTTTGATTTCTGTGAACAATCATTATGAAACAAGCATTCCAGATATTTTTGCCATAGGGGATCTAGTTGGAGGGTTCCAGCTGGCACACTCTGCGAGCGCAGAAGGAATTCATGCTGTCGATTATATTTTAGGGAAATATCCTCGGGTCATTAATCAACAAGAAATTCCAAGGTGTGTATATACTCATCCGGAAATTGCTACATTCGGCATGCTGGAGCACGAAGCACCGGCAGACGCCATTGTGACAAAGATGTATTTGCCGACAAACCCGAAAGCATTATTGGAGGGGAATACGCAAGGATTTATGAAGTTTGTCGCAAGTCCGGAAGGGGATATCTATGGTGCCTGCGTTGTAGGAGACGGTGCCACTGAGATGATCAATGCCATGCTGGCTGCTAAAGTTACGGGAGGTTCTGTCAAGGATCTAGCGCGTATGATTTTCCCGCACCCAACAGTAAGCGAGCATATCGGTGATGCGGCGAGTGCTGTATTTGGTAAGGCAATTCATAAAAAGTAAATAATGATAAATTATAAAAGAGAAGGGGGGAGCCTGCAGTAAATGGAGGGCGTCCCTTTTTAAACACGAAATTCGCTCACTAGTCCGATATTTGCTATAATTGGGGACTATAGGAGGGGGTAGAATGGAAACAAATCTAGCAGCACTGGAAAAAGAAATAGAAGATTCTCTATTTCGACTGATGGAATTAGAAGTAGAAGAAAGCATAGTAGAGATGGGGCAGTTATTTGCAAAGTTGCTTGCCTCTGTTCAAAGCGCGGGTCTCATCAATTTTGCATTGGATGTGCTGGTAGAGCCGGATGAATGTCTCCCGGAAACACGGATGCTGCTGGAGAGCCTTTTGGACGTAAAGAAAAGATTCCAAAGGCGCCGTAAATTACTCACACATCGTGATATATTGAAAATCTGGCTGCGGAAGAATGATAGGTTTAAATCTGAATTTTTGCCAACTATGTTTTAAGGGCTGTTTGAACTAGCGTTCAGACAGCCCTTTTAATATCCAATAATCCAGTATTTTACGAGGGCAGCTACTTCCCTGATCTGCCAATAGAAACGGTCTGAAAAAGGCGTTTTGGCACTTACTACATCTACATTGTATCCAAGAGATGAAGCCATGGCTTGTGCGCGATATACATGGAAGTCACTTGAAATAATCGTAAAAGAAGAGTGATCCTCTGGTAGTAATTCAACGGAAAATAATATGTTTTCATATGTATTGGCGGCTTGATCTTCTACAATGATATTTTTTTCTTCAATGCCGTTTTCCAACAAATAGGTTTTCATCACATCTGCTTCCCCGGCACCACTCACAATATACGTAACATCATCATCTTCATAAGCGATTGCGGCATCTAAACGACTTTTCAGCAAAACGGATGGAGTACCATCTTCATTTACTTTCGTTCCCAAAATCAAAATATATGGGTCGTCATACCCGTCGTTTGGCAGCCAGCTGGCTAGTATTAACGGTAGACTTAATAGTAAAAGCAGGTAACAAGCTAATTGAATGCGCATAATATTCCTCTATATTTAATAAACTAACTACTAGTGTACCATCACGCTATTTTGATGAAAATAAGGAAATAGATACATATCAATAAGTTGTCACAAATTGAATATGTTTTAAAGAGGTTGGGTAATAGGATAGTACAGTATTGAAGGATGGTGACAAAATGAATGAAATCGGAATCATAATGCCGGCATATCAACCAGATGAAAAAGCCATTCGAGTAATTGAAGAACTTGTACAAGTACACACGGGTCCGATTATAGTGGTGGATGACGGCAGCGATGCAAGCTATGTCTTCAATAAGCTAGATACTTTTCGGCAAGTAACGATATTGCGCCACGCGGTTAATCAAGGAAAAGGGCGAGCGCTGAAAACGGCTTTTCATTATATTTACAATGAGCATCCGGAGTTACGAGGAGTTGTTACAATTGATGCGGATGGGCAGCATCTTACAAAGGACATTATGAACATTATTCACTCACTAAATGAATCTGATGATGCTCTTATTTTAGGGTCTCGAGATTTTTCGTATAAAAATGTTCCTCTTCGCTCGCGATTTGGTAACCAATGCACGAAAATTATTTATCGTATCATGACGCGCACTCGCTTAAGCGACACACAAACAGGCCTTCGAGGAATTCCAACAAAATATTTGCCGCAGCTTTTGTCAATTGAGGGCGAACGCTTTGAGTACGAGATGAACGTGCTGGCGAAATTAAAAGACTTGAAAATCCCAATTGCGGAAGTCCCGATTGATACAGTCTATTTGGAGGGGAATAAGTCATCACATTTTCGCCCATTGCATGATTCCTTCCAGGTATATAAGATATTTTTTCTATACGCCATGACAAGTGGTGCCTCTTTTTTAATCGATTTGGTATTATTCATGTTATTTGCTAAAGTATTTAAGATTGTAGCACCTATGTCGTTTCTGATTATCGCTACTATTCTGGCGAGACTTTTATCATCTCTCTTTAATTATTATATAAATCGCCATACTGTCTTTAAAAGCGGGTCCAGGAAATCCCTTTACAGATACTATTTATTGGCTGCTTTCATTATGATCACTTCTGCTGGTTCGGTTCAGCTGCTATATAGTGAATGGCTTCAGAACGGGGAGATCATCTTAAAGATACTTGTTGATACGACCTTGTTTCTATTAGCTTTTGTAGTACAGAGGAAATGGGTGTTTAAAAAAGAAAAACAGATTTCATAATGAAAACCTCCCCGGAAACAAGATTTTCGGGGATTTTTTATATTTGTCAGTTGTTTCGCAATATAGGGCTATTAAACCGCTGGTGCATTGTCAGGTGATAAATTTTATGTTAAGATAGTATTTAGGTGCCAAACAACCTATGTAAAGCATTGGCTTTACAACAAAAGCATCCACTAACAGCACGGACTTGCTGGGAAGCTTTTGCTATAGAGCAGGGAAGATGAGCCCCTGCTCGAACTATATATAATCAAGCGTTACCCTTTGGGGTAACGCTTTTTTGTATTGTAGGAACGCAGAGGATTTTAGCACACAGTTTGCTCCGAGTTAATACTCTTGATTTATGTTATTGCAAAAACATAAGCAATTTAGCATATCTTTAGAGAGAAGAAAGTATAAAAAAAATAAAGGTCGTTAATTTAAAAAGATCGAACCATCATAAACTTCACTCTATATGTAGGGAGGGGTGAAAGATATCAATGCTCAATTTTTGATGTAAATCGTTTAATCACCTAGTAAATACAGCACGACTTATGATAGAAAGCATAAATTGTCCAGTAATAGTGCCTTTTACTAGACAATATAGCTCGAATACTGAAGGGATTGACCATATTTCTTAAACAACATGAATAGTTTTTACACGGCTTTCTTGTAAATTAATCAATTCCTTGTCATTGTACAGGCAGAATTAAAGAAAATCATTTGAAACAAACGTAAGGGGTATGCGTACTAATACATAATAAGTAACTGGGGGGATGAAGATGGGCGGCAAATATACAACGGGGAAACTGAATAGGTTCATTAAACGATTCCTCTTTCAGCCGGATAAAGAGTTTTCAGCTAAAATAGACGGCCGATATTATTTGCAGCAGGAACTGACCTTTTATTATGAACAATTAGAAAAAGAGACGATCACAAAGCAGGATATACGAGAGCTTTGTAAAAGTGTGGAACGCTGCATCGAGCAAGAGGCAGTCAGTTGTGAAAGTGAAATAACTGATTATTTCCGTAATAGGATTTTTGCACAGGAGCGGAACTATGGGGTGTTAAAAGAAAAGCTGCTGTTGGTTAAGTCCCAATGGCTACATGAATATTTAAAATAGTGATGACAGGGAATAGGTGCAGAGAAGTCGGAAGTCGACTTTAACTGCACTTTTCGCTTTTAATTAGATGTATAGCATGACCGGAGAAAGCGTTCTATGATAAAATGCGCATATAATTATGAGAACTGTGAGTTGAGAGCAATGATGGAAAGTCAAAAATACGCAATTGTCGATTTAGAAACAACGGGTCATAACCCCGCCAATGGAGACAGAATGATTCAGATCGCGATTGTGATAATGAAGGATTGGTGTATTGAGAAGACTTTTACATCATTCATTCACCCGGGGCGCCCGATTCCGCTTTTTATTCAGGATCTGACGAATATTACAGACGAAGATGTACAAGATGCCCTTCCGTTTGAAGCACATGCTGATAGAATATATGAATTACTCGATGGAGCAGTTTTTGTCGCCCACAATGCAGACTTTGACCTCCCCTTTCTGCAGGCTGAATTCAAGCGGGCAGGTTTATCACAGTGGCACGGGAAAACGATTGATACGGTGGAGCTCGCAAAAATCGTTTTTCCGACAGCTTTAAGCTATAAATTAGGAGATTTGGCAAGCGAGCTCGGTATTCCTTTAGAAAAAGCACATAGAGCTGATGATGATGCAAAAGCTACTGCTATGCTTCTAAAAGCATGTTGGCAGGAGCTATTAAAATTGCCGCTTACTACTTTACAGCAGATGCATAAGCGCTCATTCAGACTGAAGTCAAACCTTGCACAATTATTTTTCGATGCTTTGCAGCTGAAACGTAGTAAGGTTGAACATTATGAACACCATATTTTTTATCATAAATTAGCGATAAGAAAACCTTCCAGGACGCTAGAAGCAGGATCAGAAACACTTCCTTATCCTGCCGCCCGGGTAGAAAAGATGGAAAGATTACAAGAAAAAGTACCAAACTTCGAAGAACGGCCTCAGCAATTCCAGATGATGGACCATGTATGGGATAGCCTGAATGGTCAAACAGAAGTTGTTATTGAAGCATCGACAGGAATTGGAAAGACGCTCGCTTATCTTCTTCCTATCTATCATTATGTACGTAAGTCTAATCGCAAGGTAGGGATCAGTACGTATACGTCCCATTTGATGGATCAGCTTATACAGGAAGAGATTCCACGCCTGGAGCGGGTTACAGGTGACAAGATCCGCGTCGCGCTTTTAAAAGGCATGAGTCATTATGTCGATGTAGCGCGCTTTTCACAGCTCTCTATGATGCATGATGACTCCTATGACGAAACATTGGTTATCTTGCAGGTACTCGTATGGCTTTCAAAAACAGAGACAGGGGATCTGGATGAACTCAATGTATCAGGCGGCGGACAGTTGTTTTTAGAAAAAATCCGAAAAACTGAAAATTCCCGTATGATTCAGAGAGAATTTGATTTTTATGAGCGGGCGGTTGCAAAAGCAGAGCAGTCAGATATTATTTTAACGAACCATGCGATGATGCTGGCTGACCTTGTACGCCAAACGCCGTTATTTCAAGAGATTGGGGGATGGGTAATTGATGAAGCGCATCAATTCATCCAGGCAGCCATCGCCCATGATGAAAAATTATTTTCTTTTAAAAGCTGGAAATATATTTTTGGACAAATAGGATTGTATACGGATGATGCCCAATTTACTAAGCTGCAGCGTGCGGCGGTTAAGTCACACCGTGTCCCATTACAAGTAATGCAGCGATTAGAAAAGAACTTTATGCAAATGATGACTAAATTTGATCAAGTAATGCAACACTTTATGCAGTTGCTTACGCAGAAGCTGCACTCAATCAACAAGCGAGAGATGAAAATATCGTTCTTTTTAGACGAGCTCGCAATTGACCGAACACAGTTCGAGCAATTTTCATCGGCTGTACAACGTTGGATTGACATGGCAGAGGAAGTGGCAACACAATTTGAAAGCAGTGTGGATGATTTGGCGCCGGAGCATGTCTATCTTCTGGATGAGTGGCGTTTTTGGGTACGTGAATACAAACTTGCCATAGCCCAGTGGGACGATGTGTTCCTGCGTTCAAATGACCACTACTCAACATGGGTAGAAGTCGATAAACGCAGTATGCCAAGCTCCATTCAGTTAATGAAAAAACCGATTCAGGTAACTTCCATCATTGAGCGGCTATTTAGCCATTACCGAAACAAAGTAGGGATAGTTTGGACTTCCGGGACAATGACGGTACCTCACAATATTTATTTCATTACGGATCAATTAGGTATTTCAAGAGACGTGAAGCTAGAAGTGCTGCAGGCGCCGCCTTCCTATTTCAATGGAGCGAAGGCCTTTGTTGTAACCGATATGCCGGATATTCAGTCTGTCAGTCAATCAGACTATATCGAAGCGGTTGCTCATGCCGTTACGCAAACAGTAAGGACAACAGAAGGAAGATGCTTTGTGCTTTTCACTTCGCAGCAGATGCTTCGGGAAACAGTAGAGCTCATCCAGGAGAGCGGGTTGCTTGAAGATTACATGTTGTTTGCCCAGGGAGTGACAGCAGGCAGCCGAATGCGTTTATTAAAAGCTTTTCAGAAGTTTAATCAATCCGTTCTATTTGGTACAAACAGCTTCTGGGAAGGAGTCGATGTGCCAGGAGACGGACTGGCGTCTGTTATTGTTGTGCGCCTGCCATTTTCCTCACCCGACGAGCCAACATTTAGAGCGAGAGCAGGCTATTTACAAGCAAAAGGGCAGAATTCATTTGCAGAATTATCCCTTCCTGAAGCCATTTTACGTTTCAAACAAGGGTTTGGTCGTTTAATCCGGTCGTCACAAGATAAAGGTGTTTTCATTGTACTTGACCGCAGAATCGAAACTAAATCGTATGGGCTTGAGTTTATTCGTGCATTACCGCCGATTTCTGTACAAAAACTATCTCTGGCTACTATGGTATTGGAACTTGAAGATTGGTATAATAATGAACGATGAGGAAGGAAAGCAGGTAAGCAAGATGAAGCGAATTGATAAACATTATTCGGCAGCAGCACAGAAGAAGGTGGAAGGATGAAGAACTGGATCATTTTCGGTGTCATTTTTACCTTATCGTTGGTACTTGTCATTACCTCTTTCGTACTCTGGAAAGCCGATGCGCCATTTAACGAAAAGGAACAGCAGGCTGAAGACTTGGCCATCACCTCCAAGTCTCTGGCAGTTGTTTCAGACAGTTATGTCTACAATGGCAATAAGCCGTACGTTACGGTATTCGGGGTAGACGAATACGGTAAGGAGAAAGCAATTTTTGTTCCAATCAGCCTTGAAGAGAATCTGATTCAGGAAGTCTATTTGCAGGACGGCGTTACAAAAGAGCAAGCGTTATCAGTGGTAAATGATGAGACGAATGTAAAAGAAATACTTCATGCAAAATTAGGCTATGAGGAAGCGGGCGCTGTATGGGAGATCACTTATCTGAACGACGCTGACAAGCTAAATTATGTGTATATTTTGTTTGAAGACGGACAATGGTGGAAACGCATATCGAATTTATAGAGGAGACGATTTCATTGAAAGAACTATTAGCTAATCGAGTAAAAACTTTAACACCATCTTCAACATTGGCGATTACCGCAAAAGCCAAGGAGCTAAAAGAGCAAGGCATCGACGTAATTGGTTTAGGAGCGGGCGAGCCGGACTTCAATACACCTCAAAATATTTTAGATGCAGCAGTAGAGTCGATGAACAAGGGATTAACGAAATATACACCTGCTGGAGGACTACCGGTATTAAAGCAGGCAATCATCGGCAAACTTGCACGTGACAACCACCTTACATACAAAGCAAATGAAATCATGGTAGGCGTTGGGGCAAAACATGTTTTATATACACTATTTCAAGTAATCCTCAACGAGGGCGATGAAGTCATCATTCCAATTCCTTATTGGGTTTCATATCCGGAACAGGTGAAAATGGCTGGCGGTGTACCGGTATATGTAGAAGGAACAGCAGAGCAGGGCTATAAAATTACTGCGCAGCAATTGGCAGATGCTGTGTCGGAAAAAACAAAAGCGGTTATCATCAATTCTCCGTCTAACCCATCAGGCATGATCTATTCTCGTGACGAGTTGGAAGCATTGGCAAAAGTAGCAGAGGAGAAAGATATTTTAATCATTTCAGATGAAATTTACGAAAAACTTGTTTACAATGGTGTGGAACATTTTTCTATCGCTCAAATTTCAGAGCAATTGAAAGCTCGTACAATTGTTGTAAATGGGGTAGCTAAATCGCACTCTATGACAGGCTGGCGCATCGGGTATGCGGCGGGAAATGCCGATATCATTAACGCAATGACAGACTTGGCGTCACATTCCACTTCCAATGCTACAACAACAGCCCAATATGCTACTGTGGAAGCATATAACGGCTCACAGGCAGCAGTGGAAGAAATGCGTCAAGCATTCGAATCACGTCTTGAAAAAATTTATCCCCAGCTTTCTGTGATTCCCGGCTTCAAAGTATTAAAGCCTCAAGGGGCATTTTACTTATTACCGGACGTATCAGAAGCAGCAGCTAAAACGGGTTATGAATCCGTGGATGCATTTGCAAAAGCATTGCTTGAAGAAGCGAATGTAGCAGTTATTCCGGGGTCAGGATTTGGAGCAGATGCTACGATTCGCCTGTCTTATGCAACATCATTAGAATTACTAGAGGAAGCAGTTCGCCGTATTGATTCATTTGTTAAATCAAAATGGCAGGATTAATCGCTGCTCTCTAATTTTGGAGGACTATTATGAAGAAGATTATGATCAAAGACATGCCGGCATCTATCGGTGAAACAGTCAAAATAGGTGCTTGGCTGGCAAACAAACGCTCAAGCGGTAAAATTGCATTCTTGCAGCTGCGAGACGGTTCTGGATTTGTTCAGGGCGTAGTCGTAAAGGAAGAAGTAGGAGAAGAGCTGTTTGCTGTAGCAAAAGGCATGACACAAGAAACATCTATGTATATTACAGGGGAAGTTAAGGCAGACGAGCGCTCTACATTCGGCTGTGAATTAAATGTTACGGGTATTGAAATTATCCATGCAGCAGAAGATTTCCCAATTACACCGAAAGAGCATGGCACAGAGTTCCTGATGGACAACCGTCATTTATGGCTGCGTTCTCGTAAGCAGCATGCTATCATGAAAGTTCGTAATGAAATTATCCGTGCAACGTACGAATTCTTTAATGAGAATGGTTTTACAAAAATGGACCCGCCAATCTTGACAGGTTCTTCTCCGGAAGGGACTTCGGAGCTGTTCCATACAAAATATTTTGATGAGGATGCATACCTTTCTCAATCTGGACAGCTTTATATGGAAGCTGCAGCGATGGCATTAGGAAAAGTTTTCTCATTCGGTCCGACATTCCGTGCAGAAAAATCAAAAACACGTCGTCACCTAATTGAGTTTTGGATGATTGAACCTGAGATGGCCTTTGTCGAGTTTGAAGAGAACTTAGAAGTACAAGAGCAATATGTGACGCATATTGTCCAGTCAGTATTAAAAAATTGTAAACTTGATTTAGAACGCCTTGGCCGTGATACGTCCAAGCTTGAGAACATCAAGGCACCGTTCCCGCGTATTTCATATGATGATGCAATTAAGTTCTTACATGAGCAAGGATTTGATGACATCCAGTGGGGCGATGACTTCGGAGCACCTCACGAGACAGCCATTGCGAATGCTTACGATAAGCCTGTATTTATCACTTGCTATCCAGTGGGGATTAAGCCATTTTATATGCAGCCACACCCAGATCGCGACGATGTAGTACTTTGTGCAGACTTGATTGCACCGGAAGGCTATGGAGAAATCATAGGTGGTTCAGAACGTATTCATGATTATGATTTATTAAAATCACGTTTAGAAGAACATAATCTTTCCATGGATGCTTATGCTTGGTATCTAGAGCTGAGAAAACAAGGTTCAGTACCGCATTCAGGTTTCGGATTAGGTCTTGAGCGTACGGTTGCATGGATCTCAGGTACTGAACATATCCGTGAGACAATTCCATTCCCTCGTTTGTTGAACCGTCTATATCCTTAAAAAGTCGATTCTGTTGGCAAATACGCCTGAGCGTATTTGAAACGGCGCATGAAATATATATTGGCCAACTTAGTATCAATATGGCTTACATAGGTCATTTGATAAAAATTGGAGAGCGTCCGAACAAGTCTTTCGGGCGCTCTCTATTCTCTTAAAGAAAGGAGTCACCATATATGACAAAAGACTACAACCGACTCCGTTCGTGGATACAGCAACGGCACGTAACTGTGCCGCATTTATTTTTTCAGCTATATAAAGAGCTGAACATTTCGGATGATGAAGCTCTAATCATTATGCATCTATTAAGCTATTTTGAGGAAGGAATAGAATTTCCCACACCTCAGGATCTAGCGACGCGTACAAATTTCCAACCAAATGATATCTCACTGAAAATGCAGCGTCTCATGCAAAAAGGCTATTTAGAAATCACGCAGGGAATTGATGCGAGTGATAAAATTTTTGAGAAATACTCTTTATTTCCGCTATGGGAATGTGTTCTACAATTGCTGGATAAAAAAGAGCAGATGCACGTTGACTTGACAGCTAAAAATGAAGAAGGCGAGATTTATTCATTATTTGAACAGGAATTTGGCCGGTTATTATCGCCGATGGAGCTAGAGACGATTGGTATGTGGCTGGACAAGGATGGGCACACTCCATCTATCATTAAAGCTGCATTGAAGGAGGCCGTCGTAGCAGGAAAAGTATCACTTCGCTATATTGACCGGATCCTGTTTGAGTGGAAGAAAAAAAATATTACGTCGACCCAGCAAATCGAAAAACATGCGGAGCAATTCCGCTCACGTTCAATTCAACCGGTTCAGTCCCAGCCGGCAGCAGCATCCAATGAAATGTTCTATAACTGGCTGGATGAGCGTGAATAGGAGGAAATGAAGTGCTAACGAAGGCAAAATGGCTTGAATTTCTTGATGTGATGGATGAGATGTTTCCGAACGCACATTGTGAGCTCGTTCATGAAAATCCATTTGAGCTGACAATTGCTACATTGTTATCAGCACAATGTACGGATGCACTCGTTAACCGGGTCACCAAGGATTTATTCCAAAAATATAAAACACCTCAGGACTACTTAAACGTAGAATTAGAGGAATTACAAAGCGATATTCGTTCTATCGGATTGTACCGTAATAAGGCCAAAAATATTCAGCTGCTGTGCCAAAGGCTAATTGATGAATACAATGGGGAAATTCCAGCCAATCGTGAAGCATTAGTGACGTTACCTGGAGTGGGGCGTAAGACAGCGAATGTTGTATTGTCTGTTGCGTTTGATGTACCTGCAATGGCTGTAGATACGCATGTAGAGCGTATTACCAAGAGATTGGGGCTATGCCGATGGAAAGATTCTGTATTAGAAGTTGAAGAGACAATTATGAAAAAAACGCCGATTGAACGCTGGAGTAGAGCTCATCATCAAATGATTTTCTTTGGACGCTACCACTGTAAGGCGCAAAACCCTCAATGTCATGAATGTCCACTGCTTTCGGATTGCAGGGAAGGACAGAAACGACTAAAGAAGGGCCTGGTCAAGTTATGATTGAAGTAAAACAGGAAGCTATCTCAAAGGAAATTATTGATGAATGGTTTAGTAACTGGGAAAAGCTTCGCGACCAGATTCATATCGCCCATGAGGAAAGAAGTAAAGAAACGGCTGTTTTAATGAAGCAAGGCATTGCGCATTATGAACAGCTGCTGCTGAATTCAGCAGGGCAGAATGCGACGTTAGAGAGTGATTTTGAGCTGTATCCGATTAACGGAAAAGAACGCCTCGAATTCATAAAAATGAAACCTGGCCAGTATGCCTGCTATCGGCAATTGGATGAACTCTACAAAGAAACCAAAAAACGTTGTGCAAGGCTACGCTTGAAAAAATAAACAAGAACTGTCCTGAAAGTCCTGAAAGCGGCTTTTCCAGGGCAGTTCTTTTTAGATAGTTTACTTTCAATGGGGAGATTATTTTAGGCGTTATTTCTACAGGAGAGACTGCAGTATTTAATTGACTTGGACTCATCTAACAGCTTACAAATTAAAAACAGGCAGGGAAAACGATTTGTTTTCCCTGCCTGTTTTATTTTTTTGACTCATTAGCTTTGGCTTTGTGTACTACAGTTGCTGCAAAAGAAATTAATTTTCTCCGTCTTCTTCATCTTCATCTTCAGTTGATGGAGGGGTTGGAGTAGTTGGCGGGACGCTAGGATTTGTTCCTGTTTGGCCACCTTGCCCATTATCCGGGTTGTTGCCGTTACCGTTGCCATTATTGCCATTACCGTTGCCGTTATTACCATTGCCGTTGCCGTTGCCGTTATTACCATTACCATTGCCACTACCGTTGCCGTTATTACCATTACCGTTGCCATTATTGCCATTACCGTTGTTATTGCCCGGCTGCTCTGGCTCATCAACTTCAGGTTCTTCCACTTCAGGATCCTCAGTCTCTGTTCCTGCTCCTTCGATATATAGGGAAACAGTTCCAGGTGCACTTCGGCTTTCACCGTCAGTTGCTACAACAGAGAATGTATAGGTACTTCCCGGTTGTGCGTTTGGAATAACAGCCTGTTTAGCACCGGTTGTTTGAATTACGACAGCTTCGCCATCGTCAACTTTCATTGTTACTTCATACGTATAATTTACCGGCTCTTCATCATCTTCATCTGCGGAGGCATTATGCGACCATGTTAATTCGATTTGTTGGCTGGCATCATTATATGTTGCATACACATCAGTAGGTGCTTCAATTTCGACTTCTTCCTCTACCTCTATTGCTACTTCTTTTGGCTCTGTTCCTTTAACGAACAGCTCAGTTGATTTCAAGTTAGATGGTGTATTTTTACCCGCGAGTTTTAATGGCTTACTACCGACAACAATCGTCGCAGATGTAACTGAATCTGGTTGTTTAAACTTCGTATTCGGGACGTTTTTCGACAAGTCCGTCATGATAGATTTGAATAAGTTTTGCGGAAGTCGACGCTCTTCCCAAGAAGTAATTGGCTCTGAGCGTTTTTCATAGCCGCTCCAAATAGCGATGGAGTAATTTGGCGAGTAGCCCGCAAACCATGAATCAGGTACTGCTGAAGAAGGCAGGTTATATTTCGCAAAATCATCTGCACCATAGTTTGTTGTACCTGTTTTACCAGCAATGTCTACTCCTGGTACATTTGCTGCTGTACCGGAAGCATTCGGCTTACTGCTTACTACATCGCGTAGAATATCCGTTACCATATAGGCAGTGGCATCGCTCATCGCAGAAACTGCTTTTGGCTTCAAGCTCTCAGTTGAACCATCTCGGTATTCAATTTTTGAAATAGAGTATGGCTCTGTGTAGATTCCTTCGTTACCAAAAGCAGCATAGGATGCAGCCATTTGGATAGGGGAGATGTTTACTTTACCTCCACCAATGGCGTCGGATTCTACTAAATGATCGACTTCAATACCCAATTTGGAAATGAATTCTTGTGATTTTTCAGCACCTACTTCGTTAAATGTCTGTACTGCTGGTACATTTCGGGATGTATAAAGGGCTTCTCGTGCCGTCATTGTACCTAGATATTTATTATCCCAGTTATTGATCCTTTTGCTTTTATCAGTTTTGTAGTTCATAGGTTCATCCACTGTTGTTTCTCCTGTTGACCATTTTAAATATTCAATGGCAGGCCCATAGTCTACAAGAGGTTTTAACGTGGAACCTGGAGAACGATCTTTCAAGTCATCTGCGTAGTTGAATGGCCGGCCTTCAAAGTTACGACCGCCTCCAATTGCAGCAATGGCTCCCGTTTGTGTATCAATAACAGAAATACCAGATTGAATCGTTTCTGTTGGGAAGTTGCTGTCATCATTCATTACAGATTCAACAATTTCCTGTGCAGCAGGGTCAAGTGTTGTATACACTTTAATACCTTCTGCCAATAAACTTTCCTTTTCTTTTTCTCCAAGTTCTTCTAAAACAACATCTAAATATGCTGGGTATTTTGATGCGAAATTCGTTTTACGGTCTTCTTCAGGAAGAAGACCTGCTGTTACATCCGTTTCCTTCGCTGCCTTTGCATCTGCTTCTGTAATCTTGTCGTGCTGTACCATCAAGCTTAGAACAATATCACGGCGCTGCGCAGCACGTTCAGGGTTTTTGAACGGGTTATAGTTGTTAGGACTTTGCGGCATACCAGCTAATAAAGCCATTTCCTCAAGTTTAAGCTCGTTAAGCTCTTTACCGTAGAAGTATTCCGCCGCTGTACCAAATCCGTATACTGTTCCCGACATTAATACTTTATTAAAATACATTTCAAAAATTTCTTCTTTAGAATATTGTCGCTCAAGCTGGATGGCAAGCCATGCCTCTTGTGCTTTACGTTCCAATTTCTTTTCATTTGTAAAGAAAGAGTTCTTCACTACCTGTTGTGTAATTGTACTTGCACCTTGTGCTCCAAATCCATCACGTAAGTTGGCAACGACAGCTCCGCCAAGACGCCAAATATCTATTCCAAAGTGATCGAAAAAGCGCGCATCTTCTGTCGCGATAATAGCATCCACCATTTCCTGTGGAATATCTTCATAATCTATATATTTACGGTTTTCACCCGCACCAATTGTCGCAAATAGTTCTCCATTTACATCATAAATTTCCGATGAAATTGGGTCCTTCAATGCTTCTTCATCAAGGTCTGGTGCTTTGCTTACATAATAGGCAAAGAGACCTGCGCCCCCGATAAAAAGAGCGATCCCTATGGCTACAACAGCTAATGCAATTCGTTTAAGCCATGTTTTTAAAGGGGAACGATTTTTTTTCTTTTCCATTTCACGTGCCTTTTTTATATCTTCACGTGTACGTCTTTTCTCTGTCACGTTTTCTTCTCCTCACTTTCACAAACTACTTGTTTGCGACAAACTTTTTTACGACTTGTAAGTAGTCGATACGCGGAGCATACCCTAGCGGCAGCTCCTCCGCAAACTCCTCAAAAATAGCTAATGGAATCGATTTTCTTCCACCGGCCTCCATATCAAGCCATGCCTTTTCGATTATCTGGAAGGGAGCAACAAATGTACGGTCCAGCTTTGAAAAACGCACAATGAAAAAGGCGATCCCTTTTTGATTTACAACAGCCTGCATATGCTTGATTTGGTGCGGATGGATATTTTTCAATGGAAACGAAGTTTTGCTTTCTGTTTCCTTTGCTTCGAAATCGATATAATAACCGTTCCATACGCCATTATAGTCCGTCGTGGAAGGCGTGCGGAAATAGGCTTCGCGTATTACCGCAGCACTCCGTTTCGGATACTCTACTTTGACGATTTGGATCGGAACAGGTTTCTTGTAAATATTGGCTAGGCCATTTGCTACATAAAAGTCATTCGTTTCATTCAAGTCGTCTTCTAGGCTTTTCCCTCGATTACCGAATGATATGTCTGTTTTTGGGGTCTTTTTTTTAGGCGACTCATTTTGTTTAGGTTGATAAACTTTTCCGTTTGGATAACGGATAGCCATGGAATCACCCTTTCTTTTACATTACGACATTAGTGTACCATAACATTTACGCAAAAAATCATACGTTTTAGCGAACGGTGACTAGTTTTAGCAAACGTGTAGGAACTTTTTAATTTTCGTCTAATACGTCTTCCAAAAGGGGGCTTAATGATGCGAAAAATTAATCGATTACTAAACCTTATTGAATGCATAGAAGAATTATTGACGGTGCGTATGGAATATGAGCGAGTACAGGCAAGTGCTGGACTGCAGATGAAAATAGCACAGGCTAATCAAAAGATAGTAAAAGCTCATCAAAAAATTAGCTTAGCAGAAAAAAAGTGTGACGTAAAGAATACACGTTCCCCTGTAAGTAGTGAAATAGGTTAGTTTTTGGTACACTTAAAAGCAATGAATATTCTTAGAGGTGTACAATATGGAATTACTTACAATGACAAATAAACTTCTTGCAGCGTGTGATGAGGCAGCAGCACGCTTTTACGATATGAGAGAACGAGACATTGATCCTAATTTCTTTGATGAAGTGAAGCCATATGCAGATGAAATACGAACTCTCCTTGAAACTTGGCAGCAGCTTGCCTATGAATGGATCGCTATAAACCAGCCGAAATATATGCACAAGCAGCAAATCGACCATGCGCGTGATGCTATGGAACAATTTGTTGTGCAATCGTTTTATAAAGCTACCAGCAAAAAACGATTAATCCAATCTATTGAATCGACTAAATATACACTAGGTACACTAAAGCGGTATGTAGAGGAGGGAGGTACGCATGTTTAGTAAGAAAAAGTCCATTAGCGAACTGCTTCAGGCATGGCAGTATGACGAAGAACTGAAAGAGAATATCGTCCACTGGCATACGCTGGATGGCAAAGCTGCAGAGTATGAGCCCTTTCCTGAGGAACTGCATCCCTCGCTGAAAAGTGCGCTGCAAAAACGCGGAATTGAACAATTATATACGCATCAACGAGAAGCATTTGATAAAGCGGTTCGTGGTGTCTCGTTTACTGCTATCACTCCTACTGCATCCGGTAAATCACTTTGTTATCATTTACCTGTTTTGCAAGAAATAATCAATAATAAATCGAGCCGGGCGATTTATTTGTTTCCCACAAAGGCACTTGCACAGGATCAGAAAACAGATTTGAATGAACTGATTGAAGCGACAGGAGAAGAGATCTTAAGCTATACCTATGATGGAGATACAGCTCCCGGTATTCGTACAAAAATACGAAAAGCCGGTCACATTATCATGACAAATCCTGATATGCTGCATTCCGGTATTCTCCCTCATCATACAAAATGGGTGTCATTATTTGAAAACATAAAATACATTGTCATCGATGAACTGCATACGTATAAAGGGGTATTTGGCAGCCATGTAGCACACGTCATTCGGCGCTTGAAACGAATCTGTGCATTCTATGGCTCAAATCCAATATTTATTTGTACATCAGCGACGATTAAAAATCCGAAAGAGCTGGCAGAAACTTTAACGAACGAGAAGCATGAGCTAATTGCAAAATCAGGAGCACCAATTGGTAAGAAGACATTCATCTTTTATAATCCGCCAATCGTTAATACGACGTTTGGTGTCCGCCGGAGTGTAGTGCTGGAGGTGCGCGATTTATCCAAAAGGCTATTCGAAGCGGGCATACAGACTATAATTTTTGCTAAATCAAGAGTTCGAGTAGAAATGCTTGTCACATACTTAAAGTCACTCACAGCTAAAAAAATACAGGATGAATCGATTCAAGGCTATCGCGGCGGTTATCTCCCGAGTGAGCGGCGGGCTATCGAAAAAGGCTTACGAGATGGCTCTATCCAAATGGTCGTTTCGACGAATGCTTTAGAGCTGGGGGTCGATATTGGACAACTACAGGCCTGCATTATGACAGGCTATCCGGGGAATATTGCGAGTGCCTGGCAGCAGTCAGGGCGTGCAGGTCGCCGTCAGGACGAGGCATTGATCATTTACGTAGCCCAGTCTACCGCCCTGGACCAATATATCGTTAACCACCCGACGTACTTTTTCGGTACGCATCCGGAAGAAGCACGGATCAATCCGGATAATATCATCATTTTAATGGACCATTTAAAATGTGCCGCGTTTGAATTGCCATTTTCCATGACGGACACATACGGGGAGTTTACTGTACAGGAGCTGCTTGCTTATTTAGAGGAAGAAGGAGTACTTGTTAAGACAAGCACACAATGGCACTGGATGAGCGACCGTTTTCCGGCTCATGAAATCAGCCTTCGCTCTGCGGCTCAGGAAAATGTCGTCATTATTGATATGACATTGCCGCAAAATAAGGTGATAGGCGAAATGGATACATATAGCGCCATGACATTACTTCATGAGGAAGCGATTTATATGCATCAAGGAACACAGTTTCAAGTAGAAGAGCTCGATTGGGAGGAAAAGAAGGCTTACGTACGCGAAGTGGAGGTCGATTATTTCACAGACGCGAACCTCGCTGTTGAACTGAAGGTACTGAGCGAGGACAAATCAGCTGCGTACAAGTCTGCAACGGTCAGCTACGGAGATGTTGGTTTACTAGCTATTCCAACAATTTTTAAGAAAATCCGTTTCAATACGCATGATAATATCGGATCAGGACCGATTTCAATTCCGCCGATGGAAATGCATACGAGTGCCACATGGGTAAGCTTTGATATGCCTGAAAACTGGTCGGAGGAGCAATTGACAGATGCATTGAATGGGGCAGCTTATGCGATGGGCAGCTTTATCCCGCTGTTTCTTCATTGTGATCGAAGTGACTTATCGGTCGTTCCGCAAGTAAAAGCTGTTCATAATGACAGACCGACAATATTTATTTATGATAGTTATCCAGGCGGCATTGGTCTAAGTGAAAGAATATATGATATTTTGCTTTCCTTGCTTGAACGGACAATCGAACATGTGGAAAATTGTCCTTGTAAATCTGGATGTCCGTCCTGCATAGGTGCCCAGGATAGTCTTGGTGATAGTAAAAAACAAGTATTAAAAGTCTTAACTATTTTAAAAGATGAGATGGAGTGGCTCCCATGAGTTATGAAAACAAAATACTCCAAATGAAAAAAATGCTTGGGAAAAAGACGGAAACAAAGCAGCAAAAGCCTGCGTTTATAAAGCCGGATGTGCCAAACTATATAGGAACATGGAAGCAGGCAGGACTAACTCTTGTTGAAAATGATTTCGGTGTATTATTCAAGCGGGTTGTGACATATCCTCTTACGTACAGACATGGACATTACGAGCTTCAAGAACTGTTTGACGCCATCGGATTATGGGAGCAGTCTGAAGAACATCCTTATGCTGTTACGTCTGATGAAACGCTCGTGTTTTTTGATACTGAAACAACTGGATTAAAGGGAGTGGGCACGCATATTTTCCTTTTAGGCTTCCTCGAGACGGATGGGGAGGAATTTACTTTAACTCAGTATGTCCTTGCCGATCCATCAAATGAAGCGGCCTTGTTATTTGAATCAAAGCTCTGGCAGCGGACAGCGACGATTGTATCCTATAACGGGAAAAGCTTTGATTGGCCGCAGCTTGAAACGCGCTGGACATTGAATCAGGCGTATATTCCTAAGCTGCGCCAGCAAAAGCAGATCGATTTGCTTCATAGCACAAAGCGCTTATGGAAAAATGACTTAGAGAAGATGAAGCTGACAACGATTGAACAAGAAAAATTGGGATTTCAGCGTGTAGGCGATATTCCGGGATTTCTAGCCCCGATTATCTATTTAGATGCTGTTAAAAGTGGACAGGCGGATGCACTCATGAAGGTACTTCATCATAATGAGTGGGATCTGTTATCACTTGTCACACTCTATATTCATTCAACTCAGTTATTGTTCCAAAAAGAAATAAGTGACTCTGCCGTAACATACACAAATATAGGGAAATGGTATAATGATTTAAAGCAAAAAAATACAGGAATAAATGTCCTTACTACCGTTACGGAACATTTTGATATAACAGATACTGGACTCGCACATTTTTATTTAGCGATGGAACAGAAAAGAGCATGCCAGTATGAACAGGCAGCAAAGTCACTTATCAAGGCATTGCCGGCAATTGATATACCCTTTCAGATCAGAGCATATGAACAACTCGCCATCATTGCAGAGCATCATTTACGAGACTACGAGGAAGCGAAGGTTTATACCCAAACTGGCCTGCAATTAATCAGCAGTCATGAAAAGTGGTCATCGCTTCAGAAGGAAAAGCAATTTTCAAAATGGGAGAAGAGATTACACCGGATTACAAATAAATTAAATAAATGAAATCCCTATACTTTCATTCACGTTTTTGTAGGCTTTGTGTTATAATGAGTCCACATATGTACAGAGTATGGAAGGGCGATGTGAATGGACATTAAATTAACTTCAAAAGTTATTTTGGAGAAGGAATTTAAAAAGAGTGTAAAAGGTTATAATATAGACCAAGTAGACCAATTTCTGGATCAAATAATGGAAGATTACGATAAATTTGAAGAAGTACTGAATACGCTTAAGGCTGAAAATGAGCGCTTAAAAGAAGAATTGGCGGGTAGCTCGAAAAAACCAATAGCTCAGCCAAGTACAAGTAATATGAATTATGATATTATCAAACGCTTGGCAAATCTAGAAAAAGCAGTATTCGGTGACAAACTTAGGGAAAGAATGTAATAATCCCGTATTGTCATTACACTTTATTTGCAGTATAATAAAAATACATCATGAAATTCGAGTAATCGCTGCATAGCTTGACTATGTAGAGGAAAGTCCATGCTCACACGGATCTGAGATGGCCGTAGTGTTCGTGCTTACTGAAAAAATAAGGTAAGGCAAAGCGCAGCTTTGACGGCGGAAGGAATGCCTAAGTCTTCGGATATGGCATACACTTCCTGAAAGTGCCACAGTGACGAAGCTTGCGGGGAAACCTGCAAGGTGGAACGAGGTAAACCCCACGAGTGAGAAACCCAAATTATGGTAGGGGCACTCTCCAAAAGGAATTGAACGGATGGAGGGACGCATTAGTTTACTTTTGCGTAGATAGATGATTACTGCCTGATTGTACGAGGGCACCGCCCGTTTGAGTACTCAGGAACAAAACATGGCTTACTGAATTTTACGATGCTTTTTTGTTTAATAAAAAGGCTCTCCATTTTTATTGGAGGGCCTTTCTTTTAGAGATGAGATAAGGGTGAAGTTCATTGGACAAACGTACCAAGGCCGGTGAGGAAAAGAAAAAAACACTCTCCCGGTATCCAGAACACCTGATCATGAAGATTTTTGAGAATGTAAATGAAGGAATCATGATTACGGATAAAAATAAAAAGATTATCAGTGTAAATCCTGCATTTGAATTTGTGACGGGATACAGTGTTGAAGAAGTAGTAGGTAAAAATCCTTCTATACTCCAATCCGGTATACATGATCTTTCGTTTTATCTTACTATGTGGGAAACCCTCTATAATAATGGAGTTTGGCAAGGAGAGATTTGGAACCGCCGTAAAACAGGAGATGTTTACCCGGAATGGCTCACAATTATGGCTGTAAAAGATCCTGCAGGAGAGATTACAAATTATTGTGGCATTTTTACAGACCTTTCGGAACGTAAAATCGTTGAAGATGAATTACAGAAGCGGGCACTGACAGATTCTTTAACCGATGTATGCAATCGCTTTGCTTATTTGGAGCGAATGAATGCCTTGTTGGAATCGAGTACACACGTATCTCATAATATACAGCATGCAGTTTTCTTTTTGGATTTAGACCGATTTAAACAAGTGAATGACACGCTTGGACATGCAGTCGGTGATTCATTACTAGTGGAAGTTGCGAATCGTATACAGGGACTGTTGAAAAATAAAGATATATTGGCGCGTTATGGGGGAGATGAATTTGTCATTACACTGACAAACATTGTACATCCGCGTGAGGCAGCCAAATTTGCTGAAAAAATTATACGAGTGATTGAAGAACCTGTCATCCTGGATGGACAGGAAATTTTTGTCTCTACAAGCATGGGGATTAGTATATTTCCAACAGATGGAGAGACTACGGACCTGCTAGTAAATCGGGCCGATAAGGCAATGGCCTTCTCTAAGCAAAATGGACGAAATGGCTTTTCATTCTACTTTGATGACTTACATACAGATACAAAGCGTGTATTACTGCTTGATACTGAGCTTCGAAAAGCAATAGACAATCGGGACTTCACTTTATATTTTCAGCCGAAAATTAATGCAAAAAATATGCAGCTGATTGGAGTAGAAGCGCTAGTACGCTGGCAGAATGACAAATTGGGGTTTGTCTCGCCAGCAGAATTTATTCCTTATGCTGAGGAAACGGGGCTCATCATTCCACTAAGTGAAATGATATTTGATTTGGCATGTGAAAGCCACAAGAAAATAATGGAAGCAGGGCTTATGAAAGTTCCAATAGCTATTAATATTTCCAGTATTCATTTCCAGCAACAAAATTTTCTTGAATCAATTCAACAGATTTTAGAAAGAAATAATACATCAGCCGTTAACTTTGAAATTGAAATGACGGAAAGAACCGTGATGAACAGCGCTTCTGAAACAGTCAGCAAGCTGGTTAGACTCAAACAGATGGGGTTCAAGCTTTCGATTGATGATTTCGGCACAGGCTACTCATCATTAAGCTATTTAGTTAGATTTCCGCTTGATATTTTGAAAATCGACCGCAGCTTTATTCAGCACATATGCTCTTTAGATGATAAACAGGCGGTAGTAGATGCGATTATTCAAATGGCGCATCGTCTGAAAATGAAAGTCGTCGCAGAAGGGGTTGAAAGTGCGCAGCAAGTGGAATTACTAAAGGAAATGGGCTGTGATTATATCCAAGGATATTATTACAGTAAACCATTACCAATCACTGAACTGATAGATTTTATACAGTTCTGGGAAGTCGAACATCAAGGAAGGTATTAATTTATGACAAAATTTCAATTAGTGGCAACAGCTGCAATGGGACTAGAAGCCATCGTAGCAGAGGAAGTACAGGCTTTAGGATATGAAACACGCGTTGACAATGGGAAAGTGTATTTTGAAGGAGACGAAACGGCGATTGCTCGATGCAACTTATGGCTGCGTGTAGCAGACCGTGTAAAGATTGTTGTTGCGCAATTTCCGGCCACAACATTTGATCAATTGTTTGAGAGCACAAAATCGATTGAATGGGAACGTTATTTACCTGTTGACGCTGCCTTCCCGGTATCGGGGAAATCAGTTAAATCAAAACTGTTTAGTGTACCGGACTGTCAGGCGATCGTAAAAAAGGCGATTGTTGAGCGAATGAAATATCATTACAAACGTTTAGGATTTCTGGATGAATCTGGTGCAACTTTCAAAATTGAGGTATCAATTTTAAAGGATGTGGCGACATTAACAATAGATACATCCGGTGCTGGACTTCATAAACGGGGTTACCGTCAAGTACAAGGTGAAGCTCCATTGAAGGAAACATTGGCAGCTGCACTTGTAAAAGTATCAAAATGGAATCCGGATCGTCCATTCGCAGACCCATTTTGCGGCTCTGGGACAATTCCTCTAGAAGCAGCTATGATTGGGCAAAATATTGCGCCTGGCTATAATCGGGAATTCATTTCAGAGGACTGGAACTGGATGAAAGCGAAAATCTGGGATGAAGTACGCAATGAAGCTGATAGTTTAGCCAACTATGACCAGCCGTTAGAGATTATGGGCTCGGATATTGACCATCGAATGGTCAGCATTGCACAAGAAAATGCCATGGAAGCTGGGTTTGGAGATATTATTACATTCAAACAGATGCAGGCAACAGATTTCACGACGAGATTAACAGATGGTGTTATGATTTCTAACCCTCCGTACGGCGAGCGGATCGGGGAGAAGGAAGCCATTGAGGGCGTTATTCGCCAACTCGGTCAAGTTATGAATAATTATCCGACTTGGTCAGTGTACATGTTATCTTCAATGGAAGATTTCGAGGCGTTTTACGGGAAAAAAGCTACAAAGAAGCGTAAACTATTTAATGGCTTTATTCGCACGGACCTTTATCAATTCTGGGGACAAAAGTCGAAGCGAGAAGAGTAACGAACGGAAGGAGAGCTCTCCTTCCGTTTCGTATTGCAAAAAATATTTGTATGAAGGAAAGCTCTAGGAGCCAATTTATTGTATAAAGGCTCCGGTTTTCTGATTTATATGATTGGATAATAAGGGAGAAAGAAACTATGAGACAACCTTTACCTTTTGAGCTCTCAAAAGATAGTTCGTTTTATGATTCGCTTGGAGACTGGCTTGGCGATACATTGTACGATGTTTTGCCGGAAAAAGGCTTCGAATGCCGTGACGAACAAATTTTTATGGCCTACCAAATTGAACAGGCATTGAAAGAAAAAAATGTGTTATTTGCAGAAGCTGGGGTCGGAACTGGGAAAACAATTGCTTACCTCCTGCCTGCAATTTCCTATGCACGTTACACGGGACGCCCGGCATTAATTGCTTGTGCAGATGAAACATTGATAGACCAGCTTGTAAAAGAAGGCGGCGATATTCATAAGCTGCGTGATGTACTAGAACTGAATATCGATGTGCGTCTAGCGAAATCGCGTGACCAATATTTATGCTTAAAGCGTTTTGAAGAGGCAGAGAAGGTAGAAACGGATGAATGGATTGATGATATTGCCTTTACCATTCCGGAAGAGGTGTATGCAGCTGGTCCAATGACAAAAGCTGTTCCTTATGGGGAACGCTCAGATTTTCCATCTGTCAGCGATGAAGACTGGCAGAAGGTGAATTATAATTCCATTATGCAATGTGCCGTATGCGATATGCGAAACCGCTGCGGGCAGACATTACACCGAATGCATTATCGCCAATCAACTGACCTGATCATTTGTTCTCAGGACTTTTTGATGGAGCATTTAGCAACAAAAGAATCGCGTGAACGTGAAGGACAGCTTCCACTGCTTCCGGAAGTATCGATGATTGTGTTGGATGAAGGGCATCTGCTTGAGTATGCTGCACAAAAGGCAATGACAGTGAAAATCCAAGCATCGACAATTGTCGGCATGCTGGAGCGATTGATGGTTGATGGTGTGCGGGAGCGGACATTATATGCAATGGAGACATTGCAGGATCATCATGAATTGTTCTTTGACGAGCTGCGTGATTGTCTAGTAGAAACGATGGAGGATCGTAAACGGATCAATAAATCTGCACGTCTTTTAGCAATAGGCAAGAAGGTTGTGGAGGCTGTTGATCAGTTACTCGAGGAATTTGTATTTGAATCAGAGCTTTATATGATTCCAGAGTACGATTTAAATATGGCTGAGGAGTTTTTAGAGCAATATGTAGCGGCGATGCGGATCTTTATCGCACAAGGTGATGCGGTAGATTGGCTGGAAAATACAGATGGAGAAGAGACACTTGTCATCATGCCTCGTTTAATAACAGACGTGCTGCAAGAAAAGCTGTTTTCCAAAAAGCTGCCAATGATTTTCTCATCTGCGACATTATCCGTTAAAAAAGACTTTTCGTACATCGCCTATAGCCTGGGGATTAAAAACTACCAGTCGTTTAGTGTTCCATCACCATTCGATTATGATGAAGTGATGAAGATTTATATACATGAGATGGTACAATCTGAGAAAGTGAAAAAGGTCCAAGAACTAATCCGTGACGGAGAAAAGACGCTAATTCTGTTTAAATCAAAGCAGGCAATGCTGCAGTTTAAAGACAGCCTGTCTATGGTAGACCGAATGCATGTTGCGTTTGAAGGAGACCGTGAGCTTTCTGCAATCATCAGAGATTTCCAGGAAGGCTCGATACAAACACTATGCTCTTATCATTTATGGGAAGGTTTAGATCTCCCTGAGGAAGCGTTAACAAGAGTGGTAGTATATGATTTGCCATTCCCGCCACAGGATCCGCTATTTGATGCGAAGCGGTCATTTGCTGAAAATCCGTTTGAAGAAGTAGAGCTCCCATTCATGCAGCTTCGCTTGCAGCAGGGAATGGGCCGACTTATCCGTACTTCTCGTGACTATGGTGATATTCATATTTTATTAAATGAAGAGGAAGCAAAGGTAAGAGCTGAATTTGAAGATATTTTACCGGTAGAACCTTCCTGATAGACAGTGTAGGATAAGAATAGAAGCTTATCCTGCACTTTTTTGTATCTAGTAGGATGCTGCAGATCATTTAACGCATAGAAAGTTGGGATAATAATGAAACGATGTGCATGGGTTAAAGAAGAAGAGCCTCTCTATGTAAAATACCATGATGAGGAGTGGGGCAGGCCGGTCCATGAGGATCGCCTGTTATTTGAAATGCTTTGCCTCGAAGGTGCCCAGGCCGGTTTAAGCTGGTGGACAATTTTACAGAAGCGGGAAAATTACCAGAAGGCATTCGATTTTTTCGAGGCGGAAAAAATTATTCACTATTCGGAGGATAAGATTCAGGAGCTTCTCGAAAATCCAGGAATTGTTCGAAATCGACTAAAGGTAAATAGTGTTGTGAAAAATGCCAAAGCTTTTCTTAACATCCGTGAAGCGTTCGGCAGCTTTGATCATTTCATTTGGGGCTTTACAGATCATCAGACGATTCACAATCATTGGAAGTCGATAGAAGAGGTGCCCACCACTTCTGTGATCAGCGATCTGATGAGTAAAGAACTGAAGAAGCGGGGCTTTTCCTTTGTCGGCAGTACGATTTGCTATTCTTTTATGCAAGCGGTCGGTATGGTGAACGATCATACAATGGACTGCTTCTGCTACAGTAAAGACAAGTAAAGGCAAAGTCGCTCTTCGACTTAGTTTTACGTTTTTAGATGACTTCGCAAAAATATTTGAGCCTATTTTGAAAACACTTGCTAGACAACGCGTGTCAGTGAGCGGGGCAAGCAGCGCAGTATAAGAGCGTGTGTCAACAGGCTGAAGGCCCCTATTAGCGAGAGTTCTTTATTATATAGTGATGATATCCATACCAAAGCGCTCCTGATAAACAAACCATTGTCACACTAAATATAAGATATATACGTAATATATAACCTTCAGTCATCTCGACTGTAATTTCATCAAGCTCCCAGAATACCCTTCCGAAAATCACAAGGATAAACAGAGCAAGAAATGAGGTCATGTAAATCGCATGCTCCTTGCTTTTTACTGAAAATAACCAAGCAGCAATTCCCCCTATGATGAGCAGCGGAATCATAGAATGGATTATATTCATTGAAAAATAGGAAAAGTGGATAACATTGGCACAAGCCGCTATTAATATGGCAATAAAGATAATGAGGGCATTTTTCATTATATTCCTCCCAGCATAGATAATGGCACCTGAAATTCCTTACAACAAAAAACTTGATAAAAAGTTGAAATCAAACAGGAAATGAACAGCCCATTAACAATCGTTACATAACTATATGCACCTTCCGTCTTTATCACATCCAGTTTTAAAAAACAATTTTAATGATCAGTAATGAAGAATGGCCAAGACGGCTGGTGTGTTTAATTTTCAAGTCAAGGGGAAGCCTTACAATATATCTACAAAGGGAGTGAAGCTCGATGAAAATTACACAAATGGAATCAAAGGATGGGTTCGAATATATACAGGATGGTAACAGTAAGGCTCGCATTATCTGGGCACAGGAAGAAGACACCATGGTAATGAATGGCACACACGTGTCAGAAGAGCTGCGTGGTCAGGGAGTCGCCAAGAAGCTTCTAGACGAGGCTGCAGATTATGCGAGAAAAAATGGCTACAAGATGAAGGCGGTCTGTCCATATGTTGCAGATTCCTTTGAGAAGAACAGTGAATATAATGATGTCAAAGCTTGATGGCAATTAATCATTCAGGTTATCCGTGACAGGCAGATTGGTTTGGGCTCTACCCGGTATAAGGGTAGAGCTCAGCCTGTTGACAAACGTTTTCATTCAGCGTTGCTTGCCTCGCTCGTCCTCTCATGAACTTAGGTTCTATTCGCGTCTTCGCTCGTCGGCGCGCCTTGTCTGGCAATCGTTTTCAAGACAGGCTGGGCAAAACTTTACTTTAAAAAACCAGCTGAAAAAACGTAAAGCCAAAGTCAACAAGTGACTTTGCCTTCACTCTGAGCTTTACCCGGTATAAGGGTAGAGCTTTTTTTATTACTCAAGGAGGGGAAAGTGGATTTTATTACAATTGAGATAGAGCTATTTGAATCTCAATCATTAACGAAAAAAGAGACTCATATAATAAATCAGCGGGAAATACAGGAATTTACACTAAAGGGAAATTGCCATTAATAGAAAACTTCTATATGATGTAGATAAAATTGATAGAAAATGAGGAATAATGGGGGTGACAGAGAAAATGGATATTATCTATTCAAAAATAATGGCGCCAAATCCAGCCTCTCAATATATGCGGAAGTCTTCCATTATGAAAAAGTTAAAGAAATGCAGTATTTCAACACTTACGCTATTACATAGCGGTCCAGGGTTTGGGAAAACATCTTCACTGGCCCAATTTTTTGCTGATGCAGAGATTCCGTTCAGCTGGTATCAGGTAACAGAAAGTGATGATGAAATTCTGCCATTTTTAAAATATTTGTTTGAAAGTATAAAAGCCATCCACAAAGAATTCGATTTGCTGGACTCCACCTGGGATCAAGTAACGGCGTTTTTAAAAATAGAGGATTTGAACAAACTATTCACTTTATTTTGTAATGCACTGTCCCGTATTTCTCAGGAAATCTATATTGTTATTGATGATTTTCACCTTGTGAACCATGTATTTCAAATCAATTATGTTTTCGAACAGCTGGTGAAATTTGCACCATCTCATGTTCATTTCATTGTAGCCACACGTATCTATCCAACATGGGACTGTCTGCATCAGTTAAAAAGTAAACGCTTGCTCAATAATGTGACAGAGGAGGACTTTGTATTTACTCCAGATGAAATCGGCATCCTTTTTGAAGATTATTATGAAACGTTATTGCGGGAAGACGAGATCAAACACATCTATGAAATTACAGAAGGATGGGCAATGGCAGTTATTCTACTTGCTATGCAGACAGAGAGTGAGCGGCATCCCTTCGATTTTTCAAAAATTACATTGCAGGATTTTAACGATTATTTATCCTATGAGCTATTTCAGCAGCTGGAACCCGCTCTTCAACAGGCACTTATGAATTTTAGCTTGTTTGATACCTTTTCAGAAGGAATCATACACGATCTTTTCGGGGAGAAGGAGGTAGAACGGCTGGACCATATTTATCATCATCATGCCTTTATACAAACGTTAGGAAATAATAAAGAGTACCGTTTTCACAGTTTGATGAAACAGTTTCTTATGCAGCAATATATGAGAATGAGTCGACAGGACGTTGCAGAGCGGCATAAAAAGATTGCTATCTATTTCATAGAAAAAAAGGATATCATTCAAGCGTTTTATCATATTAGTCAAACAGACGATGAACGATTTATTTGTGAAATGCTGATTCATTATGCCGATTATTTTATGCAAACGGGACGCTATAAATGGCTGCTTGAGCAGATAAAAAAATGCTCTCCGTCGATACGTGAGGAATTTTATCCGCTTACTTATATAGAAGGGGAGTGCCTGCGGCTGAGCGCTTTCTACAGGAAAGCACAAACCAGCTTTGAAATGTGTATCGAAAAGGCGCAGCTGCATGCAGATTTGTTGACGATTGTCAGAGCGAAGGCGGGGCTGGCAAGAATTTTTGTAGATACATTGCAGCCGTCTATAGCAAAGGGTTATCTTCAGGAAGCACTGCAGCTGGCCGACCAATGCCAAATTCCAAGGCAAGAGTTTATTCATTTGAATCTTCAGTATGTCGAAAATCTCGTGAACATCGGTCAGGCTTTCAATGGTATCGTGTATTGGCAGAAATTACATTTAGATAATGAACTACTACAGGAAGGCAATATTGATATTCGAATGCATTTAAGACAGGGTGCCCTACAGCAGGCAAAGGAACTTGCGGAATCCAGGCTATTCACACAGCAGATCGGTACATCTGCACATCGGGAGACTGATGCCTTATTGTCCCTTATTTATGCGATGATGGGCAATCGAGTCCGTGCGAAAGAAAGTGCTTTTAGGGGGCTGCAAAACAGTATTTTGTCTCATGAGGCATTCAATATTGCTGTTGCTAACATACGTAATGGACATGCCGAGCTATTATTGAATCCATACGACTCCACAGAAGCAATCCACTATTATGAATTGGCAGCCAAGCAAATGGAACAGCTGCAGGTAAAGCGTATAAAGGCAGAATGTTATGTAGGACTTGCACTTGCATATGGAAGAAAAGGAGACGTAACGCGTGCCTCGCGTTATGCAATGCACGGATTAACGGCTACTGAAAAGGTAGAGGATCGCTGGGTAACGGGCCTGCTGAAACTGGCGCTGCTCATTCTTTATGTGGAAAATGAAATGCTCGAAGAAGCTGCGCAGATGGCAGCTGAAACAATAAAGGTCTTTGAAGAAGTAAAAGATTCTTATTGCCTGATGGTTACGTACTTTTGGCATATGGTTCTATCTAGGAAGAAGAATGACCGAAACGGATATGCTCAATTTTCTAACTTGTTTGAAAAGATTCTGGAGGAGAATGGATATGACTTCTTTTTAAACAAAGTAACCTTATTTGGCCCAAGAGATTTAGCCCAAAAACAGCAGGTACTGGCTTTTCCAGAAGATGAGAATAAACCGGCTATCTATATCAAACTGTTTGGACCGATGCTGCTAATCCGTGACTGGCAGGTAGAACATGAAAAAGTATGGCAGAGAGGGAAGGCTAAGGAGCTGTTTATGTATCTCTATATTAACCGCAGCCGATTTTGTGCAAAGGAAGAGATTATGGCGGCCTTATTTCCTCACAGTACGGAAGAAGTAGCGATCAGGGATTTCAAGGTCGCCTATAATGCGTTATTGAAGGTGCTGGAGCCCGGGCGTACTGCAAGAGAGGAACCGGTCTATATTGAGCGAAAGCAGACAATGTACCGCATTCATCAGGCACCATATATTTTGAGTGACATTGCCTGCTTTGAACTATTAGTAGAGCTTGCTAAGAGAGATGCTGAGCCATGTCAACAGAAGCAGTGGCTGCAAAAGGCTATTGCGCAGTATACAGGTGATCTGTATGAAGAAAACATGCAAGCCGATTGGATTGAGCATGAAAGAAGCCGCTTAAAAACACTTTACTTGAAGGCAATGCAGCAACTCGCCACGCTCAGCTATAAGGAGCAGCAGTATGAGGAATGTTTGCAGACATGTGAAACAATTTTACAAAAGGATCCTGCTTGGGAAGAGGCTTACCGGCTTATGATGTGGTGCCACTTTTATCTTGAGAATAAAGTAGAGCTGCAAAAAACGTATGACCGGTGCGAGAAAATACTGGCACAAGAATACGATATTGAGCCTATGCATACGACAACTGAAATATTTGAAAAGCTAATCAGAATGTAAGAAAGAGCTGCCCGGTAAAGATGGGGCAGCTTTTTTATTAGTTTCTATAAAGCCTGTATGACCCTCTCAGCATGAGGCAACTGTCAAGAAAACAAATGAAAAACAGTTTTTTCTAATGTTATGTAACTCTTTTGTAACTCTCTCCCGGTAGGATGATGTTAACGCAAAATGAAAGCGCTTAATTAGAAAAGGGAGGAATGATGAATGATAAAGTTTCGATCGTTTTTATTTTTATGTATATTTGCTATTATACTGGCTGCCTGTTCTGATACAGGAGACTCAGACTCTGCTGCTAGCAATAGCGATGAGGGGGCAGAGGAAGGCGGCACAATCAAAGTAGGAGTTCTCGCTTCCTTGACAGGGGCGCTTGAGTCCTACGGCAAGCAAACGCAGCGAGGCTTTGAGCTTGGGTTAGAGTATGCAACTGAAGGAACAATGGAAGTCGAAGGAAAGAAAATAGAAGTTGTTTGGGAAGATACAGAGACGAAGCCCGAAGTAGCAGTTCAGAAGGCAACGAAGCTTCTAGAAGACGACGGTGTTGACTTTTTAGTAGGCTCCTCCAGCTCGGGGGATACACTGGCCGTCCTTCCGCTGGCAGAAGAATACGAGAAAATTATGATTGTAGAACCAGCAGTAGCTGATAGTATCACAGGCTCAGAGTTTAATGAATTTATATTCCGGACAGCCCGAAACTCTTCACAAGATGCCTATGCAGCAGCTGCGGCGATTGCGAAAGAAGGAGTAAAGATTGCTACTTTCGCGCCGGACTACTCATTTGGCTGGGATGGGGTATCTGCCTTTAAAACGGCTGCTGAGAAACTAGGTGCTGATATTGTATTAGAAGAATATGCAGATCCAGCAGCGACAGACTTCACATCGAATATTCAAAAGATTGTGGATGCAAAACCGGATTACCTATTCGTTGTATGGGCTGGTGCAAACTCACCTTGGCAGCAAATTTCAGATATGAAGCTACAGGAAAAAGGCATCAAAATTTCTACAGGAGCTCCTGATATCATTGCGCTCCAGCTGATGGGGCCGCTTGTTGGCATGGAAGGGTTCAGCGTATATTACCATACGCTTCCGGATAATGAAGTAAATGATTGGATGGTAGAAGAGCACAAGAAACGCTATGACAATGAGGTACCAGATTTGTTCACACCAGGAGGCTTCTCGGCTGCTGTAGCCATCGTAGAGGCATTGAAAAAATCAGAGGGTGATGCTGATGGTAATACATTAATTCCGCTTATGGAAGGTATGTCATTTGAAACACCGAAAGGCACGATGACATTCCGTGAAGAGGATCATCAAGCATTGCAGCCGATGTATTCTATTCGTCTTGAAACAGTTGAAGGAGTAGATTATCCGGTACCTATTTTAATCCGAGAGTTGTCACCGGAAGAGACAGAACCCCCTGTTATGAATTAGATGAATGAATCAGACCGTAAGCAAAAACGGTCTGGCTCTCTTAATATTTCTCGTTAAGGAGCATTAAGAAAGTCAGATCGAAGGAGGATGAAAATGGAGACTATTTTAAAAACATCACAGCTGGGCATTCAATTTGGCGGGCATAAGGCAGTGGATAATGTCACAATCGACATTCCAAAAAAGCATTTCAAATCGATTATCGGTCCTAATGGAGCCGGCAAGACAACCTTTTTTAATCTCATCAGCGGGGAGCTGCAGGCAACAAGCGGCGAAGTATTTTTCAACGGAGAGAATATTTCAAAACGATCACCGGTTGAACGTACACGGCTAGGACTAGGGCGTTCATTTCAAATAACGAATGTCTTTCCAAATCTGACTGTACTGGAAAATGTGAGGCTGGCTGTACAATCCCGGGAGAAGGTTCGTTTTCATGTTCTACGGCATTTCACCTCTTATAAGCGCATTACAAAAGATGCTATTACCATTCTAGAGCAGGTCATGCTGACAAATAAGCTGCATATGCCAGCCAGTCAATTGTCTCATGGTGAGAAAAGGAAGCTGGAAATCGCGATGCTGCTCGCGCTCGACACGGAGGTGCTGCTTTTGGATGAACCGACTGCTGGCATGTCACTAGAGGAGGTACCTGCAATTTTAGATGTAATCCGAAGCATCAAGCATAGCGGAGAAAAAACCATTTTACTGATTGAGCATAAAATGGATATGATTTTGGACTTGTCCGACTCCATCATGGTGCTTTTCAATGGTGGTCTGCTGGCTGATGGGACGCCAAAGGAAATCATGGATAATGAAACGGTCCAAAATGCATATTTAGGGGGGCTTTATGATGAGCAGCTTACTATGTCTTAAAGAGGTGCATACCCATATCGGACAGTACCATATTTTGCAGGGTATCAATCTTACTATTGTAGAGAATGAAGTGAATGTCCTCCTTGGCCGCAATGGAGCGGGCAAGACGACAACCTTGAAAACAATCATGGGCCTGACGCCTGCCTCCAAAGGTTCCATTCACCTAAAAAATATAGAAATTACGAAAAAAATGACGCACGATATCGCCAATCTAGGTATTGGCTATGTGCCGGAAGATCAAGGGATTTTTGGTGACCTTACGGTGGAGGAAAATCTCCGGGTAGCAATGAGAAAAGAAAATGAACAAACGTTGCAAAAGCAAGAATATATCTTAACGCTTTTCCCGGATTTGAGAAAGTTTTGGAAGAAGGCAGGCGGGAAGCTGTCAGGCGGTCAAAAGCAGATGCTGGCGATGGCGCGTGCATTTGTGAACGATAGCCAGATGCTACTAATCGATGAACCGTCAAAAGGCCTGGCACCGATTGTCGTTGAAAAGGTAATGGAAGCAATCCATGAAATGAAAAAGACGACAACAATTGTACTGGTGGAACAAAATTTCTTAATGGCCAGCCGGATCGGTGACAATTATACAATTATTGATGATGGAGAAACGGTTCACCAGGGGCCGATGAAGTCGTTAATCGAGGATGAGAAACTAAAAAGAAAGTATTTAGGAATCGGATAAGGAGGGATGACAATTGGAGCTTATTATTAGTCTCATCATCAATGGCTTAGCTACTGGAATGCTTATATTTCTTTTAGCTGCAGGTGTTACATTGATTTTTGGCTTAATGGATGTATTAAATTTCGCACATGGCGGACTTTTCGTCTGGGGAGCATACAGCGGCATATTCGCTTATGCAGCAACAGAAAGCTTTACAGTCGGGATACTCATCGCTCTCTTGACAGGGGCTGTGCTCGGTTTTATTACGGAGAAGCTGATTATCACACCTGTATATGGTAATCATGTACAGCAAATATTGATTACGCTTGGGTTTATGATTGTTCTCTCTGAATGTATCAAGGTCGTATTCGGACCAAATGGTATTCCGGTCAGTGTACCGCCGCTATTGGCAGGGAGCTGGGAAGTCGGCGATATTATCATTATTAAGTACCGCATTTTCATTATCGTGGCAGGTTTCCTTATCTACGGTTTGTTCCATTACATTTTGACAAAAACAAAAATCGGGCTGATTGTCCGGGCGGGTGTTATGAATAGAGAAATGGTGCAGGCGCTCGGTATCAATATTAAACGTGTATTTCTATATGTATTTATGGTAGGAGCAGCACTTGCCTCGCTTGGCGGTGTCCTGATGGCCCCATATTCCGGTGTGATCTATGCGGAGATGGGAATGGAATATTCAATATTAGGCTTTATCGTTGTTGTTATTGGAGGAATGGGCAGTTACTCCGGCACGCTCTTTGCTGCGATCTTGGTAGGGCTTGCAGGCAGCTTTATGGCCTACTATGTACCGTATTTATCACTCGCGGTTAATATGATCATTATGGTAATAGTGCTTGTGTTCCGGCCACAAGGATTATTCACAGTAGCAAAGGGGTGACGGAATGATGAAAAAACCAACAATATTTACAGCTTCTAATACATTCTTTTGTCTCATAGCAGTCATTCTCGCCATCGTGCCCTTTGTATCTGACTCCAGAACGATGCTCATTCTTTTGACTCAGATCTTCATTTTCGGCATTTTGGCAATGAGCTATGATATGCTGCTCGGCTATACAGGAATCGTGTCATTCGGTCACGCAATGTTCTTTGGTATAGGAGCTTACACCTCTGCCATTCTGCTGAATATGTATGAAAGCACAATGTCGATTTTTATTATTTCCATCGCTGTGGGCATGCTGCTCTCTGCTATTTTGAGCTTCTTTGTCGGCCTCTTAACACTGCGTTTAAAGAGCCATTATTATGCGATGCTCACACTGGCCATTTCAGGATTGCTGCTTGTCGTTGCAGAGAAGTGGAGAACGATGACGAAGGGCAATGATGGTTTTACCTTCCGGGCACCGGAATTTTTCAGAGATCGTATGATGTTCTATCTGTTTGTGCTGGCATGCTTAATCGTCATTTATATCCTCTTTAAACGATTTGTCGGGTCGCCGCTTGGACGAGTGCTGATTGCCGTACGGGAAAATGAACAGCGAACAGCATCCCTGGGTTATAAGACCCTTTATTACAAGGTAATTGCCTCAGTGCTAGCTGGTGTTGTAGCGAGTCTTGCGGGTTCTTTGTATGCTGTATCACTTCGCTTTGTAAATACGAGCGTCATGTCGATGGATATCACCCTTGATGCCCTCCTTATGACAATTATCGGGGGCGTAGGGACATTGGTCGGACCATTGCTTGGTGCAGCTGTTATTGAATTTGCCCAGCACTATTTGTCCGAGCTTGCACGGGACTACCCGATTTTTGAACGCTGGATTATCATCTTTGGAATCATCTACATTTTGGCTGTTATCTTCTTCCCGCGAGGCATTGTCGGAACGCTTAGCCAAAAGGTGAGAGAATGGAAAATGAAAAGAAAGCCCGCAGCGGTTGAGGAATCCTTTCAGAAGATACAGCCTCCTGGTATGGCTGATGAGAGTGGTGAGTGGAAATGAATGTAGGAATTCTATCGACAGGCATTTATCTGCCTATTAACCGAATGACAGCAGAGGAAATCAGCAATCGATCAAATATTCCGCTGGCCGTTGTGATTGAAAAGATGGGTATACAGGAAAAGCCAGTAGCCGGTGAACAAGACCATACAGTTCAGATGGGCATTTGGGCGGCGCAGAAAGCGATGGAAAAGGCAGGCATCGACCCCAAAAATATTGATGTTATTATCTATATCGGTGAAGAGCATAAGGAATACCCTCTCTGGACCGCTGCCATTAAAATGCAGGAGGATCTAGGCGCAAGCAATGCATGGGCATTTGATGTACAACTCAGATGCGGAACCGCCATTATGGCAATGAAAATAGCCAAAAGCCTCATGCTGACGGACGAATCAATTCAGACAATTTTACTGGCAGGCGGATACCGTAACAGCGATTTTATAGATTACGAGAATGAGAGAACACGTTTTATGTTTAATTTAGGGGCAGGCGGCGGCGCAATGATTCTTCAAAAGAATTTGCAGGAAAATCTTGTGCTTGAAGCAGAAATAATAACGGACGGCTCATTTTCCGAGGATGTCGTTGTCCCAGTTGGCGGTACAAAGCATCCGCTGACCCCAGAGCTGCTGGCACAAGGGGCATATCGGTTAGATGTTCTTGATCCGGAAGGGATGAAAATCAGGCTGGAGGAAAAGTCGCTTAGTAACTTTATAAAAGTGATTCGCGCATCACTTGCTAAAAGCGGCTATAGCGAAAAGGATCTACGCTATATTGCCATGCTGCATATGAAAAGGTCCGCTCATGATTACGTACTGGAAACGCTTGGATTATCGGGAGCTCAATCCATCTATTTAGAAAAGTATGGCCATATCGGTCAGTTGGATCAAATCTTGTCGCTGGAGCTGGCGCTTGCTCAACATAAAATCAAGCAAGGGGATGTACTGACATTTGTCAGTGCAGGGATTGGCTATGCATGGGGTGCCATCACAATCAAATGGGGGAAGGTGGAAGAGGATGAATACAGTAAATAAATTGAAAAAAGTGCGGCTGCCAAACGGGGAAACGCTAACATATCGTGAACGAACAGGTGAAGGCCCTCTTGTGATACTCGTTCATGGGAACATGACTTCATCAAAGCACTGGGATTGCCTAATGGATAGTCTGGATGAGGCTTATCATATTATCGCACCGGATTTGAGAGGATTTGGCGGCTCAAGCTACCATGAGCGTGTCACACATATCCGCGACTTTACACATGACTTGAAGCTGTTTGTCGATGCATTAGCTTTAGAAGAGTTTGCCCTTATCGGCTGGTCGACAGGCGGGATGGTTTGTATGCAATACTGCGCACTATACCCTGATGATTGTACTAAACTCGTGCTGCTTGCTTCAGGATCCACACGGGGCTATCCATTTTATGGTACAGCATCCGAAGGGCAAGCAGACATCAATAACCGGTTGACAACAGTGCAAGAAATCGAGCAGGATGCATCGAAAACAAAAGCGATGCAGGGTCTGTATGATACACGAAACAAGGAAGGGCTAAAGGCGGTATGGAATGCTGCCATTTATACGCATTACAAGCCTGATGAGGCAAAATATGAAGAGTATCTTGAGGATATGCTGACACAAAGAAATCTAGCTGATGTCTACCATTCTCTCAATACCTTCAATATTAGTACAATCGATCACGTAGCTGGAAAAGGAACTGGGGAGGTCAGGCTTATAACTCAGCCAGTGCTTATCATTTTCGGTGAACGGGATTATGTTGTACCGGAATACATGACAAATGAAATTATGGAGGATTTTGAAGGAAAAGCAGAGGTTGTGAAGCTGGAGGATTGTGGTCATTCACCGCTTATTGATCAACTACAGCAGCTAACAGCAGAAATTGAACGGTTTTTAACGGAGGGGTTATATGCGACTGAAGGATAAGGTAGCCATTATTACAGGCGGGGCGGGGGGAATCGGACTTGCAGCTGTACAAAAATTCGTTGAAGAAGGTGCTTATGTTGTCATTGCCGACTACAATGAAAAGGCAGGAATGCAGGTACAGGAGAACTTTGTAAATGAGGAGAGACCTGTTTTGTTCATCCAGACGGATACAGGGGACCGAGGCGGTGTTGAAGCCCTTGTCAATACAACGATTGAGAAATACGGACGAATCGATATTCTTGTAAACAATGCAGGCACGACAAAGGACGCTATGCTTATCAAAATGACGGAGCAGCAATTTGATGATGTAATCAATATCAACCTGAAAGGTGTGTTTAACTGCACCCAGTGCGTCATTCCTTATATGATTTCACAAGGCAGCGGGAAAATCATTAATACGTCCTCGGTAAGCGGAATTTATGGGAATGTTGGACAGACGAACTACGCAGCTTCCAAGGCAGCTTTGATTGGTATGACAAAAACATGGGCAAAGGAATTTGGGCGAAAAGGCATACATGTGAACGCCGTAGCACCAGGGTTTACACTGACGCCAATGGTTCAAAAAATGCCAGAAGAAGTACTGGAGAAGATGGAGGCGGCTGTCTCCTTACGACGTCTGGGAAAACCGGAGGATATCGCCAATGCCTATCTATTCCTTGCATCTAATGAATCTGATTATATTACAGGTCATGTGCTTCATGTAGACGGAGGCATTGTGATGTAGGGAGGGCGGCCATATGTATGATGAGCAACAATGGATTTTAAATCGCATTCGACTAACCCCGCAGAAAGAAGCGCTTGTTGAAATAGAGACGGGCAGGAGCTGGACATATGGCCAGCTTGGGAAGGAGATCAGTAAGTGGCGTCACATATTATGCGTGCACAGTATTGAGGCAGGTGACCGGGTGTGCATGATCAGCGAAAATAACATTGATACTTTTGCTATACTGTTTGCATGTGGGCTGGAGGGTGCAATTTTTGTCCCCTTTAATTGGCGCCTTGGTGAGAAGGAAATTGCTGTTCTTGCATCCGACTGCAAGCCGAAGCTATGTATTTATGAAGCATCATTCGAAAATGTAGCCAGCAATCTGTCAGTTGCCTATACATGGAAACTGGGAAAAGAGCTTGCTCATACGCCTGCGCTGCAAGAGATAAAGACTTCCTGGCAGGCTGCAGATCCCTGGCTTATCATTTACACAGGAGGCACAACCGGTCATCCGAAGGGAGCAGTATTATCCTTTGACTCAGTGAACTGGAACGCAATGAATACAATCATCAGCTGGAGCTTAAACAGCACAGATTGTACTATCAATTACATGCCGCTGTTTCATACAGGCGGAATCAATGCGCTGGCGATCCCGCTATTAATGGCAGGCGGGAAGGTCGTAATAGGAAGAAAATTTGCTGCAGAAACCGCAGTGCGAGCGCTGGATGAATATGACTCTACCATTTCCTTATTTGTTCCAACGATGTATCAGGAAATCGTTCACAGCTCTTATTTCAGCCAATCTAACTTTCCATCGGTGAAGGTATTCCTATCAGGCGGCGCACCTTGTCCGAAGCCAATTTATGCGCACTTTCAAGAAAAAGGACTGTTATTTAAGGAGGGCTACGGCCTAACAGAGGCAGGTCCGAATAATTTCTATATTGATCCTATTGAAGCACTGAGAAAGGGAGGTGCTGTAGGAAAAAGCATGCAGTTTAATCAAGTGCGCATCTTGAAGGAAGATGGTACCTTATGCAAACATGAAGAAGTCGGCGAGTTGCAGCTCCGGGGGCGTCATTTATTCAAAGAGTACTGGCAGAATGAGCTCGCAACAAAGGATGCATTTGACGGCGATTGGTTTAAAACAGGTGACCTCGCGAAAATGGATATGGATGGGGATGTATTTATCGTCGGACGGAAAAAGGACATTATTATTTCCGGAGGAGAAAACATCTATCCGCAGGAAATCGAACAATGCATTATTAAACATCCAAACGTAAAGGAAACAGCTGTTGTCGGAACAGAAGATGATTACTGGGGAGAGGTAGTTACGGCTTTCATTGTATGTGAAAAAATGATTGAAGGTTTTGAAGCTGAAATCCGCGCCAGCTGTCTAGAGCATTTAGGGAAATTTAAAATCCCGAAGAAAATCTACTTCCTGAATGAACTACCAAGAACAACCGTTGGCAAGATCGATAAAATGAAGCTGAAACAACTTGTCGTAAACTAATAGAGATTCATTTAGACATTGTGGTAAGGGTAAAAGGCATTTGGAACAAGGCTTCCAAATGCCTTTTGAGTTGGCAGGGGATAGAAGGGGAACGGGTACCGTAAAATTGTAGATGCCTACAATTATAAAAAATGAGAGAATCCTTTATCCGTCCATCTCGTTCTTAGTTGTGAAGTAAAGTAAGCTTGTTTTGATTTGGCTAATAGGAGATGAACGCTATGGATGCAGCCGTTTGGCAAAAAAGCGTAAATACTGGGGCATTTATCTTGTCTATTTTCTGTATTGTGCCCTCTGTTGTTTTTAGTTTTATACCAGGTGAAACGGAGCTCATCTTTCGCTTTCATCCGTTAAAGATCAATTTATGTTTGGTTATTTCTACCTTCTTTTTAGGGGTGATCGGCTTTTCCGGTGCCGCAAATGGAAAGAGGTATTTGATGAGTATCGCGACATTACTTATTACCTCGCTCCTTTCTGTTTTGCTCCTGTTTATTCTGGGAGCAGGAGGGTTATTGTCGTAAAGTGTATTCAATGTAACCCTGAACTCAAATAATCAATCGCTCTCCATTCTGTTTTTGATAGAATGGGGAGATTTTTTATGTTTGAAGAAGTATGCAGGAGGGTTAGATTTATATGTCAAAAATGAACTTAATATTTATTACCTATATAGGGGAAAAGCTGTTGTTTTATTTAGGTTCATAGGAATCTTGGTATTTGTAAATAACAGATATAGCATCTACAGAGGCAATTCACTTGGAATAGACAATGAATTAAAGACCATTTTAGGACATGGTAAAAATATCAACCTTTTAATAATATTAAAGAAAGAAAATTCTGAATAGTAAAAGGGGGTTAAAAAGATGGTTACGAAAGATGAAATTACATCCAATGTAACAACGGATAAAAAGGGTGGTTTATCAAAATTTTTGAAAGTATTGGGGCCTGGTTTAATTACCTCTGCTTTGGTCCTTGGACCTGGTTCGATTACCTTGTCATCCAAAATTGGAGCGATTTATGGATCACAGCTTGTATGGACGTTGGTAGCAGCAGTTATTTTAATGGCTTGTTATACAGAAATGAGTGCCCGAATTGGAATAGCAGGTAAAGAATCCTTCATTAGTCTGGTTAATCAGAAGTGGGGAAAAATCGCAGGCGTATTTATTGGTATTGGTGCTTTTCTAGTTTGTGCGTCCTTTCAGGCCGGAAATGCTATAGGTACAGGGATTGCCATTGAAGCAGTAACGGGATTTAATGCGAAAGTATGGATTGTCGTAGGAACACTATTAGCGATTGCCTTATTGTTCTCTTCACAATTCTATAAGGTACTAGAGAAGTTAATGCTTGTGCTCGTTGTTATCATGCTGCTGGCATTTCTTATTACCATTATTGTTGTAAAGCCTTCTATAGCTAATATTTTTTCTGGTTTTATTCCTCAATTTCCTGACGGCAGTATGGGACTGGTTGTTGCCTTGTTCGCTACTTCTTTCTCAATTGTGGGAGCACTCTATCAATCTTATTTAGTACGGGAGAAGGGTGTTAGAAGAGAAGAAGCAAAGACGAGTATGATGGAGTCGCTATTTGGTATTTTTCTGTTAGGCTTTATTTCCTTTTTAATTATGGTAACAGCTGCCACGGTTTTAAAACCAGAAGGAATTGTCGTCAACAATGCAATCGAGATGGCTGAAATATTACGACCTTCATTTGGCGGCTTTGCGGTATTTGTGTTTGTACTCGGACTATTCGGTGCTTCCTATTCCTCACTAGTTGGAAATGCAACAATTGGAGGAGGGCTTCTGGCGGATGGTATGGGGCTTGGACATAAATTAACTTCTATGAAAGTAAAAATAGCAATTATTGCTGTAATGGTTTTCGGATCGGCGGTTGCCTTGATATTCAACGGAAACCCAGTGAATCTTATTACATTTGCACAGGGCATTACAATTTTTGTCGTACCATTCATTGCTTTGGCCATTCTTGTAATTGCAAATTCTAAGGAAGTCATGGGCGATTTGAAAAACGGAATATTCAGCAATGCACTAGGTATCATAGGGCTTATTGTGCTACTTTATCTAGCAATCAATAACTTTAAGGCAATTTTCTTAAATTGATGAAAAAGGGGATACGAAAATGATTAATTCAGTAGAACAGCTCGAACAATATATGTCCATTCCTTCCGAGGCCTTGATAGCTGATGTACAGCAGATAGAGGGAGACTTTATCATTCTTGGTATTGGTGGAAAAATGGGGCCAACACTTGCCTACCTATTAAAAAATGCAATTGATGCAGCGGGTACCAAACAAAAGGTAATTGGAGTATCGAGGTTTTCAAATGGCACATTAGAGCAGCAATTAAATGAAAAGGGTATTAAAACGATTGCATGTGATTTATTGAATGATGAGGAAATGAAGAAGCTGCCATTTGTGCCCAATGTCATTTTTATGGCAGGAAATAAGTTTGGGACACACGGTAATGAGCATTTTACGTGGGCAATGAATAGCTATCTTCCAGGGCGTGTAGCTGAACATTTTAAAGATTCTCGTATTGTTGTTTTCTCAACAGGGAATGTCTATCCACTATCAGAGTTAAAAATGGGAGGTTGTGATGAAAAGGCATTACCTAATCCAGTAGGAGAATACGGCCAGTCTTCGTTAGGAAGAGAACGTATATTTACTTATTTTTCTCATCTACACAAGACAAAGATGGTGATTTTCAGACTCAATTATGCTATTGATTTACGGTACGGTGTTCTCGTAGAAATCGCACGGTCTGTCTATAAAGAGGAGCCAGTAGACGTGACAATGGGGCATGCGAATGTTATATGGCAGGGCAGCGCCAATGAGTATGCCATCCGTGCATTGCTTCATGCCGCAATTCCTCCAAACATCTTCAATGCAACTGGTCCAGAAACGCTATCCGTACGCTGGCTGGCTCAGGAATTTGGAAAATGTTTTGGAAAGGAAGCTAAAATTGTAGGAGAAGAAGCCAATACAGCCTTGCTAAGTAATTCATCAAGGGCACACCAAATGTTTGGTTACCCTTCTGTTTCCGTTCGGGAAATGATCGATTTGATCGCCAATTGGATTCAGAATGATGGAGAATTGTTAAATAAGCCGACACATTTCCAAGAGCGAAAGGGGCAGTTCTAATGTTAGAGACGAATATTAAAGAGAAGCTTCTAACTGGTTCTTTCATTCCGGCACATCCACTTGCTTTATTAGAAGATAAAAGTTTGGACGAAGCCTCTCAGCGGAGGCTGACAAGGTATTATATTGCTTCAGGAGTAGACGGAGTGGCCGTAGGGGTTCATACGACACAATTTGAAATTCATGATAACTTTTTATTATATACAAAAGTATTACGGCTTGCATGTGAAGAAATTGAAGCACATGCAAAAAAGGATTTCATAAAGGTGGCAGGGGTGAGTGGTGATGTAGAGCAGGCAAAAAAAGAAGCTAAACTTGCAAAGGAATTAGGTTACCATCTTATACTCCTAAGTAATAATGGTTTATCACATAGCAGTGAGTCACAGTTGATTGAGCGTGCCAAGGAGGTTGCTTCCATCATACCTGTTATTGGCTTTTACTTGCAGCCAGCAGTAGGTGGTAGGATTTTTAGTAAAACTTACTGGGAACAGTTTTGTGAAATCCCAAATGTATATGCGATAAAAGCAGCTCCGTTCAACCGTTATTTAACGATTGATGTGGCAAGAGCTATTATGTATTCAAGCAGGGCTGATGAGATTGCTTTGTATACAGGGAACGATGATACAATCATTCATGATTTATTTACCCTATTTGAAGAGAAAGTAGACGGTGTAGTAAAACAGAAACGAATTGTCGGCGGGCTTTTAGGGCACTGGGCTGTATGGACTTCTAAAGCAGTGGAGCTGTTCCAAGAGATAAAAAAGCATCGAGAGCAGCACTCGATCGATGAGAAATGGATGAAGATTGCTCAGCAGGTGACGCATGCGAATGCGGCATTTTTCGATGCACATCATCAATTTAAAGGGAGTATTGCAGGAATAAATGAAGTATTGAGAAGGCAAAGGTTGCTTGCAACGAACATGTGTATTAGTGAAAGAGAAGTATTAAGCAGCGGACAGGCCGAACTGATTGACGAAGTATATGCCTTATATCCTCATTTACATGATGACGAATTTGTACAGGTTTTTTTAGAAAAAGAGACTCTCCTTATTTAACAAATAATGATCGAATGGTTTATTATTAAATCATTCGATCATTTATTTTGTTAGGGTGTGAGGAAGGTGTTAAAGGTTGGGTTCATAGGCCCTCTATGGATTGAAAAAACAATAAAAAGCTGCTTTGCAATGTTTCCGCATCTAGAGGTACAATATCGTTTATCTGATGAAATTAATGACGCCCTCTCATTTACAAGGGAGTTAGCAGAAGATGTAGACTGCTTCCTATATTCCAGCCGCTCCACTTATCAATTAGTGCAGCAATCAATGAAACTGTATGTTGAAAGCTATTATATTCCTTTAAAGGGGGCCGGTCTGTATGAGGCATTGTTTCATTTAACCAGAGATCGGGATATCCGATGTGTAAGTATTGATGGCATCCCTGTACAATATATAGAGACAGCAATGTCAAATATTGATGGATTGTTGTTTGAATCGTTCGAATATTTCGATAATCTGTTGGAGCTTGATAGAATTATTCAGCGTCATTTAGAAGTAAGGGGAGAAAAGGAGGATTTTGGGGTTATTACTTCTCTAAAAAAAGTAGAGGAGGCACTCATGAAAATCAATATACCCGTTGTATGGCTAAAACCAACTAGAGAAGATATTATCGTATGTATTGAACGGATGATGCTCTCTTCCTCACAACGGCGGCAGCGGGAGAGCCAAATAGTGTTTGGTAAAATCTCATTAAAATACGTAAATAATGAAGTTTGGACAATAAAGCAAATGACATTACGAAAAGAAAAGCTGGAGAGGGATTTGTATAAATATATTGAGGAAATGAATGGTCATGTTTTTCAAATAGACGATAAAGAATATCATTTTATTGTCCATCGTGGCGAGTTTGAAAGGATAACAGAAGGTTACAAAGTGCTGAACATATTGAAGGAAATAAAGAACATTGAAAACTATACGCTGCATATTGGCATTGGCTTTGGAATTTCAATACCATCTGCTGTATTCCATGCTGATTTGGCCCTTCGTCAATGTAAACAATATACGGCTAATAGTGCTTTTATTGTAAATGAAAAAAGGCTTGTGATCGGTCCACTCGAGTTACATGCACCGACTGTGTATCAGTTGAACCGGTCCAGTGAGAAGGGAAAGTTCGAGGAAAAACAAATAGCAATGATAAAAACATATATGGCGAAAAACGAACTGAACCATTTCACCTCAGATGAAGTGGCAAATACACTAAAAGTAACAAAAAGGGCTGCCAATCGCATTATTTCCAACTGGATTGATAATGGAATAATAGAATTGGGCGGTCTAGAGAAAGTAAATAGCAGAGGCAGGCCACGTCAGTGCTATAAATTTAGAGGTGATGAAAATGAAAATCGGATTGATAGGAAATGACACAACACATGTTGCTATTTTCGCTCATATGCTGCATGACGTCACGAACCCTTTTTATCATCCAGGAGCGAGATTTGCCGGATATATTAAATCTTATTCAGAGGATATGCCAATCAGCAGGGATCGTGCTAATTACTTTGAAAGCTTACTTGAGGCCTTTCATATTCCTTGTTACGAAGATATCGAAAGGCTAAATGAAAAGGTAGACGCATGGATGATTGTTACGATAGATGGAAGAAACCATCTGGAATGGTTCGAAAAGATTGCTGCTTTTCAAAAGCCGGTTTACATTGATAAACCGATGACAATTGGTATGAAAGCTTTCCATCGCATGGTAGAAATAGCAGATACATTTGGTACACCACTATTCTCTTCATCAAGTCTTCGATTTAGTGAAATTCTGAAAGGATTTGACAAAAATGAGGTGAAATCGCTATACGCGTTTGGCCCTCTTCCGTTGCAGGACAAGATGCCCGGCTATTATTGGTATGGTATTCATACGCTGGAATGGATTGATGAAGTATTCAATGCAGAGGTGGAGAATTTTACTAGAATGAAATTTGAAGACTACGAGCTTTTGAGCCTGCAGTTTGAAGATGGCAGACAAGCAGTTTTCCGCGGAGAGTATAAGTGGAACGATAAATTCGGAGGTGTTGTACATTCTCGGGAGGAGCCCCTTATCCTCCAATTCTGGAAAATGGAAAAGCCATATTATGCCTCGCTTTTAGAGCAAATTGTAGTCTTCTTTCAAACTAGCAGAACACCTGTGAATTTAAATAGGACAAAAAGAATACTTGGCTGGATTGAGGAAATTAATAAGCAATAAGCCTAATTAGACTGAATGATAAACAAAATAAAAAGCAGGCCACCTATTATTAGGTGGTTTTAATTCGTATGGCGAATTATAATGAGAGAAAGGGGGTTGTTTTAAAATGTCAGTAAAACAACAATTTATCGATTATGTAAAGAAAATGCAAAATTATAACGAGGCGTTATCCGTTATATATTGGGATATGCGTACAGGAGCGCCAAAGAAAGGGCTTGCGCAACGAGCGGAAGTCGTAGGTACTTTGTCTGCTGAAGCATTCGCTTTGGCAACTTCTGAGGAACTTGGAAGGTTGTTAGATGAAATCTCAAAGGAGCAAATGGATTTCGTTACAAAACGCCTGTATGAAGAAGTAAAAAAATCCTATGATGAATCGAAAAAAATCCCTGCAAAAGAATATAAAGAATATGTCATTCTCCAATCGAAGGCAGAGACTGTATGGGAGGAAGCGAAGGAGAAAGCTGACTTCCAGCTGTTTCTTCCTTACTTGAAGCAAATTATAGAATACCAGAAGAAATTTGTTCACTATTGGGGTATTAAAAATGGCTCTGCGTACAATACGCTATTAGACAAATACGAACCAGAGATGACAACTGATATTTTAGATCGGGTGTTCGGCCAGCTTCGTGAGACAATTGTACCGCTTGTTAAAGCAATAAACGAATCGCCAAACAAACCGGATACATCGATGTTATTTAAGCATTTTCCAAAAGAAGGGCAGCGTGCCGCTTCACTTGAGCTGCTAGAGCAGCTTGGCTATGATTTTGAAGCAGGCCGGCTGGATGAGACGGTACATCCGTTTATGATCGGATTAAACAGCGGTGATATCCGTGTGACGACAAAATATGATGAAAATGACTTCCGTTCAGCCGTATTTGGTACAATCCATGAATGTGGTCATGCACTTTACGAGCAAAATATCGATCCGAAACTAAACGGACTACCACTATCGACCGGAACATCCATGGGGATTCATGAGTCACAATCGCTATTTTACGAGAACTTCATCGGGCGTAATCAACAGTTCTGGAAGTACAACTTTAAGCTTCTTCAGAAATATTCTCCAGAGCAGTTTGGAGATGTGGAAGTGGAGGATTTCTTACAGGCAATTAACTATGTTGAACCTTCATTTATCCGGATTGAGGCAGATGAGCTGACGTACCCGCTTCATATTATGATTCGTTATGAAATAGAACGCGAATTATTTGACGGGAACCTTCAAGCAGAAGATCTCCCGAAAGTATGGAATGATAAATATGAAGCTTATTTGGGTATCCGCCCGAAAAATGATGCTGAAGGCGTATTACAGGATATGCACTGGAGCGGCGGAAGCTTTGGATATTTCCCTTCCTATGCATTAGGTTATATGTATGCCGCGCAGTGGAAAGCAGCCATGGATAAAGACATTCCCAACTTCGATGAACTATGTGAGGAGGGGAACCTACAGCCGATTCGTGAATGGCTGACAGAAAAGGTCCACCAGCATGGTTCATTGAAAAAGCCGTTCGAGTTACTACAGGAAGGTACCGGTGAAGGACTGGATGCTGCTTATCTTGCAAACTATTTAAAAGATAAGTATACAAAACTATATCAATTATAATAAAATCCCCTTTTCTGTTATTTCAGAAAAGGGGATTTTCATTACCAAAGCATGAAGCCTTTTGAGCCAGCGGGCGAATTTGAAATAATTTCGATAATTGGCATTGTGTAAGCAAAGATAATTAGTGCGACTAAAATGACACCCCATACTTTAAAGTTTTCAAGAATAGCAGGAGTCTTTTCTGCACCAGGTGCTACTGCAGCAACTGGGAATTCTTCTTCGCCTTTAGGCGCAAACCAAATCAGCTGTACAACGATATACATAATCAGCAGAATGGCAATAAATAGTATGGTTCCGCCGACTGCCTGTGCAATCTGATATGGAATCCACTCGTAAGCAGTCTGAGAGCCGCCGTAAGTGGAGAACTCGGAGCGACGCGGTGCACCAAGTAAGCCTGCAAGGTGCATGGATAACGACATAATAAACATTCCGATTCCCCATAGAATTCCTGAAACATTTCCGAGATAATTCAGCTTTGGCGTAAGTGTGCGACCAGTTAAATGCGGAATGAGCCAGAAGGCGACACCAAAGAATGTTAATACAACCGCAGTTGCCACAGTTAAGTGGAAATGACCTGTTACCCAAATCGTGTTATGCACGAGCTGGTTCATTTGGTAAGAAGCATTGACAATACCGCCGGCACCACCGGGAATAAACGCAACCATACCGATAAATGGGACAAGGAAGCGGGCATCCCCCCATGGAAGGTTTTTAAACCAGCCAAGAACCCCTTTGCCACCAAGCTCACGACCACGCATTTCAAACGTGGCAAAGAGTGAGAATGCGGTCATTAACGATGGAATAACAACAAAGAATGTTAATACAACTTGAACGAATTTCCAGAATCCTTCAATCCCTGGTTCAGTCAGCTGGTGGTGAATACCAACTGGGAATGAAAACAGCAGGAATAACATAAAAGATAAGCGGGCAAGCACATCTGAAAAAATATGGCCGCCTATAATTTTTGGTACGATAACATACCAAGCCATATAAGCAGGAAGCAGCCAAAAGTATACTAGTGCATGACCGAAATACCAGAATAGCGTCCGAGATAATAGTACATCAACACGTTCAACGAGTCCTAATGACCATGGCAGGAGCTGGAATAGGACTTCAACTGCAACACCTAGTGAACAAGTAATCCAAAGGATCGAATTTACGACTGCCATAAATGTAAGAAGTGGGGAAGTCTGTCCTTTGTTTTCCCTTTTCCATTGATAATATTTCATAATTTGCATAATACATAGCAGCCAAGAGCCTACAACAACGAGTGTAAGACCGAGATAGAAGATCCAGTGTGCCTTCAGGGGAGCATAAAATGTATAGAGTACTGTTGCTTCATTTAATAGAACCATGGCAGCAGCGGAAGCAGTCCCAACAACCATTAGCCAGAAGCCGACCCATCCAATTTTTCGCTGCACATTGGTGAATGCCCCGGCTGTGCGGCTGATAGAGGCTAATTGGAAGCCCATAATGAAGAATGTCGTTAAAATAAGTGCAAGTAAAATACCATGTACTGTTAGAATTTGATAGTAACCAATTTTAATGCCCATTGGTAATTTAAATTCACCAGAGCGTACTAACACTTGAAGCAATCCGGCAAGACCACCTAATAATAGAGCGATAAATGCAACATACATATGGGCCATTGCTAATTTTGCATCTTTTTTATCCACACGGATAAAGTTAGCTGTTAGTTTTTGTTTTATCGGAGACGATTTAATCTCTTTTTCCATCAAGGCTGTGTCTTTTTCTTCTACCGCTACGTGACTACTAACTGTCTTTAGCATTTTCGTCCACCACCTTCAGCGTACCGTACATATACGTATGTCCTGTACCGCAATATTCGTTACATACAATCAAATATTCACCGGCTTTATTCATCTCAGCTACATATTCAGAAACATATCCTGGCTCCAGCATCATGTTGATGTTTGTCTGAGCGATTTCAAAACCGTGGATTACATCTTTTGTTGTTGCAGAAAATTTTACAACTGAGCCAAGCGGTACCTCAATTTCACTGGGATTATAGCTGAAAGCTGAAGCTACAAGCACAACCTCATAATCCCAATCCTTACCTTCAACTTTATGAACACCAGGATTATCGAACGGTGCAATGCTGTCTACTTTTTCGTAGTCAACTGTTATTTTCCCTTCGTTCGGATGTGTGCCATTATGGAATGCTCCAATGGCCAAAATGACTAAAAATGCTACTAATGTGGCACAGCCGAATACAAGCCACCATTTTTCATACTTATGTATGTGCATGAAAAATTCCCCTCCTTTTTAAGCGGATCTATTAATTTGATTAGAAACGATCGGTAAATAATCCAAAACAATAAGCCCAGACAATGATGATGACAAAGCCTACAGCAAATGTCATATAGAGTGTACCTTTCAAGTTTTCCTCGGCTTTTTTTTTATTTGCCATGGTGCGACCTCCTATCAAATTTTATTGGAGTAATACTTGCCTTCATCATATAGAAAAAAAATGAGGGAAGATGTGAGAAAAATCACACGTATAGGCAATTTTTATGAAGAAAATGTGAAATTAAGTGTATTTTTCTCAACAAAAAAACAGGTGAAATCAGCTATTGATTTCACCTGTTCTATGTATAAAATTGCCTGGGTTTTCTTGCTTTCTCTCTTATTCTTCATCAATTGTGAATAAGATGTTAATCTCTCCTATCCCTTCAATTGTAGCAGGGAGGCGAAATGCGTGCTGGAATCCGTATAATTTCGTGTTGCCGACCATCACGGTGGGGGGCGTGATATCAAGCTCCAAATTATTTTGCCCGGCATGTGTACAAAGGTTGCCGGCAATCATGTTGCCAAACTCTCCAGTAAAGGATTCCAGCATTTCTCCTTCTAAAGGCATGCCAAACATGCTCGAGCCAATATTGCCGAATATAGCAGGGGAACCATCAATGATGACGCGTCCCTTCAAATCTCCAACTAGCCCAATCAATACACCCATTTCCTGTTGAATATAAGGTTCAGCTGTAAGGGAGGGGGATGCAATATTCATATTCATAGGCAAAAGCGTTTTTAAAGCATGAACGGTTCCATTTAAAATGGTTTGGATGTGGACAGACGTACTCATAAACTTATGCACCCTTTTCCTAACTATTTTTCCCATCTTATCATGCCAAAGTTCTTGATGTACAGAACAAACGACAGGACGAATGGACGTAATATACTGATATTACCATAGAATACCAACATATTTCGACAAAAAGTATGATTTTCTTTTTTATTTATCTTTTACTACATACTTAAAAATGAAAGTTACAGAAAAGTGAGCGAACTAATAATTTTTTAGCCGATTTTCAAGCGCATCCATGTTACTATATCATTATGACAAAATACTAAACAAAGGGGCATTAGAAAGAATGAATGCTTTAGATCAACAAATTGAAGAATTGCTGCAGCAATCTTCCCTTCAATATACAATTTATAAAGAAAATAAAGATACAGAAAGAATGGAGAAGCTTCATCTATTTGCGCGTAAACTGCTGCAGAAGGAGTACGTGATTGGTTTTGCAGGGCATTTTTCGGCAGGAAAGTCGAGTATGATCAATGCCTTATCAGGAGAGAACATTTTAGCGACGAGCCCCATTCCGACAAGCGCTAATATTGTTAAGGTACATAAATCTGAAGAGGACTTTGCTATTCTTTATTTACATAATGAAAAACCCGTGAAGTTTGAGGCAGGTTATGATATTAAACAGGTAAAAGAGCTTAGTAAAAATGGAGATCTAGTTTCGCAAATTGAAATTGGACATAGCACATCAAGCCTACCGCTAGGTGTTACAGTGATGGATACACCTGGTGTGGATTCAACAGATGATGCTCACGCCATGAGTACAGAATCAGCTCTGCATATTGCTGATGTCGTATTTTATACAATGGATTACAACCATGTACAATCCGAGTTGAACTTCCAATTTACAAAGCAATTGATGAAATACAATTCAAATGTCTATTTGATTGTTAATCAAATTGATAAGCACCGAGATGCGGAACTTTCGTTTGAGGATTTCAAACAATCGGTACACAATTCGTTCGCAGCCTGGGGGGTATACCCAAAGGATGTCTTCTTTACATCCTTAAAAGCACTTGATCATCCTCATAATGATTTTGCCAAAGTGAAGAAAATCGTGATGGATTCGATGGAGGATTGGCAGGAACAGCTTGTTGCCACAGCGAAAAATACATTGATAAAACTTCATCATGAGCATGAGGCATTTTTGGCGGAGGAAAAGCAGGACTTGTTTGAAACTCATCAGGAGTTAATCTCTGAAGACGATTGGGCTCACCGTGAGGATTTGTTAGAGCAATACGATAAATTAACACGCCAAACGGAGCTGTTTTCATTTGAACAATGGAATGATCGGTTTGAGGAGCACCGGAAGGATATTTTGGACAATGCAGCCATTATTCCAGCAGATTTTCGTGAAAAGTTACGTTCTTATTTAGAGTCCCGTGAAGAAGGCTTCAAGGTGGGCGGCTTTTTCTCAGCTAAAAAGAAAACGGAAGAAGAAAAGCAACGCCGTATTGAAGATGCGAATGCAAGCTATCAAACAATCCTTCAATCACAATTGACAGGCCATATGAAATCCCTGATGAAGCAGGCGTTGAAGGATGTAGGTGCACTAACGGATGAGCGTGCAGCTCAAATTGATGCACGACCATTCCAAGTACCGTTTTCAGTCATTGAAGACCAAGTTCAAAGCAATGTCATGGTAACAGGAGATGCAGTACTGAATTTTGCTAACCGGGTAGCGGAAGCGACGAAGCGCTATTTCATCCGCGAAACAGATGCCTGGAAAGATGAGCAGCAAGCTGTATTAAAGCAAGTTGCCGAGGAAGCTGCGGCACCTGTACAGATGAAAATTAATGCAATGAAGGATAAAATTCAGGCAATTAAAGAAATTCAAGCAATCGATGGGCAGAAGCAATTCAGCGATCAACAAATGAAACAAAGCTCTAAAGAGGTAAGATCAGCTGCCAAAACACAGGTGGCAGCATGGCAGACAGATTATGAGCAGGCACTTGCTGATATCCGTCCATTTAACGAGTCAATGCTTGCAACGAAAGAACAAAAGCAGGAAGTCATAGAGGAAGATGCTCACGTACAGGCAGGGGCATCGCATAATACAGAGGCGGTTGTCGCTAATGCATTGAAAACGGCACAGGCAGTTGGTAACGTTCAAGGTTTCAAGGAAGTCGCAAACTATCTGACAAAGAAAGTGGAGCGTTTACAGCAGAAGGATTTTACTATTGCCTTGTTCGGTGCGTTTAGTGCAGGAAAATCCAGTTTCTCGAATGCCCTGATGGGTTCAAAAGTGCTGCCTGTATCACCAAACCCTACGACAGCTGCAATAAATAAAATCCGTCCAGTGACACCAGAACACCCTCATGAAACAGCTGACGTGCAATTAAAAACAGCAGCACAGCTTCTTGAAGACATTCAAGGTTCATATGAAGCAATCGGCCTGCAGGTGGGATCGTTGGAAGAAGCGTTCAATCGGTCTTCAGAAGGCTTGGCTGTACAATTATCGGATGAGCGCCTGAATGTCCATAAATCGTTTATTCGTGCATATGCGGAAGGGTATGAAGAATTTAAGGAAAAGCTTGGTACTGTTATTCGCGTAGGACGTGAGGCTTTTGAAAAGTTTGTTGCACAAGAAAATAAGTCTTGTTTCGTGGATAATATCGATTTCTACTATGATTCACCGCTTACACGAATGGGTGTCACGCTTGTTGATACGCCAGGGGCTGACTCGATTAACGCCCGTCATACAGGCGTTGCATTCGACTATATTCGGAATGCGGATGCGATTTTATTCATTACGTATTACAACCATGCCTTTGCAAAGGCAGACAGAGAATTCCTTATCCAGCTTGGTCGCGTAAAGGATGCCTTCGAGCTTGATAAAATGTTCTTTATCGTGAATGCGATCGACTTGGCTTCAACAGAAGAGGAAGCTGAAGAAGTAAAAGGTTATGTAAAATCAGAGCTGCAGCGTTTCGGTATCCGATTCCCGCGTTTGCATGGTGTTTCTAGTTTAATGGCACTAAAGGAAAAACAGGAGCAGGCAAATCATCAATCTGGTATGGCACCGTTTGAAGAAGCGTTCCACCACTTCCTAAATGAGGAGTTAATGGGGATTGCAGTACAGGCGCTTCATGAAGAAGTTGAGAAGACACATGTCCGTCTGCATGACCTGATCCAGCAAACAGAAGAAAACTTGAAACGGAAGGATGAACGTCTTGCAGAGCTTGCACAGTTAGAGCAGCATGTGAAGAATACGTATCAGTCGACGAATACAGCAATGCTTGAATCAGACGCTAAGCAGGAGCTGGATGAGCTGCTGTATTATGTTATGCAGCGTGTGTACTATCGCTATCCGGATTTCTTCCGCGAGTCATATAATCCCTCAACGTTTGCACAGCTGCCAGCGCAACAGGCCCTGGATACAGCGTTAAAAGAAGTACTGCAGGCGCTAAGCTTTGACTTTGCACAGGAAATGCGTGTAACGAACTTCCGTCTGGCGCAGTTCGTCCAAAAGAAAATGAAGGAGCGTTTCAAAGAAGATGCCCAGAATTTGAAGGAATTCAATCATAGCTTCTCCTTCCTTGCTTTTGAGCCTGAAGAGCCGAACATCCTTGATTTCTCGGGTCCTTTTGCAGAACGTTCAAAATATGCAAGTGTAAAATCCTATTACAAAAATCCAAAGTCTTTCTTTGAGAAAAACGAAAAAGAGCAACTTAAAGACGCCCTTGAAAATCTTACAAAACCTGATGCCCAAACATATGTAGAAGGAGAGAAAAATCGCCTCCAGAAATGGGCAATGGAATTTATTGCAAAAGAAGCAGAAGACTTGCGTCTGCACCTGTTTGAACAGGCAATCGAACAAATTGAAACAGAGCGCATGCTGCTTCAGGAAGAAAGCCGTCTAGCTACATGGAAAGAGATCTATGCACAACTTCAAAAATAAGGAGTGTTCAAGATGGGAAATGTTTTTGTAACAGTGGAGCAAGTGGAAACACCGGCACGTTTTATTGATGTACGATTTAATTTAATGGATGCTTCTGAGGGCCGGGCACTTTACGAGAAGGAGCATATTGCAGGGGCCGTATATTTTGACTTGGAAAAGGATTTGTCTGACATGTCAAAAATAGAAGGGCGGCATCCGATGCCGGAAAAAGAACAGCTTGTCGAATTGTTCGAAACTGCCGGCCTATCGCTGAACGATCGCATTTATGTGTATGATCAGGGGGGCACACCGTTTGCACCGCGTGCATGGTGGATGCTTACATTTGCAGGCTTTACAAATGTACGGGTAGTCAATGGAGGATTTGGGGCGTTAAAGCAGGCAGGCTATGCAGTGACTTCTAATAAGGAATCCTTTGATCGAACACAGCTGGCACCGGAGTGGAAGGACGAAATATACGCGAATCGCGAGTATGTAAAGGCAGTAGTGGATGGCGAGAAATCCTCAATGCTTCTTGATGCGCGTGCGGCTATCCGTTATCGCGGTGAGCATGAGCCGCTAGATCCGGTAGCTGGGCACATCCCGACTGCAAAAAATTTCGACTGGGAACAAGTAAAGGCAGGCAGCCATTTAGTTGTAACAGATGATTTAGAGCGCTCCGTTCCTAAAAATCAAGAAGTCGTTGTCTATTGCGGCTCAGGTGTAACGGCATCTCCATTGTATGCTGTTTTGAAGCAAGCGGGCTATGAAAATGTGAAGCTATATGTTGGCAGCTTTAGCGACTGGATTACTCAGTATGAGGCAGCCATTGGCGAAGAATAAATTACGTCTAGGTGCCCCTCAATTGCAGGGGCACCTTTTTGGGTAGGAGGAAGTAGTGGAATGAATTTCGATTGTATTATTGTGGGCTCTGGCTCTATAGGAATGGCAGCTGCCTATTTTTTAGCAAAGGCCGGAAAAAAGGTCTGCTGTATTGATGCATATGAACCACCTCATACGAATGGCAGTCACCATGGAGAAACACGTATTATCCGCTATGCCTATGGAGAAGGGGAAGCGTATGTTCCGTTAGCGCTTCGATCAGCGCAGTTATGGAATGAGCTCGCTGCACAAGTAAAAGAGCAGTTGTTTTTGCAGACAGGTGTCATCAATGTGGGAGATAGAAGCAATCCTTTTATCCAAACGGTTATTGAAAGTGCACGAAAATATGAGCTTCCATTGGAAGTTCTGCAAGCAGGGGAGGTTATGGAGCGTTGGCCGGGAATGTCACTTCCAGAGAATATGATTGCAGCATATGAACCGACTTCAGGTGTCCTGAAGGTAGAAAAATGTGTAGAGGCTTATAAAAAATGTGCAATCGAAGCAGGGGCATCCCTGTACTTTAACGAACCAGTTCGTCAGATTACCGCGGGAGAAAGTGTGACTGTAAAAACAGATACATATACCTTTACTGCTGAGCAATGTCTCGTGAGCAGCGGTGCCTGGACAAAGCAACTGCTTGAAACAATGGATGTTCACCTCCCGCTTTCACCCATCCGCAAAACATTTGCCTGGTATGAGGCAGATGAACAGCTGTATGGCAATCCCGCTTTCCCCGCATTTGCATTTGAGCTGGAGGAAGAGTGTTATTATGGCTTCCCAAGTATTGACGGAGCCGGCTATAAAATCGGACGCCATGACGGCGGGGACCCGATCGATCCGATGAAGGAGCTTCTTCCATTTAATGAAACGGATAGAATAGATTTAGATGGATTTATCCGGCGTTATATGCCTCAGGTAGGACGGTTAACGGAAGGTAAAGTATGTAAATATACGATGACACCTGATGAGCACTTCATCATTGATAGATTACCACAGGCTTCGAATATCATTGTTGCTTCTGGATTTTCGGGTCATGGCTTTAAATTTGCCAGTGTCATTGGAGAAATAGTTAGTCAAATGGTTATGGAAGGCGACTGTCAATATGATATTGATTTGTTTAAATTAAACCGCTTTAAAGAAGAGCTCCTTGGTGTTTAACACCATGGAGTTTATTTGTCTTTCTTATAAAAACCATAAAAAATTGTAACCTTTTTGAATGGTAGACGACAAATCCTTCGAATACCATTGTAAAGGAGACGTAAATATGAAAAAAAACATTCCAATCGCTTTATCATTTGCACTAGTAGCAGGGGTAATGGCTCCATCAGCCTTTGCACAATCCCCGGACGCACCAGTAACAGGGGAAGCGTCAACTGGTGAAGAAACAGAACAAATCCAAGAAAAATTCATCAAACTAACAGGTACCTTCCAATCATTTGAGGAACGCACAAATGGAGCGTTGTATGCGTTAATCGAAAAAGGAGAAGAGATTTTTGCTATTGTAGTTGATGAAAACACTGTAGTCGTAGATAATGCCGGTAATCCGATTGAACTTGAAGAAGGAATGGAATTTACAGCCTTTGTCGATGCTCAAAAACCGATGCTGATGATTTATCCTCCTCAATATTCACCAGAGTTAATTGTTGTTCAGACAGAAGAACAAGGATTTGTAGAAGTTGATACATTTGATAAAGAATTTGCCGGCAAAAAACTCAAGCTGAACATTTCAGATGAAACTGTCATTGAAAACTTGTCTGGTACAGAGCTTGAGGCTAGTGCTGTAGCAGAAGCAAATGCAGCTGTGTTCTACACAGTATCGACTAGAAGTATCCCTGCACAAACGACGCCTTCTAAGGTAATCTTATTGAGTTATGATGAAAAACCGGTTGATAAGGAAGCTGTACAGGAACTGATTGAAAAGGACTTCTATGAGGTGGATGGGGTGAAAATGGTTCCGCTTCGTCTAGTAGCAGAGCAGCTCGGCTGGAAGGTTGATTCAACAGGGAATGGTGCTGTTGTCTCAAAAGATGATGCAATTTTTACAATCACTCGCGGAACAAAAACATATGATCATAACGGAGAAGGCTCTCAATTCAAGGTTGCACCTGACTTACTTGAACCAATTAAAACATACGTACCAGTTGATTTTGTAGATTATTTAATGAAATAAGGAGATTTGTCAGCATAGACAAGTATTCACAGAGAGATTGTTTTCTCTGAAATTTTTAAAACCCTTTATAAAGAGCCATGTGCACAACACATAAAGCAAACCGGGTGACGACAAAGGTATTATTCCATTTTGTCGTCGCCCTTTCATTGTTTAGTAATTTTTCCACCCTTCAATTCAAACTGGGAAAAGTCATCTGCGGAAAAAGTTGATGGGAAGACTTCACGGCTTTCATTAACTAGCCGTTCTACATCGGTCTTTAGAAAACGTGCGCTGATATGTGTAAGAATGAGGTTTTTTGCATTTGCCAGTTTGGCCACAGTTGCGGCCTCAACATTGGTCGCATGCCCGTAACTGGCTGCTAATTCAGCTGTTGAAGAGTCAAATGTTGCCTCATGAACGACAATATCCGCTTCTTTCGAAAGGTCAACGGAGGCGTTGCAATACTTTGTATCTCCGAGAATTGTTACTGTAAATCCTTTCTTTGCTTCGCTTAGAACCTCGCTTGCTTTCACGATTGTTCCATTTTCAAGAGTAACATCGCGCCCTGATTTTAAATCCCGGTAAAGCGGGCCTCTCGGAACACCTTGTGCCTGAACTTTTTCAATAAGTAATTGACCAGGCAGATCCTTTTGCTCGACACGATACCCAAAGCATTCAATAACATGCTGCAGTTTTTTTGCATGAACAATAAAATGTTCATCCTCAAAAATGACACCTTCCTGTACTTCTATATAGTGAATTGGATAGGTAATATGTGTCTTGGAGTAACGGATGGCAGCTTCAATAAAATCTTTTGCTTCTGGAGGTCCGTAAATTGTCAGCGGGGATTCACCGCCGAGGAAGGAACGGGATCCCAAAAAACCAGGAAGACCATAAATATGATCCCCATGCATATGGGTAATAAAAATTTTATCAATTCTCCGCGGTTTGATTGATGTTTGTAATATTTGATGCTGGGTCCCTTCCCCGCAATCAAACAGCCATATACTGCCGATTTCATCCAATAATTTTAGCGCGATAGAAGTCACATTCCGCTCCTTGGAAGGCATTCCGGCTCCTGTCCCTAAAAATTGTAATTGCATAAATATCCCTCTTTTCTTTTATTGATTGGCTTGATGAAAGGCGTCGATTGGTACAAATAACCCAACCTTGCCATATTCTTCAGTATCCAAAGTGGCGAAAACAATGCCTGTTACTTCACCTGATTCTGAGATGACTGGGCTGCCGCTATTTCCTTTATATACGGGTGCGTCCATCATCATGACCGGTTGCTCCCAATCATCTAACTGTACCCAATCAAGAACCGTTCCTTCATTTGCGATACCTGTGAAATATAGAGGGTTTCCGATAAAGTATACATGTTCTTCTGCGTCATATCGATAGGTATCTGCAATATCTAAATGCGGTAAATCGACTCCCTCGACTTTAATAAGTGCTGTGTCGATATCAGGATAAGAAGCAATTACTTCCGCTTCATAAATGCCGTCCTCTGGAAAGACAACTGTCAATTGCAGGGCCTGATCAATAACATGATGGTTTGTCAAAATAAGGCCGTCAGTAGAAATCGCAAAGCCGGTTCCTTTACTGTTTCCTGTAGAAACTTCAACAACGGCCTTCTTGTATTGTTTAATATCCTCTTGTGAAGATAATCTTGTAGAGACTTGTATAAATTCCACTGCTGGAATTGAAAAAATATTCAACAAAAGGGCAAAAGTATTAAAGACGAGGGCAAGCGCTATGATCCATACGAGGATACGGGCAAAGGGCTTTTGTTTTTTAGGTTTATTGTATCCTTCTAGCCTGCGTAAACGCTCTTCCTCCAAAGCTTTGCGCTGCTCCTCCAATACAAGCTCTAAAAATTCTTCCTCTGTTAATTCCTCATGCCTATCTGTATTGGTTTGCGTCATCTAAATCCCCCTTATCCCCAATTTAAGTGTAATAGAAGAAATTGAGCACATCAATGGATAAGTAGGGGAGATACTGTTAAAACAGCTCAATAATCAATTGAATAATTAAGATAGCAGTGATGACACGCAACAAATATTTAGCGAGCAAGGCGCTTACTTTTCTTGCTAAAGTAATCCCAATCTGCGAACCGATAATGGAACCGATCATTAAGGCAAAAGTTTCAGCCCATAAAACCTGCCCGTTAAGTACATACATAATAGCTGCCCCGAAGCATGTAGCGAAAATGCCGACTCGACCAAGTACGACCGCCTTCATATATGCTAGCTTTTCATTTGCATAAATGTAGAGAAGAAGAGTACCGCTGCCAGGTCCAAAAAGTCCGTCGTATACGCCAACTCCTACTAGCAAGCTTGCAGTACGCTTCTTCAAGCGGAGTTGTAATTCTTCTCCGAAATCTGTTTTTCCTAAAAATGAAAGGATGAGTGCGAACAGTAACAGGCAGATAGCAATGACTGTCAATGTTTGTTCTGTAAAGAGAGAGGCAAGGCCTCCACCGAGCAGACCTCCGATGAAGCAAAGTGCAAGAATAGGGAGCACCTCATTTAAAGTAGCCTCTTTTCGTTTAAATACGCTATAGAAATTGGAAAGAGTGGAAATAGTATTTGCCACTTTATTAGCCCCGATTGCCGAATGGACTGGCATACCAAGTAATAGCATAGTGGGCAATGTAATGAGCTCCCCTCCGCCTGCAAGAGTTCCAATTAAATTTCCGACGAATCCAATTATAAATAAAATACCTAGCATGCCGAAGCCTTCTTTCGATTATTATTGACGTTCTCACTTTACAGGAAGTGGAATAGAAAAGAAAGATAGAATGAAAAACTTCAACATAGTAAGAAAAAACCTAGCTGAATTGTGTATAAAATGTGTCTTTGTGTAAGTTTTCACAAATGAATTTCCGAAAAAGTTTGTGAAACTTTTCATATATTGCATGAAAAAATGAAACGTGTAAAGTTTCACAATAAAAGTAGAGGCAGCTTAACGTTTTTAAAATAAGCAAGAGATTTTTTATTATTTAAAAATAATAATTTTTATTCTCTTTATTGTATAAATTACATGTGAAAAAGTGAGCAATATGGTAGTAAATTAAGTATTGATAAGGTTTTGTGATATTTTTTCTAAAAATTCTAACATTATCGTTGACTTTATTTAATTAAAGCAATATGATACTGGAATATAAAGAAAATTCTGATATATTGAAAGGATGGATGAAAATGGATTTAATGAAAAAGGCCTTGGAAATGCATGAACATTTCGGTGGGAAAATGGAGATTCGATCCAAAGTGCCTCTGCAAGACACTTATGACCTCAGCTTAGCGTATTCACCGGGAGTAGCTGCACCATGTATAGAGATTGAAAAAAACCCCTCTCTTGTCTATGACTATACAATGAAAGGAAATTTAGTGGCCATCATTACGGACGGAACGGCAGTGCTTGGGTTAGGCGATATTGGACCTGAGGCGGCGCTTCCAGTAATGGAAGGGAAGGCGCTGCTGTTAAAACGGTTTGCCAACGTAGATGCAGTACCAGTCTGTTTGGATACAAAAAACGTGGATGAAATTGTACGTATCGTCAAAGCAATTTCACCAACCTATGGCGGCATTAATCTCGAGGATATTTCAGCACCGCGCTGCTTCGAAATTGAAGATCGTTTACGTGCTGAATGTAACATTCCTGTTTTCCATGATGATCAACACGGAACAGCAATCGTAGTAGGTGCAGGACTAATCAATGCAAACAAAATCATCGGCAAAGAGGTAGAAAAGATGAAGGTTGTCATCAACGGTGCTGGTGCTGCAGGTATTGCGATTTTACGTATCCTTCTTCAAATGGGATATAAAAATGTCGTTATGTGTGATACCAAAGGAATCATTTATGAAGGACGCAAAGAGGGCATGAATCCAATTAAGGACGGAGTTGCCCATTTGACAAATCCAGAAGGTCTTCGCGGCTCATTGGATGTTGCGTTAGAAGGCGCTGATGTATTTATTGGTGTCTCTGTAGCGAACTTATTGACAGAGGCTCATATTAAGTCGATGGCTAAGGACCCGATTGTATTTGCACTAGCAAATCCAAATCCCGAAATTACGCCTGAAAATGCAAAAGCGTGGGGTGTGCGTATTATTGGTACCGGACGTTCTGACCATGCGAACCAAATCAACAATATGTTAGCGTTCCCTGGTATATTCCGAGGAGCTCTCGACGTGAGAGCAACAGATATCAATGAGTCGATGAAGTTAGCCGCTGTTGAAGCAATTGCTTCATTAGTAACAGATGAAGAGCTGAAGGAAGAGTTTATCGTACCAAGTTCAATGGATGAACGCGTGGCGGGGGTTGTAGCAAAAGCAGTAGGGTCAGCTGCCATTGATTCAGGTGTGTCTGAGCTGTTTAATCAGCCAATTAACAATTCGTTGGCTATTTAATAGGTATAATTATAAAAATGGGTGCCCGTCTTGAACAGGCACCCGCTTTTTATTAGTTTAATTGCGCTGTCAGTTGTTCCAATTCGTCGATTAGGCTTCCGATGTAGGCAATTGTATCCCGTAACGGCTGCTCTGTCGTAATATCGACACCTGCATGTTTGGCAAGCTCAACAGGCGTTTTTGTTCCGCCCATTTTTAATACTTCGATCCAATCTGCCACAGCAGTTTCGCCCTCATTTAAAATTCGATTGGCTACTTGCGTAGAGATTGTTAAACCTGCAGAATAAGTATAAGGATATAGGCCCATGTAATAATGCGGTTGGCGCATCCATGTTAGCTCTGCACCTTCATTAATGAAGACCGTATCACCCCAGAATTCCTCCAGTACTCCACGCTTTAATTCGTTTAGCCTTTGGGCAGTAACAGAGCCGCCTGTATCAATAATTTCATAAACTTTCCGCTGATAGGCTGCTTCAAGTAAATGAGTAACAAAGTTATGATAATACGTACGTGAAATAATTGTAGAAATCACCCATCGTTTAAAGCGTGCATCATCAGAATTTTTTAATAGATGATTTGCCATCAGCATTTCATTCATAGTAGATGGGGCCTCAATAAAATATAAAGATGGGCGTGCATTATAAATATTTTGTTCGGCATTTGCTAGATAGAAATGTCCTGCATGACCTAGTTCATGGGCAAGTACAAACACCTCGTTCATTCGGCTTGTCCAGGAAATTAATATATAAGGATGGTAGCCAAATGGACTTGAACAGAATGCGCCTGTCGACTTTCCTTCATTTTGGGCAAAATCGATCCAACGCTCATCGAATGAACGGTCCAACATCTTGCTGTAATCTTCTCCCATAACAGCTAGCCCATCTTTCATATATTTACGAGATTCTTCTATTGTAATATTAGGTTCAAAGTCCGGATCAAGTGAAATTTTTAAATCTGCAAAGGTCATTTTATCCAATCCATGTACTTTTTGCAGAAGTTTTGCATAGCGGCGCATATGCGGAGCAAGCTCAGACATAATTAAATCAATTTGACGGTTGTAGAGATCACGATCTACCTCCTGTGATTCTAATAAAAAGTCGAAAATAGAGGAATAGCCGCGCAGATCGCTTTCTGTCTTTTCGATTTTTAAATGTGTGTCATATGTTTTTGCTGTCGTATGCTGATAGTCACGTAATTTGGAAGAAAAAGCGTCGAATGCAGTCCGGCGTATCTCCCGGTTACTTTCAAGCTCCCAATCACCCTCAAATAGATTATAACTCAAAGGATAGCTATTCCCATTCACTTCAAAATTGGGAAATTTCATATCTACTAGCTTGGTTGTATTGTAAAGTCCATATGGCGCATTGAATGTTGTACTAAAAGCTGCAAGGGCTTTTTCGGCTTCTGGATGAAGCTGGTGAGCTTTTTGCTTTAGCAAATTTTTAATATAGCGCGTATAACCGGGTTCAATCGTACTTACTTGTTGCAGCTCCGACTCCTCCAACGCAAGTAATTCACTTTGAATGAAAGAAAGTTTTGCACCAATGGCACCAGATATTTGACCAACCTTTGCCGAACGCATTTGCGCATCGTTATTTGTTTGGTCAACGTTGAGAGCAAGATTGGCGTATGTACTGATTGGCACAAGTTTTTCGTACAGCTTTTCATATGCAGCAATCACATCGACAGCCTCTTTACTTGTTTGAATATTTCCCTTAAATTTTGTTTCTAACGAGTCAGCATCTTTTTTTACTTCCTCAATAGCGTTGTCGAATGCTTCTTCTGTTTTAAACAAGTCTTCTAAATTCCAAGTTTCCGCTAAGTTTACTTCATGACGCTTTAAAGTCGACATAGTAGTCCTCCTTAAATATTACGGTTTACGAAATGAATTGTACCATATGTTTGATTTTTTAGAAAGTTCACAGAAAAACAAAAATATATTTTAACCCCAAACCTCTTGTTCCATTGTCCGGCTGAATATTTTTATACTTCTAAATATAAAAAAGCCCAGCAAACAATATGCTGGGCATGTAGCGGGATCATCCAGAAAAAATACTAAAGAAGGCGATACCGACAATGGCAATGATGGCGATAATGAAAACAACTACTATAATGGTTGGTATTAGCAACGTAAAGAATGCTCGCCAGTTCGAGTAGCGATGTGCTTCGGAGAGAGCTGCAATGTTAATGACAAAGCTCCAAATGCCAAGCCCGAAACTTATTAAAGGAACAATAAACGAAAAGGCGCTTGTTTCATATACACTAAAGTAGCTTTCAGGGGAAAGGAACATCCACAGATAGTAGAAAAAACCTGTAATAAGCGAAGGGATATATGTTAGAGAACCAGCCTTAAAAACGTCCCAAAAAGATCCTGTCCCTCGAAGCAGTTTTCCGCACAAGTATAGAACTCCACCATAAATGAACATCATAATAATACCGAAAATCGGTCCAATAAATAGGGAGATGAAAACAAGAATCGCTATGGACATAGTATCGTTAAACTCGCTGTTAATATAGCCGCTTCCGAAAGCAGCAAAGGAACCGATTGCAATCAATAGAAATACAAACCATAATGGTTTGTTGTCAATCATGTCACGCGCAGTTTGCTTTGGGTGCAGCCAAACAGTTAAAAACGGATTCAAAATGATCACCTCTAAGTTGATTTCTTCTGGTAAAACATTTTCCAATTTTGTAAATCGTACATAAAATCATAGGCTTTGGCATTGATTATCTACCCAGCGACTTAACATTTAAAACTAGACAGCACAAATTCAACAAAAACAGAGAAATTCTTTATTTGGAACCTTACCATAGTATGAACGCTTATACATGCAATAATCGGGCGGCATATGATAAAGCAACAGGATTAAATTATAAAGACAAGGTATGCAGTTCCAAATTAAGATGTTCAATCAAATATATGCTGCCGCGGTGAAATCAACACTTAAATAAAGCAATAAATATGAGAGCAGGCTAGTTGAAAAGAAAAAAGCCTCCCTATTGAATAGGGGAGGCATGTGCAGATTAATCGGCTAACATAATTTTTTCAAGTTCAAGAGGTTCAATGTATGTGCCGTCCTTATAGGCACGCATATTTCCACCTGAAATCTCATCAATTAGTAAAATTTCATTTGTTTGTGCATCACGGCCGAACTCCAGCTTAATGTCATAAAGAGTTAACCCTTTTTTCTCCAGCTCTTCAGCAACAAATTTTGAAATTTCAATTGTGCGTTTCTTTAAGATAGCGTATTCCTCTAATGACAGAATACCAAGCATATCCAAAGCATCTGCAGAAATAGGCGGATCAAGTCGCTCGTCATCTTTAATTGTTACTTCAACATAAGAAGGAAGCTCTTGACCCTCTTGTACGTAGGCACCATAACGGCGAAGGAATGAACCGACAGCCTTGAATCGGCATATTACTTCTAAACCTTTGCCAAAGACGGCTGCGGGTTTCACGGTCATTGTGGCATCACTAAAATTGGCATCCACGTAGTGAGTAGGAATGCCCTGTTCGTTTAATTTGGAGTAGAAGAATGAAGTCAGTTTAAGACCGGCTAAGCCAGCACCATCAATTGTGAGGCCAACTGTGTTTGCTCCTGGATCGAATACGCCGTTTTCGCCAGTGACATCATCTTTAAATTTTAACAAATAATGACCGTCCTCTAGCCTGAAAACATTCTTTGTTTTACCTGTATAAATTAATTCCATAAAAAACCCTCCGTTATGTAAGATTATATTTATTATAATACGAACGTTGATTAGTTGTAAGTATAGAAATGTTCGTTTATCAAAGAAAGACGGCTACCGATTGCCGGAGAAAAAGATGATGACGAAAGTCACCATCTTTTCCGAACAAAAGGCAGCTAGCTTTGTTTCTAAACTTTACTTAATAAACACCTTCAGCGACCATGCCATTTGCTACTTTCACAAAACCGGCAATATTGGAACCAACAACAAGATTGCCCGCATAACCGTATTTTTCAGCCGCTTCACTAGATTCAGTATAAATAGATTTCATAATGTCTTGCAGCTTTTCATCTACTTCCTGGAAAGACCAAGCTGTTCGGCTGGAGTTTTGTGCCATTTCCAACGCGGAAACTGCAACACCCCCAGCGTTAGCAGCCTTGGCAGGGCCGAAATAAATATCATTTTCAAGGTAGATATTGATTGCTTCTAAATCAGAGGGCATATTAGCACCTTCCGCAACAAATTTTGTACCATTTGCTAGTAATAGGCGGGCTGAATCGCCATTAATTTCATTCTGTGTTGCACATGGAAGGGCAATATCACATGCTACAGTCCAGATATTTGTACAGCCTTCGTGGTATTCTGCATTTGGACGGTAATTTAAATAAGTTTGTATACGATCGCCTTTTACTTCCTTAATTTCTTTAACCGCTGCAAGATCGATGCCTTCAGCATCATAGATATAACCTGAAGAGTCAGAGCATGCAACAACTTTGGCACCGTAGTGCTGGGCTTTTTCAATTGCATAAATGGCAACATTACCCGAACCGGATACAACCACCGTTTTATCAATGAATGTTTCGCCTTTTTCGCGTAGCATTTCTGCTACGAAGTATACTAATCCATAACCAGTGGCTTCTTTACGAGCTAATGATCCGCCGTAGCCAGGCTTTTTCCCAGTCAATACGCCTGCTTCATAAGCACCGCGTAAACGCTTGTATTGGCCCCACATAAAGCCTACCTCACGCGCACCTACACCGATATCCCCGGCTGGAACATCGACATCTGGACCGATATGACGGTATAATTCAGACATGAAAGCTTGGCAGAATCGCATAATTTCTGCGTCCGACTTACCTTTCGGATTAAAATCAGATCCGCCTTTACCGCCGCCGATCGGCTGCCCGGTTAAAGCGTTTTTGAAAATTTGCTCAAAGGCAAGGAATTTCATGATTGATTCGTTTACTGTTGGATGGAAACGCAGACCACCTTTGTATGGTCCGATGACATTATTGAATTGGACACGATAGCCGCGATTCACCTGTACTCTGTTATTGTCATCCTGCCAGGATACTCGGAATGAAATAATTCGATCCGGCTCCACGATACGGGCTAAAATGTTATGCTCAATATATTCAGGGTGCTGTGCTAGCACCGGAGTCAGTGAGAATAAGATTTCTTCTGCTGCCTGAAGAAACTCAGGCTGATGTGAATTTTTTTGTTTTAGTTGTGTAAACACGTTATCGATATATTCTTTGGCACGTGCATCGTTTGTCATTGCAATTGTCGTCATTATGTTACCTCCCAAAAAATTAGATAGCAGTATCGTATTATGATTTTTCGAACAATTCAATATAATTTTCATCTCACATATCCTTGTTAGATACATGTGAGGTGAAAGGAATAACGTAAATTGATATTTTAAAATAATAAAAATCAGTCAGTTTTGAATGGAGTGGATTTGAGTGATTCAATTGTTAATTGATGCAGATGCTTGTCCCGTTATTGATTTGGCGCTGTTTGTATCATCTCGATATGAGATAAAACCTATCTTATTTTGCGATACTTCGCATCGTATAGAACGTGAAAATGCAATAACAATTATTGTACCGAAAGGACCAGATTCGGTTGATTTTAAGCTGGTGAATACGCTTACAAAGGGGGATATTGTCATTACAGGTGATTATGGTCTTGCTGCAATGTGCATCGCGAAAGGAGCGTATGTTATTGATTCAAATGGAAGAGAGTTGACATCAGACAATATCGATCAACTACTTGCTTTTCGTTATGAAAGTGCAAAAATAAGACGCGCTGGTGGTAGGTTGAAGGGACCGAAAAAACGTACGGAAGAAAATAATATTTCATTTGAAAATAAATTTCGACAACTTTGTGAACGAGCAAACTTAACAAAGAAAGAAGGATAGAAAACATGAACAATTCAATCAACTTAACACAACTATATTCGGATTTCCCATCTGTTAAACAGCTGCAAAAAGGAGAGTATGTGTTTTGGGTGAATAAAAAGCGAAATGCTGCATACTCCATTTTTGATGTTTCAATGAAGGATGTTTTGGATGCTGAGGGAAGGTTACAACGCTTTTCTTCTTATTTAAAATTAGCATTTCCTGAGACGCGTATTTTAAACGGTATAATTGAATCGGATATTAGGGAAATTGCTGAAATGAAAGCATTGATTGAAGGCAGACGAGCGATTGAAATTCCTGGCAGGCTCCTGCTAAAATGTGATCATGCCTTACCAATATCAGGATCCATTAAAGCCCGCGGCGGCATTTATGAAATACTGAAATTTGCTGAAACACTAGCTATTGAGCATGGCTATTTGAAGGAGACAGATGATTACGAGATTTTATACTCAGATAAAATGCGTCAATTCTTCTCTAAATACAAAGTCGCGGTAGGTTCTACAGGCAATCTTGGCTTAAGCATAGGGATTATTAGTGCGAAGTTAGGTTTCCAAGTAACTGTGCATATGTCAGCAGATGCAAAGGAGTGGAAAAAGAGGCATCTCCGCGATCTTGGTGTAAAAGTAATTGAGTATAATCAGGATTACAGCGTGGCTGTGGAACGCGGTAGAAAGAAAGCTGAAAGTGATCCGATGTGCCATTTTGTAGATGATGAAAATTCAAAGGACTTATTCGTCGGCTATGCTGTAGCTGCTCTGCGTTTAAAAGAACAGCTTGTTTCGCTGAATGTAAAAGTTGATGAAGATCATCCATTATTCGTTTATCTTCCATGTGGTGTAGGGGGAGCTCCAGGCGGTGTTGCATTCGGTCTGCAGCAGATGTTCGGTGAGCATGTGCATATCTTCTTCGGGGAACCGGTTCAATCCCCATGCATGCTGCTTGGAATGATGACCGGGCTTCATGATGAAATTTCAGTAAAAGATATTGGGTTAACGAACGAAACCGAAGCTGATGGGCTGGCGGTTGGCCGACCTTCAAAATTTGTTGGTTCGCTTATGGAAACAATAATCAGCGGCTGCTACACTGTCGACGACAGCTTTTTATGCAGAAGTATGAAAGCAATGTTTGAATTAGAAAATATTTTTATGGAACCATCAGCCCATGCCGGTGTATTTGGTCCAATTCAGCTTGTATCAGAAGGAGCTGCCTATCTAAAAGAACATCAGCTAATGGATAAAATGAATAATGCGGTACACTTGGTCTGGTCTACTGGAGGAAATATGGTACCTGAACCGGTCCGACAGGAGTATTTACAAACAGAGAAATAGGAGATTCATAATGTTAGTAACCATTTTAATAGGTGCTGTCATTGCAGCCGGAGTGTTCGATCTATATTTACGAAAAAAGTTTACTATTGAAAAAAATGAAAAATTTACTGATCAATTCATCAATAAAAAGCACATGCTTTTTGAAATAATCGCATGTGTCTTCTTTCTTTCATTTATATCTGCAAGTGGAACGACTGGAAAGCAGTTATATTTCCTGGTTTTTTTATTCTTCGCTATGTTATACGCGATTCGCACGCTGCTTGAACGTCTGTTTTATAAAGAAAAGAAAAAATATATCATTTCATTTGTTTATGTATGCATTTGTTTAGTGTGTGCCTTTGGTATTCTTGTATTTTTATAATATGAGCAATATAAGAAGCAGTGTGTATAAAGTTAACCGAGGAGTGTTTGACTGGGAATAAAAGAAGATGAACCATTCTAGAAGGCTAAATGTAAGGGCAGATGATGAGGACGAGCTTCTACAAGGATTATATAAGAGGAACAAAAAGAAAAAAGGAGGCGGACTAGGCCGCCTCCCTTAATTTAATTATTCGTCGCCTTCTTCGGCTTTCACTTCTTCTACTGTTTGTTCCACTTCGGCACGTGTCATTTTTTCACGGCCTTCCTTCATTACGGCCAGCGTTTTATGTGCCAGCACATGGGGAAGCTTTGCAAACATATATACTTTCTTTTTGCTGCGAGTACTTTCAATATAAGCGTCGCCATGAGTCAGCTGTTCGTCCGCATATGCGAATAAATCGTCCCGTGTCCAGCCATCAGGTACAAAACTTACACCACGCTCTTCCATATCCTCTTTTTCATTACGTAGGATATTTACGGCTTGCAAGCCTCTACCGTAACCGATTGCAAGGTCATAATCAGTTTTTAAGCCGGTATCCCATTCAAACATTTGTGACAGCATACGTCCGACAAGACCGGCTACATAGTATGTATATTCATCTAAATCTTCTCTTGTCTTCACATTAAAGTCTTTTAGAGCCCATTTTCCCATACCATACGCCATTTCTTCACACGACTTAAACATAATCTCGCGTGCGCTTTCAGGACATACTTCAATCCAATCCTTCATACGCAAAGTAACTTCCGGCATTTTATCTTTTTCTTCACCTAGTGCTTCTAAGTATGCTTCCTCATTGAATGGATATTGGAATAAATCCTTTACCTTCATTAACATATCATGTTTTTTGGAATTGGCTACCTGTTCATTATCTTCAATTTCGTCTAATGCACGCATGCATAAGTACGCACAGCCCACGGCATATTTTAAGTTCGTACCTAAAAAAGTAATAGGAATATAAAATGTACGACTTGTTTCTTTTAGTACACGCATGGCATCCTTTTGCAGTGCCTTTTCGTTCATTGAGTGTTCCTCCAGTCTATCTTACATACTTCTATCGTATCGCAAAATCTATAAAAGATAAAATATAAAGTATAACAATCTAGGTGTTGCTTTCATAAAAATAAAATGCTGAAAGGAAAAATAACCTAAATTCTAAACAGGGGCGTGTCCAATACTTGGATTTTGCGTTACAATATGAACAGGGAGTTGGGGTGCAAAACTTCATCTCGGAAAGTTGTAGGTGGGAAAATTGACAAGAAAGCATACATATATTTGTGTCGATATAGAGGCGGCGCTTATCCGCGGTCGACAATACATAATTGAACTAGGGGCTGTTAAGTGGAATGCAGATGGGACAACTGAAACATTTACCCAACTTATCCAGCCGTACAAGTTCAAGAAATTGAACCCTCATATCCAAAAGCTCACTGGCATTAAAACAGAACAGCTGTTGGATGCCCCATCCTTTAAAGAAGCAATGTACAAGTTTAAGCGCTGGTGCAAGAGGGACTGCATCTTTCTTACATTTGGGGAATTTGATCGAAAAGTACTGGAGTCTGAGCTGGAGAGGAATTATATGAAAAATGATTTCATATTCCCGATGATCGATTTCCAGCAAAAATACATGATCGCCCATCATATAAAAGAACAGCCAAGCTTACTTGGTTTGATGGGACAATTAGGATTAGAAGCAGAAATACAACATAGAGCACTGGCTGATGCAGATAGTTTGCGCCAAATTTTTGAGGCGACCAACGGAGAACAGCTTATCGAAGAGCAGAAAACAAACGAAGTGCGGGTGCTGCTTTCTAGTCTGAAGCCTGCTGAAACTCATTATGATTTACTCATTTCCTCTATTGATCTTCGCGTTTCTCCGGAGGGCATTGAGAGAGAAGGAATAACGACACTTTATGAAAAGTTATCGTTTACGACTCGGGAGGAGAAGCGAACGGATGCAGAAGGTAAAGTAGAAGTGATACAATTAACAACAATCCACCCAAGTAAAAGGGCAAAGGAAATGTTGGCTAATATTGTAGCAACAGTTGATGGAAGAGTTATTTTGACACGCGCAGGATTGAGACCGCTTTCAAAAGTCTTCCGTCTACATGGTTATAGCTTACCGAAAACAGAAGTAATGACGCTTCAGCAGCTTCTTCTTGATGAGGAAACATTAGGCCGTTTTTCTATGCAGGAAGAGTCTACCCATGCATTTGAAGCGAAGGTTTGCCGTTTGCTTAAACAATATGAACACCTTATTATAGAAGAGTTTAATAAACGAGATTTATTCCCGAAAGAAACAATTGAAGTGTAGCGATGTTCGTGATATACATAGGGTGAAAAAGGCGCTGCATAAAAAGGAGTAAGGCGAATGGCTAAGGTAATAGGCATTGATACGGGCGGTACTTTAACGAAGCTTGCCTATATCAATCAAGAGGGCGAATTAACATTGGAAGTATTCCCGTCTAATGAAATGGAGCGGGTAAAAGAGTGGATAGAAAGACATCCGCAAGTCGATGAGATTGGTGTGACAGGCGGACGTACAGAGCAGCTGCGTGATGTGTTGAAAACAATGAAGTCGATCCAGTATATCGTCGAGTTTGAAGCAACATTGAAGGGCGTGCGCTATTTGCTCGAAAAAGAGGGGCACCAAATCGATAAAAGTATCATTACTAACATCGGTACTGGTACATCAATCCACTATATGGACGGGGAATCCCATTCGCGTGTAAGTGGGACAGGTATCGGCGGAGGAACACTCGTCGGACTTGCCGGACTGCTTACGGGTATTACTAGTTTTGAGGAGATTACTACACTTGCTGCAAAAGGAGACCGTTCCGCAATCGACTTATTAGTGAAGGATATTTTCCAAGGTATGGAGTCACCAATCGATGGCAGTCTTACAGCGAGTAATTTTGGCAAAGTAGGTATTACACGCTTAGTTGAACATCCGATTGAAAATGTATTAGCCACTGTCCAAGGGCTTGTTGGTGAAGTGATTACGACGCTGAGCATCCAGCTTGCCGAAGAACGGGATGCCAAATACATCGTTTATATTGGTTCAACCCTGACGGATAATGAGAATTTACAAAAGGTAATCTCTCATTACACGATTTTAAAAAAACATACACCAATTTTTTTGAAGGACTGTGGTTTTTCGGGAGCAGTAGGAGCGCTTTTGAATATTACTGGACAATAAAATTAACGCATATTTGCTTGGTCTGTATCCAGAATTTCTGGATACAGGCTTTTTTGTTGTCAAAATATTATAGTAGGCGTAGACTATGAAAGTGATTATTTACTTAGGTAAATAAAAATGGAGGGATAAGGATGAACCCATTATTTCATACTTTTTTTCAGCAAAACCGTTTTTTAGTTAACCACTTGAATGAGGCATTAAAGGAGCATGGTCTGTTTAGTTCACAGTGGACAATTCTTTTTTTGTTGAAAAAGGAAGGTCCGATGACATTGACGGCTATTTGGAAGTATTTAAATGTAGAAGCCCCTACCATTACAAGAACAGTGGCACGTCTGGAAAAACTGGGCCTTGTCAGGAGGGAAGAAGGAGCGGATCGCAGAGAAAAAATTGTCTATCTCACAGAAAAAGCACTCCAGCAAATGCCGGCAGTCGAAGCTTCCGTGTTAAAATTCGAAGCTGAAATGACAAAAAACCTCTCAGAAGAAGAAACAGTACAGCTAATACAATTACTGGACAAAATGAAAGGATGACCTTCTTGGAAGTAAAGAATCAAATATTTACAAAGCGTTTTATCGCACTCTTTTTGACCAATTTATCGGTCTTTTTAATTTTTTATGGACTTATTACTACGTTGCCGCTCTATGTAACGGGCAACCTTGGCCGCACAGATGATGATGCTGGTCTTTTAGTAACTGCGTTTCTTATCTCAGCAATTCTTGTGCGCCCGTTTAGCGCAAAAATGTTAGATATATATGGTAAAAAGAAAATGCTGGTAATCAGTATGATCATCTATCTGCTATGTACCATCTTGTATGTATTCATAAAACCATTTGCTATCCTGCTTGTTTTACGTTTCCTACAGGGAATTTGGTTTAGTATCGCAACAACAGCCACAGGTTCACTCGCAGCAGACATAATTCCGAATAATCGGAAAGGGGCCGGACTCGGTTATTTTACAATGTCCTCAAATCTTGCCGTTGTTATTGGCCCATTTGTTGGCCTATTTATTGTGCAAAGCGCGTCTTTTGAAACACTATTTATTGTTCTATCGGCAATTGGGTTACTAGGATGTGTTGTTGGCTTAACAATTAATACTAGTGACATAGCTAGACCGGAAGTGAAGCCGAAGTTGAGCTTCTCCTTTAATGACTTATTTGAGCGAAAGGCACTTCCGATAGCCTTGCTTGCATGCTTGCTGGCATTATCATATTCCAGTGTCTTGTCCTTTATCTCAATTTATGCAGAACAACAGGGAATGCTAAATGTAGCAAGTTATTTCTATGTTGTCTTTGCGGCAGCTATGCTGATTATTCGTCCATTTACCGGAAAGATATATGATCAAAAAGGTCCAAAATACGTTGTCATTCCATCTTTTATTTTGTTTGGAATCGGTTTATTTATGCTGGCCTATATGGATAGTTCATGGGAATTCCTTGTAGCTGCAATTTTTGTCGGCAGCGGCTATGGGACGCTCACAACAAGTATGCAGTCACAAGCTGTACAGTCAACTTCTGTTGCACGCAGCGGTTATGCAACAGCCACGTATTTTACATTGTTCGATACAGGTATCGCAATCGGATCCTACATTCTCGGCCTAATTGCTATGTCTTTCAGCTATCAGGCAGTGTACTTACTTTGTGGCGTGCTATTGGCAGTAAATATGATCATTTATATACTTCAATTTTCAAAAAAACCGAGCGCTTCTTAGCGTTCGGTTTTTGTTTATTTAGAGAGTTAAAGGAAGGGCCTTAAGAGCGGGAAGGCAGTTAAAAAGAGATATGGAATTTAAATGGAAAGAAAAAAGGAGAGGCGGGATCTTTTTGGTATAGAGGGCCGTTAATGTCTCCTCTATAAAATGGAGTAAAAAACCGGCTGTCAACATAGCTTGACAGTCGGTTACTAATCTACTGTGAGCTTTAAATCAAAAGATGTTTATTGGTCGGTGTTCTGCAGAAACATTTCAAGCTTCCCTTTGTAGGGAGGCATCATAAATTCTTCATAGGGATTTGCCGCTGCCTTTAGAACAGCCCTTGTATGAGAAAATTCTTTGAATCCGTGAATACCATGATAACTCCCGATACCTGAGTGGTTGACACCACCAAATGGCAGATTAGGCTCCGTGTTATGCATCATAATATCGTTTACACAAACTCCACCAGAAGGTATGCTCGAAATAGTTTCTTGAACAAATTTTTCATCTTCACTAAAGATATAGAGTGCAAGCGGCTTCTCTTGATTGCGTACATATATGATTGGTTCTTGAACGTTTGTATACGTCATAATCGGAAGAAGGGGGGCGAATATTTCCTCCTGCATAATCTTCATCTCCGGGGTAACATTAATAAGTAGTGTCGGTTCCACTAAAAGATTGATATCATCAAATTCACCACCGCTTAGCACAGTTGCTCCCTTTTCAATTGCATCAGTATACAGCGAGCGAACACGATCATAGTGAATGCGATTGATAATTTGGGTGCGGTCCTCACTGAGAAGCTGGCCGTTTTCGTCCCGGTAGCTAGCTGTTATCCAGAAAGAGAACGCTTCTGTAAATGCTTCTACATCATCTGTATGCAAATATAAGTAGTCAGGGGCAATGCAAGTCTGTCCGCTATTCATCATTTTCCCCCATGCGAGTCGTAGAGCCGTTCGCGTAAGATCAACACCGCGGTCTACAATTACCGGCGTCTTTCCACCCAACTCAAGGGTAACGGAAGCAAGATGATTTGCTGCTGCGCGCATGATAATTTTTCCTACACGGGAGCTTCCTGTAAAGAAAATATGATTGAATGGCAGTTCAAGTAACGTACCGGCAGTGGCTGCATCTCCTTGTACTACAGCTATTTCCTCTTCATTGAATATCGAACGAAGGATACGCTCAGCTAAAGCTCCGATGGTCGGCGTGTATTCAGAAGGCTTAATAATCGCACAGTTTCCTGCCGCTATCGCATCTACTAGTGGATGGAATAAAAGGGTGAATGGGAAGTTCCAAGCCCCAATTATACATACGACACCTTTTGGTTCGTACACCACAAAAGCTTTTGCGAGGGGATTTGCTGCGGGCACCTCTTGTGGCTGCAGCCACTGTTCTAAGTGAATCCCTGTATGCTGTATTGCGCCTAATACTTGGCCTACTTCATTAAAAACTTCATAGGAAGGCTTTTGTACGTCCTGAATGGTTGCAGCAATGATTTCCTGCATATTTTCTGAAATAGCCTTTGCCAGGCGCGCCAGTTTGTCTTTTCTTGTAGCAGCGTTTGTTTGACGGACTGTCCATTGATAGCTCTGCTGTTTTTTAAAAATCTCCTGTATACGGCTTGCTGTCGTTTGAACCATAAATTGACCCCTTTCAACTGATAGCTTCCCATTTCATACTTTATCCCAGTGGTAATAGTTCCAAAGGAATGTATATTGTCCAAAGGTAATGCATATTCATTACTTCAAGGTATTGTTAATACTAATAGATATGAATAGAATGGGGGGTATATGCCTTTTCTTCCCGATAGGATGGGGAAGCAGGTGGGCAGGGGTGATTTTCAAATGAAAAGAGCCTGCAAAATGGTTTGTCATTCTGTAGGCTGCTTGTTGTCATTTTTTATTTTTATGGATAGCTTCCCGGGCGAGAGCATCCGCTGCTTTGTTTTGACTATCCGGTATCCATTTGATGAAAAATAGCTCGATCTCCTCGACCAGCTGTAAGGCACGTTCTAAATAAGGCTTATACTCCTCGTTTTTTACATATTCTTTTTCTAACGAACTGACAACGATTTTTGAGTCAGAACGCATAGAAACGAGCTGAGATCCTAACTTGACAGCCTCTTCAAGACCGCGTATAAGCGCGGAAAATTCCGCGATATGGTTGTTTGTTTCTCCGATGTACTCGCTTATCTTTAATTGATGGCCTTCTCCTTTTATATAAATGCCAATGCCGCTCGGCCCAGGATTACCTGCGCTTGCAGCATCAATATAGATTTCCAGCATATTCAACCCTCATTTCCAAGATTACTACCAGTATAGCAGACAATTTTAATGGACAAAAGTTTTTTCAGCGTAGTAAAATAGTAAGACGTCTACAAAGGGGGCCGCATATGAATAAAGTTTCTGTTATGAAAGAAATAGATGAATTAACTGACGTTTATTGTACAGATTGCCTTGTCTTACGCGATCTTCGAAAAACGCGCGGCAAGACGGGCGCCCACCGATTCTGTATTGAGCAATGTACGGTCGGGGAACAACTCAAATTTTTAGGCGAAGAGCTGATGAAAGTTACTGACGATCAATAATTATTTCTGTTTAATATACAAAAGGACTGGCATGAAACGGTAATATCCGTCATGGCCAGTCCTTTCTTTATATGTTCCTAAAAAGAGTATCTGTAGCTTATGCGAGAACAGCTTGATATTCAAGCAGCTCTTGATAGTATTTATTAAGTGAAGAAGACGAAACGCCGAAGCTTTCAGAAATTTCCTTCACCGTAAATGTTTTGCCTTCAAATAGGCCGCGTTCCTGGCCGTAGCGAATTGCACCAGCGGCAATTGCTGAAGATTTACGTGCTTTTGGCTGCTGCTCCACTAAATAATCTTCCAGTACAGCAATTAGTTTATCCCCAGCAAGCTCCTGCTCTTTTAAGAAGCCTTTTGCTTGCTGCAGAACATCCTGTTCGAATGTCGTGAATTCTTCCCCTTCATATCCACCTGCAACAAGCTTTGTCCAAAGTGCCAGATGGTTATCTTTTAGGAAAGTGAGGGCATTCAGCTCCTGCGAATCAAAATCCCTTTTAATTTGTTCAAAAACTTTTGCATGGTCAGCTGGGAAGAAGATCAACGTAGAAACTGCTAATTTATGCTGTTCCTTTTCTGAACCATCAGGTAGTAAGAATGCGAATACATGCATACCTTCAGGAATTGGCTTGTTATTTTCACGACGGATCATCACAGCTTCTTCTGTTAATGTATGAACTGCTTTAAAGTAATGATCTTCAATAGAATCCACTTTGCCGATGAAAATTTCAGGTGAAGCCCATTGCTCATATAAAGCAATTGTCTGCGGACGAACTGTGCGCTTCATCTGACGTTTTAGGTAACCTTCCCAAATATCTGGACGCTCATGGAAGAAAAATTCATCCAATACAACTGCTTCAATTAGTTCACGTTGAAGTTTACCGTTCATGGCTGGAGACCACTTTTGTAACAATTCGATATACTCGCGAATATCTTTTCGTTCTGGATATACAGAGTAGAATGTTTGTAATGTGCTTTCTATTTCTTCATTAAATAGATTTTCTACTTTTACCTGTTGTTTGCCTTCACAGCATTTTTTATATTTTTTCCCGCTACCGCATGGGCACTGGTCGTTACGTCCTACCATGTAAACACTTCCTTCGTTTGTTTAATAAAATATACGATAAAAATAGTACATACCTAATAATAACGTCAGTTTGTTGGAATGAAAAATGATTGTATATTGAAAACGTTCTGACATTTGCGGCCTATTAGCTAGTCTATGTTTTTTCTAGCAATTATATGACAATATAGATGGTATTCTAGAAAAGTCGAGAAAAGCTAATAGAGAGCGTTTGTTCTATTTAAGAGAAATAAAAACGGCTTAAGGGTCTCCTTAAGCCGTTTTTTCATGCGTTTTCGATTTACGTAAAAATCTAGTTTGATGAAGCTGTTCCCACTGTGCAACCAGATTGCCTGCTAAAATAAGAGCTCCTCCGACAAATAGCTTAAGCGTAAATGGTTCAGCGATAAACAAAATTGCGAAAAGTGCGGCAAAAATCGGCTCCAGTGAAAAAATGAGGCCCGTATGAGTAGGGGATGTATACTGTTGTACTACAGATTGTGCGATAAAGCAGAAAGCTGTACAAATCAATCCGAGTCCAAGAATAGCTATCCAGCTTTTCGGTGATGAAGGCATCGCCGGTGTCTCAAAAGTCACCATACAAATAATACCGAATAGGGCTGCAAACCCTAGTTGATACACCCCGTAAGCAATTGAATCAACAGATTTTGTGAATTTACTATTGAGTATTAAGTAAATAGAATATGCAAACGCTGCAACAGCTACTAGAATATCTCCAATTTGAAAAGACAGCGATTCCTTCAACGTCAGGAACGTGATTCCTGCCATAGTACATATAACGGCAATACTTACAGCACCTGATGGAAGTTTTCGTTCCAATAAACTTGAGAAAATAGGAACAATCACGACTGTCAAACTTAAGATGAAACCAGCATTAGAGACGCTCGTCGTTTCTAAACCAAAGAGGCTCAAGGAAAATACAGCAAATAATAAAAATCCTTGAATACCTGCATAAGTCAATGTTTGCTTATTTATATTTTTCATTCTTTTGTAGAAAATGAATCCCGCAACAATAAAAGCGATCGAGCATCGCCATGCAACAATATTAAATGTTTCAAGCGATTCTAAACCCATTCTCATAAATGTATAGCTTACGCCCCAAAACATTGTGACGATGACCATAAGTGTATTTGCTTTTCCTTGTAAACTCATCATTCCACCACCAACTATCAAACTGTTATAACACAACTATACGGCGGTATTTGCGATTAGTAAAACGAATGTTTATAATAATTAACATTAAAAAAATTCATGTTTATTAAATAAAGAAGGTGTAAATCATATGAGTTTAATAAAATATCAGATTTTACAAAGGGTTGCAGAAGCCCAAAGTTTCACAAAGGCGGCTAGACAGCTTGGTCTCACACAGTCCGCAGTCAGCCATGCTGTGTCTAATTTAGAGAAAGAATTTGGGTTTCCATTGATTCACCGGAGCCGCTCGAGTGTTACTCTGACATCAGATGGCCATACAATGCTTATTGCTATGCGAAAAGTGCTGCAAGCTGAGGAGCAGCTTCAACAGGAAGCCTCCCGTATTAATGGTTTAACGAAAGGGACAGTACGTGTTGGCTTAATTTCGAGTATTTCAACGAAATGGATGCCAACGATCATTCGATTAATGGAACAGGAATATCCAGGAATTCGGATTGAGCTGAGGGAAGGGGACTATTATCAAATCGAAAAGTGGCTAATCGCCGGGGAAATTGATTGTGGGTTTTTAAATCGGCCAAGCTCTAAGCAGTTCCAGTATATTCCCCTAATAAAGGACCCGATGCTGTGTATTATATCGTCTGATAGTCCGCTGTATAATATGACACAAATTAACTTGAAGGATATTGAAGGGGAAAATTTTATCATGCCTTCTTACAAAGGAACAAATGATGTTATAACGATTTTTGAGAAGTATGGTATTAAACCGAATATTCGATTTGAACTGTTTGATGACAAAGGAATTATTACAATGGTAGAACACTCGTTGGGAATTACAATTATGCCGAAACTTGTACTAGGCAGCTTACCGGACAATGTAAATGCCGTTTCTTTTGAACAAGAGACTTTCCGTATTATAGGGTTATCAACATCTTATAATGTCTCTCCAGCAGCAGGAAAATTTATTGAAATCCTTCAAGACTGGCTCCGTCAAAACGAGGAGAACTTCTATATTATGTAAATATGGTGTTTTGTTCTATATATTTCATAGTAGCCTCGTTATAATGGGTACAAAAGGGTGACATATTTCCTCCTAAAGGGGTATGGATAAGAATCTATCGCTACTAGGGGGAGTAAGAATGAAAAAAGCACTAATTATTTTAAATCCGACATCGGGAAAAGAAGAGAGTCTTCATTATGAGCAAAAGATTTGTGACCAGCTCTGTGCCACGCATGACATAGAAGTCGTAAAAACTACATGTGAAGGCGATGCAAAACGCTTGGCTGAAAAAGCCTGTGAGGAACGATTTGATACTGTCATACTTGTTGGAGGAGACGGAACGGTGAATGAAGGAATTAATGGGATAGCAGAAAAGCCTTTCCGCCCTAAAGTAGGCATTGTTCCGCTTGGTACCGTTAATGATTTTGCCCGAGCCTTGAATATCCCACTAAGTCCAGATGAAGCAATTAAACTTCTTGGAGGAATGACGGCATATGCAGATATAGGAAAGGTAAATAATGAATATTTTACGAACGTTGTGGCCATCGGTGCTCTTCCAGAGGCAGTTGGTGAAGTATCCATTGAACAAAAAACAAGACTTGGTTCCCTTGCTTATTTAATCGAAGGGGCCAAAGCGATTTTTGACAACGAGATTTTTACCCTTCGCTTATCGTATGATGACCAAGTGGTTGAAAAGGAAGCTATTCTATTTCTTATGGCGCTTACAAATTCGGTAGGGGGCTTTTCCACTATTGCAGATGAGGCAGATGTTACAGATGGTCTTGTGCATTGCTTCGTTATTAAAAGCGACTCTACCTTCCAAACATTGAAAATTGCAACAAATATGCTCTTTAATTCATTGAAGGATGATGAGAATGTGCACTATTTTAGTACAAAAGAGTTGTACGTTGAGGCTGATCGGCAGCTGGAATTGAATGTGGATGGCGATATGGTTGGTAAATTACCAATTTCAATTTCTGTCCTGCATAGACATATTGAAATATACACTAGAAAAACGGAGGGATTGGATGTATAAATTGGATCATATTGTCCATTTTGTTGAAAGTCCGGAAGAAGCCGCTGAGGGATTGCGCTCTGAGGGGCTTCACGTTGTGCCAGGGGGAAAACATGAGCAGTGGGGCACATATAATGCGCTATGTTATTTTGAAGAATCTTATATTGAATTGATCAATATTTATGATCAAGAAAAGTTTAAAGAGGCTTCGACTATTCCATATACACTTCATGAAACATATGCCCGAAACCAATTTGAGAATGGTTTAACACGTGTGGCTATCAGCACAACGACAATCGAACAGGACGCTGAACAGTTTAAGAGAGCGGGATATGATGTAATAGGGCCTGACCGTTTCTCTCGTACCAGACCGGATGGATCGATTGTCAGCTGGCAGCTTCTTCATATAGGAGATCAAAATAATCAAATTGACTTGCCGTTCTTTATCCAGTGGGACCAGCCAGAGGAAGACCGTGTTCAAGATATGAAAGAGCGGGGGATCATCCATGAACATGCTGCTGGCCCTTTGCAAATTGCAGAGGTATCTTACATAGTTTCAAACTTCGAAATGGCTCGTATCCTGCTGCAGCTTTGCCGTCTGGAAAGTACTTTAATAATAGATGAGAAAACGAATGCAGAGGTTCTGACCATATATACTCCTTCCGGTAATCTGTCTTTTTATCGTCCTTATGATGATGGAGCGGTATGGGATGTTCTCTTGGAGAACGGGCCGGGTCTCCATACAGTTGTTCTAAAAGGAGCAAGGGAAGAACGTGTTCTACATTTTCAAAATGCCATATACATGTTCACAGAAACGTATTAATTATTTGGAAAGCTCTTATTAAAAAGAACAGTACGGCGGACCACAGTATTTTTAAATGGATATGGGAAAGATGAGTCCGTCCACTACAGTGCCAGCATCCAGAATGTCGTGACGACAATGAGGGGTAAAAATGGCAGAAGGGATTTTGTTCTTGTAAAGAATAGAAATAAAGGCTGCTCGAAATTTTCATCGAGCAGCCTTTTCTAATGGAAAATAAAAAACACCGACGGAAGCCGGCGTATACTTAATCTGTAAACACATTTGAAGCCTGGGGACCTCGGTTCCCCTCTACAATTTCAAATGTTACTGCCTGTCCTTCCTCCAGTGTACGGAAACCTTCACCTTGAATGCCAGTGAAATGCACGAAAACGTCCTCACCATTGTTACATTCAATAAACCCATAACCTTTTTCGTTATTAAACCATTTTACTTTCCCTTGGTGCATGAGCGTTCTCCTCCCATACTTGCAGTTATAATAATCTTAATCGAAAAATTAAGACAATTATGCTTAAAAATATACAGGAACAGATATATACTGTCAACAAATTGGCTATATTTCTTCAAGATGAGTCGGTTGCAGCCTTCTTATTTTGTATATAATAAATAAGATTACATGTGAAAGTAGGGTGTACAATGACAGTAACGAAACCATTAACAGACCTAGAAATCGCCAGTAAAGCCGTAATGAAGCCAATTACGGCCATTGCTGAAGCAGCAAAGATTCCTGAAGAAGCAATAGAGCAGTATGGAAGGTATAAAGCAAAGCTAGACCCTTCTAAAATTCCAGGCTCTTCAACAGGGAAAGTTGTACTGGTGACAGCAATCAGTCCTACCCCTGCTGGAGAAGGGAAGTCAACTGTGACAGTAGGGCTGGCTGATGCATTACAACAGTTAAACCAACAGGTGATGGTAGCTTTACGAGAGCCTTCTCTTGGACCAGTAATGGGTATTAAAGGAGGAGCAACAGGCGGCGGTTATGCACAAGTATTACCAATGGAAGATATTAATCTTCATTTTACAGGAGATCTTCATGCAATTACGACAGCAAACAATGCACTAGCTGCAATTATCGATAACCATATCCACCAAGGCAACTCCTTAAATATTGATCCACGTCGCATTTTATGGAAACGTGTGATGGACTTAAACGACCGTGCATTGCGGAAGGTTGTCATCGGTCTAGGGGGTCCGGTGCAAGGTGTACCTCGGGAAGATGGATTTGATATTACGGTGGCATCTGAAATTATGGCGGTATTCTGCCTAGCTACTAGTATAGAAGACTTGAAAACACGTCTGGCAAACATTGTCATCGGTTATACGTATGAGCGTGAGCCTGTCTTTGTAAAACAACTTGGCGTAGAGGGAGCATTGACGCTCTTGTTGAAAGAAGCGTTCAAGCCAAATCTTGTTCAGACGATGGAAGGGACACCTTCTTTAATACATGGAGGCCCCTTTGCAAATATCGCACATGGCTGCAATTCCATTATTGCGACACAGACTGCCAGAAAGCTGGCAGACATCGTTGTGACGGAAGCTGGATTCGGTGCGGATTTAGGGGCAGAGAAATTCATGCATATTAAAGCACGTCAAGGCGGGTTTAAACCGGATGCAATAGTTATCGTAGCGACAATCCGTGCGTTAAAGATGCATGGGGGCGTACCGAAAGATATGCTCTCAACAGAAAATGTAGCGGCTTTAAAGATGGGTATTGAAAATTTGGCAAAGCATGTAGAGACAGTGCGAACGTTTGGTGTTGAGCCGGTTGTCGCTCTCAACCGTTTTGTTACCGATACAGAAGAAGAGCTGAAGGCGATTCTGGATTGGTCAAAAAATGAAGGTATCCGTATCGCCCGTACGAATGTATGGGAAGAAGGCGGAAAAGGCGGTATTGATCTTGCAAAGCAGGTGCTTGAAGTGTTGGAGCAACCAAACAACTTCCACCAGCTTTATGAGCTAGATCAATCCATCGAAGAGAAGGTTGATGGCATTGTCAAACATGTGTATGGTGGAGAAGGTGTACAGTTTACAGACGCTGCGAAGAAGCAGATGGCCCAAATAAAAAAATTCGGCTGGGATGCGCTGCCGATTTGTATGGCAAAAACGCAGTATTCATTGTCTGATCAGCCGGCGCTCCTCGGTCGCCCAGCAGGATTTACGGTTACTGTGCGTGAAGTCATTCCAAAACTTGGTGCGGGTTTCCTGGTCTGTCTGACAGGAGACATCATGACAATGCCTGGACTGCCAAAGCAGCCGGCTGCACTGCGTATGGATGTAGATAAAGAAGGACATGCAGTAGGGCTGTTTTAACGAGAAGTAAGCGGGAGGAAACTCCCGCTTTTTTGTTTGTAAAATAGCGAGTAATTAAAAATTTGCGAGTAAATTTATCGTTACTTCTAAAAAAAATAGCTCTTCATAAAAGTTAATTTTCCAACTCAGAAATCTTGGTATTGAGAAATGGAAGATAGATTCTATCGGGGTTTTGTAGTGTGAAAAAATGAGAAATGTCACCAAATGAACAGAAGATTGGAGATTTTTCCGTTTACCGTTCTTGAATAGTGGATAAACTACTTCTATATAAGTAAAGGAGTGAATGGAATGGATAAAAACCAAAATCATGAAACTAATATCGAAAATGAAGATACGTTAACGAACAGACAAGGGCATCCGGTTACAAATAACCAAAATATCCGAACTGTAGGAAACCGGGGTCCTGCTACACTGGAGAACTATGATTTCATCGAAAAAATCAGTCATTTCGACCGCGAACGTATCCCTGAACGAGTGGTGCATGCTCGTGGTGCCGGGGCGCATGGTTATTTTGAAAGCTATGGTATGGTAGGCGACGAGCCAATCAGCAAATATACACGTGCTAAGCTGTTCCAGGAAAAAGGAAAACGCACACCATTATTCGTACGCTTCTCATCGGTAATCCATGGTGGGCATTCACCTGAAACATTACGAGACCCTCGCGGTTTTGCTGTGAAATTTTATACAGAAGATGGTAACTGGGACTTAGTAGGTAACAACCTGAAGATTTTCTTTATTCGTGATGCAATGAAATTTCCTGATATGATTCATGCATTCAAGCCAGACCCGGTGACGAACCGCCAGGATGCAGAGCGATTCTTCGACTTCTGTGCAGCCTCTCCTGAAAGTTTCCATATGGTAACACTTGTTTATTCGCCATGGGGTATCCCGGCAAACTATCGTATGATGCAGGGGTCAGGCGTTAATACGTACAAATGGGTGAACAAGGAAGGCGAGGCAGTCCTTGTTAAGTATCACTGGGAGCCTTTACAGGGCATTAAAAACTTGACGCAAAAAGAGGCAGAGGAAATCCAAGCAAAGAATTTTAACCATGCGACACAGGATTTATTCGAAGCGATTGAAAAAGGTGATTATCCAGAATGGGAGCTGTATGTACAGATCATGAGCGATGATGATCACCCTGAGCTTGATTTTGACCCATTAGATGATACAAAGCTTTGGCCGCCGGAGCAATTCCCATGGCAAAAGGTCGGTAAAATGGTGCTGAATAAAAATCCTGAAGATTACTTTGCAGAAGTAGAGCAGGTGGCATTCGGTACAGGGGTGCTGGTGGACGGGCTTGATTTCTCAGACGATAAAATGTTACAGGGCCGTACATTCAGCTACTCCGATACACAGCGTTATCGTGTAGGACCGAACTATTTGCAGCTGCCAATTAATGCGCCGAAGAAGCGAGTGGCAACAAATCAGCGAGGCGGTCAAATGGAATATTATGTTGATAAAGGAGCTAACCAAAATCCGCATATCAACTATGAGCCGTCCATCTTGGGAGGACTCCAAGAGGCAGAACAGACAGGCAAGGAATACACACCTGAAATTAAAGGGAAGCTTGTCCGTGAATCAATTGATCGGGAGAATAACTTTAAACAGGCTGGCGAAACATATCGAGCATTCGAACAATGGGAGAAAGATGATCTCATTCTTAATTTAGTAACCGACTTGTCGAAGTGTGATCCAAGAATTCAGGAAAAAATGATTTCGTATGCGGAGCAAGCTGATGAAGAATATGGCAGACGCTTGCGTGAAGGGTTGAAAAATGCCTCATCATCGGAGTCTGGACCACTTGGGAATGCAAAAAATGATCAAGCAGTAAAAGAAGCTGTTGATAAAGGGCATGAAGCAGATCCATATTGATTCTTCACCTGCCCTAGCTTTTATCTAAATAAGGAAGAAAAGTGCGCTGGATTATCTGGCGCACTTTTTAATTGTTTTATGGGCCGCTATGAAAAGTTACAAGTCGAGATCTTCCAGCAACAATCGGTGATCATCAAAGCATACTCACTCATTTCATGTTTGAGAAAAATATCCTTATTTATCTTTGATTTATCTTCTCCTGTTGGGAAATAATACTTCCCATAGTATATAATGAATCTATTATATTTCTTATACTTTAGAAGTACTTATAATAATTTAAACAATGAAATTCTGAAAGAAGGTCCAGTGTAATGAATAATTTAGACACATGTACGGAGCTAGTAAGAGAGATCTACGACAACATGGATGCCAGCCATGATTTCCAGCATATTGAACGCGTATATAAAAATGCAGAAACGATTCTAGCGTCAGAACCGGAAGCTAATAGTGAAATTGTAAAGCTGGCTGTACTGCTGCATGATGTAAGCGATGCAAAATATACAACAACTAAGGAATCGGAAGAGCGTATTTTAGCAGCGCTTGATTTGACAGAAGAAGAGCGTAACTTCATTCGGGAGGTCATTGCTTCCGTTTCGTTTAATGGAGGAAATGAGCTGGAGGCAAAAACGATAGAAGCAAAAATCGTTCGTGATGCAGACCGTCTTGATGCAATTGGTGCAGTTGGTATTGCGCGAACTTTTGCTTTTGGGGGAGCGAAGGGCCGTAAACTGTATGATGATGCAGAAGAAACCCGTTCTAATATGTCTGTTGAGGAATATCGAACAAAATCGACTGCATCAGTTACCCATTTTTATGAGAAGCTTCTATTGTTGAAAGATCTGATGGTGACGGAAAAGGGAAGGCAAATGGCTGAAGAACGTCATGAATTTATGGTATCCTTTTTAAGACAGCTTAAAAATGAAAGAGACGGGATTGTATGAGTCATTTAATCGTAAATAATTTAACCAAAACAGTAGGAGACAAAACACTGTTTCAGCGTATAGAATTTACTATCAACGAAGGGGACCGAGCAGGTTTGATCGGTATTAACGGGACTGGTAAATCTACGCTTCTTTCCATCCTAGCGGGTGTTCAAGATGCGGATTCTATTTCGCTTGATCATCCTAATAAATACCGGATAGCCTATTTAGAGCAAGACCCTGCTTTTCCAGCTGGAATGACGGTATTACAGGCGGTATTTGATGGCGATTCACCAATACTGCAGCTCAATCGTGAATATGAGGAGGCAGTAGCAGCCCTAGCAGGCAGACCGGACTCTGAACAGCTTCAAAACACCTTGTTTGCCCTTCAGCAAAAAATGGATAGTGAAAACGCATGGGATGTCAATGCACTTGCCAAACAAGCCTTGACGAAACTGGGTATTGATATGTTTGATCGGGTTGTGACGGAATTATCAGGCGGTCAGCAAAAACGAGTAGCACTTGCCAAAGTACTTATTGAACCGGCAGACCTTTACCTGTTGGATGAGCCGACAAACCATCTGGATGTCGAATCGACAGAATGGTTACAGGAAATGGTATCCCGCTTAAAGGGTGCCGTTATTTTCATTACCCATGACCGGTATTTCCTAGATGAGATGGCAACGCATATTTATGAGCTGGCAGATCAGACGCTCTATCGCCACACAGGAAATTATGCGGACTTTTTAGAGGCACGTGCTATACGAGAAGAAATGAATGCAGCAAGTCAGGCGAAACTCCAAAATCGCTACCGCTCGGAATTGAAGTGGATTCGAAGAGGAGCAAAAGCGCGAACAACAAAGCAGAAGGCGCGAATTCAACGCTTTGAAGAACTTGATAAATCCATCGACCGCTCAAGTGATGATGCTGATTTAGAGCTGGCCCTTGCTACGACACGTCTAGGCCGAAAAGTGCTGGAAGCAGAAAAGATTTCGAAAGCATTTGGTGATCGGGTTATTCTTAAAGATTTTGGCTTCCTGTTGCAGCAAGGTGACCGAATTGGCATTATCGGAGCAAACGGTTATGGTAAGTCAACATTGCTGAATATTTTGGCTGGAGAGCTTGAGCCTGATGAAGGTGAAGTTCTTGTAGGCTCTACTGTAAAACGACTGCACTTTAAGCAAGTATTGCCAAAGATGAATGAGAATGAGCGAATGATTGAATACATCCGTGAAGCATCAAATGACATTACAGATGCACAAGGCATCCGCTATTCAGCGGCACAGATGCTTGAACGCTTTTTATTTCCCCTACATACACATGGGACACCAATAGGCAAGCTTTCTGGTGGTGAGCGCAAGCGACTGCATTTACTTCGATTATTGATGGAACAGCCAAACGTGCTATTACTAGATGAGCCAACAAATGATTTGGATATTGAGACACTTGGAGTACTGGAAGATTTCATCGAGCATTTCCCAGGAGTTGTCGTTACGATTTCCCATGACCGTTTCTTCTTGGATCGAATTGCCAAAAAGTTATGGATTCTTGATGGAAAGGGAAATGTTGAAGAAAGTCTGGATGTTTATACAGATTACTTAGTAAAGAAGCAGGAACAGGAAAAGCTTGATGTAAGGGAAATCAAGCAAGACAAACTGAGACAGGAAAAACCGAAATCAGAAAAGAAAAAACTGAGTTTTAAAGAGCAGAAGGAATGGGAAACTATTGCAGAGACGATTGCAAAAGTGGAAGAAGATATTATGAAGACAGAAGAGGGCATTTCGACAACGGGTTCTGACTTTACAAAGCTGCAAGAGCTGACAGCAAAGCTTGAGGAGCTGAATGCCCACTATGAACATCTAATAGAGCGCTGGAGCTACTTAGAGGAAATCGTAAATAGTTGAGGAGGAAACATTCCATGAAAATCATCACAATTGAACCAACACCGAGTCCAAACTCGATGAAAATTGTCATCGATCAAGATCTACCTTTTGGTAAAAGCTATAATTATACAAAAGAAAATATCGAACAAGCATCCCCAGAAATTCAGGCTATCTTTCACGTAGAAGGAGTAAAAGGTGTATACCATGTCTCAAACTTCCTGGCTGTGGAACGTAATGCTAAATTTGCCTGGGAAACTATTTTATCAGGTATCCGGACTGCTCTGGGGGAAACGAATGGTCCAGCAGAGGAAGGTACTACTGTAAACGAGCATTTTGGAGAAGTATATGTACATGTCCAAATGTTTAAAGGTGTACCTCTTCAAATTAAAGTATTTGATAATGAATCAGAGACGCGCATTGCTACAGGGGAGCAGTTTACAAAAGCGTTTAAGTCAATTGAAGCAAAGGAAACAGATGAAAATTATATCTTCCAGCGTAAATGGGTAGATTACGGTGTCCGTTACGGAGAAAAGGAAGAAATTGCTCAAGCCGTTCTGCAGGAAGTGCTCGCAACATATCCGGATGAACGGCTACAGTTGATTGTTGATGCAGCAAATTCAAGTAAGAAAGCTGTACCGCAGGAGAAGCAGAAGGTGAAGGTGGAAATGTATAAGGAGCACGAAGATTGGCAGCAGCGCTTCCAGCTCCTTGATCAACTGCCGGATCCGGAAGTAGACGATCTTCCTCTTTTGGCCTTAGCACTGGACGATGACCAGATGGCGATTCGCCGATTAGCTACTGTTTATCTAGGAATGATTGAGGATACAGCAGTTGTTCCAGCATTATCAAAGGCATTGAAGGATAAGAGTGCAGCTGTTCGCCGGACGGCAGGGGACTGTATGAGTGATCTTGGCTTTGAAGAATTTGAATCTGCAATGATAGAGGCTTTAAAGGATAAAAACAAGCTGGTTCGTTGGCGTGCAGCCATGTACCTATATGAAACAGGTACAGAAGCTTGTTTACCTGCCCTTCATGAAGCAGAGAACGATCCTGAGTTCGAAGTGAAACTTCAGGTGAAGATGGCGATTGCTCGCATTGAACAAGGAGAAGAAGCAAAAGGGTCCGTATGGAAACAAATGACCGATGCTCGATCCTGAATAGGTAGATTACATTAGACCGTTTGCTTCAGATACAAAATAAAACACCTCGAGAGCTTAATCTCTCGAGGTGTTTTGTGCTTTCAGGGAAAATTCCCTGAAATTTTGCATGTAAATCGTCTATACAAGAAGGTTAGATCATAAATCAGCAGCTTGAACAAGTCATGTGGAAAAATTATCTAAATTCATTGCAGCAAATCTTTTGAGGAGCAATTTTTAGGTCCTCCAAGGGGATAGCTGGTGTAAATAAGGCCTTTTTTTCGCACCAGCAGGCACGGTCAATTGTTACTGTTTCCAGATGCTCAAGGACTCTAATCTAAAATTTTATCTTTATGATATTCAATACCTCTCCATCTTAAACGAGTTAGAATGCAACACTTTTTCATTAGCACACGCTCCTCAACTGAAGGAGCAGCGTTATGAGCCCAGTTATATGAGCGGTAATTGGAATAGAAATCAATGGTTTTATCGGGTATTTAGATAGAAAAGCCAGAAACAATTAAAAAATTTCTATAATATTTATTTATATATTGAATTATATGTAAAAAAAGCGTGCTTTTTATCGCGGTTAAATACTCACGAAAAATATATCTTCTATTTCTTATAGGGGGACTTTAGTATATAATTTTACTAATAACATACAGATGAGGTATTTACTATGACTATCAGAAAAAAATTACTTGCATCTTACTTGGGCATCCTTATTATTGTAATTCTCGTCTCAATTATTAATTTTATGCAGATTCAACGTATGAATTCTAACATGCAGACAATCGTTGATGAACAGCAATCTGTACTTTTATTAGCGAGTGAGATGAAGGACAATTTGAGTACCCAAGGGATGCTTGTCAGGCAATATGCCCTTTCAGGGGATTTGAGTGTGCTTAAGGATTTGGATACAGCCCGGATAGAGATGGAAGAGGAAATTAAGAAGTTAAATAGCGAGCCATCGAAGGCAATGGCCGAGGTAATTGAAACATTTGTACAGGAAAATGAACAATTCAATCTTGCAGTTGATAAAGCAATCGAGCAAACCCGGGTTTTTGACGATGAAGGGGCTAAAATAACGATTAATAATGAAGTACGGCCGCCGAGTCAAAATATGTCCAATCAGATAGACAAACTTATTGCTTATTATGATGAGCAGTTTACGACGATGAACAATAAAGTAAAAAATGAGGCAAGAATGGCTATTTGGATGACGATTGTGCTTGTTGCTGTATGTATAATAGTTTCGATTTCAGCAGCATTTATTATGGGCAAGGTGATTGGCGCCCCAATTCAAAAACTGCAGCAGGCAGTCAGTACCATTGCTGCAGGTGATTTAACAAAGGAGAATGTTGAGACAAGCTCGACAGGTGAAGTGAAAGAGCTTGCTGAATCATTCAACAGAATGAAAGAATCGCTTACGACTCTTATTCAAACAATGAGAAAGAATACCCAGCAGCTTTCGAGTTCAAGCGAGGATTTAGCTACCCATTCGGATAAGGCACTTACATATATCGAACAAACGGCTGATTTGGCTGACCGGTTATCAAATAATGCAAAGACATCAGCCGAAAATGCAAATGTCAGTGCCGATTCGATGAAGGAAACAACATATGCTGTGCAGAAAATGGCCAAATCTACCTCAAACATTCATCTAAATACGCAGAGAATGAAAAACCTAGCTGATAGAGGGATTAAATCCATTCATGCAATCGAAAGTCAAATGGAAGAAATATCTTCTACTACAAACATAACAGAAACAATGATTGCTCGATTACTTGAACAGTCAAATGAAATTCAGCAAATGACAAAGCTCATTACAGATATTACAGATCAGACGAATCTGTTAGCGTTAAATGCAGCGATTGAAGCAGCACGGGCAGGAGAGCATGGAAAAGGATTTGCAGTAGTGGCTGATGAAGTGCGCAAGCTGGCTGAACAGTCGAAGGAATCGGCTCATCATATTCACCGTTTAACGAATGAAATCCGTAACGAAACAACACAGGTAGCGGCTTCTGTTGAGCAAAGTGTGAGGGCCTCTGAAAGCGGTGTGGCAATTGTTAAGCAGGCTGGGGAGACATTTGTACTAATTGAAAAGGCTGTTGATCAAATAGCAGATGAAATTGGCGGAACGACCTCAGTAGTTGATAAAATCTCTGCTTCTGTAGAAGAAGTAACTGTTTCAGTGATTGGAATTTCCGAACAATCCAGCGAATCGGCCAGCCATGCGGCGAAAGTAGCGGAGACAATTGAAGAGCAGGTAGGCATCATACAGGAAATTAGCGCTGTATCCCAGCAGCTGACGGCAGAGTCAGAATTCCTGGAGAAAATGGTGGATAATTTTAAAGTATAAAATGAAAGCATGCAGACCTGTAAGTTTGCATGCTTTTTTTCTAATCGAGCATAGGCAGCTAGATTTGGAGAAGTTATAGGGAATCAAAAAGCCTGCTGATTTAACCTTCAGCAGGCTTGACTGTTAATCGTTTGTAAAGAAAATAGCAATTGTCCCGGAACCTACGTGGGACCCAATAACTGCGCCAATATTAGTCACGTCAACTGCCTTAGGCTGTAAACGTTCTTCAATTACCTTTCTTACGTCAGCAAGAAGCTGCTCATCATTGCTGTGGGAAATGCCCACAACTTTTTCTGAGAAGTCACCGCCGCGTTCTGCCATGATATCGATCATACGGTTGATCGCTTTTTTATGTCCTCTTATTTTCTCAATTGGAATCAATTTTCCGTCTTCCACATTCAAAATAGGTTTAATATTCAAAAGTCCGCCTACAAACGCGCTTGTTTTCGATACACGTCCGCCTTTTGCCAAATAATCCAGATCAGCAACCGTGAAGAGATGCTCGATTTTCGAGGCATAATTTGGTAGTAATTCGATCAGTTCCTCATAGGTCTTTCCCTCGTCACGGAGTTTTACGGCTTCCTTTACGACAAAGCCTTGTCCAAGTGACGCGCATTTCGTATCGATGATGGCAAGCTTCATATCGGGATATGTTTCAAGCAATTCATTACGTACCATCATTGCTGTCTGGCATGTGCCGGATAGCGGTGAAGAAAATGCAATATATATGGCTTCCTCTTTATTTTTCGCTGCTTCTTCAAATGCATTATAAAAGGCCTCCGGAGACACTTGTGATGTTTTCGGCTGGGCACCTGCCGCGATCGCTTTGTAAATGTCCGCTGGGTCAATACCGAATACATCATCGTATTCTTGTCCATTCACATGGACTCGCAGCGGAAATAAGGATACTTGATGTTCCTCATAATAGCCCTTTGGCAAATCACATGCGCTATCAGTAAAAATCTTCAATTCCATCGCCTCCTGTATGTATACTTATACTATTGTAAAAAAGTTTGCAAGTAAGTCAATTTACATTTGTCATATCTTTAAAAAAATGCACCTTTCTATCTATATGAGTTTACCATTTGAAATAGACCAATACAATTTCTGGGATTTGTGAAACTATAGGGAGAACTCTACCGTCAAAGGGGCAATAAGTGAGGTGAGCACATGCTATCGAATAGAGAAATGAATGAATTAATGGATACATATAGCGGCTACTTGCTGCAAGTTAGTTATACATATGTGAAGAATTGGGCGACCGCCGAGGACTTGGTGCAGGAGAGTTTCATCAAATTCTTCAAGTCATACGGGCAGTTTCGTGAAGAGGCGACCGTGAAAACATATTTGACGAGAATAGCCATCAATACATGCCATGATTATCTGCGCAGCTGGAAAAATAAAACGCAAATTTTTTCTAACCTACTAATAAAGAAAGAAGCTGACCGGCAAAAAGGAATAGAGGCAAGGCTGATTGCATCGATCGAACAAACAGAACTGACAAAACATGTCATGCAGTTACCCATCATCTATCGAGAGGTAATATTGCTCTTTTATTATGAAGAATATACGAGTGTTGCTGTTGCAGAACTTTTAGGACTATCTGAAAATACTGTGAAAACAAGGCTTAGAAGAGCAAGAGCCATGCTAAAGGAGCGGCTTGGTGAAATGGAGTGGGAGGTGTTATCGCATGAATAGATTTAAACAGGAGCAGCAGGAGATTTTTGGAGAACTAAGACTTTCCGATGAAAAGAAAAAGAAGGTGCTGCAGATGACTCAAAAAAAGAGGTATAGATGGGTGCCGATTGGAGCAGTGGCAGTTTTTTCAGTCGTTTGTTTTTTCCTTGTCATGAATGGTTTTAAGGTGGATAAAGGCTATTCTCAGGCAGGTGCCATTGCTGCATACGAAGAGTTTTTACAGAAAGAGCGCAATAATATGCAAGTCGATATCCGGCATGTCAAGCTGTCTTTTAATCAAAAAAATGATGCCCTTATTGTTGGTATTTATGATCAGGGAGAAAGTGAGGTGTATTATTTTCAATATATGATCTATGAGGATAATGAATGGGAATTTGGACTGTCAGGGGGGGCTGGTATTAGAGCCGATAAAATGAATGAAGAGCCTCTAAACTGGACTTATGAAGATTATCACGGTGAAAATGGAGAAGTCATTTTTGCTGGTAAATTGAAAGATGGCACAGACTCAATAATTGTAGGAGAAAAAGAAATAGAATTGTTTACAATTGACAGAGATAAAATATGGGTTGCCTTGGTGCCTTCAGTAGGAACACCTGTTTATTTAGTAAAGGATGGAGTGAAGAAGAGAGCAGAACAAGTTCCACGTCCAGATATCATAACGGAATTGCCAATTGTTTATGAGCTTGTAGGGGACGATTATATCCTTTCCTATGAGAAGGATACGATGCATGTGTACGGAGAGGAATATTCCCAATTCGACATTGTAGTTGACCCTGATTATTATGAAAAGAATGCTTTTAATTTTACCGATGTTGTATTGGTAGAAGGAAGAGATGGGCCGGAAGTCGTTCGCATTCAGGCGACAAATGAGATGGGAAGTCATGGGGTTTCTGTAAAAAAAGAAGAAAGCTCTATTGTAATTAATGAAATAGGTATTCTTGAACCCTATGGCTGGGCAAGGGCAGAGGGCTATCCTGATTACAAGACTAGCGAAACAGTCGACTATGGTCAAATGGCAGAAGATGAGCTGTTCGTCCATCCTGATAACTGGCTGAGTGATGGTGTGCAAGGATATATAAAAAAAGATCAGATTATCGGAAAGGTACTTGGCTATTCCATTGCCGACATTGAAACGTCATGGTCTTCTGCAGAAGTGACTTTGTACGAAGAAGTAAAACAAAAAGGCTACACTGCTGCGGCAAAAGCTGCTCCAAAAGAGGTAGCAAGAGTCCAACTGTATGCTTTACTGCAAGCTGATTACAAAACAGCGCAAGCTTTGACAAGTGATATTTCCTATGAAAGACTGGAGAATTATTTTAAAGAAATCAAACAAGATAACCTGAAGCACTACTTCAGCTACTATGCCTATATGTTGGAAACGGCTGAATTTAATATAATAGAAGAGAAGTTAATTGTGGAAAGTTCCCAAACTGGAAAAGAAATATTTGAATGGGAAATGGCAAGGGATGGTGGCTGGAAAGTGAAGTTTAAATCAACAATATATTAGCAGGGAAGAGGCGTGTCAAAAAGACGCTCTCAGAGTGAAGACAAAATGCCTTGAGGGACGGACTCTCAAGGCATTTTGTCATTTTCGTAGGTAGTTGAATGTAATTTTCAACTGAGTTTTCTTTGTGAATCGCCTCTACGAGACGCTTTCATCTCATATTAGGAAACTTGCCATGTCCAAGTGGTAAGCTTTTTTAAATTCATGGCAGCATCCAGTTTACGGACCAGATGGTCATTTGGTATAAGCTGCTCAATTGTCAGCATTTCAAGTTGTTCGCGTTCATTGATTTGGTTATTCGTCATCATAATTATCATCACCTCAAAATAGTAGGAAATGTAGAAGGGCCACCCTTTTTCAGTAGCTGATACAAGTCGATTGAAGTGGCAGGCGAGAAGACACCAACGGGAACAGCGAATTTATGTGCGACGAAAGGAACAAAGGCGTTGTCACATCGTGTGACAACGCCTTTGTGACCAACATCCTGTTGGCCCGAAGCACCCGGACGGAGCGCAGCGAGGGAGAAGGCTGAGGCCGTGCCCGTGGTAAGCGTAGCGCCTAGAGTGGAAATCGACGATTTCTTACTATGTATTGTAAATAGAAAAAAGACTGAAGACAATTTCAAATTTCTTTGAATTTGTCTTCAGCCTAGGAGTGTCAAAAAGACACTCTCTTTTTAATAGAAAATGATGTATTTTTAAATAATAAAAGGTATGTCTATCATAAAGTTAAGTAGCTATTTTGCACTGAAGTCCAGATAGGTTGAAGTTTTCTGGACAGATGTATCTTCATTGGCAAGATCCATTACGAATATGGCTCATATAGTTTATATACTTGTCCTTCTACGACTTTCAGACACCCGCTTTAAGCATGTATGGAATGAGAAGATTTAATAGATGGAGGGAGTCTCTGCTCTTCCAGCTGTGACTTGAAAACGCCCGTGCTCCCGGTGTGACAAAGGGGGGTGATCCTTGATGTATTTTATGATGAGCTCGGGTACAATCTCTTTCGTTTCTTCCAGCAGGGGCTTATTTCGAAACATAGGAAAGTCGGCACCTGTTGCGCGGTAGCTGTTCATCACGACTTTAAACGTCATATCATTTGTAACAGGTTTACCATCGTAGAGCATATTTTTTACACGAGATCCAACTGGATCGCTTATTAATAGCTCATAATCGAGGCCGCCCCAAAAATCGTATACATAGGGAGCTAGCACGTCAGGGTGTACATTTAAGGAAAAATCTATATCTCCATCCGCATTCACTGCAAACACAGCCGCGCATTGTTCGAGTGCTTCCTTAATATCCGCTCCTGTGAGCTCTAATACTTTCAAGGTATTTGGACGTGAAAAGTTTTTTAAAACATCAAAATGGGTAATAGCACCAGTGAACCCTCCGTATTCGTGATAAGATAATTCGACGACGGATAACTGGGCATCAGCAGCCGCTAGCTGGATATCGTGCATAAAATCAACGAACGCATGATTCTCAAGCCGGGAAGCAAGCATTCCTTCATAACGAAAGTCTACTTCCGTATAACCGATCCGCTCCTTAAGCCATCTGCTTACTTCGCTGGGATAGCATTCGGGGATGGCTGTAACATGGTGTAGTTGTACATCGAGTGCCTTCTCGTCATTAAGTCCGTATGTTATATGGCCGAAACAAGAGCCGTTTGCACCAGGCTGGATAACAGGAATTCCATTTACAATACAAGAGATTTCCAGGTGCTGGTGACCTGTGATTAAGATGTCGACCTCCGGAATATCAAGCAGCTGATTTCCTTGGTTTTCTCCATCATTCTCTGCAAATGGAGCACCGGTTTTAGGATGGTTTGTGAAGCCGCCATGGTAACTAAGAATAACGACATCTGCATATTCTTTTTTCTTAACATATTGAACCCAATCGCGTGCAGCTGTAAAGGCTTCTGAAAATTGAAGATCACTTGTATATTGATGTTCGTCCCAAAAAGGGGTAACATGTGTAACGATGCCAATGATCGCCACTCTCTTTCCTTTGATCTCTTTTATGACATACGGCTTTGCGAAGTTTCCAATGTTAGCTGCTATCCAGGGAAACTCGCATTGTTTCCTCATGAATTCTACTTCTTTTAATGGATAATTGAATTCATGATTCCCAAAGACGGCTGCATCATAGCCAAGATTATTAGCGATTGCAATCATTGGGTGCGGCCCGGGCTTTACATGGTCGTAGTAATAAGTTATTAAACTTCCTTGCAGAAAATCGCCGTTATCGATAAGAATGTCAGGCTTTATTTGTTCAATGTGCTGCGCTATTTTTTGAAAACGGTCCAGCCGCCCGTGAAGATCGCTTGTAACGCAAATAGTAAGATACATAAAGTCACCCGCGTTTTTGAATATCGTACCATAATGCATGAATTTAAAAATGGAATCTGTATTTTTTGCATGAAATTTCTAATGTTAGAAGGGAAAGTGAAATTTACATTTTACATTTCGGAAGGGACTATGCTATACTGACTTCAGTTACTTAAAACAATATATTGTGTTAGTTTTATCCAGGTACTACTATATGTAGTTTAAAAGGGAAGTCCGGTTAGATTCCGGCGCTGTCCCCGCAACTGTGAATGCCGACGATGATTCGTAGCCACTGTGCTTAATGCATGGGAAGGGAATCAAAGAATGAAGCAAAGCCAGGAGACCTGCCTGAATAAAGCGACTTTACATTTCTTCGGGGATTGAGAAATGGAGACGGGTTTTTTACGTTTCCATTTCTAGCTATCTCTTTAGGAGGTAGCTTTTTTTATGTTCGGCTTGTTTCAACCGAAGATACCCACTAATGTAAGCAGCGGGGCAAATACGGATAAAGGCACCTTTTTCGTTGCTCCTCTACTGTGCACTATTAAAAGTAAAAGCCTCCAAGTGGTGATAGGATGTGATGTTAAGCTCACATTCCCAAAACAATTACTCGAGGCATAATGAATAAGAAAGGATGAGTTTCATGAAGTTATACACGAAAACAGTCTGCCCAAAGTGTCTTTGGGTCAAATCGGAGCTTGTACAAGCAGGAATAGAGGCAGAAGTAGTCAATTTAGATCATAATCAAGAAGCTATGCAAAGAGTAACGGAGGCCGGATTTTCCTCAGTACCGATTTTACAAGTGAATGATGAACTAATTGGAAGTGTCCCAGCTATTTTGGAAAGAATCGGACAGATAAGCAAGTGATTGTCTATGCCAGCAGAACGGGAAATGTATCCTTTGTGGTTTCTAAACTCAATTTACCGAATATTGAGATAAATGATGGAATGCAGCTTAGAACTCCTTTTTTACTGTTCACCTATACAGATGGATTAGGCGATATCCCATTTCAAGTGGCCCGTTTTATGGAGCAGAACAATTCATTTTGCAGGGGCGTAATCGTTAGTGGCAATAGTAATTTCGGTCATCATGTTTTCGGGATGGCCGGTGATAAATTGGCTGCAGAATATGGAATACCACTTGTCTGCAAGCTGGATTTAAGAGGCTACCCCCAGGATTACGAAAAAATTATCCAGTTTTATCATCAACAAGTAAAAGAGGTTGTGTAATGAAAACATATTTAAAGTTGAACAATGAAGTATTGAATCAATACGCTACGACAGGCAGTATTGACACTGCAAAGGACAAGGAAGCGACACGCAGTTATTTCCTTGAAGACGTGAATGTAAGAATGCGGCACTTCATTAATTTGGAGGACAAGCTAAAATACTTAATAGAAGAAAGCTATTATGAGAGCGAATTCTTGGAATTATATAATTTTGAATTTATTAAGAGTTTGTATGAAAAAGCATATAGCTACAAATTCCGTTTCTCTTCCTTTATGAGCGCAAGTAAATTTTATGAAGGCTATGCTATGAAGAGCAGAGACGGCAAGGAAATACTGGAAAAATATGAAGACCGTATTGTTATTATTGCTCTTTATTTGGCGCAGGGTGATGAAACATTAGCGGAACAGGCTGTAGAAGCGATGATGGAAGCGTACCAGCCTGCTACACCGACTGCCCTGAATAGCGGGAAGAAGGCAAGAGGCGAACTCGTTAGCTGCTTCAAGCTGACAATGGACGATACAATGAACAGCATTGCGGAGAATATCGGCTATTGTCTGGAACTGTCACGCCTTGGGGGAGGTGTAGGAGTAAACCTTACAGATGTTCGCCCGCTAGGTGATCCTATCAAAGGAATTTTAAACAAAGCAAGCGGTGTCATTCCGGTAGCGAAGCTGCTCGAAAACTCATTCTTATATTCAAATCAATTAGGACAGCGAAACGGTTCAGGTGTCGCTTATTTGAATATTTTCCATGGGGATATTGAAAATTTCATCTCCTCTAAAAAACCGAATGCTGATGATAAGATCCGTCTGGCAACTCTATCAACAGGCATTATTATTCCGGGTATTTTCTTTGAGTTAATGAAGCGTGATAAGGATGTTGTTCTCTTCAGCCCATATGATATTTTCAAAGAATATGGAAAACGTATGTCCGAGCTGTCGATGAGTGAAATGTATTATGAATTGCTCGATAATCCAAATATCCGTAAGATTAAGCGACTTAATGCCCGAAAGCTCTATACAGAAATAAAAAAAGCGCAATTTGAATCCGGTTATCCATTTGAAATTTTTGATGATAATGTAAACAAGGCGCATCCTTTAAAGAGAATTGGCCGGGTGAAGATGTCAAATCTTTGTACAGAAATCCTTCAAGTGCAGGAGACAAGTGTTATTACGGATCAAGATCAGCCTAATGAATATGGACTAGATGTGTCTTGCAATCTTGGTTCGCTTGATATTCATAAGGCTACCAAGGTGAATGACTTTGGGCAGCTAATAGACACTTCCATCCGCTTATTAACGAATGTTTCAACAATGACTTATATTCGAAATGTACCATCTGTTGCAAAGGCGAACCGGCTAATGCATTCAATTGGCCTTGGTGTTATGAATCTTCATGGACACCTTGTACAAGAAGGTATTCCTTATGGTTCACAAGATTCCATTGCCTTTATAGATGCCTTTATGGAGGCTGTGAATTACTATTCGCTGCGCTCTTCGATGGAAATTGCCAAAGAGAAGGGGCAGACTTTCCACCGTTTTGCTGATAGTGAATATGCTAATGGCGAGTATTTTAATCAGTATACTGATAAAAAAGTAACCTCTCACTCTTCTAAAGTAACAAACGCTCTAGGTTCTGTACCGCTCATTACTGCACAGATGTGGAACGAATTGAAAGCGGAAGTAATGGAGCATGGTCTTTATCATGCATACCGTTTGGCGATTGCTCCGACAGGCAGTATTTCCTATATCCGTAACAGCACCGCTTCTATGGCACCTTGTACAGAGCGAGTAGAAATCAGAGATTATGCAGACAGTCGAACAATCTATCCGATGCCGTTTATGAATAATGATAATAAGCATCTGTATACGGAAGCATATGAGGTGAATCCTTATGAATTGATCGATGTCTACGCCGCTGCGCAAAAGCATGTAGACCAAGGAATTTCTATGACCTTGTATGTAACGGATCAATGGACGACTGAGCAGCTCGCGAAAGTGTATATCTATGCCTGGATGAAAGGCATTAAATCGGTTTATTATGTGCGGCAGCGTCTGCAATCTTTAGAGGAGTGTGTAGCATGTCAAATTTAGCTTATGAAGCAGTCAATTGGAATGCCCCGACATCGGAGCTGGCAAAGGTGTTTTGGGATCAGCAATGGAAGCAAATCTGGTTTCCTGAGGAAATTGCCGTCAGTAAAGATATTAGCCAGTGGCAGACATTCGAACATCAAGATACGTATAAGAAAGTGTTTGGCGGTCTAACGCTGCTGGACACTCTACAAACTAATGTCGGAATGAATGAAATTGCCAAGTTTGCTCCTGATCTGCAGGAAAAGGCAGTACTTACGGTATTTGCAGCCTTTGAAGCAATTCATGCAAAATCGTACTCTTATATTTTTACGACGCTTTGTAAAAATGCCGAAATCGATGAGATTTTTGAGTGGGTAAAAAAGAATGAGTTCCTGCAATATAAAGCATCCCGCATCAGCGACATTTACCAATCAATTAAAGAAGATGACCCGGAAAGCTTATGGAAGGCAATGTATGCCTCTGTCATGCTTGAATCGTTCCTTTTCTATTCAGGTTTTTTCTACCCGCTCTACTTAGGAGGCCAGGGGGTATTACGAAACAGTGCTGAGGTGATATCTCTTATTCTACGCGATGAATCCATTCATGGTGTAGCAGTAGGATTCTTTGCCCAAAATATTTTCAAGCGATTCAGCCAAGAAAAGCAGGATGAGCTGAAAGTATGGGGCTATGAATTTCTATTAGATCTTTACCAGAATGAATTACGCTACACAGAAGATGTGTATGCGGAAACTGGACTAAGTCCCGAGGTGAAGGCATATGTGCGCTATAATGCTAATAAAGCACTCATGAATGTTGGCTTTGAGGCAATGTTCCCGGAAGAGGAAGTAAACCCGATTGTTATGAATGGGATCCGGAACGAAGGCTCTACTTATGACTTCTTCTCACAAAAAGGTTCAACATATGCAGTGGCTAAAGTTGCCCCAATTACGGATGATACATTTAATTTCAGTCATTTTGAAGGGATCGAAAGCGATGAAGAAAAATGATTGGCGTTATAAAAGCTATCCATTTATGCGTGAGAAAAGCTGCCTGGTAGACTACGAAATCCGTACAGATTCAATGACGACTCAAATAGGACATGCGATTGCTGTACTGGAGCAAGAAACTGGAACTGAGGAGATCGTGACTATTCTTCGCCAAATACAGCCCCTTGCCTATCATGTAAATGGTTCTGTTCGTGGGCGGCTGTCCATTACCATTGAAGATTTAGCATGGCTGGACAGCATTTATGATGATTTTGTTGAACGCGCAGGAGAAGCGATCAAGCAGTTTGTACTGCCGCAGGGAAGCCACGGAGCCTCGTCCCTTCATGTTTGTAGAAGTGAAGCAAAAAAATCGTACCGGGCACTTCATAAAGTCAGTGAGGAGCGGGAAGTACCGGAAATTCTATTTCAATTTTTAGGACTGCTCGCCAATGTTTTTTTTGTGCTTACAATAGAAGTGAATAAACTGCAGAATATTGAAGAAGTTATATTCGTATCCAAATCATATGGAAAGAAAGATTGAGGGATAAAAAAATGAAGTTCAAAATGAAGTACGCGGCACCATTAGCAGCAATGCTTTTATTAGCTGCCTGCAATAGTGACCAAACAAATGATGAGAAAAAAACGGGGGACGATGTTCAGGAGAAAGAAACAAGCACCTACACAGTTGTCGATGACCGCGGCAAGGAAATCACATTCGAGAAAACACCTGAAACAATTGTTTCCCTTCAGCCAAGTAATACAGAGATACTATTTTCATTAGGTGTCGGCGATAAAATTATAGGTGCTACAGATTTTGATACATATCCAGAAGCAGCGAATGACATTGAGCGGGTCTCAGATTCTACGACAATCAATGCCGAGCGAATTGTTGAATTAAATCCGGATGTAGTTATTGCCTATACAAGTGGTGATGAAGCACAAGTTACACAGCTGGAAGACGCTGGATTACAGGTGTTTGTAATCAAATCCGCTGCTACATTTGAAGATGTATACGGGGACATCGAGCAACTTGGTGATGTGGTAGGCAAGGCAGACATTGCAGATGAAATAATCGAAGACATTCAGACACAGATTGAGGATGTTCAGGAAAAAACAGCAACAGTAGAACAGAAGAAAAAAGTTTATCTAGAAATCTCTCCAGCTCCGGATATTTGGACAACTGCTTCAGAAACCTTCCAAAATGAAATTCTAGATGCGGCCGGTATAGACAATATTTTTGCTGATCAAACAGGCTGGTTCAGTGTTGCGGAGGAAGATGTAATCACAAAAAATCCTGAATTGATCATAACAACGGTTAACTATATTGAGAACCCAATTGGAGAGATTAAATCACGAGCAAGCTGGAATACAATTCAAGCTGTTAAAAATGATGAAGTATACCAACTGGACAGTGATATTCTAAGTCGTCCTGCAACAAGAATTGGAGAGGCCGTTCAGCTTGTTGCAGAAACGGTATATCCAGACCTTTTCAAGTAACCTTTAAAATCAATCGAATGATATAAAGGTTTTAGGGCAGTACCATTTCATTAAATTTTCAGTACGTTAAAAATCTCCTGTCTGCCTTGCCTGATAAAGAATCATAATAATTGGAAGAAAGGCTACCGTTACGGTTTTATTCTGTAACGGTAGTTTTTTATAGGAGGAATGCCCATGTTTCAGTTGATTGGCAACAATAAAAAATTGATTATTATATTACATGAAATATATGGGCTTAACGGTCATATTCGGTATTATGCCGGATGTTTTTTCGAGTTCGGTTATGATGTGTTATGTCCAAATTTTATTCAAAAGGAAGAGGCATTCGCTTATGAAAATGAACAAACAGCGTACGCTCATTTTATAGAACATGTCGGCTTTGAAGATGTTTTTAAAGAAGTTTCTTCTCTTATTAGGCAGGAGAGGGAGCATTATGAGGAAATCCACATTATTGGATTTAGTATAGGAGCTACCGTTGCATGGTTATGCAGCAGTATGGAGGAGGTGACAACCGTTTCTGGATATTATGGCTCACGTATTAGAGATTACCTGTATGTACAACCAAAATGTCCTGTACTCCTTATCTACGGTGAGGAAATATCCTTTGATGTAAAAAAATTGGCTGGGAGTCTAACAATGAAGAACGTCTTGGTCCATGTAATAGATGGCAGCCATGGATTTGCCGACCCGTATGCGCCAGCCTTTCATGAAAAATCATCCAAAGCTGCTCTGTCTTTGATTCACTCTTTCATTCAAACATAAAAAAGTAGTTGCCCTCATTTCTTACGGCGAATTAAAGGTTACATTTTAAGTAAAACCCCTTTGGTTCTATAATATTTTGTTTTGGTAAGGGGTTAGTTATAGTATATTGAAATAAATGGAAGGTGTAGTTTCCATGATTTCAGATTCAGCAAAAAAAGAACTCGTTAGGAGGATGGGAGTGAGATGGAACTTCTCGTGGTGCTTTTTTGTTTCGCTATTACATTACATAATCTAGAGGAGGCAATCTGGCTTCCTGCTTGGTCACAGCAAGCATCCAGATTTCAAAAGCCAGTGACAGAAGGAGAGTTTCGTTTTGCTGTAACGATTATTACAGGGCTTGCATATTTATCGGCAGTCAGCTATATGATCTGGCCTCATGTAGATTTAGCGAAATGGATATTTGTCGGCTTTTTAGGATCGATGATTGTAAATGCAATCTTTCCACATCTCATTGCTGCGCTTAGTATGAAGCAGTATGCTCCGGGCCTAGCTACAGGGCTTCTGCTGAATATCCCTGTTAATGTCTTTATTCTGTATCGCATGCAAGGAGAGAATATTGTCTTACCATCGGAGATACTCCTTTCTACACTCGTAGTAGGGGTAGTTATTCTGTCGTTGATACCATTACTATTTAAAGTGGGGAAAAAATAACAGAAATAAAATGAACCTTTTCATCTTTTCATTTGTATAGTTAATGAAAGTAAATATAGGATGCATCTGGATATAGAATCATTGACAGGCATTCGAAGGATAGGTGATAAGGATGGAGATAGGGTGGATTGTTTCATTAGGAGTGATGGGAGTATGGATTTCAGTGTTATTGGCTATTGCTGTTCCCTTTGAAAGGAAGTACATAGTACGTGAAAATCGTAAAATTAATTATAAGAAAACAACTATCTTTCTACGATGGAATGTATTTGACACACTAACGCTTGTTGTAGCAATCTATACGATTATTTGCGTGCAGGCATTGAACATGCTGTTAACGTTCGGGAAGACGATTGATAACCCGTTTGTTCAGTTTTTTACGAACCAGTCGCAGGCATGGGTTATTGTGACGGTGTGTTATCTCGTTTCGCGTGTGTCGCTGACGCTCAAGTCCGTTAATGCTCACTTGGGAGGAAAGCAGGATGAAAAGCAATGAAGAATGGATGGCAGCCTATCAGCAAGGTAACCAGGAGGCTTTTGCCATCCTATATGAAAGGCTGTATGAGTCATTATATAGCTTCCTGTTCCGCTACACACGTGAGGAGCAGCTCAGTATCGATACTGTCCACGATACTTTTGAAGTACTGCAAAAAACATCCATCAATTTCAACTGCAATAAAGGGACGGTCAAATCATATGTATTCCAAATCGGCTACCGGTTGCTTCTTAATAAACTAAACAGACGTAAAAAATGGCGAACGCTGCTGCCATTTCTCATTCCTACAGAAGTAACTCGGTTTTCTACGGAGGAAAAAATGACAATCCAACAGGCGATTGCCGCCTTACCTGAAAAACAGCGTGCTGTTATTTTGCTCGCTTATTATCATGATTTACCTCAGGATGAAATCGCTCATATACTATCCATTCCGGTCGGGACCGTCAAATCAAGGATGCATGCTGCAATGAAGAGCTTAAAAGAACAGTTGAAGGGAGATTATTATGCTGAAGGATGAATTCCAAAAAGAAGAGCAGTTGAGAAAGCGGTTGGATGACTATAGAGTTGATGTTCCGCAAGAGCTGGCTTGCCATCGAAAGCGTAATAAATGGGACAGCTTCCTTGCCTACCTCGCTTCCCCAGCAAAAGATCCATTGGCAGAGGTGACTGCTTCTGCAGGAGGCCACCTGGCTTTTAAAATTATACCGGTGGCAGGAGCGGTTTGTATTGCCGTTTTCCAGGCGCTTTTGTCCTAATCTATGCGATGAGCAGAGGGCTCTAAAAGCAATGGTAAGGCAGTTCTTTTACAAAGACCATGCTGTATCGATTGACCAATAATAAGAATGGTTCATTATGTTTAGAAATGGAATATTGAAATAGAGGGGCTGTTCGATAAGTTTTGTTTATCGAACAGCTCTTTTTGAGTGAAGCTATCCTTGTTCTTCTACTATAACGCTCTTTTTAGAAGGCTGGTAAATGGTGTAGATAATCGCTCCGAAGATCAGCAGAATTCCGAATATTTGAAGCAGGGAAGGGCGGAACGACAATAATATGACATCCAGCAGAATTGCCACAACTGGATCGACGAATACAAGTACGGAAACAACAATCGTTGTTAGATTACGGATACTATCAAAGAACAGATAATAAACAAAACCGGTATGAATAAGACCTGTTCCTGCGATATAGAGCCAATTAGACGTTGTCAGTCCATTGAATACGCTGAAATCACAGAAGGGTGCCAACATAAAAATGCCGACAGTCGTCTGGATAAAAGTAAGAGCATACGAAGACAATCCGTTAATTGTTTTACTTATAAACATTGTCAGCGCATAACAGATGGCCGAAAGTATTGCCCATATAAAACCAGAACCCACAAAATCCTCTACAGACGTAAAATTATCGATACCTACAATAAAAATACTGCCGATAAAGCAAACAACTGTTGCAAGGATTGCGCCAACCGACATTTTCTCTGCCAAAAGAACGGCTCCTAATATGAGGACAAAAATAGGAGCTAAATTGTAGATGGAAATCGCGATGGAGATCGACATCTCTTCGAAGGCTTTAAAAAGAAATACCCAATTCAGTACGATAAAGATCCCGCAAAGCAATGTCTTGCCGACTTCACGTTTCTCCCATTTCTCTGTTTTATGTCCACCGGTAGCTAACCACATACTGCCGAGAAAAAGAGTGGCACAGATGCACCGTACGAATACAAGCTCAACTGCCGGGATACCTGTATGTATTGTGAAAAAACCAATGGAACCAAAAATGGCCATTGAAATGCTTAGTTTCAACATAGCTGCTATATTCACTTTGCAATCCTCCTATCTCTATCAATATAACAAATCTAAAAGAAAAATGAATATATTTTTTTGAATAATAAGAAAGGTAGCGTCTGGAGGCAAAATAAAAGACCTGAGCCTGTTACAAAACCGGAATCAGATCTTGGAAGGTGTTTATATTATTCATCTAACTTTTAGGGTCAACTTTATCTTCTTGTTGCTAAATCAATTGTGCGGATCAATAGGACCTGTTTTTCTTGTTGTAGATTACAATTGAGAGAGATGATATAAGGGAGTCGAAGGTGGTCTAAGAACAAGGCTAGTTGTATAAAGTAATGAAAATGAACCTTTTGATATTTTTATACGAACATTTTCATTAATCTTGTGAAAGGAAACATAGTCATTGTTACGACAGCTTCGATGAAAAGTATTATCCCTTCAAAATTTACTTGATCAAAAGGAGTAATAATATGTCATTTGAGAGGTAGTGTATCTACTACCACTGGCTTGTAATGCCTGGATTAATAGAATCCATCCATACTCTTGAAAAAGGTAATTTATGGAATAATCTCATATAAAAAGCCGAAAAAACATTTAATTTTTCATTTTCTTTAAACTTTTTGAAGGTCTAAATACTCTAATTAATAGAAAAAGAGGTGAAGTAAGTGAAAAGGCTTGTAAAAAAAGCGAGGCAAGGGGATAAAGAGGCGCTTATGCAACTCGTGCTGGCGGCAAAGGATGATTATTACCGACTTGCCTATACATATGTGAAAAATGAGCATGATGCGATGGATGCGATTGAGAATATGATTGTGATTTTATATGAAAAAATTGAAATGCTGCAAAAACCAGAATCCTTTTACTCTTGGAGCAAAACGATTTTAGTAAACGAATGTCGCTCGTTACTTAGAAAAAGAAATAAAGTAGTATTTTTAGACGAGAAGGAGTCTGCTTCAATAATTGATAATACAACGATGCTTGCAACGGAAGAACTTACGTTTAACGAATTACTTATTTCACTTAGTCCGGTTCAAAGAGAAGCGGTGCAAATGAAATATTTACTCGATTATGACTATGAAACAATTGCTGAGCTTACGAATGTGCCGGTCAGTACGGCGAAATCACGTGTATTTCATGCATTAAAAATTTTACGCAAAACCTTAGGAGGGAAAACCGATGAAGGAGCTCGATGAAAATCGGAGAGAAATCGAAAAATTGCAAGCACCAGCTGACTTTGAAGCACGATTACGAAGCAAATTAGCAGAAGTTCCATCGAGAAAGAAGCGAGTGACACCCTGGCTTCTCGCAGTGGCCGTTTTATGCCTGGCATTTGCTTCGTTGAATTACTCGGCGCTGGCATTTTACGGGAAAACTTTGTTAGGCTATGAGGAGTTAATGAGTAAAACAATTCAACAGCTCTATCAGGAGGGCTACGGTCAGCAAATAAATAAATCGATTAATCTTGATGACGGCTCAGTTTTAACGATTGAAGGGGTTATGTCGGACCGTAATCAATTTGAGGTTTACTATTCCATTGCCGGGGTGGGGGAAACTTTTTTTGAAGAAATAAATTTTTATGAGATAAAAGGTTTTTTTACATCTGCTTCTCCAAAAAGCGGGGTATTTGATAGATCCGTAAATAAAGGTGTGCAAACATTTGAAAGTGTAAATGCATTTGCGAAAAAATTAACGTTCCATTTTAATTATCAAGATAAACACTATGCGGTAGAATTCCCATATGAAGCAAATAAAGCTGTTCCAACGACAATTAAAAAACAACTAAATGAAACATTCACTTATGATTTTGGTTCATTAAAATTTAAAGCGCTTTATGCCACAAAAGGAACAACACGAATAGAGGGAACGCTACAGGAGAAAACAGACCGCAATATTTCCTATGATTTATCGAAAATCATATTAGTAGCAGATGGGAAAGAGTTAACTGCACTAGGCTCAGGAATGCAAAGCTCAACTGGTTCAAGCTATAAATTTGAAATCGACTATGCAGCCCTCCCAAGTAATCTTAAAAACTTAATGATTGAAATTCGCCAGTTTAATGGGAAGGAACATGTAAAACAATCCATTCCGACTCAAGTAGGAACATATTCGCTAGGACCAGTCACGCTCGAAGTTTTATCTGTTCAAGTTGCAGATGGGAAAACTAAAATACGTATTTCCTCTAGTTACGACGTAATGTTTGATCAAGTGTCCGTTGAAACAAAAAATGGATTTACACCACTAATAGGTACGGAAAGCTACAATGAGGGAACTGAGAACAAAGAGCGTACGTTGCTATTTAACACGACAGATGAAGTGCAAAAGCTGTATGTCGAAAGTATTTATTACGATAAAATTTACACAAAAATGATTAACATCCCAATAAAATAAGAAAAATGCTATGTATATCATATCGCGTCTCAGCGTATTGACGAAGCGCCCTGTAAGTTCGACCTTACAGGGCGCTTTGTAGCTTTTTAATATAGAGAAAGACTGTAGACCATTCTCAAATTTCTCTGAGTTTGGCTACAGCCAATGATGCCCAGTGATACATCGGCATCATTGAATTAACCACGTGTTTGGCCGTCGCCATACACATAATATTTTGTAGAAGTTAAAGCAGGAAGACCCATCGGACCACGTGCATGGAGTTTTTGGGTAGAAATTCCGATTTCCGCACCATAGCCAAATTCAAAACCATCCGTGAAGCGTGTTGATGCATTATGATAGACTGCTGCAGCATCAACCGAATTTAGAAACATTCCTGCATTCGCAGCGTTTTCCGTTACGATTGCTTCTGAATGATTTGTGCCAAATCGGTTAATATGCAAGATTGCCTCTTCTACTGTTTCAACAATCTTCGCACTGATTGTTAAGTCAAGAAACTCCTCTGCATAGTGCTCTTCTGCTGCCTGCAAAGCTGCTGGTAATACACTACATACTTTTTCATCACCGTATATTTTAATGCCCGCATCCGAGAACATAGCTAACAACTGCTCACCATTCACTTCGAAAAAGTCTTTGTGGATAAGGAGGCTTTCTACAGCATTGCATACGGAAGGGCGCTGTGTCTTCGCATTTAAGACAATTTTAGCCGCCATATCATAGTTTGCCGAAGCATCGATGAAGACATGACAGTTACCGGCACCCGTTTCAAGTACCGGCACACTCGCTTCACGTACTACAAGGTCAATCAAGTTTTTTCCCCCGCGTGGAATTAGTACATCTAAATATTCGTTTAAGTTGAATAATGTTTTAGCTGTTTCACGGGAGGTATCTTCAATTAGTAATACAGCATCCTGCGGGAATGCGGCCTTTTCCAGCGCACGGTGAATGGAGGCCACAAGTGCCATATTTGAAAATTTGGCAGACGAAGAACCACGCAGCAGGACAGCATTGCCTGTCTTTAAGGATAGAGTGGCAGCATCGACCGTTACATTCGGTCTTGCTTCATAAATCATCCCGATGACCCCAAGAGGGACCCGTTTTTTCAAAATATGAAGACCATTTTCCTTTGTAATATCCTCCAATATTTCACCGACAGGATCGGGTAAATCTACAAGCAGACGGATAGCCTCGCTCATAGCGAGAATACGCTCTTTATTCAGCATGATTCGGTCAAGTGTAGCAGTTGATAAACCTGATTCCTTTCCGTCGTGTAAATCCTTTTCATTTTCAGCAATAATTTGTCTTTGATCAGCCACTAACTGATCAGCAATAGCAAGTAATGCTTCATTTTTTTCGGCAGTTGTCTTTGTGTTCATCACAAAGCTAGCTGTCTTTGCACGTTTGCCTTTTTCAATTACTTCGTTTTCGACGATTGTACTCATAATATCCTCCTTATACTTGCACCCAATTATTTCGATGAATGACCACTTCTATTGGACAATTCGATTCACCAGTCCGTTTCCCCATTGCTTTTTCAAGTGACTCACTTGAATAGAGGGTTTCTCCACGGCCTATTAGAATATGGCGGTCGTATACTTCTACTACATCGCCCTTTTCAAAATGTCCCTCAAATGCATAGATACCTGCAGGGAGCAGGGATTTGCCGCCGGTCGTCAACGCTTTGACAGCCCCGTCATCAATAAATAGCTTTCCGCTTACTTCTGTTAAGGTCAGCCATTGTTTATTCATTGGCAGGATGGCACATGAATCATTTTCAAAATAGGTACCATCACCATTGCCTGCTAAAATTGTCGTAAGCTTATTTTCACCTGTACCATTTCCAATGAACACTTTTACCCCTGCATTCATCGCATAACGTGCAGCGACAAGCTTTGATTGCATACCGCCTGTTCCTACTTTGGAGCCCGCTCCACTTGCAAAACCAAGCATTTCATCCGTTATTTCTTCAATCCGATCAATGCGCTTAGCGTCTGGATCTTTCAATGGGTTAGCATCATACAGTCCATTGACATCTGTCAAGATAATCAGATGATCTGCATGGACGAGTCCACTAACAAGCGCTGAAAGCATATCATTATCACCGAAAGTCAGCTCTGTAATAGATACGGTGTCATTCTCGTTAATGATCGGGAGGATGGAGCGCTCCAAAAGCTCTGCAAATGTAGCATAAGCATTTTTATAACGCTTCTTCTCGCTAAAGTCTTGTCGTGTTAATAAAATCTGGGCGGGTATAATACTGTATTCACTAAAGGCCTCTGTATAACGCCCAATTAAAAGACTTTGTCCGACAGCTGCAGCGGCCTGTTTTCCTTTAATTGTGACTGGCCGTGAAGAGTAACCGAGCATACGAAAACCTGCAGCGACAGCACCTGATGATACAAGTAGAATGTCATGTCCCTGCTGCTTTAATTTAGCGATTGCCTGGATATGATCCATAAATTTTAGTTGATCAATCTCACCTTTTGAGTTTGTCAGCGAACTGCTTCCAATTTTTATAACAATTCGTTTACGTTCCATACAATTTTGCCCCCATTGTGTAAAGTCCTTGGCAGAGGAGGACTCTGTCTTTCTAATACTTTTTTTGATAGTAAAAAAGCCCTTTTTCGCCTACTATATAGGACGAAAAAGAGCTTCCGTGGTACCACCTAAATTGAATGCATAAGCATTCCACTTATCTCATAACGCTGAGTCGGCGCCTGGTTTTGCCAGGAGCTTGGTCGAAGCAGGTTCAACGTCTTTTGCGTGCACGCACCTTCCAGCCTATGGGTGTCGCTCTCTATTGCAGCTAAGTGTCGTTTACTAGTCTTCGCTATGCTTTTATATATTTGAGTATAAGAATGCACGACAATATATCTTTTGTCAACTCGGTTTGTAAAAGTAAAGCATAAAATAGATTTTAATTAAAGGAATTTTAAGAAAATTATGTTTTTAACGAATGAAGTTGAGTTATAATAACTGTTTTTGAAAGAAATAAGAAAAAAGGGTTTTTGTAGGTATTAGGAAATTTTTGTACGTTTAATTTACCTAGGAATAAAACGGATCATGCATGTTCTAAAAGGAAAATTACATGGAGTTTGAACAGCTTGTTATGGAGATGAATCCGATGATTGAAAAGATATTGAACAACTGCAAAATTTATAAAAACCGAGATGAATATAGACAAATTGCATTAATTGCTTTGTGGAAGGCATATTCAAGCTATGATAAGAGTAAATATAAGTTTAAAGCGTATCTATATAATCAAATCCGATACGATGTGATTGATGCATTAAGATATTGTGCCAAAAGAGAAGCGCTATTTGTCCCAACAACTGACGAAATACTCTCTATTCACCTTGAAAACACCAGAGAATCGCTAACTTCAAGCGTTATATTAGAAAACATGTTTAAACATATCTCGGATGAGGAAAAACAATTATTGCATGCCATTTTTGAAGAACAAAAAACAAATGAAGAGATAGCAAAAGAATTAAGTATTTCTATAGAGGCTTTGCGAAAAAGAAAATACCGACTCCGTAAAAAGCTAAAACAGCTGAGTAATAGTGACTAGGACAAATGTGGTTAAGATTAGAGTAAAAGTAATAGTTTTTCGGGTTTTTTGGTTAGGCTTTTGGGGTATGTGATTATTATAATATAATGAATATTTTTGGTTCGTTTTTTCGTATGGGAGGGGATTACATGCAAAAAAGTATTGAATATTTAAATAAGCTAGATCAGCTTGAAGAATTGGTACAAAAACGAAACCAACTGGAATCCATAAAAGATGATGACACAAAAAAGGTTTCTATTTTGGAGGATCATATTCGGTTAGTGCTAACTGAAATCCGAAAATTAGAATTGAAAATAATGGATGCTAATTAAAAAAACTGATTCGTCTGTGAACTGCCCCGTAAAAGTTAGACACCAATCTAACTTTTACGGGGGTTTTTTTATGGCCAAAATAAGTGCTGAACAACGTATTCAAGCAGTCCAACGATATTTAAATGGAAGTGAACTTATGATCGAAATCGCGAAAGATATCGGAGTGTCAGAACAGATTGTAAGTGAATGGGTTCGCCGTTATCAAAAAAATGGTGTAAAGACTTTCTTAAAATCCTATACAAAATATTCAGCTGACTATAAAATGAACGTACTTAATTATATGAACGAGACAGGTACATCTTCGCTTGACACAGCTGCGCTATTTAATATTTCATCTCCTGGCATGGTTCGGAATTGGATGATAAAGTTTGAGGCCGGTGGTTATGATGCCCTCGTTTCTAAGAAAAAGGGGCGCCCATCCGTGAACAAAGAAACAAAAAGAATAACGAAATCAAAACCAGCTGAAGGATCTGTTGAGGCGTTAGAAGCACGTATTAAACAATTGGAGATGGAGAATGCGTACTTAAAAAAGTTGAATACTTTAGTTCAAATGCAAGGAAAATTACCAATCAAATCAAAGCGCAAGTAATTTTTGAACTAAAGAAAATCTATGAAGTGGTGGAATTAATCAAAGTCGCTGATATACCGCGCAGTACGTATTATTACTGGGAAAAGCGTTTGGATCGTACTGATAAGTACGTTGAGGTGAAAGTCGCAATTCAGTCCATTTATCATGAACATAAGGGACGTTATGGTTATCGTCGAATTGTCAAAGAACTAAAAAAATACAGCATTCATCATGATCCAAAAACGATTAACTGTTTGATGAATGCCATTGGCATAAAGTGTAAAGTCCGCATGAAGAAATACCGTTCGTATAAAGGTAACGTCGGAAGAATTGCCCCCAACATATTAAAACGCAATTTCACAGCGAAAAAATGAACGAGAAATGGGTAACAGACGTGACAGAGTTCCATCTATTTGGTGAGAAACGCTATTTATCACCTGTCCTTGATCTATGTAATGGCGAAATCATTGCCTACACGGTAATGAATCGTCCAGTGTATAAACTAGTCCATAATATGTTAGAACAAGTATTGGAGCGCCTCGAATCAGGTGATCAAGTTATTCTTCATTCAGATCAAGGTTGGCATTATCAAATGAAAAAGTATCAACAAACATTAAAACAACATGGGATTACGCAGAGTATGTCCCGTAAGGGCAATTGTTTGGATAACGCAGTCATTGAAAATTTCTTTGGCTTATTAAAATCTGAACTCCTGTATCTACAAGAATTTGAATCCATGGCACATTTTGAACAGGAACTCAAAGACTATATTCACTACTACAATCACAAACGAATGAAAGAAAAACTAAAAGACCTAAGCCCGGTGGAGTACCGAACTCAGGTCTTAGAAATGGCTTAACTAAACATGTCTAACTTTTTTGGGTCAGATCAATTTATAAACCATAGCCGACAGCGCTCCCTCTCAAACGACAATTTTAAATTTGGTTTTAGGTCACTATGAAGGGCTCGCCAGCTTCTTTAAAATGAGTGATTTAACACACCTTTTCAAAGGCTGATGTAATAGGTGGAAAGAAGCAAGTGCCCTAGTACGTTTATTCTTGGTTATAAACTGTTTGAATATATGTTTCTCTTTCTTCCTCTGTTTGCTGCACATGGTTTAGCAGCAAAACACCAATGACAAATTCATTTTCTTCTTCTACAAGGAATTGTAAATTTACAGGCTGCACCTTATCTTCTACTGGGCACTCTCCTTTAAATTCCACAACTTTTTGCCTTTTTTGTGTTTCGAAATACACCCATTCTTCTTTGCTGCAATAGCTATTGAACGCTTCTTCAATCGTTAAATTACTATTTTCCACTAATGTTTGTTTTTTTATTAGATTGATATGTTCGTTCTCATGAATCGTATCTTTTGGACCGTAAAAATAATAAAAGATAGCAATAATCAATATAGGAACAATCCATAAGATATTTCTTTTTGTAGGTTTCATTGTTTTCCCCCTTACCTTTACGTATATATTATATCATTTTAATAGAAATGATATCTAGATTGATATAGTATTTTCTCTAAAATACGTAATATTCATCGATAATGATATTTTTTTTGTAATAGGGTTTGTTGCCCGGGAAATAAAAGAGTGTACCCAAAATCCGCTGAGGGTTTTACCTATATGTTCTTACATTTGCATCTACATCAAAGTTGCTGTTACTGATCGAGAGGCTGCATAGGTGGGGGCATGATCAATAGCAGCCATAGGCATACCTATGGTAAACAGGGGGAGCAGCTGATGTTTGAGATGGATTTACCTTTCCATATAAAACCTTCTTTACTCAATCATTTTTAACATGTTGAGTTACCACATGGACATTTACAAAAACGTATGTTCTTTATTATACTTACCTCAAAGGAGGTCGTTGAAATGAAGGCATTACTAATCGCCGAGAAGCCATCCTTAATGCGCGACATACAAAAAGTATACAAAAAAATGAGCTTGCCATATGACATTGATTTTGCCTCTTTTGTTGGGCACGTAGTAGAGCTGAAGGAACCTCATGAGTACCATGCGGAGTGGAAAAAGTGGAGTCTTGACATATTGCCGATGATGCCTGTAAAATACGAATTCCGTGTAAAAAAAAGCGCATATAAAGTGTATAAGGATATAGAAACGAGTATTAAGACGAATAAGTACGACTTTATAATAAATGCTTGCGATGCAGGTATGGAAGGGGAGAATATTTTTTATTCCTTTTATAAGAAGGCTGGTTGTCGACTGCCGGTGAAGCGATTTTGGACTTCACAAACGACAGATCCAGCCATCCGCCAAGCATTGGAGCATTTGATCGATGAAAATGATGAGCTCATCCGAAACCTGCGTAATGCAGCCATGTACCGAATGATTTTTGATTGGCTTGTAGGATTAAATTTGACACGGGCTGCTACTATAAGAGGCGGACGAACAATTAAAGTAGGGCGAGTTATGACACCTACACTTGCTATCGTTGTAAAAAGGGAGCTTGAAATACGTCATTTTATCCCAACACCTTATTTTCAGCTGGAAATTGACTTAGGAGAATTTAAGGCCCTATGGTATGATCCGGCAGTTAAAACAAATAAGTTTGATACAATTGAAGCAGCCCAGGCTGCCCAGGCACAGTTGACAGAAACTGCTAAGGTTAACCATATCGACACAGAACGAAAGAGCATTTTAGCACCAAGTTTACATTCACTTCTTGAGCTTCAGAAGGAGGCCAATAAGTTTTACGGCTTTACTTCCTCGGAAACACTTAAAATAGCTCAAAGTTTGTACGAGAAAAAGCTGATTACGTATCCAAGAACGGAATCAAAACATTTGCCGACTGCCTTTGCTAAAACAATTGCAGAAAATTTGAAGGCAGCGGCCAGCATCCCTCACTTTGCGCAAACTACGGCTGCTATTTTAAGTAATCCGGCCCATATACAAAAAGTGATGTATTCCAAACGCTATGTTGACGATAAAAAGCTAACCGATCACCATGCCATTACAATTACTAACGTACCGGTCGGAAGAAAATCACTAACTCCCGGCGAGATGAAAATATATGATCTTATTGTAAAGCGGCTGCTTGCAGTCTTCCTCCCGCCTTTTGTAGTTGATAAAACAAATGTCATGCTCCTCTGTGGAAATGAGTATTTTAAAGCAAACGGAAATATTGTCATCGATAAGGGTTATACGGTATTATATGATTCTCATAAAAAAAAGGAAGAAAAGCCGTTACCACCTATGCAACAGGGAGATACGTTGACCGTATTGGCTAATCAAGTACTTTCGAAAATGACAGAGCCCCCTTCACGCTATACAGATAGCACACTGCTCGATGCTATGTTCCATGCGGGACGTTTTGTGGAGGATAAGCAACTACAGGCCATCCTCAAGGATGCGGAAGGAATTGGAACAAGTGCAACGAGGGCAGAGATTATTGAAAAGTTACTTTCTATTGGTATGATGTCCCGTGAAGGCAAAAGCTTGGCGGCTACAGATTTCGGCATTGATGTCATTACAAGCCTAGGCAGCCACGATGTCGTCTCTCCCGTGCTTACTGCTATATGGAGCAAAAAGTTGAAGGATATCACCGATGGTACACTTGATTCTCGGCAGTTTTATGGCGAGATGAAGCAGTTTATTCAGGAAACAACAGATAGGATGAAAAACCTTGAAATGACTGTCCCGGACAAGCAAGTGGTTATCGTAGGTACCTGCGTCAGCTGCGGAGACCAGGTTGTAGAAGGATTTAAAGGGTATAGCTGTTCCAACAAAGGATGTAAATTCTTCATCAGTAAAACAATGATGAAGGGGAAAATAACGCCAACAGATATGAAAAAATTACTGGCTGGGAAAGAGACAAGGGATATTCAATTTACTTGGAAGAGCGGTAAGAAAGGGAAGGCAAAGCTTAAGCTCGTAGGAGAAAAACTAGAGTTTGTGTTTAAGCCCATCAGACAACCAAAAAAGTAGTATTGAAAGTACCATCCTTAGGCGTTTTCCTAGTGTTGGTACTATTTTTTACCCATTATGTAATTTTTGCTTTTGTAAGTGCAAATAGCTTACTATTTAAAGCAAGATTACATATAATAAAAAAACGGGTCCATAAATAGGTCATGCTTGGTGTAGATTATTAGCTTGAATTTTGAGAATTCTCTTGACTATTTTGTGCATAGTTTGTACACTGTGAAAAGTCAAATGTTTTTTCTAGAAGTACAACAACATTATAAGTAAGGATCTGGTGAAATGATAGTATGTAAATTTGGCGGTACTTCCGTCGCAAATGCAGAACAAATTAAAAAAGTATTTAACATTGTTAAATCGAATCCTGAACGAAAAGTAGTTGCTGTTTCAGCTCCTGGAAAACGTTCAAGCGAAGACATTAAAGTAACGGACTTATTAATAGATTTAGCAGAGACGGCCCTAATAAACGGTGATGTAGAGGCGAAAATTGCGACGGTTGTGAAACGCTACGATGATATAGCAGTCGGTTTAGGACTTGACCATATGATGTCTGAAATTATTGCTACTGATCTAGAGGAACGTGTTGCGGGAGATAAGTCAAACCGGGAACTTTTTATTGATAATATAAAAGCAAGCGGAGAAGACAATAATGCAAAGCTCATTGCTGCATATTTCAATTCACAAGGCATACCGGCAAGATACGTAAGCCCGAAAGGCACGCTTATCGTGAATGATCTTCCAGAACGTACATTTGCATTGGCGGAAGCTTTTGATAATCTTAGTGTTTTAAAGAATACAGAGGAAGTAGTCATTTTCCCTGGGTTCTTTGGATATACAAAAAATGGTGTTCTGCGTACATTTGATCGAGGTGGTTCAGATATCACAGGCTCAATTTTAGCCTCGGCAGTTGGTGCAGAACTATACGAGAACTTTACGGACGTGGACTGTGTATTTTCCGCAAACCCGAAAGTCATAAATAATCCAGCAGAAATTAAGGAGATAACGTACCGCGAAATGCGCGAATTGTCATATGCAGGATTTGCTGTATTCCATGATGAAGCATTGATGCCGGTATATAAACAAGGTATCCCAGTGAACATTAAAAATACAAATAACCCTTCTGCACCAGGTACGCGCATCGTACCAATTCGTACAGAACAGGCCCGTCCTGTCACTGGAATTTCAGCAGATAGCGGGTTCTCGACTCTTTATGTATCAAAATATTTAATGAACCGTGAAATAGGCTTTGGACGAAAACTCCTTCAAATTATAGAGGAAGAGAATATTTCATATGAGCATACACCATCCGGATTGGATGATATCTCGGTTATTATGCGCTCCATTCAATTAACACCAGAAAAGGAAGAACGTATTGTACGTCGTGTAAAGGAAGAATTGCACGCAGATGATGCATATTTCCGCCATGGTTTTTCAATGATTGTGGTAGTAGGAGAAGGTATGCGTAATAATACTGGACTTGCTGCACGTGCTACAACAGCTATATCCTCTACAGGTGCCAATATTGAAATGATCAATCAGGGCTCTTCTGAGGTAAGTGTGGTATTTGGCGTATATAGTCAATTTGAAGAGCAAATTTTAAAAGCATTATATAATGAATTCTTCTCTACAGTAAATGTATGAAAAGTTGGGAGTAGATAGGGCCTTTTATGTGGGCTTTATCTACTTTTTTATTTGAAGATAAGTGGCTGGATGCCTCAAGTGATAGAGTAAAAGGTTTTGTATTTATTATTCTAGGAAATAATGTACAATATGACATGTTACAAGGTGGTGGGATTGTGGAACGAATACAGCGCTTACTCAGACTAGTATTCCGAAATATTTATTATTACCGGGTAGATTATATCCGAACATTTGCGGCAATTAGATTATTTCAATTATTTATTGTATTACCGCTCATTTCGCTCTTATTTTCTCTTATACTTGATTTCATGGGAGTTCAAAGTATTACAGAGCAGAATATGTTGCAATTGGTTACCCATCCGCTAGGTTTGGTATTACTAGCATTTATCGTCTTGATTATTCTATTATTCGTTTATTATGAAATGGGTTTTTTAATGCTGCTAGCCTATCATCAACAACGAGCGATCCCTTATTCATTATATGGATTGTGGAAAAGATTGAATCAGAAAGTACTATATTTTATCAGTTTTGAGACACTGTTGTTTGCTGTATATTTATTGCTTGTGATTCCCCTGATATCTTCGGTATTGCCTCTTTCGATAACGCAAAACCTACAGATTCCACATTTTATCGTAGATGAATTATTATCCTCTACAAAAGGAAAATTTCTATATTTCGCAGCAATTACGATTATACTTCTTATAGGAACACGCCTTATTTTTATGCTTCCATTTTTTACGGTCTACCAATGGACGACAATTTGGGATTCAATGAAGATGAGCTGGCAATTTTCAAAGAGAAAACTAATTGAAACGCTGGGAATGTTGGGGCTGATAGCAGCGATTCATCTAGTATTTTCAGCGACTATATTGGCTATCGTATTCACGCCCTTATTTGTTGTGGAGCGGTATCTGCCTGACCATGCGCTTATAGTAGCTGCTTTCACGCTTACATTGGCGCAAGGTGTACTCATATTAGCATTTTCATTTCTACAGGCAATGTTTTCTCAAATATTGGTTCTCGTGTCCTTTAAACTGACACACGAAAAACCATTAATTAAGCAAAATGAATCTTTCCGCAAAACAATCATGCTTTGGACAGTTACAATTGGAGTGTTTACTTATTTTCTTGTTAGTTGGCTGAATATTAGTAGCCTTGAAAAGACGGTGTACGAGCCTTCTACGAAAATAATTGCACACAGGGGATTTAAGGACAAAGAAGTGGAAAATACAATTAGTGCCCTTGAATCTGCTGTGGAAAACGGAGCTGATATTGTAGAAATTGATATCCAGCAAACAAAAGACGGAAAGTTTGTTGTGTTTCATGATACAGATCTTTTACGACTAGCAGGCAGAAGCGAGAAAGTATATGAATTGACTCAAAAAGAACTGATGGAAACAGAGCTATGGGCTGATGGTAAGAGTGAATATATTCCTTCGTTAGAACAAATGCTTGAAAAAAGCAAGGAACTCAATATCCGGCTGCTTATCGAGATTAAGACACATGGGCACGAAACGGAGGATATGCTAGAGAAATTGATTACATTACTTGATGAATATGAGACGCTAGATGTACATTATATTCAGTCGCTCTATTTTCCAGTTATTAAAAAAGTAAAAGAACTGGAGCCGCGATTAAAGGTAGGCGCTGTGTATGCATTAAATGTCGGTTCGCTTCCAGAAACAGAGTTTGATTTTGTTTCGATTGAACAATACTTTGTAACAGACAGCTTGGTTGAAAAAGCAAAGGAATTGGATAAACCGCTCTTTGTATGGACAGTAAATGATGACCGGGATATTCAGCAGTTCCTAGAGTATGATGTAGAAGGGATCATTACGAACCATCCTGATGAGGCAAGTGAGAAACGAGAAAAATTTGATGAAAAGCAGTATTTCCTACAGCGGATTTGGAACAAACTCAACTATATTTTTTAAAGGATTGACTATATGAATACTTATTTGTATGAAGTACCAGGGAAGCTAAATTCCACTGAAGATATTCCTGTTCACCTGAATGGACAACACGTATATACGATTAACAGGATATATGACAATGGGTTGAAAAAGTTAATGGATGCCTATTTTGACTACCGTTACTTTTTGAAGTATGTTGTAAAAAGCATTTCAGGAGAAGAGCGATTTGTTTGCAGAAAGGTGCAGCGAAAAGGGCGCCTTTGGTTTGAAGGAAAAGATTTTCGAACAAACCAGCAATTTATCATTACATATGAGAATTGGCGGATTGGTGTTCCGGAACTATTTATCAAAGGCGAACAATTAAATATGAAAATAGATAAAGAGATGGAAGAATGGTCGAACTTTTTAGTAGGGGAGACAGTCGTAGCGAGGTGGCTTGCTGTTTATCATGAAGAAAAGGATCTATTTTCGATGACACTGGAAATATTGCCGGATAGCCCTGTGCAAGATGCAGCATTCTTTTTGGCAATTGCCCAGTCAACTTTATTTATTGGGGCTTAAGGAGGATAAAATGAACGTAATATTTGTAGTGACTGAAACGGGACTGGAGCTTCTAGAAATGGTATCTACCGATGTTGCAGGGCTTCTTGCAGCTGTAAAAGGGGAGAGTGTGACTTTCCCTTTTGGTACTTATCAATATGATTTTCACAATTTAGATCATTATTTAGAGGATGGCGTATACCGCCAAGAGCTTGTCATTTATTTGAAAGTTATTTAGCATATTATTTATGTGAGTAAGGCAAGCTCAGTATTTTTGAGTTTGCCTGCTAGTATTAGAACATAACGAACCTTTGCCAATGCATAAAAGTAGATTTTTTGTGAAGAAAGTATGTATAAAAAATGGCTATATTTTATGTTGAAATCATAAAATAATAAGAAAATATCGTATTTCTTTATTTTTAATGGCATACAACAGAAAATTGTTAAGTATTTTTATCTATAGTATCGTAGATATATCCATTATAATAGAACCATGATATGAGGTGATTTTCATGGGAAAAGGACGGATTTTACTTATAAGCGGTATGATAACAATATGCCTAATGATAACTGGCACAATAGCTTTATTCTTGCTACGCGAAGACAAGCAGTTCGAGAATTCATTACATAAAGAAAGAAAGTTGGAGACATCCGTTGTGCTGGCAGAGAAATCATCTGAAGAGCCGAGCATCGAAAAGATAGATTCTCCGATAGGAGTTAAAACATTGACTGATGAAATAGGGGTCCACAACATTTTATTCAATTCAGGAGAAGTGAAATATTCCGCTTCTTCAGGTCCAATTAAGCTGACTGTTACGCATGTGAGGCTGGAGCAGCTGATTCCTGCCACTGAAACTATTAAGAACTCGGTTGGCGGGCGTGATCGTTCGACAATTGTTTTACTGAATATGGAAGTCCGTAATCAAGGAGAGGTACCTGTTTACTTCCGAATTGATGATGCTAAAATTCAGTCGGATACAAATGAAAAGTCCAGCTTTCATCCGGCGCTATCCAACCAATTTGGTTCAACATTTAATGCAAATGAAAAAAAGCAAGGTTTAGTAGCAGTAGATTTTGAGGCGGACCCAAATGATATTGCTGTTATTGAGCTGAATGTAGCACCTGCCTATGATCAAAATTACGAAGCGTTCGGAGATGCTATTAACGTCAAAATCCCTATGTATTAGTAGAGGGTGAATATACTTGACCACCAATAGGCTGTTGCTGGCCAAAAAATATTTTTAGCTTGAGGAAATGATAAGCGGACAATCCTCAATTTTGAGAGGTAGTAGGCTAAGAAATAGACGAAAAAGTGAAGGTAACTCTAAATCTATAATCAGTTGCGATGAAAAGCAGCTGATTTTTTTCATTTTTGAGATTTCCAGAGTTAATAAGAAAAAATCAAAGCAATACTACAGCAATATAGATAATAGAAATCAGACCAAGCAGCATAATGGAGGCCATATCCTCAATACGATCTTTATTGGCAAGGTGAACGAGCAAACCACCTATACAGACTATAAGCAGGAGAAACGAACCGATAAACGCAAAAGTATGAAACCAGATGCCAATGATTAAAAGAAATGCTCCTAATAATTCTATTATTCCTGTAATGATTCGGAATGATTGTGGCAGACGCCATCTGATAAAGGCAAAATGGTAAGCACGCGCACCAGATAATTTCCCATAGCCAACAATCGTAAACGTGATGATAAGTATTCCGGGCAGTACCCAGTTAACAATATGCATATTCCTGTCCTCCCGTATGATCAATCCTTTTGGATATCCACGTTATTTGCTGATCGTAATCGGGGTAAAACATATATCCCATGATAGCTTTCTGGGAGTTAAAAGACCTTTTGGCGTACTATTATATAGTAAACCATATGTTTATTTTAAACTGCTCATTCAAGGGTTTATGTTGAAGGGGATAGTGGTAAATTGTAATACCCCCTTAAAATTGAATTTACAAAAGAAAGGCCGGTCACCTTTGAAAGGGTGACCGGCCTTTTCTTATAAAATGTTACTCAAGTTCTTTTGCCTCTACAGGAACATTGCGGAGTTTCTCATAAATCCGTCGTTTACGGTATAACATAATTCCTGCTTCAGCAATATCATTTATCATTGTTTTGTTTGCATAGGCGCCGAAAAGTATACCTGCAATCGGTATCATTTGGAATAGTTTTTTCATTCCGAAATTGTCACGATATGTGAAGAAAACTTCTTGCCATCCCTGCAATTGTGAAATCATGCTTTTTTCTGCCTGCTTCTCTTCATGGATTGTAGAAAGCTCGTTTAATATAGCCTCTTTTCCGACAACATCAGCTGAAGCAAATTGCAGACATTTTACGATGAAAATACGTTCCTGTTTACTATTCGGTTCATAGCCATGGATGATAGCAATTTCCTGCAGCGTTTTTAGTGCCATGCCTAAAATGAGCGGGATATCGATTGCCAGCGTGAAAATACCGCCGACTCCAGTTGAAGCCCCTTGCATAGTTGCTAGCTTTACACGACTGTTCTGAAGTGATTGGCTAAGTGCAATCATATCATCAAGCGGTATAGTACCTATTTCTTCAACAGTTTCGATTGATCTGCCTGTAGCAACGCTTATTTTTTCAATCATTGCTTTTTCGTTAATTAAGTACTGACCGCCTGATTGTACATAATTTCCGATTTCCGTTACTAATAGGGCGATTTTCTCCTGAATAAAAGCAGGTGTTAATTTATCCAAAAGCTTAAAAGGAAGCCTTCCAAGCTTTTCCCAAAACCATAAACCTTTTTGATCCTTTTCCCAGTCTTCAATTGTTTGCAGATGGGATAGCAGCTGTTCTCTATTTTCCAACGTGATTTCTCCTCGCTTTCTTCTTATTTTACATACGTCTAGGAATAGGAAAGGTTTCGGTAATTTTCATTCCTTATATTTTTGGACAGAGGGAGAACATTTATAAAATGGGGGAAGTAGCTCTATATACCGTATTGATGCTGTTTCTCTTCATTTGGCTTTTAATAAAATAAAAGGGAATTCCTTTAGAAACATTTTTCCAAAGGAAATTCCCTTTTCAATTCATTATTGTTTTTCTAGTTTTGCAACTTCTTCTGGACTGACATTCACACGTTTAAGGAATATAGATAGGACGATTGCCACAAGTGTAACAACCATTGCGATAAAGAATGAATGCTGAACTCCTTCTAGTAAGGCTAATTGCTGGATTCGCGTGAAATCTGCTTCTGTAGCAGTTGCCATATCTAGACCAGCAGTCAGCTCTGCCCCTTTGTCGGAAGCAACAGAGTTCATAAATGTTACGAATAGAGCAGTACCGATAGAACCAACCACTTGTTGAGCAGTATTGTTAACTGCTGTACCATGTGGGTTTAAGCGGGTTGGTAATTGGTTCAATCCATTTGTCATAATCGGCATCATAACCATCGACATACCGAACATACGGAATGTATAAATAGCTACAATATATGTGTATGAAGAATCAATTTGTAATTTAGATAATAAATAAGTTGCATAAGCAGTAATAGATAGACCAAGTAAAGCTAATGCACGAGGCCCGAATTTATCGAACAGCTTTCCTGTTATTGGAGACATAATCCCCATAATGATGGCCCCTGGCAGCATCATTAAACCAGAATCTAACGGTGAAATATGACGCACGCTTTGTACATAGGCAGGAGTCAAAATCATCCCTGAGAATAGTGCAGCTGCATTTACCATTGAGATAACGGAACCAAGAGCAAACATCGGATATTTATAAACACGTAAATCAAGAAGCGGCTGTTCCATCCGGAATTGACGCAGAATAAACGCTAGAAGGCCAATTGCACCAATAACAATCGTTGTAATGACAATTGGATCTGTCCAACCATCGGAACTTGCTGTTGAACATCCGTATAGTAAGCCACCAAATCCAATGACTGACAATACAACAGAGAAGTAGTCGAGTGATGCCTTGCGAGTCTCCATTACATTTTCAAGCTTCCACATAGCAAGCAAGAGACTAAGAATAGCGAATGGCAGAATCATTTCGAACAGGACACGCCAATCATAATATTCTACGATATAGCCTGATAGAGTTGGTCCGATTGCTGGCGCTGTAATCATAACAAGACCAAATATTCCCATTGCAGCGCCTCGTTTTTCACGCGGGAAGCTGACAAGCATAATATTCATTAATAATGGACCCATTACCGATGAACCCGCAGCCTGAATCATACGACCAGCGAGTAAGAAGCCAAAATTCGGTGCGAAAGCTGAAACAGCCGTACCGATTGTAAATAGTGCCATGGATGTAAGAAATAGTGTGCGGTTTTTAAAACGTGTAATTAAGAAGGCTGATACAGGTATTAATACACCACTGACAAGCATGTACCCTGTAGATAGCCATTGGACTGTCGAGTAGTTCTCGATATCCAGATCCACCATGATGGACGGTAAAGCAACGTTCAATAAGGAGTTATTCAAGAACGAAACGAAAGCTCCAAAGAACAAAATAGCAAGCATTAAATATGGCGGTTTTTTTTCTTCTATGCCATTATTCATATATTTTCCCCTGTCTTTCTTTTAAGTAATATTATTCACTTGACCGATTTTATACCAATGGTCCAAAATAATCAATAAAAAAGTATAGAGAGTCCAATTATATTTGATTTCATAAGAATATCCTGTATACTTAAACATAAGAAAGTATGAAGGAGCACTTATGAATAAACGTAAAAGATTAGTCGTTGATCATGCCCTTTCCTTGTTTGTTGAAAAAGGAATCAATCAAACATCCATTCAGGATATTATTAGTCGCTCAGGCATTTCTAAAGGCACATTTTATAATTATTTTTCTTCCAAACATGAATGTGTGGAAGCAATTCTGGAGCAGGCACGTTATGATGCCAGAATGCTGCGGGGTGAAATGATGATCGAAAGAGATGCTAAGGACGTAGAAATCCTGTTAGAGCAAATAACCGTGTTAGCGAACATTAATCGAAAGCGTGGACTGGATGCGGTATTTGAAGAGATTCTTCATTCGGGTGATCAGGAGCTGAAAAAGCTGGTGTTGAAATACCGCGTATACGAGCTCGAATATTTAGCTGAAAGGCTTGCAGAAGTATTTGAAATTCCAAAAGAAGAATATGCATTTGAAGCAGCAGTCATTTATTATGGTATCATGCAGCATTTAATGTTCACAAAGAAGCTCATCCATCAAAATACATTAGAAGCTAAAACGATTGCAAGGTCTGTCATGATCTATGTGAAAGAGATTCTCCGGTTAATGGCAGAGCAGGGGACACAAGTTTTAGACAGCCATAACATTCAGGTGTTTATTAATTCTTTCAATAAGATAGAGCTAACTGCACCAGAGGTCATTGAGCATATTGAACAATTTATGCAGGATGCTGACTTCACAAAAGCCCAGCAGGATATAACAGAAGCATTGCTTACAGAAGCAAAGAATGAAGAGCCGAGAGTAATTGTTATGAACGCTTTATTGAAAGCGTTTACGAATGAATTCAAGGGCTCTCTCTATATGAATGAAGCAAAGGAAATATCAAGTATTGTTTGGTATTTTATTAAACAGCAGAAAGGCTCATAAAGATACAGGAAATCCCTATAGAACAACAGGTGAATTCATTTTGAATTTCACCTGTTGTTTTTGCTTTATTATTTTAAATACTCAGAGAATTCTTGGACGCTAGTCCTTTTTAATAACCCCGCAGGCAATTCGGTCTCCGGAGTTTCCAGAAGGATCAGTCTTGTAATCATCCGGACCAGCGTGGATAACAAGAGAACTTCCATCAGCGTCTAATAGAGAATTGGCATGCCCTTCCTCTAACGTTACTGTCCCGGAAACAAAACGCACCTCTAATGTTCCGTCTTTCTCAATATCGATATTCGGCAGATCTCCAGCATGGGCTCCTTTTGGATTTTCAACACCGTGCTCTTTGTTTGTAGGGTTGAAGTGGCTGCCCGCTGATTCAAATTTAGGAGGCTCACACTTGCCAACTTCATGGATATGGATGGCACGTTTGCCGGGTGGAAGGTTAGATAAATCTGTATAGATTTCTACACCAGTCTTCGTTTGTGTAAATTTTACTTCGCCAACGTCTTGACCTTCCGTGTTGACCATTTTAGCTGTTGCAGTTGCCATCACCGTCTCTGATGAAGCTTCTGTTCCTTCACCTTCTTTAGCTTCGGAAACAGTTGGTGCATCCACAGGCACCTTGTCATTATCTTCTTGGAACAAACCACAGCCTGTCAGTAAAAGTAATACAGCACATAAAGATATACACTTTTTCATAAATTAGCCTCCTTGACATTATTCTTTATAAGAAACGTAAGTGTACCTTACCCAACCAAGATAGAACCTAAGCCCATTATTTCACCTTCTTTCAATAGAAGACTTCCATCCAAAGAGGAAGCGAAATAAATAATAGCATAGAGCTGATGAAAAGAGTTGCTGTACATTGAGGTATAAATGGTTGAGTGGTCTCTTTGTCATAATGGGCAAGAATGCGGTGGAATATGCCAGTGAACAGTACATTCATTGGGAGCTGCAAATAAAAACCGCCTCCATTCTAAATGGAGACGGATAGATTACCGGGCGAGCTTGCTTTCAATTGGGAAATTGAATGTTTGACTACTAACAGGCTGCCCATTTTCGAATGTTCGCTCAGTAAAATCCCAAGAATCACCATTTAAGCGAATAACGGTTGAGGATCGTGTACCATATCCTTCAAATTCGATAAATACAGGGGATAATTTTTGCTCAAGTTCGAAAGGTACGCCTGTAGAAGGGAGCAGGTCGTCTGCAGCCCGTGTTTTGTCTGAAAGAATATGAAAGAGGTCATCGTCCGAAAAGTCCGGCTGGTCCAGCACTTTTTGTAATGCAGCTTTTAATGACTCCACTTTCGGCCACGGTGTATTGAGCGTGGCATTCGACATACAGTGAATACCTGGGGGCACTTCTGTTATATCGTCTGTAATATTGTTGTAATGAATCAATTTGTCCCCGTCATATAGAAGTACATTAAAAGGGCCATATAAATCCCGCTTTTCCTGCAGGTCCTTGGCGAAAAAGGCAGCCATGACTTCTGTTTGCAAGAAATCGGTAGCAATCTTACCGCGAGAATAGGTCCCTGTTTCAGCTAATTCCGGGTCTCGGAAATTTGTAATAGCGACCATTCTTCCTTTATTACTGACTCCAAGCCAAGTGCCGCCTCGTTCAGTATCACGTCCGGCTAAAATTTGCGGGGCATCTTTCCATATATGTGCAGACTCAGTAGGGCGTATGTAGAATTCATCCCGATTGGCAGCGATGATCAGCGGGTAATCGGAGTGTGTTTTATAGCTGAATGAAAGTATACACATTTTTTCACGACCTTCCTATTCAAATTTTGCTAACAAACTGTTTCCTTACTAATCAATTAGGAGCAAAAACAAAAGGTAACTCAAAGAAAAAAATAATCCATATTCATAATAGTAACTGAAAGAAAAGAAAACGTCTGTAGTAAATAACTATTACAGACTGCAAAGAGCTGGCAGGCTTCTTCTATTTATACCGCAAGCAGTGATTAATTAAACTGATTAAAAAGGGGGGAGTCAAAAAAGCTATTGAATAGACGATAATCTTTTATCTAAAGGATAATTAAAAGGATGTGACTTATAATAAGCACATCCTTTCGTTTATACATTGAAATATTCATTTTTAAGTTTGACGTGGCGTACATCAACCTCGTGTATCTCAATATTCTGCAGGTCAATTTTATGATAAAAAGCATTGAACTGATCTAATAAATATTGCCAAATTTCTTCTTGTTTTTCGGGTTCGATAGCAGCTGAATCTTCAATGCCATCCATCTTTTCATGCCATTCATCGAGTCGAAGCTCAATTGGAATAAAGAAGGAGATATGGGTGGCAGCCAGTACACTTTCTGAACTATAAAGCAGCTGCGGGTGCTGCGGATCCATATGAACAACTGGATGGACATATATATCAACATCAACCTCGAAAGTCATTTGGCAGCTTACGAGAAAGCACTCATTGAATAGGAGAATATTTTGCAGTTCCACATCCTGATAGCCTTTAATCTTCTTAGGTACAAATTTACCTGGCGAACGATAATCGGGATGAATCGAAGCAGGGTTTAGTTTAGTTAGATTCTCCATAATTGCATACTCGATATCACTTTTTAAGTAATATTCAAACATCTCGTCGAGAATAGACATATTTAGATTTGTATTGGCAAACTGGACTAGATAGTCGCCATAGATTTCATCGACTTCGCTTGTTAGGCTGAAACGAAGCAGCTCTGGCATGTAATTTAAGAAACCCCTTACAGATTTGAAGCAAAGCTCGATGCCATGATGTGTTAAGTTTGGATGCGGGAAAAAAGCGTCCAACTGAGAAAGCGTACGGCTATCAGCGAATTTTTCAATAGTTTTTGAAATAAGATAGCACTCTTTCAAGTTATGGTCTGTTATAAAATTAGCATATGTATACCAAGTAATGGCCTCCTGAACAGATTTTCGGAAATAGGGGTGACCGTTCTCATCAGTTTCCGCATGATAGAATGGTTCTATAGGAGACAGCTCAAGTTCCACTACTTTATTGATAAGACGTTCATCAGCCTTAACAAACTGAATGATTCCTTCTTTCACATTTTTATGAAAATTTTCCTCGAAATATTGAACTAATTCCTCTTCTGTAACATGAATAGTTACTGTATCTTTCTTTAACAGGTAGTTCATATGGTGGGCAGCAAATTTAGCATCTGTAATCAATTTGGCATAATGAGACTGAAAGCGGTGAAGTACCTCTTTGTAAGATGTTTCACTTATATACAGTTTAATTCGTCCATCCTTTGCTAAACGCTTTAATAGGGATAAATAACCGGTCTTTAAGAAAGGGTCCTTATACAATATATTAGCATCTAAAAAAATGTTCATCCCGACCTATCCTTCCGTTCATCATTTGTAATTGAATTGTAACATGAAATGAGGCGGGGGGAAATGATGGAAAACATAGACATAAGATGCAGGGATAGTAGGAAAGAGGATAGAGGCTTTTTCTATTTAGGATGCGGCCAATCAGCTAGATCAATCGACATTCTTATAAATCTTCAAAATGAGGGATAATAAAGGGGAGTCACATGGATGAATTAACTTCTTTTTTTGATTACGCTTTATTTCCAAACAGAAGACCGAGGTGAAATGACGGCTGCTTTTAAATGAACCATCATTTCTTTACGGCTTCATATAAAGAGATTTTTCAGCCACCTGCATACAAATCATATCATATGCGCAAGCAGGTACGTGGTCCAGTATCTGTTCCTTGTATCTAGGAACAGATGGATCCTTGAAACTTTCGTCAAGCAGGGCGTGTCCAAGATGAAGTAGAAGACCATCTGTAATCTGTATCGAAGCCGCTTCATTATAAGCTTCGATGCTTGGGATATAGTCCCCCTTCAAATAATGAAGCTGACCGAGAAGAAGGTGGGCTTCAAAATCGTGCGGATTGAGGGAAATATATAGTGTAAGCTGTGCCAGTGCGAGTTCAAAGTCCTCATCCTCTATAAAAATACGGGCCTGCTGCAGATAATCAATTTGTTTCGGCAGAAGCGGCTGCTCGTATTCTTCCAGAGAAGTTGTTTCCCATACGATATGATTAATTTCTGGGAAAACATCGCCAATACGGACATAGTCAATTGGCAACTCGGATAATTTCATCGGATTATTCTTGAAAATCTCTCTTTTTTCGTTATAAAGCTCAATAAACAAATCAGCAGAAAACGGTGCTTCTACATAGGTAATACCCGTACATCCAGAAAAAGCACTCTGCTCGATAATTTCCAGCTGGCCATGAAATGTTAAGTTTTTCAAATTCCGGCATTGATAGAATGCATTTTTTCGGATCAGCTCTACAGTGCTTGGTACTTCAATTTCTTCCAGGGAAGAGCAACCAGCAAAGGAAGAGTTGCCGATATTCTTCAGGCCTTCTTGTAATGTGACCGTACGCAGATTCCGGCAGTTAAAAAACAGGAAGTTCCCTAGAAACTCTATTCCTTTTGGCACTGTCACTTCCTTTAAAGCTGTATCGGAAAAGGCATATGCACTAATGTGTTCCATATGCTCCGGCAACTGTACAAACGATAAATTATAACATTCATCAAATGCATAGCTTCCAATCTCTTCGACTGTTTCAGGAACAGTAAGCGACGTAAGGGAATGACACCCTTGGAAGGCGGCTCCCCCAATTCGAGTAACACCATCTTGAATTACTATATGCTCGAGCAATGTACAATTTTTAAAAGCAGAACTTCCAATTTCGATTAAGGTGGCAGGCAACTCGACAGATAGGATTTCTTTATTTGCGAACCCTTCATGAGCAAGCATCGTAACTGGCCGTCCATTGAATAGGGCAGGTACAACGATATGAGGCTCGTCTCCAAAATAGAAGATTCCGGACTCGTTCATCCCAAAACCGTAATGTAGTTCAGATGGGTTCATTTCCATATTCTTCACTCCTTTTCTCGTATTTTACCATTTAGATAGTAAACGGTAAAAAAATGTTTTGCTTTCCGGATTTATTACATATGTATGGTAAGTATAAAATGTAGCCCTTATCATAAATAGATTGAATGGCTGTAGCAGGTGACACAAGATATAGAAGAGAAATTCTCAATGAAGTTCCCGGCACACGTGTATCTCACTTGTCAATAGTTGAAAATGCCATTTAACTGATGACCTTATGAAGACGAAAGTAAGGCATTTAATGTACATCTCTTTTTATTTATGCTATTACATCCCGATGGATGCCTCAAAAATAACGAGAATTATTCTATATCCTTTGGTCTTTATTAGAACCTAATAAGCGGGAGAAGAAATATTACAAGGAAAAATGCGGGTATCTTTAATCTTACATAGCGCTGTGCCGTGCAATTATCTCTCTAAAAAAAAGTTGGACCGCTGTCGTAATCTGCTAGAACTTTCTCTATTTATTATATAAGCAAGAAAAGAAGGGGTTATGCCGATTTCATTTCAATTCATGTGCTCAACGCTAAAATTAATGAATAAGCCAAATATAAAAGCGCTCAACATTGTAGTTGAACGCTTTCAGTAACCCAAAATTAATTTTTAAATAATAATAAATAGATGAAATAAGGAGCTCCGATTATAGAGAGGACAATGCCGACTGGCAGCTCAAGCGGTGCTAAGACTACACGCGCTAGTGTATCAGCAGCTAGAACCAAAAGTCCCCCAAACAATAAACAGACCGGCAGCATGCGTTGATGACGTGTTCCGACTAAAGCACGAGCAATATGAGGAGCAATGAGTCCCACAAATGTGATACCGCCTCCGATGGCTACACAGCTGCCGGCTAGTGCTACCGCAATGAACAAAAGCTTGCCTCTTTCTTTATTTACATGAACACCAACGCCAATTGCTGATTGTTCTCCTAAATTCAGGACATCCAGCGTACGAGCTTTATATAAAGCAAATGGGATGAGCATAATTAGCCAAGGCAGAGCTGCCCAAACATAAGTCCAGGTTGCACTCCAAATGCTTCCTGAAATCCAAACAAGCGCCTGTGTAAAATCAATGGGGTTCATTTTCATCTGGAAAATCGTTAGGCCGGCAGTAAAGCCGGCATTTACCCCAATCCCGACTAAAATCATCCTTGTGGGCTTCACTGAGCCTTTTTTCCAAGCCAATAAAAAAATAATGCCTGCAGCTAAAAATGCGCCGAAAAGGGCAATGAGCGGCATGATAAATACTGCGACAGTGGACTGATAAAAAGCGTTCCCCTGTATAAAAAAGATATATAAAACAACCATGAAGCCTGCACCGGCATTAATTCCTAAAATTCCCGGATCGGCTAGTGCATTTTTAGAAATTGCTTGTAAAATCGCTCCTGAAACAGCAATACCAGCTCCAACCAATAGCGCGATAATCATACGCGGCAAACGGAAATTAAAAATTGTCAATTCATTGCTGGCTGTTCCTTGCCCCCAAATAGTTGCCCAAATATCTGCTATTGGAATTTGTATATACCCCGCATTAACGCTAATAACCATCATTAATAAGATGAGAATTATAAGACCTGTGATATAAAACGGATATGGTATTTTATCTTTTCTTAATTGCATTATAGTCCTCTCCCATCTTTACGAGCTAGCCATAAGAAAAATGGCACGCCGATTAAAGCGGTAACCGCTCCTGCAGGGGTTTCAAATGGGGAATTAATCGTACGTCCTACAATATCTGCCAAAAGTAATAGTAACCCGCCGGTAACGGCAGAAGCAGGGAGAACCCTTCGGTAATCCACCCCGACAATAGGCCGAACAATATGGGGGACGACTAAACCGACAAAACCGATCATCCCAGCAATGGAGACAGCAGCTCCCGTTAAAATGATGACAGCAAGTGAACTTAAAACCCGAATAAGCATCGTACGCTGCCCCAGTCCCTTAGCTACTTCTTCTCCCAGGCTTAAAACAGATATAGAAGGTGCCAGGCAAATAGCCAGGATAAGGCCAATTATAATGAGCGGTACTGCCAATTTAATATGGATTGGCTGGATACTTGCAAAGCCGCCTGCATAAAAGTAGCTGATATCTTTGGAAATATCGTATTTCAGCCCAATCGCTGTAGAAAGTGAGCTTAGCAGTGCCGTAATGGCTGAGCCGGCTAAAGCGAGTTTAACAGGCGTAATGCCTCCCCGCGCCACGACCGTTGCTCCGAAGACGAAAGCTGCACCGATCGCTGCACCGAAAAGAGCATGAACAGCAATCATACTATAGCTAGGCTCATTATAAAAGGCGAATGCCAGGGCAACAAAAAATGAAGATCCGGAAGTTACCCCTAATATAGAAGGTGAGGCAAGTGCATTGCGAGTAACGCCCTGCATAATAGCGCCTGATACTGCTAATGCTGACCCAACAAATAAAGCGGCAACTGCCCTTGGAATACGAAGTTCATGGATAACAACATGAGTGGGATTTGTAGTATCGAAATGAAAAATTGAATTTATAATATCAGTATATGTAATATTATTTGCGCCAAATCGGATAGAAATGATGGTAGCAGCAAATAATAACAATACGCCTATAACCAGAAAACTTTTGATAGACAAAGTCTTTTTCAAGCTCATCGTAAAAACTCCTAAATCTTTATTGACAATTTTGTCGACATAATTGATAATGATTATCACTATAAATATATCACAGTTTTGAGAGGAAGAATATAGTATGGCGAAAATTAAATGGCGCTATTTAACTGCGGCAAGCTTATTAACTTTAGCTTTAGCTGCTTGTAATGACGAATCAACAGAAAAACAAGGTTCGGCAGATAAAGAAACTGAGCAATCAGAAAAAGCAGAAGTGAGCGAAGCTCGTATATTAACAGATGCATTAGGAAACGAGGTAGCAGTTCCAGCAGATCCAAAGCGCGTTATTGCATCCTATTTAGAAGATTATTTAGTGGCATTGGGAATTACACCGGTGGCACAATGGAGTGTTGGTGATGGAGCAAGCATCCAAAACTATTTACAAGATTCGCTAGCTGAAATTCCGACAATCGGCTTTGATTTACCATATGAAGCAGTACAAAGTTTTGAACCGGATTTAATTTTAATGGATTCAGCTTCAATGGTAGAGGGCAATAAATATAATCAATACAATGCAATCGCCCCTACATATGTAGTAGGGAAAGAAAATGATACCAATTGGCGTGAAGAACTCCTGACAGTAGGAGAGGTTTTTGATAAGAAGGATGATGCGCAAGCAATCCTTGATGACTATGATGCAAAAGTAGAAGCAGCAAAGGCTGATATTGAAACTGCTGTAGGCGATGCATCAGTAGCGGCAATTTGGTTAGTAGGCGGAAGTTTCTATGTGGTATCAGATACACTATCAAGCGGAGCCGTTTTATATGAGGATTTAGGGTTTGAAGCCCCGGCTGTTGTAAAAGAAATCGCAGCAAGCGGTACAGCGAGCTGGAATGCGGTATCATTAGAAAAATTAGTGGAACTGGATGCAGATTATATCTTTTTAATCAATAGCGATAATGCAGATAGTCCTTCAACAGTGAGTGATGCTCTATGGAATACAATTCCCGCTGTAAAAGAAGGGAATGTGTTTGCCTTCTCAGCTGACTCATCCTGGTTATACACAGGTCCGATCGCAAATAACCAAATAATCGATGATGTAGTAAAAAGTGTAGTGAAATAGAGAAGGTATGAGATGCTGAACTTGTTCAGCGTCTTCTGTTTTTTTTGCATGAAGAATCGGTATGCCGATTGTTTTTAGTGTAAGGGCCTATACAATTTGCTATTTAAACTACAAATAACGAGGGCATTTCAATTATTGATTACCATTCTCAAGTAAGGTAGAATATTTGGCAGACTATCATTTGTATTAACTAAGGGGAAATGAAGATGAATACGATTGAGGTAAAAAATATCCAGGTAAGCTATGATAAAACAGAGATTATTCATGATATTTCCTTGCAGATAAAAGAAAATGAAATTACGACAATTATTGGCCCGAACGGTTGTGGAAAATCGACACTTTTAAAGGCAATTACTCGTATTATTCCTTTTTCAAAAGGCACTGTGCTGCTTGATGGCGAATCGATTGTAAAAATGAATACGAAAGAGCTGGCAAAAAGGCTGGCTATTCTGCCGCAAATGATGGATCATCCTAATGGACTGACAGTAGGAGAGCTTGTTTCTTATGGCCGTTTCCCGCATCAGCGGGGATTTAATAGCTTAACGCAAGAAGACTATGAGATGATTGATTGGGCATTAGAAATGACACATACGTCTGAACTGAAGTACAGAGACGTTGATACATTATCCGGAGGGCAGCGGCAGCGTGTGTGGATTGCCATGGCTTTAGCGCAGAAAACAGATATCATCTTTTTAGATGAACCAACGACTTATTTGGATTTAGCCCACCAACTAGAAGTATTGAATGTATTGAAACATTTAAATGAAACGCAGGCATGTACCATCGTCATGGTTTTACATGATCTAAACCATGCTGCTCGTTTTTCCCATAATCTGATTGCTTTACGGGATGGGCAATTGATTAAACACGGAAAAGTAGAAGAAGTAATGCAGAAGGAAATATTGAAAGAGATTTTCCAAATTGATGCAGAGATAGTAAAAGATCCAAGACACCATAATCCGGTTTGCTTGACATATGATTTGCTTTAACTATTTCTTCAGGAAAAACAAATAAAAGAAATAGAGGATACCGCATGATACTTAGATTTTTCTCTTATTACAAACCCCATAAGCGCCTTTTTATGATTGATTTTTCAAGCGCTATTTTCGTGGCGGTACTCGAACTGATTTTCCCGCTTGCAGTGCAATGGTTTATTGATAAGCTATTGCCGACAGGGGATTGGGGAATGATTGTAAAAGTAGGTATTTTACTGTTACTTACATACCTATTAAGTACCGTTTTGAATTTTATTGTGAACTACCTCGGTCATAAACTCGGCATTAATATTGAAACCGATATGCGCCGTCAACTATTTAATCATTTTCAGAAGCAATCCTTTTCGTTTTTTGACAATATGAAGACTGGACATGTAATGAGCCGGATAACGAATGATTTATTTGATATCGGTGAATTCGCGCACCATGGTCCGGAAGATTTCTTTATTGCCATTATGACGTTCATTGGTACATTTGCCATTATGTTTACCGTTAATCCAACACTAGCACTGATTGTATTAGTTATGGTGCCTTTCCTTATTTGGCTGATTACATATAGTAATAAAAAAATGAATGGCGCTTGGAAAGAAATGTACGGGAAAATTGCCGATGTGAATAGCCGTGTAGAGGATAGCATATCTGGAATTCGTGTCGTGAAATCATTTACGAATGAAGAATTTGAAATGGAGCGATTCGGCAAGCAGAACGGATTTTTCCGTAAAGCTAAGCTATACGCATATAAAATAATGGCAGGTACACACTCAAGTATTTATATGATGACGCGACTACTCACATTAGTTGTCTTGATTGTCGGTGCTTGGCTAAGCTTTAATGGCCAGTTATCGTACGGTGAGTTTGTCAGTTTCGTATTGTATACAAATGTATTAATAAAGCCGATTGACAAAATTAGCGCGCTTCTTGAGTTATATCCAAAGGGAATGGCAGGCTTTAAGCGGTTTACAGAAATGTTAGATGTTGAGCCGAATGTAGCGGATCGCCCAGATGCTGTAGAAGTAAAGGAATTAAAAGGGGATATTGCATTCAATCAAGTTTCCTTTGCCTATGAAGATAATAAACCTGTGATGAAGGATATTTCGTTTACCGTAAAAGCGGGAGAGACAGTAGCGCTGGTCGGTCCATCCGGTGCAGGAAAAACGACGATCAGCGGACTCATTCCAAGGTTTTATGATGTAAGTAAAGGATCCATTACTATCGATGGCCTGGATGTGCGCAATATGACGCAGCAGTCGCTTCGTAAGCAGATTGGGATTGTTCAGCAGGATGTTTTCTTATTTAGCGGAACTGTTCGTGAAAATATAGCCTATGGAGATTTAGAAGCAAGCTTTGAGGATATACAAAAAGCTGCAGAAAAGGCCCATCTGAAAGAATTTATCGAAAATTTATCGGATGGATATGAGACAGAAATCGGAGAACGCGGTCTCAAATTATCGGGAGGTCAAAAACAGCGTTTAGCTATTGCCCGGATGTTCCTGAAAAACCCGCCCATATTGATTTTAGATGAGGCAACATCTGCATTAGATACAGAAACAGAAAAAATCATCCAGCAATCACTGAATGAACTTGCACAAAACCGTACAACAATTGTGATTGCCCATCGTTTATCGACTGTTCGTGATGCTCATAAAGTATTAGTCGTGACGCCAAACGGTATTGAAGAAAGCGGTACTTATGATGAATTAGTAAAAGCCAACGGAATCTTTTCAAAATTGCATCATATTCAGTTTAAATAATATACAAAAAACCCCCTATCGAAGCTTGGAACAAGCGGTATTTAGGGGGTTTCAACTTACTTACCAGGATAAAGAATAGGGGCGCCTGATTAAATTCTATATGCGTTAAATTACATAATGTTCAATGAATGTGTATGTTGCTTGAACCAATAAATATAACTATTTTAGGTAGCTGGCTATAGTGGAGTATGTGCAGCTCAGAATATTGGCCTCTAAAGCAGCCACCAGTTTTACCCGGGACTGTTGCAGCTATTTTATTGACTTACGTACTATAGAATTGATAGTACGTTACATTTAAAAAATAGATGCATCAAAATCTGTAAGAGTCATTTCCATTCTCAAGTATATGTGATAATATTTAGAAAACTTCAGATTTTTTTTAAATAGGTGCTGCTCCTATTCCGAGAATGGGCAGCTTAAAAGGGAAGCTTGGTGAAAATCCAACACGGTTCCCGCCACTGTAATTCAGAGCAACCTGCAAGGGGCCACTGCTTTTTAAAAAAAGCGGGAAGGCGCAGGTAGTGAAGAAGATAAGTCAGGAGACCTGCCTATTTAAACATCACTGTAGATCTACGGGAGATTAGAGAGGTGGTTGGTTTGCTGATGAAATTTTGTCGCTTAGACACTACCTTTTTATCTTTCCAAAGCATTTCTGACCTCTTTTGCTGTCAGAAGTGCTTTTTATTTTGGGTTGTTCAACTTGGTATACAAAGCAGCCGGTTGTAAACAATTCATTTTTAGGAGGAGAAAAGATGAAGAAATCGCACAAAATTTTGGCAGTCTGGTTTTGCATGGCGCTATGCATCATTGCTTTGGCAGGGTGCTCAGGTGAAGAAGGAGAACGGACGGCTAAAGCCAGCAGAGAAGGCGCAGAGAAGAAAGCAACTTTAGCCTTTTCCTGGAGTCCATCCGGTCTGGACCCCCATACTGGCGACAGCTGGGAGGTCATGCGTTCTGGAACTGCGGAAACATTAATTAAATTGAATGAGGATTTTGCTCCTTCTCCATGGCTGGCAAAATCATGGGAACAGATGGACGACACAACATGGTTATTCCAACTGCAGGAAAATGTATTTTTCCATAATGGAAAAGCAATGGATGCAACAGCTGTGAAAAATTCTTTACAACGTGCCATTGAGAACAACCAAGGAACGAATGATCTATTAAAAATCAAAACAATGGAAGCTGTATCAAAAACAGAGCTGAAAATTGAAACAACAGAAATGAATGCGGCCTTGATTTCGAATTTGGCAGATCCCGGCGCTATTATCGCTGATGTAGACTCTCTGGGGGAGAAGGAAGGCTATCCAGCGTTTACAGGTCCATATGCTATCAAGCAGTTTAACCAGGACGACTCTCTCATTGTAGAACGCTATGAACAGTATTGGGGAGAAAAAGCGAAACTGGATGAAGTAACAATCAAGTTTATTGCTGACAGTACTACGCGTTTAATGGCCTTACAATCAGGCGATGTGGATGGTGCGACGGATATTTCAGTTGACAATATTGAAGTACTGGAAAAAAATGATAAATTTAAAGTTTTGACAGCCGAGTCATTACGTACACATTTGGTGATGTACAATATGGAATCTCCCATATTCAAGCAATTGGCAGTACGAAAAGCTGTCGATTCATTAATTCCACGCCAGGAAATAGTGGATTCTGTTATGAAAGGTCAAGGAACTGCAGCAGTCGGTCCTTTTTCACCAGTTTTGCCATTTGGGCAGGTGGAGCAAACACGGGAAGAACAATCAGTGAAAGAGTTGATGCAGCAGGGCGGATGGACGAAAAATGCGGAAGGCTTGTGGGAAAAGGATGGAAAAGTGTTTGAAGCGACCTTCCTCACATTCCCGCAGCGTCCTGAGCTGACTGTTATGGCCGAGGTGATTCAAAACAAATTACTGGAACAAGGAATGAAAGTGAATATTCGCCAAGTAGAGAATATTGATGAAACATTGGTGAATGAAGAATGGGATTTGGCGATGTACAGTATGCTGACGGCCCACACCGGCAGCCCATACTTTTTCTTGGAACTCTTCTATCAATCAGACAGCTCAGCAAACATGAATCATTTTGCATCCCAGACAGTCGATACAATGATTGATGAATTACATCAAACAACTGATGCGGAGAAAAGTACAGAATTGGCGATTCAAATACAAGAGGAAATTGGAAAAGAAGTACCTCACTCCTATATTGTTTATCCAAACACTGTCTTTGCTGTAGACAAAAAATTGAAGGGCTTTGGGGCGCTTTCAATAGAATACTACTATAATAGCGCTGCCATCGATAAAGAATAATTGAATGCTATGATCAAATTTATACTCGAACGAATGATCCAGCTGTTTTTTGTAGTTTTTTGTGTTGCGACCCTGACCTTCTTATTGGTTAGATTTTCACCGGGAGACCCTGCAACGATTATGTTGAAAGCCAATGATGTTCCTGCGTCTGATGAGGCTATTCATGCATTGAGGAGCGAATTAGGCTTAACGGACTCTATAGGCGTCCAATATATGGAATGGCTGCAGCAAATAGTTACAGGACAATGGGGTAGTTCATTTGTTTCCCAAAAGCCTGTCATCAGCGAGCTGCTTATAAGGCTGCCGGCTACGTTGGAGCTGGCATTTGCAGGCCTTGTTATAATGCTGGTTGTAACGCTGGTTTTAGGAATCTCCGCTGCTGTTTATGAAAATGGTGCATTGGATAAAATAGGGAGGGTTTTAGCCCTTCTAGGTTCGGCGGTGCCTACATTTTGGCTGGGGTTTCTTTGTATTTACATTTTTTCGGTTCATTTTGGCTGGCTGCCCTCTATGGGGAGAGGGAATTGGAGGAATCTGATTTTACCTGCCGCCACTTTAGGATTGGGGCTGGGGACAGTGTATGCACGTGTATTACGTGCCAATATGCTGGAAATGCTGCAGCAGCCATTCGTCAAGGCATCCAGAGCCAGAGGAATATCAAAAAATAGGATTTTAGTATTTCAAGTAGTAAAGCATGCTTTACTGCCAATTGTAACGGTAGTTGGTACAAGCTTTGCTTTTATGGTGGGCGGCAGTATTATTGTAGAGACTATTTTTTCATGGCCGGGGCTGGGGCAGTATATTGTTCAATCCATTACAATGCGGGATTATCCTGTCATTCAAGGATATGTTATTTTTGCTGCCGTTTTATTTGTAACAATCCATATGCTTGTCGACTTTATCTATATGATCATTGATCCACGTTTAAGGGTTCGATAGGAGGTGTTGAAAGGTGATAGTGAGAAAATTGAAGCAAGTAAATATTGGTTTACTTGCAGGAGCCGGCATCCTGTTTCTCATTTCTGTAGCCGGATTATTTGCACCTTGGATTGCACCTCATGATCCTTTGGCAGTAAATCTGGGTGTTAGGCTGCAATCTCCTAGCTGGGTTTATCCATTTGGTACAGATCATCTAGGTCGCTGTATCTTATCTCGAATTATTTTTGGTATTCGAATAAGTGCTGTATCTGCATTGGTCATTATGTTCCTAACGCTGCTGATCAGTGTGCCCATTGCATTGGCAACAGGCTATGTCCGGGGGCGTTCGGATCATTTGCTGATGAGAGTCATCGACGGCACTCTGGCGATTCCGGATATCGTCCTAACGATTGCGATTGTAGGATTATTGGGCCCCGGCTTGGTAAATATGATTTTTGCGATTGTAGTGGTCCGTTGGGCAGGCTATGTTCGCTTTATTCGGAGCCTAGTTGTAAAAATATCTCAAGAAGATTATATCTTCTCTGCAAGAATGGCCGGAAATTCCCACTTTCGTATATTAAAACGTTATGTGCTTCCTCAAATAGGGATGCCCATCATTATTTTTAGTGCACTGGATGTTGGCAAGATTGTTTTAAATATAGCTGGCCTTTCCTTCTTGGGGCTTGGTTCACAACCGCCGACACCTGAATGGGGTGCCATGCTGAATGATGCGACAAATTACTTTCAAGTTTCTCCGCATGTCATGATTTTCCCTGGAGCAGCAATTGTTTTGTTCGTCCTTGCTTGCCAATTAGTAAGTGAAAAATTGGGAGAATATGATAGAACTGCAGCCAAGGAGGCGTAAGATATTGGCAAGAGAAGCATTATTAAAGGTGGAGCATGTAGAAATTACATATAAAAAAGGACAGCAGCAGGAAATCATATTACAAGATGTATCTTTCACATTATATCCTGGAGAAATGGTTGCGTTGACAGGAAAAAGCGGGGCCGGTAAAAGCGTCATTTCTCATGCGTTAGTCGGCTTGCTGGATAAAGGGTTGAGCGTTTCCAAGGGGAAAATCCTGTTCGAAGGTAAAAATATTGTGCAGTTTAGCGAGAAGCAATTTGAACAATTAAGGCGGAATCATATCAGTATAATGATTCAACATTCTTTAAATGGTTTAGATCCGATTCGGCTTGTAAAAAAGCAGATGTTGGAAACTATTCGCCACAGGAAGCTGGGAGTGACTAAAGAAGTTGAACATTTTCTCCTTGATCTGTTGAGTCAGGTTGGCTTCGAGGAACCCGCTCAAATTTTTTCTTCGTATCCGTTTGAATTAAGCGGAGGAATGAGGCAGCGTGTCTTGTTGGCGATGATGCTGAGCCTGCAGCCCAAAATACTGATTGCCGACGAGCCAACAACTGCACTTGATGTAGTGAACCGCGAAAAAGTCCTGCAGTTGCTAAAGCAATTACAACGTACTCTGGGGTTGACGGTGCTGCTCATTTCCCACGATGAAAACAGTGTGGAAAAATATGCAGATCGCATCGTTCATATGAATGAAGGAGGGGTGCTTTTATGATTTTGCTGGAATTAAGGCAGATGACAAAAGAATACCCTTTATGGTTGAGAAAGGACAAAGGCAGAAAAAAAGCAGCCGTCAACAATGCCAGTCTGTCTATATCAAAAGGCGAGAGCGTTGCGCTTGTAGGTGAGAGCGGAAGCGGAAAAAGTACGATTGCAAAATGCATCATGCGGCTTGAAAAAATAACTGCCGGACAGATTTTATGGAAGGGACACAGCATCCATTCAAAGCACTTAAAAGATGTTACATTCTATAAAAGTGTACAAATGGTGATGCAGGATTCCTCTGCATCACTGCACCCTAAAATGAAGGTTGAGGAGATTCTTGCAGAGCCGATTCGTAACTTCTTTCCTGAGGAAAAGAACTGGCATGAAGAATGTAATAGGCTGCTGCATGTAGTTGGTTTAGATACGTCCTTTTTGAAACGGTTTCCCAATCAACTAAGCGGCGGGCAAAAGCAACGCGTATGTATTGCCAAAGCTTTGGCCGTTAAGCCGGAGCTCATTATTTTTGATGAATCGATTGCCAGTCTCGATGGTCAATCACAAAAAGCAATCATAGAAGTGCTGAGAATGATTCAGAGGCAGGAAGGGCTCAGTTATTTATTTATTACCCATGATTTACAGTCTACTAAGCAGTTATGTGATCGTGTCGCGGTAATGTACCAAGGAGAAATTGTAGAAATCCTTACCCAGTGGGAACGCGGCCGGCTTGCACATCCATATTCAAGGCTGCTCTATGATACGATGAATGATTGTAATTAAAGCAGGAGGCTGCCCGGAGTTGTTAAAATAAATATAATTTTTACTAATTAAAAATGACCGATTGTAACATTAGCGGAAGAAGTTATTTTTGGAATAGATATTAATATGAAATAGCATATTTATTTTGAAAAGAACTCTGTATATCCTAAGTGAATAAAAAAATGATGAAAATCCAATCTTTGTACATGTGGGAAAAACCTTGATATAATAGGCACTGCGAATATAAATGAAAGAGGGCGAAAATATGAACGCTTACGAAGAATATATGCGCTCATATTTTCTTAAAACCTTGATATAACAACGGTTAGAAGAGGAGAAATGAATTCTTTTTTGTGAAAAAGTCACAAAAAGATAACATTTCTCCTTTTTTGTTAGGGAGTTAAAATACAGTAGCATCATTTATAAAAAAATGATTAAAAAATCCTTTCTTGGTATTGGGATGCAGTTCATATGTAGAGTTTCTCTTATTCCACAAATGGTCCATTACAATATAAAACTCCTATTAAGTAATCCGCTTTTTTAAAAAGGTAATCTATTAGATTTCTAATTATTGAAAAATGATTTCTTTTGTTGTAATATAGTGTTATCAAAGGTGGTGAGAGAAATGGATTTTTTCTATAGAGAACATCTAGAAGATGTCATTGAATCAAAGACATTTAAATTAACAACGGAGAGTCGAGACCGTATTAATTTTATTGCTCATGTATTAGAAATGAAACAAGGAGATGTACTAGAGTTATTGATAGATCACTTATATTCGGATGAAAAAATGCATGAATATATTATCGCTAAGTCATTTGAAAATCCGTTATCTTTTTATCAATTGCAATCTGAAATGGCGGATAATTTTGCGAATTATATTAGAGAGCAGGAAATAAATAATGGGTCGAGTAAGGATGAAGTATTTCATTCTTTCCTGAATACATTGCAAACATTTTTAATGGTTGAAACAACTTTTCTTCATCAGTGTATGGAAGAAAATAAAAAATTAAACAAATTTTTTGGTCAATCATATGACGCTATTTTATTTATGAGAATTTTCCCTTATTGGGCTAAAGAAATGTTTCAAATTTATCAAGACATTTCGAACTTTATGGATATTAATGAAGAAAATTTATTATTCTTAAATGCATTAGCTGTCAAGTTGGATCCAGTCAAGTATATTGCTATTCGACTTGATACAACACAAACGTTAGTTCAGTCAATGGTCGAACAAATTCTAAAAGAAGAGAACGGATTGTTAGAGTTATGGCAGAAGTTTAATCTTGAAGTAGTTAGTCGTTTTAAAGGTGATATTAATTTTCCAAAAATTTATAAATATATAACTGAGAAAGATACTAATCAATATGATAATTTGGTGAAAATTTTAAATAAGATGTTAGAAAATGTTGAGAAAATGGCAAATCCGTTTAAAAGTACCTTTTTCCTATAATGGATTTTTTAATGATTAATTATAATATAAAAGGGAGAGATTATTATGGATGAAAGAGAGTATAAAAAAGCATTAAGATTTGCTGCAAGGGCACAGGGATTATTATCGGATTTTGAGAATCGTTTAAATGCATTTCAAAGTCAATATGAAGAAGCGTTAAATAAAAGAGAAAGGCAGCAGAGAATATTTGAATTGCGACGTGTCCGTGACGAACTCAATGGTTATTCTACTAGTATTTATGAAACGCTGTATTTAGGTACACATCTATATAAAAATAAGAAAAAGCGTATAAAAACATTTAAAAAAATACATATACTTTTCGATAAAGATGTAGAATTTTTAGATGAATTAACCGGTACTCTAAAGCATAATCGCCATCGTTCTGCGCATCCAGATGCATACCAATTAAATTTGCAGATTTTCATAGAAAGTGACTTTATCAAAAAAGGATTGCAAAAATTGTATGTTAAGTTAAGAGATTTACTGCAAGTTAATGATTATATTATTCAACGCGAGCGATTTAACCAAGAAAAATGGCTAGAGAATCAATTTGAAAAGTCACTTTCAACAAAAAAATTAAAATGTTTGAATAAACTTGTAAAGTCAATAAGTTAGGACTAATTAAAGGAGTTTTAGTGGTTAATGGGTTACTACATTAAAAGGCTCTATTGTAAAGCAACACTCCTAGAAAATCATTTAATCTTTTCATAAAAGTCTTATACTTAAATTAAATGAAAAACGCCATTTTGATTACTTCTTTTTCAAAATGGCGTTTACGCAATTACTATTAAATAAGCATTAGATAGCGTTTTTAATCAACCTTTATTCCCGGGAAATGTTTATAGGGTAAACTCCCTTTGCTTTTTACTTCAACAACTCACTAAACCTCAAATGCATCTTCTCAGCTGCAGCCTCTCGCATTCCCTTCGTAACATGCAGGTAAATACGTGTAGTGATATTAGAATCTTTGTGGCCAACACGATTCATAATGTATTGGAGATCGACGCCAGCTTCTGCTAATAAGCTTATATGGGTATGGCGCAAAATATAAGTCCTGAAACGCTTCTGGATGCCTGTTTTCTGCCCCAAACGCCTAATATATTGATTGAGGATCTTCACAGTGGGAAGAAGGCCGTCTGAGCCACTGAAGGCAAATTCCGATGGTAGCCAGTCTTTATTTTTTCGAAATTCATACAAGTAATTTATCTTCTCAACTACAATATCATCAATATCTATGGTACGGAGAGCCTTCTTTGTCTTTGGGGGAGTGAGTTCAAAATCGCCACGCACACTTTTCTTTGCATAGACGGTCTTTGTTATATGGATTTGCTTATTCTCCAAATCGATGTCTTTTAGTTTTAGTCCAATAGCTTCGCCTGGGCGCATTCCCGTAAAAGCAATGACATACGTTAATGTTCGAAATAAAACATTTTTATGGGTATCGGCCATTGCTAAAAGCTGTTTTAATTCATCTGCTTCTAGATAAAGAGCCCTTGTTTCTTCATCGATGTCCTCAACTAATTTCGCCTTCTCTTTTGGCACAAATAGGGGCGCTGCAATATTGGTTCCTGTTAACCCCATTTCATAGGCATGTTGGAACAGCATACGTAATGCATTATGTGTGCCTCTGAGTGTATTATAAGCAGTGCCACTTTCAAATAGTTCATTTAAAACATCTTGCAGCTGCTTAGAAGTAAGGTTCGACACTCTTACATTTTCAATGGATTGGCCCGCAAGCTTTAAACAATAGGCGCGATGTTCGACGGTGGTTTCTTTGTTGCCTTTTAAGCGATATAGTTTGAGCCAATTCTGCGCAAATTGAGCATAAGTGATTTTGCTATTGTAATTAACAGCCTGATATGTTTGTTCGATAGCTTCTTCCACTCGTCTTTTCGCTTCAGCTTTAGTTTTTCCTCTGCGGCTTATCTGCTTACGTTTCCCGGTAACTGGGTGCCGTGGTCCGTCTGCGACACATCTCCACGTAGTTTTATTAATCTGCTCAAAAAACATCTAGATTCTCTCCTTTCATTAGTTTCCATATACCATACAGCTTTTTCACCTCTTGAATATCTTCCGAAGGGAGGTTAGTATACCAATGATGTATTAGAGGTTCATCATGAAAGGGGATGAACTCATTTTGTTCAGCTTTCACCTCAATTCCAGCTGCTTCAGCTATCATTTGATAATCGACCTTATAGGCCTCTGCAATCTTATTTAGTGTAATAGGGGAGGGGTTCAGTGGCTTGTTTGATCGCTGCGGATCATAACCACGCTCCAAGTTGCGTAAATAACCAGCTGAGATACCAATTCGCTTTGCAGCAGTTGGAACAGATTCTTCAGCACGTAGTGTTTTCAATAGTTGCTGCAGATTCATCTAATTCACCTCCTGAATGCTTATCCTATTCAGTATCAGTATAGCTACTCATCATGAAATCAAATATTCCGATTCAGAATATCCCACTTACGCTCCAAGTAGCTGTTTAAACGTTTCGTAGCAATTTCTTCTTCTACATTAAACAACTGCTGCACTAATAAAATGTTGGGTTGTGTTGCGTCTGACAAGGCTAAATTTTCTAACATGAAAGTCGGCACAGACGCATGCAGCATAAATTGCTTTGCCTTAAATTCCTGATATTCTACAAATGATTTTGGCAGACGTGTTTGGCTGCCAGTATGTAATAATACGTGTCCTAATTCATGGGTAAAGTCTTGCCATTGCTGCTGGGGCGAGAGGGTATTGTTCAGCATGATATAGCCTGTATCTTTAAAGAACAGGGCCTGGCTTTGCTCTGGCCAATAAAACACTTTTATGCCCAGCCGGTGAGCGATCAACTGAAAATCAAGTTGCAGTGGTGTCTGTATATTAATCCTTTCATATAAAGTTGCTACGTAAGATTCTGTGTATGTCTGATGATGTATCAATTAATCAACTCCAAAAATCTAATAGGAACAAATGTTCTGTATTAGTATATAATAAACCCCCACTATTTGGTAGTGGAGGAATAATTAAATACCTTTTATTAAAGATCTATAACACTCTAGCATTCTGTAAAAATAATCTAATAAGTAATCCAGTAATTTTAATGGCGAAAAATAACGAATAAATAAATAGCCAAAATTCAAATAACAAAATTGAATTTAATACTGTGGAATTTATAGTATCTATATTATACAAATAGGGAGCAAATGTAGAAATAATAATTACAGCCCCCCACAGAACAATGAGATACCAAAAAGGAAATAGAAATTTATGTAGTAATTTTGTTTTTTCAAGAGGAGCTAAAATTTTCTGGTTAAAAACTGTCATAGAAACTGCTAGGGAAGCTATAACTATACCAAATATCGAGGCGCTCATACTTGAGATTCTATTATAAAAGTCTTTTGCTAATTCAGGGGTGTATATACTAAAATTATTAAGATTAAACTCACTAAAAATACTATGGATTATTATAATAACTATTAGAGAATTTAATAGGGTTAAGTTAAAAACTAATTTTAGTCCACTTATTCTGAACATACCTAAAAATGTAGTTTCTTTATACTTATCCCCCGTCTTTCTACGCATTTTTTACACCTCTTTAAAATAGGTTTTTAATTTCTTGATGGACTCTCTTTAAAATTTTGAAAGTTTCTACCTCTTTTGTTTTAAAAAACCTAGGGTAATTCGCGGAGGTAGCTGACCTGAAAGATTTTCTTTTTTGTTTTCGATCCTTGCGCTTACCTGGCACTGTTGATTCGATTATGTTATAACCCTTTACTTCAACTGTACCATAAGCACTTTCTGTTAATGAAATTCCGCTTTCAATAGTATCTGTAAATTCATTAGTGCCTTCTTTTTTATACATTATGCCATTCTCATTAGACATATTAATGTCTAATTCTCTAAGATTATTATCATCAATGATTCGTTCGAAATCATAATATTCTTTTTCACCTGGATTATTTGGTTTAATTAAATTAAAGTTAATTTGAGTTACCACATCTACTTCTTCAAAAAAGCCACGAATACTATTAGCAGCTGTATAAGGAATTAACTTAACGTCACCGATTCTAGTATCTGCCTCAACTATTCTTTTAAAGTTTTCAATAAATTTATCCGAATTAATCTCGGCACAAGTTCGAAAAGCAACAACCTCTTTCTGGATGTTATAAAGAAAATCTACAGGAATAGCTTGAACATCTTCGAAAGTTTTCTCTCTAGTATGGTCTCCATCTAAAATGGTAGCTGTCATTTTCCTGAAACGACTTAGATTTCCAGATATATAATTTGAGTCTTGCAATTTATATTCTTTTGTATCAGTAATCTTAAAGTTATACTTTTCATATTCTATTACTGTGTCTTTGTTAAGAATCGCTTCCGGTATATATTTATTGATAATTGTATCTCTTTTTTCAGTGGAAGAAAATATATTTTCACTAATACTCAATTTTGCTAAATAGTATTTTTTGCTACGCAAATGAAGACCTCCAAACATTATAACTGTTAATGATGTTTTATATAACATCCTAAAAATCATTCTCATGAACAATACTAATGGTCTTGCCATCATCTTCTACAATCAAGTAATACGTATTCTATGTTACGTTTGAATGGAATGTGTAATCCAAATTACTAATTAAATCAACAATTTCACTGCATTTAGCTTGTCCGATAGAATATATAATACTTTGATTAGAGTTAGCTGTTTCAAAATCTAACATTACAAAATTCATATAAGAATGGCCCCTTCGATAAGTATTATTGATTACATAAAAGTATAATTTTTACATGTGTGTTTATAAAAAATAGGCAGCCAGTTGACTGGTATGCCTATTTATTTTTTTCTGCTTTAATCATTTCCCAAATGGTACGTAGTTTGCGAAGTTCTTCTTCATCCGATTTTGGTAGCTCTTTATACCAAACGCCAAGCTCGGGATCACTAATGAATGCTTGGAATTCTTGTTCCTCTTTTTCTTGTGGTGTAAGTGCATGCTTATCTGTGCGTCCAAGAAGATAATCGGTACTGACATCAAAGAAATCAGCTATCAAATGTAGGGTATCGTAATCAGGTTTTCGATCTCCACTTTCATATCTTGATAAAACTGTATTGGAAACGCCAATTTTTTTAGCGAATTCAATTTGGGAAATATTATTACGTTCTCGTAAATATTTAATACGATAGCCTAATGATTCCAAACAACTCACCGTCTTTTATTTATATTATTTAATATTAATTATTAGTTTAATATTACCATTTACCGCAATGGTAAAAAACAGAGTTACCAAAAAGGTAAATAAATGTTGACTTTGCCAAATTGGTAATTTATATTTAATTTAAAGTTACCCATAAGGTAATTTTTGGAGGTGTTTAATATGAAAAAAACTTTGGTAGTTAATCTTGAATTAATTAAGCAAAAAAGAAGCCAAAAAGATATTTCTATTGAGGAAATGTCGAAGTTTATGGGTTATAAAGGTTATCAAGGTTACTACTATAAAGAAAATGGAATTCGTAAAATGAGTGCAGATGACATTGCAAAAATCTCTGTTATCTTATCAGTTCCAGTTAACGAGCTTTTTTTTGAAATTTAAATTGCCAAAATGGTAATTCTAATTAGCGAGTGAATGTCAATTTATCGCAGGCCTTGAAAGGAGGTGAAAAAATGCTAAACGTTCAATTTGACCTCGAAGAGTTTCGAAAAATCATTCGGGAAGAGTTACAAGCTGTTAGGGAACAAAAGCCTGTTACCATTCAGGAATTGCCAGCAATGCTTACACGAGAAGAGTTGAAGGATTTTCTACGGATAGGGGATACAAAGGCTTCTGAATTATTAAGTAGAGCTGATTTCCCGGTTATGCGTGAAGCAGGCGTGTTAATTCCTACTCATTTATTGATACGCTGGATTGAAGATAATACACAATGGATTCAAAGGAATTCAAAACCTTTTAAAGTGGGCTGATAGGGTAGCGCCAAAATGTCGTTACCCTAGTGGATAAACGTGAGGCTCTTCTTTCGAGGGAATTCAAGAGGTTTTGGTTTATCTTCATAAGCTAATTTTAACCAAGTTAATGGTTTATGGGTATTCCACTTTGGAATTGAAGGGAGGTGAAAAAATGGTGAAATTAGGGACTTTAATGAAAGCATGCCGCGAGAGAGCGAACCTTTCTCAGGAGGAGTTAGCTCATAGAATGAACAGAACACAGGCATGTATTTCAAAATTTGAGCACGATCACAAAGTACCTGATGCGAATACCTTTGCAGAATGGTTTCGATTAACGAACAGTCCAGAGGTAGCAATAGCCTTTCTTTATGGGATGGATGGATTAACAATTTTACATCAGCTGTTGCCAATTGTAGGAGCGATTGTGATTTGGTTTATCTAAATAATAAGGCTTTGCAAGTTTTTAATTTACTCAATGTGATCAAAGGAGAAGGAAGATGAGGAAGAACATAAAAAAAAGCACAAGTGCTTTAGCGGAGCACTTGTACCAGACTGATTACTTTTCGCTGAGTCATCAGTAAATATTATGTTCTTCCATTATATCAAAAAAGAATGGGTGATACAACGAATGGACAAGATGAAACAATTTTTAGCAGAAGAAGAGGAGCTGCTAGCAGACTTCTTGATGGATATGGAAAATGCAGAGGGCAACAAGCACTATGCAAAAGCGGCTGCAATATGGTCTATGCAATCAGCCAGAGTTGGGGCAATTCGTGATGCCATTGAAATGTTAAGCGAGGGTGGCGGCAATTAGTCATGCCTTCAGTAACAGTTATCAAATTATCCAACGCTAATTGTTAGATTAAAGAAGGGCGGCGACAATTTGTCGCTAGCCTCTAAAGGGAGAGTTAAAGATGGAATTAGCACATATTCAGCATGCCAATCAGCGTGTATTAACAACTACCCAGGTCGCCGATGCATACGGTGTTGAAAGTAAGGCATTGATGCGCAACTTTCAGCGAAATAAAGAAAAGTTTCTGGAAGGTATACATTACTATGCACTTTCAGGTGAGGAATTAAAAAGCTTTAAAGGCGGGCGACAAAATGACGCTACCCTTAAATTTGTATCGGTTCTTTATTTGTGGACAGAGCAGGGGGCTTTCCTGCTTGCTAAATCTTTGAGCACAGAAAGCGCTTGGGCGGCCTATTCATTGCTGACGAATCAATACTTTGAACTTTCACAACAGCATGCCACTCCTGCTTTACCTTACGATGCAGAACGTTTCATGGCATTGGAAAAACGAGTAGAAGAGATTGAACAGCAGTTGCAACAGGTGACATTGCATTCGGGTGAGCAGAAACGCTTGCAGCGTGCAGTAGGTGAACGTGTATATAAAACAACAGTGAAGCAGTCAGAGAGAAACAATTTATTTCGTGCCATTTATTCAGCTCTTAAAGATCGTTATCAAGTTGGATCTTATCGCGATATTAAGCAGCATCAGTTACAAGATGCGCTGCGCTTCGTTGCTCATTGGGAAGGGAGGCCTATGCTGTGACCACTTTTAGAATCAATAAGACAGAAAACTTTGTTGTGTTGGACAAGGGGTTTTTAAATAATGCAGAAATCAGTTGGCAGTCGAAAGGGCTGTTGGCATATATGCTTTCCTTGCCAAACGATTGGACGTTTAACATCCAGGATTTAACTAATCGTAGCAAGAACGGGAGAGACGCTACTAAAAGCATAGTGAAGGAGCTGCAGGAAGCAGGGTACATCCAGAAGGAGCAGGCCAGATCGGAGCGAGGCAAATTTGGCGGGACAGTATTTTTAGTTTTCGAAACACCAAATAAACAACCGTTGACTGAAAATCCGTCGACGGTAAATCCGGCAACGGAAGAACCGTTAACGGAAAACCCGTCACTAATAACTAATAATAAACTAAATAATGATTTACTAAATAATAAATTACTAAATGATGATAATAAGGCTACGCCTGAACAACCGAAAACAGCCAATGCATTTGCCTTCTACGAGCAAAATGGATTCGGCACACTATCAGCATATGTACAAGAAAAAGTAAATTCCTGGATAGATGACTTATCCGAAGATCTTGTCATCCATGCTATGAAACTAGCTATAGAAAATAATGCGATTCGCTGGAACTACGTTGAAACAATTTTAAAAGACTGGAGCAACAAACGCTTAAAAACGATTGACGACGTACAAGCAGATAAACTTCGTTACGAAGTTCAAAAACAACAACGCAGGCAGCCACCACGTAAATCACAAGGGCGCCAAGAAGTTGTACCAGCGTGGTTTACTACACGTAACGAACAATCCTTATCTCCACCAATTGCACAACCAGCTGACCATACAGACGTTGATTTCAAAAAAGAGCGACAGAAAATCTTGGCAAAGCTAGGAGGAAATCTTTCATGAACTACGGAGAACAAGTAAAGTTCAAACGTGGCAGCAAAGTGTATGACGGAAAAATCATAAAAGTAAAATCGACATGCATCATTGTGGAGGTTTCCGTAGCAACCCAAAAAGAGTTGAACATCGACACTAACTTAACTGTGGCGAACTTCAGGAACGTTGTAGAAGGACCTAAATTGAAACCTGTGAAAGAGCCGAGAACAAGGTTTCGGATTAAGTGGAGTAGTTGAAACAAATTGTGTAGCAAAGGAGATGGAAATATTCATGAAGATTAAAGGTGTAAGAAATATTGAGAGTAGCACGATTTGTAAAATCAAGGTAGTACTAGAGCCATCCCATACTAACGGACATGATTTTTGCGAATTGATAGTGGATGAAACATCAAATCGTTTCACTGTAATTTTATATGGTGGTGAATCGTATACGCATTGTTGGGGAGCGCCAAGTGACAATTTCATCAAGTTCTTAATCGATGTATTTGCTCATAAATACGAATATTTATACGGAAAACTAGCAGATTACTCAAAGGGAAAATTCATCGACACTGAAAAGACTGGCAACCACCTTAAAAAGTTACTTTTAGAAGCAAGACGTCGTCGTGAAATAGATAGATATGACACAGAGGACATGTGGGATGAAATCGAGCGTTTACAAGCAGAAAACGAAATGACAGAAGCAAACTTATATGGTGTTTGGAATGGCTGGTTAGGCAAGATGATTGAACACAACATTATTTCTAATGAACCTTGGTTTGAGGATTTTATCAAATACGAAAGAGATTGGAAATGCTTAACTTTTTGCAAAAAAGTTGCACCAATTTTAGCGGAAGTGTTGAAACAAGAATACCAACTAGCAATTTAACTTACCTGGCACTTTGAGAATAATGCCTAGAAAAGGAGGTTTCCATGAATAACATAAATATTTATGAAATCATTGGTTTACAAGACGATCCTATTTATCAAAGGCTAGAACAGCTCCAATTAGATGAAGAGATTCAAATAGAAGATCACATAGTACGTTTAACCGACAAATTTTATGAGGTGGAGAACGAGGATGTCCATTTAGGTTTTAAAGATAAATTATGCTGCTATGAATTTTTAAGTGGTTTATTAGTAACAGGTTAAAAAGAAAAGCTACGGCTGCAACCGTAGCTTAGATTTAGGACAACCCTTTGATTCTGTCCATTTAATTATATCAGAGGGGTGTCTGTATGAGAATGCAAGAGTTGAAAATAAATGTTGATGGGAAGCTAGCGCTTGATATAATGGAACTACCTAATAGCTGTGTAATTATTCTTTCAAGTGGGAAAGCTAAATTTGCGGAACTTCCCTTGTTTGCGGAAACTAAGATAATTACACATCAAGGAGCTGTTAAAAGAGTAAAGTGGGACGAAGGAGAAGAGTTTTAAAAGTATTGTCTAATTAGAAGTGTTGATTAAAAATAATATATTGCAAAAAGGAAGAGCTATAATAAATTTAATTTAAGATAATATGTTCAGATATAATTTGTAATGATTTTTCATAAGTTATAAAATATATTCTTAACCTTTAACAAAGGGCTCTTTTAAATAAGATAGTAAGAGTAGGAGTGGAATTTATGGTCAATATAATAAGAGGTGCGATAAAAAAGAATGCTGTTGCCCTTGACTTAATACAATTTTTCGAGGAATTGCAGGAAGAAGGATTTCTTTATTTAGGATATCCGATTATAGGAAGTGTTGATGGTGCCATAAATCTAGACGCTATTTTTGTATCGCCCAAATATGGCTTGATTGCATTTGATTTAGTAGAGGGAACTGTATTTGAGGATAGGGAAGCTGAAAGAGATGAAATATACAATAAATTAGAAGTAAAATTAAAAGATTATAATGGTTTGGTTAAGAAGAGAAAATTAATGGTTGATATCAATGTTGTAACATATGCAAATGCTTGGCAGACTGATGAGGACCAAGACGATGTTATTATAAATCCAAGCCATGAAAATTTAAGAGAATACATTAGCGATTTAGAATGGGAGGATAATGAATATTACAGCTTATTAGTGCAATCAATACAGGCTGTTACTAAAATTAGAAATAACCCAAAACGGCAAAATGTTACAAGAGAAGATTCTAAAGGAGCTAAGTTAAAATTATTAGAACAAACAATCGCTAACCTAGACCTTAAGCAGAGTGCAGCAGTAATTGAAACAGTTAACGGTCCTCAACGAATAAGAGGTTTGGCTGGTTCCGGAAAGACAATTATACTTGCATTAAAAGTAGCTTATCTTCATGTAAAAAATCCTCAATGGAATATAGCGGTAACCTTTAACACGCGAGCATTAAAAAAGCAATTTGAAGATTTGATCTCTAGATTTACTTATGAACTGCAAAGGGAGGAAGTAGATTGGGAAAAGGTGAGAATTATACAAGCTTGGGGAAGCCCGAAGTCTGAAGGCATCTATTATAATGTCTGTAAAACACATGGTATAGAATATCATGATTTAAACTCTGCTAAAAATCTACAACCATACGGGGATAATCAATTTGGTGCAATAGTAGATATTGCTATAAGTACAATTCCTGATTATAAAAAACTTTATGATGTAATTCTAGTAGATGAAGCTCAGGATTTTTCGCCAAGTTTTTTAAAGCTATGTTATGAAATATTAAAAGAACCAAAAATGTTAATTTATGCTTACGATGAATTACAAACATTGAATAAACGTAGTATGCCTACGCCAGAAGAAATTTTTGGAGTAGATGAAAACGGAGAACCAAGAGTAATATTAACAAATGAAGAAGGGAAACCAAAAGCAGATATTATATTAGAAACATGCTATCGAAATTCACGACCTATCCTAGCTACCGCCCATTCATTAGGTTTTGGTATTTATAAAAAACCTATGGTACAAATGTTCGGTAATAAAAATTTGTGGAAAGAAGTTGGCTATGAACCAGTAAATAGTGCTTTACAAGACGGTAAAAGAGTAGTACTTAAGCGTACCGAAAAGGCTAGCCCAATGTTTTTAGAAGAACATTCTCCTATTGATGATTTAATTAATATTAAAACATTTAATTCTAAAATGGAGCAAGCGCAATGGATTGCAGATGAAATTGAAAAAAATATAAAAGTAGATGAGTTAAGGTACCAAGATATTATGGTAATCCATACAGAGCCAATGACAACTCAAACAGAAGTAGGGGCGGTTAGAAAGATATTGTACGAAAAAGATATCAATAGTCATGTGGCAGGAGCAGCTAATCCTGATATTTTTTCTGAAAAAGATTCTATTACTTTTACGGGTATATATCGTGCAAAAGGTAATGAAGCAGCCATGGTCTATGTTATAAATGCCCAAGAATGCTATGACGGAAGAGAATTAGCGAAAAAAAGGAATATCTTATTTACAGCTATAACACGAAGCAAGGCATGGGTGCGAATAACAGGGGTTGGAAAGGAAATGAGCCTCTTAGAAAACGAATATAAATTATTAAAAAATAAAAATTTCGCATTGGATTTTGTGTATCCAACAGAAGAAGAAAGAAAGAAAATGAATATTGTTAATAGAGATAAAACAGTTTTTGCAGAAAAGTTTATTCAACATACAACTCTAGAAATGTCTAAGATACTTACTGCTCTAAAAAGTGGAGAATTATTCTTGGAGGATATTCCCCAGGAACTTTTGGAAGCATGGAAAAAAGAATTGGGTGAATAATGGAAAATGTGTTCAAAGAAAATAATAATAGGAGCAGAAGAGACAAAAAAAGAAATAGATGAAATAATTATACAGCTAATTGGTGCTGGATTAAGTATTAATCAAAATTTTACTAGTATAAGGAATGTAGGAAAGAATAAGATAGTTAGTTGGGGAGAGGCTAAGGATCTTTCTATTGTTTTGAAAAATATTGATTATGAAGATATTTATAACACTTTGGAGCAAGATGAAAATTATACTATAAAATTGATAGATGGCTCTTTAATACAAATGATGTATAAATTTGATAGTAGAAATAATATTTCATCTCATAGGTTAGGCTTCTTTCCATGTATTAATTTAAAACCTTTAGAAGAAGACCACGAATTATACAGTAAATTTGATTTATATGCAGATATTTTAAAAAAGAATACCTTACCAACCATTTTTAGGTTTGATTTTGATGTAGATTCAAAATTATATGTGGAAATGGATCATGCTAAAAGCCATGTTACATTTGGCCAATTTGAGTCATGTAGAATACCTTCAAGTGGACCTATAACCCCGAAGAAATTTATAGATTTTGTAATAAGGAACTTCTATCACAGCGCTATGAAAGATTTAGGGCTAGATTTTAATAGTAGCAATAATTTCAACAGAACAATTTCTTCAAATGAAGAGAAATTACTTCATTTTAACTTTTAATTAAAAATAAGTTCTACCAGCCATCTGGAGGACAACAATTGATAGCAGCAAAACGCTGCCGTCTTTTGTTGTCCTCTTTTTTATTGGATTTGGACTGTTTCTATTCAGGTATGACAAATTGACACGAAAGGGGTGAGAAGAATGCGTACAATTCAATCTGAAATAGGCCGTCATGGCTTACACAGGAAAACAGCTATTACAAAATGCACTGAGCCTTCAAAAGGTAAAGAGTTTTTGAGCAGAAAGGAGATTGAGGAATTAATGGGCCTCAATAGACAGATTTATAGACGCGTCAATGGTGCTTTAAGAAGAAAGTAATCAAGGAGGAATAGGGAATGAGATTAATTCAACGAGTGGATGAGAAGTTAACAAAGGCTTCATTAGAGGAAAAGCTTGAAAAGTATCGGGTGTATTTAGTGACATTGCCTACTGATAATCTTCCAAGTATTACACCAGCGTATTCATTAGTACCTAGTAGCTCAAATCAATTTAACAGCAAGACCGAAAATGCTGCTATTGAGCGTATAGAATTTGAATTGGAACGCGACAGATATTTTAACTGGATTCACCGAGCAGTGGCTTCTTTAAAAAATGATGAGCGCCAGATAATAATTCGTCGCTATCTACAAATGGAGACGGATTATGATATTGATATTTGGACCGATTTAAATATCGGCAAGACTACTTATTATAAAAAGAAATGGCAAGCAATGTTGCGTCTTGCTTTTGCATTGAAAATTGAGGTTTACCACAAGCAAAAAAATGAGGTGCATCAATGAAGGTAGAGCCAATTCGAGATCGTGAGCTGATTGTAAGAATTAAGCGTTATTTAATTGATACAAACAAGCGCAATCATTTAATGTTTTTAACAGGTATCCACTGCGGTTTTCGTATTAGCGATATTTTAAAGCTCCAGGTAAAGCATGTGAAAGGCTGGGACATTCGGCTTTTTGAAGAAAAGACCGGAAAGTACAGGCAAGTACGCATGACGAAGGAACTGAAAAGAGCCATGCGTGAATATATCCAGGACAAACCAAAAGAAGAGTATCTGTTTAAGTCCCGTAACGGGATTAACCAACCGATTTCCCGAAAAAGAACATACGAAATATTGAGGGAGCTTGCAGATGATTTCGGACTTGAACAAATAGGTACGCATACGCTGCGTAAAACATATGGCTATCAGCATTATAAAAAATTCAATAACGTTGCAACCATCATGACAGCTCTAAACCATACGAGCCAAAGAGAAACAATGATCTATTTAGGCATCGAGCAAGAGGAGCTGGATAAGCAACAAAGCAAGATTGACTGGTAACTACACTGATAATTATATCGGTGTAGTTTTTTTGTGCCTTCTTTTAAGCATAGAGACGGTTATTTTAAATGAACAGGTCTTTTTTAGAGTTTGTCACGTTCGTTTTGGAGAAGGGCGACAAATGCATTGCTGGAAAGGGTTTAGGGAGGGGGTATGAACAGGACAATACATAGGAAAAGACACTTTATGTAAAAGTTAAAAAAATTATGACGAAATATATTACATAAGTTATTTCACTGAGTTTTAATGGGAAATTTACCTGATAGGAGGAATAAATATGGTTAATGAAAATAACAAAGATAAAACAATGAAAAAAATCGCCTTTTTTTCCATAACATTTAACTTCTTTGTTCTAATCATAGCTACTGGGTGTTTAATTCTAGGTCCCCAAAAGCTAAATAGTATAGAAGAAGTTTTAAGCTCGCTAAAAAATTTTTATATAGAAAATATTGTAATGGGTACTTTTCTGTATTTGATAGCTTGGTTTTTTTTACTGACCCCCAAAATTTTTCTATTAACAGAAGGCTACAATAAAAATATAAAAATGATTTTCTATATCTCAATGAATTTATTTGGGACTATACTGCAAGTATTTCCATATTTCTTGTTTTCTTTGATAATTCTTTCGGTATATTATGCAAATAAACCTATACAAGACAGCACTTTTTTCTTTAATGTAGTATTTATTCTTACTGTCTTAGCGATTTTAGATCTGGTAATAGTTAAAGCTAGTGAAAAGCTAGATAAATTCTTTTGCTATTTAATAAAGATAGTCGGTATTAAGATTAATTATGAGGTTTTGAAAGAGAAAGAAAAAGAATTAAGGGGTTTTTATAATTGTGAGAAATGGTTCAGTATTATTGCAACTATTACCACAATATTGGTAATCGCTGATGCGGCGGGTTTAGCTGCTTTTCCTCTACAACCTAAAGAAGGGGAAACTTATTTCAATGCTTATTTAGAAAGTGATAGCTATATTTACATGCTGGTATTTGTAGGAGCAACTTTAGCATATTTAAAGGAATTAATTATAGGTGTAATTCCGGAAAAAAAACGTAGTGAAACAATATAACTCCGTCTTTTATTTAAAATAAAGTTATAAGAATAGTGAACTTTACGCGAACTAAAAACGAACGACCTGTGAACTCATTTCCTAAAAGAAAATGTTAATCTAATAGTGTACCGTTTTACTCATTCCCTTGAAATATGACGAGTACATAAATTGTCAAAGAAGCTGCACAAGTGTGTGGCTTCTTTTCATTTGAATAGAAAGGTAGTGCGTGGTGAGAGAGCATACAGCAGCTGCCAAGAAGTTCTACAACAGCAAAGCCTGGAAGAAGTGTAGAGCTGCATATATCATGATGGTGCCAGATGGATTGTGTGAGCATTGCAATTACAATCCCGGTTATATCGTCGATCACATCGAGGAGATTAGCATCTATAATATAAACGATCCGATGATAACTTTGAATCATGACAACCTGCAGTACCTTTGCTTGGAGTGTCATAATAAGAAAACATTTGGAGAGCCAAAGGAAGTATTAAGAGAAGGTCTTCAGTTCAATGAGTTTGGTGAGCTGGTCTATAGCCCCCCTTCAAAAAAAATATTTTAAAAAGGTTGAAGACCGATTGCCAACCTTAAATTTCCTCCGTTCAAGTCGGCTTATGACCCCCACCCATCAAAAAAACTAGGAGGTTTTAACATGACAGGACAAGTTTTAAAAAATGAGCTTCAGGAGCAGGAAACGGAAATTATTCTAAAAACAAAAGCCATTAAAAAAGAGATAACCAAATTGAAAAAAATATTTTCTGATTTAGCCGGTCATCAGAGGGAAGTTGCACTTCGCCTTATCGATGAGCTGGCTTTTTTAATTGTCGAGATGAATGACTTGAGAGAGCATGTGAAGTTGTATGGTTCGGTTGAGGAAATGCAACAGGGAGATTATTCGATTTTACGAACGAGCCCCTATTTCAAGAACTATCTCGATTCTGCTAAAACATATACAGGCATTTATAAGCAGTTGCTCGATATGTATCCAAAGCCGGAACAGAATTTGAAAGTAACAGGTGAAATGGATGGGGTCCAAAAGTTTTTGGCAAAGCATGGTGGATAATGAGCTATGAATAATTACATTATTGAATACTACGAGAAAATTATGTCGGGTGAGATTAATGCTTGTCGCCGATTAAAGCAGCAATATCAAAAATTGTATGAGCAGCTACAAGATCCAATTGAGCCGTATGAATTTGATATTGAGCTTGCGACAAAGCCAATTGAATTTATTGAAACACTTTGTAGGCAGGCACAAGGGAAAAGTATGGGGCAGCCTCTTATCCTCGACTTATTCCAGAAGGCAAAGTTACAGGCATTATTCGGTTTTGTTCATAAAGAAACGCGTTTGCGCCAGTATCGTGAGGTTGTAGATATTCGTGGCCGTAAAAATGGAAAGACGACAGAGAATGCAGCTATTTCTCTTTTCATGCAAGTAGGTGATGGAGAAGGTTCGGCAGAGGTTTACTTCATTGCCACCAAGTTAGACCAGGCGAAGAAGGGGTTTAGTGAGTGCTATAAAATGGTGGCGCAAAGTCCAGATTTATCAAAGCATATTAAGAAGCGCAAAACAGACTTGTATTTTGCACCCACATTCTCAACGATTCAGCCCCTTGCGTCCGATTCAAACAGCTTGGATGGTTTAAACAGTCATTTTGTTACTGTGGATGAGTTGGCAGCTATTAAGGATCGTAATATTTACGATGTGATGAAGCAATCAACTTCATCACGGGATCAAGCATTAGTTTCTTCTATTAGTACAAATGGTTTTGTGCGTGAGTCGATTTATGATTCGCAGTATGAATACGCATGTAGTGTACTGGGTGGAAAAATTAAAGATGATCGTTTCCTTGCATTCATTTATGAGTTAGATCATCGGGATGAGTGGCTTGATGAGAGCTGTTGGATAAAAGCGAATCCGGGATTAGGTACAATTAAAAAGGTAGAAGAACTGAGAGCATTTGTTGATAAGGCAAAAGTTGATGCTTCCTTTAAGCCAACTGTGTTAGTGAAAGATTTCAATATGAAAGAAAATGCCTCTACAGCTTGGCTACGTTGGGAGCAGCTGGATAACCCATCAACATTTAAGTTTGCGGAAAAAGGGTTTACCTATGGCATTGGTGGCTTTGATAAATCAGAAACAACCGATTTAACAGCTGCAGGTGTGCTCTTAAGGAACCCTCAGGATAATGAGCTGTATTTTGAGTGTATGTTCTGGCTACCTGAAAAGCTTATTATGCAAAGGGCACAAGAGGATAATATTCCTTATGACAAGTTCGAACGGCTGGGCATCTTACGTCCAAGCGGTGACTATAAAATCGATATGCGTGATGTTTTGAAATGGTTTGTAGAGCTGCGGGAGGATTATGAAATTTATATTCCGTGGATTGGCTACGATCCTTGGCATGTAGATGATTCGACACTAGAAGAATTCAAATCGTATTTTGGCCCGAACAGCATGATTAAAGTCCGTCAAGGTGCCGTGACTTTATCGACACCAATGAAGGAGCTGGAGGCAGATCTGACCAATCATAGTGTGAACTACAACAATAACCAGCTTCTTAAAATGTGCCTGGCCAACACTGAAATCAAGGTAGATTCAAACGGTAACATTACTCCAGTAAAAACACGGGATAGTCGGAAACGTATTGACGGAACAATCGCGCTGTTAAATGCTTATACCGTTTATTTAGATCGGAAAAATGATTACTTAAATATGGTCTAGGGAGGTGAGGCTGAAAAAATGGGCTTATTTGAAAAGATATTCGGCAGTAAAGCGGCAAATCAAAAGACGACTACACGTTTTGAATTAATTAACGATAGTGGGGGCGGCTTTTACAATTGGAATGGTAACCTGTTTAAATCGGACATCATCCGTTCAGCTATTCGTCCTGAAATTACTGCAATCGGCAAGCTAACTGCAGAACATGTCATTAACAATTCGCGGGGGTTGAAGGTAAATCCGAATGAAAATATCAAACAATTATTGAAGCGGCCCAACCCGTTAATGAACGCCCAGGTGTTTCAAGAGAAAATGGCGATACAGTTGAGGCTAAACAATAATGCCTTTGCTTACATTGTCCGTGATGATTTGGCGCAGCCAACAGCGATATACCCATTACCGGCTTCATCCATAGAAGTGAAAGAAGGGGCGCTGGGAGATATTTTTCTAAAGTTTAATTTTAATAACGGAAAAATTATGACGATCCCTTATGATGATATCATTCATTTACGGCGTGACTTTAATAATGATGATTTCTTTGGTGATCCACCAGGAGAAGCTCTTACATCATTGATGGATATTATTTATACAAGTGATCAAGGCATAGTGAAGGCCATTAAGAATAGCTCCATTGTAAAGTGGATTATGAAATTCACACAGGTTCTTCGTTCGGAAGATATGAAGAAAGCCGTGGATGACTTTACTGAAAACTATTTATCGATTGATAAAGCTGGCGGCGCTGCTGCAGCAGATGGAAAGTATGATTTACAGCAAGTAAATAATCAGGCTTATGTGCCGGACGATAAACAAGCGAGTAACACGATTCAACGTGTGTACTCGTTTTTTAATACCAATGACGACATAGTGCAGTCGAAGTATACGGAAGATCAATGGAATGCATTTTATGAGGCGAACGTAGAACCTTTCGCTCTGCAAATGGCTAATGAACTCGCGTACAAGCTCTTTACGGAATGGGAGCGGCGTAAAGGAAACGAAGTCATTTATAAAACTGCTTCCCTTCAATATGCTTCCATGTCTACGAAGATGAATCTTGTTCAAATGGTTGATCGTGGAGCCTTAACACCAAATGAATGGCGGGAAGTTATGAATCTTCCTCCATTAGATGGAGGAAATGAACCGATACGGAGACTGGATACGGCAGCTGTTTCAAATCCGAATAACAAAGGAGGTGATGAGGATGGAAACGGAAAAACGGAACTCCATGACGACCCAGACAGTAGTGGAGATTCGGAATAATGAGGAAGGAAAACGAACGGTTTCAGGATATGCGGTGAAATGGGGGCTGCGTTCTCATAAAATAGCTAATCGATTCTTTGAAGTATTTCAGAGAGGGGCCTTTGCTGATGCTTTGAAAAGTAAGGATATACGGGCGCTATGGTCGCATGACACTTCCAAAGTTTTGGGGCGTATGAAAAACGGTACGTTACGACTCGAAGAAGATGAAGTTGGATTACGTTTTGAATTGGACCTTCCCAATAATACATTAGGGAACGATACATTTGAGAGCATTCAGCGCGGTGATATTGATGGTGTTTCATTTGGTTTCAAGGCAATTGAGCAGCATTGGAATAGGCGGGCGAAGGAAGGGCCGGAGCGTATTATTTCGAAAGCAGAGCTGTTTGAAATTAGTCCAGTAGGATTCCCGGCTTATCCAGATACGACTGTGTCGGTCCGAGAGCTGGAAACACATGAAAAGCAGGATGAAAGAAGAAAAAGACTGTTATTACAAACTTATTTATGAGGTGAATTGGAATGAATAAAGAACAATTAATCAACCGTAAAATTGAAATTCGAAATCTTTTATCAGGTAATGAGGAAGTGAATTTGGATGAGCTCGAAATGGAGCTTCGCGATATTAACGACAAATTAGACGCTATCGAACGCCGTGAACGCTTGCTAGGTGAAGCGAATCAAATTAACAGTAACGAAGGAACAGAAACCCGTACTCTAGTAACTTTCAATACTGATGACCAGAAAGAAACTCGTTCAGAAGAACAGGTCGAAACAGAATACCGGAAAGCATTTATGAATTATGTGCTTCGCGGGGAAGAAATCCCTACCGAATTGCGTGAAGTATCTAAAACAACAGATGTTGGGCCAATGATTCCACAGACGGTTTTAAATCGCATCGTTGAAAAGCTAGAAGCTGCAGGAATGATTCTTCCTTTAGTGACCCGTACATCTATCAAAGGCGGTATTACCGTTCCAGTATCTACAGTAAAACCAACGGCCACATGGGTAGGGGAAGGCAATTCATCTACTAAACAAAAGAAGACAGTCACAGGCGGCGTCACATTTGCCTATCATAAATTACGATGTGCCGTAGCAGTCACATTGGAAACTGAAGTGACTGCATTAACGGTGTTTGAGGCTACTTTAATTAATAACATCGTGGAGGCAATGACAATCGCACTTGAACAGTCAATTGTTTCTGGTGATGGAGACAAAAAACCAAAAGGCATTTTGACAGAAACGCCTAACGAAGGCCAGACTTTAAATATTGCTGAGCTGAACTATGGATCTTTAATTGATGCTGAGGCAGCATTGCCACTGGAATATGAAAACGGTGCCGTATATCTCATGACAAAGAAAACCTTTATGAAGTATCAAGGCATGGTGGATGAAAACGGTCAGCCAATTGCCCGTGTTTCTTATGGCATCGGCGGTCAACCGGAACGCTCTTTACTTGGCCGACGAGTTGTACTTTGCAATTATCTTGATTCCTTTACTACAGCAGCAACCGGTTCTGTTTTCGCCATCCTATTTAACTTTGCAGACTACGTATTAAATACTAACTACGCAATGACTGTAAAAAAATACGAGGACAATGAGACAGATGATCTTGTTACAAAGGCAATCTTAATCGCAGATGGTAAAGTCATTGATAAGGGCTCATTAGTTGTACTTAAGAAAGCAGCTACAGTTTAATTAAGGGGGTAGCATGATGGATAATTATCGAGTAGTTAACTCCTTCATCGATAAAATCAGCGGAAAAGGTTATAACACTGGGAGCACGTTCACTTCAGAAGATAGTGAGCGTGTTTCTTATTTAATCCAAGAAGGTTATCTAAAGGGCCCACCTACTAAACAAAAAATCGATGAAGCTTTAATTGCTGAAGCGAAGAGACTGAAAATTAAAGGCTATACAAAAATGGACCAGGTTGAATTGACTGCTGCTATCGAAGCTGCTGAAAAGGCCAAGAAAGCGAGTGAATAATTATGCTGGAGGAAATAAGCCTTCTTGATAAAGTAAAGCATGCCATGCGGATTGATGAGGAGGACCATGATGATGAGTTAGGGGATCTAATTCAGACAGCGAAAAAACTAATTGCTGAAGCCGGAGTGAGTCCGTTAAAAATAATTGATGCAGATCCATTGACACGGAAGGCATGTATCTTGTATTGCAAAGCTCATTTCGGCTATGACGACAACCGTGATAAATTTGCGAAGTCATTTGACAATATGCTGGTCCATATCTCTCTACTTACTTCCTATAAGGATGATGCAAATGAATGATTACAGGCATCGTATTGAAGTACATGGAAATAAGGAGGCTCGTAATAAACTGAATGAAAAGACATTTACTTTCGGCAAACTAAAATCCATTTGGGCAGCCATTATCCCACAGACCGGTTCTCTTCAGCGCCAACAAGCAGATACGATTTTGACCAATGTTACACACAAAATCATTGTGCGTTATAGCGCTGGTAAGGATATCACAAAGGAAATGGAGATCTGGTATAAGAATCACCGATTTTCAATCAAGTACATTTTAAATCCCTATTTCGCCAATGAAACGCTAGAAATCTTTGTTGAGGAGGTGCTTGGATAGTGGAAATACACGGTCTTACTGAATTTCAGCGTGACTTGATGAAGACTTCACGTAAACTGCCAAAGCAAATGCCGAAAATTATGCGGAAGATCGGTAGCAAGGCCCGTACCCATGTGGCTAAAAAGTCCAGGCAATTAATCAAAAAAGATACTGGTTTGTACCATAAAAAGTGGAAACGAGGAAAAGTATTCACGAACAATGGAGAAATCGTTGTTCGGATTTATAACTCAGCTCCTCATGCACATTTGCTTGAAGAAGGACACCGGCAGGTAACAAAAGACGGTCGCGAAGTTGGTTTCGTCCGAGGGAAATATCCATTGAAAAAGGGGATGCAAGAATTCGAGAGTAGCGGTATGGTGGATGATATGTTCTCGCAATGGTTAGATCAGATGTTGAGGGAAAACAAACTATGATTACGCCTATAGATGTAAAAATAGCGATTAATACACTTTTGGAAAAGCACTTTCCGAAAGCGCCGGTCATTTCGCAGGATATTGAAAAAGGGTTTCAGCGGCCATCGATGAGTGTGCATTTTGAAGACGTAAAAATAGAGAGCTTGGGGTCGCAAATCGAGATTGGATTCGATATATTTATATACTACTTTCCTGAATTGCATAATAACGATGCATCTGTGGATTTGTTGGATATGCAATTTCAACTTCCTGCAGTTATCGGGAGCCATATAGTTGTAGCAGATCGAGTACTGCATGTGAACGAACCTGTCTCTGATGTTGTAGATGGAGTATTAGTACATCAATTTACTATGTTATTTGAGCAATTTAACGAAATCAATGATCCTGAAAAAGATGCTCAATCAGCAAAAGATTTAACGATAAATTTTTAAAGAAAGTGAGTTGAAAAGCATGGGGCTTCCCCAAATAGAAATTGTATTTAAATCAAAGGCAGTATCGGCTGTGAAACGAAGCGCTATGGGAATCGTAGCGCTTATTTTGCGTGATGAAACGGCCAACTATGTCAGTACCATTACGACAATTAAATCAATAGAGCATCTTGTGTTGAAGGATTGGACCGAAAGCAATGCCGATTATATCAGCAAAACGTTATTAGGTACTCCGGCGAAAATTGAAGTGCTTCGCATAGGGAATGAAACGTCAATTGCAGATGCATTAAAAAAATTGGGCAGCATCAAGTTTAATTATGCGGCCATGCCAGCTGCCATTGAAAGTGAAGCAGAAGCATTTATGAGCTGGATTAAATCTAAACGCAATAAAGATAAGAAAACATACAAAGGCGTAGTCGCTCATCAGAAGGCAGACGCTGAAGGAATCATCAACTTTACAACAGAAGGCATTGTAGTAAAGGAGCGTACTTATAGTGCCCAGGAGTACACTGGCCGAATTGCCGGTATTTTGGCTGGGCTGCCGTTTACTCGTTCTTCTACGTATTACGAGCTGCCTGAGGTCGAATCAATTATCGAACACGATGATCCGGACGCCGACATCGATAATGGTGAGTTGATCCTGATTAATGACGGTGAAAAGATAAAAATCGGACGCGGGGTAAATAGCCTGACAACTTTGACAGTCGACAAGAAAAAGGACTGGCAGAAAATCAAGATTGTTGAGGTTATGGATATGATCATTGATGATATACGCACGACTTTCAATGATGAGTATGTAGGGAAAATCAGCAACATTTATGATAATCAAATTTTATTTGTTATCGCTGTTAATGCTTATTTTAAGCTCTTGGCAGTGGACCAAGTTTTAGACCCGTCGTTTGATAATATCTCTTTCATTGATGCTGAAGCACAACGCCTTGCCTGGGAAAGTATTGGGACAGACACAAGTGAATGGACCGATTTAAAAGTGCGTGAGATGTCCTTCGGGTCGTCTGTATTTTTAGGTGGACAGGTGAAAATTGTAGATGCTATGGAAGACTTGAAATTCAGCATCTTTGCAGCATAAAGGAGGAAAAGTAATTGTCTAAAAAGGCGAATCGCGTCATCAACGGTACTCATGGAGCCGTTTGGGTGAATGGGGAGAAATGGCTGGACTTAGAATCAATAGAATTAAAGGTGACATTAGAGTACGAAGATGTTTACTTCTCCGAAGACACAGGGAAGCACCGTAAGTTCATGGGGTGGGTTGGTGAAGGTTCTATTGTAACCAAGAAGGTATACAGTCGAGGTACTAGTCTACTGGCGAAAGCAGTTAAAACGGGTATTATGCCTGAGGTAACAGTTACTACAAAACTGTCTGATCCGGCTTCCTATGGAACCGAACGCACTACAGTTTCTGGAGTAACGTTCAATGAGTTCTTACTGGCAAAAATGGAGCAACGGACTCTTTTACAAGAGGAATTGCCATTTGAGTTTACTGATTTTGATATTCTTGAATCGATTATCGCTGCAGAAGGAATGGCAGCCTAAAAATTAAAGGTGCGAAATTTCGCACCTTTTTCTATTAAACTTTGGAGGGATACACATGACAGAACAATTAAAAGAACGGAAAGTATTAAGTCTAAAAGAGCTTATTCAAAACAAAGTGAAGTACGAGCGGAAGGATGGAGGGGAATTAAAAACGTTACATGTAGATCGGTTGTCCTCAGATATCGTTATTGAAGTACCAAGTAAAGATGTATGCATGGACACTATTGATATGACAAAGGACGAAGAACAAGCAAAAAAGGCGGATGAGTATATTGTATACACCGTAATGCGTGAGCCTAATTTAAAAGATTCTGAGCTTCAAAAAGCTTATGAATGTGCTGAACCGATGGATATTGTAGGGAAACTATTCACGCCAGGTGAAATTACTGATATTTCTAACCTCGCCTTTGATGCAGCTGGTTTCTCCAGAGGTTCAGTAAGTGTGGTAAAAGAGCTAAAAAACTAATCGAGAGTGATGATGAAATGTATTTTTATCATCACTATATACAAAAAGGGTTCACCATGGACTATCTAATAAATATAGATTTTTGGACTAAACAGTTTATGGTTGCCAGCTTGGATATTGAATTGGCGAAACGCAATAAAGTCATCGACAGTGGAAACTGCATGCCAGTAATTCCATACTAGGAAGGCGGTGAAAATGAATGGCTAATCGCGTTATATCGGCAGTATTAAAATTCAGGGATGAAAATTTCTCTGAGGGATTAAGAAGAGCCAATAGCCAAGCTGGAGATTTCGGGCGGCAAATGCAGACCGTACAAAATAAAGTAGAAGGTTTCAAGAATACAGCCTCTAACGCTTTTAAAGCCGTCGGTGCGGCTGCTAGAGCTTTAGGGGCTGCGGGTATTGCAACGTTAGGGAGTGCTGTTGCAAAAGCAACCGTTGAAATGGATAGTTCGTTTTCAAAATTACAGGCACAAACGGGAGCTATGGGTGCAGACTTAAATGCACTTAAAGGCGCAGCAAAAGAAACCTTTACACGCGGTTATGGGGAAAATTTAGATGAAGTCTCTAATGCTGTAGCCAGGGTAAAACAAAATATGAAGAGTATTGATAATGGCGAGATTGCGAATGTAACATCTAACGCAATGTTATTAGCTAATACCTTTGATTCTGATGTGAACGAGGTAACGCGGGGCGTCAATAACACGATGAAAGCCTTTGGCGTTTCTTCTACAAAAGCATTTGATCTGTTTACAGCTGGTGGACAGCGGGGATTGAATTTTTCTAATGAAATGTTCGATAACATGGCTGAGTATGCGCCGTTAGCTGCTGAAATGGGATATAGCGCAGAGCAGTATTTTGGCATCTTAGAACGTGGGGCACAGGCAGGCGTATACAATTTAGATTATGTGAATTAACTATTACATGGTTCACATAAAACCCTTTTAATTGCTGGAACACCCTTATCTATATAGATTGGAGTAAAAGAATTTTCAATGTATAATTTTAGTAAGGGCAATCAGCAGGCAAGCTGTACAGGAGGGTTTTAATGTTTGAATTATATATGATTACTAATAAGAATAACGGTAAAAGATATATTGGATTTACCTCTGAGGGTTACTTAAAAAGGTTTAAGAATCATATAAAAGAGGCACGTCGAGGTGGAAACAGGCTTCTTTGTAAGGCAATTCGAAAATATGGTGAAGCAGTTTTTATCACAGAGCTTTTAGAAGTTGTCGAAAGTTATGAAGAAGCTATAAAACGAGAAAAAGAATTAATTTCTTTCTACAATACTTTCGCTGGAGATGAAGGAAGCTCGGGATACAATACTACTAGAGGCGGAGAAGGTAGTATTGGACATACTGTTCCTTTGGAATTACGCACAAAATTGAAAAGTCTACGCGAAGAAGAAGGGCGTTGGAAAGGTAATAATAACCCTAATTATCGAAATAAGCTTTTCAAGAACGGTGAACATGCTCGTGTTGGTGTAAAAATAACATTGGAAGGCAAAAGAAAAATTAGTGAAGCAAATAAAGGTAGGTTTGCAGGAATAAAACACCCCAACGCAGTTAAAAAGATAACATTCGCCAAAAAGCTAGATACTGGTGAGATTATCAAAAAAAACTCTTTTTATGAATTAAGAACCTTTTTAGAAAAAGAATTTAAAGTCAAAATCAACCGTTCTGGAGCATTAAAAGTAATGAGAGGAGAAGCTAGAAGTCATAATGGGTTCATCTTTTATCGCGAGAACGAAACTCCAGGGGAAATTTTTAAAGAGATTAGTTATCAATATGATAATAACATTAAAACACCTATCATTTTTGACTCTTTGAACCAAAAGGAAACACATCCGAACGCTAAAAATTACACAAGTTTCGCGAAAAATATTACTACTGGCGAACTATTAAAGTTTAATTCTTGGTATGAATGTAAACAGTATATGACTAATAATATTAACTCTAAATTTAATTACAGTGAAATGAAAAAATGTTTAGAAGGTAAAAGGAATTATGTTAGAGGTTATATTTTTTATCGAGAAGACGTGACGGATGCTAGTGTTTTCAAAGATTTAGAGAATGAGTACAGAAGCTTCAACGACTATCGAAAACACATCAAATGATGGAAGTGAGTAGAGTAGAGCGTAAGCGATTGACGTTCGAAACGGAGGGCATGCAGGCTCTCTTTTTTTATGCCTGCATGAAGATATAGTCTAATCTGTATGGTAACATACAGCAGTTCGTAAAAGAACGGCGCAAATGTAGCGAATTTGCGTGAATGTATTGGATGTAATGAAAGAATTCCAGATCAGATCAAAAGACGGGTCCAAAGCAACCACTGATGCAATGGGAGAATTGTCGAAAGGTACCCAAAAAGTATGGAAAGATTTTTTAAATGGTAAAGGTACCGTGGCCAATGTGGCTTCAACAGTAGTCAGTGAACTACAAGGCATGGATGATCAAGTTGCAGCCAATCAAATTGGGGTAGGGTTATTCGGAACGAAATTTGAAGATCTCGAAGCAGATGCGATGTATGCAATGCTCGGTAGCGCAGAAGCTATGAAAGGCTTCGAGGGGGCAACGGCTTCAGCCGCTGAAGCTGTCGAAAACTCGTTTACGAACCGTATTAAATCGGCATGGCGTGATATGACTGTAAGTATCGCTGAATCAGCCAATAGTCCAATCGGAAAAGAGTTTCTAGATGGTTTGGCTACAGCTGCTGAAAATATGGTGCCGAAAATTGAAGCTGTTGTGGAGAAAGCCTTTGAAATGGGTAATACCATCCGGGATAATTGGGGGCCGATTAAAGAAACGGTAATCGGAGTTACAGTTGCAGTAGCGGCTTTCAAAGTAGGAATGGCAACATTAACAATAGTTTCTACTGTCACCGGATTTATTAAAGCATATCGCTCAGCTTTGGCAACTGGTACTGCTGCTCAATGGGCTATGAATGCGGCTATGTCTGCAAATCCAGCAGGATTAGTAGTGATTGGAATTTCAGCATTAATTGCGGCAGGTGTCCTACTCTACAGAAACTGGGATCAAGTAAGTGCTGGTTGGGAAAAAGCCTGGAATCTTATCAAAAAAGGAGCGGCAGCAGGTGTCAATTTTGTAATTGACCAATTAAATGCGCTTATTGGAGTAATTAATAAAATTCCTGGCGTGAATATCCCTATTGTCCCTAAAGTGGAATGGGGCAACGTTAAACAGATGCCGGCACAGGACGGTAAAATCTATAATGCCAGTAGTTCCAGAACAGCTCAAGTTGCTGCTTCTTATGATGTAGGGTCGAACCGGATCACTCATGACCAATTTGCTAACATCCATAAGGATGAGATGATTATTCCAGCAAGACAAGCGGAAAGAGTACGGCAGGCAGGCGGAAATATCAACAACATTGATAAGTTAATCAGTAAATCCTCTCCAATAGCCGTTACAACGAGCGGGGATAACTGCAATGGGACTGGCACTATTCAAGTAATTATTCAGAATATCAGTGCTGCAGGCGTTACGGTCGCAGAGGTAGCGGGAGAGATTGTTTCAGAATTAAAATTGGCATTAGCCAATATGTAAGGGAGCAAATGAAATGGACATTATATTTTCTGCTGATAATCGCAAGGAAACGCTTCATTTGCCTATTATACCTGAGGAATTGGACGTTTCTTTTCCCCACAATAACGAGGTTTTTACCACAATTGACGGCGGGGATATCAATTTAATTGGGAAACCAGGGTTAAAATCCATTTCCTTTTCCTCATGGTTTCCCATGAAAGAATATCCTTTTGCAAAATCAAGTGTTTTGGCCCCTGAATGTAAAGAGTTCTTTGTGAAGTGGAAGAGGCTGAGAAAGCCTATTCGAGTCCTTATTATCAATAAGAACGGCTATACCTTTCACAATGAACTCTATGCCATTGATGACTTTACCTTTGGCTATGACCGTGTAGGAGACATGACGTATTCCTTAAAGCTGTCTCAATTCGTTGAAAAGCAGGTGAATAGCCAGTGACATATAAATTATCCGTAGAAGGAAAATCAATCGAAGGAATCGCAGGTAACTTATCCTGGTCAAGTGATAGCGAAACATTAGGGCAATCCCTTTCCTTTGAAATGCCTTTCGATAAAGACGGAGGGCTTTTTCCAACGGCTTTTATTGAACCAGGGAACAAAGTAACCTTACGGTACAATTCGGATCTCGTCTTTTTCGGCGTAGTGGTGGATGAAGATGCAGACGGCGAAAAACCACGTAAATACACTTGTTTTGATTTAGCGTTTTACTTAAATAAAAGTAGTGTAACGATGCAATTTAACAATGTCTCAGCTACTGCTGCTATTGAAGAACTATGCAAAAAATTCAATATTAAATGCGCAGTAACGGCCATACCTACCAAAATCAAAAAGATTTATAAGTCAACTGTTGTAAGTGAGGTATTGAAAGACATTTTAACGATTGCTGAAGAGAAAACAGGCAATAAATATCGCTTTGAAATGCAAGGGGATACCTTAGTTATTTTTATGTGGAAAGATAGGCATGTAAAAGTAGAAACGAAATGGATTAGTAACCCTAAACGTAGTCGATCTATCGAAAACATGAAGAATAGCATCGAAATTGTGTCAGGCGATGAAAAGAAAACAAAGTTACTAGCAACAGCTAAAGATGATGCCAGCATTAAAAAATACGGTTTGCTGCAGGAGTCCCATACCATTGATGATAAAGAGAAAGGGACAGCGAAAACAGTTGCAGCAAACTTATTGAAGGAGTTAAACCGGATTCAAGAAGAAGGATCTGTTTCTTTGTTGGGTAACTATGAAGTACGGGCAGGCAGGTTAATCACTATAGAAGAACCGTATACAGGGTTACAAGGCGATTATTACATTAAAAACGCCAGTCACACCATTTCTAACGGTATTCATTTAATGAATCTTTCATTAGGGGTGGTTGAATGAAAAAAGCAGTAGTGGAATTAGCGGGTATTATTAAAAAGAGTGCTCAAAGCGCTCCAACATATGAAGGGTTTTTAATCGGGAAAGTACTTGCGCCACCTCCAGAAATTCAAATAGGGATTGACGAGGGGATTGTCCTTAATCGGTCTCATTTATTCTTTTCGGCGAGCGTTTTAAATGACTATCAACGCGAGTTCGAAATAGAAGGTGATATGGATACTTTGGAAAACGGAAACCAGCCTTTCAAAGCCAAAGGAAAGATCAAGTGGACAGATACATTAAAAAAAGATGATTTAGTCCTGTTAGTACCTGCTGGTAATCAGCAAATGTACATCGTGATCGAGAAGGCGGTGGAATTATAATGTTTCCTGAAAACGTACAGGAGTATCTAGAAGAGGAAGAAGTTATATTAATGGATACAGCGCCTACCTACAACGGGAAGGCGTTTTTATATGACTTCAAAAAAGGGGACTTCATTTTAGAAAATGGAAAATTGGTTCAAGTTGAAGGATTAGAAGCCCTAAAAATATGGATTGAAAAGCTCCTTCGAACAGAAAAGTTTCGGTTTAAAATTTACGAAGATGTAGAGTATTGTGTCACTATTGAGGATCTAATAGGAGGCGTATGGCCTCCAGGCTTTGTTGAAGCTGAATTAAGGCGAGAAATCACTGAGGCGGCTATAACTAACCCCTATATTGAGGACTTAATCGAATGGAAATTCGAGAGAGACAGCAGTTATCTGCATATTTATTTTACGGTATTAACGCCAGAGGGAGCGTTTGAAATGGGGGTGGATTTTTAGATGGAGACAGTACAAGAAATCCATAGTCGCATGTTAGCGAACACAAGTAGCGAATTAGACCGTTCAAACGGTTCCTTCGTATTTGATGTTGAACGTGCTGCAGCCATTGAGTTTAATAAGCAACAAGAAAGCATCGCTAAAGTTCAAAGCAAACTGGATATCTACAACCTAACCGGCGATGAGCTTACGAGATATGTGTACCAACGTACCGGTATTAAAAGAAGACCGGCCACGAAAGCAACCGTACAAGTCATTATTTCGGGAGCTGAAGGAGCTGAAATGAAGGTAGGGGATGCTGTTGCTACAGATTCTCTAAATTTTGTCTCGTTGGAAAATCAAAAGATTGGGGCAAGTGGATCTATGGTGGTTGCTGTAGAAAGTGAACTACCTGGAAGGGCTGGCAATATTCCTGCTAACCATATCAACCGTTTTCCAATAACAATACCAGGGCTAGTGAACGTTTATAATCCAGAGCCAACAGCAAACGGTTATGAAGCTGAAACAGACGACGAATTAAGACAGCGTTACTTTGATAAGCTCCAGCGTCCAGGAAAGGCCGGCAATAAATATCATTATGAGGAATGGGCTAAAGAAGTGCCTGGCGTAGGTGCCGTCAAGGTATTCCCTAGATTTAACGGCCCATTAACAATGCACGTTATTTTGATTGACCAGAATGGGATGCCAGCACCGACAGATCTTGTTGAAAAGGTGCGTACTCATATTGAAGAAGAAATGCCTTTTGGTGTAGAGGAGTTGCTTATTGAAGCTGCTAAACCATTGGTGCTAGATCTGACAGTAGATTTAATTTTAGCTGAAGGATATTTAGTTGAAAAAGTCATTACGAATATCAAAGCCAATATAAGCGACTATTTAAAAAAGATTGCCCTTACATCTACCTTTGTGAGCTATGCAAAAATAGGCGCAATGATTATTGAAAGTGAAGGCGCTCTAGATTATCAAAATTTATTCATCAATGGCACTGCTGCAAACATTGCAATAGCAGAGGATGAAGTGGCTGTTATGGGAGGTGTAAATGAATGAATCACATGAGTGAGTATTTAAAGCATAAGGTGCTTAGGGAAAATTTAATAGCGTCGACTGCCTATGTTGCACTTTTTAACGAGACAACAGAAGTCAATAAAGCCAGTTATGCACGGCAGGCAGCTACCTTTGTAACGCCATCAAATGGGCAGACGTCCAACACGGCAGACGTGTTATTTCCTATCGCAAATGAAGCCTGGGGCAATATAACGCATATCGCTATTTTTGATGCAGCAACCGGTGGGAATTTGCTGTTTAAATCAGCTGCAGAGTTCGTAAAATCTATTGAAATTTCAAGTCAGTATAAAATACCAAAGAATTATTTGATTATCAGATTAAAGTAGGTGATTGAATGCATGCCATACCTAATACAACTTGGGAAGGCGTCTCATCGTATACGTGGGCCGACTTATCAGTACATCAATGGGAGTGTTTTAGAACGGCATTATTTGAGGTTGTAACCGAAAACGCAGCAATCGGGGTGGCAATCACCTCAGACAGTGCAACTCATCTAATAATTACGGAGCAATCAGCCAGGGGCGTATTGATTTTACAGACGCCGGTTATTATGCAATCTACATCTGAAATGGTCACAGGGATTGTTGTGTCAGAACGTGACTATAAGACAGATATGATTAAATATTTACCTCCATATGAACGAAAATCAATTGTGATTAACGAAATCATCAAAGCGTATGACAGGGAATTTCGCAACACCGAACAGTCCCTTGAAATTGCAAACCGGAACATCTTTTTTGATAGTGCGATTGAGTCCCTGCCAATTCTAGAGCGTGATTTAGGCATTGTTACAAAAAAGGGGCTGCGCTATGACCAGCGTCGTGAGCAGATCATTTCACGTAACATCGCCAGTTTTGCTCAAACGACAGAAGAAGTTATTAAATCGGTGGCAGCAGCTTACAGCAATGGGGAAGTGGATGTAAGGTCTACTGATATACCTGGCGTATACGAAATTAAATTTGTTGGTGTGAAAGGAATACCCGAGAATATCGAGGGATTAAAACAAGCGATTGATATTGTAGTACCAGCTCATTTGGACTTCCAGTACACCTACGCATTTAATGCATGGGAATTTTTAAGGAATAAAACTTGGGGGGATGTCCAGCACCTCAGCTGGAGTGATCTACAAATTTGGGACGGGGTGAGTCAATGAATTATACAAAGAAATACAAATTAAAAAAGCCTGAGCCCTTCGAAAACGTACTCGTAACAGATTTAAATGAAAACATGGACATAGTGGACGAGGAATTATCGAAGATTAGTGCATCTCAAACAGAAGGTACGCAACAACTTGCTATACATGTGGAGGAAATCATGCCTCACACTTATATTGATAATGGTGTGAAGTATCGCTGGGGGTTTCGGACAGTAAACGGTGAGCCACAATTTATTTACGAGGAGGTTTTGTAAGTGGAAGTATTGAAAATAGCTACACAAACATTACAGTTAGCTATTCAGACGGCAGTTGCAGGAGTAAAGTCTGTGGTTGATGCTATTAAAGTAACTACTGATGCAACTAAAATAAAGGTAGATACTACAGCGAATAAGGTTGATTCTATTGATATTAAAGTAGGATCTTTGTTTGATGGGCGTGTCGTAAAGAGTGTTCAAAGAGGAACAGCGAATACACAAGCAGAGGCTGCTATAAATGTGGTGATAGCCTCGGTCAATTTAAGTAGATCGTTTTTAGAATTAACTGGAAGCAACTCGGGTAACACAGCAATAAAAGGGAAATTAACAAATAATACAACGATTTCCATATACGGTGGAGCTTATATAACTGCTGAATGGCAAGTGATTGAATTTTATTAAGGGAGTGGATTTATGTTTAACTATGCACAACTGAACGAGAAAGATATAGTTATCGGCATCAGCCATTTAAAAGGTGAAGTACATGCTGACAACATGATTTTAATTAATGATTTTGAAGTAGTAATCGGAAGTATCTATAACCGAAGTACAAGAGAATTTACGCCACCCATACTACAACCCGGACCAATGGAAACTCCGTCGATAGAAGAACAAATTCTTGCAGAAGCGCAATATCAAACAGCCCTACTAGAAGTAAATACGTTAGGAGGAAATGTATAATGACACCAGCTCAAATCTGGGAAAAGATGATTAAAGGGAAAGTGTACTCAAAGGCTGCTGTAACGACGCGTGTAAATACGGTCTTCGCGGTTCGTCAATTAAATGATGAAGAGTATGTTACTTTAATTGAACTAATAGAAACAACGTATATTGAAACTGTATAGCGTTCATATAAAAAACGTAGGGATAATGTAAATATTTTATTACAAACAAATAAGAACATAACATAGTTAGCATTATTTTATTATATCTCTCTTAATTTATCTAAAGTAATATTAAGATATAAGATTAATGAGGAGAGAGTTACTTGGCAAATTTAATAGATTTAATTATATCGATGCAAAATGAAGTGCAAGTTTTATCGATTGGAAGAAACAATAACTATACTACAGCATGGTACCGTAATGAAGGAAAAACATATTTAATTAATATAGATCCTGTAAATAAGGATGATTTTTTCGAGCCTAACACCCACAATCCTAATATTAGTATTCCAGGATTTATAGATGCTTTACTTGAAGCGATATTTGAATATAAATTAAGGTAATCATAAATTACCTCTCACAAGATTCGTGCCAAAATGCGTAGCAAAGCATTTCAAAAATAAATAACAGATTTATAAGAGGACATATCAAATCGATATGTTTTTTATTTTGCCCTCCAAACATTTGGAGGGTTATTTATATGCAAAAATACAGAGGAGCGTGAGCTTACATGGAGGGAATTAATTTGAATTATTTAGAAGTTGCACATTTACATCTATTTGGCGGTGTTAAATTTCTACACCTTTTATTACTTTTGATGGGACTTGATATTGTTACTGGTATTTTTAAAGCTATCAAAAACGGCAACTTATGGAGCCGGAAAAGTTTGTTTGGATATGCTCGTAAATTATTGGTATTGATAGTAATCATTACGGCAAATATTATTGACCAGGTACTGAGCCTTGGGGGAACATTAACCCTTGCAACAGTGCTTTTTTATATTGCCAATGAAGCACTCTCTATCACGGAAAACATGGCCGAATTAGAAGTGTTGGTGCCACAAAATTTGGCCGAAAAATTAAAGGTAATTGAAGCGACAAAACATGAGAAACCAACTGTATCAACGGTGGTTTTAGAAGAACTGGCTGGTAAAGAAGTAGATACAGAACTACGGAAGGGTGATAAAAAATGAGTATAACGAAAACTAACCGAGACTTATCAGCACTCACTGGAGCTGCACAATTAGCCTGCCGTCTATTATTTCAAGAATGCTACAGGGCTGGGATCAATGACATCTTCATCACGGAGACTCATCGATCACAGGCGCGACAGAATTATTTGTATGAACAAGGTCGGACACGGCTAGTTGATAGCAGTGGCAAAAAGCTCTCTAAAGTAACATGGACAAAAGTTTCCAATCATACATCTGGTAGAGCGTGGGATATTGCTGTTGCTCCACCGAAAAACCTATATGATCTTATCACTCTAAAAAAAGTGGGTGCGATTGCTAAAAAGCTTGGCATTACATGGGGTGGCTACTGGCCAGCGAGCCAATATGATGCACCTCATTTCGAAATCCCGGTGAATTGGAAAGCACCAGCTGGCTACAAATTAGAGGGCACTGTGATTGTTCCATCCAATAGCAAGTTACGTGTTCAATTAATTGTTAGCGACAAGGGACAAGCCATTGAAGGTGTTAATGATGGTAGATTATATCGGGTGCAATCTGGAACATTCAAAACACAAGTTCAAGCCAATGTTGCAAAGGCGTCTCTCGGTAAACATAATATTGCTAACACGGATTATGTGCGAGTTGTGCAAGAGGGAACTGACTGGCGATTTATCACTGGAACTTACCAGACACAGGCTGTAGCCAATAATGCAATTACAGAAATGAAGAGACACGGTATCTTACAATATGCAGAAGCAGTTCCTTCGTAAAAACGAATCCCGTTACCTTAATTGGTAGCGGGATTTTTGTGCTGGATTTATTTACTTTTCACCAAATAAAAAAACGCACTCGCTGCGTTTTTGAAAAAGGTAATTTTTCGAAAAACAAAAAAGTCACAAAAAGATAACATAAATTCTGAAAAAATCCGGAAGCTCACGAAATCCAATCTTTGTACATGTGGGAAAAACCTTGATATAATAGGCATTGCGAATATAAATGAAAGAGGGCGAAAATATGAACGCTTACGAAGAATATATGCGTCAAGTGACGATGCCAATGCGTACTGAACTAACGGAGGCAGGCTTTACAGAACTAACGACTGCAGATGAAGTAAATGAATTTATGGCGACGGCACAAGGGGTTTCCCTAGTTGTCATCAATTCGGTATGTGGATGTGCCGCAGGACTCGCTCGTCCGGCTGCTCGTGAAGCAATTGAAATGGTGAAACCGGATAATTTAGTAACGGTATTTGCAGGACAGGACCCAGATGCAACAGCAACAATGCGTGCTTTCTTTGAAGATGTGCCGCCAAGTTCACCTTCAATGGCTATTTTAAAGGGTGGGGAGTTAGCGTACTTCATTCCCCGCGAAAACATCGAAGGTTTCCCGATGGAACAAATCCGCGACCATATTGCTGATGTATTAAAGCAAGTATGCGCGGAATAACAGTTGTTACGACTGGAGGCAGACCGGATGAAATGTCTGAGCGGCTTGCAAAAGAGGCCTGTGAAGCTCTAGACCTCGACTTCGTGCCTCGCAAAAAGCGCTCTGTTGCGAAAATGGGTAAGGAATATGACGCTCATGTGATTGTAGCAGGCAAAGATCGATATGAATATTATCCGAAAGGTGCTTCGGTGCCTTTCTTTTTTCATCCGAATTCTGCAGCATTCCGTTTAAAGCGGCTGGATCGCGGAGAAATAGACCCGATGGTTGCAGCATGTGAATTGAAGCAAGGAGATTCGTTTTTAGACTGCACGCTTGGGATTGGTTCGGATAGTCTCGTTGCGGCGTTTGTAGCTGGGCAGTCAGGAAAAGTTGTTGGAGTTGAAGCAAATCCAAATGTCGCCTTTACTGTAGAAAGAGGCATGCAGACGTACGATACTACAGAGCTCCCGCTTACTGCATGCATGAGGCATATCAAGGTTATATGCAGCGAAGCTGTCACTTATTTAAAAGCTTTACCGGATCATTCCTTTGATGTCGTCTATATGGATCCCATGTTTGAGGAAACCATTGAAGAATCAAATAACTTTGAGGCACTCCGTGAGGCAGGAGAGCATCTGGCGTTAACAAAAGAGTGGGTGGAGGAAGCAGTCCGTGTAGCAAAACGCCGGGTTGTCCTGAAAGCGCATTTCAGATCCGAATGGTTTGATGAATTCGGCTTCCAGCGGGATATCCGGCCGACATCCAAGTTTCACTATGGCTATATTGATAAAGAGTAAACTATTTACCAATGTATGATTCTATTTGATTTTACAAAACATTGGTAACGTGTTATACTAGCCAGGTGCTATTTTAGATGGCTCGTTATATAAATTGGCATTCTAACTAGTTGCTTTTGTTGAAGCTTATTCACACTGGCGCTAGCTTAAGGGCAGCAAGGACGCAGTAGAAGGTTGGGATTGCGTTGCTTAAGTTGTAGAAAGTATTAGTTGAATTTTACCGCGGTTAAACACAGGGAGGATTGACTCCCGACATAAATAAAATTCCCCGGATGATCGGGTTGAGACATGACATTTATACTAACAGGCTATCTATTAAATACTAAAGGGGTACTCTCGGAACCGAGGGTGCCCCTTGTCCAATTCTAGGGAAAATATTGCTGAAAATCGCAATGAAAAAATCACCCGAGGGATGCCTGGGTGATTTTTGAGATTAATCTGTGAAGCATAATGAAGTTAGGTAAGCCAACATTAAGAATAGGCCTAAACTGATCGCGAATGTTCCGCTCATTTAGAAAAACCTCCCTTGAATAAAAAAACATATAAGTCCATAAGTATTGTACAATGAATAAGAAAAAGATGAAACCTTTTCAGTTATCATTCGTATAATTAAGTATAGAATGAACTTGGAAATATGTACATAAACGGACGGTGAAATTTATGAAGAAATGGTTACAAAAAGGGCTTATGATCTCGGTCGCGGTCCTGACATTAGGAATCATCGCGCCGAATCACGAGATTTGGCATCACCTTGAAGAAGGTAAGGAACTCCGCTCTCATAATCCAACTGTTAATGATATTACATCAGCCATCCAGCTCGATCAGCTGCCGATAGACGAGCATCAGGATAAAGCGGACGACCCGCACCAGCTCGTGCAAACAATGAAGACGACCGCTAAAGAACAGGCATACATAAAGTTTGGCACACGCATCGCTCCGGTAATTGGTGATGATTTTGAAACACGTATTTTCCCAAAAATGGAGGAAGCGATTGATTTCACATTAGCACGCCTTGATCAAGATACAATGCGCTCGCTGACAATTACGGAAAGACCGAGCGGCAATTATTCAGAAAAGATTTTCCACATTAAAAATACACAAACGAAGGAAGATATTATCCGCTTCCACGTGCGGACAGAAAACCGCCTGGACGAAGGATACTACTATAACTTCCACTATCATACATTTGAAGACCGGTTCGCTAAGCATTATGACCTTGGTGAAATCTATTGGAGCAAGAATACACCTCCAAAATGGTTATCCTAAAAAATCTCGAACACCTGTATATATTGCAGGTGTTTTTTGTTGCTCTAAACGTTGATATATCAACGTTTTGGTGGATTTTAATTTGCTGTAAACATTTTGCATATTGCTTTAAAATTCGTTGCATAAAATAGGGTGCCCCAAAAAGTGCCCCAAATTGGCTCACTTTTTGATTTCATTAAAGGGATTTAAGGAGATAATTTCATCCATGATATTTGATGCTTGAATTTCATCCTTTTCAAAAGAATGAGCATAGATTTTGTAGATTGTTTCAGGTGTATCTCCAACCAATGCAGCAACAGTTGTAATAGGGACATTATTAGATAATTGGATTGAGACAAATGTATCTCTTAAATAATGGGGAGTGAAGTGGGGGATATTCTCACGTTCACAGATTAAGTCAATAATCCTTTTTTTATATCGTTCACCTATAGGTTGCCAGCGTAAGTAACAATGACATGACCATAATTAAATCCCACTTTAATAAGAGGATCGAATAGCTCTCGTTGTATAACTAAATTGGTTACATTTTTAATTTTGTGATAACCAATTGCATTCAATACATAGCTTTTCATTACATAGTTATGGTTTCTTTCAGAAGTTAGTTTCCACTTCGCTTTATATGCAACTTGCTCAAGAAAAGCTCTCTAACATAAAAAAAATGTGATTATAAACAGACTCGGTGCTGAGTTAGCCCAAATGAAAATAGAAATTATCCAGTTGAAAGGAAGTGCTTCCTCATGAATTTCTGGAAAATGGCTTTTAATTTGAAGTGGTTTACGGCTAGCAGTTGTGACTGAGAGTAATTTGTTTGGTGAGATTACACCTGAGCAGTATAAGGAAATTACGAAGCAAGATTTCTAAAATGCAGCATAAGCTAGCATGATTTTTATTGTTGAATTAGAAATGGATTACTGTATGGTGAGGGGAAATAAGTGATACAGTTAGAAGCTAGGTATTGATTTTAGAGGGTTTTTATCCATAATAGAAACTAAAGGGGATGATTCCGCGTTGACTGAAAAGAATGTCCACACAGAAGTTGTAGGAGATCTAATAGTTACCCATCTGATAGGTAAGATAAAAGTAGAGGACGTTAATGATTGGTTTAATGGTTTTGAGCTAGTCTGTCAACAATTCATTTCAGAAGACCGACAATTTAGATTGTTGGTAGATAGAAAAGGATATATTCCTGACCATTTTTCTGTTCAGAAAGAATGGAAAGATAAATTTTTTAATGAATCCATACTAAAGCACAGCAAAGCAATCGCATTTCTTCTTGAAGAAGGAGAGATATTGAACTATTTAAAGGAATCCAACACAAAAGAGTCCGTTGGTTTTTTTGATAATTATGAACAAGCATTCAAATGGTTAATTGGATATTCTCAGTAATTGATTATAAGTAGCAGATGTAACGCTTTTACCAATAACAATATGCCTTCCACAACCATCTGTGGAGGGCTTTTATTTTGCAATGAATTAGGAAGGATGGAGATGCCACAAACGGAAGGGAGTGCATCTATGTTTATGACAGTTAAGAATTATGAAGAGCGTATTACAATCCTTGAAAAGAACGATAGGGACCATTAGGAGAAGCTGGAAACGTTTGACAGAATTAAAGAACCAAAATACAGAGCTAGAAAATACTGTGCTGAAGGATAATAGGGAGACCCGTAACGTGTTAAATGCGCAAATGGAAAAATTGTTTACGTTGACGGAAAATGCAATGGGTTACCAAAGTAATCGTTCCGCTCAGCAACATGAATTTAAAATCTTGAAGTGGAACACCATAGCCCACGTTGTCTTTAAGGTGTGTGGTGCGTTTAGTGTTCTGGGTGCTTCAGGTGGAATTATCTACATGATCATTGAGTACTTTATTTCAAAATAGGAGGGATCCATTATGGATTTAACATTTTTATTAGTCATTGCTGCATCGATTGCCGTTTTTGTAGCAGCAGCCATTGAGGTAGTCAAATGTACAACAAATTTACCAACACGCTATTTGCCGATTACATCCATTGTAGTCGGTATTTTTGTTGCTGTAATTGTCAGTCCTTATGACTATTACACGATGGTCATTGCAGGGGCTGTAGCGGGGTTATCAGCATGTGGCTTATTTGATCTAACAAAAATCACAAAGGAGTGAGTTCAATGGGGAAAAGTAATTCTTCCGCCATCCGCAGATACGTATTTGACGCTTTCAGAACGTGCTAACATTGCAAACAGAGCACAGGTTGATTTATTTATTTCATTTCATGAGAACAGTGCTACTAATAAATCGGCCACAGGTTATGAAGATTATACATCAGGTACTACTGCACCAGCGAAGGTTGCAGCACGTAAAGCTTTTCAACAATGTAGTTGCTCAATTTCTACAGAATAAAGGCATTCGGAACCGGGGAATGAAAACAGCCAGTTATCAGGTGCTTCGCTAGACGACAATGCCGGCCATTTTAGTGGAACATTTATTTATCTCTAATAGTGAGGATTTAAAGTTACAGACAAATCCACAATTCATTGAAGAGTCAGCTCAAACATATGCATCGGCTATCCGAGCAGCTCTTAAATCAATTGGCAAACCAAACGGCACAGTATGTCTGGACGCTGGACATGGAGGTCATGATGCCGGAGCCGTAAACGGAAAAGAATTCGAGAAAAACCATGTGCTACGACAGGTGCTACGTATTAAGCAGATTCTCGAAGGAGGAGGTGAATCGGTATCGTCTGATTCTATCGGTTATAAGATAGTAGAGGGGGCTAAAGCTTTTCGTATTCAATTTGGCCGTTATGCCACAGAGGAAGCGATGCTAAAAGCGATGAATGAATTGCTGCAGTAAGGTTACTTGTTATATGCTGAGCCTCTGCAGTCTAATAACATCGAAAACGGCTGGCGCTTCGTCAGTGGTAAATATACATCCCTTTATGCTGCAGTAGCTGCTGCTACTAAAATCATCAACGCTGGCAAACTAGGCTAGGTGACAATCAGTGGTACAATTAATTAAGTAAAGTTGAAGCCCGTTACCTTAATTTATAGCGGGCTTTTTGTATTTATTCACCTTGTAACTGTTTCTCACGCGCTGCAATTTATTGTTTTACTTCGTTTAAGTCATCTATCCCTTTTTGTCGGTAATAATAATGGTCTAGAAATGACTTTGAAATCAAATTGATATAAAAGAAAGAATTAATGCTATTCTTTCTTTATTTTGCTAGTAATCCCTTTAATCCAATTAGCAAATAATAAATTTCTCTCTTCGAAACTTTTATTATTTGGTATTTTTAGAACCTGTAATTCACTTGGTAAAGATAGCAACTTCTCTCTTAAGTCAATATTATTTATGGATTCCTCGTCAACGAAAATCAGATCTTCCCCATCTTCTAACTTCTCATATACACGGCCAGTATAATCTAAACCATCTATTGTTGCTTCAATATGTCCTCTAACACGTGGATTTAAATAAACATGATTTCCTTTAAGTTTAGATAGCGAATGCATAAAAGCCTCTAATCTTATTTTGTTAATATAAAATGTATATGCATAATATAATTGTTTGTGCTTAGTTAGATTAATATCAAAAGCTTCATATCGGACGCATATATCTGTTTCCTTAGGTGATTTCCTGCTGTACCAATCAGAAAATGGCATCAAGCGTTCTTTTACTAAGAAAGCTATATTGTTATGGTCTAAATCACAACCATAACTTAAAATAAAAATTTCTTTACGTTCATTCACTTAGCTGGAGACCCCCATGCTGGTAAAGTGTTATAGTTCAAAAGAGTTTGCTCGTGATGATATTTAAAATTACCATATTTAAGGTGATAATGCCAATTTGTAATAGTAACGTTTCTTTCAAGCCCAACATGTCCTTGCATTATTTCACTACCATTTTTACCATATATAGAGAAAATAAGTTCGCCTTGCCTAATTCTATTAGCTCCAATACCGTGATTCAGTCAGCATCGTTATATGAATTCGTTTTTCTCATAACTACATACTACCAAACAACGAGTAGTTTGAAAGGCTAATAAGTAAAATATTTTCAAAAATGCCTGTAAAAGGAGAAATAGGCGTAGTTTGAGCCTATTGTTTTTTATTTAGGAGCATAAGTATGGAATTAGAAAAAAATCGAGTAGTTATAAGAATAACCACTCGATGAAAGAAGACATATGAAGATTTAGAATTACTTGCATAAAAAGTGAAGGAAAAGAACAGTAACACCAATCTTGTAACGTGTTTCTAGGGGAATTGAGTTATAATCGTCGAGGAAGCTTGTTATTTCTGATGGTTCAACATTAGCATATGCAGCTAATGTTTCGACGCTTATATCGTAATACGCCATTAAGCTTGTGATAACCCCTCTAACTCTCCCGTCTTCATCTTCCGCTTCCATGGATAAAGTAAGTAAAGTAATTCTGTAATATAGTTCTCTAGGGATAGAACTATCATCTATAATGCCTTTTGCATACTTCGTTATAGTATCTTCGGGAACGCCAGTAATTTTACTTAATGACTTTGAAGAGAACTTATATTTATCGAAAAGCAAGTTTAATAGATCTTTACCGTCAGGTGTTACTTCTACTTCTTCGTACTCCAATTAATTCACCATCTTCCTTATTTTATTTATTACAGATTTCCCGAATCCATGAAGTCAATTAGCTTTTGGTCCAGGTAATCGAGTTTAATCCAACATAAGCAACTGTTGTACCTAATACGAATGCTGCCCCCTCCATAGAAGCTGGGTATCGATGAGTTGAAAGACCACCGTATTTAACTTTACCACTAAACAGGCTAAGAGGGGATTAAACTTTTAAATCAAAGCTGATACCCCAAAAGTGCCCCAAAATATTACGTCAGAATTTACAATATTACTTATGGCAAAAAAAGAGCGCGCATTTAAACCCTGATAATAAAAGGCCTGCTGTATGAAAAATTATTCATTACAAATTTCATATAACTCTAGAGCAAGAATACACCTCCAAAATGGTTATCTTAAATAATCTCTAACACCTGTATTTATTGCAGGTGTTTTTATTACTTTATAACAATTTCATAATTTATCTCGTTACGCCGAAAACCTCCATACAAAGTCAAAATAAGCGCTTATAGCTAGTGGAGAATGAAACCTGTTTAAAAAGCCGGATTGAGAGAATCTGGTAAATAGTAGTTGAGATCGCTGCAAGAAGATTATCCGGGGCGACGATGCACAAAATTGTTGAGATGATTGTACGGAAATTCTGCAACACGCAGCCAAACTTTGAGGTAACAGTGGCAGGGTGGCTTTAACGAGGAGAGCGATTAAGAAATCGCTCCAAAGAATTCAAAAAAGCTTGTCTTCATTGGTACTGCCCAAATATATGCACCAAGTAATACAGATGGGCCGAGAAAAAAGTTATAGATTTTAGCTGAAAGTATCTTTGTGAATATTAATCCATAGATACTAACCCAAAAAGGTGGAGTACCGATAAGTGGAATGAAAGGCTGGTTTATATACGATAAGTTCCCACCACGGCACTATACCTTAATTATTGAGCTTCGGATCTTCAATATAACAATGAAAGTTTGGCATTTCCTATTTACATCTGCGGAGCTTCCATACCATACTTTGCCCATTCTTCTTTAGAAGGACCATAAATACCAGGGACATCCAATCCTGCCTGCCGCATCAGCACAGTCATTTGGCCACGATGGTGGCTTTGATGTTGGAGTAAAAACATTAATAATGAACCATTTGGCATTTGTTGACCTAGAAAATCAATATGTTCATTTAATGTACAGTCAGTCCATTGTGCCTTTAATGCCTTTACAAATGCATTGTTAGCTTGAAGATAGCTATCTGCTATATATTGAGCGGAAGTCGGCACAGGATAATCTTTAGCTGGGGCTTCGAAGGTTAAGCTTGTATTCGAAGTGATAATCCGTATAGCAGTAACTATATGCCAACCAATGCGTCCTAACGTCCAATTTTCTGATGTTATCCTCTGTTTAAGTGATTCATCAGTAAGATTATTAAGAAGTTTTTGTGTAGTATTGGCTTCGAACTCCCAAGATGATAAAAAATTGCTTAAAGTCTGAAACATAAAAATCCTCCTAATAAATAGTTTTCCTTCCATGCATCTATAGCCGCTTATACACCCATTTGAGTGGAATAGAACGAGCTCAAAGCCTTTGAAGATAAGCAGCAAAAAAGCCGCAGTTTGTTGACTTATATACTAATATTTACAACCGAAACAAGACACATATCAAGCCGATTGAGATAGCGATGATCGGGAAGGGCTTGTTTGGGTATAGTAACGGGAAAAAAACGTACAGTATGAGCCAGCCTTACGGATAGAGACGAAGGACTTCTACCGGACGCTCTTAATCAATAATCGTTTGACTTCTTTAGTATTCATGTCATGAAGTAAAGTATTATAAACTATCAGACATAAACATCTTATGAGTCAATTTAATAAATTCATTTAAGGGTTGTGTTACTAGTTTGTTCTTATGCCAAGCAATTTGAGTATAAAGAGGAGATGAGAAAGACTTCCATGGCAGTTCCTTCATTCGCCCCTCTTCAATATCTTTTTTCACCACCATCTCAGGTAGCAGCGCCACTCCTAATCCTGCAATTACACATTGTTTGATGGCTTCTATACTAGCAAATTCTATTTTATCTAATGGATATATTCCGAGGGAATTTAAGTATTCTTCGAATATATTTCGATAAGAACAGCCAGCTTCTGTAAGCAAGAGAGTTTCATGCTTCAGCACATCTATAGAAGGTGAAGAAAAAGATTGGCTGGGAGCGGCAACCAATTTTAACTCCTCCTTAGATAGTTGCTCTACTATTAACGAACCATCAGGTTTCTTTTTATCCATAATAAAAGCAACATCCAACAATCCTTCCATAAGCTGTTTTCTAGCCATTTCGTCAGAATGAGCAGGTTTAAATACTAGCTTTACTTTTGGAAATGCAACCTTAAACTCTTTAAGAATAAACGGTAATCGATAGGTGCACTGACTCTCCTGAGCGCCTATTGTTAGAGTACCAGTTAATTCTTCTTCTCCGTTTACAGCTGTAATTGCTTCTTGGCTTAAATTAATCATTTTTTCAGCATATATCTTAAAGAGGTGACCGGCTTCTGTTAAAATCAGTCGTTTACCTAAACGCTCAAATAGGGGTTTACCAATTTCATCTTCAAGGGCTTTGATTTGAGCTGTAACAGTTGATTGAGCAAAATTCAACAATTTCGCCGTTTGAGTAAAGTTCAGATTTTCTGCAGCCAGCTTAAATGTAATCAATTGTTTAACTTCCATTTTATCATCCTTTTTTAAATCGGTTTTTTCGATGTATCTAATCAAAATAATCGTCTTTGACGATTTATCAATTTATTATAAGATATTAATATTCGAAGAACCATATTAGAATACTCAAAGAAAGGGAGAGTCCAAAATGACAATAGCAGTTATTTACGGTGGAAACCGCTCAAACGGGAACACAGAATTTTTAACAAAGTTGGCAATTCAAGGCCTGGATGTAGAAGAAATATATCTGAAGGATTATTCAATTGATCCGATAATGGATAAGCGACATACAGAAGAAGGTTTTCCTACTATCAATGATGATTATAACTCCATTATTGACCGTATTCTTCCACATGATATTCTTATTTTTTCTACCCCGATCTATTGGTATAGCATGACGGGAACAATGAAGAACTTTATTGATCGCTGGTCACAATCCTTAAGAGACTCAAATTATCCAGATTTCAAGGCTACAATGGGTTCCAAAAAAGCATTTGTCATTGCTGTGGGTGGAGATCAGCCATACATTAAAGGTTTACCAATGATTCAGCAGTTTCAGCATATTTTTGACTTTGTAGGGGTAGCCTTTGAAGGATATATTCTTGGAGAAGGAAACAAACCGGGTGATATTTCACAGGACTTGAAAGCACTGTCTGCAGCTGAACACCTAAGAAAAAAGTTACACTAATCTTCCGATTCATTGAAAATACAAGAAAGATTGGAGTATATGTGCTAACAGACATTGTCAAATTTATTATTGATAGTTATAAATACTTTTTGGTAGCTTTTATATGTTTTTATAAAGTTAAGTCTTAGTTTACTTCAAGCATTTAAATTGCGAAGCTTAAATTCTACTAGTTTTTTCATTGCAGGCATTTTATTTTATAAATGTATAATGGTAGTTCCTAAAAAGCGATTATTACCTCTCTTATGTTAGAAACACTATTGTTTGGGTTTTTCACCTTTTGTGTTAGGCAGGTTTTTATCGGGTTACTATTTATCTTCACAGGTATTGGGTTACTGACATTAAAATTTCCATTCATATATCATGTTCTTAATCTATAGGAATACGAAAACTTGCTTTATATTTGTGAACAAAATATAAAATCGTAACTCATATGATTTTGAAAAAATAAGAGAAAAATGCCTATATTTCAACTGAAATATAGGCATTAGTATTAGTCTGTTTTTAATAGGGAGTACATATTAATGTCGATATATTTTCCCTTCGATTTTTCATACTGTCTTAAGGTTCCTTCAAATGTGAAATGTAGTTTTTGCAAAACTCTAATTGAATTCATGTTCTCAGGTTCTACCTTTGCTTCAATTCTGTTTAGCTTTAAATTCTCAAACGCATAGTCAATCAGTGCACGAATACCTTCGGGAGCATAACCCATTCCCCAGAAAGCTTTAGCGATGTCATAACCGATTTCAGCTTTGTCATTGTCCAAGTCTATGGAATTGAAACCGCATGTACCAACTAGTTCGTTTGACTTTAATTCAATCATACTAAAACGAATAGCTTGATTTACCTGAGACAATTCATCGAGAAGCTCAATCATTTCTTTCGCCTGGTGTTCACTGGTGAAATTTGAGATGTTCATAAATTTGGTTACTTCCGGATCGGACCAAATTGTAAACAATTTTTGTGAATCTGACGCTGTCATTTTTCTTAAAAGCAGCCTTTGTGTGTGCAGTTCTTGAATCAATACTTTTACCTCCAATATTTTGAATCATTCGGATGAAAAAATATTGCTATCTGTGCATAGTTCAGTCCCTTCAATAGTAAGTAGTTTTATTATACAAAGAGCCAAAAAATAAAGAAATACTTGTTCGTTATTTTATTTGAAGGTTCTGGAAAACTATATTTATTTTGAGACCGCTTTTTATTAGGAAATAAATAATAAATTCGGTTAGATCGATTAACCGTTTATTTGAAAGAAAATAACCTATGATTTCCTCTTATTTAATGAAAGAAATAGCACTAATACGATAATACACAGCGTTCCGATCCATTGAAACAGACCAAATGGCTCGTGCAGCCAAAATACGGTTGTAAGAACGGCTAGCAGCGGTTCAAGACTCCCAAATAGGCTCGTTTCTTTCGGTGATAAAGATTGCATGCTTTCAATATAGAACCAGAAAGCAATCATTGTACCAAAAAGTATAACAAAAGCTAAATACAACAACGCTTCACCTGTTAATAGGGAAGTCTCGATTTTCCATGGTGGATGGATGAAGCTGAATCCGATACCGCCTATCACCATTGCCCAGCCGACAATGACAAGGGAATCGAACTGTTTTAACAAGTACGCTCCGTATAATGTATAAAATGCAGCTGATACCCCGGATAAAATCCCCCAAAAGATGGCAGTATTAGAAACACTGAGAGTTGAAAGGGAACCATTTGTAAGCAGCAAGAAGCATCCCACTAAAGCGAGAACAATCATCAATAAATCTACTGCAGCAAATGTTGTTTTCCTTCTAATTAATAAATAAATCATGATAAAGACGGGTGATAAGTATTGCAATAATGTAGCAACTGCCGCATTCCCGTGCTGAATGGAAGCCATATAGGTGTATTGAACTGCCAGCATGCCGAATAAACCAAAAATAATCAGATGTATAGCTGTGCTTTTATTTTTCCAGACGTGCAGAATCTGCGATTTATTTTTAAAAATGAATTGAATAACTAATAATAGAAGTCCTGCAATACACAATCTCGTAGAAACGAGCCATCCTGCTTCAATCGAAAACTGCTGAAAAAGCTTCTGTGATACAGTGCCGCCGATACCCCATAAGGAAGCCCCGATAATGACTAAAAGCAGGCCTCTTTTTCGTGCATTTTGTTCCATGATTTCACCACCAAAATATAAGAATAATGTTATATTAAAGGGAGAATCTATAAAATAATATTAATTTTAAAAAGAATAATATAACAATATTGAGGTAGTGTAATGCAAATTAAGGATTTTAAAATTGATCATCAAAATCGAGAGCTGACACAGCATAAGACAAAGCTTTTACCCCTAGCATGCTATAAAACAGCGATTCATCAGAATGTGCATGGCTATATTCCGCTTCATTGGCATGAAGAAGTTCAATTTGTTTTTGTTTTAGAAGGAGTTATCCGGTTTCAGGTAAATGAACAGGAAATCATTGTTGAGGAGCAGCAAGGGTTATTTATTAATTCACAATGCTTGCATGGTGCCAAAAATGAACTAAATAGCAATGGGATCTATATCTGTTTGAATGTATATCCGTCCTTTCTACTCGTACCTGAACTTTTTTCTGCCTACGTGACCCCGTATATACAAGCAACAAATCTGGACCATATAAAAATGGAAAATTCAACTGCTTGGGGAAAGGAAGCTTGCGAGCATATTGTAACGATTTATGAACTTCTTGCAAAAGAGGGTGAGTTTTATGAAATACACATATCGAAACAACTAACATCGTTATGGCTGCTGCTTATTTCGAATGCCTCACCAGTAACTGATCCAGCAAATTCAAGAAAAAATAAACGAATTAGAGATATGTTGAGCTGGATTCATTTGCATTACGATGAGACGGTGAGTTTAGAAAACATTGCCAAGGCCGGCCTGCTTAGCAAAAGTGAATGCTGCCGATACTTTAAATCTATTCTAGGTCTTTCGCCCATGCAATATGTGAATTATTATCGTATCGAAAAAAGCCTTTCTCTCCTGCAAAATACCGATTTTTCTGTGACGGAGATTGCGTATAAAGTAGGGTTCAATGGCAGCAGCTATTATATTGAACAGTTCAAAAAGAGCATGCATATAACACCGAAAAGCTATCAAAAGAGTATGAAAATGAAAATGCAGGAGACTGAAAAGGGAAGGTACGATTAATATTCCTTCAGAGACGTCAAGTTCATGACAGTGATTATAGTTAGCTGTACAAAGAAATTGGATAAAAATCATCAACTGTTGAATAACCCACCTAGCACTAGGTGGGATTTTTAATTGGAGAAAAAGGGAAATTAGGTGATTAGAGCCGGTGAATTGTCTATGTAATAAAGTAAGCAAATAGTAAAAATGGCAGTTCGGGAACGTGAATGGGGGTGAACATTTATAGATCACTTTGGTTATACTAATAGGACGTACTTGTTGAGCAGGAAATAATAAGGGAAATACTGAAGCGCGCCCATTGCCCTTGAGTTTAGTCAAGAGGTTTATTGGTAGGCAGGAATAGGTCCTGTTTTATCCCTTGATTATAAAGATTAACTCTTTCAGAAGGAATTTTTAAGCAGATTTTTCTGTGCAAATTATAAAAATTAATTATGTAGACAGAGGTGAAAGAAGAATGACGAATGAAAAAGAGATCTTTGATATTACAATCATTGGGGGAGGCCCCGTCGGTTTATTTACTGCATTCTACGGAGGGATGAGGCAGTCAAAGGTAAAAATTATTGACAGCCTTCCGGAGCTCGGCGGACAGCTCACGGCATTATATCCTGAGAAATATATTTATGATATCCCTGGTTTCCCGAAAATTAAAGCACAGGATTTAATCAATGAATTAAAAAAACAAATTGAACCTTTTCATCCGACAATTTGTTTGGAGGAGGCTGTTGAACAGGTAGAAAAGCAAAATGAAGGGACATTTAGGCTGCAGACCGACAAGGCAGTTCATTATACAAAAACCATTATTGTTACAGCGGGGATTGGTGCATTTCAACCTCGGAGATTAGAGCTGGAGAAGGCGGAGGCATTTGAATCGTCGAACCTTCATTATTTCATTCAAGATATGAACCATTTTGCAGGAAAAAGAGTTGCCATATTCGGTGGGGGAGACTCAGCTGTTGATTGGGCGCTTATGCTGGAACCAATCGCAGATAAAGTCACACTGGTCCATCGCCGCGATAAATTCCGCGCGCATGAACATAGTATTGAACAATTAATGAATTCTTCGGTAGATGTGAAAACACCTTATGCACCTGCAGAACTGATTGGGGATGAGGCGATTACTCAAGTCGTAATTGAACATGCCAAGGAGGGTACAAAATATACGATCGATGTAGATGAAGTGATTGTCAATTATGGCTTTGTTTCCTCCCTCGGCTCGATTAAAACATGGGGTCTTGATATGGAGAAAAACGCTATTGTAGTGAATTCAAAACAGGAAACTAATATTTCAGGAATTTATGCAGCAGGAGATGTCTGTACGTATGAAGGAAAAGTCAAGCTCATTGTAGTCGGCTTTGGTGAGGGACCGACAGCAGTCAATAATGCAAAAGCCTATATGGACCCTACAGCAAAAGTCCAGCCATTGCATAGTACATCACTCTTTAACGAGGAAAAGCGTATAAAATAAATGATTCAATAAAAAGAATTGAGCGCCCTTAATTTTCAACGACATAAGCAGCTGCTTCTTCCAAGGCTGCTGTGGGAGGTTGAGAATTAAGGGCTTCTTTGTATATAGCTGGATTTCTAAAACACATGCTGGTGATAGGTATCGAAACTTTTACAATTCATGCACGAACGAGGTAATAAGATTCGTAAACAGAATAAACAAGGTGCTGCTGGAACCGACTACATTGAATAAATAAACTTTTATCCTTATTCTATGAACATTTATTAAATTTAAAATAGACGAAGAATTTTTTCTCATTTGGTTCATATCATTTACAGAAGGATGCCACAAATAAGAAATTATTAAAGAGTCATAAAAGTGGCAGGCAATCACTGATCAAGTCTTGAGAAATTAGCATATGTTTTATGAAAAGAGGGGGATTTTTCGATGGCTTTACATCCAGCAGCAAAGTTGATTTTGGAGCAGATGGAGGTGTCGGGGGCACCGGCCATGAGTACGCTGACACCAGAAGAGGCAAGAATAAGCACGGATATCAGTATGCTGGCGGGAGTGCCGGAAGAAGTAGCAAAAGTAGAGGAAACGTTGATTCCTGGCCCGGCTGGTGAGATCCCTGTTCGCATTTATACGCCGGAAGGACAAGGCCCTTTCCCAGCGCTTGTATATTATCACGGAGGCGGATGGGTCATTGGCAACTTGGACGTAGTAGATGTCCCTTGCCGTCAGCTGGCAAATCGTACAGGCTGTATTGTCATCTCTGTCGACTATCGGTTGGCACCTGAACATCCATTTCCAGCTCCTGCCGAGGATGCCTATGCAGCAGTGGAATGGGTAGCAGAGAACGGAGACTCGATCTGTGTGGATTCATCGAGAATTGCTGTCGCTGGTGATAGCGCAGGTGGAAATCTTGCGGCGGTTGTTTGTCTTATGGCAAAAGACAAAGAAGGTCCGAAGATTTCTTATCAAATCCTCTTTTATCCTGTGACAGAACATAGCTACGATACAATATCTTATCATGAGAATGCAGAAGGTTATTTCTTAACGAAAGACAGCATGGTATGGTTTTGGAACCATTATTTGCAAGAAGAAAGCGGGGAACACCCTTATGCATCACCATTGCGCGCAAAGGATGTAAGCGGCCTGCCGCCTGCACTAGTGGTGACTGCTGAATATGATCCTTTGCGTGATGAGGGAGAAGCATATGCTAAAAAATTATTTGATGCTGGTGTAGGAGTGACGTTAAAGCGTTATGAAGGATTGATTCATGGTTTTGTATGGATGTCCGGTGTGCTGCCGCAAGGGTTAGAGGCAATCGAATTAGCTGCTGAAGAATTGCAGGAAATCTTTTAACTTTCTGTAGTAGAAGTTTCCGTTATAGGCAGAAAACTAATGAGGGTTTAAGCGCAGTTTAGTTTATAATATCCTCGCCTACAAGGTAAAGCGGATTGTTTATTATCAACTGTTAGAGAACTTCATTCATAAGGAATTAAATAGACTGCAAAAAAGGGGGGGAACATTAGTTCGCTCTCTTTTTGCATCCAAATATAATAGTGAAATAAATGACAAGTAAGATTAAAATGGAAAAGTATATTAGTTGTAAAATGCTAGAAAACTGCTTTTCCATCAATAAGTAAATTGAAATTTTTATTATAACAAACCATTACTCTTAAAAATAATAATATGAAATTTTTACATAGGAGGAATTACGATGAACCGAATTTATTTTAAAGATAATCCATGGCCAAATGGACATCGGATTATTAATTTTGTGTGGAGTGCCCATTTTAAATATGAAGAAGATGAAGAAAAAATGCATGGATTATATTTTGATCTTCATTTAGAGACGGCAGATTATTACGAAGAAGATGATCAGGATGACGAAGAGGAAGATGATGAGATAGATGATTGGCATGCTAAAATCGTATGGAATAATTATCATAGCTGTACGTTGTCTTCACAAGAGTGGGATAATAAAGGATTCATTGTAGGAAGTGATGAGGCACCATTTGATGTGAATCTATTGGACGGTGCTGAATATAAGGTCGATTTTTTGTCGGAATATGAACAAGAGAATTTTGATCATGAGGTGACTGCATTTGACGTTTATTTGCTCGGTCATGATGCGTCAGCTTTTCATACGATAAAGTTTACGAAAAAGGAGGACTGTTCATACCTAATCGATTGGAAAGGGAAACTAGCGCAAGCTTATGTAGGGGATCATGAATTTAAATATGCTTTTCATACGATTCTTTCTCCTGTTCAATTCAAGGGAATTATAATTCCAGAGCAAATAACAGATGAAGAAGCCTATGCTCTTTTAACACGGTTTGTGCGGCAGCCTGAATTATTTGAACTGCAGAATTTGAATGAAAAGAGAAGATTTATATTTAGTAAATAAACTTCGTTACAGTTGTCTAGAAGGTGTAGCCGATGGAATGTCGTCTAGACCTTCAGTTGAAAAAAGCTTCGGCCCTAGCAGGAAGTCCGAAGCTTTCTAATTTAGTAATTCCTTATAAAATCGGTAACATGAGATTGACGATAATGATGATTTTAATCATTAAAAGATAAATTAACCGGTTGCATAGGTAGTGATTCGATCGCCATCATGTTTGTAGTGGGAACTTTTTCATCGACTTCTTCAAATTTAAAACCATCTGCCCAGACTTTTCCAATGCCCACTAGCAGTACACCAAAATGTATTGAGGCACTATCCATCGGTACATCTAAAACGATGGAATAATAATTCCAGTCTGTTGAGCCTGTAATCGATCTATTATCCATGTTATCGAATTGCAGCGTATCACCGGCTGCATTGTCTACTCGGCACCAAGCACCGCATTTCTCCACTTCTTCCGTTTTCAAATAACAGGATAATTTAAATCGTTTACCTTTGAAATCATCTGCCAGGAAGCTTTGCATCATAGTGCCAAAACCATCAAGACCGGCATTCTCCGTTGAATAAAGTAAGCCTGACTTGGTGCCGGTATGAAACACCTTTTCATCAACACCAAAACTGTAATAATGCGGATGAGAGCCGCTTAGCAGCCATCCTTTTACCTCTGTTTGTTTTTCCATTTTTCCATCCTCCGTCCCGCATAAAGCCTGCATCATTTTTCGATATTTACCCGGTGGCATAGCATACTGTTCTTTAAACGATCGCGTAAATGCCTCTTGTGATTGAAATCGCAGCATGAAGGCGATTTCTAAGATTGGTTCGGCTGAGTATAGCAGATACATGGCAGCAGTCGCCAGACGTCTCAATCGGATATACTCGTTGATTGTCATACCAGTTTCCGCTTTGAAGATCCGTGATAGATGAAATTTTGAATAGCCAACCACTGATGTAAAATCATCCAATAGGAGTTCACTTGTCAACTGTTCCTCGATATAGGAAATAGTCTGCTGTGTTACTGAACTGTACATTGATTGCTCACCTCTCCCTCATTGTAATATAACGGATATTAATTTTTTTGATAACGATTGCTATGTTGTTTGACCAACGAATATTTTGTGTGTCGCTTATAGATTGTAATTTTTTTGATGGTTAGTTAGCCTATTTGCTTTTTAATTCTCCTTAAAGCAGGAAGAAGGATGTGAGGACATAGAAATTTCAGGAAAACTATTATTTTATAAATAAGTCATTAGATCGAACTTTAATTTACGAGTAGTAATTGCCTCTTCATTGAACAAGATAAGTGATTGCAAAACAAAAATGATTGTTGATAAAGGGCGAAAATGTAATAGAAAAGGTTTGACCATATTAAATAAAAATATAGTCATTTTTACTATATATACGTAATCGATTGTCTTAACCAAAACATATCTTACGCTGAAAGGTAATAATATTGTATTAGAAGCATAAAATTAAATAATAGGAGTATTTTCTTGTTTTGTGTTTTGGTGATAATAATTTGTGGTATATAGTATCTATGTTCTTTAGTAATTCTTTTGTTATGTATTTTAGTGTATTTCTGGAGGTGAAGACGATCAAATGATATATGAAAACGAAGCTTATTATATAAAAAAAGCTGCGCTAGAACATAATATTAAGAAAATTACGCTTGTGAGTAAAGTCACATCTAGCATCGTCATCTTCCTCTTATTATTAGAAGCCAGCTTCTGGTTCTTCAAAGGAACAGGAGGTAACGGGCTTCCGATTGTGATATGGCCATATATACTCCTCCTGTTATTTAATCTTATATGCTATTATTTTACGGAGATAAAAAGAATCGCTGTAGATAAAGAAAACTTACTTCAAATGGACAGATTGATCGGCATGTATGTTTTTGCCTTGATGAGTTTTGGCGTGTTAATATCGCTTTCTGATCAATCTGCTTATAATCACCTGATGATTTACACATTGATTATGCTCGTAAGCTGCTCGTTTTTTGTATTGAATAAGAGGCAAATCCTAATTCCATTAGGAACGGCAGGGGCAGGACTTTCATTCGGGCTTTATATCATGCATGGTAATTCACCTCTCTATCAGAGCCAAATGCTATATTTAATCGTCTTGTTTCCGGCAGGGTATTTTTTATCCCGCTCTTTTTACCATTCGTATAAGTGTTCTGTCATTATGCAGGCAGAACTAAGAAATGAAGTAGAAATGACGCGAAAGCTATCAAAACAGCTAAGAGAGGCCAATCGAAAACTGGAAATTCAGGCTTCGCTCGACCCATTGACAAACGTCTATAACCGCCGTGCGGTTTCGAATTATATAGAGTATCTTGAAAATAAAGCACATGAGGAGCCCTATTATTTATCTTCCGTTCTTCTAGATATCGATCACTTCAAACTTTATAACGATACATATGGCCACACAAACGGTGATGAAGTGCTGCGGAAGATTGGACGTGTGCTGAGCGATACGGCTGAGAAATATAATATCTTCATCGCCAGGTGGGGAGGTGAGGAGTTTGCCATGCTGATCGTTGATGCAGACAACAGAGTAAATAAAATCTGCGAGGAAGTTATCAAAAAAATTCATCATCTCCAAATTGAACATAATACTTCTCCCAGCGATCGTATTATTACAGTCAGCATAGGGGCGCATACACAACGAGTCTGTCAAAAGAAAGATATTATGTCCTGCATCGATCATGCTGATGAAGCGTTATATAATGTAAAGAACAACGGGCGGAACGCAGTTGGATATAAAATAGTAAATAACCAACGTTTGTCGTAGGGCGGGGTTTTGATACTGCCTTGAGCAGGAAAGATATTTTAGTATGAAGAAAGAGTTTTTATAACCATTTCATTAGCAAACTCATTGTTATATAATGAGACGGATAAAAAATAGTGAGGTGGTTAGCAAGATGGACAAACATCCAGAAAGAGCGTATTTAAATCTTCTAGATGAAATCTTGACAAATGGAATCAAAAAAGAGGATCGAACAGGAACTGGAACACTTAGTATTTTCGGTCATCAGATGAGATTTGATTTATCAAAAGGCTTTCCGTTACTTACAACAAAGCGGGTACCATTTAAATTAGTAGCTAGCGAGCTGCTTTGGTTCATTAAAGGCGATACGAATATCCGTTATTTGCTGCAGCATAACAACCATATATGGGATGAATGGGCATTCAAAAAATGGGTGGAATCTGACGAATATCAAGGACCGGATATGTCTGATTTCGGTCGTCGCTGCCTTGTGGATGAAGAGTTCAATAAGCTATACCAAGATGAATTAAATCGCTTCTGCCAACGGGTGCTACACGATGATGAATTTGCTTCTAAGTACGGGGAATTAGGCAATGTGTACGGCAAACAATGGCGTAATTGGACAACATCGGATGGTCAGGCGATCGATCAATTGCAGGATATTATAGACCAAATAAAAAACAATCCAGATTCGCGACGCATCATCGTCAATGCATGGAATCCAGAGGATGTTATTAATGCGGGCTCAAAGGGAAGCAAGGCAGCATTACCGCCTTGCCATGTCATGTTCCAATTCTATGTGGCGGAAGGTAAATTAAGCTGTCAGCTGATGCAGCGCAGTCTGGACACGCTGCTTGGTTGTCCGTTCAATATTGCATCCTACGCACTGCTTACACATTTGATTGCGCATGAATGCGGACTGGAAGCCGGAGAATTTATCCACAGTATTGGCGACGCACACATCTACCTCAACCATATCGAGCAGGTAAAAGAGCAGCTATCGCGTGAACCGAGGGAGCTTCCGATATTGCGGATTAATCCGGACAAACAGTCAATCTTTGATATTGAACTAGAAGATTTGATGATAGAAGGGTACAATCCGCATCCAACGATTAAAGCACCGATTGCGGTGTGAGCATAGTGTAGAAGGTTTAAAAATGGCTTTCCGCCTATAGGCTGGAAAGCTATTTTTTATTTTGAGGCTTTTCATTCATGATGCTAGCCGTTCTCATATTGTAAAAGATTTCAAACTTATTGATTGAGGCTTCTTTCACTCCCGCTTCTTTTTCCTTTTCAGGTGGTTTTTGATAGGAGAAGGTGATACTATCCTTCCTTCATCGGGAGGGTTAAGGTAGCTGCCTTTACCAACCACAATGGCATTTGTCATTTCCGCTAGATTTCACTAAGCATTCTGGATAATTCAGTTCGCTCTCTTTGACCATTCTTCTTTAGTAACTCCATCAATCTCAACATAAGTTATATTCTCACCTCTCAATTCTTTGTTTTATAATATATAATCATTTATGTAAAATAAAGTAAAATATGATTTTCTATCTAGTTAAGTTATTCAAGCTAATAGAAATATGGATAATGAATGGCATGAATATAGAAATACAAAAGGAGAGGATAGTAATGAAAATAAGGCTGTCAGAATACCAGATGATTTGGAGAACAATGTATGAACATGAGGTACAGCTTCTGCAAAAGTTATTTGCTGAGGATATTATCAAATTCGAGCATTTTGGCAGTACAGCAGTACCGGGAATGCTGGCAAAGCCTGTTATCGATATAATTTGCATAGTAGAAGATATTAAAAAAATTGATTGTTATAATGATCGGTTGCGTTTTCTTGGATATGAGGCCGCAGGGGAATGGGGAATAGCCGGAAGAAGGCTGTTTCGAAAGGGCGGGGACGAACGTACTCACCATTTACATGTCTATCAGGATGGTAACCCTCATATTGATCGTCATGTAATCTTTCGAGATTATTTGATTGCTCATCGAGAAGAAGCAGAAAAATACAGTAATTTCAAAAAAACGCTTGAAAAGAAGTATGATTCCACGACAGAGTACAGTGCGGCTAAGAAGGCATTTGTATCTGAGATGGAGAGACGGGCACTCGATTGGTATAGTAAGCTTCTAGAAGAATGAAATTTATTGAGGAGAGAGGAGAAATTATGACATATAGAAAAGCTTTAGAAAACTATATTGAAGCAACCAATACTCACCGATTTGACAATGTTAAACAACTTCTCCACCCGGATGCTGTCTACTGGTTTAGTGACAAAACTTGTACGTCAATTAACGAGATTCGTGCCTATTTCGAAAACGCATGGCACACCATCCAGGATGAAATTTATAATGCACAGGACATCCATTGGCTCGTAGTAGAAGAAAACACGGCAACATGTATTTACCAGTATACATACACAGGCTACTTCAAGGGCAGCCCCGTATCGGGAAAAGGCAGGGCGACAAATGTATTTAAAAAGGATGATGGAAAGTGGAAGCTAATTCATGAGCATTTGAGTGACGGGCCTGTTGCTGCGGATAAATCGAACACATAAAAAAGGTGGGCGGGCAGTAAATGGAGAAGATGGGGATGTAGTAAAAGGCGTATTGGTGAATAGTGAATATTATCTGAGCTCTTTTTTCAAATTGTTTGTTCTCTTATAAAACAAGATTTCTAAATTTATCTCACTACTTCGTGCGCATAATTTAGGACTTCCTGGATTGGGGCTCCCTAACTATATTTTCTTATAGATTACTGATTTCCTGTCTACTAATTTATTTATCTTACTTTATATAAAAGTATCCAAGTAATTAATAAAATACTAAATAATAGTAAAAATCTCCGGAAGAATCAGGTAATATAGAAAGTAAGGGGGGCGGATAGTGAAAAAAACACCAATATATGTCGAAATCGAAATGGACACGGATATTGAAACAATATGGAAGTGTACACAGCAGCCACAGCTTCATGAGCAGTGGGATTTACGCTTTTCCTCTATTACTTATAATGAAAAAGAGTCTGATGAGGAACCGCAGACGTTCACATATACAACAAACGTGGTACCAGGTATAAGCATCAGCGGCTGGGGAGTCAGCAAGGGCACGCATGAGAAGAAAAGTGGCATAAAAACTTCATCTCTTCATTTTGGGACTGAACAGCTCATTTCGCCCATAGCGGAAGGGAAAGGCTATTGGCAGTACCTCCCTCATAAGGATGGAGTAACGTTTTTGACACAATATGATTATGAAGTCCGCTTTGGAATGTTTGGGAAATTTGTAGATTTGATTTTTAAACCAATGATGGGATGGGCTACAGCTCTCAGCTTTGATGTATTGAAGCGGTGGATTGAAACCGGAGAACCGCCGGCAATGCAGTATCGCAGGTTCTTTTCCTATACAATTATATCTATGATTTTCTTTATCGTATGGTTTTATCAAGGACTGGTGCCAAAAATCTGGGTCGGTCACCCGCAGGAAATTGAGATGCTTATGGCGCTGAGCGGTTTATCGGAAGGTGCAGCTGGCCGATTTGTCCTAGGTATAGGTATAGCTGAGGTGCTTTTTGGTGTGGCTTGGCTGCTGCAGGGCTGGAGGAAGAATTTTTTCTTACTCCAAATAGTCGTATTTCCCTTGCTTACGGTAACAGCGATAGCGGCAGATGGGGAGGCTGTGATTTCACCATTTAATGTCATTACCTTCAACTTGGCACTTTGGGTTCTTTCCATCGTCGGTTACTTGCTTTCTGATCATGTTCCGACAGCAAAAAGCTGTATACGAAAGAAGGGGCAGGCAGCATGACGATTTATCAAACATTACTGGGCAAGAAATTTTCGAAGCTTCACCCGCGTTTGCAGGAGCGGTATTCGATTCCGATGGGCAGACCGTTCCATGCAAAGGGTGTCATGCAGACAGTAGCAAACGGTACAAAGCTGCTGCAGCCTTTTTACCGTCTTGCAGCAAAATTTAACTTTTTATTTCCAGAAAGCGGACAAACCATCCCATTTCATATTACAAATACAGCTCATATTAATAAAGCAGGAGAGGCAGAAGTCTATTGGGAGCGGGTGTTTCGCTTTCAAGAGGCAACCCGTTATTTTAATGCCAAAATGACGGTCGATCAGGATGGAAATGTTGTAAGGGATTACCTTGGAGATCCTTCATTTTTTTATTCGGACCTCCTTTTTGATGTCACAGCATCGGGCCATCTTCTTATTCGTTCAGGACCACAAAAACTAGTGCTTGGGTTACTGGAAATTCCAATGCCTTCTTTTATGGAAGGACGTGTTGTCGTGGAGGAGGGGTATGATGATATGAAGGAGGTATTTACCATTCATGTCTCAATTTATCATGCCGTTTTTGGGAGGGTTATGATGTATGCAGGTGAGTTTAAAGAAGTTGATTGTTAATCCATTAACTCTTCTAGGCCTCTTTCTTTTCAGTGGGGCATTGATTTTAGCCGAACAGCAAAGCTATTTGTATTATTTAACGGTTGCCCAGCTAATATTTATCCCGGTTATGGTACAAATGGTTGTAAATCTGAAACGTTGGGAACAAATTCTCATCAGCCTTGGGATGGCAGCAGCAGCGCTTTTAACCTTTGATATTCAAAAGGAAGTTGCCGTGTTTAGTACAGCCATCTATTTACTATCTACTATTATCATAGCGAAAAAAGGGATCGGTCGTTTTATACGCCGGGGTTTTACAAATACAGCAGAAATAATCATCGATATAGGTCTCGTTTATCTAGCAGTCGGCGGTATCTGGTACTTTGCTTATATTACAGGTATTAATACTGGTTTTTCGCCAATCATTACGTGGCTGACGGCGATTCATTTCCATTATTCAGCTTTTATGCTTTGCATATCGTTAGGTCTTTTTGGTCGCCTGTATAAAGGAAAGGGATATACCCCTGTCGCATGGATCATTGCTTCAGGACCTATCTTGGTAGCACTTGGCATCACCTTCTCAACTACTATCGAACTGATTTCCGTCGTGTTGTATGTCATTGCGATTTATGGATTATTTCTAATGACGTGCCGGACTTCGCTCCCCATGTTGCAAGGCATCCTTATTCGTCTATCAATAGGGACGGTATGTTTCACTATTTTATGGTCATTACTGTACGCGTTTGGAAACTTCACCGGCAATATCCTCGTCGGTATTCCTGATATGCTTACGTTTCATGGAATGTTCAACTGTATTTTCTTTGGTACGTTTACAATTATAGGATGGGCCGTTCGAGTGCCGGAAAGTCAGCATGCTGATTATAATTTTCCCGTCAGCAAGATCCGTGGTTCGTTAAAGGAAGAGGGAGAACCACATCCGGGACTAGTTGATAATTTAGCGGAGTATACAAATATAGAGAATCTGCCGGTAAGCATTCAGCATTTTTATGAACAAACAGAGGAATACCGCTTGTTTGCTTCTGTTAGATGGCTGGCATGGTTTAAGCCTTTCGCCTTTATCTACCAATTTGTGAGCCGGCAGGTTGGTCAATTGAACTTGCCTTTCTCATCAAACGTCAATGAAATGACAGGAACTATCAGGAAAGTAGATCACGTTTTGGACGGACGAATAAACCCTCGAGTTTGGAGGAGGAAAATCGAAGGTGAAACGGTTTTTGTAGCTGTTTATTCTAAGCACATCGCACAAGATAGGACTTATATGAATATTGCGCTGCCGCTTCCGTTTTCTACTATGGTAGGTATCTTGTCTCTTGAAGAAAGGAACAGGCAGCTGCATTTGACAAGCATCGGGCATCAAGATGAGGGAATTTATCTAGCAGTCGGTCGCTATATAATGAAACTCCCGCTTCAAGAGCATTTCATTATTCAAAAAAAGAGTGGGGAATTGAAGGCAACACATGATATGACGATATTTGGCCTGCCGTTTCTTCATATTGATTACTCCATCTTCCATGAAAACAAATAACGCTCATTAGAAAGGTGAGATGGTTATCATTTCAACAATAGGGGTTCCAATCATTATTTATAGCGGCTTATTTCTGTTCTTAATTACAATAAGCACGAAAAAAACGTATGTATGCATAACCGGAAATTTTTTGGCAGTTGCATTGTATTTATTTTCAATCATTGTCATTTGGGCGAGCTATAAGGAAGAAGAATGGCATAGTAATATGCACAGCGGCAACCCACCGATTAGTTTAACAGAGGAGGCAGTACTTTCTGTCATCGGATTCACGCTATATAATGTGCTGCTATTATGGATAGTTTGGATTATAAAAAGGAAAAAGCGGGTTTTAAAGCATAGAGTTAGAAGAAATGAATAGAAAAGAGGGAAAACGGTTTATCAAAACGCGTTTTCCCTTTTTAAGTCTAATCTTTTAGTTTTTCTCCGCCAAGTTCTACAGGGATTGGAGGGAAATATTTTGTTTTCATAAAAGGTGAGTAATGAACAAGCGGATACTTTTCATCTTGTGGAAAATCAATAAAGGAAGCCATTGTATTATGTTGAATTTGAAATTCAACGGGATACAAATCCCATTCAGGATGTGTTATATCCATACGATACAAGGTGTTTTTTGGTTTGCGCCAAAACGTAAATCGATCGGTAAGGAACCTATCAAGATCTTGTTTTTCTTTCATTTTGTCGAGAAGCGGCTTAAAACCGATAGTGAATGAATCAGGTGCTTCGTTCTCTTCAGTCCGCCGGCTGGAAAAGGCAAACCTTCCATTTTCCTCAATATAATCTATTTCAGCTTTTTTATAAGGAAGGAAATCACCGAGAGTTGTAATGGAAACGACAAAGTCACTGTTTGCGTCAAGCGTAAAAAAGTAAATACCAGGCTTCTTGCCATGCTTCACATAGGTCCGGACATTTATTTCAGGAAAATTGCCTGCTGGGGAAATGGGAGGCATCAGACGGGGTCTAGACTCTCCGACCGTAAACAGCACAAGGCTGATCCAGGCACTATCATCATATAAATCTAACTCAAGTTCGTCAGGTACATGCTTTCTCAGTTCTTCCTTTGAAACAGGCCAGTGTAGAAATAATACATTTTCCCAATCTTGGGTCATTAGCCAGCTGTTTTCCTTATGGTCATTATGTGGTGTTGTTCTCTGCTCCATGGTGTACACCTCTTTTTTTATTTAATGAATAGAATCCCACCCAAGATATGAAATCCTGGGTGGAAAGTCTTTTTAAGAGAGAAATAGTGATTAATAATGTTCTGTTTTTTCCGGGAATACATTTTTGTCTAAATAAATGTGGAAAACCCATTCACCGAAACCGATTACTAGCGTAGAGATGACTGCAGCACCGACAATATTCATGTCATCTGTAAAAAGCAGTTCTCCTAATAACCAGATAATGAAAAATGCTACGACTAGGTCACTTCCAGTACCGATAATATTACGCTTGTAGTGATCGTTGTTTCGGTTGGTATCATCGCCAGCTTTTCGGAAAATAACTAAATCTCCTAATAGATAGGCTGCTAATGTTAATACCACACTAATGATGAGCGTATTAGTAAACGAACCTCCAAAAATGACTGTGTGGATAAACGTCAGTACAGCCAAAATCATGACAAATTTGATTGCTAAAGCCTTTACATGCTGCATAATTGAATCCTCCTTTGTCTGTTTCTTACTCTCACAATTGCCGATTAACAAGAAGATAAACCTGTTTACTCTCATACACTCAATAAAAAGGGAGGAAATTCCTAGTGGAATCAACAAGTCTTTGAAATATATTTTTTCTGTACCAATTATAATAGTCCATATAAACATGATAACGATTTTTATAGAAGAAGGGGTGAATAGATGGAGCAAAAACAACACACTGTAGAAGCATACGAACAAACACTTAATTGGGTAAAGGAATTGGAAGAGCTATCCGAAAAACAATGGAGAATGCCACTGGCATCAGGTAAATGGACTATAGCGGAGGTGATTGGACATTTGATTCCATGGGATATATTCGTAATGGAGCAGCGCCTGCCTTCTTTTTTTGCAGAAGTTGCTTTTCCTGTAAGTCCGACTGTCGAAGAGGTAAATAAATTGGCAAATGAAAAAAGCAGAGTAAAAACAAAGAAAGAGTTAATTGATTCATTTATAGCTGCCCGTACAAAATTGATAGCAGCGATTAAGAAAGTTCCTAATGAACATTGGCAGCAGGAGCTTCCTCAAATGAAAAATAGAATGACACTTTCTGATTATTTTAAAGGGTTGCTGGACCATGATCATCGGCACTTTGAGGAAATAAGTGAAGCACTCAGGAGATATAGTGATAGATAATTCATGGATTGCTTCGCTTTATAAAGCAATAATATATCGGGGTTTCTATTCGAAAAATTCAATAGCTAAAATTTTTGTTCACTGCCAGTTAAATACGTACATTTATTGATGATTCTTGTCGTTTTTCCAGCTGTAGTTAGCCAATCGTGATAAACTAATAGCATTCATCAATCATTTTTAAGTTGCTTTAAGTGCATGTTAATGCAAGAATATCGGTAAATGTAACACAATAAAACAGTACCAAACAAAAAAGATTGGATAGGATTGCTGACGGGAAAGGTTTAAGTAAAGAGGAAGTTGTCTATACAGTAGAAGGAATGATGCTCTTTGGTTTAAAGCTATTTCAAAGTTGTAGATAACTGCAAGGCTATAACAAACTAAGTACTGAAGCAATGAATGAAGACATGCCGACAGTACGGTATTAAGGAGGTTTGCTGATGATTTCATTAATTGTAGCACATGATAAAAATCGTGTAATCGGGTTGAATAACAAGCTGCCGTGGCATTTACCTGGGGATCTGCAGTACTTTAAGGAAGTAACGATGCATAAGCCGATGATTATGGGACGAAAAACGTTCGAATCGATTGGCCGTCCGTTACCAGGACGCCGAAATATTGTCGTTACACGTAATCCAGGATACAGAGCGAATGATATTGAAACGGTGACAAGCTTGGAAGAGGCAATTAGAATTGCGGGAGATGTCGAGGAGATTATGATCATCGGCGGAGAACAAATTTTTAAAGAAAGCCTGGCTATAGCTGATCGGTTGTACATTACAGAAATCGATCACGAATTCCAGGGTGATACGTATTTTCCTGAATATACAGGGTGGCGCCAAGTAAGCTGTCAGGAACCAGTTACGGCACCAGAGGGCTATACATTCCGCTATTGTATTTACGAAAAATGACACAATTATGCGAAATCGATATGATTTCGCATTTTTTATTATGGAAAGAAATACCTGTTCGAGGTATAGTTAAGGTAGTAATACTATTTAGTGTGGTTAACAAAACTGTGAAAGACCTATAGTGAGCAAATCATTATATTGGAGAATTCCCTAGCTGTTTAACTTGCAGGTAAATACGAAATAGGTAGACGATAAGGGTACAGCAAAGAAGATTTTGCTGCTTGAGCTGTTGAAGCAGATGCTGCCTGCGCCCAACCTTTAGCTGGAAAAATCGGAGTAATGGCGGTTACAGGCAGCAAGTTCGTATCAAATTCGGAACAAAAAGGATAAATTCGCAGACATATTAATCTCGAGGGTATTCGAAGAAGTTATACGGAAAACGAGGCAACATCTTTCCAGAAATATAGAAGTTTGAGCAAGAAATGAATCAGCATGTATATGGTAAATAGCCACTCGAAGGCTCTTGAAAAATTTTCGAAATTGAATTGGGGGGGAAGCTATGATAGTAATTGAGAAAGGGAGGCCAATATGGATTTCCCTGCTGCTTATGGTACTGCTAAGCAACATCGTGCTCTATAATACACAGCTAGGTACAAGCATGCTGCCTGCCGAAACGAAGGGTGTCGTATTTGGGTCTTTACTGGATTTAATTATCGTCTTACCCATTCTGTTTATGCTCTCCCAGCGTAAGTTTTCGATTAAAACAGCTATTTTAACTGCTGCAACTGGATGTATTTTAGCGAGGATTTTGATCCCACATGCTATGCTGAAGCCGTTTATGGCAGTCACTTGGGCAGGGATTGCAATAGAAGTAATAATTATCGCTTTTGAACTAATGTTGATTGTCACATTTGTGAGATATTTGCCGAAAATTTTGTCTTCGGTGAAGGAGAGCACACTTCCGACTAGCTTCGCTTTCCCGGAAGCGGTTAATCAATATGTAAAAAAGAATCCCATTGTTCAAGTGCTTTGCTCAGAATTATTTATGTTCTATTATGCTATATTTGCTTGGAGAAAGAAGGCACCAGAAGGGATTACGCTTCACAAAAAATCTAGCTATATGGCTTTTATGTTAATGATTATTCATGCTATCATCATCGAAACATTAGGCTTTCACTGGTGGCTTCATGAAAAATCAATGATTCTGTCAATTGTGCTTCTTGTACTGAACGTATATTCTGTTTTTTACTTTTTAGCGGAGATGAACGCGGTACGTTTGAATCCAATTCATTTAACAGAGAATGCAATGTATATCTCATTCGGGATAACGAAACGGATAAGAGTTTCTTATGAGGAAATCGAAATGATCGTTGAAGAACCTGAAGAGTTGGAGAAAAAAATACAAAAAGACACTCTAAGCTTTATAGCTCGTGAATTTGAAGATGCAAAACCGCAGATGATTCTTCTATTAAAGCGACCCGTTAAAGCAACGTTACTAATGGGAATCGAAAAACAATATACAAAAGTAGCGATCCGATGTGACCAGCCTGCAGAATTGAAAATGGCACTTCATCGAGGCATGTTGACGAAATAATAAATCCCCGGGAACTGTATATACGGATCCCAGGGATTTTCCTTTTAAAGTGCAGAAGTTCTATTTTTATTGACTAAGTATTGAGTTAAGCTGCTGTTGGCATTCAGTGCATCAAGCAAGCTGTTTTCCGTTTTACGTTCAGCAATAAAGCTGTCGAAGGTTGAGATATTATTTTGCATACGGCCAATTGTTTCCTGTACACCAAACGATGAGCTGCCTTGCGTCTTTTCAATATACATATTCAAATTATTTTCCAGCTGCATCTTGGCATTTGTCATCATGCTCGTCACCTGGGACTGGAGAGAATTAGTCAGCATGTCGCTGAAATAGCCAGTCCCTGGAATTTGCTGGTCTATCGTTGATGAATTCCCAAAATCTATAGGAGAGGAAAATCCCGTTCCTGCACTGTCCGCCGTATTCGTCAGAGACTCTGTAAACAAGTTCATAGAGGAATTACCAGATAGTAAAGACTGTACTAAATTGGCATTGGAAGAAGATGATAGAGCGGATAATAGAATATCTTCATTTGATTGCATGCTGCTGCCTGTTCCTGACAATGCATTTGAAAGAAAGTTCGAGAAATTCGTATTAGACACATTCTGTTGAGTAGCAGCAGTCGTAGTCAGAGTGTTACTTCCGTAGGTGGATAGGATATTTGAAATGTTCATTGCCATCCGATCAGCTCCTTTATAGCCTTAAAGTTTCCTAGCATTATTATACTTTCATATGTATTGATTATCCAAACATTATTAAGAGCAAAGGATGTTTTTTTATAAATGGATTAAAGCAGTCTATTTGTAACGAAAATAAACTTTCTTGCACACAATGCTTACATTATCAGGTAAAACAAATGCATGTTGGAATGATAACTGACAAGGAGCGAAAGCTATAGTCCATTGACATATGTTGGACATATTCAAATGTTATACTGAACAAAAGAAAGCTGAAGGTGTGGGCATAATGACGAAAATATTAATTGTAGAAGATGAATTTGCTATTAGCCAGGTGTTAAAAGCATATATAGTTAAAGAGCAATTTCAAGCAGTGCAGTGCTTTACAGGTGATGAAGCAGTAGAAATGTTCAAACTGCACGAGCCGGATCTTGTTCTGCTGGACGTTATGCTGCCAGGAAAAGACGGCTGGACAATCCTTAAGGAGATACGCACGATCAGCCGCTGTCCAATCATAATGTTGACAGCATTAGGGGATGTAGAATACCGACTTGGTGGGTTTGATGGAGGAGCAGATGATTATATTGTAAAGCCATTTATCGCCGATGAAGTAATCGCTCGTATCAAGGCAGTACTTAGAAGAAGTGTCCCTCAGGCTTCTACAAGGCAAAAATTCGGTTCCCTTGAGATCGATTTTAATGGGCATCTTGTGCTTCTGCATGGGGAGGAAGTGGATTTGACGCCGCGAGACTTGTCTGTGCTTCTGTTTTTGGCTGAGAATCCAAATCGGACATTTACACGTGATCAATTGATCGAACATATTTGGGGATGGGATTATGAAGGTAGTGATCGTGCAGTAGATTTAGCCATAAAGCGACTCCGAAAGGCACTTGCCGGATGGTCAGAAAATGAAGGGGAAATCCGAACATTACGCGGGGTAGGGTATCAATTCCATGTCTATGAATAAGAAGAAAATATCTATGCTGACGTATTGGACAAGGAATTATGTTTTAACCTTGGCTATCGGGCTTATTATTCTATTCATCCTTTCAGCCATTTGGATTCGCCATACAACAACGGAACACAGAGTAGAAATGATGGAGTTAATAGCGGAGGAAATGGTTAGTCGTATAACAAATATTGCGGCTGGTGTAGGTCCGGAACAGGTTGACCCATATATCGACCGGCATGAAGATGGTTTCATGAGGGAAATTAATCCAATTGTATATATAACTGATATGACAGGGGAAGTTGTTACGACAAACCGGCCCTTTCCTCCTGGACTTTCGTTTGACTTTAACGAAGTGATTGAAGATGAAAACACTGTCCAACGGATGAAAAATGAGGGTAAGCTTTATACAATCGTCAAACGTAGTGTAATAATTGATGATGAGATCGTTGGATACGTTTTTGCTGTGGAAGCCAATGATAAACTGACTGAAGTAAACCAGGAGTTCGGTCTGCTGGCACTTGTCATTCTTATTATCGGTTTGCTGGGGTGGGGAGCTATCTATACGCTGTCTAAAAGACTATCAAAGCCGATACTTGAAGTGGCTGCAGCTGCTAAGTTAGTGGAAAGCGGTGTTTATCAAATTTCCCTGCCTGAGGAGATAAAGGAGAAGGAAGTTGATGAGCTTATAACTTCATTTAAAGAAATGGTTGTTCGACTTGAACAGCTAGAGAAGACGCGTACCGAGCTGCTGGCAGGTGTTACGCATGAATTAAAGACTCCTGTTACTTCCATTAGCGGTCTTCTGCAGGCAGTTAGGGATGATATCGTAACCGGAGATGAGGCAAAGGACTTTATTAAAATGGCTTATGATGAAACGACAAAAATGAAGACAATGGTAGGGGATCTCCTTTTCTTTAATTCATTTGCTGTAGATGCAGTGCCTGTGAAAATTGATGTGTATGAGGTGAATGAAATGGTGGAGGAGATTATCCGTACATGGAGTGCAACTCATCCACAAATTGACCTGCACATACAGGCACTTCAAAGTAGAGCAAATGTATCCGTAGATCATGTCCGTGTTCAGCAGATTTTAGTCAACTTGCTTACGAATGCGGAGCAGGCAATGGACGGAAGTGGGACAATCTGTGTATCATTACACTTTATCGGCAAGGAAGTCGCAGTTGATGTGAAAGATCTCGGCTGCGGTATTCCTGACGAAGAACAACCTTTTATATTTGAACGATTTTATCGTGGGGACCAAAAGAAGTATAAAGTGCGCGGGCTCGGGCTTGGATTGGCGTTAAGTAAAATGATGGCACAGTCTATCGGTGGAGAGTTATCGCTATTAGAAAGCTCAGAGAAGGGAACTACATTTCGTTTAACAGTCCCAAAAATAGTTTGACGTATGCCTGACACATTAAATTGGTACAATATAAGGGAAATACAATTGCTGGAGGAAATGAAAATGGATCAGAAGCGTTTCAAAAAAATATTAAAAATGGTGGCTGCACCAATTGCTTTATCGGCATTTTTAGTCGGATGTTCTGATGGAGGAGATTCTCGCACTGTAGCGACTGTTAATGACGAAAAGATTACTGAAGGGGAATTAAATAAACTATTACAAAGCCAATATGGAACAACTGCACTAGATTCACTCGTTACGAATAAAATCGTTGAGTTGGAAGCAAAAAAGCTAGATATTAAAGTATCGGATAAAGAAATAGAAGAAGAATACAAAACATACACACAATCCTATGGCGGAGAAGATGCTCTTTTGAAAGGCCTCGAAGAATTTAACATGACAAAAGAGGATATTGAGAAAGATATTGAAAACTATTTGTTAACGTTAAAAGTAATGGAAGATTATATCGGCATTACAGAGGAAGATGTAAAAGCTTACTTTGAGGAGAATAAAGAAAGCTTTAATACAGAAGCACAGGTTGAGGCAAGCCATATCCTAGTAGAAGATGAAGCAACTGCAAATGAAGTTCTTGAGAAGTTGAATGCTGGAGAGGATTTTGCTGAACTTGCGCATGATTACTCAACGGACACTGCAAGCGCTGAAAATGGCGGCGAGTTAGGATACTTTAGCAGCGGCCAAATGGTAGAAGAGTTCGAAAAGGCTGCGTTTGCTATGGAAGTTGGCGAAGTGAGCAAAACACCTGTGAAGACGGAACATGGTTATCATATCATTAAAGTAACGGATAAAAAGGAAGCTGTGGAAGCTGATTTTGAATCCTCAAAAGAGGAAGCACGTGAGAAGCTGGTTGAAGAGCGTGTAAATGAACAATATTCGGCATGGGTTGAAGAAAAGATGGAAGAATATGATATCAAAACTTCTTTGTTTGAGAAATAAAGTTATCAGATGATATTTCTACGAAAGGGCGCGTCATTTATAATGGACGTGCCCTTTTATAATGAGGGCATAATGTACTTTTGATTCAACTTTTTGCTTCAATTCTGTAAAAGGAGAAGCTTTGGATAGAGGAAATTTATAGAAGCTAATAGTTGCACTAGTGTAACAAATGTGATTTAATGAAATTGAATGATAATCATTCTCGTTAAAAGTGTTTGATTTTTTAATAAGGAGACGAGTTTACTATGATTACAGTAACAAACAGAATCCATGTGAAAAAGGGAATGGGAGAAAAAATGGCACCGATGTTCGCGAAACCAGGTCCATTGCAAACGTTTGAAGGCTTCCATCGTGTAGAAGTATTAGTCTCAACACAATTTGAAGAGTATGATGAAATGAATGTTGTCATGTATTGGGACAACGAACAATCATTTGAAGCATGGAGATCTTCAGATGCATTTAAACAGGCTCATAAGCGTCCAGAAGGTGGAGAAGCTGATTCAGATTCTCCGATGATTAGAAGTCAAATCATTGTCGCTAAAGTAGCAGCAGAAATCTCAAAATAGGTAACGGCAGGTGGATAGCATAATTTGCTGTCCACTTTTTATGCTTACAACCAGGTTGTTAGTTAGGTATACCATAAAATGGATGTGCAAAAATAGGAAGAGAAAAGTTTCGGTTCAATGGCCAGATAATTACTTAAGGGTTGCCGAAAACTAAGACAGCAAATATAAAAGTGACAAATTTAGTCTCAAACGAATGCAATGTTTGGGACTTTTTGATTGTGATTAATTGTGAAAACCAGTGCCGCCATGCTATGATTCTAACGCATTCTAGTTGGAGTAGGTGAATTTAATGTGGGAATCATTCCGATGGCTGCTGCCAAATATTGAGCCGCCGACATGGATGGATGGAGTCATTGCAGTTGTTATTATCATTGCAGGCTTCCTTGTCCAAAGATATATTCTAAAGCCGGGTATTTCGTTTTTCGGCCGTTTTATTCGAGCAAAAGGAAGCCCGGTAATCGCTGATATCGTTGAACAATTCAATAAAGCAATTCGGCATGCTTTTATGGCGGTGCTCATAATTTTAAGCTTGTCTGTGCTTATCGAAACATGGCTGTTTACTCATCGATCGACGAAAAACTTCTTTTTATCGATCATGTTTTACTATGCTTTCAAAGGAATTTATGATGTGCTGACATTCTATTTGAAAAATCCCGAGCGCGTACATACGGGAAAGGATCAGGATTTATTAACACCGTTCTTTCTTCGTATCAGTAAAGTGCTCATCATGGTAATAGCAATGTTTTCAATTGCATCTCTATGGGATTTTAATCTTAATGGCTTTCTAACAGGGATCGGTCTTACAGGGGTAGCCATTGCATTCGGTGTCCGTGATACTTTAGGGCATTTATTCGGCGGGATGAGTGTGGCCTTGGATAAACCGTTTCAAATCGGGGATTGGATTGCTACAGAGGATAATAAAATTGATGGAATTGTGGAAGACATTAATCTTCGGAGTACACTGATTCAGACTGGCGATAAGGGCCTGGTATATATACCTAATGCATATTTAGTGAACCGGCCAATTTATAATTTAAGCAAACGAACAAAGCGCAAGTGTGAGCAGAATTTCTATGTTTCCTCCTCAAACGATGAGGAAAGGCTTCGAGCGTTAGTCGAAAAAATCCGCGAGCAAATTACACTGCACCCTCAGACAGAAAAAGATATTATTCATGTGGCGATTGACGACTTTAGACCGGGTTCGTATCGTTTATTTATCCGTTATTTTGTGAATACAAATGATGGGGGAGTCATGCTTGCGGTGAAGCAGGATATAGTATTTGCGTGCAAGCATTTATTTGATGATTATGCGATAGAATTGGTTCCTGAAACAAATGAATTATGGCTTAGACAAGAGTAAAGTGTGTGGTTGTCTATATTGGATGACACTTGTCATATTGAATGGGAATATTAAACTACATATAATAAAGTGAAGAGAATAAAGGATGTGTCAACAATGATTCATATTGTAACGGATTCAACTTGTGATTTAACGAAAACAGAAATTGAAAAATATCAAATACACGTCGTTCCCCTTACTATTCAAATTGATGGAAAAACGTATATAGATGGGGTGGATATTGAACCGGCATCATTTTTACAGCTGATGGAAAATTCAAAAGAATTACCGAAATCGTCACAGCCTGCTCCCGGAAAGTTCAAGGAATTATACGATGAACTTGGGAAGGACGGCGACCAAATCATTTCGATTCATATGACTGGAGGAATGAGTGGAACAGTCCAATCCGCACGTCAGGCAGCGGAGATGACGGATTCAGATGTAACAGTCATTGATTCACGCTATATTGCATGGGCCTTGGCATTTCAGGTGCGTGAGGCTGCAAAAGTACGTAATGCTGGAGGAACAGTTGGAGAAATTGCTGCACGTGTTGATGAAGTGCGCAAAAATTCGCGCCTGTTTGTAGTGCTGGACACACTTGAAAACATGGTAAAAGGCGGCCGTATTGGTAAAGGTAAGGCAATGTTTGGTTCCTTATTGAATATTAAGCCAATCGGAAGCTTGGATACGGGGGAATTTACGCCGGTATCAAAAGCACGGAGCCATAAGCAAGTTGTAAAGTACTTATTTGAACAGTTCCAAAAAGATACTGCGGGCAAGGTGGTAAAGGGTATAGGACTCTCGCATGCAGAGGGGTTACAGACAATGGGGAATCCGTTACTTGATCTTGTAAAGGAAACAGGTTTTACAGATATTGATATAGCCTTTACATCACCTATTATTAGCACGCATACAGGCCCTGGTGCAATTGGTTTCATGTACTATGCGGAATAAAACAGTAGAAAGATAAGGACTGCTTAGCTTTAAAAGAAGCGATGATCCACTGAGTAATTTTTTAGGCGCTCAATTTATTCAAAGAGTATCACATTTCTTGGACACAAGAAATGGATGCTCTTTTTTGCAGTAGATATTATTTCGACATAATAAAAAAGTGTATAATTGCTCGGAATCAGGTATAGGTAGAATAAGCCAGTGCTATGTAAACTCCACATACTTTCATAAAATACGATAATGAAATAACAGCACCGAGAATACGAGACAAGTTTACTTACGGTGTTTGTATAAGGGGCATGGATTTTGAAATTTCCTGCTTTATTTTAGGAATTCTGACCATAATATAGAAAAGAATAAGGGTTTCATTAAATCGCAAATAATTCCTTTGGAAGAGTATAGGGAAAGTCGATTATTTATCGTTCTTCTTTGATAAGAGAGTTAGGTACGTTTTTCAAAGCAAGATAAAAAGTATGCATTGCAGATGACCTGGGGGTAAGTTAAAAATATGTGGAAAGATAAGCAGGTTAAGTTTGAGACTGCTGATGAGCAGAATATGCTCTCTAGTGGATTCTTATCTTCCTTGAGACTGGCTGCCGTTAAATCAGCCATAAGGGTAACAAAGACATAGGAAGTATTTTTAGGTTCTTATAAGATTGCGTGCTTTTAATATGTCGCGTAGGTATTTATAATGGAAATACATCGTGGTTAAGGGAGTTTTAGCATGTGGAGATTGTTAGCAACAGCATTTCTTGCAGCCGTCCTGTCTGGATGCAATTATATTACAATAGATGAGGCTCAGCCTGCGAACAATCCGCCGGATGAAGAAAGTGTAGAAGAGCAAACAGAGCAGATAGAGGTCTATACACCTGAAGAAATTGCCGAGCAGCTAGAGGAAGTAGAAGAAAAAAGTAAACTGAAGGAATTGATGGAGTCTGTTTTCCAATTAGAATGGGGAACAAGAAAAGAAACAGATGCCGAGCCAATACAATATTTGGCCTTAGGTGATTCGCTAACAAGGGGTATTGGAGATGAGACAGGGAAATATGGCTATACAAAGCGCCTTTCTAAAGCGATTGAAGAATGGCCGGCTGTTTCGGAGGTAGAGCTTGATAATCGCGGAAAGAATGGTCGCCGTAGTGATCAGCTATTATCGCTTGTAAAAAAAGGGCATTATGATGAGGAGTTAGCAGAGGCTGATTTAGTGACAGTGACAATGGGTGGAAATGATGTCATGAAGATTGTGAAAAAGGATCTTTTCTCTTTGAAAAAGGAAATGTTCGATAAAGAAATGCTGAAGTTTGAGAAGCGCTACAGAAAAATCGTAGAGGAAATCCGCAAACGAAATAGCGAAGTGCCAATCATTTTAATCGGATTTTATAATCCTTTCTCCATTATTACGGATGAGTATACCCCATTTGAAACAATCATTGATGAATGGAATATGACTATCGCTCAAATTGCTTCTGATGATCAAAATGCATGTTTTGTCCCAACATCTGATTTATTTGAAACAAATGAGGAAATGGTATATCATACTGATTTCTTTCATCCAAATGCAAGTGGATATGACCGGATGACGACGAGAATCATTCAGTATATGAAAGTATGCGATATTGAAGAAATGTCAACAGGCCGGATTGGGTTTGAGGAGTGATAGTTGTGAATTTATGGAAAGTGGCCTTTTTTACATTGGCCGGTGCTATCGTATTAGCAGTAGCAGGGATACTGTATTTAGCAATTGCAGATACAGAGGATGTAGCAAGACCTAAACCAGCTGAGGTAGAAGGAAATGTTATTACAGTTCAAACAACAGCAAAAGAATTCGAGGCGATCGCCAAGCAGTACTTAGGTGATAGCCTCAATAAATCTCCCTTGCCTGTTGAAATTGAGGTAAATAACCAAATACAGCTTTTCAGTACATTGACAGTATTTGGTGTAGATGTGCCGATCGCGATGGATTTCAATCCAGTCGTTGATGAAGGAAATATTGTTTTAAAACAAACCGCTGTAAATGTCGGGAAACTGAATATCCCGCCTAAAACAGTGCTGAAGCTCATGCAGGACTCCATTGAATTTCCGTCATGGATTACTGTCATCCCGAATGATGAGGAAATTTTTGTAGATTTATCACGCATTAATATTGCATCAGGTTCACGGGTAAGAGCGAAGGAGATTGATTTACCAAAAGACCATATTGTATTGGAAATTGTTGTTCCAGCAGAATAGGAGGGAATAGAGATGGCAGTAGCAACATTCGCCGGAGGATGCTTTTGGTGCATGGTCAAGCCGTTTGACGAGCAGCCAGGTATTGAGAGTGTCATTTCAGGATATACAGGAGGGCATGTCGAAAATCCAACATATGAACAAGTATGCAGTGAAACGACGGGGCATTTAGAAGCAGTTCAAATAACGTTTGATCCAGAAGTGTATCCTTATGAGGACTTAGTGAAGCTATATTTCACACTGATTGATCCAACAGATGCGGGTGGCCAGTTTTATGATCGGGGAGAGTCGTATACGACGGCTATTTTCTATCATGATGAAGAGCAGCGGGAGATTGCAGAGCGTGTAAAGAATGAGCTTGATGCCTCTGGGAAATTCCATGCACCTATTGCCGTAAAAATTCGTGAGGCAAAGCCTTTTTACCCTGCTGAGGATTACCATCAGCACTATTACAAGAAAAATCCAGCACATTACAATCGCTACTCGGTCGGGTCAGGTCGAGCAGCATTTATTGATAAGCATTGGGGGAATTCAAATGGATAAAGAGAAACGACTTAAAGAATTGACAGACATGCAGTATTATGTGACACAGGAGAAAGGTACTGAACCACCATTCCAAAATGAATTTGATCAGCATTTTGACGAAGGGATCTATGTAGATATCGTGTCTGGTAAGCCTTTGTTTAGCTCGAAGGACAAGTACGATGCGGGATGTGGATGGCCAGCATTCTCTAAACCGATTGAAGCACCGGAAGTTACTGAACATTTCGATACTTCTTTCGGTATGCGTCGTGTAGAAGTTCGAAGCAAAACGGCTGATTCACATCTTGGCCATGTATTTCCGGATGGTCCCAAAGAGCTTGGGGGACTGCGCTACTGTATTAACTCGGCAGCTCTCCGCTTTGTACCAGTCGGGCGTCTAGAAGAAGAAGGGTACGGAGAGTACAAGTCATTATTTGAGTAAAAATGCATACAGACAGTAAGAACTAGCTATCGTAAGAAGAAAGTCTGCAGATGTGGACTTTCTTCTTTTTTTATTAGCTTATAAAGTCTTTGAAAAGGGAAACATTCCCACTGAATGAACGTCCCTTATAATGCTTTGCTGTTTGCTCTGCTATCAATGTCAATTGATCGGCTAATAAGGCATTACAGTATGCATTCCGGTTAGTAAGCAGAATACAATAGATAAATAACGTTATTTAATAAGAGACGAAATTATTCAGAAGAGGTGATGGGCGAATACACAAACTAACAAAGTGACAGATAGGGTTAAGAGTGGATATCACATACTTTTGATACCCTTTAGAAAATGACTTTTGACTCGATAGAGTACAGACATATTTTGATATAATAGAATTGGAAATTTATAGATAAAGAGGGTGGATTTATGGATGAACAATGGCAGCGTAGAGTCGAAGCCCTTGAAGAGGAAGTGCAGCAATTAAGAAAAGAGCTTGCTGTATTAAAAGACCCTTCACGGCAAACCGTGTACTCAGCTCTCAAGAAGCCAGAGAAGATAAAAGGGGTATCCGTGAAGCCGAGTGAGCAACCTGCTGGTGAGCATGAAGGCCTTGTCTTGTCTAAACAAGAGAAACAACAGACAGTGGAACCAAAAGCACCGGCAAAACCAAAACGAACATTTGAGGAACAGCTTGTTGCTATATTGCCAAAAGTGTTTATGTTTATTTTTGTGCTAGGTGTTTTATGGGGGCTGAAATTAATAAGTGATTATGGTATGTTGACGGACGGAATGAAAATAATTCTTTCGTATGCAGCTTCGATAGGGCTTGCGGGCTTGGCATACCTCTTAGAAAAGAAGAAGAAAAGTGTACGTGCGATGCACACAGCGCTATACGGCGGCTCGTTTGCAGTCGGTGTACTGGCAACAGCGGCGGCAGTATTAATTTACGGTGTTATGTCCACATTGCCTGCCTTATTTATTGCCCTTGCCTATATTGTATACGGTATTTTCTTATGTTACTGGAAAGGCAGCGAGGGGCTGACGATTTTTGTTATGTTTACCTCTCTTCTACTTCCGTACTTACTTGAATATATGGAGTTTGATTCACTACTTGTAATTGGCTTTGTTGTCATTCTCTTCATTGCCATTCAGGTCGTGCTGAAGAAGCATCGCCAGTGGATTGCACTATATATTACAGCCTTATTTACCGGACTGTCCACTTTGGTTCTTTATGTGATGGGGGAAGGAGACTCCTGGGTATATCCATTTGGATGGCTGCTTGTTGTCATGACATTTTTTGCAGGCTGGATTCTCACAAAAGAAGAGAGAAAATGGCCGAAAATTCAAGCAGGGCTATTGTATAGTTTCGGAATTTTAGGTGTTACATTTTTGCATGTCTTCTCTGGGACAGAGATAGAAAAGATGATTTTCTTTACTCTGGTAATAGCGTTAACAGCTGCTGTCGCCTTTTGGATGAAGCAGCGAGGCGAGCACAATTTAACTGATATTTTTGCAGCTATAGCGATAATCGGTGCTGTAAACGGTCTACTTGCGTGGGAGCTGGATGGTGATTGGAGGACGTTTATCATCTTAACAACAGCTGTGGTCGGTATTTTACTAGGAGTCCGAATTCAAGCACCTGTGATGAAAATTACAAATACAGCGATTTTAGCTATTTCGACATTTTTCATTTACGTCGGCTTCCAAGTAGCTGAATCATTTGAAATATGTCTGCACCTGCTAGCGATCATATACTTCATCGCAGCGATTTATAGCAGTGAGAAGGCAAAAGCGGAGTCGTTTCTTTCTGTGGGACTTAAGAAAATTTATTGGCAAGAAATCACAAGAATTGCGACGTTCTGGATGATCATCCTATTTATCGCCAAGATAGATACATTTTATCTCTCTGACAGCTATACAATGTACTTCACCATTTCCTTTATTGCACTAAGCTGTGCAGCTGTTCTAGTAGCGCCGCGGAAAATTGCAGGTGCAGGACTGCCAGCGCTGCTTCTTGGAATCATGAGCTTTTGTACATTGATTGTATGGACCTCCGTTTCGATCTATGATGAAGTCCTTTTGCAGGTCGCGATGCATCTTATCTACATGGGGGTCTGGGGTGCCCTCATCCTAGATCTTTATTATAAAGGGGTTATTTATAATCGATATGAAAAATATCTGCAGCCTCGATTTGAGCAGCTGCTGATTACAGGATGGCTTGTTATGCTCGTCAACTTATGGAATATGGCATATTTCATTTCAGAAATGGGTTATTTACCTGACTTTTTATATGTCATATTTACAACATGTCTATTATTCGCTTTTGCAGCCGGTTTTATATTATCGGGCAGAATACAGAAAATGGACTTAATGATCAAAACAGGGTTTGTCTTGTTGATTCTCGCTATTGGAAAGCTTATTTTCTTCGACCTTTCGTCGCTTGATTTGTTAGTACGGGCGGTTGTCTTCCTTGTAATTGGTGCAATCGGTTTACTATTGTCTAATAGATTGTTGAAAAAAGAATAGAAGATTAATCTCTTCCATTTATTTTAGGAAATCAGTTTGACATAACAAAGAAGTTACAAATAGTATATCTGATAGATATTATAACCAGGTACAATGCCAGGCTTCTATGGCTGCAAAATAGTGAACCCGCTGCTGTTAATGCGGAAGCAAAATAATAACAGGAAGTAGAGTATTAAATAAAGTATAAAAGACCTCGCGTTTGGGGTCTTTTTTATTTTTCGTTGGCAGGAAACACCTGAGAGTTAAGAAGAAGCAGGGGATGGATGATAGCGAATAGTTCAGCATAGCAGCAGAACAACGGAAGCAGCGTAATGCAGATTCTTCATTTATAAAAATTTGTCTTCCTTTTCTTAGTTTTTATAAAAAGATTTCAAGGTCCAAAAGTATAAATATCCCTATTCTTATTTTTCCTTTTAGAAAGTTTGGGTATATAGCATATACCATGTGAATAGTTATTGACAAAACATGAATTCCTAAGTTCAATTAAAAAGAAAGTGAGGAGAGAGGATGAAATCATTCTACCATTTCGTATTAACCTATAGAGGGGCAAGAGATGAAAAAGGACGTTTTGCAGAAGCTGTATTTAATGATCCGGCCTTTCCAAAAGCGGCTGAGGATTTTGACGAATTGACGGCTTATATTGAGATGCAGGCACATGAGGAGATGTCCACTTCTGTATTTGATGAATTATGGGACTTATATGCAACAAAATATCAATTATAGGAAGCATGAGAAGGAATTAACAAACTACTCTAACTTTTCAAAGCAAGACGTCTAACGATTGCATCAAACAGGAAAACGAAGTATCATTAACTTGAAAATAACTGAAATGAGGGACTATTTATGAGTATCCATATTGCTGCTAAACAAGGCGAAATCGCTGATATCGTATTACTTCCAGGAGATCCGCTTCGTGCGAAATTCATCGCAGAAACATTTTTGGAAGATGTAACATGCTACAACGAAGTGCGTAACATGTTTGGATATACAGGTACATACAAAGGTCGCCGTGTATCTGTGCAAGGGACAGGTATGGGTGTACCTTCTATCTCGATCTATGCAACGGAACTTATGCAAGAATACGGTGTACAAAAATTAATCCGTGTTGGTACATGCGGTGCGATTCAAAAAGACGTAAAAGTGCGTGACGTTATTTTAGCACAAGCGGCTTCTACAGATTCACGCTTAAACCAAGTGATCTGGGGCGGCGGTATTGACTTTGCTCCAACTGCTGACTTCGATCTACTTCATAAAGCATACAATGCTGGTAAAGAAGCGGGCTTGAACTTGAAAGTGGGGAACATCTTCACTGCCGACATGTTCTATTCAGATGAAGAACAAAATGAAAAGCTTGCGAAATATGGCGTATTAGCAGTTGAAATGGAAGCTGCAGCACTATATACACTAGCAGCGAAGTTTGGACGTCAAGCATTAGCAGTACTGACTGTTTCTGACCACATTATTACTGGTGAGGTAACATCTTCTGAAGAGCGTCAAACAACGTTCAAAGACATGATGGTTGTAGCGCTTGAAGCTGCGATTCAAGAGTAGGAATACCAAGGGTTTGGTATTTGGTACTTTTTAACAAGTGCCCATAGTATGATTTGAGAAGTGCCTGACAGGTAAAAACTTGTCGGGTGCTTTTTTAGTTTAACGAATCAAATAGTGAGGTTGCGTTTTCCTTTTGTTCAATTGACAAAGGCATTTAGTGAGTCTGGGGGGTTAATACAAATTCACAACAATTGGCGGGATTGCAAAATTTAGATGATGTGTGAGCGGTGCTAGAGGTTTTTTATGGAGTTATGCTACGTTTTATCATAGCTGACTGTTGCTTTTATGATACAAGAGGGTTTAGATACAACACAATAGGCTTGAAGTAAAAGAAATACTTGTTTTTTATTGAATTGGTTGGTTGTTATTTGAGGTACATGAGAAAGATGAGAAAAGAAACTTGTTCATATAATTCAAAGTGAATCAACGCTAACGATTAAAAACCTTTTATCCCGCTTGGATCTAATGAATAATTCATACGATTCAAAAAATTATTGCATTTAACCATTTTTATCAGTACAATAAAAACAATTCAATGAATTTGCAGGGGGACGCGTGTGTGTTGAGAAGGTAAAACCTGACCCTTAGAACCTGACAGTTAATACTGGCGTAGGGAGCGATGAGTACATACATATGCACTTTTTAGGCATCTCTACTTTTGTAGTGGTGCCTTTATTACGCCTCAATATGAAGGGGAATGATGATATTCAGCAAACGGCAGATAGCCTATAAATTGAAAATGAATTTTACTAGGGGATCCCTTGATAAGGGCTGAGACGAAAGTAGGTACTTTTAAACCCTCATAACCTGATCAGATTTGTATCTGCGTAGGGAAGTAGCGGATGTTTATGTTTTGTGTGCCTTTGTGCATATGTTGCATTCAAACAGAACCACTTTCCTTTTGGGAGAGTGGTTTTTTGTTGCTTAAAATCAATAAAGGGAGCATGTAAATATGAAGCTAATGGCTGTAACAGATGATTGCCAGTCGGTTTTGGAGTTAGCGCAGGAAATAATTCAAATCCAGTATAGTGTTGATTTTATTCAAATACGCGAAAAGTCAAAGACGGTAAAGGAAGTGATGGCGCTGCTTGAATATTTGGACGAGGGAGGTGTGCCAAAAGAGAAACTCATCATCAATGATCGGTTGGATATTGCTTTGTGCAGCGGTATCCAAACAGTGCATTTACCAGAAAAGGGGCTGCCTGTGCAACAGGTAAAAGAGCGATTTCCGCATCTTCATGTAGGGAAATCTGTTCATGATTATGAGGGAGCTAAGGAGGCGGAGCGACAAGGAGCTGATTATGTGCTATACGGACATTGCTTTGAAACGAATAGCAAAAAAGGAAAGGCCCCAAACGGTCTTACCCCCATTATTGAAATGAAAGGGAGTTTAAAGATTCCCGTCTATGCGATTGGTGGTATTCAGGTAAATCGGCTCCAGGCATTGCGGGACGTGCAGGCAGATGGCATTGCGGTGATGTCGGGTATTTTTTCAGCCCATCGTCCAGTTGCTGAAGCAGAGCATTTTAGGGAGGCCATTCAATATGCAAAAAAGCTATGAGGTAGCCGTGATTGGCGGCGGGATTATTGGCAGTGCTATTGCTTACTATTTAGCGAAGGAGCAGGTCGATGTAGCCGTGCTAGAGGAAGGTCAGATTGGTTTAAAAGCGACAAGCGCAGCAGCCGGCATGCTCGGTGCCCATTCGGAATTGGAGGATGAGGTGAAAGCCTTTTTCTCTTTTGCGAGGTATAGTCAGTCTCTTTATTCCGTGTTAAAGGAAGAATTATACGAGCAGAGCGGGATTGACTTAGGTTTTAGGAAAGGGGGGATTTTAAAGCTTGCATTTTCTGAGCGTGACAAAGAAAAATTAGCAATGGTACTTGCACAGCCTACGGTGACATGGCTTGAACCAGAGGAAGTAAGAAATCTAGAGCAAGAAGTTACCCCGGATATCTTAGGTGCAGCTTATATTGAAGAGGATATAAATGTGTTGCCGGCGCGTGTATGCCAAGCCTTCGCAAAAGGTGCTCAGCTGTATGGTGCATCAATTGTAGAGCATACAAAGGTGTTGCATATTAAAAAACAGCAGGATCTGTTTGAAATTGAAACGACAAAGGAGCTTTTCAAAGCAAAGCGTATTGTCATTGCCAGTGGTGTGTGGAGTACTCCGTTCTTTCGGCAGCTTGGGTTACAGCACGAAATGATACCAGTCAAAGGGGAATGTATAGCTGTTGAGAGTGCCAATTTTGTTTTAAAGCACACGATTTTTCATGATAAATATTATATTGTGCCAAGAAATAATGGGGAGCTGGTCATTGGCGCTACGATGCAGGAAAATGACTGGTCAGAGCAAGTAAGCTTAAATGGGGTAGAGACTTTAATTCAAAAGGCGAAGGCACTATTCCCTGCGATTGGCCAGATGAATATAAAGGCTAGTTGGTCAGGGCTTCGGCCACAAACGTTTAATCAAAAGCCCTTCATCGGATTTCACCCAGAGGATAATGCAATTTTGTTTGCAACTGGACATTATCGTAATGGTGTGCTGCTAGCTCCGGCAACAGGCGAGATGATTGCCAGTCTTATTTTAAGAAAGGATATGAAACAAGAATGGGTGGAGGAATTTCAAGTAGGCGGCCCATTTAGGAGGTGAGAAAGGGATGTCTATTACGGTAAATGGCAAGCAAGTTGAGCTGTTTGAAAGCGTTCAACAATTGTTGGCGCATTATAGCTTAGAAAATCGCATCGTTGTCGTTGAAGTAAATCGGGATATTGTGATGAAAGAAGACTATGCAACGACTCGCCTATCACATGGCGATGTAGTGGAAATTGTTCATTTTGTTGGAGGAGGATGAAGTATGTTAAAAATTGCAGATCGTACATATCATTCAAGGCTTTTATTAGGTACGGGGAAATATCCATCATTTGAGGTACAGAAAAAAGCGGTAGAAGTATCGCAGGCAGAAATTTTAACGTTTGCTGTAAGAAGAATGAATATTTTTTCAGCGGAGCAGCCTAATTTTTTGGAGCAGCTCGATTTAACAAATTATACGCTGCTCCCCAATACAGCAGGAGCGAAGACCGCTGAGGAGGCGGTACGTATTGCGAAGCTCGCGAAGGCGTCAGGGTTATGTGACATGATTAAAGTGGAGGTCATCGGAGATCAGCGTACGCTATTACCAGACCCGATTGAAACATTAAAGGCATCCGAAAAGCTTCTTGCGGAAGGGTTTATTGTCTTACCATATACATCGGATGACGTCGTGCTAGCGAAGCGTCTTGAAAATCTTGGTGTTCATGCCATTATGCCTGGCGCGTCACCGATTGGATCGGGGAAAGGGCTTGTGAATCCGTTGAACTTAAAGTTTATCGTGGAACAGTCAGAAATTCCGGTTATAGTAGATGCAGGGATTGGCTCACCTAAGGATGCTGCCTATGCAATGGAACTAGGAGCGGATGCAGTATTACTTAATACAGCAGTATCCGGGGCAAAGGATCCGGTGAAAATGGCAGAGGCAATGAAGCTGGCTATCGATGCAGGAAGGTTAGGCTTTGAGGCGGGCAGAATAGAGGAAAAAGAATATGCGACAGCGAGCAGTCCAACAATAGGAATGATGACACTTTGAACAATCGCTATGCAAGACAAGCATTATTTTTAGGGGAAAACACACAGCAGCGTATTCAGCAGGCGAAGGTTTTAATCATTGGTGCAGGGGCACTTGGCTCAGCTAGTGCTGAAATGCTGGCGAGGGCTGGTGCTGGGAAACTAACGATTGTCGATCGAGATTATGTTGAATGGAGCAATTTGCAACGGCAACAGCTTTATATAGAGACGGATGTTCATCAGAATTTACCAAAAGCAATTGCTGCTGAAAAAAGATTAGCACAAATAAATAGTGAAACTACTATTTCAGGTATTGTGGAAGATGTACATGGGCTAAATATTGAGGAATTAATGAAAAGTCATACCATTGTCGTCGATGCAACCGATAATTTTGAAACAAGCTTAATGATTAATGATGCGGCAATGAAGCAAGGCATCCCGTACATATTTGGTGCTTGTGTCGGGAGCTACGGCCTAGCATTGCCTATTATTCCAGGGAAAACACCATGCTTACATTGTTTGCTGGAACATCTACCACTTGATACAATGACCTGCGATACAGTTGGGATCATTAGTCCAATCGTGCAAGTTATTGCTGCTTTTCAAGTGACGCATGTATTGAAATGGCTTGCAGGAAAAACAATGGCACCCATCGTCCAATCAATAGATCTGTGGAAAGGGGAGAGAGCTGAAATTAATGTGGCAAAGCTTAAAAATCCACATTGTCTAACCTGTGGAGAAAAACCAATCTATCCGTTTCTCCAATTTGAAAATCAAATGAAAACACATGTACTTTGCGGGCGTGATGCAGTTCAGCTAAGACCCGGTCTCGTGCAAGAGTATTCACTAGAACAGCTAGCGAGCAACATAAGTCGGAAAGTCACAAACCTTGTATTAAACCCGTATTTATTATCATGTCAGTTTGAGGTATATCGTATCGTTTTCTTTGCGGATGGACGTGCCATTATCCATGGTGTAACAGATTCGAAAAAAGCACGCGTAATCTATAACAGATTTATACAAATGGGGGGAGCATGCAAATAAGGTAGTGATTCTTTAAAGTGAAAGTTTTTAATATGCAGCTAATTGGCTGGCATGAGTTCGGTATTGTACCAAGCTCATGCCGGCCAATTTTGTTTGAAAATATCAAGCTCGTTGAGATTAAGGGATTGTAGGTAGATTCATATTCCCCAAACATTTGAATTAGAACCTGGTATTTGGAGTAAAATCTATATTTAGAAGGCATTGGGGATTCATTAGAGACATTTTCTCATCAATAGTATTCGCTGTCTTTTTATAATGGATTGTCTCAGCTGTACTCAGATGGAAGCAAACAATAATAAGGATTCATCAGGAGGTAGTAAAAAGGATGATTTATGAGATTGATTCAATTAAATTTAATTGATTTTTCATTTTACATGCAAGACAGGACACGTGCTGCCAATTACTATTTCCCTAAAAAGCTTTTTTGAAGGAGAGGGGACAAACTACCTGTAAACACTGCTATTTCATCATTGAATCACGGGTAAATGAATCATTTTAAATCTTTACAGGAGCTGGATGGAGATGTACAATAGCACTTTCGGGACCTGTGATTACAACCGTTCTGAAATTGATATAAGAGCTGCTGCATTGCCATTAATAAAATTCAGTATGCTGGTATATATGAAAGGTTCTGAGCGTATGGTATACAATTTAGGACAGCTGTTTTTATAAAATAACGGCGCTTACATAAATACCCCTTAGATTTCAACAGAGAACTGTGTGATTTGATGTATCGGCAGTTCTATGCAGATTAGCAATCTAGCAGCTTATATGAAAAGGCGTTTCGATGATCAGTACGTTTAAAAGGAACTTTCTAAAAAAGTTGACGTCTTTTCTTTTCGAAGCGGAATCAACCTGTTAATATGTTATATAGCATGCAATGCAAGTAAGAGAGTGGTGAATAGAATGGATGAACAAAAACGCGAGGAAGAAGTAAGTGAACAGCCAGTAAAGCCGGCGGGAAAATATTTACGTGTCAAACCGTTTGCTTTGATCATGATGCTCTTTCTGACAATTCTTTTAACAGCTGGATTGACGATTTTCGCCCTGACATTTGGCGAGAAAAAAGTCGTTGAGGTGAAAGTGCCTGTTGAAAGGGAAGAATTTACAAGATTATATGAAGCTTTTGATGAATTAAAAGATAATTATTATGTAGATGTGGATGAAGAAGCCGTTATCTCAGGTGCAATCAACGGGATGTTTGATGCATTGGATGATCCTTATACAGATTATATGAATACGGATGAGGCAGATCATTTTAACGAGAGCCTGTCTTCTAGCTTCCAAGGAATCGGGGCTGAAATTCAGGAGCGCAACGGTCATATCGTCGTTGTCTCGCCAATCAAGAATTCTCCGGCTGAGAAGGCTGGTATTATGCCGCAGGATATGATCCTAGCTGTGGATGGCAAAAGCATACAAGGTATGACTGCCTCGGAAGCAGTGCTGCTGATTCGCGGTGAAAAAGGTACATCTGTTACATTAACAGTTCAACGCGGGGATGCAGAACCAATTGAAATGACAATTGTTCGTGATGATATTCCAATCGAAACTGTGTATGGTGAAATGGGAGATGACAAAATTGCCCACATTCAAATTACGTCCTTCAGTGAGGAAACGTATGATGAATTATTGGCTATTTTGACTGAGCTAGATGGACAAGGCATGAAAGGGATTATCCTTGATGTTCGCCAAAATCCAGGCGGCTTCCTAGACGCTGCTATCGAAATTTCAAATCTGTTCCTAGAAGACGGGAAGCCAATCCTTCAAGTACAGGGACGTGATGAAAAACCACAAGTATTTACCGCAGAGGGCGGCAAAAAATTCGAACAGCCTGTCACAATCTTAATTGATGAAGGAAGTGCATCGGCATCTGAAATTTTGGCTGCTGCATTGCTTGAGTCAGGGAATGCAGAAGTCATTGGGGTTTCTTCATTCGGTAAAGGAACGGTTCAGACGGTGAGCTATTTAGAGGATGGCGCAAACCTGAAGTTCACTACTGGAAAATGGCTGACACCAAAAGGAAATTGGATTAACGAAAAAGGTGTAACACCTACAATTAAAGTAGAGTACCCAAGCTATGCCTCATTGACTTATGTTAACCCGGAAACAGAGCTGACAATGGGTATGAATGATAAAATGATCGAATCGGCTGAGGGGATGCTCGCAGCAATTGGATACGACCCAGGGAAAGTAGATGGCGTATTTGATAATAACACTGCAGAGGCTGTAAAGTCGTTCCAAAAGGCGGAGAACATTGAACAGACGGGTGTTATTGCAGGAGATACGACGTATGCATTGATGGATGCATTGCGTGAAAAAATCGAGAATGATGACCCGATGCTGTTAAAGGCAAAAGAAGTATTAACAGGTAATGCTGAATAGTAAGTAACTGAATAACCAAAAAAGAGCTGGCGTATTGTCAGCTCTTTTCTATAGAGGAAGTGTGAGGAATGAAGGATGTATATTTATTTAGTGGTTTTTTAGGGAGCGGTAAAACATCTATGCTTACAGATGTCATTCGCCAATTGAAAGAGCAGGGGATGAAGCCGGCTGTTATTATGAACGAGCTTGGGAAATTGAATTTTGACTCGCAGGCTGTAGATGAAGATATTCCATTAAAAGAAATGCTTGAAGGATGTATTTGTTGTTCCGGGGCTGAGAAAACAGAGGCACAAATTCAGTCTTTGCTCCACGATGCTGATTTCGATGTCTTAATTATTGAAACGACAGGAGCTGCTCATCCTGTGGAGGCACTGGATGCAGTTTATTCGCCCCTTTTTGCAGAAAAGCTTAATATAAAGGGAATCGTAACCGTGGCTGACGGCAAGCTTTGGCTGAACCGGACAGGCCTGTCACCACAGGCCCGTTCGCTATTCATGGAACAAATTCGTCATGCACATTTGCTGCTGGCTAATAAGATGGACCTGCTGACAGAAGCAGAGCAGGCTCAGGTAGTCTATGAACTGCAGAGTTTTAACACGAATGCATTTATCCTGCAAACGACAAATGGAAAGGTTCCGTTGAACTTATTACAAAATATGCAGTCAACTGCAAGGGTAGATAAAGAGGGAATTATCTCTGCAAAGATTGGGAAAAGCTTCAATTTAGGCTCCCGCCTGGTTGAATTCAACCGATCTTTTACCCAAGAGGAGTTTGAATCATGGGTAAAAGAGCTGCCAGAGACCGTCTATCGGATGAAAGGATATGTGCCGATAGATGGAATAAAAAATCCTATGCTGTTCCAATATGCTTATGGAATGGTACAGTGGCTTCCTGAATTTGTCCATATGCCAGCCAAATTGGTTATTATTGGAGAGGACATTCAGCAAATCAAAGTTCATGAAATTGATTAATAGGAAAGAGCTGCAGAGAGGTTACTGAACTGCCCCCCTGTCAAGTAGACAGTGGAAATAATAAAAATGCTTTAAGCGGCTTGAGCCCTGTATTCCAGGGGACTCAAGCCGTTTAATGTTTCTTGGTAACGTTCGTTATTGTAGAACTCTATGTACTTATTAATGGCGTGCTTTAACACTTCATAAGACTCGTATTTATGTAAATAATACTTCTCTACTTTTAATGTCCCCCAAAACGCTTCAATTGGTCCATTATCGATGCAGCGACCCACTCTAGACATGCTATGTATCATGTCTGCCTTTTCAATGATTTGCTTAAATTCTCTCGATGTATATTGATAACCACGGTCGCTATGTAAAAGGGGAAATTCATCTTTAGACAATTGACGGATAGCTGGTCTTACGGTCTTAAACACAAGGTCGTTATTATTTGAATGACCTAATACATAACTTACAATTGATTTGTCATAGAGATCGATAATGGCACTTAAATAGGCCTTTTTCCCGTTCCCATACTTAAATTCAGTTACGTCCGTACACCATTTCTGATTTGGTTTTTCTGCCGTAAATTCACGTGCTAGAATGTTCTCCGCTATGTAATCTGGCTTTACCTTACGGTAGCGCTTTGGTCTACGACGAATAACCGCTTCCAGACCACAAATTTGCATCAGGCGGTAAATGCGTTTCTTATTCACTTTCGTTAACCCTTCTTTTTCTCGCTGACGATTAATGGTCATGGTAATGCGGCGGTATCCATAAATGCCATCCACCTGTGTGTATAAATGCTGAATCGAGTTCATTAACCGTCGGTTTTCCATTTCGTGTGCTGTGGGCTGGCGATTCAACCACTTGTAATAGGCTGCACGTGAAACGTTAGCGACGTCACATAATAATACAATGGATAAGCTTTCATTCTCCGCCAGCTCCCGGATTGCGATATAACGGCGCTGAATACGAATCTTGCTTAACGATCCCTCCTTTCGATTTCCTCTAACTTTTTTAACAGTAGATTTTCAGCACGTAAACGTTCATTCTCACGTTCAATCTGTTGGATTTTTAAACGCAGTTCATCTTCCGGTGTACGCTCTTCTCCCAGCTTTGTTCGCCCACGGCGATCCGCTAAGCCCTGTTCACCCTCCTTTTCAAATTTACGTACCCATTGATACACTTGTTGGTAGGACACCTCATATTGTGTCGCTGTTTCTTGATAATTCTTACCATTCGTTAGGCAAGCTTTTACGATTTCAATGCGTTCTTCTACGGTTGTTTTTCTTCCTTTAGTCATAGGTTGGCTCATTCCTTTACCCGGATCATTTAATTTACTATGACTAGTATAGAATTTTAACCAAGTATTGAACACCGATAGACTGCTAATCCCATACTTAGCTATAAGATCGAACTTGGAATAGTTTCCTGATAAATAATCTTCTACCGCACGCCGCTTCAATTCCTCTGGGTACACCTTATTTTTTCAGGGCGTGTTAGGGCTTCTACTCCGCCAAATTTATAAACGGCGCGCCATACTTGTAGGGTTGTCATGTTTACTGAAAACATCGTACAGATTTCTTGAAGCGTATGACGACCTTCTTCTAAATATTGAAGTGCTAAGATTTTAATTTCCGGTGAAAATGATTTTTTAGGCATGCAAAAACTCCCCATTTGATAAACAGATTTTATTTTTTAATCTGTCTACCTAATGGGGAGCATATCATACGGCTTTCTTTGTGGCTTTTTTTATAGATATGTACTCAGTAAGTTTTAATAAAGGGTAAGGGAGAAAATTGGAGCAGCTGCTCTGTTATATTATAAAGGATCATGGCATGATACTAATGCTGAACCGGTAATTAAGATAACCTCTGAATTATCCATTGAACAGACAGGAATCCTCTATTAAGGACAAAATCTGAAGTGATTTTGTCTTTTTTCATTCGATTGTTTTGTTAAGTGCGAAATTATGCTAAAATGAGCGTTATGGGCCTAAAAACAATGAAAATTGGAACGGCCCAATTCCATTTGAATCTATCAGTAGATTGCTGTCGAACAGTAATGTATAAAAATCGGGAAAAATTCATATACTTTAAGAATTAAATTGATCTAAATAGAAGGTTTATAGAAGTTAGGAGAATGTTTGTGAAGCAAAAATCAATCATTTTAACGGGCGGAGGGACAGCAGGACACGTTTCGCTCAATCAGGCAATCATTCCTGAATTACTTGCTCAAGAATACGAAGTACATTATATCGGTTCCCGAGATGGCATCGAAAAAGAACTTATCGGCGATACGTTTCCGCAAGTACCTTATCATGAAATAGCAAGCGGGAAACTGCGTCGTTATTTTTCTTTAAAGAATTTTTCTGATCCGTTTCGGGTAATGGCAGGAGTAGGACAGGCATTTTCAATTATAAGGAAAGTAAAACCTACCATCATCTTTTCAAAAGGAGGGTTTGTATCTGTTCCTGTAGTGATTGCTGCAAAAATGGCCAATGTACCGGTTGTCGTTCATGAATCGGATGTTACTCCAGGATTAGCCAACAAAATTGCTCTTCCTTTTGCGTCGCATGTGTTTACGGTTTTTAAGGAAACTATGCAGCATCTGCCAAGCGATAAAGCGACGTGCACCGGCTCAATTATTCGTCAGCAGCTTTTCGAAGGAGATAAGGAGCGTGCATTAAAAATATGCGGGTTTGAACCGACGAAAAAGGTCCTGCTTGTTATGGGTGGAAGCTTAGGTTCTGCCGTGTTAAACGAAGCTTTGCGGGAAAATTTAAACCAGCTGCTGCCGGTGTTTAATATTGTTCACCTTTGCGGTAAAGGGAACGTTGATGAATCTCTGCGTAACATCGAAGGGTATTGCCAGTTCGAATATGTAACAGATGAGCTTTCTGACTTGCTGTTCCTTTCAAATTTAGTTGTTTCTCGAGCAGGTTCTAATTCCATCTTTGAATTTTTAGCTTTGCGGAAGCCGATGCTTTTAATTCCATTATCAGCCGCCAAAAGCCGCGGCGATCAAATTTTAAACGCGAATTTATTTAAAAAGCAAGGGTTTGCTCATGTGCTTGAAGAAGAGATGCTGACAAAGTCAACATTTATGAAGTCGATTGAGGCACTTATCCGGGATGAGGAAGAAATTATTGATAAGATGCTTGATGCCGAACAGCCGAAAACACCAAAAGAAATGGTTACGCTTATTACACAATATGAAAAATAGTTAAGGGTTGCTATTATGTGTGGCTTTTGCACATAATGGCAGCTCTTTCTTTGTTTATGGGAGGCTGTAAAAATGGCATTCTAGCAATGTTGGCATACGATAATAGAAAACACACCGGGGTTAGCCCATAAGAGACGTACGATATGGGAAAGGGAGCACAAGCATTCACTTTCTTGTGCTCCCCATAAAAGTCGAAGGGTATATATTGAAACGCAATATTGAGATGAATTTATTACATAGCCTGTTCTTCTTCTTCAGCACGCTCGTGCGCTGTTGTTAGGTAGAAGAGGTCCTTAGGAATTTTATAAAGGTTAAATTGAAGTTCACCGGCATTGATTTCGGCGTAAAGTGCAGGATGTGATTCATTTGCATCTACAACGTATGGCAGTTTTAATGCAGCAGCTCTGGAACGGTCGTTTTCTTTTCGGATGCGTAGGAAGACAGTGTGGAAGTCGTATTCGTAGAATAGCTCGGAGAGGAATAAGTATTTCGCTTTTTGATTATAGCCTTTGCCTTGATATGGCTTACCTATCCAGGTACCAAGGAAACCGGCGCCATCTTGCACGTCGAATATACTTATTGTCCCAATCGGCTGACCCCAATCATCCGTTATGGTGCGGGAAATGGTCTTCCCTTGTTGTTCTTCTTCGATTAATTGTTTCGTCATAAACAAGTATTCCTCAGCAGAAGCTGCTTTTTGACGAACGTAAGGAAATACAGCAGGGTGTGAAAGTAAATTGTATAGCTCAGTTGTTTCATGAAGATCTCGATGTTTTAACATGCGAAACGCCTCCTTTTTAGGATAATGTAGGCCTAGTGTTAGGCATTCATTTCGAACTCGATTCCAACCTAAAAGAAATAGACGTCGAACTATCGTATTACCGTTAGTTTCCCCTCTATCTTGCTTATGAAAACACAATATCGAAATAACATAGTAGATAATTTATTCTACATTAAAATTAGTGTTTAAAGCAATATTATCGCTCGAAAAAAACGTAAATTTCTCGTAAATTATTATTAAATTCAGAAATATAAGAAAATGAAAGAAAACAATATTTGAACGATTTTCTGATACAGGATAATATAAATACATAACTCTGGGGAGGCGACAATACGTATGGAAATAAAGTTATTAAAGGTACATGGTTCAGGCAACACTTTTTATTTATACGAAACAAAGGATGAACAGGAATTTGATTGGGTAAAGCTGGCACGCTGGCTATGTGAGGAAGGGAACGAAAGCGGGGCAGATGGGTTGCTGCTTGTATGTCCTTCTTCTCATGCAGATGCGAAAATGCGTGTTATTAATGCGGACGGTTCAGAAGCCTCTATGTGCGGTAATGGACTGCGCTGTGTTGCTAGATACATATGCGAAAAACTTCAAGTTGAAGAGGCAATTATTGAAACGATGAAAGCAGATTTGAAAGTAAAAAAAGAAAATCCTTTATTTAAGGAACTGCCGACATATTCAGTGGAAATTTCTCCTGTTTCGTTTGAACTAAATTCATTGCCAATGGTATATAAGGGAAAAGAACAGATTGTTCATGAAGTGATGGAAGAATTCTCTCCTACTATTCGATTCACAGCGGTATCTGTTCCCAATCCTCATTTAATTGGAATAGTTGGAGAGTATTATATTAAACATCAATCTCACCAATTTTTATTAGCGCATTATTTAAATCATGACAATGAATACTGTGCAGATGGCGTGAATGTAAGCTATGTGTATCCAATGGGGGAGGACTCCATTTATGTTCGAACGTATGAGCGAGGTGTTGGTTTTACAAATGCATGCGGTACAGCTATGACAGCTTCTGCCTTAGTGGCAAATTTAAATGGTATTGTTTCTTCAAATGAAGTGACGGTATATAATCCAGGTGGTTTTGTAAAATGTGTTGTAGAGAAGACAGATGAAGGTTACCAGTTGCTCCTTATCGGCAATGCTACAGTCACAGCAAGCTATACATTAGAAGTCAACGAAGATATTTTCAATTGGAAGCATTGTGAATCTACAATGGAACAAGTAGAATATGAAGAGTGTATACAATTTGTAAAGGAACAAACAACTGAATTTTTAATAGACGGAAAAGCATAAGTTTTCGAGAATCGAAATGTCTAAAAAATCTTGCCGAGACTGCTCCTGCTGTTACAGACAGAAGTTCAGTTAGCGGCAAAAGTGTAAGCGGCAGGTTCCAGCAGCGACCTGCGCTTTTCTTATTTAGAGTAAAGAAAGATAGTAGTGGGGTGTAAGCATGACAGCGACGGTACTTGATGAAAGACAATTAGATCTATTGTTTAAAAAAAGCAGGGACTTTGTTTTTTTGTGCAAAAAATCAGATGATGACTACATCTATGTTTATACAAATCCTGCAGCAAATACCGTCTTTAATCAGCTTGTCATTGGTAAAAAACTGACGGAATTGATCTCTCGCGATTACGCAAAATTGATTTTAAAATATTATAATGCCGCTTTGAAAACAGATGAGCCGCAAGTGTTTCAAGACTATTCTCCGGTTGGCGAAGAAGTGAGAAAGTATGAGTCTTCTGTTACGCCGATAATTATAAATAGTGAAAGGTATATTTTAACAATTACGAAGGAAATTGCCTTTGATCGGGACTTTCAAGATAAATATTTATTTATGCGGAGTATCTTTTTTAAAACATTCCTCTCAACCATTCTCATCTCAAGAGACTGGAAGCTTCTTGAAGCGAATCGTTCTTTCCTGGAGACATTCCAGCTGGATATTGAACAAGTGCGGCATAAAGATTTTCATCAGTTGAATTTGTTGGATAAACGTACTTTAAAGGACCTGAAGGATTTCGTAATAAATGCTCCCGCTGGTGACCAGTTTTACACAAGATTGCTGAAACTTAAAAGCTTGGCAGGAGGCGAACGCAGCTTTACAGCTACATTTGCACCGCTTGTTGAAGATGGGGAAGTTGCTGCAATTTTTATTATATTGCAGGAAGTGACGAAGTTCCTAAATCAGGAAAGAGAGCTTCGTGAGATGACACACGGTCTTGAAATTTTAAAACGTGCTATGAATAAGACAGCTGATATTTCCCTAACAGACCTGCAGGGGAATATAGTGGATATCAATACCCGATTTATCGAACGTTCCGGTTTTTCAAGGGAAGAGTTGATAGGCAGCACCCATCGTATTGTAAACTCACGCTACCATCCTGCCGGGTTTTACCGAGATTTGTGGCAGAAGATTAGCAGTGGAAAGGTTTGGCGAGGTGAGATATGCAATCGCAATAAATTTGGTGTACCATATTGGAGCGAAACAACAATCATTCCGCTTTCGAATGCAGATGGGCAAGTCGTACAGTATTTGGGCATCCATTTTGATGTTTCAGAAAAGAAACAGGCAATGGCCCGGCTTCGCAATGTTGAGCGTACGTTTCGGATGATTACGGAAAACACAAATGACTTCATAATCATTACTGATGAGGCCGGTATTATAAGCTATGCATCGCCTTCTTATATGCGCATGCTTGGTTATCGGGAAGAAGAATTACTTGGTAAATTTTACTGCAAATTTTTAGATAAAGAAAGTATTCCTAAATGGCGTAAGATCCTTGACAACCTACATAAGAGCGGAAAAGAAGAAATGGTCGAATTGAAGCTGAAAACAAAAAATGGCGCACTATTTTGGACAGAGGGGCATTATAAAGTGGCTTTAGAGGACAATGACTATGGTATGAATCAAATCATCATGCTATCTCGGGAAATAACCCACCGGAAAGAACAGGAAAGCAGGCTTATGTTTCTGGCGTACCATGATAGCCTAACCAATCTGCCAAACCGCCGTTATATAAATAGAGAGTTTCCTCACCTAGTGGAACAAGCTAGATTGCATCATGAATCAATAGCTGTTGTGTATATAGATGGCGATGACTTTAAAGTAGTAAATGATGAATATGGGCATGATATTGGGGATGAATTTATTCGACAGTTTAGTCAGGCACTGTTAAAAGCGGTGACTATTGAAGATATAGTCAGCAGAATAGGCGGTGATGAATTTATCGTTTTGCTGCCGAAGTTGCCTCAAGCTGCCGAGAAACGAATAGAATTCATTCAAGATTTTATAAAACGTGTCAAGCATAACTTACAAGAAGGATGGTTCATTAATGAACATCATTTTAGTCCAACAGCTTCAATGGGTATTTCTCTGTTTCCGGAGCATGGGGAAGAATTAGGCACATTGTTAGAAAAGGCAGATCAGTCTTTATATAAAGCGAAATTAATAAGGAAAAATAGTGTAAAGTTTTATGAATGATTTTTTGAAAGCAAAAAGGCTGTGTGTTAAGTTATCCTTAACACACAGCCTTTTGTGATGCATATAGTCTGAGGTGCCTTGCATTACTTATTTATCCGGGGTGAAGGAACTGTAAACATTTTTTTGTGAAGGAAGAGGATTTTGTGAAAAAGATATTACTAGTGGAAGATGAGAAAAGTATTGCTCGTTTTTTAGAATTAGAGCTTCGTCATGAACAATTCGAAGTGAAGGTTTGCTACGATGGAAGGGAGGGGCTAAATGCTGCTTTAGAAGGGCATTTTGATTGTCTTTTATTAGATGTAATGCTTCCTGGATTGAATGGCATTGAATTATGCAGAAGAATTAGACGGGAATCAGATGTACCGATTATTTTACTGACAGCTCGTGATGCAGTAATGGACCGTGTGGCTGGTCTTGATGCAGGGGCTGATGATTATATCGTTAAGCCGTTTGCGATTGAAGAGCTGTTAGCACGCATCCGTACAATTTTCAGAAGGATTCACCCTGCAGCGCAAAGTGATGACAAGCTGACTGTCCGCAAGCTGATCATTGATCCAACAGCCTATGAAGTATATTTTGAGGGAAAGAAGCTTGAACTAACCCGTACGGAATATGATTTACTAAAGCTGTTAGTAGAGCATAAAAATAAAGTATGCACCCGTGAGCTTATACTCGAAACAGTCTGGGGCTACGATACAGAAGTAGAAACAAATGTGGTAGATGTTTATATCCGCCATTTGCGCGCTAAACTTATGACGAAAGAACCTCCTTATATTGAAACAGTTCGTGGCGTAGGGTATGTGATGCGCGAATGAAGTTAAAATCTCTAGTAAAGAACCAATCTCTTAAAACAAAATGGATGCTAACGACAGGATTGACGATTTTTATTTCCTATGCGGCTATTTGTATTATTATTTTCATTGCTTTGCAAACGTGGCTTCTTGCAAAAGAAGAAGAAAATGCTATCCGTACAGTGGATGACATGACTACATTCTTTTCTTCCCAAGGATTGACTGTTACAATACAAGAGCTGCAAAATCAAACGGGCTTGATGAAAGCTGTATTAAACCAAGATCAGACAGTGCGTCTTTATCAGCTCGATGGGACAGAAATTTTACAGATTAATAATACTTCTCCAGCAGCAGAGCTTGATATGTCCTTTTCTGCACCTAATGAAACACTAATTAGCGAGGTTACGCTTGAGGGAACCGATGCATTTGTCATGCATCGAATCGTACAAATTGGACCAAGGCAGTATATTTTACAGCTTGTCCATCCTTTACTGTCATTTCAGTCGATGATGGGGTATATACTTACAACAATGCTTATTATGGGAGCGGGAGCTGTTATTTTGGCGGCCGCCATCAGTTATTATGCTTCTACAGCAATGACACGCCCTCTACGGCAGCTGCGTAATTCTATGCAGGCTGTTAAGGAGCGAGGATTTGAATCATCGAAAGTTGATTTTGCGTATGATGCAAAAGATGAAATAGGAGATTTGCTGCGACTTTATGAATCCATGCTGCAGGAACTGGAGATTTCGTTTAACCGCCAGCAGCAATTTGTATCAGATGCGTCCCATGAGTTAAGGACACCCATTCAATCGATTGAAGGCCACCTTTCGATGATGAAGCGCTGGGGAAAAGATGAACCGGAAGTGCTGGCGGAATCACTAAATACTACATTAGAAGAAGTAGCGAGGATGAAAAACATAATGGAAGAGCTTTTGCAGCTTGCAAGAAAAGAGGCAATTGCAGAAGATATAAGTGCTGATACGGAAGAAATCGTTCAGCAGGTAGTAAAGGATTTAGGGTTTCTTTATAATAATGTACAATTTGATACTCGTGTTATAGGACAGAAGAGGTTGGCGGCTATTTCTGAAGAAGCATTAGCCCAAATTATCCGAAACTTATATGAAAATAGTATTCGATACAATGAAAATATACCCCATATCCAGACAACTATTCATTATGACGAGCATAATATTTTCCTTGAAATTTCTGATAACGGTATAGGGATACCAAAAGAACATCTTCCTTATATATTCGACCGTTTTTACCGGGTGGACCATGCGCGGGTCCATGTAGAAGGTAGTAGTGGGCTTGGTTTAAGTATTACGAAATCCCTCCTGAAAAAATACGGGGGAGAAATTGAAGTGCACAGTAATATAGGAAAAGGCACTGTATTTTTAATACGTCTAGCCTTAAAAATGTAACAATTTCCATGATTTATTTTTGTTTCTTTTTAGTTCGCGAAAAAAATTGCTTATTTTGCTAAAAAGAGTTGTATTTTTTGTGAAGAGTAGTAAGATTGATATGGAAAAAACGTTCTTTCGCACAAGTGTTTTATTCTTATGAAGATTGAGCAAAGAATGGTAAAATATTATATAGATTTAACAATTATTAAATGGAACTGCCAAAAGGCAAAAGTTGGAGGTTATTTTTCATGTCGAACAATGTATACTCTGCAGGTTCCCCTTGGGCAGCATTTGCTGGACCAAACTTAGGTTATGTTTTAGAGCAATATGACCTATACCTGCAGTCTCCTGAAGAAGTAGAGGCTGAGTTAGTCGCACTATTCCAAGCTTATGGTGCACCACAAGTAGAAGGTGTTGACGCAGTTGTTGCTACAACAGGTGCAGCGCAAGGTGACTACAAAAAAGTATTAGCGGCAGTAAGACTTGCTGATGCAATTCGCACAAAAGGTCACTTAGCAGCAGATCTTTATCCACTAAAGGACCGCAAATTACACACTGCTCTTATTGATGAAAGCGCATTCGGTTTATCAGCTGGTGACCTGGCTGAAATCCCGGCAGCTGTTTTCTTCAAAGAAGTACCAGCTGGCGTGAAAAATGGGAAAGAAGCAATCGATTTCTTGAAGTCCGTTTATACAGATAAAATTGCATTTGAATACAACCAAGTGTCAAATGAAGAAGAGTATGCGTGGATTCAATCTCAAATTGAGTCTGGTGCTTTAAAATCAGCTTTGTCTAACGAAGAAAAGAAAGCGCTGCTTGAGCGGCTTACTCGTGTAGAAAACTTTGAAAAATTCATTCACAAAACTTTTGTTGGTCAAAAACGTTTCTCCGGTGAAGGGTTAGATACACAAATTGTTTTATTAGATGAAATTTTAAAAACAGTAGAAAAAGAAAATCTTGGGAATGTTCGTATCGGAATGGCCCACCGCGGTCGATTAAATGTCTTGACGCACATTCTAAACAAACCATATGACATGATGTTCTCTGATTTTGCTCACGTTTCAAACGACTTATTCTTCCCGGAAGATGGCCGTCTTGAAATTACAAAAGGTTGGACTGGCGATGTGAAATATCACATGGGTGCTTCTTATACACGTGAGTCAGGCATGAACGTAAAGCTTGCCTATAACCCGTCACATTTAGAAGTAGTTGCGCCGGTTGTATTAGGGACAACACGTGCAGCACAAGATGTGACAACAAAAGCTGGCGCTGTTGAGTTCAATCCGAACAAAGCGCTGGGAATTTTAATTCACGGTGATGCTGCATTCCCAGGTCAAGGGATTGTAACAGAAACATTAAACTTTGCGAAAACAGAAGGCTTCTCTACAGGTGGTACAATCCACATTATCGCAAATAACATGATCGGATTCACAACAGAGCATTTTGATTCACGTTCTTCTGTGTATTCTTCTGACCCTGCAAAAGGATATGAAGTACCAGTGATTCACGTGAATGCTGACGAGCCGGAAGCGGTGGCGCAGGTTGGCCGTTTTGCAGCAGCTTATCGTCAAAAATTCGGTAAGGATATTTTAATTGACTTAATCGGTTACCGCCGTTATGGTCATAACGAGACTGATGATCCAACTGTAACAAACCCTGATACTTATAAATTAGTATCGAAACATGATCCAATCCGTGTGCTTTATGGTACTAAACTAGCTGAAGCTGGTTTAGTATCAATGGAAGAAGTGAAGGATCTTGATGCGAAAGTATACGCTGAAATGCAGGCATCTTATGACCATGTAAAAGAAATGGCAGAGAAAGATGAGCACAAGCATCCGGAAATGCCAGAGGAAGTGAAAGTTGCCTTCCCTGAAGTTGAAACAGCTGTTGGCATTGAGCGTTTAGAAAAAATCAATGAAGAATTGCTGCAGTTTGAAGAGGGCTTCCAGCCGCAAAACAAACTAGCAAAAATTCTAGAAAAACGCCGCGAAGCATTTACTAGCGAAAAAATCGACTGGGGACATGCAGAGACATTGGCATTTGCAACAATTATCCAAGATGGTAATCCAGTGCGCTTTACAGGCCAAGATGCACAACGTGGTACGTTCTCACAACGTCATTTAGTACTTCATGATAAAAATAATGGTTCTGTTTTTACGCCATTACATCATATTTCAGGTGCTAACGCGTCATTCACAGTGCACAACTCTCCACTTACTGAAGCGGGTGTTGTAGGCTTTGAATATGGTTACAACCTTGAAAACCCAAATGTACTATCTATTTGGGAAGCACAATTCGGCGACTTTGCTAATATGGCGCAAGTTATGTTCGATAACTTTATTTCGGCAGCACGTTCGAAATGGGGACAAAAATCTGGTTTAGTACTGCTATTACCACATGGTTATGAAGGTCAAGGTCCTGAGCACTCTTCAAGCCGTATGGAACGTTTCTTACAGTTATCTGCAGAGAACAACTGGTTCGTAGCAAACTGTTCAAACGCAGGCAACTACTATCACTTGCTGCGTCGCCAAGCTGGTATGCTAGGTTCAGAAGGTATGCGCCCATTGGTAGTCGTATCACCAAAGAGTCTTCTTCGTCACCCGCTTGCAGCAGCTTCTGCGGAGCAATTGGCTGACGGAAAATTCCAAGAAGTAATTGAACAGCCTACAACAGGTCAAAAACCTAAAGCGGTTGAAAAAATTGTTCTTGCAACTGGTAAAGTGACAATTGATCTTGCAGACCGAGTAAAAGATGGTGAAGGCTTCGATCACCTGCACATCGTTCGTGTAGAACAGCTTTACCCATTCCCAGCGGAGCAAGTAAAAGAAATTATCTCTCGTTTCCCGAAAGCGAAAGAAATTGTATGGGTACAAGAAGAGCCTAAGAACCAAGGTGCTTGGAACTACATGCTAGAGCATTTATATGAATTATCTGAAGGCAAAAAAGTGCGCTACGTTGGACGTCCTGCAATGAGCTCGACATCTGAAGGCGACAGCGATGCTCATAAAGCAGCTCAAGCAGCATTAGTTTCAGAAGCGGTATCAAAATAAGTCTCGCTTTTTTAACTTACAATGAGTACCATTTGAAATGGTAGAAATGCCGAAACACGACTTAAGGAAAAAAGAGGGCTACTTGTTGGGTAGCCCGCCCATTTGTCTTATAATAAAGGAAATGGGTAATCAAAGGAGGATATTAAAGTGGCTGAAATTAAAGTCCCTGAATTAGCAGAATCGATTACAGAAGGTACAATTGCCCAGTGGGTGAAAAAAGTTGGAGATCGCGTAGAAAAAGGCGAATTCATCGTAGAATTAGAAACTGATAAAGTAAACGCTGAAATCATCTCTGAAGAAGCAGGCGTATTAACACAAATCCTTGCTGAAGAAGGCGACACAGTACTAGTTGGTCAAGTAATCGCAGTAGTAGAAGCAGGCGAAGGCGCAGCTCCTGCACCAGCTGCACCAGCACAAGAAGCAGCACCGGCACAAGAAGCACCAAAAGCAGCGCCTCCAGCAGCAGCTGCAACAACACCAGCACCGGCGGCAGTAGAAGAAACTTCAGGTGAGCGTGTAGTTGCATCACCAGCAGCTCGTAAACTAGCTCGTGAAAAAGGAATTGACTTAGCAGCAATTTCTCCTGTAGATCCACAAGGCCGCGTACGCGTTCAAGACGTAGCAGCACACGGTACTGCACCAGCAGCACCAGCTGCAGCACCAGCAGCAACAGGTGGTCCATTAGTATTCGCTCCAGCAGCTGATTCTGGACGTGTAACAATCGAAAAAATGTCTCGTCGTCGCCAAACAATTGCAAAACGCTTACTTGAAGTAAAACAATCTACAGCAATGTTAACAACATTCAATGAAATTGACATGACGAACATCATGGCATTACGTAAACGTAAACAAGATGAATTCGTAAAAGCAAATGATATTAAATTAGGCTTCATGTCATTCTTCACAAAAGCGGTTGTAGCAGCACTTAAAAAATACCCTTACGTAAACGCTCAAATCGCAGGTGATGAAATTCACTTAAATAACTTCTTCGATATCGGTATTGCAGTATCTACAGAAGAAGGTCTTGTAGTGCCGGTTGTACGTGATGCAAACAGCAAAAACTTCGCTGAAATCGAGAAAAATATTGCTGAGCTAGCTGGAAAAGCCCGCGACAAAAAATTAGGCCTAAACGATATGGCAGGCGGCTCATTCACAATCACTAATGGTGGTGTATTTGGTTCATTGATGTCAACACCAATCATGAACGGTACACAAGCTGGTATCCTTGGTATGCACTCAATTGTAAACCGTCCAGTAGCTGTTAACGGCGAAGTACAAATTCGTCCAATGATGTATGTGGCTCTTTCATATGACCACCGAATCATCGATGGTAAAGATTCTGTTGGCTTCTTGAAAACGGTTAAAGAGTTAATCGAGAACCCAGAAGATTTATTGCTAAATTCTTAATTTAATTCCTTTGTCCCACTTGTTTAGGCAAGTGGGATTTTTCTGTATTTCAATATAATTAATAGTTTTATGCTACGAATTTCAGCGTTTTTTTTATCGCCATAGGTATTTAAGTATACTTTTTCGAAAATTGAATGTTGACAGTTATTTCAGAGTGTTGTAGTATTCTAGTAACATCAATTCAATATTTACACCTCACATCTCGTGAGGTAGAGGTGCGATATTTATTAGTTTTTCATGGAGCTGCGAGAAAGCGTTGAAATGAAAAAGAAGGAAATGTCGCCGAAGTGTGCATAAGACTCGCTTATGTATACTGGGGCTGCAGTAAATAACTGTAGAACTGTCTTGCATGGTCTTTCCCGATCATGTAAGTTGTGCTATCTCAATAGGGAACTAGAGGAAATGGGCTACATATCAAACGCGACCTTCAGTTCTGTAAGGTCGCTTTTTATATGCACAATATACCCAATTTTCTGATAAAAAGGAGAGAGATTTATGAAGAAAAAACTATTATTATTGATGGCTGCTATGATGACGGCACTTGTGCTGGCTGCATGCGGGTCAGATGATGAAGGCACTGCTTCTGAAGACGGAGAAAATGAAAGCGGAATACTAAAAGTAGGGATGGAGGCGGGCTATCCACCATTCAACTGGACACAGAATGATGATTCAAACGGCGCTGTGAAAATTGAAGGTTCAAAAGAGTATGCAGGCGGTTATGATGTAGAAATCGCTAAGAAAATTGCTGAAGGTCTGGGCAAGGAATTAGTTATCGTAAAAACGGAATGGGATGGCTTAGTGCCTTCGCTGCAATCGGGCGCTGTAGACGCAATTATTGCGGGTATGAGTCCAACTGAAGATCGAAAAGCAGCGATTGATTTTACTGAAAACTATTATACTTCTGATTTTGTAGTAGTAGTGAAAAAAGGCGGAGCCTATGAAAAGGCAGCTAAACTGGCAGATTTCGAAGGTGCGAAAATTACGGCTCAATTGAATACGACAAACTATAAAGTAATTGATCAAATTCCTGGTGTAAACCAACAGGTAGCTATGGATAATTTCCCAGCAATGCGTGTAGCCTTGCAAAGCGGAGCAATTGATGGATACGTTGCAGAGCGTCCAGAAGCTATCTCAGCTGCTGCAGCAATCGATGGCTTTACTTATAATGAACTGGAAGACGGCTTTAAGACAGAGCCGGCTGATACAGCTGTAGCGATAGGTATTCGTAAAGGTGAAAAGAATATTGATAAGATGAATGAAGTGCTTTCTAACATTTCAGAGGATGAGCGACAAAAATTGATGGAAAATGCGATTTCCAACCAACCAGCTGCTCAATAAATAATATTTGCTGCTAGCCGCAAGTATAACGCGGCTAGTTTTTCAATTTGATAGAGAACAGCCAAAAGCTGTTAGGGGGATTTTATATGAGTTTCGAAACCATTATCTCAATATTGCAAAATAACTGGCCGATGTTTTTAAGGGGAGCATATATTACATTAGCCATTGCTGTAATCAGTACAATCATTGGTGCATTTATCGGATTCTTTATTGGAATTATGCATACCATTCCAACTGCTAAACGTTCGGTTAAAAGCGTCATTTTAAAAGTATTCAATTTCATACTTTCTGTGTATGTCGAAATTTTCCGTGGTACACCAATGATGGTACAGGCGATGGTTGTCTTTTATGTTCTTTATGCTTATGGGATCGAATTAGATCGATTTATTGCTGCGTTAGTTGTTGTAGGTCTAAACACAGGTGCCTATATGGCTGAAATTGTACGCGGGGGTATTGTGTCGATTGATAAAGGGCAATACGAAGCTGCACAGGCTATCGGGATGAATCATTTCCAAACCATGATATTTGTCGTTTTACCACAAGTAGCTCGAAATATTTTACCTGCTACAGGTAATCAGTTAGTAATGAATATTAAAGATACTTCAGTGTTAAGTGTGATAAGCGTTACAGAACTGTTCTTCCAAACAAAATCAATTGCAGGTGCAAACTTTAAATATGCGGAAAGCTTTGCTATTGCTTGTTTAATCTACTTGATCATGACTTTTATTGCTACTCGACTATTACGTTTGATGGAGAAAAAATTAGATGGTCCTGATTCTTATAAAGTAGAAAACACTACCGCTGTTGCTAAATAAAATGTAAGGAGCATCCATTATGGAAACAGTTATTGATATTAAACATTTAAGTAAGTCATTTGGACAGCACGAAGTATTGAAGGATGTTAACTTCTCAGTTCGGAAAGGGGAGGTCGTTTGCCTAATCGGGTCTTCTGGTTCAGGTAAGTCAACATTACTTCGCTGTATCAATCTACTTGAAAGGCCAAGTGGAGGAGAAATTATCTATGAAGGGGAAAATATCCTTGATGATAAACACGATATTGAAAAGTACCGTACACATCTAGGGATGGTCTTCCAGCAGTTTAACTTATTCAACAATTTAAATGTTTTAGGGAATTGTATCGTTGGGCAGCAGAAAGTGCTAAAGCGCTCGAAGCAGGAGGCGACGGAAAAGGCATTGAAATACTTGCAGGTAGTCGGCATGGATAAATATCAAAACGCAAAGCCGCGGCAATTGTCTGGAGGACAAAAGCAGCGTGTAGCTATCGCTAGGGCATTAGCAATGAGTCCAGATGTTATGCTTTTTGATGAACCGACATCGGCATTAGATCCTGAAATGGTCGGGGAAGTGCTGAAGGTTATGCGCAGGCTGGCAGCAGAAGGGAATACAATGCTGATCGTCACTCATGAAATGGAATTTGCAAAAGAGGTAGCTGATCGCGTGGTGTTTATGGACAAGGGCGTTATTGTAGAAGAAGGATCCCCGGATCAAGTGCTTGTAAACCCGCAGCATGAACGGACAAAAGAATTTTTAAAGCGCACACTTAAATAACAAAAATCGACAGGCTTATGGCCATGTCGATTTTTTAAAATAAGAAAATAGATGTTTTACACATGAAGAAAATCCTTGCTTATATGCTTGTTATAGTCTTATTTTCTTGAATTCCATTCTGATACAATAATAAATATAATAACAAAAGCGAATGCGATAGCAAAGAACCAGGATGGAATACTACCGAATGCCATAAAATCACCTCTCGTCATAGTTTATCATGAGATGTATGGTAAGCACAGATGAAAAAAAGCATTTTTTGCGGATTTACACAATATAGTACACAATTAGAATAAAATCGTATAAAATAAGTACTAAATAGTAGAGCATCATTCTCTATAAAAAGTGAGGTATTATCATGTTACATTTAAAATGGAAAGACGCACCAACGATTCGAACAGTCAAATGTGTGCATACGAATGCTTCCAAGTATTTAGTTTCTAATGTACTGACAGTCGGGAAAGAATACGAAGTAAAAAATGAAACAGAAGAATTTTTATTCGTTATTGACAACACAGGGAATGTTGGCGGCTATTATAAGGAATATTTCGAGTAACATAAAGATCCGGTTCACAGGCGGTAGGTGGACCGGATTTTTATACTTTTAGAGTACTTTATTTCTAGGTCAGAAGAATCAACAGGCTGGAACGCGAAAGTTTGTTATATGTTAAAAGCGTGCAAGAGAAAATATGCAGGTTATTATTAGAGTAATACTGTTTGTAAATAATACTGCGTCGTTTTAACACTTGGAAAATTATAGTATAAAAAAGTTAAAATAAAAATAGTATTATAATATACACTAAACAATCCATTAAACGGAATTAAACTTTAAGCAGCGGATTTAAAAGGATGCTAAAGTGAAGGGGGAGTGTAACATGGATTTAGTCATGGCCATTGCGCCTCTTATCATAGTAGGAGGAATTCTAGTATATGTAATTAAGAGGCTCGAATATAAAAATAACAAAGGCAGCCTAGGTAAGAAAAAATCGAAAGGCGAACAAAATTTATTAGATAGTTTAATCCCAATGGGGACGCTTTTCGGCCTTGTAATTGGTGTGTTTATTGATATGTTTATGTTTTCCTCTTTTTCTTTAGCAATTACGGCTAGTATCGGAGCTGGAATAGGCTGTTTAGTCGGGTATTTTGCCTATGAAAGCTATAGTAAAGTAGGGAATTAATGATAGAGGCTGCTTTTCAGAAGAGGTACTGTTAGGGAAAAGCTTAGGATGAAAATAATCACTCTTATTTACAATAATATATACTTGATAAAAGAAGAATCCGTTTTGAATAATCTTGAACTGCGCCCTATTTTGTAGACAGTTTAATAAAAAGGGATCTAGGTTGTGGTTAAGCCGCAATGAGATGACTTCGGTAAGTAGCCGGAGTCATCTTTTTTAATGTCCATTGCTTTCGCCTGTTGTTGTAATAATCCATGTATTCCATCACACTAGTATGTAATTCTGCTAAGCTTTCAGCTTCTTTATAGTTCACTTCATCTTTAAAGTGACCAAAGAACGATTCCATAGGCGCATTGTCCAGACAGTTTCCTCTACGAGACATCGATTGAAGGAGACCCATCTCTTTCACACGCTGTTGAAATTCAGGATGTGTGTAATGAAAACCTTGGTCTGAATGAATCATTGCTTCCGGATGAATATTGCCGTCGAGATGTGTTTTTAACTTCTCAAGCGTGTTATAAACAATAGACATCTTTAATGTAGTGGACAGCTCATAGGCCACAATTTCTCGTGTTGCGATATCTTTTATGCATGATAAATAAGCGGTCCCGCCACCTTTATATGGTAGATACGTAATGTCCGTTACAAACACTTTTCCAGGTTCTTCTTGCTTAAATTCACGTTTTAAATGGTTTGGAATATGACGGTGTGCTTCTGTAACTTTCTCTAATTGGCGATATGGATTCGCACGACGTACTTTGGCATACAAATTAAATTTACGCATAAGACGAAGAATCTTTTTATGGTTCATAGGCGTATCAAGTATATCCACCAAAGCCATGTAAAATCCGCGATAACCTATTTTCCCCTTCGTTTGATCGTAAATTGATTGTAACAAGACGTAGTCTTGATAGTCCGCTTCTTCACGTAAAGCATGTTTCTCTCTATTTTGAAGCCACTTATAGTAACCACTTGGACTGACATGCGCTACCTGACAGAGATAGCTCGTCATATTTTTCAATTGATATAAACGAATCGTTTCATTGATTACTTGATATTTCTCTTTGGGTGTTAGAAACGATTCTTCTTCGCCTGCCTTTCCATTTCGTCGAGCTTTTTTAGTAGGGCTAGTTCTGCCTCTAATAGACGAATACGTGCCTCTGCTTTTTCCAACTTTTTATCAGCCGATAATTTTTCAACACGAGGGCGACCTGTACTGCCTTTTCCACGACGTTCTTCTAAAAAGCCTGTTTCACCATACGTTTGATAGATTTTTTTCCACCGGCTGATTGCACTTTTTGCCTTCTTCATACCGATGATTTCTAAATCAAATCCAGCTTCTGTAAAGATTTGAGTCGGTCCTTTGCCAATTAGATTTTCTTGAGTGGCTTTTAATTTAAAGTTCGCCGTATACTGGATCGATCGATCCGATACTGAAATGACATTCGGATTCGCTTCTATTTGTCTTCTTTGATATTCATTGAAAATTATTTTACTCATAATGCTCTCCCGTTCATAAATGGTATGGTTAGTATAACGGGGTTTTTAGTTGATGAAAATAGAATAACTCCGAATAATGTCACCTTTTTTAAAGTGTCCACTATTCGGGGTTCAGTTCATCTTTTCAAAACGGATTCTTTTTATTTGCACCGGCATGGGTTTGCGAATTACTTTTCATCAATTTATTTTAAAGCTGAAAAACATGCTGCCAGAGAACACTGTCTATCATATCCGCAGGTTATTTTTACCTGTTATCTTTAAGAAAGAGAGGACTCCGTCTGTTTGCGTTTTTCATTTGCAACTGCCTGCATTCGAAGTGTTTCTTCAATATCCTGCAGCAGCTTAAGCTGTGTTTGCTTGAAATAGTCAATGTCGGCATGGGATATGCTTGTTCCGCCAATACGGCTTCTTTCTTTTGAAGAAGACCCCGCTAGCTGGGCTTTTTTCCTCATCAATTCATCAGAAGCTTTCATTAAACGCTCCTGCGCTTGACTTGCACGGCGTTGATGATTCAAACTAAGGAGCATTGAAATTTGTGATTGCCAAAGTGGAATTGTCGTCATGATTGATTCCTGAACTTTATCAATCAGCATCCGATGTGTCTGCTGGATCATTCGAATTTGAGGAGCTGATTGAATAGCGATTTCCCTTGATATCTCAAGGTCATATATACGCCGATCCAGCCATTCAAAAGATGTATGCAAATCTTGTAGTTCCTGTTTAGCCATTGGATTTTCACTAATTCTGACTTTCTGCTGAAGAGATGGCAGTATTACATCCTGAATTTGCTGGCGCTTAATTTCTCCAGCTGCAATATACACATTAATCTCATGAAAATATTCTTCATTTAATTTATATAGCTCTTCTAGCATAGAAAAGTCTGACAACAGTCCCTGCTGTGAATGTGCCAGCTGAATATTCAAGCGGTCGATGTGTTTACTAAGGCGATTGTATTGTGACATCGTTTGCTGAACAGATCCAGTCTGTTTGCTAAAAAACTTGCCGAATAACCCGGACTTCTTCTCAATGAGAGCGTCCGGGTCAATTTGGTCAAGCTGGTCCATAAGCTGAAAGAGAATTTCCCCAACTTTTGATGTGTCTTTTCGCTGCACATGTAATAAAAGCTTAGATGAGAATTTTTTCAATGCTTGCTGAGCCGACAAGCCAAAGGAAATCACATCTTCATAACTACTTATATTAAGATCTTCCGCAAATTTTATAGCCCGCTTCTGGTCGAAGCGGCTAAGGGCAGAAAAGAGGGGAGTAGCTGAGTTGTTTTGAAGCTGTGTTTCATATTCATACTTGGCTGTTTCCGCAGATTGGCTGTTGGCCGAAGCGAAGGCTTCAAATGGGTTAACAGTCATTATTGGTCACCGCCGCTCAGCCGTTCCTGGCGCTTTTCATTTTCAAGCTTCGCAAAATCAAGCTCAATTTTTAGATGATCAATATCTGACTGCAATGCAGAGCGCAGATCATCCTCAAACGTTTCATTTAACACTTTTAGCGTTTTTCTTGTATCTTCCAGCGCAAGATGGATGTCAGTTCCTTTTACCTGCTCTTTGGTTAGGAGTGTATACTTGTCTGCCAGCTCTACTGCTGAGGGCAAGTGTGAATAAAAGAAATCCTCAACTGCGTAGAATTTATGTGGATCTTTATCCACAATATTCAGGATCCGGCGAGAAACCTTGCTCATATCATTTAATAATCGAAAAGACTTAATGGAACGAACACGCTGCTGTGAAAGCTGAGTAATCTGATCACGTGCTTGTTTCAATTGGGCCTCAATATGGTTATAATCTGCCTTTGAAATGCCTAGCTCTTTGCTGCGCTTAGACTTCTGTATATTCAAAATCACTAAATTGCTGACATAATAACTACCAAAAAACAGGGCAAATCCAACCAAAGCCATCTCAAAACTAAAAGTGGAAACAGTAAAAGAAGTTAAACCAATAAGAAAGTTCACGGCATGTCTCGTAATAAAATTCATGGCACCTAGCATAGTTTGCACCTCCATTCAAAAGCTTTACTAATACATACGAATGAATTAAATAAAAGTTTCATACCATTATTTTATCACACAAAAAGTCGGACATTAAACAATATCCGACTCCATAGCAGTATAACCTTTTACTTCTTTGAAAATTTCGAGGGAGAACTCATTAGACGCAGTTTGTGAGCTTACTCCTTTTTTAATAAAAACAATAAACTCATCCACCGCAGTTGTGCGTCCTTCTACCTCGACTTCGAGCCGTCTTTCACTATTTAGAGTACAATACCCTTTTAAGCCTAATTCAAGCGCTTTTTGTTTAATGAAAAATCTGCGGCCGGTTCCTTTTGCATATCCAAAAAATACAATTTTGACCCGCTTCGCCATTTCTACTACCTCCTTATTAGGGTTAATTCTATTCTGCTGATCAATGACCCTACTAATATTTATTAATTTTATCCGAGGGTTAATTTGTATAAGTTAGATAGAAATTTTGTATGGAGTTGATCAGTTTGTTGATCTTTAAATATGTACATAAGTGAATGGTTAAGAAGATTCTTCCTCATAATTGATGTACGTACATATTTTATAGCAGCAGAGGTAATTTCAACAATATCTTACCAAACACAAATCCCTATTGATAGACATATTCGGTTCTAGTGATTAAAATACAATAGTAAAGAAAGGAAAGGATTGTCGATGATGTACAAAATTATTTACATGAAGGCAGATTTCGAACCATGGTGGCAATTTGAAGGGTGGGAATCGCAAATCGTTTCGACAAACCTATATGAAACGAAAGAAGAATTTGAAGATGCACTCGAAAAAATGCTGCAGGAATTTCGTTCAAAATTCGAATTTGAGGATCGCAGAAAAGATAAATTTATCGCTTTTTGGAATGAAGAAGAATGCGAATTTTGTGAAGGCTGTGATGAAGATGTCCAGATTTACCATGGCATTATAGTAGAGGCATGCGTTCCGACCAATTATATACATTGTAATTTACAGAAATAAAAGAAAATTTTATAAAATGACGGAAAAATTGTTTGACATAGTGTAAATAGATGGTATACTAAGAGTAACAATAAAATTGCTTGGCCGGGTACAGATTCACATATTACAAAGAGTGATCGGTAAATTTTTCGGTACTCTTCGTAATATGTGAGTTTTTTTATTGCGGTAAAGAAATTCCATATTGTTAACTTTATTTTTTGGAGGTTTTCTTAAATGAAACAAGGTACAGTAAAATGGTTTAACTCAGAAAAAGGTTTCGGATTCATCGAAGTAGAAGGCGAAAACGACGTATTCGTACACTTCTCAGCAATCCAAGGCGAAGGTTTCAAAACTCTTGACGAAGGTCAAAAAGTTGAGTTCGAAGTTGTAGATGGCAACCGCGGACCACAAGCTGCTAACGTAATTAAACTTTAATTCTCTGTAATTAAACATTAACTATGTTAATCCACAGGCACCCTGCATTTGTAGGGTGCCTTTTTGTGTGCTGGATTTTAGAAAAGGAGCGGCAGCCAGAAATACCAGCTGTGTGATTGGTGAAAATAGGGATAGGGGAGTTTTCCAGTACATGGAAACATAAGAAATAAGGATGCAGCAGTCCAGATTCACCTTTCTTTACACGTAATAATTACAAGTACAATAACGATAGAGGTATTACTAAATTATAGGAGATTAATGTTTCTACTATATAATTCAGTGGGAATGGAAGGTTCACTAATAATGTTAATTTTATATACATAAATTATCTTTTATACAAATTTTAAGCCTGTATGGGGAATTATTAGGAAAAATATATTATAATAAGTAGAAAGATATTAGTTATAAAGAAGGGGGTGTTCTCATATTGAATAAAACAATTAAAGAGCTATTAGGGGATCAGTGTCTAATAAATGATAGCAATATTGAAAGCTTATTATTAGAAATTCCTCAATTGATTGATGAAAAGATAGAATCTGATGACTACAAAGAAGTCACAGATCTGATGGGGATATACTTAAAAGCTTGTATCTACTTGGGGCGGTATACAAAGCCTTATGATACATTAAAGAGGCTGGATGATATAACAGCTGAATTGAATGGTGAAATGTACACAGGTAAGTATTTTTCAATTGCTGAAAGTAAGTATTATACAGTGCATACCCTTGGTAAAGCCCAGCAATTTTACGGAAAAGCGCTTACAGAACTTCTTCAAGCCATGAATTCCCATGAGAAGAAGATTAAAATAGAGACAGGGTGCCAATATTTTGAGCGCAGCATGGAGCTTCTTAAACAGCTTGATAAAGAGCATTTTAATGGGAAGGAACATCATGTACTGAATTTTTACTTCACCTTTTTAACTTTGCTATCAGTTTTAGACAGAAAAGAAGAGTTTCATCACTGTTTTAAAGATATTTTTACATGGGATTTGGATTTTACTGATGAATTTTGCCATTTGCTCCTTTACAAGATAGAAATCATGTTCCTGACTTTGGAAAAGCAGTATCAGACGGCTCTTTCCATCTACAAGCGCTTTTTTGAAAAGGAGGATAAGTCCTATATTTCATCTATAGGAGTATTTATCTTAACATGCTGTGAAAAAACAAATAATGTAAGGGAATACGAACGTTTTTTGAAAAAGGCATATAAAATAGAGCGTAAAAAATATAAAAATATGGATCATACCGTATTAGACTCATTATTGAGAAACAGAGAGAAGCTTACACTTGATATTTACATCGGTTCCTTCAAACAGGATTTCAATGTGATAGGTGGAAAGCCTGCAGTTTATAAATTCAATTAAAGAGACAGACAAATTATTTAATTCACTACTTATTAATTAGAATTGTATAGTGGGCTGAGCTTATTGCTTAGCTTTTTTGCATTTTATCCGACACTAAATAACGAAAAATTAAAAAAACTAAAGCAGTTACTAAGCCTGGAACCAATAGTAAAACACCCAACAAAATGTTGAGTGTTTGCCACTAATATTCAAGAGTATCCAATAGGAAAGAAGTTTCCGCTGCACCTTGATCTGTATTGATACTAATCGTTTCTTTTACTAATCCAAAACCTGATGCAAAATATCGACGTATGATTTGTCCCTCAATTTTTTGAGTGAGCTCCACCACATCATGGAAGGTTTCGAAGGGAGTTTCAATCTGCTGGTTTACATTTGTTACTGTCCAGCCTTCTAAAGAAGTACCTATTTCGATGGGAAACGTAAGAAAGCTCCTTTTTACTGTCATTCGCTGCAAGTCAGCTGTAGTAACTTTTAGGTCAGTTTCACCTTCATACATTATTTCAATCGCATCTTTCGTAATGCGATAAATACTATAAGTAGCTACACCTTGTTTTACAATAATTGTTTTTACATAATCCTCAGATAACCAAAAGGTTTCTTCAGTGAAAGAATCTCCATTTTCATTACTCTCATAAAACGTGGCCTTCGTTTGATCTTCCTTGAAGAATAGCTGCAACGGTGAAGCGTTTTCATAAGCATAGGCATATTCTGCAGCAACTGCGCTGACCTGTTCTTCAACCAAAAATTCCTCTGTATGTTCTCCTTCTGCCATATTACAGGCAGATAATAAAGCTACTGCCATTATTAAAATAAGCTGCTTCATTCATGACCGACCTTTCACTATGCGTAATAAAAAATAATATGTATGTTAACTTATTACATATTCCTTACTTTTGATTCTATTAAACATTTATTTGTTAATTGAATAAATATACCTGCATTATTTTTAATTCATCCATACCTTCAAACTATTTATTCTAGTGGAAGCTTTAGATATCTAACGGTAACGTGATAAATGACGCAGGGAAAATATGCTGTGTGATACGATCGGGATTACAGAAAAATTAGTTTAGAGAAACTAGTAAATGTTATGTGGATAATGAGTTTTTTTTACTAAATCAGTTGTAGATGCACTGAACAGTCAAACGTATTATCAATGTATTAATAAAATAAAGTAGGATAATAATGCAATGTTCTTCCGGATAATAATATATCCTAATAGCGTGTTGCCATAATGTTAAGCGGGGATCAGAATGTAAGTATGTACGTACAAAGATAACCTTTACGGATGTGCCAAAATCGTCTGTTTATGGGGAGATTTCCGGGCTAATGGAGGATACAAGCAAGGCAATTGAAACGAAGATTGCTTCTCTAGTAGAAAAGCGTATAAGAAGTAGGAAAAGGGGCTGTCATAGTTCTAAAACAAACAGTGGGTTGAGCTTTATGGAGAGGCGATAATTCCGAAGGGAGTCGCTCCTTTTTATAACAAGGATAACAGCTATGGCCACTCTCATAAAGAAGTGAGATCGGCGCTTGGTGCAGTTCCGGCTTCTACCACTGGAACTGCCGAAAATGGGACGGTTTTCACCTTGATAGATGGCCTCATTCTTTGGTAAGCAAAAAGCCGATCCAGAAAAAACAAAAGTTACTATCCCTAGTAGTGGCGTCAGTTTAGAAACTCCTGTATGCTTCCGAAATTGTTCACAGATGCGCACGTATTTTCCGAATGGGGTACCAAGCACACACCCAGCCTATGAGCAATCCATACTCGTGATGGCGGCCGTTGGGTATGTGAACAGTAGATTAGTAAAAGTAAGGCCGTACTATATTTCTATTAATAATGGTTACGTAATCATCTCTATATAGTACATGAGATATTTAAAGCAGGCTCCAGTCAAGTTGTATCACGGGTTCTGCCTGTGGACGACTGAAATAGAAACCCTGAAATAACTCATAACCCATTTCCTTAAGGAATAGATAATCATCTCGTTTTTCAATTCCTTCTGCTAGAGGAATTGAGCCGATTGATCTCGCTTTATCTAAATAGAAGCGGGCTGCCTGTTGCTTGTCTGTGTCATTTGCAATTCCTTCTACAAATTGGCGGTCAAGTTTCATATAGTGAGGGGTAATATCTGCCAGCAGGTCAGCCGTACTAAAACCTTCTCCTACATCATCTAGTGCGTAGCGGAATCCTTTTTCCTGATAATAATTCAAAATATGCTTTAAATGATCTGTATCTTTGACTTCTTCTGTCTCCACTACTTCAAAAACAAAACGATCAGGCTTAATATTGAGTCGGTTTGCGAGCGCTACTGTGGAGCGTAAACAGAATTCTGGTGAATATATGGAGGTCGGTAGAAAGTTGATGAATACTTTATTAGGCAGCCTTTCTGCATATTGCACGGCGGCAAGACGGCATGTACGATCGAGAGCATAAAGCTTTCCTCGAATTTTGGCAGCTGCAAATACCTCACCAGGTGAAAGTAATTTACCATCCACAGAGATAAAACGAGCAAGCACTTCATGACCATAAATTTCTTCATTCCGCGTAATGATCGCCTGCGAATAACAAATGATTCGTTTTTCCTTTATAATCTGCTCTACCCAGGAAGCTGCGAGTAACGTCTTTATTTCCTTTAGTGATAACCATCGCTGATCATTTGCAAATTGAATTTTTGAGAGCTCGCTAAAATCTTCACAGAAGCTTACTACCTCATTCATTGCTTCTTCTTCAATATAAAGATGGCCTTCTTCATTTATAATGGCAGGGAATCCCATACGTTGAATATGTTTTGCAATCATGTGCAGTAAGTGTTCTTTTTCCTGAAAACGAACCTGAAATGTAGAAGGTTTAATGGTACAGTTTATGCAGCTCATTGTAGTTTCTCTCCTAAAATAGACTCTAATGATTCTTTATAGAGTATTGAATGTAAAGTATGTGACTGGAGATAACTTCTCGCTCCAATGCCGCCCGCATAAATTTGGACGTGCGGGTTATATTTAGCAAATTCATCAAGCGATTCCAAAGAGTCAGGGCATAGCTCGAATGGTGTCAAGCTCATTGCTGACAATAAAACAATGGCTGGATTGAATTGTCTTATTAGATGTTCTATTGAACCTGGGGCAGGAGAGCTGGAGATTAAATAACCGCGGTATCCCATTATTCGAGCTTTCAAAAGCATAATGCAAAGCGGCAGATCATGAACTTCTCCAGGCAGACAGGCAGCTAGTATTAATGGAGCATCATTAGGAACCTGTATTTGATGCCGTAGGCCGACAAGATAATCGCGGATAACTGTTGAGCAAACACTTTCCTGGAAAGGACTCCACTCGGATTTTTCCCACCTTACACCTATTTCATATAACAAAGGCGAGACTACCTCGTCGAGAAATGCAAGAATTCCGAGCTTGTGATGTGCCTTCTGTAAAATACGATGAATGGCTGGAACATTACAATTTGCACCTTCTTCTAGCAATCGAAAATAAAATTCAGAAATAGTAGGAGTAACAGGTTGAGTAGGCTGCTCAGAATGGTTTTCAAGTACATAGTTCGTTGCTTGCTGAATGCTCATACCCTCATCTACAAACCTTCTTACCATTCGTAAAATATGAACGTCGTGCTCAGAATAAACACGCCGGCCGTTATCCAGTCGCTTCGGTTCTACTGTTTTATAGCGGTCTTCCCATTTCCGAATGACAGGTTTTGTTAAACCAGTTCGAACGGAGACTTGTTGAATAGAAAGCATGTCATCTTTAGTATTGGTCAAAACTTCCCCTCCATCAATGTTTTAATCTATCATACAGTATTAACCAACAATCAGTAAAGCTTGTCTAAATTTTGTCTAACATTAGGGGATGAAAAGTTGTACAAGCTGTGACGTACGAAGTATAATGAAGAAAAATATGGAAGAAGGAAGTGGAGTAGAGGTTTTCATGGTCCAAAAAAACAACAGATATAGAAGAAGGGCTAGGTCAGTACCATCCAAATAGCAACAAAAAGGAGCTTGGACCTTTACTATTACAAATGGAATTAATTGACCTTGGAGAAGAGGACATGAAACGTCTAATGTCTTTTCAGCATGTGGTCTCTTTGCATATAGAAGAAATTACGGACATTTTTTACGATAAGATTCTTGCTGTTCCAGAATTGAAAAATCTCATCGAGCAGCGAAGCTCAGTTACAAAGCTAAAGGCAATCGTTGGGAAATATGTGGTGTCGATGTTTGATGGGGAGCTTACTCAAAAGACAATTGAACAAAAGCGCCAGTTAGCGCAGATCCACTTTAGAATGGGATTAGATCCGAAATGGTATATGGGCACATTCCAGCAGATTCAAGAAAACATCATACGTTTATTAGTAGAGGATGAAACAATACATACAAAGCCATTGGTAATCGCTACCGTTGTATCTAGATGGATGAACTTTGAAATGCAGATCGTGCTGGAGGAATATGAAAAAGAAAATCAGCGACTCATTAGCGAACAATATAATATCGTGAAAGAAGAATTGAAGAACAGTATTTCATCTATCAGCGGCAAACTGGCCAACCTGACGGAAGCAACAAGCAGGCAAATGACAGATGTCGAGCAAACAACCGTTTTATTAGGTAGGCATATCAGTGAGAATAGCGAAGCTGTAAAACGGGTTGCGGAGCGGTCAGAAACGGGGCAGCTTTATATGAATCAGTTGGAAAAAGAAACCGAAAAAATGCTTCAGCAAATTCAAGAGGTAACATCATATACGACAAATTTGGTGGAAGCTTCGGGGAAAATCGAATCGATTTTAGGCATTGTACAATCGATTGCTGACCAGACGAATCTGTTAGCATTGAACGCTTCTATAGAGGCAGCGCGGGCAGGAGAATATGGAAAGGGATTTGCCGTTGTCGCGCAGGAAGTCCGTAAGCTGGCAGAGCAATCCAAGCAGTCTGTTAGTCATATTACAACCCTTGTCATGACAGCCTCTCAGTTAACCGGCCAAGTCAATATTTCTATAGGACATGTTCATGAAGCTACAGCCTCAAATGGAAAAGTGGTCGACAATGCAAGACACGTGTTTGATGGGATAAAGAAAGAAGTAGAGAAGAACGAGCAGTCGATTGAACAGGTGAAGGGGGATATTACGCAATTAACGGACGTTATTGAAGCAATTAATGAAGAAATAAATGAAGTGGCAGGAACTGCTGAGTCATTATTTGCTACGGCAACAAATTTATAAGGCAAGGTTCCATGGGATCTTTCTGATGAAATCCTTATATGTAAGGTTTTAAGGCAGAAAATCATCTACACAACAGGAATTTATTTTACATATGTCTAAAAGAACAGCATCTCGACTTAACAAAGTCGAGATGTGTCTGTTAACTAGCTACGATGCTCCACAAGGTCAATTGCACCTAAAACAATATGGGCAAGACCAAATCCAAAAATAGTGTTCGCAATCATTTGATTCGAGCCATTCTTTTGTTTCAGTGCATACCCAGTTGCAGTTACAGCTGAACCTAATATCGTTGGGATTAAGCCTTCACGAATATTCATAAAAGATCCCTCCATCGTTAGTAGTTAATGGTGAACTATCACCATACTTACTTTGGTCCGTATCGGTGAAAATTATGCAAAAGGATACCGACTATGAATTGAATACGTTAGTTACGCTAAAATGTTCACTATCTTTTCCAGTACTTCCGGATTATCGATTAGTACAAGATGCAGCTTTTTTCTAGCTCTGGTCACATTTTGAAATAGCAGCTTCGTCTGTTGATACTTTAGTTTTTTTTCGCCTTCGGTATGTGATAATTTATTCTGTTCATTGTAATAAAAGGAAGAGTCGATCACGACAGCCACTTCCTCATAATCCTGACCAATGATTTCATAGAAGCTGTCCTCGCGTACTTCGCCATCCTCAGATTGAACAGCTGGAACCTTCAAAAGGGTGGTATCAAGCACCTTCCATCCTTCTTCATTTAAGTAATGAAGATAGCTGCCAGCGGTATCATGAGAAGAGAAGTATTGAGCGCTAATATTTGTATATTTTTGGTTATTTGATTGTTTAGCCAAATCAAACAAATTGCTGATGAATGCCTGGATTTCTTTACTGCACCGTATAATATTTTTTAATTCATATTGCTTTGGGTGTAGCCGCTCCTCTAAATAACCTGGAATGTCATTCTTCATTTCTTGCGAGGTTAAATATTGCTGTCTGTCGAATGAGAAGATACACTTCACCGGCACTGTAAGAATTTTATTGAGGAACAATGCAAGATGTTGCTTATCAAGCCGCTGCGCTTCATCGAAAATAATTAAATCGTACATACTCCAATCCTCATCTATGAAGGAAATAGGATGCACCCCAGTTGGAATTGACTCAATGGGCCAGCTATAGCTATTTTTTAACTTTTCATGTCCAGTATTCAACTTTCCGCAATGATAGATCTTCACACCATGCGACTTTCGGATGTAGTCTTTTGCAATATCGTATAGCAGCAGTGTTTTACCTGTGCCAGGTCCGCCTTCTATGGAAAGAAAAAGGGGAACATCAACTGGTGCCAATTCCATAATCTCTCGTTTAAATGTACTTTGCTGTGCTGTCAAAAAGTATTCATCCTTTAAAAAAGCTTCTGGTGATTCAAAGGGTGAAACTAGGTAATTAATTGGATCGAAAAGATGATGAAGATTCTCGATTTCCAGTAAACGCTGATCTCGCAGCCGATCAATTAATACTTGGAAGTCCACCTCTTCAATTCGCTGAGAATCAATGAGCATATAAAGCTTTTCGGTCGACGAAACATAGGTGAACTGATAGAGCTTTACATCCAAAAATTTCAAATAATATTCATTTTGTATCAACTGTTTTGTAATTTTCTCCTCTGTACTTTTTCGTTTCAATTCAATATTCACAACACTGTTTAAACCAATACGGAGTAAATCAAACTCCTTCCCAATTTGGTTAATCATAAATCCGACAAAAAAATTATTGAATATATATGTAAAGGGTGTATGTTTACGCAGTGTGTCTACTAATGAAAGTAAATCAGCTAATTCGTTCATTCTAATATGCGGATTTATGCCAAAGCCGCTAACATACTTTTTGAAGCTTAAGTCACTTAAATCTGCTTGTGCATTCAGTAAGGAAATAAGATTAATCGCTTTCACAGCTTGCGCCTCCTTGTTATTCACAATAATAGTTTTTTGTTTAACTTTTATATGTGCATTATCCGTTAGTATTCCTTCCCATTTCCACTCTTATGCCGTTTACTTAAATTGTATTCAGGTGAAGATTGTATTTTACATAGCCAATCTACTGTTTATTGTACAGCAAAAAACTAACCAGATTCCTATATGGAAATGACAATTTTTTCAATTTCAGTTATTGTATTATATGATAAGGATTTACCTGTATTAAAAGCAAATAGGTTACGCAAGTGCATGCAGACTATTGAGGAAAAACTGTGAAAAGGAGAGATAAAATGTATCCAATAAGGATGAGGAGCAGTGCATTGATTATAGAAGATGATGCAGTTTTGTTAATCGAATTCAAAGATGAGAACGGCGTACATTATAATTTACCTGGAGGAGGCGTAGAAGCCGGGGAAAGTCTAATTGAGGCAATGGAAAGGGAGGCTAGAGAGGAAGCTTCTGTTGAGGTAGAGGTAGGTGAAGCGGTGCTTATTTATGAATACGCTCCACACCTGAACAATGAGAAATATGGCAGCATTCATTCTGTTACAACCATTTTTGAATGCAGAATCAGGGATGGGAAAGCTGTACAAATGCCTGCTGTACCGGATAAAAATCAGACAGCAGTGAAATGGGTTTCGCTTAATGACCTGCATAAAGTTATTCTTTATCCAAATATTCGTGATCAAATCATTAACTATAGTAAGCATAAAAAAATGATGGGTTTTCTTGAAGAGCACGAATTGGAGACGTATTAGTAATTTTATAAAATAAATTCTATCTACATAGGGAGATTACTAACTGGGAAAGGGACTTAACAATGGAAGTACTAAATATTTTTACGAAAGATTATGAACATATTGGCATAGCAACAAGAGAAGAAACGCATCGCTATGGTTATTGGCACGAGGTGTTTCATTGCTGGGTACTAGAGAGAATTAATGAACAGTGGCATATTTATCTTCAGCTTCGAAGTAAACTTAAAAAAGATAATCCTCGTCAATTTGATATTACTGCGGCTGGTCATCTGATGTCAGATGAAACAGTGAAAGATGGTATAAGAGAAATGAAGGAAGAGTTAGGTCTACAGGTGGATTTTAATGATCTGCACCCTCTAGGTATCATCCCATATAAAATTGAGAATGCATCCATAAAAGATTTTGAGTTTGCGCATGTATTTCTTTATACAGTTGAAAATGGTTTTGCTCAATTTAAAATTCAGGAAATTGAGTTAGATGGCATTTACCGCCTTCCTTTAGAGCAATTTATTCAATTGGGGAATGGTGTGCTGAAACAAGTAACGATAGAAGGCTATGAAGTAATCAACAAGGAAAAAATCTTTGAGCAAAAAGTCATCACGCTAGCTGATATGGAAACCCTGCCATCTATTTACCAGATGCCTTTAATAGCAAAAATAAATAGCTGGATGGAAAAACGCGATAGGTAAACCTTGCAGGACAATTAGATATGTTCAATAGAAAATCCCCAGCGGAATATGCGGGGATTTTCTATTTTATTAGCGCTCTAGATCTTCAAGACCTGGACTATGCTCATTTGGCATAGCAGGCATTACAGGGACAGGGAAGCCCTTTGGCGGCTGGGAAACCTGTAAAGTGCCGCCGTTTCTGCTAGGTGATGTTCCTTGGAATATTTCGTTCATACGAGTTTGGTCCAGACGGAAATCAAACAGCATATTATGGTAGCCCATATCAACAAACTTACGGCATTCAGGGTATTTATTAATATCATAATTTGGAATAGGGAGTATTTTCCCCCAATTCACTCCAAGTGTTTCGAGAGCCTTGGCAAATGCATTTTGGTGAGCATTATCGCGAACAATCAGGAAAGCAAGTGTTTCACGGAATGTCTGATTGGAACTCATTTCGTAAATACGTGTTTTTTGTAGAACTCCTGTTGATTCAAGGACTAGATTATCCAATAAATCAGCAATTAGATTTCCATGTGCATAAACCCAGGAGCCATTCCATGGAAGTCCGGCAGCATCTACTGGAAGTGATGCCTGTGCACCGATGATAAAGTGATGAGGATTAGTGTTAGCATCCTTAATTGGGTCCTCTAAAGGAGCACCAGCTGCACCGCTGTTTCCGGGCATAGCAGACTCACCTGAGCCGTTTAATAATTGATTGATCGTATTTTGCACAAGCTCTACGTGCGCAATTTCCTCTAGAAAAATACCGCGCAGCAAATCACGGAACTGTGTTTCTTTTCCTCTAAAATTAGAGCTTTGGAAAAAGAATTGCATCATTGTGCGCATCTCGCCAAAATGCCCTCCCAAAATCTCCTGTAATACTCTTGCAGCTGCAGGATCGGGCTTATCAGGCTTAATAATATTGATTAATTCTTCTTTATAATAATACATTTAGCTTCCTCCTTATTAGTTGCTTCAGCACTTTTCCGCCATAATTAGTATGGATAGAAAAAGCTGAGCAATTCATTATTTAAAAAATAACGATGTTGGAAGCTAAAGTATCTCAACCAATAGACTGTACAATTTTCTAAAGTCTAAAATAAATTCATTTTTAAGGGGATAATTCCCTTAATTTGTTCAACATGGTTTCTTTAAATTGTTTGTTTCCCCAAAGAGTGACAGCTTCCAGCTCCCCAAGTTCCTCAGCCAGTTTATCTACAATTTGATAGCCAATAAAGTAGCCGAGACGAGTATAACCAAAAGCCGAACCGCCATTGATGGAGAACCATTCTCTGAATATATCTTCCGGGGAGGATGAATGTAAATCTTCCATGAATCTTTTTATGATGTGAACATCGTTACTTTTGGCAAAATCAAGCCATTCAATATCTTCTTCGAAGGCAAAATAAATATCCTCAGTTGTGGCGGCTGCTTTCATGGAAAAATAGATAGCAGTGCCTTCCTGAAGTAACCATGTACAAGGGCTTGTCCATGGGATAGCTGACCAATCGATTCCTGCTTTTTCTGATAGGAGATTGTGCAGAGCATGGCCAAATTCATGGGCTATGATTACTTTCAAATGGTCCTTTTGAGGAGAAAGCTTTTCTAAGCAAAAGACGATTTCAGGCATAATCTTCCTATATGTATAAGCATTTGAGCCATAAAGACCTACTAGCAGATGTACGTCTTTTGTAAATTGGACTTTATACATTTTCTCATACTTAGTTTTGATTTCCATGATAAAATCGGGCATTGACTTGGCCATTATTTTCAAGTCAACTATCTTTTCCTTATGCTTGGATACAGCTTCAGTTAACTTTTTATCGGGATTTTTGCAATGATACTTAAAATATTCTTCAAAATGACGCTGGTTCTTTTGAAAATATTGCTGGATATACGCAGTGGAAGGTTCATAACGGTCTAAAAATTCGGTAACAGTATTATGAATGATCAATAATATTCCTCCAATCTTATTTCAGGCAAATCTTATTTTTCAGTGCCTAGTTTATACTATTGGATAAAATCCCTTAATTTCCTTTCATAATCTCACTAGCATTTAGTAAGATAGTGATTTACTGATCGACGTAGAAAATGCTCATACAATAGAGGAAAATGTCTAATGGAAATTCCCATTTATTCAGCCATTCTTATCAAGGTTTTTTTTTAGGCTAATCGCAGATAATAAAGTAATCAGGAATTTTAAAAATAACCGATAGTGGGAAGTGACGCATTGAAACGTAAGTACATCTTTGCTTTATCTATCTGCACAAGTTTTATACTCATGTTTTTTATCGGTTTTCATACGTCTGCTGATAAAGGCAGACGTTATTACGAGCAAACTGGCGAAGTATTGTGGGACATTGATACACAGGAAAAAATTGTGGCCATTACATTTGACGATGGGCCGGATGACAAATATACAACGCAGGTGCTGGATTTGCTGGCAGAATATAATGTTAAGGCAACCTTTTTTATTATTGGTAAAAATGCGGAGAAGCATCCCGAAGTCATACTTCGTCAATTTGAAGAGGGGCATGAATTGGCCAATCATACGTATTCGCACCCATGGAATACTACACTGAAGCGAATAGAAGTGGAATTGCAAAAGACGAATAATATTATTTACAGCATTACAGGATTTAAGCCAACGCTTTTTCGTCCAGTTGGAGGGCTCTATACAGATGGAATGATTGATGTGGCAGTAGAAAACGGTTATACGGTTATTATGTGGTCGTGGCATCAAGATACGGAAGATTGGAAAGACCCTGGGGTAAACAAAATCATTGGTAAAGTACTTGATGGGACAAAACCTGGCGACGTAATTTTATTCCATGATGGAGGATCAGACCGAACTCAAACGGTAGAAGCTCTGAAGGAGATTTTACCCGAATTGAAAAAACAAGGTTATCAATTTGTCACCATATCTGAAATGCTGGAGATAAAAAATGAAAAGCGTCCTAATGAAGTACAGGGGGATAACCGCTACTTTTCTGAATAGAAAAAGTAGCGGTTTTTTTATGCAGGTAGCCATTAATATCTCGACAACGATAGAAAAGGGTCATGCACTAGAAAAAGAAGTTTTTCAATCTTATGGCTTTGGAAAAAAGTGCAGCATCTTTTCCTTCTTTCGTGTAAGGGTTCATTTTAGGAGCTAAACATTGCTGGAATTGCTGATCACAGAACAGTTTATCTCCATTCATTTCATAGCACCGGTCATGCATATAGCAACAGGAATCAACAGCATTTGTCGGTGCGCCAGGACCTGAACAGCCAGGACCGCAATAGCGGTATCCAGGCATGCAGAATCCTAATCCTCTTCGATATCCGTTATGTCTCATTCTGCCACCTCTTTTCTACAATATGTTGTGTTTTAAATGGTAGGGTTGCGCTAAACCAGTTCTTTTTTGCCTATGATATTTTTATGGCAGCTTAAAAATGGTTTAGAGCCTTTTTTAGTATATGCACCAGTTTTATTGAGCTCTCCTTTTATGATATAAAGGAAATCATAATGTCGCTTTTTCTAGATATATAGTTGTGCCGAATAAGATATATAAGAATGAAGGAGGTTCAGAGATGATAAAAGCTCTTTTGGTAGAAAGAGGTAGTAGTATGATGATTTTTGAGTGGAAGAGACGAGGGTAAGAAGATATCAGAAATAGCAGAAACAAGAAGGCGGGATAGCAGGATACATAGATCAGCCATTTAACGCATCTTTCAACCTATGTAATTAATAGACCGAAGTTATGGGCTATCCCTTAAGACGTTCGATTTCTTTTGTTAAGTATTGAACCTGCTTTTCCAATTTTCTAAAGCGTTCAGGACTGATTTCATAATTGGAGTTCCTGCCATCCGAGCCGTTGTTTGCACTACCAGCCGCTTCAGCTTCTTCAGCTTCCTGTATCGACTCAGCCTGTAAAAACAATGAAAATGTGCCAATCGCTTGACTAAGCATTGCAATAATACTTGATAAAATAGCTAAATCGACTGCGACTACCTCTTTGTTTATAGAAGGTTCGAGTGAATCAGAATTGCTATTATTATTTTTTCTACCCAACGGATCTACTCTCCTTTTTTCATTTTCCTTCAGTATATGTAGAAAAGTGAGCAGATGTCAGGGCTTCTAGCAGCAGAAAAATTTTGAGGAAAAGGAATGATAATGGTTAAAGACTCTTTCTGATATTTAAAATAGCTTGAAAATGCATACCTTCGTGGAAAATCGTTCGAATGAGCACTTGCTCAAGCGTATGCATGCCCATTTCAGTAGGAGGAAACTCTTCCTCTAGGCGGTGGCCATAAGTTTGTTTGATTGTCTTCGGCTGGGTTTCTAATAGCTGCTTTAATTCCTCGAAAGATGGGGTTTCTTCTGTAAATTCAGATGGTGAGGTACCGAAACCAAACCAGTTTTGATAGGCTGGGGGAACATCCCCCATATCCTTTGTTAATGCTGCTATCCAAAGAAATTGATCCAAATATATATGTCCCATATTCCAGCGAATATTATTACGGAATCCAGGCGGTATCATTTCTGCCATTTCCTCTGTGACGCCTTCTAGTACAGCTAACAGTTCGTTTCTATAAGTCTCCAATTGAGTAAATAAAATGGTGTGTCGTGTTATCATTCATAATCTCCTTTCTATGATCATTTATATTTGACGAAAGAACACAAAATCCTTTTAAATTTTGAGAGTACGTTTTATTAAAAAAGGTGGATGAATATATAAAAAGCCAGAAATTTAACTAATCTTTTCAAGTAATACATTAATAGATGGGGTCATGTGAATGTGGAAGGTCAACCACCGTATAGGAAGAAACAAGACTTTCTGCCTTTATAATACAGCCAATTATATATGATACTAAAAGGGTTATTGGAAATAGCGGGTCTTTTACCTGGTGTTTTAGCTTAGACTGCATCAATGAATTCTTGTGTACGTGAATTTATGTTAATTTCCCTTGATCCAGCTAGGTTTGTTGATTCACTGTTCATAGCTTTCACAAGAAATTCTCTATATTGTTATAATGAAAAACAGTTTACAAGCAGATTTTCACATGATAATATCAAAAATGAACGGAGGTTCACGCATGCAGTATTTAAAAGAAGAAGTTAAAAAACGTATCATAGTTGCGGCTTTGGATGAATTTAAAGAAAAGGGTTATGTAAGTGCATCTATTAGAAATATAGCCAGTAACGCAGATATTGCATTAGGAACAGTCTACAAATATTTTAAAAATAAGGAGGATTTGTTTAATTCGATAGTAGAACCGGTCTATGATGATCTGTTTACTAACATCAATAAAATCATTTTTGCTGATGTTAATCCCGATGAGAAATTACTTGAAATCAAAAATAGAATCTTGGACATTTTTAAAGGGAATAGTAAAGAACTCTTAATTCTTTTTGGTAAAAGTAAGGGATCTAAATACGAGAGTCTCAAAAATGATATTGTGGATATTCTTTATAAAATTCTTCAAAAAGAAGTATTCTTTCGCTTTGAAGATAAGAATGTTGTGAAAGACCCATTTATCTTCTCGGTCCTTTCAACAACCTTTATAGAAGGAATTTATACTATTTTGAAGACTCAAGAAGATGGGGATAAAATCAGTGTTCTCATTGACCAATTGATGTTTTTAACATTTCATGATATTGAAAGCCGATTTAAAGAAATGTCTCACATGAACTAATGTGGATATTTTTTTAAGCTATAAATGAACAATTGTTCACGATTGTTTATAATAATAATTTTGTGTGTTCTGCCACATAGGTAGAGAAAACAGGAGGAGATTACAATAGCAAAGTATCTTTATAAATTAGGGAATTGGTCAGCGACACATAAAAAATCAGTGCTTTTTAGTGCTTTAGGAATTTTGATTGTATTAGCAGCGCTAGTTTTGTATCTAAAACCAGCTTTTAATGGGGAACTTACGATTCCGAATACGCCAGCTGATAAAGCGGCTGAATTAATCAAAGAAGAATTTGCAGGTTCTGCTGAACAATCTACCGTAAACATCGTATTTAAAGCACCAGATAACGAAACATTGGAATCAGAAGATGCGCAACGTAATATTACGGATGTACTTAATGAGATAAGTAAAGATTCCAAAGTGGCAAGTGTTTTATCACCGTTAGAATTAAACAATTTAAATGAAGATAAAACAATCGGTTACGCCCAAGTTACGTTTTCAGTAGAAGCAGATAAGGTTTCAGAGAAGTCGAAACAACATATTTTGGATAGCATCAAACTAACAAGGGATGCAGGTATACAAACAGAAATCAGGGGAGGGGATATTGCCTTCTCCGACATGGAGTTTGAAGGAATTTATGAGGTTATTGGAGTAGTAGTTGCCTTTGTAGTATTGGCGATTACTTTTGGTTCATTTATTGCAGCAGGTTTACCAATTTTAATAGCTGTATTAGGTTTAGGAATTAGTTTAATAGGAATTATGATTGGGGCTTATTTTATTGATTTAAACTCTATCTCAATAATTTTGGCAGCAATGTTAGGTTTAGCGGTAGGTATTGATTACTCTCTATTTATTATTACACGATTCAGACAAGAATTAGCAAAAGGTAATACGGTTAACAATTCGATTGCTATAGCCACAGGAACATCTGGAAGTGCTGTAGTATTTGCAGGTCTCACTGTTATTATTGGCTTATTAGGCTTATCTGTAGCTCAAATCCCATTTTTAACGCTTATGGGTGTTTCAGCCGCTATTAGTATACTGACAGCGGTTCTTATTTCTATTATTGTTTTACCAGCAATTTTAGGTATAGTTGGTAACCGATTGTCACCTGCCAAGGAAAATAAGTTTTTGCAAAAGCTTACTGGTAAGAACAAGAGATTAGACGAAGCGAAAGCAAACAAGTGGGGGAGATTAGTTACTACACATCCGATCATTGTATCGCTAGTATCCATTGCATTCCTAGCAATTCTCACAATTCCGTTCTTCCATATGAATTTGGGTCTGCCATCTGATGGGACAGCTAAATCAACGGAAATGACAGAAAGAAGAGCATATGATTTATTAACCGAAGCATATGGAGAAGGATTTAATGCACAGTTGGTCGTCGCCGCAAAAGTAGATGAATTGACAGAGGAAACACAACTAGCTGCTGGTGAAATAGTGCAAGAAATAAGTGATTTAGAAGATGTAAAAGCTGTTTCACCGCCAATACCAGGACCTTCTGGTGAAATCTTCATGATTCAAATCACACCAGAGTCTGGACCGGATGATATAGAGACTAAGGATTTGGTAAATCTTATTCGAGACAAATCTCAAGCAACCGAGAAGGAACATGGTATTGAACTAATGGTAACAGGCAGCACTGCCATGAACATCGATATATCACAGCAATTGAATGATGCTCTGCCTGTATTTGCATCCTTAATTGTCGGTCTTGCATATATACTTTTAGTAATGGTCTTTAGATCACTATTAGTGCCGCTGAAAGCTGTTTTAGGATTCTTGCTTTCTCTAGGAGCAACATTAGGATTTATGGTGTTCATTGTTCAAGACGGTAATTTCATTAATTTCTTTGGTTTCCCAGCACAATCTCCAATACTAGCCTTTTTACCTGTTATTACAATAGGGATATTATTTGGACTAGCAATGGACTATGAAATTTTCTTAGTAAGTAAGATGAGAGAGATTTATATGCATACTGGAGATAGTCGTAAAGCGATCTTATATGGAATGAGAGATAGCGGGGGAGTAGTTACTGCTGCAGCTCTCATCATGATGGCCGTGTTTTTCGGATTTATGATGAATCCAGATGCAATGATTAAATCGATTGGAATGGCATTAGCATTTGGGGTGTTTTTTGATGCGTTTATCGTCAGAATGACAATTGTCCCTGCTGTCATGACTCTTATGGGGAAAACAGCATGGTATATTCCAAAGTGGTTAGATAGAATTCTTCCTAATATTGATGTAGAAGGAGAATCTATACTGCATAAAGAGGAAGCTGAAAAATAAAAGCCTGCTTTGCTGTGCCCTGTATTGTATCAAACAACTTAAAAAGGATTCCCCTTTATTAATAGAATGAAGGGGAATCCTTTTTTATTTGAAACTATAAAAGCAAAAGGTACCTCAATATAGAGGGACCTTTTGCGTGAAGAACGAGCGTTTAAAAATTAGTTTAAACCTTGGCTTTCTTTCCACACCAAAGGTTTATTGTAATGTAAAACCCTTGATAGAAGAGGGATCTGGCACTTTTTTGAAAAGCGCGCCCAAAATTTCTCCCCAATTAGGTGCTTCCCATCGCCTGATTGATAATATCAGTAAGCTGGGCATTACGCTAGCCTTCCACAATCATCTGTGTAGGAAACAAGGATAGAAAAGAAATGTTAAAAAAATTATTAAATGAAACAAAGAAGTAAATTATGAAAAAAATATTTAAACAAATTTCAGCTTTATTAGTTTTAACACTCTTGATTCAATTGGTGTTTCCCTTATCCAGTTTAGCGAATACTACTGATAAGAACGATACTATTTATCAAGAAAATCCAAACACAAATGATTTGCAATATAAGTTGGAAAATCATGAACTTCTTTTAGAAAACAATAATCAAGAATTAATTACTGAAGATACTTTAATCCTACAACCACAAATATGGTCATTCTTATTAAGAGTCCTTATTAAAGACGCTATTGAAGAAAAGATGGGAAAAGAAATAAAAAATGTATCGGAAAAGAAGTAAGTGAGAGAGTTATCCCGCAGATGCAGGAAGCAGCAGTGAAAGCAGAAGCAAAGCATGGTTATGATGGGCTTGTTGGACCCGCAAAATCGGGAAGTATTAATCAAGGAGAGCATATAGTTGAAATGCTTGGAGCAAATGGTAAACCCGTTTTGAGAGGACAGGTGAACATTAATCCCTCAAGAAATACAACAACTTGGTATTGGCATACTGTAGAGGATGGCTTTCAATGGCATTATGGCCAAATTCAACTAAAGCACAGTAGTTTACCAAAATGGGGAACTGATTAAACTAACTAGTTTCATAAGTATTTTTATAGCGAAGATCTTATTTGCGAGAAAATAGTAAGATGGAAGGAATCCCTGAATCAATATGCAAGAATTTGAGAAATCCAATTTTTTATATATACTTCCTTTTGCAAATCTGTAAAATTGATAGGTAGTGAAAGAGATTGTAATTTTTCAGGTAGAATGTGTATCTTATTTCGAATTGATTCATTTTCAATAGATTCTGAATCTATAAAGAATAAGTATCGACCTTCAATTTTTTCTCGGTATACAGAAGAACAGTCTAATGTCTTATATAACCGTGTAGAGAAATTTTCACCATTTATGGTTACATCGAAATGGGCACGGACACCGAACTGACAACGAATGTGTTTTCCTGAAAGTTTATGTAATTCTTTTTCAAATTGAATCAATGGGCTTTCATTCACATAATACGTTTCAGTGTAATAGTGATCGCCTATATCTTTTTTTATGTGGACGTCATATGTGTCATATTTAACTTCCATAATTTTAGCATCTTTTTCTTGAACTCCAATTAATAAATACTCATCAATAAGATGTTGAATAGTTTGATGATCTAAGTCGGTTCCATAGCTTAAAATAGTCAGCTGGTTACGTAATTTGGTTAATAAACTAAACATCTCTTCGTTATTTTTTAAATCCCATCCTATGCGAGGACTATAGATTAAGTAATCACCGAGATTCATTTATCTCACTCCTTGAATTGTATAAAATTCTCATAAATATTATATCACCAAATTACTATAAAATATATTTTTGTTAAATAGTAGAAAAAATACTTTTTTATTTATATAGTTTAATACTAGAGTATCGATATACTTGTTTATTTCATAATTAGCTTATGGTTAATACTTGTACATAGTAAAAAAACAGACAATCCTTATTTGTCATCTGCTGCATTACTTCGAATATTTCGTTCATATCTGTTATGTCTAGTTTTTTTACAGATAACGACCAAGTGTTCTCTGATTATAGTGTTGTGCTAGTTATTAACGATTTCGCTAATTGCGTTCCAAATTGTTCCTTCTGTCTGGAAATTTACTTATTCCACAATCGGGCCAGATTGAGGAGTAAGGTAACATCCATATAAATAATGCAATCCAGATAGCAAAGGATTTCACTTAAATGAACAGCAATGATAGTCAGGAGGGGGTAAAAATGCAACAGGGAAGTGAGAATTTTCAGCTTAAAGATAGTTATTTTGTTGTTATACATCCGAATACATATGTTGTTATAGGGATTTCTATATTATTAATTGTAATTACTTTATTTATATCAAAGAAGATAATTAGGCGTAAGTAGAAAGAGTGATTACATATTTATAGTAATCAATAATCGGGCGCAATTCGGTACTGCACCCCAAAAGTTAGAGTAAAAAACTAACTTTTGGGGTGATTTTTATGACTAAATATAGCGAAGAATTTAAATTGATGGTGGTTCAAGAATATTTAAGTGGCTCTCTAGGATATCGAGCGATAGCGAAGAAATATGGTATAGATGATTCTCCATTAAGGAGATGGGTACGTGCTTATCAAGCGTTTGGGCGTAACGGATTATCCGTTAAGAAAACGAAGCAGTTTTATTCTGTTCAATTTAAATTAGATGTATTAAACTTTATGAAACGAACAGGTGCTTCCTATCAAGATACTGCGATTCACTTTAACTTGAATGATCCAACTTTAGTTGCCAGTTGGTATCATCGGTTTTCAAAAGAAGGGATAGAGGGCCTGCAAAAAAAATCAAAGGGGCACCCGTCTATGTCTAAGAAACAAAAACCAACAGCGAATAACCAAGAAAAAACCATGTCACGTGAGGAGCAGCTAGAACGTGAAAATGAACTGCTTCGTTTAGAGGTGGCCTATTTAAAAAAGTTGAAGGCTTTTCGAGAGAATCCGAATGCCCTCCTCGAAAAGTACAAGCAGCCATCGCCTTCGAACTTAAACAAGAAGGATTTCGATTAAAAGATGTCTTAAAACAAGTGGGTATTCCAGAAGCAACCTATCATTATCAAATGAAACAAATGAAACAAGCAAATTCGAACGAAAAGTGGGAAACATTGATTTTAGAGACCTTTGAAAAGCATGAAGGCCGATATGGCTACCGTCGTATTCATGCGGAATTAAGAGCGCAGGGGTACATAATTAATCATAAAAAAGTACAACGGATTATGAAAAAGCTAGGATTGAAATGTGTAAAATTTGTCCGTAAATCACGCTATAAATCCTACAAAGGAATGGTTGGGAAAGTCGCTAAAAACCTTTTGAATCGTAGATTCAGCACACCGTATGCCCTTCAAAAATTGGTGACTGATGTAACCGAATTTAAATGTACAAATAATGAGAAATTATATTTAAGCCCGATCATGGACTTATATAACGGTGAGATTATTGGGTTTAGTATGTCAAAACGGCCGAGCCTAGATTTTGTGTTAGAGTCACTTAAACAAGCACTTCCAATCATTCAGAAGCGTGCCGCATATCGGACAACGATTCACTCCGATCAAGGATGGCACTATCAACACAATACGTGGGTGAAAACAGTAAGGCAGAACAAGATTTTCCAAAGCATGTCTCGTAAAGCAACATGCGCAGACAATGCGGCCATGGAGAACTTCTTCAGCATACTAAAACAGGAAATGTATTATGGGGAACAATTAATCTCTTACGCAGCATTACAAAAGAAAATAGAAAAGTATATCAATTATTATAATAACGATCGTATTAAACAAAAACTGGCCGGCATGAGTCCGGTAAATTACCGAATACACGCCAGCCAATTAGCTGCATAATAAAAACTCTAACTTTAAGGGGTCACTACCTTCTTTAATAAAGAATGCGTCATTTTTCATTAAAGAGCCAGATCGTGGAATAACAACTTTTTATGAAAGATTACCAAACGACGGTTTGGTAACCTAACTAAATAAAAAACCACCCATATGTATAATATTGTAAATGAAACTGGTAGAATATTGAATTAAATGCACTTATCAATAATTTATTGGTAGACGTATAAAGGAGACAATCATGAATAATCATTCCAGCATCATAAAAATTAAAAATATGAATGAATATAAGATACCTGAGCAGATTAAAGAGTCATTAAAAGACGTGTACTGGCGTATTCCATCCAACCATTATGTCGATTTAGTAGCCGAAATGGAACACCGAACAATAAAAAGCATTGGACTAAGTTGGGACAATCTCACTCACCCTTTTGCTAAATATATTCACGTATCTAGTAAGGCTACAAGGGAGATGTTGAAGGAAATGCTTGTTCTGCAAGCTCCGCAAGATAGAGTCGTTTTTTCATGCTGGGAAAATGAATCAGAAAAACTAAAGCTTTTGCAGCAGTTTCCATTCCAACTTTTCCGAAAAACATATATGGAGAAATATGAGGTTAGCACTTTATTAGAAAAACTAAATGACATAACGGTACCTCAAACATTACTGTCACTCAAACAAGTGTTAACACAACCTTCTTTAGAGGAACAATTATTTAAGCTTTTAAAATATAGCTATGAACAAACACATTTACATAACCCTGCAAAAATAGAGGATTGGCACATTTGGAGAGAAAGCTTATTAAATGATAATCCTGATTTACAATTGAGTTATATTGCTGTTGAAAACAACCAAGTTACCGCTTATATATTCATCCATCCAGTTGATGGAGAACGATTTGAAATTGGTTGGGTCGGTCAACAAGGTAATACGAACTTATTACCGATTTTAAAGAAACAGCTTATTGGGTTACAAAATAAAGGCATTAAGAGCGTAGAATTCGAAGTGGATACTACGGACTATAACGCTTGGCAATTTGCAGATTTATTAGATTTAAATTCAAAAATTAGTTGGCACTCTTATATTTTAAAATAAACAATTTATTTCGAATGTTACCAAACACCGCTTTGGTAGCTTTGCTACTTATGTTATATTTTCATATAGAATATTTTAAGTTTGGTGTGAAACTGTTATGAAAAAATTATTATTATTAATCGCATTATCTGTATTAATAGCAGCCATTGAATTTGGCAAAAGTTTCGGAGTTATTGTTTTACCCATTTCGGCGAGTCTAATTTTATTAATTGGGAGTATTACTGTTTGGAGAAATACTTTTTGGACTTATGTAGAAAAGAAATATACAGTGTTGTTTTTAAGTGTTGTATCACTTTATACCATTGGAACAATTTTTAATGTTTTATTGTACAACTAATATTTTTAAATTCATACAAGTCTATACAAAATAACGTTCCCAAATGAAACTTAGGGAATCAAAGCCTCATTCAACTAAATGGAGCTTCGGCTGCTTTTTATTCTTTTATATCTGCATATAGATAACTAAAGAGGTACATTAACCAATGAAAAAATTTAACTTCTTCGTAATTTTGGATGTCATTTTCTTAATCATTTTCCTAACATCATTTAATTGGCAATATGAACACTTGTTTATGACTAAAATTACTATAATAATCTTTGTACTAATTCACTTGTTATTTGAAATAAAGAAGGAATACATTTCGATAAATAAAACTATATTTATTATTTTTAGTGCCATTATTTTAATTACACTAATGATTAGCATCATTGTTGATAATTCTTCACTAAATAATGCAATGAACAATGGAATGTATCTTCTTTTTGGATATATTTTTGTGCTTATTGTCCGTATGTATCAAGACTTGTACACCGAAAATTAATAAGCTAGCCTTTTATTTAGTGTCTAGTATTAGAATATTTCTTATACAAATACTTACAAAATAACGTTCCCAAACAAAAGTTTGGGTAGACGCAAGAGGCTAATAAACGTTGTAAAACAAACGTTTATTGGCTTTTTCTTTGGATATTGTTTATACAGCTTTTTATGCAAAGGTATATAAAGATAGTGACAATAAGACTTTTCAAGATTTTGCAGAAAAAGTTGCTGGAATGTTATCCGAATAAAAACCTGTATATAGAGATGTTTTAGATCTTTATTTTTTTAATCCTATACTTCAATTGCTGGGGATTTAGATGAAACAATACTCAACAATCAAGCGCTTTTCTTGAATAAGAAAAGTGCTTTATCAATGCAGTAAAAAATGGGTAAATTAATCTTGAAAAACTAAAAATGGATTACTTCCTATTCTTTTAACTATTGGCAATCCTCTCTTACTTGAAACTATAAAAGTAAAAGGTACCCCCAAGATAGAGGTACCTTTTTCTCCGGAAATCTTACATCTGCCCGTGTATAGATTCCTCAAATGCTCCCCAAAATTCTCCCCAAAAAGAATAATTCTGAATAGATTCATAAGGAGAACAAATGTTAATGTTTATTTTAGAAAACCTTGATATAACAAGGTTTTAGAGATAAACTAACTTCCTATAAAAATTAATTTAAACCTTGGCTTTCTTTCCACTCCAAGAATTCATCATAAGTCAATTGCTTATCAAGGATTGTACCGTCTTCACGGATTTCAATGACGCGGTTTGCGATCGTTTGAATGAACTGATGGTCATGCGATGTGAATAACATTGCACCTTTGTAACGGATTAAGCCTTCGTTCAGCGCCTGGATTGATTCAAGGTCCAAGTGGTTTGTTGGCTCATCTAAAATCAATACATTTGAGTTGGAAAGCATCATCTTTGAAAGCATACAGCGTACCTTCTCACCACCGGATAATACAGCTGGTGATTTTTTCACTTCTTCACCAGAAAACAGCATACGGCCTAAGAATCCACGAAGGAAGCTTTCTGTTTCGTCTTCAGGTGAGTACTGACGAAGCCATTCTACTAATGTCTTTTCAGAGCCGGTGAAGTATTGCTCATGATCGTTTTCAAAATAGCTTTGAGATGTTGTTACACCCCATTTGATTGAACCCGCCTCTGCTTCGCGACGCTCCATCAGGATGTCGAATAGAGCAGTTTTTGCTAATGGCGATCCTAGGAATACAATTTTGTCTTCCTTGTTCATTGTAAAACGGATGTCCTTGAACAATGTTTCTCCATCAAGAGAAGCAGATAAGCCATCCACTGTCAGCACGTCGTTCCCGATTTCACGACCGATTTGGAAGTTGATGAACGGGTATTTACGGCTGGAAGGGCGAATATCATCCAGCTCAATTTTTTCAAGCATTTTCTTACGGCTTGTCGCTTGTTTCGATTTAGAAGCATTGGCAGAGAAGCGCGCAACGAATGCTTGTAATTCTTTAATTTTTTCTTCTTTTTTCTTATTTTGATCTTGTGCCATTTTCAATGCAAGTTGGCTTGATTCATACCAGAAATCATAGTTACCAACGTAAAGCTGGATCTTTCCGAAATCAAGATCCGCAATGTGTGTACAAACTTTGTTTAAGAAGTGACGGTCATGGGATACGACAATAACTGTATTCTCAAAGTTGATTAAAAACTCTTCAAGCCATTGGATTGCCTTTAAGTCAAGGTGGTTGGTAGGCTCATCAAGTAATAGAACATCTGGTTTGCCAAATAATGCTTGTGCAAGCAATACTTTGACTTTATCGGAACCTTCCAAGTCTTTCATCAGCATGTAATGGTATTCATCGCCGATACCTAGACCGTTTAAAAGAGTAGCAGCTTCTGATTCAGCTTCCCACCCGTTCAGCTCTGCAAATTCTCCTTCTAACTCAGCAGCACGCATGCCGTCCTCATCAGAAAAGTCTTCTTTCATATAAATTGCATCTTTTTCATTTTTCACTTCATACAGGCGTTTGTTACCCATAATGACTGTATCCAGTACACTGAACTCATCGTATTCAAAGTGATTTTGGCGAAGCACAGATAAGCGCTCGTCTTTACCCATTGATACGTGACCTTCCTGGGCTTCGATATCACCTGAAAGGATTTTTAAGAATGTTGATTTACCGGCACCATTCGCACCGATCAGGCCGTAACAGTTGCCTGGGTTGAATTTGATGTTTACATCTTCAAATAATTTACGGTCGCCATAGCGAAGACCTACACCACTAACTTGAATCATTTGTAGTTCCTCCTTGTTTTATCTACTAATTGCTTTAAACGTTTTCTGTTTAGTCCACAATGTTTCCATTATAATACGAAATCGGCTCAAAGTTGAAGCTATATATGCTTTTTGAAGGGATTTTTCTCAATGTACCCCAATTTGTACCCCAAATTGGCCGTTTTGCTGTCATTCAAAAGAAGTATTGGTTATTTCCTCAATGACATCCAAGGCCTTTTTATCATGAGCATCAATTGGATGAACATAAACTTTCACCACAGTTTCTACAGTATCACCCAATAATTTTGCTACGGTAGAAGGGGCAACATTATTTGATATTAAAATAGAGGCATAGGTATGCCGTAACATATGTCCTGTTAAGTTTGACAGTTTGTATTTTTTCCTTAAATCCCTAAAGGTACTATTTATATAATGAGGACTTACTCTTTGTCCTTTAAAAGTAATGAAATAGTACGAATCTGTTTCGATTTTAAAGTCATACCTATTCATTGTAGCCTTAAACCAATTATTATACTCGACTAGTATATCATACAAATTTTGAGGTATCTTTAAAGTTCGGTAACTATTTTTCGACTTGGGACGGCCGGATTTATTTTTATAATAGTTTCTTGTTTCATCAATCCTAATTGTACGATCTTCCAAGTTAATATCTGTATAACGAAGAGCAAGTACCTCACCGCCACGAACACCCAGAAGTATGAGCATATATAAAATGGTTTTTCTTGTTATATTTTCTTTCTCAATACATTCCATAAAATATTTTAATTCATCTAATTGCAGGGTAGTGCGCTTTTTAGGGATACTTACTCTGCTGAAATCTAACTTTGTAAAAGGAGGCTTATTTATCATTCCTTCATTTAAAGCATCATTAAGTACAGTAACTAGCAGGGTAGCAGCTCTTTTGATCGTATTCTGGGCATAGCCTTCATTATTCATTGCGTCCACCAGTTTAGACTGCACAAGTAAACGTGTCAGTTTTGGCAAAGCGGTATTACCTAATATTGCCAATTCCATTTGAACCTGAAATTAGGGTTAATCTAGAACCGATATGTATATTATCTAAATTGTTGAATTTTCTAAACTTTTTTATATTTATAGTTTTGAGCATTTAGAACCCCTCTTTATATTTTTATGTATATACTTTTATATTGAAATAGACTGGGAATAGAGAATAAAAACAAGGTTAGTTGTATGGTAAATGTTTTAACAAGTTCTCTCCATTAAATCTATCAACTTAATAGTCATATTTTATTTATGTAAATATAACTGGACAAAAAATGTGAACAATCAACATTTATGTTTTGTATTCATATTCAGGACATACCTCTACGGCAAGTCCTGAAAATTGTATCAAATCGTTTTTAATATTCTTTCTCATTCTTCGCAGATTTTTATCTTTTGATTAAGCAGCTATTTAAACCACTTTTGCAAAGTAGGGTTATTGGTAAATACTTTGAATTCTGCATTATAGATAATCATTAGAAATTTAAAAACAGTTAGTGATTGCAAAATATCATTTTCAGATTTCCTGTCGTCGACTCATATCTAGAAGAACAACGTTAGAGAGACAAGGGACTTACTTATCCTTCAATTATTATCTTTCACAAGCAATCCCGACTTTGTCGCGATCCTTTGAATCATTCGCTTTATATAGATCGGCTGATACGGTAGGGGAATCTTTTGTTTTACCACCTTTATTTCTTACCTTCGAATCTTTTGCCACGCCACCTATATAATCTTTGTTTAACTCTGTGCAGTTTTTGTAGGCTTTCGTAGCAGCTTCCGTTTGTGTAGGAACATTAACTAACTGTACCGTTGGTTTATATAACTTCCACTATAAATTTAATAACTAATTTTTAGTTAATAAAATCCTTCTAAATTAAATTATCCATAATAGTTAAAATGTTACAAGTGTGGTGCGAAAAAATAAGAGCCTGCTATTTAGCATGTTCCTATTTCTTCTCATATTTAGTAATTCAAAAATAGTGCGTAGTTTTTGAATAGCGAGTCTTTTTTTTATAGAACTAGCTCTCTATTTTTCACAAGCAACCGCGTCGCCATCTCGATCATGCTTTTTTGAATAGGCAGGGTGACCAACTTCCACACCGTTTGGATAGTATTTTCGCATTTCATTACAGTTTTTGAAACTAGTAGGAGCTCCTTGAATAACCTCACTAGCTAAAGCTGGACTGTTATCAGTATTACTTGAGCCAGGCTTACTTGTTGATTCATTATTTGTATTTGGAATAGCAACCCCAGTTTCTACATAACGGATTGCGCGTGCGATAAATACAGAAATGTGAGCTCGTGTTAAATTTGCATGTGGTTTAAATGTGCCATCTCCATAGCCAGTTGTTATTTTGGCAGCAGCTAAACGTCCCACAAATTCTGACCCTGTATCTGTTGGTTTCACATCTTTAAAGGCAGTATTACCAGTAGGTAAGTCAAATGCTCTTCCTAAAAATGCTACCATTTGTCCCCTTGTTACCTTATTACCTGGCTTAAATGTGCCGTTACCATATCCTTTGATAATGCCAGCTTCCGCAGCTGATTGAATATAGCCGCTGTTAATATGACTAGCTGGTATATCTTTAAAATCTGTTGCACGTTGTGTGCCATCTAAATTTAAAGCCTTTGCAACCATGACAGCAACTTCTTCACGAGTAACGATATCTGTAACACCATAATTACTACTATCATCAATAATACCTCGTTCTAGTAAGAACATAATATCACTGTAATTCTGATGCGAAGCTGGGACATCCGTATAGTCTGCATCTGTAATCAGGGGTTGTCCTGATAAAGCTAAGATTACTGTAAATGCTCCTGCTAAAAATTGTTTTTTCATTAATAAAATCCTCCTAAAATATAATTTAATTAGTAGTTGAAAAGACATGGTTATAGTGTAATAAAGAATCTGCTTTGGACCATGTTCTTTTTTATTATGTAATTTTTATGGATGTAGAAGTATATTACTCCGGAATAACCAGTGTTTATTTACAATATAAAATATATATCGTCTATATATAAAGTTTTTCTAGTAGAATCTATGACGATTATATGTTTAAGATAATTCCTCTCTACAAAAGTGTTTCAAGTTGACTAATTCAACTGGCACACCTCGTAAAGAGGCAAGCTCATATATATTATTTACTTCTGCAAAATCTTTATCCGGTATTAGTAATTCTGCAGCAAATAGATTGGCTTCGCGTTCGATTTTACTTAGCGATAAAAATGTATTCTTCCGCATAAATAACTACTCTGACCGGGTGATGGTCAGCATACAAGACAGCATTAAACGGGTGATTCGAGTTGATACATTGAGTATCCTTTTTATCGCTAATCATACGGATGTGCAACTTAAAATCAATGAGTTGGCCGGTGCAAATCAACTTGCTGAATTGGATGCTGTGTTTGAAATATTGACCAATTGAATGTCAAGGCAGCCGCTTCCGTTCGTGAAGTGGAGATGGAGCTGTTGTTCGAAGATCTGCTGGCAATGAACCGGGAGCACGCAATTGATATGGCGCTTGATACAGGGGATGTAGAGGCATTTAATAAGCTGTTGGAGGTACAAATATGATTTCTAACTTCAGAGGTGGGCTATAATGATTCAATTTACAGTACCTGGGCCAGTACAAGCACAGGAACGCCCGTGGTTTAGCAGAGTAGGAAAGGGCGTCCGAACACACGACGCCCCTAAATCGAAATCATATAAAGAGTTGGTCAAGTTAGTAGCATGGGATAACAAGCCGAAGGAGCCTATTTCCGGGGCAATAAAGCTAACGATGGATTGTTTATCTAGTCCCACCAAAAAACCTTCATACAAAGCCAAAACAGGCGCTTATAGCGAGTGGAGAGTTAAGGCCAACGAAAAAGCCGGACTGTGACAACTTGGTAAAGGGCATCAAAGACGGCTGCAGCAAGATCATCTGGAATGATGATGCACAGATTGTTGAGTTGATTGTACGGAAATTCTACGGCATGCAGCTAACGGCAGAGGTGATGACAGGATGATGAAAGGACGACACTTCCTCTTCACGTCTGAGGCGAATGATGATGTGCGTCTCGATTTCCCGGCCAGTACGATTAATAAGCTGCTGGAGCTTTGGAACAAGGGTTACGACCATGAGTATATTTGCAACAAGCTTCGGATTAAACCGATTGAGATGGCGCTGATCGTGATAGATTTGGAATATGCTGATAAGCTGCCGAAGAGAAAGAATGGATTTTTAGGCAGCAAGAGTATCGGAGCATAAGAAACAAATTGCGTAGTACAGGTGGTGAGAAAATGGAATATGAACAATGCCCGAAGTGTATGAACAAAAATTTAAAAATATATGAACAGTTAGCAAAGAGTAGAATTGTTTCAGCTCGTACCGGAAAGGTATTAGTAAAGAAAAAATTTTTAGAAATAACATGTTGGAATTATCTATGTAAATGCGGTTGACATAGCGAGATAACTACCCCATAATCCGAGAATGATAATTAGCTTATGAAAGGAGCTATTAAATTAATTTAGACCATTTAACATTTTAAAAAACAAGGGGGTTTTACAAATGAGAGTCTACTTATTTTCTATAAATTTAATAGGTGGCAAACAAAAAGGGATAGTTTTTGTTGAGGAAGAATGGGAAGTGACAAGTAATTTAGGAGCCTATTATGGTTCGACTGAAGAAGAGTTATTAGCAAATGGATTGGAGTACAAAGAAATCAAAGATTTGAGTGAACTTCAGCCTTTAACAAGAAATCCTGACATGCTCACAATCTTTAAAAATACATTGACTAAATCAGCAAAGAGTAGGAAGGGAGGAAGTTGTATAATACATATTTTTGATCATTTTTTGTAATAACCATCATGATTAAAGGTCTATTGATCAAAAAAATATCATTTTACCCTTGTGTTCAACTCAACCTCCTGTAAATAAGCGTTTTTTATGCTTATTCTATTTTTAAGGAAAGGGAGGATTATGTATTGGAAGAGGGAATCTCAACTGAATTTATTAGGAGCATGTTTTCTACTACAACAACATGAAAAAGGAAAAGTGGAGATTCATGAACAGACTTTAAAAGAAGCTCAGAAATTAGTTTTATTGGCACAAGCAGAGTTTATTGCTATGAAAGAACAGATTAAAAATAAATAAACACAAAAAAAAGCCCAGTGCACTGACCTAAATAAATGAGACAATTTAAAAACACCTTACGTTGAAAACGGGTATTGAATACCAGGAAATCAATGTGGAGGTGTTTTTTATGGGTACAAGAGTAAGTTATCCGGCTGAAGTTAAAATGAAAGCAATCGAAATGAGACTAGCAGGCATTTCGGTTAAACAGGTAATGGAGGAATTGAATATCAAAAATAAAACACAATTAATGACTTGGATGAAATGGTACAAAAACGGAGAAATGCATCGTTTCCATCAACCAGTAGGTAAGCAATATACCTTCGGTAAAGGGCCAGAATATGATTCAGAAGAAGCGCGACTACAAGTTGAGAACCGCTATTTGAAACAACAAATCGAAGTATTAAAAAAGTACAAGGAATTGGAGAGGAAGTGGTTGGACAAGTAGCGGTAGAATTAGTGGAATCATTAAAGGGTTCCCTTAGTATAAAGTTGATTTGTAAGCACCTTGGTATTGCTAGATCTACGTATTACAGATGGAAAAGAGAATCTAACGATCCTCGTAGTAAGAGGAGTATTGAACAGCGAATTGGCGTACTGTGTAAACAGCACAAGTACCGGTATGGCTATCGTAAAATAACAGCCTTATTACGAAAAGAAAAGTTAATAAACCATAAAGTCGTTCAGCGAGTAATGCAAAAATATAATTGGCGGTGCCATGTGAAAATAAAGAAACGTAAAAGAACAGGCCAACCTTGCTATGTAGCAGCAAATATATTGAATAGAAACTTCAAAGTTACAAAGCCCCTACAAAAGCTCGTTACGGATATTACTTACTTACCTTTCGGCGGTAAGCCATTATATCTTTCAAGTATCATCGACTTATTTAATGGCGAAGTCATTGCTTATTCAATAGGAGAAAAACAGGATACTACTTTTGTTTTAGATACTTTATCACAATTAAAGGATATACCTGATGGCTGCGTTCTCTACAGTGATCAAGGTTTAGTTTATACCTCATACGATTATCAACAAGCAGTAAAAGCAAAAGGCATTACCATGAGCATGTCCCGTAAGGGAACGCCGGCTGATAATGCCTCTATCGAATCGTTTCATGCCTCTCTAAAGTCAGAAACGTTCTATCTTGACGGTTGTACCAGAACGACAACGGCCATTGTCATCCAAACCGTTCAAGAATATATTAACTATTATAACAATACTGGAATTCAAACAAAACTAAACAACCAGTCACCGATAAAATATCGACAACTGGCTGGATAGCTGTTTTAGGTGTTTTGATCCCTGTCTTAAAAACGGGGGTCAGTTCCTTTTTCTCAGTAGGGTCTTTTTCTTGGTTTCAAAAGAGTAAGCAATCGTTCTTTTTGTTACCCCAATTTTAATTTTGTATCATCCGGATGGACATAATCTAATTCTCTTTTTATTGATAGTAAAATGGGGGATAGGTTTGCCCAGTTAAATATAGAAATTTATTTTTTGCCTAAAAATGTGAAGGTACTTTTTATATAATTAGCAATTCTTTTTGTATGCGAGAAGTTATGAAAGAATATTCGGATTTAGAATCATGCCTATCCATTATAGGGTTAAACCAGAGGCAAAACGCAACTACTATATCTAATAAGTGTTGACTTACCTTTTTTGTTTAATAACTATTTTCTACTAGAAAAGGCTTTTCGGCATGGTGACTTCCAGCAGTACGAAATAATATGCAGAAACCCTTAAAGGCGGAATGAATGTTCGAATGAAGTATAAGGTAATTGGGCAGAGGAAAGTAGTTAACGTAATAAATACTGATCACTTGTGTTAATTCTCTACGTCTGTTTTACTGCTGCGCAGCAATAGTACGATGAATAAAAAGCATGTTATACATAAGGAATAGAAAGAGTTTTCTAGCAAACTCAAATGATCATTTTTGAAATAGTCCCTAATCGTTAAGAAAGAAAATAGTATCGCAAAGAAAACGATAAAAAAGTATTTGCCGAATGTCGTCAATTAAAGCACCTCAATATGTATTTTATAGAAATGATAACATAAAAAGGATTTTATACTTAATGAATAATAAATAAAAATGAAAAGTAAAGTTAAATATTGAGCCTTAAAGGGTTTCTTTCTATATAGGAATTAAATAATATTAGCAGTCTTAACGCTCTTGCTGCTTTGAAAAAGTAAAAAACTATTACCAATGGAACAAAATTGTTCAGTATAGTTTCAGCTTGATTTCCAATACTAATTCTGTTTCAAAATACATTATTTAAGGAAGGAGGATTTAATGGTGAAATTTCTTACACTGGGTGTAATTGGAGCAGCAGTATGGGGTGTTGCTAAAGGGTTGCAGAATGGTACTCTTCAACAATTCACTAAAAATATTTCAGGCAAATTAAATATGCAGAATGCGGAGCAAATGATGCAGCCGCTGCAGCAAATGTCACAGCCATTCCAGCAGATGAATGAATCTTCACAACCGATACCGCAGCACAACCAGCAAATAAATCAATCTTTAAAGTAAATAAATTTCTCCTATAAATTGAAGCAGTATAGTACCTGATATATCCATTAAAATAGCAATATTATGACTCTTTTCCCTATAGACCTGTGTTTTGGTCTATAGGTTTTTACAGCAATATAAAAGCTCAACTGCTATGGGCTTTGAGACAAACTATGAGAAGCGCAAATTTTATAAAATACATAATAAAGTAATGATACTGTCATTTTTATGGAGGAAAGCAAGGTGTCCTAAATACATTTTAAGTAGTTAAGGGGAAAGTAAGTTTCAAAAAACATCGAGTAATTGAGTGGCTGTTATATTTTTATGAACATAAGAAATCTTCATATACATTCAGTCACCAACAGCTAATAAATATGTTGTTTTCATTCCATACACGCCCCTTATATAGTTTCTATATATGTACTTTCGGGCAAGGATGCAGCGAGTTTCAAAAATATGATATAAAAAGTCGCTGCGCATTGGCTGTGTTCCACTACCTTTTATATTTTGCTTCGCACAATTTCGTTACTATAAAGAGGAACGTTATTGTGACATGGTAACTAAAAGTAGAATACAGCTACTATTGTCAATATTATAAAGACTCTCCCATCCTGGGAGAGTCCTATTTATCTTAGTCATATATAATACGAAGAGCTTGAATATCTTGACAGTCTACGACGAAAATTGAGCCAGACGCTGCTTCTGGATCAGCAAAGAATGCACAACAATCATCCCGTTCGAAGAAGAGAAACACTAAGCCTTCTATGACCTGACCACCTTTTAAGAAAATATCAACTTCTGTTCTCCTCGGTAATTGTCTTAATCTATCACAAATACAACCTTTACAGTTGTTTTTACATGAACGGCTGCAATGTTGATCCCACTCTTCACCCCAAGGCTGATTAAACTTCATAGCTAAACCTCCTCGGTTATTTACTTTTTTGTAAGACGGGCCTTACATCATTAATATATGAACTAATAGCAAAATGAGGCGTGTGATATACCTAAGATAGAAACAAATTTCTTTTTACTATAGGAAAATATGTAAAACAAATACGGTTCGGTAATTGATTTATTACTATACTTATGTTGTGAAAGAAGGCTATAAAAATTAGAGGTTATTTGTTAAGCAATAGTTAAAGGCAACGAGGTTCAGACGAAATAATTCACTCCTTTTATGGTCCTTCATCATTATTAATTAAGAATTTTTTAGTAAAGGATTTGTGAAATAAAGGAAGTGAACGGGTGAAAGAAAGATGCAAGTTTTAGAAGAAAAAACTTCCTAAATAAACGAAAGAATAAATGATCTTCTACCTAACAAGTTTAAATCACGCTAAACGGGAAAAATTAAAATATGGAGGTGATTATTTTGGCAGAAGAAAAGCGAACTAAAAACGAATTGACTGAACAATATACATCGAATCTAAACCCTGATGATTTAGATGTACGTGACGAAAATGATATGACACAAGAACAAAAACAGAACTCTCCTGAAGCAAAACAGCACGATGATAAAAGTAGATCATCGAACAATAAAAACAAATAATTAAGTATGCATTTTACATCGCCACAATCTTGGGATTGTGGTTTTACTTTTAGACATAAGAAAAGCCTCCAAATAACTGGAGGCTTCAGCCTGTTGACAAACGTTTTCATCCAGCGTTGCTTGCCTCGCTCGTCTGCTCCTGCCGCTTTGCTTTCGTCGCAAATAAAGAGCCATTCGCTCATGAACTTAGGTTCTATTCGCGTCTTCGTTCGGCGGTGCGCCTTGTCTGGCAAACGTTTTCAAGACAGGCTGGCTAAAACTTTACTTTAAAAAACAGCTGAAAAAACGTGAAGATAAAGTCAACAAGTGACTTTGTCTTCACTCTGAAGCCTCCAAATAACTGGAGGCTTTTTATTAATCCTTGTTACCGCATATAACTAATCGATATAGCAGGCTGCACAGCCATTTGTACTTGCTGGGTGTGCGGGCGGGGAGGGAGCTTTGTTTCTATGAACAGTGTTGAATAATAAGCATCTCCAATTGTAACGAAATAGACTAAAAATAATAACTTTTTCAGTCAATGATCCAAAATAACTTCTTTTCTCCTTCTTGCAAACAAATTCAGTGAAGCTTCACCAACATTGCAATTCTAATTATATATACGTGTAATTCTCTAAATGGTTTCATATTTTTCATTATAGTTTAAACAACCCATTAGTTTAGAATATCCGCTAAACAAATGAGCGGATTGAAAGAATGATACTTTAGCTTATCGATAGCTCTTTACTAGAGAATTCTGCTTGGACTTTATTGAAATGTAAAGGCTCGTACTCCTTGGACATATATAAAGAAAATTCGTACATCTTATGGTAAGTAAGTTGTAGGTTAGCGAAAAATATGTTTTACTTGCATAGGAAATAATTGAGCGAATAGGGGTTAATTATGCAGCGAGTGAAAGGTTGGCAGTTAGGAGCCGCCATTGCGGCAATTTTCTTTGTGTCACTGAATTTACGGCCATCCATAACAAGTATTGGACCGCTTTTGAATACGATTTCGAGTGATTTGAACATTACTAATACACAGGTAAGTCTCCTTACCTCCATACCGGTATTTTGTATGGGCTTGTTTGCACCACTTACCGTACCGGTGTTGAGAAAGCTTGGCTATAGATGGGCTGTTAATTTATTGATCATAGTAATTGGTATTTCAACTGCCTTAAGAATTATGTTCGGCAGTTATGCGGCTCTAATTATAACGAGCTTTGTGGCAGGACTGGCTATTGCTATTATTAGCCCGATGATTAATGCTTTCATTAAAGAACGTTTCCCGCAAAAGCTGGAACCTGTCATCGGCGTATATTCATTGGCGATGGGTGCAGGAGCCACCCTAAGTGCAGGCTTTACAGGTATCTTCTTTGAAAAGTACGGCTCCTGGCAGATTGCATTAGGATTGTGGGGACTCCTTTCTATACCCGCTTTGATTTTATGGACAATAGCTTCAGGAAAACAAGAGCAGCTAGCAGTGCGGCAATTGCAGAGCACAGAGGTGCGAAATCCGTGGAAGACAAAGCGTGCCTGGTTTATCTTACTATTCTTTGGCTTGCAGACTTCTTCCTTTTTCAGTTTGACGACATGGCTCTCACCAGTTGCACAGGAGCAGGGGTTCTCGCTTGTAACAGCAGCTTCAGTGCTGACTGTAATGTCCATCGTACAAATAATCGGCAATATTATTATACCGATATTGGTTAACAGACTCCCGGACAGGATCAAGTGGTTATATGGCCTTCTTTTAATCGGTACGATTGGCGGGGGCATTATGCTGATTGATGCTGACTGGGCAATGTGGACAGGTGCTGTTCTATTTGGCCTGTCATTATCTGGACTATTCCCGATTGGGTTAATGCTGCCGCTTGATGAGGCAAAAAATAATGAAGAAGCAAGTTCCTGGAGCTCGATGGTATTGTCCGGCGGTTTTATGATGAGTGCCATTGTACCGCTTCTCATTGGAGCTGCTTATGATATGACGGGAACACATATTGTATCGAAATGGATTTTCATTGCATTGTTTTTATTGATGTTTCTTGCCGTATATATGGTCCAGGTCAATAAACGTCATGTATAATAGAAAGCAGTTCGGGAAACCGGACTGTTTTTTTTCGGAGAAGGTTTAGCCCATGTGGAGGAGAATATGAAACGAATAATTAGCTTATGTTTACTGTTACTGGTGGGCTGCTCCGACAGCGGCTTTGAATCGGTGAGCCAATCGCTGCCAGAAAGCGAGCCCGTAGAGCAGGAGACAATGAAACCAAATGTCAAAGTCTATAGTGTTGGAGGAAGTACGGATGGTACCGTTTTTCATGCGGATGGGCGTGATAAATGGATTGTAACAGAGGCTGCTGTGTTCCGAGATCATCCTGTTGCATTGATCGAAACGAGTGAGGGGCAGCAGGTAGAGGCGGAGCTGCAGGCATTTGATATAGAAAAAAATATAGCAATTGTACATATGCGTAATAGTGCAAATGTGAAAGCTGCGGAGCAGGAGAATCAGCAGGTGCTTGAAGTAATGCTGGAAGCAGATAAGCTGACAGCACGTGAAAGGTATAGGCTGCATGATGCATTTAAAGATACCGAAGTACCACAGAAATACGATTTAAAAGTGCTGGAGGAGTACGATAAACCGACCTTCACTTACAATCCGGATGCTATTGAATATTTCATCTATACTTTTAATGAAGTATTTAATCAATATGTTGAAAACGGTGATTTCTCGTTGATAGATCGCTATATTTTATCGGATTTATTAAAGGAGGCGCTGCAAAAAGAAGAAGCGCGGATTGTAATAGAAGATATGAAAGTAACTGAACTCGGACAGTCCGGTTTTGAATGGTATGTAAAAGGGGAGACAAATACATTTTCTGTGACTTATAAAATAAATCGTGTAAACGAAAAGTACTATTTGTCATATATGCACATAGATAAATAATTTTATTATGTAAACAAGAAGTAATTAAGGAGGGATTGGATTGCTGCAAAAAGCAATTGATGCATTACAACAATATTTCGGCTACTCGTCGTTTCGTGAAGGCCAGCAACAGGCAATCGCCTCTGTGCTGGCAGGGGACGATACGCTTGTCATCATGCCAACAGGAGGAGGAAAATCCCTCTGTTATCAAGTACCAGCACTGACATTGCCGGGGACAACACTCGTCATTTCTCCACTGATCTCGCTTATGAAAGATCAGGTTGACATGCTCCAGGCAGCAGGGATTAATGCCGCCTTTATTAATAGTTCTTTAAGCTATGAGGAAGCAGAGGATGTCTTGTACCAGGCGAGAATGGGCCAATTAAAATTGCTGTATATTGCACCGGAACGGCTGGAAAACGAGGCGTTCTGCATGACACTTGCCCATTTGCAAGTGCCGCTTATTGCTATTGATGAGGCTCATTGTATTTCTCAATGGGGACATGACTTCAGGCCAAGCTATAGAATTGTCAACCGAATCAAAGATTTATGGGCGCTCCCGCCGACGATTGTTGCATTGACGGCTACTGCTACGCCACATGTAAGAGAGGATATTTGTAACTTATTAGACATTTCAGATGATCATACATTCATTACTGGCTTTAGTCGTCCGAACTTAACGTTCTCCGTGCTGCGTGGGGAAAATCGCGATCAATATATTATGAAATATGTAGGGAATAATAAACAGGATGCAGGCATTATCTATTGTGCAACGCGTAAAGCGGTAGAGCATATCTCTTCATTATTAGCGAAGAAGGGGATAAAGGCAGGAAAATATCATGGTGGCTTAGCGGATGAAGAAAGGACAGAGATGCAGCAAAAGTTTTTAGAGGATGAGCTGACTGTCATGGTGGCAACAAATGCCTTTGGAATGGGGATCAATAAGACGAATGTGCGCTTTGTCATTCACTATCAGATGCCGCGTAATATGGAGAGCTACTATCAGGAAGCAGGACGCGCTGGACGTGACGGCCTGCCAAGTGACTGTATTTTGCTGTATTCTTCAAGTGACGAACAAACGCAGCGTTTTTTGATTGATCAAGCACAGGATCGTTCACGGATTCCGTTAGAGCTGACAAAACTACAAGAGATGATTGATTACTGCCATACCGAAGATTGCTTGCAAAATTATATTACAAGCTATTTTGGGGAAGAAACGACTGAGTTATGCGGGAAGTGCAATCGCTGTATCGATGAACGGCCACAAGTTGATATGACAGTGGAGGCCCAAAAGGTATTGTCATGTGTTGTTCGGATGGGTCAAAAGTTCGGTAAGGTACTCATCAGCCAGGTGCTGGCGGGCTCAAACAATAAAAAAGTGCAGGAATTCGGCTTCAATAAACTTCCTACATACGGTATTTTGAAGGAAATGAATGCAAAGGAAATTGCTCATTTTATTGAATTTTGTATTGCAGAAAAATTGCTGGCAGTTAGTAATGGGCAATTTCCAACAATTTTAATGACCGAGCAGGGAAAAGAAGTGCTCATGGGTAATCGGAAAGTATTGCGTCGGAGTGCTCCGCTTGTAAAAGCGATATCGGATGAGGATCCGCTGTTTGAGCATCTGCGTAACATACGAAAAGAAATTTCAGCAGCTGAAGGGGTACCTCCTTACGTTGTCTTTTCGGATAAGACATTAAAGGAGCTAAGTGCAAAAAAACCGACAACATCCGAAGACTTTTTAGAAATTAACGGCGTAGGGGCAAACAAGCTCGAAAAATACGGTGATGCATTTATAGAAGCCATCTCGCAGTGGAAACTGGAGAAAAGCAATAAGTAAGAAACATGCCTCCTTTCCTTGCAAAGGAGAAGTCAGAGTAAAGACAAAGTCGTTTTACGACTTTGTCTTTACGTTTTTTCAGATAGATTTTTAAAATAAAGGTTTAACCAGCCTGTCTTTAAAACGCTTGCCAGACAAGGGATACCGACGAGCGAGGCAAGCAACGATGAATGAAAGCGTTTGTCAACAGGCTGAAGCCTCCTTTCAAAGGGGGCTTTTCTATGTTTGCCGGTGAATATAAACATAGAAAAGCGTGTTAAAACCCTTGCATATGAAAATTTACATACTTAACGTACTTTTTATTTAAAAAAAGATCTGGGGATGATGTGCTGCTTGGCATAATATTAGGAATCCAGGATTTTAAGAAAAACATTATCTTTTCTCTGATTGCTTGCTTGTAAATATAATTTTATTATGTAAACTGAAGTAATGATAAAGAACTGCCCGCATGCGGGCAGTTCTTTTATTTCCAATGATCTTGTAAAAATTCATCACGTCCGGATTTTTCTCGGTCTTCCTTATAGTGGCCAGGTTCTTTCTTATAATAGTCTTGATGGTAGTCCTCGGCAATGTAAAACGTTTCTGCAGCACGGATTTCTGTCACAATAGGCTTTTTGAATCTGCCGCTTGCAGCAAGGTCAACCTTCGATTTTTCAGCTTTTACACGCTGATCTTCGCTATGAACAAAAATGGCCGTCTTGTAAGATTCGCCGCGGTCATGGAACTGCCCGCCATCATCTGTTGGATCAATCTGCATCCAATAAATTTCTAATAATTGCTCATAGCTGAAAATTGAGGAATCAAATTCAATTTGAACAACCTCCAAGTGACCTGATGTTCCTTTTTTTACGTCTTCATACGTAGGATTTTCTATGTGACCGCCCATATAGCCGCTCGTTACCTTATGTATGCCTTCCCACTGATCAAACGGCTTCACCATGCACCAAAAACAGCCGCCAGCAAATGTTGCTTTTTCCATAATAGACACCTCCTAAAAAATATCATAATTGTAGCATGCCGATACGTTTATATACAAAGAATTGGATTAGCAAATTAATCGGCAAATTTGTACCATGCGTAGTATAATGAATGAACAATAATTGGAAACATAATGAGACATTGGTGCGTCCAATAGATGAGTAATTATAAAGGGGTTTTATTTTATGGAAGAACAAAAACAGCGCCGGTACAAAAAAAGAAAAATGCGTAAAGGCCGTGTTTTCATTACAGTGTTGTTGCTCTTATTAATAGCAGTAGGTGTCTACGGCTACAGTCAGTACCAGGCTGGCTTAAAACTAGCGGGTGATGCCAATTCAACTATGGAAGTAGAAGATTTTGTACCGGATGAAAAAGATGGGGAGACTGTAAATTACCTCCTGCTTGGTGTGGATACACGAGGAGAGGAACAATCTCGTTCCGATACAATGATGCTTGTCTCTTGGCAGAAGAAAACAGATGAGATAAAGCTTGTATCTTTCATGCGGGACATTTACGCTGAAATTCCCGATTATGGAAACTATAAGTTGAATACTGCCTTTTATTTAGGCGGGGTGCAGCTAACCAAAGATACGATAACAGAGATGTTTGACGTACCGATCCATCATTACGCATTGATCGATTTTAAAAACTTCGAATCACTCATTGACATAATGGCTCCAGACGGGGTTGAAATTGAAGTAGAGAAGGATATGTCCGCACATATAGGCGTTACGTTAACCCAAGGAGTGCATCAATTAAATGGACAAGAGTTACTCGGGTATGCACGTTTCCGCCATGATGCGCAAGGGGACTTTGGTCGAGTAGAGCGTCAGCAGAAAGTGATTGAGGCGCTGAAAAATGAACTGCTGTCTGTTGGAAATTCAAAAAATTTACCGAAGCTGGTTGGTGCCGCACAGGGGTATGTCACAACTGATGTCTCATCTGCTGATCAATTAAAAACAGTACTAAGCATGGCAGTAGGCGGTGTTGATGTATCAAAAATGACAGTCCCAGCTGAAGGAACGTACACAGATCAGAGAATCAGTGGACTTGGGTTGGTTCTTGATATTGATCAAGAGGCTAACAAGCAGTTACTGCAGGATTTTTTAGAAGGTAACTAGAGTAAAATCATACAAGATATAATAATTAGTGCTACAATATAAATACAATAATCAGAGAATGTGTCGGGGTGGTTTTTTGGAACAGGAAAGTCAGAAAGAGCAGTTGCCGCAAGAGAAGTCCCATTTTTTCTCTACACGGTTCATCCGCTTTCTTGGCGGTAAAAATTTATTATTCTTATTAATTATCACTTTGTTGCTCGGCTGTGTCATTTTTATCTTTGACAAAATAGCATTTATATTCCAACCGATCCAGGTGTTGTTTGAAGTTGTGATCCTGCCGGGAGTGCTCGGCGTTATTCTTTATTACTTGCTTCGCCCGTTCCTGCGGATTTTAATGCGGTGGAAAGTGCCTCGCATTTGGGCTATTCTCATCATTTTCGTTGGACTTATCAGCTTGATTACAGTCCTGATTTTATTAGTGTTCCCTTTCCTCCGTGAGCAGTTTACAAATTTACTTCAAGAGTTTCCGATCTATTTTATGTCGCTTCTTGATGATGTAATAACGTTTATAAATAATTCGCGGATCAATGAATATTTGGCGAATGCCAATATAGACTATAATAAGGTATTGGAAGATATCACGGACAACTTAACGACTACAGTCAAAGATACTGCGACGACTCTGGCAACGAATGTTGCATCAGGTCTTACGGGTTTTGTCACAACATTAACAGGAATTTTACTATCGCTCGTTATCGTGCCATTCATTTTATTTTACTTATTGTGGGAAGGCGAAAAAATGCCGCATTTTATTCTTCGTCTATTCCCGCCGCGCATGCGTAAATTCGTGGATGATGTAATGGTAGACATGGATAATCAAATTAGTTCCTACATTCAAGGGCAAATTTTAGTATCCATTTGTATCGGTATTATGGTAACGATTGGGTTCTTTATTATCCAGCTGCCTTATGCACTTCTTTTAGGTGCCTTAGCAATGTTGACAAGCGTTGTCCCGTATCTAGGTCCCGTAATTGCGATTACCCCAGCACTAATTATCGCCATCGTAACTGATCCTTTTATGGTTATCAAGGTGGGTATTGTATGGACGATTGTACAATTAATCGAAGGGAAGTTTATTTCGCCACAGATCATGGGTAAATCTTTAAGTATACACCCGATTACGATAATATTTGTGCTGTTGACAGCAGGCTCCCTGTTTGGAGTAGTCGGCGTCATACTTGGTATTCCTTCATACGCTTTATTGAAAGTAATTGTTCAACACTTCTATCAGTTATTCAAACAGCGCTATAATAAGTTCCAAGTAAATGAAGAAAATCAATATGAAGATATTCACTAATCGGTAGCTTAAGCTGCCGATTTTCTACAAAAGGGGATGAATAGTATGATTAACAAGTGGTTTACAACAATGGAATCTAACGGAGTAAAGATCGACACGGTTGTCGACAAAACAGACTTAGTAGAAGGAGAGATACTGACTGGAAAGGTATATGTGACGGCAGAGTCAGATGTTGAGAAAATCGACTGTATCATTTTGCGTGTATTAAAAAGGGTAGGAGATTCAACTCAAATTATCGGTAAATCTTCAGTGGAGCTTGTAGGAAGTGTTCATACGAAGGGGTCGGAATTTGTGCCGTTTGAAATTATTCCGGATGATCGATGGGCATGTGAAGAAACAGATGAGATTATTTTCCAGACTGTTTTAGTATTTTTGGACGGAACGGAAATAGAGGATGAGGGTGTTATTACATATACGTTTTTGGAAGAATAAAAGGACGCGGCTGAGAAAGCCGCTTCTCAGAGTGAAGACAAAGTCGCTTTTCGACTTTGTCTTTACGTTTTTTTAGATAGATTTTTAAATGAAGGTTTACCCAGCCTGTCTTGAAAACGCTTGCCAGACAAGGCGCGCCGACGAGCGAAGACGCGAATAGAACCTACGTTCATGAGAGGACGAGCGAGGCAAGCAACGATGAATGAAAGCGTTTGTCAACAGGCTGAGAAGCTGCTTAGATAGCAGCTTCTTTTTTTATTGTCATATTGGAAAGTCTTTGGACAGCTTGCGTCAATTTTTCAACTTCCTGTACTAGGGCCAATCTCATATAACCTTCACCAGCAGAGCCGAATGCAGTTCCTGGTACCATGACGACTCCCGTTTGTTTAATGGCTTCAAAGGCAAATGACCTACTATCGATGTCGTATGGATGTTTTGCCCAAACAAACATACCGCCTTCACTTGGAGCAACTTCCCAACCGATAGAAGTGAGGCCCTCCATTAATGCTTTATGGCGTGCAGCAAATGTTGTACGCAGGCTGGCAGTAATTTCTTCAGCATGATCTAAAGCTTTAGCAGCGACTAATTGGATTGGCTCAAATATACCGAAGTCTAGATTTGATTTTAATTGCTTCAGAATAGAGATCATTTCTGCATTGCCGACGATGTAAGCAATCCGCGAGCCGGCAAGGCTGAAGCTTTTCGATAGTGAATTAATTTCCAATCCCACTTCCATAGCTCCTGGCGTAGCAAGGAAACTAATTGGAGCATCCCCTTTAAAGTAAAATTCTGAATAAGCAGCATCGTGTAAGACAATGACATTGTGTTTTTTCGCAAATGCCACCACTTCTAAAAAGTACTCTTTAGAAGGCATTGCCGGTACAGGGTTACCTGGCAGATTTAGAATAAGCAGCTTTGCTTTCTGTGCCACTTCTTCAGGGACAGCAGACAGATCAGGAAGGTAACCATTTTCTTTTGTTAAAGGCATATAATATGGTTCCGCTCCAGCTAAATGAATCCCGGCATCATAAGCGACATAGGCTGGGTTTGTTGTCAGCACTATGTCCCCTGGGTTACAGAACGCAACCGGGAGATGGACGAGTCCTTCCTGAGAGCCAATCGTTTGTACCACTTCTGTAGCAGGATCTAAATTAACCTGATTAACACGTTTATAGTATCGGCTCACAGAATCGTTAAATGTTTGAACGCCTGTTAATGTATAGCCGTATGATGTTTCTAGTTTTGTTAGTTCAGACATCATTTCCCGCAGGAAGGCGGCTGGAGGAATATCCGGGCTTCCAAGGCTTAAATCAATTAACTGCATACCTTTTGCTTGTTGTTCTCGCGCACATTGCTTCAAATCTCCAAAGATAGCTGGCGCAAAAAGGGACATTTTTTTTGATGGTTGAACTTTCAAAGTAAACACTCCTAAATATTAAAATATAACTAATATTGTACCATAACAGTTCTATCAGAAATGGTGGATTTCAGAAAATAGAATCTTTTCATGCTATAAAGCGAATTCTTACAATATCGCAGGAATTTGCGTAAAATTTTGTTCCTCAACTTACGAATTTTCGTTTACACTGAAAAGAAGAGGTGAGCCAGATGGAAATTTACTCATTAAGCGGCCCAAGCGGCACCGGAAAAAGTACTTCGGCACTAGAATTTGCCCATGAGCATAATATTGACGGCATAATAGACGATGGGCTGCTCATTGTAAACGGGGAAAAACGGGCAGGCGTAAGCGCAAAATTCGAGAAAAACACGATTAAAGCAGTTCGCCGTGCAATTTTTCATGAGGATTGTCACAGGGAAGCTGTACTAGAAGCACTTAAAGAAGCAGACATACATTCATTACTGATTATCGGCACCAGTGATAAGATGACAAAACGAATTGCTGAACGTCTTGGCGTAGGGCCTATTCTGCATTATCATTACATCACTGATATCCGTACATCGCAGGAGATTCAGTTGGCACGGTTTATACGAGAAACCCAAGGAAAACATGTCATGCCAATTCCAGTCATGCAGGTAGAGCAGAACTTTTTTAAACGCTTTATTCAAAAAGGAAAAGAAATCATTTTTAACAAGAAAAAGATAGGGGAAACAACTATTGTTCGGCCTGATTTCCATCACGAAATTATTGAGATCTCTAAGGTAGTATATGTGCAGGTGCTCGAACATGAGCTAAAAAAGAATGCACTTGTACTCCGTCCGGATATTTTAAAGCTTTCTGTGGAGCTGATTCCAACAATGACTATTGAAATCTCATTAAAGGCCCCTGTTACATATAGTGTGCCGGAAGTACTTCGAGATTTACAACAACAGATTTCTGAAACATATCTTCTTCATTTTGGTATTGCTCCTGAGGAAATTGATCTTATTGTCAGAGGGATTAAGTAAAGGATCTTGCTGGAAGGATCTTTAGTATTTACTATATAATATCTTCAATTTCCCCAGTAAGTTCTGGGAAATGAAAAGCCCCCTCTAGTCAAGAAGGGGCTGATTATTACTTCGGCTGGCGTTTAAATTCAGGTTGCCGTTTTTCAACAAAAGCCCGCACGCCTTCTGAGAAATCAGTTTGGGAAACAAACGGGGTGGAGTCCTGCCAAAGTGCAGGTGTCGAATCGATACACTCACGAACCGAGCGTTTTACGGCGAGTAATGAATCCGGTGACATTCCAGCAACTAGTTTACCCATACGGATAGCGAAGCGATTCAGGTCTTTTTCAGCAACTAAATAATTTAACATCCCAGCTTTGTACGCCTCTTCAGCCTTATACATACGCCCTGTAAACACAAAATCCTTCGTAGCGCTCGGGCCTACAAGGTCCACAAGACGCTTCGCGAACTTGTTGTTTAGGGTGATACCAAGCTTACCGACCGGGATGCCCATTTTCGCCTTGTCAGAACCGATCCGGATATCGCATGCCAACGCAAGCTCAAGACCAGCACCCATCGCCGGGCCGTTAATAACACCAATAACGGGAAGGGGAAGATGTTCAATAGTGGAAATAGTTTTTTCCATATGTAAGAAAGCTTCCTCGGCTTTCTCTAAGGAAATGGAATTAAATTCTTTAATATCCGATCCAGCAGTAAAGTTTTCTCCTGAGCCGCGCAGAATTAACACTTTGTTTTTTGGGTTTTCAAGCGTTTGCAGTGCAATCTTTGCCAGCTGATCCCACATATTTGCCGTTAAAGCATTTTTCAGTTGTGGACGATGGATAGTAATGATGGCTAGACCGGCTGTTTCCTGATAAATAATCTTCGCTTCTTCAGCTTCCAATCGAGTCGTACGTACTTGCATGCTATGTCCCCCTGTAATTAAATTATCCTTATTATATACTACAATAATAATCTCACATACAATTTAGCGAATATTCAAGTAAAAAACCGTAAAGATATCCATTTTTTCGTATCTGTTACAATACAGAAAACTTGCTATGCTAACCATATTAGCATAAAAAAAGGGATTTCTTAATAATTAATCAAAAAAGGAAAAAGAGACCCAACAAAAAAATTGACATTTCAAACATATTATCCGACAATAGAGAGTATAAAAATAAATATTTATACGCGCCACTTAAACTAATAAACAAAAATACACACGCAAGCCACTAAGGAGGTTAAAGCATTGGCAGATCATTATACTGAGGCTTTTCGTGCTTTTCTAATTGGGTTGAACAAATCACAGCACACAATTAAACAGTATGTTAATGATGCGAAACAGTTTGAGAAATTTTTAGATGAAGAGTCTTATCGCGAAAGCTTTTCTGAAGGATTAAAAGCGTATATACATCATTTGCATACAAAGTATACTACTGCAAATTCCATCAATCGGAAACTGGCTGCACTTCGTTCATATTTGGAATTTCTTTATAGCCGGAAATATATTAAAGTTTATGATGAAACGTTATTAGAATCTGTAGCGAAACAGCATCCGAAATTAGTTGCTTTAACAGATAAGGAATTGCGTAGCGTATTGAACTGCTGGCATCAAATGTATAGTATCGCGGAAACAGATGAAAATGCATGGCTGGCCATGAGAAATCTTGCCATTACGTATACAATTGCAATGCTTGGTATCAAGCCGGCAGAGCTTGTGAAGATGAAATGGTCCCATATTAATGAAAAGGAAATGACGATCAATATTATGGAACGTCTTTCTTACAGAACATTAGAGATGCCATCTGATTTACTGTCAATTTTATTGCAGTATAAAAAGGAAACAGAAATCTTCTTTTCCCAGCTTGAAGAGATAGATGAAATGTGGCTTGGTGTCGGTAACAAACTTGGAGAACCAATTACAGTCAAAACGGTAGAACGTATTTTTCTCCAACTCTCCAAGCTGCTAGATTTTAAAGTAACATGTACAAATTTACGCTACACAGTTATTGAAATGTATATGAAACAGCAAGAAGATGACGATTTATTTGCCAAATTCGGGTATGCACGAAAAGGTGTGCTTATAGAACGGCATAAACGTCTACTAAAGGAGGAATAATAGTATGGACATCAGCTTAATGGAAGCATATATTATAGAAACACTAAAAGGATACGGAATTTCTTTTGAAGAAGTAGAACAGCGTATGGCGGAAGACCGCCTGGCTGAATGGCAGGAGCAATTCAAATTCGACTTCACGCTGTTAAAAGAGATGGAGACGGAAAAATTGCAACAAGCCTTTTCTGGAAACTACCGTATTAAGTTTGTGACAATTAATGGATTGAAAAATTTATTGCGCATGCGTTTTGATATTCAAGATATTCATTATAAGGAAGTGGAGAACGGTTTGCTAAACCTATCGATTGATGAAACAATCGAGAAACAAATCCGAGGCATGCTTTCTTCAAACTGGACGGTTAAGCGTGCAGGGGATGAAATCTCAATTTTAGTTGAGGGGTAAGGTAATGGAACTTTTACTTGCAGTGATCATATTTTTAATCGTTATTGCGATTTTATGGGCAATTGCAAAGAAACTCATTAAATTTGCATTAATCATATTCATTTTTTATATTCTCTATCAATTGTTCATGAATATGTCCAGTGTATAATACAAGGCCTGCTATCAAGCGATAGCAGGCTCTTTGTGTTTTGTTTTATGAAACCTCTTTACAAGTAAATACATAAATCTTCGCAAAATGTAATAAACTCAATTCTGGCGGCCTTTGTTTAAGTCCGGACAAGGCTCTATCTCTTGCTAAGGCTTCTGCCCCCATCATTCTCCCAGCGGTCAATGTCCCGCTCATCATATATTTCCCCATTGCAGGGAAGCGTGCCGAGGCTTAGTACCAACTTTCGCATATTAATAACACTGACAATTTTACCATCATCCTTTTATAAAAATTTGATAGCTATTTCTATAATATGTAATGAATAGATTTACGTTCGTACATAAAATAAACGGGTTCTAACTAATAAGCCTGGCTTATGCCAAGGATTTTAGGGTAAAGAAAGTGTAAATAATAGGACAGCAATAAAACTCCTATTACAGGATATACTTTACTGAAAAGATAGTGCTAAAAAAGTTTGTTAGGAAATTAGTTAAAGGAGGAGATTCCAATGAACGTAATGTATTTAGGGGGATTAGTGTTTTCATTTGTATTGTTCATCGTAGGTATGCTGTTCTCTTCAGAAATCCCTGTATTATATTTCTTCGGCATTCTCGGTTTGGCAGGTACAGCATATTTTGTGACAAGAATTATTTCCGACTTATATAGAAGTCTCCATCAGTGAATACTAGCATTTGTATGGGATTAAAAAACAAGAGGAGTGTTTACATCCTCTTGTTTTTTGTAGGCTGAAACGGCATAAATATTGTTTATCGTAATTTGATCAGGGAAATTAGCTAATATATAAAGGCCAAAAGGAGCGTTATACAATGAAAAAAACGGTTGCAGAAGTAATAGTGGAGCAGCTTTCCTACTACGGAGTTAAAAAAATATATGGGGTAACCGGGGATGCAATTATTGGGTTACTTGATGCCATCGCTAAACAGAACGAAATTGAGTTTATTGCAGTAAGGCACGAATCAGTAGCGGCATTTATGGCCTCTGCTGAAGCAAAATTAACAGGGAATATTGCTGTTTGTACAGCTACAATGGGTCCAGGTGCAACAAATCTCTTGAACGGTCTTGGAGATGCCTATTCGGATAAGGCGCCTGTTTTAGTTATTACCGGCCAAGCTCCTACAGATAAAATTGGTACTGATTTTCAGCAATATGTCGACCAGCAGGAGTTATTTAAACCATTCGCAGCCTACTCTGCCAACTTGTCAAATGGAGATACAGTGGTCGATATTATGCAAAAGGCAGCACAAGTATCAGTACAGCAGCGTGCTGTTTCCCATATATCGATTCCTAAAGACCTCTTTAAAATGGAATCTGCGGCTCAGGCAAAACCATTACCGACTGTTTTAAAAGGGACTTTCTCCATAGATCTTAAAGGCTTAGAAGAGGTAGTCGCGGTTATGAAAAATGCCAAAAAGCCAATGATTCTAGCAGGAGCTGGAGCAGAAAAAGCTGCTCCTACTATTGTAAAGCTGGCTAAGCAATGGGGGGCAGGCATACTTTACAGTCTAGGAGGGAAGGGCATTTTTCCTAATTCCACGGAGCATTTGCTGCAGGGAATCGGGGAAGGTGGCAACCCTTATGCAAAGGACATTTTTAAGGATGCTGATGTTGTGCTTGTAGCTGGAGCAACATGGTGGCCGGATGGATATGTACCCGTAAACGCAAAGATTATCGTAATTGATCTTCATATCGAAAATGCTAATAAACGGATGCCTGTCGATTTTGGGATCAAAGGGGATACCCAGCATATAGTTCCAGTCCTTCTGCAGGGAATCGCAGACTACGTAACGAATAAAGAATGGGTGGAGCGTGTCACACAGACGAAGGAGAAATGGGAAGAAGTCAACGAGTCTGAAGGGCTTGTCAATGGATTCCCTGTTCATCCGTCTAGAGTTGTCCGCGCGATTGAACGAGTAGTAGAGGAGGATGCAATTATTGCGCTGGACACGGGGAATGTAACTGTCTGGATGAATCGAAATTTCCGTCAAAGCAACCAAAAAATCTTATTCTCAGGCTACTGGCGTTCAATGGGGTTTGGACTGCCAGCAGCTTTAGCAGCAAAATTAGCTTGTCCTCACAAACAAGTTATAGCGGTTGTCGGAGACGGTGGTCTGCAAATGACATTGGCAGATTTATTGACAGCCTCCCAATATAAAATAGACATTACCGTTATCGTCTTTAATAACGGTTCCCTTCAGATGGAAAGTGATAAGATCCGGGCAGCGGGCGATGAAGAGGAAGGAACTCAAATGCTGAATCCGAACTTTGTCAGCCTTGCACTTGCCTGCGGATGGAGAGGTTATCAAATAGAAGAAGGCCAAGAAATGGAATTAATTTTAGAGGAAGCTATCCGAATCAAAGGCCCAACGCTAGTTGATGTATTCACAGAGCAAGCCTTTTTCCCGGAAACAGAGGAATAAACAGAGCAGCTGCATCTGTCAAAACGGATGTGGCTGTTTCATTCATACATACTTTTGCCTTCTTTCACGGTGAATGTGTTAGAAGGATTGCTAACCTAATAAGGAAGTGAAATCATTATGCCGAATATGAAGCAGCTAATGAGTGGACACGATGGCTAAATATAAAATTTACATGTTAATGATTGGTATTATGTTTTTTTGGGGGATGAATGTCGTTGCACTCAAATTGCTCGTTTCCTTTTTTAACCCATTAACTATGACAGCTTTTCGAATTTTCATTGCCGCTCTTACAGTCGTTCTAATAGTAATAGGGTTAAAGAAATTCAGATGGCTTAACTGGCAGGAATGGAAGTGGGTATTACTGGCTAGTCTTCTTGGCATCGTCATCCACCATATGCTCCTTGCTACAGGAATGGCCGGTACATCTGCCGTGAAAACGAGTATTATTATAGGGTTTAGTCCGCTTGTCACAGCAATCTTTGCCTTTTTATTTCGCTTTAGCCGCTTTCAAATTCTTCAATTTGCAGGGTTTGTAATAGGGGCTTTTGGTGTAGTGATGGCGGTATTAAACGATGGAGGAATGGGAGATTCGCTCGAGTGGGGAGATATTCTCGTATTTCTATCAATCATCTCACAGGCGCTGAGTTTTTTAGTCATAAGAAAAGTATCAGCAGAGGTAGACAGCTTTTTACTGACAGGCTATATGCTGCTTGCAGGTTCGCTCTTCCTGCTGCTTGGCAGTTTAGCGATAGACCCAGGAAGCTGGCGTGAGATTTTTGGGGCTCCGTCAGAATACTATTTACTCCTAATAGGATCAGCAGTGCTGGCAACAGCTATTGGTCAAACCGCCTATAATTATGCTATTTCTCAGATCGGTGCGGCAGAAACAGCGATTTTTGGAAACTTTAATACGATTTTTGCTCTAATAGGTACTGCAGTTTTCCTGAAAGAAGTGATTCGTGGAACACAACTGATTGGGTGCTTGCTTATCATCTTTGGAGTACTGTTAGGAACGGGTGCTTTGCAGGAAATGATCATTAAAAGAAGAAGAATAAAAGAGCAGCTATAAAAGTATATGCAGGCCTTGACATAAAAAAACACCTCTACGTTGAATCATGATATCCTATACTCATTTTTCAATGAAATGGAAGGTGTTTTTAGTTTTATCAAGTTTAGGCCAGTGAAAGACTGGCGAAGGCAATTTAAATAGATGCAAAACGTTATCTAATTGTAGAAGTATACAGCTAATCACACCTGCTGCGACAAACTCGTCTCAGCACTAACGTTACAGGATTATCTTTTATTATTAATCTAGATTTAAGTCCTTTGCCAATAAAGAATACATGAATAAATCATCATACTTACCGCATGTATATTCATAGCTTCGCAGGAGCCCTTCTTTAGTAAACCCTTGTCTTTCAAATAGTTTCTGGGAGGCAAGATTCGCTGGTTCAATCAAAGCTTCAATTCGTTGAATGTCCATGTGTTGAAAGCCGTAATGGATAACTGCGTGTAAAGCTTCACGTGCGATTCCTCTATGCCAATAATCACGGCTCAATTCTGTTCCGATTTCAATGCGGCGATGTTTTGCGACACGGTTTAAAAAACCGCAGCTTCCGATTACCTTCCCTTCCTCTTTTAGGGTAATACCCCATCTGATCCCCGTCCCGTCTTTAACAATCGAGTCGTACCAGGCAATCTCCTCCAGCGCATCATTTGTTGTTTGAAAAGGCTCCAGTCCAATATGCCTCATAACGTCCTTATCTGATAAATACAGCAGCATGCTTGCCGCATCTTCTTTCGTTACTCTTCGCAAAATCAATCGTTCTGTTTCCAATGTCGGAAATGTAGTTATTTTCATTTTCTATGTAGCTCCTTTCATTCGAGCTGCAAAAATTCAGCTCCATGCAATTTCCAATATATTGTAGCATAAATAGCAAATTGATAAATGACAAAGGAGCAGGTTAAAAGAGGTATTGAAAAGATGGCAGGACAGGTATAAGATAGCGTTCACCCGGCTAGCGCTTTATAAATAATCTAATGTATTGAGAATCAGGATGACACCGATAATACTCATACCCCACGATAAGGCAGAATCTGTACTAGCATCCATTTTTGTTCGTAAAGCTGCCAGCGGTTTTTGCATCCATTTTGCAAAAAGAACATGAAGAAAATATAAAACGACCGGCGGTAATAGTATGAGAACATTATAGCCAATTAGAGTCGGAAGCCACTCCCACATTGGCAATTCAGCGGTCACCATCAAACCGATTGCGGCGAAATAAGGTACTGCCAACCCAATCTCGAGCAGGGCAGTTGTAATACCGATCCCGATCATTGGAAGTAATCCTGACGATTTTGGCAAAGTAGACGTTTTTCCGCTTCGTTTCGGAACATAAAAGCTGCCAATAAGTAAAAGCAGACCGATGAAAAATATAACCCGGCTCATCAATTGGCTTCTGAAAACCTCAGCCATAGAATCCAATACATACTCAAGTCCAAGCATTAACAGTAAACCACAAATAAAGTAAATACCCCCAATGGTCAAAAGGTAAACAAATAAGCGTGTGGCAATTTTCCGCTTATGAGTTAACAGTAAATAAACAGTCACGCCTAGTGCAGTGGGACTGAGCATATCTAAAATAGCTAGGCCGCCAATCATCAAAAGCATTGAAACACTCATTATTTTTCTCCTTCCGTCTGGTGGCCGGATAAGTATACAGCATAAGCACTATCCATAAATTCGAGTATCGTCTGCTCAATCGGATACATGCCTGCTTTTTGTGATTGCTCTGGAGACATGCGTGTTTTCCAGAGTTTATCGATGAAATCGTCATGTCCGCCAAATGATTCAAGCCGTTTTTCATCCATCCTTCCTATAATAGCTTGGACGTTAGGGGAGTGAACCCCTTCATGCATACAGTGAGTAAGCTGATTGATGAGCGAAATCCATTCCTGGGTTTCAACGGAATCCTCAGCCATATTAGGTACCTTTTTTAGAAGTGTAAGTTCTTGGTTCGTAAATAATGATCTTCGAAATTGCTGTCTTATTTCCTCATGTTGTGCAGAGAGCTGCAGAAGATTTTGAATGGCTTTATCCTCGTTATTTCCTTCCAATGAGATACTATTAATCAGCTCTCTTAAAGCAGTCTCCATATTGGCAAGCTTCTTTTGTTCTTCTAAGACAGATGCCAGCTGATTCTTTAAGCTTTGGCCCCAGTCCCAATCTGGAGAGTCTAAAATCCTCTTTATTTCTTTTAGCGAGAAACCGCCCTTTTTTAAAAATTGGACCTGCTGCAGCCTCTTTAATTCTTCAACAGCATACAATCGGTGTCCGCCTTCAGTTTTTGCAGCAGGCTGAATTAATCCGACTTTATCATAGTAGCGAAGGGTCCTTACTGTAACCCCCATCAGTTCAGCAGCTTTATTAATATGGAGCATCGGAATCATCCTTTCAAATTAAGATGTTTTAAGCAAGACAATCAACCTTCTTAACATCGTAAGGTAGAGTAAAAGTGACTCAATGCTGGCTTTTCCCCGCTAAATATTGCAGAAGAAATCCAACCCCTAAGCCGATCAACACAAATTGAAAGGCATTTCCTGTCAACAATCCAATTCCTGCCCCGATAATCACACAACCATAAATTATTAAATCATTCATTTTCATTCGTTGATAACCTCCATTCATATGCTGGGATTTTATGAACATCTCCTTCAGTTATCAATAAGTATAATAAATGACGTTGCGTCAGCTTCAAGTGTAATTATTAGAAAACCTACATGAAACCAAAAAATACAGAGCCGGCTTAAAAGAAAAAATAAGAATTACCTTGCAATCAAGCTTTTCGGTACTCTTACTAAACTGAAGAGGCATAGAACCATATAAATTCCGGTACATAAAAAGGCAAATGAATGAATAGGCAGGGAGAAAACCTTATTTAGTCCGAACAAGGGCATGATGAAAAAAACATAAAGCGGATACCGGATTGCACCCAGGAAATCCAAGAAAGCAATTTCGATAAGGGAAGATTCCATCGCAAACAAAATTCCAGTCAGGCAACTGCATATAGTACAAAGAAACAGGATTGTTTTATTACGTAAACTAAACAACGCAAGAAGATATATACCCGTAGTTAGTAAACCTACTATACTTGGTTCGACATCTGGGTATTTTAAGCCTGCCCAAAAGTTCATTCCCAACGTAAGAGAAAATAAGAGCAATATGATAAGGCCACGCATTATTTATCATTCCTCCATTTAGTATGTATTAGTGTAAATTTACACTAAAAGGGAGCAAAGTGTAAAGGGCTTTTTAGCTCATTCATCATTGCAACCGATTGTTTGTACTGATAGAAAATTAAACAAGAAGATAGAGGTGAACGGGGAACAGTGGTAACCAAGAAGGACAACACTTATTCAAAAATTCGAAGGCAGCTTTTTTCACAGGGCAAGTAATATGTCGCAGGACAATGGAGGTCACTAAGAAAAAGAATGCACTGGTGAAGTCATTACTGGCAGGAAAGAAAAGATAGCAAAACGAGGAGAAAGCGGACATTACAATAGTACATAATGAACAAGCGAAGGAATGAGGAAATTTAAAGAGAGTCTTTCAGAAGAGTCATGTTATGTCATTTGTATGAAAACGCAGAAAAAAATCTGCTTTCTGGTAATGGGGGGAACAGTGAAAAGGTGAATTGTACATGATTAATAATTGAATAATGGATCTAGCAGTAAGCGAGGCTGTCCCCATAGAGGAGAATAGCTCAAGAAAAGATTAATCGATCCTTGACCTGTTGTTTCTATCCTCCATGGAGGCCTTGTCCTTATAAATAATCGAGGCAAACAAAAATCAGCAATAGACCAAACATACTAACAAACCAAGAAAGCGAGGTATCCCTGTTGTTTTCTACCTTGGATCTCCATTTTTCGAACCGCTTGTACTTTCCATTGGAAAAGAAGCGGAAGAATAGAAAAACGAGGATGGACGGTACAAGCATCAACGCATTATAAGCGATAAGGATCGGCAGCCATTCAATCCATGTCAGTTTAGCTGAGGTCATTAACCCGATTGCTGCAAAATAAGGGAAAGCCGTGCTAACTTCAACCAATGCAGTCGTAAAGCCGATTGCAACCATTGAATACATGTTATTTAATGTCGGCATTGGACGTTTGTTTTTCTTTTTCCCTTTTCTCGGTAAATAGAAGCCTGTAATAAATAAGGTTGCCCCAATTAATAAAAGGCCCCAACTAATCAAATTATCTTGGAAAATGTCACTTAAAAAACGGAGAATATAGCCAAGCCCTAACATTAATAAGACGCCGACACCAAAATACAGGCTCGAAACGGTAAATAGATAGACAAATAGATGCCTTGTCACCTTTTTTTTCATCGTCAGCAGCAAGTATAGGGTAATTCCTAATGTAGCAGGCAGCAGCATATCAACAAAGGCTAATCCAGCAATGATATAGAGCAGAGTGCTCATAAATCCTCTCCTTCAGTGAATTTAAAAACAGATCGTAAGGCAGCAGTCTTCCTAACGTTAACGTATTTCGGTTGCATTCTGCATATGTTTTAGATTCTATAGAACCGGCTATTCAGAATATGAAAGAATGACATTTATTAGAATCTGCTGCCGATGAATTTTTGGCTTCATCAGTACATGAACATGTTTGCTCAGGATAGACAGGAGCGGAAGAAAATATGACGAACAAATAGATATAGGCAGATCCGTGAAATCAGATCCGCCTGTATAATGACATTGTAACTAGATAGAAACGTATAAGGGGTTACGTTGCAGGTAATATACTTTCAATATAGTGTTCAATGGATTGATCGGTCATTTCGCCCGTCACAATCCGTTTGACCTTACCCTCCGGATCGATGAGAATCGTGGTAGGTAAGGGGCTAATATTATAGGCAGTTAGTACACTTTTGTTTGCATCTATAACGACAGGAAAAGTCATGCCCATTTGCTCCACGTATTTTGACACTTCTAATTTTGACTGCGCGATATTCACCGCAATCATTTCAAAGTTCTCCCCAGCAAATTGATGATATTGGCGCTCCATTGCCGGCATTTCACGCTCACAAGGTTCACACCAAGTTCCCCAGAAATTCAGAAATACCCCTTTTCCCTGTTTAGTATAATCAGAAAGGCGATAAACTTGTCCGTCTAGACCAGCCAATTCGAAGTCAGGGGCAGGATCACCAACTTGTAATACCGCCACTTGATCTTTCGTTAGCGAAGAGTAGACAGTATAGGCAATGGCAGCAAAGAGTGTAAGTAAGATAATGCTTCTTGTCATTCTTCTATTCTTTTTCTTCATTTTTCAGCATTATGACTCGGTCGATAGAAAAAATTCATGAACTACCTCTTCAGGTGCATCTCCCACAATTCGAGCCACTTCTTCTCCATTTTCAAAGTAAATGAGTGTTGGAGTAGATTCGATTTTATACTCATTCCAAGCCATATCAAACTCCAACACATTTAGTTGATCGATCGTTTTGCTATATTGCTCTGCAATAGGCATAAGAACAGGCGTGAAAGCTTTACAGTACTGACATGTTGGACTGAAAAAATATGCATATGTACCTTCATTACTGTCGATTTTACTTTCCAAATCATCAGGGAGGATAATATGTTGGTAATTTTCATCTGCTAATAACTCGATGGTAGATGGCTCTAAGTTATCTGTACCGTATGGATTATCATTAGCTTCTAGAATGTCATTTTGCGATTTATTCGTCAGCAAAATAATTCCGATCACCAATACAGCAATAATTCCACCTACTATAGCTAACTTTTTCAATAATATTCACCTCCTTGCTAGCCATTGTAAAAAGAAAATATTTCGAATTCAAGATATTCTGCTGATTATTAAACGATTATTTATCAATTTGTGGAGAAAATAGGGAGGTTTTGTGAAAAGAGAATTTCACATTTTTCATTAATGCTAATGAATAAGTGGATATCAAAAAGGGAAATTCAACTGTACAGCAAGATACAAGTAATGGTACTATTTACATTATGCATCTTAAAAACATGTTAATTTTAATTAGTTTCATTATGAAGAAAGCATTTCTTTATCAATGGCAGCGGATTGAGAAAAGAAAATCCGATCTACTGTGAATCCATGATAGATTAATAAACTTCTTATCACAGAGAGCTGTACCTTTGTTGGCTCGAAAATATATTCATTTATAAACGAGGTTATTCATTAGTGGAAGTAAGGAAAGAGAAAATTGAATCGCTGAAGTTTATGCGCGTGACAGCCATGCTGCTCGTCGTACTCATTCATGTGACAGGAGGGGCTCTAGGAAAGCTGTCTCCAGACGATCCGTTCTATTTTATATACTTAATACTCAATCGGTTCACTCGCTTTGAAGGTGCGGTATTCGTATTCCTGAGCGGGTTACTATTGTTTTACAACTATGCTTCACGTCCCTTTACAAGAGAAACATGGGAAAACTTTTATAAAAAACGCTTTCTCTATATTTTGGCTCCATTTTTCGTATGGTCTATCTTTTATGAATGGTTTGCGGTCTATATAGGGATGAGGGAGTATGAGGGAATAGGTCCGGTAGTAAAAAGTATAGTGACAGGACAATCGTTTTATCAATTGTATTTTATCCTCATTTTAGTGCAGCTATATTTTTTATTGCCATTATTCATTTACTTGATGCATAAATTTCATTGGTTTAAAAAATATTTGCCGATTATAGGAATCGTTGTTGAAGTAGTAGTGCAGACAGTAATGAAGCAAAACGGCATTCATTTTGGCTTCCCGCTGTTTACAGTCTATATTGCAAGCTTCTTCTTCGGAGGGTGGGTAGGCGTCTACTATCCAATCTTAAAAAAGGAATGGTCGAAACGGTGGCTGCTGTTAGGCGTTATGTGTACGGTCATACTCGGTCTGGTATACACGGCACTGTATTATTACCGCAATATCATTGGTTTGACAAACATCCCATATATACCATTTAAGTTATTAGCAGTTGTCTATTTTTTAGCAGCCTGCTATGTACTCTTTAAGGTCAGCATCTGGCTTGAACATCGTGGATCTACGAGGCTGAATAAATGGGCGGAGCATCTGCGTATTTACTCTTTCGGCTTTTACCTGGTCCACCCATGGCTTTTATATGTATGGCAGCAGATTTTGGTGCCGGAAACGATTACTCAATATCATGCCTACATGCTTATTTGCTATCTTGCTGTACTATTAAGCTGCTATTTATTCATTCGTACTGTGCATCTCTTGTTCCCGCGGGCATGGATGCTGTTTGGCAAGCTGCCGCAAAAGTGAAAAAATGAAAAAAATGCCTTCAGAGATGAGAGGCATTTTTTTTATGGAATATGGTAAATTTAATTCTAATTTCAAAGCCTAAGAGCAGGGAGTATGTCATTATTTATAAAGTCCTCTTGTGATAATGAAACAATTATCTTTGTTTTTTATCAATTAATATTGAGAGAACTTCATGGAATTTACTTTTATCTTTTTCATTTTTAAGTACTTTATCAAGATCTACGGCTCCAATAACATAGCGGATCTCCTTATTTTCCATAAAAAGTCCCGTATGATTGGAAAAAAGGTCTTGAAACCATGCTTCACACCTCAGTTGCTTTAAATTCTGGTTAATTTTTTCTTCTGTAGGATAAGCATTTTTTCCACCCCAAAGTGTAATGAAGGTTTGCAATATGTCGCTAAGCATCCAATCAGCTCCTTAAAACTAATAAGAATGAATGATACAGTAGGTTCCCAAATTCCGGCACTTCGAAAAAGCACGCTCTATTGTGTTTTGCCCGTAATAAATGGCTAATGTATTTGTCATTTCAAGAGATGAGAAATAACTTTCGTCCATTGTATTAATACAATCAAAATATTCAAAATCCCTTTATTTAAAGCATTAAATATTTCGTGCCTACCCGGTAAGGCTTTTCATCGCCTTTTGCAATTCACGAATTAACCGGAAGGCTACAGGGCATACGCTTCCGTTTGACATAATGACACAGCGCTTCTTTAGATTAATTTCAACTACATGGTTTAAGTTAATTGTACAGCTCTTATGGCAACGAAAAAAATATTCGGAGAGCGTATCAAGTTCCTTTAGTTTCCCGTAAAAGACATGACGTCCATTTTTCTCATATAGTTCAAGTTTGTGCGGATGAACCGAAGATTCAATATAGTAAATATCTTGGAGTCTAATATTCTTTATCTTTTCTCCAACCTTGTTTTGCAACCATTTCGAGGTGTCTACTGTCCCAATTTGTTTATGCTTTTCAAAGGCTGCCTGTAATGCCTTTATTACATCTAGCGCCATTTGTTCAGGGGATTTTTTGATGATAAAATCTAATGCCGCAAGCTTATAAGTAAATGTTAAAGGCAGCCGATCAGCGTGGTTTGTTATGAAAATTATATGAGCAAAAGGATCCATGCGCCTAATTCTTTGAGCTAACTCCATTCCATCTATTTGATCATTCAGCTCAATGTCCAATAAATAGCAGTCAATTTTGCTGAATTCGTTATGCTGAATGAGATCCTTAAGAGAACCTGTACATATAGAAATTTCAATTGAAGGCTCCTGAAAAAGAGCATAATTTCGAATGCTTTTTAAAAGTAATTCTCGATGAAATACATCATCTTCCAGAATAGCTACTCTCATTTACTTTCCTTCCTTTCTATTAATAATTCCTGTATAAACCATTCGTTTTCTAAATATGTATTTAGCGTAATAGCAGGGTACTTTGACAAAATTTGTTTTACATTATATAGTCCAGAGCCTCTGGAATTTTCTTTAGTAGAATAGCTTTCCTCAAATAACCTGCTCATGTCTGGAAATGGCTGCTTGAGAGTATTATTGATTACAATCAATACACCATTATTATGAGTATTTAAAAAGGCAACTTGTATTTGAGAAAATTCCTGCACCGCGCTTGCTTCAATTGCATTATCCAATAAAATCCCTAAAATTCTTGACAAATCGATTTTATCAATTGATATATAGTCAATTTTTTCGGGGATTTCTACTTGTGCTGAAACGGAGAGATCGCCCGCTTTAAGTAATTTTGCGGCAAGCAAGCCCTTGATCTCCGAAATGTACATATTCTCGAGAGAAGGAAAAACCCCAGGCTCATGATGACCTGTCTTTAAGACAAATTTATTAAAATAAGCGGCCAAGCCTTTCATATCCTGATTTTGAATATAGCCATTTAGGGACAGGAGGATATTGGCATAATCATGCTGCAGAGTTCTCATTCTTTTATTTGTTTTTTCTAATTCGGTAGAATACATTTCAAAATAGTAGCGTTCGGCTTCTTTTTGCTTTAATTCAACTTCTTTTTTCCAAATCGATGCAATCAATTTAAATGAAAGTAATAAAAATAAAGAATAAACAATAAGGATTATAAGATTTAACATAGTAACTTGCAGCTCGCCATTAGCAGCAGGTACAGGTATTTGTAAGTAGAAAATGAAAAAAGAAACGACCGCTATTAGGAATAGATAGCGACTCCATTTAAATTTAGCCATTTCATCTATTTGTAAGAATAGAGAAGGCACCCGTTTTTTATAGAGGGAAAGACTACCGAAAAGCAGCCCTAAAATAATGACTCCGTGTAACGTGAGCGGAATAGGAACCGATGCTGCAACAAATAAAATAAATGATTCAATTACAATCGTAATTAGATGGATATTGATAATATGTAAAAAAACAAACCAGTTTCTTGTAAATACATAAAATAAACTCTCGCCTAGGAAAACGCATAATAGGATAGGGAGCCACTGCATCTCCTGAAATTCTGCAGCCGCGGTCGCGATAAAAAGATTCAGTAAGAAGCAGGACATCAGCCGTTTGAAAGAGGGGTTAATATCCAACACGTAAAAGAGGGAGATAAAAGTAATGATAAAATTAAAAATTGCCATCGAATAAATTTCCATTATTTTTCTCCTTTTAGTGAAATGATATCATTTATTGCGTTTAAGATGAGTTTTATATCGTTCATGATAAATACCATACAAGTAGCAGGACGCTTTTTATAATAAATTTGGTTGCAAATTTGTCATAGAAAGTTGGAAGTAATTTGAATAATGAAAGTTTATTGTAAATTAGCAGTGTTTCCCTATTTGTTTCTTTTACCTTATTACTCTTGGCAATTATTCCGTTAGGGCTGTCAGTAAAATCTAAAGGCGGCGTAATTACAAAAATCGGTATGGTGATCGCTTATCTAGCATTTATTCTCCAAATTAGTTACTTCCTTTTAAGGTGGATGGCAGTGGGACATGCTCCCGTCAGTAATATGTATGAATTCATGACTTTTTTTGGTATCATGCTTCACGGCGCATTTCTGGTGAGCCATTTCATTTACAAACAAACGATGATTGGGCTTTTTTCAATTCCAATTACCCTGTTGATAATCGGATATGGCAGTGCTTTTTCGAATGAAGCATCTCCATTACTGCCTAGCCTGCAAAGCAACTGGCTGGCAATTCATGTTATTACGGTAGCGGCCTCCAGTGCCATTTTGTCGATTGCCTTCGTAATGGGCCTTATGTATTTACTTCGTACCATTGATGTTCATCAAAGATCTGTACAGAGTATCTGCCTAGAAGCTGTCTTTTATAGTTTGATGATCGTGTGCGGTTTTGTCGTTAGTTCGGTATCGTTCAATCTTTTCTACACTCCTGTAACCATGCAAATTAGTAATATTGAAGAGGCTGCTCAAACCGTCACCTATACGATGCCCCCTATAATAGTCAATGAATTGGCTGAAATTAAAGATACTGGAGGTATATGGGAAATCCCAAATACTATTGATGCAAGGAAGCTTACTACCATCCTTTGGTCGTTCATCGCTGGGACTATTATATATATCTTTGTCCGTTTAGGAACAAGAAAAAGTATCATTCAATTAGTAAAGCCTTTTACCCAAAAGGCAAATCCACTGCTGCTTGATGAAATAGCTTACCGAGCTATTTTAATAGGTTTTCCATTATTTTCTCTGGGTGGACTCTTTTTTGCGATGAGATGGGCACAAATTGCTTGGGGAAGGTACTGGGGGTAGGATCCAAAAGAAGTATGGGCGTTGATTACCTGGCTCTTTTATGCTGCATTGCTGCACCTTCGTTTATCTAAAGGATGGGAAGGACGACGGACAGCTTGGCTATCCATTATCGGTTTCGGGCTCATTGTATTTAACCAGGTATTTGTAAATTTAGTGATTGCAGGTCTTCATTCATATGCTTAGAATAAAGGGGACTTCTCTTGAGTTAAGTATTATGTAGCTTTTAAAATCTCTGTTCTTAAAAAAGGCAGGGGATATATTTCTCTATTGCCTATTTTATAAATATTGTAAGTTATGGGCATTTTTATAATATAGTAAATCATACTAGATAATTATTCAACTTTTTTGCAAAAAGAGGTGTTTGAAAATAAGTATATCAATTGAACAAGAGATGTATGATGCAGTGTAACAGTTAATTGAACAAAGATATCCGACTGGCTGGGGGGAGCCGCGGAAATCCGGGTCGAAGACGGAACAATTTATACGAGTGTAGCCCCAGATTGTATAAATGATTCTACGGCACTGTGCATGGAAACAGGGGCTATAGTAGAAGCTCACAAATTCGGTAAGAAAGTGACGCACTCTATCTGTTTAGCGAGAGCTGATGAAAGTTCTGAACTGAAAATACTGTCACCCTGTGGCATCTGTCAGGAGCGGTTGTTTTACTGGGGACCCCAAGAGTGCAATGTGCTAGACCAATCCAAAGCAAGCAGTCCATTTCAAGCCGTTAAGTGAATTGCAGCCGTATCATTGGACAGAGGTAGATCACGATGAGCTGTTAGAAGAGTGGAAAAGTAGATAATACAACTGGTTACTTCAGTAAGCCTGACAATGAAACCGCCCATATAAGCAGTGGGCGGTTTATTTCATTCAATGGTATTTAGTTTCTACAGAGGTGAGGAAAACATAAAGTCACTTATCTAAAAGTTTTTGAACTTCCTCCGTTAGTATTTTAATACCTTTTATTAACTCATCTTCCGTACAATATGCAAATGACAAGCGGATATGATAAGCATCATCCGGCCAATAAATATAGCCTGGGTTGATCAATACCTTTTTCTTCAAAAGCTTCATAAACAGCTCAGTCGTCACAATCGGCTCATTAAATTTTAGCCAAATATAAAATCCGCCTTGAGGAGAGTTCCAGGTAGCCGCATGGTGTAAATGCGTCTTCAATGACTCATCCATCAATGCTGCTCTGTCTTTCAAATGGCCCTTCAGCTTTTCAATATGCTTTTCATATAAACCCGACCGTAACCAATACTCGACAACTTGCTGCGAGATAGCACTAGATCCATAATCAATTTGCATTTTAATATCTGCCAATCGATGAATGACAGGTGTAGAGGCGATTACCCAACCGATGCGTAATCCAGGGCTTAATGTTTTTGAGACGCTGCCAATGTAGATAATTTGGTTTGTACGGTCCATCGATTTCATCGCAGGCGGGGATTTTTCGAATAAAAGCTCAAAGTAAACATCATCTTCAATAAGTGGTACTTGGGCGGCTTCACAGGCACTCAACAGGCGCATTTTTTCCTCAAAATCCATGGTTGTGCCTGTTGGATTATGAAGGGTAGGAATTGTATAAAGGATGGATTGCTTCTTCTGATGAATCTGTTTCACCATTTCTTCAGGCCCTATATTTTCTGACAGGCTGTATAAATTCATTCCGAACGATTGAAACAAATGCAGGGAATTTAAATAAGAAAATTGGCTTTGAAAGACAAAAGAACCCGGCTTCAGCAATCCAAGTGCAATAAGCTGGAGCGCTTGCAATCCGCCAGAGACGATGCAGATGTTTTCCGGGGAGGTGTCAATTCCCCGTTTTTTAACGTAGTCGCAAATTGCCTGCCTAAGCGTATAGCTTCCTTGCGGAGAAGAATAGCCCAGTGCTTTTCCGTCGAAATCAAGATGACGGAGTGATTCTTGAATATCATCGGTTGGTAATAAAGAAGGACTTAGTTCGCCAGTGCCTAAACGAATAATGGAATCCATTTGTTCGAACTCATTAATCAATTGGATTGTATGAAAGTTGGCTTTATGTATTCCTGTTTCGATAAAACGCTGCCAATTAGGCTCCTTTTGTTTTACAAGAATATGCCAGGAGTCATTTGCTACATATGTGGCAGAGCCCGTTTTAGAAGCTAATAGTCCATCAGCTTTTAATTCATCAAGTGCTTCCTGAAGCGTACTTCGGTTGACACCAAGTGAAAGAGCAAGTTTACGCTGAGGAGGCAATTTTGTACCAATTGTCCATTCACCCTGTTGAATTTGTTCTGTCATCCACTGAGCGATCTGCTTGGATAAACTCATAGGTGATGAGCGGTTCGGCTGCCAGTTCATTTTTTCCCTCCTCTAAAATTGGATGGATAAATCCCCAACCAATTGGACCTTTTCTTCTAGTTATAACACATGTAGGATATACAAGGAAGGAGGTGAGCGGATGGAGCCGATTATTCACGGAGTTTTATTAGCTTTTGGACTTATTTTACCTTTGGGTGTTCAAAATGTTTTCGTCTTTACGCAAGGGGTTACACAACCTGGTCTTATCAAAGCCTTGCCCGCTACTATTACAGCAGCACTTTGTGATACGCTCCTCATTATACTTGCTATTTTGGGGTTATCATTAATCGTCTTGCAGTTTGAATGGCTCCGTATTGTTTTATTAGTCGGAGGGATTGTATTTCTTTTCTATATGGGAAAAGTGATTTGGTCATCAGAAGCAGCCAATATGCAAGGGCAGGAAGCATTGTCGGTAAAGAAACAGATTCTTTTTGCGCTTTCTGTTTCATTACTGAACCCACATGCCTTATTGGATACAATCGGTGTTATTGGTACAAGCGCAGTAAAATATAATGAACAAGATCTCGTATCGTTTGCACTTGCCTGTATTTTTGTATCGTGGGTTTGGTTTTTTGGCTTATCAATATTAGGTGCCACAGTAAAGAAGATCAATATCTCTCCCAAAGTATTCGTCTTGTTTAATAAATGTTCTGCCTTATTTATATGGGGAACAGCACTTTATTTGGTGAAAAGCCTTTTTAGTTGAATGCTATCTTTAATTTATTTCGCCAGATTTAAGGATGATTTCGCCAAATCAGAGAGTAATTTCGCCAAAAAAGCAATTAAATTCGCCAAAGACATTACATAATGGCAAGTAGAGTACGTAAATTGGAAAGGGGACGGGGAATGAAGTTATTCAATCCTGAAGTTTTAACAACCTGGCTGCCGCCGCACTCCATTGAATGGTATGCGCAGGTGAGCAGGCTGCGGCCACGGCGAGTTTACAATACAATGCAGTTCTTACGCAAAGGAGATTGTCGGTTTTGATGTTACGAAAGGGTTTGTGGATATTGGACAGAGCAATAGCAGAGCTAATGTATCCTTTGTAGTTGGGAGCGCAAAGAAGGGTTTACCGTTTGAAGAAGGGGAATTCGACTTTGCTTATATTCGGAAAGGGCCGACTTCTGCTTACCCAGATCTAAAACGGGTAGTAAGAGCAGAGGGGAAAGTTCTCGGATTGCATCCTGGAGACGATCAGGGAAAAGAGCTGGCTGAGCTTTTCCCTGGCCTTTTTCCATTAACGAGTGGTACCCCAATTTTAGATATGATCCACCACCGTCTTGAACAAAGCCGCTACCAGTCCGCCACAGTAGAAACCTTCAGCACCATCGAGTATCTGGTTTCGCCTGCAGACGTCATTAAGGTAAGGTGCTTCGGCCAATGTCCTGATGTTATGGAAGCAGTTCTTGAAACAAATCTTTCAGACATTACAAAGATTTTTGAACAGCATGCTTCGTTAAAAGGTTTACCGGTCACATATTCACGGTATATTGTTCGTGCCATTGTATAGAAAATAGGAGAGCGTTATGAGGCCTAACCATACAAGAGGCAAGTTTTATTCTTCAAAAAACTCCATATGTGTTTTTTCATTTTTATAGAAGTCTAATCGATCCTGCAAACTACCGGTATGAAACTCAAATTTATGACCATCCGGGTCGGTAAAATAGATGGATTTCTTATCTCGTTCATCTCTTATTCGACCTGGTAATGTATTGACCCTCTGGTGCTCCAGTCTTTTAAATACCTCATCAAAATCAGTTTCTTCTATTGAAAAGGCGATATGTGTATAAGAGTGACTAATTTCATTCCGTGGTATGTCTTTCTCTTCATTAAGGGCAAGCCACATCCCGCTTAGATCAAAATAGGCAGTCGTTTTTCCTTTTACCAGCAATTTAGCACCCAATACATTCCGATAAAACGCAATCGACTTCTCTAAATCAGAAACTGAAAATAACAGGTGGTTTAGACCGTTGATTTTCAAAATAATCACCCCTGTATCATACATTTACTTAATAGCTACCTTACAATTTTACCATAGCTGACCAGATAGAATGAGAGGGAAAGCAAGCGGAACAATTAAATCCTTCCTTAACAAAAGGAGTAGATGGTAAGTACTGGTTCTTCAATCCAGCATCTTTACATCTACTCCAATTGCTCTTGCGAGGCGATATACTTTCTGTACTTTTCCACAATCCTGCTGAATTGTGAGGCAATGACCTGCTGGAACAGCATACCGAAAACGATCGGTATCGCTACCTTAGGGGGGAAGTAAGAACTCGCGATAACGATACCAATGGCAATGTTTCTCATCCCGCCGGTAAAGACGAGGGTCGACACGACTGTCGGATCTCGCCAGATATAATGGCCAAGCAGTATCCATAAAATATAACCGGAAACAGCAACGAAAAAAACAACACCTATAATACCCGCAAGTTCCCATGAAATGTCTTTTATATAAGGAGCAATAATACTGCTGTTGATAAAGACTATAAAATAAAGAGATATTTTCGAAAACGGTGCAAGTTTTTTGCCGAGTGTCTTCTCGACTCGCCCATCAGTGTATTCATTTAATATCATGCCAAGAATTGATGGAAGGACAATCATCCATAATAAGTCAATAATTAAGGAGCTCATGTCTATATCAATCGCCTGTCCAACTACAATATGGACAATGGCAGGCATGATCAGTGGAGCCAGTAATGTATCAATCAAGATAATGGACAGACACAGCGCTTTATTACCATGTGATATGCTTACCCAAATAAAGCTTGTTACACCTGTGGGTACCGATACGGAGAGTACAAATCCGATCATGAGAAGGTGGTCATCAAAAATCAATGTCGACACAAAATACGCCCACAGCGGCATGATGACATGAAGCCCAATAATCGTCAATAAAATCATATAGGGATAACGAATGAAAACCTTCAACGCCTGAAAATCAAGGCCAAGACTCCCGGCAAATGTCATGAAGGCGAAAAGCCAGACCACGAGAAATGTCAGCTGGGCTCCTATATCCTCGAACACTACTCCTAGTATAAGACTAAGCGGCGTCAGAATCGGCATTAATTTTGTTAATCGAGCATTCAACGTCTCCAGCATATGCAAGCCTACTTTCAAAATTAATAAAATGTCTCTCCTTCAATGATAACACTCATTGTGAGAGGAATTAAAAATTCGAGCAGCTTTATTAGCAAAAGTGTATCCTTTTTCTGTCCGGTCTAATCGACACGGCGACTCTTACTAGCGGTGCATCGGCAACTTTTAAGAGGATTTTCCGTCCATTGTATAATAGAAAACACATGGAATATATTGATAACAATCCATTTGTATTTCCATTACTGATCATTTATGGAGTAAAATCAAGTAAATACGCCCGCAAAAATCGATCGGCTGCAAACAGGTTTTCCTGTAACAGGAAATGGCTCATGAAAGTCAGACAATCGATTATCAGCATTGAGCGTAAAAGGGGGATTACATGAAAAAGGTACTTTATATTATTGCAGGTTTTATCAGTCTAGTATTAATCGGCTTTGGTATTTTGGCGTTTATTTTCATAATGGAAATGAAGCCGGATAAAGAACAGGAGCAGGCTGTGATGGAACAGGGAGAGGACTATATAAAGGAATATTTGTCAGAGGATTTTGTGGTTTATGATGCACTTTACGATAACATGGGAAATTTCGAGTTCGAATATGCAGCAATGGCCGAACAGAAGAGCTCCGGTATTCAATTTTTGATTTACGAGGATAGTGAAACCGGAAATGTAACGGATACATATATTGCAAAGAGGTGGACTACAGAGCTGGAAAAAGCAGCCCGACCATATATAAACAAACAGATTCCGGAGGCATCGGACCTTTTTGCTTATTTTGAAGACAATGCGGGAGAAACATTTGCCGTAGATCCTTTAGCACCATCTAGCTATACAGACTATGAGGTGGAACCGACGCTATGGATGACAATTTCGAGGAAAGCAAAGGAGGAGGACGATCAATTGTTTAACGCATTTATCGACCATCTTCAGGCAGAAAACATTCTGAAGCACGGGTCACTTATTGTAGAGTATATTTCAGAGAAGGGCGAACTTCTTGAGGAAGAAGGTTGGAGTAAAGAGTTTTAAAAACAATACTAATTTTTAGTGGTCTCTAAATAGTCAGGCTTCTAATTAATGGTTTCTCTAAACAGTAGATAGAAGGCCTGCTAGCATTCCATACAAAAGTATTCTGGCAGGCCTTGGTCTCTTTGCTCATTCTTCTATAGAAAGTGTTTCAGAAATGAGCAGTCCTTGTTTTCCTTCAAGCAAATGCCAATCCTTTACTGCTTCTTTATCTAGTATTAGATGGGTTAGGCTCTGTACTTCAAGTAGGGGCTTAATCGATGTGATATTTGTTCCTCTTATGTCTAGTGTTTCAATGCTCTTATGCCGAGCTAGTGGAGAAAGATCCGCTACTTCTGTATTGGCGATTAGAAGTGTTTTTAGATTAGGAAGATTTCTCGCAAACTTCAAGGAGTGAAGGGGATTATTACTTAATGCGATGTTTTCAAGCTCAGAAAGGTTTTTCAATATATCTGCTTCCTCGATTTGGTTAGTTGAAGCATAGAGGACATTCAAGCCCCTGAATTCCTTCAAAGGGATAAGAGAAGTCACTGCATTATTGCTGATGGATAAAATTCTCAAGGAACTAAGAGGTTGTAATGGAGATAAATCCTGAATGTCATTATCCTTTAACCAAAGAGTGTGGATATTATAGGGAAGGGAAAGGCCGTCAATATGCTGCAGATGGTTATTCGAAAGGTATAAAGTGTCTAAGGATTGAAATATTTTAAAATCGAGTTCCGTAATCACATCTTCATTATCTTGAATATTCAAGTAGCGTAACTGATCTAACAACGATAGCATAGCAAGCTCCTCAAGAGGGACATTTACCCGCAGCATTTTTATATCCTGCATCGCTTTTAATGCAGCTGGTAAACTTTTATCATCAAGGTTGATTGAAAAATCAATCATATGTTCAATATGGTCAGTTTGCAGGTCTTGTGTAGGGATATTTTTTTGTGAGGCGATATCCTCTTTTAAAGCATGAGAAATTTCCAAATCTGTATTGACCGAGGCAGCTGATTTTGAATGTTGAGTAAAAGAAGCATCACAACCTCCTAACATCAAAAGTAATATAGGAATTACCCATTTCCTCATCATCACACTCCAACTTTATATTATTCGGACCGATATGTAGGATCCTTTCCATATTTATATTTGAAAAAACAGTTTTAAATGAATCGCTCTGCCATTATTTAAAAAAGGACCAGCCTAAAACCATAGTAGGCGGTCCCATTTTTATTTAATCAGGTAGTATTGTGTCTGGAAACTTATATTCTTAGCAGCCGGCTTGAGGAAATTCGCTGCTAAAAGTGATAATCGTCTTCTGTAATGAGGATATCTTTTGGATCATAAGGCTCTATATGAACGAAAGCCAATGCTTGTGAGTCCATAGCTTGCACGTTTTCTTCAATTGTCTCAGCAATGTCGTGGGAACGGCGCACACTCAAGTTCGGATTGACAGCAATGGTAATATCTAAAAGCATAAGGCTGCCATGCTGCCTTCCCCGGACTTCCCGGATTTCTCGAACTTGAGGAATCGCCTTAATTTCTTCTCTAATATGATCCAACATATCGCTGTCAAAACCATCTGTCAATAAATACACGGCTTCTTTAAAAATTTCTATGGCCGTTTTGATAATAATAATGCCAATGAGGATAGCTGTTATCGTATCGACAATAGGGAAACCAAAAATTGCGGCTGTAATCCCGATGGCCGTACCAATGCTGACTAATGCATCTGATCGGTTATCATAAGCTGCAGCTTTGACAGCGGTGCTTTTCACTTTTTCAGCCAGCTGAAGATTATAGCGATATACACCATACATAACCAGGGCACTAAATATTGATACAGCTATGGTCACGATATCAGGGCTTTCATGGGTTGTAGTGAACATATTTTTTGTAGCGGTGATAAGAACCTCGATCCCTACATAAATCATAACGAATGCAGCAATTAATGAAGCAACTGTCTCGGCACGCAAGTGGCCATATTGATGATTATGATCAGGCGGCCGCTGGGAAATACGTAATCCAATCAATACAGCAATGGATGCGATGATATCGGTAGTATTATTTAATCCGTCTGCACGCAAGGCCTGTGAATCACCGAAGTAGCCGACAGCCAGTTTTAATGCGCTGAGTACAATATAAGCGGCAATGGATAAATAGGCGCCTTTTTCCCCGGCACGCAAGTTTGTATATAACTCCAAAATGTTTCCTCCTCGCAAAACTCCTATAAATACGAAAGAGGCCACACCACCCGCAGGTGATGCAACCTCTATTATGTAAGTTGGGAAATATTCAACTTATTTAATATAACACATTTCAGTGAAGAATGGCTAAAAAATATGAATAATGAGCAGTTACATTCTGGAGTGAGGTTTTAGTCCTAATAAAAGAGAAGCCCCAACTACCCTATACGGGGTTGGGGAAGTGAATTACTGTAGGAGAGTAGAAGCAAGTTCAATGAAATACTGTATCGACTTTGGGTTTGCCATGGCATCACGATTAATAGAAGAATTAATATCTTTCCCAAGCAGGATTTTCCGCACTGGAACCTCCAGCTTCTTACCGTTTAACGTCTTTGGTACTTCCTTAATTTCGTAAATGGCATCTGGCACGAAGCGAGGGGATAGGTTTTCGCGAATACGACTGTTAATCGTCTGTTTCAGTTCTTCTGTTAGCGTCGCTTCTGGCTTCAATACGACAAACAGGGGAAGGAACGATTCCTTGCCGCTGTACTCCAGGTCAATAACCAGACTCTCTAGGATTTCAGGAATCGCTTCAATGATTTTATAAATTTCACTCGTACCCATACGCAGCCCAGAGCGGTTAATTGTTGAATCCGAACGTCCATAAATGATACAACTGCCATCATCATTTATCTGAATCCAATCACCGTGCCGCCAAATGTTTGGATATATTTCAAAGTAACTTTCCAGATATCGTTCGTTATCCTTATCATTCCATAAGAACAGCGGCATAGATGGCATTGGCGCTGTTACAACAAGCTCCCCTACATCATTGAATAGGGGGTTGCCATGATCATCATACGCTTCCACTTTTGCGCCTAATGTACGTGTAGGAATGATACCTGCGCGCACCGGCAGTACTGGTGAACCTCCGACAAACGCTGTACATACATCTGTTCCTCCACTTGTAGATGCCAGCCAAATGTTATCCTTCACGTTTTCATAAACCCATATAAAAGCATTCGCTGTCAGCGGGGAAGCGGTTGCTAAAATTGAATGGAGACTTGAGAGAGAGAAATGCTCATTAGGCTTGTAACCAAACTTCATACACACATCAATATAAGCAGCGCTTGTACCAAACAGTGTGGTTTCTGATTTATTCACATACTCCCATAGGACGCCTAAATTAGGGTAGGAGGGGCTGCCATCATATAGAACAATTGTCGATCCCGCAACGAGTCCGCCGAGCAGTAAGTTCCACATCATCCAGCCTGTTGTTGTAAACCAGAACATGCGATCATTCTCCGTCAAATTCTGTTCAATCATGAGCGTCTTAATCTGATCAATAAGGATACCGCCATGTCCATGTACAATTGGCTTTGGCAGCCCGGTTGTCCCAGAGGAGTACAGAATCCATAGCGGATGATCAAATGGTACTTGTTCAAAGAAAAGCTCTGCTTCACGTTCCATTATCTCATCCCAGCTTGTCGTATTTAAAAGCTCAGCAAGCGGAAAACAGTTCATATAAGGGATCAAAATGGTTTCCCGAATACTCGGAACCTCGTGCTGAATGCGCTCTATGACTTCCTTCTTACTATGCAGCTGTCCATTATATTGGTAACCATCAATCGTAAATAAAAAGACGGGGTCAATCTGTTTAAATCGATCAATAACACTGTTTGATCCAAAGTCCGGGGAACAGCTTGACCAAATGGCACCGATGCTTGCGCAAGCTAGAAAGACGATTACTGTCTCAGGAAGGTTTGGCATATAGGCAACAACCCGATCGCCTTTTGTTACCCCTTGCTCTTTTAAATACTGGGCAACTGCAGCCGTCTTTTGTTGGAGTTCACCCCAAGAAACCTCTGTATATTCTTTATGCTCGGATTGGAAGATGAGAGCTGTCTTCTCAGGTGCTGCTTTTCGGAAGCTATGCTCAGCATAATTTAAATGTGCCCCCTTGAACCAGTTGGCACCCGGCATCTCCCGCTCAGAAAGGACTTCCTTATAAGGAGTGCTTGCTTTGATTTCCCCGTACTCCCAAACGTATGCCCAAAATGTTTCAAGCTCGTCAGTTGACCATTTCCATAGCGCTTGAACTGAGGAAAAGTCCAGCTGTTTATGCTCCTTCAGCCAATATTGAAAATGGGTGAGGTTACTATTTGCAATATCTTTGTTCGTTGGCTGCCAAAGAATTCTTCCATCAATTGTTGTACTCATACTGTCATCCCCCTGGAAAACAAAATATATAAATGCGTGTAAATATCAGAGAATTCACACGAAAGATACCATAAAGAAGCAGGGAAATCAAACGCTCCTTGTAGAATCAAAGGAAGAAAGACTTCACCTAGAAAAAGTAAAATGAGCAGCTTATTTTTATGATTACCCGCCGACATACAGAAATCTAGGTAGTCGGTGGGATGAACTCGTAATCCAGATATTGTATAATAATAAATATTATTACTTCGAAAGGAGAATGCATATGCTAGGATATTTCATGATAGCGCCTTTCTTAGTTTTAGTAATAAGTATAGCTTTTTCATTCTTGTATCGAAAGAAAAAGAAAAAAGACAAAGGTTTTGCATTTGTTTATTACGGTCTTAGCTACAGAAGAAAAGTGATTCGAACACTATGGACGCTGCCTGTGGTCTTACTGATTCTTGTCGCTTTTACAGTTTTTATTGAGATAGATATCCGGGAAAAGATTCTCGTCTGGTTATTCTTACTGACACTCTTTTTTGCCCAGTTATCTTATAACTATTATAAATGGAAGAAGCATGAACAGGAAGGTATAGAAGCTGGTTAGCCAGCAAACGAAAGAGGTGGAGACTCCTTTAATCATTTTGAACCGCAGTAATTAAGTAGTTGCTCAAGCGGATTAGTAGTAAATTAGCCCAATTCCTGAGTGGATTTATTATACTAATGGATAAATAAGCGCATTTTAAAGTTTATAATATAAAAGGTGAGGATGAAGCAAATGAAACTTGCGATGAAGTATGTCATTCTTTATGTAAATGATTTTGAAAAAACGATGCATTTTTACAAAGATATTTTAGGATTGCCTGTCAAAATGCAACAGGGGTCTTATGTTGAATTCGATACAGGCGTAATAACGCTCTCCATTAATACCCGCCAATCTGTTAAAGAAGAAATTGGACTAGATGTACCTGAATCGCCTTTTTCAACCCAAACTCTCGAAATCGGATTTATTGTAGAGGATGTCCCTGCGACAATTGACAAGCTCCGTGCTCTCGATGTACCGGTTATTAAAGAGCCTGTGACTAAGCCATGGGGCCAGACTGTTGCATACGTAGCTGATCCAGATGGACATTACATTGAAATTTGCACTTCTATGGAATAGTGTAGTTTTGAAATAAAGTCGTATTGATTATAAAAAGTTGATCCGGAATTTCCTATCTGTAAAAAGAGTAGATTTCGGTTTTTCTTGTATATTCTTAAATAAGAAGTGAATCACATATATTAATTTTATGCTAATGCATGGTATGAATGACTCCCACATTGATATATGGGGAAATTTAAGTGAAAAATAAAGCGAGCATGATAAAAGGGGAGCTCGCTCTATTCTTTTTTAGTAAATACCAAATCACAAAAATAGCTGCTAATTACTAAAAAAACATTATAATATATTTGGAATTTTGGAATATCAGCATTAAATACAGTAAAACTCTTGTCCTAAGTAGGGGTATCAAAATACATAAAAGGCTAAGTTCTTATTACGTTAAGTTTTCAATCAGATAGCTCTTTCAGTACTTTCATACGATAATCTTTACTACTAAATACCTTTGACTCAAACGAATTGAGATTATTACTTAACAATAAACGTTCGATGAAATTAAGATCATCGTTTAGAATGACTAGTTCATATTGATTGCCGTCAAGGTTTTCAGCATACATTGCGTTGTTTAGAACGAACATCGTAGATCCCCCTTTTGCGCCAATATGAGCAAAACGCTTATGATTATCCTTGTTTAATTGCATCGGCCATTCCAGTAAATCTCTTATCGTTTCAGCGGCAACATTCGGTAACTCGTCATTTGAAATGATAGCAAGTAATTTACCATAATCATCTGCGGAAGCACCAATTAAGCGATCTGACCATACCCTTTGTAGGTCGGGAGACAAATCAAATGTTATATCATTTACGTTAAGTGCACCTGTTTTCATGTCTTGACTTAATTGCTCAGATAAAGAACGGTAGTCATCGATAGACAGCTCTTCGAGTTTATTTACTAATTCTTTCTCGTCCATATCTTCCTTTTGAATATGGCCTGGAATGAGGAGCGCGCTGACAATTGGATAAAAGTCCTCATGTTGTGAAATGCCTAATGCTGCTGCGCGTGCATTGATAGAATCAATGCCAAGCTTGTTGATTAAATAATCTGTGTTGGCATTTGAACTGTATGTAATCATACCTTTTGCTACATCATGGAGTGATACTTCATGATTTTTTATTTTCCCCTCACTTTTCATGGTGCTTAACCATGCTTCATGAGCTCCGCCATCTGAATTTTTTAAATAATAGCGGTTTAATTCATCTAATGATACGGTGTGATTCCTCTGAATGATGTTTGTATCTACTTGCATGGCATATTCAACAGCAATTAGTATTTTGACTGTACTTGCTAATGGTCGTACAATATCAGATTGGTACGTAATAAGTGGTGTACGATTTTCAGCTAGATATAGAGAAGAGCTTTGCGGATTTTCTTTTAAATGTTTTAGTACATAATCAGGATTGTCCCGGAATATTGCATAAGCTGTGATTCCAGCTACAAGCAGCAGTAAGCCATAAATGGATAATCTTTTCTTTGTATATGTTTTACGATCTAATAAAATCATTGCAAGGAATCCAAATAGTAAAGCTACAACATAATTTACATTAAAAAATGATACGGCAATGATAATTCCAATGACACTTCCAACCGTTACAATTGCTTTTCGTATTTCCACAGCGGACCTATTTTTTTGATTAACTAATGGTAACACCGTAAAAAAAACAATTCCTAACAATCCAATCCATGCCCAACTATTCATCCACAACCGTCCTCTCTCTATTTACAAAAATATGATTTAATATTTTCGCTTTAATATCGAAATGTTTGTTGCATGAAAAATCATCAATCCGGTAATTAAAAACCAAATAACTAATTTATACGTATCATAATTAAGTTGGAGAATAAATTGGTCATATAACTCAATCCCTAACCAACCTAGTGGAAGCAGAGGGAATACAAGCCCATAAGATTTATTTGATATACTTTTTCCACGTTCGTCTTTGCTTTCTTCTCCTACTTCAAATTTCAATACAACAAAAATGGCAATAAAGAAAATAAGTACATAAAGAATACGCAAAATAGCAATGAAAACATCCATAGTTAACGCTCCTTTTCAAAATCATATTGAAAAACTTCTTGTAGTTCTACGCCAAACAATAATGCAATTTCAAATGCTAACTTTAAAGAAGGGTTATAACGATTTTTCTCAAGGGAAATGATTGTTTGGCGGCTAATGCCTAATTGATCTGCTAACTCTTTTTGAGATAAACCTCTTTCCGCTCTCAATACAACAATTCGGTTGTGAATTATTCTCTCTCTATTTAATGGCATCTACGATCACCTCTTATCAAATAACAATGTAATATATTTCTTACTTATAGTAAAGTATTTTTTACATTAAGTAAAAGATAAATTACTTTAGTTGGGTAATACATGGAACCATGTTAGGCTGGAAATCAAAAAAAAGGTTAAGGAAAACGTTATACAAAGTAAATTTTTCTAAAAATAAATATCCTTTTTTACTGTGCATGAACTAAATCAGGAAGATTACTATATAACGTTTTACTTAGCATAATTTCTAGCTGAAGCGAGTTAATGTGTTGTAGCGGCAAACAGTCCTGGTTGAAAATCTAATACAAATTGCAGCAAGAAAAAGAAATAGGTTGACATATTACCCTATGGGGTATATCATGAAGCACGTAAGCAATACCTGAGACTTTGATAAAAGGGTGAGCATTTATAAGAGATGGTGCAAAAGCAATTCATCATGTAACTCGCATTAAAGGACAGCTGCATGCAGAACTTCGGATTAAGGAGAAAGATTTTAGGGAAGTCATCTCGCGCCATTAATGTCACAGCAACCGAAAGTCTGCTAATTTGTATCTAGATAGAAAGATACCAGGGGAGATGAAGCCATTATACAGCCTATGGAGCTGGTAATGAAAAGCCGATCAAATCGGCTATATTTTTCCGCAAAAATAATACCCTAGGAGGTAACTGATATTCAAATGGAGAAGAAAAGAACGACGATCGTGTTATTTAGTGGAGATTACGATAAGGCGATGGCTGCTTATATCATTGCGAATGGGGCAGCTGCTTATGATCATGAAGTAACAATTTTTCACACATTTTGGGGAATCAATGCTCTACGGAAGCAACAGCCTGTACAAGTGAAGAAGGGCTTTCTGGAGAAAATGTTTGGCAAAATGATGCCAAGGGGTGCCGAGAAGCTGGGTATTTCCAAAATGCAGATGGCAGGGATGGGCCCACAAATGATCAAGCATGTTATGGCAAAGCATAATGTACTATCATTGACCCAGTTAATCGAGATGGCACAAGAGCAGGACATCAAATTAGTTTCGTGTACGATGACAATGGATTTATTAGGTCTTCAGAAAGAAGAACTGCTTGATGGGGTTGAATATGCAGGGGTAGCCGCTTATTTAGCAGATGCGGAAGACGGCAACGTAAACCTGTTCATTTAAGGAGAAAGCAATGGAAACTTTGATCATCATGGTTGTAATGATTGCCTTCTTTGTTTGGCGGATAAAGCCGGGTAAAGGGATTAATTCAATTTCAGCAGCAGAATTAAAAGGGATGTGGAATGATAAAGACAAGGTTTTTATCGATGTTCGAACATCTGCAGAGTATAAATCACGCAGTATTAAGCAATTTAGAAACATGCCGCTCGGCAGTGACTATACCAAGCTGCCGAAGGATAAAGAGATTGTAGTGATTTGCCAAAGCGGTATTCGCTCAGGCAATGCGTGTAAACAGCTGAAAAAATTAGGCTATGAAAAAGTAACAAATGTCCGTGGCGGAATGAATGCATATTAGGAGGAAATGAAAATGAAAGAAATTACAACAATCAAAGTGCAAGAATATCTTGAATCCGGCGAGCAATTGCATCTTATTGATGTACGAGAAGCTGCAGAAGTACAGGAAGGTCATATTCCTGGGATCGTAAATATTCCGTTAGGTACATTGCCTGAGCGGTTGAATGAGTTAGATAAAAGCAAATCATACATCATGGTATGTCGTTCAGGAGCACGAAGCGGCCAAGCGACAGCTTTCCTTGAAGCTGAAGGATTTAATGCTGCAAACATGACAGGTGGAATGCTTGCTTGGGAAGGCGAAGTGAAATAAAAAATTTTTGATAAAAATAATACCTACGGGGGTTTTTGAATGATTAAATCAGATATCCAATTAGATGCAAAAGGTCTTGCTTGCCCAATGCCAATTGTCAGAACAAAAAAAGCAATGAATGATGTTGCCGAAGGCCAGGTATTAGAGATTCAGACTACTGATAAAGGATCAACAGCTGACTTAGCAGCTTGGGCAAAAACAGTGGGTCATCAATATATCGGTACAAAAGAAGAAGGCGGTGTACTTTACCACTATATCCGCAAATGTTCTGCAGAAAACAGTGATTTCATTGAAAAGGCATTTGAACAAACAATTTCAAACGAGGAAATTACTGCACGTAATGGTCTTATTCTAGACGTACGTGAAGCAGCTGAATATGCATTTGGTCATATTCCAGGTGCTAAATCAATTCCAATGGGTGAATTGGAAAAGCGTTTAGCTGATCTTGATAAAGAACAGGAAATTTACGTCATTTGTCGTACAGGTACACGCTCAGACTTGGCTGCACAAATGTTAGCCGAAAAAGGATTCACAAACGTGTATAATGTTCTGCCGGGCATGAGTGGCTGGAACGGAGAATTATCAAAAGAGATATAAGGAGGTAGTTTTTATGTCAAATAAAGTCGCAATTATTGCATCTACTGGAGGATTGTTTGATGCATACAAAGTATTCAATATTGCCACAGCAGCAGCTGCTTCTGAGAAGGAAGTCGCCATCTTCTTTACATTCGATGGATTGAATCTGATTCATAAACAAGCTATGTATAATTTAGAAATGCCTGCTGGCAAAGAACATTTTGCAGAAGGCTTCGAAAAAGCTCAAGTACCTAATATTCCTCAGCTTGTAGAAGTGGCAGGAGAACTAGGTGTTAAATTTATCGCTTGTCAAATGACAATGGATATCATGGGCCTCTCAAAAGAAGATTTTGTTACTGGTATCGAAGTAGGCGGAGCGGTTACATTTCTTGAATATGCAAAAGATGCATCACCTGCATTAACGTTCTAAAATTATTAATCTAATCAGTTATTGTTCACAACAAATCGTCTTTAAGAAAAAGTGTGCAGGGATTTAGTATTCCCTGCAAAAAAATTAATAAAATCAATACCTTAGGGGGTAATGGAATGACGGTTAATAAAATGACGGCCGCACAAGTGGCGCGAAAAGTAATTGAAAACAAAGAGTTATTCATTTTGGATGTACGTAATACGGATGCTTATGAAGACTGGAAAATAGAAGGGCACAAATTCGACTACTTAAACATTCCCTACTTTAATTTATTGGATGGTGTGGAAGAAATCATAGATAAAATACCTGCTGATAAAGAGGTTTTAGTTGTATGTGCCAAGGAGGGCTCTTCGCTCATGGTGGCAGAAATGATTTCCGATGCAGGGCGTGATGCGTTTTATCTAGAGGGCGGCATGAAGTCGTGGTCCATGTACCTTGAGCCTATTAAGGTTGGGGAGCTAGCTAATGGCGGTGAATTATATCAATTCGTAAGACTAGGTAAAGGCTGTTTGTCTTATATGGCCATCTCTGAAGGGGAAGCAGCTATCATAGATGCAGTACGGTTTACTGATGTGTTCACGAACTTTGCGGAAGAAAAAGGCGTGGAAATCAAACATGTATTTGATACACATTTACATGCAGATCACATTTCAGGCGGCCGACATATTGCAGAGCAAACTGGTGCAGCATATTATCTGCCGCCAAAAGACGCTGAAGAAGTGGTATATGAGTATACACCGCTTACAGAAGGCTTAACAGTTACACTTGGCGCATCCCAAATTGAGGTAGGGGCTCTATACTCTCCTGGTCACACAATTGGTTCAACATCATTTGTAATTGATTCACAATATTTGCTGACTGGGGACATTCTGTTTATCGATTCAATTGGGCGTCCCGACTTGGCAGGGCTTGCTGAAGACTGGGTTGGCGACTTACGGGAGACGCTTTACACTCGTTACCGTGAATTAGCAGAAGACTTAGTTGTCCTTCCAGCTCACTTCATGATTATAGAAGAGCTGAATGAAGATGGGACAGTAGCAAAACGTCTCGGTGATCTTTTTGCAGAAAATCACGGTTTAAATATAGAAGACGAGGCAGAGTTCCGTAAAACCGTGACAGATAATCTGCCGCCACAACCAAACGCGTATCAACAGATTCGGCAGGTGAATATGGGGAAAATTACGCCGGATAATGATGAATTAACGGAAATGGAAATTGGTCCGAACCGCTGTGCCGTCCGCTAAAAGTGAGCAGCCTCTGCCACGTCCTGTGGCAGAGGCTGTATGACCGCCGACATGGCTTTAAAATAAACGAGAAAAAGAGGGAACTACAATGAAGGTGACAAAAACATTAGACGCTAAAGGATTCGCATGTCCAATGCCAATCGTAAAAACTAAAAAAGCAATTGACTCAATTAACTCAGGTGAAGTTCTGGAAGTGTTTGTTACAGACAAGGGGGCATTAAATGATTTTGCCGCCTGGGCAAAAGCAGGAGGGCACACAATTTTAGAGCAAAAAGAAGCAGCAGGTGTACTTACTTTCTATATTCAAAAAGCATAGTCCACTGGATTGGCGAGTAGCAGCAACTACTCGCTTTTCTACTAGATACGACCATTGAGTGAGAACTCTTCGTTTATTTCATGAAATAACTCTCTCAAACAGAAAGAAGGAAAATAGATGGATTTGTCATTAACGTATATCATCGTCATCTTTGCACTTGGTTTCATAGGGTCCTTTTTATCAGGAATGCTGGGTGTCGGTGGTTCGATTATTAAATATCCTTTACTTTTATATATTCCGCCGTTATTTGGGCTTGCGGCATTCACAGCCCATGAAGTATCGGGAATTAGTGCCGTACAAGTATTGTTTGCCTCTATTGCAGGGGTATGGGCATACCGGAAAGGCGGGTATTTGAACAAGCAGCTCATTCTTTATATGGGGGGAGCCATTCTCGTTGGCAGCTTTATAGGAAGCTATGGATCAGGATTTTTATCGGAAGAAGCAGTCAATATTGTATACGGTTCGCTTGCATTAATCGCAGCAATTATGATGTTCATTCCGAAGCAAAAGGTCGATGATAAACCGCTGAGTGAAGTAACCTTCAATAAACTATTGGCTGCAGTCCTTGCTTTAATAGTCGGAATCGGATCGGGGATTGTAGGAGCTGCAGGAGGCTTCCTGCTTGTCCCGATTATGCTGACAGTGCTCCATATCCCAACACGTATGACAATTGCAACAAGTCTTGCCGTTACATTCATCTCTTCAATCGGTGGCAGCGTTGGAAAGCTTATAACTGGTCAGGTTGATTACTGGCCGGCGTTCATTATGATTATTGCAAGTTTACTGGCCGCTCCACTCGGCGCAAAAGCGGGTAAGGTATTAAATACAAAGATACTTCAAATTATATTAGCAGTTATGATTGCAGCTACGGCCGTTAAAATTTGGGTCGATATTTTATGGTAGGTGAGGAAAATGAAAATTGAAATCTTTTCAGACTTTGCATGTCCGTTTTGTTATATCGGAAAAAAGCGCTTGGAACAAGCAATTCATGAATCAGGATTAGAAAAAGAGATTCATATTGAATACAAGTCTTATCAATTAAATCCGAACTCTTCAAAAACAGAAACAAAGTCATTTTATGAAGGTATGATGGAGAACTATGAATCTACACGTGAAGAGATCGAAACGATGACTTCCTCTATTCAAGAGCGTGCGAACGAAGTAGGATTGATGTATGATTTTGAAAAAATGAAAATTGGAAATACAGAAAATGCCCACCGCTTATCTAAATGGGCGCGTAAATACGAAAAAGAAGCAGCTTTTATTGAGGCGATGATGAATGGGTATTTTACAAATGGTCTGAATGTAAATGATTCTTCTGCGCTTGTCCAGATAGCTAAATCAGTCGGCTTGCCTGGAGAGGAGGCGAAATCCGTAATAGAGAGCAACCGGTTTGCCGAAGACCTAGCAAAGGATCGATATGAAATACAGCAGCTGCAAGTACAAAGTGTGCCGTTCTTTGTATTCGAAAACAAATACGGCATTATCGGGGCTGAGCCTCTCGAAGTTTTTACTAGAACATTGAAGCAGGCAAAGGAAGCGGCAGATCAAAAGCTAAATATCGCAGGTGGCGATGATGTGTGCGGGCCGGATGGCTGTAAATTTTAGTAGCAGGAGGTCGGCAGATTGTGATTCTCCAGCTGTGCTTATCCGTTGTCTAGACGGGTACGTACAAAGCATCGTGGTTGAAAAATGCGGAATATTCCTTTGTCCAATTTTTTTACTTAGTATGTAAGTGGAAATGTAGAAAATAGTGACCGCATTGTACTTATGAACCCCGAATACCCCATGCTCTTTCCTAGGAATCACACTGTGGGAAATAGTGTAGAAATCAAGTTGAAAAGCGTGAGCCGGTTGTGACACAATATAGTTTTAGATAGAAAATAGGCAGGATGGGCAAGTTGCTTATCCTGCTTTTTGTAGGTGATGCAAATGGAATACTTCTCGATTAGTTCAATTAATATACCTATCTCCTGGATTGCTTTCTTCGCTGCCATTCTGTCCCTTGAATGGATTAGCAGAAAGCTTGGCGACTCCTGTAAGAAGAGTCTCGATACAATATTCTGGCTTTATATCGCCGTATGGAAGGGGAGTTATGTACTGCTCTTCTGGGACTCTTTTATACAGGCACCGATGTCTCTCCTCTATTTCGATGGCGGCATAAAAGGGCACCTCATCGCTGTACTTGTATTATGTATGTATATTTGGAAGAAACGGCAAAGCCTATCCATCTCTACAATGTGGCAACTATGGCTTCGTTTCCTTGCGATCTATCAAGTAGTATTTACTCTATTCACGCAGCAATGGTTACTCGCAGTATTATGGATTGCTTTACTTATAGCTGCGATGTGGAAAAATTATCAATCCATCTGGCTTTTTCACGTTCTTCTTCTTATATGGCAATATACATGGAATGATGGACTTCTCGTTACTTTTATTCTTTTCTTTTTATTAAAAATAATAATGGTCAATCAAGCACAACGAAAGCAGTTATTCGCACTCGGTCTTATAGCAGGATTAACAGGTGTGCTGCTTGGAGACGTAGAGTTCAATAGAAAAACGGAAGCGACTGAAAGAACTGAAATTTCACTGGAAACGAAAACAGGCGAAGTATATAACTTAAAAGAAAAAAGAAACAAAATCACCATCGTAAATTTCTTTGCGACGTGGTGTCCACCGTGCAAAGCAGAAATGCCGCACCTGCAATCCTTCGCTGAACGGTTGCCGGAACAGGTAGAGCTTATAGGCGTTAATCTAACTGCCAGGGATGATGGGGAAGCTGCACTTTCCCGGTTTATCAAAAAGTATCATGTAACTTATCCGATTCTTTTGGATGAAAAAGACCAGGTCGGAATAAATTTTGACATTCTATCAATTCCAACAACAGTCATACTAAATGAAAATGGGCAGGAGCTAGAACGCATAGTCGGTCCTGTCAGTGAGGCTGTTCTTTTTAAACTACTGGAAATCTATTTAGAAAAGAATACAGTACAATAACACGCTTATATTTAAAATTATTGTTATAATAGCATCATGGAAACAATATTATTTGAACTATTTGAAATAAACTTGCTAATTGCTATTCTAATTAGCATATTATTAAACATTTTCATTAGTATTGCCGGTGTGCTGCCAAGTACATTTATTACCGTTGTCAATTTAGGCACCTTTGGGTTTGCATTCGGTTTAATACTCTCTATCATAGGAGAAGCGATTGGGGCAATCGTCAGCTTTTATTTATACCGAAAAGGACTGCAAAAATGGAACATAACAAAAAAATTTACCCATCCATACTTTAAACAGTTGTTACAGTCGGAGGGAAGAAGTGCGATGCTGCTTATTTTTTCCCTTCGATTAATGCCTTTTATGCCGTCTGGAGCGGTTACATTTATCAGTGCTTGCTCTCGAGTAAAGGCAGTTCATTTTGCTATCGCCAGCACAATAGGCAAAATCCCTGCCTTGCTTTTGGAAGCATTCGTGATCTATGGTGTATTTCAGCTGGATACGCACATTCAGTTTCTATTATTTGCAGTTTTGGGATTGCTGCTCATTGTTGTCTGGCTCAGGCGCCGCTTTACTCAAGGAAAGATATAAAATGAAAATTAACACCGCGTATTGATCTTTAACATGTTCAACAATATGCGGTGTTTTTTAAGATGAAGGGCAGTTAATTAATTGTCTCGAATTCGAGATAAAATGCTTGTCTTCTCATCATTTGATTAGTAAAGTGGTATTCGAGAAGAGAATAATAAATAATACGGAACATAATATCGGGGGTTCACTCATTTGGCTGCGGCTCACTCACTTTACCCTTAAGAGTAACTTGCTAATTTAACAACTGCACAATGTAATATGTTAATTCAAATACACACTTATGAGTCGATAACACAAAGTGAGTTAGTTCGAAAAGTTACGGTAACACAGGATCGTACTTCTCGTACGCTCGCCCGAGAAAGGAAGCTTTTAAACCTTTCCCTTGAGTAGTTAATCTAATAAAAGGAGGAGAACTAAATGTATACAATTCCAGGGCATCATCATATCTCTATGATCACAAAGGATGCGAAGTATAATAACTATTTCTATCGAACAGTACTTGGGCTGCGTCGTGTTAAAAAAACAGTCAATCAAGACGACCCATCCATGTATCACTTATTTTATGGGGATAAAACAGGGAGTCCAGGTACTGAGCTATCGTTTTTCGAAATGCCGTATGTTGGACGTACCCACCGAGGTACAAATGCGATTACCCAAATCGGCTTACTTGTCCCGACAGAAGAAAGTTTAGTCTTCTGGAAAACACGGTTTGATGAATACGGTGTCCATCATAGTGAAGTTACAAATTACGCTAACCGCGCTGCACTTCATTTTGAAGATGATGAAGGATTACGCATGGTGCTCCTCGTATCGGACGGGAAAAAAGTAGGGCACTGGGAGACGTGGGAAAACTCTGACGTTCCTGTTGAACACCAAATTCAAGGGATGGGCAGCATAGAAATCACTGTCCGCAAGCCTGATAAATTAGCCAGAACCTTAACAGAGGTATTTGGCTATATAGAAGTTTTACGCACTACAGATGAAGCTATTTTCCAATCAGTCAAAGGGGAAGTATTCGGAGAAATTTTCGTGAAGTTTGCCGAAGGTCCGACTGAAAGACCCGGCCGCGGCAGCATTCATCATTTAGCAATTCGTGTAAAGGACGATGCGGAGCTTGCCTATTGGGACGAACAAGTAAGAGCAAGAGGATTCCAGTCATCCGGGATTGTTGACCGTTTTTATTTTAAGAGTTTATATTTCCGTGAATCAAATGGTATTCTATTTGAAATTGCGACAGACGGTCCTGGCTTTACGATTGACGGAAATATTGAGACTCTTGGCGATACATTAGATTTACCGCCATTTTTAGAGAGTCGCCGTCAAGAAATTGAGCAAAACCTAAAACCCATTGAGTAAAGTTAATTATTAAAAAGTGGCTGCCAATCCGTAAGTTTTTAGTGGCCGAGAATACTGTACTATTTAAATTAGATTCGACAACATGTTCATTATTTCTATATAGAAAATGGAGGCATGCCTTGAACGGGTATGCCTCCTCATTTTGGATTCAGTTATTTTCTTGCTTTCCGAAAGCCGTCAAATATATTAATAACCGCCGCTATTAAAAAGCCGCAAATGCTGCCCCCGATCATCCATAATTCTAATTTACTTACCGATACCTCGAATACACCCGATAATTCATCCATAAATGTAGAATTGAATAAATTTGGATTTTTAATAATCATAATAAATGCCACAGTCACTACAATTTGAAGCAGGGCATTAAACCATGCCATAGCTTTCGTCCATTGTCTTTCGATTAATTTATAAATAGACAAGGAAATTTCAAGACCAATGATCACTAGAATAATCGGCCAATATTGAAGAAGCACTGCTTCATCCATTGCAGGGGCAATAAATTCAAGGCCCTCAGGACCGTTTCTATAAATACCAAGAAGATGATCAGCATAGAAATAGACTGTTGCCCAAATCGCTGTCCAAATTAATCCACCGAATACTTCATACTTTGGAATCGCCTTTTGTTTCGGGATAAGCGGTGTATGTTTTAAGTCTTCTACTGTCCATTCAGTAAGGTGCGGGGTAAGGGGGTGAGAGTCATCTGACTTATAAACTCGTTCCATAATCGCGAAAACGACGGTTAGCCAGAAGAATACCTGCATGCCAACAACAATAATTCCCCATACTCCTTCAGCAATCAATAAGATAATCATATTTAAAACAGAAGTATCCCTGTCATATCCGATAATGTGTTCTGCTGCAAGTACAATAAGAGAAATAGTAGCTGCAATAGGCAGAATCATTTTTAGCAGTGAAATATATGCGTCAAAATAGCGGGGTCCAATCAAGTACCTCGAACGGTCTCGGTACCCTTCGGCAAGCGCTGCCGGACTGCCCATCTTTTCGAGCACTGTTTCAACGTTTTTATCAGTATAGCCCTCGGGCAGCATATCCTCGATCGTCGACTTTAATTCGAGCGCAATATCTTCTCTGTTTTTCTCAGGCAGCCTGCGTGTTACTTCCTGTATATATATATCAATTAGGTTCATGGTGCTCCTCCTCATTTAATACATTCATCAGCTTTTTCGAATTATCCAGCCATTCCTTCTTCAACAGCTCATAAATCGTTTTCCCTTCTTCACTTAGTACATAGTACTTTCTTGGCCTGCTATCGGAATTATCCCAGCTGCTTGTTACAAGCCCCTGCTTTTCTAACCTTCGTAGAAGAGGGTATAGCGTACTCTGGTCAATCATGACACCGGACTGTTCTAACAACTGTACGAGGGAATAACCATACCGTGGTATTTGCAGCTGACTTAACACTGCTAAGGTCAATGTCCCTCTTCTCAATTCAATTAATAAGGAATTTAATAACGTATTCATAATTCACCTCTACCCATACTATATGACATACACTGTATGACTTATACTATGCTTCATACACTATTTATGTGAGGGATTACCAAAAGTTAAGAAATTTTTTATTTTAAAATCCGTCTACAGTTTTATAGGGCGATTACATCAGCACTTATTCCGCTATCTAACCCTTCTTTACACCCCGATGTCTAACTTGAGAAGCTTGGACATAAAATAGCCATGTTTGAGTATAGATATATACCGTTTTTATCCTGCAATCATGGGTAATCGAATAAGAAAGCAGTTTATCGCTTTAGAAGAAACTTGAGAAAATAAGACAGCATTTGTTCATCTCGAAAGGTATCATCGATCCAAGTTCATGACATCATGCTGCAGCAAAAGGAAGTGAAATCATAATGGAAGAATGGATCAAGGATTTAATGAATAGCTGGGGGTATTTTGGTGTAGCTTTCTTAGTCGCGCTGGAAAATTTATTTCCTCCCATTCCATCAGAATTTATATTAACCTTTGGGGGATTCATGACGACCCGAACGAATATGACTGTCATTGGAGTCATTATTGCTTCGACGATTGGCTCTGTAGTAGGAGCTATCTGTCTTTACTTTCTAGGTAAGCTCGTCAGTCTTTCAGTACTCAAAAAAATGTTATCCGGAAAAACTGGTAAGGTCCTTCGCTTAAAGCCAAGAGACATTGACCGCTCGGTAGACTGGTTTCAAAGTCATGGATACATTACAGTATTCTTCTGTCGGTTTATACCTGTCATTCGCAGCTTGATTTCTATACCAGCCGGGGTAGCTAGAATGCCTCTTATTCCATTTCTAACGTATACCACTTTAGGAACTGTTCTATGGAATACAATTCTAATCGTTCTCGGCGCATGGGCAGGAGATAACTGGTCCCATATTTTAGATGTATTCAACCGTTATAAATATTACCTTTTCATTCCAGTCATTGTCTTTGGTAGTTATTTTTTTTATAAGTTTTATAAGAGAAGAAAATGAAGAGAATTTAACATATAACATAGGGAGAGGCCTGTATAGTAAACTCTAGATCACTTGGTTAAACCTTTGAGTGTGTCTAGAGTTTCTTGCATTTCTCTAAAAAGTTATCATAACAATTCAAATTGAGTTCTTTAGCAGTGGAGATTTTTGGAGCTAATTTGTAAGCTTGCCGGCAAATCAACGGAGTCACGTCTAGTCGTACTATTGCCGCTTATAAGAAGAAACCGTAATGATGAGTTTTGATCAAAACGGTTTCTTTTTGCTTAGTTAGAACATTTTATTACTTCAAGTGGTAAATGGATGTGTTGACAAATGCATATTACATTTTGACAAATTTACTTGTCAAAATGGATAAAGTAATTTACACTTAATGTAAGAGGTGAAGGAATTGAAAACAAGATTGAAGGAGCTTAGAGCACGGGAAGGAATGAATCAGACCGAGCTGGCGAAGCGAGCAAAGGTATCGCGTCAAACAGTCAGCCTGATTGAACGTGAGGAATTTGTACCTTCTCTGTTAATCGCTGTTCGAATGGCAAGAATCTTCAATGAGCCTATAGAAAGTATTTTTATTTTTGAGGAGGAGGAACTGAAATGAAACTGATTGCACAGGCACTAATGGGAGCGATAGTTGGATTTTTTGCTACGTTAGCCATTTTAAAGGGAGACATCGCGCTTTCGTTAGCCCGTTTTTCATTTGAATTGAATTTATTTTTATTAGTAGCAGGGGCATTACTTATTATCGGCTCAACTATATATTACTTCCAATTCAAACAAGCTGCACAGAAAGAGGTATCAGGCGAGGAGGAGGATGCACTAGATGACTGGAAATACAATAGATTCAGCGATATTTCAATGGCTATGCATGCTACATTAATCACGAATCTGTTATTCACGTGTACGAGTACACTTACTGAGCAGCCTCTTTGGATGATTTCGATAAGTGGATTGTTCCTTGTTATAAGCCTTGTGCTGTCATTTATCAAGCCAACACTTATAAGAATCATGTACCCGGAGCGTTCTTTTCCTTCTCCAAATGACAAGGACTATTCAAAGAAGCTGATGGAGATATCTGATGAGGGTGAAAGACATGTGATGCTGCAAGGTCTATACAAAAGCTTTAATTCAGTAAATTCGCTCTTGATGTTAGGTATACTGCTTTTGCTGTTTTATTCGCTCGCAAGCGGGGCATCTCAATTGTTTGGTATTACCGTGATTGCAGTGATTTTATTGTTTTCAAACATCCAGTATATTCTGAGCGTTAAGGGAAAATAGGTGTACTATTATCATTTAAAAAAATGGAGGAAAATACAATGGACATTAGTTTTTTCTGGTTTGCCATAGGGCTCGCCGCACTAGGCTATTTTATTGGAGATGGTTTAAAGAACATGCATGCTGGAACAAAGGGCAGCGGATATCGTACGCTCATTAAAGAGAGTGATTTACATTATTATGTCAACTTGAGCAGGGAAGAACTGGAGGAGCTAATTGAAAAGCATCCAGGTGCACCAAAAATTGAGCTCAAGGGAACAACTTACTACCCATACCAGCAATTTATGAACTGGCTCTCTTCTAATGAATTATACAAAAGTTAACTTAAAAGAAGCGGAGCAATTATAAGTATAATAGTTTAATTACGTGTTATAATACGATAGTACTTAGTCACTCATGCAATAAGAGGACTGCACAGCATAACATTAATTGTTATGCTGTGTTTTTTATTAGAGGAAGTTTCCTGTTTTTCCGTCTCTTTCAGCTAAAACTGTACCTCATGTTATAGCAATGGGTAAACATGACCCAAAGAAAGAAGACAAATGAGATAGCCGAATACAATTAACGCTGCATAAGGGGTCATCAATTTTGCCTAGAAGGTATGTAAAATTGTGATTAGAAAGCTATATTTATATAAAAATTTCATGCTGACAGTCATCTGCACAATATTAAACATTAAATTAGTGAACATAAAAAATGTAATATGATAGTAGATCACCCTTGAGGAATAACTCATATAACTGGTTTTTATAAGCAGAAGCTTTACAGCCTGGAGTAATAGTCATTTGTTGCTTAAAAGGCTATGCATCCTAATTTTAATCATGCTGGCATTGAAAGGATAATGGATGAACAGTTCACTCCGGCACGATTCCTTTTTTAAAAAAGTCGTCTAAGGAAGCAGCAACTTGGACTTTGCCATATTTTAAAATTTGTTCTGGATTATCACCTGCATCATGGAAAATTTGATAAACCGCTGATTGATTTGATTCAAAGTGAACAAAGTAAGGATCCCCAGAACCTATTGGATCCCCGCCAATACAAACATAGCCATGTTCCAAAATCGGAATGCCGGGATATGCCTTGAACGATTCATAAATCATATCTCTTGGCTGGTATATTTCCACATAGGCAATACCATCAAAATCTTCTTCAGGCTTGAATGCCTGCCAGCCTATCTCCATATGAATAAGCGGGACCTTAGCAATTAGACTTCCATACCAATCTGGTAATCTTTTTCCAAAATTTGTGTGCAGCAAAGCAATTTCTTCACTGGTAGCAGTTCGTCCTATGAGAGACTGCCCAAGCTTTTTTGCTCTCACTGTAAAGGCATTTGCCTCCTGAAAAATTGTTTTGATCATGTAAACCACCCCATTTTGTATTACCGGTCAAACAGAAAAGCCGGTTGTTTTCCTTTCAAACTCTATATAATCATCCCTTTATTTTATTTCTCTAAAAAATGGGTAATAACCTCTAAATAGTGCCTTCTTTCTTATAATTAAGGGAAAGACATTCAAAGAAGATACATGTTTAATGTTCGAGTTAATGAGGAATCTGAAATAGAAAGCAAGTAACATAAAAAAAACAGGAGGTAGTATATATGACTATTACAATGAGAGTAATCAGGAGAGGAAGAGTAGTAGAGGAAAAGATTTTCCCAGAAAAATCGATCGATCTTGTATTGAATTATTTCGGTGAAAACGATATGGCACCTGATATGACAAAGGATTATGAAAAATTGATTATGGCAAGTGCAGAAGAGGAAAATGCATATATTTGTATAGATGATACGGAAATGTCGGAACTAGATAATAACGATTTTGAAGCTAAATATACAGTAGACTATGAAGAAAAAATTGAGCATGAGCTATACCGAGTGCTGTCGAGTTAATACAGGCTCATAAGTGTCTTCCCATTCGCTAGCGGAATGAACACCGATCTCTAATAGAGATTGGTATTCAATTTAGCTTGTGAATGAAGAAACATGAGTTTTACTGGCTGATGGATTGCAGATGCCTTAAAAAAAGATCTTTTGTAATAACATTTAGGATACATTTGCTATGTGTTTCTGCCTCAATTTTTTCTAGCTCATCAGGAAATTTCGTCCCTACATCAATCAGCATATAAGGTAATTTTATCTGGGCTTTTTGAGAACGAAGATTATGTACCGCAGCACCTGCAAATACATATTCTAAACCCATCTCTTCAAAGGCGATTTTTAACATCATTTCCTTGGCTAGCTGGTTATATCCCATGCCCCAGTACGGCGCAGCGATCCACGTACCAATATGAGCAGTTTTACGATACGGGGATATAGATTTCAGCGTAATTACTCCAATTAATTGATCATCTTTATTAAGCATGACCCTGGAGAACTGTTTAAATTGCTTTTCTTCATGAAGAATAAAATCAATATATTCTTGTGTTCCTTGCAGGGAAACTTGCTTATCATTCAGCCCTAAAGCATCTTTCACCCGAGAGTCTGATGTAAGCCTAGCCATCTCTTCTGCATATTTTTGATCATGCTTGTCTAATTTTAGTTGAATCAAACGTTTTCCCCCTTTACACCTCTTGGTTCCGCAGTATAGCTGCTAATAGAAGGTTTAAGTATATACTGTTACTTTTCTCTATTCTATAATTTATTTAAATAATATATTTTTCAGAACCTACTTAAATAAATTTGAAAAATAATGCAGAGACTAGTGCTCACCTCACGATCTATAGTATAAGTACCCACAATTTAACTTCTTAACATTCTTCTAATAAAATTTTTTTACCGCTATGTAAAACACTGATTTCCAGAAAGAAATCAGTGTCGTGAACAATCTGTTTTTCTATGTTTAATGGAGAGTGTCATCTATAAAGCCAAAGAGCTTCTACTAAAAGAATGTACTTACTGGTTTCTGAATTAGAGGACTGGAATATATTTTCCTTACCATGTTTGTCTGAAATAGCCCCATATATAGTAGAAGGACCTAACGTTGATTTAGGACTAGCACTGACCCGTTACAAAAAGATACTATTACATAGCGCCTGTTAAAATTTAGAGGATCATTCTCCCTAACATTCGCTAAAGGTAGGGCAGCTTTTAGAAAAGCTTTGTCTAGTATATATTCTAAAGAGACTGAGGTTAGGAAGAATGCCGAGCGAAGTAATCATGTGCTTAAATTACTTTTTTAAAAATACTAGGTCTAAAATAAATAAGACTTCTATTGAATTATTATACTTTCCTCTGTATATTAATTATTACAGTTAACTACATAGGTGGTGAGGTTGGCCATATAGGTTGATTCTTGGCATAACTTTTATCACTAAGAGAGAAGGTTTTGAATGAAGAAATATAAAGGTGAATTGCTGATGCTCATCACGGCCATTATGTGGGGAAGTGGCTTTGTTGGGATGGCAATGGGCCTGGAGCATTGGACAGTTCTCCAATTGATGGCGCTCCGTTTTACGTTTGCTGCTATTTTATTAGCGCTTATTTTCCACAAAAAATTAAAGATGATCTCAAAGAGTGTTTTTTGGAAGGGCTCGATATTAGGAGCTATTTTATTTACGGCATTTGCCTTGCAGACACTAGGTCTTGAATACACGACTCCATCAAAAAATGCATTTTTAACCGCAATCAATGTAATCGTTGTACCGATTATTGCTTATGTTATTTATAAACGGCGGTTTGACCGCTTTGAAATTACTGCTGCTTTAATTGCAATTATTGGGATAGGTTTCTTATCACTCCAGGATTCCTTCACAATAAATGTAGGAGATATGCTATCCATACTTTGTGCAATTGCTTTTGCATTTGATATCTTTTATACGAATGTCTTTGTGAAAAAAGAAGATGCATTAGCGCTGACAATCGTACAATTTTTCGCTGCCTCCATTTTAAGCTGGATTGGTGTAGTTGGGCTTGGAGAAGTACCGACATCAGCAAGCACAGAAGGTATTCTAACAGTTGTCTATCTAGCGGTATTCTGTACGCTTGTTGCCTACGTATGCCAAAATATTGGGATGCAATATGCAGATCCGACGAAATCCGCCTTAATTCTTTCTACAGAATCTATCTTCGGAACATTATGTTCAGTCCTCATTTTAAATGAAATCTTGACGGGTAGAATGATTTTCGGCTGCTTCTTGATTTTCCTTGCTATTGTTATAGCCGAAGTAAAGCCCAGCTTTAAAAAATCTATTGCAAATGTTTGATTTAACGAGCTTTCCATTCTGTGGGAAGCTTTTTTACTTAAACCGTTACTTAATATTACTCAAATATACAATAGAGTACCATATAGACAATATATTAGATGGCAGTAATATTATCAAACACCGTTATCTCATCATTAACATAGAGGACAATTATTTCCGGCCCATTCTTAACCTTTCGTTCATAGACATATATTTGTACATCATTGTGAGCTTTATCCTCCTCTGCTTACTACTTACCTTGTGATAACGACCCACGGCAAACCTTTAATTGAATATTTTACCATATACTTTTATCGATAATGCACTTTAAAATTATCCAAAGAATCGATTGTCTACGATAGGTGCCAGTGAAGCAAAAAATGACTCGTATGATTAAAGCTAATTTCTCCATGCTAATTAAAAGGAGATGGAGTAGTTATGCGAAAAATTTTAGTGACAATAGGAGCTGTTCTTGCCGTAGGAGCAGCGATAACGTATATACCGACAATTATAAATGCTGAACAGCAGGAAACACCCGCACCTGCCTATGCAAAATGGGGAAGGGTAGCAATGGAGCATGCAAAATCTAAATATCCGAACGCATCCATTATCGATTATCTGCATATAGGCAGAGAAATGAACGATGAAAAGACAACTGAGACATTTAAACTTTGGTTAAAGGAAGGGGACCGTGAATTCGGCCTCTATTTACACATTACATTTTCAACTAAATCCGAGCAAATTCTTGAGGTAAAAGAGCAGGAAACGGATAAGTAATACTACAGATAATTTTCTTCTGCCTTCCGAGCAGCAGTATCTTTAAGGTATACAAAAATTCCATATATTGTATAATTTAAGAGTTGTAAATAAAAGGAGGGCAGCAGTGGAAGCAACGATACAATCTATCATAGCTAATTTAAATGACGTGCTGACAAATGAAAATTTTGTGGGGATTGGGTCTACCAGGAAAGCATTCAAATATAAACAGTTCGTCATAAAGAAATATGTACATGAAATAGGTTATCTCCAAACACAAAATGAAGCTGCAATTTATGAAATTCTACTTACAAGAGATTTGGCGGCTCATGTTGCACCAATATTATATGTTGACAAACACCTCATGATCCAGCCATTTTATGAGCAGTTGCCGCTTTGTAACAATAGCAGCTATGATTTAAATCTACAGGAGGAAAAGCGACTGACTGTAGATTTAAAAGAGGCGTTATCTATTATTGATCAGGAGCTTGACGGATTTGACTTTCGAGATAGCGGCAACTATGGACTTGATGATAAAGGAAATCTAATATTAATTGATTATGGGATGACAAAGACTTTGTATGAAAACAAATGGGTTCCCCTTGCAGAGGCTGGTATACTAGCTCAAATTGCGTTTGAAAGGTGCCCGTCGTGTGGCATCGAAAAGGAAATCCATACATATGGCAAGGAAGATCTAGATAGACGGTGTGTAGCCTGTGGAAAGGAGATAAGAGAGGAGAAGCAAGCAGCTTTCCAACCCCTTAACGTTGGAAGGCTGCTGTTTCGTTTAATAGGATGACCATTGCTGTCTCGTCACAAGCGAAAAATTTTGGACAGCCTAGGCAGTCTTTTCGAACCTTTTGGGGAATTGTCTCTTTTTGAATAACCTCAAAGCCGAGTTTAGAAAAGAAATCCACTTGATAGGTAAGGGAAATCATTCTACCAATACCCAGCTGTTCTGCATCATCAACAATTTTTTGAGTAATTTTCTTTCCGATTCCCTTTTTCATATGTTTGTCTGAAACGGCGAGGGATCGTATTTCGCTTAATGTTTCATCATAAATATACAAACTTCCGGCACCGATGACTTCATCATCCTCGACTGCAACATAAAAGCTTAAAAGATCTTCACATATAGAAGAATGTGACCGTATTAACACTAGCCCTTTCTTTGCGTTATGCTCAATCAAATTATAAATCCCCGGAACATCTGTTACCTTAGCTTTTCTAATCAACATTTTCAAAACACACCCTCATCATTTGTATATTTAAACAATTATATTTATAAATATAAAATATTATGTATTTCATTATTTGTCAATTTCGAATTTTATTAAATAGGATGATAGGCTTTACTTTCATGAAGCGGACAAGCAAAAGGGGTGTCTTGAAAAGAACATGCTTTTCATTATTGAGGGATAAAAGTAAGCTCCTTCACTTATAGACAGATTCCATAAATTAATAAAAAATTCTTCTTGCTCGCTGATTCTAAACCTCTTCATTTCCTTTTGAAGCTATCATGGCAGCTGAGAAAAACATATAATCATTTCAAATTGTTGTATAATATTGGGTAATATTGAGAACTTGTAATGCTAGCAGATGTAGGAGGTCTGTATGATCATTGGGAATGTATTATTTTTTGTTTTAATTTTTGTCTGTGCTGTTTATATTTTTTTCATCAAAGGACAAGGAGAATTTCTACAGCGTTATCTTTCTTTCCTAGTAATTACTTCATTTTTCTTTGCCGTGATTTTTGATGTAATGTGGGTTACTTGGCTTACTCTCCTTTGTGCAATTGGTCTGCTTATTCATTTAAAGCTATCTGCAAAGAAAACCATCGTATTTATTTTGTTCGCTGTTATTTATTTTGCAATTTACCGCGTTCCTACAAATCCAAATGATTTTGAAACATTTCTGCAAGATGAGCAAAATATTTTTTGTGCAGGGAATACATGTGTGGAAGTAAAGGAAGTGATCGTTCAAGGTCACTTGCAAATTCAAACGAATACCTATACAATCAATGAGTTTTCATTTAAGTGGTATACTGTCTTTGCTGTTGGTGAGGCCAAAATAGATAGTCAAGTAATTAGAGCTATCAATATAGCAGGTTATTGGATACTGTTAACTTAATGGAACGTATAGATGAGAACGATTCAAATATACTTTTTTTGCTTGTCGGGAAAGGTCCAGCTAGTTTGTTTAAATAATTATATACGAATAGTACATAAAAGGGATTTGGAAATATTTGTAGAATAGGTACATAGGATAGGAAAAAGGAAGTTAAGTGGGAGGGGGAGCAAAGTGAAACATAAAACGAACATTTCAATTGGTTTGATTAGCAGTCTTGTTTTATCGTTTTACGGTGCATACCATATTATGGACAAAACATCTGAAGCTAATTGGATGTCCTGGCTATTAGCAGTAAGCGGTTTTATAGGGTTCCTCGGAGGGATTTTGGAGTTAAGAAAATTCAATGCTGCCGAGAAATGATTTGATTTATATAGGATAATTGTCTAGTAAAAACATGAATAGTGGGGTTATAGGATTTATGAAGGGGAAAGCAATACTGCTCGATTTACTATTTTATTTAGCAATTCCACTTATTATGTGGAATACGCTTCGTGAAAGCCTTGGCGATTATGTCACGATGCTACTGGCTTCTGTTCCAGGAATTTTATATACAGTTTTTAGTTTCATCATACAAAAGAGAATCAATTTTTCCGGATTATTTTTACTGGTTATGCTGCTTGTTGGGACACTTATTGATATTTTGTCCGGCTCTGCACTTCAAATGCTTTGGAACAATGTGTATTACGGAGCATTTATCGGGCTCTTTTATATGGCAAGTATGCTGGTGAAGCGACCATTGGCTTATTATTTTGCATTAGATGGGGCAGAAATGATGGGTTACGAACGATCCAACGTGAAAACCTATCTCTTTTTAAAAAGAAATATGATTGTGCTCCATCTCATTACGTTTTGTTTTGGTCTACGCTCACTAATAATCGCAGCAGTGAATGTATATCTAATCAAGCAGTATGGTGTAGAAGCGTTCGAGCAAGGCATCGTTTTTAAACAGATCATATCGTGGGCACTTACCATCCTTACCACTCTTGGCTTCCTCTATGTTGCTAAGGGAGGGGGACAGCGGAATCCAAAAGAGACAGACCCGGCTATGTAATCTTATATATGGATCACTTTATGGCGGGAAGGCAGGGCTTTTCTAATTCTATATGAAATAGAGGTGGTTAGGTGACCCAAATTTGTTTAGTTAGACATGGTGAAACAGATTGGAATAAAGAGGGGCGACTACAAGGGAGAACGGATATCCCTCTCAATTCTATTGGTCGTGACCAAGCGATGCGATGCGGATATTATTTAGCGGAAAGTGAATGGGATATAATTATCAGCAGCCCGCTTTTAAGAGCGAAGCAAACAGCAGAAATTCTGTCGCTGCTTCTTCAAAAGCCCTTAATTACACTGGAAGCATTTATTGAAAGAGATTATGGAGAAGCAGAGGGATTGAGTGCTGTGGAAAGAATACGCCGCTTTCCTAATCGTCTTTATCCAGGCCAGGAAACAAGAGATGTGCTTACAAAGCGAGTGATGGAAGGGATTAGTTCTCTTCACTCGCGTTACTGCAATAAGCGTATCGTTGTAGTCGCACATGGGGCTGTGATAAACACCATTTTAGCGGTTATTTCAGATGGTCAAATTGGTTCAGGAAAAACAACACTTCATAATGCTTGTTTGAGTAAAATTCAATTTCAATTTGAAAAAAATAAGTGGGATTTACTTGAATATAATCAAATACTCCATCTGTCTGTAAGAGACGTTGAGGAACTCACATGATCAAGGCTGTTCTGTTTGACTTAGATGGTACATTACTAGACCGTGATACCTCTGTTCGTCTTTTCATTCAAAACCAATACGAGCGTCTTAAACCTTACTTGTCCCATATTGAGAAGGAAATGTATGTTGAGCGATTTATCGCACTGGATGATCGAGGTTATGTATGGAAAGACAAAGTATATCAGCAGCTAGTAGAGGAATTCAGTATCCCGTATTCTGCTGGAGATCTTTTAGCGGATTACCTCCAGGAATTTAAGCACCATTGTGTCCCTTATGAACATATACATAGCATGATTCAACAGCTGAAAAACAAAAGACTGAAGCTAGCCATTATAACAAATGGCTACGGACAGTTCCAGCTTGATAATATTAAAGCTTTAGGCATCGAAAGCGAGTTTGAGACCATACTCATTTCAGAATGGGAAGGAATAAAGAAACCGGATTCAGTAATTTTCCATCGGGCGCTAACAAAACTCGATGTAGAAGTATCAGCAAGCATTTATATAGGCGATCATCCGGTCAATGATGTGAAAGCGGCTAATCAGGCAGGTATGATCGGTGTATGGAAAAGAAATGAATGGTTTGAAGAGCGAGGAACTGATACGGGTTATGCAGTGAATGATCTACTAGAAATTCTAAAAATAATCGAGTCTATTGAAGGAGAAGATTCTTTATCAATAATCCGTTAATATGAATAAAAGGTAAAAACGGAAGGAGCTTTAAGGCCTTCCGTTTTTATTTGCATATGAGACTGGTATTAGTTTGGAACAAAGTTTGATTAAAAAACTTTTTTAAAGTATTGTTTATAAGCACATTTCAAACCCCTGTTTTAAAAAGATTGATCAAAATGGAGCTTTTCGTATTAAGTATGAGGATTTTAAAAATAGTATGATCATTCCCTAGGAGTACGGCCTCAAAATCACACCCTACTATTAAAGAAGGAATTACTTTTTACCATGTATGATTCAATCATCCCCTAATTTTGAGGATTTAATATGTAATACATTTCCTTAATCAGAGCCCTCTATTCAGGTACTTAAGTTTATTCCAGCTTCCCAGGTAATTTAAGAAATCATGCTCTTTCTTAATAATAAGAATTCACTTCTACCTTTCCATAGATCAATTAGCAAAATATTGAAAATAATATTAATAACATTGAATTGCGTAGATAACTGTCGAAATATATCTATATATAGTAATGGGGGAGAGCAAATGAAGAAAAATTTACAGTTACGAAGTATCTCAGGGAAGTTAATGTTACTAATTACAATAATAATAATTGTAACAGTCTTGATTATTGGTTCAACAAGTTATTTTATAGCCAAAAATCAGCTCCTAGAATCAGGAAAAAGAGAACTACAAAGTATTGTGGAAGGGGCTTATGCCTCATTAGAACTAATAAATGAGCAAGTAGAGACTGGTGAAATAACCATTGAGGAAGGAAAAAATCAAGCGAGAATATTATTAAATGGACCAGTGGATGAAGAAGGAGTGTATGATTACAAACAGTCTAATTTTACTTATAAAGAAAATGGTTATATTTTAGCTTATGACGAAGATTTATTTTTGCAACTTCATCCAACTAGAATGGGCCAAGCTCCGGATGATGATAATAGAAGCAATCGTGAGATGATAGTTACACGAAGCAAGTCCAGTAATGAAGCAGATCACTATGTAGTTTATTCTGATCATCAGTCAGATGGCTCATTTAAAGATAAATCAGTATATGCGGAATATTTCGAGCCTTGGGGCTGGACTATCGGGATTGCTGTTTTTCAAGATGAGTTTTACGCAGGATTAAACATTTTAAAATATGTTATCCTTGGCTCAACAATCGTCCTCATCATAATAAGTTCACTTGTGTTTTATTTAGCGATTCGAAAGAAAATAAATACATTAAAAGAGGTAGCTGAAGCATCTATAAAAATTGCCGATGGTCATGTGTATGTAACTAATCTACCTGAATCAAATGATGAAATTGGACAGCTTGCAACTGCATTCAATGAAATGTCTCAGCAATTATATAAACTGGTCGAAAAAACTAAGAATACTAGTGAACACTTATTGGATTCAGCGACAAACCTATCGGCAATTTCAGAAGAAACATCGGCTAGCAGTGAAGAAGTTGGTAGAGCAATTACCGAGATTGCTACTGGTACACAAGAACAAGCCCATGGTTTGGAAGAGATAAGCCGAAGAGTAGATTTATTATCAAGTTCTATAAGAACAATGGAAAAACAAAGTAAAGATATGTACGACATTACAAAACATGCAGAAAAAATATCATCTGAGGGAATTGAAATAGTTCATCAACTACAACAATCAAATACTGATTCGTTAGCAGCATCACAAGAAGTCAGTTATGAAATTAAAAATTTGAATGGTAAAATAAATGAAATTACCCAAGTAATGGAAACGATTGAGACAATCGCTGAGCAGACAAATTTATTAGCTTTAAATGCGAGTATTGAAGCAGCAAGAGCTGGAGAGTATGGTAGAGGCTTTTCAGTTGTCGCCGATGAAATCAGAAAACTAGCAGAACAATCGAAAAATGCAACTCATCAAGTACAAGGAGTGGTTTCCGCCATTGTTTCAGAAACTACTAAAACAGTTGAAACTGTAGAAGGAACAATGAAGACTGCTGAAAAGTTAAATGATGATGTAGTTCTAACACAAAGTAAGTTCGATCAGATGTCTGAGTCTGTTAAACAAATTGCAAAATCGATATTAGCAGTTAATAAAGAAATGGACGTTATGACATCCTATAATAAGTTGATGGGTGAAGGAATCGAAGGAGCATCTAGCGTTTCAGAACAGACGGCTGCTTCTGTACAGGAAATTGCTGCTTCTATAGTTGAGCAAATTAATGCAATTGCTGATGTCGCTAATGCTGCTGAAAAATTAACGGAATTAAATCGTGAATTGAATTCTATAATGGAACGTTATACTTTCTAAAAAGCTAGAGCTTTTTTAGCTGGTTTAAATTAGCTATAAAAGATTCCTCACGCAGCCTGTTGACAAGCCTTTATATCCAGTTTTGTTTGTCTTACTCGTCTGCTCCTGCCGTCATGCTCTCGTCGCAAATAAAGAACGACTCGCCCATGAACTTAAATTCTATTCTGGCGGCACGCCTTGTCTGGCAAACGATTTCAAGGCAGGGTGGGTAAAATTTCACTTTAATAAACTGTCTAAAAATACGTAAAGACAGAGTAAAAAACGATTATGCCTTCACTCTGCACATTAATATACTTTACCATTACTGAAGGTATTCCAGTATATTTGAAGCCAGTGGTAAACCACACAATAGATTATAAAACAAATGCATTAAATCAACTGAATTTAATGCATTTGTTCTTTTATAGGAGATTGGCCCGTCAATTTGATCATTTATATCCAAATTTTTTTGTTGTTAAATAACCAGGGACTGTTGATGAGAATTAGAATAGGATAAACCTTATTCGGATATGTCCCATATTTTATACGGCCAGTATTCTTTTTTTCATAAAACTTAATGAATTTTGGGTTGCTTCGTAGTAGATACCTTTATCCTTTAACACTAAATTTGCAAACAAGGTTGGCGTTCTGTATCCATTGTTTTTGTATTAATTGCTTAATCAAATTATTATTACCCACGGTGTTTATCCTTAACTAGCTTGATGCTGAATCACTTTAATACCTTTTCGAACTTACAAATCAACTCCTGGATCTCGCTCCGTTTTGGAAGCATGTTCAGCCATTGGTTAGGTATATTTAGCGTGTCGTAAGCAAGCGCTGCTAAACCACCTGTTAATGCGCCGATTGTGTCGGTATCCTTCCCAAGATGAACGGCCTTATGAATCGCCTCGTAATAATCACTGCTGTTCAGTAAACTCCAGTAAACGGCTTCTAGTGTGTCAATGACATAGCCAGAGCTTGCAATGTCATCACGAGGAAAATCACCAATTATAAACAGGCGTTCGAAATATTGTGCCTCACCAGGGAACTGTCTCAGCATCTTAGTCAACGCTTCGTTCGCATAGCGAATACTGTCGGCAATGCTAGACCCTTCAAGAATTTGATGGACAACAAGGGTGTAGTGATAACAACAAAAGGTGGAACGAATATGACCATGAGTTAACTCCGCGTACTCTTTGACAAACAAAAACAGTTCCTCACCTTGAATTTTCTTGCCATACGCCCATAATGATATGGGCAGTATCCGCATTAATGCACCGTTCCCATTACTGAATTCATCAGATTTTGCTAATTCATGCAGTCCAATTCGCTCCCACCGATTGATTACTTCTCTAATAGTAATTCCTACATCAAAGGCAGGCTCATCGTTAAACGTCCAATATCCACGGTACGCCCAATCGCAAAATGCCTTCTTCAGCTGATTAAGATTACCCTCGTTAATTAGATGATTCATTGTAATAAACATCATGGCAGAATCGTCCGACCATGTAGCAGCCGGAACATCCCAGCTGCCATAGCCGATCATTTCCTCTATTTGATATGTATCCCGCTCCAAAAACTCAACAGGAACACCGAAGGCATCCCCAATAGTAAACCCGTAGATTGCATTTGAAATGTTAGACATGTAAGCACTCCAATTCTTAATTGATATTTTTTATTTAAAAGACGAACGATTTCCTGCTCGGCAAGCGACTGAACATCTCCTAACAGGCGTGTCATCTTTATCAAAATGTTTTATAATGAAAATATAGAATTTTTATAATTTAATTATAACTTTTTGAAAATAATAAACCAATCTTGTGAAAGGAGGTTCTCTAAATGCCCCCATTTTTAGAAAATCCCTTTCTCGCATGGAAGGAGCCTTGCATGGACATTAAGCCAGTATAAGCCGACCCTATTATTTAGAAATTTTGAACAATGGGGGAAAGAAATTGAATAAAAATTATCAGTTTGCATTATTAATCTTTGGACAGACGACTGCCAACTTGGCGGATGTTTTTTATATTGTAGTGCTCATTAATATAGTCTATCAAACAACTGGCTCAGCATTTTATGCCTCAGTTGTCACATTTGCAACGACGATGGCTATTTTCGCTGCAGGCATTTTGACACCGATATTGCTTCACAGGATTCAAATGAATCGTTTACTAATCTATACACAGCTGCTGAAAACGGTATTGCTGCTGACATTATGGCTATATATTATGTATGCAGAGCAATTCCTCTTTTTTGTGTTAATAGCATTCGTCATCAGTATTTCATTTTTGGACGGCTTTGCCAATCCGATCAAACAAAGCCTTATTCCTCACTATGTGAAGCAGGAGGAACTAATCAGGGCGAATAGTCTTGCAGAATCAATCTACCAAATCATGCAGGTTACAAGCTGGATGATTGGCGGTGTATTATTGGTATGGTTTTCATCAGAGGGTGTCATCCTCCTCTCTTTTGGATTATATGTCCTTGCAACAGTTGCCTTTTTCTTTTTAAAGAAGGTGAGAGATGCTGGAGAGGAGCAGAGAAAAACATCACTTTTTTCTCAAACAACAGAGGGGTTTTCTATTCTCATACGCCATGAACGATTAAGAAAATTCCTGCTGATCAATGGACTCGAAAGTATCGCTTCGGCGGTTTGGATTTCCTCTATTCTCCTTGTGTATGTTGTAGAAGTAATCAATCAGGACAGTGCTTGGTGGGGATTCATAAATGCTGCATTTTTTGCTGGGTTAATTTCTATTAGTATATTAATGTACCGTTTTAATCAGTTTGTCGAAGCGAAAAGAAAGCCTATTGTGCTTATAGGAGCGGCTATAACGGCATTAGCCACCTTCATATTCGGCTATACGTCAATGGGTGTTATTGCATTGATTTGCTCCTTATTTGTTGGTATTGGAATGCAGATGAAGAGCATACCCCTTCAGACGTTGTTTCAACAAACGGCTCCAACAGAAAAGCTGGCTGTTTTGTATGCAGCAGAAGGAACCTTATTGACACTGCTTTTTGGCATTGCCAGTCTTGTATTTGGAATAATTGCGGATAAATGGAGTGCAGCATCTGTCTTCACTATATCGGCTATATGTCTCGTTGGGGTAGTGATGCTGTGTATTCAATTGTTGCTTCTGTATGAGCAAGAAGCCAAACAGTAAGTTCGATCATCAACTCTTTTGCTAGCAGGTGATTGAAGAGAGGTTACCCGAGTAGTCTGATTGCAAGTTAGGGCTATTCGAGGTTTCTTTTAAGACGCTAGAGAAACAAGTAAAGAAATTCGGTATTCATACAAAGGGGGAAGGGAAATGTATACGGTTGTAGTAGAAGGGGTCATCTCAATGGGTGATAAATGGTTATTAATAAGACGAAGCATGCAGGAGGAACATGAGCCCGGGGCTATTTCACTTGTTGGCGGCCGGGTAGAGACTACTGGGTTTTCTCATGATGTGCTCGAACAGGCGTTAAAAAGGGAAGTAGCTGAAGAAATCAATATAACAATTCAAAAAGAAATGCAGTATTTATGGAGCTCTTCTCTTAAAACGGCAAAAGGAGAGCGGGTATTGACTGTTGTGTTTCTATGTACTTATGAGGCAGGAGAGGTTTATATTAAACAAATAGAGGAAGTAGCAGATATCCTTTATTTAGATACAGAAACGGTTCTCGAATCAGAACAGATTCCCGATTACGTAAAAAAAAGCATTCAGCTGGCAGCACTAAGTATAAAACAAGAACTGGCTAAACAATGAAAAAACCTGTGTATGTAGTTGAGTTTAAATGACTAAAGAGAAATGAGAATTCTAAATCTATTCCGAATCGATTATCAGGAAGGTAGAGCGATTGTTTCTGAGTCATTTCAAGATTTTGATCAAAGATATTTAGAAAATGCTCTTACAGAGAGGGGGTCCAGCATTCTGCGGTGTTACCCAGTTACCTTTTTCTGTGTCGGATGAGGAAATTCTGGACCGACATCAAAAGGGTGTAAGAGCACTGTGTTTCAATACAAAAAGGGGCGGCTCGGAAGATTTGTCCAAGCTCGACCATTTTGCTAGAAGAGTTCGTGAGCTAGCCGGCTGGTAGAGTGAGCTATACATAGATAGTAGGGAACTTCCTGATATTTATTCTGTTATTGAGCAATTACCAGCCGTATCCATCAACCATCTCGGTTTATCGGCAGAAGGACTTCCGCATCTTTTAAAACTAGTGGACAAGGGCATCAATGTAAAGGCGACAGGCTTTAACCGGGTGGAACTGGATGTAGCAGAAACATGAAAGAAAATTGGCAACGTAAACCGGGCTGTGCTTATGTTCGGTACAGACTTGCCGTCTACAAGAGCAAGAAGACCTTTTGCCGTTTCTGATCTTGAACTGATCCAACAATTGTTTACGGATAAGATATTATACCGTAATCCATACGAGTGTTATTTGAGATGATACTAAATAATTTGACCTAACGAATAGAATATCGTTAGGTCTTTTTTGAAGCAGCAGCGTGCTGACTCTTTTTCTCTTCACTATTTAAATGCTTGAGAAGGTGGTTTTTCATTGCTGATAATGGATTAATTATAAATTGTTTATTTTTATTTGAGTATTCTATCGCTGCATTTGACATTGATAGTTGAGCAACAGCGATCGTTTGCTTCTTAAAGTCCTGATTTACCAAAAACTCTGATAAATGCTGGTCATGTTCCGTCGTTTTACCATGCATATATAAGTCAAAGGCTTTTGGGATTACTTCATATTCAATGGGAAAACTAATTTGGCCTCGCAGATAATTATGTAAACGGCCCATGGTCCCGGCAACCGTTCCTTCATTTGTAAACATCACCTGCACAGGTCTTGATGTTTGTTTGATCTCTTCAAAAAACGGTTCATCGATCTTCAAAACAGGAATGTTGATATTAAGTTTTATATGCTCCAGCAAGGTAATATAGTTTGTACACGTAATTAAAATCATATCTACGCCCGTTTTTTCAATCCACTTCAATTCATTTACTATTCGTTTGCTTAATTGACAAGTGTCTGTATTATTTTTTAGAAAATGAATCAGTCCAGGATCTACAAAATGCGACGCCTTAATCGGTAAATCTGTAAAGATCCTCTCGGTAAATTGTATATTTGAATGATGTGCGTGTAGGCAGCCAATCTGTTTCATAAATACCTCTTCTCTCGTATTTGATCTGAGTAAGTGATCCTAATCAAGTTTTCCTTCGCATTGACATCAGTGAATCATATGCTATTGTTGTGTTAAAAGGGGATGGAATAAATGTCCAATTTAACCATAACATTAGAAGGGCTTTTAAGCGATGAAAATATCGATTTATCAAATAAAGACTTAGACAAAATATTAAATCGAATGCTAGATGAAATCGGCAACCCAGACCCGTATTTACGGGATTACTGTATTTATCCAACATTTATCAAGCTAATAAGGGATAATGCTTTGACGCCTAAACAGGAAACACATCTGCTGGAAAGATGTTTGGATAATCAGCATCTATTTTTGGGGATAGAAAAAGAGGGCTGCTCCGATCAAGTGTTCACACGTTCATTCTCTGCACTTGTCATTGCCGACATACTGTATAAAGATGGTAAAAAATGCAATATAGAAGCTTTATTAATTGAAAAAGCTATAAAGGCAAGCATTCAGTATCTTTCTCAAGAAAAAGATCGCCGTGGTTATGTGGCTGAAAAGGGGTGGGCACATAGTGTGGCACATGGAAGTGATCTATTGACGAATGCTATTTTTCATCCGCTGTTTAATAGACAACATATGAATGATTGTCTCCAAGCAGTGAAGGCATGCCTGTTAGTAGAGACTGCTTATATCGATGAAGAGGATGAGCGTATCCTTAATATCATTGGAGCATTAATTCAAAAGGGTTTAGATGACAAAGCGCTGTTATTTTGGTTAGAAAGCCTACCAGGGGCCTATTCAGGAGAGGAGCATGCAAAATACCGCATCCACTGGAATGTAAAGAAATTTGCCAATACTTTATTCATCTACCTGCAGCGCAATGAACATTTCCCCCAAAGTAAGCAATGGATTTTGCGGCTGTATGAACGAACGTTTATCTAGGAGGACCTATGCAGAAAAGTCAGCTTATGAAACCTATAAGAAAAAATACCCCATTTAGTAGCAAGAAGAAATGGTCTACTACATTTATTGTAATTTACTATTTGTTAGGCAGGATACTTAGCGAAACATTTCATTTCTCTACAATAGAAAGCTATTTCTATTGCTTCGTACCAATTTTTATATATGTTTTATTTAGTATTAGCAAAAGGATGTATAAAGACTAGCATACCCACAAGTTTTATCCATGGATAAGGAACTCACTGAAGGAACCTATATTTGATGACGTGAGGTATTTGTAATGAGGAGGAGGTATAGCTATGAACATAAAAGACTTGCTGGTTTATCTACTTTTTGCTATAGGACTTTCCTCGTCATGATCATAGGAAGTACGGGTATAATTCTTTCGGCAATGAGTGATACGTTTCCAAATACCCGTTTTTTATCATACTAACTTCAATGATGGTAGTAACATAGAGTATTGGGTTGGGTTTACGTAAACATAGAATGTTAATTGCTGCGAGATGTAATGAACAGGATATTGAGAAACATCATTCTATTTAAGTAGGATAAATTCAAGCATACTTATCATCAACTGAAAGGGAAGGAGGCAATGTTTTGCTGCTCACAAGCCAACGCTTACAATATGAAAATTATACTCACCACGATATCGATTTTCTTACAACATTATTAAAGAATCCTAATATGGTTAGATATATTGGGAAGGGGGATGTTCGAACTGACGATGAAATTCATCAGTTTTTCGATTGGATAGTCGGTCATTATGAACGTAATGACCATTATGGTTTAAAATTGTTAATTCATAAAGATACAGGTGAAAAAATTGGCCATGCAGGCATAGTCCCTCAAATTATTGAGGAAGAGGAAGTATTAGAGATTGGCTACTGGATAGATGAAAAGCATTGGCACAGATGCTATGCGAAGGAAGCTGCTAATGCGTTAAAAGGTTTTGGATTGAATTTTTTACAACTAGACAAGATGATTTCTCTTATTCAAGTAGGGAATATAGCTTCAGAAAAAGTAGCTATCAGTATCGGAATGGTAAAAGAAAAACAAATAATGTTAAAAGAAAAAACGTGAATGTTTATACAATCTTTGCTTCCAATCGTTAAACATTCACTTTTAAAAACTCTATTATTTTTGAGCAGTAACTTGCATTACATAATAATCCACAACTATTTGATCGGGCGGGCTAATCGCAGTTGGGAGCTCATCTAATGAAAAGAATTGAAGAGCTGCCACTTCATTTTCTTCTTTCATTAATTGCCCGCTATATGTATTACAAATAAAGGCCGCCACCACATTATACACTTCATCCCCATGAGGGTATTGATAATACATATCTTTTCCAGAGAAAACTTGTAACAACGAAAGCTGGGCGCCTGCTAGTCCTGTTTCTTCAAAAAGTTCTCTGACCGCTACTTGCTCCAAAGATTCACCGGGCTCCATTGAACCGCCGGGAAGTCCCCAGCATCCATTATCTTTGCGAAGCTGAAATAATATTTTTTGCTCAGGGCTAACAACAATAACACATGCACCGACCATTATAACCGGTGATGTCCCGACTTTTTTACGAAGCTCCATAATATATCCCATACTAATACTCCTCCCACACTAATATTTAATCTGTTCTAACCTGACTAGTTCAAGCTGCTGGAATTCAGCTTTGATAATATCCGGCATTTTCAGCTCTTGCCAAAAAGCTAATCCAATTGCTGGATCGAATGCATTCAAAATGAGCGTAAGGATATTTCCATGAGTACCCACAACAATTTGAGCGTCTTCATAGTGCATTAAAATTTTTTGGAAAACGGGTACAACTCGTCTCTGGACAGCGAGATTGGATTCTCCGCCTTCGTAGGAAAATGCTGGATTGTTCCATACTCGATTGATAGCTCTTTCAAAATCCACCACGGGACCTAATGCCAACGTTCTTTCCTTCAACGCATCATAAGTAATCACTTGCTTTCTATTCCATTTTGCAATTCCTTGCACTGTTTCGATAGCTCTTTTATAAGGGCTCGATATAACAGCATCAATTTGTCGATCTTTTAACTTCTCCGTTATCAGATTCGCATCTTGAAGTCCTTTTAAAGATAATGGGCGATTGTACTCATCCGGGGAGTAGTTAGAATGGGCATGTCTTACAAAATAGACAACAGTCACAGCTTACCTCCTTCATCATAGCCGATCAAAAATATGAGTTATCAAACTAACGCTGATTTCACATCAATCAAAGTCTATTATACAATAAATGGAAGACAAAGATATACAAGGACACAAAGTTAAATATTTAGAATTTTCTTTATAGTTTACTAGTGAACTAATTGGCGTTATGATATGGATGAAAAAACTTTTATGAGGTGAGATCAAGATGAAATTACAAGATAAAGTCGTTATTATTACAGGCGGAGCTGGCGGTATTGGTACGGGTATGGCATTAGCTATGGCAAAAGAAGGGGCAATCCTTGCGCTAGTCGATGTGAACGAAGAAGCAGGAAAAGCAGTAGAAACAAAAGTTCAAGCAATCTCTCCAAAGTCGATGTTTTTCCAAGCAGATTTGTTAGACCGTGAAAACTTACCGAAAGTTGTCGAAACTGTTGTAAAGAAATATGGTAAGTTAGATGTATTAGTAAATAATGCGCATGCCTCGAAACAAAAGCCATTCGAAGAGATTACACAAGAAGATATGGATTTTTCTTTTGGCACAGGATTCTACCCAACATTTTATTTAATGCAGGCAGCCCTTCCTTATTTAAAAGAATCTCAAGGGAACGTGATTAACTTTGCATCAGGGGCTGGGTTATCCGGCCAGCCGACACAAACTGCGTATGCAGCTGCGAAGGAAGCGATTCGTGCCATTTCACGTGTAGCAGCAAATGAATGGGGAAAATACAATATCAATGTTAATCTAATCAGCCCAATTGCTAAGTCTCCGGCAGTAGAAGCTTGGGCAGAAGCATTCCCGGAAATGTATGAGAAAAGTTTATCTTCCATTCCATTAGGACGCTGGGGTGAACCAGAAGAGGATATCGGTCGAGTTGCTGTATTTTTAGCTTCTGAAGACTCTCGGTACATTACTGGGCAAACATTCATGGTGGATGGTGGTTCGATTCAGCTGCGCTAATATTTGAAGGAGCATCATATGCAAAAACCGAGTATATACGAATTGATTAACATGGTTGAACAAGTGAATAATGCAAGCATCATCAAATTTACAGAAGGGCTTTCACAACCAATTGGGATATCGGGTGTGATCGTATTGAGTGAGATAAAAAAGTGCGTAAAATGCAAGCCGATTGATTTAGCAAAACAACTTGGCTATTCAAAAAGCAGTATTACAGCTATCTCAACTAAATTGATGGATGCCGGCTATATTGTTCGCTCTGAGGACCAGCATGATCGCCGCACAGTCTATTTTTCAATAACCGAAAAAGGAACTGCTACTTTAAAGGAAGTAGAAATGCTTGGTCAAGATTATTATGCAACCATCTATTCTGTCTTGTCTGAAGAAGAATTGCACCAATATATACGAATTCAGCGTAAGCTATTGTTTCATATAAAAAATAAGTAGTTTATTTAAATGTTCTATCATCTGCTTGAAGGATGATAGAACATTTTTCGTTAATGAAATACACTTTTATACTAACTAATCGTAAATCATTACCTTTCGAACAGACAACAGACTATTTTTGAAAGTATCTATAAAATCAAAGGATTTTTCAGCAAATTCTTTTCAAAATGCTTCTTCACCTCGGGCCATTCTTCCTGAACAATGCTGTACATGACTGTATGACGAATTGTGCCATTTTTGCGGACCATGTGATTCCGTAAGATTCCTTCCTTAGTTGCGCCAAGTCGTTCGATTGCTTTTTGAGAGCGAATATTTTCATGGTCTGTTTTAATCTGCACCCGCTGTAGCCCTAATTGTTCAAAACAATATGTCAGCAAAAGGTATTTGCAATTCGTGTTGATATTTGTCCGCCAATACGCGGGGGTAATCCACGTATAGCCGATTTCTAATCGTTTATGCTGAAGTGATATATCAAAAAGTGTAGTACTGCCAATGATTTTGCCTGTTTCTTTACAGATGATCATGAGCTTATATGCTTGGTCGCTTTCGTGCTCTCTTAATGCATTTTCGACATATTGCAGAACTGCTTCCTCTGTTAATAGGGTATCAGACATATGCACCCATATAGTGGGATCTTTAGCAGCCTCCAAAATCTCTTTTACATCCTCCTGTGCAATAAGCCGCAATTGAACAACATCATTTTCTAATATACGTGGTTTCATAATTTCCCCTCCTTATCGTTATTAAAAGAAAAATTTGGTATGCTATACAGTACCAAAAACATTTATTTTCACCATACCAGGAGGGGCGAATGGAGCTTCAATTCATATTCACAAAAGATAAATCAAAATACATAATTATTTACGAGCAGTTAAAAGAGAAAATTATTAAGCAAATTATGAAGCCAAATGAAAAGCTGCCTTCCAAACGAAAGCTGGCGGAGCAATTAAATGTAAGTATTCATACGGTGAAGGAGGCATATGAGCAATTAGCAAGTGAAGGCTATATTTATAGTGCTGAAAGGTCCGGCTACTTTGTCTCACCTTATGACATAGCATGGCAGCAGCCTATATCCACCCAAACGGAAAAGGAGACAGAAGAGGATAAATCTGTTTATAATTTCCAAAACGGCCAGGTAGATGATCAGGCTTTTCCATTACGAGAATGGCTGAAAATATATAAGAAACAACTAGTTTCAACACATCTACCAAACGCCGACTGGCAGGGGGAGCGATATCTTCGAGAGCAGATTTCCATCTATGTGGAAAAATCAAGAGGGGTTTCCTGCAATGCTGATCAAGTTTATATTTACAGCGGGACTCAGCATCAGCTGCAGGAGCTATGCCGCTTTTTCGGCACTGTTCAGGCTGCCATCGAAGAACCAGGATTCAAAAGAGCAGCTGCTGTCTTTCAGCAAAATAGATTATCTGTTGAATATGTTCCTGTCGATGAAAAAGGGGCATCCCTTCCTCAGTCGGACTGTCGTTTTTATTATGTCACGCCAGCTCATCAGTTCCCGCTCGGAATGGTAATGCCGATTGACCGAAAGCTTGAATTATTAAAATGGGCAAGCGAATCAGGTACTTACCTTATTGAAGATGATTATGATGCAGAATTCCGCTACAAGGGCAATCCCATTCCTCCCCTTGCTCAAATCGATCAACTGCAAAGAGTGATTTACTTTGGAACATTCTCTAAAACATTGATTCCGTCTCTTCGAATAAGTTATATGATTTTACCTGTTGAGCTGCATGAGCAATTTCGTCAATTTAATAAGGAGCAAAAATCGACGGTTTCAAGAATTGAGCAGCGGGTGGTTGCTGAATTTATGGAAAGTGAACTTTACACGAAGCATATTGCAAAGATGCGGACATTATACCGGAAGAAGAGGGAGAAGCTGCTCGAATGTATCAATGAATGGTTAGGCAATAAGTTCGAAATAATCGGTGATTTAGCTGGGCTCCATATTATTTTGAAACTGCCTGAATGGCTGGCTGAAGAGAAAGCCATTCAGTTAGCAGCTCAAGCTGGTATTGCGATCGATCCCATCTCGTCATCGTATCAGACAATAGAAGTAGGGCATTATGTCATGATTGGCTATGGCGCGATTCCATTTGAAGAAATCGAAGAAGCGGTTCGACTACTCGCTAACGTATGGAAAAGTAACCAATGAGATAAAAATGGAAATTATTTGTAAAAATCATTGTGATTAATGCGGATACATTAGTGATGTAATGTATGATTTAGTTAACTAGCAGCGATATTGTCTATTAATAAGAGAGTTTTGTCTATTAAGAAGGTGATTTTGTCTATTACTACTCCGGAATTGTCTATTATCCAATGAAAAATGTCTATTATTATGACTAGATTGTCTAATAAAATTGGGAAAGTCTGCTACAAGCATGGGTTGACTGTTTAGTGAAATAAGAAGGCTTTTTTGAAGGGGTGTTCAAACTGAAATATATAGCGTTTATTTGTTAGCAGCTTTCATAATAGCTGGTTGTACGAAGCACGCAGCTGATTTTACAAATCCAAAAGAAAGGTAAATTAAACATGCCTACAATCAAATACGAAATTTTTATCAATGCCCCTATTCATATTTGTTTTGACCTTGCGAGAAACGTAAATGTACACACTGAAACGACAAGTAAAACGAAGGAAAGAGCGATTGATGGTGTTACAGCTGGACTGATGGAAAATGGTGATATAGTTACTTGGGAGGCTATCCACTTTGGAGTAAAACAAAAATTAACCGCTAAAATAATAGAGATGGAAGAACCATATAAATTCATAGATATTATGGTGAAAGGTGCATTCCACTCATTTACTCATACACACGTATTTATAGAAAGTGACGCAGGGACTATTATGAAAGATACTTTTTCTTATAAAGCTCCATTTGGAATTGTTGGGATAATAGCCGATCGATTATTTTTAGAAAAATATATGAGAGATTTTATTGTAAATCGTGCAAAAGAGTTAAAAAGGATAGCAGAAAAATAGTAATGGAACCACCTTACTCTTTTATAGAAAAGTCCCATTAAAATTTTACATACCAATACAAAAGGAAAAAGGTAATCTTTTCATCTCTTCACAAGGCTACCTAATTATATTTAAGAGTATAATTACGACTGAAAATATTTCTTCTATTAATCGAAATTACGCTCTTTGCCTTGCCTTAATTATCAAGAAATTTGGCCGATTCAGCAGCTTTTTGTATTTTTGGGGAGCCTGTTCCTTAAATAAAAGGGTTGGCTTCGGTTCGATTACTTTTTCAATGGCGAAAAATGAGAGGGTATCATTTAAAATGGTTTGAAGGGGGCGGCGGTAAAAAGGCACATCATATACCATGCCTTTTTATCCATTGATCAATAATGAGCTCTGTTGAATAGTATTGAAAATCCTTCAGAAGAGCGATGTCTGTGAAGGGGTGATGCACTGAGAACAAAAGTATCCCGTCCTGTTTCAGTACTCGTCTAAATTCTTTAAATGTTCGCTGCCAGTCCTCTAAATAATGTAGTATTAATGAACTGACGATAAGATCAAATGCATGATCTTCGAAGGGTAATTCCTCCTCTAAATCAAGACAAACTATGTCGGCTTGTTCTCCGACTCTACGTATAGCTGCGCTTACCATTTCTGGACGAATGTCTGTTGCTGCAACGTTTGCCCCTCGATTGATCAGCTGTTTCGTATACCAGCCTGCTGCACACCCAGCATCAAGTACTCGCTTTTCCTGTAAAGAAACAGGAATTTGCTCCAGCATAGCAGGGCGTTCGTAGGCGATATTGAATAACCCCTTTGTATCAACTGATCGCTCATAAATATGCGCTAACTGATCGTAAACCTCGGATACTTCTTTTTTCATCATTTGACCTCCCTAAATTTCAATCAATCCGCTTTCAAAAAGAGAACATTTGTTCTATAATAGAGGAAAAGGAGCGATACCTATGCGTGAACAAATTCTAAAAGCGATGAAGCGTCATCAATTAATCGACGTCATCTATATGGCTAAAAACGGCGACATTACAAAAAGACGTGTAAAAGTCTTGAAGATGGCAGGCGGCAGCCTGCAAGTCTATTGCTATACTAAAAATGCTAAGAGAACATTGATTCTTGAACAGGTTCTTGCGGTAAAGCCGGTTATCTTGAAAGAGCGGGGAGTCATTTGAATCGGTAAACTAAGTTCACTGTAGGCCTAAACGGTTATACAAACCTTTATTACTTAAAGTAAAAGGAAATATACATTACTCCTTTGTTTTCATTTCCTGCTCGATTAAATAACTTGTAAAGTGTTCGAATTCTCCTGTGAAACGGTGTACACCATCCACATGATAAAAGGTACTTGTTTCATCAAAATCAAAAAGTTCCGTTATCGGTGAAAAAACATAAATCCTTTTACCAAGCCCCAATGCTATGCCGAATTCAATATGGCTTCCTTTTCCGGCGGGAAGAAGAATGATAAGAAAATCAGAATTTGCTACTGCTTCTTTTTCTTCTTCACCAATTTGTTTAAGCACCTCGTAGGAAGCGGCCCGTCCATTTTTTGTCCAATCATATGCAAGTTTGAACCCCTTTATCTGCAGCTTTGCAGAGAGCTCCCTCACTAAATTGATATTTCTGAAACTCGATGCAATATAAAAATTCATACAATCTCCTCCTGTTCGTGACACAAACAAATTTTACCACTTACTTCCGCTATATGTAATCTATCAGAGAACGCTTGAACCTTGTCATGGATTGAAACAGCTGTTTAGAAGTAGAGAGCTTAAGAATTAAGAGTTCTAAATAGGGATTATTATTGCTACATATAAAGAAAAGGAAAAAAGGGGAGAACAGATGATTGTCGATGGCGTGTTCTCAGGTGGAGGTATTAAAGGATTCGCTTATGTAGGCGCAATCCAGGCGCTGGAGGAGCGAGGCATCAAATTTAGGCGTGTTGCAGGAACGAGTGCTGGCGCTATTTTGGCAACATTTGTCGCAGCGGGCTTTAATGCAGAAGAAATGGAAACAATCTTTGATGAGCTGAATATTAAGGGGTTGCTTGATTCACCAAAACGAGTGTTTCGGCTTCCTTTTTTAAAATGGCTTAATTTATATATGAATTTAGGGCTGTATCGGGGAAAGTTATTAGAGAAATTTTTTCAGGATACATTGGCGAAAAAGGGTGTGTGTACTTTCGGTGATTTACCGCCGGGGTCGCTGCGTCTTGTTGCTTCTGATTTAACGAATGGCCGCATAATCGTATTACCGGACGATTTAAGTAAATATGGTGTCAACAGCGAGACATTTCCGATTGCCCGTGCATTAAGAATGAGCTGCGGCATTCCCTTTTTCTTCGAACCGGTTTATTTACGGAATGGAAAAGGGGAGGCTGTTGTTGTAGACGGCGGGGTACTCAGTAATTTTCCTTTATGGATTTTCGATAATGGCAATAAAGAGCGGCCTGTTCTTGGGTTGAAACTAAGCAGCGCAAGCGAAGAAATCGCCCCTCATAAAATCGATAATGCGATCGATCTATTTGAAGCTCTATTTTCAACGATGAAAGATGCGCATGATAATCGCTATATTTCACGCAGACACGAACGGGATATTATTTTTATTCCAGTAGAGCACTACAGCGCCACCCAATTTGAGATTGACGATGAGACAAAGCAAAAACTAATGAGTATCGGACATGACAGGACAAAGCAGTTTTTGAAGAAGTGGAATCCTGTTTGGTAAGCAATTTGTCTGGTTGCAGATAAGGAGGTTTTACCTTTAACCTAGTTTACCTAGGCGGCTGGCCAATATACTCAATTGTTTTCATATGACTTCTCGTTAATTCAATTAGCTCTTCGATTAGCTCTTCCTTCGGCTGGGCAAAGTTTGTAGTAATCCAGTTTAGTATAATGCCATAGAAGCCAAATGCGGTGTAACGTTTAAACGTTTCCATATTCACATTACTACTATTAACTGTATCAAAACGAAATTGCTTCTTATAAATTTTCAAGATAGTTAACGGCAAATTAGTCGTTAATGAAGGAATGGTATCGGGCACGGTGAGAAGTTCAAAGAATTCCCGCTGCTCATAAAAATAATCCACTATATGAAATGACTGATGATTCAATTCTGATGAATTAATTTTTTTTATACGAAGATAAGGAACACTGACAGCTTCCTCTAACCCTTCCATCATGGCGGTTACCAATGCATCTGCTAAATCAAATTTGTCGTCGAAATGTTTATAGAACGTTGTGCGATTGTATTTTGCTTCCGCCACAATATCTGTTACCGAAACATTATGAAAGCCTTTTAACTTGACTAGCTTGATGAATGCCTGATAGAGATGGTCCTGTGTTCGTTGCTGGCGGATTGTTGAATTTTGTGTCATGGTTCTTCCTCCGTAAGGCGACATTTCCTACGTAAATGTCGCCGTAATAGACAGTTTTTACTTTATTAATGATTGTATCGAATTATTTAATAACCGTACAATAAAGGTGTTATACATCTAGTTAACAGGAGGTTGTATTCATGGCAAAATTACAAGACAAAGTAGCAATTATTACAGGCGGGGCTTCAGGAATCGGTGCTGCAACTGTTAAATTATTCGTGGAAAACGGGGCAAAAGTTGTAATCGTCGACTTGAATGAAGAAAAGGGCAAAGCATTCGAACAGGAACTTAAAGGAAAAGGTGCAGATGTACTTTTCATCAAAGCGAATATTACAAATGAAGAAGAAGTACAAAATATTTTCTCAACAACAGTTGAAAAATACAGCCGTGTTGATGTGTTATTCAATAACGCAGGGATTGGACGTGTAACGCCAACTGAAGAACTTTCTTATTCAGAATGGCGCAATACTGTGAACGTTGACCTAGATGGTGTGTTCCTTGTTGCACAAGCTGGTATTAAAGAGATGCTAAAAACAGGCGGCGGTTCGATTATTAATACTGCTTCAATGTATGGCTGGGTCGGTTCAGCAGGATCTGCAGCATACAATGCAGCAAAAGGCGGGGTTATTAATCTGACTCGTTCTTTAGGGCTTGAATATGCAACACGCGGTATCCGAGTGAACGCTCTTTGTCCTGGTTTTATCGATACGCCGATTATTCCGGAAGAAAGCAAAGAGGCTTTACGACAAATTACACCAATGCAGCGTCTTGGTCAGCCGGAGGAAATGGCAAAAGCCGTTTTATTCATGGCATCAGATGACTCGTCGTTCATGACAGGGAATACAATAACAGTAGATGGCGGTTATACTGCTCAATAAAATTAAAAATCGCTGACGAAAGCTCGTCAGCGATTTTTGATTGGCAAAGTTATTCGGATTAATTTCCTTATTCAAGAGAGATTGATGAGAAAAATAATTGTCAGCATGTAAAAAAATTAATAGTTAAATTTAATTAAAGATATACCTTCACCTCAAAAGCAAGCTCCCTCAAAAGCTTTCTCGTCTTGGCTTCAAAAATGCTAAACTCCATACAAATTGTGTCCTGCATGAACATATAAGCAACATTACCTTCAATGTCTGATTTTAATTCATTGGCTTTAATATGTATTGGCAGCATATTTGGTGATTCAAAGAATGTATCATCTACTTTCCATGTGCCAGACTCGAGCGTAATATCCTGTTCATATTTATTGGTAGCTTCGAATACGACATACATATGATTATTCGATTCATTATAATAAATGCTTGATACTTTCAAATGTAATGTATCGTCTTCCAGCAGGTTAAATGCAAGACCGGCATGATTTTCCGGCTCTCCAATCCAAGCCAGCCATTCGTCTATTGTCCATTCACTTTGCTTGCTAGTATCAAAGATTCTTCGTCCGATTGTAAGGTCGATATAAAATTTTTCTTTGTCCATAGTCTGCCTCCATTTTTTAAATTCTAGAAAAATATTAATTAACGAGTCTACATTAAAATCTATTTAGCTAAAAATTTCTCTGGATGCACCGTTCTTCTTTATGGGCTACTTTCAATATAACAGAAAGTTTTTGTAGAAATAAGTGGAAATCAAAAAACGAACAACACATACAATAATACAAAATCCATTCGTTAGAAAAGAGTACAATGTTAAGGTGCTAGAGAGTTAATAACCTCTAGCACCATTTATTTTGAGAAACATAAACCTAAAGTGATACATTGCTTCCTTAAATAAATCAAACCTAAGTTTTCTAATAAACCAACGGCCGATCCTGTCGATACAAAAGCAAATCCTCGCTGTGACCATGAACGATATCCTCTGCAATAAGCTTCGCCAAAAGCTGGCTATAGACCGTCCCATTGTCGCCAAAGGCAAATAAAAAATAACTGTTTGGATATGCGTCATAAATGCCTGCAATAGGCAGACCATCTACCGTCCCACCGTAAAATGCGGCATTCGTAAATTCCGCTTGCGCATGAATAGCTGGAAAGCGCTGATTACATTCCTTGATTAATAAATCGGCTTTATGTTTTAACTTACTATCTCGGTCTTCAGGGTAAGTAGTGGAGTCATCCAGCCCACCGATTATAATGCGGTTGTCCGCCGTAGTTCTCATATAAATATACGGCCGTGCCGTTTCCCATATGAGTGTTCGATTATGCCAGGTTGATAAGTCCGCCGGCTTTGTTGTGACAGTATATGTACTGCTAAAGGAAACCAGCTTTTCCTTTTTTAAATCGATACCTTCATAACCTGCAGCAAATATCACATGGCGTGTGCTAATCCCGTAGCCTGTTTTTGTGGAAACATTCGTGACTTGTTTATGATGGTCGAAATATTGACCATTCATTTCGGTTTGCTCGAAAATCCTTACTCCTTTATTTTTGGCATAACTAAGGAGTCCATGTGAGAATTTAAAAGGATTAAGATCTGCATCATTATAAGAATAAATGGCAGCTTCCGAACTGAATGGATACTTTGACGCTATTTCTTCTGTCGTAAAAAAATCTACCTCAAATCCGTGCTGTTTCAGTAAAAGATACTCATCCTTCAGCTTCTTCACATCATTACTAGTGCTGGCAAAATAAAGTGTATCTCTGCGGAAAAATTCGGGATCAATAGGAGAAGAGTGTGATGCAGATTCTATTTCATTGATGGCTTGTTTTAATAGCTGTAAATGTCTGCTAACAAGCTTACTGCCGAATGAATTTGTTAGTAATGTAAACATTTTCTCACCCGAATATTGGATTAAAGCTGTATTCGTACTTGTGCTGCCACTGCCGATTTTTCCCTTTTCAATAACAACTACGTCTAAACCTGTACTGGCCAAATAATAAGCGCATTGGGCACCTGAACTGCCGCCGCCAATGATTAATACATCGCATACAATATCCTTTGTAAGGGCTGGATAAGAAGGGGCGTCTTGTAATGTAGTTTGCCAATAGTATGTTCCTGACTGTAAGTTCATGAAAATCCTCCTGCAAAATCGCAATTTTATTGTCATTGTTTCCTGTGGCAACATATTTATGCAGAAGGTTAAGGGAAGAGAGGCTATCAGGATTATTACCATATAAAAGTACGTTTATGGAAAACTGCAAAAAAAACCTTCTAACCAATCGATTAGAAGGCTTTTGTTCATTAATTAAAATAATTTAATCAGAATATCGTATCCAATCATACCCATTGCAGTTAAACCATACAACGCAAAGCCGGCAGCTGGTCCAAAAACAATCAAACCACTTGGCTTTTTGAATTCCTTCACTAGCGGTACATCATTATAGAGCTCCACATCTTGTCGAATGTTTGATAAGTTAGCCATACATACCCCTCCTAATTAGGAAAATATTAGTTTTACCCAAAACCCTTTTGTTATTTATATTATATGTCGTTTGTGTCTAAATTTCAACATTTTTATTTTTTAACTTTATTTATAATTAAATTTTCTCTTTTAAAACTCATTTTTGTATTCATTTTCACAAATTAAACAAAAAATAATTATTGACAAATATAAATTTGTCATAAATATGAACTTGGTTGCTCGAACTGCAGAAAGTAGTATGGATATTTCCTCTATTAAAGGCAGGTAAAATAAAAAAGCTTCTATTATTAAGGAAGCTTTGGGAAGAACAGAGAACCGAAAATACTATTTAGTAGTAAGTGTTTATTTTGAACCGCATTTCCCCGGGGCAAATTCACGTCATCTTGCTTCCAAGTGGTGTATAATTATAGAGGTGTTATTGAAAAGTGAGTGAAATGTTGATATACCAGCATTTCTATGAAAGGAAAGAAATAAATGTTCGTATCAGAAAAGCAAATTGAAATCCGTTATGCGGAAACAGACCAAATGGGTGTTGTGTACCATGCCAACTACGTTGTATGGTGTGAAATTGGCCGTACGCAGCTTGTGAAGGATCTAGGTTTTGATTATGCGGGGTTAGAACAATCCGGTTATGTATCACCTGTACTTGATTTATCACTCCAATACAAAAAAGCTATGCGCTACGGACAAACAGCGACAGTTCGTACATGGATTGAAGCACATGGCAGACTCCGTACTACATATGGCTATGAAATTTTACATGAGGACGGCTCAGTTGCTGCAACAGCAAAGAGTGTACATACACTTGTTCACAAAGAGACATTTCGGCCGGTCGCTTTACGCAAAGTCGATGAAGCATGGGACAATAAATATGCAGCGGAAGCTCGAATCCAAGAATAATTCACAGAAGCTTATGAAATATTTCATAAGCTTTTTTCTCGCGCGGAAGCTCTACCAACGCAATCAAATTGTTGGTATAATAAAGCTTGTGACTATTTTTGAACGATTGAAAGAAAGGGTGTTCACATGCAGACGACCGCAACTGAAAAAATGCGTTTACATATCGTATTGACAAATACAGCTCGTGAAGCGTTGAAACAGCATGTTCCCGACGAACACGCCTTTTTTAATTTACAGAAAGCTTTTGTTGTATTTGTAGAAAAACTGGAGACAGACGGCGTGCAGCTATCGCTGACATTATACTTTGATCCTGTTGTAAACAAAGGGCTTGCCAAGAAATTTCCAGAACGAGTTTGTATTATGGACTGTTTATTTGATTTGAAGAGCGGGTTAGTAGCGAAAAGTTTCAGAACAAGAGGTATAGGTACCCCGGTTGCGACAAACCGCCGTGAGCGAATGCTTGTGCATTTCGTACCGACACGGATTAATGGCCATACGTATCCGGATCAGTTTATCAGCTCTCTTGCTGCTTTACCTTTTTCAAAGGAACGCTATGAATATGTCAATAAGCGTATTTCAAGCTGGGAAGGTTATTTAAAAGTATTAAATAAGAATGCGGAAATTGAAGACATCGAGGCAAATTTTTCAAGCCCTCGCTTTAATGCCGAGTTTTCACATGTGGTGGTGCAGCTGTCAGGGCTTGATGCAAAGCAATGGAAGCAGCTGAAAGGACTTAGCTCACGCGTTCGAGGCTATCATAAGGATCTAGGAGATGTCGTGAAAGTAAATCGTGGTGAACGGACAGTAGAAATTGAACTGAAACCCGATATGGCACGAATGGCTCGCAAGAACGAACTTCAATTCGAATTCAATAAGATCGAGTTTAGCAATGCGGCAACAAAAGCACAGCTGCAACGTCTCTTACGCGGTTTTGAGCGATTAAAGGAAGGGCTTGCGGCAAATGCTAACTTAGAGAATATTTTGTTTGAGGACAAACCTGTAATTGCTGAGCGCAAGAAAAATGTAGAGCTGGAATTTCACAATAATCTAAACGAATTCCAGCGTTCGGCTGTTTCAGGTGCCATGAGTGCGGAGGACCTGTACGTTATCCAAGGTCCACCGGGAACCGGGAAGACAACCGTTATTTCAGAAATTTGCTATCAAAATGCAAAAGCAGGATTGAAAACGCTTGTTGCATCACAATCCAACTTGGCAGTAGACAACGCACTCAGCCGATTGCTCTCGAATAAAGACATCAGGATTCTACGCTATGGACGAACGGAATCAATTGAAGAAGAGGGCAAAAAGTTCATCGAAGAAAATGTATCGGCGTACTGGAAAGAGCAGACATACCATGCTATTTCAACAGAAGTTAATGAGCATAGTGTGAAAGAACAACAGCTACAAGAAGAAATTGGAGCAACGAAGGACAAAATTTCTGCCTATGAATTTCAAAAAGTAGAGTTACAAAAGCAGATTGAGAAAAAGCAACAGGCAAAGATTCGTCTGGCCGAACTCGAAGATTCTATTACAGCGTTGAAAAAGCAGCTTAGTTCATTGAAGAGGGAACGCGAGGAGACAGAAGCTGCCCTTGAAAAGCTTCGGGCAAACATCGCTTCCTATGAGGCGGATATTACGAAGCTAAATGATGGGTTAGAGCAGTATGAAAGTGAAGAGAATGTGAAGAAGCTTCTCGATGAGGCATCAGACGAATTCGTTCAGGTTTCACAGGAGTTAGAGTTATCTGAACTATTAGAGGAACAAAGTCGTTGTCAAGAACAGCTCGCAGCTGTTGAGCAAAAGCTCACAAAACTAACAGGTGGTGCTACAGCAATCGAAGCACAAGCAGAGGAGATTACTGCTCTTAAGAAAGTGTATGAGGTGGAGAGCTATCTTGAGGAGCATGGACTTCGCCGCAGCTACGTGCTCGACCGGCTGCTCATGTCACTTGATGAGCGTCAGCAGCAGCTTGAGGCATATAAGGGAATAAAGGATGTTTCTTCGCGCCTCGAAAAAGCAATCGTCTATAGCGAAACAACGCTGGGTATTCATGTTGACCGCCTGCCGCTTCCCCCTCAGCACACGTACTCCGTTCAAGAGGTGAGTGATTTTCTATCCAAGCTGAGTAAAGCTTTCGTAGAGAAGAAAATAAATGTCTCAAATGGCACACGTTCCATTCAGGGGTTACACCTCCGAAAAGCGTTTATTGATGAGCAGCTTCATCGTTATAATGCACTAATTCAGGATACAGTAATCATTTTTGAACGACTCAAAGAAGCCTTGATTGCGGCACTTAAGGAACAGCAGGGAGCTAATGAGGCAGTTATCGATTCGCTGCGTGAACAAGTGCAGAAATGGAAAGGCAAACTGACTGTAACGTCAATGCATATCGAATCATTGCCGGTAAAAGAAGCAAGACCTGTCGAAACACTTCGCACACTGCGTATAGACGCTGATAAAACCAAAACTGAAATGGCCAATATCCTTGCTGTCATCTCGGGGATTACAGCAGAGAAGGATCAAAAGCTGGCGTCGCTGGAAGTGGTAGTAAAAGAATTGGAAAGTGGAGAGAAGCTGCTTACTAAAACAATTGCAGATTTGAAAGAAGTGAATAGCTCAGGAATTGCGCTTGAAAAGGAAAAGGAAGAGCTGGAGCTCCTTGTGAAGCAAAATCCTGAGGAAGCACTTGCGAATGTAGAAGAAAAGCTTGCTGCATCTTCCGTAAAAATCATGAATTTAGAAGAACGCATTAAACTGCTGCCTGTTACACAAAATCTGCAGAAGCAATGGCAGTCAATGCTTGAATCAGCGAATGAGCATGACCTGGATGAAATCCGTAAGCTTTATGTAAAACATGCCAACGTAATCGGAACTACTTGTGTGGCTTCTGCTAACAGGGAATTCATGGATAACTACCCGACATTTGATGTAGTCATTATTGACGAGGTTTCAAAAGCAACCCCGCCAGAGCTCCTATTACCAATGCTTAAAGGAGCAAAAGTTATTCTTGTTGGAGATCATCATCAACTACCGCCGCTTATTGGTGATGAAACATTCGAAGAAACGCTTGAGCAAGTTCTGAAGGAGAGCGATACGTTCGAGCAAAAACGTGAGCTTGAAAAGCTGCTGGAAGAATCTCTATTTGAGCGGCTTTATAAAAACCTGCCAAGGGCGAACAAGACGATGCTGGCAATTCAGTATCGTATGCATGAAAATATTATGGAAACCATTGCCCCATTTTACAAAAACGAAAGCGATGAACTGAAGTGCGGACTGCCGGATTCTGATGCCTTGCGCAATCATCAGCTGAAAACATCTCACTTTGATACAAACAACCATCTTCTTTGGTTTGATGTTCCAAACGAAAAGCGTTATTTTGAACAACGTATGCAGGAAGGTTCGAGTCTTTTCAATGAGGCAGAGCTCGCTATTATTAAGAAGCTGTTGCTTGAAATGAATGAAGCGACTGAGAAGGCAAAGGCAGAAGGGCGAATTCCAGCTGATGCGTTAAAATCAGTTGGAGTTATCAGCTTCTATGCTGAACAGGTTAAGCGGATTAACCGCTTAATTGAACAGGAAATTAGCGTGCCTCATCTCCATATTCGTACTGGGTCAGTCGATAAATTCCAGGGAATGGAGATGGATGTTATTTTTGTATCAATGGTTCGGAATAATGGCGGAAACGGAGAAATTGGGTTTGCGAAGGACTACAGACGACTGAATGTAGCACTTTCACGCGCACGCGAACTGCTGGCATTAGTAGGCAGTACGGAAATGTTTGCACAGAAGCCGAAGAAACGGGAAGTCCGTGATATGTACGCTCATGTGTTAAATACAGTAAAAGTGCAGGACGGCTACCGTGCATTTAAGGAGGCATAATCCATGGAACTTTTAACATTGCAAAGGCAGCTTGCTGATCAGCTGACCCAAATGGATGGTGCGAAAATCTTACACGACATGAGCTTCTGTATTCCTGTCCATTCCTTTAAGGTTACGTATAATCCTGTTTTAAAAAAACCGATGGATATTTTGATGAAAATGATGCTTATTTCTTTTCAAACGGGTGTGTTTAAGGATGGAGAGGCACTTGCAGATGTTCTCCTTGTAGAGCCGCTTTTCATAAATGATCTATTAAGCAAAATGAAAAAGACGGAGCTTGTTGAAAAGGAAGAAACACTACGTCTGACGGCTAAGGGTGAAAAGCAGCTCGCAGAGGGTGTATACGAAGAAGAGCTCGATGCAGTTAGTGATATTTTACAGTACAGCCCGCTTCACAAAGCCTTCCTGCCTGGTGATATTGAAGAAGTGCTGGAGTTTGATGAGTTTCCAGAGGAGCTTTCCTATGCAGCTGGTCTTGAAGTGAAGGAAGTAGTGGAAGACCAGATAATTGAGCTCCTTACTGATATGCAGGAGGACGACGATAAGGTAAAAACCTATGTAACCTCGATTCTTTCAAGTGAAGAAATACAAATCAATGATGTTCCGTGCCTAGCATATATCCTTCATGACACAAAAACAGATACGTTATTTGTTCGAGTATATAATACGCTAACAAAACAATGGGATACAGATTTAGAAGATGTACTTCATACGAATGAACGGGCAAATTGGAAGGGACAATACTTAGCGAAATGAAAGTTTTATAATGAGCACTAAGTAAGCAGTCATTAAACTTTTAGTTCGAAAAGGGGGATAATATATGGAAGCTGTGATTTTCTTCATTATCAGTCTCCCGTTTTCGGGCTGGGTTATTTGATTTGGCAAAAGGGTATTATAGGGCTTCTTGCTGGATTTGATGAAAAGACGTTTAAAGGAGATAAACGAAAAGTGGTAAAAGAGGGTGGGCAAACCGCCTATACGATTGCTGCGGGACTGATGATCTGCAGTATTTTATCTCTATTTATCAGCGGTTATGCGATTCTGCCCTTAGCAGCCATAATTGTTTTGGTAATATTTTGGATGAATATCCGCCTGAAACAGATTGAAAAAGAAGGGAAGAAGTGATTCAGCTAAGGTCATAGCTTTCCTTCACTTCCTTATAACTGTCTCTTGATAGCCCTCTTTAATTTACTTTAGGAATTTGAGTAAATAAACTACCTTCTTAAAATAGAACGAAAACATATATCTGAAAAATCGACCCTGCAGTAGCGCAGGGTCTTTTTGTTTATTATCAGCGGAAATTCAGTTCATTTTGTCCTGGAGTTACGAATTTATTCTTCAGTACGCATTTGGTACGTCTGCATTTCGTTATTATCAAATGCAAACATTTTACTGAATAGGTTGAGTGAAGCGATCTCGACTAGAAAAACACAAGTAATCGCCTATCTTATATGTAATATTCAGTTCATCCCAATTAAAACCGTATGTCCCCATGTTTAATAAAATACTAGTAAATATAGCAGCCATGCGCTGATTCAACTTACACTATGAGTAAAAATTACAAATCGGTTAATGTTATAAAAGGAATCGATCATTGTTTCTGATGTGAATAAACAAATCGAATAGTTAAGTTTTTAAAGAGCGGAAAGAATTTATTTGGTATGCGAAACATTTTTCCTTATGTGTAAGGCTTTTTCTGCATTCCTTGAGGACATTGGGAAGGATAGTAAAAGAATAAATCAGCACATAAAAGGGAAAATTGACATAGAGCAAATAGGCCGAAATAGTAACGATAATTTGTACAGCAATCTTAATTATTCTAAAATATGTTTTGTTACCCAAAAAGAAGGGAATAACCTAACAATGTATGGTCTATTTCCTCGAGAGGAGATAATTTTGAACAAAAGTAATTTGAAAAGCAGTGTATTTTTAGTATCAAGTATTTTTATATTAATATGTGTTTTTTTGGGGGCCCTTTCTCCCTCTACCTTTGAAAGGATAGCGACACAGCTTTTTTCCTTTACAACAGATTATTTTGGCTGGTTTTACCTATTATCTGTATTTATTATCGTGGTATTTTTAATTGCTTTGGCATTTTCTAAATACGGAACAATTCGACTAGGCGGAAAGGATGCTCGACCGGAATTCAAATTCCATTCTTGGATTTCTATGCTCTTTTCAGCCGGCCTAGGTATCGGACTCGTCTTTTGGGGCGTAGCTGAGCCGATGAGCCATTACTTTACTACGCCGTTTAGTGATGTTGAACCATTAACGACCGATGCTGCAAGGCTTGCAATGGGGTATTCGTTCTTCCATTGGGGTGTAAGCCAGTGGTCGGTGTTTGCTATAATGGGGCTTGTGATGGCCTTTATGCAATTTAATAAGAAGAAAGATTTGTTAATGTCTACAGCATTAGAACCTGTTACAGGTACTAATAAAGTGGTGAAAAATACAATCGACATTTTGGCAGTCATTGCAACAGTAATGGGTGTAGCCACTTCGATTGGGCTTGGCGTTTTGCAAACGAACGGAGGCTTGCATGCTGTCTTCGGTACACCGATTTCTGTTTGGGTACAATTGGCCATTATCGCTGTTATGTTTGTAGGCTACATGATGTCATCGATGACAGGCTTGCATACAGGTATTCGTATTTTAAGTAACGTCAACATGGCTTTAGCTCTCCTGATGTTATTATTTGTTTTTGTGACAGGTCCTACTGTATTCATTCTTGAAGCATTTATCTTGGCAATCGGCGATTACATTAATCATTTTGTTGAATATAGCTTACGGCTTCAGCCATATGTAAATGGTACATGGGTACAAGATTGGACTATTTTTTACTGGGCATGGGCAATTGCCTGGTCTCCGTTCGTAGGCTCCTTTATAGCACGGGTCTCAAAAGGACGAACTATTCGTGAATTCATCGTAGGGGTCCTGATCATTCCACCACTCATTTCCTGTTTTTGGATTGCTGTATTTGGCGGATCAGCTCTTTACTTCGATTTAAACGAAGGAACAAATATGGCAGAATCCGTAAGTAACGACTTAACGCTAGCGTTGTTCCATTTACTTGAACAGCTTCCGCTAACAATGATTGCTTCGATTACTGGCATTTTGCTTATTGTAATCTTCCTCGTTACTTCTGCCGACTCGGCTACCTTTATGATGGCAAGTATGACATCTAATGGTTCATTGGATCCAAGCAACCTTATGAAGGTAATATGGGGTGTGTTAATGGCTGCCATTGCGGGAGTTCTGCTTTTTACAGGCGGATTAGATGCACTGCAGACAGCTTCGCTTATTTCAGCACTGCCATTTACATTTATTGTCCTATTGCTGATTGTCTCGTTCTTGAAGATGATTAAGGATGAAATGGTGCCGATTTCCAAGCGTGATATTAAGCGCTTGAAAAAAATGAGAGAATATATTGAAAACGAAAAGAAATAACCATACTAACACGAGAAGACCGCAAATCAAGCAGAATTGCGGTCTTTTTTCTTGGTTGTTAAATGTATGTATAACACTTCATATCATGATAAACACTTTCTATTATAAACACGAAGGAAAAACATAAAGAAGCTGCTCGCGGAATCAGAATCAACTCTGCGGGCAGCTGCATGAAAAGGGTTAGTGGAAAATTTTTTCTACACGCTGAACGATTTCATCAGCAGAAAGTCCATTTGCATCAATTACTGGGCCTTCAATGACCGGCTCACTGATGCCCATTACGTTTCGATCCTGCCCTGTAATTACGCAGCAGTCGCATTTTTTCGCATCTGCTTCATTACGCAGCTGAATCACTTCGTAACCTTTTGCTTTTAATGCATCTTCAACGTTTGTTAACGATTGCTCAACACCAATAATTTGAGACATTCTTCTCCACCTCCTATATGTAATGTGTCATATCGCTTGAGTGTTTATGCACGTCATCTGCTTTTTTGTTTTGTAGAGATGAAGGAAATAACGGACTTATTAAGCAGCCTTCTACATCTTATATCTATTGGGAAAGTAGCTGTTATTTTGACGCACAGTTAATAGACTTGCTATTGTAGTAATATACATATATTTGTAAATCATTAGATTGAACAAAAGGGGGAATCGTTTTGAATTATATCGAAGTAAGTTTACATAAAGACAATAAACATGTAGCCATTGTTACTTTAAATCGGCCGGACATGCGACATGCGTTTAATACGCTGCTGGCGAAGGAGCTTTTACAAACATTCCGTGAACTGCAGCAAAGCAATCAAGTTCGTGTTGTCATCTTATGTTCTAGTACCGAAGATGCCTTTTGCTCCGGGGCTGATTTGAAGGAACGAAAGGGTATGACCGATGAAGACTGGAAAAAACAGCACAAGCTTTTCGAGGAAATGTTCGAGGCTCTTTCTAGATTGAAACATCCGACAATTGCTGCCGTAAAAGGCTATGCGCTTGCTGGTGGTTTCGAATTGGCACTTAATTGTGATGTAATCATCGCAGGGAAGAACGCTGCATTTGGTCTGCCGGAAGTGACAAGAGGCATCATGCCTGGATGTGGTGCTGCTTGGCTGCTGCCCAAAAGAGTGCCGCTTCATATCGCTAAAGAGTGGCTATTTACTGGACGTCTTTTCTCTGCTGAGGAAGCATTTCAAGCCGGCTTATTAAATCGAATGGTTGAGCCGGAAAACGTATTAGACGAAGCATTGGCTCTTGCAAATCTAATTAGCCAGAACGCTCCTTTAGGGGTGCAAGGTGTCAAAAAAGCAGCTGATGCCAGCACATTACCTGCAGACTTAGCGAGAGAATATGAGATACAAATCTATAATGAAGTCATTGCATCAGAAGACCGTATGGAAGGTGTATTGGCATTCAATGAAAAGAGAGAACCAAATTTTAAAGGAAGGTGATGAGTAGAATGAACAATCTATGGAATACTAATCTATCCGTGGCACAGGTCCGTATTGCGAGACCGACAGATCAGCTTCGGGAGATTGAACGGTTTTATTGTGAGGGAGTAGGTCTGGAAAAAGTCGGATCCTTTGAAGGACACCAAGGTTATAATGGACTTATGATTGGGCTGCCGAATACAGACTATCATCTAGAATTCACGGAGCATGAAAAAGGCAGTCCCTGTCCAGCACCAACAAAGGATAATTTACTTGTATTATATATTCCGGAAAGGAATACAATTGAGCGCATAGCGGCGAAACTTCAAGAGATGGGCTATCCAGAAGTCGAACCGGAGAATCCCTATTGGAATGAAAAAGGAATCACGATTGAGGACCCGGATGGCTGGCGTATCGTGTTAATGAATACATCAGGAATTTAAATAGTAAAATAAGGGACAATTCTGTAAGCAAAACTTGTGGAAATGTCCCTGTTTTTTGTACGTGGATTAGGCAGCGGTTAAAGTCTGAAAGAATTTTTTAATGATTTTTATTAGCTAAATGCTCACTCTATATACGAAAGCATTATAGGCCTTTAGGTTTATTTTTTTCTATAATTAGGCAAAATTCGCTATTGTACATTTTACATAATTTTATATATAATTCCATTTAGTTGCTAGAAGGTATATCCCGTGTTTCTTTTGAATATCCAATTAATATGTAGGAAGGGGAGAACGAAATGGAAGCCGCACAAGGGTTTGCAATTATCTTTACATTGCTTTTTATGGCGTTTTATCTTGGAATGATTATTTTCGTTATCTGGTTTATGATTACAATTGTCAAGAACTTAAAGATCCAGACAAAAATTTTGGAGAGCATCGAGTATAAACTGGATACAAAAGGTATGCATAAAACGATAGAATGAGGAGAGACGGTCCTATAAAGGGGCCGTTTTTTCATTCTTTGACCTTTATGGGATATCCTGGAACATGTTAAACGAGAAAGGAAATGAATTGGCTTGTAGAAGCGATTTGTAACTTTTTTATTATTAAAAAGTCTACTCCTCTAAAGGAGTGATCGAAATGAGAAAAATTATTATGCTGCTTACGGGAATCTTTATATTGGCTGGATGCAGCAACACTATTTTTAATACACTGACCAGCACCGAAACGATTATCGACTGGGTAGACTTTATTAAATGGGATGATAAGTCCTATGAAGTCATTTATGAAGGAGTTCTGGCTGACGAATCATATATAGGTGAGGTAAAGGGGACAGTAAAATTTAAAGTTGCTGACAATGTAACGAATCCCAATTATAAAACAAAAAACGGGGATGCGGCTTTTCATGAAAAAGGAACCGAATTTTTTGCGGTAAAAGATCATCCCGATCTGCTGGCCGTCAAAGATAAGGAAGAAATTGGCGGTTATCGATTGTACTATGCGAGAGATGAAGGAGCACCCAAGTGGCATTTCAAGGATGTGCCTCGGGAGCTCGTAAAACGCATCGAATTTTATTCTCTTTATACGGCCGAAGGAAACAAACAGTTATCTGCGTGGGAAAATCCAGAGAATCTCGACGTTATTTTACAATTACTTGCTACAAGCAAAGAGCAGCCTGACTTCAGTCCAAATACAACAGAGAAGGATCCGGATTACTATAATATCCTGCTTTATGCGGAAGGACCAATCGCTTATAGATATAACATCCAATTTGATGGAGAATCGTATTACTGGTTCCCTTGGGAAACACATATACTACCAGCCAGCATTAAACAATATATAGCTGTGGACTGATAGAAAGCTGGATAATTTAGATGATATCCTATTGAAGATAAAATTAAATCTCTTGTGTAAGAGGTTTGAATTGGAGCACGCTCAGCAGAAAGAAGAAAAATATTTTCATGTTTATTAAAAGCGAATAAAAGTTAGGGCAATCAATTTGATTCTTCACAAATAGTGAAGACAAAGTCGCTTTTGACTTTGTCTTCAATGTAAAAATCCCGTTTAGGAGATTCTTGTATGATCTTCTAAAATTGGAAAAACTCAATTCACCTATTTATTTCATGTGAGTCTGTATTACTTCACAATCAATGCAGGGCAGTTTACTCGCTTCATCACTTTATGACTTACACTACCAAGCACCATTTCCTGCAGGGAATTTAAGCCGCGGCTTCCAATAACAACGATATCAACGTTCGACTCGTTTGCATAGCGTACAATTTCCGGTCCGGGAGCACCTTTTAGAATAGTCAATTTGCAAGCGATGCCTGCTTCTTTTATAAACTGTTCGATTGGAGCTATTTTGCGGCGCCGTTCAAGCTCTAAGCTTTCGGGAGACGATGAATGCAGGACATCACGTTTTGATTTCTCAAAATCCGCTACATAGACAATATCAATCAACGAACCTTCCACGAGGCTTGCTAACTTAACTGCCTCTTTTGCAGCACGGATGGCGTTTTCTGAGCCATCTGCCGCCAATAAAATGTGGTGATACATCTCTTTTCCTCCTTAGTGACCGCCGGATAGACCAAGTAGTTTATTGTATAATTCTTCACTAGCCGGATTTAATCCTTTTACATGTACAATTGTTCCTTTTTTATAGTTTTACGAAAGTGTATTGATACAAAAACGACTTTCATTATCGTACTATTAATATTCCTGAAAAGAAATACTTTTGGGAAGGTTAGGGTTAATTATGATTTACGGATATAAACGGCCCATTCAAGGCGATAAAGAGATGCAGCAGCAGCTTCGAACTGTTACGCTTGAGAAAATTTATGAGATAACACATCCTTATGCGAAAAAACAGGGGAAAACAATTGGCAGACCCAAAAAATCGGATGATAATTTGAAAAAGGCATTTGATATGTATCAAAGTAAAGCATATACATTACAGGCAATCAAAGATGAAACTGGTATAAGCAAGTCAACCCTATACCGTTATATTGATCAGTTAGGAGAGTAGAGAGCAAATTTACAAAAGTTTAACAAGTATATCATCCCCTTGCTGCTCTAAAATCGATTTATTGCAGATTTGTAAAAGTACTCTGCGAACGCTTTGATGGGGTTTACAGAACTATTCCAGCCTGATATCTTAAAACAAAATATAGTGATTGTAAGCATGGTGGAGTCAGTCAATCTGGCATTGCCATGCTTTTTAACAGGCTGGAAAGAAGCTGCTTGTGAAAATTAAGCGCACAAAGGTACCAAATTCATTTTTTTGCGTCCTGGCGGTTTCTTCAATTAAAAGGGGGATATTATGCGAATACTTGTAGAGATTTTCTTAGTGTCATTTCGACTGGGATGTACATCATTCGGGGGGCCAACTGCTCACCTTGGCTATTTTCAGCAAACCTATGTTAAGCAAAAACAATGGTTGAAAGACGAAGAATATGCCGACTTGGTTGCACTCAGCCAGTTCTTACCTGGTCCTGCATCGAGCCAGGTAGGTATGGGAATTGGATTAATACGAGGCGGGGTGCTGGGAAGCATCGTTTCCTTTATCGGGTTTACAATGCCTTCGGTTTTACTGCTTATACTCTTCGCAGCTTTTTACGTACATACAGATATTGAGACCGGTTGGATTCAAGGGTTAAAGCTCGTTGCGGTTGCCATTGTAGCCCATGCAATCATTGATATGGCTAAAAAATTGTTAACAGGCTGGCGGCATTACTTGCTTGCTGGTGCAGCATGTTCTGTCATTCTCTTGTTAGCAACCCCGTGGACACAGGTAGCAGTTATCATCACTGCGGGGATTTTTGGGTATTTCCTACTTGAAGGGACAGTAAAAAAAGCTGCTGCAACACAACTGTTGTCTAAGAAGGCTGGAGCTGTTTTACTTTTTGCTTTCTTTACATTACTTATCACATTGCCATTAGTGAATCGTTACTTTACTGTAGAAGCTCTTATCTGGTTTGAAAAATTTTATACAGCTGGTGCTCTTGTCTTTGGAGGCGGACATGTAGTGCTGCCGCTTCTTGAAACGCAATTTGTTAGCAGTGGCATTATGTCAATGGAATCGTTTTTGTCTGGTTACGGTGCGACCCAGGCGGTACCTGGCCCGTTGTTTACATTTGCTGCGTATATCGGCATGGTGATTGGAGGAGTAGGAGGTGCTTTATGGGCAACCTTTGCTATTTTCCTTCCGGCTTTTCTGTTACTCTTAGGAGCGCTGCCTTTTTGGATCTCCTTAAGCGAGCATCCAAAGCTTCGAGGCGCTATTGCCGGAATGAATGCCTCGGTAGTTGGTATCTTAACGGCCGCGTTTTTTACACCGATTGTTTCTGATACCATTTCAGGTGTAGCGGATGGTATGTTTGCCATCCTACTATTCATATTATTAGTTAAATGGAAGTTGAAGCCTTCGAGTATCGTCATGCTTGGAATTGTCATAGGTCTTATTTGGTATTAATAATATTTCTTAGAAGAGTTATATAAAAATAGTCACTTAGAGGCAACCATTGTCTTCCTATTGGAATTATACGGACTAAAGGTTTTTAAATAATATTCATAACATAGTAGAAGCGGTTGGCCAGTAATCAATTATTGCTGATCAACCGCTTTTCGACCTTCTTTTTCTTCAGAAATTTTAGGGAACTTCCTTTATAATGAAGACGTAATGATAGGTAAAGCAGGAAAGGAGAGGAAGCCGTGCAATTTTTTTATTTATTATTTAGTTATCTTCTCGGGACTTGCATGACCGCCTATTTTGTCGGCAAGTGGAAGGGAGTCAATCTCCAACAGGAAAATACGGGAAACCTTGGCGCCCGTAATGCAGGTCGGTCGCTTGGAAAAATAGCATTCTTTTTAACGGTTTTAGGAGATGGTGGAAAAGGAATAGTCACTGTGTTGATTGGACGTTGTCTAGGATTCAATGACTTCTGGGTTACAGTAGGTATTTTATTTGTTGTCATGGGTCATCTTTATCCATTTTGGCTGCGGTTTAAAGGAGGCAAAGGAATTGCGACAGGGATTGGTGCTTTGCTTACATTCTCACCACTCTTACTGCTTTCATTTTTAGGAGGCCTCATCCTATCGCTGCCTTTTACCAAAAGCTTGACCATCAGCATGATTCTTGGATTCTTTACCTATAGCATGACAATTCTTTTAACAGGAAGATATGAGCTTGTAGTATTAATCGTTATGCTCGTCTTGCTGACTATCGAACATAGACAAAACATTATGGAAAGAGTGAAATAACATGTATTGGTGTAAAATCGCCGCAACTAAAAAGGAATTTGATGAAATTGCCGCACTTAATTACGAAACGTTTGTAGAGGAAATCCCGCAGCATCACCGAAATAAAGACCGCCGGCTTATAGATCGATTCCATCACGAAAATACATATATGCTAGTATACAAGGAACAGGAAATCGCTGGAATGATTGCTTTTCGAGCAGTACGTCCGTTCTCTTTAGATGAAAAAATTGGACCGATGGAAGAGCATCTTTCAAAAGAACTGTGTCAAAATCTTTGTGAGCTTCGTCTACTTGCAATAAAAAAAGAGCATCGGAATGGTCGAGCAATGCTTCGTCTGTTTAAAGCGTTATATGCATATTTTTATGAAGAGGACTTTTCGGCATGTGTGATTTCAGGTACGACTCGTGAGGAGAAAATGTATAAACAGATCGGTTTTGAACAATTTGCACCTTCAGTAGGTACGAAGGATGCGGAGTATCTTCCCATGGTAATTACAAAAAAAGCGATTGATCGATTCCGCTTACGAATGATGAAGGATATAAAAGTATTTTACCCTGGTCCCGTCAAGCAGACATTGCCGCTCCATCATACAAATATGTCCCATCGCAGTATTGACGCCATTAAGCTAAATAACAATATAAAAAATGGTTTGAAATCTTTAGCCGGTACCCGGTATGCTGCCACAGTGGTTGGATCAGGTACATTGGCAAATGAAATCATGCTAGGAGCTGTGAAAAATGCAGCGGGTAATCAACAAGGCCTGATGCTGAGTAATGGAGAATTTGGTGAACGATTGATCCGTCAAGCTAAACAGTGGGGGCTTTCCTATATAGAAAAGTCCTATGAGTGGGGTCAGTCATTTAACCTTGAAGAAATTGAAAAGATTATTAAAGAACAACAGGTTAGCTGGCTTGCCTTCGTTCACGGTGAGACATCAACCGGCACACTAAATCCATTAGCAGAATTACAAGCTCTGTGCACCACTTATAACGTCAAACTCTGTGTTGATTGTATCAGCTCTTTTGGTGCGCTGCCTTTTTCCTTAAAAGATGTTTTTTGTGCAACAGCGGTAAGCGGTAAGGCGATTGGTGCACTCGGCGGGCTTGCTTTTCTTTTATATAATGAGGCACCTTTAGCAGCTGAGGCTATTCCTTTTTATGTGAATCTCGCTTCTTACCATGAAACAATACCATTCACTGTGCCGGTCTATTTACTGGAGAATATTCAGCAGGCGCTGCTGCAATATCCAGAGCGCTATCGTTTGCTGCAGCAACGCCTTGAAACAGTACTTGCTTCACCGCTTTATGAAAACTTTGGCTTGCAAACGAAGCATTATCCGATTATTGTTACATTCGTGGAACTTAGAGAATTTACTACGTGTGCAAAGCTGAATGATTTTGATCTTCATGCAGCAAGCCGGTATTTGAAGCAGCGGGACTTCGTACAAATCAGTATGATTCAGCCATCTTTCGAAAGTGACTTTGCTGCGCTTGAACAGCTATACAAATACTACACGTAAGAAACGAAGCAGGAGGGGAACTACATACATGTCTGCCATACAAAATACAAGTCTCATCCTAGAGGGCGGGACATTTAGGACATTATTTACAGCGGGGGTGCTCGATACATTTATAGATGAAAAGATAGAACTGCCTTATATCGTTGCCATATCTGCAGGTGCTATCAATGCATGTTCCTATGTTGCTGGACAGAAGGAGAGGACCCTGCGCATTCTTTCTACATACCGACATGACAAGCGTTATATGGGAATCGGCAATTTCTTAAGGGAACGCAGCTATTTCGGATTGGATTTCGCCTATAATGTGCTGCCGAATGAACTCGATCTCTTTGATTGGGAAAAGTACCGCAGCTTTAATGGACAATTGGAATTCGGCGTTACAAACGCACTAACAGGACAAGTCGAATATTTGAATGCACTAGAAATGGATACGCGCTGCGATATGCTGCAGGCCACATGTGCGCTGCCGGTGCTATTCCCTGAAATTAATGTGAACGGAATCCCATATTACGATGGCGGTCTATCAGACCCAATACCAGTAAAGCAGGCTGAAAAACAGGGGTATGATAAGCATATATTTGTTCTAACACGTCCTGAAGGCTATCGTAAAGAGATGGATGGCAAAAGTAAATGGGTCATGAAGCTCTTTGCCCGTAAATATCCGAAACTCGCACTAGCAATGGCACACCGGGTAGAAGCCTATAACCAAACATTGGCTTATGTTGAATCACTTGAAAAAGAGGGAAGAGCCTTCATCTTCAGACCTGATCATGCGCTGAATAGCTTTGAAAAGCACGTGCCGACAATGAATCAAAACTATCAAATGGGATATACACAAAGTAGAAACCGATTGGATGAATTGGTGACATTCCTTGGGATTTAGAAGCTCCTATACAGACTATCCTAAAAATTTATGGATGACTGAGAGCCATAGTTAAGAAATTGACATTTGACTTAAGCACAAAAGGATTCATACCTTTTGTGCTTTTCTTGTTTTTTAAAAATCAATGTTTACTTCGATACCTGCATCGATTGAGCAATTGTTGTGTGTTGAACCTCTTTACTATTTTTTGTCTACAAAGCTTTGATGTAGAAACCGTGGCTCTTTATTTTTACTTCACTTTATTCGCTTCTGCATACTGTTCTTCATTTACAGGCTCAAACCATTGCCTTTCTGGTTTATCTGGATTACTTGTAGCAGCTAAGTGTACAAACCATGAGTCGTCTGCTGCCCCATGCCGATGCTTTAAGCCGGCTGGAATGTTCACCACGTCCCCAGCTTTTAAGCGTTGTGCGGGTTCACCTTCAGCTTGATAGTAACCTTCACGGGCAGTAACAAGCAGTATTTGTCCGCCAGCATGAGAATGCCAGTTATTGCGACATCCCGGTTCGAAAGTTACGTTGCCAATTGCATTTGGCCCGGGTGTGAGCATTTTTAAATAGCTATTTCCAATGGAAAATTGAGAATATGGGTTTGGTTCTCCTGCGTCAAATAAAAGAGTGTCTTTCATATCTTTGATAATCACAAACATTGCCTCCAGTAATTTTTAGAGATTTTATTACTGAATAAAAAGCTGGCCATACATTAAGGGCCCTACAATAAAATAATGGTACACTTTATAGTTAACTCTAAGTCAATCTTTTATTTAAAAGTACACCCTCATTGATTTAAGAGTTACTTTGACAATCTGTAAAGACCATGGTAGTATTCATTCAAAAATTTGAGTTCAATGTAAATCTATATTTTGATAATTAGGAGCCTAATAATATGAAAGAATATTCTATTAGTGAAGTTGCAAAAATACTGAACCTTACAACATATACCTTGCGCTATTACGACAAAGAGGGACTCATGCCTTTTGTGGAACGGACAGCCGGTGGAATACGCTTATTTAAAGAATCTGATATTGAAGCTTTAAGAGTCATTGAATGTTTGAAAGCCACCGGAATGCCTATAAAGGAAATTAAAAATTTCATTGATTGGTGTTCGGAAGGGGATGCCACGTTACAACAAAGATATGACATGTTCATCGAGCGGAAAGCTATTGTAGAAGCACAGATGATAGAACTGCAAAAAACAATGGAACTGATTAATCATAAGTGCTGGTATTATAAAACTGCAGTTGAATCTGGATCGGAAGATATTCATAAAAGCGACAAAATAGAAATACCTATTTCTAACTAATGAAAAGAGCCACCTGTATTTTAGTTAAATAAATGCAGTTGGCTCTTTCTCGTTATTTTGGATCTAATCAAATTAACGTATAGTATATGCTTCTTTGAAGATAACGATAAGAAATTCTACAGGCTACACCTGCAGAAGAAACTCCAGCATATTTAATAACCTAAAAAATTTATAAATTCCCCCTTGCCTTAGAGCTAACTCTAAGGAGTAAGCTCAATATATATCTATAGGAGGTAGTAACATGACAATTGAAAACAAAGTAGTAATCATCACTGGGGCTTCATCTGGTATTGGTGAGGCAACTGCAAAATTATTGGCGGGTAAAGGGGCTAAAGTAGTTTTAGGAGCTCGTCGCGAAGACAAGTTACAAGCATTGACTGAAGAAATTCAAACAGCTGGCGGACAAGCTATTTATCGTGTTACGGATGTTGTCAACCCAGATGATAGTCAGCAGCTTGTCCAACTGGCAAAGGACACTTTTGGCGGGGTAGATGTAATCTTCTTGAATGCAGGTCTTATGCCTAATTCATCTCTTTCAGCATTAAAAACCGATGAGTGGAATCGTATGATTGACGTTAATATTAAAGGAGTATTGAATGGCATTGCTGCAGTTTTGCCGACATTTACATCTCAAAAGTCTGGTCATGTTATAACTACTTCATCTGTAGCAGGGCTTAAAGCTTACCCAGGCGGTGCTGTTTATGGTGCAACAAAGTGGGCGGTTCGTGATTTAATGGAAGTTTTACGTATGGAGTCTGCGCTGGAAGGTACCAACATCCGCACAGCAACAATTTATCCAGCAGCGATTAACACGGAATTATTGGATACAATTACTGATAAGAATATTTCAGAAGGCATGACTGCGATGTATGAACAATTCGGTATCACACCTGATCGTGTTGCCAATGTTGTGGCATTCGCAATTGACCAGCCAGAAGATACGAATGTTAATGAGTTCACAATTGGACCAACAATTCAACCTTGGTAATAAAATAGAAAAGGACTAGAAGCTGTTCATTTTATAAAGTTAAGGCTGTCGAGGAGACATCGACAGCCTTTCTTTTTGGAAATAGGAAAGTTCAGTTCATATTAGACAGTTCTACTTTAATTCAAAGCCATTTACGTAACAGTCAGTCTATTATAAAGAAATGCCAGCCGTCATCGTGCATTTCTTTCGTAATAAGACCATTCATTTCTGCGTAGAGCGTATAACCTATAATTTCAGATATAATAATCGAAAACTCTTTTTCCGTTCGATCTCCATAGATGGCAAAAGCTATAGCCAAGGCTGTGTCATATCCATCTGCAATCTTGTTCACTATCCGCTGCAGTTGAAACGCAATCCGGTCCATGTTACGCTGCCCGATTTCCTGTAAACTAACGAATGGCTGCTGGTGACCGGCGAATACCATACTAGCATCAAATTGCAGGCAGATTTCCAGGGATTGCTTATACTGCATAACGGTAGGAAGAAGCTGTCCTTCCTGATCATGGTCAACTAGTGCACTCGTGGTACCTGTATAAAGTACAAGATCACCCGCAAACAACCATTTTGTCTGTGGATCGTAAAATAAGATGGAGTCCGGTGAATGACCAGGCACGGCTTTTACATGAAAATCATTCACAATGTCCCCATCTTGGAGAGGGATAATGTCAGCATTGATTCTCAACTGTTTACTTTCCTGCAAGGTTTTTTCTATCTTTGCCAGTCGTCGGCCTGCAAGATGCAGACAACCATAGTCTTTGTATAGTTGTTTAAAAAAGTCGAGCTTTTGCAACTGATAGTCCTTTGTCAAATGCAGCCGCTCAATAGCGAGAAAATGTGCATAAATAGGAACTGTCTTTTGCGATAAAATACGATTAACCATCCCTGTATGGTCACTGTGATGGTGTGTAAGCAGTATTTGATCAATGTCATGGACAGTAAAGCCATATTCCATAAGCTTACTGTGAAAAAAATCGTGAAATGCAGGAAAGTCGATTCCCGCATCAATCAGTGTCAACATGTCCCCGTTTTTATATAAATAACAGTTAATACTTTTCATCTGTCCATAGTGAATATCAAACAGTATCGGATATATCTCCTTTTTCCCCGCTTTTATGATTGGTGACATTCTTTACATCTCCTATCTTTTTCCCAATTGCAGATATGTTACTTTTCCCTTTGTTAAATTGAATCTTCATACTCTATTATTAATCATAACTGGAAAATGAAAAGCATCCAACAGAATTCTTCCATCAGAAAATGAGTACTGGAATCGTTCGATATGGAAGACCAAAGTTGCATATTGTTTGCGAAAAAGCGAAATTTCCTTAACAATAGGAATACAAGGAAGGAGATGACGGTTCTGAAAGCTGGTTCTTGGGTACATAATATAATCGGCATCCTTTTAATCATCGTCAGCATACTACAAGCGATCAACAGTTGGGATGAAAGCATGCTGAAATCTACTTTTTATCTACTTTTTGCGGCGGTTGTCGCAGTTCTCTTAGTCTTCTTAACAAAGAAGCGAAATGAGATCAAGCAGGAGGGAAAACAATAATATGAGTAAAATTAATATACCGATTTCTGTTCTAGACCTCGTCCCTGTACGAGAAGGACAGGATGCACATGATGCCTTCAATCGTGCACGAGACTTAGCGAAGCACGTAGATGAACTAGGTTATACACGATACTGGTTGGCAGAACATCATAATAGCCGCTCGATTGCCAGCTCTGCTACTCCAGTCGTCATTGGTTATATTGCAGAGGCAACAAAACAAATCCGCGTCGGCTCAGGAGGTGTCATGCTGCCAAACCATGTGCCGCTAGTGGTAGCAGAGCAGTTTGGTACACTGAATGCCATGTATCCGGGACGAATTGACTTAGGACTTGGCCGTGCGCCTGGGACAGACCCATTTACAGCGCGTGCTCTTCGCCGTAATATTGCTGGAGAGGACTTTGAAGAAAATGTTGTCGAGCTGCAGCGTTATTTAGCAGAGGCAAAAGAGACAGATTCAGTGCGTGCTTATCCAGGTTTCGGTGAACAAATTCCGATTTGGATTCTTGGCTCCAGTATGTTCAGCGCAGAGTTTTCCGCGAGAAGAGGAATGCCGTATGCATTTGCCTCCCATTTCGCACCTGACTACTTCACACGTGCAATTAAGTTGTACCGTGAGCAATTCAAGCCAAGTGAATACTGTGAAAAGCCGTATGTCTTGGCATGTGTTAATGCGATTGTGGCTGATACAGATGAAGAAGCGCACTATTTAGCAACGACTTTCTATCAGTTCTTCCTTTCCATCATTCGCCGTGACCACCAATTAATGAAACCGCCTGTAAGAAATATGGATGAGATTTGGTCACCATTCGAGCGGGATGCGGTCATGCAGCAGCGCCAGTACACATTTATTGGCAGTAAAGAAACTGTTGCAAAAGAACTGCAGAAATTTGTTGAGGAAAACGGTGTAGATGAAGTTATGATTAGTTCTTCTATCTATGACGATGAAGCGCGTAAATATTCATTTACATGCCTGCGTGACATGTTTGCATAATCAAATTTACTTATCTCTAACGCCGAGCCAGTCAAACTGGCTTGGCTTTTGTATTTGGTTAAATGCTTCTCGCTGCTTATACAAAAATCACTCTTTCACACTAGATAAATAAATAATAAGAAGGAATTTTGTAAGAATTATTGAATAATTTGCATCTCCGTGATACAATCTATCTAATTTAATCATCTTATCGAGAGAAGCAGAGGGATATGGCCCGATGAAGCTTCAGCAACCTCTAGCGCAGCTAGAAAGGTGCTAATTCCAGCAAGGTTTATCCTTGGAAGATAAGAGCGAGCGACTAAAAACCTCTCATTCTTATGCTGGAATGAGAGGTTTTTTTTGATTAGTGATAGAAATGGGGGGACATTGGAATGCCAATTAATATACCGAAAAGGCTACCAGCTGGAAATTTACTTAGAGAAGAAAAAATATTCGTCATGGAGGAGGACCGCGCTCGCACGCAGCAAATTCGTCCACTAAATATACTTGTATGCAATTTAATGCCTGAAAAAGAGAAAACGGAATTGCAGCTGCTGCGTTTACTTGGGAATACACCTCTTCAAGTGAATATTACCTTCTTAAATACAGCGACCTATGAATCGAGAAATGTATCCAAATCACATTTGCAGCTTTTTTACAAAACGTTTGATGAAATTAAGCATCGACGCTATGATGGAATGATTATTACCGGTGCGCCAGTTGAACGTATGGAATTTGAGGAAGTGCTATATTGGAAGGAAATTACATCTATTATGGATTGGGCAAAGGACAATGTCACGTCTATTATGAATATTTGTTGGGGGGCACAAGCAGCTTTATATCATCATTTTGGCATCGGTAAATACGAGCTTCCTAAAAAATGTTCCGGTGTTTATTCCCATGTCATAACGGATTTAACGGTTGACCTTGTACGCGGTTTCAGCGATGAATATGTAGCACCGCACTCCCGTCATACATCAGTTTCAATTGAAGAAGTCCGTAATCATCCCGAGCTGAAGCTGCTGAGCTATTCGGATGATGCCGGGGTATTTATCGTCCAATCGAAGGATAACAAACATATCATGATTACCGGACATCTGGAGTATGATGCTACCACGCTAAAAGACGAATATGTAAGAGATGTGGCAAAAGGAGATAATGTAGAACTTCCTGTAAATTACTTCCCGAATAATGATCCGTTAAAAGAACCAAAGAACACTTGGCGGGCTCACTCCCATCTTTTGTTCTATAACTGGCTGAATTATTATGTTTACCAAGAAACGCCGTACAAATGGGATTTTATCGAGGAAGATATCGAATATCATATTTAATGAAACATGGCTGTGCGACCGGTTACTATCGGGGCATAGCTTTTTTTATGAAGCAGCAGCAATAAAGTTAGAAAATTGAAACTATATAGCATTTTATTCGTAAATTAACTAAAAGGAGTTTATAAAAGGAGGGCTTTGCCATGCTATTCATCGTCGTTGTCCTTTCTATACCAGTATACGGCTATTGTATTTGGTCTTTATATGAGCCTGAGGAAGCCTTTTCTTCATGGATAAATGGCGCTATAAAGAAGTTCCTGAACTCTCCGATCTGCAGCTAAAACACATACGCTACGGCAGTATAACTGTGATAATTCTGATGTCGATCGGTATTTTAGCACTTGCCATTAATACAGTCGTATCAATAGTCAGATACTTTAATGGTTAACAAAGTTTATAATATCCAAACGTTAGGAGAGATTTGTCATGTGGAAACAGAAAATCATAGAAACAAAACGGGGTGCCTTTGAAATTTTCGAGTGTGGGGAAGGAGAGCCTCTTGCAGTTACACACTTATATAGTGAGTTTGATGAAAGGGGAAACGCTCTTGCTCATCCATTCACCCCTTACTATCATGTATTTTTAATCAACGTACGAGGTGCCGGACATTCTGTAAAAGCAAAAAATCCACAAGAATATCGAATGGAAGAGACGGTTGCTGACCTGGAGGCGATTCGTGAGAGCTTAGGCTTCGAAAAATGGGCTTTTGCTGGTCATTCCACGGGAGGGATGCTCGGTTTAAAATATGCAGCGATTACACCAGGGTCTATAAGCAAACTAATCGTGGGAGGGGCAGCTGCAAGTTACGAGTACGCTTTACATCCTGACTGTATGTACCATCATAAAAATAAAAACTATCCACGTATCATGGAGATTATGGAGGCACTAAATAATCCTGAGACTTCCGTAGAAAAACGGAAAAATCTCAGTTATGAATGGGCGCTGATGTCTTATTGTTCCGAGGAAAAGTTAAAGGACGCACTGAAGAAGCCAAACAGCGGCCGTACAATTGGAGAGCGTTTAGACTTTTTCAGAAAGGTAGATTACAGAGATTTTGATGTTAGAGAACAATTGAAGCATATTGATCTGCCAAGTTTTATTTATGCTGGTCGCTTTGATGCTCAATGTCCAGTGCAATTTGGCATTGAAATCGCAGAACTGCTTCCACATGCAGAACTCACAATTTTTGAAAAGAGCAACCATTTCCCGTTCTTAGAGGAGGCGGAAGCTTTCAAAGCATTCGTGGTTTCTACTCTACATACAACACATAGCTAGTCTGTCTCCTAAACAGGAAAAGCCGTGTTGCAATGAAAATACGGCTTTTTATTAGCTATTATTTTTTTATATTCTTGTACATCAGAATATCATCTACATACCGATTGTCTATTTTCACTTCATTTACTTTATGTCCTTCTTCTATAAAACCGAGCGACCGATATAAGTGAATTGCTCGTTCGTTTGAAGAAAGAACACCTAAGCAAACTTTTTCTATTTCCTCATGACATTCAGCCCAGGTCAGCAGGGCTTCAAGTAAAATTCTCCCAATTTTCATGTTGCGATATTCTTTCAGCACCATCATCCCGAAAGAACCTGTATGATTTAGACGAACACGGTTAGGGGATTGAAAAACCAGCCACCCTACCATTTCACCGTCAACTTCTGCTACGAGGATAATTTCCCGGCTATTTTGTAGAATATGTTGAATCCATTGCTTCTGATCATCAACGGTTTTATTGAACTCTTCCGGATCCGATAAAAGAAATTCCTTTTCTTCAATAATTTCTCTTTGGATTCTTAACATATTTTCAGCATCGTTTAGTAACCCTTCTCTTATTGTGATTGAATGTAACGTGTCCACTACTATTCCACCTTTCTCTTTTACAAAAAGAATATGTATAAAACAGCGTTTAAATAATTCCATATAAATACATTTTAGCGAATAAAATCAAAATAAAAAGTCCCTTAATTTTAGATCCTGGCCATTAGGCGCAATCAATCTCCTTTTAGGTACCTCCTTGATGTATGCATTAAGGAGGTACCTGTTGGAGATTTTTCTTACATACTAAATTACAGGATAATAATGTTCGTAACACGGATGAATATAAAACGGGGGTCTAGGCCCAATGATAGGTGCTTTGATCACCAAAGATTGATACGTTATTTGCGTTTTTTCGTTCGACTGATTCATTAATAAAAACCTTACTTTCGGATTGTAATAATAGTTGATTACCGTTACCTCCTATTTTTGATGCTCCTATAGTATTCAATTTTCAGAGCTTTTGACTATTAGTGGATGCACGCCTACTTCTTAATTCGCATATTCTAGGCAGAAGTCGTTTTGGGGAGGGATTCAATCCATTGACTAAGGAACAAAAATACCCGCTGTATCCCAACTACGGGAAGATAACTCGCTACGAGGAGATTGCATTAACTGTACCGGAGCAACGTCAATATCGCCAACCGGGTATAGAGGGTTTAATGATCCCAAAGCCAATTATTGAAAATCCGCTCTATATAGGAAGCGGAAAATTAAAAGGAAAAGTGGCCTTAATTACCGGAGGAGATAGCGGAATGGGGGCAGCAGCTGCCATTGCCTTTGCCAAGGAGGGAGCCGACGTCGCAATTTCCTACTTGGATGAACATGAAGATGCGACAAGGACAAAAAATAGAATTGAAGAAATTGGAAAACGGTGCCTTTTATTACCGGGCGATCTAAGAGAAAAAGCGCATTGTGCGGATATTGTGGAGAAGACAGTGGAGTCTTTTGGAAAGCTAGATATTCTATGTAACCATGTAGGGGTTCAATTTCAGCAATTAAACTTGACGGATATTACAGATGAGCAATTCGATGAAACATTTAAAATTAATATCTATTCTCATTTTTATACAACCCGCGCAGCATTAAAATACTTAACGGCAGGGAGTTCGATTATTAATACCTCTTCAGTAGTGGCCTTTGATGGGAATGAACAATTGATCGATTATACAGCTACAAAAGGGGCAAACATAGGATTTACCCGCGCATTATCCAAAAACTTAGTCAGCAAAGGAATTCGTGTGAATGCAATTGCTCCCGGACGGATCTGGACACCATTGATTCCTTCAAGTTTTTCTGCTGATCAAGTACCATTAGCAGGAAATCCAATGGATCGCCAGGGCCAACCATTTGAAGTAGCACCTACATTCGTCTATCTGGCATCGGACGATTCCAGATTTGTTACAGGCCAAACACTCCATGTGAATGGCGGTCAAGTTTTCGGTTAATGGAAAAATTTATAATATTTTTAAAATCATGAAGCGCACGCTGTTGCTAAAATAACATAAAAAAGAACGTAGAATAATAGTCAAAGAAAATCTCCTCTAGTCATAGAGAATTGGCGGAGGTTTTTATTGTTCATCAACCTGCTACAAGGAGTAGTGAAAAAAGCCGCTTGATAGAAGGGGATACATTCGTTTATCGTAAAAAAGACTATAGACAAACGCTATTGTTTCGCGTTATCTATAGTCTTACTTTCCTTTATGGGAATTTTGCTTTTTATACTATCTTGTGCGGATAAAATGCTGCGTCCAGTAGTTGCCGTTACTAGAATATCCAACACCGATATGTGTGTAATTGCTATTTAAAATATTCGCACGGTGGCCCGGAGAATTCATCCATGCGTTGACAACCTCTTCAGGGGAGCGCTGTCCTACCGCGATATTTTCACCTGCATAGCTGTAGGCAATATTGAAGCGGTTTAGGATATTTTGCATGCCGCCGTAATTTGGACTGTCATGACTCAAAATACGCGTAGCAGCCATATCATCCGTTTTAAACTGTGCAGACTGCATCAAGGAAGTACCCATCGCTAGTGGCTGAAGGCCATTTTCAACGCGTGCCTGATTCGTCAAGGCAATAACCTGATCTGCATAATTGTTACTTACCGGTCTTTCCGGAGCTCTTACTCCATCTCGCGCCCGTACAACAAAGCTTGCCATTTGGCCCCGTGTTACCGATGCATTTGGTGAGAATGTAGACGCCGATGTTCCGTTTGTGATGCCGGCGTTAAAAATAGTTTGAATATCGTATTTAAAGCTAGAACTGCTTGGGATATCATGGAATGGATACGTAATAGCCTTTGCCTGCTCTAACGAAAACGCACGAGTTAAAATTTTTGCCATCTGTGCACGCGTCAGCCACTCATTTGGACGGAATGTATGATCGCTGGAATAGCCGCTTATAATATTGCGTTCATTTAACGCCTGAATGGCATTATAATATTCAGAGTTTTTAGGTACATCCTTGAACTGCTGCTGAGCTTGATTGTTAGAAGTCAGATTGAGAGATTTCGCAATAATTTTAGCAGCTTGTGCCCGTGTTACGTAATTGTTAGGGCGAAATGTGCCATCGCTATAACCGGACAAGATATCTTTGGATGCCAGGTTTTCGATAGAGGCATAGTGGCTGTTCTTTGCCGGTACATCCTTGAATGTTGCAGCATCCGCCTTTATTGGCACAATACATGCTGCCAACATCAGGCAGCAGGCAAGGACTAGTTTGTTAATCTTCAAGATGTCTTCACCTTTCTTTCATAATAGTTTTTGATAATTATAGACGTCTATAAGTACCTATACCATCAAAAATTTACTTTGAAACGCAAACTTAAGTCTTATGAAATAGAAAGGGGATATTGTTAATAAACTGAAATGAATGTTACAGAAGATACATAAGGGAGAATAATGTAGATTATATAAATAACCCCATCTGCCTAGGGATGCAGATGGGGTTCAGCTCGTACATTCCCTCTCGAAATAGGGGAATGGGGATAATAATATATATGCGACTATGTAGTAATTTATTCTCTTATAACATAACGTTTGATTTCGAAAAGAAATACATAAAGCCTCACAAGAATAATAGGGCCAACATTTAGCTGACTTATGACTTCTGCCTAATTGTAAACAGAGCTTTCAGTACCTGTTACGAGATAGAATAGTTTTTCGTTCACAATGAGAGCCCATTGAACAATTGGGCCGAGACCGAAAGACATATTGACGGTACCAATGCCAATAGGGCCGCCCAGGAAGAAGCCTAGAACAGCAACCGTGATTTCCATCGTAGTACGTGCACGTCCAACGCTCCAACCAAGCTTATGCGTAACTAGAAGCATGAGTGTATCACGCGGACCGACACCAAGGTTTGCGACAATGTACATACCCGAGCCAAAGCCAAGGAAGAACAGACCAAAGCAAAAAGCAATCAATTGCGGGAAGAATCCATCAACGCTGGGTAATATACTGTTGAAAACATCAATAAAAATTCCGGCAAGAAACATATCCAAAAAAGTCCCCATCTTCGGGAAACGCTTCATTACGGCTGAATCGACAGCCAATATTAGCAGACCAACAATAATAGACCACGAACCAATTGTTAATCCTGCCGTTTCTGCGAGGCCAATATGAAGCACGTCCCAGGAGCCTACACCGATCAGTTTTGCTTTAATAGTTAAAGTGATGCCAAATGATAAAACAATAATGCCAAGTAAAAAGAATGCACTGCGCCAATAAATAAGTTTGTTCATAAAATTTCTCTGCCTTTTTCATATATCGGTAATAGACTGCTATATAACAAACTTTATTATAGCGGGGAGAAGGGGAGAAACGCGTTTTTCAGCAAATTCCGAAGATAAAGACTTTATCGCTCTTCTGCTTTCTTTCGTTTGGGATATGTAACCACACTACATAAAGCAACAGCCTAACAACAACAAAAGAAGCAATGAAAGAGAGCTCCTTCATTGCTTCTGTCTTATGCATTTTTCAATTCACGTTTCTTTTCGTCCTCTGCAATATAAAGAGCGCATGTTAAATCACCAGTAATATTAACCAATGTACGTGTCATATCAAGCAAGCGGTCGATCCCGATAATTAAGGCAATACCAGCAACCGGCAGACCTACTGACTCTAGCACCATGGCCAGCATAATCATACCAGCTCCTGGCACAGCTGCAGTACCAATGGAAGCCAGCACTGCTGTCAGCACCACGACCAGCATATCCTGAATAGATAAATCCACGCCAAATACTTGTGCGATGAAGATCGTGGCAACGCCTTGCATAATTGCTGTCCCATCCATGTTGATTGTGGCACCAAGAGGCTGAACAAAGCTGCTGATCGGTTTTGGAACACCTAATTTAGTTTGGGCTACATCCATTGCAATAGGTAACGTAGCACTACTGCTTGAGGTACTGAAGGCAACCGTCATTGCTGGAATAAATTCCTTCATTACTTTGATTGGATTTTGCTTCGCAAGCAGCTTCATAGCACCACCGTAGACGACAATAAAATGAAGTGCCAGTGCTAGGAAAACAACCACCATATACAAGAACATAGCTTTTAATGCATCAAAACCTTGTTTACCAACGGCTGAAGCGATTAACCCAAATGTTCCAATCGGCGCAAACTTCATGACTAATCCAACTAAAAACATCATTATTTCATTACCTTGTTCGAGGAAACGTTTAAAGATATCCACTTTTTCTCCTAATGCTGCAACACCAATTCCAATAAATAGTGCAAAGAAAATAATCGCCAGCATATCTCCAGAAGCCATAGCTTCAATTGGATTGGCTGGAATAATTCCTAGAAGTGTATCGGTAACTGGCGGAGCTTCACTCGATTCGTATTCTAAGTTGGTTGTATCAAATGAGCCCCCGACCCCTGGCTTTAAAAGTAATGCTAAAATTATCCCTATCGTAATAGCAACAGCAGTAGTAGAAAGGAAGAATACCATTGTTTTACCACCCATACGGCCGAGTTTCTTAGGATCACCAATATTGGCTACTCCCACCGCGATGGAGAAAAACACAAGCGGTACAATAAGCATTTTAATTAAATTCAGAAATATCGTACCTAGTGGTGTAAAGACATAACCGTCTAACGGCTCAAACCAGTTATCTGCAAAAATATTAATTAATATTCCTGTAATGGCACCAAGCGCAAGTGCCCATAAGATCCTTGTAGCTAATTTCATAATAGCCCTCCCTAAAAAGAATGAAAACGATAACAATTAGTTTATTTTCGCTGTAAACAGTATAAAAGAGTTTTTTCGAGAAAATAATTAATCGATTGAAATCGAAGTAATTTTGATAGAAATAACGATATTTAGTGTTTGAAGGACAAGAGAAACTTATAAATACCCTTGTGATAGAGGCTTTAGGAAGTAGTTTTCATTATCTATTAACCTATAAATTACAATTTCAAACAGCGTTTCTTCTTGTTAGACAGCCAAATGAGGGTGTCTTATACAATTTCAACTAATCTTTTAAAAAGGGATGGTTTGTAATCTTAAGTTTATGGAAATAGCCACTTTTCTAAAGAAGGGGGGCGTACTATTAAAAGACAGCGTTACTGGATCCAGGTACTGCTAAAACTGAAAGCTATGTAAAACAGCTGCAGAAGGCGATAGGTAGTTAGAGTATTAGCAATGAGCAAGTTCATTTAAATGAACCTATCCCTCAATTTGTTTACGTCATATGGAGTAGGTGAATCCTATCCAGGACAAACAAGTGCCTGACATCCCAAAATTATCTCGAAAACGTTCAAACTCAAATGGGGAACATCTATTTTTCAGTTGCTCCCTTTACTAAGTGAGGCAGCCCCTTAAACAAAATCAGTAAAAAAGCCATTCTACGAACATGTAGAATGGCTTTGTGGTTATTATGAATGCATAATCATACCACCGTTGACATGGATACATTGACCTGTAATGTACGAACCGTCATCGGATGCTAATAAAACGTAGGCACCTGCCAGTTCGCTCGGTTGGCCCGGACGCTTCATTGGTGTCTCTGTACCGAACTCTTCCACTTTATCCGAATCAAAAGAAGAAGGGATAAGCGGTGTCCAAATTGGACCTGGCGCCACCATATTGACGCGAATTCCATCATCAATAAGATTTTGAGCAAGGCTTCGAGTAAATCCAACAATCGCTCCCTTAGTCGTCGTATAATCAATCAACGTTTTGTGACCGCGGTAGGCATTAATAGAAGTTGTGGAAATGATTGAGCTGCCAGGCTTCATATGCGGAACTACCGCTTTAGTTAAATAGAAGATTCCATCCAGATTAATGCCGAACGTCTTACGCCATTGCTCAATTGTAATATCAACGAAGTGATCAACAGGGTACTGAACCGCTGCGTTATTCACTAAAATATCAATCTTGTTAAATGTATCAAGTGCAGTTTTGACAATCATGTCACTTGTCCCTGGTTCAGAAATGTCCCCAGGTGCTAATACTGCCTTAGCTCCTGCTTCTTCAACGAGGCGCTTCGTTTCCTCAGCGTCGCTTTGTTCTTCAGATAAGTAGCTAATTACTAGGTTGGCGCCTTCCTTTGCGTAAGCGATTGCTACTGCACGTCCAATCCCTGAGTCACCACCTGTAATAATTGCGACACGGTCCTTAAGTTTTCCGCTGCCCGCATATTCTTTTGGCTGAGTCGGAAGTGGCTTCATTTTTGATTCAATCCCGGGCTGCTTTTCTTGCTGTTGCGGTGGTGTGCCGCCTACTTGTTTGTTTTCAACATTTGTCATGAAAAAAGCCTCCTTTATATTGTCTCCCTACTTCTTTAACCGGCCATTATGATTTTAAACAATTTTTAAGACTGTTGAAGTCGAATAAAAAGGTTTGGAAACCCTTAATTCTTGGATTTCCAAACCTTTATTTTATTCGTATTTTAAAGTTTATATTGTTTCACAAGAGTATCAAGCTCTGTCGCAAGTGCTGCGAGGCGTTCTGTACCATTCGATACTTCAGTAATTAGTTCACTTGATTGAATGGCTGTTGCAGTTGTCTCTTCAATGCCGGCAGATGCTTCTTCTGTAATAGCCGAAATTTCTTGAATTGCTGCATTGATTGTTTGGCTTTCCGTTGCCATATTTCCGATATTATCGATTACGAGCAGTATATTTTCCGCAACATGCTGCATCGCTTCATTAATTGAGTTGAAGGTATTAGCTGTCGTCTGCAATTGTGCAGAGCCAGCGCTCGCTTCAGCGTAGCCTTTATCAAGGGACTTATTAACCTCAACAGTATCCTGTTGGATTGCCTGCATAATGATTGTAATCTCATCTACAGAAACAGCTACCTGATCGGCCAGTTTTCGTACTTCTTCTGCTACGACTGCAAACCCTTTTCCGTGTTCACCTGCACGTGCTGCTTCAATCGAAGCGTTTAGTGCCAGCAGATTCGTTTGGTTGGCAACGTCCTTGATAATCGCAACGAACGAGGAGATATCCTTTGTTTGATTATCAAGTTTGTCCATTTTCTTTTTTGTTTCCTCCACTACATGGAAGATAGAGGACATTTGTTCATTTGAACGGTTAATTTGCACTTTGCCATCATTTGAAAAATCAACAACCCTCGTAGTAAGTTCCTGTAACTCAACAGTGCGGGAATTAGTATTTTGCATTTTAAGTGCGTAGTCGTTCATAAGGGAAGAGAGTTCAGTTGCTGCATCAATCTGTCTTTCAGCACCGCTTGACAGCTCTTCCATTGTGTTCGCAATCTGCTGAGAACCGAGTGCAACCTCTTTTGAAGCAGATGCCAGCTCCTCACTATATGAGGAGACTTCTGCGGCCGATACAGTCACGTCTGATAAGGTATTTTTTAAATTCCCCTGGAAACTCCTGATGTTGATAATCAGTTCACCGATTTCATCGTTACGTTCCTTTACATGCAGCTCTTGTCGCAAATCACCCGTTGCCATGACAGTCATTTGTCCAGAAATAGCCTTCACTGGTTTAGAGATAGAACGGCTGAATAAAATAGCGATGATTATGCCTGTCCCAATTGCCCCGAGGAGTACAGCTACGGCAATAAAGAATATCTGTTTTTTCGTATTCCATATAATAGAGATGTCCTGACTAATATGTATTGTTCCGATAATTTTGGACTCAGTAGGATCATACATCGGCATGAATGTTTCATACAGGAGCTCATCCTTTTGCTGAATTGTTTCCCCGTTGTTCACAGCAGCTAAAATGGATTGATCTTTCATAGAATTTCCGATATGATCCGCCACTGAAGAAACAACAACCTTCTGCTCCTCGTTATAGAGATCGATTGCAAGACCTGGAACAAGATTCTGCAGGTCCTTAACAAACGAATCATTTAGACCTGTCTGGATTGTACCAACAATCTTTCCGTTAATCTTCAGCGGAGCAAAAGCCCTTACTGATAGACCGCTGCTTCCAAATTCAAAACCAGCCGAAGTCTCTCCGGTTAAAGCATTCTGAATGGCAGGAAGATCGCTTTTATCATCGCCAAATGACTCTGGGTTATGTCCCCTTACGAGTACCTTACCGTTAATGTCGCCGATTTCCATAACCGTTAAGCCATGTTCCTTATTCAATCGGCTATATAGAGGTAATATAGCATTTTGAACAGCGGCCCGATCTTCATCAGCAAGCGCTTGTAAAAGCACGCTGTCTTCAGCATATAAAGATGTGAGTTCTAGAAGTTCCTGAGAAGTTGTCTTAAAATGTTCTTGTACCATATACTCGAACTCTTTTTGCTGCTTTTCACTCATCGTATTTAAACTAGCAGTAGAAGTGAAAAAAAGGATTACTCCTGTAATAACGAGAGAGAGTATGATAACTGATAAAAATACGGAAATTAGTTTTTTGTTTAATGAATCAAATTTCATAGGCGCTCCTTCCTGATAATCAGCCTCATTATAGCACAAACGACTGGTAACTTTTACAGGATTTTCTGCTTACATAGTAAAAACCTGCTACACACTTGTAGCAGGTTTATATTCGTACTTTAGTTCACTTATTGCTGTATCAACAGATACATGTAAATTATGTCCGTTGAAAAACCATTCATCTGCCTTTTCAATATAGAAATGAACACCTTCTAGTTCAGTTTCCACACCGATTTCATGAGGAAGCTCTCGATTCATACCAAGAGAAAATCCTTCATGAAAAGGGGAGGAGCCGCCATATCTAGCATAAAAGCGAATGTAATCGCCGGGTTCTACCTCCATCTCTTCTTTAAACCATTCATATGCTTCATTTGCTATCAGTATTTTCAAAATTATCACCTCTAGTTCTATTATGCCGACACTCTAGCATAATGAAAATAAAAAGCCCTCAAAAAGAGGGCTTTTATTATAGAATGTTGAATGCTGAGAAACGTATGTGCTCTGATGAGTAGTAGATATCAGTTATATCCAAGTTACTTTCGGTTCTGTCCCATTCTTGATGCGCTGGATATTTGCACGATGACGATAGATGATAAAAGTGGATAAGACCGCTACTAAAATGCATAATGCCCATTCACCTGTGACAACTCCGTAAATAATACTGTAAATAAGTGCAATCAAAGATGCGATCATAGATGTAAGGCTGACCATTTTCGTAATTTTTAATGAAATTAAGAAAACGATAACCAGGATAACAAATAGCGGCCATGTATAACCGAGCAGCACACCCGCACTGGTCGCAACAGCTTTACCGCCTCTAAAGCTTGCAAAGATAGGAAACATATGACCGACAACAGCTATAGCTCCTAATAAGAGCGGATGAATTGATGAGTCTTGGAAATAAGGGATGAGCGGCAGTAATACAGCTGCCGTACCTTTGAGCACATCCATCACCGTGACGATGATGCCTGCTTTCTTTCCTAGGATACGGAAGGTGTTCGTTGCTCCTAAATTTCCACTTCCGTGTTCTCGTATGTCCGTTTTATAAAACGCTTTTCCTATCCACAGGCCTGAGGGAATCGAACCAATTAGATAAGCACAAAGTATTATCAATGCATTCACCATGCGTTGTGCCCCTTTCAATATTCAAAATTATTAGTTGGTGCTAATAGGTTGTAATAAATATTTTACACGCTTTTAAATAAATTAGAAAGTATTAATTTTGTAATGATGCGGCTTTATATAGAGGAAAAAGCCGATCTGTCATACAATTAACTAAAACAGACAGTCACTGGTGTAATTCAGTAGATAAGGAAATATTTTATTGTATATTTTGTGATAAAAGAAGGAAAAGACAAGGTGCTTCATGAATTTCAATAGAGCGTGAACTTTTAATGAGACAGAGTTAATGTTACAATAAATGTCTGATTGCGTTCTTTGGAAACATTGACATGGCCTACTTTTCGCAGTACGATTAGTAGTAAATAGAACGTTTGTTTGGTTTTGGAGGGGAATAGATTTGGCAAAAAAACAGCCAGGCATCGCGTATAACGACGATGCAATTCAAGTATTAGAAGGTTTAGAAGCTGTTCGTAAAAGACCAGGGATGTATATCGGTTCCACAGACGGGCGTGGCCTTCATCATTTAGTCTATGAAATAGTCGATAATGCTGTTGATGAAGCGCTTGCTGGTTTTGGTACACATATCATCGTAAAAATTCACGAAGACAACAGCCTAAGTGTACGTGACTTCGGACGCGGGATGCCTACAGGTATGCATAAAATGGGGAAACCGACTCCGGAAGTCATCTTTACGATACTGCATGCCGGCGGGAAGTTCGGTCAAGGCGGTTATAAAACAAGTGGAGGCTTGCACGGTGTTGGTTCATCCGTTGTAAATGCTCTCTCATCCTTTTTAGAAGTAACAATTCACCGGGATGGGGTCATCCATCGCCAGCGTTTTGAAAATGGAGGGAAACCCGCTACTTCACTAGAATCGATTGGCAAAACGAAAGAAACAGGTACCCTTGTCCACTTCTTACCGGACAAGGAGATTTTTTCTGTCACGAAGTTTAACTATGATACACTGGCGGAGCGCTTAAGAGAATCAGCATTTCTGCTGAAAGGCTTGAAAATTGAACTGATTGATGAGCGCGGCGAAGGCCAGCACGATGTTTTCTTTTACGAAAATGGGATCGAGGCATTTGTTGCTTACCTAAATGAGGAAAAGGATGTTCTACATCCAGTCAAATACGTGGAAGGGTCTCAACACGACATTGAGGTCGAATTTGCTTTCCAATTTAATGACGGCTACTCAGAGACAATCCTATCGTTTGTTAATAACGTTCGTACCCGTGATGGCGGGACACATGAAACAGGTGCAAAATCAGCCCTGACACGTGTATTCAATGAGTATGCACGCAAAATCGGCCTGCTGAAGGAAAAGGATAAAAACCTTGAAGGGACAGATATCCGAGAAGGTTTATCCGCTATCGTTTCTGTCCGTATTCCAGAGCATCTGCTGCAATTTGAAGGGCAGACGAAAGGCAAGCTTGGGACAAGCGAAGCGCGTTATGCTGTAGATACAGTTGTATCAGAGCAGCTTCTTTACGTACTCGAAGAAAACGCAGAATTGTCTGCCTCGCTTGTGCGAAAAGCTATTCGTGCGCAGCAGGTGAGAGAAGCCGCTCGAAAAGCACGGGAAGATGCCCGTAATGGTAAAAAGAATAAAAAAGGGGCAACCATTCTTTCAGGGAAATTGACTCCGGCTCAGTCGAAAAATGCGTCAAAAAATGAGCTCTACCTGGTAGAAGGAGATTCCGCAGGCGGTTCAGCGAAGCAGGGACGTGATCGGAGCTTCCAAGCAATCCTGCCGCTCCGCGGGAAGGTTATCAATACAGAGAAAGCCAAACTGCAAGACATTATGAAAAACGAAGAAATTTCTACCATCATCCATGCGATTGGTGCTGGGGTAGGCACAGATTTCAATGTGGAAGATGCGGCGTACGATAAGGTTGTAATCATGACCGATGCCGATACAGACGGCGCACACATTCAAGTCCTCCTATTGACATTCTTCTACCGCTATATGCGGCCACTTGTCGAAGCAGGGAAGGTGTTCATCGCCCTGCCACCTCTATACAAAGTATCGAAAGGCAGCGGAAAAAAAGAAATCATCGAATATGCCTGGACTGAAAGAGAGCTGCAGTCGGCTATGAAAAAAGTCGGCAAAGGCTATATTATTCAGCGTTATAAAGGCCTAGGCGAGATGAATGCCGATCAATTATGGGATACAACGATGAATCCTGAAACACGTACACTGATTCGGGTAACGATTGAAGATGCTGCACGGGCAGAGCGTCATGTGACAACACTCATGGGTGATAAAGTAGAGCCTCGTCGAAAATGGATTGAATCAAATGTCAACTTCGGTATGGAGGAAGACGGCAACATTTTGGAAAACGAGCACATTCATGAGGAGGAAGTATAATGTCACAGGAACGTTTTCAAGACTTACCATTAGAAGAAATTATGGGTGACCGTTTTGGTCGCTATTCAAAATATATTATTCAAGACCGGGCTCTGCCTGATGCGCGGGACGGCCTAAAACCAGTACAGCGACGCATTTTATATGCAATGTACAATGAGGGCAATACACATGATAAGCCATTTCGTAAATCAGCGAAGACAGTCGGTAACGTAATCGGTAACTTCCATCCGCACGGTGATTCATCCGTTTATGAGGCAATGGTTCGGATGAGTCAGGACTGGAAGGCACGTCATATGCTAATTGAAATGCATGGAAATAACGGTTCTGTGGATGGTGATCCGCCTGCAGCGATGCGTTATACAGAAGCTCGTTTATCGGCTATTTCGGCTGAATTACTGCGAGATATTACAAAACGTACGGTTGAGTTTGTGCCGAATTTCGATGATCAGGATATGGAGCCGACTGTATTGCCTGCACGCTTCCCGAACCTGCTTGTTAATGGTTCAACAGGGATTTCGGCGGGCTATGCGACTGATATTCCGCCACATAATTTGGCAGAAAGTCTGGATGCTGTATTAATGCGCCTGGATAAACCAGAGGCAACAATAGATGAGCTAATGACTGTGCTAAAAGGTCCTGACTTCCCGACAGGTGGTATTATCCAAGGGGTAGACGGAATTAAAAAGGCGTATGAGACAGGCAGAGGGAAAATTATCGTACGTGCCAAAGCGGACATCGAACCGATTAAAGGCAGCAAAGAGCAAATTGTCATTACAGAGCTTCCATACGAAGTAAATAAGGCAAACCTTGTGAAGAAAATCGATGAGCAGCGTCTTGATAAGCGATTAGAAGGAATTGCAGAAGTGCGTGATGAATCAGATCGTATGGGTCTTCGTATCGTAATCGAAATGAAGAAGGATATTCCAGCAGTAGGAATTTTAAATTACCTGTATAAAACAACGGATCTGCAAGTCGCTTACAACTTTAATATGATTGCTATTCACGACCGCCGTCCAACGATGATGACATTACCACTCATTTTGGATGCGTACATAGCCCACCAAAAAGAAGTGGTAACGAAACGCTCTGAATTTGATCTTCAAAAAGCGAAGGATCGTCTGCATATCGTAGAAGGATTAATCAAAGCTCTATCAATCTTGGATGAAGTCATTGCTACTATCCGAGGTTCGAAGGATAAACGTGATGCTAAAACGAATTTAATGACGAAGTTCTCCTTCACAGAAGTGCAGGCAGAAGCAATTGTCAGCTTACAATTATACCGTTTGACGAATACGGATATTACAGAGCTTCAACAAGAACATGAAGAGTTAACAAAGCTCGTTGATAAGCTTTCTGCTATCTTAAAGGATGAGAAAAAGCTGATTAAAGTAATTAAATCAGAGCTATTGGATATTAAAAAACGCTTTAGCGAACCGCGACGTTCTCAAATTCAAGCGGAGATTGAAGAAATTAAAGTGACATTGGACGTACTTGTACCAAGTGAAGAAGTTGTCGTGACAGTAACGAAGGACGGCTATGTGAAACGGACGAGCCAGCGTTCCTATGCGGCATCAAACGGCAAGGATTTTGCTATGAAGGAATCTGATTACCTGTTGTATGAAGAAACACTGAATACACAGCACTTCTTATTGCTCTTTACAAGCAAGGGGAATTATATCTATCAGCCTGTTCATGAGCTGCCGGATATTCGCTGGAAGGATCTCGGACAGCATATTTCAAGTATTGTACCGATCGATGCAAATGAAGAGATCGTTTCTGTTATTGGTGTTGATAAATTTGACCATGAAGACACATATATCTTTACTGCAACAAAAGAGGGCCAGATCAAGCGTTCAGCTCTTGCGGACTATGTCGTAACACGATATTCGAAGCCGATTAAGACAATGAACTTAAAAGGGAACGATGAAATGATGATGGCAGAGCTTGTTACTTCCAAAAAGCAAGTTCTTTTGACAGCGAACACAAGTTATAGTATACGCTTTGATATGGAAGAGCTGCCTGTGACAGGTGTTAAAACAGCCGGCGTGAAAGGGATTCAATTAAAAGAAGGTGAGTACCTGGCAGCGGCAAATATCCTAGAGCCAGGCACAGAGCAGGATATTGTCATTGTGACGCAGCGGGGAGCTGTAAAACGCATGAGCGTATCTGAAATTGAGCCAGGGAACCGGGCAAAACGTGGAGTTGTTACATTAAAAGAACTAAAATCAAATCCACATCGCGTCTTTGCAATTGTCGTAGTAAAGGTGTCTGACACAATTTTACTAGAAACAGAAAAAGGTGTGCAGGAAGAAATCCAGGTAGTCAATCTATCACGCGCCGACCGTTACTCAAACGGCTCATTACGTGTAGATACAGCAGGGGATGGTAAGCTTGTACGCGTTGTTACGGTAAAGCAGCAATAAGCAGCAGAGAACTCTAAAGCATTACGAAACGATTAGTCGTCTTCGTAATGCTTTTTGTGTTTCCTGTATTCTTTATCCAGCGTTTCCTTTTTCGACTTTGTCATTCGTACATGTGTAGAAAAATCAGTTGCACCACGTATTTCTGCTACATCTTTTCCATGCTGCCGCAATAGTTTCAAGCGTTTTTTTCTTGCTTCAGATTTTGCCAATTTTAACACCTCCTGTCCTATATTTTACCGGGCTGTATAGAAGGTGAAAAGTAAAAAGATTAAAACATCGTTTTCAAAATAGAAAGGACCATTACTTTTTGTCATTAGGTCTGTTAAATTGAAACTTTCTTTTCTATATAAAAAGACTCCTGACCGAAGTCAGAAGTCAAACCCCTTTATAAAACGTTGTTGAACCCTTTGTATGAATTAAAATTAGTGAGATACATCCTGAACAGAAATACCAGTTTGTGCTTTTACCTCTACTTCACGGTAAATCGTTGGATCTTCAGCAGGTGATAGGTAGCTGCCTAACCAACCAGCGATGAATCCTAGTGGTACAGAGATAATTGCAGGGTTTGTTAACATAATTAACGGATCTCCAACAAAAATCGCTTTTCCTTCTACTGGATTCCAAACGTTTGGTGACATAGATACTAATACTAGAGCTGAAATCAAACCTGTTAACATAGCCGAAATAGCGCCAGTTGTGTTAAAGCGTTTCCAGTAAATAGTGTAAAGGATTACTGGTAAGTTTGCTGATGCTGCAATACAGAAGGCGAATGATACTAGGAACGCTACGTTTAATGTTTGTGCACCTAATGCAAGAATGATTGAAACAACGGCGATTGCGATTGAGCCAATACGAGCAGCAAATACTTGCTCTTTTTCTGTAATTTTGCCTTTTTTAATAATCTGACCATAAATATCATGCGATAGGGCAGAGGCACCTGAAAGTACAAGACCAGCTACTACCGCTAAGATTGTTGCGAATGCTACCGCACATACAAATGAGAATAGGATATCGCCGCCTAAAGCTTCTGCAAGAAGCGGGGCAGCCATGTTACCCGCTGCATTTGCTGCAATAATATCATCCACACCTACAAATGCTGCTGCACCGAAACCTAGGAAGATTGTTAAGATATAGAAAATCCCTACAATCCATGTAGCCCAGATAACAGAAGAGCGAGCAGTTTGCGCATCTTTTACTGTGAAGAAACGCATAAGGATATGCGGAAGACCAGCTGTACCTAATACTAATGCAATAAGCATTGAGATTGTATCAATTCCGTTTGTATATTTTAAACCTGGGTTTAAATAGGCTTCACCATTTGCTGTTGCCGTTTTCATTTCTGAGAACATCGTTAAAATGTTGAAGTCGAATTTTGCTAATACAAGGAAGGAAATGATGACTGTACCTAACATTAATAAACAAGCTTTAATAATTTGTACCCAAGACGTTGCTGTCATACCACCGAAAAGCACGTAAACTGTCATCATAAAGCCTACCAAAAGTACCGCAACCCAATAAGGGATACCTAATAGTAATTGAATAAGTGCACCTGCACCAACTAGTTGTGCAATCATGTAGAACAATACGATAGTAATAGTCGAAAGGGCTGCAACCCCGCGAACTTTTGCTTTATCAAAACGAGCTGTGATCATATCAGCTAGCGTAAACTTACCTAAGTTACGTAAAGGTTCCGCTACGATGTAAAGTACAACTAAATAAGCTACTAAGTAACCGATTGAGAAGAAGAATCCATCGAAACCAAATAGGGCAATGGAACCAGCGATCCCTAAGAAGGATGCGGCCGATAAGTAGTCACCGGCAATAGCAAGTCCATTCTGCCAACCTGTCAAACCGCCACCGGCAGTGTAGAAGTCACTCGCACTTGATGTGCGTCTTGATGCCCACCATGTGATCACCAATGTTAAACCAACGATTGCTACGAAAAATATTATCGCTGTAGGACTCATTAGCTAACACCCCTTTCATATTCCTCGATGATAGCTTTTGCATCACGATCAAAGCTGTTTGCTTTTGCTACATATAAATGCGCAAGTACCCATGTCATGATGAATAATCCTCCAGAGTAAATCCACACCCAAGTGATATCCCCAATTGCCTTGTGATGTAAGATCTCTGTGTAAGAAGTTAATACCGGCAGCAGCATATATGCCACCATGAAAACCGCTGTGAGCGTCCAAAGAAAAGCGTTCTTTTTCTTTGTCAATTTTTTGAACGACTCCAACTGTGCGATTTTTTCATAATCCACAACTGGACTATTTTTCGCCATAAACATACCCCCTAATTTGTGAAAGTTTTTACTGCTTAATGGTTGTAAAATTCTACTTAATAGCTTTTACACCTCTCATTTTATGGGAGCGTTCACACAATTGCAATAGTTTTTCTAGAAATTATGCAAAAAAAATTTTTATAAAAATAGTTTAAAAGAGAAAATAAAAGTATTTTATAGAGAAATAATGATATTTTTTTGTGTTATATCACATGCAGTGGTGCTATTATTGAAGAAAAAGAGGGGGTTGACAAATAAAAAACAGCTGTATCTAATACAGTGCTGGTCAAATGTGAAAAGGAAAAAAAATATATTATATTATTCGTAATTAAGAAAATGAAAAAGAAATTAATATACTTTAATAGGAATTAATCGAAAAAATACGGGCTGTACAATAAGATTTTTTCTTATATACAGCCCGTATAATATACTTGAAAACTAGCAAATATATTATCGTGTTAGTGGGAAATGTCCGAGACAGAAATACCTGTATTCGTTTTTAAGCGAATTTCTTTATATACCTCTTCGGCCTGCTTTTGATCTGCTTTGCTGGCAGTAATTACAGTCGCGAGCTAACGTGCAAAGAAATCTAATCGTAATGCTTACCGGGTGTGCAAGCGGCACGATCAGTTCGCCTATAAAAATGGCAGCGCCTGAAGTGCTCTAGTTATTTAGTATCGTTGCTCCTAATGCATGGCACGACCCCAAACCTGGTACCATTGCTGCAATTGCCCTATAGGAGTTGAATTTCTACCAGTAGAATGACCGGCAAGTTTGCAGAGGCACCGATACAGAAGGCGAATAGCACTAAATGAAACGTTTAATGTCTGTGCAAAAAGCACCAGAAGAATACCTCCATCTTTCAATAGTTCACTATAAACATCTTGGGAATAGCTGATGAAGAAAAAACAGCTATCCACAAAGTGGTGAAAAGTCTGATTGTAAATTGATGTTCACGATTTTAGTGAATAGGTAGAAAAAATGCTCCCTTAACCGATAATTTACTCGGTTAAACTTTACAAATGAATGGTTATTCATTTATCATAGAGTTAAATTGTTAAATATTTTAGAAGATTCATTAAATGTTTAGCAGAAGGATAGGGGGAGAATGTATGGAATTACCGGTAATTGTGGCACCTATGTTTTTGATTTCTACACCTAAAATGGTGATTGAGTCATCAAGAGCGGGCATGATCGGATCATTTCCGCTGTTGAATGCCCGCCCTGCAAGCGAGTGCGCAAAATGGCTTCAGGAGATTAAGGAGGCATTGCCTACAGAGCCTTGGGCAGTCAATTTTATTTGTCATGAGCGGGAAAATGCTCGTTATGAAGAAGACCTCAATCTTATTAAAGAATACCAGCCGCCGATTGTTATTACATCTCTTGGCAACCCTGCACCAGTCGTTGAAGCGGTACATGCTTACGGCGGTAAAGTATTTGCAGATGTTATTTATGTTAAGCATGCAAAGAAGGCAGCGATGGCGGGCGTGGATGGTCTAGTGCTTGTGACAGCAGGTGCTGGTGGACACGGCGGGACATTGAATCCATTTGCATTTATTTCAGAGGTTCGGGCATTCTTTAATGGCATTATTTGCTTAGCTGGCACGCTTTCGAGTGGAGCAGATATTGTAGCAGCAAGACTTATGGGCGCTGACTATGCTTATATTGGTACTCGTTTCCTAACAGCAGCCGAAGGAAATACGACTGAAGACTTTAAGGATATGGTCATTGATAGCCAAATTGAAGACATTATTTATACAGATGCTTTCAGCGGGGTGCATGCTAATTATCTAATTCCATCGCTTATAAAAAATGGAATTGACCCGCGAAACCTTCAATCAAAAGGTAAACTCGATTTCTCTGTCATGACAGACGCCAAGGCGTGGAAGGATATTTGGTCAGCAGGTCAGGGCGTAGGGAATGTAAAAGAACGCCAAACAGTGGCGGAAATTGCTGCAGAGCTTCGTTCTCAAATGGAAACTGCAATCGAAAAGGCAGGCACGTTATTGTCTAAAGAAAATGTGTAAAAAATGGCCCAAGAGCGATCTTGGGCTTTTTATGTGGAAGAAAAACATAAAAGAAGAAGGTATATTCGTTCGATGGAATATACCTTCTAAGTAATTTAGATTTCGTATTCGATATTTTTAATCTGGCTATTACTGATTCTTGGGGAAGGCTGTGCATTATATACTCTTGAATAAGGAGGCACAGAATGCGTCAGCCAAATATTACTACCGAGCACTGTATCATGGCCGATTTTCGTCTGGCCGCCTAAAATCGTAGCACCTGCGTAAATAATGACATTGTCCTCAATATCAGGATGGCGTTTTACCCCTTTAATCGGATTGCCTTCTTCATCAAGCGGGAAGCTTAGCGCACCTAATGTTACCCCTTGGTAGATCTTTACGTTATTACCGATCGTACATGTTTCGCCAATTACGACCCCTGTCCCGTGGTCAATAAAGAACGATTCCCCAATCGATGCACCTGGATGAATATCAATACCTGTCAATTGATGCGCATACTCAGACATAATACGAGGGATGATTTTCACATCTAGGTTATAAAGTTCATGGGCGATGCGATGGATGCAGACCGCTGTAATGGATGGATAGCTTAATAAAATCTCCTCTGTGGAAATAGCTGCTGGGTCCCCGTTATAGGCCGCTTGAATATCTGTTTGAATTACTCTGCGAATCGTTGGCATTTTATTAATTAGCTCCATTACCACTTCATCCGCTTTTTCTCTGCATTTTTTTTCGCAGATTGGTGTGCCTTCAGCATCGCGGTTATAGATTAATACCTTTTCGATAATATCCCCAAGATCCATCGCGGCTGTTCGTAAGCAGTTGCTTGCTTCCGCATTGATTCTCATATCATTAATCGGTCTGCTCCCATACATCCCTGGGAATAATGCTACCTGAAAGTTATGAAGAATCTGGTAAATTGTATTTTTACCGTGTAAACCGATAGAATTCTCGATGTCCACGTATTGCCTATTAATCTCATCTAGAGAATTGGCGATATTCGGTACTTCGTTGTTCAACCATTCATTAAATTTCATAGCTTTATACCCCTTACAATTTATTAAGACAAATACTGCCTTGGCTACTATGTCTATTGCTTAACTTTTTTCATTGTACAATGATTTAGAAAATTATGCAGTAGTTCTGATTTCAGTTTTATAATGTAATAGCTAAAATTGTCTGCTTCCTTATTAGGTTTTTTTAAAAGAGGCAAATTCGATAGAACTGGAATCCCTTAAAAAAAGCTTTCTTGCATTGTACCATATGATTTATTTTGACAAAGAACGATTATTCACATGACCAACCGAAGACTCTCGTTAGGGTATAAATATAAAAAATCTTACATACTTATTGTTTTAAGCGGTATACATATAACAGGTTAGCAGTCATAAAGAGGAGTGTGTTGACTTTTAGGAACAAAGCTTGATAGATGAATTTCTCTCTTATTAAGGCAGATGAACGTACTATCAGAGACAGATTAATAAAATACACGGAATATATCTTTTATAGAGTAGCATATATCAAAATTAGGGAAATGAATATGCGGATGGAAAGTTAGCTGCTTAATAATGAGAGGGGGAGCAAGATGAGTTTTGGAAATCAAGTTCAGTTAAAAGTTTACCAGCACATTGAAAAGAATATCATTCCGGTTTCCTATGAGGAGCTGGAAGCAAAGGCAAAAGAGCGATTAGACGCAAAGCCGTATTACTATGTGGCGGCTTCTGCCGGGGCGGAGAGAACAGCAACACAAAATAATCGAGCGTTTGATAAGTGGCAGATTGTACCGAGAATGCTATGTGATACATCTTCAAGAGATTTACGTATCGAGCTTTTTGGTAAAAAGCTAAGCTATCCTGTTCTCCTGGCACCTGTAGGCGTACAATCGATTGTCCACCAGGACGGGGAACTGGCAACGGCTCGTGCTGCTGCAGCGATGGATGTTCCTTTCATTGCGAGTACCGCTTCAACGTTCAGCCTTGAAAAAATTGCTGATGAGATGGGGGATTCTCATCGCTGGTATCAATTGTACTGGAGCGGCGATCATGAAATTGCTGCCAGTATGGTAAAACGAGCAGAAGCAGCGGGGTATGATGCAATCGTCATAACACTTGATACGCCAATGATGGCCTGGCGTGAAAAGGATATTGAACATGCATATCTTCCATTTTTGGAAGCGCAGGGGATCGGTAACTACTTAGATGATCCTGTCTTCTGTTCTCGACTTGATTGTCCGCCGCATGAGGATATGCAGTCAGCTATTCAGCTTTGGGCGTCTATCTTCGGAAATCCTGCTTTAACATGGTCTGATTTAGAGTTTATTAAGAAGCAAACCTCGCTTCCGATTCTCCTCAAAGGAATATTACATCCCGATGATGCGAAGCTTGCAGTAGAGCATGGAATGGACGGGATTATTGTCAGCAATCACGGGGGACGCCAAGTCGACGGAGCAATCACAGCCATTGACGCCTTACCAGAGATTATCGAAGCTGTAGAAGATCAGATTCCAGTTTTAATGGATAGTGGTATACGTCGAGGTTCCGATATAGTAAAAGCCTTGTCCTTAGGTGCAAAAGCAGTTCTGGTCGGCCGTCCGTATATGTACGGTTTAGCACTGGCAGGAGAAGAAGGTGTAAAGCAAGTGTTGAGAAATTTGATAGCGGATTTCGACTTAACGTTAGCTTTGTCTGGTAAGCGGAACGTTCAAGAATTGAATCGTAGTGTATTAAAAAGGCTTTAGTTATATAGACTTTGATCCTCCCGTGCAAAAGAGGCGGGAGGACATTTTAATTGTTTTTTTAATAAGCAGCTTAAATATAAGTAAATGGTTATTTACTTATGCATATACTAACGTTATTATATAAGCAAATAGTTATTTAAGGAGGGTTTTGTTATGCAGATAGAGCTGATGGAAAAGCAGTTAAAGGCATTAGCAGATCAAAACCGTTTAAAGCTGCTTTCTTGCCTAAAGAGCGGGGAAGTGTGTGTATGTGAATTTGTAGATGTACTGAACATCTCACAGCCTGCTGTTAGCCAGCATTTACGTAAATTAAAAGAAGCAGGCATAATAAAAGAAAGAAAAGTTGGCACATGGAAGCATTACCGGATAGCCGATAATCAACCTCCCGTTGTTCAGTGTGTGATTGATGAGCTGGAAGCTGTGTCTCTTTGTGACTGCAAAGGTACGGAGGGTGGAACATGCTCGTCCTAGCCAGTTTGATTTTTCTCATCACCTTATTATTTGTTATTTGGCAGCCAAAAGGACTTAATATCGGATGGTCTGCCTGTGCAGGTGCTGTACTTGCATTAGTCGTTGGGGTAGTAGATATAACAGATGTAAGGGCAGTTGTTGATATTACGTGGAATGCCACAGTAAGCTTTATTGCAATAATTATGATTTCGCTCATATTAGATGAGATTGGATTATTTGAATGGGCTGCTTTACATATGGCACGTCTCGCAAAAGGGCATGGCATCAAAATGTTCATCTTTGTCAGCTTACTGGGTGCGGTTGTGGCAGCACTTTTCGCAAACGACGGAGCAGCCTTAATTTTAACACCGATTGTTCTGGCAATGGTCCGTCACCTGCAGTTTAAAGAACAGATGATTTTTCCGTTTATTATGGCAAGCGGCTTTATCGCAGATACGACATCGCTTCCGTTTGTCGTAAGCAATTTAGTAAATATCGTCTCTGCGGACTTTTTTGGAATTGGCTTTGTGGAGTATGCCATTCATATGATCCTGCCGAATATCTTTTCACTTATTGCCACAGTTACCGTGTTGCTGCTGTACTTTAATAAATCAATACCGCGCACATATGATGTGACGATGTTAAAGAAACCCCGTGAAGCGATTAAAGATGAAAAAATGTTCCGCTTATCATGGGTTATCCTAGGTATCCTTGTCATTGGTTACTTTTCAAGTGAATGGACAGCAATTCCGCTTTCATTCATCGCCGGAATCATCGCTATTTTCTTCTTGCTGATGGCACGAAGAAGCCCGGTAGTCAATACTTCAACAGTGATCAAAGGTGCACCGTGGAATATCGTTTTCTTCTCGATCGGTATGTATGTGGTTGTCTACGGACTGGGTAATGCAGGACTGACAGAGGCATTAGCAGGTGTCATTAACTACACAGCTGATCAAGGACTATTTATCGGAACGATTTCAATGGGCTTTATTGCGGCATTTTTATCTTCTGTTATGAACAATATGCCAACCGTTATGGTAAACGCTTTAGCTATTGCGGAAACGAATACCTCAGGGGTGCTGCGTGAAGCGCTTATTTACGCGAATGTCATTGGATCTGATTTAGGGCCGAAAATTACACCGATTGGTTCACTTGCGACACTTGTTTGGCTCCATGTATTAAGTCAAAAAGGCATGAAAATATCATGGGGCACGTACTTTAAAACCGGTATTATCCTGACGATTCCAATATTGTTTGTTACATTGATCGGGCTTTACATAACACTTTTGATTCTTTAAAGGGAGATAAAACATATCTAAAAAGTTGATCTATTTCTTATGCACAGGGAACTCTTGCCGCAGTCAAATGGCAGAAGGCTTTGGAAAAGAGGATTTACGTGATGAGTGGGAAGTGAAGAGTGCAGGTATAGAGGCACATGGCGTCAATCGGCTTGCTATAAAAGCAATGAAAGAGCTGGGCATTGATATATCCAGCCAAACATCAGATAGGATTGATTATGACACATTTCTTCAAGCGGATTTCATTGTTACGTTGTGCGGAGATGCAGCAGATAAATGTCCAATGACACCACCGCATATTCGCCGTGAGCATTGGGGATTTGTTAATCCGGCAAAAGCGACCGGGTCAGATGAAGAAAAGTGGCTTGTATTCCAGCGGGCACGTGATGAAATTAGTAAACGTGTAGAACAATTTAGTCATACAGGTAATTAATCAGGAGCTCGTCTCTTGATTTTTTTACCTCTTATATATAATCAAATGCTTATATAAAAAAACAAATTTGGAGGGAAAGAAAATGGAATTCAATATTATTAACCAATCTGCGGCTTGCTGTAAGCCGAGTACTGCATGCTGTGAAACAACATTGCCTGTGGCAGTTATCGGGGCAGGTCCAGTCGGATTAGCAGCAGCAGCTCATTTAAAACATCGTAATATTCCGTTCTTTGTAGTGGAGGCAGGAGAGCTTGCTGCTCATGTTCGTTCATGGCAGTATGTAACATTGTTTTCTCCTTGGAAATATAATATCGATTCTGCTGCACGCATATTACTGGAACAAACAGATTGGCAATCTCCGTAAAATGACCGCATCCCTTCAGGAAGGGAACTGATTGAGCTTTATTTAGCACCGCTTGCTCAGCTGCTTGAAAAACAAATTTACACAAACCATCGTGTAGAAGCCATAACACGCGAGGAAACGGATCGTATGAAATCGGTAAATCGTGAGAATAAACCATTTATCCTGCATGTAAATACTTGCTGTGGTACAAAGCAGATGAAGGCAAGTGCGGTAATAGATGCTACAGGCACTTGGGGTAATCCGAATCCTGCGTTAAGCAATGGTGTATGGCTGACCTCGGAGAAAAAGCTGGCTGACCGTATTGACTATCATATTCCGGATGTTGATGAAAACCATACACTTTATGCGAATAAACGAATAGCTGTGGTGGGCGGCGGTCATTCGGCAATTCATTCTTTATTAAATTTAGTAGCCGTAAAAGAAAAACACCCCGATACTGTTATTACGTGGATTCTACGGAAACTTCGTGTGGAAGATGCCTACGGGGGCGGCTCTAACGATGAACTGGCTGCGCGTGGAGAATTAGGTGTACGCATTGCTGGATATGTGCAAAAAGGGATTGTACAAGTAGAGACATCTTTTCGTATTCAAACGGTTTATGAACAGGACGGTATTGTACTGAAAGGTGAAAATAAAGTACTTGAATCATTTGATCGACTAGTAGTCAATACAGGAAGCCGGCCGACTTTTGACATGCACCGTGAACTGCGCTACCAGGCGGATGCTATTACTGAAGCAGTACCGGCTTTAGCGCCGCTTATCGATCCGAATGAGCATAGCTGTGGCAGTGTACCTCCGCATGGTGAAAAGGAATTGCGTCAGCCTGAACAGAATTTTTATATAGTGGGGGCAAAATCATATGGACGCGCACCTACATTTTTGATGGCAACAGGCTATGAGCAAGTTCGTTCAGTTGTCGCTTATTTAGCTGGTGATATAGAAGCTGCAAGAAACGTACAGCTCAGTCTGCCGGAAACGGGTGTCTGTTACAGCGGTATAGGCGGTTGTTGCTAGGAAAGGTATTGGGTAGAGCTTGCAGAAGGGTTGCATACACAACTAGTCTTTTAAGTAAAAGATCATTCTTTATGATTTACAAAATAAGGCGGTTTCCTTAACGGAAGTCGCTTTTATAGGAGGAACAAAATGATTCGGAAAATGGCGAATCAAGATATAGAGATTGTTGTTGCTATTTATCAGGAAGGGATGAATACGGGTTGATCAACCTTTGAAACAATCGCACCAACACCAGCAAAATGGGATATAAAATTTGATAAAGGTTTGCGGGTTGTCTACGAAGAGAATGGGGCTGTGCAAGGGTGGATATCTGTTACGCCCATTTCAGTGCGTGAAGTATACAAAGGTGTTGCAGAAATAAGTATTTACATCAGGCAATCTGTTTCTGGAAAAGGGGTTAGCAGTATTTTATTGGAAGCTCTTTGTGAAGAATGCAGAAAATCAGGTTACAGGATGCTTCAATCATCCATTTTTCTAGAAAAATAGTGCAAGCCATTAGAGTACACGAAAAAGCCGGATTTCGTTTCGTAGGCGTTCGTGAAAAAATTGCATAACGAGACGGCTCCTGGTATAACACAGTGTTGATGGAGAAGCGGCTGGTTGACTAGCTTTTTAAGTGTTAACATGCAGGATGATAGACGAGATATTTACCTATACGTGTGCTTTGATAGTTAATTAGAAATAAAAGGTGAAATTATGCAGGTAAATACATGGAATTGATAGGAATATACTTATTTCTAAGTAGAATCTGATAGGGGTTTTACTTTGGAGCAGCAACAATTCAAGATAATTAAGTATAACCCTAAGTATGCTGAGCAGACAGTAGAAATTAAACCCGATATTTATAAATATGGTTTAGAATATGCTATCGATGAGAGTAGACGTGCTGAGATTACACCAATTTTGAATAAATTTGCTTTAAAGCTTCGCAATGCCCCTTTAGTTCCTGACTGTAGTTTTGTAAGTGCGGATCGTTACACTTTTATAAAAAAATTACGAAATTAATATTAGTGTTAGTCTGAGCATGGAACAGTATATCCTTTTAAACTTTAAGTGATTTAGGACAAGTGCTTGACTTTCTGGTATAGAGTTATATTATTAATATCTCTCTTATGAAAGGTTACAAACGATTGATTGGGACAATTGTTGGCTGCTTGTAAGGATGTAGTATTTAAGTTTAAAATGTACTTGTTAATAACAGCGAACTTTGATAGAATCAAGCTAATTAAATGCATTTGCAGGGGGACACAGTTGTGTTGAGAAGGTAAAACCTGACCCTTAGAACCTGACCGTTAATACGGACGTAGGGAGCAAAGTACATATTATTTTCCTGTACTTACTATGGCTCCGCGTAATTTACGTGGAGCTTTTCTTATGCAAATACTTTAATTGCAGGGGGACACAGTTGTGTTGAGAAGGTTAAAACCTGACCCTTAGAACCTGACAGTTAACACTGACGTAGGGAGCAATTATAGGTGTAGTATACACTTTTTTGGGCGTCTCTATATTAATAGGGACGTTTTTTTGCACTTACGTCTATCTAGTGAGGAGGAAACTGTATGGGGTTTTGTAAAAAGTTCGAAAAGGTGCAGATATCTTTACTGTCGTTTCCGTTCTTTACAAAATTCCGGGTCCCAAACAACTTTACAAAAATTAAGTAAGGGGAAATTATAATGAAACTACATGAACAAACCGTTTTAGTTACAGGTGCAAGTAGAGGCGTTGGAGAAGAACTCGTTAAAGCTTTTGTTAAGGAGGGGGCTAATGTCGTACTGAATTATTATAAAAGCGAGGAAAAAGCAACGCGTTTAGCGCAAAGTTTGGGTCCTCAGGTTATCGCTTTACAAGCAGATATACGCAATCAACAAGAAGTGCAGCAACTGGTCGAAACAGCAAAGCAACATTTTCATACGCCGATTACAACCATAGTCAATAATGCGTTGATTGATTTCGAATTTAATCCACTTTCGCAAAAAAATGTGTTTGACCTTCAATGGACTGATTACAATAAGCAATTTGAAGGAACGATTAAGGGTGCTTTGAATAGTATTCAAGCATGTGTTCAGGATATGAAGGACCTGGGATTTGGTCGAATTATAAATATTGGGACAAATTTATTTCAGCATCCCGTAGTAGCTTATCATGAATATACAACAGCTAAAGCAGCATTGCTCGGATTTACACGTAACATGGCCAAAGAGTTAGGTGCGTATGGCATTACAGTCAATATGATGTCTGGCGGACTCTTAAAACAAACGGATGCGAGTAAAGTTACGACAGCAGAAGTATTTCAAATGATTGAAGCTGCAACACCGTTACAAAGAGTGACAACACCAAAAGAGTTAGCAGACGTGGCTTTATTCTTTGCATCACCTTGGGGATGTGCTATCACTGGGCAAAATTTAGTCGTTGATGGTGGTCTTGTTATGGATTAGGATTTCAGAAAAAATCGTTGCAGCGATTTTTTCACCTACACCGGGAATTGTTTGGAGTAGTTTATATTCTTCAAGTTGTACCGCTAACTGATCAATCTCACGCTCCAACGTAGAAAGCTGTTGGTGGTATGCTTGAAGTAAATCTATATATTCAGATTGACAAGCAGGCTATGAAAAAGGGTTGACTGAAATGGGTTACGTTTTGCAGCTGCGATTATATCCTCTGCTTTTTCATACGTTAATTTTCAAAATTGATAAGGGCTTGAATAAAATCAAAATGAACATACACTATGATACTAATCATATGAGGAACCGCTAATTAATAGGAGTAACGGTATACCTAATCATAAAAAAGTATTAGGGAACAACTATATGTTCCTAATACTTTTTTCAACAGGATTTATGCTAATTTCTTTTGTTTCAGGTCTAAATAATAACTAATGAACGTTAGTACACTTGCACAGACTGCAACGATCCCGCCAACCCATGCTACATCCATTAAATTACCTTGATAGTATACAAATCCGCCGAGTGCAGATCCAAATGCGATACCTAAGTTACTTGCTACTGGCATTAGTGAAGCAGCAAGTCCTGTTGCTTTAGGCTGATAAATGCCAGCGAGGTCAATTAAATAAAGCTGAGTAGATGTTGTTAAAAGGATGGCTGTTAACGACATCATACCAATGTTAACCATTCCTAATACATAATGATTTGAAGTCCAATATAAACTTGTTAGAACAACAGCTTGTATGAGAAAAACAAATCGAAGCCGACCAATTGCATTAAAGCCGGCAATCTTACCGGCAAGGATATTACTGAATATCGAGATAAATCCGTATCCAAATAAGATTAAACTAATTGACTGACTTGGTACTTCCATTCCTTTCAAAATAGGAACAAGGAAAGTAAAGACCGTATAAGTTGCACCAAACCCGAGAGCAGGAATGAAAAAGGCCATTAAAATCCTTGGCTTAGTCAATAAAGAAAATTGGTCTCGTATCGAACTGCGTATTTGGCTAAGCTTATGGGGCAAGACGAAATAGGATGTCAAAAATGCCAAACCACCTAGCAAAGTAGTAAACATAAAAGTGGCATTCCAGCCGTACCAATCGGAAATAATAGTACCAAGTGGCACACCAACGACATTTGCTAGTGTAAAACCACCGAAAATGAATGATATCGCAATTCCACGCTTTTCGATGGGCATAGTTTCACTTGCAACAATCATAGCTAAGGAAATTAATACGCCTGTTACAATCGCTTTTATAATTCGAAGTACAAGCAGCATCATATAACTTGTTGAAATTACGCACAAAGCATTTAATACGATGAAAGAACCTATTAAAAATAACATCCATTTACGCTTCGGAAAATGACTTGTTGCTGACATCACTATTGGTGTTGCGATGGCAAAGGTAATGGCAAACGCCGAAACGAGTGTACCTGCTTTTGCATTTGGTATATGAAGACTTGAAGAAATATCGGTTAATATGCCGACAATAATAAATTCGCTTGTCCCAAGAACAAATGTTAATAAAGTAAGTGTGAAAATGAGCAACCAATGTTGCTTAGATAATTTTGTGGGCTGCATAAATACCTCTTTTCTTCGATAAATGGAATTGTGTCATAGAGTAGATGCAAACTTAACCATCATACCACTAAATTATTTTTAGAAAAATCCTTTATTTAAATAAAAAAGAGGCAATCCGTAGTTTTGGACAACCTCTTTTTTATAATCAAAGCTTTACTCTAGGAAAGCTTTCGAGTAATGAATGACACCTTGCATATTTTCGAGAGCTTTAATTACTACATCAGGCACTTCAATTGGGGCTTGTATATTCCACAAGCTAGCACGTTTAAAACAAAACTTCTGATAATAATCTTTATGACCTAAAACAATTACTGAGTGATTACCAAGCTCTTTGGCGTTTTTTTACGCAGCATATATTAATTGACTCCCAATTCCTTTTTCTGCTACTCAGGCGTAACAGAAAAGGGAGCAAGGGCCAAAATTTCTACTGCCTGCACCAACTACAACTTTTAATTTATATAGAGGAATATGACCTATAATCTCTAATAAAGTAGAAAAAGAGGTTAATGCACCTAAAGCACCAGCAAAAAAGCTACACCGGTAACAAATAACAATAATACAAAAGCACCTTCAAACTCCCAATAAGTAGAGGCACCTGTAAATACACCTTCTAACCAAGTAGTACAAGCCTGGATGGTATCACCAGGACACTATCAAAACATTATGAATGCAAATTACACACATATTGGTGTAGGTTTTGTTGAAGATGGCTATTATTGGACACAACAATTTATTCAATTATAAACAAACAGAAAACATCACTATTAGGCTACTTGGCGACCAAATTCTATTGGCGTTAAGCAGCCTAACTTTTGTATATTTTGTATAGAAATCGACACAATTGTATTGTAGGAAAAATATGCAACCTTATTGATTACGTTCCGTAGATTTATTTACGAAGAGGAATAAAGATAATAAAAAATATGGCGGCCGGTTACTATTCTTATAATAAAACAGAAAATGACGAAAGATGGGGTGTGAAGCCGTGTCTACAAACGAACAACGTAAAGCCATGATTCGCCAAGAAATCATTAGCGAGCAATATCCTTACTCGGCGTAAAATACCCCATATTTTTATTTGGAAACCATACCAATTGCTCGTGAAATAGAAAACCCATCCAGGTACAAGGGAACTGTACCTGGATGGGTTTGATTTGTTTAGTGCCAAATAGCGCGTATGCCTTCTGCGGTAGATTGCTGTAATGTTTGCTGTAACTTTTCTTGTAGCGCGTCCTTCGATAATATGTTAATTTGCTTGCGCGCAGCTAAAACCGATGGCGCACTCATTGAAAATTCATCGAGACCAAGTGCGACAAGTAAAGGAATCGCGGCAGAATCTCCGGCCATTTCCCCGCACATGCCAACCCATTTCCCCTGTGCATGGGCGCTATCAATTACAAGCTTCACAAGCGCTACAATTGCAGGGTGAAATGGTTCATATAAATGTGAAATGGTTTCATTCATTCGATCAGCTGCCAATGTATATTGGATTAAGTCATTTGTGCCGATTGAGAAGAAGTCAACTTCCATAGCAAAAACAGGTGATAAAATGGCTGCACTCGGAATTTCAACCATGATGCCGATTTCGAAGTCACTTACTTCTACATCTTGTTCCAATAATACTTCTTTTTCCTCATCCAGCCACTGCTTAGCTTGGCGGAATTCATCGATTGACGAAATCATCGGAAACATAATTTTTAAGTTACCGTAGCTACTCGCACGTAGTAATGCTCGAAGCTGTGTACGGAATAGATCTTCGTTTGCGAAGCACAAACGAATAGCACGTAAGCCTAAAAATGGATTGTCCTCTTTTGGCATATTTAAATATGGGATAGCTTTGTCGCCGCCGATATCAAGTGTGCGTACCACGACTGGGCGTTCACCCATAACTGTTAAAACATCACGATAAATTTCGAACTGTTCTTGTTCAGTAGGCGCAGTGTCTCGCTCTAAGTACAGAAATTCTGTTCGAAATAAGCCAACGCCTTCTGCACCTTGCTCAAGTGCTTTCTTAGCATCGTCTAAGCTTCCTATGTTTGCAGCAAGTTCGACATGATGCCCATCTTTCGTTACTGTTTTTTCATGCAATAAAGCCTGTAAACCTTGGCGTTTTTCAAGTTGAACTTGCCTAAGCGCCTTATAATGTTCAAGTTGCTCGGCCGTTGGGTTAATAAAAATTTCGCCTGTCTCACCATTCATAATGGCGATATCACCACTTTGCACTTCAGACATGATGCCTGTAGCACCGACAATAGCTGGAATTTGCAATGAGCGTGCGAAAATGGCAGAGTGCGAAGTTTTACCTCCTTTTTCCGTGATAAATCCATGCGTGAATTCTGCATTCAATTTTGCGGTATCTGAAGGTGTTAAATCATGGGCCACTAAAATAGTAGGTTCTTTATAGTCGGAAACGCTTTCATTTGTGCCTGTTACCTTGCGCATTAATCGTTGTGAAACGTCGTTTATATCTGCTGCACGTTCCTTCATATACTCATCATCCAGTGCTAAGAAAAGCGTCACAAATTGATTTTGAACCGCTTCAATCGCCTGTGTAGCACCACTTCCTTCTTGAATAAGTGCTTCAATACCACCAATATATTCAGGGTCCTGCAATACAAGTAAATGTGCACCGAAAACTTCTGCTTCAGATGCTCCTAAACGTACAGCTGTTTGGGCTTCAAGCTGCTTTAAATCGATTTTTGAATCTTCTATTGCTTGCGTTAGCTTAGCTAATTCCTGTTCAGTTGTACCAATTTCTGTTTGCTCAAGTATTGTTGCAGGCTCAAACTTTACGATTTTTGCAATCGAAATTCCACTTGCAGCGGCAATTCCTTGAATTTTCATTAAATCAGTCCTTGCTCTGTTAAAATTGCGTCTAATTGCTGTAGAGCTACTTCTTCATCAGAACCAGTTGCTGTAATTGTAATTTCTCCGCCTGCTGGTACGCCAAGTGACATAACGCCTAAAATTGATTTCAAGTTCACGTTTTTCTCACCGTATTGTAAGAAAATTTCAGAAGAGAAACCGGCTGCTACCTTTACTAATGCACTTGCTGGACGTGCGTGTAACCCTTCCTTGCTTTTGATTGTAAATGTTTTTTGTGACATACTAAAAACCTCCATTTTTGAATGAATTTGATTGTTTTGTTGATATAACATTAACAATTTGAACGTTTGTGAACGATATATGATTGATTTTACAGAATGTTTCGTTTAAAATCAACTTAAAACTAATAACAACTCCATATTTTCATTTTTTATGGTGTTTAGTGAGAAGGTGATTACGATTATTTTTACAGAACGTCAACAGCAAATTTTAGCGTATTTGCGGCAATATGGTACGGCCACCTTACAACAACTTGTTGAATTTACTAATTCATCGGAGTCATCAATACGCCGTGACTTAACTGAGCTTGATAAGAAGCAATTCATAGATCGTTTTCACGGAGGAGCTACTTTGCGAAACCCGATGCTTGGTGAAAAAAGCTTACTGGAGAAATCTGTTGAATCGCTAGCTGAAAAGCAGCAAATTATGCAGCTTGCAGCCCAGCATATTCGTTTCGGTGAATGCATTTATTTAGATGCAGGTTCTACGATTTTACATCTTATACCTCATATCGCGAATAAACAGGTTAAAGTTGTGACTAATGGTTTAATGCATGTGCCGCTTTTAATCGAACAAAATATTGAAACTATTATCATTGGCGGTCAAGTGAAGGCGAAAACGCAAGCTATCATCGGATCTAAGGCAATTTCTCAGCTTCAAGAATATTATTTTGATCGGGCATTTATTGGTGCTAATGGATTTTCAGAGGTGCAAGGCTATACAACAGCAGACTTAGAAGAAGCGACATTAAAACGACTTGCGATTAAGCAGTCAAAGCAGGCGTATGTTGTTGCCGATCGCTCGAAATTTGGATTGAGTCAATTTGCGAAATTCGGCGATTTACAGGAAGCAATTTTAATTACAGCAGGATTAACTGATGCAGAATACGATCAAATCGATAAAAAAACGGAGGTGTTACGCGCATGATTTATACTTGTACGTTTGCACCAGCTATTGATTACACGCCTTATGTCGATCATTTCGAAACAGGGAAATTAAATCGAACAGCTGAAGTGAATTATTTACCGGGCGGCAAGGGCATTAATGTTGCACGCGTATTAAGTAGACTTCAAACAGAAGTAACGGCATTTGGATATGTTGGTGGTTTTACAGGTGCATACTTAAAGCAAACTTTGCAGGAGCAGAACATTAGGACCGATTTCATAGAGACAAATGAAATTACGCGGATCAATGTGAAAATTAAATCGGATGTAGAGACCGAGCTTAATGGTCCTTCACCGACAATTACAAGTGAGATGTACGCACAATTATTGAAGAAGGTAGAGTTTTTAGAAGAAAATGATTGGTTTGTCCTGTCAGGCACAGTGCCAACTGGCTTTGATTTAACAGCGTTACTCAATATCCTTTCTAGAAAAGGTATCCAGCTTGTTGCAGATATTGCAGGTCATGTGTTGTATGAAATCGTACCGTATCGACCTGTATTAGTGAAGCCAAATTTAGAAGAGCTTGGAGACCTGTTTGGTACTACTTTATTAACGGTAGACGAAGCGATTCCTTATGCGAAGCAGCTCATTGAGTTAGGTGTGCAGCATGTCATCGTATCACTTGGGGGCGATGGAGCTTTATTTGTTAGTGCCGAGGATATGTATTATGCAGCTGCACCAAAGGGCAAGGTTGTGAATACTGTAGGTGCGGGTGATTCAGTCGTAGCAGCTACAGTTGCGATGTATTGTGAAACGGGCGACTGGCAGAAGGCGTTTAGGCATGGGGTTGCAGCGGGGAGTGCAACAGCCTTCCAATTAGATTTATGTACGCAGCAGGATGTCTTAGCTCTAGTAAAACAGGTGATTGTTAAAAAACTTTAGGGGGAGTGTTTTATGCGAATTACAAACTTATTAACAGCAAACACGATTAAACTAAACGTACAAGCAGTGTCAAAGGATCAAATCCTAGAAGAATTAGCACAAGTATTAGTAGATGCCGGCAAAGTGAGCGACAAAGCAGCGTATGTTGCGGATCTACAAGCGCGGGAAGCACAGAGTTCTACAGGTATTGGGGAAGGAATAGCCATTCCACATGCAAAATCAGCAGCAGTTTCTGCACCAGCGATTGCATTTGGGCGCCAATTAGCAGGTGTTGAATATGATTCACTAGATGGTCAACCAGCAAAATTATTTTTCATGATTGCGGCAAACGAAGGTGCAAATAATGATCATTTAGAAACGTTATCAAAACTTGCAACATTTTTAATGGATCCAGAATTCAACGAAAAAATGATGACAGCTTCGACAAAAGATGAAATTTTAGCAGCAATTGAAGCAAAAGAAGGTGTCGAGGTTGCAGAAGATGTTCCAGTAGTAGCAACTGAGCCAATAGAAATGACAACATGCAAGCGCATTTTAGCTGTAACAGCATGCCCGACAGGTATCGCACATACGTTTATGGCGGCAGAAAAGCTTCAAACAACAGCAGCGCAAAAAAATGTAGCAATGAAGGTGGAAACAAATGGTTCGGGCGGTGTGAAAAATCGGCTGACAGCAGAAGAAATTGCAGATGCAGACGTAATTATCGTAGCTGCCGACACGAAAGTTGAGATGGCACGTTTTAATGGTAAAAAAGTCATTCAAACAAAAGTGGGTAAAGCAATTTACGAGGTAGATGCATTAATCGACCGTGCAATTTCTGGCGATGTGCCGGTGTATTCGCATGAAGGTGGCGGAGACGCTTCGAATGAGCATTCAGAGGGAACTGGCGGTTTCCAATTTTATAAACACTTAATGAATGGGGTATCGAACATGCTGCCATTCGTTGTGGGTGGCGGTATTTTAATCGCACTTTCATTCTTTTGGGGCATTAACTCTTCGAATCCGAACGACCCTTCGTACAATGAATTTGCAGCAATGCTTAACACAATCGGTGGCGGTAACGCATTCTTCTTAATGGTGCCAGTATTAGCAGGATTTATCGCCATGAGTATTGCCGATCGTCCAGGTTTTGCACCGGGTATGGTTGGTGGTTTATTGGCCATTACAGTGACAAATGATGCAGGTGCTAACTCAGGCTTTATAGGTGGTTTACTTGCAGGGTTCTTAGCAGGTTATATTGTATTAGGTCTCAAAAAAGTATTCGAAAAATTACCTACACAGCTTGAAGGGTTAAAACCAGTTTTATTCCTACCGGTGTTTGGTATTGGATTAACAGGTATTGCGATGATGCTAGTAAACCCTCAGCTTACGAAGTTATACACGGGGCTTACTAGTTTCCTAGAAGGTTTAAGTGGTACAAACACAATTCTTCTCGGCTTACTATTAGGTGGGATGATGGCAGTTGATATGGGCGGTCCACTCAACAAAGCCGCATATACATTTGGAATCGCGATGCTAGCTAGCGGTAACTATAACATTATGGCTGCGGTAATGGCCGGCGGTATGGTTCCTCCATTAGCTGTAGGTTTAGCAACAACATTCTTTAAAAACCGTTTCACGAAGCAAGAACGTGAGGCAGGGAAAACGGCTTATGTTCTTGGAGCATGTTTCATATCCGAAGGTGCCATTCCATTTGCCGCAGCAGACCCTGTTCGTGTGATTCCTTCATTTGTGCTTGGTTCTGCAATAGCGGGGGCATTAACAATCATGTTTGACATCGCATTACGTGCGCCACATGGTGGTATTTTCGTAATGGGTCTTGTAGACGGTGGTCTAGGAAAAGCAGCACTTTACTTAGTAGCTATTTTAATCGGTTCGGCAGTAGCAGCTTTTTCGATTGGATTACTTAAGAAAAAGGCTTAATAATAGGAGGTACTTTCTTCATCAAAGCGATTAGTTCACGCCAACCCCAAAATCACATTAGAGTTTTATGTACACCTATTGCCGAATGCAGATAATGACATTGCAGGCATTTTTCACAACGCTATCCAAAGTAACATTAAAAAATCGGGAAAACTCCTGCGGACAAATTGCGGACAAATCCATAAATCCACGCTTAAGGTAGGTAATCTTATAAAAAAGAAAAGCCCGTAAATATTGATATAACAACGTTTACGGGCAATTGAAATAATGGTCTCTACAAGTCTCGAACTTGCCCGCAATAAATTTAAGATAAATTAAATTCATTTCAGTTAAATAAGCCTGATTTAATAATGTTTTTAAGAAGCGCAAAATCAATACAGTTAAATAAAATCAGCACAAAAAAATAATTCTGCGGACAAAAGAGTAAACAAGTGGTTTGTATTACTCTTTTTTTGTTTTTTGTATTATAAATCTTCTGTTTATATAGGTAGGGGTCTCTGTATGTAACTTGCCTGTTCCTATTGCACTTTCTACTAACGATGATAACACCGCTAGGCGAGTTATCCAATTGATTGTATATTATATATCTTGTACGCGACAAAACCGCCTAAACGCTAGGGCGGTTTTATATTGCTATGTGCGTCCCTATGAATAAATTCTCCTTTGCTTTAAATTCCACTAACTCGACGGATTCTCACTGAATAAACGTTTTAGGTAATACAATCAATAACAGGTTCTCCAGTAATTAAGTATATGACCGTCTATCCTGTTGCAGGGTATGACAGCATGTTATTGAATTTAAATGGTGCTCATAGTCCGTTTTTTACGCGATCCATTGTTATTATTGAAGATAGCAACGGAAATTTAGGAGTAGGCTAGGTTCCAGGTGGCAATGAAATCACTCAGATATTAGAAGAAGCAAAGGAATTGATTTTAAATCAAAAGCTCGGAAACTATAAAACTATTTTAACAACGATTCATGTTGTGACAGCGGTAGAAGCAGCATTACTCGATTTAGTAGGGAAACATTAAACGTACCCATATGCGACTTATTGGGCGATGGTAAGCAACGTTCAAGTGTTAAAATGTTAGGGTATTTATTTTATGCAGGAGACCGAAAGAAAACAGATTTACCTTATCTCACATGGGAACGTGCAGAAGATAATTGGACTTATTTGCGCTATCAAGAAGCACTTACACCTGAAGTAATGGTGAAATTAGCAGTAGCTGCATATGAACATTATGGATTTGAAGATTTTAAATTAAAAGGCGGCGTGCACAAGATGAAATGGATGCGATTGAAGCATTGGCAAAATGTTTCCCGAACGCGCGAATTACATTAGATCCAAATCTATCGCATTGAAAGACAATAGGGTTAATTTATTTGAAACTATCAAAATCTTTTTTACAAAATGTTATGACCCGATGTTCTTGTAATTGTACGTTTCGTGAAGGAGGTTAACACAACTGTTTATACACGAATTATGCATTATGCGGGAGTCCACATAGTTTAAAAATTGAATAATTCTGATTAAGAAACCTAAGGTATAATATTTTATATGTATAGTATTAAAAGTATGAACTTCTTGTCCTTTTACAGCTGAATAGGCAGGGGATTGTAAAGTATCGAAAAGAAGGGAAATTAGCGTTCTATTCATTAGATGATCGTATTAATGGCAGATAACCTTGATAAACTTCCAAATACGATAAAGCAAAGTAAAAAAGCTCTGATGATTATTAAACAAAACATTATTTTTTCAATTATTATAAGGTAATTGCAATAGTGATGATTTTTCTCTGAATGGCTTACTCGATGGCTAGCAGTTTTAAGTGATCAGGGGGCTGCATTATTTGTTATTCTAAACTCGCTTAGTTTAATTAGAACAAAGTAAACGAAGGAGAAGTTATATATTAAGTATTTGGAGACAGAACTTTAACTGAAGATGGTTTAAAAGTTTATATAAACTTTTAAATTGGTGTCCAAAACTTTTTGTCTTTTTACAGAAAATCTCGCTTTCGTCTCACTATTTAAAGTATACTTTTGAGACAACTATAACTTCCTATAATTTATATTATGTAAACTAGAAAAAATCATCGGTAGAAGTGGGTCTGTCCCCTTAGATCTCCTTTATAATTTTAACATCAATAAAGCAGTTTATTTAATCTAACTGTATAAATAATGTGTAAAATAAAATCAAAACTCGTAGCAACTTTATTGATATAGCTACGGGTTTTGAAAGCATTTCTTGCCTTTTACTTTGATCTTAACAAGCGAAGCGAGTTTAAAATAACAAATAACACAACTCCAGTGTCGTTTAAAACTGCTAGCCATAGAGTAAGTCATCCAGGGAAAATCAACGCTATTGTAATTACCTTAATAATAATTGAAAAGATAATATTCTGCTTAATAATTATTAAGCTTTTTTACTTAGTTTTATCGTATATGGTAGTTTATCTAGATTATCGGCCATTAATACAATATAAGCTGTTTCAATAGTCGTATCAGTACCTGTGCCACCCATAGCGACTGTGTAGCCTTCATTTTGAAGCTTCTGAATGTCAGTCACTTTATCTTCCGGTAATAAATTTGCAAAGTAGCGTTCAACATTTACTTCAGTAGCAATCATTTTAGCAGCACCATCATTATCAACGGCTAACATTACCGTATGATTATCATTGTTTTGCTTAAATAAATTTAAGGTTGAGACAGTTGAAGATCGAATTTTATCTGATAAGGAAATTAAGCTGAAATCTGTTTATCTGTACCGATTATAACTACCGTTTTGCCGATGTTTTGAGTTTCAATGACTTTTTCACTCAGCGTAGTTAAAGGGACACCAAGCTCTTCGAACAACTTCAAATTTCCAGCATATTAAATTGTTTTCCTATTTTAGCTTGAACGCTCTTCCCTACTATACTTTGAAATCCGTACTACTTTTTCTCAATATTGCGATATACTACGTAATTTTTAATGGCTTTAGCAATAGGATGAGTGGAATATTCCTTAATGTTAGCGCTATGGCTAGTAATTCCTCTTCAGAAATCTCTTCCACCTGAGCCTCAGATACTGTAGGATTACCTTCAGTTAATGTCCCTATTTTATCAAATGCAATGGTATAACTCTTTCCGACAATCTCAAGGAATGTATCACCTTTAATAAGAACGCCATTTTTAGTTGCATTTCCAATAGCTACAATACTAGAGGTGTATAGATGCTTGCAAATTTATCAACAAATGCTTCTGTCGGTGCTTTTTTGTGCTTCTTCTGTAGCTTTAGAATCAAGTTTGATCAAAAACAATCCACAGACCCATAATTTAAGCTAAATTAAAAGAACCCGTTTTGAACAAAGTTTGTTCAAAACGGGTTAATTCTTTGTGAAACAGTGTGCAATTTTTATAAAAAAGTTTAATCATTCCTACTGTCGAATATCATTATTGAAGTAAATACTGACTAATTTAGAGATGTTAAGCATTCCTTTTTAAACCATAGAACTCTATTCAATCGATTAAGTTGCCAGTAGTTAAATTATAATTTAACCGGAACGATTCAGTAACTGCCTCTGATTCCATTGGTGTGACTATATATTTCACTTCTAACAAGAATCGATTATTCTGGTTTTCTAGTACAGTAATTTGATATCCAGATACATGTGTGTCACTTGTAAGTGAAACAAAAGCGTTTTCTATACTCTGATTGATTTTATTCTTCACATCTTCGTTTCCAAGTTTATGAATCTTCGGTAGATCGAAGTAACCTGTAGAACTACCTTTTTTCTCCCATATAAGGAACGCGCCATTGTTATTCTGTTTCACTTGTTTCGCAACTAGTTCCTTGGGTGCTGCCTCGTACTTAGAAAGGCTTGACTGTTGTACTCGAACTCCTGCGCCTAAATCGTAGACATTCATGTTGCCTTCTTTCGTAATTTTATGCACACGCCACATAGAACCCTTCTTTGCATTCATGTGGAACTGTACTGCGCCATTAGCATCTCTCTTATAAACCTTTACGTCTTTTGTAAAGACAAGTCGGCCAATTTGATAGTCGTATAATTCGTTTGCACCCCACATTACCTTTTCTTTTTGAGTCGAAGCATTTGTTGCCAGAGTAGATGCATCTACTGAGTTTCCTGCGATTGGTGAGAATAGCATCATTGCTGCTAGGACCCCTGCGCCTATAGTGCGTTTCTTCATGTTTATCTTCTCCTATAATTGAATTGATTTTAAGATTCAGAAAGTTGCTCTCCGATTGAAAATAGTAAAACCTTTAACAAATGATTTTTTCCAATTCTTTCTACTATTATACAAAGAACACATGAGAATGTATATTTCGCAAGAGATCTTTTTCACAATATGCTCCGTTTGTTGAATAAAAAAATCTGTACATTAACAGAGGATTTTTAATCAAACTTTTTTATAAATATCGCGACTTTATTTTAAACATCGTGTCTTTTTTATAAACATCGGAACTTTATTTCAAATCTACATCTTCTTATAGATGAATAATTTTAGCAATAGTAATATCAAACCTTTACTTTGTAATCTTCTTATTCTTCTTCATCAATTTCCCAATTTTCTTGTTGTGAAAAATCATATTCACACCAATTTTTCCAGTGTATATTGCTTTTCCCTAGTTCAATTAAATTGACGTCACGATGTTCTATTGCTCTTTCTAAAGATTTAAAAAATATATTTTTACTTGGTGGTAAATCTTCTACTTCTATATGCTGCCAATTTTCAGTCTTATAAAATGGTATCCATCTTGAATCCAAGTTAAACGTTTCTAGCAATTCATGCGCATTCAAGAAAAAAGCTGGTCGTAGCTCTTCTTTAATTAAACGTAATAGTGACGTTTCATATTCTATTGGATCATCAATAGCTAAATCATATGTTTGATACTGTTTAGGAACGAAATGGTATTCGTAGGTTTTTTCTAAAATAGTGATTTTGCCGTTAAATAGTTGTTCTTTTGATAATGCTTCTTCTGTTTCAAATTGAATAGTATCCAACGCTACAATACCAAAAGAAATGTCTGATTGGGTTGAATAATAATATACATCAGTTTGTGGACAGTCTTGATCGATACCTATTACTTGGAAAATTAGTAACCACTCATCTTTTTGTAGAAAAACATTAATACTTGCTGTAACGTAATCAAAGTTAGCATTTTCTAAAATAAGAAACTCATATTCTTTATAATGCATATCTAATATCGTAGTTAGATTCATATTTTATCTCCTTTTCTTTATCCCGCTTATTGTTCCTCCTTGTTTTCTTGAACAAGATATACAGTGAGGGAATAGTCTTTGTTTTTGTCCTTTTTTTGCTAATCCATTAGGAGGTTGATGATCTAGAACCCAGTTCCCTTTCTTTGTATCAGCTTTTTTAACTCCACACGTATGACATCCATGTTTATTCCCTATTTTATTCATTACTCTTCTTTCTTTTGTAGTGAAATCTCGTTTTTGACTGCGAGCTGGATAAGTTGTTTATTTTTACTCTAAATAAATAAGAGCCTTACTACATTTAGATATGGAATAAGGCTCTTAAAAGTTGATTGCTGCTATAATTATTAATCTTCAATCTCACTTCCCTGCACAGTTATTTCATTAAGATGCTTGATTATAAATTCTGCATCAAATCCTACGCCTTGTAGGAGGGCTGAACCACGACGATGTTGCCAAGGTAATCCAATAAAGTATAATCCTTTTACATTCGTTACACCCCGATGATGAATGATTTTCCCCTCTGCATTAAATAAATCGTCAATTTCTAACCAAGGGTAAATAGAATGGAAACCAGTTGCCCATATGATATTCTGGACCTTTGTAGTTGTTTTATCTTCAAAGGTTATTTCGTTATGTATTCCATTTATCACTCTAGGTTTTAAAATAATCTCTTTTCTCTTAAGTGCTTCTTTCAATTCATAACCAAAGATTGGATCACCTTTTTTCCGAATGGTTTTTCCCAAAAAAGAATTTGCACTTGCTTTAAGTATTCCGAACTTATCAAACCACCAGAAGATGCTTTTCTCCTGTATGGCTAAAGGCAAATAGGTTATCTTATTACTTATTGCTAAAAGTGTTTCTCTTTCCTTTGATAATTCATAAGCAATTTGAGCGCCACTGTTACCACCTCCTACTACAAGTACATTTCCTTCTTTCAACTGAGCAGGATTTTTATATTGTATCGAATGAATCTGAAAAACATCATTTGTTATATTACTTGAAAAGGGCGGGATTCTTGGAGATTGAAATGCCCCCGTTGCAACGATTACTTGTTTTGATTGAACTACACCTTGATTAGTTTCTATAGTAAAAATACCTTGTTGATGTTGCATTTTAACTACTTCAGTTTGAAATTGTATAGGAAGGTCAAATTCTTTTACATATTGCTTCAAATATGTAACTATTTCATCTTTCGCCGGGAATCCATGCCTTTCACCTTCAAGTGTTAAACCAGGTAAAGCATCGTACATTCTTGGGGTAAACAAAACTAAAGAATCGTATCGATCTTTCCAACTCTCTCCAACCTCTTTTCCTTTATCTATGATTAAAAAGTTGTGTTTAAATTTTTTTAAATAAAAGGCAGCAGCAAGACCCGCTTGTCCAGCTCCAATTACAATCGTGTCATACATAAATTTAGCTCCTTATTGTTTAGTAGACATGTTGTAAATTCTAGATGTTATTTTTAAAAATCGTTTTCAAAGGTAACGGCATAGTTGTTATAAGTAAAGCCTTGAACATGATATGCCTTCATTTCTTCTTTTGTGAGTTTCACTTGTTTACAGGCATTAACATTACATTCCTTTTTAAGTGCCAATGCAATAACAATCAGTTGTTTGATATGTTTATTATCTAATGAATAAAACGCTAATTTCCCTACTTTTCGGTACTTTACAATCCCCTGCCTATAAACGATGAGAAGCAGTTGCAGCAGAAAGACCCATAATATAGGCAATATCATAGACATAACTCATCAACTTTGCCTAATGCATAAGATATTCCTGTCCTATTTCCATCTGCAATTAATTTAACAATTGGACTACATTAGATACATTTTCTCTTTTTATATTTTACTTTGAATTCGATTAATTATTTTTTCGTTATAACAATAAATTCCATAAGTATCTTTCTTACTACTATAGATTACTCCTTTCATTCAAATGATCATTTGAATATAATGTACCATTTTTTTACTGATATTCAAACCGTTATTTGAATGAAAATAAAAAAGAATTGGATTATTCCAATTCCGAAATATTATGTATGTATTCAAATAAACTACTGTATACTACTTACAATTATCAGTAAGTGTTAAGTAAATAAAAAGAATATATTTAGAAGTTGAGAAAATTGTTCTGATCATACACCTATTAGCTGCGAATAAGATTTAAACAGCTTTGTTACCTTTCTGGATTCATATAACCGATCATTGGAATCAAAAAATATTACTAAGGCACTTATTCATCGGTATACAACAAGAATATCCCGCATATCGGCTCGTTTATCTATGAATACGGCTGCCAGGCTGTTGTCAGTTGATCGCCCCTTGGGTCTGCTATTATTTTCTTGTAAAGCCTTATTTGACATGCAAAAGCAAAACACCATTTTGTATTTTTTTCAAAATGGTGTTTTGCGTGAATAGTATTTTAATCTGTTATAAGACTTTTCATCTGTAAAAGCATATCAACATGAGGAATATTATCTTCTAAATATGTTTCGGATACAGCTTCAAAACCAAAGGAGCCATAGAATTTTCTTAAATACTCTTGAGCTTGAATTTTAACAGTTGTTTCTTGTAATTCGTTTTGAATAAAATCAAGCCCCTTTCTTAAAAGTTCCTGTGCAATCCCTTGTCCCCTGTATTCTTTTTTTACAATGACTCTTCCAATAGATACTTCTTGATAAGCAACACCTGCAGGTAGAATTCTTAAATAGGCAATGATTTCCCCGTTATCTTCTTTAAAAAGATGATAAGAAAAAGGATCTTTACCATCCACTTCTTGATAAGGACAATTTTGTTCCAACACAAAAATCAAGGTTCTTTCTTTTAAAATATTGTATAGTTCCACATTTGATAACTCGTCAAACTCTTTTAATTTCCAATCCATCTAACTTCACCTCTTATATTTTTTAAATGCAACAAATAGAATGTATCAACTTTTCTGCGAATTATTCTTTCTTTAAAAGATGATTCACATCATTGATTTGGTTGTATTTTGAAATATTCATACTCATTCGCCTTTCGGAAGTTATCCAATGGTTTTCGTCATAATCAAATCAATTTGTTCTTCCTCACCCATAAAAAATGAATGCGATCCTGTCTCAACGAATCCAGCTTTTTTATAAAAAGCAATCGCGTTTTCATTTTTCTCCCATACACCAAGCCAGATTTTCTTTTTATTGCTTACCTGTGCAATTTCTAACGCTTTTTTGAATAGATGCTTACCGAGCCCCTGCTTTTGGAATTCACTTTTTATATAAATTCTCTCAACCTCGAGGAAATCCTCTCCCATAGCTTCTGATTGCGCACTATCGGTATTGATTTTTAAGTATCCAGCGATGTCATTATTCACACTAATGAAAAAGAATTGAGAAGAACTATTAACTAATTCCTTTTCTAACTGTGTTCGGTTAAATGCCCGATTCAAATAGGCTGCCATGTTTTCAGGAGAATTTTGGTGCTGAAATGTCTCTTGAAAAGTTTTGGCGCTGATTTCTTGTAGGTTAGGTAAATCTTCTAATGTACACTTTTTTATATGAATAGACATATAGTCCGCTCCTATCTTATCAATATTGTCGCTTATTGCCCTTTTTTACATACTCCCAGTCTTTTTCCACGTTTGATCTTACACGCTGCAGCAAGTTGAAAAGGATTTCCGCTTCTTTTTCGGAAAAGCTTTCTAATGCCATTCGGTCAGAATAATCATGTTCTCGTTTAATAAAAGGATAGACTTTTTTTGCCTTTTCGGTTGGAAATAGTTTTTTGATTTTTTTATTTTGTTTATCGTCTTTCTTTTCAATGAAACCATTCAATTCGAGCTTCTTTATAGCCCGAGCTGCAGTAGTCCGGTCGACTTTTAGCATTTCTGCTACTTTCTCTTGAATGATACCAGGATTTTCACAAATACGTACAAGATACAGGTACTGCCCTTTTGTCAGGTCATATTCTTTGAATTCAATATTGCTGATAGAATCTAATGCTCTGGAAATCATTCCGATTTCTCGAAGAATTTCTTTCATAACTATCTCCTCCCTAGTTTTTATTGTAAATACAACAAAAACTTATAATGAATTTAACATTAATTTATTGCATTTGCAACAAAAATAAAACGACCAAATTTGGTCGTTAATTTGGAAATATGGTTAAAGTTCCAGTATGGCCTTCAGTCCTTCTTTTCTTGAGCAGCATACGAAGGTCTTAGAAAGTTTTTAATGAACAATCGTTTAAAAATGCTTGTTTTTGTTTTCTAGAAAGGAATTGTGTCATTTCAATCTCTTGATATCTAAATAACACACGGGTTTCATCCATCATTATGGGCTCTGTCAGCAATTTTGGATTCTTTTTAATGCGATGATACAATTCATCGATAGTAAGCTTATCTACTTCTTGCTGAAGGGCCATACCATCCTTTGACCGTGTCGATAGAAATTCTAGTTCTCCAGGCTCGCAATAATAAAGAAACTGCAAATAATCTTCATACTGAAACGGTCTTTTGGTTAAATCATACACCTCATACTGTATCCCGTGTGTTTCAAACCATTTCATCGCTCTTTTTGTATTCGCTTTCAATGAATGCGAGAAAATCTGTACTGTCAACTTGTCCACCTGCTTTTAAAAAGTGAAAGGAGCAGACGATTTGTCTGCCCCCAACCTTTAGTTTTTGGATTCGATTTGCTCTGTTACCCTCTCATCCGCTAAAGGTTTGTCCGATTTTTTTACTTCGATATACTGAATGTGATGGCCCTCTTTCTGGGAAATAGAGAACGTATAGCCTTGATAATAGATTTCCTTGTTCATATCTAGCTCGATATCCATCGTAAAATACCAGCCGCCCAATGTATCGATTCCATCTGCATTAAACTCAACAAATAGTAATTTTTCTACATCCGTTAAAAGTATCGTCGCATCTACTAAATAATGCTGATCTGCCAGTTTACGAACTTCCGGAATTTCATCATCATCAAACTCGTCACGGATTTCCCCAACAATTTCTTCTAGAATATCTTCTACGGTTACTAACCCGCTTGTTCCGCCGTATTCATCCAGCAAAATCGCAATATGGATTCGTTCGCGCTGCATTTTTTGCAGAAGATCATGGATTGGCGTTGTTTCAATTGTGCGGATGACTGGATTCACGAAATGAGTTAGTTGGAATGTTTCGGCAGAAACGCGATTTTTCATCCCTAATGTTAAAAAGTCTTTAATATTTAGGAACCCAATAATATTATCACGGTCCCCTTCAAAAATCGGATAGCGCGTATAGCGCTCCTCGGAAACGATTGTCAGCACTTCTTCAAAAGAAGCATGCAATTCAAACCCAACAATATCTGTACGCGGTACCATAATTTCCCGCGCAATACGATCATCAAATTCAAAAACATTGTTTACATAATTCAATTCGTTTTGGTTAATTTCACCTGACTTATAGCTTTCTGAAAGCAGAAGACGCAGCTCCTCCTCCGTATGAGATAACTCATGCTCTGAAGCGGGTTTCATACCGAATAGCTTAAGTAAAAGACGAGCCGAGCCGTTCAATACCCAGATAAACGGATAAAGGATTTTATAAAAAATTTGAATTGGTTTAGAAAACGCTAGTGTGACAGCCTCCGCTTTTTGAATAGCGATTGTTTTTGGTGCCAGTTCCCCTACTACTACGTGTAGGAAGGTCGCGATAATAAAGGCCGCCCCGATAGTGAAAACATGAATATAGTCAGTGGAAATACCAATCGATTCAAACATCGGGTGAAGAATGAATTCAAATGTAGGCTCCCCTACCATACCAATACCAAGGGCTGTTACGGTAATCCCCAGCTGACAGGCAGATAAATATTCATCTAAATGTGATGTAACTTGTTTTGCTGCTTGGGAACCGGTTTTACCTTCCGCCACAAGCTGATCAATACGTGATTGACGCACCTTAACGATCGCAAACTCGGTTGCGACGAAAAATGCTGTAAGCGCAATTAAAATTGCAAAAATAATCAAGTATATGGTCGTTGACAAATGGCTGTTCTACTCTCGTAGTAGAACATTCACCTCCTAAAATATTTACAATTATACTTTTCTCAATGAAACTATAACGTTGTGGTTTAACTATAACGTTTCGGTTATGCACTGTCCACTATTTATCCGTCTCTGTCACAAAATGCTCAAACCTTTTCTTATTTTCTCTTCATTACAGGACTTTTCTTGATGGAAATCATTACTTACTAGTTGGAGATCAAAAGAGGCCTCTTTGTTAAAGCCGCTTTCGCCTTTTCCAAACAGCCAGCTTACTATTGCACACAGTAAGCTGAAAGTCGCCGTTCACTATTTTTCTTTTCTTTAGTCCAGTAGGACGGCGCTTCAAAATAAGCAGGAAAAAGTGCTTCTTTTTACCTTATTTCAAAGTAAGATAAATAACCGTTACTTATACTTCATATCGTAGAGTACTGATTACGGCAGATTCTTTCGTATGAATAAATCAATACTTCGCATCGTACATAGCCATTGACAAGCAGGTATAGCTGTTTCCTTTTATTCGAATTTTAGAATGCTGTGATAATAAGGACGAAGGGGAGGTTTATATGAATGAAAAAATGATGGAAAAAGCTGTGCAGCTTGCGCTTGAAAGTGCCCAGACAAAAAACGGAGGTCCATTTGGTGCCGTTATCGTTAAAGAAGGCTTAATTGTAGGGATTGGGAAAAATTCAGTTACCACTCAAAATGATCCAACCGCCCATGCAGAGGTGATGGCTATACGGGATGCATGCAGAAACTTAAATACCTTTCAGCTAGATGGCTGTGATATTTATACATCCTGTGAGCCATGTCCAATGTGTTTGGGAGCAATTTATTGGGCTAGGCCTCGTAAAGTCTATTTTGCCGCCACACAGCAAGATGCCGCACAAATCGGCTTTGATGATCAATTCATTTACAATGAAATAGCAAAGGATAAATCCGAGCGTATGATTGAAATGAGACAGCTTCAGCCGAAAGGATATTTAAAACCGTTTGAGTATTGGGACAGATTGTCAGATAAAAATAGGTATTAGCAGCATTTCACTGCTGATTATGTGAAAACTCCCTTCGTACAGTAGCTCTCCAATGAATCTGCTTTTCTCTTAGAATGACAATTCTTCACCACGAATAATCCTTTTAATGCCGGTCAGCCATTATCGAGTTTTGCATTCTCTATTGTTTTATCTAAAAAAGCGACCTCTCAATCAATAAGAAGGTCGCTTTTCAAGAATATAGTTAGTGCTAATTAGGACTTATTGGTTGGAAATAAAAGAACTAATATGATCTACAAGTCCATCAGCAAGCGGCAGCGTCGGATTTGCATACGTAGCTAGATTTCCTGCCTGATCTGCCGGTGCTTCTTTTAACACATGGTTCATCTTGTCGAAGTACACAACCTCTGCACTTGGATCTGCTGCACCGAGTTTTTCTGCGTCTGTCACCTTCACTTGTAAATCATTTTTCCCTTGGACAATTAACACTGGTACATCAAGTGATTTAATGATGTCTGCGGGATTATATTGCAGCCAAGAAATCATATATGGCTGTACAGAAGGTCTAAATAAGGAATACAAGCTTTCCGGTACATCTGCTACAAGCTCTCCTTTTTTCAAAGAGGTAAGAATGGATTGACTCGTTTGCAATAGATCCGCAGGCAGTTGGGCAGATAATTGTTCAAGTAGCACTTCTTCTATCGGGCGGCCGGCACCTGCAATGGAAACGATTGAGTCTACCTCTGTCGAAGCTGCCGCAACCATACCAACTAATGATCCCTCGCTATGACCGATTAAATGTACTTCCGAGAAACGGGCGTCTTCCTTAACAGCCTTTACGATACTTTCGACATCCTGTGCATAGCTAGTAAACAGTAAATCCTCTTCCTTTTTTATAAGTGCGGCATTTTCGCCAACTCCCCGCTTATCATAACGAATCGTCGCAACCCCTTGTGCTGCTAACCCTTCAGCAAGCATTTTTAAGCTGTTATTTTCCCCGGCAATCGTATTACCATCTTTATTAGTAGCGCCCGAACCTGCAATAATAATGGCAACAGGCACCGGTGTGGAAGATTCAATAGCCGGCCATTGCAATGCAACTGCAAGTTCGCCGCCTGCTACGGGAACACTCCACTCCTCATACGTTACTTCCGGTACCTCATAAGGTGTCAAAGTCAGCGGGAACGACATGCCGTTTTGTGTGAAGACCGCTGTAATCTTCCCTTCTGCTGCTTTTCCTTCAATAACCATTTGAGAGCCTGCAATATCAATTTCTACCAGGAACGAATCACCTGTCGTTTTAATCGATTTGACAGGGTAATCCTTCAAGCCTTGCGCAGGAACAGAAAATGTACCGGTACTATCCTCTTTTATAGTTAATTGCACGCCTAAAGGACTTTGCGGAATTTCAATTGTCCCGCTCCAATGGCCAACAGGCAATGGCTGCTGTGAATCTTCTTCCATATGTAACAACCTGTATAGGAACAAGGCATATTGACCTCTCGTTAATTGCTCATTCGGTCGATAAAGACCTGTATTGCTAGTAGTAGTAATGTTGTTTCCAGCAAGAGCCTGCACGTATTCATAACTCCAGTGGCTGGCAGATACATCGTGGAAAGCGGCAGTTGTATCCGTTTTCAGCTCAAAAGCAAGCGTAAGGATTTTAGCCATTTGTGCACGTGTAACAGGTGCATCGGGTTTAAACGTAGCATCCTGGTATCCATTTATGATTCCTGCTTGATAAGCGTTTTGAATGGCATTGTAATATGGATGACTCGCCGGTACATCTGTAAAGGCTTTTGCTTCACGAATTGGCGGTAAGTCCAACATTTTATCGAGAATTGACAGTATATGCTGTCTAGAGATGGTTTCAAAAGGCCGGAATGTGCCGTCACCATAGCCGGTGATAATCCCCTCTGCCTTCAAATAGCTGATAGCTTCACTATATGAACTGGATGCAGCTACGTCCTTAAATGAGCTCTCTGCATTTACAGGTACGACTACTGCTGGGATCATCAATGTAGAGGCTAAAACCGTTGTATACAATTTCTTTTTCATTTTAAACCCTCCGTTTTCTCTATGCTTGATGCGGGATCTTAAGCTGCTCTATTCTTCTACTATTGCTATACGTAAAAAGTATACGAAAGTTTCAAAAAATAGCAGAAATGGATGTTAAAAAGGAATTTGATTCTTCTATTACGCCTTTAATAGGACCAAAGATTTTTGGATGAAACTAATGAATGTTCGGTTGTAAGGAAAACTACGAAGGATCCCGCCGATGGAGAAATCGCATTTTGCCTTTAAAAAGGCGAACGTTTAGTTGGTTTTTAGATTTAATTATTCGTTTTTTTTATACATATTTCCCTTACTATTTGATGAATTATAAAAATAGGAAAACGTGCTTAGCGAAATAAACAATTTGCCTTCTTATATGGGATAGAAGAGTAAAGGTATTTCCTTTACATTATGAAAAGATTCCAGCTAAAAAAAGGGATATGCCTCCAAGTCATGATGGGTCATATCCCTTATGTTATTTGCTTTTTACTTCCGCTCTAGCTTTGAGTCTGCATATAAGATTCTTCATACGGTTGAATGATGACAAATCCATCCCCTTCAAAACGCATTTGAATCGATTCTCCGCTGCCTCTTCCTATGAACGTTTTTAATGAAATATCCGTTTGGAATTCGGGCTGGAGATTCCCGGACCATGCTACCGTTGCATTCGGGTCCGTAATGATTGGTTTCCCGGGTGTTACACGCAATGTTAATGGCTCGTAATGTGCAGTAATTGCTACTAAACCTGTTCCTTCACAGCGAACATTAAACAAGCCGCCCGCCATCATACCGGCAACCTTTCTCATCAGCTTCACTTCATGTTTGATCGTTGGCTCAAATGCCAGTAAATCGTTGCCGTTTACATAAATTGATTCGTTCTGCAGATGAAGAATGATGATTTTTTTGCCGCTGTCAGCAAGATATAACTTTCCTTGCCCGGTTGCTTTCATAAGAGCGGCCCCTTCACCTGTTAATGCCTTTTTGAACATCGCTCCGATTCCGTGCTCTAGTACCCCTTCACGCTCAAATTTGATTTTTCCATGATAAGCAACCATTGAGCCCGCCTTTGCCCACACGAGGCTATCTAGATTCACTTCTAGCATGCGTGGTGTTTCCAATTCAAAAAAGCCTTCGCCCTTATCTACTTGTTCCGTATTTTTAATAAATTCATCAATCGAATATCGGTTCAATATCAACACTCCTCTAATTCTTACAATATACAAATCGTTACACAATTATGTAAAGAAAAAGAAATCCCTCCATATAGAAGGGGTTCTTTGCTGAATAGCAATCCATTTAGAAACCGCAGTCTTTATAGCACCTCTAACGGTGTTTTATGTAAAGGCCGCGGGAATATTGCCTCGATTAGATTGAGTTCTTCGTCATTAAGCTTAATCTCTAACGCTCTTGCATTGGCCTTTACATGTTCAGGATTACCCGATTTCGGGACGGCGATGACATCTCCTGCACGGATACACCAAGCTAATAATATTTGATAAACCGAGCATTTGTGCTGTGCAGCAATTTCCAGCAATATTGGATTTTTCGTAAAGTTGGCCTTCAACGTATCTCCATGGCCAAGCGGTGTATAGGCCATTAAAGGCATTTGCCGTTCACGCATCCATGGCAATAAATCAAACTCAATCCCGCGATTGCTCATATTATAGAGAACTTGGTTCGTAGCACAGTTTGCTGAAATCGTTTCTAGTTCCTTCATATCCGCTGCATCGAAGTTCGACACACCCCAGGCACGAAGCTTCCCTTCTGCCTTTAATTGCTCAAACATTTCAATTGTTTCTTCAAGCGGCGTATCCTCACGCCAATGCAAAAGATACAGGTCTACATAATCCGTTTGCAGACGTCTCAGGCTGTGTTCAAGACTTAGACGCATTTTGTCACCAGATGCATTCCATGGGTATACCTTTGTCACAAGCGCGAGTTGTGACCGATCGTACGGCTTTATTGCTTCTCCGACCAGCTCTTCAGCAAGCCCATCCCCATACATCTCAGCTGTATCTATAAGTGTGAGGCCATGCTCAATGCCCGTCTGAAGTGCCTTGATTTCCTGTGAACGCTTATCCGGATCTTCCCCCATATACCATGTACCCATTCCGATCGCTGGTACTTCTTTTAAACTTAATGGAAATAAACTCATCATTCATCTCTCCCATTTATAAAAAGTATTATATGTACGCTCCCACGCTTTTTCCCCACGTTCAAATTTCTTTATTATAACACTTCTACAAAAATCGCTGTGTCCCTGCTTTTTTATTAGTATTCAATAAAATGACATAATATAAAAGAGGCTATATTGCTATAGCCTCACGGATGAAAAATATACTATACATTATAGACAACCAGCTATACCGGCCACCTCGGCCTTTAGTAAGGAAGATTTTACAGATTAATGTTTCTGATAATACATGGAGTATAAGTCAAGCAGGGTCACTTTTCCTAAGCTGAATTCTGTTACTTCATTCGCCTGAAGGAAAGCTACAATACTTGTTACTTCCTGGGGAGCAGCGTTCTTTACATCAATAAGGGTTACACCATTCGGCAATGTTTGGATAGTAAGCTGCGGGAACTCTTTTACCAGAGTACTACGAACCGTCTCTGGCAGTATTTCCACTCGAATTGAAGTCAATTCTTTCTGTTCAAAGCCAGGGGATAAGTCGCTTACCAGCTCCAGTTCACCATTTTTAAAAAAGAAAATCCGGTCTGCATACTTCTCCAGGTTCTCAAGTAAATGAGATGCAACAATAATTGTTTTTCCCTCTGATTTCTTTTTCTCTAATATCATTGAAATAATCTCTACCTGAGTAGGATCTAGTCCGTTCATCACTTCATCCATCAGCATCATTTGTGTATCCGATACAATTTGCATCGCAAAACAAAGCCGCTGGCGCATGCCAAGGGAGTATGTGCCTGTTTTCTTATTGATATAAGAATTCATATCAAGTGCAGCGATTGTTTGATCAATCAGCTGCTTATCGCTGTTCCACATCGAGCAGTAAATCTTTAAATGCTCTCTGCCGGAAAGATAGTTATACAAATCACTCTGATCTGGCATCATCGAAATGAGCTGATGAATTTGGATTTCGTTTTTCTTACTTGTATAGCCTAGTTTTTCATTAAAAATAACTTGGCCGCTATGCGGGTTAAGGTAGTTCATTATGACATTCATCAGTGTCGACTTCCCTGTCCCGTTTGGTGCTACTAAACCGATGATTTCCCCTGGCCTGAACACAATAGAAATATTCTTTAGCACATCTCTTCCAGAAAAGCGGACACCGATATTTTTTAATTCAATCATATCTTCCCTCCGTCTCCATCCTTTACAATTGCTTAAACTTTCGGTGATTACTAATAATAAATGTAATAAGTAAGGCTAAACAGATACACAGACCAATGACAAGCATACCGTTCTTGAATGTAAGCATATGAGACTCATACACATAATTACGATAGCCGGAAAGCACTTGCCCTACCTGAATGAAGCTTGTCGGATACCATTCTACCTCTCGGATAAAGCCAATTCCTCTTGTGTAATACATAAACTCTCCGAATACAACAGCACATCCAATAAATAAATTAGCGAATTCATTTCGAAGCAAGATACTCGTTAAAAGTAACAACGAAATGATTAGCATAAACCAAAGAATGATAAACGCTGTATTCTGGAATATAAATTCTCCTAAGCTGATCAGCGAAAATGTCTTATCATCGTGTGAATAAATAGGAACAGGTAAATCAAAGCTGCCAAAGCCATGCTTCATCCCAATAATCAATAGACCTGCTGAAAGGGGTAAAAAAGCAAGTATACTGCCAAAGAGGGCTACTCCGCCTTTTGCTAGTAATTTACGCCAAGGCGACATTGGAAACCCTCTTAACAGCGTCGGATTCCTGCGGTCTTTCAGTACAATATCGGCCGTTAAAAGAATACAGCTGACAATAAGAATAAACGGTAAATACGATTGTAAAAGCCGCTGCCATGTCTGCAAAGCTGTTCTTTCTTCGAACACATCGATTGATAAGGCGTAGTCACCTTCTGCGTATCCCCCGTAACGGCTTGCAGCAGAGAGATAAGCAAAATGTCCATCCTCCCTTGCATAATGATTACCGTATGTATAATAGCGCGGGTGATAAAAGAGCATGTCTCCACCTGCATAGATCATCCAGTCAGAGTAGGTATACCATCCGGATGTCGCTTCTGCATATGCTTTCAAATCATTTTTAGCAAGAGCATCCAGCCGCTCCTTTTCAAATCGATTCCATTCAGGATATGTTTGCACAGCATACGCCGTCAAAGGATGCATTTCGCGGGTCATATCAACTGAATTTAAAAACTCTTCCTTCGTTAAATACCTCGCCTCCATTTCCTGTGCATCCACTTTTTCAATCGGATCATAGGAAGGAGCTGCTGTCATCGCATAATAAAAAGAAAAGAACAGCAAAATAACGTAGACAGCTATATTTTTCTTATTATAAAAAAAATGTAGAAATTCAAACTTGAAATAATTCAGCATACCCTAACCCTCCTATACTTTTTTTAGCTTCCCAGCAGTGAAGAAAGCTTTGACAATGACAAGCATGACGACAATGCAAACCCCGATTACCAGCAGGCCATCCGATGCTGGTAATGCAGCCGGTTTTGCAAGGTCGAGGGTCTCTCCATTTAAAATGCGACTAAAATTCAAGTAGTTAATAGGATTAAATGGAACAAGCGACATCATACTTGGGAACAAGTAAGGAGAAATATAGAAAAATAATTGTACGAACATTGTTAAGTACATATTTTTCAATAGCATATTTAATATGACCGATAACAGTATCGCAAATAGAGCAATCAAAATCATATAAAGAACAGAAATTCCTATATATTTAATGATTGAATATACTTCAATACTGCCGCTATAGACAGCGACAGGATAAAATGGGTCCCCTAATCCGTGGTAGTAAATTAACGGCAGGCTGCAGATAAACAGCAGCAAAATAAACATTCCTGTCATAAGCATAGAGGAAGAACATTTCGCCATGACATATTTTCCGAACGAAACAGGATAGCCTTTGATTAAGGAAGTATGTTGGAATTCTTCTATCAGGATGCCGCATGAATAAATGCTGATAAAAATAAACCAGAGTGAACCTATCAGGCCGAAAAGATAGCCAAGAAAATGAAAGTAGGACAATGGTTCTTCGGAAGCGAACTTTCCTTCTTTCTCTAAATGCTGATAATAGATTCGTTGGAGTTCATTTTCTGTTTTTGAAGGAAGGTACATAGCTATGTCCTTGTATCCCCCCATTTTAAATGCTGCATCCCTTAAGTCTGCCAGCTCTAAAGAGGTTTCTAAATACAAATCAGGTATACCCATTCTTACCGACATCCTTTGAGTCGATATGACACGTTGCTGACGTACAAGATTTTTATACAGACCGCTTCCATCCCCACCCTCGGAAGCATCTTTAATTTGAAATTTATACAGAGCAGAGGAAACAGATTGATAGTCACCGGTTCTTTCTTTTACCAAGTTACCTTTTTCCTCAGTTGTAATAAATGACATTAAACCAAACACAAATACCGCTACAATGATACAGGCAACAATATTTTTCTTGTTTGATTTTTCGATCATTATGACGGTCTTTAACACGTTCCTCATAAGCAGCCTCCATTTATTATATTCACCATATCACCCGCTCTTCTAAATGGCTTTATTCCTTCTTAATCGTTCATTAATTCCGAATCATCATAATATACTATTAATTAGAAATAATAGTAATTTTACCATTTTTAAAGAGTTGATAATACCATACAAAAAGACCTACCCCGCTATTATTCTGCTGCTTTTTATTATTCGCTTTTAATCGTCTGTTCTATTAGTTGCTTCTAGGTAAAATAATAGTTTTCCCGTTTTGAAAGGAACTTTTCGAGAAAAAACAAGGTAATTATTCGTTTTTATTGAAAGAAAGTATAATAAATTGAATTAAACGTTTGAAATACATGGTAATTTTTGGGTTATGTTTCTTGTCTTTCTATCTTTGTTTCGGTAAGATGAAGCCAGCTACCTGCCATTTTTTTCTTGTCTAAAATGGCTGGATTGCTGAATGAGCAAAAACCACAATGTTGAGAATGGGAGAATGAGTCGAATGGAACATAATGTACAAGTAAGAGAAAATCTATTAAATAGTGTAGAGACAGTGACTGATACGCAATTAAATGAAATCGTTGCTGAAGGGGTGTGGACCATTGCGCAAAATTTGGAACACCTTTACTTAATGGAGATCACAATCTCCAAAGGAATCAAGCAGGCGCAATCGCAGGAACAATATAGTGCTGTTAAGGAAAAGCCAATCCATTTAACGGTAGATCGTTCAACAAAAGTGCCGGCTCCAGCCCACTTGGAACCAACGACTGAATTCCAAACGTTAAGCGAATTAAAAAACAAACTTGCACAATCAAGAGAATTGCTTCTTCAAACAACCGCAGCCCTTACAGAACAGGATTTAAATGAAAAATCATTCAAGCATCCTGTTTTTGGCACATTGTCGATCCAGCAATGGATATCATTTGTCGGTTATCATGAAGAGCGTCACCTGCTGCAAATTGAGGAAGTAAAACAGCAGTTAAACTAATATAAATTTCGTGCCAGGAAAGCCTTTTATTCGGCTGAACTGGCATTTTTTTGTTCACTTTTCAGCAGTTTTTCTGAGAGGATAACTATTAAGAGACAAAATAAAGAGCATGAAAAGTTGATTTTTTTAGAAAATATGAAATATTATGTTATCGTGGAAGTATCTTACTAGAATTGGAGAGTTGTCGTTATGCAATTTAAAAAACCTGATGTAGAGCAATTTTTTCAAACACTGACAGTTGAAAGCTTTACGGTCAGTCCCGATGAAAAGCAGTTGGTATTCAGTACAAACTTAAATGGCCAGTTCAATATTTGGGCAATGGATTTACCAAATCAATTCCCCTATCCTTTAGCTTTTCCAAATCAAAGCACCTCGTTTCTTTCATATGCGAAAACAGGAGAATTTATCGTAACCGGTTTTGACAATGATGGAGATGAAAATATACAGCTTTATGCCCTTCCCCCTCAAGGCGGCAAATGGATACCGCTGCGCACAAATGAAGGAGAGCGCCATCACTTCAGTCATCTAAGTGAGGATGGTAAACGTCTTTATTATTTCGGAACGGTGGGAAATCCGACATACATCAACAACTTTGTTTACGATATCGAAACAGGAGAGGAAAAGCTGCTGCTTGAAGGCAGCGAGGCACCTACTGCCATTATTGCAGTGAGCCCTGATGAAACGTCATTTATTGCAGTAAAAGAATTCGGTAATACGTATTCTCTTGCTTACGCCTATATTGATGGAGAAGCGGTATTGATGACTCCTGCAACGGATGCGCAGTATACCGTTTCAGATGTTGTCTATACATCCGAAACAGAAGTATATTTCCTTACAAACCATGATTCAGACTTAACCTATTTAGCGAAGTTTGACCTGCAAACGAAGGAATTTACAACTGTCTTACAGCCGGAAAAAGAGGATTTTGGAGCGCTTCATTATTCAAAAAAGAATCAAGTACTTTACCTAGTGGGCTCCTACGGGGTAGAAGATCGAGTCTATGAATACTCTTTAGAAACTGGTGAGTTAAACAAAATTGACGCCCCTTCAAGCATTGTAGAAAAAGTTGTCGTAATGCCAACCGGCCACCTTTATGTACAAGGAAGAAGCGCTACACGTCCTACCAACCTTTTTGTATCGAAAGATAATGGTGTAACATGGGATGAGCTAACGAATTTCCGGGTACCGGGCGTTCGCGAAGAGGATTTAGTAGAGCCGGAAATTCTCACATACCCTTCTTTTGACGGACTTGAAATCGAAGCATTATTCTTTAAAGCAAAACCCGAAAATACAAACGGTCATGTGATTCTATGGCCGCATGGTGGGCCGCAATCCTTGGAACGTAAATGGTTCCGCTCAATGTTTCAGGTGTTACTGAACCGCGGCTATTCTATTTTTGCGCCAAACTTCCGAGGCTCTTCCAATTACGGGCTGAAGTTTATGAAAATGGTTGAAGGAGATTGGGGACACGGCCCACGCCTTGATAACCTGGAAGGTGTGGAATGGCTGATTCAAAACGGCTACGCCGATAGAGATAAGATGCTGTTACTAGGAGGCAGTTACGGCGGCTATATGGCGCTTCTTTTACACGGCCGCCATGCAGATTATTTCAAAGCGGTCGTCGATATCTTCGGACCAAGTAATTTATTCTCCTTCATTGAATCAGTGCCGGCATTCTGGAAGCCTTATATGGATCAGTGGGTCGGTAACGCGGAGAAAGATAAGGAGCGATTGACGCAGGATTCGCCAATTACTTATCTAGATGGCATGATTAAACCGATGCTTGTCATACAAGGTGCCAATGACCCTCGTGTCGTGCAGAAGGAATCGGATCAGATTGTTGCGGCATTAGAAGAAAAAGGCCGTCGAGTGGAATATCTTGTTTTGGCTGATGAGGGACACGGGTTTTCAAAAAAAGCAAATGAAATTCTTGTTTACCAGAAGATGCTTGAGTTCTTTGATCAACATATTTAAGGACCGATCTTTTGCCTATCCTTGGCATACTCTAATGAAGAACCGGAGTTTTATACTCAAAATATGAAGTAAGGAGTTGATTTTCGAATGGGATTCTTTAAAGCCTTCTTCATGTTCGTCGTACTGGCATTTTTCCTATATTTTGCCCTTTTATTTGTGATGAAAAGATTTCATTTTCACAAATGGTTAATGAAATCGCCAAATAAGAAAAAAAAGCGGAAGCGGCGAAACAACTATTCACATGATTCCGGTTCCTCCGATTCTTTTTGGGATTTTTTCTCTACCTCTTTTTCCAGCTCCGATACGAGCGGAGATAGTGGAGGTGATGGTGGTGGCGGAGGCGGCGGTGATTGATAGATGGCGCCCCTCCTCTACCAAACTTTTTTTAATAAAAATCACCCCAAACCATTTACTATATGGTTTGGGGTGATTTAGTTTATATTACGTAAATAACGGAGCTATACTTATTGAAAGCAACCAAATACCAGCTGGAAGCAGTAAGCTGATTGCTGCTTGGGACCACTTAAAATGCGCGTGTTTCTTTTCCAAGTACTTATCCGTTACAAAAAACAAAAGCGCGGCGAAAAGGCCGAAATAAAAAAAGAGAAGACCGAAAAAACTATGCAGAACGCCCGAAATGAGCAGTTTATCGGAAGTAGAGTTACTTTTCCTTGTAAATAACCAAGCCACTGCATCACTAATGATTGAAGCAGCGATACCATAGATCAACGTAATAGAAAAGCTAAAGATTAAGAAGCTGCCTATTCCTGAAATAATTGATATGAAAGCATCAGAAGCACCTGCTTCGACGATGACGCAAAATAGAACAGCAAATGCTGATCCGGAAATGGAGGCTGATATGATTTTTCTCTGTAACATGCTGTATTCCTCCTGATTCAGCAACCTTTATGTATTTATCATCTAGCAAACCCCTTCAAGCTAGTCATGATTATATTTCCTCAATGTCATAAACAACTACCTTTTCTTTGTTCAACATGAGAATAACTTCTGTTTTCTTCTCTTCCGGGATGCTTAAACGGATATACGTGCCATCTGCTGATGCACTAATTCCCGCTTCCCGCAGTACATTGATTGCCTGTGTGATATTTGTTACATACATTCGAAATTCTTTTTCCATGATTGCTACCACCTTTTATGTATCATTTTTCCATTCTATTATAGCATGGCAGTAAGTCATTCAACACTTTAGACCCTTCAATATGTTCTTGCAGCAGCCGTTCAATCAGCTGGACTAGTTCCTCTACTATATATTCAACCTAACTTCAGGGCTAATGATTTGTGTACTTGTAAATGAAATGTATAGATATACTAAATGGTAATGAAATATCTATCGAATTAATCTTTACCCCTTTTTATTTACGTATTGCACAAAGGGTGGAAAAAATGATCGAAGAAAGAAAACCGAAAAACGTGAAGCAATCAGAACGGGGATAAAGCTGCTTCATTAGTTTAAAAGATGACATCTGTACAGTACAGATGTCATCTTTTTTCTAGACTATTGAAGAGAAAATGGCTGAACATTTATCCTTCTATAGTTTTAATAAGATTTTCCCTTGATGCATTCTGCTTTCCATCAATTGATGGGCATACTGAACATCCTTTAGTTCAAACACATCAGCTATTGGAATGTGTACTTTTCCGGCAAGTAAATAGTCAAAAACTTTCATTGCTGCAGGAGCCAATCGCTTTGGATCCTCTTTACGGGTCGTTCCCAGGCTGAAACCCTTTATATTTCGGCAGCTGCTATGTACATCAGAAGTCGAAATCTGCCCGTTCTTGCCGCTGCTGTTGCCAAATTGTACAAGCGTTCCGTAATTGGCTAGGCAGGCAAGGCTTTTCTGTGTAATATCTCCTGCTACCGAATCGAAAATAACTGTTGCTCCTTTATCCTCTGTTTCCTCCACCACCGATTCGATGAAATTATCATAATGGCAAACTATGTCTGCTCCCAGCCGTCTTACGTAGTCTGTTTTTTTACTATCACCTATCGTAGCTATAATTTTACGTACACCGAAAAGCTTCGCAAATTGCGTTAGCATTGAACCCACTCCTCCTGCTGCACTATGAATAACAATTGTATCGTTTGGAGTAACCTGAGCAATGTCATGAAGCAGCATATAGGCTAGAATTGAAACGGTTGGCATCGCTGCTGCCTGCTCTAATGAAATACCCTCCGGTAATAAAAATACCAGCTCTTCTTGTGCCGCTACATATTCTGCATAAGATCCAGCCTTTGGAAATGCGATGACACGGTCTCCTTTTTTAAATCGGGTGTTTCCCCCGTCTTCCACAACCCCTGCAATATCCAGTCCAAGAGTAAAGGGAAACGTTCCTTTTGCCTTCGAACCAATTCTTGATTTGATATCCGCATAGTTAATACTTGTATAAGCACCTCTAATTAATACCTCATTTTTTGCTATAACTGGTAAAGGTATTTCTTCCATCCTCAGTACATCCGCTTTGCCAAACTCATACTGTCTGATTGCTTTCATCATTAGTTACACTCCCCATCTAATCTTCTATTACTCTCTCATTTATTATACACAAAATGGAAAATACAGGTTAATAAGACTTTCCCGCCAATAAAAATACCATTGCAATACTGCAAAAGATAGTAAATTGTTTTGTAATTTATAGTAGTATATTATAAAATACTATGAAAAAAGTAGGCTATATGATATATACGTAATATAAGGTGATTTTGAGGTGATTACGATGAAGCGACGTATAATGCAGGCTCTTCGGCAGCTTGAGCAAAATCCAAAGCTGCGTAGTATCCAATCCATTTCTGGAGGAGACATCAATGAAGCCTTTTTTGTAGAAACGGACTTACAACAATACTTTATCAAACTAAATAAAAAGCAGCCAATTGATTTCTTGCGTTTTGAAATGGATGGGTTATATAAAATAAGCGAGACACAGACAATAGCGTGTCCTCATGTATATGCACTGATGGAAATAGATGATATTCCAATACTGTTAATGGAGTGGATTGAAGGTCGAAAAACAAAAGATACAGAAACGCAGCTGGGAGAGAACCTTGCTGCACTGCATCTTCATGTAGGAACGCATTTTGGCTATGAAAAGCAGAGCTATATAGGAGGTTTGAAACAGGAAAACGCTCTTTTTGACGATTGGCTCTCTTATTACCGGGATTTTCGGCTGAAGGGGCAATTAGAGCGCGGGCGCGCAGAAGGACGAATTGCGAATGATCGAGAGAGGCGTCTGGAAAAGCTTCTTGATCAGTTGGACCGTTGGATTCCTTCTCAGCCTAAAAAGTCCATTTTGCATGGCGATTTATGGGGAGGAAACTGGATGACAGGTCCAGAAGGAACACCATTTATTATCGACCCTTCTGTACTGTACGGTGACCATGAGTTCGAACTTGCATTTACAGAACTGTTTGGCGGTTTTAATGACGACTTCTACCAATCCTATACTTCTGTTTTCCCTTTAAGTGACACATACGAAGAACGTAAAGAACTGTATCAGCTGTATTATTTGCTTGTTCATCTCAATCTATTTGGTGAATCATATGGTCGTCCAATTGATCAGATCTTAAAGAAATACGTCTCTCTGTAACAAAGTGGCTATTATATAAAAATAACGAAAGTATACCGAAGTAAATCAACTAAATTAAGAGAGGCAGCTATAAGAATCAATAGCTGCCTCTTTTATTCATTTACTGCTGTTTCATAAGTCCACCAATAGAATGGTGAATGGTAACGCGAATGGTCTCAGCCTTTCATAGTCATCTTTCCGATTTGAAGGTGTTGTCCAACATCGAAGATATAAGTGAAGCGTTAACCCTGGTAATCCCTCTTCAATAACCCATATACATAGTGATCCACAAAATGATCGTACAGCCATTCACTTTCCCTTATACAGCCTTCTTTCTGAAAACCAAGCCTTTCCGGAATGGCCTGGCTCTTTTGGTTGCCTGCTGCGGCCCGTATTTCAATTCGGTGAAGTTCAAGCTCTTCGAAGCAATATGCCGCTGCAGCTGCACATGCTTTTGTCATTAAGCCTTTTCCTTGAAAACCTTCACCGAGCCAGTAGCCGATGGAAGTAGACCTGTTGGACCAATTGATATTGTGCAATCCGATGATGCCGGCAATTCGCCCCTTATAGCGAATAGCTAATTGAAAGCCGTCATTTCGTGCGAATTGTTCAAGGGAGTACTGGATAAACTGCTCGGAATCCTGCGTTGTTGTTGAATAATCAACCCATGGCAGCCACTCTCGTAAATACGTGCGTGAGGAGTCGATCAGCTCTGCTAATTCCTTCGCATGACGTTTTTCAAATAATCCTAGCGATACTTCCTCATCTACCTTTATACAAAACATATATGCTATTCCTCCTCGTTTAATTTCTTTTTCATTACGCGCCATACTGGAAAGCTCACCTCTGGTTCAGGGACAAACTTTGTGATAGAAGTTTCTTCGCATTCGACAAAGTTCATTAGCAGCTGTGCTGCCTGATGATGTTCTTCTACATTTAAGTACTGATAAATATGTTTGAGCTTTTTCAGCGGTTTTGCCGGCAGAGACCGTTCGAGCGTCTTCATACCAAGCTGTGCTCGCTCCGGACAATAAATATGTAACAACAATTTAGAGAAATGGACGAGTGAATGATTAAGCATTTGGATGGACCATAGATCATTGCCCCGCTTGTGGCTGTAATAATACTGATAGAAGAACCATACTCTTCTTTTTCAAGCGAAAGACTATGCTGACAGATAAGAGCGTCTAGCCTTCCATCTGGGTCATACAAAACTTTTACCAAGTCCTTTGCAATATAAGTCTCTTTCGTCACCGTAAACAAATCGAGATGTACAAGATCTTCATACACTGCTAATATTTGCGGTGCAATTATATAAATATCATCGTGAAACAACAGTTCCTTATATGCCCGCACGTGGTCTAAACGCCTGGGGAGGAACTTCTCCACATCTTCCTTGTCTACAAGGCAGTATAAATCAATATCAGAATATTCATCGTGCTCATTTCTCCCCATCGACCCCTTTAAAAAGATTGCCTGCACAAGCTGATCCTGCTTCAAACTAGCAACAAGCTTCTTGACAGCTTCTTCAATTTTCATAAGGACATACCTGTTTTCTCTTTATGAGATAATTCTCCTTTTAAAGCTTCTATTAAAGACTGTGCCGCCTGTTCCTTACCGCTCACTTCTTGTATTTCTCCATTTCGCTTGATAAGAAGGTGCGGCTCTTCCTTGCCATAGAGAGATTTGGACGTATTCGCCACCATCATTTGTGCATCTGATGTTTCCATTCTCAGTCTAGCCCGGCTAATTAAGTAATCCATATCTTCGGTCGCTTCCAGTTTGAAACCGACAAGCGTTGTATGTGGCGCCCATTTCTTAATTTCGGCAAGAAGTTTTGGTGCTTTTTTAAAATGAATAACCGGCGGCTCATCCGATGGCATTTTGCCTTTTTCAGTCATTTCTTTGCCTGACTGATTAAAAACTTTATCAATCACCCAATCAGAGCCTGCTACTGCCATAATGACCACATCTACTTGCTTTTGCTCCAGCATTCCTTTTAGCTTTGAACCAAGATCTTCTATCCCTTCAAACCTTACTAGCTGCATTTGTTCCGCTTGCTCAGGCAGTTTTGCGAAATAGCCATGCATATAAATGACTTTTGCGCCAGCTGCCAATGCTTTTTCTGCCAGCATACACCCCATTGTTCCTTTTGAAAGGTTTGTATGGCCCCGGACATCATCCCACTTTTCCATCGTTCCGCCACTTGTAATCAACACTGTTTTGCCCTGTAACATAATGCTTCCCCCGTTGTTAACTTAATTGAATATATAAATTATTAAATTCGTTGTATCACTCCATTATATGGCATCCTATTTCTTCTCCGCAACATGATAGGGTTTCTGATTGTACTAGAAGAGAATATGCTTAGAGGGCTTCGCCATAAAGCAGCAATACCATTTTTATCAGTCTTTATATTCTTGCAAGAGGCGGAAGATTTTCCCACCCATATGTCAACAAGTTCAACCCCTCACCATATTGGGGTACCTCCTGGCTGTCAATTAACCTAGCGCCAAGTTTTTCATAAAAGTATCTGCTGTTATTCTGATCGAGCACCTTTACAATCGCATTACGGAAGCCCGTTTGGCAAAACTCTTGAAACAGCGCATCTAAAAGCAGCTTTCCGTATCCGTTACCCTGTTCTTCTTTGTAAAAGTAGATTGCTGTAACATCGCCATCATATTCAGGGTACTCCCCTTCTTTCACTGCTGAACCACAGGCAAATCCAATAATTTGCCCATTCTTCTCAGCAACTACTACGAGATTTCCTTCTATAGTCAAGTTGTTTTTCCACAGCTCTGTTCTTTTTCCTACATCCAGTCCAGCAATTATGGAGTCTTTCATAATCCCGCTATACGTCGTTCTCCAGCTCTCCACATGTACCTTTGCAATTTCTTCCGAATCTTCCCACACAGCTTTTCGAATTTGAATATTCATCTCATCATCCCCCTTTAAAAAATAAAAACTTCCCCTCTTAAAAAGAGGCGAAGTTATTTCCGCGGTACCACTCTCATTGACCATAATCGGTCCACTTATACTATAACGGTAGCTGCCGTCCATGCCTGGTTTCCTTTAGCATGAATCCTCCCGGACGAGTTCGAAATTCCGAATGCTGTCTTCCACCAGCCGACAGCTCTCTCTAAGACGGGATATTCCTACTACTTCCGATCACTGAATCAATATGAGGTTACGAAAACTATATAGAAAAAGGGAATGTTTCGTCAAGTAAATTTTTCCATTTATATTTTTAGATTTCGAAGAAATTGAAGACGCAGACATCTGAATGGTGTCTGCGCTTGTATTATTTCAAGGTTTTTTTGTAAAAGGGAAACATAACTTTCATGCGAGGGACCGATACTCCGTTACTTATAATGAATAGGAGCTTATGGATTCACCTCAAGTCAATTAGCTGTTTACTGTACCTAAGCAAACTTTCGCTCTAAAATTTGCTGGTTCTTCTCTTTGAATTTGTCATTATGTGAGGAGACCATTCCATATTCATTTGCCTCTGGTTCCATATAGAGCTTTGCACTGTTCACTGCGAGGACTGCATCTTGGAATGTACCTAAAATTAAGCCGACCTTATCATTATAAGTGACAATATCCCCCGCAGCGAAAATACCAGGAACAGTCGTCTTGCATTGTCCAGTACTAACTAAACAATAATTATCTTTTTTCTCCGGCTCAATTTCAGGTGCGAAATGTAACGAAACCTCTCTATTATATCCATGGCTGATCACAATATCGTCCACATTGATCGATAATATTTGACCATTTTGCTTAATTACGGCTGTTTCAATTTTTGATTTATCTTCATTAGACAACAACGAAGTGATTTCCGCATTTAGCAGTATATCTACATTATGATCTCGCAGTTTTTTGATTTGTGCTTCATGTGCTGTCAATTCTTCTTTACGGTAAATGACCGTTACTTTCTTGGCTACGTGTAATAGTTCGACCGCCCAATCAATTGCACCGTTGCCCCCGCCTGAAATTAACACTTCATGACCCGCAAAACGCTCTAAGCCTTTAATTGTATAGTGGAGATTTTTCATTTCATATTTTTCAGCACCTTCAATTTCAAGCTTAATCGGGCTAAAAATGCCGCCGCCAGTCGCTATAATAACAGTTTTAGAATAGTGATATTTTCCATCCGTTGTCTCGATTACAAATACCCCATTCTTTTTTCGGATTTCATGTACTTTTGAATTTAAACAAATTGTCGGATCGAAAGTCATCGCCTGCTGCTTTAGATTCTCAACAAAGTCCCCGGCTAGGATCGGCGGCTGACCACCAACATCCCATAACATTTTTTCAGAAAAAATATTGATTTTTCCGCCAAGCTTTGGCTGGAATTCGATAATCTTTGTTTTTAAATCCCTTAAGCCGCTGTAAAACGCACTATACAATCCTGCAGGTCCGCCGCCAATAATCGTCACATCGTATATATTCATTATTCATTCCTCCGAAATTTCAGTACAAAATTAATAAACTAAATTTTAAGAAACTGTATTGACATAAGTTGGTTACAAGTATAACATTCTTTAGTGATAATGAGAATCTTTTTCAATTATTTTGTTGAAAAGAATCTTCATTTATTCACTCATTCATAAGAAAAAGGAAGGTACGAACATGAAAAAAACAGTTTTCACCATGTTAATGGCAGTCATGATGTTATTTGCTTTAGTAGGCTGCTCTGATGAGTCATCAACAAAAGTAAATAAATCTGCCGGCACTTCAGAAACTGAAACTGAAACTGAGTCTGAAACAGCATACCCAATCACAATTAAGCACGCTTTAGGAGAAACGGTGATTGAGAAAAAACCTGAACGTATTGTGACAGTTCAATGGGCAAACCATGATGTGGCATTAGCTTTAGGTGTTGTACCGGTTGGCTTCTCGGCAGCAAATTTTGGTGTGCAAGATGACAGCGGTTTATTACCTTGGACAAAAGAAAAGTTAGATGAGCTTGGTGTAACAGATCCAAACGTATTTATGGATACGGACGGCCTTGATTTTGAAGCCATTTCAGATGCAAAGCCAGATGTTATTCTAGCCTCTTATTCAGGTATTACTCAGGAAGACTATGATTTATTAACACAAATCGCACCAGTTGTCGCATACCCAACAGCTCCGTGGGCAACTACTTGGCGCGAACAAGTAGAGCTCAACTCTAAAGGGATGGGTATGGAAGAAGAAGGTAAACAACTGATTGCAGATGTTGAAAAGATGATTGCTGAAAAATTAGAAGCATATCCACAAATTGATGGTAAAAAAGTGGTTTGGGTAAACTTCTCTGAGCAAGACCTATCCCAGTTACATATTTACACACCTGTGGATTCACGTGTTGCTTTCTTACATGAATTAGGCTTGTCTGTTCCTGAAAGCATTACAGAATTAATTACAGATCCAACAAGCTATTCATTAAATTTAAGTGCTGAAAACACAGAAGCTTTATATGATGCAGACTTAATCGTCGGTTATGGGAATGCAGACTTGTTAGCTGCTATCCAGGCTGACCCATTGCTTGGCAAGATTCCAGCGGTTGAACGAGGTTCAGTTGCATTTATTACAGCTGACACTCCATTAGTAGCTGCCGGAACACCTAACCCTTTATCCATTGAGTATACAATTGATGAATACCTAGAATTAATTGGCGGAGCAATCGATAAGATCAATGAATAATTCTTCGGTTTTGGGTAAAAAAAACGACTTTCATTTACCGAAAAACTTTAAAATTACGCTGATAGTGTTAGTGCTATTACTAATTGCTAGTATTGCAGCTTCACTGCTCTTTGGGGCTAGAGCAATCAGCATGCAGGAATTGGTGGATGGATTATTTTATCCGGACCGGGATTCTCATGGTGCGAACATTATTAGAAAACGCGTTTCTAGAACGATATTTGCTCTGTTTTGCGGAGCAGCTCTAGGGGTTGCGGGTGCGCTTATGCAAGCGGTTACCCGCAACCCTCTTGCCGACCCAAGTATTCTGGGGGTAAATACAGGCGCTTCGTTATTTGTTGTTTTCGGTATAGCTTATTTAAATATTACGTCTGCAAATCAGTATATTTGGTTCGCATTGATTGGTGCCGGTCTGACGGCTATTTTTGTTTTCGGAATCGGCTCGTTAGGAAGAGGCGGAGCTACACCAATCAAGCTTGTTCTTGCTGGAGCGGCAACGACAGCTGCCCTATCTTCGCTTGTAACAGCTATTATGATACCGAGCACTTATGCAATGGACCAGTTCCGATTTTGGCAAATTGGCAGTGTTGGTTCAGGTACTTGGGACAGCATTGTCACGTTTATTCCCTTTTTACTCGTAGGTCTTGGTATTGCATTTATCACAGCTCCAGCATTGAATGCTTTAGCACTGGGCGATGAAGTTGCATCGAGTTTAGGCGTGCATCCAACTTTCCTGCGATTTAGTGCTGCACTAGGCGGTGTTCTGCTATGTGGGGCTGCAACGGCTTTAGCCGGCCCAATCGGGTTTATCGGACTTCTTTCAACTCATGTAATGCGCCTCATTTTAGGACCGGATTTACGCTTTGTTATTCCGATGTCCGCTTTATCAGGAGCTATTATTTTAATTATTTCTGATTGTTTAGGCCGGGTAATCGGCAGTCCTGGAGAGCTTGAAGTGGGCGTTGTTACTGCCTTTATCGGTGCACCAATCCTTATATTATTAGCAAAGAAATCGAAAGTGCGGTCATTATGAAAAATGAATCTATTGAAATTAACTTTATACGTTCAGGGATGCAAAAAAGACGTAGACGCTGGTTACTTGTAACGGGTATTCTTACGCTCAGTACAAGCTTCTTATGTTGTCTCATGCTCATGCTCGGAAATACAATTTATCCTGTAAATGAAGTCGTTCGTTCCTTATTTGGAGAGCAGATTCAAGGTGTTACATTTGCTGTGAATACGATTCGTTTCCCTCGTATGCTGGCTGGTTTATTTGCCGGTTTTGCCTTTGGGGTAGCGGGTTATATTTTTCAAACAATGCTGCGCAATCCCCTGGCAAATCCTAACGTACTGGGGATTACATCCGGATCGAGTGTAGCAGCTGTATTTTGTATAACAGTACTTCATTCAAGTAATACAGTTGTTTCGATTGCCTCTGTAATAGCAGGTCTTGCCACCGTCATTGTGATGTATGTCTTATCAAAGGGCAAAGCCTTTTCAATCGGACGCCTTATATTAATTGGTATCGCCATTCAAGCTATGCTAGATGCTGTTATTTCTTATTTAATGCTCATAAGTGCGCAGCAAGATATTTCTGCAGCACTTCGCTGGCTAAGTGGCAGCTTAAATGGATCTCAATTAACCGAACTTCCCCCGCTTATGGTAGCGGTTCTTATTTTAACACCAGTTGCAATCATGTACGGGAAGCAATTGAGTATACTGGAACTCGGTGAACAAACCGCATCTTCTTTAGGTATTTCAACAGATAAAACACGACTCATCTTAATTGTATGTGCCGTATTTTTAGTTGCCATTGCCACGGCTACGACAGGTCCGATCGCCTTCATTTCTTTCCTTGCTGGTCCTATTGCAAATAGATTAGTCGGTGTTGGTGCATCCAATATTATTCCAGCTGGCTTGGTCGGTGTGAATATCGTATTAATCGCTGATTTAATCGGCCAATTTGCGTTTGAATATCGCTTCCCTGTTGGTGTAATCACCGGTTTAATAGGTGCTCCTTATTTAATCTATTTACTTATTAAAATGAATCGCAAAGGAGAATTATAATGGATAAGTCGCACTTGTTTCGAGCAGAGCACCTGGCAGCCGGCTATGAAGAAAAAACTATACTACACAATATCAATTTAGAAATTCCAAGCAATAAAATGAGCGTGATTATCGGCTCAAATGGCTGCGGAAAATCTACATTACTGAAAACATTAGCAAAATTGATTAAACCTTCACAAGGTGATATTACGCTAGATGGCAAGGCAATCAGAAAAATTCCACCAAAGAAATTAGCTCAAATTCTAGGCGTCCTGCCTCAATCACCAATCGTACCTGAAGGCATTACCGTTGCTGATTTAATTGGACGTGGCCGTTTTCCACATCAATCATTATTTAGCGGCTGGACAAAAAAGGACTATGAAGCAGTGGCTGAGGCAATGGAGATTATGAAGGTAACTGAATTTGCAGATTTAGATATCGATGAATTGTCCGGGGGGCAAAGACAGCGTGTTTGGATTGCAATGGCTCTCGCGCAGCAAACGGATATTTTGTTCCTTGATGAACCTACAACATTCCTCGATATTACCTATCAGGTAGAGATTTTGGATTTGTTGACGGATTTGAATAAAAAGTATGGTACAACCATTGTAATGGTATTGCATGATATTAATTTATCCGCGCGGTATGCAGATTATATTTTTGCCATGAAGGATGGACAATTAGTGTCTGAAGGGTCGCCAAAGGAAGTGATTACCGACTCATTAATTAACGACATTTTTGGTATGAACTGTGTCGTCATAGACGATCCTGTCTCCCATACACCGCTTGTCGTACCAATTGGGCGGTATCATTCGCATACTCATGTTAAATAACCCTAGCTGCTTTATCATTGTAAAGTAAAAAAAGAGAAATGAAGGCGACTCTTCATTTCTCTTTTTAGTAACCCCGATCGATAAATGGTACAACTTATCCAGCTGCAGTATCTTTTGGCGCTTTGCCCTTTTTCACTTCAATATAAATGAATATGATGACCTTCCTTTTCATAAATGCTGAAATAGTATCCTTGGTGACAAATTGAATTAAATAGACTTAAATCTTATACATATTGAAATGGCAGTATACTAATCAATAAAAAGCCTGCAGCTCAAGCTGGAGGCTAAATTTATGATTCTTATTAACAATAAATGGATCTCCAATTGTTTATCTCTATGTTAACTACGTAAAATTAAGGGCGGTATTCCTCCTAAACGAGTTTCATAATCACCCTCCCGAAAGTTCCCAACTAGCCTACGGTAAACAAATGTGTAGCTTGGCCATATAGATGCATTTCTTCCAGTTTGATCGATATACCAGCTTGTACATCCACCCTTCTCCCATACGGTGTCCTTTAGCGCCAAAGCTGTTTTTTCAACAAAGCGCTGCTGTGCTTCTCGTTTAGGTTCGATAACATCCAGTCTTTTTGCACGCATATGTTTCACTGCTTTCTGAATGTGCACTGCTTGTGCCTCCATCATCAGCAGAACTGATGAATGACCGAGACCTGTGTTTGGCCCTTGCATGAGGAATAGGTTCGGAAAGTCCGGTACTGTAATCCCCAAGTAGGCTTTCGGACTGCCATTCCAAACCTGTGCAAGTGTCTGACCTGCTTTCCCGTACACATACTCTGTTAAAGGGGCGTTCGTTACTTTAAAGCCTGTCCCATATATTAAAATATCCACATCTATAAAATGACCGCACTTATCGATTATGCCATCGGCTACGACTTCTGCAATGCCATTTATGTTCACTTCCACATTCGGCTGAGCGAGGGAAGGATAATACGTATTTGACAATAGAATGCGTTTACAGCCGATCTCATAGTCTGGTGTCAGCTTTCTACGCAAATTAGGATCAGAAATGGCACTGAACATATGTGATAACGCCTCTTCCTTTACCTTTTGCATCATCCTTGGGTGCTTGAAACCGAGTACCATGAATTCGCGTGCTGTATAGATCTTTAACCGGTTGGCTCGCTGGAGTAATGGGACATACCGGAATAGCCTTTTCTTTGTCTCGCTGATCGGGCTGTCTAATCGTGGAATGACCCATGCCGGTGTACGCTGGAATACATGAAGCTGCTGGACTTCCGGCTGGATTTCTGGAATAAATTGAATAGCTGAAGCTCCCGTGCCAATGACCGCAACCTTCTTGTTTGTCAAATCAAGGTTTGCCGGCCACTGCGCAGAGTGAAAACTTTGGCCTTTAAATTTTTCGATCCCATCCAACTTCGGAATTGATGGATCGCTTAATGCACCAAAAGCCCCTATCACCATTCTCGCTCGATATTCTCCTTCGTTCGTCTGGATATGCCAGATCCCCTTTTCTTCCTGCCAAACCATCTTCTGCACCTCATGATGAAAGCGTATAGAATCCAACAGACCGAACTGTCCAAAACAATCTTGCAAATAGCTGTGAATTTCGGGCTGTCCTGCAAAGCTATGACTCCAGTCTGGATTTTGAGCAAAGGATAGGGAATATAGATGAGACTCCACATCGCAGGCGCATCCTGGATAACGGTTGTCCCGCCAAACTCCCCCAATATCTCCGGCACGCTCCAAAATAATAATGTCATTTTCTCCAATTTGCTGTAACCTGACTGCAGCAATGAGGCCTGCAAAGCCGCTTCCGATGATAATAAATTTTGCATTTGTAGATTGCGTCATCTCTCCACACCCTTTTTTCTTTTGAATGAGTAGGCTGTTTCCTATATGTTAAGTCGCTTTTCTGTTATTACCTAAAGCTTAAAAAATCCTTTTCTTGAATCCAGTCACAATCGTTTCATTATATTCGCTGAAAAACCTAGTTATTCTTTTCCCCACGCGAATAAGAATAAGCCCGAAAAATGTCTTATTAATAGTGTTGGTATACCTCATACTGATAAATGGACAACTTCCGGATTAAAAACTTAAAACACCTTGCTGCGGCTGGGCAAGGTGTTTTTTAGTAGAAACAGTCTATTACTTTTCGCTGTCCTGTTTCTTCACATTATAAATCCTGTCGATAAGCGGTGGATGAGAGTAACGGAACCATTTGACGAGAAGCGGTGGATTTGACTCACTCAAGCTGGACTTGGCAAGTGCCTGGAATGTAGAAATCGCATCCTCTTCATTTTTTACAAGTTCAAGAGCATATTGATCGGCCAAAACTTCCTCATGACGAGATACCATATTTGACAATGGATCAGATGCAAAAAGAATGACGGACGATAGCAGTAAATAAAGTGGTAATGAATGGAGTTCTTGGATTCGTTTAATACGAAGTGTTTTGCCGTGCTTTCGAATTAAGCGGTTCATGATTTTCGCCACGAGCCAGAAAGATACGAACGTAATAGCGAAATAAAGAATCATTCCACGATAAACATCCTTCTTCACATAATGTCCCATTTCATGCGCCATCACAAAGAGGATTTCCCCTTCAGACAATTGTTTGAGGGTCGTATCCCATAGCACAATACGTGTATTACTGCCGATGCCGGTTACATAGGCATTCATCGTATTTGTCTGCTCAGCCATCTTCACCTCATATACATGCTCTGCCGGTATACCTGCCTGTCCGGCAAGGGTTAAGATTTTTTCCTCCAGCTGTTTATTCTCGATTGGCGTAAAATCATTGTATAACGGATCAATGATTTCAGGTTTTACGAATAAATAAAACAGCATAAGTGGAATCGTCAAAATCCACACATAAAGCCACCAGCGCTTGATGCTTCTCCGGATGAAGAAGTAAATAATGCTTACTATCATAAACGCCCAGGCAAAATCAAAGCAGAAATCGATTGCATTATGCTTCAGCCATTCAGCTGCAGGCTGTGTGCTGAGTCCATATTGCATTGATATCCAATGTGTCAAATAGCGCAGCGGCAGCATGAGAAGAGATGTTGTAAATGTTAAAAAGAACAGGTAAACGACCGTTTGTCCCACAACCCATTTCGAGGTTCTCTGCCCCCAGCGTTCAAACACCCGAGAAAGGCCGGTTATTAAAATAACAATATAAACAAGCCATTCAAACGGTGTAATGATGAAGTAAAGAAAATTCCTTGTTTTTGAATACCCTTCACTTAAATAAAGTTCTCGCTGTGACATGAATGTACTAGGATCAGCTACAGTTCCTCGTAAAGCATCCGGTACCCCGCTATTGTCACTTAAAAAAATATAAGCAAACATGGCAACTGCATAGACAACGTACAATAATAAGGCCCTGACAACCCACTTGGTTTTCATTTCATCCTCTTTTCATCGGTAAAGTGGTTAAAGAGCGGCCGACGCTTGTCTCAACGCTCATTCAATTTTACCGTTGAAAAAGTGAAAATATGAGGATTTCTTCATTAAATATCATAAATTTTATAATAAAATACCGTTGCATGCAGCGTGCCGTCTTCGGATTTCGCATACATGGGAATCCTGCCAGCTTCAATAAAGCCAAGGGATGAATAGAGGAGATTAGACGGATCACCTTCTCTCGTATCAAGAGTGACTAAGGATCTTTTCTCCAGTAACAACCTCTCCTCAGCAGCCTTCATCAATAATCTAGCAATGCCTTTTCTCCGGTAGCCCGGATGTGTCATTAACTTTGCAATTTCTGCCCGGTGAAGGCCGTTTTGTTTTGTACATAAATCTAGTTGAACTGTCCCTGCAATTTGACCGTCGATCTTCGCAGCGAAAACAATGATATTTGTCTGTAAAACACTCCTCCAATATGCTGCAGCATCCTCATATGAGAGCGGCGGCAAAAATCCAACAGATGCCCCATCATGGACAACTTTTATTAGCAATTCAGCCAGCTCATGAGCATAATCTACTGCTGTATCTACCTGTTCAATCATAATTGCATTTCCCATAAACAACACCTCTTCATTAATAATGATGTGAATTCCCATTTTTTCTTCTTTTTAAGAATTTAAAAAGATTGCCCGACAGGACAATCCTAGCATATCTCACTATTATTACAGATTCTCAACACCCTTTGGATAGAATGCTGAACTTCATCATTTAATGTGAAGGTCATGAATGTCTTTATATCTATCGTGGAGAGAGCATCGTTTACTAGCCTAAAAGCGGGCTAGTATAGAGATGAATCGGTACATCCTTGTTAATCAAAAATAAACCGACACATCCGAACTACCATTCGAGGGATAAATAAAATAACAGGCATAATAAAACTCTCAAAAACCGGAGCTATAAACTCTCCAACCACTATTTCTAGAAAACTTTCACTATCATATTCTTTTTGTTTTTTCTTTTTCTTTTTCTTTTTTGAGTTTGCCGTCATGTAACCACCTACCGGAATTAATTTTATTTCAAATAATTGTAAATATACTCTTATAGTAACCGACATTCCCCTTACTCATCAACTCTCAACACCTCGTATTTAAAACCTAGATATTGATAATTCTGTTTACGGTACATATCCTTTGCCGTATCTTCCCCGTCTGCGACCAGAATGATAGTTTTATCTGCGAAATGATCCATAACAAACTGCTGAATTTGACTTCCAATCCCGTTTCTTTGCATCGATTTTAAAACAAAGAAGTTATCGATTTCCACGATTTCCGGATGTTCAATTAAGTGTAAAAATCCCGCTGGCACTTCATCAACATAAGCAATGACAAAATGTCTGTCATTGCGTATAAAAAGATGCTGAAGCTGCTCTTTCTTTTCCTTTGCAAAATTAATACCGTAATGTAAATCTTCTTTATAATTCAGCTCAAGTGTAGCCTCTAGCTCATCTTCTGTTACAAATTGTACCTTTACTGCTGGGTTCCCCGTAGATGAAAATTTATTTGGTTCTATAGAATAGAGTTCCAAAAAACCAATTGAATAGCCCTCACGTGTTAGATACTCTGCTATTTCCCCGCTGATTTTTTCATTTGGAGGAAACGTAAACTTTAAATGATTCTGCCTATATTGTTTGTGATAGTTATGTAATAGCTGCTCAATTTCTTTAAACTCTCGTAAATTCGGCATCTTCTTGAAATCAATTAAATTACTGTCATAACGGCTTAACATGTCAGGAGTATGGTATTGTCTATACAATTCTTTTTCGTTTAAAAGATTTCCATCCCGATTAATATGATCAAATGTAATCATCTTTCTCTTCAACCTCTATTCTTTTTTTAAAAACAATATACTAATTAAATTGTGCCGCATATTACAGCGGCACTTATTTAACACCGGTTAATCCGTCAGGTGTCGAAGGTTTGAGGACGCCAAACTCTTAGCCAGCCTGCTGTCTTTTTCTCACGTTCTTTATTTTCTTTTTATTCCTTTTGACACCTTTTTCTGTTTACGTTTTGCTTCAAGCTTGTTTTGAGTATTTAGCTTTTTTTCGAGGAAGGCAATTTCCTTGCCAAGCTTTAAATAGCTCTGAAGCCTTGCTGTTTCGAGCTCCCCTTCTTTAATTGCTCTCTGGACAGCGCAATGAGGTTCTTTACTATGTGTGCAGTCACGGAATCGGCAATGTGCAGCAAGTGCTTCAATATCCCTGAAACTGGCGTCTAAACTTTCTCTTTGATCCCATAGCTGCAATTCGCGCATGCCTGGTGTATCTATCAGACATCCTCCAGAAGGCAGCATCAACAGCTCCCGGTGAGTTGTTGTGTGGCGTCCCCTAGCATCTGATTCACGTATGGATGATACTTTCATTGAATCATTTTCCATCAGAGCATTTGTTAATGAGGATTTCCCGGCGCCTGAAGAGCCAAGTAATGCCGCTGTTATGCCTTCTTGAAGAATTCCCTTGAGCTGTGCGATTCCTTCATTAGTGACCATACTTGTCAAAATATACTCAATACCCGGCGCATTACGCTCTATATCCATGATGAAAGGAACTGAATCATCACATAGATCTGCCTTAGTCAGCACAATAACAGGCTTTGCTCCGGAATCCCAGGCGGCCGTTATATAACGCTCCAGCCGGCGGATATTAAAATCATCGTTCAAGCTCATCACAAGAAATACGATATCTACATTGGCCGCTACAATTTGCTGTTCAATTTCTCTTCCTGCAATCTTTCGAACAAATGCGGAATGTCTCTTTAAAAGCTGATGAATAACAGCTTTTTCCTCTCCGGGCATCTTCTCAACGATTACCCAATCCCCAACAGCCGGGTAATCCAGTCGATTACTTGTTTCATAGGCAAAATGGCCAGAAACGGTTGCCAGCCACTCGCCTTGTTCGCATAGGACACGATACGAATGTTTATGCTCTAATATGATACGGCCAACTGAACGATTTTGCTGCCCGTCGATTAACTGTTCCTCAAAAAATGTTGTAAAACCAATTTGACTTAATTTCAACTGTACGTCCTCCTATTTATAAGAAAAATAAAAAACCTGTAACTGCAATTCAGCAGTTACAGGTTTACAGACGCACAGGGAAAAATTGCATAGTTAAACTATACAATACAGGCTTGTGAACATGAACTGGTTGAATTGCAGTTTCGCGAATCGTCTATTGTTCATCATGTCACATCACCTTCTTTCCATAATTTACATTAACTATACATTTCTTCAATTCGGTTGTCAATAAATGATTTGAATTTTATGTCCGCTTTCCAAGCGAAGAAATCACTATTCTTTAACAGCCAATTCACTTTCGATAAGCCATTTATAGTTTGTTACTTCTTCTCCGTTTGACGAAGTATAATCAACCATATAGACATTTATATCCTCTGCCGATTCAATCACTGCTGTAGCACCTTCCATGCCTTCCATGTGATTTGCACTGATTACAACCTCTGTACCTGGCTCTAACGGAGCTTCTTCTCCCGTTAGCAATTCTTCATGAACAACCCATTTATAATCTTTCACAGGCTCACCTTCTGTCAACGGTGTGTAAGAAACCATATAAACCGTCGTTCTATAGGCACCTGTTACCTCTCCTTGGGCACCTTCCATGCCCTCCATGTGATTTGCGAGAATTGTGACTTTATCACCCTCCTGGAAAGCCGGATCATCTGCCTTCATTAACTTTTGAGGAACTTCTTCTGGATTATCCTGATGCAGCTGCGAATGCTCGGCATTTTGATACTCCTCTGTTGAATCATCTGCATTGCTTTCTGTATTTTTTTCGTTCGCGTTCTCATCATTACCGCCGCATGCTGCAAGTAATCCCGCACTTAAGAAAGCGCCCGCTAACCATTTTTTGTTCATCATAGTCCACTCTCCTCTGTCGATTCTTGATTCAACTACCCTTTCCCCTTCAATTAGGCAACTAAAACGTAAACAGGCAGGTTCGGAATCTCTTTCTTGGATGATCTCTCCTTGTTACAACTCTGCTAGAAGGGCTCGCCAGCTTGGCGGCTATTTCACCTGTTTCTCCATTAAAATGCCCAAGGTGGATATTATTGATACATCTCGCGTTTTTAAATATGTAAAAAAGCTGTCTACGAATCTTGTAGACAGCTGCTTTTATTAACAGGTTATTTTTAAGTATTGTTCTACAATTGTAATTCAATATGATGGGCACTTACATATGTATTATTACCAATTTGAAGCGATGCTTCTATATCTACAATTGCTAGACTCGACAGTATCCCATCTTCCGTTTAAAAATAAAGTGTACGAATTGCAGCTTCCTTCCTCCTTAGCTGAAATTTATATTGTATTTCATGTTTACAACAAAAGCGCTCCTGAATAGAGGCGCTTCAGGCTGAAGACAAACTCAAAGAAATTTTAAATTGGCTTCAGTCTTTTTTCTATTTACAATTCATAGTAAGAAATCGTCGATTTCCGCTCTAGGCGCTACGCTTACCACGGACACGGCCTTAGCCTTCTCCCTCGCTGCGCTCAGTCCGGGTGCTTCAGCTCGTGCTGTTCCCTTTGGTGTCTTCGCGCCTGCCACTTCAATACTTGTATCAGCTACTGAAAAAGGGTGGCCCTTCTATATTTCTTACTATTCTGAGGTGATGATAACTATGATGACGAAAAACCAAATCAATGAACACGAACAACTTGAAATACTGACAATTGACCAGCTTGTACCAATGGACCATCTGTTTCGCAAACTGGATGCTGCCATTGATTTTACCTTTATCTATCCATTAGCAGAACATCTTTACTCTGCTGTTGGACGACCAAGCATCGATCCTATCGTATTGTATAAAATGACATTTGTTCAATATACATTTGGTATCCGTTCGATGCGTCAAACAATCAAAGAAATTGAAACGAATATGGCGTATCGTTGGTTTTTAGGTTTCGGTTTTCATACAGAAGTTCCACACTTCACCACCTTCGGTAAGAACTATGTTCGTCGTTTTGAAGAGAAGGATATTTTCGAACAAATTTTCTACCGGATTCTAAAAGAAATTATGGAGTATGGTTTATTATCAGAAGAGTACGTGTTTATTGATTCAACCCATGTGAAGGCCAGCGCCAACAAACGGAAGTACAATAAAAAAGTCGTACGTAAGGAAACACGTGCTTATGAAGAGAAGCTCCAGGCGGAGCTAAATTTGGATCGGGAGGAAAATGGGAAGAAGCCTTTTCCCCCGGAGAAGTTCGAACGCGAGGAAATGAAAGAAATCAAAGAGAGTACCACAGACCCCGAAAGTGGCTACTATGTGAAAGATGAGCGTACAAAACAATTCGCCTATTCCTTTCATACAGCGACAGACGTAAAAGGTTTTGTATTGGGGACGATCGTTACACCTGGGAATGTACATGATAGTCATCTGCTGCAGCCATTAGTTGAAAAGGTCATTGCCCATATTGGAAAACCTGTTGCTGTGGCAGCGGATGCTGCCTAATATGAGATGAAAGCGTCTCGTAGAGGCGACTCACAAAGAAAACTCAGTTGAAAATTACATTCAACTACCTGAGAAAATGACAAAATGCCTTGAGGGTCCGTCCCTCAAGGCATTTTGTCTTCACTCTGAAGCGCCTCTGAATAGAGGCGCTTAATGTGTTCATTACGGTATAGTCTGTATTCAATTCTGTAGTTGAGATCTGTTATTATGCAAATACACTTACAATTTGCAAAGGGATAGAAATTTTTACTCTTCATTTAACGTTCATTCAATGCAGCTTACTTCAAAAATCTTCGTTAAAGCATTGGTGTAGAGGCAAAGCTAGGCTAATTACTAACAGACGAACGCATAAACGAAGCTGATAGAAGGTTAAAGGGTTACTGTCTTGCTAACTATACCGTAACGTGAACAAATCTACTATAACATAAATATTCTGATAATTTAAGCGAGATGCCTAGAAGAAACTTTCATAACTTTTAGTTGTAATTATTACGTACTTTCCCTAAAATTCGTTATACTAATACAAGACTGATGTAGTATGGAGGTTTGTATGCTAAAGATAAAAAATATCGATTTTATTAAAGTGGTCTATGATGAATCTCTTTCCCATAATATATTTTCCATTGCGAATATTACTTTTTCGAATTATGAACCAATCTTCGGAGCACTTCTCTATTGGCAGAAAAATATGGACGATAAGGCATTTACGCCTGAAGGTGATTATAAATTCTTTTATGATATGGCGAACGTAACGTATTTTGCTTCGGTAAAATTCCCTAAGCATGTAAGGCTGACACGAGATCAGCGCCAAGAGCTTGCTTATATACTATTAGAGGAAAGAGGCTCAGTCGGTTCTTACAGCTTTGCTACACATGCTGGAAGAAAGAAGGGATATCCAGTTGAAGAAAGATTTCAAGAACTCGACTTCCCTGATGATTTTGATGTGACAGCGGTGCCTGCGTATGTTAAATCCGTTGTGACAAAGGTGGATCTGGATATGATTTTACATGAGTATCCAAACTATGATCAGGTATTTGTGGCGCAGTATGCCAAGTGGCGCTACCAAGTAGCACAGATGCATCCAAATGATCTAGAAGCTTATTTACCTTCTATTGATTTCAGTGTCATTTGTGCTATTAACCCATATTTGACGGAGGCATATTTGATCGATCATCTTTCTTCTGTAGACTTCGAGATGATCGCTAGTAACTACCCGGTTCTTAGCCGATTATCAAAGCCTTTCCGTGATTATATGTATACACAGTTAGAACCGGAGCTTGCAAAGGAACTTGAGGAATTTCTTGAAGCGGACGGAGAGGATGGCGAGGTGGAAGATATTCTCCCTTCCTTTGAAGAAGAAGAGGAAATGGCTGAGTTGGAGTTTTTTGAATATGACCGCGGAACAAGTAAATGGCCCGGCAGTGAGCATCTTGTAAAAGGAATCCCTTCCCTGGCATCACAATTATATGATCGATTTGGTTATAAAAAATTAACAAACAGAGAAATGGACCAGAAATTCTCAGCCTACTCAGAGAAACAGCTTGAGCTGATTAGCTATACGTTAGAGCAGCACTGGATTCACCGTTACCGAGAAATGCTTGACTGGTCGCTAATTTGCGAACATAACCCTTATCTAACAGAAGATTTTTTAGAGGCACATATTAAATATGTGGACTTTAATGCCTTAGGTAATAATACGGAATGCGAGCTTTCTGAAGGCTTTATGGATAAGCATATGAATAAATTCAATCATCAAAAGCCCGTTCCTCTTGTTATACGTCATCTGACAGAAACGCTCTATTTAACACATAAGGATAAAATTGTAGTGAACAGCCAGCTGCTGAACGAATATGGTGACTTGCTGGATGATGAACAATTCCTATTGCTGCAAAACTTGATTGAACCATAAGCCGATTTTTACAGCAGTTGTTGATATTACCTGTGCAGTATCTTCTATCATATGGAAAATTATAAAGAAAACAGACCTGCCGAGAAATCTATAACTTTCTGGGCAGGTCGTTTTTTTACTTGCTTTTATTATTTCATGATTTTCTCATAAGTTTCGACAATAAAGCTTTTATATTTTGAATCGGCAAATGATAAACAACCGTTATGTGCATAAAGAATATCCTGCTTGGCCCGCTCGTGATTGCCAAGCGTATGATAGGCTGCCGCTCTGATGGCAAATCCAAAATAAAGATAAACTAAATCAAACGGGTGGTATTGGAATTCCGGCAAGTAAAGTGTTGCTAATACATCTATCGCCTGCTGTGCTTCAGCAAGCTGCCAATGTGCATATGCCTGCTCTACTTGGAAAAGTGGGGAGACTAATGAGCCCTTCCCTCGCTTTTCTTCCAGTATAGGTAAAAAATCCTCTAATAGCATAATCGTCTTCCGATAATCTTTTTCGATGTAATTTGCGTAATGTGCAGTTGCATACATTAAAAACGTGTGCATTTGGAAATTCTGCGCAAGTTCATCGAGTAAACGAAGCTTTGTTAAGTACAACTGACTCTTTTCTTGATCCTCCATTTCAACAGCACGGGAGAACATCAGCCGATAAAAGTCTTCCAGCCTATAGTAAATGCGGTTACGCTTGGATAACTCCATCGCCTTACTTGTATACACCTCTGTTTGTTTAGAATCATTTAACGCACCGTATGCTAGAGCCAAATTGTAATATAAATCAAGCTTTACTAAATCATCCACCATAAATTCATGGTCATTCATCACCTGTTCACCTTGGAGAAGAAATTCGAGTACTGATTTATAATCCCTCTCTTCGTAGGCGTTCCAGCATAAGAAACTGTAGCCTTTTATGACGTATGTAAATGCATGGACTTCTTCGTATTTTCCAAGGATTTTTTTGTATTCCTGTAGATCGAATCCTAATTTCAGCTGACGTCTTGCACGCATCCATAAATCCATCAGCCGCACTTCTTCGAAATAGGAACCTTGTATTCTATCCATTTGAGGCGCTAATAGAAGAAGCAGTTCTTCTAGGATTTCTTCTTGTGTTTTCTCCCGGAAAACATCGGTTGCTTCTTTCATCATTTCTTCTGCCTGTAACAATAACGCACGTTTTTGTTCAAGTGATTGATTATGGAGTAAAGCCGTCACTTCCACTTCTAGCTGCCCTGCTATATAGCGAAGACTTTCCATGGATGGCTGAGCTTTTCCGTTTTCAATCAAGCTCAGCATGCCCTTTGTCAATCGATCGCCAGCCAACTGTGCAAGAGTCAATTTCTTTTCTTTACGTAATTTTTTTATCGTTCCACCTAATTCATTCATTCACTCACCTCTTTCTTCATCATAACAAATTTTAATATTTTTAAACATTTTTATGTAAAAAGTTAAAAGGGGAATTCTAAATGTTTAATTTTATTTAAAAATAATTGACGCTTTTTGAATATTGAACATATAATAAGTTTAATAAAATTAAACAAAATGGAGTGATAAAATGTTTGCGTCATTAACGAGGAGTTTATGGATGTCATTTACCTTTTTTGGATGGAAAGCGGAACAACAGCAGTCTAGTGCCTCAATGTCGATCCAGTATGAAGAAAAGGGAGAAATGGGTATCCAAGAAGCGTATAACCCTTATCGCCGTTCTCTGTATTAAAGTCTATATACACTTTGCTTCGATTAGAAAAGTACAATCGAGGCAGAGCTTGTTTTTAGCAAGGCTGTACTTATTGCAGGCTATAAAAAAAGCGCCGTATACTCATACGGCGCTTTCCTATGTTAACTTTGCGGATGGAGAGATTTTTCAATGTGATGAATGAAGTCGGTTACGTTAAGTGGTTTACTGAAATAGTAACCCTGTACATACTCACAGGAATAATTTTTTAATATTTGGAGTTCTCTTTCTTCTTCTACCCCTTCAGCTACAACGGCTAAATTCAAGGCATGGGCAATTTTAATGATTGCTTCTACCATGGCAACGCCCGTCTCTTCTTTGCTTATATTTTGAATAAATGAGCGATCAATTTTTAACGCGTCTATGGGGAATTCTTTTAAATAGCTGAGCGAGGAGTAACCCGTTCCAAAATCATCGATTGAAATAGTAATGCCCATCTTTTTGAGTTTTAGAATTTTATGAATAAGATCGCTGTTTTGATCCATCATGCTCATTTCTGTAATCTCAATTTCAAGATGATGGGGATCCAATGCAACTTCCTCTATGATTTTCTGCAGCCGTTCCACAAAGGTCTGTTCCGCTAAATGCTTTGGCGAAATGTTCACCGCCACACGAAGGTTTGTATTATATTGGTCATTCCACTGCTTCGCCTGCATCGCTGCTTTTGTAAGTACCCATTCCCCAATGTCAGCAATCAGCCCGCATTCTTCTGCAAACGGGATGAATTGATCAGGCGGAACAAACCCTAGTTCTTCATCTGTCCAGCGAATAAGGGCTTCCATTCCCTCCATCTTTCCTGTCTCCACAGTAATTTTCGGCTGATAATGTAATTCAAAAGCGTTATTTTGAAGCGCATGGTGTAGTTTCGTTTCCAGCATTAGCAATGAATCATTGATACCATTTAAATCGGCTGAATAAATGATGGAGATGTTCCCGTTCTTCTTTTTGGCTTCATACATGGCGATATCCGCGCATTTAATTATGTCAGATACCGAATCACCATGAGCAGGGAAAAGGCTGATTCCAATGCTTGCACTTGAATAAAATTCATATCCTAAAAAGCTGAAGCTTTCTTTAAAAATCGAAAGCATTCTTTCCGCCATTTCCTCTACTTGTGTGACATCTTTTAGAATGTACACGAATTCATCACCGTTCAGTCGATAAAACCTATCTTTTTGACTGTCTATAGTCTGCAGGCGATCCGAGATTTCTTTTAAAAAAAGATCCCCTACTTTATGGCCAAGACCGTCATTGACATTTTTAAAGCGATTGATATCCAACAGCAACACAGCAAAGGATGTATCAAGCTTTTTGCATTCCTTCACATCTTCTTTCAGTCTTTTCAATAGACTGCGTCGATTTGGTAAACCAGTTAAGTCGTCGTGATAAGCAATATGTGTTATTTGTTGAATGTTCTTTTGAGCCGTAATGTCTGTACGAATGGAGATATATTGATAAGGTTTACCACGGTCATCCATGAATGGAACAATCGTTGTCTGGACCCAATAGAGCGAACCATCTTTCGCACGATTGCAGATTTCACCGTGCCATGTCTTTCCTTTTCCTATTGTCTTCCACATATTTTTAAAGAATATTTGGGGATGGTAACCTGAATTTAAAATACGGTGATCCTGGCCGATCAGTTCGTCATGCGTATATTTTGATATCGCACAGAATCGATCATTTACAGATGTGATAATGCCTTGTTTATCTGTAATTGCTACAATAACGGCTTCATCTAGTGCTGATTTCATATCTTCTAATTCAACAATTGATAATTCAAGCTTTTCTAATGCTTTTGACTCATTCAAAGTTTGCATAAATTTCTCCCCATTCCCACATACTGACTCAAAACTCTTTATTTTATTATAATCCCACCACTTTCCAAATACAATAACTGTGAGAATATTAATAGTTTATAAAAAATGATCTATTACAAAAGAATTAATCGGAAACAAAGGTTTATGAAATCAACTTCTATAATCGTACCTAGCTTATACGTAAAATAGTAGTTTATCCTTGGAGCACCTATTATCCTGGAAATAATAACAGCCTTACTGAAAACTATTGTTCAGTAAGGCTGTTATGTGGCATCAGTGACTGGCGTATTCATCATGACTCCTTTTCCGCTCTGCCGATTCATTATAGGCATGAAGCTGCTCCTGGGATAAATTTAATATATAGTAACGAAAATTAATCGGTTCCAAATCATGCTTTTCACAGGCCTTCCTGTATGTTTCATAGCCATGGCGATAGTCATTCATCCTTCATTGCTTCCTTTCTTTGTGCGTGCTTGTTCATTAAAAGCATTTAATTGATCATGCGATAGCTGCATAATATAATAGCGGAAATTGATCGGCTCTAGCCCGAATTGTTCACATCTTTCACGATACACTTCATAACCCTCTTGATACATTGTCATGTGAAATGACCTCCTTGTACTATAACAGTTTTTATATTATGTAATTAATATAGTACAGAGAAAAGGCGGTGTCAATAATATTCAAAAAATTTTTATAAAAGTTTATTTCCTTTTTTACTATTGCCCTATTCATTTGATTTATTCAGCAGAAAGCAGCAACTGTAAATAAAAAAGGACTCCGTTATATAGACGGAATCCCATTTCGTTATAATATAGTACTGCTTGCAGTGGTTTTTCGAATAAGCACTTGGTACACCTTTTCTATTATAAATACGAGTATGAAAATAACTCCAATGATTGCTGCCATCATCCCGGCTATAGAAGTATCGAGCCATTTTGCTATATAATAGCCAGCAAAAGCTGCGATAGTGCCGAAACTAATACTAAAAACAAACATTTGCGGAACTGATTTGCTGATTAGGCAGGCAGTCGCTGCCGGACCGATAAGCATCGCGACAACTAAAATGGCTCCGACACTATCAAATGCTGACACGGTCGTTAAAGAAATAATCGTCATGAATCCGTAATGCAAAACGGTAATCGGCAGGCCAATTGATACGGCATAGATCGGATCAAAGGTAGAAAGTTTCATTTCCTTAAAAAATAGAAGCAGGAACCCTATGTTGATGACCAAGACCAACAACAGCATCCAAACGGCTTTAGGCATGGCAATGTTAAATAGAGTCCATTTATCCCAAGGTACAAAAGCAATTTCTCCCATCAGTACATGCTCTACATCGAGATGAACATTTCCCGCAAATAGAGTGATTAGCAGAACACCTAAAGCAAAAAGGGATGTAAATGTTACACCGATCGCAGCATCCTCTTGAATCCCAGACGTTTGCAGCAGCTGAACGAAGTACGCCGTCAAAAGCCCTGCACACGCTGCACCGATCAGCATCCAAAAACCGTTCAGTGTCTGTGTAATGAGAAAAGCCATAACAATACCGAATAGTACCGTATGACTGATGGCATCTGCAATCATGGACATTTTCCGAAGCACAAGAAACACACCAGCTATGCTGCAGGTTATACCGACTAAAATACCTGTTAGAATAATCCATAATTCAATCATGATAGATCCCCTTGCTTCCGAAATTTTGCTCTACGAATATACTTGCTGAACTGGCCTGATTTTGGACTGAATAAATAGGATATAAAGAATACCCCGGAGGCAAATAAGACGATAATCGGTCCTGTTGACAGCCCTGTTTCCAATGAGCTGATATACGTCCCGGCTACCCCGGCCAAACCGCCTGTAAATCCGCTGAACAAGAGCATGGTGTGCAGTCTGGACGTCCATAGTTTTGCACTTGCTGCTGGAATAATCAGCATGGCAGACATCAGGATTACGCCTACAGCCTGTATCCCTGTCACAATCGTCATAACAATGAGAGCGGTCAGTCCTGCTCTTAAAAAATCAATAGGCAACCCGATCCCTTTTGCATATAAAGGGTCAAAAATTATAAGTTTCCACTCTTTATAGAATAGAAGACTTACGACGATAATGATTCCAGCACTGATCAATAACCAGTTTAAATCCGACTTTGTCATCGTTGCAGCCTTCCCGAAAATAAAGTCGTTCAGCCCGCTTTGGTTGCCAAGCGGACTCCTGTTCACGATGGTTAGTAAAACAATTCCTACACCAAAGAAGACTGCGAGGACAAGTCCAATCGCGGCATCTGCTTTCAGCTTCGAGTACGCAACAATCCACTGAATGCAATATACAGAGAGTACGGAGGTAATAGCCGCCCCAATCATGAGAACGGGCAGCTCCTTTTGACCTGTCAGTAAAAAAGCAAGCGCAATCCCCGGGAGTGCAGCATGCGCAGCTGCATCTCCTACAAGGCTTTGTTTTTGGAGGAAGGAGAAGGTTCCGGTAATCCCTGCAGCAATCCCTAATAGCATCGTACCGGTCAATACCCAAAGCAAATTTCCAGATAACATAGTTTCCCTCCTAAATTGTCTCCATCAAGAAAAGGTGTCCGCCATATGTTTGCTGCACATTTTCGAGTGTAAAGACTTCTTCTGTCTTTCCAACTGATAAAATAGAACGATTTAACAGAATTGTATAATCGAAATACTCCTTTACCGTTTGAAGGTCGTGATGAACAACAAAAATGCTTTTTCCTTGTTCCTTTAAGTCTTTCAGGATATCAACCATTGTTTTTTCTGTCGCTGCGTCAACACCGGCAAATGGTTCATCAAGGAAATAAACTTGTGCATTTTGAGCTAAAGCCCGAGCTAAAAACACACGCTGCTGCTGTCCACCTGAAAGCTGGCCGATTGAGCGGTTTGCAAAGTTCTGCATACCTACACTTTCCAGCGCCTGTATAGCTGCTTCTTTGTCCTGTTTTGTTGGCCGCCTGAATAATCCTCTCTGGCCGTATCTCCCCATTAGTACGACATCAAATGCTGTTGTAGGGAAATCCCAGTCCACTGCGTTTCGTTGCGGAACATAGCCTACTGTAAGACTTTTTGGGTTAAATGGTTTCCCAAGAATCTCTACGCTCCCTGACTTATTGTGAAGCTGGTTTAATATCGCTTTTAGAAAGGTAGATTTCCCTGCCCCATTTGGACCAATAATCGCTGTTAAATGTCCTGAAGGCACCGAAATAGTTACATTTTCCAAGACAACCTTTTTGTCATATGCAACTGATAAATTATGAACCGTTAAAGCTTCCATTTTCTTCACCTACTTCAACGCATCGACAATTGTGTCGACATTATGTTTATACATACCGGTATAGGTTCCTTCGTCTGTTCCTTCAGCACCCATTGCATCCGAGAACAGCTCACCGCCGATTGTGATGTTATGGCCTTTTTCCTTTGCTCCTTCAATTACCGCCTTCATTGCTTTATCTGACACACTGGATTCCACAAAAATGGCCTTTATATGATGGTCCGATAAGAAGTTAACCATATTCTGAACATCTTTTACACCGTATTCAGCGTCTGTACTCAGTCCTTGAAGACCTCTTACATCAAACCCTTGGCTCTTTCCAAAATAATTGAAGGCATCATGTGCTGTTACAAGGATACGCTGACTTTCCGGAATTTCCTGAATGCGTGCATTGACATATGCACGCAAATCTTCAAGCTCTGCCAAATAAGCAGCCTCGTTTTTCTCAAAGTCGTCCTTGAAGTCTGGATATTCCTCGACGAGTGTTTGACCAACTGACTCTACAACGTCCTTCCACAATGTGATATCGAACCAGATATGTGGATCATGTAAGTCGGGATTGTCTTCGTCTGCCAGCAGCATTTCTTCATCCAGCGTTTCACCAACAGCAAGCACTGTCTTTTCTTCTGCCATTTGAGTGAAAATGTCTTGCATCTGCCCTTCAAGGTGAAGTCCGTTGTAAAAAATAACTTCTGCTTCATCCAGTTTTGTAACATCACTTTGGGTTGCTTTATATAGATGTGGATCTACCCCGGGACCCATTAACGTTGTGACATCTAAATGTTCACCACCAATTGCCCTTACTACATCTGCAATCTGACCGGTCGTTGCTACTACATCGCCTTCTTTTTCTTTTCCGCTTTCCTCATCTCCACATGCAGCAAGCAGTAATGACAACCCCAATACAGTAATCAATCGTTTCATCATTTACTAAACTCCTTTTATCAGTTTAAAAGAAACATATTGATCCATCCGTACCTTGCTCCGTTTCAAATGAGGAACAGTTAGGCAATTGGAAAACAACAGATCGATCATACGTATCAGTTGTTTCTTATACAACAATAAGTTTCCTTAAGGAAAAATATATGCTAACACGAAAGATAATGCAACCAATTTACACAAAAAAGTGTCCTCAATAAAAAAACGCCCCGTTATGGGACGTCCTGTTATTTATAAATTTATATAATTTTTTGAAAGAGTTTGTTGGATGGTCCCTCTTCTATTACCTTCTACTACTTGAAAGATAAAATGAAAAAGCGAATAGCTAAATAAATCATTTTACTTTACATAATAATATTATTGAAAGGATTCTTTTGCATAACTTCCCGAATTTGTTCATCCTCAATGTGTGTATATATTTGGGTTGTTGCCACACTAGAGTGGCCAAGAATATGCTGGAGACTCCGTATGTCTGCACCTGCTTTATACATCATTGTCGCGGAAGTGTGGCGCAGCTTGTGAGGAGTTAATTGCTCTTTTTGTAGAGAAGACCGATTGATCTGCTTGACGATTTTAGCTACAGTCTGTCTTGTAAAGCGCGTTCCCTTCTGCGAAACAAACAATGGTTCATCCCCTTCTCCGGTATAAGATCTCCTTTCCGGTAAATATTGTTCAAGTGCCGCTAAACAGGCATCATTCAAGTAAACCGTACGTTCCTTATTGCCTTTCCCGATTACTGTCGCTTTTCGTCCTTGAATAGAATGGAGATGTAAAGCACAGAGTTCGGACACTCGTATACCGAGATTCAAAAAGAACATAATTATACAGTAATCTCGCTTACTGTATGTTCTTTCATTAATGGAGGTGACGAAGACCTGCGCTTCCTCCATATTCAGATAAACCGGCTTGCGTTTCCCGATTTTTGGTGTTTCCAATTCTTCCGCGATATTGTACTCAATCAGACGCCGCTTTCCTTTCAAGTATTTGAAAAACGAACGCAGTGTTGCTACTTTTCTTGCCCTCGCTGCGGCTGAATTTTTTCGCTGTACCTCGCAGTACTCAAGGAATAAGTATAAATCCTCCAGTGTGAGTTCCTTAATCCACTCGATTGTTATATCAGAAATATCGATTGTATGTATTTCACTGATCGGAATATCATCCTGCACCGCTTTAAGAAAACGGAATGTAAGAACAAGATCGTATTCATATTCTTTTCGTGTACGCTGAGATTTTCCTCGTATCGTCGTTAAATAGATACAAAAATCTTTAAGTATTTTTGGTAGTTTGACTTGTGCCATGTGCTCACCTCTATCTTATATTTTATCACAAAAAAAGTTCCCAAATATGTATTTGGGAACTTTATTGCTATTTTTTATAAAAAAACGGCTTTTTTACGCTTCATATAGAACATTTGTTCTATATCCTGAGAATCGCATTCAGACGCATTGAAATATCATTTTACATATCTTCCCCCATCTCGATTCGTCTCAGCGCTATTACAAGAAATCGATTTACCGGGATCTACCCTAGTGAAATTCAATAGGTTTTTCTTTTGAAAGCTTGCCGATAATTGAAAAAGAGTAAGCATTCTATTATGCTGCTCTATCGAAAGCCCTTTTTGAAAATGGTGTGGTCATCTGCCTAGATGCACAAAATATATTTTTATACATAAGGTATTATGAAGTTATATGGAAAGAAGGTATGAAGACATGTATAATAATCCGTTCGAGGATTTTGGTTCTTCCAATAGGTTGTTTCCTCAAACACCTGGCGGGCAGTTCTTCCCGCCTGGGAGTCCTTTTCCACCAGGTGTCCCGCCACAACCCGGCGGGGGATTTGGTCCGCCTTTTGGGCCTCCTGGGCAAAACCAGCCGCCAGGACCACCGCCCGGATTTGTCCCGTCATTCCCCACTGCCCAAGCTTATGCTGGGGGAATGAATCGTTGTTTGTTCCGTAATACGTATGTATGGTTAAGAAATGGAAGGTCTTTTTGGTTCTATCCAATTTCGATGACACGGGATACTATTATAGGATTCCGCTGGAGTAATCGAAGAGGCTGGGTTTTCAGCTCCATTCGACGTAGCAATATCCTCACTTTTACATGTTTCTTCTTCTAGTAGCATTAAGGAGGAGCAGTAGATTTGTTCATTCATTAAGCTTAGGTCCTCTCCTTTTGGACCTGAGCTTTTTTGCGCAACTCACCGGACTTTAACATACGATGAGGTAAAAGAATTAGAGGTGACATATGATTCATAATGTAATGCCTGGTGAAACGTTGTCCCAAATTGCGAGGGATTTTCGGATACCTTATCAAAATTTACTCTCTGCTAACCCGTCCATTGTTAATCCGGATATCCTGTATGTAGGCCAACCTATTCAAATTCCGGGTTATCCGGATCCTAATACGCTGCCATATCGGATAGACATCTCTCTCAAAAAAAGGACGCTTCAGCTTTATAGAGACGGCGTTCTTCAAAAAACGTATCCCATTGCTGTTGGAAGAATGCTTCATGGCACACCTGTTGGCAGCTATATTATCCTCAATAAAGCACCGAACCCAGGAGGACCTTTTGGAACAATGTGGATGAGTTTATCAAAGGAGCATTACGGCATTCACGGAACAAATGACCCAAGCTCAATCGGCAAAGCTGTTTCACGCGGCTGTATCCGAATGCAAAATCGGGATGTTGAAGAATTAGCAAGTATTGTTCCTATCGGGACTGCGGTTGATATACATTTGTAGTATGTTTTGTGATATTAGAGGGATTACGGTTTGAATTACAGCTTTAATGAACGGAAAGCAACACAGCAGCAAAGCCCTGGAATGTTCTAGGGCTTTTCATGGAAAGAATATAGTTTAGTTATTTGATAAAAGCGTGATCTTCCTTACATATTCTTTGGCGCCTTTATGCCAAGAATTCGTAAGGACTCTTCCAAAACAGTTGATACACAATAACTGAAGGCTAATCTCTGCTGTATTCCTTCATCATCTGTTAATACCTTTGTCTGGCCATAGTACTTATTATAGATGCGCGCAAGTTTGAGCGCATATTTTGCAATAAGTGATGGGTCAGCCTGTTCATAAGCGGTATTAATCGTCTCTGGGAAATCTCCCAGCTGTAAAATCCCCTGCCAGGCAGTATCGCCTAAAGAAGCAAACTCGATTTTTTCAGGTATAAATTGCGCCTTATATAATAAGGAAGAAATTCTTGCATAAGTATACTGAATATATGGTGCTGTTTCCCCTTCAAAATTCAGCATCTGCTCAATGGAAAACTCGATATCGTTCATCCGGTGATTTTTTAGATCATTGAAAATAACCGCTCCTACTCCGACCTGCTCAGCTACCTTCTCCTTATCCTGCAGTGAAGGATTCTTCAGTTCAATGTTTTTCTTTGCCATCTCAATCGTTTCGGCAAGGACCTCCGCTAATAGTACAACTTTCCCTTTACGCGTCGACATCTTTTTCCCATCTTTTAATATCATCCCAAACGGAACATGCATCAATCGCTCCGCCCAGTTATAACCCATTTTTTTAATAACCGCAAACAGCTGATTGAAATGAAGCGACTGCTCATTTCCTACGACATAAAAGGATCTTGCAGGTTGATATTCTTGCCAGCGGTACATTGCTGCTGCCAGGTCACGCGTTGCATAAAGTGTAGCACCGTCTGTTTTTGTAATGAGACATGGCGGCATGCTATCTACTTCTACTACAAAGGCTCCTTGTGATTCAGCAAGCAGTTTCTTTTCGTTTAATTCCTTTATAACAGAATCCATCTTGTCGTTATAAAAAGCTTCCCCGTGATAAGAATCAAATGAAATACCTAACTGTTCGTAAACTTTACCGAATTCAGCCAGCGATACCTCTCTAAACAATTTCCAAAGCTGGGTAGCTTCTTCGTCTTGATCTTCGAGCGCCTTAAACGCCTGTCTAGCCAATTCATTGAGTCCGGGATTTTGCTCCGCTTCGTCATGAAACTTTACGTAGATCTTTAGCAGCTCCTCAATCGGAGAAGATGTAATTGCTTCTTTGTTTCCCCATAACTTGTATGCGACGATCAGCTTCCCGAATTGGGTTCCCCAATCCCCGAGATGATTGATTCGTACTGATTGGAAGCCAATCTTTTCAGCTATATTTGCTAGTGCATTACCGATAACTGTTGATCGTAAGTGTCCCATAGAAAATGGTTTTGCAATATTAGGGCTTGAGAAATCAATGACTACCTTTTTCCCATTTGCCTGCTTACTTCCGTAGCTCTCCTGTTCAGAAAGAATACGGTTAAGAATCCGGTTGATTGCATTTTCTTGGGCATAGAAAATGTTAATGTAACCGCCAACCACCTGTACATCTTTATATAACGTCTGTTGTAACTTCCCGGCCACTTCTTCTGCAATTAATTGTGGAGACTTCCGAAACTTCTTGGCTAGCGAAAAACAAGGAAACGAAATATCCCCTAAGTGTTCATACTTTGGTTTTTCAAGAAGCTCTTCTATCTCTTTGTAATCCAGCTGGCCTTCTAAAGCTTGCTCTAAGTCTTTTACAATTTGCTCCTGCATCCTAATTCCTCCCATATAAAAAGCCCCCGTCTCTAAATAGAGACGAGAGCATAGTTCCCGTGGTACCACTCTAGTTGCCGCATACAGCGACCACTTTCCATTGTTAACGGGGTGCCTCCCCGGAATTCCCTACTAATGTTCAGGAATCTTCTCCAAAGTGCGTTTCATTTATTCATTCGTATCAGGCTCACACCATTCCCTGACTCGCTTGCCGACTAAAATAAACTACTTTCTTTTTCATCGAATTTCGTGACATGTAATTTCAAATTATATTAGAGGAGAATCTTGGAATTGTCAACAGACAAAATCATAATAAACTTTTATTGCATATTTTTAACATCTTACACCCTGTGTTGTGTAAATTTAAGGAAAAAATGATTCACATACATCATGCTTCGTGTTTCTAATTAATTTACAATAGGACGTGTGAGGTTTATACATAAACGCCAGAAGAAAAAGTAGTTTTTGAGGAGGAGGAAGATGAAGTTTTGGCGGAATTACCGATTATTGATAGGAGGATTTGGCTTTTCTAACCTTGGAAACTGGATTTACCTCGTTGCGCTGAATGTATATGTATTGAATTTGACTGATTCAGCAGCTGCTGTCGCCGGTATTTTTATCGTTGGGCCAATTGCAAGAATTGTAGCCAGCTTTTTTGCAGGTTCCTTGATTGACCGGGCAAATAAACGAAAACTAATGATCGCAACAGATATAATACGTGGAGGTTTGATTATATTCCTGCCCTTCATGCAATCAATTTGGCTTATTTATACAGTTCTGTTTTTAACGAATATTGCAAGCAGCTTTTTCGGACCAAGCAGTATATACTACATTACTAAATATGTGAAAGAAGAAGATCGCACACGTTTCAATGCCCTGCTTGGCACCTTCAACTCTGGCGCATTTATGGTTGGCCCGGCTTTATCGGGAGCACTCATCTATTTGTTTAATCCATCCATAGCTATTTGGGTCAACAGCTTCACATTTTTTGTATGTGCACTCATTATATTTTACTTACCGGATGTAGATGAAAAAGTAGAAAACGTACGAGAACCTTTATCCCTTAACATGTTGAAAGCAGACTTTCTAACCGTGATGCAGTTTGCCCGTCAGGAAAGCGGATTTATTACTATCTACCTTGTTTATCAGCTTGCCTTGATGATTGCATTTGCCCTTGACTCTCAAGAAGTAACATTCATTAAGCAGAATCTAGGCGCTTCGGAAAGTATATATGGGCTCATAGTCAGTTTGACTGGAATTGGTGCGATCAGCGGAGGCTTACTAGCTGCCGCTTTAGTAAGTAAGTTTTCCTTGAAGTCTTACATTAGCGTTGGGTTTTCATTAACGATGATTTTTTATACGGTTTTCTATGCTTCATCAGTTTTATGGCTCGCCATCACAAGCTTCATTCTGTTAGGTTTCTTTATGGCCTTCAGCAATGCCGGATATGATACTTTTTATCAGAAGAGTGTACCCCCTGAGTTGATGGGCCGCTTTGGAAGTGTAGGGCTGATTTTGACAAGCACCGTCCAAATCCTATTTACGTTTTTATTAGGCATTTTTGCTGAAGTATTTACCCTGCAACCGGTCGCCGTTCTTCTTGGCAGTATCGGTGTACTGCTTGCTCTTATCCTTTCAGGGATTTTGTATACAAAACAGAGAGCTGTCGTCAACCAATAGGCGAATTCATAAACACCTTACGCTGGAAATAGGTAATGACTACCAAGGAACCAATGTAAGGTGTTTTCTTTTTGTCTTTAACTAACAAATAATAGTGATTACAGTCTCTGAAAAGGCTGTTTTCTAAGCTGGCATTTTTGTATCCGTAGGTTGGGCATAGCCATCTTTATAGTTTTCGTCAATTATTTGGCGAATTTCCTTCAATGATTTGCCTTCTTGATGCATTTTAACTGAGTTTACAGCGATTTCAATGCAAACATTACAACGGGTTCCATGATCATCCCATATAATCTTCCCGTCTTCTTTAACTTCCTGGATAAAGCAGTTCATGTTGCTTGTGTGGCCGGCAGATTCTCCACAACCACAGTAGCAAGGCATCCACTCTAAAACTTCGGGCGCCTGTCCGGCAATCTGATATGCTGCTCTAATTAAATCTGTTTGATTATCTAAAAATGATGGCAGAACTTCTGCACTTTCTGTCTGCTCCTGGATATCGCCGACGGCATGTTCATGTCCTGCATGATTTTCAGCCGTTTCTACTGGCTCTTCCTTTGGAGCTGCTGCCTCTTCATTATTACATGCTGCTAATAACAGAGCTCCCGCTACTAAAAATGACCATTTTTTCATGATAACTCTCCTAACTAAATAATAATCCTCATTCCAATCATATCGGATTAACAATAGAATATGGAATCAAAAATATGACCTCAAAGCAGAAGCATGGCTATTTTGTGACTTTTCTTGCTAATCAGTTGTTTTTTCTTCTAATAGATAAAGAATCATTTAGCAGCTTGTACTCACTCACCGGTCAAAATGGCGACTGGTGCTTAAAGAAACAATAAAAAAGCAAAACAGACGATAAGGAGATTCTCTCCAATAAGAATGGAGGAAGACCCCTGCGTAATACAGATACAAATATTAGTGAAAGAAGGTTATTATATCTCCAAGTGGCTCAATCCTTCACCATTTCCTGAAAATAGCTTTGTATATCAGCAGGCAGTTCCTCTACCTGGATGATTTTCAGCTTCTCTGTTCCAGGCGTCGTTCTTAGTAAATAAGCTGTGTCTTGATAGCTTAGTAATGTGAACTGTGAAATGATATGGGGGTAATTTTGAAGGTTACTTATAAATTCATAATCTTCCTCAGAAAAGGATTCCGTGTCTCCCTCGGCCAATAGCTTTTTTACCTCTTCATAGTCACCAGTATTTTGGATAGAACGAAACAGCTCAACTGAAGTGGACGGAGCCAGGTAAACGTTATGATATATGTTTGCAATGAGAAGACCTAAAGAGAGACCAACTAGTATGTATCCAAATGCAGCTTTCTTCATCGTTTAATCATTCCTTTCTTTTATATTGCAGCATGGGGTCTAATAGGAAACATGAAGCCCTAGAGCTAGATAAGCAAGTATGAGTCCAGGTGAGACTGCAACCCATCCTGGACTAAAACACGTAAAGTTACTTTGTATTCGTAAACCCGCCATCAATACGAATAACTTCCCCATTAATGTATTCTGCTTTAGAAGTCAGTAGGAATGTTACGAGTTCTGCTACCTCTTCAGCAGTTCCTAATCGTCTTTGGGGGATACCTGCTGTAGCATTCGCCTTCATTTCTGGATTTGCTTCATAAAATGCTTTGACCATTGGTGTTTCAGTTGGTCCTGGCGCAATGGCATTGACGCGAAGGCCTTCTTTTGCATATTCAGCTACCATACTTTTTGTCAGACCGATAATCCCATGCTTTGTCGCTGAATAAGTAACAACAGAATCTTGACCAATAACGCCTGCACTAGATGCTGTATTGACAATAGAGCCGCCGCCATTTTTCAGCATGACTTCTGCTACGTAACGAACTCCGTACAATGCACCCAGCAAGTTGATACCTACTATTTTTTCGATTTCTTCAATTGATGAATCTAAATAATAGGAGCCGCTTCCGGAAATCCCTGCATTATTGAAGAAATAGTCAATAGAACCAAAATGCTCTACCGTCTTGTCCACATAGTTTTTCACATCTTCTGCCTTCGACACGTCCGCTTTAATAAAGATAGCATTAGCTCCAGCCTTTTTCACTAACTCTACAGTCTCGTTTCCACCTTTTTCGCTTACATCGACGACCGCGATATTCACACCTTCTTGTGCTAAACGTTCAGCAGTTGCTTGACCTAAACCACTTCCACCGCCTGTAATGATTGCTACTTTACCCATAATAAAACCTCCCTAAGAGTTTTGTGCTACCATTTCATTATTACCTCAAAAGAAATTAATAAAACTTGTTAACTTAATGCTCTATTCAGGATGTGTTTACCTAAACTGAAATAAAAAAACGCCCAATCCTGCTGGCGGCAGGATTGGGCGTTTGATTGTTCGAAAGTATTACACATGTTTTTATATAAAAAGGAGTTTTTACGTTATTTACAATTCAACAAATTTGGAATAATTGCTTTTACCTGTAACAGCGGCTGTCCTGATTTTTGTGTCAAGGCTAGGATTATACCGCCTTCTATCATTGCGATAAGAGATGTGCTCAAGCTTTTTGCCATATCATCTGAATAGCCATGTTCCTTTAGCTTTTGAATATAAATGTCTTCCCAGCAAAAGAAAGTTTCTTCACAAGCTTTACGCATAGCTTCGGTTTCAAAGGCAGATTCTGCAGCCATTAATCCAAATGGGACGATGGAAAACCATTCTTCCTGCAGCCGTTCTTCTGAACTGAAGATTTCAGCAAGCATTTCCAAATGTTGCTGCACAGCTGTGACGGGATCTGCAATTTTAAAATTCTCTTTTAATTTATCGGCAACAAGATTTCTGGAAATGGTAAGTGCTTCAATAGCCAATTGCTCTTTTCCCTGCGGAAAATGATAATATAGCGATCCTTTTGGTGCACCAGATTCTTTTAATATTTGATTCATTCCAGTTGCATGGTAGCCTCTTAAACAAAACAACCGTGTAGCTGTTAATAATATCTTTTCTCTTGACTGATTATGATTCAATACGATACCCCCAAAATATAGCAATGGCTCTTCATCATTTTAATTACCTATTTTTTAAAAGTCAAATAGCCTCTATTTGTGATTTTACTCATACTTTTTTAATTAAAATCCTCAAAACCAACTAATTCTTTCCATGAAAAGCCTCTTCAAAGTACGCAGGTTTTAATCGCTGCCCCTTTCTTTGAATACATTTTATAACCTGCTCTTCATGTTATTAGTATACGAAATAAACGTATGTTAAAATAAATCGGTACTGTGAGGCAAAAAGTAATATATGTTTGGAAAGATTTCTAGTTCGTTCTTACATAGTCAACGTGATAGCAGCAGTTATTTTTAAAAGATGGCATGTATAGTGATAGGAGTTTCTTTTTAACTTAGATTTGAAGGAGTTGAGAAAGATGAACAAAGGTTGGGCGCTCGTTTTAGGAGGTGCCTGTATTGAAGTATTATGGGTGATTGGTTTAAAGCACGCGACTACTACTCTGGAGTGGATTGGGACCATCATCTGCATTTTGTTAAGCTTCTATTTCATCATTGCTGCTGGTAACTATATTCCGGTCGGCTCGGTTTATGCTGTTTTTGTAGGTCTAGGAACTGCTGGAACTGTGGTGGTTGATTTAGTAGTATTTAAAGAACCGATCGAATGGCCAAAGCTGCTCTTTATCGCTATGCTGCTTGCTGGAGTAATCGGACTTAAGCTTGTAACAGATAAGGAGAGTGATACATAATGGCCTGGCTGGCACTTATTTTTGCAGGGCTTTGTGAAGCATTTGGTGTGCTGATGATTATGCGGTTGAATAATCAACGAAACTGGCAGTCATTGGCTATGCTCGTACTTGGTTTTTCAGGTAGCTTCCTTTTACTTTCCTATGCAATGGAGACGCTGCCAATGAGTACTGCATATGCTGTCTGGACAGGTATTGGCGCATCAATCGGTGCCATATTGGGAATGATTTTCTACGGAGAATCCCGCAGCTGGAAGCGTATTTTATGTATAGCGCTCATTATTTCTGGGGCTGTTGGACTGAAGCTTGTTGCCTGAATGCTTTAAAGGAAGGCTGTTATCCTCCATAGGAAAGCAGCCTTCCTTTTAGTTTGCATATAGTTTTTTCTGATCAAGTTTCTTTTTTGTCCATACAAGTGTAAATAATAGGATTAATTCAAATGCGTTTGTAGCTGCATTGCTTCCAATATCAAACGGTACTGCACTGCCAAATGCCATGAGTACGGTACCAATCAGCATCCATGGCCATTTTGCTTTCCACCAAAGCATAATTCCAGCAATGATTAATGCTAACACTACCATAAGGATCATAATCGGCGGACCTGCAGCCTCTTCTGCTGAGGAGTAGCTTAATGCACCGTAATCTCTGGAAGCTTCCAAAACCAACCCGTTCAATTCTGTCGTATACTCCACAATCATTGCAGCGATTGTATACAAAGTGCCGATTAATAGTACCCAAGAGTTTTGAGCCCATTTAATATTTGCTTCTCGCATAACAGCTGCTGAAAATAAAATAAGGGTTGGTGTAAAGAGCGCATGGAACCAAAAGCGAAGTAAGTTTAAGGTTTCAAGAAAAGTCCCTTCTCCAATGAGAATGCCAACTCCATAAATTGCATTATCATATATAAGTGCTGCTACAACAAAAAAGATGACACTGGACAAAGTCCATGCGTTATGTGTACGCAACCCCCAAAATAGCAGAAATGCATAAGCAATTGCAAACAAGCCAAAAATAATTGAATCCATCTAAGCACCTCCTCTATCTCTATACCCACTGAAAGTATGATTATGCTATCCTGGATTCATTCTTAAAGAAATATGTAAAGCAATAATGAAGTGAATAGATTTTTTCAAATAAGATCCTTATTTGGTTAAAAGCAATATTTGTTTTTTGCTTTTAAAATCTGAATAATAACTTGTTTTTATTATTATTCCAAGTTTCTATATGATTAAGATAACTTCTTGTTTACTTTTCGTAAAATGATGTGTGTTTACTTTTTATTTGGAGCGATAAATTTTTTAATATAAAATAACAATTAGAGTCGGATAATGTGTTGATTTGAGCTGTTTAATTTGTGTAGATATTCTTTTACTTTCCATTCATTATTTGTTTAAGAATAGGCATTCTAGTATATATATGTTATAATTAACTTTTACTACGTATAAGGACGTGACTATTTTGATTAAAATTGAACTACCAAAACCTGATCTTGTGATCCGCCAACGCGAGCAAGCATTGAAACCTGGCGATGTACCGATTACTCCTTATTTTGGATTTATCGATTTCCATAAAATTACGCGTGATAAGGGCGGCATTTTTTTCTTCTATAACGAAAAAAACGAACTTCTATTTGTTGGGAAGGCTCGTAAAATCCGTCAACGTATCAAAAAACATTTTGAAGATAATGTTTCGCCAATGAAAAATCACCGTGATGAAATCTTTAAAATTGAAGTATATGAAATTGAAGATCCAATGGAACGTGAAATTTACGAAACATATGCCATTAATACATTACGTGCAAAATATAACACAGAGAAGGTCTTCTACTAATAGTCCTCCCCTCTTCATTATGTTTTATATTTACACGCTGAACGCAGGGGAAATTGTCTCTGCGTTTTTTTATTTACTAATATACTTTTGATTTTTAAGTTTACATAATAATGTTATCGGTAGAAATTATTCTTCAAGTTAAAGCGCTTTTACCGCATCCTTTCATAAAGTATATACAAAAAAGCGCCCACTCCGTTTGAAGGGGGGCTCTGTTATTATTTTTCGCAGGCTATTCCATCTTTATCGTTATCCAGCTTGCTATTCAGCTTATAAAGCTTAGCATTTACTGTAGCGCTAGATGCTTTATATGTGATTTTACCATCCTTTTGGCTTTTCACCGCATTTTTCGTATTTGCTGATGTCTTTACCCCATACTTATGAACTGCATTTAATTCCTTACACGTTTTGTATGACACTTCTCCTGCAGCTTCTACTTCACTCGTTGAAGTGATGGCTGGTACTGCAAAACCAAGTGTTAAAACTGTAGCAATAATGATTGATTTTTTCAAAGCTATCTCCCCCCTATTAGTTCATCATAAATTGAACGGTGGAAAATAGCATCCATAATTTTTTGCTATTATCAGCCTTATACTGTTAACTATTTTCTCTATAACTTTTCTCAAATTGAATTGGAAAAATTACATCTGCAACTGTTTCTCTGCTGTACTTTTCTGGTTATCAATTTTCTTAACAATAAAGAGTAGAATGATGATTCCGAGTAGACAAGTAGCAGTGCCTGCACCGGCTAGTACAGCTGAAACGCCAATCCACTTAGCTAACAGTGCCCCTGCTGTTGGAGCAATTAACATAGAGAATGTCTGAACAGATGTCGCTACTGCCGAAACCCTCCCCATCATTTCTTTTGGGGTCTCAGACTGCAGAATAAAACCATATGGCACTGATTCACCTGAACCTAACAATCCTAAGAAAAAGGCGCCAGCAATCCAGCCAAAATGAGGAAGCTCAATGACATTCATACTGCCTAGTCCCAACAAAATAATAACGGTGCCGCTGAAAATAGCTGCAGCTGCCATAAAGTGAATCGGTTTACGCTTCCATTGCGTCCAGTTCCCCATAAGCAGCGAACCTACCACACTCCCAAGACCGACAGCACTAATTAAAATACCGAAATCTCCTTCGCTGAAACCGAGTTTTTGAGCTACGAAAATAAACAGCCCATCATATAGGAAAATAATGAAGAAGGCGATTGATGATAGAAGGACAGAAATTTTTAATAAAGGTGTTTTCGAAATATGATGGATTCCGCCTAACAGCTCTCCCCAATACTTTGTTTTTTTCTCTTCCCTCTCCTGTTTTTCCACATCATTATGCTCTTTATGATCGTCAATTTTAGGCAGTGTCAATAAAAATAGAATTGCAATCGTAAAGCCTATCATCTCTACGACGAAAGGACTTCTTGCACCAAATAAAGCAATAATCCCACCGCCAAGAGCCGGCCCGACAATTTTCATTGTATTCATAGAAAGCTGACTTAGTGTTACTGCCTCTGGTAACTGGTCTTCCGTTACGGTATGTCTAATTGCACTTTGACGGGCCGGATCATAAATTGCCGCTACCGTTCCTTTTAAAAATACAAAAAGTAATAAAATATACAAGTTAGGAGCAAAGAATAAGCCTGCAACAAAGACAATCCTCAGTATTAAACAAATGATCATCACATGCTTTTTTGGAAGACGATCTACAAATACACTCGCAAACGGCCCGACAATTACCCATGGTAGTCCGATGACTACAATTACTGCAGCAATTGCTGTTTCATCCAAGCCCCACTGATAAGCAACAATTACTTGAATAGCCAAAAAGTCCAGCCAGTTGCCCAAATCAGAGAAGAGCTGTGCACCAAACAAAGAACGAAAGGAACGAACTTTTAAAGGTTTAAAAATACCTGCTTTCATCTATTAGCTCTCCTCTTCACTTTGAATAGCTGCCCGTCGCCTTGCAAGCAGTTTATCCGTATTACCGTTTGGATCCTGCCCGTTTGGAAGCTGTTTCTCCTCAAGAATATGGATTGATTCCTCAATCCACTTCAACTCAGCTTCCAAACGGAGTTCCCCGTAGCGGATTGATAACATTCCGTAATCACTAATATAAGAGGTGCCATTCGTCGGCCAATTTTTCACGAATCCTAGTAAATCCTCTGTCACTGCCTTTCTTTTTAATAAATGATCGATTAAAACTTCATCATCCATATCCGCATGCCAAGTAGACATCTTCATCAGCAATTCGTCTTTCACAACTGGGTAAGCCGGTGGAAGGGTGAGCCATTTTTCAAACTCTTTCCACCCTTTTGGTGTTAGCTCATATTGCTTCTTTTTTCGTCCCTCTTCCTCCTCTTCAATCGGATAGATCAGCCCTTCTTCTTCTAGCTTTTTTAGTTTCGGGTAAATGCTGCCGTAGCTCATGCCCCAATAAAGGCCAGCCGCCTTATGCTCGAATTCAGCTTTAATATTGTATCCAGTACTCGGCCAAAAGCTTAAAATAGCGAGTATAGAATGTTCAATGGACATCTGAAATCCCCCTTATATATCAGTTTGATATATCACCTTGTTACATATAATATGCTTAAATATTCTGAAAATCAATAAAAAAAGCCCTCTATATCATAAAAAATGACTTGAGGACTATGTTCATTTCTTTCTATAGTAAAAATAAAGACTTTCATTGCTACTTTGGCTGTTGGATAAGATGTTCAATCTTTTCCTTACCTCTGAAGCAGTTTTCCCAAGACTAACCGCTTCACAGGAAGACAAGTCAATATATATTAATAATCATTGATCTGAAGGCGCCTTCTAGACGAAATGATTGCCTTACTGCTTAACTATTTCATAAAAAAATGTTTTCATATAACTACCTACTTTTACATCTACTAATCAATTCATAATTTAGATACAAACAAGTTAAATAGATCATTTCAATATAATTTATTTACCATTGGATCAAAAAAAGCCTTTAAACATTTTTATGCTTAAAGACTTTTTCAGCCCAATCAACGATCTTTTTCTGTATTTCTACGATGCATTTCCCGCAAAACGTCCGAAACAATCCGCGTAATGAAATAGGCTGTTACAATCAAACCAATAATCCCCAAAACCATCATCCAGATAGACTGACTTGCATAGATCATTCCTACAACAAAGAGAATGAAGAAAAAAACGATTCCTATTATATAGGATACTGGCATTTCACTTTCCTCCTTATGCTGCTAGGGCTGACTTCTACCCTGTTGCTTTCCTTCCTCCACCATTCCCCGAAAAGTCTCTCTTTAAAAGTCTTGTTAGCTTTCACGACAAGATGAAAATGTATGCTGATTAGGTCATTTATAAAAAATAGCGAAATAATATTCATTGCTTCTATTCCAAATAATTTAACTTACTAAAAAACCGACATGTGGACTTACCCCTGTCAAGTAGACAGCTTTAAAAAAGACTAAGCAGCCATCTGGTGTCGATATTCTATCGGTGCCAGGTGGTTGAGTCGTTTTTGGAAGCGTTGGAAGTTATAAAAGTAGATGTATTGTTCAACGGCTTGTCTCACTGCTTCTTCCGTATTATCGTGTAAAAGATATAAACACTCGCTTTTAAAGTGCGAGAAGAACGACTCGATACAAGCGTTATCATGGCAGTTTCCTTTGCGAGAATGACTGCCAATCATGCCAAGTTGACCTACGGTCTGATGATACTTAATCGATGTGTATTGGAAGCCCTGATCCGAATGGATGATGCTTCGGTACACCTTTCTTTTTGCCGTCAATTCCTGTAGTGTGTCCATGACTAATTCTAAATCGTTACGCTCACTAATTTTCCAGGCGACAATTTCGTTGTTATATAAATCTTGTACAGCTGATAGGTAGAGAAAACCATTTTTCGTCGGTAAATACGTAATATCTGTCACGAGCACCTCATTTTCTACACGCTCTTTAAAATTACGCGCCAGCACATTATCAAATACACGCGATAGTCGATTCCCCCATATACGATGCTTTTTACGGATAATCGATTGAATACCCAGCTCACTCATTAATCGATAGACCTTCTTATGATTCACATGAAATCCTTTGTCCCGTAAAGCGATTTTCATACGAGGATAACCATACATTTTATGCGTTTGATGAATCCCTAAAATATGCTCCTTTAAAAGGATATCATCACGTTTACGTAACGATACCTTGCCATTTTTAAGCCATCTATAATAACCTGAACGTTCAACTTTCGCCATTTCAGTGAGCCATGTAATCGGATACCGATCTTTCATTTCTTCGATAATATGATAACGGTCTGGATAAGTGGGCATTCCTCCATTTACAGATTTGGATACTGCTTTTTTAAGTATTCTACCTGTGCCTTATAGTAATCACGTTCTTCTTCTACAGTTTTAAAGTGGGTACGTTTTCCTTTTAACGGATTCTTCACACCTTTCGCTCCAGAACCCGTAGATGGAAGGCGATTAAAGGCTTCAATTGATTCAACTTCTTTAAATTTTTTCACCCAGGCCTTCACTTGTGAAACATTGCGAATTTCATATCGATCCGCAATCTTTTGCATACTTTCATTGCTCGTTAAATAGGCTTGTACAATTTCTAACTTCAATTCATTTGAATACGTATTATTTTTTCGCGACATAGAGAAAATCCCCTTTAAGTAAAATGTTTATCTACAGCGTACTGTAGGTTTTTTAACATTGTCTACTTAAAGGGGATAATATCACATGCATATTTTGCATATCGGTTCATTTAAATATATGTAGCTGCACAGCAAAGGCTGCCTGGTGGATGACATACGGCCGTGATCAGTCAATGCCTTAACCATGACTCCAGGATTTGAAAGAGCCTTCAGCTTTATACTTTCAGCTTTAATAGTATAAGAGCTTTGAAACGTGAGCTTTCAGGTTTGAGCCTTCAGCTTTGAACTTTCAATTAAGGAAAACCCTATTTACTAGTTGTTTGATTGGCGTTTATTATTTCAACTCGTCAACGCCAAAAGACGAGCGACTGATCGTTTTTTGTTTTCGCCAGGCCATGCATAGTTTTCATTGCACCACTTCTATAAAAGTCGTCGCGTTCGATTCAGAAAGCACTGCATCAACCTCTGATTCAAATTCATTAATACGATCTTCCATAGCTTCGATTACTTTCTTTACCTTTAGCGGATCAAGCAGTTCGTATTCATTTCGTTTCATAAAAGTCTCTGTATGCAGCTCTACCTCTTCCGGTGTTTGCTTTTCTTTATTCCCCAGGATATTGACGAGATATGCTTCCAGTTTCTCCGGGAGTTCATCATTATTTTTTGCTGCTCGCTGTATCGCGTTATTATACTGCTGAATGAGAGTGGATAACAGATTTTTCTCATACTGTATCGACTGTTTTCGTTCAATCGCCTCAGCAACAGTCATTTCATGACTACCAACTTTTACTACTGTTCTTGCATTGGATTCTACAACTAATGCCTTCAAGCGGTTTCGGTAAGCAATTAGCCCGACAACCTTGTCATGCGAGCTTTGCATGTTTTTTATAAATTCCTCGACTTCAAGTCCGTCAATTTTTTTATCACTTTTTCGATGGGCAACAACCGCCTTTACTGCACGGTTTGCTTCTTCGATTCGTTTATGCAGCATTTTCAACTCCGTTAATGCACGGTGAATTGTCATTCTCTTAAACTCTGTCATATGAATCTCCTTTTCGATAAAAAATATCATTATAGGAAAATGATTTGTATGTTGGGCGTTCTGTAACTAAAATGAATCATCATTCTTTCATCAACTTACATGATATGAATAACAATTTATTGTTAGCTACGCATTATTGTACGTGAAATGCTTACGCTTATCCAGTATTTACAAATAGTAAATCTATAATTTCCATCCAAGTGACATCTCTTGATTTAATTGTTAGAGAAATGTTTCCAAAATGAAAGAAAGGGAATGAGAATCATACAAAACTTTTTACTGAACGAAGGGAATGATGTTGAAATGATGAAATGGTATCATACAGCAATGGCGGGAGCAGGTGTGGTATTCGGTATCGTAACAGGTGTCGTCATCTATATGAACTTTATTTCCGTAGTGTAAGGAATTGAGGGCAAGCCAGTATCTGGCTTGCCCTTCCTTTTTAGCCTGTTGATAATCTGCCATTCGTTCTGTCACATACAATCTCCCATATAGCTTTCCTTTATACAGTTAATTTCTTTTCGTTTTCACTACAATCAGAGCAAGTAAAAATAGAATGGTGCTTAATTTTTATTTATTTGCCGTTTTTAATAGTAATAATTATGTTGAACTCCTCTTACTAAACCAGCACTGAGTCCTATTAACAGCAGCACAACGATTGCATAACCATTTACTTCAATCATCCTCTACCCCTTCACATACCATTGCTCTATATCTGTTAGTAAACTTAACTTTCTCAATCAACTCTTCCTATACAACCATATTTATAAAATGCTACCATATAAAGTAAAGAAGTTTTTTTAATAATTCTATTATAAATAGACATTATCTATAGGGAGGTAAAAATGATGAAGAAGTTTTTCGAATATAATTGGCAAGTTAGAGATGAATGGTTTGAATGGTGTCATCAGCTTACCCATGACGAGTTGATAAAGGAACGACAAGGAGGAGTCGGCAGCTTCTTACATACGCTTTTTCATATTACCGAAGTGGAATTTAGCTGGATTCGCGCTATTGAAGGAAAGGAAGATTCCCCTTTTCATTTTGAAGACTTCAAAACGCTTCCTGAAGTCCGGTCCCTTTCTAATGAGCTGCGTATTGAAAACGCCGCATTTCTTCAAAAGGATTTATTGGCTATCAAAGAAGAATTCGTAACTGTGGTGTGGGATGATCAGTCATATTCAGTAGAAGATATTTTGCATCATATCATCGCCCATGAAATTCATCATATTGGCCAGCTTTCTATCTGGGCAAGGGATATCGGGCGTTCCCCGGTGCCTGCCAATTTCATTGGCAGAAAGCTTGGGTTATCCAGTGATTCGATTAAATGAAAAGACGTAACGAAAGAGGAGGTACATGAATTGAAATTTCTCCTGCTGCTTTTCGGTTTTCTTTCTATTTCAATATCAGCTTATAGTTTACTAACAAAAGATTTTTCATATGGCCCTGTTTCTATTTTATTTTTAGCAGCAATGTATCTTTTATTAGGTATACGAGATATGAAATTGAACGGAAAACGAGGATATGGCGTGTATATCATTTTGGCAGCACTCGCAGCCGGCACGATGGGGATGTTGTCTTTATAAAACATATAATGAAAGAACCCGTATGTTGAAATAGCTCCTTTCAATCATACGGGTTTTCTAACTTGAATTCTAATAGCTACATAAATTCTCTACTGAGAGAAATGATTATACCGGGCTAACACCGTGCTTGCGTTCTGTAAATGTCAATTTCTTGGATTTATAAGCATCTAAACGAAGCTCTAATGTTTTACGAAGTTCGTTCGGTTCAATGACATCATCAATAATTAATTCAGACGCTAAACGGTATACATCAATTTCTTTACGGTACTCTTCACGCTGCTGCTCGATAAATGCTGCCTGTTCTTCTTTAGGCAGTGCTGCAATTTTATTCGCATAAACAGCATTGACTGCAGCTTCCGGACCCATTACGGCAATTTGTGCACCTGTTAATGCAATACATACATCCGGTTCAAACGCAGGACCTGCCATTGCATAGAGACCTGCACCGTATGCCTTACGAACAATTACTGTAATTTTCGGTACTGTTGCTTCGCTCATCGCAAAGATCATTTTCGCGCCATGGCGGATAATACCCATTTTTTCTACTTGAGTACCGATCATAAAACCAGGTACATCTGCAAGGAATAGCAGCGGAATGTGGAAAGCATCACACAAACTAATGAATTTAGCTGCTTTGTCTGCAGAATCATGGAACAGTACGCCGCCTTTAACCCGCGGCTGGTTAGCAATGATACCGACAGATTGACCATTAATTCGAGCAAATCCCGTGATGATTTCAGCTGCGAACAGCTTCTTCACCTCACAGAATGAGCCTTCATCAATAATGCGGTCAATTAAGTCATACATATTAAACGCAGCATTTTGATTTGCAGGGATGATTTCCTCGATAGATTTTTCAAATGTCGCAGGAAGTTTAGGCTCTTCCACGTTCGGCTTATTTTTAAAGTTGTCTGGGAAGTAACTGATGTATTGTCTAGCATAGGCAATTGCTTCTTCCTCAGTTTTTGCTAGTACATCTCCACAGCCTGAGATCGAACAGTGCATCTTTGCCCCACCCATTGTCTCAAGGTCAACTTTTTCTCCGATAACCATCTCTGCCATACGAGGCGATCCAAGATACATCGATGCATTTCCTTCTACCATGACTACGACATCACAGAAGGCAGGAATATACGCACCACCTGCAGCTGAAGGACCGAACAAAAGACAAATTTGCGGAATACGCCCAGATAATTTGACCTGATTATAAAAAATACGGCCTGCTCCGCGACGTCCCGGGAACATTTCTAATTGGTCCGTAATACGTGCTCCAGCTGAGTCCACTAAATAAAGTAAAGGAACGCTAAGCTTTTCAGCCGTCTCCTGGATGCGGATAATTTTCTCAACTGTTCTCTTTCCCCATGAGCCTGCTTTGACTGTTGAATCATTTGCCATTACACATACAGTTCGTCCATGAATCTTTCCAATACCTGTGACGACGCCATCTGCAGGTAGGTCGCCTGCAAGTACATTGGCAAACGTTCCATCTTCAGCCTGTAATCCCTCATCAAATAGCAGCTCTAGACGCTCACGAACAAATAATTTTCCTTGTTCTTTATTCTTTTCATGATACTTTTCGTGACCGCCCTTTAATACGGTATCCTTCATTTCTTGGTGTTTATTATCAGCTGTTAATTTAGTCATTTCTCCCATCCCCCTTTTATTTGCCGCTGTAGACCGGTGAACGTTTTTCCTGGAAAGCTTTCAATCCTTCCAGCCGATCTTCCGTATGAAGTAATCGACTATAAGCTAATGATTCGATTTGTAGTCCGGTAGAAATATCCGTCTGCATCCCCTGATTGATAGCCGTTTTGGCCTGAATAAGTGACAGTGGTGCATTTTTAGCAATCTCACGTGCCAATTCCTTTGCCTGTTCCAGAAGATCTTGCGGTTCAACAATGTGCTCAATAATGCCGTATTGATAAGCTTCTTCTGCAGACAGTCGACGAGCCGTATAAATCAGCTCCTTTGCTTTTCCCGTACCAATAAGACGGGGGAGTCGCTGTGTTCCTCCTGCTCCTGGAATGATACCAAGTGCAGTTTCTGTCAATCCGATTTTTGCTGTACTGCTGGCCATCCGAATATCACAAGCAAGGGCAAGCTCAAGACCGCCTCCAAAAGCGACACCGTTAATAGCTGCAATAACCGGCTGTGCGAGTGATTCAAAATGATTCACCGTTTTGCCGATTAGTGCAATTGTTTTGCGGGTTTCTTCTTCATTCATCCCCTTGCGTTCCTTTAAATCGGCTCCGGCACAGAATGCTTTTTCGCCCTCTCCAGTAACAATTACTGCACGAATAGAACGATCATAGTGGATTGCTTCTAGTGCTTCGTTGATCTCTTGCAGCATCTGAACGGACAGCGCATTGGCTGCCTCAGCCCGAGTAAACACGACAACCGCTACACTATCTTGCACTTCTACTGTTACGAAATTTGGCATGATTCTTCCTCCCCTCGTGCAATAGCCACCATTTTAGATGATAGTTTTTTACCGACAATGTCTTCTAAGGATAGGGCTGTCTGCTGGATTTTTTTCAGGTTCACTCCTGTGTCGATACCCATCCCATGCAATAAATATAATAAATCCTCTGTTGCCACGTTGCCTGAGGCTCCTTTTGCATAAGGACAGCCGCCAAGCCCCCCGACGGCACTATCAAACTTTGTAATACCATGCGTCAAACTTGTCATGACATTTGCTAATGCTGTTCCTCGTGTATCATGGAAATGCATCGCCAGCTGTTCTGCTTTAAAATGACGCAGCATTTCCTGAAGCAGCGCATCCACTTGAGTCGGAACACCGACGCCGATTGTATCTCCAAGCGATATTTCAGAAATGCCCATATCAAATAATTTTTCGGCCACATATACGACCTGTTCTGGTTTTGTATAGCCATCGTATGGACATGAAATAACAGTAGAAATATAGCCGCGTACCGTTTTCCCTGCTGCAAGAGCACCATCAACAACTTCTTTTAAAACTGGGAAAGTTTCATCAATTGATTTGTTGATATTTGACTTGTTATGGCCTTCACTTGCCGACATAAACACACTCACTTCATCCACATCGGCATTAAGTGCTCTTTCTAGTCCCTTGCTGTTCGGCACAAGTGCAGCATACGTAACATCGTTGTTTCGCTTAATTTCTTTTAGAACTTCTACGGCGTCTGCCAGCTGCGGAATCCATTTCGGATGAACGAAGCTCGTAACCTCAATGTAATTGAGCCCCGTATCACTTAAACGATTAACAAGCTTTATTTTCTCTTCAGTCGAAATAAACGTCATTTCATTTTGCAATCCATCACGTGGACCTACCTCTTTAATTTGCACTTGCTTCGGCAGCTGCATGGACTACACTCCCTTATTCGATTTCGACTAGATCGTCGTCTACGTTGATAAAATCACCTTCAGCAGCAATGATTCGTTTTACTGTACCTGCCTCTTCAGCGGCAATTGGAATTTCCATTTTCATTGATTCTAAAATGACTACATCCTGACCAGCAGAAACTTGCTCGCCTTCCGCCACTAATATTTTCCAAACCGTTCCTGCCATACTCGCTTTTACTATTGTCATATATTATCCCTCCGCGTAAAATAGAATGTAGAGAAGCGGCACGCAGTAGATGTGATCTCGCCAAAGTTCAATCTTTCGCGCCACTTCTCGTTTTATTTACCTATTGCTGTTGCTTTTGGTAAATAATATTCCTCTACAAACTTTGTTGTTGTAATACCGCTTAAAAACTGCTCATGTGTCACTGTGTCCAACAGCATCGGAATATTTGTTTGAATTCCCTCAACTATATAATTCTGCAGGGCGTTAGCCAGTCTTGCACATGCTTCCTCACGTGTCGCTCCAAAAACGACCAGCTTCCCTATCATTGGATCATAGAAAGGAGTAACGTCGCTTCCTGTTTCTACGGCTACCTCATGTCTGATTCCTTCACCTTCCGGTAATACAAGCTTTGTAATTTTTCCGGGTGAAGGGAAAAATGTTACCGGATGTTCCGCATAAATTCGAACTTCGATTGCATGCCCTTTTTTCTGAATGTCTTCTCTTGAAAAGGCAAGCTTCTCGCCGTTTGCCACTTTCAGCTGCTGCTCGACAAGATCCAGTCCTGTAATCTCTTCTGTAACCGGATGCTCAACTTGTAATCTCGTATTCATTTCAAGGAAGTAAAAGTTTTGATCACGGTCAACTAAAAACTCAATTGTTCCTGCATTTGTATAGCCGATATGCTTAGCCGCCTCTACTGCTGCATCGAGCATTTTATTACGTGTTTCTTCTGATATAAATGGTGAAGGTGCTTCTTCCACAACCTTCTGATTGCGACGCTGGATAGAACATTCACGCTCAAATACCGGTACGACATTCCGATGTATATCTGCCAGTACCTGTACTTCCACATGATGCGGCTCTGCAATGAATTTTTCGATGAACATTGTGCCATCTCCGAAGAAACTTTGGGCCCGTTTTTGATTGCCCTCAAACGCTTTACGCAGTTCCTCTTCATTGTTTACCAGCTGCATCCCGATTCCGCCGCCGCCTGCTGATGCTTTCAGCATCACCGGATAACCAATCTCATCTGCAATTTTTGCTGCCTCGTCCGTATCTGCAATCGGTTCATTGACACCTTGTACGATTGGTACTCCAGCCTGCTGCATTGTTTTACGAGCTTCCAGCTTGCTGCCCATTGCCTGAATCACATCAGAGTTTGGACCGATGAATGTCAGACCAGCTTCTTCCACTCGTTTGGCAAAGGCAGCGTTTTCTGATAACAATCCATATCCTGGATGTACAGCATCCGCTCCCGTTTGCTTTGCTACGTCTAAAATGGCTTCCACATTTAAATAACTTTGAGCCACCGGCGGTTTACCGATGCAGAAACTTTCTGTTGCCTCTTTTACATGAAGGCTGTTAGCATCGGCTTCTGAATAGATAGCTACCGTTTCGATATCTAATCTTTTACAAGTTCTAATGATGCGACGTGCAATTTCACCTCGATTGGCGATGAGTACTTTTTTGAACATAACAAAACCTCCCTACTGCAGTGTTTTCACGAAGCCTGCGAACTGTTCGCGAAGTTTGAACTTTTGAATTTTCCCTGACGCCGTCATTGGATAGCTGTCGATGAAAAAGATATAGCGCGGTATTTTGTGTCTTGATATTTTCCCTGTACAAAATTCCTTGATTTCCTCTTCCGTCGCTACCTGTCCTTCTTTTAAGATAATCCAGGCTGCTGCTTCCTCACCATACTTCTCATCCGGTACCCCTGTCACCTGGACATCCAGCACTTTTGCGTGTTGATAAAGAAATTCTTCGATTTCACGAGGATAAACATTCTCTCCCCCGCGTATGATCATATCTTTCAGCCGCCCTGTGACACGCACGTAGCCATTTTCATCCATCGTGCCTAAATCCCCCGTATGAAGCCAGTTATCTGCATCGATTGCTTCTTCTGTCGCCTCCGGATTATTGTAATAGCCCTTCATAACGACATAGCCCCGTGCACAAATTTCTCCCTGTTCACCTCTAGGGACCTCTTCATTAGTACCTGGCTTCGTAATTTTCACTTCTACATTCGGCAGAGCGCGGCCAACTGTTTCTACCTTGAGATCTAATGGGTCATCTGCCCTTGTCTGCGTTAATACCGGCGAGGATTCTGTCTGACCATAACAAATTGTCACATCTTCCATTCCCATAATATTGATGACGCCTCTCATAACTTCTATTGGACAATTGGAGCCTGCCATCACGCCTGTGCGAAGTGTAGAAAGATCGAATTCCTTAATATTCGGTAAATTCAACTCACTAATAAACATTGTCGGTACTCCATGAAGCGCCGTACATTTCTCTTTTTCAACCGTCCGAAGCACTTCCTCGGGATGGAATTCCTGAACAGGAACCATCGTGCCCCCTGCCGAAACGATAGCCAATGTGCCGATTACACAGCCGAAGCAATGGAAAAATGGTACTGGGATACATAGACGGTCTTCGTATGTCAGCTTCATGCATTCTGCAATATTGATTGCGTTATTGATCAGATTTGAATGCCGGAGCATTACACCTTTTGGAAACCCAGTTGTTCCTGATGTATATTGAATATTGATGACATCATCATATGTTAAGGATTGTTTGCGCTGTTCTAGTTGTTCATCTGACACCTCGGTACCTTTTGCCAAAAACTCCTCGTAGGTAAAAGTCCCGGGATATTTCTTATCACTAATCACAACAACGGTTTTCAAAAGCGGCAGGCGGGCACTTTGTAAATTACCTGGATCACAGTCATTCAGCTCTGGGCAAAGTTCATATAATGTATCAATAAATGAGTGGTCCCGATACTGATCAATTAATATAATCGCTCTTGTATCAGATTGCTTAAGCAAAAATTCAAGTTCACTTGCCCGGTAATTCGTGTTGACTGTTACAAGCGGCGCACCCATTTTGCCAGACCCAAACTGCAATCCAGGCCACTGAGGTACATTCGTTGTCCAAACTGAGAAATGGTGTCCTTTTTCTAGACCAATTGCCATCAGTGCTTTTGCTGCTAAGTCACTGTGTTCGTTAAACTGTGCATAAGTCAAACGGTAATCGCGGTCTGTATACACTAATGCCTCTCTTTCTGGATATAGTGCAGCCTTTTCTTCAAGTAACTCACCTAACGTTTGATAAACCAATTCTGCCATACGCATTCCTCCCCTTATTTATTTGTCAATGAACTAACAGCCCAATACACGTGAAATAACAACGCGCTGGATTTCGGAAGTTCCTTCCCCAATTTCCATTAATTTAATATCACGTAAATGACGTTCAACATCGTATTCCGCCATATAGCCATAACCACCGTGAATTTGGATAGCTTGATTACAAGTACGGAAGCCCATTTCAGACGCAAACAGCTTAGCGAACGCTGCCTCTTTTTTGAACGGCTTTCCTTGGTCCTTCAACCATGCTGCCTTCATTACCATGTTACGAGCTAATTCAATTTCCATTGCCATATCGGCTAATTTGAATTGGATTGCCTGCAATTTTGAAATGGACTTCCCAAACTGTACACGCTCTTTCGAATATTGAAGAGCTTTCTCGTAAGCTGATTGTGCAATTCCGACAGATAATGCAGCGATCGAAATACGTCCGCCATCTAACGTATTTAAGAACTGCCCAAAACCTTTCTTTTCGTCTCCAAGTACATTTTCGCGTGGGACGCGTACATTATCTAAAATGATTTCACATGTATTTGATGCACGCACTCCCATTTTTTGATAATCTGAACGAATTGTTACTCCCGGTGTGTCGGTTGGCACGATAATGGCTGTGATGATATTTTTACCTCGGTCATCTTTACCTGTAACTGCTGTCACAACAATTTGTCTTGCATATCCTGCATTTGTAATCCAGCACTTCTCGCCATTAATAACCCACTCATCCCCCTCGATGTAAGCTTTCGTTCTTGTACCGCCTGCATCAGAGCCTGCATTTGGCTCTGTTAATCCGAATGAGCCAAGTGTCTTCCCCTGCGCCATCGGAACAAGATATTCTTGCTTTTGCTCTTCTGTACCAAAATTGTAGAAAGGCGTTGCTCCTAAGCTGACTGCGGCTGCATAGCTCAGACCAGTACCGCCGCATGCACGGCCGATTTCTTCTACTGCTAATGCATAGGAAATTGTATCTCCTCCTGAACCACCGTACTCTTCAGGAAACGGAATACCGAATAAACCAAGCTCCGCCATTTTATCAAAGCTTTCTTTTCTAAATTCATGCTTTTCATCTAGCTCGCGTGCATATGGAGCAATCTCAGCCTGCGCAAACTCTTTGACCATATCACGAATCATCTGTTGTTCTTTAGTTAGTTCAAAATTCATCCCATAATCCCCCTTTAGTTTGCCGACTATTCAGTCAGTACCGACTAGTCGGTTTGTACAATTGTTTTAAAAAACCAGGCTTCAATGACTGGTTGACTGCTCTTTTACAAAATGTACTTTTTCCCTTTTGCTTCTTCCATGCCCTGTTCTGTCATAATCCCTCTAAGAATCAAATCATTGAAATGGAGTGTAATTTGCTCCATACTCAGGCTGCCGTTCTGCCGGTACCATTTATATGTCCAGTTCACCAATCCTATGATTGCCATCGTTGTGATTGTTGTCGAAATCTCTGGTCGAAAATAACCGCTTTTTTTCCCATCCTCGATCACCTGCTCAATCAGCTTGCGGTATTCTGTTCTTTTTTCCTTGATGATATTTTTATATTCAGGCGGCAAATAAGCGCTTTCATCATAGAAAACAGTAATATGCCGCTGATACACATCAAATACGTTTGTAAACGCATACAACATAGCACACACTTTGTCGATCGGTGTCTCATTCTGGTCATAAGCTTTTTTAGTCTCTTTCAACACATGTGATATGAACACATCATGTATTTCATATAACAACGCATCTTTTGATTTAAATTTATGGTAAAATCCGCCCTTGGACGTTCCAGCAGTCTCAACAATTTCATCAACCGATACGCCGTGGTAGCCTTTATGCCTGAAAAGATCCAGTGCCGTTTCAATAATTCGTTCCTTCAATGATTGTACAACCATCAATTTCTCGCCTCCCATCAACCACCCCTTATAACTCAGGTTATTTTTTCAGCGAAAATACCTTTATTTTCTGCTTTTTGTCGAATAATACTATTTTCAATATAGCACCCATCATTTTTCGAGTCTAGTATATTACAATAAAAAGCATCGAAAGTAGCATTTTTTTCTGCTTTATGCATAGTTTTTTAGATTTTCAGTTACAGCAAAATCAGCTTCTGTTTTTTCCCGGATTTCCTCTACTGAGACACCTGCAGCCGTTTCAACCAGCATCATACCTTGATCAGTAAAGTCAAATACGGCTAAGTCGGTAATGAGTCGGTGAACTACCTGCCTGCCTGTCAATGGTAGCGTGCATTCCTTTTTAATCTTTGACTCTCCGTATTTTGATACATGCTCCATAATAACGATCACTCGTTTTGCACCTTGCACAAGATCCATCGCTCCGCCCATACCTTTTACCATCTTCCCTGGAATCATCCAGTTTGCGAGATCCCCGTCCTGAGACACTTCCATCCCCCCCAGAATCGCTACATCGATATGACCGCCGCGAATCATGGCAAAGCTTTCAGCACTGTCAAAAAAAGATGCACCTGGAACAGCTGTAACTGTTTCTTTACCAGCATTGATTAAATCAGGGTCTACCTTGCTGTCGTATGGATAAGGTCCAATGCCTAACAGACCATTTTCCGATTGCAGCAATACCTGATAATCACTCGGAATTTCATTGGCAACTAATGTAGGCATACCAATTCCAAGATTGACATTCATGCCGTTTTCAATTTCCTGTACAGCGCGCTTAACAATTCGCTCTTTTACAGTCGTCATCCAATCGCCTCCTCTGCTCGTGTTGTACGCTTCTCAATTTTCTTTTCATAAGCTTCTCCAAGGATTACATGCTGGACAAATACAGCCGGTGTATGAATTTCATCTGGATCTAGTTCACCAACCTCAACGATCTCTTCCACTTCGGCAATCGTAATCTTCCCAGCCGTTGCCATAATTGGATTGAAATTGCGGGCAGTTTTCCGATATACGAGATTACCCAGTTTGTCTGCTTTCCAAGCTTTTACGAAGGCAAAATCTCCTACAATTGCACGTTCCTCAATATATTCTTTTCCGTCAAATTCCTTTACTGGCTTCCCTTCGGCAATCGGTGTTCCAACCCCTGTCGCTGTATAAAATGCCGGGATACCAGCACCGCCTGCACGAATACGCTCTGCTAATGTTCCTTGTGGCGTCAGTTCCACTTCAAGCTCTCCGCTTAAATATTGCTGCTCAAAAATTTTGTTCTCTCCTACATATGAAGCAACCATTTTTTTGATCTGTTTATTAGCTAGCAATAAGCCCAATCCCCAATCATCAACTCCGCAATTATTACTAACAACGGTTAAATCCTTAATGCCTTTTTGACGAATCGCGTCAATTGCTATTTCGGGAATACCACACAACCCGAAACCTCCTACTAAAATAGTAGCGCCATCCCGCATTTCCTCGACGATTTCATGTATCGTTTTTTCTACTTTATGCATAAAATACCTCCTTTGGGTCAATTTACATTCATTATAAACATATGATTTTAAAATAGTAAACTAAAATATTCCCAATTTTTTTATTTTTAAAATAATAGTATTTTATAACGATAAAGATATCAGTCCTTCCAGACTACCAATTATCCTTTTTACTTTATGTATGATGAAACAGTTTTTATGTATGAGAAAAGCTATTTATATCGGTGCTAATACAGCTTTATCACACGTATAATGCAGTATATATTCAGATGGGTTAGTTATAGTGCGGACTGTAATTGAATGATTTCTTTTAAAAGGAGTGGAAAGTTGTTAGTAAAGCCTTATCAAATTATATTGGGTCTTATAGGTATCATTATGGGGATTGTTGTTGGTATTGTGCTTTATACACAATTTATTTCTACATTTTAGACAACACAGTGGAAAAAGCCAGGCTTTCTTCCTTCTCACATAGCGGGCGATTGTTTCTCGAAGATATTAGATGCTGGCCATGCTCTAATGAAAACAAAAAATGCAGGCGAAGCGTTATGCTTTACCTGCATTTTTTAGCGGTATGCCGATTAATGGAATACGATTGTTTTGTTTCCTTCAACGATAATACGGTTTTCTAAATGCCACTTTACCGCATTAGCTAATACACGCCGTTCAATTTTACGTCCGATTTTCTTCAGGTCCGGAACATCAGAACGGTGATCCACTCGTTCCACATCCTGTTCAATAATCGGTCCTTCATCCAGATCATTTGTCACATAGTGGCTTGTTGCGCCAATCAGCTTTACTCCACGGTTAAAAGCTCTTGTATAAGGGTCGGCTCCGATGAATGCCGGCAAGAATGAATGATGAATATTAATGATGCGGTTTTCAAAATGAGAAACAAAATTTGGCGTCAAAATCTGCATATAGCGAGCTAATATAAGTACATCCACCTTATATTCATCCATCAAACGGATTTGCTGCTGCTCAACCTGCTCCCGGATATCTTTATTGGCTGGGATATAGTAGAACGGAATACCAAGCGCCTCCACAATCGGACGCGCTGCCTCAGCATTACTGACAACAACCGCTATATCCATCTCTAAATCGCCGTTTTGCCATTCCCACAGCAGCTCCATCAGGCAGTGCGTTTCTTTTGATACATAGATTGCTGCACGCTGACGAATCGCCCGGTAATGGAAACTGAATTCCATATCATGTTTGACTGCAATCACTGAAAATTCTTTTTCCATATCATCTCTCTTCTGAACAAGATGGTCGCAATGATACTCAATACGTATGAAAAAAGTGCCGTTTTCTGGATCACTGGAATATTGACTCGATTCGATGATATTGGCATTATGTTTATGTAAAAATGAAGACAAGACGGCCACAATACCCGGTTTATCAGGGCATTTCACTAAAATACGAGCACGGTTTTGCAATTGTGTATCGTTCTTTGTGATAGTTGATGTAGTCATTCCTTTACTCCTTTTCTGCTATACCGATCATCGGTGCGATTTTTTCCATATCACTGATTATATTTTCCTGTTGCTTTATAATCCCTTCAAACCAGGAATGGATGACACGCTCGACCTCTTCTGTCGCTGCCATTCCCGCCTGCTGCGCAGCAACAAGCTTATTGACCATTGTTGTCCGCTCCTCATAAAACTTCTCCCGCTTTTGAATGTCTGTTCCAACATTTTCATTGAAAAGCTTTCCTAAATGAAGTATTCCAGTAATCATTAGCTTTTCTGCAAACAGTGAGGAGGCAACAATCCGCAGCTTATATTCGTAGGAAGCATTCAATGGTTCAAAATAATGATTCATCATTTCCTTAACACCCAATAAAATAGATTGAAGTTTACCTCCCTGCGATACAGTTAACACTTTTGTCTGGCTGAACATCGGCATAATAGCATTAATAGAATCAAAGTAATCTTTCACTTGTACAAACTGGTTGCTTTCTTCCTCAAACCGCCCCTTAACCTGCTCATTAACATATAAGCGCTGTACGTATGAGGCAAGCAGCAGCATGCCATTATATTGAATTTTTGCTGTCACGTGAAATGACCGTCCTTTCTTCCCTCGTCATTTCCACTGAAAATCTGAAGTTATTTCGTGATGAGCGTACCATATTTTCAATATTTTGAAAAGATTATCTTGAATATTCTGATAGTATTAGAGATTCTATCACCTGTATAATTAAAAATAAGTTTCTTACGACACACGTTTTGGTTTTAAAAGAGAAGGAGCTGATTCCAATCCAATCAAAAATTCATCTACCATTTGTTTATTTCCTTTTAGATACTGGGGAATCTCGGGTCGTAATGGTATATAGATTAGTATCACCAACCTATATAACAACAGCAGCGTTTAGTCTATCAGGCAATAGCGAATTCTTTTTTCTTAAAGACGGCGAGGATCTTGAAACATTCCAGCATGAAGGCAAACAGCCAGCAGCATCCTACAGTATCATTCTTTCTGAAGAACAGTTACGAACGATGGTCGACCGTATTAATTCCGCAATCCAGCTGGACAACAAGATCCGGTTTGATCCTTCAAACCCTATCGCGCAGCAACCCAATCATTTTCATCTCGTCGCCTCCGAATCCGATGCCGGCTCTCTTCGTGCTGCACTAGATAGATCTGACACCGTTATTCCCATTCCTGGCTATTTCGCATTTGGTCCATTATGGGCGGTGTTAAAAAAGGAAGGTCAAGCATACCGAAACGAATGGCTGTACGACCATATCAATTTGGAAATGGAGGTTGATGAATATGCGCAGCGATTTATCAACTCCCTGCGCCGGATTAGAGATATACCTACAAGTGTAAAAATTTACATATGGTACGGTTCCAATGCAGAGGAACAAACAATGCTGCGCTTCCTGATCAATTTATTAAAGGAATATAACAATGACATTATTTTGATTGATACCAACATAAACGGACATTTAAGCACCGGACAACTTTCCTTAAGCGATATGCAGACACTGTTCAGTACACAGCATAATAATGAACCGGTAAATTCAAAAGAACAGCTGCGGCTGCAGCGGGAATGGCATGCGCTTTCTGAAAGCAAGGCGGTGCTGCGTGTTTGGCAGGATGGTGTTTTAATAGATTCACCGGAAGATATTTATGATCATTTACTCATTGCGGCAATTCGAACACTCCAAAATGAGCAGGAAACATCTGATTTCATTCAAGTAACAGATGTTGTTTTTCACGTATTTTTCAATGCAGATACCTTCATCAACACATTATTCCTTGAATATAGAATTCGGTATTTGATTTATACAGGGGTACTGGCAGTTAAAGGGGTACCAAAATCTATGAGACATTACCGGGTCAAATTGAGATGACAGCACAGAAAAAAGGTACTTTCGTTCTCTAGACTATTACAATTACCATAACAAACTGCTTAAGTATTTCTTTCGTTATTTTTGAAACTTTTTTGATACTTGTCCGTATACATATATGGAAGGTAGCAAAATAGACTTTTATGTCTGTTTTGCTATACTTAAGTAATAACTATCTAAGATGGAGGCATAATATGAAAAAATTTGCAGCAGTATTTTTAGCATTTACCCTAGTATTTTCAAGTGTAGGTACACTATTGCCAATGTTTGATGATCATCAAGTGGAAGCAAAATCTTACAAATCGGGTAAAAAAGGCTTCAACTCAAACAACAATAATTCAAACATTCAAAGAAACAATGATGATACAAACACGAACAACAATGGCACTGTATCAAACAGTAATAATACGAACAACAAAAACACTGCAAATACTACAAATCAAAAAGGCGGTTTCTCAGCTGGCGGCTTGATGAAAGGTTTATTCATTGGTGGACTAGCTGGTCTATTATTTGGTAGTCTTTTCAGCGATTTAGGAATGATCGGATCAATTCTTGGCTTCCTGATCAACGCTGGTGCCATTTTGTTAGTTGTCTTCCTTATCGTGAAGCTTGTTCAAAAAATGACACGTAAGAAAGAAAAAGAGGCTAATAATGTATGGAAAAACTAATATTGCAGGAGCAGGACTTAATCAATGCAGTGTGCTTATTTCATGCTCGTTTCAAGCAGACACAGCCGGAATTAGTCGAGGTTGAGCTTTGCTATGATGATGCAGTTGGCTATACAGCAGAAGCATTTGTTAACGGTGTAATGGATGAATACAAGCAGGCAAATTTCATCACGGCAATTCGTCTCTATATTGACGAGCAGCTTGGCAAGGATTCGATGGCTGCACGCATTAATCTTGATATAGATGATGAACTGGGTATGATTGCAAATATCGAATGGTAATACGAAAAGACGTCTTCGAGGCGTCTTTTTTTTGTATGGAAAAGTAGAGAATTTTATAGATAGAGAATTAGACACAGCTGCACTTTTCTTGTGGTAAAATGCTGTTATAAGGAGGTATGGCGATGACTGAACTAAATAAACTAGTACGTGATAAAGTCCCTTCTCTCGTAACAAAAGATGGGGGCAGCTACTCATTAAAGCTGCTTTCTCCATTAGAGCACAAGCATGAAATAACGAAAAAACTATTTGAGGAATTAGAAGAATATCATGAAGCTAACTCAAAGGAAGCGGCGATTGAAGAGCTGGTCGATATGGTCGAACTTATTTACTCCGCTCTAAAGCTGCACGATGTTTCAATTGAAGAATTCGAATTAAAACGAAAAGAGAAAAAGAAGCTAAAAGGAAGCTTCGAAAAAGGAATCTATTTAAATAGCATTTCACAATAAAATAGGTGACAGCTAGCGACTCATACCGCTTGATAGCCTCTAACGTGTCCGATAAAAAGAGTTCAAAGGTAACTTCGCCTTTGAACTTTTACATAATGGAATCAAGCATCACATATTCTTTTGTCAATGTCTTCGTATCTTTTAAATAATAATATTTTACATTTTTAATAAGCATTTCGAGAAAAAAGCCCATTTCCGCCCGTGTTTCCAATGGCCATTCTACTAACGCTTCCAGCCCTTTTGTTGTAGGAAACTCATACAGACAATCTAACACTTCCTGCCGGTCGAACTTCAATAAATAATACTGCCCACTGCGAAGCTTCGCCAGCAATACGTACCGCGACATATACAATCCCCCTCTATTATTTTCTATTATTCTACATGATTCGAGCCGAAAACAAAAGAATCTTTTCCAAAATATGATTGTAAAAATTCTATTTTTACAAATTTATGATTTTATAGGAGCATTATACTTTCATAGACTATGTACCTGCCACTTACTTGATCATTACGGGGCGAAAACAAAATAAAATCTGCCACGTCTCATAGTAGTGGGCAGATTTTATCTTAGATGAAGAGTGATAATTAAAAATCTTCATTTTTAATGTTTCATATTACTGATTCCATTAATGATGGTGATGGTGGTGTTCGTAACCGTGCTCTTCTGCATACTTTCTAAAATTCTCAAGATCCTGCATCCCCGTAGACGTACCGTTCATCGCTTGCTCGGCACGTTCAATCAGTACATGCTGAAGTTTTGGATGATAGCCGAAGTAATCAGCAATCTGAATTTCTACGAGTGGATATCTTACTTGATAGCTTTCCCGCATTTTATGCATACGCTCCATCAGAATTCCTGTAAATAAGAAATATGGCAGCATGATTATTTTTTTCGCTCCAAGTCTTACACAACGGTCCATTCCTTCTTCCACTGACGGTGTTGTGACGCCCATAAACGCACTTTCCACCCATCGGACATCTAGTTTTTCCCAAAGCAGACGTGTAATCTTGTAAAAGTCTCCATTTGCTTCCGGGTCACTGCCTCCTCTTGCAACAAGAAGAATAGCCGTATCTTCATGCTTTGCTGTAGTATCAAAGCCTACCTCCGACAAGCGCGTTTTAAGAATTTCAAACACCTCATCATGAATCCCGATTGTTTGTCCGTATGTAAATGTAACATCGGGGAAGTGCTCTTTTGCATGTTCAATCTCTGCTGGGATGTGCATTTTAGAATGTCCCGCATGGAGTAGGATGATGGGAATGACATGGATCTCCTCAGCCCCCTTTTCAACACAAAGCTCAATGCCGTCTTCAATGTTTGGGGAAGCAAATTCTAAAAAGCAAGTTTCGACCATAATGGCCGGGTCAACTAAGTAGCTCGTACGTTTTACAAATTGTCTTACTTCCTCATTTCCAGCTTCCAGTTTACTGCCATGCCCAACAAATAAAATTGCTTTTTTCATCGCTTCTTGTTTCCCCCTTCTTTTTCGTTTTTTCAATTTTGATATCCCTTTTGTATAAGCTGGGGACACTTCCGACAGACCGTTTTCCGTCATACTGTAAATAACATGTGCGTCATCTGCCTCGTCATTGACGATATCACGGCCAACTTGTTCTTCAGGAACGCTGTACCATTTCCCCTCCGGATAAGCAATAACAACACATTTATCCCGGCAGCGCCCGTTGCATCTTGTTCTGGACGTGTGAATTGATTCATCCAGCTGTTGTTTCGCAATTTCATCTCTTATCGCTAAAGTGATTTCTTCCGCTCCAGCACCCATACATGTACTGCCGTTACAAATGAGCAAATGCTTTTGCATACCTTGTAAATTCCAAGTAGTCATACCCTTCCTCCTCTATACATGTAATTGCTTTTTATGCTCTAAACATTCAGCCAATTCAGGATGGCGTTTAATATATACAGCAAACGTTTCAATCTCGCTTGATTCCACTGAGTAACGCTCAATTAATTTTTGAACAAGCACGAGCACAAAGGCTTCAGGAACTTTTTTTACCAGCAGCTCCCCAGGCTTTGCATGTCACCCATTTGAACAGCACCTGCCGTAAGATCCACATATCCATCATGATAAATCAGCGTTATATCATCATAGACGGCGTTATAGCATGCTGAGTCACCGGCGTTAAAGCCAATGCGCAGCCTCTTTTTTGAGGCCATTCCTTCAATAGATTGCAGCAGTTCATTGATTTCCATTAGAAGCTGCCTGGATAGAAGCCTTTTGCTAAAATTTCAAGAGCTTCAGCGACACGTACACCTTCAGATGCTGCTGAAAGCGGGAGGATGACAAAGCGTTCATTTTGCACAGCAGGTGTTGTGCTTAACGCTGGGTCGGCCTTTAAGAATGCGATTTTTTCTTCAGCTGTTGTAGAACCATAATCAATCACAACAATAACCTCAGGTGCACGCTCCACTGCATCTTCTTTAGATACAGTTGTCCAGTTTCCTTCAACATCTGCAAAAATGTTGGTACCGCCTGCCATCGTAATAAGCTCATTCATAAAATTTTGTGCAGCAGTGAATACTTCTGTCTCCCCGCTGTCAAATACCAACACCGGCAAATCCTCTTTTACTTCAGGCAGTTTAGAAGTAATCTCATCAACATCTTTCGTCATTTGCGAAATAAGCTCTACCCCTCGCTCCTCCACTCTGAAAATTTTTGCGATATTGCGAATATCCTTATAAATATCTTCAAGGCTCGGCGAGGCCATAACGGATGACGATTGTAAATATGAATGAATCCCAAGTTCCATTAACTCCTCACGAGAAGCGATACTTTTTTCATCGAAAGCACTGCTCCAGCCACCATATAAAAAGTCTGCTCCGCTTTCGATTACCTGCTCCTTTGTCGGATATTGCGCTGCAAGTACAGGGACTTGTTCATATGCTTCTTGCAGCGGTTCATATATTTCATCATCCAAATAAGCAGTGCCGACCATCGAATCCTCAAGTCCTAAAGCCAGCATGATTTCTGTCACATGCTGATTTAAAGAAATTGCCTTTGTCGGTGCCTCCTTGTATTCCTGGTCCATGCCTTCATTCGTAACAAGAACCGTTTTGGAGGACGTTTCTTTGTCTACACTAGCAGCGGCGTCCTTTAATTCCTCTTCATTTCCGCATGCCGCAAGCAGGAGGATCGCTGCGAGGAATGCAAACCACACTTTATTCGCCTTCACCTATTTTCCCTTCTTTCCGCCTTTTCGAAATATATTGTATATGGGGTCTTTTTGTTTGTTGATCAGCTGTAATAACCGCATCTACTCGAAAAATTTCCTTTATTTTTTCTGATGTCAATACCTCTTCCGGTGTTCCGTGATAGTGGACTGCTCCATCCTTTAATACAATCAGTTCATCACAATAGGCAGCAGCTAAATTCAAATCATGCAGGGCTGCAATGATGGTAATTGGCAAACTATGAATCAAGTCCATTAATTGCAGCTGGTGCTCGATATCTAAATGATTTGTCGGCTCATCTAAAATGAGGACATCTGTTTTCTGCGCAAGTGCTCTTGCCACTGTCACCCGCTTTTTCTCTCCTCCGGATAAATTACTAAACTGACGATCTGCTAAATGTGTAATATCAGCGAGCGCCATGCATTGATCCACGATACGCAAATCTGCCTCTGTATCTCGGGCAAACAGCTTTTTATGTGGTGTACGGCCCATCAGCACAAGTTCCCTGACGGTAAAGTCAAAAATTACAGGTGATTCCTGACTGACGACCGCTACTTCTTTTGCATAATCTTTTTCAGGAATTTTCCATATGTCCTGCTCGTCCAATACGACGAGACCGCTCGTTGGTTTGAAATAGCGGTACATCATTTTTAGCAAAGTCGATTTCCCACTGCCATTTGGGCCAATCAAGCCGATGAAGGATCCCCTTTGAACCGAACAGATGATGTCGTTTAAAATTTGCTTGCCCTGTATTTCGTATGAAACATGCTGTACATCAAACATTCTCTATTCACCACCCCCAAACGAATAACTTTGTTTGCGAAGCATCCAAATGAAGAAAGGACAGCCGCATAATGCTGTTATAATCCCAATCGGCATTTCTTCCGGTGAAATAACCGACCTTGCAAAAGCATCTGCACAAACAAGAAAAACAGCTCCAATAAGAGCACTCATAGGTAATACAAACTTATAATTTGAACCGACAATCATTCGAACAATATGCGGAATAATAAGACCGATAAACCCAATCGATCCGCTCACAGCAACAAGGACACCAGTTAATAATGAAACAAGCACAATAATAACGAATCGGAACTTTTCGATTGACAGTCCTAGAGTTGCAGCAGTTTCTTCTCCCATAAGAAGGGCATTTAATTGTCTGTAAAATATGTTTAATAAAATAAATACGGTCGCAAAAACAGCAATCGGAATGCCAATATTGCTCCATTTAGCTCCTGCCAAACTACCAAGCATCCAATGCATTACTGCCTTAATACCGCCTTCTTCTTTAGAGGTCATCAGCATAAAATTCGCAGCAGCAGAGAAAACAAGAGAGATGGCAATCCCTGCAAGCAGCAGCCTTACAACAGATGTACGTCCGTTTACACGTGCCAATAAAAACACGATGGATACCGCAAGCATGGCACCAGCAAACGCCGCGATTGAGAGCGCATACATTCCTAAAAAACTGAACGTCCCGAACAAAATAACAGAAGTTGCACCGACTGAAGCACCTGATGACACCCCTAAAATGTATGGATCGGCAATGGAGTTACGGACAAGGGCTTGGATCGCCGCACCGCTAATTGCCAGACCTGCACCAACGACTACGGCCAATATTACACGCGGAACGCGAATCTCCCAGATAATAATTGCTTGTGCACTTGTTGGCTGCACACCGATATCTATAGCAAAATGAGAAAGTACCACTTGCCATATGATGAGCGGGGTTATATCAACAGAACCAACCATGACAGCGGCTGTCATCGCTAGTATAAGCAGGACGAACAAAGCGATCATTACTGTGTTAAATCTTTTTTTCATGTTGGGTCATTCCAATAGATCGCTTTACCGGTGTCCAGGAAATAATCGCTGCGTAAAATTGATGGCGGTAACAATAGCCATCTTGTGTCTTTACAATAAATGGCTCGAGTGCCTGCTCGATATGTTTCAGCTCAAACGTTTCATCAAGTATTTTTTTACTTTGTGCTGTAAGCAGCTGCTCCTTTGTTTCATACGTATAAGTACGCACTAGAGAAAGCATTTGACAATCTGCATGGATCCCGAGCTGGTACAGCATATTCAAAATTTCGATATAATCTCTTCTGGGATATTTAACGGAATAGCCAAACTGTTCATCCAACACTTGATAATGCGGTTGGATTGGACCGGTTGTCATGCCAATGATCGCTCTTTTTTTCGCTAGTTCATTCATCTTCTTAAGGGGTTCGAGCATGTGGTACATCCTATAAAAGCAATTGACCCCAATCACAACATCATGCTGTTCAAGTTCTGCCTCTTCCCATTTTGCATGAACAAATTGAACATTTGACGATTCATCAAAATATTGAGCTAAATACGTTAGTACACTTTCAGATGCATCTACGCACGTTAAGGCAGCAGCATCTTCTGCCAATGGAAAGGTATAATTGCCCCATCCTGGACCAATTTCAATGACAGTATCAGGAGCTTCAATATATTGCTTTATTGCCTGATAAATCGGTACAGCATAGTCCTCTGTCTGCTTATATGATTTTTTCTTCATCGACTGGTTCCAAAACGCTTCTTCCAACGTATCATCTACCATGCGTTGCGGCATGTTGCCATGCCAATCATGCATGCCCTCCTGCCAAATTTTTTCAAAATCAATGGCTAATGGTCCCTTCAAATGTGCCACTCCTTTTCTAAACACAAATATGAACAACAATGATTACCATCGGTTGATTGTTCACTGCCTAGTTCTCTAAACACTTGCATAAAAAATCATGTAGACAATGAAAAATCTACATGAGGAAAAGCAAGCACTAATATATGCAGTACAATGCTTCCCATAATCCCGTGGGTACACTTCGTGTCTATCTGGCAGGTCTCCTGACTTCACATCATCGCTAAACAAATCCCTTCCCGCAGTTGCAGTGGTGCTGATTTGCTGCTCCGTTTCACAGTGGCGGGTACCGTGGTGAACTTTCATCACACTTCCCTTTTAAGTAGTTCTCACTACACCAAACGACATGTTATGTAATAAATGAATAAATAAGTTCCATGTTTAGATGCTGGCGCACGTGCCGATCAAGCATTTCATATGCCTGCTCGCGGCGCTCTTCTTCTGCTTGCACTTGACCTTCAATTACTGTTAGACCCATTTCTAAACGAATGTTATTAAAATAATTTCTCGTAAACTGCCTGTTATGGAAAATGCCATGCAAATATGTGCCGATAACACGGTCATCATCACTTCGCACACCATCCGTACGTCCATCGTGCAGCTGGACAAATGGCTTGATTAAGCGTGTTGCCTTTGTACGGCCTAAATGGATTTCATAGCCTGTAACCTGTTCACCTGATGAAAGTTGTCCCGATACTTGCACTGTTTGCTTTTCAGGTACGAATACCGTTTCCAGCGGCAGCAGTCCCAGCGTTTTCGTTACTCCGCCAGCAGCTTCAACCGCTTGTTCATCAACCAATGTCTCGCCAAGCATTTGATAGCCGCCGCAAATTCCGAAAATGTAACTGCCGTTTTGGGCGGATTTATGAACAGCTTTCGCCAATCCTGTCTTCTCGAGCCACTCATAGTCTTCTACCGTATTTTTTGTCCCGGGTAAAATAATGACGGTCGGTCTTTTCAGTTCGGCTACGGATTTTACAAAACGGACACCTACATGCGGTTCATCCATTAACGGGTCAACGTCCGTAAAATTTGAAATACGCGGGAAGCAGATCACAGCTACATCGATTGAAAACTCTTCTGTTTGCGGTTTTTTTAGACGCAGGCTCGATAATGCCATAGAGTCCTCCGCTTCAATTTGAACATCGATATGCGGGATGACACCCAGGACTGGAATGTTTGTGTATTCCTCAAGCCATTCAACCCCGCTATCAAGCAATTCTTTCATGCCCCGGAATTTATTAATGATAATTCCTTTAACGCGTGCTCTCTCGTCGTCATCTAACAGCATCAGCGTCCCTACGAGAGAAGCGAAAACACCGCCTCGTTCAATATCAGCAACCAAAATAACAGCTGCATCTGTCTCGTGGGCCATACGCATGTTTGCGATATCCCGCTGCTTCAAATTAATTTCAGCTGGACTTCCCGCTCCTTCAAGAACAAGAATATCGTACGAATGGGATAAACGAGTTAGCGACTCTCTTACCTTTGGCATAAGCATTTCAACCAGCTGCTCCCGGTAGGTCACTGCATCGATATTTGTAAAATGCTTCCCGTGCACGATGACTTCTGACACCATATCCCCTTTAGGCTTAAGCAGCACAGGGTTCATATCGGTTGTTGCTGCAGTTCTTGCTGCTTCTGCCTGCACACCTTGAGCACGCCCAATTTCACCCCCGTCCTCCGTTATATAGGAATTGAGTGCCATGTTCTGTGATTTAAAGGGTGCTACACGGTAACCGTCGTTCGCTAATATTCTGCACAGTGCGGTACAGATGACGCTTTTTCCCACATCGGATGCTGTCCCTTGAATCATAATCGCCTTCATTAGAATTCAAGACCTTTCACAGCTGTCCGGTCTTGGTCAGCGTAGTAATGCTTCGTCGGCTCAATTGTCGATACAAGATCTGCGAGTGCGATAACTGCAGAATTTGCTGAACGCCCTGTAATGACAACATGCATGTGATGAGGCCGGTTCTGGATTGCTTCCAATACTTCTGCAAGAGGGAGTACATCATCAATCGGAAACTTTGTGATCGCCAGTGCATTATTCAGTTCATCAAGAACAAGTACATCCGTAGACTCATCCTGAAGAGCTTGCTTGGCTTTCAACCATGCTTTTTTGAGAGCAACACGGTGCTCTTCCGGTGTTTTCGTCCAAGTAAAGCCGATGCCGAGCTGTTCCGTTTCAACACCGAGCTTTCGAAGTGCAAGCTGTTCACCGTATGTGCGTTCAGGTGATTTAATAAACTGCAGGTACTTCACTGACATACCACGCCCAATCGCCCGGATTGTCAGACCGAGTGAAGCAGTCGTTTTCCCCTTGCCATCTCCTGTATAAACAAGCACCAATCCTTTTTTCGTCAAGGTTATTCCTCCTAAAGCCAAGTCGTCTTTTCACTAAAATGAGTGCGTTTCTTTTCCACTGCGGGTGCTTCCGCCGGATAACCGATAAACAACGTTCCGATAACACGCTGATTGTCTTTTGCGCCGATGAATTGATGCATACGCGCGTCATGAACAAGCCCTACACCACGTGTACGCCAAACAAAACCAAGTCCAAGCTCTTCTGCTGTCAGCCACATAGACATGATGGCGCTGGAAACAGCAAATTCATTATCCTTTGTTGCTCCCTCATCACCTTCTACCGTATCGGCAGTTACAACAATTACAAGAGGTGTTGTTTGAACGACCGCAAGGGAACTTGCCACAAGATGAGGTTTCGTAGGGAAACGTTCTTCTAAATAGGCTGATGCCATTTCTTCATAACGAGAGAGGCTCTCTCCCTGTAGAACATAAAAATGCCATGGCTCACGCATACGATCATTTGGTGCATATGTTGCCGCCTGCAGCAGCTGTTCAACCTTTTCCCGTTCCACCGGCTTTTGTTCATACTGCCGGATTGCCCGTCGCTGCTTCAATTTTTCAAGTACCATCATGTACTCATCACCCTTTCTTGATACCATTCAATTTGCTCTCTTACCTTTACAACATCACCGACTAGAATCATTGACGGATTTCGTATATTTTCGTTTTGAATACATACCGCAATTGTTTCAAGTGTCGCTGTAAAAGTACGCTGCTGGTCCATTGTGCCCCATTCAATAACGGCTACAGGTGTATCACAAGCCTTGCCGTTTGCCATCAGCTGAGCTGAGATATGTTCGATGTTTCCGACACTCATATAGAAAGCGATCGTATCAATCCCCTTTAAAGAGGACCAATCTATAAAGTCTTGTCCTTTTTCAGCTCTACCATGGCCCGTAACAATGGCAAAGCTTGTCGCATAATCACGGTGAGTTACCGGTATGCCTGCATAGGCAGGGGCTGCGATACCTGCTGTAATACCGGGTACGATTTCAAATGGAATTCCAGCTTGTTTCAAAACAGCTGCCTCCTCAGCTCCGCGGCCAAATACAAAAGGATCTCCTCCTTTTAGACGAACGACACAATGTCCCTTCAATCCTTCTTCTACCAGTAATTCATTAATTTCATCCTGGATCAGCGCATGTTTTCCAGGCTCTTTTCCACAATAGACCAACCTTGCTGACGATTTTGCATGTTTTAATAACTCTTTATTAACGAGACGATCGTAGGCGATGACGTCAGCACGCTGTATGCACTCCAGACCGTATACAGTTATCAGCTTCGGATCACCTGGACCTGCGCCAACTAGATACACCTTTCCATTCATCTTGTTGTCTCCTTTTGCAGCAGCTGCTGTAGAAACTCCTGGCATCTCTCCGTATTTCCTTGTCGAATCCATTGTAAAATCTCAGAAGAGACGAGTGTCTGCAGTGCTTGCTTTCTTATTGTAGGATCTTGTATGGTATCCATTAACTCAAAACGGGCTTGCTTTAAAAATGCCACATACTGTTCATAAGCCTCATCATAGGCAGCAGACAGTTCCTCTTTTACTTTCCTTGTTAACGTAGGACTTGCTCCAGAGGTAGAGGCAGTGAGTAAGAAATCTCCGCGCCGCACAACTGCCGGGTTAATGAAATCTACACGTCCCTTCGCATCTGCCCGGCTAAGGAGCTGCCAATGCTGTGTAGCTTGTTCGACTGCATCATTTATTTCTTCAAGATTAGTTGCAGCAAATATTAAGGCTGCTCCGTCCAGATCACTTGCTTCAAAATGTTTTTCACACCATGTTGCTGCACCTTGAAGAACGTAATCTTGTATCTCAGGTAAAATCGCTGGACTAATGATGACGACTTCTGCTTTTGTCGGTAATAAAGACTGTAGCTTTTGTCTCGCCACATGACCGCCGCCTACGATCAACACTTTTTTGTAATCAAGATTCAAAGAGACTGGATAATAACTCATCAACAACCCTCCTTACAGACTTTCAACCAGTTTTCAATCAGCTTTGGATTAGACGCAAAGTGAAAATGCGTATAGCCAGCTACCAGATTGCCATGCAAATAGCCTTCCGCCTGGGTACGGAACCTGCTCTTTGAAAAATAAGCTGGAGATGCATGAGTCCCTTCGAACGCTGAATAATGGAATTCGTGCCCCTTCGCTTGTTCTTTTTCACCAATTAAGAAATTGCCCGCTACGCCTGTAATTTCACGATAACCAAGTGCTGCAAGCTTATCCTGCATCACAACTTCCCCTTGTATCAGTCCGAGCATCGGTACACGTTTGCCGCTTCTTGTTACAATCGCTTCGGTACAATACATAAAACCGCCGCATTCCGCCAACGTCGGGAGCCCTTTTCGGATCGCTTGTTGAATCGAATCATTCGCTGTCTGGTTCTCAGCCAGCTGCTCTGCAAATTCCTCCGGGAAGCCGCCGCCGATATAAAGACCTTGTGCCTCTTTCGGTACTTCTTCATTAGCCAAGGGAGAAAAATAATGCAGGACTGCACCGGCAGCTTCTAACAACTCCAGATTCTCTTGATAATAAAAATTGAACGCAGCATCCTTTGCCACGGCTAAATGAACTTTCTCAGTTTTCTTCTTTTCAAAAATAGTAGAAGCATCAGGTAATTCGGGTGCCCTTGTAATGGCTAATAATTGGTCTATATCGACGGTTTCTTCAACCTTTTTTGCCAGTGCTGCAAAATACTCATCAAGCTCACCGCGCTCAATGGCCGGTACCAAACCTAGATGACGGCTCGGCAATGGTTCAACTGCGCCTTTTAGCAAATAGCCGATAACTGATACTTGGCATTCCTGCTCGATTGCTGCCTTTACGATATCAAAATGTCCTTTGCTGCCAAGCTGATTAACAATGACACCAACAATCTGGATTTCTTCGTTCAAAACTTGAAACCCTTTTACGATAGCCGCAGCACTTCGAGCCATGCTTGCTGCATTGACGATTAAAATGATCGGGCTTTTCGTTATAAGGCTTATTTCCGCTGTAGAACCAGTATCTTCTAACGGAGATTTACCGTCATACAGTCCCATAACTCCTTCGATAACCGCGACGTCTGCATCTTTTGAGGCTCTGCTGACAATTGACTGTACAACATCATGCGAAAGCATCCAGCTGTCAATATTTCGTGACGGACGTTTTGTAACGGCACTATGATAGGAGGGATCAATATAATCCGGCCCGCATTTAAACCCTTGTACAGAATATCCTCTATCCATCAAGGCCCGCATAATGCCAATTGTCAGCGTCGTTTTGCCGACCCCGCTCCCGGTACCGGCTAGAACGAATCGATTAATCATGGGACCCCTCCTTAAATAATAATCGTGCTACTGAAATGGTTGTGTTACCACTCTTCTTTTTAGTAAGGATGAGTTCAGACGTATTTGCATAGCGCATTGCAGCAGGTTCACTGACACCGTAAGCACCTGTATATTTAAACACCGTATCTGAAGGATTCGGCAATGGTATTTCGTTTAACTGTTCGGGGCTATAGGTGATAAATTCCCAATCATATTTAGCTGCTACTTGCAAAAATGCTTCCTCATCCTTTTTCAGGTCAATAGTTGCCAGTGTTTTCACGCTTTTTACGGAAAGCTGCAGCTCTTCTAGTGTCTGTAAAATCACCGTCTCTACCTCTTCAAGCGGAGTACCTCTATTACAGCCCATACCAATAACAAGAGATTTCGGGCGGTATACAACACCGTTCTCAAGGAGCACTTTTTCTTTTTCCGTTAATATCCTATCTGTAATAAGAAGGCTTGCATTTGGCTTTGCTTCGATTGCCTTGTTCATATTGTCGTAAAGGTGTAAGTTCGGCGGCATTGGTGTATCATGCATCCACCAGTCTGTTTCGCCAGTTTCCTGTACAATAGCGACCGGCTCCTCATTGACAACAGCAGCACTGACCGGAGTCAGCTTATCTTCCGCATCCCACACCCACCCGAAGCGTGCACCAAACAAATCAACAGGAATCGTTTTTTGCACGTCAGATGCCGTAGTAATGACAGGTTTAGCACCTATTGCCTCCGCCACTTCTTTCGTTAAAGCATTCGCACCGCCAATATGGCCGGATAAAACACTAATGACATGCTCGCCTTTATCATCAACAACGAGGACTGCCGGATCGACCTTTTTATCAATTAGTAATGGTGCGATCATTCGGACGACTGCACCAAGCGAAATAATTAAAATCATTCCTTTATATTGTTTAAAGAGAGCAGGGAGCAGCATCCGCACCGAGCCATTAAAAAGCTGAATACCTCGAAGCTCCTCATCTCCATACGCAAATTTCCCCATATAGTAAACGTCTACATAAGGAAAAAGTGAGGCATAGCGTCTTGCATGTGCTACGCCGTGTTTTGTGATTGCAACCAAGGCATATGGTTTTTTGACAACAATTTCAGGGATAATCCCTTCCTGCAACTCAATCATTTCTTCACACCTTTGCGATAACCATGTGTAAAGGTTTCATCATATAATTTTGAGCGGTAGTCCTTTTCATGGATATTTGGATCAAGAGCCCATCCTGCTAAAATCATAGCGTGCTTACGAATTCCATTTACACGCATTGCTTCATCAAGCTCAATAAGCGTCGTTCGAACGATTTTTTGGTCCGGCCAGGAAGCACGCTGAATAACTGCTACCGGCGTATCATCGGACCAGCCGGCAGATTGCAATTCTTTGACAATTTTCTTTGTCAATGTCGCACTTAAGAATAAGGCAATCGTACAATGATGACTTGCTAATTTATGTAATTGCTCAAACTCCGGTACGGCTGTACGTCCCTCTGCCCGTGTAAGAATAAGCGTTTGTGTTAAATCAGGAATTGTCAGCTCTGCGCCGACAGCTGCTGCAGAGGCAAAGACGGAGCTTACACCTGGTATGATTTCATAGCCGATGCCCCGCTCTTTTAATAAAGCAACCTGTTCCATCGTGGCACCATACATCGCAGGATCTCCTGTGTGCAGCCGAACGACCATTTTTCCAGCTTCAACCCTTGAGGTAATGCAGTCAACCATCTCCTGCAGATGCATTCCAGCTGTACGAATGATCTCAGCGGCCGGATTTCCTTTTGTAATCAGTTCTTCACTAACGAGTGAATCGGTATACATAATGACATCCGCTTCCTGAAGCTTTTTCAACCCTTTTACTGTAATTAAATCCGGGTCTCCAGGACCTGCCCCTACAATCCAAATTTTTTTCGTCATTTTCGCACCACCATACATGATAAATAGTTCAGTTCAGCTCCTGCCAAATCGTCAAGCTGCCAAATAATCTCCTCATCCGATGTCACCTTTGTCACTACATGTGCTCGGTCATAAAGCCCCATTTCCTTCAGCAAGGCAAGCATTTCATCCATTACCTTTGCGACTTTGATAAATACGATTGCATCATGGTCTTCGATTGCTTTTCTCATAGCGGTCATATCCTCATGTGCCGGAATCATCGCTACATGCTCATCTCCATCCGCAAGCGGAATACCAAGACGATTTGCTGAGCCATTAAAGGAAGAGATGCCTGGGATTGTTTCAATCGGAACTTCCGGATAAAGCTCTTGCATGAGCTTCATCAAATGAATAAATGTACTAAATAACATCGGATCGCCTTCTGTCACAAAAGCAACATCCTTGCCAGTGGATAAGTATTTATAGATTTCTTCAACCGATTTTCTCCACTCCCGATTGAGGATATCCTCGTCTTTTGTCATCGGAAATACAAGTCCAACCATTTCCTTTTCTTCTGGATTAATGTATACATCGACAATCCGCTGTGCATAGCTCTTGCTGCCTCGTAATTTCTTTGGATAGGCGATGACTGGACATTCCTTCAACATACGGAAAGCCTTTACCGTAATTAGTTCCGGGTCACCTGGTCCTACTCCTAGCCCATATAACACGCCTAAATTGCTCATTCCTCTGTTCCTTTCTTTGTTGCCGTAATGATAAAAATAGGATTCAATGGCTCAAAGCGTGTCATATCCAGAATCGGTTTGCTTCTCGCCAATTGAGCCTGCAAAATATTCACAGCACAGCCAAGTGCTTTTAGGCATTCAACCGCTTTGTATAAGTTTTCAATCGTAGCTACATTCATAACAAAACGTCCGCCCTGTTTTAGTCGATTGATACAAACTGTCAAGAGCTTCTCCATCTCACCGCCTGAGCCCCCGATAAAAATAGCATCGGGATCGGGAAATTCCTCTAAACCATCTGGTGCCTTTCCATGCCTAGTCGTTAAATCCACGCGGAAGCGCCTTTGATTGTCTAGGCAGTTCTCCAAATCAGCAGCATTTTTTTCGATAGCATAGACAGCCCCCTCACGTGCAATTTTTGCCGCCTCAATCGCAACCGATCCTGTACATGTACCAATATCCCAGACGATACTTTGCTTCGTCAGCTGCAATGCCTGCAAACTCAATATCCTGATTTCTTTTTTTGTAATAAGCCCCTTATCAGGTTTACGCTGACTGAATAATTCATCGTCTATTCCCAGAGGATAAGAAGCTGGCTTTGTAATTTGGCGCAGGATGACAACATTTAAAGGTGAGAAGCTCTGCTTTTCCATGTCATCTAATGAGTAAAATCCGCAGCGTTCGTTTGTACCTTCCAAGTTTTCAGCTACAAATGCTTCATATTCTGTCATGCCGTAATGCTTCAAATAGTTTGCAATAGCATTCGGTGTATTGTGCTCATCTGTTAATACAGCAACCTTTTTATACCCATCAATCCTTTGGGCAAAGCCTTTGATAGAGCGTCCATGAAGGCTCGTAATGTACGCATCTTGCCATGATTCCTGCATACGGGAAAAAGCAAGCTGCAGCGAACTTGCATAAGGGTAAATTTCCAGCGGTACCTTTTTCGCCAATACTCCACCAATTCCATAAAACAATGGATCACCTGATGCCAAAATGACAACCGATCGAGTTTCTTCTATTAAATAGTCCGCTATTTTAGAGAGACCGCCCTTTAATACCATTTTTTCACCTGCAAAATCCGGGAAAAAGCTCAAATGACGTTCTCCCCCAATAAGCACTTCACTTTCTTCAATCCAACGTTTATATTGAGGCAGGAGACCATCCGCTCCGTTATCCCCGATTCCAATCATTTTCATCGATTTCATCTATATTTTCAGCCTTTCCTAAGCATTCGCCCTTCATGGAATAAAGCGATGTGGATACGTTGATACCGCCCCTTACATGTGCGATCGCATGGTAGCAGCAGCTTTTACACATCTCTTCAAAAAATTCCGGTACATTGTGTTCCAGCATCCATTCTCCTACCTGTGAAGCCGTATTTGCTTCTACTACTTCTGATACTAACGTTTCAGGAGCGCCTGCCTTGCGAGCAAGCTGCTGCAAAAAGTGAAAGTCAACAGGCGCACTTTTGGAGTGCACCATCATGACACCTTGCGCGACCTTCGAAAACTTGCCCATCATGCCAACGAGAGATACATTCCGTATACCCAGCCGCTTGATATGCTTCAATGTAAAACCAACGAAATCGCCCATTTCAATAAAAGCTTCCTCCGGTAATTCCGGGTATTGCTGCATTGCATATTTTTCACTGCGTCCCCCTGTTGTAATGACAAGATGATCACAGCCAGCAGCCTTTGCTACACTAATCGCCTGTACAATACTTGCCATATAGGCTGAACTTGAAAACGGAACGACAGTACCTCTTGTTCCTAAAATCGAAATACCGCCGATAATACCGAGGCGTCCATTTAATGTTTTTTTGGCGATTTCCTCACCATCCGGAACGGAAATTACGGCTTCTACCCCCTGCTCTATAGCAAACTGCTTAGTCACTTCCTCTATGACCTGCTGCAACATCTTTCTAGGTACAGGGTTGATTGCTGCTTCTCCTACCGGCACAGGAAGCCCCGGCTTTGTGACTCGGCCGACACCAATACCACCGTCAATACGAACACCAGGAGTTGGCAATAAGCGGACTGTACTTTGGATACGGGCCTGATGGGTTGCATCTGGATCATCTCCAGCATCCTTAATCGTCTCACACATCACTGAATCTTCCGTGACCTGGAATGATTCAACTTGAAATGTCGCAAATTGACCGACCGGCAAATGAATCGTTACCTGTTCTGGTACCTCTTTTGTGATAAGCGCTATAAGAGCTGCCTTCGTCATTGCGGTAGCACATGCCCCGGTCGTATAGCCGTGCCGCATTTCTGAAGGGTCTTTTTTACTTTTCTTCTTTTGCTCGTTCATCTGCTAAAATCGAGATGGCATTCAGTGCGGCAACTGTTACCGTACTACCACCTTTACGTCCTACGTTTGTAATGAATGGTATCCCTTTTAATAGTGCCAGTTCTTCCTTTGATTCAGCAGCAGATACAAATCCGACCGGCATACCAATTATTAAATCGGGCTTAGCCATTCCTTCCTTAATCAGACGGATCAATTCCAGCAATGCTGTTGGTGCATTTCCGATTGCATAAATACCGCCTTCGTGTTCACGAACTGCTTTTTGCATGGAAATTATGGCACGTGTTGTTCCCTGTTCTTTCGCCTCTGCCCATACGTCTGGATCTGCAATATAGCAGTGCAAATCTCCTCCATGTTTTTGGAAACGCTTACGTCCTGCACCGCTTTCGATCATTTGCACATCGGCAATGACATGCTTCCCCTTTAAAATAGCTTGAATGCCCGCTTCCACTGCATCTGGTGTAAAGATAACACTGCGTCCCAGCTCAAAATCAGCTGATGCATGGATGACACGGCGAACAACCATCCACTGTTCATCTGTGAAAGAGTGTTCTCCCATTTCTTCCTTGATAATCGAAAAGCTATAATCATAGATTTTATCCGGGTCTACCGTGAGTGGTGTAAATGCTGTATTGAAGTTCATATTGGCCATCAGAAAATTCCTCCTACTTGCTGCTCTACCTCTTCAAACGTAGTACAGCGATTTTTATATTCAATCGTTGGTCGTTTAATTAAAATAATACCGATTCCAAGCTCTAAGGCCGCTTCCATCTTTTCATCGATAGAGCCCACCTTTCCACTTTCCTTCGTCACCATCTGGGTTACCCCATATTGTTTGTAAAGGGCTATATTCAGCTCTTTGGAAAATGGTCCTTGGATAGCAATGATATCTTTTTGAGCCAGACCAAGTGCTTCACACTTCTCCATATTTTCTTTATTGGGCAGCATACGGCATAACAGCCGAAGATCCTCGCCCAGCAAATGCTTCGTAAAAGTTGCAAGTGTTTTACTACCCGTCGTCAGCATGATCGTCCCTTTGCGTTTCTTCGCGACAAGGGCCGCTTCCTCATAGCTATCTACCTTCGTAATGAGGGCATGTTCAAATGACACATCCGGCCGTTCGTATCTTATATACGGAATATTCCGACATAAACTGGTATTCATCGCCGTTTTTGATGCCTCTTCTGCGAATGGATGACTAGCATCTACAATGCATGTTACAGACTGCTCGTCTACTAACTCTAGCATCTGTTCTTCATTCAACCGGCCGACTCGATACGGAATTCCTGCTTCTAGGAGACTCGCAGCTGCTGAATCCGTCACAACAGATGCCAGAAGGCTATATCCCTTCTTTTGCAGTCGGACCGCAAGTGCTCTAGCATCACTTGTCCCTGCCAAAAATAAAATCATGGAAATCCTCCTAATCACCGCACGGAGCTGGCTCAACTTCTATTTTCGAGCTCATATCGTGGTACGTGTAATGCAAAATTTTCTTCACGCGCTTGAAGTATTTGAACAAGCGCTCGTTCGGATGTGCATTTTGCTTATATTCATCAATTATCCTCGTCAATAGCGGAACAATTTCTTCCGGCTCTATTCCCTCAGCTACAGGCTGTGCTGCGTGAGCTGTCCGGCCGACTGGCTTGGCACCAATGAATAAATCAAATTTCTTTTTGCGATAAACGATTCCAATATCATCAAAGACTGCACGATAACAGGCCATTCCGCAGCCGTTAAAACCGATATGTAATTCCTTCGGCAGCTTCATTCCACCAAGTGTCTGCGCAATTTCTTCTGCATATGGTATGGATTCAGCTTTTTCGCCATAGCAGAAATCACATGCCTTCACGTTCAGCACGTCTCCAATCGGCAGTACAAGCAGCCCTTCACTACGCAGGCGACCTACAACCTCTTCCGGCTGTTCCGTCGGCATTTTCACAAGCAATCGATGCTCTGGTGTATATTCAATTGTCCCTTCCTCACCGACTATCTCCGCTAAAAGCATCATTTGCTTTGGTGTAATAATTTTATTGGCAACTCCAGGGCTTACAGCAAACTCAAAAATCGATTCGATTTTTTGCTCCACGATAACGGAAGATTTCCCGCTAACAAGTTCCAATGCCATATGTGCCATTTCCAGCGTGCTTTTTTTCGGCTTTTCCATTGCGGCTATTTTTTCAAATCCAGTCTGTGCTTCACCTGTTTCCTGATCGAGTGCCCATGGTTCATTTTCCTTGCGCAAGCGCTGATGCGGCTTGAGCGGCTGCACCTCTTCACCAAGCGTATATTTACGCTGATATCCTCTTGGTGTAATAATCTTGTTGTCATAAAAGAATGTCGAAGAGTTTCCTACAACCACGGTTGTCAGCATCCCAATATCATGGTCAAGCATTTCAGCGAGTGTCGTCAGTACGATGTTCTGACTTTCACGGTAGGCGCTTTTCACTAAACCAACAGGTGTTGCCGGCGAGCGGTATTTAAGTAAAATACGCTGAGCTTCAACAATCTGCCTAGTACGGCGGCCGCTTTTCGGATTATAGAACGCTACGACAAAGTCTGCCATTGCTGCTGCTTCGATACGCTTTTCAATAACTGTCCAAGGTGTTAAATGGTCACTTAAGCTGATCGTACAAGCGTCGTGCATGACTGGAGCACCGAGCAGGCTTGCACAGGAATTAATTGCTGAGATGCCAGGTACGACTTCTACCGCTACTCCTGTTGCTTCAGTCCATCCTTGTTCAATCAGCACTTCATATACGAGACCAGCCATCCCATACACCCCTGCGTCCCCACTTGAAATGACCGAAACAATATTTCCTGCTTCTGCCTGGCGAACAGCTTCCTGCGCGCGTGATACTTCTTCTGTCATCCCGGTACTAACGATAGATTTAGCCGTTACTAGATGCTCGATTAACTCAACATACGTTTTGTAGCCAATGATATAATCACTTTGCTTTAGAGCATCCACTGCACGTTTTGTAATATGCTCATAGTCGCCAGGACCAAAGCCGACAACGAATATTTTTCCCTTTTCCAATTTGTCCCCTCCAATTAGAAAGACATTTCACGGCCAAAATCGGCTGAAATGTTGAACTTTCTTTTGCAGATATCCATAAAAAAACTTTCGTATTTCATGAAAAAAAGCCTGTATTCCCTTTCCGGAAGAATACAGGCTTGTGAATTTATATATCGTATATACAAAAACATCTCTCAGCAATCGCTGGTTACCTGTACTTCCCCCTCCGAAAAGTCAGTTTCGCATCATAAAGCAGGTTTCCTGGCTCTTGCTTCCTCTTACTCTCACACCTTCCCCGCTATATGCGAGTGGTGTTGTGATTTCATCAGCAATTACAGTAGCGGGGGCTGCGCTCGATTTTCACGAACTTCCCTATTATCTCAAGTAATTGAGCACTTTATGATGTAGCTTATTCAATTGTTTTAAAACTTGTCAGAACAGCATATTCGCGCCTGTTTAGCTGTACTATGGAACATATACATGGAAATTCCACATGCACGGATAGCTGGCTCTAATGCCTTTACGGTTCAGTAACGCAAAGTTTTAAGTTTTCTTACCTTGTAAAAAGGGTGGCATTTTGTGCCACCGCTTTTTGGCTCATCAACTATTCGGCAAGTAGTGTTGAGCCTCTCCATTTTCTTTTCTCGAGTACATGAAAATGCTAATCGCTGATCATTGTCCACATGTCATAAGCGTAAGCAGCATTTACAAAATAAAAAAGCCGCCTCTTTATTCGGCAGCTTGAAATGGATACGCAAAAAATCTGCGCCCACTTCCTATACCCCGAAGAAATGTACAGTCGCCCAGCAAGGCAGGTCTCCTGGCTTCGCTTCATCCTTTGACGGCCCTTCCCGTATTTTCATACAGTGGGTTTATGTCGTCATCGTCAGCGTTTACAGTTGCGGGGACAGCGACGGCTTTACACCGTTCTTCCCTTTTAAACTACATAAAGTAGTACCTTGACTAGAACTATCACAATATATGGTTATATTAACAGGACCTAGTATAGCATGACTCTAAATTTTCTGTAAAGTCATTTTTTTCACGTTCCACTCTCCATTACGGTAATCAATCACCAAATATTCCCCGCCTGAGAGCATACCTTCTTGCCACAAAGTTGAAATAGGGCGCTGTTCAAGTGCCGCATACAAACAAGCAATCGAGACACCATGTGAAACAACAGCAATGTTTTGCTGCGAGACATGACATAAGCTTTGGAAAAACTCGAACATGCGCTCAGTTACTTTGCTGAATGGTTCCTGTGATACAGCAGTAAATGCTTCGGGTTGTTCACAATAACTGCGATACGCAGATTGCTTTAGCAGCTCTTTTACTGCTTGCCCTTGCCACTCTCCTAAAAATATCTCACGTAAGCGGTCATCTTGAATAATATGCTTTCTCGGAAACATAAGCTGAGCCGTCGTTACAGCTCGCCCAAGATCACTCGCATACACAACTTCCGGCTGCCAATCAACAGCTTTAGCCTGCCGCTTTCCCCATTTCGTCAGCGGCGAATCAAGCCACCCCTGGAGTAATCCCTGCTTATTCCACTCGGTCTCGCCGTGCCGATAGATTCTAATTGTTTTGTACATATTCCTTCAACACCTGCTTAAATATGTTCATCTGTTCTGGCCGCTTTAAGGCCACTCTAAACCATTTTCCATCTAGCCCAGTATAATTTTTTGTATGTCGGAGGACAACCCCCCGCTTGAGAAGATAAGCAAAAAAGAGATCAGGATGATAGATTGCCGGCAGTTTGAATAATAGAAAATTCGCCGAGCTGTTCGATACCTCACACCTATACTCCTGCAAAAATTCAGTTATATCTCTTCTCATTTTTGCACTATGCTGCCTGGCATCTTTAGTATACAGATGCTCTTGAAGACACAGACATCCTAGTTGAATGGCAACACCACTCACATTCCAATGGGGAAATAATCCAGCGAACTGCTGTGCACGCTGACTAATTATATATCCAAGCCTTATCCCTGCCAGTGCGTACATTTTTGTCATTGACCGCAGGACAATAAGATTCTCGTATTTACTGACAAGAGGTACGACACTTTCCGATTCATCTGTCCAATCCATAAATGCTTCGTCCACTACAATGGCACATTCTACTTTCCGCCCATACTGCAAAAGTTCCTCTATTTGCAATTTCGATGTTAAGACACCTGTCGGATTATTTGGATTGCATAGATAGAGTGCATCAAGCTTTGCCATTTGTTTTTTTAGCTTTTCCGTAGAAAAACGATATGTACAAATATCATCGACAAGAATTTGTTCTACTTGTACTTTTTCTTGCAGCAAGGTACGTCTATATTCTGAGAAAGACGGCTCCAGCAGTCCAACCGTTTTCCCTGAAAAATAACTGGCTAGCACCATTAGACATTCAGCAGCTCCATTCCCTGCGATAACCTGCTCGGGTATGACCTGATGAAACTGTGCTGCTTGCGAGCGGAATGGCTCGGCCTGTTCATTTGGATAGTGCGAGACAGCATCAATCATCGAAATCCATGCTTGTTTTACGGATTGTGGAACCCCTGCCGGATTAACATTTTCACTTAAATCAATAATAGTCTCTGGGACCTTTAAGCCAAGCATTTGATACAGGCTCTCTGCATTAGCCCCATGTGCTGGATAGTGCAAGAACAATCCCTCCTATAACAATCAGAAAATAAATAGTGACTAAATACATTTGTTGGATGGAATGTAAAATATGCTTTTTTTCCATTACGAAAATCGGCTGCCCCATATACGCTCGAAATGATTTTTTTCCCCCATAAGCATTTTCACCGCCAAGACGTATACCTAACTGGACCGCAGTTGCTGCCTCTAAATAACCGCTATTGGGACTAGGATGCTTTTTCGCATCATTTTTCCATTCAGCAAAACGATTTACAAACGGCTTATACATTGCCGCTTTCGTACAGACAAGTAATAACAAACCGGTTAGTCGACTTGGCAGGAAGTTAGCGACATCATCCAGCTTCGCTGCCGCATACCCGAAATCCTGATATCGTTCATTTTTGTAAGCAATCATTGAATCAAGCGTATTGATTGCCTTATACACCCAGGCACCGGTTGCACCAAATACTAAGCCATAAAACAAAGGGGCTGTCACCCCATCGCTTGTATTTTCTGATACTGTTTCAACCACACCTCGTACAATTTCACTTTCTTCTAAGTGTTCCGTATCCCGCCCAACAATCCAGCCAAGCTTTTCTCGCGCTGTATTCAGGTCTCCAGCATGTAATGCATTATAGACAAGCATTGCCGCCTCATCCAAGCTTTTTTGAGCCAATGCCAAACTGATAAGGGCGATTTCAACTAATATGCCTATTGTCCAATGAACCATATAGCTGAGCCAAACAATACTGCCAACGGTTAAAGCTGTTATTAACACAGTTACCGCTACAAGAAGAAACCCTTTACATTTTCTCCCGCTGTCTTTATTCCATAGCTCTTCTAAAAAAGCAATTAACCGGCCGATCCACACAACCGGATGCGTCCACTTTTTAGGATCACCTAGTAATCGGTCGACAAATACAGCACCGACACCGATGAGAACATGAATCAAAACACCACCTGCTTTACAATATTTTTCAATAAATATTTCCACTATACTACATGCTTTAATTTTTTTGAATAATCTTTATAAAGAAATCCCTTTTCTAAGCAAAAAAGCCATCCCGTAAAAACGGGATAGCTTCTAATATTATTTAGCTGCTATGTCGACAATTCTACCTTCTGTTTCAGTTGGAATTGTAATGCCGCTTGTTAAATGTTCAGCAAAGTTTTCCCAATCTGATAAACCTAAATCTGTTACCCGGCCCTCTTCGTAAGCTGCCTTAAATACATCAAACCCATCTCCGCCTTTTGCAGTGAACGCATTTGTAGCGATCGTGTATGTTTTAGTATCTTCAATTGCTGCATACGTACCGTCTTCATTTAATAATTCCACAGACACGATACGCTCTCCCGCCGGCTTAGAAGAATCATATGTTACGCGGCCTCCTGATACATGTAAGAAGCCTCCGTTTTCCTCTGGTGCATTTTTCACTGATACTTCAAAGGCTGCCTTCAACTCAGCACCTGTTGCATCCATTAATGCCAGTGTATTGCCGAATGGAAGAACTGTGATTACTTGTCCAACAGTTACTTTTCCTGCTGGGATGGCTGCACGGATACCACCACCATTTTGAATAGCTAGCACTACGTTTTTCTCCGTGTATTTCTGTGCTTTTGCTCGCATTCCATCTGTAATCAAATTACCAAGAATTGTTTCATTTGCACGTACACTTAATGGATTCTCGTCACTCTTACGCGGATTTTCCAATGCTGCTTTCAGTTCAACACCAATTTCCTTATTTGAAACTTCCTCTACACGCTTTTTGTATGGCTCGAGCATTTTCAAACCAGTTTCATCTGCTGCCACTTTTGCAATTTCAATCAGTTGCCCGTCATACTCTGTCACAACACCATTTTTGTCAAATGAAACATCGACTGTTCCAAGGAACTTGCCATATTCATTTGCCTGAACGATTAATGTAGCGTCCTTGGCTGTTCCAACTGAATTTGTATCTACTACGTAAGGTTCATTTAGTCCATCATGACTATGCCCCCCTACAACAATATCAATACCATCCACATTTTTTGCCAGCAGGATATCGTTATCCACATTTGGATTATCGTTAAAGCCAATATGTGTAAGGGCGATAATTTTATTTACGCCTTGTGCTTCTAGAGCAGCAACAGCCTTGTTTGCTTCTTCGATGTAATTTTCAAATGCAATCGAGCCAACAAACGCAATATCTTTTGTTTCTTCAGTTGTTAATCCAAAAATTCCGACTTTTTCGCCGTCGATTTCTTTAATAATGCCATTATAAATTTTCCCTTGCTCTGTTGTTACTGCATAGCTGTCGCTGAACATACCAGCAAACAAAGGATCTTTTGAGAAATCAACATTTGCTGTAATCAATGGGAATTTGGCACCTTTAACGAATTCCGTTAATGCTTTATGTCCCTCATCGCTTCCGCCTAGATCGAATTCATGGTTCCCGAATGTCATTGCATCAAAATTCATTGCGTTCATGAATTCTAAGTCTGCTTGTCCTAAAAACTCATTGAAGTAAAGCGTACCGCTGAACACATCACCAGCATGAAGCAGCAGCGAATTCTCACGGCTTGCACGCGCTTCATTTACCGCAGTCATTAATTGCGGGAAGGCTTCTACATGGGCATGTGTATCATTCACGTGTAAGATGGATAACTCAAATGCTTCTTCTTCCGGAGTAGTTGGCTGCTCTGTATTTTTTTCAGCCCATTCTAACCCGCGGACAATGAATGAAGCAAACTGGCCGCGTGTTACATTTGCATATGGACTGTATGTAGTAGCTGATGTACCTTTTGTCAGGCCGTTTTCATATAATGCAGCAATTGAACTGTAGTACTCATTACCAGTCGAGATGTCTTTAAAAGGTAGTGTTCCCTCACCTGTAATATTTAGAATCTTCGTCAGGATTTTAGAAAACTGGCCACGAGTAATCGGCTGGTTCGGCTTGAAAGTGCCATCTGAATATCCTTTAATAATTCCTTGGCTCGCCAAAGTTTGAATCGCATCATGATATTCATTAGATGATGCTACATCAGTGAATGGAGTGCCTGCAGTGCCTTTTTCTAATTCAAACGCATTAACAAGCATTTTTGCAGCTTGACCACGCGTAACAGCATGTCCTGGCTTAAATGTGCCATCCGAATACCCTTTAATGACACCCGCTTCTTGCAATGCAAGAATATTTTGATAATGGGAGTTAGTCTCCTTTACATCTGTAAATCCTGTATTTGCTGATACCCCTGTAACAGCTACTAGGCCTGCAGTCACAGCACCTGCTGTGAGAAATAACTTACGTTTCTTCAATAAAATACCCTCCATTCGAGATAATTGCCACATTTCCATTTTACATAATAAGCCCCAACTATTCTACAATTATTCTTTTAAATTCCCCCTCTTTATTTTAAAGCTTTTGTAAAACTTATAGTTTTTATCAATTCTAGCATATGATTTTTATTAGCTTGGCTTAAAGAAACGATATAAATCCTTTATTCATGATAGAACTACTTTTTTATTTGGTGATGAGTGCATCAAAAAAAATGCTCCAAAGACTCAATGTCAGTGGAGCATTTTCCTTCTACACTTGTGCTTCTGGTGTATTTACATTTGTTGAAAACGTTTTGAAGCTAAATAGGAATACAATTAACGCTAATATTGATGCTGTTGCCAGGAAAATCAGCAGTATGAGGGCATTGGATGAGAGCAATGCCGTATCACCTAGTGAAATAACCGCTTTAAACCCTGCATTCGAATATGTTAGCGGCAAGAACTTACTAATCACCTGCATGTTTTCTGGCAGCATTGGAATCGGTAAATTCGATCCTGTAATGGATAATTGTAATACGATGAATGCCAATCCTACAAATCGTCCAATATTATTGCCGACCGCTATCAGGAAGAAAATGATCGACATAAATGTCAAGCTAACGAAAATGGCAAATAGGATAAACAATAAAATATTTGTAACAGCTAACTGCAGCACGACCAAAACAAACACGGATACTAATAATGCCTGCAGTACTGCAAACAGCGCCAGTTTTAACCATTTGCTGATATACCAGCTAATCGCTGAAGAAGGACTCGTCGCCGGGCGTTTAAAATCAATGAAGAAAGATAAAATCAGCATACTTACGAATAGTGCCAGCGATAAGATGTATGGAGCTGTAGAGTCTCGATAGTATTTATAAGGGTTCACATTTTCACCCACTAGTTTAACAGGGCTTGCAAACATTGCTATATTTGCCTCTGAAACCTGCACTGCCCCAACTTCTTCTGCACCGCCTGCTAAAGCAGTTGCCAACTCCTTACTGCCATCTTGCAAACGAACTGTTCCGTCATTCAATTGTGTTACACCGTCTGTCAGTGAGTTCCAGCCAGTTGCTACTGTCGCATTTCCAGTACTGATTTGCGCTGTACCGGCCTTCAGCTCGGCAATGCCGTTACGCAGTGTCGACCACGATGACATTAACCTAGTGTTACCTGCTGCTACTTGATTGGCACCACTTACAAATGCGGAAGCCCCAGCGTTTAATTTTACAGCGCCATCTGCTAGAGAATTTGCCCCTCCTGCTACCTGTTGTTGTCCTGCAACCAGTTTATCAACGCCGGCAACAGCTTGCTGCTGTCCTGCAACTAACTTGTCGATGCCGCCAACTACCGATGTTTGCCCTGCAACCAATTGTCCAAGCCCTTCATTTAATGACTGGCTGCCCTCCACTGTCGCGCCAATACCTTGATTCACCTGTGATGCTACACCTGCTAGTTGTGTCAGGCCACCAGAAAGCGTTTCTACTTGCTTTGGCAAAGCACTAACATTTTCTTTCATGCCTTGAAGGTTCGTATTAATACCTTCTGCAAGCTTTAATAATTGCTGATACTCCTGAGATTGTGCAAGCTCGCTATTCGCTCCTGCAATTGCCTTCGCCAATTGACTTAACTGCCCTGCTGCAGTTCCTAAACCATCTATACCTCCCGCCAATGTTGGAATCGAGTTATTCAGCGTCGATACTTGGACAGCAATAGAGCTCAAATTTGAATCTAAAGCACTCGTACCTTGCTGAACTGTCTGTAATCCTGTAACGAGCTTCTCAGAACCCGCCTGAGCTGATTGGATTCCTTCTAATACTTGCGGGGCACCGCCTTTTAATTGCTGAAGCCCTCCAAGAACTTGGTTTTGGCCGCCTTTTAAATCAGTCAAGCCTGCAAGAACTTGATTAGCACCTGTTCCTAGAGATTTTGCTCCTGTGGCAAGTTGCGAAGAACCGGTTCCGATTTGGTTTGCCCCTTGTGCTAGCTGCCCTGAGCCATCTGCTAAACGCTTGATGTCCCCAGTCCCGCTATCAACAGCACTTAATAAAGTCGCTGCTCCAGTGTCTGCCTGCTTAGCCCCTGTTGCTAACCGCTCAATATCAGGAGCTTTTTCAGTCAAAGAAGTCAAAATTTGATCCGTTCCTTCTGACAAACTGATTGTGCCGTCCAGAATTTGCTGTGAACCGTCTGCTCCGGCCATGAATCCTTCTGCAATTTCCGGGAATTTGCCGAACACAGTAGACGCAAAAGTTGCTGTAATTTTATCCCCAAGCTGCTCCTTAATACGTTCGACAGCACTGTTCGTCACTTGCGAGGCCATAAAGTTCATACCTTCATTCTTAATGTATCGAATTTCTGGTATTTGAGGCTCCGCATCTAACACTGTGGTAATTTTCTGTGAGAAATCCTCTGGAATTTCAATGACCATGTAATAGTCATTCTCTTTCAAGCCTGCATCTGCTTCTTCCTTTGAGACAAAATGCCAGCCGAGTGTTGGACTATCCTTCAGTGTCTCCACAAGGTCATCTCCCACATGGATTGGATTCCCATCCGATATCGCGCCTTTGTCATTATTGACAATCGCAACCGGAAGATTATCCATGTTGTCATACGGTCCCCATTTCGCAGACAACAATACTGCTACATACACGATTGGTACTAACAGCACACCAATCAGTGTAAAGAGCAGTGCCTTATTGCCGATCAGCTTTTGAAGTTCTGATCGTAGTAAACCAAATGCCCCCATACAAAACCCCCTTTATTAAGCTTTAAATCGAGATAGTCGCCTATCTCTATAAACAATATATTCTATTAATTTCAAATTTTCCATCAATTTTTCAATTATTTTCTGCTTTATGTATAAAATCTTGTCGTTTAAATAATAATTTTGCTTACCAACATAATAGTGATATATAATTTTACTGATTATATATGCCTATATAGATAGGTTTTTATACCTTAATCGTTATTCGTTTTGAATATTGTGAAAATTTTAACAATAGCATTTTTCTCCTCACTATTTTTTTCCAGTTTTCATTTTTAGCTGACTCGCTAATGACCTATCTAATCATATATTTTTGTGCATTTTTGGAAATTCATATGTTACATTTATAAATCATACACCTGCTGTTTCTCTATTGTTTCATAGGCTTTACTATCCCTTAACCTGTTACCTTGAACTTTTTTAAGCACCTAGTGCTCTTAACAACCGCCTAAAATCCAAGATACGGGCGATGAAAATCACACAAATAGATGGAGGGAATATTTTATGCTTTTTGATGAAAATGTTAAAACGATTACAACAAAAAGACTACGATTAAGACTGTTCGACAAATCTGACGCTGCGAACGTAGCTGGACTATGCAATAACTACAATATTTATAAAAGTACCATGTATCTTCCCTTTCCATACAAGGTAGAAGATGCAGTATCTTGGATTAATCGACATGCGGACAATTTTAAAGCAGAAAGGTCCTATGAATTTGCTATTACCGATAACGAAACTGGCGAATTATTCGGAGCCATTGCCTTAAGTCATAACCATCATTTTAATAATGGCGAGCTTGCCTATTGGATTGGAGAGGAATTCTGGGGTAATGGCTATGCAACAGAGGCAGCGGAAGCACTTTTACAGTTTGCCTTTAAAGTAAAGAGCTACCATAAGGTATTTGCCCGCTACTTTGCTTCTAATCCAGCATCAGGCAAAGTAATGGAAAAGCTAGGTATGAAAAAAGAAGGCATTCTTATCGACCATATTAGAAAAGACGGCCGTTACGAAGATTTACTTCATTACGGCATACTCAACCCTTACGAATAAATCTTTTACTGATACAACCGCACGAATGTGCTCCATAGAAAAAAGATGCTTACCTGGTTAGTTGCTGATAAGCATCTTCTTTTTATTTTTAAACGATTAATAATAATTCCGAAAGTGAATCTACTACATAATCTGCCTTGTTTAATTCACTTTCCTGGGAAAAATCGAAGCGGACACCGATGGAAGTCAAGTCATTATCTTTTGCTGCACGAATATCAGACGCCCGGTCACCCACAACAAATCCGCTTTTGATGTCATTTTCTGTCTTGACCAGCTGCACAAGCTCCGACTTATTCCCCGATTCAATAAGCTCGATACTATATGTATGTTCTATAAAACGGTTAAGATTGTATGTTTCTACAATTGCCTTTAAATACTCCACCTGACCATTGCTTGCAATATACAAGCGGTATTTGCTGCTTAGTTGTTCAAGTGTTTCTTCTGCCTGCTGATAGAGAGCTCCTTTTTGCCCCTTTATTAATTGGATTAACTGCTCATGAAAGAGTGCATTACTTCTTTCACGAATTTCCTCTGAATGGTTCGGACATAACGTTTGCCAAACTTCCGGCAGGGTCGCCCCCATGATTTCCCGGTATTTATCGATTGGCGTATCACCCTCCCATAAGCTTTCCCCGCGTAATACATCAAAAGTTGCCTCAAGTGCCGGCTCTAAAATAAGATTTGTTTGGAATAATGTACCGTCCATGTCGAATATGATGGCTGATTTCATGACTGATTCCTCCTTGTTTAGTAGTGTAGAGTAAGACTGTGCTATCGTCTAAGTATTGTGGCACCAGGACATACCAACGGTCAAAATAGTCTATCCTAGTATTCAATCTTTTTCAAAATTTCACTTCCGCTACACAGCACAGCCGTACACTCCTTATAAATGACGATTTATCGTTAAAATGGTTTGAGGATGAGGTAATTTTCCTTCTTCATTTTCGAGTAATATCCCTACTTGATAAGCATTCTGTCAATTCAAAACGATCATTTCATCTGTAAACGACTGCTGCCTCCTTATTAAGCACTATTCATTCTCCATCATAATGACGAATGTTTCGTAGATGAATTCCTTGTAATGAGCAATTTGCGGCACCTCATTTTTTATCTTTGCCCATGCTTTTTTTGCATAGCGCATAGCTTCCTTCTTGTTGCCCAAATAATAGTGGCAGCGTGCAATATAGGCATCTATCACGTAAATTATCGCTAAATTTAAAGGGTGCTGCCCATTTCCAATTTCCCCTATCTGTTCTAGATGCAGAAGTGCTTGCTGATACTGTTCTTCCCCAAAAAATGCCTTTCCTTTTTCCATAAAGTAATAGGGTTCACCCTCCTGGTCAAACATCTTCCTAAATCGTTCGATGGATTGATGTGCCTTAGAGAATTGGTGTAAGTATTCATTGTAGTAATGTGCTTTAATCAAAAACACAGAAGCGATTGTCTCTTGATTGTCCATAAAGCGGCCTAACTGATACAGTTTCTTTATAAAGAACTGCACTCTCTCTGTTTCTCCCTCAAACATGGCACAAAAACAAGCGATTCGGTATAACTCTTCTAATCGATAAAAAAGGGAATAGCGCTTTGAGAATTCAATTGCCTGATCAAGTACAGTCAATGCTTCCTCATAACTGCCTTTCGCAAAAAGCAGAACCAGACGGTAATACAAAAATTCAAGCTCATCTATTTTATCTAATGTAGTGCTTAGACTGCTGTATAAGTTAGTCTTGTCTCTTAAATAATGATATGCCCGCTCATAATGCTGCTCATAAGTTAAATGGGCGATAACGAACAAATCCATTTTGGCACACTCACCATAAAAATTGAGCGAGGAATACAAATCGTGTGCTTTTTTAATATCCTCTTCCCAATGATCTGCCTCCATTTTACACTTTGAGAGACCATAAACCTCGTATAACTTAGCACTCTCAAAGGCTATCGGCAATTCAATTTCTGCTATCTTTTCAACTACTTGAATAGCTTTTTGAAATTCCTGGTTGTCGAAAAACTGCCGCGCTTCTTGATATAGCGTTCGTACCTCTTCGATGCTTATATCAACGAGCAGCTCCTCAATATTAACTTCCAGCCTCTGGGCAATGTAAGCCAATTTTTCCACAGAGGGCTGTGCTTTATCATTTTCAATAAGACTAAGCATAGAAACAGACATTTGATTTCCACAGACATGTTCAAGCGTTGCATTTTTCTTTTTTCTTAATGTTTTAATTCTTTTCCCTAGTGTATTCAATATTTTCCAGCCCCTTTTCTTTCATTATACAGAAAAATATCTATTAAAACAGAAGTTGAATTTTTAATTAAATTAAAAAATATTGTAATTATTAACCTAATTATGTAAAATTATTTTAACAACATTAAAAAAGGCGGTCTGATAATGGAAAAGAAAACTTCTAAATACAATTTATGGGCTTATACAGTAAGTGAGCTTGTTTCTGGATTAGGCAATGGCATCTATACATTTGGTATTAGCCTTTATATCCTTGCTGCTACGGGATCTGCCATTAGCTTTGCGCTCAATTTGATGCTATCCGCACTTCCAAGAGCGATTCTTGCCCCTTTAGCCGGTTATCTAGTCGATCGATATTCTAGAAAGGCAATTGTTTTAGTTTCCCGAATAAGTGCAGCTGCTATCATGACCTCTCTTCTACTGTTTAGTACAATTTACGAATTCTCTTTACCAGCCCTCTATACAGCAACTATCCTTTTATCCATTACATCTTTATTTACAGGTGTGGCATTGAGCTCCTCCATTTCAAGCCTAGTGCAGCAAGAACATATTCAAAAAGCTGTTACGATGAATCAGGCTGCCAGCTCTTTTTCCATGGTTCTAGGTCCCATCATTGCAGGGAGTCTTTTTGGATTTGTCTCTATTCATCTCTTTTTACTCATTCAATTAATCGGATTACTTATCACAATCCTTGTTGTATCGACGATGAACTTCAAATTGTTCCATCATGCTGATCCGGCTGCTCATCACGAAAAGTTTGTAGAGAGCCTAAAAACCGGTTTTCAATATGTGAAAAATGATCAGCTGCTATCAATCCTTGTCATCATTTCATTAGTCATTAATTTCTTTGCTGTCTGCGTTGTTGTAGGGATGCCATTCATTGTTCTGGAAGAATCGAATATCCGTCCAGCTCATTTTGGTGTTATAGAGGGAATGTTCGCTTTAGGTATGCTGATTGCTTCGGTCATTCTTTCTGTAAAGCAGGAATTTAGATTCCCATTGTTGAATGCAAAAAAAGGGATACTGGCGATCAGCTTGTTAATGCTCTGCATGCCCATCCCTTTAATATTCTCGTTTGATTATTTCTTTAAAGTCGGTTATTTCCTTATTATCGCGTTAAGTTACGGGATGATTATTATTTATATCAATACCCCTGTAGGAGTTATGCTGCAAAAAAGCATTGATGACGGACTGAAAGGAAGAGTATTTAGTTTTCTCGAAGTAACTGGCCAGATTCTTTCACCGCTTAGTATGATGTTGTATGGTGTTCTATTTGATTTCATCAGTGGTACTTGGACGTTACTGGCTACAGGATCCGTTTTATTCCTCGTTACGCTTTATCTAATCGGCAGGCCGCTGTTACGAAAATTTTATCCTGAGCTGGAAAACAGTAAATCCTTGTTCTAGCTTGTTTGCAGCGGTGAACTTAATTTGATATACAAATTCAAATGGTAAAGTGAGGAGAATGATGATTGTCTATCGTTAGTTTGCTTATTATTCTTTGGTCCTTTCTGCTCTCTACAATCGCCGCCTTCTGTATTCTTACATGGAGGAATAACAAAAGCCACAGTAGATGGACCGCTCTCCTAGTGAATGCAATGATTTTAACCGCAGCTGCTATGATTTTATATAAATATGACACACTAGTTTTTCATAAACAGACAGATGGTATTTTTGGCAGTTTAGGTATAAACGTATTACTATTTTTTATACCGATTAACAGCTGGATAACTTTTTTCTTGATTGAAGTAAAAAGGAAAGGTGTATCTCCCCTTTAAATGTAAAAGAACCTGCTCACATCTTTATTTGATGAGCAGGTTTTTCACATATTCCTTTTGATATATCATCAAATGAATAGGTCTCTTTAAGATTTTATTTCCTCGTACAATGCTCGCTCCACAAATTCCTCAAACGCCTCTTCCTCCTCAATAAAAGGGAAATGATTGCTTCGCAAGAAAGGCTGGAATTGTGCGTTTGGCATCAGTTCTGCTGTCTCCACACCATATTCATACGGACACTGCGCATCATATTTGCCGGCATATACAAAGGCTTGCACACCAACAGTCTTCAACTGTTCTCGTAAATCATATGAAGGGAGTTCCTTATATGAGTAATAATCAAGCCTCGGCGAAACTGTTTTCCCGCTATTCGGGCGACTGACCATCTCCTCGTAGGCCTGCTCATTATATAAGGACATAAGTGACCATTCCTTATTCACTTCTCTTCGCTTTTCGATAGTTGTCTCGGGGTTCCCCAGCAGTGCTAATATTTCTAGTATCCTTTTGTTATTAGGATTAGCACGACAATAAATACTATCTTTATGGTTCATATACTCAGCAGATGGACACAGTCCCCCTACAATGATTTTTTCCAAGCGTCCTGGATACATAATGGCATATTTCAGTCCAAGCATCCCCCCGGTTGAATGACCTGCAAATATCCATTGTTCTATTCCTAAGGACTCACGTACCGCTTCCAGGTCCTTCACGCTATCTTCCATACTATATTCATCATCAGAACAGGCAGCTCGGGAATTTCCACACCCCGTTAAATTGACTAAAAACACTTGATGGTGCTTTGTGAATTTGGATGCAAACAAATTTCCATTTTCATTGAATGCACTGTATAGATGTGTCACACACACTGGTTTACCCTGTCCTGTAGTAAATACTTCATATATCCCTCTTGGTGAATCGATCATGAAACGTTCCCACATAGCCTTGCCCCCTTGTTGTTTTTCATTAGTTATACCAATCAACTACTAATTAATAAACTCCGCATTTGTTCTAAAGCTTTCGTCATTATCTAACTTTAATATGCTGCGCAATTCGAAACTAACATTATTTAAGCTTTGTTCTTCCGCTATATAGTACGAAATACCGTCTATTAAATGGTCCGCACCTTGTATATCGATTGTATTGATCGATAAGTTGTTGGATTTAGAGAACTGTTTTTGCAAGGCATAGATTTGCTTAGCCGTTAAATCGGTTTCTACATTGTTCCCTAAAATATCGGTAATTTGTCCAATCTTAAATATGGTTCCTGCAGACATTGCTTCATCAATTGTAGCTGCTAAAAACTGCCGCTGTCTTTCCTCACGGGAGTATACCGCATTGACCGCTAGCTTTCTCATTCGTACAAAAGCAAGCGACTCTTCGCCGTTTAGCTGGGCAACTCCCTTTTTAAATTCGATTTTCGATCGGTCGTAGAAATTTTCTTCCCAGAAATCTTCTTTTATATCAATTGTGACACCGCCAAGTGCATCGACAATGTCCCTGAACCCGTCAAAATTCACCGCAACAAAATTATCGATAGGAATGTTAAGCAGTTTTTCCACCGTTTCTACTTGAAGCTTGATTGCCCCATAGCCCGTTATTGCTCCGTAGCTATAGGCCGCATTCAATTTATGTATTCCCGAATACTCTCCAGCATTTTCAATATTGACCCTTGTATCTCTTGGAACTGTTACCATATGAATCTCAGAAGCAGCCGGGTCAATCGTCATCACAATTTGAGTGTCTGCCCGTCCGCTCTTATCACCGCTTGAATAGTTCTCAACCCCTAATAATAAAACAGAAAAGGGATCATTAAATGTGACCTCCTCCTCTCTTAAATCAGATTTGCCTCCCGCTCTGTTTAAATCCACTTGTGAACGATCATACGCATTCTTGGCTTTTATAAAGGCATATGCCCCGAAACTCGATGTCAATAAAAGCAAAATTGAACCAATTATTAAGATATATTTTAAAAATTTTTTCTTCGGTCGAGCTCTTCTAGATCTTCTTGATTGCCTCTCCATACTAAATCCTCTCTTGCAGTTAAACACCGCTGTTCATTTTAAATTTCCAATTTTATATAGATGTTATAAAATTTATATAAAATTATATAACATTTAAACCAATTAATTCCACTATATTTAATCTATTCAATATAAGCTATAAATGGAGTGTCAAAAATGTTTGGATGTATAAGTACAAGACAAAGGAGATTACTATGTTTTCTTACAAAGTAAATGAGCAGATCGAAATAGAACTGTTACAACAGCATCATAAGAACGAGCTATTTGAATTGGTAGACCGCAATCGAAGTCATCTGCGTCAATGGCTGTGATGGGTTGACAAGAGGAAATCGGCAGAGGATTTTAATTCAATTATTCCAATGTGGCTGGATAATTACGCAAGGAATAGCGGGTTTGATGCTGGCATTCGGTATAATGGTCAGCTTGTTGGCATGATTGCGCTGCATTATATTGATTGGAAAAACAAGTCGACTAGTATCGGTTATTTCTTAGCAGAAGATGTACAGGGAAAGGGCATTATCACAAAAAGTATAAAGGCATTGATGTGCTACCTTTTTGAAGTACTTGATCTTCATCGAATAGAGATCCAGTGTGCGAAAAACAATGTAAAAGGTATTGCCATACCAGTTAAACTAGGCTTTCTCCAAGAAGGAATAAAGCGCGATGGGCAGTGGCTTTATGACCATTATGAGGATATACTTACCTTTAGTTATTTAAAAACTGACTGGAACGAAAGCAATACTAATTTTTCTGTAACTTCTAACGAATAATTTATACTGCTAAACCTAAAAAAGCGATCCGATTACGAAGGTGCGATTTCCTTTCCGTAATTTTGGATACGCTTTTATATTTTTAATATGGAACTGCATCGATTTCTGTTGGCGTAATAACCTTGTGCTCCCAACCTTCCTTTATCGCACCGTAAAGAACAGTATCCGAAATTGTCCCGTCAGCATTTTCCCAAGCTTTTCTCAGATAGCCTTCCTTTACAAAACCCGCTTTTGAAAAGCATTTACGCATCCCTATATTGTCTGCTCTTGTATAACCTTCTACACGGATTTTGTGTTTTGTTCCAAATAGATAGTCTTGCAGCCATTTGAGCGCCTTTACACCATATCCCTTGCCCCGCTGCTTCTCATCCAGCCGAATATCAAAAAGCGGGATAGAGTCATTCATATCATGGATCAATAAAAGCCCAACTTTTATGCCATCATCGATAATCCAATACGTTTCGCGTTCCTTCTGGTAGTAGCCTTGGTTGAAGGACTTTCGAATGGATTCTTCCGTAACCTTTTCATTTCCGTGATACGGCCAATTGTTTTGTATGTATAGTTGTATCAGTTCATCTATTTCATTTTCTAGTAATTTATATTCCATTGGGCCCCTCCAGTAACGTATGTAATATCTTATTTTTAATCGGCAAATCACCAATCAAAATGTTCCTTTTTAAAACTCATTTATAGATCCGAATATGTCGAACCATAATCATCTGCGGTCATATTCACATTCTAAAAAGTGTTTATTGCTGCGTCCCGGTAAACCAGCGTTTTTCATGTATATGTTCTTATTCCCACACATCATCCAAATGATCAGCATAGAACCCTATTGCCTTTTTGTAACTGCTGATTTCCTCGTTAGCTGTTTCATTAGCGATGGTTTTCAGCAAAATTCCCATTGCCTCACGGTGATCATGCAAATTGTAAAGCGTCATCGCATAAAATACTTTCATCGCCCCATTTTCAGGAAACTGGGACAATCCATCCTCAAGAAGCTTTCTCGCTTCTTCATACCGTCCGAGTGTACGATATGTGCTCCCAAGCCCGATCATAGCTCCCTGCAAATCTACTTCCTCTAATCCAAGTTCTATTGCCCGTTCATAATGCGGTACAGCCTTTGCTTCCTCACCAAGTAAATCAAAGCTCCAGGCAACTTGATATTGCAGGTAGGCATCCTCTGGATGAAGCCCTGCCACCTCTAATAGAAGCTCATTTGACTCCGTCAGCTGTCCTTTCTCGCGTAATAACAGGGCTTTTTTAATTGATTCTTCCATTTTTTCACACTCCCTTTACATAACTCACTCATTATTTATTAACTATTATATACACATTGGAAATTAAAGGAATACAAAAGACCCTTTCTACATTAGAAAAAGCCTTAGTAACCTACTTTCATATAACGTCAAATATCTTTGTATTCGACCTTTCTAATTGATGCATAGCCGATCAATAAACCAATGAATCCAAGTGAAAGAGGGATAGCAATAATTGAAAATACGGAAAAATTCTCGTTAGTAGAATTGACAAGGGACACTAAAATAAGCGCTGTGATAATCGTAGCTGCCGCTGACTTTTTACGCAGTCCAAAATAGAGAGGAATCAGACTTAATCCTGCTGAGGCTGCTGCACCAAGAAAGCTCTTCATGATATTATCTAAAACAGCTTCTTTTCCAATTTCTCCTGGAATAATATCAAACAGCCGATCCGCCGCATACATGCCTCCCTCGACAATCAACGAAGTAATCATAATATTGATAAATGTAAAAATGACAATAATCAGTAATTTTGCTGCCATAATTTTTTTCCGGCTGATTGGATAAGTAAACATAATATTGATTGAACCATTTTTATATTCGTCAATGATGATTTTCACAATAATAACGGAGGCAAAAATAAGAAATGTACCTCGTATGAGCGAATTGCTGATAAGCATTGCGGCATCAAAATCTTCAAACGGGATATTTGCATCACTTCTTTCAAGAACAAAAAACATGATAATTAAGGCAACAATTGCAATGTTCGCTATCAAAATACCAAGCCAATAATTATATAGCCTGAATTTCTTTATTTCTAAGGATATCAATTTAAGCATGGCCAGCACCTCCATTAATTATTCTCATAAAGTACTCTTCTAACGAATGCTCTTTCCGTTGAATTTTATTAATGAGCACGCCATTTAAAATAAGCACTTTTGATACTTCCGCTTCCGATACATCTGTTTCATAGATACGTATCGTATAGTCACCCATTATTTTAAAATTATCAACCTTCATGAGTTCATGGAGGACATATGTCGATTTCTTCGTGTCATCAACTTGTATCTCTATATATCTAACATTTTCGAAACGGATATTTTCCATTAGCACTTCTTGAAGAAGTTCACCGTCTTTTATAATGCCAATTGTATCTGCTATCTGTTCAATTTCTGCCAGAATATGGCTAGACATAAAGATTGTGATTCCGTAATCGTCCCTCAAATTTTTAAGCAGGGTACGTAATTCCTTGATGCCAACTGGATCAAGGCCGTTCAGCGGTTCGTCAAGAATTAAAAGTTCCGGCTTTGTGATGATCGCCCTGGCGAGTCCAAGTCTCTGCTTCATTCCTAAGGAAAACTCCTTTACTTGCTTACCTTCAAAATTCTTTAGTTGGACCATATCCAACGCCCAATCAATTGCCTCTTCATTGTAGTAACCAATATATTCACAATGAATTTTTAAATTTTCTCGTGCAGTCAATTTTTCGTAAAATATTGGATATTCAATCACATTTCCCATCTTTTTAAATACTTCATAAGAGGTCGGTGTTAATTTTTGTCCGAAAATACTCGTCTCACCCTTTGTTGGTTTGACCAAGTTTGTGATTATTCGCAATACTGTCGTTTTGCCTGCCCCATTCGGCCCTAGGAAGCCGTAGATTTCTCCTCTTCTTACATGAAGGTTTACATTCGATACTACCTCATTTCCATTGTATACTTTAGTCAAATTGCTTGTTTGCAGAATATACTCCATTGTCTTTCTCACTCCTTTTATCTTCCAAATTCAGTATATCGAAGGAAGTTCACATTTTTATTACCTATTACTTAAGAATTCCTTACTTTTTCCATTAAAGCTGTTCAAAAAAATCGTTGCCCTACCAACACATCTTGGTAAGGCAACAGGTGTTTTTTAAGTTTTTTCACAGCCTATACAGACCTTTTTTTCTGCTCAATTAACCGCAATAGATGTATCCCTTCAAAGCGGATTGATTTAGCCAGGGTATTTTTGCAGCTTCACTAAAAAGGAGGTTTTTTGAAACGGCTTACTTGAAAAGGTTATTTGCCCACCCATTTCTTCTACCAGCCTTTTCGTAATCGTTAGCCCTAATCCGCTGCCTTGGTTAACCCTGCTTCTGGAATCATCCATTGTATAGAGCCGTTCAAAAACTTGATCTTTATGTAATTCACTGATTCCTTTTCCTTTATCAAATACCTCGATAGTAACAAACTGCTGATCACTCATAATCTCTACTCCGAGCGTTTTACCTTCTTGGCCATGATGAATCGAATTTTTGATCAGGTTATGTAACACTCGTTCAATTTCTATGTTGTTCCCGTAGGCATAATAGGAATCCTCTGGAATGTTAATCGACACGTCAAAGCCTTTATTAGTTAACACTTCATAATAATCGAGGATTATTTTCCGGCATACCTCACTTATGTTGACTTTTGAAATCTCTATTTCCCGATCTCCTGCTTCAAGTTTCGTCAGCTCAAAAAAACGGTTGATCAATTCGAGGACTTCCACTGTTTTGGCATTAACCGTATGTAATAATTCGTTCTTTTTTTCGTTAGTAAGATTGTTGTCATTTAATAAAATTTCTGTATAGCCGAGCACGACCGTTAGAGGTGTTTTCAAATCATGGGAAATATTCGATAACATTCTCCTCATGGATTGTTCAATTTTACGATTGTCCGTTTCCATTACATGGGTAACATCCAGCAGCCGGTTGATTTGGACTAACAAAGACTTCATATGGTGTTCCTCGGTGAAGAGGAGTAATTTTTCACTCTTTTTATTTTCGATGATTTGCTGCAGCTCTTCATGAACTTTTTGAAGCTCATTACGCTGAAGGCTCCGCTTGTAAAATAGGTATATGTTTAAGCAAAGGGACAGTCCTAACAAAATGGTTAGATAGATCATTGATTTACAGTTCCCCTAACCTATATCCGATTCCCCATAGTGTCTTAATATATTTGGGGTTAGAAGGTTCATCCTCCACTTTTTCTCTCAGCCTTCGGATATGTACATTGATTACATTCATATCCTGCACATACTCTTCCTGCCAGACAAGCTGGTATAGCTGCTCCTTCGTGAATGCCTGGGTTGGCTTTGAAACGAGCAGCCTTAGAATGCCAAATTCTTTCGCTGTCAGCTTGATCTCTTGATCGTATTTTTTTACAGAATAACTTTCTAAATCGATTACCAGGTCCCCGACTTGCTTAATGGTGTCCTTGTTGGTTGCCTCGCTTTTTCGGTAGCTCGTCGTTCTTCGAATTAGTGCATTTACCCGGGCTGTTAATTCAATCAGCGAAAAAGGCTTGGCAATATAATCATCTGCACCAAGTCTTAATCCGAGTGCTTTGTCCACTGGCTCATCCTTGGCGGACATGATCAGTACTGGTACATAACTGTGCAGTCGAATCATCCGCAGACATTCAAGACCGTCAATAGTAGGAAGCATCAAATCCAGCAGTATTAAATCAACATTTTTCTTCTCGTTGAATAGGCGTAAAGCTTCTTCTCCGTCATATACAGACAGCACTGTATAGCCTTCCTTCGATAGACTCTCGCCTACCATTTTACTAATGGCTCTATCATCTTCAATAAGCAATATTGTATGGTTCAAGAAATAATCACTCCCCTTGTAAAAATTTTCATAAGATGCTGCTCATCCCCTTACAATATAACACATCACTATATGGTATTTACGTTAAAAAACCGATAGGAACACCCTATCGGTTTTTTATTTCTAAATAATCTATCCTTATAGAAGACCTGCTTCCGTTTTCAGTTGCTGCATAAGGTCTTTGACTGTAAGAGCGCGTACTTTCTCAAAACCGACTCCTGCCCACATGGACATTGCCTGGGGGTTTTCCTTTACTAGCGCTTGTTTTCGAATTAATTGAGTTATGAAATGAAGCGTCGGATAAGCTGCAGGTGCAACTGCTTCGTATCGTTGCATAAAATCATTTTCAAGACCTCTTGCCAGTCTTCCTGTAAATGTGCGCGTTAATTTTGTATTTGTAAACTGCTGCTCTATTAAAGCACGCTTATATATTGGGTTGGCCCCACTTTCTTCACAGCAAATGAATGCTGTACCAAGCTGAACTGCTGCTGCCCCTGCCTGTAAAAGTTCCTTTATTTGCTCCCCGTCCATAATGCCTCCTGCTGCAATGACAGGTATCTCAACCGTTTCAAGTACATCTGCAAGCAGATCAATCAGCGGTTTGTTGCCTATTGGATCTGTATTCTTAAAGGAAGCCCGGTGACCGCCTGCCTCTATCCCTTGCAGACACACTGCATTGGCACCTGTCTGCTGTGCAATGAGTGCCTCCTTTTCATCCGTCACTGTCACAATTGTATAAGTCCCGTTCTCTTGCAAATCACTAATAATCTCTTTACTTGGACAGCCAAATGTAAAGCTTGCAGCAGGCACTTTATAATGTTTTAGTAAGGCTAATTTTTCTTCCCATTCATCATCTGACCATGCTGGCAGCTCCAGTTTCATTTGCCAATCTTTTTCTAATATTGTTTTGTATGCTTCCACTTCTTCTTGCTTATCAGTTTCACGGGTCGGAACAAATACATTTACTCCATACAAAACACCTGCCTGCTCCATGGCGATGATTTCCGTTTCCAAGGCTTCAGCCGTTTTATAGCCGGCTGCCAAAAACCCTAGTCCCCCATTTTCACTAACTGCTGTCGCCAGTGCTACAGTTGAGATTCCCCCAGCCATGGGAGCCTGAATAATCGGATACTTGCAATTTTCTAGCATACTAGTTCCTCCGTCCACATTATTGATTACAGCTTTTTTACAGCTCTTATTTATCGTAACAATTTTCAGATATAATATATAGTTCGTATATTATATAATAGGTATTAAATATTTTGATAGCAGAGGGATGATTATATGGATATCGAGGCACTTAGAGCTTTCAAATATGTAGTTGAATCAGGCAGTATTTCCCAAGCTGCTGAACGGCTGAACTACTCACAGTCCAATGTAACAACCAAAATACATAAGCTCGAACAACAGTTAAAAACAACTTTGTTATACCGTCATAACCGGGGCTGTATCGTGACGCCAAAGGGTGAGGAGCTTTTCCAATACGCTTTACAAATCTTTAAAGCAATTGAACTTGCTGAATGTGCGATGCAGGACCAGGATCACCCTAAAGGTTCCCTGAAAATCGGCTCTATGGAAACGACGGCTGCTGTTCGTTTGCCTGAAATTTTGGCCTGCTACCACAAGGAATTTCCACTAGTGGAGCTTTCATTGCAACCAAGCCCGACGAAACAGCTGGTCGAGGCAATATTACAGTTTGAGATGGATGCTGCGTTCGTTTCTGGTCCAATTGTCCATACGCATCTTCACGCAGAAACAGTGTTTACGGAAAAAATGCTGCTCATTTCTTCGAAAGAGCAGCCAAATTTAGAGTTAGAATCTGCAACCATTCTTGTTTTTAGAGCCGGCTGCTCGTATAGATTCCAACTCGAAAAATATTTACGCTATGCAGGAATTAAATCTTACCGGCTAATGGAATTAGGCTCATTGGAAGCAATTGTCGGCTGTGCAGCGGCAGGGCTAGGCATCACCTTGCTCCCAGAGGCCGTTTACGATACCTATTCAAAATATTATAACCTGTCCTATAGCGAGCTGCCTGAAGAGTTTTCGATCATTGATACACAGCTCATTTCTCATAAGGAAAACCCATCAATAGCCCTCCAGCATTTTCAGCAGCTATTGAAAAAGACGTTGAAAAGTAGAGCTGTCGATAAAGTAGAATGCTAGCTGCTATTGGCAGCTCTTTTTTGGCCAGGGACTAGATTATTAGACATTTCCGGGGGCGATAATAGACAAAATCAATTGATTAATAGACAGATTTCTTTCGTTAATAGACAATCTAGGCACGATAATAGACAATTCGGTCCCATTAATAGACAATTACTAAAATACTCTAGGACATTTTTTCAAGTATCAAAAAATCCTTCGTTTTGTTGTAAGGGATGCTATGCTTTTCGCAAAAATGTATAAGCTCCTCAAATAAATCTGCTGGCGCAAAAGAAGCAAGGCGTATTGAAAACCCTTCTGTTGTTTTAATAGCAGCCGATTTTGTCTGCCAGCCAGTTCGTTTAAAATTAACTTGTTTAATGCTATTTTTGTCCACGCGTTTTTCATATAATTTCAGCCAAAGAAAATATGTTGTGAATGTTACATCATCTGCTCCGATGATAAATTCATACTTTATAAAAAGGGCGATAAGATTGATCGCCACTACAATTAACAACACTGCCGTAAGATAGACGGAATCCCATGCCATTCCTAATAAAGGCATTTGTAAAGCTGCCAATATTATATGTACCCCTTGCTGCGTCCTTGCTTTGTAAACCATGATCCCCCTCCTTTGTTTGTATCTGATATGCAGCTTGATAACGATCGATTAATAAATTCAGCTCCTTCTTAAGCGAAGTATCGTTACCCCTTTAAGTTGTCTCAAATGGTTTTTACCCGAAAGATTTTTAGGAGTAATTCTAAACTTTCCAATTGCTTCTAGCATTCTCCGCACGTAATATTGACAGCACGTTTCGCGAGCATCTTATCCAGCTGTCCTACAGGCATCTGCTTCTCCGCTGGCATAATCAGCATAACGGAAAACCGTTCACCTTCTTCAATAACTTTTCCACACTTTGAACAGCTTAGCTCTACCTCTTTAAAATGGTCTTTTAGTTTTTCCAGCATTTTTTGTCGCCTCTCTTTAAAATGTTATTTACCGTTTATTATACAATAAAAGGAAATATCCTGTAGTATCAATGGTCTTGTGAAAGCTCTGAAAAACCCACTAAACCAAGCTATATTTTGAACCAAACCATCATCCATTTCTGAATACCTAAAAATACTCCCCAGCATATCAAGCCCGCCCCAAAGGCAAGAAAAATGTGCAGATTATATTTGAGGGCTACATATACTCCTACAAGTAATGCGATCGTTGCAGGTAAACCGATAATCACACCTAGCAGGAATTGCTGAAGCTGCGCAGATGGCTGCCCCTGTATCTTCAGCCACATCAAACTCAGTAAACTGACTAAAGGTAACGCAGCTATAATTCCTCCATACAGCGGAAATCTTCTCGCGAGTTCCGTAACGGCCCCTATTAAACAAGCTGAAATGACTACCTTAATTACCGTATACATCTTTTGCCGCCTCACTTAACAAGTGAAATGCTTCTTCCACATGCTTTTGCTCTTCAGTTGATAACCGGGCGAAAACCTTCTCCAGCTTCTCACCGTCCAGTTCCGTATTTTCCTTTACGACCTTTATTCCCAGCTCACTTAGCGTAAGGTTGACAACCCGTTGATCCTCCGCAGAACGTTCTTTCATTACCCACCTTTGCTGTTCTAGCTTTTTAATATGTTCAGAAGCGGTATTATGCGATATTTGAAAGGCATCCGCAATTTTCCTAACAGTGACGCCCTCCTCTTTTTGAATCAATTGTAAAATACGTACACTTTGATGCGTAATATTCTGCTGCTGCGTTGGATGCAGGTAATAATAAATCGATGTAAAGCATTCATTTAATTTCTCCATTTCCTTTAACACTCCTTTTATATCGTTACATACGATTATATCGTATATATGGATATACTCAAACGATATACTTCTCAAAAAAATCCCATGTGAAACTGAAAATAAAAAAGACCTCCCATTTGAATAACAGGAACAGGTTCGGTACATGGGGAGAAAACCTTAAAAAGCATGGCCTACGGGGACGCAATTCACACTTGAATTGATGTCCCTATTCTTGTTGGTATATCAATGTTTATGGTGATTATTGATAGGAAATAGCATTACAATTGGTAAATAAATCATCAAAAGTACATAAATTTATGTACCCCTGCTAATTGGAATGCTAATAAGCTTGTTAATTAGAGGTTGGAATAAGTTTTTGTAAATAATTTTAAACATCTGAAAGTATCGAAGAGGACAAGGGTCTTTGTGCTAAAATAAATGATAAGGGGACGGCTTATTCGACAAACGCAGGCAGATTGTTAAAAAGCATTATTTAATCGCCGGAGGAAGATTTATGAAAAAAACTTTTGGGTTATCCATTATCCTTTTCACATTAATACTTGCCTCGTGTGAGGGAGTCTCAACTGCCTCAACGTTGATGGTGATTGAAAAAGGTCAGTCAAGCACCAACAAAGAATATTGGATTAAGGCATATGACCCTAACAATCAAGACAAAGAAGAAGCATTTAAGATAATGATACAAGAAAAGATGGTTTGGAACCTTATCGAGGAAGATAAAGAGTATTTCGCCTTGTATTCAGAAAAAGGAGATAATCTTCGGATTTTAGAAGACATTCAGCAGTAGTGGTTGGGAAAGGGTAATGCTAAGTGTCATCCTCTCCCAACAATAGAGCTCGTTTGCCGAATAAAGTATGAGACAAAAAAATGCTCAGGCATAATAAACCTGGGCATTTTTTCTTGCTTTTTATACTATTAATTTGGATGTGAACCATACACTAATTGGGGTGCGTTTTGCATTTTCTCCCCATCAACCGAACACGTTACCATTTGAGGCCCGTTTCTTTGCTGTCCTATTTGTTTTCATCGATTAATATTTCCATCATTTCAGCCGACACACCTTGATCTAACTGAGCATATTCATTGTTTCTTACCAACTCAATTTGATCTCCTGCAGGGCTTACCCAAAGTTCATACAGCATAGCCTTTGCCTCTACATCAGGATCTTTAAATTGGAAGATGAACAAGTAATCCGGAGGACGTTCCCTCTCTACCTTCGCTTTTTCCCAACGAGCATTCTGGATAATTGCCCGGACCTTTTCGACTTTCCTTTGCGCTGTTACTTTTTTGAACTCCTCATACTTCTCCTCTTCTCCAACCCGCTTCTCAATAAGTATATATTGATCACTATAAAAAACTGGCTTTGAACAAGCAGTCAATAAAATAAAACATACTCCCGTTACTACAACAACATAATAGAGATTCTTCATTCGTCTCTCCTTTTTCCATATATGTCGTTTTGTACTTTGGAAAGTTACAAAATACATATTATGAAAGGAGAATTATTCAGGATATATGCCACCAAGGAAGTCATTTACGGATTTTCTGTATTCACTTCTTTTGTCATACCAATATAATGGCAGCCTAGATCTAAAATAATAAAACGGTTATCTTTTTTGTATCCAAACCGGTGACCATCAACCTGTACCTAAAATGATACCTATCGTAATCAAAAAAATGATTCGTTTCATGCGATCACTTTCCTAGCCCTATTATTCCTTTTCTCTATCCTCTACCTGCAAATCCATGGCTAACCTCACCATATCCGCACATTGAATACCGTTTTCAAAAATCGGTTCCTCATAATGGCGTAAAAAGAAATCCCGGTCAATATGAGTTATCCGAAAGCCGCATTTTTGATACAGAGCCAGCTGTCCAATACTGGAATTACCGGTTCCTACTTCAATTGTTTGATAGCCTTCTCTACGCGCTGTTTCTATCGCATGCTGAATCAGCGCTTTCCCATACCCTTTATGCTGCTCAGATTCATCCACCGCAATGTTTACGAGCTCCATCGTCGCAGGTCTTGTTGGCAGTAAGCTGTATACACCAACTATTTTTTTCTCTTGCTCCATCACATAGCATTGCGCTCTTTCCATATACTGGCGCACGATTTTCTCTGACGGATCTGCCAACAGCAGTAAATCCATCGGGAGCAGCTCTTTTTTTTCTAGTTTTCTAATCATTGCTTTCACCTCTAACTATGCTTTGTACCAGGCAGGGACAACCTTTGTAAAGCCTTCATGATCTTCGATGAAACGCTCGACATGACGCAGCATCACTTCTTCATTGCCTTGCCTATGCCCCCAAACAATTGAAGAGAAAACATTCATCGCTAAATAGAGTGCATACAGTTCCCAAAAAGTATAAGGCGGTTTCCCGTTATGATAGCCTTCAATCATGCCAATCGCAAAAGGGATACTTTTTTCAGTACTGAACATACCGAGTTTGTTGAAGTCAAATATTGGATCGCCCCAATCAAAGCGGCCAAAATCAATGGCACCAGCATATTTTCCATTTTCAACAATCAGGTTCGACAGGTGAAAATCGTCATGCTGCAGCACGCATGGCCGTCCCTTCATTAATGGAATCCGCTCTTCGATAAAGCGGATGATCTGGTCATCCCCCGCTACTTTTATCGACAATTTCGGATACTGCTCTACATAGCGCTTATATTTGGAAAGCTGGTAGTCGTACCAAGTATTTTCCTCTGCTTCAATGGAGTGAATTTTCAAAAGATCCTGGCTTGCCTCCCACCCAATAGCATACTGTTCTGCTTCTGTTAATGTTTCAATAACTTCCTCTGCATCGCTTCCTTCGATAAAGGAGGTCACCATCTTTCCCTCTTCCATTGCAATAGGACGAAGCGTTTTGGCACCAAGCTGCTCAAGCTTCCGCAATAGCTCAAATTCCTGCTCCCGCCGCTCTTGGTTTCCTTCAAACAGCCGTACAAGTACTTTTTCATCTCCGTCTTGTACAACAAATTTTTGATCGTTTGAAAATCCTTTCGTAAGATGACGAAGGACTGTGTATTGTTCCAGCATGATTTCCCTCCCTTTTCAATCGGCCGCCTCTCATTCAATAAAAATCACTGTCTTACAATGCACTTTCCATGAAAGAAAACGCTTCTTTCTTTTCTGACGCCCACTCCTTAAACAGCTCAAAATCTGTATAAACCTGCTTTTTATATGCCATTGCTTGGAGGATAGTGCTATTTACAAACATGTCATGATGAACGCCAATCCGCTCTAAAATTTCATCTTCGCTATGGTAAGTGAACACATCCGAGTAGTCGATATCTGCCCTTGCGTGGATTTTCGCCGCAATTTTTCCCATAATGTCGGCTGTTACGATATAATCATCCACTGATTTATAATGCTTCGGCTTTACCTTTTTCTTATAGGGAGAGCGCTCTCTCACATAATAGTCCTGCCCGTCCATCGTTACGTACGTCAAATGCGGGTCTTCTAAATGGTGCATTGCTTTCTGTGTGCCTACAACACGGGCTCCCTGATGCTCAAAGACAGCCCAAAACTTCTCAGAGTACGGCAGAAAATAGGCTGGAATGGCTGTACGCACTTCCTTCATTTCCAATACCAGATCTTCCTCTCCTGCTGCATCTTTCTGACCCTTGACTAAAATATAGTATCGCTTTAGGCCAATGGACGCTGTACCCGAACCAAACTTGAGTGCAATATCTTTAATTACATAGTCTGACAGCACTTGTTGAATGGCTGTATTAGTTTCTGCCGGTACCGGCTGCACTTCATCGCTCCAGACAAATACCCGCTTGCCATTCTTCACCTCTGTAATATCCTGGAGCAAGTGAGAGCGTTGGCGGCTTTCAAGCTTTTTGAGGATTTTCTTAATGGGTCCTTTTGTATTCTCCTTTGTGAAACGCAGTGTAAAAGCATCATCCTTTTTCTTTTGGAAACGGCCAAGCTGCTTCAGATAGCTGTTTAAAAAGGATTGGATTACTCGTTCCTGCTCCGTTTCTTCTATTAACTGCTCATCCATATACAGTCCAATACTGACACTCATACGAATGAGATCATATAAATAGGAACCGACATACCCCTCGTCAAAATCATTAACATCGTAGACGATTTCTCCTTTTTCATTTTGGAATGCACCGAAATTGTCCATATGCATATCCCCCATGATCCATGTCGGTCTATTGTCGAGCGTATGGAAAATGGATGGGGATTTTGTCATATCATAATAAAATAAATAAGCCGAGCCGCGGAAGAATCGAAACGGGCTTTCCAGCATCTTGCTGTATTTCTCCATCCGCTGTTCTAGTGTCAGCTGCATACACTGCTCATCAAATTCATCAAAGATTATGGCAATCTGTTGCCCGCGTAATTCTGTACGCGTCTCCCGTACCCGAGATAATAAAGCATCTTCCATCCCATTTCCCCCTGTTCTTCTGTTCATACTACTTCCTAACTTTTGATTGTTAAAGAATACTCAAAATCTGGATTTTCATTTACTCCTAGCATATCATAATCGCTCAAAAGCTGAATGTATTTTTTTGTAATTTAGTACACGCTAAATGAATTCTGCAAAATGAGACAAAACAAAAAAGAACGAGAAATCATTTTTCCCGTTCTTCCTATGTTTCTTGTTATTCATTATTAGTCTCGTTCAACATATTGTGAAGATTTCGCTGGCGTTCTTCTCTTTTTCTTTGCTGATCCAGCAATCGATCGACATACTGCTTTTCTTCTTCAGCTGTTAATAGCCTCGTTGCCTTGCCAATCGTGCCGTTTTGAGATGCCCAAATTTCATTATGAACTTCCACCGCATTTGAGAAGTCGCCCCTTTTCCAGGCAGTCAGTGTCTCATCGTAAAAGGAAGCGTTCTTGAAATCTTCTTTTTGCTCGTCCAGTTTTTGCAGCATCGCATCAATCAGCTCTTCTGTCACTACGACTTCATCCCATTTATCAGAAGCGTAAACTTTTTGATGCGTCATCGCATGAATCTCCTGCTTAAATACCCATTCCGGTGTATTTTCTTCTACTGTCTGCAAACTCGATTTCATTTGATCCTTTTTATAATATTCGAGTCCTACAAAAATACCAGCAGCAATAATTCCAACTGATAGGATGCCTATGATCACTTTTTTCATATTACTCCTCCGAACGTTTTCCTGTTTGCTAGCTTGTACCAAATATTAACATAATCGTTTGTATTTTTTCAATTCATATATTACAATCGCTCTACTTAATAATATAACTATATGAAATTCTATCTCTAAAGTACCCTTCAATTCTTCTATTATATTATATTGTCTCTATCCATCTAAATATTACTTTAAAGTTGGATAGAGACAGAAAGAATCGTTAAAAGACTCCATAAATAGAAAGTTTGGATTCCAAATAACATATGTTTTAATGTTCTATACTTCTGGCTCTATTTTGAATAGCTTCAGATATAGCACCATACTGATTAATGCACTGCACAGAATCACACTAAATATCAGTATCGAGGGTAACCAAGTAGATAGAAAAACAGTAATTGGCGCCAACATACGTCCTATTGTAAATTGCATATTCGCGAGTCCCATATACTGCGCTCTTGCCTGTTCAGGAGCGTACCTGCTTACAAAATGATAAAGCACCGGTGCACGGACAATTTCGCCGAATGTAAATACAACAGTCAGCAGACACAATAGCCAAAAATTCGTTGTGAACCCTACGGCGAACATGCCAAAGCCTGCAAGCAGACAAGATAAAATAAACACTCGTTGATCTGTCCATTTCTTTAGCCATTTCGTCACAGGCAGAATAAACAGGACGAATAACACACCATTTAACCCAAGCATCCAGCCGAGGACTTCAGCCCCGCCTAATTCTATCAGCCAATTCCCCACTTGCCAAATCGTTTGTAAAGGAACATGCTCCGTGACATATACCGCTAAATACAAATCGAGCTGCATGATGGCAACAACCGAAAATATTCCTGCCAAAATGTAGTACATAAATGCCCGGTCCCTCATAATCACTTTCATGTCAGCCAATTGTTTTATAAATAGCTGAAGTATGGACGTTCTCTGCCTGTTAGTTATTTGCGGCATCGTCTCCTCAATGGCTATAAAAATAACCGCCGTATAAAGAAACAAAACAACCGAGCAGCTCCACAGCAGCCATATACGATATTCAAAAAATAGGATGGCTCCAATAACAGGACCTAGTACGGCGCCGATATTTTTGAATGTGATAAAGGTTGCAAAAACCTCTTTCCGATGATTTTCTTCAACCAAGTCGGCGACCATAGCATCACTTGCAGGTTTATATAGTGCTCCTCCGATACTGATTCCTAGAAAAGCAATATAATCAAGTAAAGACGAAGAAGATAAGGCAAATAGTGCAAACATGCACGCCTGAATACTAGCACCAATCAGCATGACAGGACGTCTCCCTGCTGTATCCGCGATATTTCCTCCAATTATATTGCCGATCAAGCTAATCAATGGAGGAACCATCATCATCAGTCCCGCCCATGACAAACCGATTGCCTGGCTAAAATAGAGAGCCAAGAACGGGAAATACATCCAGTATAATAAATTAAAAAGTGTCTCCCCTATAAGCCTGATTTTCAAATTTCGATCCCAATGGTGTTTTGTCAAATTCCTTATTCCTATCCATTTAAATTCCCGGCCGAGTACCCTAATCGTATGAGATTTTTTGGAAGAAATATAGACTTATACTGAAAAATATTTTATACTAATAATATGAAAATCAAATAAACACTCTTTCTACTTTGAGTGGAGCAAAAAACGAACACTTGTTTCTTTTTTGATAATTATAATAAAAACGTGTTGTCCATAACGGAGCAACACGTTTTATTGTTTTAAAGGTGAGCCTGCCTTTTAACCTTCAATACTTTATTACGGCTTACAAGCAATAATAGAACAATAATGAAGGACGGAATGGCATAAACCTGGCCCACAAACAGCTTCCAGTTCATCACATCATATCCTTCCGGAGCCGGAGCGAACAAAGTAAGCATTAGCACTGTCGCATAAACGACAAAGGAATATAAAATGATTGCCGTTGCCCCCATCCCTTTTCCTCTTCTATATGCGAGCTCATCAATCCAGACAACTAGAAAATGTTTCAACATATCCATCCTTAACCGCATCCCCCTTATGCTGCTTTTCGAATAGACATAGAGAAATTCTTCCTCATAACGCTCCCGCCAAGCCTTTGGGTACAGCTTCAACCATTTCATAATAACCCCAGCCTCCTTTGTCCTATCGAAACAATACTATCTAATGTTTGCAGATGCTGTGTAAGATGCTCTCTGCCTTCCTGTGTCAGCTCATATGGCCGCCGCTTCTTTTCCCCCGCCAGTGCACGAATGTATCCGTTGTCTTCAAGTCTCTTCAAGGCCCCATATAATGTTCCCGGTCCCATCGTATAGTTGTAATGCTGTTCAATATCCTCCATGATCAGATATCCGTGCTTCATACCTTCTGCCAGACTTGTCAATATCAAAATGCTTGGATCGTAATGCTGTGCCATTCACCTGTCACCCCTTTATTACGTTTTGCGATATATCGTATGTTGTAATAATACTTCAGACAAGCGAAAATGTAAACCGCTGGAAAAATTAATCTATTATCATTCTTCTTTATAGCGGGTGCCCATAAGAGCAATAATTTTAAATACGGGGGAGAATCAAGATGAAATTCATTTCCCTTGCTATTTCCTACTAAATATTATTCTGCTAAAGTAGTAATATATAGCATTTAAGTAAATCTTTAAATATCAAGGAAGAAGGTATATTATGGAGTCTTTGAAAGACCAACCTATACATTCAAAGAAGGAATTCAGCCCAAAAGATGCGATAACTGTATTTGGTTCATTTACATTCATCTGTATGGCTGTCATCTTTATTTTTGTAGTTTATGATCTGTTTACAATCCAGCATTTCCTATCATTCAGCCAGCCCATCAGTATGGCAGTGTCTGTAGTGATTGCTTCTATGGGTCTTATTATGTTTGGAGTGATTTTAACGCTGTTCACACCTTCAAACTATATAGATGAAACCAACATGAGCTATCAAAACTATTCTGTGTTACATATTTTTTGGTTTATGTTTTTCGGGGCATTATTTGAGGAGCTTTTGTTTAGGGGAATTATTCAAAATTTAATTTTTCTTTTTGTAGATAGCTGGTGGACTGCAATAATCATTACTACGTTATTGTTTTTATGTTTCCATGTTCAGTATTTTAAGAAGCCGCTAATGTTATTAAATATAACTATTCCGAGCTTAATTTTTGGCTGGATATATTTCAAAACAAACAATATTTTAGCGCCTTTTGCTGTGCATTTCCTCATGAACTTCGCAATGACGCTGTTATTCAAATACCATTTAATAAAAGTGAAATCATAACTTTACTTCCCAGCAGTTTGACCTCATGTAATTTTTAATTGAGGTCTTTTTTAATCCCGTCCCGACAAGATTAGCAGACAGCGTTACCTAAGTAGTTAATTACCGGGCTTTCCGCCTAAATGAAAACCATCTACACGCTGTTACACGAAAAAGATGGATTGAAAACCCTGTTCCAATCCACCTTCACACGTACTTTGTCTGAAATTATTTATTGTTAATGAAGCATATTAGTTTCCCATGCTTTACATTTATCAAATTCCAGCGACATATAAGTGGTCGTGTTGCTGCTTGCTTATGCCTTCCTTTACTTCCACTAGCTTTTCCTCTAAGTCCTGCTCCAATTTTACTGTTTCAAGTGACTCTATTCTTCTAATTTGCCCTTTCATTTTTCTGCCTTCTTTATCAGCCGAATCGTTTATATACCGACATAGATGCGTACTGGGCGACTAAAAATTTCTGCTTCTATATATTTTTCTGTTGGCTTGTTCGTATGATAAGTGACTTGATTTAACAGGATATTGTTTCGTAAGAATGCTTCATAGTTTTTAAGCATCTCGCGAGACTCTTCGTCTGTACTAAAATTGATCGAGATATATTGTTCTACTGGTAAGCCCCATTTTTTTCTGGCATCCTGTATGGCTCGGATCAGCTCTCTCATTTGCCCTTCCTGAAGCAATTCATCTGTTAGATGGATATCGAGCAATACACGACATGCTCCTTCTTCTGCGAGAACATAACGGTCTTCTACAACCGATTCCTTGATTACATGCTCAGCAAGTAAAAGAAATTCTTCTTTCTCTATCGTTACTTTCAGCTTTCCTTCTAACTGCAGCGCTTTCTTCTGTGCTTCTGACATTTGGAAGACAAACTCCTTTATTTTATTAACATGTTTTCCAAACGCTGCCCCTGCCGCTTTAAAATTCATCTTAAAATGAACGCTTGTAAATGCTGAAAAGTCTTCCAGCCACTTTACTTCTTTTACATTCAATTCTTCACTGATAATGTCATTGTACGACTCATATACCGTCGCAGAGCCTTTGATATTCACAAACATCTTTGCAAGCGGCTGCTTTGTTTTAATTGCCTTTTCGTTACGGAGACTGCGGCCGAGTTCCACCACTGTCAGCACCTGCTGCATTTCTTTTTCAAGCTCGGTATTCATAACATCCTGCTGTGCCTTCGGATAATGCTCCAAATGGACGCTTTTATTGTGAAGCTGCCTATAGATATCCTCAGCGATAAATGGCGTAAACGGTGCTAACATTTTGCTGACAGTTGATAATACCTCATGCAGCGTGCTGAACGCCGCACATTTATCTGAAGACATGCCTTTTGCCCAAAACCGTGTACGGGAACGGCGGATATACCAGTTGCTCAATTCCTCTACAAAGTGAGCAATCTCTCTTACTGCCTGTGTGAATTGATACAGCTCCATATTGTCTGTCACCGTTTGAATCGTATGGTGAAGTCTTGATAACATCCATCGATCCATTTTTGTGCGTTCACCTGTATTTTGAGGATCATAAGTGAAACTATCAATTTCGGCATAGAGCTGATAAAACTTGAATGTATTATCCAGTGTATCCACCAGCTTTGATTTTGCTTCCTGCACATTGCGGATCGAAAAGCGTTTGGGATTCCACGGGGAACTGTCCACCAATAACGACCATCTCAGTGCATCCGCTCCGTATTGGTTCATTAATTCAACAGGATCAAGTGCGTTTCCTTTACTTTTTGACATCTTTTGTCCGTTTTCATCGAGCACATGCCCTAAGGACAGCACCTTTTTATACGGCGCTTTTCCTGTGAACAATGTAGAAACAGCCAGTAAACTATAGAAAAACCCCCGTGTCTGATCAATTCCTTCAATCACCACATCCGCTGGAAACTGCTCCTGAAATTTATCGGTATTTGTAAACGGATAATGATGCTGGGCAAATGGCATCGAGCCGCTGTCAAACCAGACATCGATGACCTCTGGCGTACGGTTCATCTCCCCGCCGCATTTTCTGCATGTGCAGACTACTTCGTCGATATATGGTTTATGCAGCTCCAAAGAATCGGTTAAAGGATTTTTAGACATTACGCTAAGGGCTTCCCTGCTTTCGGGAGCTTCTTCGTATCCGCAGTCCTCGCAAACCCATACATTCAGCGGGGTCCCCCAGTAGCGGTTCCTGCTGATATTCCAATCTACCGCATTTTCCAGAAAATTGCCGAACCGTCCGTGTTTGATATACTCCGGATACCAGGTTACCTGCTCATTGTTTTGCAGCATTTGTTTCTTTTGCGAAGTCATATCAATGAACCAGCTGTCCGTCGCATAATAAAGCAGCGGTGAATCACAGCGCCAGCAGTGTGGATAACTATGCTCATACTTTTCCTTTGAAAACAGCAGCTGTTTGTCTGCAAGCAGTTTGATGATGTCAACATCGCACCCTTTGACAAACCGTCCTGCCAACTCCGCTACCTCAGCTGTATAGCATCCTTTTGGATCTACAACATTCACAAAGGAAAAACCGTTGTTCTTTATTATTCTATAATCTTCATCCCCGTAAGCTGGCGCAATATGAACAACTCCTGTACCGCTCTGTCCTGTTACATAATCAGCCAGTACCACTTTATGGCCTTTTTCAACTGTTACAAAGTCAAATGGCGGAACATAAGACTCGCCCTCGAATTCCTTTCCGCTATGTTCACTTAAGATATCAACCGATTGTTTGAACACTTTTTCAACGAGAGTTTTCGCTACGACATAGATTTCATTTTCGTATTTCACCCGTACATAAGTTAATGCCGGATTCACCGCTAGTGCTACATTAGCAGGCAATGTCCAAGGCGTCGTCGTCCAGCCGAGGAAATACTCGCCGCGGCCTTTCCTTTTAAACTTTACAGTTGCTGATAAATCCTTCACATCCTTATAGCCCTGCGCAACTTCATGCGAGCTCAGTGACGTCTGGCAGCTTGGGCAGTACGGTGAAACACGGTGCCCTTTATACAAAAGGTTATTTTTGTGAATATGGCTCAAGATGTTCCAAACGGACTCGATGTAGTCATTGCTGAGTGTTACATATGGATCGTCCATATCCACCCAATAACCGAGCTGCTCGGTAAAAGAGCGCCATTTTCCCTCATACGTAAAAACACTCTCCTTGCACTTTTGGATAAATGCTTCCACACCGTATTTCTCGATCTCCTGTTTACCAGAGATACCAAGTTGTTTCTCGACGCCTAATTCTACCGGCAGTCCATGGGTATCCCAGCCTGCTTTTCGCTCCACCCGAAATCCCTGCATCGTTTGATAACGGGCGACTACATCCTTAATCGTCCTGCCCAATGCATGCCCGACATGGGGCAGTCCATTGGCAGTCGGAGGGCCTTCGTAAAAGACAAAAGCTTTGCTGTCCCTGCGGCTTTCAACCGTCGCTTTAAATACCCCTTCCTCTTCCCATTGTTTACGGATGTTCTTTTCTCTTTCTGTAATTGTTTCTTTCTTTGATTTAGCTTGCATGTTTGTTCCTCCTATACAAAAGTGTATAAAAGGCATACAAAAAACCCCGTCCCAAGCAAGGGACGAGGTTTACCCGCGATTACCACCCTAATTCTATTGGAAACGCTCCAATAGCACTCAGCAACGTACAATCATACGCGTTCCTTTTAACGGTAGACACCCGGATTGACCTACTTGTGCTTTCGGTCAATCTTCTCGGAGAGGATTTTCATGTAGCATCTGCACACCGACTTCCACCAAAATGCCGGCTCTCTGTAGAACAAAATGAAACACTACTCTTTCTCGTCAACGAATTTTGTATGCTTTTTATTGAGAATTATCTTAACAAACAGATAATTCCATGTCAATAATAAGAATGCCTATTTTTATCCAAAAACGAACGGATAATTAACGGGATATTTTTCTCCGATATTTAAAAGTCACCAGGCCGAAAACAACATAGAGACCTCTTACTAAAAACAACAGGGAGCTCCTCTATAGTATCCTTTGATACATTGCCCATTCATTTGCTTTCTTGACTAATTCATCAGCATACTGCTGCTTAGCTTGCTGGTATTGGTGATGATTCTCAGGGAACTGTTCAGCTAATAGCAGCTTATGTTCTCCGTACTCCCTCGCGTCTTTAGGGTGCTGTAATAAATATGCTTTAAAAGTAAGGTGGATGTCGATGTGTTCATTTCCTCTTTGAAAAATATGCAGGTGATGGGTTCTGTTTTCTGCTCCCTTTGTAAAATACCGTCTGCCTGTAATACCGTTCTCTCCTTTAGCTGTATAGCCAAGTGCGATCAGCTTTTCGGTATATGCATCAACTCTTTCCATATCTTGTACAACCATTAACATATCAATAATCGGCTTAGCAAAACCGATAGCAGAGATTGAAGTACTGCCGATATGGAACAAACTAATAATGTCATCTGTAAAAATATTATGTAAGACTTCCTCTTCCTTGCGGTAGGATTCAGCCCACTCCTCGGTCCATCCCTTTATATTTGTTTTTCTCAAATACGCCCTCTTTTCTCCTAAAATCCACTTCGGCTTTTAATCTTCTGCTCAATGACATCAGCTGCTTTTACAGGACCCCCTGCCTGGTGGAATGTATGAGCTAGTTTTTCAGCGTTTTTTTGATAGCTCACATCCCCCGATATTTTGGCTACAGCCTTCACTAGACTGCTCGGCCGGTCATCCTTTAGCTTAATGCCTGCCCCCAGTTCAACTGTCCGTTCCGTAACAAGCAGCTGCTCGCTATGCTGCGGGAACAGCACCATTGGCACACCGAAATACAAACTTTCGTTTACACTGTTCATGCCAGAATGTGTGATAAAAATATCTGCCTGCTGTAAAATGGCAATTTGATCTACGTGCTGTTGGATTGTAAAATTGGCCGGTATACTCCCAAGTGCATCGACATCTGTCTTACTGCCAACTGACATCACCACATCATAATCTGTATTTTTAAAAGCTTCGAGACAGTGCTTGTAAAAATGCTTATTTTGATTTAGCACTGTTCCGAGAGAAATATAAATCAGCTTGTTATGACGTTCCTTCAACTCTTCTTTTGCCGATTGTGTGATGGAAGGACCTACAAAAGCATAGCGGTCAGAAAAAGTGTCCGCAAGCGGCTGGAATTCTTTTGATGTGTAGACAATCGTATCGGTTTCATTATTATTTTCAATTATGGTAATAAAATTGGCCACATGATAGCCATGAGACTGAAGCAGCTTCACCTTTTGCTTGATGCGTGGCATCCCGATTATCATTTTCACGATTTCTTTTATACTGCGCTTCATCAGCTTTGCTGTATGTCGATTAAAAGCAAATGTTGTCGTCGAACAGATATAGCGGATATCTAACTTTTCGGCGAACAGTTTACCCCAAAAACAGATAGAGTCAGAAACGATACAATCCGGCTTAAAAGCTGTCAGTTCCTCACATACGATTTTGTCCATCGCGATGGTCGTATCTACAACCATTTCAATTAATGCTGCAAAGTCTTTTCCGGCCTTACGCTCCAATTCTTTCGCTGCTAAAGTGGGAAGGAACGAATCACATTCGATAAACCGAGCGCCCGTCTCCTCTATTTTTGCTTTAAATTCTAAAAAAGAATAATACCAAACCTCATGTCCTCTTTTCACAAGCTCTGCAATTACAGGAATTGTTGGATTCGTATGGCCGTGTGCAGGTATAGAGAAAAAGACGATTTTACTCATTCTAGCTCCTCCTCAACTGGCTCTGACCTTCGAATTAGTTCCGCAAATTCAAGAAAGCGATCGCTGTTAAGAAGCGCAATGCCTTTCGTAGCATCTTCACCGAGCACAATGAGTTTATCCCCTGGTTGAATTTGATACATTTCTCTTGCTTCTTTTGGAATGACTATCTGTCCTCGTTCTCCTACTTTTACAACACCAAAAAAGTGCTTTCCTTGTGGACCAAGCTGCTTTGCCTCGTCTTCACTCAGATTGCTGGATAATTGGTCGAGCGAAACACTGAAAATTTCTGCAAGCACCTTACATTTATGAATATCAGGAAGCGCCTCATCATTCTCCCATTTAGCGACTGTCTGGCGGGATACATCAATTCGTTCAGCCAAAGCCTCCTGACTCATTTTGTTCTTCTTTCGTAAAATTCGAATATTCATACCGATCATACCGTCATCTCCTTGTACTTTTACTATAAGTAAGAGAAGAAAGGAAGTCTATCAACTTTCCAGCGCATTTTTTGTTAAAAATAGTAGCAAAATGATTAGATATATGTTGTATTCACCTGCGTATTACATCTGACAGACCTTTTGTTAAGTACATCATTTCTTGTAATTCTTGCTGGTAGATTCCATTTTGTGATAACATAAAACCGTCCAGACGGTACAGTAAAGGAGAAGCAAATGAATACAAAACGTGAAAATAAGAAGCAGCTTTTACTGAATACGGCAAAACAGCTGCTATTCTCAGGTGAATTAGATATATTAACGCTCGATGCAGTCGCAAAAGCGGCAAATGTCAGTAAGGGGGGGCTGCTCTATCATTTCCCGACAAAAGAGGCATTGCTCACTGAATTGGCTTCTTCCATATTTATTGAAATGAGAGAACGGTTCCTTATGATTGCCGAGCAATCCCCTGCAAGTGATTATCATTATACAGCCGCATTGATTGAAGTTACTGAGGAGGACTTAATTGCCAATGCGGAGCTGAATGTCGCCCTGCAGGCGCAAACTGCTATTTCCCAGGTTCTTCAGGAGCAATTATCGTTCATTTACCAGCAGATGCTCGCTCATCTCCAGAAAGATACCTTGCCTGTCTCTAAAAAGCAGATTGTACGATTCGCTTTGGACGGCCTGTATTATAATCAATTATTTAAAATTGCACCAATTACTAAACAGGAACTGCGAGCTGTGCTGAAAGATTTAAAACAGTTCATCAAGGAGGGCTAGCAATGGGCTATTTATGGTTGGCAATCGCTATTATTGCCGAGGTGTTTGGCAGCTCAATGCTGAAACTCACAGAAGGATTTAAGCGACTCCTCCCGTCTCTTGGTGTCGTTGCGGGTTATGCAGTCGCATTTTATGGACTCTCTCTTGCCTTGAAAGAACTGCCGCTGGGGGTAGCCTACGCCATTTGGGCCGGGGTCGGTACCGCATTAACCGCACTTGTCGGTATTCTTTTTTATAAAGAAGCGCTTAATATCAAAAAATCTATCGGTATATTATTGATCATTGGCGGCGTTGTCCTGCTAAATAGCGGAATATAGGAGGGAAATATGAAAGGTTATATGTATTTAAGCATTTCGATACTCGCTGAAATTGCAGGAACGTTTTCCTTGAAGTTTTCAGAAGGATTTACTGTTTTACTTCCTTCGATCATTGTAGTTATCGGATATGGGCTGGCGTTTTATATGCTGAGTAAATCACTAACCTATATGCCGTTAAGCCTTGCCTATGCTATATGGTCAGGAGTCGGCACTGCCCTTACAGCTGTTTTGGGCATTGTATTTTTAGATGATCCACTAAGTCTAGCCGGTATTTTAGGGATTCTTTGTATTATTGGCGGTGTTGTTTTGATGAACAATACGTCTAATGAGCACGACAGTCATTCTTTAGAGAAATCGTAGATAGGTGTAAATCAATTACTTGGACTCACACATTTTGTTTCAAAAAAATAGAAAAGGAGGATCTCCTTTTCTATTCTCCATACCGTATAAAATAGAAGCCTTTTCGTTCAGCCCACTCTCCATAGTAAATCTTGGACAGGTCCTCAATGCCTTCCTTCCTTAATTGTGCTAACAGCCATTCTCTACTTTTCCCTGCTTTTTGCAGCTCTTTTTCTTCTATCTCTCCTTCATCAACAAATAAGAAAGTTGGCTCATTTTCAGGTGGTTCCAAGTCAATCATAACTGGAGTAACTGCTTCTTCTTTTGCTTTTGGCAGCACACTTAGAGATCCATTCGTCTCTAGCGTCGCATGTTCTATTTCGGACACCGAAAAGTATCCTTGTCCCCGAAGTAAAGTTCGCAGCTGTTCCATCTCTATTTTATTTTTCTCTAACGCTTTTATATTCACTTTCCCTTTCCTTATTAGATCCGAACATTCACCTTTAAGCAGTTTTCTGAACCATTCAGACTTCATCGCTAATTTCTCAATGGTATAAATCAGCACTGCCCATACAAAGATTGCATACACAATATGAAACGCCGACACTTTCTCATCATAGATCCCCTCTTCTAAGAAGCTTCCTAGAACAAGTAAATAAACGAAATCGAATGGCGTAACTTGCGAGAGCTCTTTCTTGCCAAGTACCCGGATGACAATGAGTAAGCTGATCAGACCGACAATTATTTTTATCGTAATACTTGTATACATATAAGTTACCTCCTAATCTATAGCTAACTTGCTATATTCATTCCCTCTTCATTTGTTTATGAACCTTCCAGTTAATGACTAGTAATTTAACTGTGTATTTTTATAGTCGCGTAAATAGAGGAAGAGCAGATTGTAGCAATCTATAATTATTTGAATAACAGCGGTGCCTGCTGCATCTTCGCATGATAAAAACATCTCCTACTACTTACCAGGAGATGTTTCAGATTGATATATCTTTTACATAGTTAATGGAATTCCAGAGCAAACATCCATCTACTTAAACTACCAAATTTACAGATTACAAGGAATTCTACTAGCGGATGATACTTTTTAGTTAAATATCACCACATCATTTTCGTTTTGCTAATTAATTTTATTACTTCTAAATAGTAATGGTGGTTAGTATGAGTGGAAAATGTTACCCGTTATATTTTAATAAAATGTATGCTAACATCCGTATTGTATAAGTTGGTTTAATTCTCACGGAGGATACAGGCGTTTAGCTTTGCATGAAAGCATGGAGAATGATTCTCGTAAAAAGCGAAGAATGAAACATTCTGGGGAGGCTGCTTATGGAGATTAAGAGACTAATGCAAATCCATTAGTGGAAGTTTGATTCAACCTATATATCTCATTTATAGTTGGAGGTTTTTAAATGAAGGCAGTGTCTTTAGAAGAAAAATTACAGGAATTATTTTCAGCTTTGCAAACGGTAGAAGGAGTTAAATCAGTCGAGTCAATTCTTAGTACTTTAAGAGATAGAATGATATTCCCCGAAATAACTTCCCTGATCCTTAATACAAGATTTGAACTTCTATATCTATTCGAGCAGCAAAAAGTGATACTTCTAACAATAAAAAAAGGAATTGCTTTAGATTCGGTTTGTATCGAAGAAATCAATCTGATTGATAAGTATAAGAGTACAATCGAAAGCACTATAAATGAGCTCGTCAAAGCGGAGTCGCTCAATATTTTTTAACCCTGGCACATTCAATTTATTACAATTTTTATAGACTCGCTTTGAAGAAACGACAAGTTAGAGAAAGGGATAGCTTACACTATCACATTCCTCCTGTGTGATGAAATGAGCTATTCCCTCTAATCTATTCTTTAATGGTACATGCCTGTATTTTCTTTACCTGTGATGTTTTCAATCATGACTTCAAACAATTCAATTTTGGGCAGAATCGGATATCCCTTCTTTTCAAACTCCCAATTTGGATCTCCATACTTTTCTAGTAAACGGTCAAAGAACCATTCCTTCTTTGAATCTTCGGTTATATGTGTAACTTGTCCAAATAATACAACGCTTGTATACACGAGCGCCGATTGGCATGCATACTTTTTACCGGGGTGTAAATCCCCCATTTCACTTACTTCAATGCTGACTTTGGGATTTGCTTTAATGTTTGACCAAAAATGGCTTTCGCGTATATTGCCGATATGAAGATATAGCTTTTCTCCCCCATCATGGATATAGACAAAGGGTATTACATATGGATAGCCGTCTTCCCCTACAGTAGCTACATGTGCAACCCGACCAGCTTGTAATAGCTGAAGTGCATCTTGTTTTGGAATCTCTACTCTTTTGTTTTCAATTAACCCTCGCATAAACTTGCACCCCTCCGAATCAATTTACTAAAAGAAAAATAATTCACTTAAACATGTATTTATAATACATCTTTATGTGTTTAATGGGAAGAGTATCCAGGAATTTTATTTGATAAATATATTAAAAAGGGGTTATTTCCCTTTTAATAACAAACTGTTCTTCAACCGCTTCATCGCAGAATGTACAGTCAAACGATGATAACTAATGAGATCTTTTCTAAACACCGCTCCATAAACGCCATATGGGGTAGGCGATAACTCAAGCAGCTGCGCTCTACTAGTGAAATCAATTATAGTAGCCTGGAGACCGAGTTTGGCGGCAGCTTCCAATAGATTTTGAGTCGCGATATCCAAATAAGGGCATTGCTGTGTCCGCAGGATTGTTAAATCTTGAAAGCGGAGACGCTCTTCCCAATTTTGCGGGAAATAAGGAGGCGCTGCATCATAAAAAGTATGTACTAGCAGTTCAAAACCGTATGGTGCATTGTCTATTTCAATAAAGTGATTTTTGATGAAGATATCCTTGCTGGGTGTCCAAGAAGTTTCGGCATTGGTAATGACGACAACCCCGGCTTTGTGTTGCCGTCTCGCATCTTCAAGACAATGCCGGATTAAGGCGGAAGCATATCCCTTCCCTACAACCCCAATCCATAAGCAGTGGATCACTATATAATTTTCTCCGTAAATAACACGGGAGGAATGTTCAATCGGTACATATTCTATAAACCCGGCCTGTTTACCATTTTCCAATAATTTGACGTATTTCATCCCTTTATCAAAACTACTTTCCAGCCAGTTCTTTTTTCCTTGATAGCCGGATGAATTTGGCTTGCTTCGAAGGCAGTAACAGCCTTCTGATGAGATATTTTCCTCTGACAATTCGATTATTTCCTGCAAATCCCTAACCCCTCCCTATTTTTTTTTTCCCCTGCTATTAACAAAAACCATGGCACCTACAGCGGTTACCGCTACTACCACCAAACCGACCAGTAAATAGTTAACGATACCTTTTCCATTGTACTCGTATGCTCCGTCATTCTCTGCCTTCACATAAACATACTTGTCGAGCTGAACAGCAATTGCTTTGTTTGGATCTACACCTTTAATAGAGTAATATTTCGTACCTTTCAGATAAGTATTTGAAAAATTGCCGCCGTACTGCTTCATATCAGAATACTTCGTTACCTGACCGATGACTTCTTCAACATCTGTCACGTGTTCATCGCTGACTATATAGATTGTTCCCTCCCATACAACAAACTGATATGCCCAATCTGTAGCAAGGCTTTTCTGTGGAAATTGTATGGCAGCGAATATGATCATTATGAAGACAAGCAGACCAAACTGTATGTTTCTCAACTTACTTCCCCTTTATATTTTGATAAAATAAGGACCACATTGTTCTTCGTGGGTCATAATAAAAGTCCATTTTAGTTTGTCATCCATAACATATATATCATTACGATTCATATTACGAGCTTCATATGGTACATCATGTACAGTTAATTCTTTTGCATTTTTCACCATATAAGCATCATCTATAAATTGATAAAAAATCGTACATTTATCTTTTTCCTGGTTCGTAAAGAGGGCTATTGCTTCTTCTTTCGCTGCACAGGAGACAGCTCCCCAGCTGCATATATGCCACAAAAATTGGTCTAAAAAGATTCTTTCCTTTTCTTTTGTCGATAAACTGACCGTAAATATTTTTTCCCAGATCTTTCGTAAAGCCTCTGCTGATACTGGGCTTTCTATAACCTGTAATTCTTTTCTGAATTCCATAAGCTTATCTCCTCTCTTTCATCGTTATGTGCTATTTTTAAATTTTATTTTTACTAAAGAAAACTATAATTCTCATTATACATGATATGGAAAAACTGGTTTTGTCTTTTGTAACTCGAATAGTTAGCTCCTGATCATAAATTTTTTACAAATGAAGCATTTCTCCGATGAATATAAGCCTATTTTTAGCGTTCGTTATTCGTGCTACAATTAATCAGCAGCATCCAGCTGACTCCTTTTTTTCGAAAGGGGGTGTACTGTTGTGCCTTTTCCATCACGCATGCAGAAGGCTAAAGCTGAAATGAAAAAGAAGCGTGAAGAAAGATTAGCCATCTTTCGTTACGCCACGGATTTATTCCGTTTTGTTGATACGCTGTATCGTCTTTTTCGGATGATGCTGTAAAAAACCTTGTGTTTCACCGCCTGGTCTTGCCAACCAGGCGGTGTTTTTGGCAAATAGCCTTGGCAAATTTTTAGCAAACTTTTGGAAGAGGAGAGTCAGGATGGATACTCATATTGACATTGATTTAGATGCAAATAAAGAGTTTGCCGATTTTTTAAGCAATCAAATTACTGCCTTTAATATGGAACATTCCGCTCATTATAAGGAAAATAGAAAAAAAGGAGCTGTTCAGCCGATTAATATAATTGTTTCTGATAGTAAGGAAGCTTGGGTTGGCGGCATCAATGCAGATGTTTATTGGGGATGGGTAGAAATCAATAATTTTTGGTGTAAAGACACGTACCGAAATAAAGGATTGGGCAGTTTACTTCTCGATAAATTGGAAGCTATTGCAAAGGAGAAAGGGGCAGAAAAAGCATTGTTAACTACTTTTGAATTTCAAGCACGCGCCTTTTACGAAAAACACGGCTTTCAGATAGTCGGCGAAATCAAGGATTATCCGCCTGGAGCAGCTATTATACAATGGTAAAGCATCTTTAAAGACATGCTCTTCTTGGCTGCCTCTGAAGAGAAAATGTAAATTTCTACAGGGGCCAAGGAAAGAAACTGTTACTTTTTCTTTATAGCAATGAAAAATAATACAATCAAAACGAACGTAACGTAAAAAAGCGGCGACTTATACCATACATACTTGAACTTTTCCCAAAAACTCGTACTAGGGTCTACGGAAAATAATGATACTTCTATATAAAAGAGTGAAATACATAATAAAAATAGTGGTATACACAAAATAACGACCAGCTTCTTCATTACCTTCTCCCCATCTCTAGTAAAAGCGTTCATGTGAACTTACTATATTATAATTCCATATCAAAAAAGAAAAAACGACCGGGAGCCACCCGGTCGCTGTGTACTGCTGTTAGATCCATCACGCATGAATCTTGCTACCTTCATTGTATGGTTGGTTTCCAATCATGTCAATGAATTGCTTTTATTTTATGCAGTTTCTATGAAAAAAACCATGGAAGGTTTATTTGTTTTTTTCCCAAGCCTAAAACTATTTGTTTCATTTATAATTGCTTCGTGAAGCAAATAATCCGATTCGCCTCTTGAAAGCCAAGTTTCATATGCATTTTCAGACTATCTTCATTTGCCAGCTCACAGTCGCTCGCAAATTCCCGGCAGCCTTTTGTCTTTGCCCACTCTTCACAAGCTCGAATTATCCTCTTGGCAATACCTTGCTTGCGAAATGATTCTTTCACATACAAACCTTCTAAATAACCTACTGGACTAGTACTGGTACCTTCCACATAATCACGGCGTAATTGGCATTGGGCAAAACCGATTGCTTCATCATTCTTATATACTAACATAACGACAGCATCAGGGTGGCTGATCAATTCTGTCATTTCCTGAATAAACATCTCCAACTCGTTTTCAGGCCAAAGCAGTAAAGCTAATTCAGCCGCATCTTTTGCCTGTTGTACCGTTGCTTTTTGTAGCATGTCATTCCCTCCGTTTTCCAAACTTGACAGCATCCATTCCTCCAACTGGCAGTTAGTCCTCCCAATAAAAAATTGCATCCCACACTAAATATTCTCTCGGCTCCCGAAAAACTGTCGGGATGTTTAGTTTGAATGGTAATGGCTTTTCTAGCTCTTCTTTAAATAATACCGTGTAGTGATACTTCATCACTAACCTTACTAACAGCTGATACAGCTCTTTAAACCTTGCTGGTATGACAAGCTCCTCAGGCATTTGCAGCATCGACTTGCTTCCATTAAGCCAGCGTCCATCCTCCACTGCATATGTATCATTAGTAATACCTGTCCCAATAATGACGACAGGTGCCAGCAGACTAATATTCAGCCAGAGCCCTTCACATTCAACCTCTTGCGTATATTTGTTTTCCGAAACTCGAACATCTTGCTCATTGCAGCAAAACCAAGCCGCATATGAGGCGTATCCGCTTCCGAAATTCTCAAGTTCAGGCTTGCAGGTAATTCTTGGATACTTCGCAAATTCTGCCTGTATGCGCTTTAAATAGGCTTTCACCTGCTCTTCGTCTCCTGTATTATATGGATAAATCTCTCCAATCATTTTTCCATCTATTAATTGTGTTAGTTGTTCACCTGTAAACATCTCTGCTCCCCCTTTTCTCAATTTCTTAATGCAGCAGGTCATTTTTAAGAAAATGAAAGCCCTCTGCAAATAAAAGACAGAAGGCTCTGATGAATAAATTATTATAATCAGAGTGAAGACAAAGTCGTTTTTGACTTTGTGTTCACGTTTTTTAGGTAATTTATAAAATAACGTTTTACTCAGCCTGTCTTGAAAACGCTTGCCAGACAAGGCGCGCCGATGAGCAAAGACGCGAATAGAACCTAAGTTCATGAGCGAATGGCTCTTTATTTGCGTCGAAAGCGAAGCGGCAGGAGCAGACGAGTGACGCAAGCAACGATGGATGAATGCGTTTGTCAACAGGCTGATTATAATAGCTTTTATGAAAACTTCTTCTCCACTAAAGCTTCATATGCGGTTTTTAGATGTTGCCAAGGCGAATTTCTTTGATCAGTTCTTCAAGCCACTGAACGGTATGTTCCCCTTTCGTCTTCATATATTTCCCAACTAGATCTACCAGCAGCTGGTTTTCTTGATCGATATGCGCCTGGCTGCGTATTTCTTCCACTCGCTTCCTTCGGGCAATTCGGCTTTCCAATTTCTGTTCGAGTATTTCCAATACCCTCTCTCGGTTAACATATTTCAGATTGGCGAGGCCAAGTACCATATCGGTAATATTTTTTGCGCCCTCCAACAGCCTATAGATTCTTTTTGGAAGTTCTTCACGCCCTTTGTCCGTGATAGCAAACACCTGTCTCTCAGGGCTGTTTTCTTCTTTCATGACACCTGCTGGTTCAATCAATCCTTGTTTGACAAGCGATTCGAAATGATAGGAAAGTTTGCTTTCCGTTAACCCTGCAAAAGTGTTCAACGGAACAGGATTTGAAAGCTGTTTTTCTAATTCATAAGGGTAACTATTGCCCTTCATTAGTTTGCTTAATATAAAAATTTGAATAGACATTCCCTTTACTCCTTCGCGAAGACATATCTATATTTTAGCAAAAGGATTTTAGTATTTCAGCAATATTCCCTTCTTATTAAGTGCTGGGGCGAGAGTAGAAGTTAATATTGCCTTTTATTCCATGTTATTATTTCTGCTCCTCGTATATCTACTTCTCCGTAACGAAGAAGATGGGGAATAAACTGAAACATTCCAAATGGCTTTCTCTAACGTGCAGTAAGTTCTATGCAGCGAAAGCCGAATTTTAGAAACATGGCGGTATCTTGCTTTGAGGCGCAACATTCATTCGTAAAATAACAAAGGCAGGTTTTGAGAAATTTTCATCAAAACCTGCCTGCTTTTTAATCAGTAAACTTCACTATTTACATTTCTAAATCTGTGAATGCGTAAGGTAATAAATCCTTTAATGTCAGTTCTAATATTTCTTTCTTCTCATTTGTTAAATAAACAGGCATTTCAGGCAGACAAAACTCTGCTAAAACTTGTCTGCATATGCTGCAAGGCGGAAGAAAGTCCGCAGTGTCACCTGCTACAGCAATCGCTTGGAAATCGCCTTTTTTGTACCCGTTTGCTACTGCAGTGAAAATTGCAGTTCTTTCAGCACAATTGGTTGCTCCTAATGAAACATTCTCCACATTTACACCATTAATTACAGTTCCATCTTTAAGCAGTAATGCTGCACCAACCGGAAATTTCGAATAAGGTATATACGCCTTTTCCTTCATATTGCGTGCACTTTCCATCAATTGCTCTTTATTCATCTTATCCATCCCTTTCAACGAAGAATGAACTTTTCAAGTTCCCTGTACGCCAACCGTTCAGTTGGCAGGATTTTCATAATATAATCTTTCAAAATATTTGTCAATAGCATAAGTATTTTTTCTATTTCCACTTTGAGCAGTCTATTTACGCCTCTTACACTTTCATAATGAATCATAACAAATGTTGACTGAATCTATTATTATGGATGTCTACAAAATGATTTTCCGTGCAGTCAGCTTACATTCGGTAAAATTACTCTTGCCTGTCCCCTCACTTGACTGAAAGATCACTGTAATTAACGAATGTTGAAAAGTAGAAAATCCTCTCGCCACTTTATAATTGATTGGCAAGAGGATTCTTACATAATTTATTGAAAACGGCCTTCCATAACGGTTTCTTCTAACGCTCTTCGGTCAGACGGCAGTTCACGTGCCTGGAAGTCTTCAGGCAATGCCTCTTTCTCTCCCTGATAACCAATCGCAATAATAATGCGAGGTTCAAAGCTTTCTGGAATACCGAGTACTTCTGTCGCCTGCTGCTTGTCAAAGCCGCCAATTGCATGGGTAATTAAGCCTTCACGTGCTGCCTGCAATGCCAGGAATCCCCAGGCTGTCCCACTATCAAATGGACTGACAGGAAATTCTGTATCCGAAATAAGCATGGCCAGGACTGGTGCTTTCTCACACCACTGGCGGTTCCGCTCATTTATAAATGAATAAAATCTTTCGCGGTCTTCAGGCTTCCGCGCAACAATAAACCGCCATGGCTGCCGGTTATTTGCAGACGGTGCCCAACGCGCTGCCTCAAAAAGACGCATCAGCACATCTTCCGGTACTTCTTTGTCCTGATAGGAGCGTGGAGACCAGCGCTGAAGAAAAATTGGATCGATATCATGTTCAGTACGTCGAGTCTGGAATTCCTTCATCCTAAAACCACCTTACTTTGTGTATTCTTTACCGAGTATCTCCATTCATGCTGCAAAATATCTAGTGCCCTTATTGTTGCAGAGCCTCCATTGCATTTCTTTCCCTATTTATAAAAATGATAAAACATACTGTATGCTACTAAAGGAAGAAGCCTCAGGAATATCCCCTTATCAGGATATTGCTGAGGACAGCTTCATTTACAATTCTCGTTTCTTTTGGCAAACGTAAATCATTTCATGATGTTCAGCAGTGAGCCGTGCTTCCTGCCAATCTCCATATAGTTCAAGAATATCAAAGCCATGCTTTTCAAGCAGCCTCTTCATTTCTTTCGGGAATACATATCTCAGTTTAATATGCGTTCGCTGCTCATCTGCTATACTACTCTCTCCATCCAAAAATCGCCGGATTGTCGTATAGGACTGAATTTGCTCCAACGGATTATACTCACTAATCGTATATAGCTCCACTGTAGTATCCGCATCCTGATAACTTCGCCAAAACTGCTCTTCCGGCGGCTGAAGCAGCTCCTCGGCACACGGAAATCTTGTGTTGAAAACGAAATGACCACCCAGCTCTAAATGCCGATTCACTGAGGAAAGCAGTCCATCCTGATCTTCATTCGTTAAAAAATGCTGAAATGAATTGCCTACACTAAAAATCAGCTGTGCCTTCATATCTAAATGCAAGTCTCTACAATCCTGTTCAATCCATTGTATCGATAAAGCACCTGCTTTTTCTTTTGCTCGCTGAAGCATGTTCGGATGGATATCGACCCCTACACAGTCAAGCCCATTACTTGCCAGAGGGATTGTCATTCTCCCCGTCCCACAAGCAATGTCAATAATCTTATCCGGCTTATCTTTAGCCATTTTGAGCAGCAAGGCCAGCTCAGGCTGATACCCTTCATTTTCCTTATCGTATAAAAGCGGTTGTTCATACTCTTCTGCATTTTCGAGGTTCTTCTTGCATACAAATACTCCACCACAATGGGACATTGGATAAAAAGCTGTTTGACAGAACTCTTCTATGAGTGGTGTAAACTGATCATTCATAAAATAGAACTCATCGTCATCCCAATAAGCGAGGCTTTCTTCGCGGCATCTTTTCAGGTCAGCTGCCGTTGAAAAAGCAATATCACCTATATAGAGCTTGCCGCCAGGTGTTAGCAAGTTCAGCAGCTGCCGGATGAGCGACACTTTTTCATCATCATTGAAATGGTGCAGTGTGTACGTACTAATAATTGCATCAAATCGTTGCTGCTCAATTTGCGGCGGCAGACCATCATGTAAATCCCATTCAAATAATGCTGCCTGCGGAAGCTTTTGCTGTGTCGCTTCCAGCATAGCCTTTGAAAAGTCGAGACCTGTTATATGATGCCCATGGGCAGCCAGCTGTACTGCCAGCACCCCGGTACCGATGCCAATATCGAGCACATTCTTTCGATCACCTTGCATCACTTCATTATAAATAGTCCCTAAAACGGCCTTATAACCGGCAAAGGGATACTGTCCGTTTTCTTCACTTACTTGTACTGTTTTGTGATACTCATTTGCCCATAAATTAAATCCTTGTTTCGATAACAATTGATTTGCTCCTTTTTTCTAGAAGCAAAACTGCCTTCATGCTAGTTTGCTTCACCTTTTTTAGAATGAATTGTAGTCATGAATTGTTTCATATGAATCACACCTTTCGATTGAATATCCATATTATAACATTATTTAAATAAAATGAATAACACTAAATTTCAGTTTATTTATTAAGTGATAGTACATTGCCTAGTGGTAGACACTCTATCCTGCTTCGAGGTGCAGCGGTAGAGCCACTCGCCGCCCTTTTTTTGCAACAGCAACTGTCAGTTTCCATCCAAGTTTAAATAGAAAGTTATATCTAAAATGTCGATAATCCAGTCCACTCCTGAAAGCGATAAACAGCCGTCTTCCATATGGATCGGTCCTCATATTTTTCAAATGGTACGGTAAAGCTGCCTTCTTCGTTTAACCAAAGACGGTTAAAGTAATCATTTACCTCTCCAGCAAGCTTATGGTCTGCAGGCATTTTTACATATAAACTACTTTCTAAATTGTAGTCTGCTAGATTTCGGCGCGTAAAATTGGCCGACCCACCGATTAGCATGACTTCCTTTTGTTTTTCGAGTATTAAAAGCTTACTATGATACTGTTCACCGTGCGTATGATACCATCGAACTACGATATTCTTTTTCCTCATGAGTTCTGCAGCTACTTGACGATTCGGGATACCGTTTTTTTCGATTCCAAACGCATCTTTATTAGGATCTAAAATCATTTGAATCGTTGCTCCGCGCTCTGCAGCATCCTTAATAGCATTCACAATATCACGATCAGAAATATAAAACACACCTATTTTTATTGTTGACTCTTCGTCTGCAGCTTGCAACATTTCAAGTATTTGGACTTTTATTTTTCCTTCGGTAAGAAGCTGGATCTAAAGCTCTCCTGCGTTTTTATCTTCTTTAAATGTTACATCTGCTAATGCCAGCCCTGATAGTTTGGCAACAGCATGTTCAGAAGCATATATTTCTTTTAAAATCTGACCTTTTACTATAAATCCGATATTCGAATGATAACTGCTTCCATCATGGGCAAGGTTTGCTGATGTCAGTAATGCATGTGATTCGTTCATCACGATTTTACGATGGTTTGCCTTAAAGTTCACTAAATCTAAATAGGACCCAACCGAGCCTTTTCCCCCGTCCGGATTAAAAGCATTTGGCAACAAGCCATTTTGCGAAGGCTTCCACCATTGTAAATAAGAACGCCAAATACTGGAGTAAATCGGGTTTGAATCACGCAGCGGCTTCATATTAGTTATGATGACATCTATGTTTTGTGCTTCTAATTGCTTGAAATATGGTTGATCATTCGAGCCATACAACGTATTTATCTCATCAGAAATCACGGCAATCGGCATATGTGGATTATTTGCACGTTTTTCGAGTAAAGCAGCTGTTATCCGTTCAGCAGACTTTGGATACGCCCCCTTTGCCCGGTCATAATCATCGTTATATAAAAACATATCAATCACGATAAATTCTTCAGCATCTTTAATAATCTTTAACGCCTCGTCCATTAGGTGCTGCTCCAAAATTTGCTTTCCCTGCTCGTGATGCGCCAAATCAAAAATGAATTGGATATCCCCTATCTTATAGGATTTACTCTCTACCGATACCCCGTTCGGAAGCGATTTATTATACTGAGCAATTCCTACAAGTACTGGAATGATTGTGATGGATAAAGCTAATATACGCAATCTCTTATTCCGCTTTTCCACATACATCCCTCTTTCCTCTATCAATCTTACTTACTCTTATCATCCTTTTCATCAAATTCCTATGAGCAGCAAAATGTACGATTTTCATCTATCACACAACCTTATTAATACAATCTAATACGCTGTATCTTGCATGAATTTAATGTCCAGCAGGCGGGGGCTGCCTACAAAAATAATGAGTACAATTCGGTAATTTCTTGAAGCATTCCCTTTCCATTGAAGCAGCAATTATATATGCTTAGGAAAAGGGAGGAGAATATATGCAGTTATCTATTTATACAAAATCACCAGATGCGCAGGCAGTCTCTTATTTACTGGCGAAAAACCCAAATAACATCTATGAACGCTATTCAAAAAATCATGCTGTGCGCTTTGTGTATCATAAAATGACCGATGATGAATTATATGCCACAATTTTTGTCACACCTGATTCCCTGTCTCTTGTGAATGATGAGCAGGCTTACGACATTACCCATTACATTAATGACCGCGAATTTGCGGTAAGTACGATTTTTTTATCGCTTATTCGTTCTGCACTTGGTACAGCACTTAACGGGAAACCAAAGGAAGAATATGAGAAGTATGTATCACAGCGCTTCCCCTTTACCTTTGAAATAGGACCTGTTGCTACATCCATGTCAGATGAAGAAATCCATGCGCTATGGCAGCCGCTTGGCTATGATGTTACAATTCAGGCTGCTTCTGAACATAAGCGTGCTCGCTTCTTAACACTTGCCAGTACGATCACGTTGCAGCAAGCACTGCAGCAGCTGTTTGTTCTTATTCCAGTAATGGATGATTATAAGCATTATTTTATTGACGAAAAGGAACAAGAACGGCTTCAGCGGTACGGCGAGGGCTGGCTGGATTCGCACCCCCTTCGTCATATGATCTATAAAAAGGCGCTTCGTTTCCGTCATTTATTAAATGAAGAAAAACCAGGAGAAAAGCGCGTCTCCCTTAATACGCAACGCTATGAAGCAATTACAAAGCAAGTTGAAAAGCTTGCTCACCGTTTTGTTGTTGATATGGGTGCAGGGGAAGGAAAATTAACGGAGCAATTAGCACAGCTACAAACGATCGATACACTATATGCGGTTGATCCAAGTAATACTGCACTTGCCAAGATGAAGAAACGATTAAGTGAAGCGGATTTGGCTGTAACACCAATCATCCAGTGGGGCTCTCTCTATTATGAGGATGCTGCATTAAGGAGAGCAGATGTCTTTATCTTATGCGAGGTCATTGAGCATATTAACGAAGAACGTTTGATGCCGATGATGAAGCTTATTACAGACATTTATGCACCGAAGAGCATCATTATTACGACACCGAATGCAGAGTATAACGCCGTATATGAGCTAGAAGAGATGCGGCACGATGACCATCGCTTCGAGTGGACGCGTGAACAGTTCCAAATCTGGTGCAAGGAAGCGGCACCCCAATATACCTCGCACTTTGAAGGTATTGGTAAGGAACACGCAACATACGGCACCCCAACACAAATGTGTATTTTGACGAGGAGGGATTAATTTGCAGCTTCAATTACCACAAGGAGCCATCGTTTTATGTATTGGACCTTCCAATAGTGGAAAATCCACGCTGCTGGAAAAGCTGATTGCCGAGCGTCAGCTGTTACATTCAGAAGTAGTAAGCTCCGATACATACCGCGAGCTTGTTTCAGATATTCAATATATTGATTTTTCTACAGTGTCAAGAGAAGAACAGGATGTACTTTATGAAGACTACCAGCAGCTGTCTACAGAAGCATTTCATGTATTACACGAAGTCGTCTCGTCCCGTGCAAAGCTCAATAAAGTGACGTTTGTCGATGCGACGCATTTACGTCAGGCAGAACGTGCGAAATACATAGACATTGCAAAAAAATACCATGTACCGGTTCTTGCCCTTGTATTTGATATACCAAAAGATGAACTGCTCAAACGGGATGAGCAGCGCCTACAGCCACGTGGTAAAAAGCGTCTCGAGCAGCAATTCCGCACATTCCAGTATGAGCTCAGAAATATCAAAAAAGAACCTTTTTCAAAGCTTTATACTTGGCGTGGTGAAGAGCTGACGATTACAAGACAAGCATCCCCTCATCTACTGGACATTGGCAGCGGCTTCGACATCATCGGAGATATTCATGGCTGCTTTGATGAAATGATGGTATTGATCGAAAAGCTCGGCTACGAAAAACAAGACGAGCTGTATATTCATCCCCATGGCCGTCGTTTATTGTCAGCTGGCGATATAATGAGCCGTGGCCCAAAATCTATTGATACGATGCTATTTTGGCTGCGTCAAATTGAAGCTGGGGAAAGTTTTATGACTGATAGTAACCACGGCTGGAAAATTGCACGCTGGCTCCAAGGTCAAAAGGTTACACTTCAGCATGGCGATGAATACGTTGCACAGGAATTTGAACAATATGAGAAAGCTCACGGAAAAGATGCGGCGGAAGCATTGAAAAAACGTTTTGCCGACATGTTGCTTGCTGCTCCCTCTCATTACATCTTAACGAAAAATAATATTCGAAAAGTCGTTGTTACGCACGCAGGTATTTATGATCGCTACATTGGCAAGGAATCTAAACGGATACGTGATTTTTGCCGTTACGGTGATATTCAGGGCATGGACGAACACGGCAAGCCTATTCGCGGGGATTGGTTTATGGACCATAAGACTAGTGAGCTGATCGTATGGGGACATGAACCAAAACAAAAACCATTTAAAGCAAACCGTACCATTAACATTGACCAAGGTGTCGTATTTGGCGGTCAGCTAACAGCATTCCGTTATCCGGAGGAAGACTTTCTTGCCGTTAATGCACAGCACAATTACGCCGGTGATATCGGGAATCCGCTGATTGAAGCAAAGAACAAGCGATTTGCTCCGCCACAAGCGGCACATTTCGTAAATGGCTTTACCGTGCATACTGCAATAGGAGAAGAAATTGCTGTTCCGAAAGAAAAGGCACTCGCTGCTATGGATACATTCTCCCACTACACATTGCCGCTTGAGCAAGTCTTGTATATCCCGCCGACAATGAGTCCAACCCCGCAAACGTCTGCATTAGCTGATTATTTAGAGCACCCTGTTGAAGCTTTTGCGTATTACAAAAAGCACGGTGTTACACAAATGATTGCGGAGAAAAAGCATATGGGTAGCCGTGCGGTGATTTTCGTGGCGAAGGATGAAAAAATTACAAAACAGCTGCTGAATATCGAATCACTCGGTGTGATTACGACACGAACAGGGCGTGCATTCTTTGAAGAAAATTTACAGCGAGATGTTTTACAAGCGATTCATCAGGAGCTCGTGACGAAAAATTACTTTGATCAATTCCAAACAGATTACGTGCTTATGGATGCTGAAATTCTGCCTTGGAATTTAAAAGCACATGGCTTAATTGATCAGCAATATGCCAATGTTGCAGAACAAGCACTAATGGACCGGCACTTGTTGTTAAACAAGCTGCAAACAACAGAGAACGTTGATGTTTCCAATTGGGTTGATGAATACGCACATAAGCTGAAAAATGCTGTACGTTTTGATGCTGTGTATCAAAATTACTGCTGGCCGACAAATGATATCCAAGGCATTCAAATTGCTCCGTTTCATATTTTGGCCCATAGTCACACAACACATTTTGACAAACCGCATACATGGCACATGGAGATGAATGCCTTGTTAGCTGAGGATAGCTCATTATTTATAGAAACAGAATACCGTCTCATCGAGTCAGAGCAGCAAGAAGAAGAAGTAATCGCTTGGTGGAAGGATATGACGGAGCTTGGACATGAGGGAATTGTCATCAAGCCTTTCCACTTTGTCGAAAGACGAAAAGGTAAGCTATTACAGCCGGCGATCAAGGTACGCGGGCGCGAGTATTTACGCATCATTTATGGGATGGATTACACCGATGAAGCACAGCTAAAGAATTTAAAAAAGCGCAATCCTTCTCGAAAAATGCGCAATGCCCTGCAGGAATTTATCCTTGGCATGGAAGGGATTGAACGTTTTGTACAGCAAGAAAGCAGTGCCCGTGTGCACGAATGCGCTCTCGCTGCCCTAGCACTTGAAAGTGAACCGATTGATCCGCGTTTATAAAAGTTTAAATGAAAAAGAAGCCCAGCTGCCGATTTGTAAATCGGCAGCCGGGCTCTTTATATTTACATGATTGTCCCCCCTGAACGTTCGGTTTAAAACGGCCGCTCATGTTCCTCTCTGCCCTATACTTGCCCTTTACTGCTTTTAACGTACTCCGTTTTAATCCGCGTACATTCACTAATACTCTGCATCACCGCGCTGCCAAAACTTCTTACATCCTCCAAGTAGTCATAGCCAGGTGGTGAACCGAAGCTATTGAATGCCCGGACAGCGACAACTTCATATTTCGGAATGACCAGCAAGGTAACTCCTGTATATCCTAACAGCTGATAAGCACCTGCTGGAATATGCGGACTTATCTCCATTCGCTCAGCTTGTAAGTCTTGTTCTTTTTGTACAAACCATAGATAGCCGTTTTGCGGGTAATGATTTGGAACTGTCATAGGCGTTTGTAATGCTGTGGCCAAACGAAAGATTTCTTCGTCTACAACTTGTTGCCCATTCCATTTCCCTCTATTTAAATGAAGCTGACCCCAAGCAGCCAACTCACGAATCGATACATACATATTCATTTGCGAGCCATCTGTATTATCACTTGTATACCACGCTGGATCATTTAGAGAGTGGATGACTTCCGCAAAATTATCCTGCCTCTCTCCATACCATCCGGTTTCAAGGGAATGTAATGGATGAAACACCTGCTCCTGTAAAAGGGCCGCAATGTCTTTCCCGGCAGCCACTTTCACAATTTGTGTAAGCAGTTCTACCCCGATTCCACGGTATGCCCACCCTGTACCCGCCTGAAACTCCTGGATGACTTTACCGTTCACTTTTTGCAGCCCATGCGTATGCGTCAGCAGATGGCGGATTGTGACATTTTCATATATTGCTTCTTTGGATTCAGGCAAGTAAGCTGTAATCGGGTCGTCGATAGCGGCGATCATTCCATGGTGTACCGCAAAAGCAATGGCAAAGCCTATGTATGATTTCCGAACAGATGCAATATGAAATTGCGTATCTTCTTGAATCAGCCGAGCATTCGCTTTTTTAGATTGGGTCCCCCAGTACTGCTCCAGCACTACATTCCCCTTCTGGATGACCATCACACCACCGCCTGTACAGTCAAGCTGGCTAGCGGAATCTTTCACATTTTGCAAAACATTAGTAAACTCTTTTTTATAACCAATCATTGCTACACCAGCCCCTTATGTATTCTTACTATAGTTTAACGAGATGACTGTCATTTTCTCTTTACAGCCATTGGAAGCCATTATGCTTCTCATCGCAAAGTTATCCTTCGTTGTGGAGCCTAGATAGGTTCGTGCAGCAAACTCCTTCTGCAATCTATACAAGCCAATCTGGTGCAGATTTTTCCCCAATCCTTTTCCTTTAAACTTTGGATACATACCAATCCAAAACATACGCCCTTCCCTTTCTGTATACGGCTCTATATGAGGGAAAACTACCCCCGCAGGCTCATCTTTTACGAAATAAACGGTAAACATATGATCCGCTTGTACCGGCAGCTCCTCTCTCATCTGCGCTAAAAATTCATTCGCATCCTGATAACTGCTTTGCATAGTTTCCGCTAAAAAGGCAATCGAACGCCTCCCGGTAACCGGCCATACTTCAAAGGAAAGATCGGGTATCGCTATTGCGTCTGCTAATGATCTTAAATAGATCACTCTCTCACCTTCTATTGTCATATGTTCTCTTACACTGCTCATTTTGTGTAAAAGTTTCAACGGACACTGGAGTCTCACTGTGTTGTGTGTCTGCTCATCTACCTTATTGATCAGTGTTATGATAAGTGCATCGATCTCTAAAGCATGCTGTAGTTCAGTCTCCATCGTTTCTAAAATAATAGAATGATTACTTTTTATGCTATGTACACCTGCTTTATGTAATTCTTTAAGTAATGCCTCCATCTATCATCACCTCTCTTTTTCATAAGTACTCCAAGCAAACAGTAGACATATCTATAGAATGATAGTATCCCTCACACTAAAGAAATTGAATGGTTAAATGCAGATTTCTATCTTTTTTAGAGGGATGCATCATCGATAATTCCTGCATACTTTTGTCGTAAGCAAACATATATTTTTGATTTCCATCCTTTTTTACGGAAAACCTTATTCGCTCTGAAGCTATAGAAGCGAAATTTTTATCAATCGCAGCCTTACGTACTTTTTCGTTCTGGTCTTCTATATGATTCTCTTTACTATAAACACTTGGGTTGTGCTCAGGAGTAGCGAAGATGAGAAGATGCAGAGGCTTATCCGAATAATTATGATAACCGTGTACATAGTTGTTCCAGCCAAATACGATTTCATTTACATTCGCTTTTAATTGCTTGTCAAAAGAAACATCATATGTTAGTTCGCCATCGAGAACGATTGCATGATCCTCGCCGTGTGGATGAAAGTGTGCGGGAATTCCTTCCTCCCCCTTATCCAATTGAAAGTAAAGGATACGATGGTTTAAATCTTCACTTTCCCATACTTTTATGTATTTTTCACTTGAATCCATCAGGGTTCTTATATTAAATGTTTCCATTTTATCCCCTCCTTTTGTCTCATCATAACGGAATTTTCGATAGCAGGCTTCAGTTAACAATAACGATATTTGTTTTACGCAGTTGTTTTGGTAATAACACCATCTAACCCTATTTCAATTTACTCTATATTGGTTTACATAATAATTTTATTGAATAAAATTCAATCTGTTTTTTATAATAGGTCTTTCATTTAAAAAGGATTATTGAATCCAGTGCGGTGGTGGCTGAATGTGCGGAGGCAATATCGTTTTGTCATCGCCTTTTGCTGAATTAATTTGCATTTGCGTTAAAAACATACTTGTAGAGAGGTTCGCACCGCTTACATTGGCATCACGCAAGTCTGCCCCGATAAAATCAACACCTCTTAAATCCGCTTTTTGCAAATCTGCAGCTATTAAATAAGCACCTCTAAAGTCAGTCATTCTTAAGTCTTTCCCTTTTAGATTCTTGCCCATCCAATCAACACCCCTGCAGTGCTTTCCATTCTTGCTCATATGGCCGCTTGAAATCAGCTTACTGCGGATGTATTCACTTGCTTCCAAAAGCAGTTCATTTACCGGCATACGGCAGCTTATCATATCCAACGACAATAAACTATCGGCATCTAGATCAGCCAAGTGCTGTAGCTTTTCCAGTTGCTCGGTTAAGCGATTTTTCAAGGCTGGTGAAATATGATAAGTTAGGGCTTCCGCAGTAAATGCAATCATTTCATATAGCTGTTCCATAACGGGAAATACAGTAAACATTTTATTGGCGATTTCGGGATGTTCCTGCCAGCTTTGACCATTAAATGTTTCCTGCGAAACTTTTTGACCGGCACCTAAGCAATCGAACACTGTACACCCCTTAAAACCTATATCCCGTAAATTTTGATGGGTTTTACAGCGAAAATCTTTCTGTAAGTTAGGACAAGGCGTCCCCGCAGTCTTATTTATTGCAAAATCGCTTGATGCCATAATATTAAGTGCTACGCAGCAAAGTCCAAAACATTTTGAGCAATCCGCCTGCAAAGTTTCTCTGATTTTTTTAGCTGTATGATTGTCCATTTGTATTCCCTCTTTACGTTTCTACTTAGTTAATATATACATTTCTAAAATCTATTGTACATCAATTTTCCACAATTTGGTTTGATTGTTTTGAAAACTTGCCGGTCCCTTTAGTAATCTTTATTAAACTTCCCATTACATCCATTCATTAGAAAATAAGCAGATTGTTTTTCAATGTCCAAGAACGCAAATCACGTATTTAATACCGTCTAAAAGGAACAGATAGATGCTATTTAGTTTTTCTAAGCACAAAAAAGGCAAGATCCAAATTGGATCTTGCCTTTGAATAGTTTACGAATTAAGCTTCTTGTGCTTTGTTACGTAATACCATTTGCAGGATACCACCGTGACGGTAGTAGTCTACTTCTACTTCTGAGTCGAAACGAGCAAGAGCTTTGAACTCTTTAACAGTTCCGTCTTCAGCTTTAGCAGTTACAGTTAGGATGTCACGTGGTTTTACATCGTCAGTAATGTTTACTGAGATTTCTTCACGGCCAGTTAAGCCTAAAGTATCTGCTGATTCACCTTGCATGAATTGAAGTGGTAATACACCCATCATTACAAGGTTAGAACGGTGGATACGCTCGTAAGATTGTGCGATTACAGTTTTCACGCCAAGTAGGAATGTACCTTTCGCAGCCCAGTCACGAGATGAACCCATACCATAGTCGTTACCAGCTAATACTACTAAGCCAGTACCTTGTTCTTGATATTTCATACATGCATCATAGATGTACATTACTTCGTTTGTTGGCCAGTAAGTAGTGAAGCCACCCTCTGTACCTGGTGCAACTTGGTTGCGGATACGGATGTTCGCGAATGTACCGCGCATCATTACTTCGTGGTTACCACGACGAGAACCGTAAGAGTTGAAGTCACGGATTGCTACGCCGTTTTCTTGTAAATATTTACCTGCTGGAGTATCTTTACCGATTGAACCAGCTGGTGAAATGTGGTCAGTTGTGATTGAGTCACCGAACTTCGCCATTACGCGTAAGCCATCTAAACCTTTGATTGCTTCAGGCTCTTTAGAAAGACCAGTGAAGAATGGTGGGTTTTGGATGTAAGTTGACTTGTCATCGAATGTGTATAGAGATTCAGTTGAAGTCTCGATTTCATTCCATTTTTCGTTAGCAGTAAATACTGTTTCGTATTCTTTTTGGAATAGTTCACGAGTTACTACTTTGTTTAATACTGCGTTTACTTCTTCAGTTGATGGCCAGATGTCAGCGAAGAATACTTCTTTACCTTCTGGAGTTACTGCGATTGCGTCTTTTTGTAAGTCGATATCTACAGTACCAGCTAAAGCGTAAGCAACAACCAATGGTGGTGAAGCTAAGAAGTTAGCTTTTACTAATGGGTGTACACGACCTTCGAAGTTACGGTTACCAGAAAGTACTGAAGTTACGAATAAGTCGTTAGATTTGATTGCATCTTCGATTTCAGGAAGTAATGGACCTGAGTTACCGATACATGTTGTACAGCCGTAACCAACTGTGTTGAATCCGATTGCATCGAAGTATTCTTGTAAACCAGAATCTTCTAGGTAACCAGTTACTACTTTAGAACCTGGTGCTAAAGAAGTTTTTACCCATTTAGCAGGCTTGATGCCTAACTCAACAGCTTTTTTAGCAACTAAACCAGCAGCTAAAAGAACGTATGGGTTAGAAGTGTTCGTACAAGAAGTGATCGCTGCGATCGCTACTGCACCAGCAGGAATTTCTACATCGCCTTCTGCAAATTTAGCAGTAGATGTTTTTGTGAATTCCTCTTCAGTTAAACCGAAACCTTGAGTACCTTGTGGAGCTACTACTGATTCACGGTAAACGTTTTTCATTTGAGTTAAAGGAATTAAATCTTGTGGACGTTTTGGACCTGAAAGGTTCGCTTCGATTTCAGCAAGGTCTAATTCGATTACATCAGTGTAAACTGGTTCTAATGATGGGTCGAACCACATGTTGTTAGCTTTTAAGTAGTTTTCTACTACCGCGATGTGCTCTTCGTCACGACCAGTTAAACGCATGTAGTTTAATGACTCGTCGTCGATTGCGAAGAAACCACAAGTAGCACCATATTCTGGAGCCATGTTAGAGATTGTTGCACGGTCAGCAAGTGGTAATTTAGATACACCAGGACCGAAGAACTCAACGAATTTACCTACTACGCCGCGTTGACGTAATACTTGAGTTACTTTAAGTGCTAAGTCAGTAGCTGTAGTTCCGTTTGGAAGTTCGCCTACTAATCTTACACCGATAACTTCTGGAATTGGGAAGTATGAAGGTTGGCCAAGCATACCTGCTTCAGCTTCGATACCACCTACACCCCATCCAAGAACACCGATACCGTTGATCATTGTTGTATGAGAGTCAGTACCTACTACTGAGTCTGGGAATGTTTCGAAAGTACCGTCAGTGTTTTCTTTAACGTGTACGATTGGAGCTAAATACTCTAAGTTAACTTGGTGAACGATACCAGTTGCTGGTGGTACAGCACGGAAGTTATCATAAGCAGTTTGAGCCCATTTTAAGAAGTTATAACGCTCAGCGTTACGTTCGAACTCAAGGTCCATGTTCGCTTGAAGCGCAGCTTCGTTACCGTATTTGTCAACTTGTACTGAGTGGTCAATTACAAGGTCAACAGGAATTGCCGGGTTGATTTTCGCTGGGTCTCCACCCATTTCCTTCATAGCTGAACGTAAAGAAGCTAAGTCTACTACTACTGGTACACCAGTGAAGTCTTGTAATACTACACGTGAAGGTTTGAATGGTACTTCAGCTTCAGTGTTAGCGTCTTTGCCCCATTTAGCTAATTCGTTAACGTGATCTTCTTTGATTACGTAACCATCGTATTGACGTAATACAGATTCTAATAATACTTTAATTGAGTAAGGAAGGCGTGATACATTTGCAATACCAGCTTCTTCGATTGCAGCAAGACGGTAGTAGTTGTACTGTTTACCGTTTACTTCGAAAGACGCGCGGCTATTGTGTAAGTTCTCTTGTGCCATTTTGTGTGTCCCCCTAGATTTCATATTGAAAAGGCTGTGTAAAGCTTCTTTTCTCCATCACTTATCATAGCGCACTTTCATACATAAGTAAATTACATTAATATTATCTTTTCCGATAAGTTTTCTTTATGACTCATTAAAAATGTGTCATTTTTACGCATGAACGAGCAAAAATCGCCGTAACAGAAATTATTCTTACATAACTTTTATCCTATTTCCTCAAAACGATCATATATTTTTGCAACCGTATGACTATACAGCGCAAAAAAATCGCTTGACTCCATCTTTATGCTATCACTGATTGTCACAATCAATGCATTCGTTTGCAATTCAAATGGAAGATCTTTAAGTAATGTAAGAATTAACTCATCGCACCAGGCTTGACTTTCTTCCTCTTCTACATACGGGTATCTCGTCACGATCATGATCGTATTTTCATGAAGCTGTGCAAAAATGTAGTGATCATCTACCTGCCGAATGATTTCTTCTTCCAGCTTGTCCTTTATGATCATCATAAAGTGAAGCCAATTGACTTGATTTACTTCTTCCCTGTTTTTCACTTGGATATGCGTACAATACAAAAATTCTCCGTCTTTCGTCTTGTTGAAAAATTCTTGTCCCTCCCGCAGAAAATACTGTAATGGATAAGCACTTTGCTCCGGTGCAGGATTTTCATAAGCAGCCCCTATTTGATAAGCCCATTGATAACGTAAAACAGAAATTTTCAATTGATCCCTTATTTCATCAATAAGAGGCTTGTACGCCTCGCCTGAAATATACTCGAGCTGCGTCTGGATATGCTCACTTAAATAGGTCGCATAAAGCAGCGCTTCAGGTTTTTCAAATAACGGTAACAGTTTCTGATAAATAACTAACCCCTGCTCTACTTCCCCCTGCTGGATCGCAAGTGTCGCTCCCAAAACCGATACGAGTACTTTTTCTCCTGCTGTCTGACAATATTCAAGCCGCCACTTATAAAATTCTACATAGCTTTCTGCCTCCGCCAAATATTGGCCGTCCAGCAAACTAATGACAAGCTGCAGCTGTGCGTTGCAAAGAGAGAAATAGTCTTCAAGCTTTATGTCCTCCACAAAAAAATAAGCCATTTTCGCATAATCGATGGCACGCTGATAATTCTTTTTCTTTAAATATAAATAACTTAGAATCTGATAATAGACTCCCAGCAGTTCATAATCACCCTGCATTTTTGCTATTGGAATGTCATGCTCAATCCGTGCCTTCGTTTCAGCTGTTTTGTAATTAAAGGTTACCGCCATCCCTAAAACTTTCGCAAGACGCAGCTTATACTCAGGTAACTGCTGTTCATCCATTAACTTCTCTGCATGGTGCAGTACTGTCATTGCCTGTATGAATTTCATATCATTAAAATAGCATATGAATTGATCTAAATAACACCCTAATAAGGCAGGCAAATTGTTTGTTTGGAAAAAATAGCGCTCCTGCTTTTTCAGTTCTAGTATACCCGCTGCGTCAGACGAATAGTTACTGAGACGGCTCATCCTTTTTGTACACCTCCCTGTAGCTTAAAAAGTTATAGATTTTTTTGGCATTAAAAATTGCGTCTTCAATAACCTGTTTGATCACTACCCGGTCTTTTTCTGCCGCTGTCATCAAGATTCTAAGTTCACGGGCCTGCATGCTGGCAAATTCTTTTGGATAACCCTCTCTGCTCTTTTTCTGCTCTAAAAATAACATATAAAAATCGGAATCCAAAAAATGATGCATTTCTGTACTTTCCCGTAATTTCGGTGAGCATACTTGGTGATACCAGTAAAACAATCCATTTGTTAAATAAATGCTTGCCACAAACAGCAGACCGGTGTTTCCTCTATAATTGTGTTTGAAATTTGAGACTGCATTCAAATTTTGTAATATAGCAAGCAAAAAATCAGTGGAAGGATAAATCATTCGCTGCTCAATATCAATGATTAAAGAGCTATCATCATTGGAAAGGTACTGCCAAATATTAAATGCGACTCGTCTTGTCAACAAGATATCGGATCCTTCTAATAGAAGAAGGTCCCGAATATGCTTGTACTCATCTGCAAGCCTTATGAATTCACTTAGCTGTTCCTCGTTATCCAAAATATATAAAGAGTGATGCTTTCTTATCAGGTCTTGCATAAAAAGACCCCCATTTATCACTTGTAGTTTTCTTAATTTTCTCACAAGTAATAAAAATACACAACGAATACACTGGAAATAAATACAATTACGAAAGTTTCATCCAGCGCTGAATGAAAATAGACGTGACGCTGCGCAGCTTTTCATAGCGGTTGGAAAACTTCAGTGTAAAGTAAAACGTCTGCATAAAATGAAGAATATTCGTCCGAGCTCTGAACCACTCCTGTGTATAGCCAAGTTCATAGCTGTACATCTCCAGCTTATCGAAAACCTGCTCTACCCATTCAACAAGGATCTCTTCTTCAAAGCCCTTTTGAATCAGCCCGTCTATTATTTTTACAAAGCGTTCTTCCTCATCATCTGTATAGACACGTCCCTTCCAGAAAGCTTCTTTCACTTCCTGAAGGATGTATGGTGCATGTTTCATATCAAAATAGCGGTGCTGGATCACTGCAGCCAGCAGGTCACTTACATGGGCAACCGAATGTGCCCATCCTTTTTCATCGTTTACAAAGCTGCGCAGATCCCGCTCGCGTGCAATGAACTGAAGGGCTTGTTTCGTCACATTCTCTAAGGATTTTTCATCTAAAAGCTCAAGCTGGCGATCTGCATGTAAAATAGCAGTCAGCCATAGCGCAGAGAAAGACCTTGTAAATACGAAATCGCTCTCTGCTTCACCGACCCCTTTTAATAAATAGCTCTGGCCAACTAGTGTATCTGCGAAGTTTTTCAGTATCTCATGCGGAATTTGATCGGCTGACAATAATTCAACAAACAGCCGGTAATTATATAAATCCCGAACCTCCCCATTTGGGTGTCCAATATGTTGAAGCATCTCGTCAAAAAAATGAGGATGCTGCTGTATGTAATTGCTGCGCTCTTCATAAGGCAAGGCGAGCACCTGCTGGTAATGTATCATCAAAAAAATTCCTCCTAAATCCATCGTTAGTGTCATTGTAGAAGACAACGCCCGATTTTTCTAGGAGAAAGGGTTATTCACTATTTAATTTAGATAAAAAGCATCTTCCGCTTCAAACAACTCGCTTACTTCGATTACCTTATCAGAAAAGCTATTTACAAGCTCCATGTCCACGGTATTAATCAAATTTGTCAGGACAATAGATGTGCATTCAAACTTCCTTTTCTTTTTCATCGCATTAAAGCCTTCTATAAATCTGCTCGATAGAAAGCTAGAACCATCCGTAACAAATAGGATATCCGCTTCGTTAAATTCACTCTTTCCTAAAATATCGAGAGAGGCACGCAGAGGTTTTTCATAGTTCGTACCACCGCCTAGAAACTGATTGCTAAAGCGAATAATTTCCTTTGAGGTGGAACGTCCCTTCGGAAAAATAAGAATGTCTCCAATATCACTGGCAAATGGAATAATAGCGAAATCACGCTTTTGTCTTCGTGCAATCATAAGGAGTGCTAGACAAAATGCCTTACTTTCTTCCTTAATAGACGTCATCGAGCTGCTTTCATCCATACAGATAATAATCGGTCCCCGGCCTTTTCGATTTTTCCCCTTCGTATCAAAGACAAAGGTTTGCTGCTCGGCATACCTTCTCAAAAAGTCCAGTTTGGAATCCGGCATGATCAGGTTTGCCACCTCGGTCGGCAACAGTCTTCCCACCTCTTGTCCAACCGTGACACCTTTCCGCTCCATTGTCACTTCTTGTTTTGTTTTCATCCTTTTCTTTGCAATTTTTTTAAAACGCCCCGTCATTTCTGCTATTTTCTTTAATGTATCATGATTTTGGATATGTTCGATCAACTGGAACTGTTCACTCATCGGTAACTGCTCTATCTTTTTTCCGTCCAGTGTGCCAATTTCAAGCACGGTTTGCTTCGTTTTACTTGCCTCTTGTTTTGTTTCAGCTAAAATCTCTTGCAGCTGCTGCCCTGAAACTTTCTCTATTACATCCTGTATTAGATTTTCCGCTTGCTCTTTATCCTGCTGCGCATACGATAATTGTTTTTGGATAAACTCTCTTTGAAGCTTCGCCCGCCGCTTCTCCTGCTCACTTGCATGTGAACGATTTTGCTGACTATTCAGCTTCAACTGGGCTTTTGCGCTTTCTTCACTCCGCTCGGCACGTTTTCTCTTCAACTGGGCTTCTCTGATTTCATTGTTGTGGTTTAATAATTCCTTTAACCGCTCTCCTACCGATACTGCTGTTAGAACTGACAGCAGGTCATCTGAGGCAGTCAACGTATGCCAGCGCGCATATTCATCTGTCTGCATTAACTTTGACAGCAAACTAAATTGAGTAACATAGTGATCCCTGCTTGCTTGATCAAGCATAGGCTCTAGAGAATAAAAGGCATACCATACATCACCGATCATATTCGTATAGCCTGGATAAATTCTTTCCCCGTCAAGACATACATCACGTAACACCTGCGCAAGGCCGGCAAGCTCATTGAAACGTTCAAATTGCCGTTCTGATGAAACAAGCACCGTCTGATTGTACGTGAGCGTGTTTAATTTTGTATTCATCCTCTCTCACCTGCCGTTACGAAACGCTTTACTAGCCGCCTCCGTTATATGAATAGCTTCAGTTTATAATGAATTTTCCGGCACGATATTAAAAGCCAATTACTTCACTCGTCATCTGTAACAGCCTCTGATGCATCTCATTTTTCAGTGACACAAGCTCTTGTCGGTTCGGTATTTGCTTGTTCATCTCCTGGACTTCCATAAACAGCGTCTTTCCTTGCATCAGCAACTCACTCAGCCTTGCCCGCGAGCCTGGTGTGCGATTGATAAGAGCATTCTGTGCATGCAATACAATCACCTCAAACTCAGGCACGACCCGGTTAATAAATGTTTCCACTGTATCATGCACCATCTCGTAAATTATTTCCTTCGTCTTCCCTTTTTGATCCGCTGTTTCCCACAGTGCATGTTCTAAAATGGTCATGTCCGAACGGTTAACCTCAAACCGTCCATCAAGATAGGCCTTGGCGCGGAGCAATGATAAAGATTGTTTAAAACGGCGGTCTGAAGGACGAATCCCTTCGTCTCGCAATTTGCTGCGGACTTTAGCCAATGCTTTATAAATAGCATCGGGGATTTTCACTGTTTTCACCCGCTCCTGGTGATACAGAAGCTCTGAAAATGTTAAGCGCGGAACGGAAATTTCCTGCTCGTCCTTCAGCATCGAGATGAATAATTCCTCATCTCGAATGTACTCAACCTCATATCGTAATAAAAATCGATCAAATAATGCTTCTAACCCTTCTCCTTCTTCAATATATTCATTAGAAGAACCTACAAGAGTCATAAGTGGTGTCGGGATTGGCACACCGTTATTGTAAAAAACACGTTCGTTAATCAAGGTAAGGAGTGAGTTCAATATCGCTGAATTTGCCTTGAAGATTTCATCGATAAAAGAAAAGTGGGCTTCTGGCAGCATACCTGCTGTATTTCTTTTATAGATACCCTGTTCCAGATCCTTTAGTGATAGGACGCCGAAAAGTTCCTCCGGTGTACTAAATGGTGTTAGTAAATGCTGGAAATAGTGACTGCCTTCGACAATTTCGCCCAGCATACTTGAAAGTGCACTCTTGCCGGTTCCAGCCGGACCGATAAATAAAATATGCTGTCGGGAAAGAAGAGCTGTCATGAGCGCTTCAACCTCGGTCTCCCGATCATAAAATTTACTGTTCAAGCACCGCTTTATTTTTTGCAACTGTACATATGACATGTTCTACTCTCCTTTCTCTCCTCATATTTATGTGAACACTTTCAAAAATATCAAGAATCCATTTCATTCCTTTTTATAACTTTTCACATAGATCTTGCTTTTTAAACCTTTATCCCTCATATCATCCATTTTCTTTATTAGATAGCAGGATAGCAGCGAAAATCCTGCGCCTTTATCATAAGTTCGCTTGCTGGCTAAACCATTTTCATAATTATTTTCTCTTTGTAGGTTAGGAATTTGGTTTTTTGTGAAAATAAAGGATAATATCGATTTCGACAAAGGAGGGCTTTTATGGCGGTCATTAAAGTTTCCACCTCAATCTTTTCGGCCATTAAAACGATTGAACGTGCAATGACCAAGGCAACGCGGGGCGATGAAATCCATTTGGCGTCCGGTCAATATAAAGAATCTATCCAGTTTCATGAAAATGTTTCGTTTACCGGAAAAAATATGAGGGATACAATTATCGAGGGACTTCTTATCATTCCTAAGCATACAACGGTGACATTTGAGCAATTAACAATTGTCCCTACTGCCCAGCTTTTTATTGAAGGAAGAGCGATTTTTAAAAACTGCCTTTTCCAAGGAGCTCAAACGAATGTCATCCTGTCCTTAAGCAATGGAGAAGTTGAACTTGAAGACTGTACGATCGAGCAGGCAAAGGATGTCGGCATGACGTTATTTAATGGAAGTGAAGCAACGATCAAAAATTGTTTGTTTAAAGGAAACGGAAAATCCCACCTCCTGCTGGAAAGCTCGCATTTAACTATTGAAGACAGCGAACTAACAGACGCTGTACACAGTATGTGGCTGAAGGATGAGGCAACAATCAAAAGTGTCGGCAATCACATTCATCATCACAGCGGTACTCAAATCGTCGTGCAGGAACAGTCCGCATGGATTGATTCATCAAGTACCATATCAAACGGAAAAGGAAACGGCATTTATGCAACAGGCGAATCGAATGTTACGCTGATCGGATCGTACCTGCACCAGCAGCTGCTGCCGCAGATTTGGATGCAGGAAAGCTATTTGACTGCTACGAACTGTACGATTGAAGCTGGCGAGGAATCCGGCATCATGCTCCGTGAACGTGCTTCTGCAGAAATTGCAAATTGTATGATTTCCAACCATAAGATCGCAAATGTTCAGGCAACAAAAGAATCTCGCTTAAATATAGAAGGCTCACAGCTACATAGTTGTGAAGGTGTCGGCGTCCAGATTAGAGAAAAATCCATCGCCAATTTCCTAGATACAACATTTGCCGAGCATGTACTGTCACAGCTTTTCATTACCGAACAATCGATTACCTCATTAAAGAATTGTGTATTTAAAGACGGAGAGCAAGTAGGCATATTGCTAGAAAAAGGCGGCAATTGCACAGTGGTCGGCAGTTCGTTTGTCAATCACCGAAATACAGCCATCACTGTCATCGAGGGCGAGCTCACAACGCTGGATTGCGAGATGGCGTATAATGACGGGAACGGCATATTAGCTGTAACGAATGCAAAGGTACAAGTGGATAATTGTCGTATGTATGCGAATGAAATGCCACATATTGCTGGTAAGACGAACGCTGTTATCACCATACAGCAAAGTGAGCTTTACGAAGGAAAAAGCCTCTATGTGATCGGTCAGTCGCAGCTCACTATGTCAGACAGCAAAATATACAACAGCGACGGCGTCCAGATTGAAATTAGTGACGAGACCGAAGCAAAATTGGCACGGTGTACAATTTCAAACGGAAAAACAAACGGCTTTAAAGTGTTGCGCAATTCCAATTTGGAACTTGACGACTGTCAAATTTCCAACCATACGCTGCCGCAGATCGTATTAAACGATAGCTCTCTCACAATGAAAAACAGTGAGCTGCTCGATGGAGAACGCAATGGGCTGATTGTCGAGAACAATAGTGAAGCATATATCCATGATTCGTTCATTACAAAACATGTATTTCCGCAGATTTGGATTGACCTCGCTTCATCTGTCGAACTGAAAGATACGCAAATTACCGAAGGGACCGAGTCCGATATTTATGTGCAGAATAAATCTTCGCTCCATGCATCGAACTGTATCATTCGTAATGACAGATTCCAGTACAATGTGCAGGCAGTAAATTATTCAAACATTACACTTGAAGATACACTCGTTGAAAACTCTTTCGGAAAAATCTTCTACAGCGAAAACAATAGTGTGATTACCCACTCATTAGATGAAGTAAGCGACTAGCCGTCAGACGGATTTGGGACTGCATGCAGTTTGTTGCATATGTCCCGAATCCGTTTTTGTAATTTTTCGACTAAAGCAAAGTTATAGTCGCTCACTGGAATTTATGAGAAAATGGAACGTATGAAAGGAAGATTATTATGATAACAATGCCTCAAATCACACCTAGTTATGATCCTTGGGAAGCTTATCTCGATGTAGAAAAGCATGGCGGACTAACTTTATCCAATATTGAATTTACAACAACAACGCTTTGTAATATGCGCTGTGCCCATTGTGCGGTCGGCTATACACTGCAGACAAAAGACCCGGATGCGCTGCCGATCGACTTGATTTTAAAGCGGTTGGATGAAATTCCGCATTTAAAAACGCTTTCTATTACCGGAGGGGAGCCAATGATGTCCATGAAGTCGGTACGCGGGTATGTACTGCCGATTTTGAAATACGCCCACGAACGTGGTGTGCGGACACAGATGAATTCAAACCTGACAATTGATGGCGGCCGTTATATGGAAATCGCCCCTTATCTGGATGTACTACATATCTCTCATAACTGGGGGACAGTCGAAGAGTTTGTTGAAACCGGCTTTGCGATGATGGAGCGTAAACCTACCTTTGATCAACGTGCAGCCCTCTTTCAGCGCATGATTGATAACTCCCGCATGCTTGCAGAAAACGGTGTGATGGTTTCGGCTGAAACGATGCTGAACAAAAAAACGCTTCCTTATTTGGAACACATCCATCAGCAAATCGTTCATGAAATGAAATGTGCAAGACATGAAGTTCATCCGATGTACCCCTCAGATTTTGCCAGCGCGCTCACTTCCCTTTCTTTACAGGAAACACGTGAAGCGATCCATCATTTGCTCGATATTCGAGATGAGGATACATGGATGCTGTTTGGTACATTGCCATTCTACCCTTGCAGCATGAATGAAGAAGATCAGCGCCTTCTTAAACGTCTTCGTGAAGCGAAAAATGTCACGATGCGAAATGACCCGGATGGCCGCTCTCGTTTGAATATCAATATTTTCTCGGGAGAAGTGATCGTGACGGACTTCGGTGATGCACCGCCTCTTGGCAATATTCAAACAGATGCTCTGCCGGATGTTTTCGATCGCTGGCTGGAAAGCGACCTGGCTAAGACATTGAATTGCCACTGCCCTGCTGTGAAATGTCTAGGGCCGAACGTATTGGTAAAAAACATGTACTACAAGGACGAAAAATTTATCAGCGGTTCTGTAAAATAATTTGAAACTTTTTGGCATGCTCTCCGTATCTATTAGTAATTAGATAAGGGGGGCATTTAATATGTCTATTTTTAATAAGGTACTTGCAAGCGTCGGTATCGGAGCTGCAACAGTTGATACAAAATTGGAAAATTCTCGCTACACGGCAGGTGATGTGGTTCGAGGGAACGTAGAAATCATGGGTGGTAATGTCGAGCAAAATATCGATCGCATCTATTTGACACTTTATACGACTTATATTCGTGAAGCGGATGATAAAAAATATACAGATCATGCTGCAATTACAAAGTTCCAAGTCAGCGAGCCATTCACAATCGGAGCCGGCGAAAAGAAATCCATTCCGTTTTCTTTCAACCTTCCCTATACAACACCGATTACTTCCGGCAACACACGAGTATGGGTACAAACTGGGCTTGATATAAAAATGGCGGTCGACCCATCTGATAAGGACTATATCGAGGTAAATGCATCATCCCTTGCAAACGAGGTATTAAATGCTGTGAAGTCACTCGGCTTCCGCCTAAAAAAGGTAGATTGCGAGACAGCGCCGAAACGTTTCCGTACACCTCACGTATTTATCCAAGAATTTGAGTTCTCGGCGACAAACCCAACATATAGAAGCCGCCTGGATGAACTCGAAGTAGCATTCCTTAACCAATCATCCGGCAGCGTCGAAGTCCTTGTCCAAATTGACCGTCGTGCCCGCGGGCTGGCAAGCTTCCTGTCTGAAGCGCTGGAGATGGATGAAAGCTTCGTACGCCTTACGTTTACAAACAATGATATACCAATGATTCAATCGACGATTAAACAGGCAATTGAGCAGCATATGTAATAGCAGAAACAATATAGCATCATTACCCTTTTCATTATCTGCTTAATGTTTCTGAAGTTGGCTGAGAAGCCTTTCAAATGCGATGTCCCAAAAGCATTACAACCAGCCGCAGGTCTCGTGCCCGCGACTGGTTGTTTTTATTTTACTTGAACTTAAATGCTAGATTATTTATTTTTCCTCTTATTAATGATGTTTCCCGGCGCTTCCTCCGGCGGCGGGGACATCGGATTGCAAAGCCTGCTTGTCGCTTTCCGACAACTCACCAACAATAAACTGCTTTGTAGGCATAATAAGGGAGTCGTGATACTTTGCATGGACCTGAACATAGTAAAGACCTTCATTTTCAAATTTCTTGCTTAGACTATACTGTCCCTGCCCGTCATTGTGTGCTTCTGTCATTCCATATTGGACGGTGCCGTCCCGTTTCCAAATTTCCATATGAATGAATTCTGGATCTTCCACCGAACTTCCGTCTTGCGTAAGCATTACTCTAATCGCTTCAGTTTTTCCTGCTTCTAACGGCGCTGGCACAATAATTTCAGCCTCCAACGGCGCTTCCTGCCTATAAAGCCGGCTAGCCTCGGGATCCGCTGTGCAGGCGGTCAAACAAACAGAAGTCAATAAGACGGCAAGTATGCAGTATATTTTGTTCATCGAGATCACCTTCCTTCTTCTATTTGTTTAGGCATTAAAAAATTGCTTCATCGCTGGAATTCGCTGAATCAGCAGCCAATCAAGCAGCCATATAACGAGCAGTGATAAACCAACAAGCGGGAAAAGCAGGCCGAGCAGGATGAGGACAAATAAAAAACCTTTCATCTTTTTTACACTCGGCGCTGATGGCGCACCTAATTTTTTGCTAGGTTTCCGTTTCAGCCAAATATAGTAACCGCTCACTGCTGTCAAAACGATTCCAGCGCAGACTAGTAAGCCGATCAGCTGATTAATGACACCAAATTGTGTCCCCTTATGTAACGTAATCCCCCAGGCAATTACCTTGCCCATGAAATGATAGTTGTCATAGCGGTAATCTGCCAATACCGCCCCTGAATATTGGTCGATATGCATCGTCACTTCATGTTGTGCCTTTGCTGGAAAAGCGGACAGCGTATAGACGCCTTCCTTTGTTTGGGGAATATAGATGGTATAGCCGGAATCAATACCTTCAAGAGAAGCTACATGCATCAAATTATCAATGGATAATGTTTTATAGTCCTGTACTGTAGATTTCGGCACCTCTAAATTTTCTGCAGCCCACGGTACATCGGCTATTTCTTTTGTTTTTGTAATGGATTGTGGTGCACTTCCCGTCCAAACAGAGGGCGGGTACCCCATACCCGCATTTGTCATGAGGTTTTGAAAGTTCGTCCCCCAAAATCCTGACCATGGCAGCCCGGTCATGATCAAAAACAACATTCCTCCAGTTACCCAAAATGCAGGTACCGCATGCAAATCTCTTCGGAATATGTGTTTTCCATTTTTTAAACGGAGATATATAATGCCTGCCAGTCCTTTATTTTTGCGTGGAAACCAAAGATACAGCCCTGAGACGATCAGTACAACGGCCCAGCAGGTTACCAATTCCACGATACGATCCCCCATTGTTCCCATCATCAATTCACCATGTATTTTCTCAACCTTATCCATAATCCGTTCATCGCTGTTTAATCGAGCAATCTCATTTCCTGTGTACGGGTCCATAAAAATCGTAAAGGATTCATCGTTTACACTGATTCCTACCTCACTGGAACGGGTTTCCGCCTCCCCTGGACGATAACTCGTCACCAGTGCCCCCGGATAGTTTTCTTTCACTGCCGCAATCTGCTCATCAGCGGAAATTTTCTCTCCTGCTGGGGATACTTCATAATATTCTTGATACAACTGCTGTTCTATCTGGGGTTGAAACAGATAGATCCCACCCGTGATGGCTAAAATGATTAAAAACGGGGCGACAATCAAACCCGCATAAAAATGCCATCTCCATATGGTTTTGTACAACATACCGCTAGACTTCCTTGTCTTCTTCTCACTTTCCAACCATAACAACTCCCTTCTCGAAACAAATAACATGTGCCAAATGATTATAAAAGAAAGTTGTGAAGTAACAATGAAATTTCCGCCGATTGTTTACCAAATCTCTCCACTTTTTTAGATAAATCAGCTGCTGGTAAAACTTCCATATCAAATGGTTTTACCAATAAAGTATCCGCTGTTCTATTCTCTGCCTGGATGCTTACTGCTGCATCCCCTGAAAATATACTCATCATCCCAACCCGAGTATGAAATACTTCACCGTATACTTATCTTTTTGAAGATTGAAGATATTTTCCCCTCTTTTCTACCTATCGCTGCTTTTTTTCCTGATGATTTGTAGCTTTAGGATAAAGTTTGATCAAAAATAACCCACAGACCCATATTTTAAGTTAAATTAAAAGACCCCGTTTTGAAAAAAATTTAATCATTTCCTAATATGGTATTCAACCATCGCGCCCGATTGTGCCATATTGTAAACATGACAACTGCAAAGTAGTTCATCAGTTATTGTGCTAAAACACCCGATTAGCACAATGAGAAGAGATGCCAACATCGCTTAGTTTTATAAGTAAACTAATTTATTTCTTTCCCTTTAGTATTCATTATTTTAATTTTATAAGAGTCAATATTCGATAACGATTTCAATTCTTTAGATTGTAAGATTTCATTTGCTGACTCTTCAATTTCCATTGCTAACTTATTTGCATTTTGATCCGAACCTTTTATTGATGTACGAATGGTAATAGATGTTTCTTGATATTTAATACCTATATTATTGATTACGCCGTAATCTCTTAAACCTTCCATTAAAGTTTTGACTATATGAAGTTCTTTATTGGAAATTTCATCTGAACCACCAATCAAATCCCATCTCTCAAAAACGACAATATATTCTTTTAATATCGAATTTTTAATTACATTTCTAGTGATATATTCCATGTCCTTTTTTACGGAATTTAAATATTCTTCATCACCTACTACTTGTATCATCAATTCTTTGTTTGAAGTTGTTTTCACGTCAACTCCCACATATTTCTCCTGAAGCTTTTCCATTACCATTTTCAATGTAGATTCTTCTTTAGTAAGTAATGGTTTTTGTTCTTCTTTATTCGCAACAGGAGTATTAAATGCTAAGGGCATATTTAACAAGCTAAATGATGCTATTCCCATTATAAGTATTCCAGCAGCCATCACTATCCTTTTTGACATATAACCCCTCCTAATAAGAAGGTATGTCCGCTTTTTTACATTATTCTTATTGAAGTAAACGCAGTTAGAGCGTTATACAACAGTAAGTCCCGTTTATGGAAAAAGAAAATATATTGCCTATCTACAGAGGAATTTGATCAAACTTTTTTACAAATTATCAATCCTCTTTATAAATGATCAGACTTTATTATAAATTATCGAACTTTATTTCAAAGCCACATGATTACTATAAAATACTGATGAAAACGAGGCATTCATAACACCCGGCAAAGCGCATAAAAAAAGAAGCGCCTTTACAAGGCATGCTTCTCCTTACATATGGTTTTATTATTTATGGTTTTCCCCTAATGATGAAATACTCTTCAATTGCTAGTATATTTCTAGTTACGGTTTAAAAATACTGTGGGCTATTTTTAATGGGGATTGCTTATTTACATAATAGTCTTCAGCTGCCCAATATCTTTCTTGATATTTTTTCAATCTCTCTGTTACATTTCCTATATATGTATCCCGTTGAAGCACACGTTCATATCTAATTTCCTTCGGACAATCTAAAAAAACAATATAATCATAATAATTTTTCCATTCCTCTCTTAACAGAAAAACCCCTTCAATTATTATGATTGGATAAGGCGACAAGTGAATCGTTCTATACGTACATGTATCACAATCTTTATCATAGAACGGTAAATATAACTGCAGCTCATTTTGGTGTATTTTTTTGTAAAGCTGTTCTTGCAAAAAAACCGTATCCCACTGTAATTGATAATACTCGTACCATTGTTCATGTCCTGTCTCATAGCGCTTTTCGCGCTCCACAATATGATCATCGATATGAATAACAAGAATAGTATCGAGCTCGCTTTTCAGTTGATTGACAAAGGTTGTTTTACCCGCCCCGCTTAAGCCATCAATTGCTACGATGAACGGCCTGGACAGCTGATGGTTCTGATAGTAATTGAGTATATTCTGTCTAATCTGTTCATATTGGTCCACTTTGCTATTCTCTCCTATCATTTAAAAGCGTTGATATATGATTACTATAAAGTTTTGCCATTCACATAATAAATAGCTGTATCCCTTTAAACTTTCTACCAGAAATATAGCCATTTATTTTATATAATCTAATTCAGTACAGGCTGATTGGGCAGGAAACCTTTAATCTGTAGTTTCTCTTGTTTTATGAAGCCGGCTGGGCAGGATTTCTTCTTGCTTAAGCGGAGTGATCTGATTGGTGTGTTTTTCTAGGTGAGTTTTAAAATAATATTATTGTAAAGGGAGATGTCTTTATTAAAGACGTAATTTTATAAAAGAGGCTGCTATAAGTAATTAAAGCCTAATTTTCTCGGTACAGCGGTCGGGAAAATAGGCTTTTTAATGCTATTCAGTCGCTGCATTCTAAAGTCGGTTAAAGTTTAACCTTAACTTCTGTACCATCCTTTGCTTTGACATCTACCAGCACGATGCCCTTGCAATTTTTCAGTTCCTTCACGATCGGCTTTAGCGTCTTCTTATCTATTAGCGGAAAAGGAACGTCGAGTTCTTTTCTTTCGAAGTGTTCTTTGGTCCATTTTTCTACGTTTTGCTGAATGAATTTTGAGGTTAAAATTGAGATAGCAATATTTAAAATAGCATACGGGATAGGAATCGTAAAACGTATGTTTTTCGCTTTCACTTTTACATGCATCATAGGCAGATCACTAATCAATGATGACCGACACGGTATCTCCGTTTGCCGATTTAATATCGACAATTTGGCCATCTAATTCGTTTTCGATTGCTTCTAGAATAAGGCTTATGTCTATATCCTTCACATACTTTTCCGATTGAGGAATGCTTGCTGCGATGCTGTGGCCGGCCATTAATACGACTTTGACAAGTTTTATAGGCAAATTAACCGTAACATTATCATCTTCGGCTGAAACCACACGGATTTTCAAGGTTTTATCTAAATATTTAGCCGGCTTCTCCAAAAACTTATTACCTGCTTCATCCTTTTCCTTTAATATTTGAATCAGTTCTGACCCCTTATTTGCATCAATCTTGCCTTCTTGAACCATTGTCAACACTCTTGTAATTTCCTCTTTCATCCTATATGCCTCCTATTCGTCTTTTAAGAGCTTAATGGCTTCTTCTGGAGTGATTTCGCCATTTTCCAACATGGTAACAATTTTTTTCTCGTCCATCTCGTTTTTCTTTTTCTCTTCGTACCCTAGGGATGAAATGATGTCTGCCAGCTTGCCGCGCACCGTTGGATATGAAATCCCCAGCTCCTTTTCAACATCTTTAATATTCCCTCTGCATGTTAAAAACACTTCCACAAAATGAAGCTGATCCTGTGATAAGGTGGCTAGCTTAGAGAATTCAAACTCATTTTCAATCGTAGTGTGACAATGAGAGCACTGTAACTTCGTAATTTTCAATTTTTTACTGCAGACAGGACAATCGGTGATTACTTTATGAGCCATAATACAATTCCTTTCATTTGATTAATTCGATTATACAATGAATTATTTTAAAATGTAAATAACCAAAGTTAATTATTTTTAAAAATAAAATCAAAAATATTTATTTAAAAGTTAATAAAATTAATTACTTCTTTTCATTATTCAATGTTTTTCACTATTCTCGATAACTGTTAAAATTCAGTGTATCTCTTCGGGTGAATATATCCAGTTATTTAATGAACGTGAATTTTTAACTTTTTACTGATTAAAAGTGCATTAATTTGGGGACTTAGCCCATATGTATGTACCAAATTGAATAACAAGCATATCCCCTTCCTAAATTTTGAACAGGGGTATGCTTGTTTTACGGAGTAAAATTAATAATTTTATTATCTCCGCCTATGTTTCCTTTACCACTACTTCTGCTTCCCGATCATTCTCCTCATCCCATACCACCTGAATTTCATAGGTGCCCGGCTTGAAGAAATACGGGATTCGGCGTCTGATGGAGGGCTGCATCGGCAGACTGTCCAGCTCACTGATCGGGTACCACTCCGGTTTTCCTTCTTTTGTTTCCTCCAGAAGTTCCCCGCTAAATTCATCCGTTATGTAATTGAAAATGATGTAACGATCATTTTTTGTCGGATTCACATATTCATAGACAATTTTCAGCTTGAGGTTTTTTACATCAAGCCCTGTCTCTTCTTTTACTTCACGGATGGCGGAGGCTGTGAAACTCTCCGGGAAATCTACTTTTCCTCCAGGTGGTATATAGCCTGAAAAGTCATCATGCGTTCTGTTTAGAAGCAGCACCTGATCATCATGCCGTATCATGCATACGTTCCAAAATTTATAATTGATATCTACTGCCATACCTTTACTCCTTTTCTTTTGCTGCTTCTTCATTATACCATGGACTTTTTACATTTTTTTCTATTCTATTTCACTAAACTTCGCCCGTTGCAGTAAAAAGTAATTCAGAAGAACCGCTAGTGCGGAGATGAAAAAGATATAAGGTACCGGCCATGCTTCTGCCCAAAAGCCCCCAATCATCAAACCGAGTGGGACCACCAACTTCATCAGCATAGAAGATGTCCCCGCCACTCTACCAAGCAGATGGTTAGGTGTCGTTTCCTGCCGTATCGCTAAATAGATAATATTGGTCATGACACTTATACATGTCCGAAATGCAAGCAGTATACCGAGCAGCCACCAGCTATAAGCAAAGAAAAATACGATAAGTATAACCGCTTCCATAAGGACAAGAGAACAATAGATTTGTCCTCGCCTGAACCTGCTGCGCAGCGGCTTCATGATTTTGGCGCCAAATATGCCGCCGATTGCTGCAATCGTATACATAAGCCCAAGCTGTTCCTTTGTGTTCCCAAGGATATCTAGGACATAAAACGTCATGACACCAATGATTAAACTCGAGGCAAAGTTACTGATCAGAATAGTAATTGTTGGCGTGAATAGCTGCTTGTTCCCTGCCAGCTCTCGAATGCCTTCTTTCATATCCGCCCAGATTGATTGCTGCTGAGGGTGTACGGGCGTATCGGTTTTTTTGATCATACAGGCGACCAGCCAGCTAAGTCCCATACAAATTACATACAGCCATAGAAAAGCATCGTAGTCGAACCAGACTAACAGCATCCCTGCAATAGAAGGCCCAATAATGGAACTAATCGTAAATACGAGTGAAAACTTTGCTTGAATATCTGTCATCAATGATTTTTCGAATAGCTGCGGAGTAATTGCGTTTGATGCATTCCCGATTGTATAGCCAATCATCGAAAGCAGAAAGCCGAGAACATATAAGTGCCAGACTGTCGTTTGCTCAGCTGTTATGGAGAAAAGTAAACATACGGAAAGAACAAATTGGATGAGTCCCCCGTAGATCAGCATAATATTGCGATTGAGCCGGTCGACGATTACCCCTACAATCATCCCCAACAGTACATTTGGCAAAAACTCCACCATTCGCATCGTACTCATTGCTACGGCTGATTTCGTCAAATCATACAGTACCAGCGGAATGATGAATGTATAGATGGTAGAGCTTACAGCTGAGAGTACCTTGATGCTGTATAATTGGCGGAACGTCTTGTTAGCATAAAGATTCATCTTGTATCACCTCTTTTTCCAGGGTACAGTAGAAAAAAGAGAACAAAAAGTGTTCACTTACAAATATTGTGTTCACCTTTTAAGAGAGGAGCTCTCCATGCATTATGAATTAGCGCTTTATTCACATTTTAATGAACAGCAGCCCACACATACATCCATTGAGGAGCTAGCTGCTATTTGGTCCTGTTCGGCCCGTTATGCAAAGACTATCATCCAGCGGCTGGCCAATGAACAGACCGTTACGTGGGAACCTTTCCGCGGTCGCGGGAAAAAGCCGATTCTTACATTAAACCGTACAAAGCTCGAAGCGATCCATCAGGTGTTTGACTCTCTCTGGCAGCAGGAACATTTCCACGAAGCTTATACATTACTAATGTCTCAACAGCTATTACAGCATCCTGTCGCTGAAAAATGGTTAATGGACCGGTACGGTGTCCAGCAGCTTCCAGCAAATAAACAGATATTCCGGCAGCCTTTTTATAAGGTAGTTATCAATTTCGATCCGTTGCATGGGCTGTCCCGTCATGACCTGCACTTTGCAGAACAGCTCCATGAAACGCTTTTTTCCTACAATTCAACAACCCAAAAGACAGAAGCCAATCTTTTATTCCATTATGAAACAGAGAATAATCGGACATGGCGGTTCATTGTAAGAAAGGATGTCTTTTTCCATAACAATAAGCAGCTTACAGCTCATGACATCAAATGGTCCCTTCAAAGAGCTGCCTCCTTCACCGATGCCTTTTTTAGCTATGAGGATATCGAAATTTCACATGACTATGAGTTAACTATTACGTTGACGAAGGATTACGCATTGTTTCCGCAATGTTTAGCAAGCTATCGGACGGCTATTCTTCCACGGTTTCAGGATGATGGAAAAATCGGCTGCGGTCCTTTTATGTTCGTAGAGGAAACAGCGGAGAAACTACTGTTGAACGTATTCCCCCGCTATTTCAAGCAGCGGCCCTGGATAGACGGGATCGAGATTCTCTACACGGACTCGGAAGCTGGGTTTGGACTTTCGTTCAGGTCTTTTCAGGAAGCAGTACCATCAACAGAACTTGTCTTCCATGAAGACGGAGCGGATTTTATTTCCCTCAACATGCGGTCAGGCCCTCTTTCTGACCCACTTTATCGTGAGACGATTTACTCCCTTATAGACGAGCACGAGTATCTCATGAAAGAGCAGAGAGAGGTCCCGGCCTATAGCTGGGAGTACGGAAAAATATCAACTTCAAGGAAAGCCGAACTACGCATCCCTGCACAACAGTTCCCTCCATTAAAAATTGGCTTTCAGCAAATACGGGAAGGAGCCAACCATGAACGAGAGGCAGCAATTTTACAAAAAGCGCTTGCAAACTATGGTATTGAAAGTACGCTTGAGCTTGTTGATTTCCGACTGCCTCCTACAGATGTTTCGTCCAGCTATGATTTATTTGTCGGCGGTTATGCTTTAGGTAAGGACGTTGTGCTGTCCTTAATCGCCCTTTATACAGGTTCACCGAAAACAATCCTGCATATGGCAGCTGATGAACTGCAGGAAGCGGTTACGGGCCTGATCGAGAAAGCGGTAGGCCTTGATACAGCAGAAGCAATTTTGGACAAGATCCGTACGATTGAAACACAATTACAACATGTGTACTGCCTGAAATTATTGAACCACCGCTCACATCGCCAGTTTCTCAGCGATGACCTGCATTACCGGAATATCCAATTCGATTCGCACGGACGAATCGACTATAAAAGAATATGGATGTAGAAAATTATTCTTTAACTAGATGGGACTCCAGCATATCGAAGAGTCCCCATATACTCTTATTGTTCAGATATCTGAGCCAGCTTTGCGACCTCCTCTTCAATCAGCTGTACATCAAGCCGTTCATAGAGTGGCTTTACAGGAGCCAGCTTGGCAGGGAGCTGCTCCTGAACAGTCCATGAGCACCCTTCGACTTGGAGCATTTGCTTCAAGTTTTCTACTGCAAACGGAAGAAATGGCTGCAGCAGCTGTGTGAGATTACCAATAATGAATGTGCATGTCGCCAGTGTCTGTTTGCAGCCTTCTATATCCTCATTAAGTTGAATCCATGGCTGACGTTCATCGAAATAGCGGTTAGCCTCCCTTACATAGGCAAATATGGACTCCAGTGACTGTTTGAAATGCCCCTTTTCTATCAGGTCACCTGCTTCTTTATACAATGCATGGGTGGATTTCAAAACGTTCACATCCACTTCTGCTTGCGGCACTATGCTGTTAAAGGATTTTTCGATGAATTTTAGTGTACGGTTCACAAAATTGCCGAACGCTCCAAGAAGCTCGCTGTTATGGCTGTAAATAAATTCCCGCCAGGAAAAATCAGTATCCCGGTTTTCCGGTGCATTCATAGTCAGGAAGTAACGCACCGTGTCCGGATGATAGCGCTCCAGCAGCTCGGGCACCCAGACTGCCCAGTTCCTGCTCGTCGAGATTTTTTTCTTTTCCAGCGTCATATATTCATTCGAAATAATATGCGTCGGCAGTGCAGGTATGCTGCTTCCCATCAAAATTGCCGGCCAGATAATAGTATGAAACGGAATATTATCTTTTCCGTGTATGTAGTAAGCAGGGGTTTCTTTACCCCACCACTGTTTGATATCCTCGCCGTGCAGCCTTGCCCATTCCACGCTCGCTGTATAATAGCCTGCGACCGCTTCGATCCAGACATAGATTTTCTTCCCTTCAAAGCCCGGTACCGGCACATCTATACCGTTTGGCAGGTCCCTTGTGACTGCCCGGTCCGGGATACCTTCTGCCAAATAGCGCTTCGTAAGCAACAGGGCATTTTCCCGCCATCTTTTTTCCGATTCTGCCTGCGCTGTGAATTGCTCCAGTCTTTCCTGAAAAGCGCTGAAGGATAAATATAAGTGCTCTGTCCTGCGTATTTCCGGTTCACTGCCGCAGATTTTACAGCGCTTTCCTATTAAGTCGAGCGGATCAAGAATTTTGGAACATTGATCACACTGGTCTCCCCTTGCCGTTGCCCCGCAATTCGGGCAAATCCCTTCTACAAAACGGTCCGGTAAAAACTGCTTATCGACTGGACAATACGCCTGCTCGATCATTTTTGTGTATAGATATCCTTGTTCGAGCAGCTTTTGAAATAGTATTTGTACTGTCTGATGATGATGCGGGTCGTCTGTTCTTGTATATAGATCATAAGTAAATCCTAGCTTTTGAAACGTTTCAGCGAATTCCTGATGATATTTATCGGCAATCGCTTTCACCGTCGTATGCTCCTGGTTTGCCCGAATGGAAATAGGCGTCCCGTTGCAGTCACTACCTGACACATACAGAACACGCTCTCCTTTCTGACGATAATACCTTGCCAAAATGTCTCCCGGTAACAATGCCGCAATATGGCCGATATGCAATGAACCATTCGCATATGGCCAGGCACCTCCGATAAAAATACTCATCGTTTCCCCTCCTAAAAATAAAAAACGCCCTAACCGTATCATTACGATTAGGACGAATAGCTTCGTGTTACCACCTAAATTCGCAAATAGCTCACACCATTTGCCTCCATCAGTACGTGTTCATACTGCTGCCGTTATAACGAGTGCCGTTCTCGTCGTAGCCTACACCAGCTGGTTCGGTACGAAGCTCCAAGGTCATTTTCAGTAAGGCTCATCTGCTTCATTTCCACCATCAGAAGCTCTCTATCAAACTACCTCTTACATACTTTCCTTATCAACGCTTTTCCTATGTATTGGAAAATATCATAGCACGTGCTTCGGCAATTTTCAATATTACCTCGGGAATTTTTAGATTATTTCAATCCCACTAAATTCTAAAATAAGCAGACTTTAAGACATGGATATATTTAAATATTATAATAAGTCTGAAAAGATTGAAACCTCCGTTACGGTCTAATCGTACTACTGTATTAGGAAGGAGCTTTTGAGAATGAAGTTTTTTACTGCTATTTTCTTACTGGTCATTTGTTTAGGCATCGGACTATTCATTTGGCAAATAAATAAATCAAACCCGGCCTTTATTTATGAACATATCAAAAAATACGGAGATACTGATCATGCTGCACTGATCATCCAGCGTAATGGTGAAACAGTAGTGGAAGTAAACGCTGCTAAACCATTGCCTCTTGCAAGCACTGTTAAATTCATCATTGCCATTTCCTATGCACAGGCAGCTGCGGATGGACGGCTTGACGCAGAGGAACCCGTTGCTGTTGAAAAGCTGCAGCATTTTTATATTCCAAAAACAGATGGCGGTGCACATCAAGCCTGGTTGGATAGCCTAAACGGTGCAAGCGCTGTTCCGCTGAAAGAAGTGGCAAATGGCATGATGTTATATAGCTCCAATGCCAACACAGACTATTTAATTCATAGAATCGGATTAGAGCAAATAAACAGCACCATCGATGACCTTGGCTTCCAACAGCATGAGGAGCTTTATCCCCTAGTCAGCACACTTTATATCCCTGTCCAAATCATCAATGAACGAGGGCTTGAAAAAAACCAGTTAGCTGCTGCCCTTGAAAAGATGGATAAGAGCGAATATCAAAGCCGTGCCATACAGATTCATAAAAAATGGCTATCGACTCCCCCTAGTCAGGAAGACATCAAACACATCCAGCAATACTTAACAACAGATGTCCAAAAGGTTTGGTCAGACCGTTTGCCGCGAGCAACAGCCGCCGATTATGCTTCATTGATGGCTAAGCTCAATAGAAAAGATTATTTCCCGCCAGAAGTCCATACATATTTGGATCCTATTACAGAACAACTGATGCAGAACCCCCAAAATCAATCTTGGCTGCAGCACGCCGGACAAAAAGGCGGTTCAACAATGTTTGTACTCACAAATGCGATGTATGCAACCAACAAGGAGGCAGATCGGACAGAAATCGTTCTTTTGACGAATGAATTGTCCGTTCTCGAACAGATTAAACTATCCCGTAACCTCAATGAATTTCAACTTCAGGTATTAACTGACCCTCAATTTTTGGAGGAAATACAGGAAGCTTTCAAATGAAAAGAGCTTTCATTCTAAATGAGGGCTTCAGAGTAAAGACAAAGTCTTTTTTCGACTTTGTCTTTTTCTCCTTTTAATTGATTTTCTAAAAGTGAAACCATTTCTTAAAAGGCAGTGAAGCATTATTCCGTTAAATGGTCCTTTTACAGAATAATTTTATCCATTTTAATTTACAGTGACTTTGTTATCATGTAATAAATTAATCAAAAATAGTCTCTTTGTGAGGGTCTTCGATAAAATCAAAAAGTGCTTTTATTTGTGCTTCAGTATTTCTATTAGTAGATAGTTCGGGTAAATTATCTTTAGAAAAAAACTTTATACTATTTGTTTCAACGCCAGCTGTCGGCGTACCTCCGATAATCTCACATTGTATAAACACTTTATAATAATGATAAGCTTCAAGCGGATGATCATATTTGTTTTTATCGAGTAAAGCAAGTAATTTTACAGGTATTACATCATATCCAGATTCCTCTTTTATCTCTTTTACAACATTTTCTGAAGGGGATAAACCGATATCACAAAAGCCACCAGGTAAAGACCATTTATTATCAATAGTTTCTTTGACCAATAAAATTTGATTATTTCTAAATACAGCTCCACGTACATCTACTTTTGGAGTTTGATATCCAGTTTCATTGGTAAATAAATTTTTAATTTTATCAATCTCAAGCTCTGTATATGCTGACATAATTTCTGCGCTAATATTCCGTAACTCCTCATAACGCTCAATATCATATATATCTTTTGAAAAAGTTAACCCTGCTTGTGATAATGCCTGAATTCTCTTAGCCCAATCCAACCATTCACTCATTTGTGACACCCACTTTTATAAAATTCATGAACTCACTTATACTGCTCATGCTATAATCAGGCGTATAGCTAAATTCTAATGTTTGATAGTCGGGCAACCACTGAACACCCACCGTCTGAACGCCAGCGACTAGACCAGCATAAATATCGGCATCGCTATCCCCTACAAATAATGCTTCATTTTTATCAACACCTAATAAAGTTAATGCTTTAAATAATCCTTCTGAATCTGGCTTTGGCTTTATTACGTCATCACCTGTGATGATCACTTCAAATAATCCCTCCATTTGTAAATGCCTTAAAGAAATATCCAAGCTCCTTCTGGCTTTCCCCGTAAAGATGCCTAATTTAATTCCTGACTCTTTTAAATACTGTAATAAATTATTGATTTCAGCATTTACTTTAACTAGACTCGTATGGTTCTCTGAGTATTTAGAATAGAATAGTTCGATTGCTTCTTCCTTGTCTTTATGAATTAAATGCTCTCTAATTATTCCAGTTTCAGAAGGACCAAACATTGCTTTTATGTCTTCAGAGGAAAGTACTTTGTTATCATAATGTTTAAAAACACGTTGAAAAGCATAAAAACATATTGGTAATGTGTATTTGCTAATGTTCCATCAAAATCGAAAATTATTGCCTTCATAATATGCCCCCTATTAAAAAATGGCCTCGTCTTGTTTCAACACAAATTTCCACCCTTAAAAGAGCTAGTTTAAGTTCAAATAATTCGGAGTGTATGTATTCTTGTGTGAAGTATAAAAGCGCTCTATATAATCCATATTTTAACAATAATTCTAAAAGTTATTCCACTAAATGGTCCGATTGGCGAATAAAAAACCCTGCATAACAACACAGGATTTTTAATCAAAGTTTTTTATAAACGCCATGGCTTTCTTACAAAACTACTGGAACATTACAGAACATCCATTCATCTAACAGTAAAAGACACTCTTCCTTGACGTATGACCACCATCAAACCAATCCCAAGCAGTCCAAGCGCAAAGCTGCCGGATAACACAACTGTCCGTAATTCCCATTGTTCAGCTGCTATGCCAAAGAGCAAGACAAAGAAAAGTGAACCGAGCGATTCAAACAAACTAAAGACACTAGTAAACCTTCCGAGAAGCTCTGTTGGGATACTTTGCTGGATGTAGGTGATAAAGCCGATATTTACATAACAATGAGCAAATGTCAGCAGGAAAAATCCAAAAGCGGCAATGGAAAAATGATAGGATATTGCATATATCAAATAGCCTAACGCAATAAAAATCACTCCGTACTTCATGGATAGAAGCGGACTGAATGGCCATCTCGCATTGAGGAGAGAACCAGCTATGAAACCAAGCCCTGCCACACTTACTAAAAGTCCATATGCTGCCTCTGTTAGACCTAATTCCATTTGCGCAAAGGCAGCTTCAAGAGAATCCAATGCAGTCATAAAGACAATCAATGTACTAATGAGGATATAGATTACACTCACCAATCGCTCTTTTTTCGAAAAAAGAGCTACTTTTCTCCAGTCTTGCCGAATCATTTGGAAGGAGATGGTTCCATTTTCCAAACGCTCAGCTTGCCTATTCGGCAGACGCCAAATCAAAATGGCTGAAATAAATAAGGTAATTCCGTTCACGACAATCGCCAGCTGTGGTGTACCAATTAGGAAAAGCAAACCGGCTATACTTGGACCAAGTATAAAGCCTGACGATTGGACGAAGTTTTTCCACGCATTGAATCGTTGCTGCTGTGATGTCTCAATTAACTTCGTCATATATACGAACGAAGCAGTAGTAAATACAGCGTTCATCATTTGGAGAACAAACGAAATTCCATATATTAACGGTATATTTGTAATGATAGATAAGGCAAGTACGAAAATGCCCCTCGTTATATCGAGAAAAATTAGTAATCTTTTTGTGTCAACCCTATCAATAATTGTTCCCGCCCAGCTGTTTGTCACAATAACTGCAAGTGGTGTAAGCATATATAAAATACTGACTGCAAAAGGTGAATCAGTAAGGCGCAGGACAATCATGTTCAGCGCAATAAAATATACCCATTCACCGATATTTGCTATCCACATACTTAAAAGCAGCAATATTTTTTCACGTGTCATCATTCAAGCTCCCCTCCATAACAAATGTGCTGAAGCGCCCATCCCCTCATTAAGTGTGTTTACACACTTTAAAGGAAAACGTGATGACCTCGAGGCCCCGGCGCTTTAGCCTAGACGTTATTCGCAATGTAGAATTTTATAAATTCCTGAGCAATAAAAAATCCCCCCCTAAGATTTTCATCTTAGGGACGGAATCGAATGTTCGACACGTGTTGCCACCCTATTTCACTAGGATATTACTATCCTTAGCCTCGTTCAGTACGGCCATGACCGGCTTATACTGCGTCTCTGTAACGGGAGAGCCCGTCGCATGATCATTCTTCCGAAATCCCATACGCTACTCCAAGACTTGCTTCACAATGATCTCTCCTGCCCGCTTTCACCTAACCGGGCTCTCTGTAAGGAAATCGCACTGCTACTCTTCTCTTCCTTGTATTTATTCGATTCTATAATAACAAGAGATGTTTTACAATATCTTATTTTTCTGGAAGAGTGTTTCCTGCAAACTAACGCTATTATTATATAAACCAGCTATTTCATAGATAAGTCATCAATTGCTTGGACAGCTAATTCCAATGATTTGATTCTTCTTTCTAACAGTGTATGCTGGGGACTGCCTGCCTTTGCTTTAGCATAAATCATCTTAATTGATGGGAATAAGCCTCTAAGAATATGGCGGGCTTCTGCCAAATCTTCCTGCGTATAATGATGGGGTCTCTCGTTCCAAACGTATTCCAGCACAGCTAAGCCTACGTAAAGAGCCTTGAGTCGTTTTTCCAGCAAGGTTGTATTAGCACCTTTCTGCGTCATTTGAGCCAACGCATTTTCGGACTTACGGATTGTTGACTGAAAGGATTTTATTGATTCTTGTTTATGCGCGTTTGTTACATGATCCATGATAGTACTGCCCCCTTTTCTTCTTTGAATTCTGCTGCTTGAATACCGGTAAAGCCATTTACATGCTATGTTCACTTGCAGTTTATTTTCACACCGCAGCTGATGCAATATCGGAAGAATCATGCATCAAAAGCTTCCTTCCTCCATAAAAAACGGCACAAACCCAACTTGTGGTTTGTGCCGTTTTCTTATACATGTAATGGTACGGGTGGTTCTGGTATATCTGATACGACATCTGCCTCTGTCAGACGGAGTGGACATACTGTAAAACCAGCGTCGAATTCTTCCTGAAGCTTCAGGTCTTCTGCCTGTCCTGGTGCTATACTTACTTCTTCATGTGATAAATCAACGCTCAAGATTTTATCGATTGTATGTTCAATCATCACTTGCTGCTTTCCTGAAAGTTCAAAAAGACCGTTCAGTAAATAAGGCTTGACCGCTTCCTCAATGAAACGCTGTGCATCTTCAAGACAGCTGAATTCAAGGATTTTTTCGACCGAAGATCTTACTTCTTTCTTTTCACGTTTACGCTGACCATTTAGATCCTCCACTTGGCGTATAATGCCGGATAATCTTTTTTGTGCGAGCTCGACTAAATGATTTTGCGTACTATACAAGTTTTCAAGCACGAGCGTTTCATGGCGTTTTATCGTATTATAAAGCGCCTCACACTTTGTTTGCAGCTGATCTAGGTTGCGTTTTTCCCGCATGACCGAAATATTTTCATTATATTGAGCAGGATTCCCCTTCTCGATTCCCTTGCCGAACGCTTTACGGTGCTGCGTATCAAGGACGCCGTATGCCTGCATGTACTCGACATGGAGCTTCCGGTATTCACGGACTGACTGCTGGTAGTGCAGGGCATAATATTCAAATTCTTCAATCTTCTCGTCGCGCAAGTATAGTTCACTCGTCAGCGTTTGCAATAGCTGATACAGCGTCTCGACAGACTTGAAGACATTGCATACTTGCTGGCATTCTTGTTTATAAGCACTTAATAATGCGATATCCCGCTGCTGGCGAGTATACTCAAACTCCTCTTCTCCAGCGTATTGCTTTAAGCTTTCCATAGCAGATTGATAAGGCTCTCTTGTTTTAATATATTCGATTTCCTTATGGAAATAATTCAGCCAATCAATCAATCGGTCGATTATATGCTCTATTTTTTTTCCCTTATTCTCTGATAAGGCCGCAATCAACTCCATCAGTTCCAAATAACCTGACTCCTCAAGCATCTGTGAATCTTGTGTCAGACCTGCAAGCAGAGCCATTTTGGCAGAGACAGGATACATATAGCCTACTTGATCACCGTAACGTATCTTTTCAGATACAGCAAAATCAGCCGCATCGCCAGTATCGATTCCATTGATAATGAAATGGGGCTTTATATCACGTTGGTTATATTTTTCCAGCAGAGAGAGCTCTGCGTAGGTAGCCTCTTCTCCATTGCGGATCACCCAGAAAATTTCATCCGCTCTTTCAACAAGCAGTTCTGAAAAATATGCAGACTGTCCAGTTGGCATTTGCAGGGCCATGGAGTCAACAAATGTCACGTTTTTCAAAAAATCATGATTGATAAATACTTCTACATAATCGATATACTCCCGGATGATTTGGGCAACTTCAACATCCGAGGTAGTTAACAATTCAATTTTATCGATATCAAACGTAGCTACCATGCCATCGAGGAACACAGCCCTGATGCATTCTTCCTCTCCATATCGAATAAACGTATTTGCGCTTGTTGAAAGCTCATTATGTACAGTTAATACTTCTCGTCCTAACAAGCCATTAATTACCGTAGACTTACCTACTCTTTCCTTCCCGATTACGAGGATTGTAGCAGGTGAGAGTGCATCGTCAAGTATGCGTTTTAAACGGTGCGACGTGTCTTTAATATACGTATTTTGGCTTATTAGACCGTGTAAAGATTTGAATCGTTCAATTAATTGCTGTAAAGGAATAGATGAAGTGATTGATTCGGCTTCTACCTCTTTTGTATGTCCTATCATGCAATCAACCCCTTTCCGCATTCTGTCTCCATTATAAAGGAAGCCATTACCCCCATAAATATGGAAATGTCTTAAACGTTAAATTTGATGCTTGCTGCTTATAAGCCGGTTCTATTTTTAGGTATAAAAACACAGGACTAAAGAATGCCGCTCTTTAAATTTCCAACTTGGAACTATATGATTTTTTCCCACAGAAGAAAAAACAATGATATGATAGGGTAAGATTTTTTAAGAGAGGTTTTTTATGAAAGAATATAAACAACAATGGTTCGGTAATATCCGAGCTGATATTTTAGCCGGCTTAGTAGTTGCACTTGCACTTATTCCAGAAGCTATCGCATTTTCTATTTTGGCGGGAGTGGATCCTATGGTCGGTCTTTATGCTTCCTTTATTATAGCGGTGACGATAAGTTTTGTCGGAGGAAGACCCGCCATGATTTCAGCCGCTACAGGGGCGATGGCTCTTGTCATTGTCTCGCTAGTGAAAGACCACGGCCTGGAATATTTATTGGCGGCAACCATTTTGACCGGGATTATTCAAATCCTGTTTGGCGCAGCCAAAATCGACCGTTTGATGAAGTTTATCCCGAATGCCGTAATGCTCGGCTTTGTTAACTCTCTGGCGATATTAGTATTTATCGCACAGACGCCCCACTTCATCGGGGGCACTATGATGACATGGGTATTCCTGCTTTTAACGATTGGACTCATCTACCTTATTCCATTCCTGATTAAAGGAATTCCGGCTCCGCTGATTGCCGTTGTGATTTTATCCGCTGTCGTCGTTTTTTTAGGGATTGATTTGAAAACCGTCGGAGATATGGGGTCTATTTCGCAAACGTTGCCAACATTCCTTATTCCAAACATTCCTTTTACGTGGGAGACACTCTCCATTATCCTTCCTTATTCATTAGCGCTAGCCGTTGTTGGATTAATGGAATCCTTACTGACTGCTGCTATTTTGGATGATATGACAGATTCAGAAAGTAATAAAAATCAGGAGGCGCGCGGTCAGGGTATCGCCAATATCATCAACGGCTTTTTCGGTGGCATGGCCGGCTGTGCGATGATTGGGCAATCTGTTATCAATGTAAAATCAGGTGCTCGAGGGCGATTATCTACGTTTGTTGCAGGCGCATTTTTAATGTTTTTAATTCTCGTGTTGGGAGATTATGTCATCCAGATTCCGATGCCCGTTTTAGCCGGGGTGATGGTTGTCGTGTGTATTACGCAGTTCGATTGGAGCTCGTTTAAATACACATTTACTGCACCAAAGCAGGATGTATTCGTTATGCTGCTGACGATCGCTGTCGTGCTTTACACGCACAATCTTGCAATCGGTGTCGTGTCAGGTGTGCTCGTAAGCGCCATGTTCTTTGTATCGAAACTATCCACAGTAAAGATAAGCGAGGAAAACGGTCACTTTTATGTCAAAGGACAGCTGTTCTTTGCTTCAACAGAAAGCCTGTTACATTATTTTAAAAAAGCTGATACGTATGGAAGTATTATCATCGATTTATCAGAAAGTCATATCTGGGATGAATCAGCTGTGATGGCGCTCATAAAAGTTAAGGAAATGCTTGCAGCCAAGCACATAGACGTTCAATTTTGCGGCATGAACGTTCCAAGTACAAAGCTGCTCGAAAAAATCACGGGACAGCAGACAATTTAAAATGATGATCGGTAGTCCCCGGTCTATCTAATATTGCGCACAATTACAGCAACATGCTGCTGTTTTTAAACCGCTCCCCAACAGTTGGAACTGTTGGGGGGCTTTTTTTCTATACATTTATAGAAGGAAAACACCGAAAAACGGAATTTTCAGCAGCTATATGGAATATGTATGTTGTATTGCAGACCCTACAGACAAGCAATACGGCAAGTAAGCCGCAACTTACAAATACATAACAATAAAGGGGATCTAAATGAAATTTTGTACAAACTGTGGTGCCGATTTGAAACAGACAGCACGCTTCTGCATGAAATGCGGAAAAGAAATTGTGGATGTGCAAGAAGAATCTATCCGAACTTCCCTCCTTTCAGGAATCAGCTTTAGAAAAATGAACATAACTTGGACAAAGCGGCAAACTATTTTTTATAGTCTCATCAGCGGATTGGCCTTGATTCTTCTCATTTGTCATCTTGTTTTATCAAGTATGGCAAGTCCGGAAAAAAAAGTCCGGGCACTGGAGGAATTGCTGCTTGAAAAAGATGCGGAAGCTTTATATGACATGCTGATGATAGAGAAAGATGTACAAGGTACGCCCGAACAATTACTTCGTTTTCTAACCGCTGAGGACATCCATTCCTCCATATCCAGCTTGATAGAAACTGCTGAACGAGCAGCAAAAACAAAATCCAACCAGCTTTGGGGCAGCAAACTTTTCGAATCCGGGGATTTACTTTCCATTAAGCATCGCAAACTGTTGTTTTACAATACAGTTGACATTACGCCTCTTACTGTGGAAATGAAAGTTTTAATACCCGCCGAGTCAACGATTACTGTGGCAGAAAAAGACTTTTCATCAGAGACAGAACAGGCAGTGAATATAGGTACGTTCATTCCAGGAGAATATGACATTTCCTACGATGCGCATGTTACGATTGTCCCTCTGCGCGGGAAAGGATCCTTGCTTGTACCCTCTTTGGGCGGTGAAAAACAATCGGTTACGCTGGAGGAGATTGTTGAAGGTGAAACAGTAACGCTGCAATCTGCCTTTGATGGACTACTCTATATTAATGGCAAATCAACCAATCATTATGTTTCAGAAATGAGCTCCTTATTTCCCGTTTCATTTAATGAGAATTTAAAACTGAAAGTCGTGGCTAAGGATGTGAACGGCAGTGAAATGCACTCCAACGAGCTTCCCCTAACGAGCAATGAGCTTGTGTTTGAATTTCCAACCTTAACAGAGAAAAAGAGCAAAAAATGGAGCATTGATACGTTAAAAGAACAGGCAGATGCGTTATTTACTCAATTACAAGATGATTATCAAAACATCCTGAAGTCGATTGATTTTATTATGCCGTAAGGAGTAGTTGTATCTATTGCTCTATCATTGCCTTATGTATTAACAGGAAGAAAAAATAGAAAGAGGTTGAAAGAATGCAGAACTGCCATGCGTGCGGTTATGAACAGCAACTAGGAAATTTTTGTGGAAGCTGCGGGACCCCTTTAATCAGCGATACAGCACAAATTATCAGTCCGATTTCAGAATCTGCTGCCCCTTCCCACATAGAAGCTCCTTCAAGATACAAGCCAAAAAGACGCTCTGCCAGCCAAGATGTCCAGCCTAACAAACTACAAGTGGAGGTTCGGGCTTATCTAGCTTATTTTAAAGCGGCAATAATAAATCCGACAAATGCACTCGAAGCACCCCTCCCTGCTAAAACTTTTGCCACTACCCTTATTCTACTAATTATTTCGGCAGTACTTGCCACCTACGGCTTAACCGGTGATGTATTAGGCGTTTTCGTTGATAGAGGTTCCTTCCTCTTGTCTATGGCACTTCTTTATAGCTTGCTTATGATCATCAGCTTGATTGCTACCTATTTAGTGACCTATTTTTTTGCCGAATCACAAGGGGTACTCGGTACGTTGAAAGTATTATCCGGCTTCTATCCAGTCGTCATCATTCTGAATGCAGCATGCTTCCTTCTCCACCTGCTCGGGACAACAAAATTGGCTCTCTTCCTATTTGTCATAGCGGTTCTGCTAGTTTGTATTCTAATCGGTGCATTTGTGACAGTCGATGCCGTTCGCCAAAGCTCGAAATCCATCAATGGCTTCTATGCCTACATCATCTATTTTCTCGTTTCATTTGTCATGCTTGCCTATGTCTCTTCTACAATTGCCCGTTCTATCCTCGATGATTTCATGAAGAGCGTCTCCTTTTTAGGATAAGTGGAAAAGTATTTTAATCTGCAGATTTTGCGGGAGGCTTATCTTCCCGCCTTTTTTCAGTTTGCGCATATGGTTTCTTCCTGTAGTTACTAAAAAAATAGTGCTTCCCCGCTCCCAGGTATTTATAATTACATCGTACCAGAAGATTTAGCTAATCAGTTTGAATCAAGTAGTTAAGGAGGATGTAGGAAAATGAAATATGAAGCAACATTAAAAGAACTCATTGCAAACGATGCCACTCTTATGGCGATGTTAACGGCTGTAGAGTCTCTTCATTTAAACGATTCGTGGATTTGTGCAGGCATCATCAGAAGTAAGGTATGGGATAGCATCCAGCAATGTACAACACGAGTACAGGATATTGATGTCATTTATTATGATCCCGCTGATACTTCAATTGAAAAGGAAAAGATGCTGGAAGATCGCCTAAAAAGTTTACTGCCAGGCTTCCCTTGGTCTGTAAAAAATCAGGCCCGGATGCATAAGAAAAACAACCTTCCCCCTTTTCGTTCATCTTGCGAAGGTGTCGCCCATTTTCCAGAAACACCGACTGCCGTTGCGGTTAGAATCCAGGATGGTGAGCTCTTCATCATGGCTCCATACGGTCTGAATGATTTGTTCGCGATGATTGTTCGTCCTACACCCAACTATCAGGCACAGGAATCATTGTCTTATGTATATAAAAAGAGAATGCTTGAAAAACAATGGGAGAAAAGCTGGCCGACGATTACTATTGAGCGGTAAGCAGCCACCTATTCAATAAACGCAGAAAAGAAGCGGGGACAAAACAAAAGCATTTTTCTCAAGTGGAAAGATGCTTTTTTTTCGATACGGTGAAAATTGACTTCCGATACGGGTACGCTTTCCGCGGGCACGTCCTGAGTCTGTACTCTCGAGCGACGAGCTATTCCCGCAGGAAGCTTTACTTTGCATTGAAAGCTTAGCGGCAGATGTACGCCCCCTGCCCTTTCATCTATTTCGAAAGTATCGAATTGTCATTACAGTTTCACGCTGATTTTGTTGTGATTTCTACTTATGTCCCAGCGTCTTCACCTTCAAACATTTCGTATTTTCCAATAATTTAATAAAAGCGTTTTCAATGAGTAAAAATAATCTCTGTTCATTTTCTTGTCAAAAACTGCATGAATCATTCCATTTTTCAAGTAAAATCCATTGATGTCAGACGTCTGTCGATATATAATAATAATATCAAAACACCTCATTGGAGATGACATACTTGAACACACCTATTCAAAGCTACGTAGAAAAAATCCAGGCAGCATTGTTGAATGACATGGTGACAGAAAACAAATTGGATTTATACGATATTGCAAGCGATATGATAGCAAAAAATGATAAAGCCGACTTCGCACTTATTTGCCAAGCATACGAAGTTGTTAAACATCACCTGGTTGGATAAACTGACAACTATCATGTGTTACACTTCGTGAATGGTCACTAATACACGCACACATTCGTGCGTTTACCATAGATTCCCCTATTTCGCTTCCTTACAATAGTAAGGAAGTTTTTTGTTGCTGAAGTTGCTCGGCCATGACCGTCAGTAAATTCCCCCGTAATAAAACAAACGGTATTTTGCTCTCCTTCCCACCCAAGATACACTACGAGGAAACTAAACTGTTTTTCTTTGAAATCTCCTCGATTAAATCTTTCCTGTATATATAAATCGGCGTATAGATAGATGATAGAAAGTCTATTCTAACGTCAAGGAAGGAGCTAGGACTGTACATGTTTGAGAAACAAAAGCAGAATATTAAAAATGAATCTGAAGATTATAAAGGCTTAGAAATAGACGGTATCTTTCCTCCATTAAAAAAAGAGTTTTTTACTGAGTTACAGGAAATCACCAATTCCCCTGCGGATTTAATTATAAAAGATGTTACAGAAACTATTACGGTTGCTTATATAGAAAACTTGGTTGACGGCCAAGTATTAAATGACCAAATTATTTCAGTATTAGATAAAAGTAAACCAAGCAAGCCAGAGGCGCTCCCTCAGATTTTAGCCATTCCTAAATTTAAGTTAGCGACACAAAAAAAAGAAATTATTTATGATTTATTAAATGGTTATGTTTTGATCCATATAGAGGGGCATAACCAAGTTGGTCTGGCAAATATTATCGCTGCTCCGACACGCTCATTAGCAGCACCGGAAAACGAATCACAGGTAATCGGCTCGCAAGTCGGCTTCAATGAAAGTTTGGCAACGAATGTTTCACTAGTTCGCAGATTGATTAGAAACCCTAATCTTTGCAATGAGGAATATTCTGTCGGCAGGCAAACAAATACCCCTTTTTCTGTACTATATGTAAAAGCAATTGCTGCTGACGAAAATATTGATATCGTTCGTGAAAGGATCGCAAACCTTAAAATCGAAGACCTGATTGACAGTGCCATGCTGGCTGAGTTGATTGAGGATAATTCTTATTCCGTTTTCCCCCAAATGCTGTTGACGGAACGTCCAGACCGATTTTGCGATGGGCTGTTAAACGGAAAGATAGGAATTATTGTAGAAGGAAGCTCCATGGCTATATTATGCCCCTATTCATTTGTAGAATTTTTCCATAGCCGTGAGGAGCAGAACCTTCGGTGGCAACTGGCTACATTTATCCGGCTGCTTAGATTCTCTGCTGTTTTTTTATCTATTTTTTTAACACCGATGTACGTTGCATCATTAACGTTTCATTATGAGATTATCCCGCAGCCGCTTCTTATACCGTTAAGTGAGTCAAGAGCCATTGTACCGTTTCCTCCTATAATAGAAGCACTTGTTCTAGAGTTAATTATCGAGCTGCTAAGGGAGGCCGGAGCGAGGCTGCCTACAAAAGTTGGCCAAACAATCGGTATCGTTGGCGGTATTGTAATTGGAACAGCGGCAGTACAGGCAGGTATCACAAGCAATATTCTTATCATTATTGTTGCATTATGTGCCCTAGCCTCATTTACTACACCAAATTATATGATGGGTAATGTTATTCGACTACTTCGGTTCCCGATTATCTTTTTAGCTGGTTTTTGGGGATATTACGGTATTATGTTAGCCTTTTGTTTATTAGCAATACATCTTTTAAGACAGACAAGTCTTGGCGCACCTTATATGTCGCCTTTATATCCTCCAAGAATCCTGGATTGGGGAACAGCTATTATCCGTTTACCAATCGGTTTATTGAAAACACGTGCGACGAGCAATGGGACATTTAACCGAAAAGTGCATAATGAAAAAGCCAAGCCTCAAAGAGATGATGTGATGAAAGAATGAAAAGTATGAACCCTATGAATCCTAAACATCAGATAAATGCATTTTTAATTGTAGCCATAATCAGCGCCAACCAAGTAGGAGTTGGCGTTATGGGGTTTCAGCAGCAATTATATCAACATGCAAAACAAGACGCCTGGATCTCAGTAATCATCAGCTTTCTTCTCGCACATTTAGTTATCTTCATTATGATAAAAACACTGGAGATATATCAAACAAATGATATCTATGAGATCAATCAGGATATATTCGGTAAATTCATCGGTAATTTTCTAAACGTGCTCTACATCACTTATTGCGGCTCCATCTTTTTTGTCATTTTAAAAACTTATATAGAAGTAATCAATACATGGGTTTTCTATAATTTGAGTCCTTGGTTCTTATCTGCTACTTTACTGCTTCTCCTCATTTATACCTTTACAGGAACGTTAAAAGTCATTGTCGGGGTTAGCTTTTTTAGCTTTGTCATAACATATGTCTGGCTATTCTCACTCATCCCCCCGCTAGAATATGCAGAAGTAAATTATTTATTACCTGTTCTTGAAAGTAGTATTGTAGACATATTGAAGGGTACTTACTCCATGACGTTTACGATTGTTGGGTTTGAAATTCTTAATATTGTTTACCCTTATATAAAGGATAAAAAGAAAGTAAATCGCTATGCTCATCTAGGGTTATTAGGTACATTAATAATGTATTTTCCCATTTTGCTTGTTTCATTAATGTACTTTAGCGGAGAGCAGTTATCCAAAACAGTTTGGCCAACACTCACAATGCTTAGTATTGTACGTTTACCCTTCATCGAGCGAATTGATATTTTCATGATTTGCTTCGGTGTCGTCATCATTCTACCAAACCTTTGCTTATATGCATGGGCTGTATACCGCGGGGTGAACAGTATCATTAAAATAAGTTTATCAGCATTCATTTGGGCTTTTAGCGGTCTGATGTTCATTCTTAGTTGTCTTGTTCAAACGATGACTCAGCTAAATGATATTAGTGCAATATTTACTCATGTAGGCTTCTTTACTGTTTTTGTATTTCCCTTCTTTTTATATTTCCTGGCACTAATAAAAAGGAAATTTAGAAAAACACAGGTGACTCAATGATGAAAAAATTTAAAGTAATAGTTCTTGTAGTTGTCTTTATAGTTCTATTAGGGGGATGTGCAGAACAGAAAGTTCTTGAAGATTTAAGTTTAACAACACTCATTGGATACGATGCAGGCGATGAAGAAAATCTAACTACAACAGCCATTATACGTCAAATCAATCCCGAGTTTGAAAGCAATGTGGAAACGATCTCTGCTTCAGCCAGAACAAGCAAGGGCACGAGGGAAGAAGTTAGTTTGAAGGCATCCAAGAAAGTAGCAGTAGGACAATTAAGGGTTGTCGTATTTGGTGAAGAATTAGCCAAGGCGGGTCTTGGGCAATCCCTCTATACCCTGCTGATGAATCCCGAAATCAGTAACGGTATTTACTTAGGTGTAGTGGAAGGAGAAGCCAAGTCTTTCCTTGAATATCAATATGAAAACATAACAGATGTAAGCCAGCACATGTTCAACCTATTAGGACATAATATTGAACGAGAAAAATCGATTTCCTCCACGCTGCATGAAGTTGGGCGTGATTATTATTCACCTACACGTCAAATAGTGCTGCCAATAATTAAGAGGGAAGAAAACTTAATTAAAATTACAGGAATTGCTTTTTTCCAAAACGAACGCATGGTTGGAAGACTTCCCGCAAAAGATATGTTTTATGTAAAAATAATTAGAGATGGCTTTGAAAGAGGAACATTTGAGCTTGTCTTCGATGGAGAGAAATTTGAATCTGTTTCTACAGGAGACACCCCTGATGAGCTAGCCTTTGCGATGGATGCCATTAAAACAAAAAAGACGATTAAATTAATTGATCAAAATACACCTGAATACGATTTAAATATTAAAATAAGTGTACGATTAACCGAAGTCGATGCTTCTATCAACACAGGGGATAAGAAAACGCTAGAACTGCTCGAAAAAGAAATAAACGAAAAAGTGGAGAGTGAAATCGCTAGAATAATTCAGTACACACAAGACCTAAATTCGGACGTATTTGGTTTCGGTGAACATTTTGAAAGTCACGTAAGAGGTTCTAACCTAACGCATGAAGAACTAGATGAGATGTATCCAAACATGAAAGTGAATATTCATGTCAAAAGTGAAATAGTAAGAGATGGTGTTTTTGGGGCAGAATAGGTTTTCTCTCTATAAAGGAACTTTAAGAATGCTTCATCTAACTACCGTTACAGATGAAGCATTCTTGTATTTTTAATACCATTTCGATTCAAAACGAACTACATGTCAGCTTTCAATTTATTTGTACTCCATGAGGAGGCTTCCCTCTTAAAACGAGAAAGCTCGGGATCTTTTTTATTTGGCGCTTTTATCCGTACAGGCAAGCTTTTCAGCCACTTCAGCTGGTATGACAGGATAATTGATAAGATCGCTACACGCCATCCACACAAGCTCGTACGTCCCCTCACCTGTCGTAAACTCCTCTGCTGTCCCGCTCCCCAGCTCACCGCCGCTTATGGAGGCATGGAAGTAAAACTGTCGTACACCGTTAAACTTCACTTCTGCAAAACAGCTGCCAAGGTCAACTTGTACACCCAGCTCCTCATAAGCCTCCCGTCTAGCTGTCATTTCAGGTGTCTCACCCTTTTCCGCTTTGCCGCCCGGAAATACGTAATAAACCTGATTTTTTTTTACACGCTTGATCAGCAAAACATGTTCATTTTCTACTATGATGACTCTTCCAGAATGCTTCATTCACTACCCTGCTCTTCCAAAAGTTTTTCATCTACTTTAATTTCCGGATTTCTCTCTATCAGTAACTTGACAAATGCTTGCCTGTCCCTTGGAGAAATAAGAGCAATTCCCATTCCCTTATTATAGAGAACTTCGATCCGATTAAACGATAAAGCGGGCGCTGAAGATGGATTATAGGTTTTTGTTAACTTATATATAGACGCAATCGGTATGACCGCTTTCGTAAAACCCGTTTTAACAATGAGCTCTTCCCCCGTCACCTCATAGCCTGTCTTACACCAGGCCCATCCAAAAAATGCTCCAATAATTGCTGTAATGAGTAAAGCGGCTAAATTGCCATCCATAAAAAACGGAATAGAGCATGCAGCCACCGCTCCCCATACAACAATCCCTACTAGAACATCCTTTTTTGAAGTAAAGTACATGATAACCCCCTGTTTTTCCAATTTATACTCTATACACTATACCGTAAATGCCTGATATTTGACATGCTATTATAAAAATCGCTACTGTTGTTGTACGAGGAGGCGAATCAAATGAAAATTGCAATCATTGGTGCCGGTATTGGCGGATTGTCTGCAGCCCTTGCTTTACATGATCATGACCTCTACATATTTGAAAAACGTTCAACGTTTGAACCACTGGGAACAGGCATTGGAATTGGTTCAAATGCAATGCTTGCCCTTGCCAGCATTGGACTTGCCGATTGGGTGAAGGAGTATGGACATTCGCTGTCACTTCAAAAACTTCTAGATGCAAACGGCCGGCTGTTAAACACAATCGATTTTGGCGAGTTCAAACGCCGATATGGTCAGGAAAATATCACCATTCATCGCGGTGATTTGCATCAACTATTATATGATGCCTGCTCCAAGGTCACTCTGGCATTTCAAAAGAAATGTATTTCCGTTCAGCAGGAGAATAATCAAGTCTCGGTATATTTTGAAGATGGCACAATGGACCGTTTCGATCTGCTGATTGCTGCTGATGGCATCTACTCAAAAATACGGCAAACTCTTTATCCTCATAGTATGCCCCAATATGCCGGTTATACATGCTGGCGCGGTATTACCAAGCAGCCCGCATACTTGGAGCAGCATACGTCTGTCGAGTTGTGGGGTACTGGAAAACGGGTTGGCTATGCACCGCTCGCAAACGGTTCGTTCTATTGGTTTGCCTGTGTCAATGCACGTAAAAATGATCTGTTTTACAAAGGCTTGTCACAAAGAGAAGTCGCTTATTTATTCTCCGACTTTCCCGATGAAGTACAGGACTTTATCCGTTCAACACCAGATGAAGCTTTTCTTCATCATGATTTATATGATATTGCCCCGCCTGACAGCTATGTAGACGGCCGTATTGTTCTGTTAGGAGATGCTGCCCATGCGACAACACCAAATATGGGGCAAGGAGCCGGCCAAGCCATTGAAGATGCGGTTACACTTGGCTCCCTTATTAATAGCTATCCGATTGACGATGCGCTTGAACGTTATGATAACATGCGGGTCTCCCACACAAAAAAGGTAGTGCGCATGTCAAGACAAATCGGCAAACTTTCACAGCTCCAGTCTCCCCTGCTGGCACATGGACGTAACGCGCTGACTCCCTTCATTCCTTCTAGTCTGCTGTTCTGGAGACTGAAGTTTCTTTTTGAAAAATGAGGAAACAGGAGTACTGCCTCATAAGAAAAGTATGGTGAGAACCAATCCAATCGATAGTAGAAATCAAGTAAGAAATCTTTGCGGTTTCCTGCTTGATTTTTAGTTTGATACGGAAAGCTTCTTCTCATCTATAATCAGTAATTGTTGTTAGATGAAACTTACAATTTAAGTAAGTTCTATGTTTTAATATAGATAGAGCAAAAACTGGTGTATGAAGAGAAACTTTTTTGAGGGGGCTAAAATAACGATGATACTAATGATCAACGGCGCTTTTGGAGTGGGCAAAACTACGATCTCAACTGAACTCGTAAAAGTTGTGGAGAATAGTATGTTATATGACCCTGAAGAGGTAGGCTATATGTTAAGAAATATGTTACCTGAAAAAACAAAACGGCTGGAGGCAGAGACAGGGGATTTCCAAGATTTTCACTTATGGAAAACATTAACGGTACATATGGCAGAGTCACTAATATCCACATATCATGTTAACTTGATTGTTCCGATGACGATTAGAAAGCCTGAGTACCTTCATTATATCCTTAATGGGTTTAGCAGTATTGATCCCCACACGTACCACTTCTGTTTAACAGCAAGTAAGGACACGATTTATCAAAGGCTGCGGGAACGTGGAGAAGCAGAAGGGAATTGGTGTTTTCAACAAACTGATAAATGTTTACAAGCATATGATGAACATGATTTTGGTGAATATATAGACACGGAAAATGTGCCCTTAGCTGCTATAGTGAAAACAATAAAGGAAAAGTTAAATCTTCCTTTCACTATTATTTAATTATCCAATCAACTGCCCTTTACCAAGTATAGAAAAGCTTAGCACCCTGTTTGCGCTAAGCTATTTATGTTTGATTTCATCATAGCAAGACCGGGCTTTTTAATAGCCCAGTTTGTTTCATATATTCAACGTTTCTTACATTGACGCCCCTAATATCCATAAAACTCCGCGAAATAGAGAAAACCTGTTTTTTTGACGGCATAATGACTCAGTATCCCCTCTGTCGCTTTTTCGATTGGCGGATCGGTCAATGTATAGATTTTCGTGTCCTGCTCCATTTCCCCATCATACACATCATACACATCTACCAAAATTTCGCTTGACAAAGCCTTAATTGGATAGCCCATTAGGAAGACGTGCGTTCGCAGTGCTGCATGAGGTGTTATATGAAGCAAAACAAAAATGAGCAGTACCCCTATAATCCATAAATATTTCTTCATTCTGCTTCCCCCTTGGAAGTTACTCCCTCCATATAATAAACGAAACGACACTTGCTTTAGCTGCGAATAGAAGGACTTTTATGCTTTGTTAGGCTTCACAAAAGCACCGGTTATATAATTCTTAATAAAAATCACAGTGCACAGCCCATTCCTTTGTTATCTCGTTATAGAAAAAATAAAAACTGCCGCTATCGACTATATTGAAATATGCTTTTTCATCAGAGCTTATTTGAAAGACAAAGTGATAGTCTTCGCCGAATGAGACGCCGCTCTGTATATAAGACGCATATCCGCCGACTTTATGCATAGGATATACATCCTCCACGATATCATCATGGTAGTCGAGCACGTTCCCCGACTCAAGGCGTACGATTTCATCTTCAATTTCCGGATCAAAATCAGCTGAATCCCACGCGGGTGCATCATTATCAACAAGGGACGGAATTAACGGAAATGGTTTCATCCGTGTAGATTGGTCATTTACTTTATGTAATCCATCTAACGTTGTATAACAATTTATCTTAAAAAACGGTGCTAGATTTTCCCTCGTCAGCTCGTTAAAAACTGCGTAATCCATATAAACTGTCAGCAGCTGATAGTCCTCCAGTTCTTTCGGACAATACGGTGGTTTTTCAAGAAACAAGGTACAGAGCGGTTCAAAATTGGGTGGAATTTCTGTCTTCCCCTGCCCCCACAGGACCTTGCCAATCCAGCTTTCCCCTAGCTCCTCAGTCGGTCTGATCCCGCCTGTCTTAAAAATTGTTGCATGTTTAAAGATCGCTTCTTTCATTTCACTGCTATTCAAAAGGACCCTCCCCCTACTAAATTTTTATTTAAATATACCATATATCCCTATTATTTCTACTTTAGTTCAATGAAAAAACCCTCGGTAAACCGAGGGTGTAAGATTATTATTCAAATACTAAACGTTTCTCTTCATAAGCTTTAATGTGATCTTCATACTGGAACGTAAGGGAAATTTCATCCCAGCCGTTCAGCAGCATTTTTTTATAGTAAGGGTCGATGTTGAACGTATATGTTTTGCCATAGCCAGTCGTTACGGTCTGTTCTTCTAGGTTCACTTCGATTTCCTGCGCCTGTTCGATTCCTTTTGCCAGCAGCTCGTCACATTCTGCTTCTGTTAAACGAATCGGTAAGATTCCGTTTTTGAAGCAGTTATTGTGGAAAATGTCCGCAAATGAAGGTGCGATCACTACCCGGAAACCATAGTCCAGAATAGCCCACGGAGCATGCTCACGGGAAGAACCGCAGCCGAAGTTGTCCTGTGCTACTAAAATTTCAGCACCGTTATAAGCCGGCTTGTTTAAAACAAAATCCTCATTCGGATTGCCATTTTCGTCAAAACGCCAGTGATAGAAGACGAACTGGCCAAAACCTGTACGCTCGATCCGCTTTAAAAATTCTTTTGAAATAATTTGGTCAGTATCTACATTTTTACGGTCAAGCGGTGCATAGATGCTCTTGACAATATTAATTGGTTCCATAAAGTTCTCTCCCTTACGCTTGTTGCTTTGCAAATTCACGAACGTCTACAAAACGGCCGTGGATGGCTGCAGCGGCTGCCATTGCCGGTGATACTAAGTGTGTACGTGCGCCAGCTCCTTGACGGCCTTCAAAGTTTCGGTTGGACGTTGATGCACAGCGTTCGCCAGATGGAATCACATCTTCATTCATCCCAAGACATGCGGAACATCCTGACTCGCGCCATTCAAAACCTGCCTCCAGGAATATTTGATGCAGGCCTTCCTTTTCCGCTTCCTTTTTCGTTGACCATGAACCTGGTACAACGATTCCTTTTACACCCGGTGCCAATTTTCGGCCGCGTACAATTTCTGCTGCTGTACGAAGATCCGAAATACGTGAATTCGTGCAAGAACCAATAAACACATGCTGGATTTCGATATCCGTAATCTTTTGACCTTCTTTAAGGTCCATGTATTTTAGCGCCTTTTCTAATGCCCCACGGTCTGCTTCATTGTCATAATTCGTTTTCGTTGGTACTGTTTTCGATACGCCAACGCCCATTGCAGGATTTGTTCCCCATGTAACGATTGGTTCGATTTCCTCTGCATCGATTTCCAATACAACGTCATACGCACAATCAGCGTCTGATGCAAGGCTTAACCAGTACTGTGCAGCCTCTTCAAATTGCTTTTGCGGTGCAAAGCGTCGTCCACGAAGGAATTCCACTGTTTTTTCGTCAGGAGAGATCAGCCCTGCTTTTGCGCCTGCTTCCACGGACATGTTACAGACTGTCATCCGTTCCTCCATCGATAGCGCACGAATTGCTTCTCCCGTATATTCGACGATATGTCCTGTACCGACCCCGATACCCCATTTGGCAATGATCGCTAAAATAATATCCTTCGCTGCTACGCCAACGCCCAGTTTTCCGTTGACACGGATTTCCATTGTCGGCGGTTTTGTTTGCCAAAGCGTTTGTGTGCTCAGTACGTGTTCTACTTCGGACGTACCAATTCCAAAAGCCAGCGCTCCAAATGCACCGTGTGTTGATGTATGTGAGTCACCGCATACGATTGTTTTACCAGGCTGTGTCAATCCAAGCTCCGGACCGATCACATGAACGATTCCTTGGTCTGGATGACCTATATCAGCCAGCTGGACATCAAATTCCTTCGCGTTATCTGCGAGTGTTGTAATCTGCTTTTTCGCAATCGGATCGTTGATTGTCGGAAGGTTTTTTGTCGGTACATTATGATCCATCGTTGCAAAGCAAAGGTCCGTACGGCGTACTTTACGGCCGGCCAGGCGAAGCCCCTCAAACGCCTGTGGACTCGTTACTTCATGAATTAAATGAAGATCGATATACAGTAAATCCGGCTTGCCCTCTTCATGATATACGACATGCTGCTCCCAAATTTTTTCGATTATATTTTTCCCCATTTTCTTCACCAATCCTTAATTATATGAAATCATAATGCTGTCAGAAACGAAGCTTGCATCGATTTCGTTTATGACTTTATCTGTCCATTCATCTGTTGTCAGTACACGATCGTGTGCACGCGCCAAGTCCGCAGTGTAGCAGCCATCTTCGAATACAGCATTGACCGCACGCTCGATTTCAGCTGCTTCTTCTTTCAAGCCAAATGAGTATTGAAGCATCATCGCAACAGACAAAATCGTCGCTGCTGGATTTGCCACACCTTGCCCAGCGATTTCCGGAGCTGAACCATGTACGGGCTCGTATAGACCGAACTGATCACCGCGAATAGACGCTGAAGGCAATACACCAAGTGAGCCTGTAATAACGGACGCTTCGTCGCTCAAGATATCGCCGAACATATTCTCTGTTACAACGACGTCATAGTGACCTGGATTTGTAATCAATTTCATTGCCACTGAATCAACCAAATTATGTTCCACTTCTACATCCGGGTATTGGCATTTTTTCTCCTCTACGACTTCACGCCATAAACGTGATGTATCAAGCACATTTGCTTTATCAACCGAACACAGCTTACCGCGGCGCAGGCGAGCCAGCTCAAAGGCATTATCGACAATGCGCTCGATCTCTGCACGGGAATATACACATGTATCAACAGCTGCCTCGTTCGTCTTCTTGCGCGGCTCTCCGAAGTAGATACCCCCTGTCAATTCACGGACAATCATCAAATCAACATTTTCTGCGACTTCACGTTTTAATGGAGAAGATGCGAGCAGGCTAGGTAACGCTTTGACAGGACGGAGGTTCGCGAATAAATCAAAATGCTTACGGATCTTTAATAAGCCTTTTTCAGGACGTAACTCTGGTGGATTATTATCCCATTTCGGCCCACCTACTGCACCTAATAGCACAGCATCACTTTCCTCACACATAGCAATAGTTTCATCCGGTAATGGATTATTAAATTGGTCGATCGCCGCGCCGCCAATCGCTGCATAGCCAAGATGGAATGTATGATTGTATCGTTTGCCAATCACTTGCAATACTTTTACCGCTGAAGCAACTACTTCAGGTCCAATGCCGTCTCCAGGCAAAACTGTAATTTTCTTTTCCATTTAAAACACCTTTCCTTCTCGCAAATTCGCGTTATTAAAAGAGCACCGAGCCAGTTCATGGCTCTTTCTTTGTCCATAAAGCCGTTTAGAGAAACGCCATCAAACAATACGCTTGATGGCGCCCGCACTTAATTGATGATCGGCTGACGAACACGAATACTTTGTTGGATTAATTGACGATTGACTGCATTCAAGTAGGCTTTTGCAGAAGCTTCCAAGACGTCCTGTGCCGCGTCCCGGCCTGTCACCTGATAGCCGTTATAGCTTAAATTGATGACCGCTTCCCCTAAAGCATCACGGCCTTTGCCGACAGATGTCACACGGTAGTCAAGAATATTCACTGTACCGTTTACAAGCTGCTCAAGCGTATTGAAGATCGCCTCTACTGAACCCGAGCCTGTAGAAGCCAGCATCTTTAGGTCCCCTTCCGGCGTAATCACCGATACAGTGGCAGTCGGAATATTTTCTGTTCCGTACTGCACTTGGACGCTCTTTAATTCGAATAATGCTACATCCTCGAATGATACTTGCTGCTCTGTCAGCAGTGTTACTAAGTCTTCCTCTGTTACTTCTTTCTTGCGGTCAGCAAGCTTTTTGAATTCCTGGAATGCTTTGTTCAGCTTTTCCTCTGTTAATTCGAAGCCCATTTTTATTGCACGGTCGCGGAAAGCTGCACGGCCCGAGTGTTTTCCTAATACGAGCGGCACTTCGCCTTCCCCTACTAACGCCGGTGAAATAATTTCATACGTTTCCGGATTTTTCAGTACGCCATCCTGGTGAATGCCCGATTCATGGGCAAATGCGTTTTTACCGACGACTGCTTTGTTCGGCTGGATGACAACACCTGTCAGACGGCTGACCAGCTGGGAAGATCGTTTGATTTCTTTTAAATTCAAACCCGTTTCCACTTGGTAAATGTCTTTGCGGATGTGTAACGCGACCCCAATTTCCTCTAGCGCTGCGTTACCTGCACGTTCACCGATTCCGTTAATCGTACATTCCACCTGATCTGCGCCATTTTGAATCGCGGCAATTGAGTTGGCTACCGCCATTCCCAAATCGTCATGACAGTGAGCAGAGAATTTCACACGATCTGCGCCGATGCAATTTTCTTTTAGGAAGCGGAACAATGCACCATATTCTTCAGGTGAAGCATATCCTACTGTATCTGGTACGTTGATTGTTGTAGCACCTGCTTTAATCGCCTCGCTAATGATGCGGACAAGGAACTCACGGTCTGAACGGAACCCATCTTCACAAGAGAATTCTACTAACGAGAATTTCTGCTTCGCGTATTTAACAGCTTCGACAGCCTGTTCTACTACTTGATCAGGTGACTTTTTCAGCTTATATTCCATATGGATCGGACTAGTAGCGATGAATGTGTGAACGTGCGGCTGCTCAGCAACCCGCACTGCATCCCATACTGCATCGATGTCGCTTTTTACTGCACGTGCAAGACCGGTAACAATCGAATTCTTCACAGTTTTGGCAATCTGATGCACTGCCTCGAAATCGCCGGGGCTTGAAGCAGGAAACCCTGCTTCAATAATTGTGACACCTAGACGCTCCAGCTGTTTTGCGATTTCGATTTTTTCTGCTGTATTTAAATTAATACCGGCCGACTGCTCTCCATCACGTAGTGTCGTATCAAAAATATCGATTTTCCGCACTATTTCACCACTACTTTCTCTTTGCCTTCGTTGATGAACGGCATCATTGAACGAAGTTTTTTACCAACTTCTTCGATTTGGTGGTTGGCACCATCTTCTTTATATTTCGTGTAGCGCGGGCGGTTCGTTTCATTTTCGTTGATCCAGTCGTTTGCGAATGTACCGTCTTGGATATCAGTAAGTACATCTTTCATGCGTGCCTTAACTGAATCGTCGATGATGCGTGGTCCTGATACATAGTCGCCCCATTCTGCTGTGTCTGAAACCGAGTAGCGCATTGTTTCCATACCGCCTTCAAACATTAGGTCAACAATTAATTTCAGTTCGTGTAATGTTTCGAAGTAAGCAAGCTCTGGCTGGTAGCCCGCTTCCACTAATGTTTCAAAACCAGCTTTTACTAAAGCTGTTGCACCGCCGCAAAGTACTGCCTGCTCACCAAATAGGTCTGTTACTGTCTCTTCTGCAAATGTCGTTTCAAGTAAGCCGCCGCGTGCTGAACCGATTCCTTTTCCATAAGCCAGTGCCAAGTCGCGTGCTTGACCTGTTGCATCTTGATGGATCGCAAATAGTCCGGGAACGCCTGCACCTTGCTGGAATTGGCGGCGTACTAAATGACCAGGTCCCTTTGGTGCTACTAGGAATACGTCAACGTTTTCCGGTGGTGTGATTTGACCAAAGTGTACGTTGAAGCCATGCGCGAACATTAACGCTTTTCCTTCAGTAAGATGCGGAAGGATTTCTGCCTCATATACTGCTTTTTGACGCTCATCCGGAAGCAGGATTTGGATAACATCTGCACTAGCAGCTGCATCTGCAACCGACATAACTGTTACTCCATCTTCACGAGCCTGATCGAATGATTTCCCTGGGCGAACACCTACTACTACGTCAAAACCTGATTCTTTTAAGTTTAAAGCGTGTGCGTGGCCTTGTGAGCCGTACCCGATGATTGCGATTTTTTTCCCTCTTAATACTTGATCGTTGATTTGGTTTTCATAAAACATTGTTGCCATTTTAATAGCCTCCTAAGGTTTCTTTATATTTTATATTTGAAACGGAAAGATCTAGTCCTTCCAGTTCTCTCTCTTTGAAGCCGGTCATCAGCGGCGAATAGCACGACGGACGACGCAGCATTTGTCTTGTAACATCGCAAGCTATTTGATCATTTTAAGATTGATAGCAATGGCTGCTCAGACTTTTGCGTTTCACGCACAGAGGCTGTAGCTCCTGTACGTGTTAACTCTTTAATACCGTATGGACGAATCAGCTCGATGAATGCATCGATTTTTTCTGGATGTCCTACCACTTGATAAGTCACTACATTTTTAGCTGTATCGATAATCTGCGGTCTGAATGGTTCCACGATCGCGTTCATTTCGAGCCGGGTATTCGGCGGCGAAATGACTTTCACTAATGCAAGCTCACGAAGTACGATGGATTTGTCTGTAATATCGTTTACCTTCAGTACGTCAATCTGTTTCGATAATTGCTTAATGAGCTGTTCAATTTTGCTCTCATCTTCCACGTGTACGACAAACGTCATTTTCGAGAAGTTCGGCTGCTCTGTATGTCCTACAGTAATCGATTCAATGTTGAATTGACGTTTCATCAGCAAGCCTGTTACGCGGTTCAACACACCGCTTTGATTAATCACGATAACTGTAATTACTCGTTTCACAGCTTTTTCACCCCGATCATTTCATGTAATCCCTTGCCTGGTGCTACCATCGGATAAACGCTTGTTAACTGTTTAATACGAAGGTCGATCAGCACCGGCTCGTCAGAAAGGATAGCTTCTGTCAGTGTATCTTCTAATTCTTCCGGTTTTTCGATTAAATAGCCTTTGATGCCGTAAGCGTCAGCCAGTTTAACGAAGTCAGGCTGGATTGGCATTAACGAAGAAGAATAACGTTCTTCATAGAATGTTTCCTGCCACTGGCGAACCATGCCAAGACAGCTGTTGTTCAGGATGACGATTTTTACCGGAAGGTTAAATTCCTTCAATAAAGAAAGCTCCTGAGCTGTCATTTGGAATCCGGCATCTCCGCAAATCGAAATGACTTTTTTATCCGGCTTCGCAAACTGCGCTCCGATTGCTGCTGGGAAACCGAAGCCCATCGTCCCAAGACCGCCGGATGTCACCCAACTATGGGAGTTATTCAGACCGTAGTACTGTGCCGCGAACATTTGGTGCTGCCCAACGTCTGTTGTAACAATGGCATCTCCATTTGTAATACGATGGATGGCTTTCAGTGCCTGCTGCGGCATGATTTCGTGCGGATCTTCGTCGTACCATAATGGGAACTCCCTATCTTGAGCATTGAGATAATCGATCCAAGCTGATGTATCCGGCCCTTCAAAGTCTTTTTTCAGCAATGCATTCAACGCTTCCTTCGCATCTGCAACAATCGGAATATCCGTCGGAACATTCTTGCCGATCTCGGCTGGGTCGATATCAATATGGACAATCGTTGCATTTGGTGCAAACGTAGCCAGGTTGCCTGTCAGACGATCGTCGAAGCGTGCCCCGATATTAATCAGAAGGTCACATTTTGTAATGGCATCATTTGCTGTCACTGTCCCGTGCATACCAGCCATTCCGTAGAAGAGTTCATGGCTGCCATGGATGCTGCCAAGGCCAAGCAATGTATTGATGATTGGCAGTTTATATTTTTCTACAAATTCAGTTAATTCTTCTTGCGCTTCGGCGAATAATACCCCTGCACCTGCCAGTACTAATGGTTTTTTCGCTAAAGTGAGCGCTTGAATTGCCTTTTGGATTTGCAAAAAGTTCGGCTTGCAGTTCGGTTGATAGCCCGGAAGGTAAATTTCTTCTGGCGTCTCCGGCATATCCCCTTCCGTAAATAATGTTTGCGAAACATTTTTCGGGAAGTCGATAACAACAGGTCCTTTCCGTCCTGTATTGGCGATATGGAAAGCTTCCTGTACAATGCGCGGAATGTCCCGCACATCCTGTACTTGATAGTTGTGCTTTGTAATTGGTGTTGTAATTCCCATAATGTCAGCTTCTTGGAAGGCATCTGTACCGATGACCGACGTTGCTACCTGCCCTGTGAAAATTACAAGCGGCAGAGAATCAATCATTGCATCTGCAATACCTGTTACTAAATTCGTAGCACCTGGTCCACTTGTCGCAATGATAACCCCAGGCTTATTCGTTACTCTCGCATACCCTTCAGCAGCATGGATTGCTCCTTGCTCGTGCCGTGTCAGGATATGCCGGATTGGATTCCGGTACATTGCATCATATATTTGGAGAACCGCTCCACCCGGATAACCGAAAATAATGTCAACACCTTGATCATGCAGTGCCTGCACCAAGATATCAGCACCATCTTTAGGTTTTTTTACTTCTTCTTGTTGTGACATTTCTTGTTGTTGCAACTCTTTTGCTGAAACGTTCGACATTTCGTTTACTCCTCCTTACTAAACTGATTATGGAAATTCCATCCGCCCATCTATCAAGGGTAGTGGAAACTTGAAACACTTTACTCATGTCAACTCAGGTAAATTTATAAAAAGAAAAAGCCTTTTTCTCCGCACGCAAAAGAACACCTCTTACGTAGGGATGAAAAAGACTTTTCATGGTACCACCCTTATTCACAGCACAATTGGCTGCCTCATGAACAGTGTTGATGATCTATCTCCGCCATATTTTCGGAATCTTCCGATAATTATGCGTGCAACTAAGATAGACTTACTATTCATTAATAACGAGCACTGATTATATGCCCGGGGCTATCTAATGGCATAAAGCGTTTAATAGCCCACTCCGAGGGGATGTCGGGTTCAGTTACATCACCGGCTTCCAGCAGTACCGGCTCTCTGGTAGATGTAAGTCTCTGCTCCCTTTAACCTCATCAACGTTTTCAAATTATTATATTTTCATCACGCCGCCCTGAGAGGCATTTGTTACTAGCTTAGAGTAACGAGCCAACCAGCCGCGTTTAATTTTCGGTTCAAATGGTGTTAATTTTGTACGTCTTTCCGATAAAATCTCCTCAGAAACTTCTAGATTGATTGTACGGTTTGGCAGATCAATCGTGATAGAATCCCCGTTTTCAACAAGAGCGATCGGGCCGCCCTCTGCCGCTTCCGGTGAAATATGGCCGATGGAAATCCCGCGGGATGCACCTGAAAAGCGTCCATCCGTAATCAGCGCTACTTTTGTACCGAGCCCGCGCCCTTGAATCGCTGATGTTGGTGCCAGCATCTCCGGCATGCCTGGACCGCCTTTTGGCCCTTCATAACGAATGACCACAACATGCCCTTCGCGAACTTTGCCTTCATCAATAGCTGTCTGTGCTTCTTCCTGAGAATCAAACACAATTGCCTCACCGGTAAATACTTTGATCGATGGGTCAACCGCTCCTACTTTAATAACTGATCCTTCTGGTGCGATGTTACCGAATAACACGGATAAACCACCAACTGGTGAGTATGGATTATCTTTCGTTCGAATCACTTGATCATTCTTAATATGATAATCTTTCACTAATTCACCCATTGAAACGCCGGCAATTGTCTGCCGCTCCGGATGGATGGCTCCCGGAATCTTTGTTAACTCATTGATAATGGATGATACGCCCCCGGCCTTTTCTATGTCATCCATCGAAATATCCGATGCCGGCATAATTTTGGCTAAATACGGCACTCTTTCCGCTACTTTATTAATGTCTTCAATGTTATATTCGATTTCCGCTTCATTTGCAATCGCTAATGTATGGAGAACAGTATTCGTCGATCCACCCATTGCCATATCAAGTGCAAATGCATCGTCAATCGCTTCTTTTGTAATAATATCGCGAGGTTTGATGTCCTCTTTAATCATACGGACTAAATGTTTGGCCGCTTTTTTAATCAAACGATGGCGCTCATCACTTGTCGCAACGATTGTACCGTTACCCGGAAGCGCTACGCCCAACATTTCCATTAGACAGTTCATGGAGTTTGCAGTAAACATCCCGGAACACGAGCCGCATGTAGGACATGCATTATGCTCGATGTCATGCAGCTCTTCTGCCGTCATTTTGCCTGATTTTAAAGCACCGACACCTTCAAAAACACTTGTTAAGGAAAGCTGCTTGCCTGTCGATGAAGTCCCTGCCTCCATCGGTCCGCCTGATACAAAGACAGACGGTACATTTGTACGGGCAGCCGCCATCAGCATTCCTGGTGTGATTTTGTCACAGTTCGGAATGTAGAACACGCCGTCAAACCAGTGCGCATTGATGACTGTCTCTGCCGCATCTGCAATGATTTCACGTGATGGCAGTGAATAGCGCATGCCGATATGTCCCATCGCAATTCCATCATCAACTCCAATTGTGTTGAACTCGAATGGAATTCCTCCAGCTTCGATGATGGCTTCCTTTACGACATCTGCGAATTGCCGCAGGTGTACATGTCCCGGAATAATATCAATATATGAGTTACATACACCGATGAAAGGCTTATCTAGATCTTTCGCCTTCACTTTTCCCGTAGCATATAAAAGACTACGGTGAGGAGCTCGGTCTACCCCTAGCTTAATCATATCACTTCTCATTTAGAACGCCCCTCACGTCTATCTCTTTCAGATGGATGATTTTTTATCCATCATTACTTACATATTGACGTTCGCTTGTAAGAACGAACGTGTTAAATTGTTGCTATCATAGTACGAAATGAAGATACTCGTCAACACTAATTTTTAAATTTTTAAACAATTCAAAACATTCCTTTTTTAGAGAAAACGCTTTCTTCATTGATATTGTTTCGTTTTAGCTCGTTTGGTTAAATTTTTGAAATTTGGACATTTTTTTTGAAAAGCCCCTTCTTTTCTATTTTCCGTTCAGAGTCTAGTTCTTAACTATGAAAAATATGTTTAAAATAGTGCGTCATAAAAATATTTCCCGGGTCAAATAATTGCCGTATTTCATTAAATTTTTCAGCGTCAGGATAGAACATGGTGATGTCTGTTTCATCATAGCAGTTGATTTTCCCCCAATGGGCTCTGCCATCATACTTTTTCATTAACTCAAACACCCACCGGAAATATGCTGTATCGTCCATCCCCTTATACATATGGAAGGCTAAAAAGGCGCTTTCCCGTCCCATGGTAGGACTTAAAAAACCACGCTCTCCCATTGTCGTCCTGCACTCAATCGGAAAATGAACAGGAAAGGTCCTCTTTTTCATCACCTCGTGAATTTCTTCCATACATGCTTCGAAATGTTCGAGCGGAATCGCATATTCAGTTTCCGTAAACTTTACGCGGCGTGAAGTGGGATATACTTTGTAGCAAATATCTGTTTTCTTTCCTTCGGTAATCATACGGGAAGAGAGCATGCTCACCGCCCCGCTCCAATCCGGCTTCCACCTGCAAAGTTTTGATACTCCTTCAAATAAACGATTTTCGATTAACTCCAGTTTTCGCTGTTCTTTTTTCCGTTCCTTGTCTGAGGCATAAGTGACAGGCGCCATGTTCATCCTTTTTACTTGGATCCTGTCTGAACCTGGGAAGTAATACCATTCAACATGTCGATTGCTGCGGATCTCTTGTCTAAAGTTTAGGAGTGACGTCGTGAAGTCTTCCCTTGCAGCCGTATATGCCAGGCTATACAGCGGCAAGACACGAATTGTCACAGCCACCAGTACCCCAAGTAACCCTAATGAGAGATGGAGCGCATCGGAAAGGTCGTCATTCCCTCGCTCATGGGTAATCATTTCTCCCTTTCCGTCAATAAAAGTCCACTTTACAGCCATGGACGAAAAGGACCCAAGCGTCACGCCTGTTCCATGTGTTCCTGTCGAAATGACACCTGCAAGACTTTGGACATCAATATCGCCCATATTAATTACGGCAAGTCCATACGCCTCCAGCAGCGGCCCAATTTCATACAGATACGTGCCTGCATAAAAAGTTGCTTCCATTTTTTCTAAATCGACCGACTGCAATCCTCGCAGGTGATGAAGAGAAAGAGCCGAATGTTCTGGTAATGCTACTGGGCTGAAGGAATGGGCGGCTCCTGTCGTTCGAATGGTCATCCCTTTCTTCTGATGTCCTTTTATGATATCGCTTATTTGTTCGGCCGATGTTGGTGCATAATAGGCTGGATAGCTGACAAAACTTTCTGACCAGTTCGTCCATGACTTTCCTTTCGCAAAGTTTTTCATAGAAAACATTGTCCATCACCTCGATATGTTGAATACGTGCCTATATGAACGCCTCTTCGTACCGCATGAAGGACCGGAAAGCGCTCGCATAATTCCCCAGCTTTGGCATGCCTGAAATATACCGTCTCGCCTATATGCAGCGCTTTTTTACTGTCGACAATCGGTGTTTGTACCTCTCCTGCTCCTTCTAATGATAAATAGCGAAAACGCCCTTCCTCATAAAAAGCAGGAAGCCTGTCTATTCCCGGAGCACCTGAAGCAACATAACCACCTCCGTGGCAAACAAATGTCTCCTCGTCAAATTGCCTGACAACCGCCAGCGCAAAACCACTTGCTTTTTGCAATGATAGAGAATGATAGCGGTCAAATAATGCAGGTGCGAGAAAAGCAGAACCTATCGTCATTTCCGTAACTTCTAATAGGTTGGTAGATTCAATGCTGCCTGAACCGCCTGCATTGATTAAAATAGGCGCTTCCAAGTGTCGGATAATAGATACGATATCGTCATGCGTCTGTTCAATCTGCTCAATGGATCTCTTTTTTAATTGACTGATCACTCTACTTTTTAAGCGGGAAAGTATGGTTTCATCCGGCAAGTCAGGTACACCGGCGACTTGCGCTTCATAGGTCATAACCCCACGGACTTCAACCTTTCTGTCTGAGATGGCATATAAAAGATTGGCCACTCGTTCAAAGCTATCCAGCGGAGATCGTTTCGTACCAAAATACAGCACTCCGTAATTATCGGAGACATTCACATCGATACAGATCGGTACCGTAACATCCATACCTGAAGCCATACTCTCTAAAAATTCTATTTGTTCCATATGATCGACCATAAAGGTAACATCCTTGCCGGCTTTAATTTGAAAGAGCAGCCTTTTTACAGCGTGTTCCTCCATGACCGGATAGCCAATGAGCAAATGATTGAAGCCCTGCTCAAGCAGAAAAACCGTTTCCGCTGCCGAATAGGTCATAAAGCCGGCTGTTTTCGGCAGACGCTCGGCTATGTAGCGAAGAAGCTGAATGGAACGGATCGATTTAGTAGCAATCCGGATGGGCTTTTTCGCTTTTGCAGCGACAAACTCAATATTTGCATCAAGCGCATCCATATCAACCCAGGCAAAAGGCCTTTCTAACCCGGCAAATGCTTCATGAAATGTTTGCATATTCATTCCCTCCTAAAAAACTGATTTAAAGTACCTGTCTATGAAGTATAATCATGCGCGCACCAGCACATTCCCTCTTTCGGGCAGGCAGCTCGTTAGCCTCGTGCAATCCTCCAATTCTATGAATTGGTCGCATAAAAAAACCCTAGCATTGCTGCTAGGTGATAAGTAAAAATTCGAATGCAAAATTTAATAAGATGATGGTATGCAATATAACAAATAAAAGTCCCTGCTTATCAACCTTTTTCATGTATTCTGTATCCATGATGCCCACCCTCTCATTGTCGTTTGAGATTATTATAATGCAAGACTCATCATTTTACAAAATTTTTTGAATATTTTTATTTTTATTTTTCAGCCTATACAACTGGCATAATATGTACATACTATTAAGGAGGCGAATATTATGAAAAAAGCTTTGATCGTTATTGATTATACGTATGATTTTGTTGCGGATGATGGGAAATTGACATGCGGCAAACCGGGTCAGCAAATCGCTCAAAAAATTTCTTCGCTCATCGAAGAATATATAGCCGCTGAGGAGCTTGTCGTTTTCACCAATGACATTCATTTCGAAGGCGATCCGTTCCATCCTGAAACGAAGTTGTTTCCGCCGCATAATATTGCTGGAACAGCGGGTCGAGAATTGTACGGCTCTGTAAAGAATAGTTACGAAAAACATGCAGACCGCTGTCTATCGTTAGATAAAACTCGTTATTCCGCTTTTGCGGGAACAAATCTCCACCAACTGCTCCAAGAACGAGGAATTAAAAATATTGCGCTTGTCGGTGTATGTACAGATATTTGCGTGCTGCATACTGCAGTGGATGCCTACAACCTCGGCTATACCCTTTCAATCTATAAAGACGGAGTAGCGAGCTTCAATCAGGCAGGCCATGATTGGGCACTTGGACATTTTACCGGAACGCTTGGCGCTGAAGTAATTTAAACCTTTTGGCATATTGTATTTCAATGAAAATGTTTAACTTTATGTACTATCGGTAATAACTAAGTAGACGCTATCATATTACACAAACTAATTAAAAGGAGTTGAAGGCAATTATGATTAGCTTTATTTGGTATTTGATTATTGGTGGTATTCTAGGATGGTTGGCAGGTGTAATTTTAGGTAAGGATGTACCAGGTGGTGTCATCGGTAACATTATCGCCGGTATCATCGGTTCATGGATCGGCAGCATGATTTTGGGAGACTGGGGCTGGAGAGTGTCTGACTTCTATGTATTCCCAGCACTAATCGGTGCGATTGTACTGATTTTCATCGTAAGCTTTATCATGCGTTCAATGCGAAAAGCAACTTAATGTTTGAATAGAATTGGTGATAGCTAAAAGGACCGCTTCCAGCGGTCCTTTTCCATTGTTGTCAAACATCATTAGAAGCAAGTACCATCTCCATTTTTTCTTGGTACGTACTATAAAGATTATAGTAATGCAGAACATCTTTCACATATTTATCACTATGATTATACTGGAAGATTGCCTTTTCTATATTCCCTTTTGATGCACCTGCAATGGATAGAAAATTCGCCGCTGAATAAATGGCATCTTCGATATCAAACGGATCGGCCACCCCATCACCATTTGCATCTACACCGTAGCCGCCGTATTTGGCGATAACAGCTGGGTCGGTTTTATCTTTTTCGGAAATATTTCCTTCACCGAGACCTGAGCATGTCGGGTGTTCCCAGCCGACAAATGTACAAGGCATGAACTGCAGATGTCCTTCTGCTCCCGCTGGTGAAACAAGTTTTTTCATCGTCGAAAAGCGTGTTTCAATACGATGATGCGCGGCAAGCAATGTCCAGGGCACATTATATTGCTCCCCTGCTTCCATATAGATGGGGATATATTCTACAGGAATTTGTATGTCAAAATTCGATTGAATGATATCCATTTCTGATTGATGGGTAAGCTCCTGGAAAAGAGGGAGCTCCTGAAGTTCCTGCCAGGCAACATACACCAGTACATAAATACCGATTGTCGCCGGAATCATGATCAGAATCAGAAACACCTTTACAATGGGCGGCAGCGTAACCTTTGTTTTCTTCTTTTTTTTCTTGTTTTGAACCATCTTACCACCGAGCTTTCAAAAAATTGTTGATTTGACCGAACTCTCCTCAAAAGAGCCGGACATTGTTGAATTCCATTTGGAAAACTATTAAAATGAATAACTTCTACTCTATCAGTATATATCATGTGAAGGAGCTGTCGACAAAATGTGGAAAGAATTTAAAGAATTTATTATGCGCGGCAATGTAATGGACCTTGCTATTGCGGTCGTGATAGGAGCCGCTTTCAATTCGATTGTTACTTCTCTTGTCGAGAATATTATCACGCCCGTTATCGGTGTGCTGACTGGCGGAATCGACTTTACAAATGATTTTGTCTGGACATATGGCTCTGCGTCCGTGAAATTTGGTGCATTCATCCAATCCATCATTGACTTCCTCATTATTTCGTTTTCCATTTTCATGGCATTGAAGGTTGTTAATACCTATATCCTTCGCAAGAAAAAAGAAGTCATAGAAGAACCTGCGGCGCCGGCACTCGATCCAAAGGAAGAACTTCTCAAGGAAATCCGTGATCTGCTAAAGGAAGGAAAAAACTAACCTTCGATTAGCAGAGAAACTGCAAGTCTATCTGAAAAGATAGGCTCTGAATGAAGACAAAGTCACTTTTTGACTTTGTCTATATGTTTCTTCAGCGAGTTTTATAAAGTAACGTTTTACCCAGCCTGTCTTGAAAATGCTTGCCAGACAAGGCGCGTCGACGAGCGAAGACGCGAATAGAACCTAAGTTCATGAGGGTACGAGCGAGACAAGCAACGATGGATGAAAGCGTTTGTCAACAGGCTGAGTCTATCTGAAAAGATAGGCTTTTTTCGTTTCTTAGGTTGTCCCCTTTACTTTAACATGGTAAATTGGTTTAATAATCGACGCATTCTAAATGTTGCGTATATTTTATTTTCATAGAAAGAGTGATGTTATGACTGATCGTAAAATGGAGACAAAGCTAGTACAACTTGGGAATTTAAGCGACGCAAAGACGGGCGCTGTTAACCCGCCTGTTTACTTTTCCACTGCTTATAAACATGCAGGCATTGGCGAATCAACAGGCTTCGACTATACACGCACTAAAAATCCGACTAGAACGATTCTGGAAGAAGGGATTGCTTCTTTAGAGGGCGGAGATATGGGATTTGCGTGCAGTTCGGGAATGGCCGCTGTACAGCTTGTATTATCACTATTTGCCCCTGGTGACGAATTGATTGTCCCGGAAGATTTATACGGCGGTACATACCGTCTATTCAAAGTGTACAGCGATACTTACAATATTAAGCCTGTATACTCGCCTTTCACTTCTGTTGATGAAGTAGAATCATTAATCAATGAGCATACAAAAGCGCTGTTTATCGAAACACCGACGAATCCACTTATGCAGGAAATCGACCTTGTTGCCTACAATCAGCTGGCAAAGAAACATAATTTGCTATTGATTGTTGATAACACATTCTACACACCGTATTTCCAACGTCCAATTGAGCTTGGCGCTGATATCGTCTTACATAGCGCTACAAAATATATCGGCGGTCATAATGACGTACTGGCCGGCCTTGTGGTTGCAAAAGGTTCAGAACTTTGTGAAAAGCTTTCGTATATTCATAATGGTGCTGGTGCCGTTCTTTCACCGATGGATGCATGGCTTATCATCCGCGGCCTTAAGACGCTTCATCTACGCCTTAAACAGCATGATGCGAATGCCAAGCAGATCGCAGCTTACCTGGAGCAAGAGGAGCTTGTGACAGATGTACTCTACACAGGTAAGGGCGGTATGCTGTCTTTCCGTGTAAAAGATGCTAAGCTTGTTGACCCGTTCCTTCGTAACCTAAAGCTTATTACGTTTGCAGAAAGCTTAGGCGGTGTGGAAAGCTTTATTACGTACCCTGCTACTCAGACACATGCTGATATCCCTTATGAAGAGCGGACAGCACGCGGTGTATGTGACCGCCTGCTTCGTTTCTCTGTAGGAGTTGAAGAAGCAGATGACTTGATTGCAGATTTAAAGCAAGTATTTGACCTGCTTCGGTCGGAGGTACAGTAAATGAGCCGCATTGAAACCTCGCTCGTCCACGGTGCTGTTCGTGAGGGCTATACTGACAAAAAAGGCGCCGTCAATGTACCGATGTACCTCTCCTCTACGTTTCATCAGGAATCGATGGATGAATTCGGAGAATACGACTATGCCCGCTCCGGCAACCCGACGCGTGCGGCGCTCGAAAAGGCAATCGCCGAGCTGGAGGGCGGTCACCGTGGATTTGCCTTTGCTACGGGAATGGCTGCTGTTTCTGCCTGCTTTATGACTTTGTCAAAGGGAGACCACATTGTCATTACAGAGGATGTCTACGGGGGAACGTACCGTTTTGTTACAAAGGTGCTTCCGCGCTTTGGCATTACCCATACATTCGCTGATTTTACTGATTTGGAAGCGGTACGCGCTGCGGTGACGCCGGACACAAAACTGCTTTATATGGAGACGCCGTCGAACCCGACACTTGGTATTACAGATATCGCGGGTGTAGTCGCCATCGCAAAGGAAGTTGGTGCCCTGACGTTCCTTGATAACACATTTATGACGCCGATCCATCAACGTCCGCTCGATCTTGGCGTAGACATTGTCATTCATAGTGCAACAAAGTTTTTATCAGGACATTCGGATATCGTGGCGGGACTTGTTGTAACAAAGGATGCGGATTTGAGTGATCAAGTCTATTTCATCCAAAATTCCTTTGGTTCGGTTCTTGGTGTACAGGATTCCTTTACATTGATCCAGAATATGAAAACAACGGCTGTCCGCTTTAACGAATCGGCACGAGTAGCTGGTGTACTCGCAGCGTTTTTAGACAGCCATCCGCTTGTCGAGAAGGTATACTACCCTGGACTTGCCAGCCATCCAGGAGCAGACATTCATCAGCAGCAATCAACATCCGGCGGTGCTGTCTTCTCCTTCACCCTTCCCTCTTATGAGGTAGCCAAAGTATTTGTAGAAGCGATGGAGATTCCGGTATTTGCTGTCAGTCTCGGCGGCGTAGAATCGATCTTGTCGTACCCAGCCAAGATGAGCCATGCAGCGATGGAGCCGGAAGAACGCGAAAAACGCGGGATTACGGACGGTCTGCTACGTTTCTCAGTTGGCCTTGAAAATGAGCAGGATCTTTTAGAAGACTTTACCCAGGCTTTGGAGAAAGCGTCCAAGGTATAGGATATGGCGGCCCCTTTTATTGAGGGGCTGCTTTTTTCTTTCGTTTATTTGTATTGCGCGAATTTAAGTTTCTATACGAAATAAGCCCTCTATTACTGTTGCTGAAGCAATATCTACAGACTTGGCATCTGTCTGGCGTTTGTTGACTAGCTGATAAAGAGATTCTCATAATAACGTCCTCTAAAAAAGGCTAAATCACAAGGGTCCTTCTCACATACATGAGAGTAGACGCTTTGAATCAGCCTAAATTTGTTATTTTTCGCCACTCATTAAAATGTATGTGCTAAGTCCTTTGCACGAGCAATTCCATTTTCTTTGATTTCTTGTGCTTTATCGGGCATAGCATTATGTCCTTCGATAAATAAGCCCTCAAAAGAAGGAATACCAAAGAAATTCATGATGATACTTAAAAAGCGATGACCCATTTCTAGTTCAGCAGCAGGTCCTTCTGAATAAATACCTCCGCGAGCTTGAATATGAAGTGCTTTTTTATCTGTTAATAAGCCGACTGGACCCTGCTCCGTATATTTGAACGTCTTCCCCGCAACCGCAATAGAGTCAATATAAGCTTTCATTAACGGAGGGAATGAAAAGTTCCATAGAGGGGTTACAAAAACATATTTATCTCCCGAAATAAATTGTTCACTCAATTCATTGAGACGTTCCACTTTTCCTTTTTCTTCTGTAGAAAGCTCCTCAAACCCTTGCCCAGATCGAAGCTTTCCCCATCCACTGAAAACATCTGTGTCGAGATGAGGGATATTCTCTTTATATAAGTCAATATGAATGATTTCATCATTCGGATTTACCTCTTTATATGTCTCAATGAATGCCTTTCCAGCAGCCATACTGAAAGATTGTGTATCATCATGAGGATGCGCCGTAATATATAACACTTTTGCCATCTTATTTCACCTTCTGTTTCATTATTTTCATGTTGCTTTACTATGTTTTTTCAAGCAATGTTACATTTAGCTTTCTAAGTAATAAGGGGAATGTACTGATCAGTTATAAAAACGCTGTAAACATCATTCTTTTTCATTCACAGAATAGTAATAAGGATTACCACCAATATTCCGGCGCATTTCATCTGTTAGTTGAAATGGTTCATTTGATTGAGGCTCGTTGTTTGAGACATTTTCATGCTGAACACTTCCGTCAAAATAATTAGGTTTTTGCTCCAAAGATTTCACCTCCCATCGTGTTAATATTTATCTCACCTCCCATATTTCATACATCTATTAATGATTTTTATTTTTTGATTGCTTTTCCCTAATAAAAAAAGCTTAATTTCTACGTAGAAATTAAGCTTTATAATGGAGGGAATTATTGTGCGGTATAACCGCCATCAACGGCAATAGTCGCGCCTGTTGCAAAATCATTTTCCGCTAAGAAAACAAATGCATGTGCGATTTCTTCAGATTTGCCAAGCCTTCCAATTGGATGCCTTGCAACAAGCCCATCATAGAAATCTCCAAGTGCTTCTTTGTTCACAAGAGCTGTTTCAATATAACCCGGAGCTATAGCATTCACTCGAATATTACGAGTAGCATATTGAAGGGCAGCGGCTTTTGTCATTTGAACTACTGCACCTTTAGTCGCTGCATAAGCAAACGCACCAGCTTCCCCCACCAACCCTAAGATAGAGGCTGTATTTAATACTACGCCGCCGCCGGTTTTTAAAAACTCACGAATGGCATATTTCATACCGTAAAATACACCATCTTGGTTTACTTTAATGATTTTGTGATAATCTTCATAGGTTAATTCGTGTAATTCTCCTAACCCACCGATGCCTGCGTTATTCACAATAATATCTAATTTCCCATAGTGTTCCACGGTTTTTGCTACAAGGTTTTTTACGGATTCTTCATTACCCGCATCTACCTGAACAAACAGAACATCTAGTCCAGCAGCTTTCAACTCTTCTTCAACAGCTTTACCGCCTTTTTCGTTAAAATCTGCGATCACCGTTTTTATACCTTTTTCAGCGAAAGCCTTTACCGTTGCTAAACCAATTCCACTTGCTCCACCCGTTACGATTGCTGTCTTGCCGTCTAATTTACCCAAATTTCAAACCCTCCTGATACATATTCCGCTAAAATAAACCATTTTTATAAAATAACGATTATGTTAATATTCTGTTCAAAAAACAATTATTATATAACCATCTAATTAGAATGGATGGGATTGTTGAATAAAGTGAAAGTGTCAGGTTCACAATGGTTATCCTGTAAATGACAAATAAATATAGCACAAAATAATTTTCCGTGCGTTTCTCAACCATATCTTTTATGTTAGAAACGTTAGTTATTAAGAGACGCCGAGCTAATAAACGGCAGGAAAATCGAGTGTAAACAGTGAAAGGATCCCGGCTGCCGAGAGCCAAACTAGGATTCAAGCACTTGAACGAAAAATAAACTATAATACGATGATTCGATAAAGAAAGAGGTATTTACAGCCATTCAAAATAGCATTCCCAAATAAAAGTTTGGAAAGCAACAAAAAAGCCGCCACATATGTGACGACTATCCATTAATCATTGTGAACCTTCTTCAATTAATGTTTCCATATCGATGGCAATCGTGTCATAAGGGACACCGTCTTCTTGCTCTGAATAGCCGGAATAGTTTTTCACAGCTACCCCGTTTTCATCTACAAGGAAAAAGGTATTTGCATGGAGGACTTGATTTTGCTCTGGATCAGTCGGCTTTTTCACGAGTGTTTTAAACGAGTTTAGCGCGAATTGTTCGATGAATTTTTGGTCATAGCCTGTGACAAGGTTCCATTTTGCCTCATCCGGTACATCATAGCGGCTCAAATATTCCGCTAATACTTCCGGCTGATCTGTCTCCGGATCGACCGAGAACGCCACGATATTATAGTCCTCTACCTCGCGTTCCTTCAATGAAGCCTGGATTTCTGTCATATTATATGTCATTGGTGAACAGATCGTCGTACAATTTGTAAAAATGAACATCGCCAGCCACGGCTTCCCTTTCAAGTCTTCTAATGACATCTCTTCCCCTCGATGATTCGTTACAGTGAAATCTTGTACTTCGTAGTTTGTCGTCGCCTTGAATTTATAATTACTGCACGCACTTACAAGAGCAGCGACAAGCAGCAGCATAGCTGCTAGAGCATATTTCTTTTTCATCTATCTCTCTCCACTTCTTCCATCATTATGTTCATCTTAACGAATTGTATAAGAGAATACAATATTGCAGTCGTGAAGGCTTTCGGACAAATGTGTGAAACTTTACTTCACAATTATGATCTTCCATCCAAAAGTGCGGTATGAATCGCATCGAGTTTATTTTCTATACGATAGAGCAAATAAAACGATACAGCGACCGGAAAACCGATTTCCTGGATGAAGGTTATCCACTGCTCCAACATTCTCACCTGCCTTTAAAAAGCCGGCGGGACATCCCGCCAGCTTCTGTTTTAGTTCATTTCGAATTCTGTTACCTCCCGCTCGACGATTCGGGCAGATTTTTTTGCGACAATACCTGCCCCTTCACGTGAAAAGACATTGGCTGCCACGACTACCTGCATAGCAGCGTTTACCTCAGCAGCCGTCACCCCTGCCTTCGGACTCGGCACCGAAAGCGTTAAAGACTTGCCGTCTGCCAGCTCAAATACTAGCTCCAGTACTTCGTTCATTTTGTCACCTCCCTTCTGCCCAGCCCCTCATTAAAGAATCAGCTGCTTTTCCGTTTTTTCCACATCAGCCACCGTATAGCTTGTCAATCCGCTGATTGCTTGCGCTACCTGCTGCAGCTGGTCTGCCGTCGCTTGCTCCATCACATTGCGATAGCTCACTTTCTTATACACCGGGTTGCCTTCTGCATCGACTCCCGCCTGGAAGTTCACAGCTAATGCAGCCTGTTGAAATTGAAATGCTGGCATCCTTCATCCCCCCTTTCTATCACTACTATCGAAATTCGTCACAGAAAAAGGGACATTGCTAATGAAAAAAATGTTCAAAACTCTTATAATAATTCCTAGAGATAGTAAAGAGGTGAATATATTGGCTTTAAGTGGATGGTTTTTATGGTTTATCTTATTTTGGGTAGTGGTCCTCATATCCTTGATGGGAATCGGCGGCTTTTTCATGTTCAGGAAGTTTTTAAAGGCTTTACCGAAAGCGGACGGGAAATCTGATCTGGACTGGCAGGAGTTTTATTTAGACAAGACAATCCACCTGTGGAGTGATGATTCAAAGGCACTGCTTGCGGAACTGACAGCGCCTGTACCTGAACTTTTTCGTCAGGTAGCGAAAGAAAAAATCGCGGGGAAAATCGGCGAATTGGCGTTAGAGGAGCGGGCTTCCTCGATTACACAGGATTTGATTATCCGCGGCTACATTCAGGCAACACCAAAACGGGATCATAAATTTTTACGAAAAAAATTGGATCAAATGCAAATTGATATGTCCCCTTATGAGCATTTGTTTGAATAGGATAGCGGTCTTTGGTACAGCAAAAAAGGCACATCACGCTCTGGAATCACGGTGATGATGCCTTCTTTTCATTTGAATCGTCAAAGGTTTTCTCTATCACAGACTTTTACATTCGTTTTGTTAGCAGCAGTTCATCCCGAAGCGGAATGCCGTGCTCGCCAATAAATGGGATGGACGGCTTGATTTCCCGGGCTTTCGCTACTGCATTCGGGAATAGTTCAATCAGCTGATAGCCTCTCTTTTGATAGAATTTCAGCGCATTTAAGTTGTCATTTGTTGTAATGAGTGTAACAGCCCCCCTTTGTTCAGCCAGGGCAAGCCGTTCTACCTCCTCCACCAGCATACTCCCAATTCCCTGTCCCTCCAGCAGACTATCGAGTGAGATAATTTCGATCTCGTTCTCTTTTCTGTCAAAGGTAATCAACCCCACAATATTCTGCCCCTCATCCAGTGCAGCAAAACCTTCAAGTGCCGAGCAGTCATACACACCGCTCGAAATAACCATCTCCGGGCTCCCCCATTGTTTCGTAAAAAAGTGAGTGACTTTTGTAGTTAAGGTTTCATTTACTCTTACGATTTTCATCTATGTATACTCCTTTATGCTTAAAATTGCTAACTAGTGAAACCTCTTCTATATACGATTCGTAATAATACCATTATTATACATAAAATGAAGAAAGGTGGTACTATATTGATAGCATTATTTAAAGAAATTGTGGAAATCATGCACAACGATTACGCAGGCTGTTTTGATAAAAGAGGCTGCGATCAGCCGGAGCGATTTATTGAACAACTACAAAAGCTTCAGGAAAATGACGAGCTGACAAATGAAGCATTCGCAGCGACCGTGAAGGATTATTTACTCGATTTTAACGACAAACACATCCTCTTTTCGCACCCGGATGTAAAGCAGAATAGTCTTTCCTATTGCGGTTTTCAAGTGAGAAGGTATGAGGACAAGCTTTATGTGACAACGGTAGATCATGACGATCGTCTGCATGTTGGAGAGGTTTTTACAGGCATCGGCGGACTCACTATTCCCGAGCTGAAAAAGAAACACGCCAGACTACTAAACGAAAGTCACCCTGAACGCGAAAACTGGTCGGCTATCTTTTCAAGTTATGCGTATGCTGAATTAGAAGGAGATACTTCAGAGGAGCCTTTCATGCTGAAGTTTTATCAACGGCCTTTCTATGAGCCTACATATAGTATCACCACAATAGATGAATCCACTATTTGCCTGACGATGACCGACTTCCTAAATCCAGATGCGATTGTTTCACTGATGAATCAGCATCAGGACTTACTGGAGCAAGCAGACAACTGGATTATCGATGTACGGGTCAATAACGGCGGCAGCGATATGAGCTTTTTCCCCCTTATTCCTTACATTGCTCCTGTCGAAGGAGTAGATTTTTCTAGCGGGGATTCGATGCTGTTTTATTGCACAGAAGCAAATACTAAAAGAAGACTCGCTGAATTTGATGAAATGCTGCAGCAAATAAAAGACACAGACACACGTGCAGCTTTGGTAATCTTTCGAAGGGAGACAGAAAGAAATAACGGAAAGGGTTTCGTGGAATTTGACCTCACGGATATACTATCGGATGCTTTTATAAAAGGAACAGCTTCCCCTCAACGAGTAATTGTGTTATCCGATACATTTTGCGGCAGCTCGGGTGACTCCTTTGTGGAAATGTGCAAGAAGTCTCCAAAAGTGACGGTCCTTGGACGTGCAACGATGGGGTTAAATGATTACGCCAACTTGGCAACGCAAAGATGGGAAAATGGATTTGTTATGATGTATCCTACTTCTAGGCTCTCAAGAATCGACCAAGGAAACGGTATGACCGGTGTAGGGATTCAACCCCAGATGTATATACCTTGGACGCCGGAGCATTTACAGAAAGATGTTGATTTAGAGCAGGCGATGAAGCTACTTAAGACACCAATTATATAAGCAGAAATATAGCACTTTATAGGTCAAAAGTTCGGTTTCGCGCAATAACGTGGGAAATTCGCGCAATCTTTTAAGAAAATAGGCGACCGCCTCTAACTCGAGAGGCCGCCTTCGTTATCCCATACAGATAGGAGGTCTTACATTGAAACTCAATATGATTATACGTATACTCGGGTTCTTTGCACTTTTTCTTATCATTTCTAATGGAGGCACTGAAGCAAGCGGGTTATACGCTCTATTATTTCTGCCTCTCTTTTTTATCGGGAAGCCGTGGTATAACTACAAAAAGAATTCATGAGTTGTCACTTTCCTGTTTCTCTTTCACCCGATCTGAGTGAAACGGGGAAGTCTCCACCTCGTCTACTACACTAAATGGATTCCCATCCGGGTCATAAAAGTCAAAGCCCTTCATGCCCCCAAAATCCTCAATGTCAGTCGTTACGACCCCATTTGCTTTCAGCTGCTTATGGACAGCTTCAATGTCCTGTACGACGAAGTTATAATAGACGTTTTTCTGCTTGCCCTTCACGGTAAATTCTGTCGGCTGCGGCGTGTCCACTTTTACTAGCGCAAGCTGCGTTGAACCGCTCGGAAGATAAAAGCCTGTCCCCTCCTCCCAGCTATCAATTTTTTTAACACCCAGGTTGTTTTCATACCAAACTGTTGATTTCTGAATGTCTGTTACCGGGATAAATATACTGCCAATTTTAAACATACGCTCTCTCCTTCACATGGTATTCTTATGTATAACGGATCAATCAGCAAGAAAGTTACATTTTTTGAAAAAAATTTTGAAAGGTTGTGTCCAGGTGACTTGGAACATCACAGAACCCGAAATGACCAAACTCTATCAATATTGTATGAGTCTCTCTCATTCGCCGTGGACGGCAGAGGATCTTGTCCAGGAAACATTGATCAGAGTTATGAAAGTAAAAAAAGTACAACCCGACAGGACGCTTACTTTTTCCTTTCTCTGTACAATTGCTAAAAACCTTTTCATCGATGACAAAAGAAAGCAGCGGGATACCCTCCTTTTTGAAGATGATTTGCTAGGTGAAACAGATCATCTTTTGGAGTACGACAGCTTAATTGAGCTTCTGCTGTCTGCATTGCCGCTAAAGCAGGCGATGCTTGTTACGTTGAAAGATGTGTTTCAATTTACCTCAAAAGAGATGGCCTCTATGCTGAGGACAAGCGATGAGTCGATTAAAACAGCGCTTCATCGAGCGAGAACTAAACTAAAGGCTGTAGAGCTGGAAAGTGTGCATTCCAATATCCCTGACCATCAGCTTATCGCCGCCCTCTCTAAGGCGATGAAGGAAGGAAACCCACAGCAGATTTTTCTATTGTACCGCCAATTGGAAACGCGGCATTTTCAGGTAAAAAGAGCAGCAGGCGCATCTTTTTTCCACGTTATCGATCCAGATGGAAATATTTTGGAACTCTATCACCGTTAAGGTAATACAAAGCTACTTACCGTTAAGGGGAATGATAACAATGAAAACAAATCCACAAGTGATTGAAAAGCAGGATAGCCTTTTCTCTTTTCAATCGCAGCGCCAATTACTTAATAGGGACAAGTAAAAAATGTATGTATACAGCACAGGAACTAACAATTGGTCCCGTTACAAAAAATGGCCTCAGAAGGCTGTGGGAGCTGATTTACATGGAAGAGCAGCCTGAATGTGGGGCGCCCCCCTACTAGCCGCACGAAGCAATGAGTTACGAGGATTTCCTACCTCAGGGAGAAAAATGGATTGGTCTGGATTGTTTCTGGGTCATTGAGGTGGAGAATATCGTCCACGGCATTGTCTCGTATTATTGGGGGCATGAGCCTTCTAAATGGCTGGGAAGAGAATTCATAAAGAAAAAAATAGTCTGCTCAATGGAAGGACCTGACATATGGTAGATAACTATCTGTCAGGCCCTTTCTTGTTACCTATTCCTTAGGAAAAAAGCTATTTTGGGCAGCTCACATTGCTATTCTTTCTTCAAAACAGGAATCCAAATTTCGCTTTTCACGGATGGTGAAGTTACATCCTTTGTTTGAATCGATAAAATTTCCGGTCCTTCCATTACCTGATAATTGGAAGATGGAAACCACTCTGCATAAATCCTTCCCCACGTTTCCTGCAGTGTACGAGGAAAAGGTCCCGTTGATTCAAATACTGCCCATGTCGAGGCAGGAACTTCTAGTTTCGAAAAGCCTTCGGGGCATGCTTGTGTTGTTGCTACTCCGATATACTGATCAAGCTCTCCTTTTTCTTCCATGCGTCCTTCAGAAAAGTTTATGGATGCCTGAATCATTCCTTTCGGTTCTACAGTAGATAACGTCTTTAATTGCTCGATCTTTTCCATCGTCAGTGATTTCCACATCTCTGCAATTTCTGGGTTTTCTCCTTCGAAGATAATGGGCACTCTTTTCATAATCCCGACTATGTGAAATGCTTCTTTTTGTTCGATTCGATAATTCATTTCGTTTCCCCCTCTAATTGATAATTGAAAGGTCATGAGTGGATACGCTTTTAATTGCTGTCCATTGTTTCTTGCTTCTGTCGGCGTGATACCATGCAAACTTTGAAACGCTCTCGTAAAGGAATCCGGTGAGCTGTATCCGTATTTAACAGCCGCATCAATGATTTTGATATGACTATTTAAAAGCTCGAACGCTGCTAAGCTCATTCGTCTGCGGCGGATGTATTCTGATAATGGAATCCCTGCAAGAAAAGAGAACATTCTTTTAAAGTGATATTCAGAGCAATGGGCGATTCTTGCTGCCTCTTTGAAGTCTATCTCATTCGTGAGATTTTCCTCGATATACCTCATTGCCTCATTCATGCTTTTAAGTGAATCCATACATTGACCTCCCTTTCATCACTAGAATAACAGGAGTCGAACTTGTGCATCCGACATTCCGTGCACCGTTTTGTCGGCTTCATTCTTGTTTTTCATTGCTACACCGAATACCGGAATATCCCCCGATCTGTGTGAATAACGACGGGTGTTACCTTCCCGGGCTTATTAGAAAAGATCCACCTTCTCCCGACCGGACCGACAATGATGTAATTGCCGTCCTCAGCCTCTCCCATGAAATTTAGAAATTGGCTGTCATACATCTTTTCGTTGTTCCTCGGGGTAATCCCCATGTCCAGCAGTTTATCCAAGACCACTCTCATCTCATCAGCCGAAACTCCGATTTCACTGATACCGACAAGATGCTTCGGCGTGAATTCCTGCTCCTTCGCATGCTGCGTTGTTGCATGCCGTGCGATGTATTCGATAATATTGCCTGATGGGTCTTCAAAGTAAAACGCATCGGCTTTGGATTCCCTAAAATTTGCCTCATCAGCACCGTCCTCGGTCGATAAATCTACACGCTCCTGCACCCATTGCTTAGCCGATTGAAACAAATTCGGCGGAATATTGAAGGCAAAGTGGTAGTAATTGTCCGATTCTTCATCCTGATGAAGCACGAGTAAACTCTCCCCTATCCGAAATGCTGCCTTTCCGTCTGCTCTATCTAACAGCTCCCAGTGAAGCTGGTCCTCATAAAAAGAAATGGTTTCTTTGTAATTTTTAATAAATAACTCTACTTGTGTTATCTTCATAGTTCCACACCCCTTTTATTCATCATAGCAACCCTATAAAAAACGAGAAATACATCGCAAGGATGAATTTCCCAGTTTCCCTTCATTCATAGGTATGTGCTAACGAAAGCTGGATGGTTCATTTCTATTAACACAATTTAGCATAAGAATTTACAAAATTTGAAACTTTTCCACTTTTTGTACGTAGAAGATAGAAACATGCTTGCTGTTTTCTCTGTAAGACATCACTTTTTAAAGGAAGGAAATGTACGATGCTGAATCAAAAATCACCACGCGTTCTTTTTCTCGTTTTTTCTCTTGCCGTAATCATTCTGTCACCGATCTTTATTGCCTTTTTACCGATTGGCGTTGTGGAAACGAGATATCACAATAGGGAGAATATCCTGCTGTTGATTCCGCGCAATAATTTTTACTTGATGACCGGTGCAATGGCACTGATCGTTTCAACACTCGTTGTTCTTGCCTGGAAACGCAAGATCCTCACGTATACTCTTGCGGTCCTCTTCATCGCCGGAAGTGGCCTGATGACGTATTATTCTACGCTTAGCTATACAGCGATTCAAAAAAGCGGTCTTATTTTAAAGGAATACCATACTGTCAAGGACTATGCGTGGAGTGATATAGCTGAAGTGGTGTACGAGTATGAAACTTACACTCCTGGCGTTTATACATTCACAACGAAAGAGGGAGAAATTTTTGAGATTGAGGAAAACGGGCAATTTGGTCCTGGCGAGCGACTGGAGATCTACAATGTAGTCATGAGCCAAGGTATCTCATTTATTGAACGCGAGAAAAGTTCATAGTAAATAAAAAAATCCTTACGGGTAGGTCCCGCAAGGATTCTTCTAGTTCATCATTGTTTTCTTTAATTTCTTGAATTGGATCAGCATCGCCAATCTCCAAGGAATGATCATCGACCACGCAAGGATAAAGAACATACCTCCCAGCTCGCCTACATCCAGACTGTTTGAAAAAATCAATTTTAAAATAATACGTAAAATTAACAGCCCAATTAAAATAAAAACAAACGCTTTTGAACGTTTTAAGTAAATCTCGTCATCCCGCACTTCGAATTTCGAAGTCGCAATTAATACTGTGGAAAACAGAATGCCAATTGCGGTTGCTTCCAAAATTTGAAGGGGTGCTACACGAAATTCCTCAAATAGAAACATGAGCGCACCCGTTGACATGGCAATTGGCGGGATAATTATTTTCTTCTCATTAACCGGTTTTTTTTGTGAGCGTAAACGTACGAACATCACAAAAACTGCCATAAATACCGCTCCAACGCTGGAGATGAGAAGTAATATTTGAGAAGGTATTGCACCAAACACACGAATCCCTCCTCTTGTTGCTTGACCTTCTTATGCTTTCATCGAATGTCTTAGATTATCGATGACCGCTTTTAGCTTCTCAGGTGTAAACGGCTTCGTGATAAAGTCTTTTGCACCATGTTCAATAGCTTCTATTACTAGGCGCTGATGTCCAAGTGCTGTGATCATGATGATGATAGCATGAGGAAATTCAGAGATAATCTGCTTAACAGCATCTATTCCCGACATTCCAGGCATTGTTATATCCATCGTCACAAGATCCGGCTGCAATTCGCGATACTTTTCAATCGCCTGCCTGCCGTTTGAAGCTTCTCCAATCACTTCAAATCCCCATTCCTTCAGCATGTTGCCAATTGCTACACGCATGAACATTGCATCGTCTACAATAAGTACTGTCGGCATAAGTAACTCCTTCTATTTAGTAAACCAATTGCAAGATGTATCTGCTATAGTTTAACAAATTAGAACCCAGTAAATCCATCAAAAATTGGAGAAAGTAAGCGAATAATATAATCGAGACCGTCAAAGAACAACAGCACACCTACTGCAATCATAACCCAGCCGCCAATCTGTACGATTTTTTGGCTGTTTCGGCGAATCCATCCCATACGAGAGATAAAGAAGCTCAGTACGAAAAATGGTATCGCAAAGCCAAAGTAATAAGCAAGCATATACCACATGCCGGCATCGGGATTTGTTCCTGCAAGGGCGATAATGGACATTAAAATCGGACCTGTACACGGCGTCCAGCCTGCAGCAAACGCAAGTCCTATTAACGCGGAGCCAATATATCCACCCGGACGGTTTTTAAACTGGAATTTCCGGTCCTTCATCAGGAAATCGACTTGCAGAAGACCTACGATCATTAATCCAAATACCACGATAAGAATTGCCCCGGCCTGGCGCAGCAAATCCTGGTACTGAATAAAGAAATCCTTGGCCAGCGAAGCGCTGAATCCGATTGCGATAAAGATGATAGAGAAACCAATTAGGAAAAATAGCGTATGTAAAATTGCCCGCTTCTGCAGCATCCCCTTTTCCGCTTTCAGCTCATCCAGTGTCATCCCGGTAATATAGGATAAAAAAGCGGGATACAATGGCAAAGTACAAGGCGAAATAAAACTTAAAAACCCTGCACCAAATGCTAAAAATATATTAATATCAGTTGCCATTCAATTTTCGTTCCTTTCTCTGTATTGCTTACATAGTACCAAATTTTTGATGAAAAAGCGCTTGTACGGACTGTGAAAGTTTCATGGCGGACTTGTGCAGAAAGTATGAAGCGGCATTTAGGAGAATTTTTTGACATAGCCAGGGAAGAAAACTACCTGACTATGTCAATAACGAGGAATAAAAAATAAATAGCAACCGTAAAGCCAATGACCACCATAAATGCCATGGCCTGAAACCTCATGAACCAGTGCAGAAGGCTTTCCCCTTCTTTCCGCTTGATCCACCTCTTGGCCGCTGCGAAGCTGATAAACCAGCAATGTAGTGTAATGAAAATGGAGGGAAACACACATAAAAAAATACCGCATGCGACATTCACGGCAAATGTCGATTGATAATTGCCGTAATTGACAATATAAAACGGCAGTACAAACCAAAATACAGACGTCATGATCAGCACCAAGGAAAAGATGATATGCAGCCATAAGTACTTGCGGTGCACGTTTCCATAGAATTGAAAGGCTTCCTTCATATCCAACCATCCTTTTATATGTTTTCCATGTTATTTCCTTGAACAGCCCGTTTAAAAACATATTTCGCTGTGATTTTCTTTTTTTAAACAATATGTGCACATACACAGCAATAATCATAGAAGGCATTTTTTCGTGTAAGGAAATGATGGATTAGCAGCTTTACTGCACTGGTGACATGTACATGCTGCAGAGGAGGAAAGAAGGTTTTTTCCATAATTTGCAGAATAATAAGTGATAGGCAATACTTATAGAAAGACAAAAGGAGCTGACAGAATGGATCGTTTCCATAATATCACTTGCCCGCAATGCGGAGGAAATGAAATTGGCCGAGGTAAGCAGGCTCACTATGCGAGTGTGACGCCATACAAAAAAATGGGGTTTGGCAGCAATTTAATACATTTGATCTGTGTCCACTGCGGATGGGTTGTCGGAAGCTATGTAGAAGAGCCGAAGACATTTACAAAAACGGTAATAAAATAACCTCATTACGTAATGACAAACAGTCCGTTTTTATCAAGATTAGTACATAACGAAGAAAGGTGGAGAAGGATGAAGAAATTCAGCCTGCTGTCCATGCTGTTCCTGTTAGCAGGACTCACTCTTGTTATAGCGTATTGGCTGATGCAGGACTCCTTGGAGGCATTCTTTCTAACCGGGCTTCTTAGTTTGTTCCTCGGAGTCATCTTCAGCTTTTTGGCGATTGCCAGGAAGGAGAATGGAAAGAGAAAGTTTGCCTCACTTATTTCTGTTTTTGTGATTGGTTTAGCCATCACCTGGTTCGAGCCTTTTGAAATTGCCCGGATGATGACGTGGCTGAAAAATAGTAACTTGCGTAAGAAGTCTTTGCTTCTTTTGAATTAGAGATATAAAAAATGCCCTAGGAATCATCTTTCATTCCTAGGGCATTTTGATTCACTGCTTTCTTCAACTGAACAACTGACGAAACCCAGCTTTTAAAACGACCGTAAATATTCGGTTTCGTCCTTGGCTACTCGTAAGTTCCAGATGGGTTCAAAGCGTCGAATAATCGCATTTTTCAGCTGGTTCATTTCTTTTTTATCCTCGATCGGACAAATAGAAAAATGGATGCTTTCCTTACCAAACAATTCTGTGAGCCGGGCGTTAACGTGACAATGCGTAGCCGTGCCGTCCCGGTAGCAGCCTTTCGCTGAAATATTGCCAATATGCTGATTAAATCGCTCTTTAAAAGATCTTGCACAAACTCCCGAAAACGTGAGCTCGTCATTTACGATAATGTTATACACACCATTTTGTAAAAGCAGCTCCTCTTTTCCCTTTACGACAAAACGCGAGTAAAGCTTGTCACCATAGTTGTTTAAAAACTTTCTGTAAAATGAATCCCCTGCATCTTTCAGCGCAAGAAGTGCCTCACCGGCAGAAAGTTCCAGCAGGCTTCCATAGTGCTTTTCCGTTTGCTGCTTAAGATGCTCATACTTTTTTTGTCCTACTAACTCACCTAGCGTCATCTTATCGAACTTTGCGAATGTGTTTTCAATCCCCATTTCCAACACATCAATTTCGATTTTATGAAAATCAAAGCGTTTATCCCCAATTGATACGTACATCCCTTTTCCCCCTTCAAGTGTACATAGGATGTATTCGCCATTTCCAGACAAATTCCTGCAAAAATCGCGAAAATATTCTCGTTATTGCTTTATTTCCTTCGTTTGAAGTGCGTGGCGTTTTCTAGCTTCATGGATGGAAGAATAAGAAAAGATCGCAATCGCTGTCCAAATACAGCCAAACGCTACCAGCTCCACCTGCGTGAATGGTTCTTTATACAAAAAGACACCGAGAAAAAATCCGATTGTTGGTGAAACGTATTGAATAAAGCCTAATAAATACATCGGAATCCGCTGTGCGCCTTTAGCAAACAGAATAAGAGGAATTGCCGTGAATATACCGCTGATCATCATCAAAATATCCGTCTGCCAGTTAACATGTAAAAATTGCATGGAATCGTTGCTGAAGAGGTAAAGGTAATACAGCAGTGCGATTGGCACAATAAACAGTGTTTCAATTGCCAAACCTCGTGTAGCCTCCAAGACAATCCGTTTTTTCAGTACACCGTACACAGCAAACGAGAAGGCTAAAAGAAGGGATGCCCAAGGGACCTGCCCGTAGTTCAGCGTCATCACCAGTACACCAAGCAGCGCCACTACCAGCGCGATAATTGTTGAACGGGACAGCTTCTCTTTAAAGAACAGCATACCAAACACGACCGAAATAATCGGGTTGATATAATACCCCATTGAAGCCTCCAGTACCCGCTCATGCGTAACAGCCCAAATATAAATATACCAGTTAATCGAAATGAAAAAGGAGGCTGCCATCAGCGAGTAGAACTGGCGCTTATTGTGCCATAAATAAGAAAGGTCCTCCATCAGCTGTTTCCGCTTGCCGATCAGGACAATAAAAATTGTCGTAAAGACGAATGACCAGATAACACGGCCAAGTAATATTTCCAGACTGCTGACATGGTCCAGCAGCTTCCAAAACAAAGGGAATACGCCCCAAATTGTGTAGGCTGCAAAAGCAAAAAGCATCCCCTTTTTATGTTCCGTCATAGTAACACCTCTTTTATGTAAAATCATTTACGCCTCAGCGTAAGTACGCCCGGATTTGAATCAGGCACTAATCAATAGAGCCAAGGGACGTTTGCTGAAAGAAATTAAACCAATTATAGTAGTCGCCTTCTGAAAAGTAAATGCATTTCTTTCGAGTATAGAAGGATTAGAGTTATGTGAGAAAATCTCCAGGCTTGCATAGCATTTTGTGACAAATTGATGGCAGCTCTTTTACTTTCTATTATTCATTTGGGACAGCCCTTGAGAAATAAACAGTGCTTTTTGTTTTTCGCCGTGAAAAAACCGGGTGAAGCAAATTCACCCGGCTAACAGTTATTCTACGATGCCATTTTGCAATAAATACATTTTATGATACAGCCCTTTTTGTGACAGAAGCTCCTGGTGATTGCCCCGCTCTACAATCTCCCCTTGGTGGAGCACCAAAATCTGATCGGCATCCTGAATCGTCGATAGACGGTGCGCAATGGCAATTGTCGTACGCCCTTTTCGCATCTTATCAAGCGACTGCTGGATCGCCGTCTCCGTCTCCGTATCGATGGAAGCTGTTGCTTCATCGAGCACGAGAATTTTCGGGTTCGCCGCAATTGTCCGGGCGAAGGCGATAAGCTGCCGCTGCCCGCTCGAATATGTGGACCCACGCTCTGTTACATGCTCGTTAAGTCCTTCCGGCAAGGCTTCAATGAAATCAGCCTGCACAAATTTTGCTGCTGCTGCTACCTCTTCATCCGTCATATCGCCATACAGGCGGATATTGCTCTTGACCGTTCCGTAAAACAGGAACGGGTCCTGCAATACAAGGCCCAGCCTGCGCCGGATTTCCTCCTGGCTGTATGATTTGATAGACACACCATCAATCAAAATATCTCCACGCTCATATTCATAAAAACGCATGAGCAGATTAATAATCGAACTCTTTCCTGAGCCTGTATGACCAACGAGTGCCGTTGTCTCGCCTGGCCGGACTGTAAACGAAATATTCTTTAAAACGTCTGTACCTCCATCATAGCTGAACGTTACATCACGGAATTCGATCAGTCCGTCCGTAATCTGTTTGCCTGTGTCTTCCTGCTTCGGTTCTTCCTCTGTTTCGTCCAGCACTTCAAATACACGCTTTGCCGCAACAACGGCCTGCTGGAAGATTGCCAGCTGCTCCATCATTTGATTGATTGGCTCAAAGAAGCGCGTAATATACGTCACAAAGGCATACACGACCCCTATTTCAATAGCTCGATCAAATGATGCAATCCCAAAGTACGAAAGCAGGATGATGATGGCGCCAAAATACACTAGGTCAATAATCGGGCGAAGCAGTAAGCTATTTAGCTTCGTGTTACGCATCATCGAGTGATAATGTGCTTCATTGATTTCATCAAATTCGCGGTTCAACCGTTTCTCCTGGCGGAATGCCTGTACAATGCTCATGCCCGATAATGATTCTGACAGCTTCGCATTGAGATCGCTCAGCTTTTCACGCATTGTCACATAAACGACCGCACTCCATTTACGGTACAAATAAATAATCAGCACAATAATCGGAACGGCAATAATGACGTACGCCGCAAGCAGCGGGTTCAGCAGGAACATCGCAATGTAGACGCCGACGATTAAAAATACTGCCTGCACAAAGCTGATCAGGACATTTACAAATAGATCCTTGATTGCCTCTGTATCATTCGTCGCACGGGAAACAGTAGCTCCTGCCGGCACTTGGTCAAAATAACGCATGCCTAAACGGTGGACCTTACTGAATACGTCAATACGCAGATGCTGGACAACCTTCAGTGCAATTACCTGGAATTTATAATGCTGCAAGTAGCGCAGCACAACATTGGCAATTTCAATGATGATATACGTCACCGCAAGCATGACAATCGGCCCCGTTTCAAAGCTTCTCGGTGTAATATGATTGTCGATGAATAGCTTGATTAAATAAGGTGTAATGACCTCGCCTATAACTGATAAAAGTAAAATAACAAGCGCTGCAGCTACTGCCTTTTTATGTGGCTTTAAATAAGAAAACAGGCGTTTGAGTACTTCAACCTGCTCTTTTCTACTGATTGTGGGCTGCTTCATCCTGACCACCCCTTTCCACTAGCTGCTCAAGCTGCTGCAGCTGGTACATCTCATAGTAGCGACCACGCAGAGCCATTAATTCTTCATGCGTCCCTTTTTCTGCTACCGTACCATTCTCCATGTATAAAATAACATTTGCATGTTGAATAGCACTCAGTCGATGAGACGTAATGATTGTCGTTGCATTTCCCCGCTCCTGCTTTAACGAATGCAAAATGGCTTCTTCTGTTTTTGCATCAACCGCAGATAAGGAATCATCAAGGATAAGCAGATTCGGCTTCATCATGAGTGCCCGTGCGATGGAAATACGCTGCTTCTGGCCTCCCGACAAGGCAACACCCCGCTCGCCCACGATTGTCTCATAGCCTTGGGTGAAGCGAAGAATATCCTCATGAATATGGGCAGTTCTTGCCGCCTGTTCCACCACATTCGGCTCTGCATGCTCATCCGAAAAGGCAATATTGTCGTACACACTTGCGGAAAACAGGAAATGATCCTGCGGGACATAGCCGATCGCCTTTCTGAGCTGTTCTTTCTCGTAATCTTCAATCGGTATACCGCCGTATGAAATATTCCCTTCATACTGATCAAACTGCCGCAGCAGCAGCTTTAAGATGGCACTTTTCCCTGAGCCGGTCTTCCCTACAATGCCAAGTGTTTCTCCCTCCTGTAAATGGAAGGCAACATTTTTCAATGTCGGCTGATCATCCCGCGGGAAGGTAAACGACTGGATATCAAAGGAAATGGCACCCTTGGGCACATCCTTGATAGCTCCCTTTTTGTCCTCCATATCGATCGGCGTCTGCAGCAGCGACTCGATGCGGTCATAGGATGCACCGCCCCGCTCCACAATATTGAAAAGCATCCCTATTGCCAGCATCGGCCAGACAAGTAACCCGAGATACGTCGTGAATGCAATCAAGTCCCCTACGGACATGGCCCCTTCGACGATAAACTTGGCGCCAAATGCCAGACTTAAAAAGTAGCTGATTGCAATAACTAGACTGATCGTCGGGTCAAACAGTGCATCAATTTTTGCTACTCGTATATTTTTATCCACGACTTCCTGGGAAAGCTTGCGGAAATCCTCGATATCATTCTTCTGATAGCCGAATGATTTGATGACCTTTACTCCTGTAATCGACTCCTGAGTTTTGTCATTTAGATCAGAGAATGCCGCCTGTGCCTCCCGGAAGCGCATATGTAATAGCTTGCCGTAATAGCTTGTCGATAGCGCCATCAGCGGCATCGGAATAAGAGCAATCAGCGTCAGGCGCCAATCAATCGTAAAGGCCATCGCTAAAATGACGAACCCCCCGGTAGTAACGGAGTCAAAGAGTGTCAGGACCCCTGAACCTGCTGTCATCTGGACAGCCGATACATCATTCGTAGCATGCGCCATTAAATCGCCAACACGGCGTTCCTGATAAAACGCAGGCCCCATTTTCGTAAAATGACGAAATAATTTTTCACGCAGCACCTTCGCCAAATAATTCGACGAGCCAAAAATCATTTTCCGCCAGTAGAAGCGCAGGACATACATCACAAGTGCAGTCCCTGCTATTAGACCGAGCCATTTGCCAAGCGATGCAGCTGTTAATGATCCAGCCCCTATTTCGTCAATCGTGATCCCGATGATCTTTGGCGGGATCAGCTGCAATACTGCTACAAGGATGAGCATGAACAGCCCGACACTATATTCTTTTCGTCGTTCTTTAAAAAACCAGCCAAGCTTCCAAAAAACTTTCAAATTCTCCCACCTCCAGATTTGTCTATTTTAGCAAATTTCCCTACATGAATGAATAGGAATATATAAATTATTTCGAAGATTGAAATAAAAACAAAAAGAGAAAAACCTCCCCAGCGTAACCGGGGAGGTTTCAGAGTGAAGACAAAGTTATTTTTGACTTTGTCTTCACGTTTTTTCAGCTAGCTTTATAAAGTAACATTTTACCCAGCCTGTCTTGAAAACGCTTGCCAGACAAGGCGCACCGACGAGCGAAGACGCGAATAGAACCTAAGTTCATGCGCGGACGAGCGAGGCAAGCAACGATGGATGAAAGCGTTTGTCAACAGGCTGAACCCTCCCCAGCGTAACCGGGGAGGTTTGTCGTTATGTTGTTACTTTTAATACCGTTTTAATTTTCTGGATGACGCCGCCTGTTGAATATGTCAGGACGCTTCGTTTATAGAACGTTAAGCTAATGTAATAAAGCGCTGCGACTGTTACCGCCAGTACAGCAAGCGAAATAAGCGGCGGAACGAGTGAAATGTCTGTGCCTCCAAGCCTCATCGGCATAACCATCCCAGAAGTAAATGGAATGTAAGAGAAAATCTTGATGAGGATTGTATCTGGGTTGTTCATCGCCATAATCATGACATAGAACGCCACAATAATGACAATCATGGCTGGCATCATTACTTGTGAGGATTCTTCCACTTTTGAAACAAGTGAACCGAATAATGCGCCCACAATTAAATATAGTAAAATCGTTAACACAAGGAATAGCAATAAGAAAATGAAGTAAGAAGCCGATAACTCACCAATATAGTCGGTAATCATCCCCCACATTTCTCCGCCATCTTTCAGGCTCGTAAATAACAATGCAGCTCCGATGATGACAAGAAGCTGTGTAATGGCTACAAGGAAAATACCAAATACTTTCGATTTAAAATGCGTTTCCGGCTTGACGCTGACCAGCAGCATTTCCAATGCACGAGAGCCTTTTTCGCTTGCCACGTCCGTTGTGATAATCGATAAGAATGAAATAACGATGATATAGATGATAATACCCGCAGCATAGGAGCCGAGCATTCCTGCCATCTTTTCATCAGCCGTTTTAGTGCTGTCTTCATTATTAAACGTTGTCATACCGATTATCGGTGCCGTATCCATCAGCAGCAGTGCCTGCTCATTCGTCAGGTTCATCTGGCTGATGGCATATAACTGGCCGGCTGTTTCAAGCTGGGCCGTCAAATCCTGCTGGACACTTAAAGTCAATGGCTCAAAGGAATAAAATTGGGCCGCGAGCTTGCCTTCTGTATCCGTCAGCTCAATGGCTGCCAGATAGTCCCCATCCTCTAAAGCACCTTCGATTTTGTCCATACTGTCGATTTCTTTAAATGTCATATCAGTAGAATCAGTGAAGTACTCTTCTACATCTGCATCTGTCTGATTATAAACGGCTACTACATCCGCTGGATTATCTCCATCATTAAAAAGCGCCTTAATATCCGACCAGAACACAACCCCTGCAATGAGCAGCAAATAGAAGCCCGTAGACAGCAGGAATGTTTTTGATTTCAATTTCTGCATATATAACTGTTTCAGTAAAATACCAAACTTAGACATTGACGCCACCTACCTGATCCTTAAAGATTTCATCAAGAGATAAATAATCAAGGCTGAACTTCTCGATATATGTTCCATTTGAAACAACGTCGAAGATATTTTTTGCATGGCTTTCGTCTTCTAGAGTCAGCAAATATTCACCTTTGATATGTTTGATTTCCTTTACGCCTGGTAGATTTGCATCTTCAAGCGGCATATCCGTACGAATTGTCAGCTTTGTTTTGCCGTACTGCTTCTTTAGATCAAGCAGTGAACCGGAAAACAGCGAAACCCCGCGCTTTAGCAAGCATAAGTGGTCGCACAGCTCTTCTACGTTTTCCATCTGATGGCTGGAAAACAAGATTGTCATCCCTTCATCACGTAAATGCAGGATGGCATTTTTCAATAAATCCTTATTTACGGGATCAAGACCGCTGAACGGTTCATCCAAAATCAAAAACTTCGGCTTATGAAGGAAGCTTGCGATCAGCTGTACCTTTTGCTGATTTCCTTTTGAAAGGGTTTCTGCCTTATCCTTCCGCTTCTCCTCCAGTTCAAAACGCTCGATCCAGAAGTCGATTTCTTTTTTCAATTCGTGGCGCTTCATGCCGCGCAGCTCGCCAAAGAAATAAAGCTGCTCCTCTACTTTCATCTGCGGGAAGATACCGCGCTCTTCCGGCAAGTATCCGAGAATGTCACGGTTGACTTTGTTAATTTCCTTTCCTTCCCATGTGATCGTACCCTCCGTTGTTTCCTGCAGGTCTAGGATCATACGGAAAGTCGTTGTTTTTCCTGCACCGTTTTGCCCAATCAGGCCAAAAATCTCACCTTTTTCAATTTCAAAGTTCAAATCCTGAACTGCGGTGAAATCCCTGTATTTCTTTGTTACATGCTCAAGTTTTAAGCTCATGACGGGTCTTCCTTTCCTTCAATCTACAAACTATATACGGTTTAACTGTAACACAAGTTTCATTTATTTCATTAATTTGTAAAAAAAAGAAGAGAAGCCAAACATAGGCTACTCTCTTTCTTCCTGAAGCAGCACACACAAGCCGCAGAAATCGGTAAGGGATAACGTATCGTTTTCGAACTTCTCCTGCCAGAGAACGGAAAAGAGCTCTTGCGAGACTCCTCTTTCTAGTAGGGTCTTTACATATGATTTGTTTTGAAAGAGCTTTTCTACACGTCCATAAAGCGCAGGGCTGGAAAACGGATTGGCGGCAGGCCGAACATGCTGGGCAAGTGCTGCGGAAATGGCTCCGCAGATTGTTTCAAAATGCTGTTTGTATCGTGAGACATCTACCGTTGAATTGACAAAGCACACTTCGACCAAAACAGCGTCCTCCTCCGTTCCGTTTAAGAAGGCTAAATCATTTCGCTTTTTCGCCCCCCTATCCGGAAAACCGGCTGCATTGGCAATTGCCTTACTAAGCCGGGCTGCAAGCGGTTGTACTGCTGCATTTTTATAGAGCACTTCTGTTCCAATGGCGCGGGTATGCGTTCCGGATACCGCATTGAAATGGACACTCACATCCAGCATCCGGATCGTCTTGTTATGGGCATTGATTAAATAGCGAAGGTTTTCCGCCTGGCTTTTAGACGTGTTATCCTGAACGTGATGGACGCGCAGCCCCATTTCCCTCAGTTTCCCTAGGATCCGGTCCACCACTCTTCTGGCCTCTGTTACCTCATCTATCAGCCCGACTGCTCCTGTACCCGGCTTCCAATGACCTGGACTAATTGTAATCATTTCATCTCCCCCTTCTCTTTTACTATCGAATAGAAAAGCGAAAATGGGACAAAACCCTCCAATATAGAAACCACTTTGTTACTCTGTCATCTTCAGCATTCTCAGCTGCTCATCAGCAAATTGGTGGATTGCTGTATACTCTGCCTCAAACGCTTCATACGGAATAGGACGGCTGATGAAATAACCTTGAATTTTATCACAGCCGTTTTTTAGTAAATAGTCCAGCTGCTCAGCCGTTTCAATTCCTTCCGCCACTACTTTCAAGTTCAAGTGCTTTGCCATCGATAGAATCATCCTCACGAGTGCTTCATCGTCCGGATTTTCTAAAATGCTGCGAATGAAGCTGCGGTCGATTTTCAAACAATCAATCGGAAAGTCCTTCAAATAGGCTAATGAGGAATAGCCTGTCCCAAAGTCGTCCACCGCGATCGTCACCCCCAGGTTTTTCAGCTCCTGCAGAACGGGAATGATTAGGTTCGTATTTACTGTCATGCTTTCCGTAATTTCAAGCTGCAAGTGTGAAGGCTCAAGCCCGGTTCGGTCAAGTGTTTGTTTGACGAAGAGCGGAAAATCCTTTTCGTAGAGCTGTCCAATCGACAGATTCACTGCCACTGTCATCGGTTTTTTATGCTTTTTCTGCCACATAACCGTTTCGGCACAGGCTGTTTCCAGCACCCATTTCCCAATAGGGATAATCAGCCCGCTTTCTTCTGCAACGGGAATGAAGTCCAGCGGTGCAATCAACCCCTTCTCCGGATGGCGCCAGCGAACGAGTGCTTCGGCAGAATGAATCGTTCCGGAGTGTAAATCAAGCTGCGGCTGGTATTCTACAAACAGCTCACACTGCTCAACCGCTCGTTTCAGATCGTGCTCAAGCATAAGCCTTGCTGCACGGGCCTCCTGCATACTTGCTGTATAAAAAGTAATGCGATCATCCCTTTTCGCTGCCTCATATGCCGCAAACTGCGCGAACTGCACTAAATCCTCAGCGCTCTTTGTATCTGCCGGATAATGAGAGACACCAATATTGAGGGCACTGCTTACAGTGAAATGTTCGATCACGAGCGTTTCGTCCATCGTCTGCTGCAGTTTCTGGATTAGCTGCTGAACAGTTTGTTCGGTTTCATATTGCGCAATAAACACAGCAAACCGATCTTCGGGTAATTTATATAATAAATAACCAGGAGGCAGCTGCTCCTGTACACGCTGTGCAATCGTCTCCAGCATCCTGTCTGCATAAACCGTCCCCAGTGTATTTTTCACCCCTTCATAGCGGTCCACGCCAAACACGATTAACGCCTTCCGGGAATCTGTCTGCAGCAATTGCTCGTTAAGAGTCGCCCTCAAAAACCGCTCATTTGGAAGTGTTGTTCCTTCATCATAATAAGCCAGCTGTTTAATCTTTCTTTCCTTCTGCTCCAACGATTTGTTTGAGTTCATTAAGGCGATAAAGGGCTGTTCCACAGTGAAAAAGTAAAATGATTTATACACGAGCCAATAAGCACTGAATTGAAAAATATGACCTGTAAAATTATAGATGTCATAAACATCCGCATAGGAAACGAACATGACATCACTGCAAAGCAAATTCAGCGACGCAGCGATCATGAAAATGAAAAAACGCGGCCATATTCTGATTTGCTTAATAAATAAAACGATTAAAAGAACAGTAAGAATAAAGGCGAGGGTCTGCAAATTGCTCTTCAGTACAGTTACTCCACCCTCTTCTACCAGTGCCGGGAGTAGTCTGCTAGGCCAGTAGACGATGATGGCAATAAAAACCGAAAATAGGAAGCTGCCCGCATACGCCATTACTCTTTTCGCCGTGGAAATCTGCTTTTCTTTTATTACCAATATGGCTAAAAGACCTACCGGAAACAACAGCCGGCTCGTCATATAAAACCATCCCGCCGCATATGAGTCACTTTCATTGATGAAAAACGGCATGCCTTTATAGGAGATTGCATGTGTAACACCAAGGATTCCCATTGCCAAAAAGAGAGCCCCGGTATAGATTATTTTATTGTTCTGTTTAAACTTCGAGCTTAGCCAAATTTGATTGGCGATTGCTAATGAACAGAAGGCCACAAATATTTCGATAACTAGGTGAATCGTGACATAATTCTCCTCCCCAAATATTCCATGAAGAGGCTCCCGAAATACAACCGCCGTACCTGCTATCGCATAGATGAGCAGAATATAGAGAAACAGAGACTTTTGCTCGAATAAAATTTGCTTATATGTTTTCATCCACATCCCGCCTCGACTGTTTATAGAGATTTTTATGTAGTTGTCTAATTTTATCCTACCATAGATCCATGTGGAAAATAGTCAGTATTCACAAACCTTCCCTACTTTTCTCCCTTCCCGGTATGATTGGTCTAAAACCAACTGGATACGAGGCTATTTAGAAAATTGCCTTATTCTGTTCATATAGCTGGCAAGGATAAATACCGGTTAGACAAGAATGCCTGTATCTCTTTCAATTACAAAAGGACGCTACACTGTGTATGTACACTTTGTAACGTCGTTTTACGGATAAACTATCTTTTAGCGTTCGTATTCCATTTATCATCTAGTCTCCAACAGCTTCCTGGTTATTCAAGAAGTCGCCGATTATCCACTTTAAAGCGATTGTAAGCAGGATTGTATAGCCAATTAAATTTTGATAGGACATTAAGATAACTGATTTCTGGATAAGGAGCGAACCAATAACGAGCACGCCGATCGTAAGCCAGTAAACGATATTGCCAGCGCTTCGGGCATTTTCCCGGGTACGTTGGTCGTGCTGCAAGTTGATTTTACTCCAATCCCCCTTCCGATGGATCTCTACTCCAAAGATAATGACCTGGATCGTGGCAATGACAGCAATAATTAACGTCAATCGTGACTGTGAAAAAAAGAAATAACTACTAAACAAAAATAGTGGAAGTAACATTCGTAAAGCAAAATTCATTCTGTAAGACATGTTCATATTATACTTCTCCTTCTATCCAAAATAACTTTTCCAAAGGGCAGTCTAAAACAGTGGCCAGCTTAATGGCTGTTCCAATAGACGGCTCATACCGCTGTTTCTCGATCGCGATAATTGTCTGCCGCGTAACAGAGATACTTTCAGCTAACTGGTCCTGCGTCATGCCCTTTTCCTTCCTAAAATCCCTTACTGCATTTCGTACACCATGTTTCATATCGTTCAACCTTCCTCAAAATGTAACGTCGACATTACATATTTTGATTGTATACTACCCAAAATGTAAGGTCAACATTACATTTAAAATTTTCCAAAATAATAAAAAAGTGAAATCGAATGATTCCACTTTTACATTTCATCTTAAGACTAGTTATATCCCAGTCCCTTCTATGAGAGCCTCCATAAATTTCCTGCTTCCGTTTTTATTCAGACAGCACACTGGGGCATTTTCTAAAAATCTCGGAAATTCCTATTTATGTATAAAATGTTTACTTTATAAATAATCGTGGAACACGTATTTTCTATTTAAAAATGGCACGCAGATATTTTTCATTCGATAAGCTCTCAAGATGTTGTAATTCGAGTGTCTCAACGTTTATATGTATCGTTTTCAGTTTTTGATCATACTCTCCTGCCCAAAAACGAATCAGTTCTGCACCCTGCTCTTTTTTTATGGATTGTCTAAAATAATTAAGTAAATCGTTTAAAAACGCTGAATTCCAATTGCCTTCCATTCCATAAACATATGGTTTTTCGCTAAATTCCTGTATATCGGACAGATAATTATCCCACTCAAAAATATTTAGCCGCCCGAAAGCTGATGTATCAGGTGCATGGATAATTCGTGCATCATCATGCAGCGAATGCCAATGCTGTTCGGGTGTTTCTTCAGTAATCGGATATAGTTTTTTTAACTCTCTCACTGTTATTTCTATAATGCCAGTACAATCTATCGTTGGTAAAGCTTCATTTGCTACAAGCACAGAATATAAAGTCATTATCTATGTCTATCCCCTTTTTATTAAACTATTACTCGTTCTATTTGTAACAGTCTAATATATTCAATAAACAATCTAAAATCCCTTCATAATTCTTTGCCAACGCAGGTGCTGCCCGGTGGGTAAACAGTAATTTTACTATGCAGAGCAGTAGTTATTTCCCTGCTTTTAAGGACTTTTGATAAATCTGTTGCTACAGATCTTTCATTCTATTGAAGTTGAATGTAATAAAATTTTAACCGCTCTGCAAAAGACTCCCTTTTGAAATGAAATCATCTTAAAACGAAGCCTTTTAAATTTCGGTATTTTTATAAGTTTGTTCACGTAAAAAGCGTGAAGTAAATCGTTCTTTTACTGCGAAGGATGATGGTAGATGGAATTGTAAGTTTCATTTAAAATTGTTTTATGAATGTAAATACAAAATAAGGGGTTTTTAAAAATTGGTCATATTAAATCAGGATTCTCAATACATTAGGGCTATTTCTCTTAAAAGCGATCATATTTTATCCTATAAGCATTTCCCTTTTAATCTTCCAGTAATCCAGCATTTCGATAGATTGACGTTTCACCCGAATGTTACTTACATTATTGGCGAAAACGGAATGGGAAAATCAACTTTATTGGAGGGTATAGCAATTGCTCTAGGGTTTAATCCAGAAGGCGGGACACTAAACTTTAATTTTGCTAATTATGATTCCCATTCAAATTTATATGAACATCTCCGTTTAGAAAAAGGAGTATACAGAGCGAAGGATCATTTTTTCTTTAGAGCTGAAACTTTTTATAATGTAGCAACCAATATCGAAGAGTTAGATAACGAACCATCGTTTGGCCGCAGGGTGATCGATTCTTTTGGAGGTAAATCTTTGCATGAACAATCGCATGGAGAATCCTTTTTCTCGGCATTTAACGAACGTTTCCAAGGGAATGGTTTGTATATCTTGGATGAACCGGAAGCAGCCCTGTCACCTTTAAGACAATTATCTATGTTAAGCAGGATGAATGAGCTTGTTAATCAAGGGTCTCAATTTATCATTTCTACCCACTCGCCCATTATTATGGCTTATCCGAACGCTAAAATTATCCAGCTTACAGAAGACGGAATGAGCGAGACAAAATTAGAAAACACCCAGCATTATTCTATTATGAAGCAATTTTTCGAAGATAAAGAACGGATACTACATCACCTTTTTCAATAAAACATGACCTTCTTCCTAATAAGGTTTTTCCCCTTTCGAAAAAAAGCCGCTTTCATTATGGAAGCAGAAGAGAATAGTAAAACGAGGAGATGGTTTTTTTGGTTAATCTACTAGAAAATATATTTCAACTATCGATGATAATATTAGTTCTGTGCTCCCTTTACTATTATAGATTTTTCAAGAAAATTAAGAGAGAAAGAAAACTAAACTCAGTTGAATGTTTCATTTATATCATCACTAAAATTTCTATTTTTCTTTGTGCGGGTAGTTACCTGCTTTTGTTCTTGAATCGAAACTTCGGATCGTGATGATAAGAATGAGTTTTTCTGCAGCAGCTATCTTAACAACCATTCCCGAACATTGCTTTGGGGATGGTATTTTAAGGAAATCATATTCTATTGTTGAAATACACTGTAAACTCAACATTTCACGGCTTTTTTATAGACATGAGCAGCCATACCTTTAAATAAAAACATACTTCTTAAACATTTTTCTTGTAAATAATTATACATATGCAATAGCTAATTAGAGTAAGGACAGCATTCATTAAAAAGAAGTACCAAACACCTCCAAAGAGAAGTAACTTTGTCATAAAGTAACTTAATACTAACGAGATTATGCTGCCTAAAAGGTATTTTAGGCGACTGGATATGTTCATTTTCTCAAATAGGAATTTATAGAAAATGAACCCACCTATTGAGCTAAGAGAGGAAGCTAAAATTATTAAATAAAAAATGGTTATATACATACATTCAGGTAAACTCCTTTATTTGAGTCATTAGCAACTATACAGGCTAACCCCCATCATAATTTTGGTTTTCCTTTCACTAAATATAGCAAATATCCCCATAGATTTTTTTGGGGGAACGTTTTTTTGAGTAACATATACATGAAGCATAACTTACCAATTGAAAGTAATTAAGCTTCTCCAATTCCCATGGCTAACAATAATAGAAAAGCAACAACTAATACCGCTAAATTTGCGACTAACCCGACCAATCCGATTAATAATTTGATTATGCGTCCCTTGGACATCCTTAAAGATATTACAGCAAGTATAATACCTATAATTGATAGAACACTGAAAATATTAATTATTAAGTAAATATCAGCATTCGGACCTCTTTCTGTATAGAAAAAAATAGTACTTACTATCACAGGCAATATAGATAAAAACCCTAAAGTTATCCCTACTTTGCTTTTATTCAAAATTCATCCCCCTCACATAAAGCCATTTCTCAATTAATTCTATAGGTTGGTTCATGTAGCCTTCTTTATTACCATGATAATTCCCGAAGCGTAATTTGGCTGTATTTATTGGATAAGCAGCTAAAAGTAAACACTTCATTCAAAATGAATGGGTTTTACCTAACGTTTATTGAATTTATTATTCAATTAAAGATGTTATAGCAATACTCCAGACAATTAAAAGAAAAGATGCTGTCAACCAAAACGTGTTAGTAGCAGTAGGTTGTTCTCTCTTCACTTTTTTCATTATTTCTACAAGGTTAATACAAAATATAATAGCTAAAATCGGCATCATATATATACCTATAAGCGTAAATATTAGCGTGAGCAAGATATACACCTCCTCTGAAAAATATACCGTTTTTAAACAGATAACATTTTCACCATCTCTATAAATGAAACAATGATTAACCCCATTATAAGTTTTTCCATTTTTATACTCACTTTCTACTAACTACTATTTCGCTATATATATTCGCAATACCTTTAAAAGCTTCTCCCCGTGTCTCAGAGCTTTATTTTCTAATAAAAGCAGCGACAAACAATGATCTAACAGTGTTTGTCGCTGTATGAAATGTTACCAAGCTTTCGTTTAGGGATGTTATTTTATTTTAATATACAAGCTACTCTTTATTAACTACTATATCAATTAACTGTGTCGTTTTTTCGGCATACTTTATCTCACAAGAAAATATTCCTTCCTCGAGATTTGGGAATTCCTCCAAATCGGCTCCTACTGTCAGATCTTCTATGGTTACTTGAAGTTGATTAGAGGTTCCAAATCGTCCGCCCATATCCTCTAAAAAAATTATTTCACATTCTCCGCTTTTGGATTTTGCATTATCGTTGCTTATTTCTTTGGCATCAGAGAAGAATATAGAAAATCCATAAAGTGAAAATAAAAATAAAACACTAAATGAGACTACACCTAACAGAAAATCTTTATGCTGTCTTTTATTTTTCAAAAAATGAAAGAGTAATGCTAAAAAAACTACTGCTGCTAATAGAAATGCACAGGTATAAAATATTAAATCGTCCACTCTATTTCTTCCTTTTATTTTAAAGTTCTTAAAAGTTTATCATAAAACTTTTCCAAAGCCCATTTTGGTAATAATCAGGAAAGTTTGTTATTCGAAGTATGGTCTGATTATGCAGGCCGTTTTTTATAAACAAGATAAAAACACGCTACCTTCAAACAATCAGCAGCATACGTTCGTTTCAGGCTGGTTTCTTCGACTTTAGATATGAAATGAAGTCTCGTATAAAAATAAAATATGCCAGTATTAATAAAACAAACAGTACATAAGAATAATTGCGGTAATGATTCCTGATAAATTCCAGCTGTGTAAACACGAAAACATTTACAAACACTAAAATAATGAACTTCGTTAGTAGAGTTATAAGTGCTTTCTGATTTTTAAATATAAATGAAGCTATAACAACCACTAATAATACAATTGCGAATATCTGTAAAAAATTCATTGTAAAGTTTGCAAATTCCATATATGTGCCTCCTTATCCTCATCTATAATAAAATAATACCATTTATTTTATAAAATTTTATAATTTACCAAGCAAATAGTCTACTCGCCCCCTTTTGCTTTGCTTTATTGCAGTTATGGTTAAGTCACTATCCTTTATTTCAAAAAAGACCCTAAAGGAAATACCTTTAAGGTCTTGTCGCTATATGAAGAAGTTAACCAGTTACCATTTGTTAATTGAATGCGGTTAATTTGAAAAACGCCTGAGTTCTTACCTTTCGCCGTCCTGTTACCATATACAGTGTGAATAACCTTCCACTCGAATCCTTGTATTTTTGGCAGTATACCGTTGCTTCGATTCGTTGATATGAACTGTTCCTTTTTTTATAAATCGTTCAATTTTATTTCAATGCCAAAAATTAATGTAGGTGCGGAATAAAATTCAAATAAAAAATGCTGTTCCATCTTTATTTAACAACAGAATGTTGCTCCACAATCGCGCCCGATTGTAAAAGATCGTCTTTTTATTAAGAACTTTACGACTATCTTGCAGAAAGTTTCATTAAACGATTAAAAAGAAATGCCCACATTCATACTCAGTCAACTTCAAAATATTACCGTATTTTTTATGCCAATCTCCATTCTCCAAATCAGTGTTTAATTTATTAAGACATACATAAACAACCTCTTTGCGCCCTTTAGCAAGTGGCGATGTTCCCTCTTGAAAATCTTTGTTCAAATATAATTCAGGCTTTCTCCAACCAGCAAAGAAAAATTGATCTACTAAATCATAAGGCAGTGGATATGCTTTTATTTTTACGGGACGTGTAATCTGGTCCTCTACCAATCGTGATAAAACCTCTACTGGTGGATGGATTTTGTATGCGTCTTTCAATAAAGGCTTAAAATAATCCAGCAGCCAACAATCTGCAGCACACAATCTTGGGTCTAAAGTAAAAATCACTATCCTACCGTTTTCTTTTAAAACTCTTTTCATTTCACTAAAACATAAAGTTAAGTTTTGAAAATGGTGTGAGGCAAGCGTGCAAATAATCCCATCTATCGATTTATCCTCTAACGGAATACTCTCTGCAACACCCTCTTTCCAGATAACATTCCTATGTTGTTTACCTTGAGCTCTCATTACTTCCGAAGGTTCCAAAGCAATCACTTGGTATCCCATATTCGCTAATTCGTAACTATAGTTTCCTGTGCCTGCACCAATGTCTAAAATTGTCGCTGGCGTATCTATGTTCAGTTCAAACATTAACCTTTGTACAATACGTGGATCTGCATGCCTAGTAGTGTTATAGGTCTGCCCAATTTGATTGTAAATAGCCATTTTTCCACACCCCATTATAAAAATACTATCTCAAATCATATTATAGAATTTATTTCCAAATCGTTAAAAAACAATCCAAAACATTATGGTCTCTCAATAAAAACTCTTACTTTAAGGGGGCATTACCGAATCACGCCCGATTGTTGAATATTGTTTCATCTAACTCCCCAGTAATTGAAGTATAGGATTGAAAAAATACAGGTTTACAAAATCTTGAAAAGTCTTATTGTCGCTATCGTTTTATACCTTTGCATAAAAAGCTGTATAAACAACCTCCAGAGAAAAAGCCTAGAAATGCTTGTTTACAGCATTTCTTAACTCTTCGTACCTATCCAAACTTGTATTTGGGTACGTTATTTAGGTTTAGTTTGTATACTTTATAAATCTTTATTGCACTAAAAAGTAACCAGTTAGCTGAAGAAGCAGCTTCTTTTTATTTCAAATTATCTTTCTCTATTGAATTCTTTATCACTATCAGCTGTATACTAAATAAACTAATGATTGGAGGTGAAAAAAATGAATCTTATTTTATGGATGACTGTTTTGTCTGGCGCCTTTATCGCAATATTCGCCGATAATAGAAAATGCAAAAAGAAAATGTCTTAAACTCTTTCATATCTATCTAATTTCTTATTGAATTCCTCAATCAATATTAAGTTGGGAACATATTATTTAGAAGCAACCAAAAGCAAGCACCCCACTCAAACGAATGGGGTGTCTTGTTACCTACCTTTCATTTGTGAACGTTATTTCGATGTAATTTGCATATTTAATATATAATAGAAAGTTACCGCTCAACACTTAAAAATTTATTATCTCTTATGCTGTAACTACCGTATTTCCTTGAAAGTACAACCGTTTTTATGGCATATTTATCATCAGCAAATACTAATAAAAAACGGTCGTCTAGGCTATCAATCTCCCCGTTATCACCTTTAAATTTAATTCCCATTGAATCTTCAATAACTTCATTTGATGTATATGGTCCAAATACAGCGGCTTGAGTCCAATTGAAATCAGTAAGCTCCGTTAAATCAATTTGTGTTGCACTAGTTTCAAAAAGGCTATCAATTTCCTTAGCTAAAAGGGTGTCTTGGCTAGCCCGATTTCCTAATAAATTTATAGCTAAAGCTATAACAGTAATAATTAGAATTACATAAATGATTTTTTTCATAACTACTCCTCTCTAACTTTATGTATTACATATTTTGGTAGACGTTAACTAGAGGGAGATAGTTCCCAAAGCGCCCTTTGATTATCTTTACTGAGAAGGTGTTATTCAATTAAATGGCCTGATTGTGGAATAAGAAAAAACCCTGCATCAAAACACAGGGTTAAAAATCAAACTTTATTATGAATCAGCGAATTTTATTTCAAATAATCAGTCGTTTTTATAAAACGGCAGCAGCTGCCTTACTTACCGGCTACCGGTGTCTTCCATAAGTAAATGGTGCGGGAAATGTTTAGTAGGCAATGCCTACACGCATTTTTACATATTCACTGCTTTTTATTTGGCTATATGCAAATGCAGCAGTATCCGGTACTGAGATTTTACTGCCGCCCTCCGGCAGATAATTACTCTCCGTTCGGTAGCTGCCTACCCTTTCCCCGTCCGGCAAGTATGTAGGACAGACAATGGTCCAGTCGAGTTTGGATTGTCTCAATAGATCGTAGACTTTATGATGTTCTTTGGCGGCACGGACTGACCTTTGCCTAGACTCATTCGTCTGGTAACGTAATAAGTTGGCGTTCCCCCTGCTTTGCAAAATCCCGGCAGTCCCGATCGTAATAATTCTTGTTACCCCTTCTTGTTCCATTGCTTCGATAAGTAGCGGGATGCTTTCAGACAGTGTGGTTGTCCCATCTGTATTGAGTGCACTCAGTACCACGTCAATCCCGTGCATGGCGCCTGCTATATCATCCTTATGTAACACATTTCCTTGAATGACCGCTAAATTTTCATGATGTACTTGGAACTTCTCTGGATTGCGGGCTAATACCGTCACATGATGTCCGTCTTCAAGGGCATGAGTAACGATTTGACCTCCCACTCGTCCCGTTCCCCCTAAAATTAATAGTTTCATGAAAACGAACCTCCTTTTAGAATCAACATAGTACGCTAAATTAGAAAGCTGTTCTATCTTTTGTAAAATGACCATACAGGTATTTACGTTAAAAAGCTCAACCAAGCATAACCCCGTTCTGATTTAAACGGGGTTATATACAGTTATTTCACCTTTGATGTAAGATGTTTTATTCCCCTAAATCATAGAACAATCAATTCTAAGGTCAATTTTACACGAGTTCCTGATGATTACACATTATTAAGGTAAAGCAAATTTATTTCTTCCATCCTGCACCGTTAGAGCATAGAAATAACCCATCTAATTTCGGGAGAGTAACGATCACCAGCTTATCATCTACTAATGTTAGCTTTATTGGACGCTCATATTGAAAGACCGACTCCCTATAATTCAGCACACTATTCCTGTTTTCTATTTTTAATCTCCTTTTGAATCTTTCGCAGTGCCTTTTTCGAACCTCTCTCCAGATCATGCTGCAGTTTTCTTTCTTGAAAGCTGGTAAATAAGGTATTGATATCGTACCCTTCAGGATATAATTGAGCTGCTTTAATGTCCAATTGGATCCTTTTGATATTTACTTCCAGCACTTCACCTTTATAGAACAGTTTAATGTTATTGAATTTATCTCTTGGTTCAAAGACGATCGCATAATCATCCTGGCTGATGAACTTTACCCGGTCACCAATTTCATAATCATATATCTCAGCGGGCTGATTCACCTCATGAACTGGTTTTTTTATCTTATTTTCTTTTATTAGTTCCAGGTTATAATTTTTATTTTCTATATATAATTGAGCCCGTTTCAGAACATTTTCACGGATATTCATCTTGCTGGAAATCCAAAGTGCGTTACTCTCTCCGGATTTGCCTATCAATAACTTATACATCGGCTTCAATTCGGCGCTATTAAATAACATGGCCGCATTCATAAAGTCGGCGTGCATTTCAGAATACCGTTTAATTTCCCCATAATGAGTCGTGGCAATTGTTATACATCCCATATGGTAAAACTCTTCCAAAATAGCGATTGCTAAAGCAGCGCCTTCATTTGGCTCCGTTCCACTGCCGATTTCATCGAATAAAAGCAGCGTATTGTTCGTAGCGGTATTCATAATCTGCGAAATATTCTTCATATGGGAAGAAAAAGTACTTAGGGCATTCTCTATACTTTGATTGTCGCCAATATCCACAAACACATGCTCAAAGATAGCTAGTTCCGTTCCTTGTTTTCCCACAATATGAAACCCTGACATGACCGCTAACGTTAAAATTCCAATGGTCTTTAATACGACTGTTTTCCCGCCGGCATTAGGACCCGTAATAACCAAGCTTCTATAATCCTGACCGATCTCAAAATCCAACGGGACAATGCTGCCTTCTAATAATGGATGTTTACTATTGATAAGTTTTATATAGCCGTGATTATTGATTTTCGGCTCGATCGCGTCGGTACTTTTGCTGTACTTTGCTTTCGCAAAAATCATGTCGTACTGACTGATGCATTCAATATTAATGCTTATTTCATGAAGCGATTCGTGAATCGCGCCTGTCAACGTTGCTAATATTTGATATTCCTCGACCGATTCTTCTGATTTCAAACTCATCAATTCCACATTCAGCTTCGAGACAGCCTCTGGTTCAATGAATACGGTAGATCCTTTCGATGATGTTTCAATAATCGTACCGGCTACATGATTTTTAAAGGATGCTTTAATCGGAATCGTGAAACGATCATCTTTCTTACTGATATAAGATTCTTGGATATATTCTTTATTGGCCCCGCTTTTCAAAAACTTCTTCAAACGTTCTTCGATTTTCTCTTCTGTTTTAGCTATCTGATTCCTAATTCGCTTTAACTCTTTACTCGCCTCAGAATCCACTCGATTTCCCCTGATTGCAAATAAGATATCCTCTTCAATCGTTCGAAAATCCGTTATAGAAAGAGAATAGGTGTAAAGTACAGGCGCAAAAAATTCTTTATCCGTCATGAACTTTTTGATTTTCCGGCAGCCTCTTAAAAAATCTGAAATAGCCAGTAATTCTGCCGGTGTTAGGATCATGCCCTTTTTTATTTTTTCGATATGGGTTGTTATATTGGAAATGCCGGTTAAGGGCAAGTGCTTTTCAGCGTCCAATAACTTTCGTGCCTCAGTCGTTTCATTTAAACGATTCCGAACGACTTTTATATTTGAGCTTGGCTGTAAGCTTTCTATTAGCTCTTTACCTAAACTGCTCACGCAATGGCTTTTCACTTTATTTTTCAATTCTTGGTAGTTTAATTTCTCAAAGGTCATATTATTCATTTTCTCTTCCTCATTCCAAATAAAATAAGCCCGCTAAAGCCTTCCCTGTCTTCCAATTTAGACAACTAAACTGGACAGAAAGCTTCCGCGGGCATAACCTTGCCGTAAAACAAGGTTACATTTCGAACAGGCATGAATAAATAAGACCTAAGTAAATTAAGCATAACAGGAGAGAATCCACCCTGAAAACTTACTTGTCTTACATTCTACACTAAACGAATATATGGAAATGGAAGCAGTCTGATAGCAGGTATTCAAAAATGTTAACGTAACATGTTTGAAAAAAGGCATTCTTAATAAACTGGCATTGACCAGAAAATAAGCACCTTATTCAACTAATATCCATTAGTTGAGACCTACTACCGACATACTTCACCACACCTTTTTTTGTAAGATAGGATTAGTTTAGCATGGCACAATCATTTCGTCAAACGGCTTCAGGAATTAAATGGTACTTCTTAAATACTTGGGTTATCGTATAAAAAAGCCCAATCTCTCAGTGGTATACATGAGAAATTGAGCTTAAAATGATTCAGCATTTCGCAATTCCTTTAAAACGACTACTCCGTATACTTATCCCGAATTAGAACAAAAACATCCTCCATAGCAATACACGATGTTCAGTCAATGTTTGTTTTAATGAGCGCATTTTTAGGAAACTGTATGATTCCTATGCGGTCTTTTCTTTACCTGCAATTGATAAATAAACGACGAATAGTAGCATAAGCAGCATCCCGAAATATTGCCAGCCGTACATGGATGAGCCAAGCCAAATGACCGAAATGACGGTTGCAGCAAGCGGTTCTACACTTGATAGGACACTTGTCTCGACTGCCGATATAAATTTCAGGCTGCTCAAAAACAGGACGAATGCGGCAGAGCCAAGAATCACAAGCGCAGCCATCATCCAAATCACGGTACGATCCGTCAGCAGCACCCATTCATCCGATGCCCAGATGCGGCCGATCACGCCAAGCTCAATACCGCTGAGCAGCAGCCCCCATGCTACTACAACGAGAACGCCCCACTCCTTCATCAGCCTAGCTGGGTAAAGCGTGTAAAACGCATACGTAAAGCCAAGTGCCACGCCCCATACAAGTGCCGTACTGCTTACCATCAGCGTTTGGAAGGAGCCGTTTGTCAGCAGCAGGAAAAGGCCTGCAAGCGTCCCTGCTATGCCAATGACCTGTGCCTTTGGCGGCAGCTTTTTCTGCATGACCGAAATATAGATCACGATGAAAATCGGCGCCAAAAACTGCAGTAACGTGGCGACAATCGCATTACTTTCTTCTATCGATTTTACGAATGTAAACTGTACGCCAAGCATACCTACTATACTAAAGAGTAGTAATTGATTGCGCCATGCTGGTAGTTTCCATATACGGAGTACATCTTTTCCTTGTAGCTGTAAAAATAGCAAAAGCAGTGTCCCTGCTATAATTAAACGAACAGACAACATAAAGGAAACGGTAATTGGTGTTGTATGGAGCAACCACTCCATCATTGGACCAGTTGCCCCCCAACACAGGGCACCGGCCACAATCATCAATATTCCTTTTAAACGATCCATGTCTACTTTGCACCTCTAGCCTCTTGTGTCATTACTTTTTGAATGCTCGAAATATATCATCACAGTATTTTATTAAAAATGCCGCTTCATTTGATATAATACGTTTACGAGCGTAAATTTTTTGTTAATAATAATAGTTGAGGTGAATACCATGTACAGAACTACAGAAGAACGCCTGCAGGCATTGGAGCAGCAGATCGCCCGCCAGGCATTCCAGATTCAGCTGCTGCAGAACCTGGCGGCAAATCACGAAAAATATGCGCTATACCAGTACGTTATTTCCTCTAATATGAGCGAGAATACTTTCTACTCCCTCCAACAGTTGACGAAACAATACGAACAGCGGCTTGAAAAAGGCGAAACCTTTTCTTTAATTGATTTTATAGCGGATTACAAATCTACTCTGACAAGGGACGGCCTATTTTTAACGAGCTCCGAGTTGTCAGACTTAGTCCCGAAATGGCTTGGAGGCGCCAATGGAGGAATCGGCTTTTCAGATTCCCTTCATCAGTATTTCTATGGGTGAAATCCTTTTGATAGCCGATCGCGCCCCACTTTTCATGAGGCGGGGCGCATGAGCGCACCATCTTGCAATCTTTTCGCCCCGGCCTATCCAACGTTTTTCGCGGCCGGCGATGTCACATCTGCGTGTAATATCGTATTCTCCACTTCTATCTATATATCTTCTCATTTAACCACCGCACTACTGCTATGTAAACCGCAGATGTAGAAGACACCGACTCTCATTCTTTTTTCAGCTAACCGCTTACATAGACAAGTAATTACCACGTCGGGAATGACAATAAACATACTATAAAAAGGAGCGCCCGCGGACACTCCTTTTGCTTTGTTCTCACTTCACTTCATGTAAATTAGAAAAATCCTCTATCGTCCATTCAAAAATGCTGCGATTTCATCAATTGTCTGCCGTATTTCTTCCTCAAATACATCGTTTTTCGTGAAAAAGCTATGCACAAGACCAGAAGCGATAGACTGCTTTACCTGGACCCCGGACTGCTCCAGTTTTTTTGCATACGTCAGTCCTTCATCTCGCAGTACGTCGTTTTCAGCTACAAGGACAAATGCTCGCGGCAGTCCCGCAAGCTCCGCATAAATTGGCGCAACTAACGGATCTTTAGCATCTTCATGCGTCCGAATATAGTAATTCCCAAACCATTTCATTACATCCGAGTCAAGCCCAAATCCTTGCCCGTACAGTTTGTATGACCCGCTCTCATAGGATAGGTCCGTCACTGGATAGAGTAGAATTTGTGCATCAATTGTAAGGCCCTCTTCCCTCGCAAGCTGTGTGACTGCGGTCGCCAAGTTCCCTCCTGCACTATCACCTGCTACTGAAATGCTGCCAGTAGATCGCAATCCTTCCATTCCTTCGGATACAGCTCTGAAAGCATCATACGCATCAAATAGCGGAACCGGAAATTTGTATTCAGGGGCGAGCCGGTATTCAACAGAAACGACAATCGCTCCCGTCTTCTCAGCTAAAAGAGAGCAGCTGACGTGACATGTATTTAAGTCATTCAGTACCCAGCCACCCCCATGATAATACAAAATTACAGGGAACGGGCCCTTGCCGGCCGGCGTATAAATACGCACCGGAATACGATATCCGTCTCTTGCGCGCACTGCTTTATTCTCAATGGATGCCACTTTACCCGGCTGAATAGAAGGCGGCGGATAATTGGTACGCATCGCCCGGGCTTCTTGTGCTGTCATTGTTGCGGGCGATGGAATTTGGTTAAAATTCACTAAGTACTGTTTTGTCTTTTCTTTTATATATGTCACCCAACATCACCTCTTTCTTCCGTTAATACCTTTAATTCCTATAAACTTAATATACTTTAAAACTATATGGCTTGCAAACAAAAAAATCCCAGCGGCGTTTTCGCCCACTGGGATCTAGCTTACATGCGTTTTAATTTTTCATATTCAAGCTGCAGCTTCTCAATTCTTCTGCGTCCTTCATCACGGTTGCGGATTGTTTCGGCCTGGATTTGTTTCGTTTCCTCGATGCCCTTCATGATTGTCTGCCATGTCGTCTCCATCGTTTCAATCGAAATGCTTGGTGCACCGGATTGACGTGCAATGTTCACAGAGTTTTGACGGATGTTTTCCGCATTGCGAACAAGCATTTCATTTGTACGCTTATCCAATTCAGCCATCGAATCCGATACAAGCTTTTGACGCTGTAATGTGACAGCATGAATAAGACCTTGCTTGAAAATCGGGATTGTCGTAATGAAGGCAGAGTTGATTTTTCCGATCAAATGGTTATTGCCCTGCTGCATCAAACGGATTTGAGGTGCTGCCTGGAATGAAACCTGCTGCGCCATTTCCAAATCATACTTACGCTGCTCTAGCAATTCCATGCTTCGTCTCATCGTGTCAAGCTCCATTAATGCCTCTTGGTCCCCTTGGTTACCTTTTGCCTCCAAAACCGGAAGCTGATTATGCAGCTGCTCTAAACGTACATCGATGGCGGCAACATGCTCGCTTAAGCTATGGAAGTAGCTTAAGTTTTCATCATACATTTGCTCCAGCTCAATCGTATTTCGCTTCATTTCCACTTCATACTTTTGGATTTCGCGGTGAACCGCATCTACTTCCTTGCTCATATTGTCGTACTTGGCAAGGATGCGTTCCAGCTGCTCCTTGCTGCGTTTAAACAAGCGCTTCAGGAAGCCGCCTTTCTTTTCCTCTTCAAGAAACTCTTTTGGATCAAAGCGGTCCATAATCTTATTTAAATTATTTAATAGTGCACTTGATTTTTCGAGGTTGCTCGTCTTGATTGTCGAAAGCATGCGGTCTGAGAATGTCGAAATCCCCTTCGCTGTTTCCTTCCCGAACTCCAGGACGGCAATTTGGTTTTTCACGTCAATTTTATCAGCAAGCTGTACCACACGCGGTTCTGTTCTCAGCTGCAGCTGACGCTTACGGATTTGGGACATCTCCTCATTGGATACAAGCTGCTGCGGCTGTGCTTGGGCTACCTCATGAACCGGCTCATCTGCCGAAGTTAGTTTTGCATCTAAATCATCGAATAATGGATTTTTCATTTCTGACATCGTTCTTCTTCCTCCGTTCTACTTTAAGGGCTCACCTTTACTTTACCATACGTATTTGTCTGACAAAAGTTTCAAAATATCGCATTTCCATTTATTTCAGAAGATTATAAAATTTAAGTTCCCCTTTTGAAAACCAAGTGATAGAATAGGTAAAATGCAATTTAAAAGGAGCTTAAACATATGAAAATGTCAATAAAATGGAAAATAATCGGCATTGTAGCAATCATTGTTGTATTCGGACTTGGGTCTTTAGCTTCAATAAGCTCTTATGTCATTTCCCAAAAAACAGAAGCCAGTGTTGTAGAAGAAAGCAAATTATTTGTCGAACAGCTCTCACGCAATGTAGAGACGTTCCTTGGGACTTACGAAAAAGCTTTACTTACATATTCAGCTTCAGATGAAATTCAGACATATGTGACCGATCATACAACGCTATTTGATGAGGCAGACGATTTGCTGCGTACAGATTTGGCTTCATTTATGAATCATTATGAGGAAGCGTCCGGGATTTATTTCGCGCAAGCGGATAATATCTTGTTCGAGCCGCATTTTGACGGGATTGAGGATGTAGATGCGACAACACGCATCTGGTATAAAAACAGCCTGGACAACCCTGATTCCGTAGTATGGACAGAGCCTTATGTTGATACGGCGACTGGTGAATATGCTATTACAGGCTCAAAAGCCGTGATAGCCGACGGAGAAATTATCGGGGTACTTGGTGTCGATTTGTTACTGCAAAGTTTGACAGACATGATTTCTGCTGCAGACTTAAGCTATGAAGGCTACCCGATCATTCTAGATGGAGCCGGTACAGCCGTTGTCCATCCTACTCTTGCTGGAGAAAGTATGTCGGAACTTCCTTTTGTTCAACAGATGTCTAACTCTGAAAAGCCAACGGAGCTGTCAACGGAAATTGACGGAGAAGACAGTATTTTCATCTATAAAAACATACCAGGTGTCGGCTGGTCCATCGGTGTCATCTATAAGGTAGACAATTTACATGTCGTTGCAAACGAAATTCAGAAAATCATTCTGCTTATTACAGCCGTGATTTTGATCGTCACATTCGTTGTGCTGCTCTACTTTATTTCCCGTATGATTAAGCCGCTTTATACACTTGGTACATTAATGGGACAAGTTGCAGATGGTGACTTAACCGTCCATATCGATGTAAAAAACCGGGATGAGATCGGGCGTCTTGCCCACCATTTCAATGAGATGATTCAGCACATGAAAAATATTATTCAAGTAGTGAAAGAATCCTCAGTAAATGTGGAAGAACGTTCACATCATTTAAGTGCGATGGCTGAGGAGACAAGTGCCTCTGCAATCGAGGTGGCCAAAGCGGTAAATGAAATTGCATCTGATGCGAGTGCCTCCTCCGAACATGCGGATGCCGTGACAGGACAGCTGGAGTCGCTTGGCGAAAAGATCAGTACGGTGAATGAACGTTCTACCGATGTAGAGAATGTGACAACAGAAGCAAATCGCTTGAATACAGGCGGCCGTGAAAAAATGGGCGACCTTTTATCAAGCTTCGAAAGCTCGGAGTCAGAACTTGAGCAAATGGCAGCGGTTATTTCCCATTTGGAACAAAAAATCAACGCGATTGATTCGATCATGGATACAATCAGTTCCATCTCTGCCCAAACGAATTTACTGGCGCTGAATGCTTCCATTGAGGCAGCCCGCGCTGGAGATCACGGGAAAGGGTTTGCTGTCGTAGCGGATGAAGTCCGAAAGCTTGCCGAGCAATCCGCTGTTGCAACTGAACAGGTCAAAACAACGATTATCAAACTGCAGCAGGAATCCGGCAATGTAACAGAACGGATGAATGAGATGCAGCAGACATTTAATCAATCAGGTGCTGTCGTAAAAACGACAAGTGAATTATTCATTGACCTGGCAAACTGTATTGATCAAATTAACGCGTCCTTTGAAGCGGTGCATGAGGAAATATCGGGAGTGAACCGCTATAAGGATGATGTACTGCAAACAGTCCAAAAAATGGCGGATGCTGCACAGGCTTCAGCAGCTGCATGTGAGGAAGTCAGCGCTGCTTCGGATGAACAGCTGACGGCCATCCATTCGGTGGCGGAGTCTTCCGAACAACTGAACAACTTAAGCAACGAGCTGGCAGTTGCAGTAAGCCGTTTTAAATTGTAATTTTTATTGCCCAAGCTTTCGAGTGCTTATAGGAAAAACGAAAACCACAAAAAACGACTAGAGTTCAACGGCTCTAGTCGTTTTACTTATTGCAGCTGTTCAGTTAGTTCGCGGTACCACCGGAAATCCCCTGATTTCACCGCAACGGCTTTTAGCTCCTGAATATCTTCCTCCTGGAGATTAACCTCTTCATGTTCTTCTAAATGATCTGCGGGAATCCAGTAAGTTTGTCTGGAGATTGTCGGTGCCTGGATCAAAAATTTTTGCTCGGCATCATCTGCCTTCAGTACAAAAGCGGGTATTTGCCGATACAGAACCCATTGGCCTACTTTAAACAAAAGATCCATCTCCTTATAAATATTATATAGTCCTATTATCGCAATTATATCCTCTATCTTTTCATTCTATGCTTACTAGAGGAGAAATTATGACAGTTTTTAACTAGAAATATTTCTATCATCGTTTATTTAATAAGTTTTTTCCTATTGTCATTCATCTATTTTCATGAGACCCGTCTCCACAAAGCGGATTTCTCCAGAATAAGCGTCGATACTCTCGATTTCTCCCTGTGTTGGTGACGATGGATATTCCATCAAATAAACGGACGTATATAGGTTATCCGCCATATCAATTCGTTCCATTGATAGACGCACATCTACCAGCTGCTTTGCTGCGGTATTCGCCGCCTCCAACGTAATAATGGGCGGTTGAATAGTCATCAGTTTTTCAAATGGAATCTTTGGCACGGTAACGCCTTCCATTTGACCTGTCGTTTGGTGCACAGTAATCTCTGCCGCATGTTCTGGTAAGTACACACCTTCATGACAGTAGACAAAACGGTAGGTGACCGAGTTTTCAAAAGTATCTTGGAGATAAATAGAGAGCTCGGCTGGTAGTTCTTCCACATGCTCCAGCTGGTAGTTTCGATACCAAGATCCTACTATCCCCTGCAGTGTACGGCATGCTCTCTGAAATGATGACTCTTCCAATAGAGACTGTACTAGATTCTCCTGTTCTGGATATTCCCAGTAGTATGCATCTTCCTCTTCCTCTAACGGAACGGAAGCAGGCCTGCCGCCTTGCAAAAATGCCTCAAGTGAATCGATAGGCTCCACTTCCGGAAGCGCTTCATAGCGAGCCTTGCCTCCTAAACGTTTTACGCGGCCGTCCGCTTCCACTCCATATACATCGAAGGTTGGGACATAAGCATATTCCCACTCCTCCGGCTTAATTGATAACTGTACTAGCTGCTCCTCGGTAAGAATCCGCCGAGCTTCGGCCTTTGGAATCATTTCCTCCGGATAAATGATCGTAAATGGCTGACGCATAAACGTCGCACTGCTAAGGGTACCATCTCTTCTAATTGCCAGCTGCAGCCCGGTATTAGGGATCGTCAAGCCGTACCGCAGCTCCACCTCTTCAAAAATCGCTAAATAATTTACATCGAAGTCAATTACACTATCGAGCTGCAGTGCCCGGTCATCCAGAGCTTCCTTCATTTCCCGCGCAATATGAGGTATAGCAGCTGCCTCTACTTCTTCTGTTACCTCATTCGGCCTAAGAACGGCATTGATCATGGCGCTGTTACTAAACGGAATCCCCTCTTCAGCAAGCATATCCGCATCATAAAAATCGATATGTGATATAAAACCTTGTTCCATATGTATTTCTCCAACTAATTCGCCATTCACATCATAAATGAATTGGATGTCGTCCTGCTGTGTGATATAAGCAAGCTCCTCTTTGACAAATCGCTTTAATATTTCAAGCATTCTACCATCCCCTTTCCTTTCTCTAGCATACCATGAGTACTGCTAACTTTCCTTTTATCCCTCTACTGTGATCTGGAAGCAGTAACCCGGTTATGTGCTTTCTTCAAAATAATATGTCATGGTCTACGACTTCATTCTCTGCTGCAAGGTAACCGAATGGAAACGTATCATCTCCGTTTAACCTCAACATTCACCAGAGCTTCGCTATCTATCTAAACACTATTGATGACGAGCTTGAATTAGCGACAGGCTGAGATGGATCAATCATCAACTGCTGGAGCTCATCAATTCAACTCTTTTTACCAAACATACAAAAAAGCAAAACCGCTGTTATGGCTTTGCTTTTTGTGTCTATTGATTTTGATTGTCATACACGTTCTTTTCGGTATCGCATTAAGCTTTTGAACGGGGATCCAGGAAATCCCGTAAGGCGTTGCTCAGCATATACAGTCCTAACACCATAAGGGTAATGGCTGCTCCTGGTGCATACGTATACCAAGGTGCATTTACTAAGTATGACTGGGAATCCTTCAGCATCCTGCCCCAGCTCGGGTTAGGCGGCTGAACGCCAAGTCCTAGATAGCTGAGCGCTGCCTCTGCCAGCATCGCTGTCGCAAACGTCACGGTTGCCGCAACAATAATTTGCGATGAAATATTAGGCAGGATATGGCGGAACATAATGGTATACGTTTTGACACCGATCAATTTCGCGGCCAGTATATATTCGGAGTCCCGGTGCTGTACAAAACCGCTTCGGACAATACGGGCAATATTCGGTATCGCAATAATGCCCAGCGCAATGGCTGTATTGATAATGCCCGGGCCAAAAATTGCTACGAGCATTAAGGCTAAAATGATTCCCGGGAATGCCATAAGTGCATCGAGAATCCGCATAAAAATTTCATCGACCCATCCTCCAAAATAACCGGCTGTACCGCCGATCAGCACCCCAAAGAGCACTCCGATGACCACGGTTAACAATCCGACCGAAAAGGCAGTTTGCGTCCCTTTCATGATCCTGCTGAAAATATCGCGGCCAAACTCATCCGTCCCGAACCAATGTGCCCCGTTCGGTCCGAGCAGCTTGTCCGGAACATTCATTGCCGTCACGTCATGCGGGGTGTAGAATACGCTGATGCACATCAAGATAAAAAAACCTCCGATAATGAGTGCGCCAATGATGAAATTGATATTTTTCGTAAATCGTTTTATTTTCATTGTTCACGCCTCCTATCGCAATCGAATACGTGGGTCAAGGACTGTATATAAAATGTCCACAATAAAGTTAATCGCTACTACAGCCACTGTAATATACATCACTATGCCTTGAACTAACGGGAAATCCCGGTTGTTGATCGCTGTAATCAATAACTGGCCAACACCTGGGAGGGAAAATACCTGCTCAACGATAATGGTCCCTGCCACAATTTCTGCCGTAATCAACCCGAATACCGTTAAAATCGGAATCATCGCATTTTTAAGGACATGCTTATGCATGACGATTCTTTCAACGATTCCTTTACTGCGTATCGTACGGACGTAATCCATCCTGACCTGCTCTAGAATCGCCGTGCGTACATAGCGGAAATTAACCGCAATTTGCGGAATAGCAATCGTCAGTGCGGGGAGAATCAATGTACTGAGCGCCCCGGCAATACTCGTTGTCCATGGGATGTAGCCGCTGATTTTAAAGAACTCGATATTCAAGCCAATGTATAGAATCAGGATCATCCCGAGCCAAAACGAAGGAATCGCCATCCCGATCTGTGTAGCGGTAGACAGCGTTAAATCACTTAGCTGATTTTGGCGCCTTGCAGCAAACATTCCTAACGGCAAGGAAATGAGACAAACAAAAAGGAGTGTAATAGCCGCCAATGAAATGGTGACAGGCAGTCTGGCCAGCAATAAGTCTTTTACCGGCATCGAAAATCGAATGGAATCGCCGAGCTCCCCTGTTAATAACCCCTTCATCCAATCCAAATACTGTTCATGAAGCGGACGGTCCAAGCCTAGCTCAGACCGTAAATTTTCAATTTGTGTAGGATCTGCCTCGGTACCAAGCATCGTTCGGACAGGGTCACCGGGCAAAACCTGAAAAACACCAAATGTAATAATCGAGACGAGGACGACTGTGATGATTAACAGGATGAAGCGGCGCAATATATAAACCATCATGCTTCAGTCCTTTCTAATTTGACATTTTCACCTCAGACATATCATGGAACCAGAACGGATAGCTCTTGAGCCCGGACACTGCCTTATCTGAACCCCAAATAATCTGGTAATCGGCAATATACACGGCCGCTGCCTGTTCGGCTAAAATGGCCTGGGCTTTATGATAATATTCGACCTGTTTTGCAGGATCGATTTCAAGCAGGACATCCGCCATGACTTGATCAAATTCCGGGTTGTTGAACAGGAAGAAGTTTTCTGCATCATTTGTTGATACGTAGTCGTTTAGTACTTCATACGCTGATGGACGGCCCGTTAGATCAATCGCCGTCATTTCATAATCACGACCGAAGTATACCCGGTCAAGCCATATGCCCCACTCTACTACTTCGATTTCTACATCGATTCCGATTGCCTTCAGATTCTCTACAACGATTTGCGCGATATTACTGTAAATACCGTTATGCGAAGAAACGGTAATCTTTGTGGAGAAACCATCTTCATAGCCCGCTTCAACAAGCAGTTGTTTCGCTTTATCTACATCAAACGAATACAGATCTACTAATGATGGATCATGGAAGTCTCCCATCGCCGGACTCATATTGGAGCCCAGCTTCACCGCATAGCCGGAGAACACGGAATCGATAATATCGTCTTTATTGATCGCCATCGCAATCGCCTGGCGTACTTTTACATTGTCAAACGGCGCTTTTGTTTCGTTAAACGTGACGACCAGCGAGGAGTTATTGTTTTGGTGAGACGTATTATAGTTATCTGTTACTTCGTTGACCCTTTGCCACGGAACAGCTGTTACATCTACTTCGTTCGCTAACAGGCTCATAATGGCCGCCTGATCATCGGACTGGAACGCAAATGTCACTTTATCTAAATAAGGCAGGCCTTCACGCCAGTAATTCTCATTTTTCTTAACAATCAAATTCATGCCTGGTGAGTATTTTTCAAATGCAAAAGGACCGGTACCGATTGGATTTTCATTATGTTTTTCGTCGTTGCCAGCCGGTATGACCGCTGAAGTTAGTGCTGTTAAGGAATAAAGGAAGTTTGAATTCGGCTCTGCCAATACAAATTTGAACGTTGATTCATCTACCGCTTCCGCAGAAACGACATTATCAAAGTTGTTTTTCATTTTTTCACCGCCATTCGTACCCATCAGGCGGTCAAACGTATATTTCACATCATCAATCGTTACATCAGAGCCATCGTGGAATTTTACTCCCTGGCGGATTTTGAACGTATATTCAAGCCCGTCCTCCGATACTTCATGGCTTTCTGCAATCGCATATTTCAAGGAACCGTCCGTTTCAGGAGCCATCAGCCCTTCGAACATATTCAAAATCATTTGGAATGAAATAGACGCTGTCGCCTTATGCGGATCCAGAAAATCCGGATCATCATTGACACGTACCGTGATTTCCTGGGCCCCTGCTGTACCGCCGCCGTCATTTCCATCCGTGCCGCCGTCTTCTTCGGTGCACGCTGCCAAAACAAATGCACATAATATGGTCATCATTAGTAGCCAAACTTTTTTCATGCCCTGCTCCCCCTATTTGCCTTGAAGGCTTTGATAGCTTTCCACTTGCCCGATGGATTCGGCCATTTTCACACCATTAATGATGGCTTGCTCCATTGCTTCTGTAGCCAATTGCCCTAAATAATCAACGGAATATTGCCGGTCACCGGTTCCTAACACAAAGATCGTGTCCCCATCCAGCATCGTATGCACCGGGTAAATCGTTCTCGCCAGTGCATTATGGGTCAGCTGGGCAATTTTCTTTGCTTCTGCCTTTGTCAGCTTCGCATTCATGGCTACGACACCAATTGTTGTGTTCGTCCCTGGGAGCGCCATCGATCCATGCTGCTGCTTTAAATAGTCGCAGCTGTTGATCCACTCGCCTGTATGAGCATCACGCCCCCCGGCAATCGTTTCATACGTTTTCGGGTCCTTTACATCGCCGACTGCATTGACAACCACAACCGCACCAACGACCAAATCAGCTGTCCCTTTTACCGAACTGCTGCCAAGTCCGCCTTTCATACAATATTGCGGGCCGGCAACCTTTCCGACCGTTGCGCCGTAGCCGGCACCAATATTGCCGTTTTCAAAAGGGCCTGCCGCCGCATTTTTTGCTGCCTCATAGCCCATTGCCGCAGTCGCATAGGCGGTCGGGTCGCCTAGAAACAAATCAAAAATGACGGCGCCCGGTACAATGGGGATCGTGGCAACAGCGGCATCTACACCTACTTTTTGCTCTGCCAAATAGCGCATGATACCCGCAGCTGCATCCAAGCCGAATGCACTTCCGCCTGCCAGCGATATGGCATGCACCTGCTGGATTTCGTTAACCGGATCAAGGGCGTCCGTTTCGCGCGTGCCGGGAGCGGAGCCCCGTACATCCACCCCGCAAACGGCGCCCTTTTTTGCCAGTACTGCCGTACAGCCGGTTACACCAGTTTTATCCTCGACATGGCCGACTTCGATACCGGGAACATCCGTAATATTATGAAACATCAAATCCCCTCCTCCTCATATAAGAAGCAGGCCACTCGCTGCTGATTATTCTGGCTCGACAATACAGGGCGCTTCTGTGAACAAATGGGCATTGCTTTAGGGCAGCGGGTATGAAACACACAGCCGACCGGCGGATCCATCGGGCTTGGCAGATCCCCCTTTAATGGCTCTGTATCCCGCTTTTTGTCAAAATCCACGACAGGAATTGCCGCGAGCAATGCCTGTGTATAGGGATGCAGCGGATTTTCGTATAGGGCATTTTTTTCACCTATTTCCACGATTCTTCCTAAATACATAACAGCGACGCGATCACTAATATGCTTGACAACGCCTAGATCATGGGAGATGAACATATACGTCAGTCCTAGATCATCCTGCAGGTCCATCATTAAATTCAGCACCTGCGACTGTACGGATACATCCAGTGCCGAAACGGGTTCATCCGCGATGATAAAAGCGGGATTAATCGCCAGTGCCCGGGCAATACCAATACGCTGCCGCTGCCCTCCGGAAAATTCATGCGGGAACTTCCTCATCGCATCCTCGCGCAGGCCTACTTTCTCCAGCAGCTCCTTTACACGCTGCCGCCGCTCTTCTTTTGTAAGGGAGAGCTGAAGCTTCATCGGCTCTTCAATGATGTCGCCGATGCGCATGCGCGGATTAAGCGAAGAAAACGGGTCCTGGAAAACCATCTGCATTTGATTGCGGAATTTCTGCAGCGCCCTGCCTGTTAGCTGCTGGATAGGCTGGCCTTCATATAAAATTTCGCCGGAAGTAGGTTCGATCAGCTTTAAAATCGTCCTGCCAAGCGTAGATTTGCCCGATCCGGATTCGCCTACGATTCCCAGCGTTTCACCTTTAAAAATTTCGATGGAAATATCATCGACTGCTTTGACAACCTTCTTTTCCTCACGAAGGGATTTGCGCTTGACCGGAAAATAGGCCTTTAGATCACGCACTTCAAGCAAAATGTTCTGCTTCGACATTCACGCTCACTCCCTTCTCTGTGTACAGATGACAGCGGACTTGCTGCCGATGCGCAAACTCCCTCATGTCAGGCTGTTTTTCACTGCAAATCGGCATGGCGTGCTCGCAGCGTGCGGCGAAACGGCAGCCATTCGGGAGCTGACTGGCTGAAGGGACCGTGCCGGGAATGGAAGGCAGCCGGCGGACATTTTCATCTAATGAAGGGATCGTTTTCAGCAGCGCAATCGTATAAGGATGCTTTGGCTCAGTAAACAATGTCTTCACCGGGGCTTCCTCCACAATCTGCCCGGCGTACATGACCATTACACGGTCCGCCGTTTCTGCTACTACCCCCATATCATGCGTAATAAATAAAATCGCCGAGCCATGCTCCTCCTTCATTTTCAGCATCAGCCGCAAAATCTGGGCCTGCACCGTCACATCAAGGGCCGTCGTCGGTTCGTCGGCTATTAATAGCTTTGGGTTATTCGCCATCGCCATCGCAATCATGACCCGCTGGCGCATTCCACCTGATAATTGATGCGGATACTCATGCATGACCTTTTCGGCATTGGCAATACCTACCTCCTTCAGCATGCCAAGCGCAATTTCAAAGGCTTCCTTTTTTGAAACCTTTTGATGTCTGCGGATTCCCTCAATCAATTGACTGCTTACTTTAAATACCGGATCAAGGGAAGTCATCGGCTCCTGAAATATCATGCTGATTTCATTTCCCCGAATGGAACTCATCTCTTTTAGCTTCATCTGCAGTAGATCGTGGCCGTTCAGCTGGATTGTACCTGAGGCAATTCTTCCTGGCGGGATTGGAAGCAGCCGCATCACAGCCAGGGATGTAATGCTTTTCCCGCTGCCTGATTCGCCGACAAGGGCCAGCGTCTCTCCTTTATAAACAGAAAAGCTGATATCCTCTACAACCTTTGCTTCCTGCCCATTTGGCAGATCAAAAGAAATGGATAGGTCCTTGACTTCCAAGACCAACTCCTTGTCCTCATTCACATCAATCACCTCCGGGAGCGGTATAGCGAATCGCAATATTTTTCATTTGTGTATAGTTTCGAAGGGCGACCAGTCCTTTTTCGCGTCCAATACCGCTTTTTTTATAGCCGCCAAACGGCATTTGAATCCCGCCAGCAGCACCGTAGTTATTAATAAACACCTGCCCTGCTTTCACACGGCTTGCGACATAATGTGCTGTATTCACATTGCTCGTCCAAATCCCTGCTACAAGTCCATAGGCTGTCGCGTTAGCCAGAGCAATCGCCTCCTGCACTGTGTCAAACGTAAATACAGTCAGTACCGGCCCGAAAATTTCCTCCATCGCGAGCGGATGAGCTACATCCAATCCATCCACAATGGTCGGCGCTACATAATAGCCTTCCGGGTACCCTTCTATTTGCAGGCTTTTCCCGCCTGTTAAGACATGGCCATCCTTTGCAGCCATTTCTAAAAGACTCGTAATCTTTTTATACTGCGTTTCATTTAAAAGCGGACCCATATCAAGATCCTGCTCGCCTGCCCCGATCGTAATCTTTTCAAAAAGCGTCACAAGTTTAGCAAGAAACGGCTCTTTATACGAGCGCTCAATTAACAGCCTTGCACCTGCTGAGCAAGTCTGGCCGGCATTTTGTACAATGGCCCGCAGCACGCCTTCTAGTGCCTGCTCTTCATCAGCATCCTGAAAAACGATGTTCGGTGACTTCCCGCCAAGCTCTAATGTCACAGGAACTACATTTTGTGCTGCCGCCTGCATGACGGAGATGCCTGTCGGAACGGAGCCTGTGAATGTAATGTGATGGATATCGGGGTGGCTGCTTAAATAAGCACCTGCATCCCGTCCGTATCCTGTAATATGCTGGATGATTCCCTTTGGCAGCCGGTCTTTCAGCCATTTCACCATTTCATGGGTAGTAAGCGGTGTATCCTCGGCGCTTTTGATGATGACCGCATTGCCTGTTGCAATGGCTGCTGCAACACTTCTAGAAGTAATCTGGATGGGGTAGTTCCAGGGCACAATATGAACCGTTACGCCGACTGGTTCAAGAACGACCGCATTCAGCATGCCATCCTCGATCGGGATTGTTTCACCCATGACCTTATCAGCAGCACCCCCGTAAAATTCGAAATAGCGTGCTGCCGCCTCAATATCTGCACAGGCCTGTGTCATGGGCTTACCGACATCCAGGCTTTCCAGCTGTGCCCACTGCTCTGCATGCGTCCGGATAAACTGCGCAAGCTCCACTAGCAGCTGACCGCGTTCAAAAGGCTTGAATTTGCGCCATTCCTCGCTATCGAATGCCCGATTGGCACTTTCTATCGCCTGGTCGATTTGTTCAATTGTCGCATTCGAAAGGGTCACGTGCGGTTTGCCGGTTGACGGATTGTATACGTGAATATCCTTTTCTCCAAAAATCCATTCTCCATCTATACACATTGGGATATGTTCCATTTCCTCACTCCTTATAAGCCGCGTCCGCCGTCTACATGCAAGGTAGCACCTGTGATGGCACTCGCCTCATCCGAGAGCAGGAAGCGGACAGAATTTGCTATGTCCTCCGGTGTAATGAGTCTGCCGAGTGGCACGGACTGGACAAAAATTTGCTGCTTTGCCTCTTCTATGTCGGCACCTGCTGCAGCGAATTGTCCGAGCATTTGTGTATCCGCCGGGCCCGGGTGAATCGTATTGACGCGGATTTGAAATGGCGCCAGCTCAATGGCCAGTGCACGGGAAAAGCTTTCTGCCGCTCCCTTTGAGGCAATATATGCCTGCAAGCCTGGTCTTGGCCTGACCGCTGAAATCGAGGCGATATTCAGTATCGAGCCTTTTTGCGCCTGTTTCATCTTCGGAACAACAGCCTTTGCCATAATGAAAAGGCTTTTGACATTGACATCCATTACTTTGTTCCAAAAATCCATCGAGACTTCTTCCACCGGTGTTGCCGATTGGGCAAGCCCGATTGCATTTACAACACCCCTCACCTCGTCCAGCTGGTCAACAAATGTTTGCACCTGTTCTTCATCCAGCACATTTCCTTGTTCATAAAAGAAATGAGGATGAGAAAACGAACTTTGCTCTGCTAAATCGATTCCTGCAACATGAAATCCACGATCAACCAATGTTTTCACAATTGCCTGCCCCATCCCACCGGCAGCACCTGTCACAATCACTGTTTCCATATTAGACAACCCGCCTTTCAAAACTTGTCTTTACCGCTTCACGAATCGCTGTACCCATCTCTTTTGTAGTCGCGGAACCGCCTATATCCGCTGTTTTCACCTCTCCGGCCTCCAGGACCCGCTCAATTGATGAGACAATTACCTTTTCTAAATCTGTACGGCCTAGATGACCGAGCAGCAAGGCAAGCGACCAAATCTGGGCAATCGGATTGGCAATGCCTCGTCCGGCAATATCGGGTGCGGAGCCGTGTACCGGTTCAAACATCGAAGGGTAGTTTCGCTCCGGGTTTATATTGCCTGATGGAGACAGCCCCAGCCCTCCGATAATGGCTGAACCGAGGTCTGATAAAATATCACCAAATAAATTTGAAGCAACCACTACTTCAAATTCCTGCGGTTTCTCCACAAAGTACGCGACGAGTGCATCAATATAGTAGGATTTCAAATGCAAATCCGGGTATTGCTTCATCTGCTCCGTCACACATTCATCCCAAAATTTCATCGTATGAATGACAGCATTTGACTTTGTTGCACTTGTCACCGTCGATTTTCCGTATTTCTGAGCATAGTCACATGCAGCGCTGACAATATTGCCGATGCCTTTTTTGGTCATGACCGTATTTTGTATCGCTAGGTCCTGCGGTTTGTCCCTATATAATCTTCCGCCGCTATTCGAATATTCTCCTTCTGTATTCTCGCGGAAAATAACGAAATCGATATGATCGGCATGCGCTAATGGAGAGGCAATCCCAGGCAGTGATTTCACCGGCCGAAAATTAACATACTGATCAAATTGCTTCCGGATCGGCATGATCAGCTCCCATACGGTCACATCATCCGGCACCCTTGCATCCCCAATCGCCCCAAACAGAATGGCATCGTAACCGGCGAGCATCGTTAACCCGTCCTCAGGCATCATCCTTCCAGTTCTGAGGTAATAATCAGAGCTCCAGTCGAAAATGGTTGTGTCAACGGACAGATCCTCTTCAAGCTCCTGCAGGGTTTCCAGTACAAGGAGCGCTTCCTGCATCACTTCTTTTCCGATCCCGTCTCCAGGAATGACCGCTATCTTCATGCTTCTTCACCTGCCAAAAAGAGCAGTGCCGCTTTCCGGTAAATCGCTGTCGTTTCAGCCAGCTCTTCAATATCTACGTATTCGTCAATCTGATGAGGAATCTCCCGGTCGCCTGCACCGATTGTGACAATCGGTACACCATGCACATGAAGGAAGGTCCCGTCCGTCGCTCCCGGCACACCGTTATAGCGCGGCTCTGTCTCGAGCACGTCTTTTACAGCTTGATAGATTGCTTGGACAACCGGCTCATCCTTATCCGTAGCGGTTGCGGGACGGTTATCTAACACCGTCAGCTCCACATTGAAATCCGGGTCCTCTGCCTTCATCCGGTCAATGATTGCTTCGATTTTGGCAAGCAATTCATCATGATCCTGCGCCGGCACCGTTCTGATATCCAGCGTCGTCATGCAATGGTCCGGAATGACATTGATTTGGGCATCGCCTTTTACCGGGGCACGTAAAATGGTCGGTGTAATCGTCGGCCATTTTAAAAACGGGTCCTCTCCCAGGCGAAGCTGCTCCTCTTTTTCAAGCTTTTCCATTTCCGTAATGAAGCGTGCCATACGCCAGTTCGGATTGATGCCGCTCCAGGAAATGGCCCCGTGCGCCATCTTTCCGTAAATATCCACTCGCAGACGAATAGCGCCGCGCTGTGCGATACACACTTGATTTTCCTCTGGCTCACAAATGATTGCACCGTCTACACCATCGGCCCACCCCTGCTTAATAAAATGCTTGATACCAAGCATCAAGCCTTCTTCATCACATGGAATACAGAGAATGATCTTGCCTGTAAACGCTTCTTCGTCGAGCAGGATGGATTGGCACGCTGTAATCATGCATGCCAAGTTTCCTTTTGTATCATTTGTCCCTCTCCCGTACATGCGCCCATCAACGATTTCAGCACCGAATGGATCATATTTCCAGGCTTCCCGGTTTCCCTCTGTCACTACGTCTGTATGTCCTTCGAATAATAGCGTCTTACCTGGTTTTCCAGAATCGATAATCCCGATCACATTCGGCCGGCCAGGCACTACCTCCTCCACATGCGTTTCAATCCCAATAGCTCGTAAATACTGCGCAACAAATTCAGCTGCTTCTTGTTCTGTGCTAACGCCATCATCTCGAAACACACTATCAATACGAACCAGTTTCTGCGTGAGATGAATAACAGTCTCACGATCTCGTAAATAAGTCTCGGTCTTTTTCAAGGCTAACATTATCGCATCACTCTTTCTGAATTTTCTTATAATATATGTTTTTACTATTAGAAAACATTACATTTATTCCTAACCTTTTACATTATGTAAGTTATTCAGCTAAAACTTTTTTACTTTTTGTAAACTCCATTTCTTACATCAGCACAAGGTTTTTCCAGCGGTTCTTTACTACTATTCAACGCAGCCGCTTCCTATTCGTCTCTAAAAAAAGAAGGTTTGCCATTATTTTGTGCTAGGAAATGGAAGTTTTATTTCACTAAAGTTTAATAGTTTTCAGTATTTTATTTTGGCTTTTAGTAGATTCCGCGGAATTAAGGCCTGCTTATTTTTTGCTCTTATCCTTCGTACACATAATAAAAAAGCGACCTTCCGGAGAAGATCGCTTTAGACTGAAGAAAAACTTAAAGAAATTTAAAATTATGAAATCGTCAATTTCCGTTACAGGCGCTACGCTTTCCACGGGCACGGCCTCAGCCTTCTCCCTCGCTGCGCTCAGTCCGGGTGCTTTGGGCCAACCTGATGTTGGTCACAAAGGCGTTGTCACACGATGTGACGGTTTTAGCCTTTGCTCCTTTCGTCGCAAATAAATTTGCTGTTCCCGTAGGAGTCTTCTCGCCTTCCACTCCAACCGACTTGTATCAGCTACTGAAAATATGTTGTACTTCTACATTTACAACTATTCTGAGGTGATGATAACCATGATGACGATAAACTAAATCAATGAACGTGAAAAACTTGAAACGCTGACGATTGAAAGTATCTTTACTGAATGTGAAAGAAAAGAATGATGTACGTTGGACAACCTTCTGGGAACTTCCAAAAATATCCCTGTAGGAAATGCTTACTTGTGCAGCTATGAATTTAATACATCGTGCCACTTGTATATGGCACGATGTTTTATACGAGATGAAAGCATCACGTAGAGGCGTTGCACAAATAAAGCCCAGTTGAAAGTTATATCAACTACGTCCAAAAATGATAAAATGCCTCGAGAGTCCTTCTCTGGAGGCATTTTGTCTATACTCTGAAGCGACCTTCCGTAGAAGATCGCTTTGTACTCATGAAAATGGATATTCAAGTTCTTGCGGGGGCTGTCCTTTTTTGTTCATCAGACGGATGCGTGTCGGCTCGATTTGGATTGTAATCATGTCGCTTGAATCCTTTGTGAAAAGGCCGCGGAAGAAGTTTGTTACTTTCAGCTTCAGCTCGTCATCTTTGAAGTCTGTCACCTTGCCCTCAATTTCAAGGTAAGGCGCATCCACATCCTCTAATGTATAACCGTAAAGAATATGCGTATACGGATTCTTTTCAAGGTCCAGTACCTTCGAAGAATCCTCTTCTGTCACCGCAAATAGCGTAAAGCCTTCATTTGTGAATGTCATGTAACGTGCGTTTGGCTTATTGTCCTTCACTGTTACCATTGAACCGATGTTTTGTTTATTTAAGATTTCTAGGATTTGTTCTCGTAATGTTTCCATTTGTCCCACCCTTTCTTATTGGAAATCGACGTCTTCCTGATTGTCACCGGCTTTATTCATAAAGCGCATGCGTACAGGCTCAATTTTCAATAGTGTCATCGACATACCGTCCACGTGATATGGATATTTCGCAACAATTTTTTCTTTGATTGCATCCGCGTTGAATTCCGCAGCCGTTCCCTCAATCTCTAAAAACGTGTCGCCCATATCTCCGTTTTCATAGCCGTATAAAATGTGGGTGTGGGGATTTGCCTGTAGCTCTTTTAGTAAGTCGGAGTCTCTTGGAGTCGCAGTATACAAGGTAAAGTCCTCATGTTCGAATGTCATATAGCGCGAGGTTGGTCTGTCCCCTGCCACTGTTGCCATTACACCTACATAGTTTTTTGACAAAATTTCTAAAGCCTGTTCTTTCTTTGTGGTACTCACGATACCCACTCCTTTATCTATTTGTCATACATGTATAAAGTACCCATCTGGCGCGGATTTAAACAGTACACGTCTTCTCTGGCATCCTGACAATGGCTGTCTTATAATGAAAACACTAACATAAAAGAGGTTTTGTATATGAGAAAAACAATAGGCGTATTAGCCCACGTGGATGCCGGCAAGACAACCTTTTCCGAGCAGCTTTTGTATCACACGAACAGCATTCAATCGCTCGGCCGTGTGGACCACCAGGACGCCTTTTTGGACAATCATGAGCTGGAAAAAGCGCGGGGGATTACTATTTTCGCGGAGCAGGGATTGTTCGATTATGAAGGTGATACATACACATTGATCGATACACCGGGACACGTCGACTTCTCCCCCGAGATGGAGCGTGCCATCCGAGCGATGGATTATGCCGTGCTGATTATTAGCGCGGTCGAAGGAATTCAGGGACACACGGAAACCGTTTGGCGGCTTCTCCGAGAGTATGGCGTTCCGACCTTCCTGTTCTTGAATAAAGTTGACCGGGAAGGTGCTGATCTGGATACATTGCTCGCTTCCCTGCAGCGAGAGTTCTCGCCTGATATCTTGCCGCTGGAGCGTCTGACGGATGCCGCTGAGTTTGTAGCAGAGCGCGACGAGGGACTTTTCGAGCAGTTTATGGACGAATCGCTGACAGAGCAGGACATCGAACAGGCACTCATCAATTTGGTGAAGCAGGAAGAGGCCTTTATTGCGATGTCTGGTGCTGCGCTCAAGGGGCTTGGCATCGGTGAATTTTTTGCTGTGCTGCACAAGTTGACAAAGACAGATTATGATGCTGCCCCTCTTTTTCAGGCAGAGGTAGTGAAAATCCGTCATGACGGCGATCAGCGCCTCACGTTTCTGAAGGCGCTGTCCGGTACGCTTAGTGTACGGGATGAGCTGTCCTTTGGAGAGCATTCTGAGAAGATTACGGAAATCCGTTTGTATAATGGCAGCCGCTTTAAAACTGCAGCAAGTGTGGAGGCCGGAGAACTGTTTGCGGTCAAAGGACTTACTACACCTGAGGCAGGAGACCTAATCAGGAGCTCCTATGAAAAGGCAAAAATGTATAAGCTAATTCCTACCTTACAGGCAAAAGTAGTATATAATGGGAATGTTCATATTAGGGAAGTACTGCAGCTGTTCCGGTTACTTGAAGCTGAGGAACCATCCTTACGCGTCCTTTGGCAGGAAGCATCACAATCGATTCACGTACATATTATGGGTGTCATTCAGCTGGAAATCCTGCGGGACATCTTACTAGCGAGGTTTGCCCTAGAGGTGCAGTTTGAGGATCCCGAAATTCTGTATAAAGAGACAATCTCTTCTACTGTGACCGGTTACGGACATTTTGAACCGCTCAAGCATTATGCAGAGGTGCATGTAAAAATGGAGCCCGGCCGGCGAGGGTCAGGGATTACCTTTACAAATGCCTGCCATGCGGACGATTTAACGGTTGGGCATCAGCGCCTTATCGAGCATCACTTGTTTGAGCGGGATCATCATGGCCTGCTGACCGGCTCTCCTGTGACGGATATCCATTTTACGTTACTGACAGGAGCTGCCCACATTAAGCATACGGATGGCGGTGATTTCCGCGAGGCGACTTTCCGGGCACTGCGGCAAGGGCTTGAACAGGCAGAGAACATTCTGCTCGAGCCGTACTATCATTTTAAACTGAAGGCGGCTAGTGACCATATCGGCCGTATGATGACGGATGTTCAGCAGGCTTCGGGCACTTTTGATCCGCCTGAAGTAACCGAGAACTACGCTTTACTAACCGGGAGAGTGCCAGTTGCTACCTTTATGAACTACAGTACCCAATTCGCTGCGTATACGAACGGAAAAGGCGCAATTACATTGACGTTTGACGGCTATGATGTATGCCACAATACGGAGGAAGTAATGGAACGGATCAGCTACAACAAGGATGCAGATCCGGAGTACTCCTCTTCCAGTATTTTTTGTGCAAAAGGCAAGGGCTTTTCTGTTCCATGGTATGAAGCGCAGTCTATGATGCACAAACTATAGGAGGTTTTATGCGACATCAGAAAGTTTTGGTAATCGGCTGTGCCGGTGCCGGCAAGTCCACCTTCTCACGGCAGCTGCATCAGCTGACCGGGCTGCCGCTCATTCACCTGGACCAGCTCTTTTGGCAGCCTGGCTGGATCCCTGCAGAACGCCCGGTTTTCCGGGAAAAGATGTTGGCTGAACTGCAGAAGGAAGCCTGGATTATGGATGGCAATTTTGACTCCACCCTTTCTCTTCGGGCACAGTATGCGGATTTGATTATCTGGCTCGATTTCCCGCGGCATATTTGCTTTCCGCGCGTATTGAAACGTGCTGTTACAAATTTCGGGAAAACCCGACCAGATATGACACCCGGCTGTCCTGAAAAGCTGGATCTGGAATTTGCCAAGTGGGTTTGGCACTATGAGCAAGATGCCCGCCCTGACATTGCAGAGGCTGTCCGTCAGGCTCCGTGCGACTCTATCATATTCGCGCATCCGCGTGACCTCACGTCTTGGCTCGAACGTATTTCATCAAACTAGCCGTTTGATACGTTGAGGGTAGGGAATATTTTAAATGCAGGCAAAAATGAAAAATGGAGGTTCTTATGATGAATTATCAACATGTAACAGTAGCAGGAAGCGGTGTTCTAGGAAGCCAAATTGCCTTCCAAACGGCTTTTAAAGGATTTAATGTCACAATTTTTGATATCAATGACACAGCGATTGCCAATGCAAAAGAGCGAATCGCTAAATTAGAAGAGACATACGGCAACTACTTCCTTGATGAACAGGAAGCGGTAAAATCAGCACAAGGACGCATCAGCTATGCAACAGACATGGCGGAAGCTGTGAAGGATGCTGACCTTGTCATTGAAGCGGTGCCGGAATTAAAGGAAATCAAAGAAAACTTCTATACACAGCTTGGCAAAGTTGCGCCTGAAAAAACAGTATTTGCAACAAACTCATCTACAATGCTGCCAAGTGATTTTGCAGAATTTACAGGCCGTCCTGAAAAATTCTTAGCGCTTCACTTCGCCAACACAATCTGGAAAAACAACACGGGTGAAGTGATGGAGCATCCAGGTACAGACCCACAAGTTGTACAGGATGTACTAGCCTTTGCAGCGGCAATCGGCATGGTGCCATTACACATCAAAAAGGAACAGCCTGGCTATATTTTAAACTCTCTGCTAGTTCCGTTCCTTGATGCAGCACAATACCTATGGGGCAACGACGTATCGGAACCAGAAACAATCGATAAAACGTGGATGATCGCAACAGGTGCCCCAATGGGACCATTCGCTATCATTGATGTTGTCGGCCTGCAAACAGTTTATAACATCGTCAGCACAAAAGCGGCGAAGTATCCTGATCAAGAGAACAATCCGTACAAAGCAATCGCTGATAAAGTGAAAAGCGAGTTCCTGGATCAAGGAAAAATGGGGATTCAAACAGGTGAAGGATTCTATAAATATCCAAACCCTGCCTACCAATCTCCAGACTTCTTAAAACCTTAAATAAAAAAAACGACCGGACATTCCTGATAGGATGTCCGGTTTTTTGTATGATTCATTGGGCGGGTTTTCCTTCACAAAAAAACCAAAAAGAACTTTCTTTTTTGGTTTAACACCCTCATTTCCTGGGTAATAATTTTGTAATTTTCTAATTATTTCAACATTTGAGTAGATTATTTCCCTTCACCGTTTTCGATTATTTCTCAGCTTGGATGCTTTCCCCTTACTATATACACCTTATGTAGCCTTCAGAAATTACTCAGCCAGCTCGGGGTCCCAGCCCTTACACACATCGACCAGCTTAACAGCCCTCGCGAATTCCTGCAGCTCTTCTACTGTCAGCTCGATCGAAGAGTTACTGCTTCCGCATGCAGGATGAACGGTTGAAAAGCGCTGCAGCGAAGCATCCAAGTAGACCGGCACATCCGTTGCTAACGCAAATGGGCAGACACCGCCGACCGCATGACCCGTCACCTGCAGTACTGTATCCGGGTCCAGCATCTTTGCCTTTACGCCGAATGTTTGCTTGAACTTTGCATTATCCACCTTTGTGTCCCCGGCAGCGACAACAAGAACCGGCGACTCCTGCCCTTGAAAGCACAATGTTTTGGCGATGCGTGCCGGGTGTACACCTACAGCATCCGCCGCCTCCTGTACCGATGCTGTACTCTGTTCATGGACGACAATATCCTGCTCCCGTCCTCTTTCCTTAAAATATGCTTGTACTGCTTGTAAACTCATGATCAGACTCCTTTCACTAGTTGCTGTGCTTTATTATACTAGAGAAAGTGATTATTGACTGAATTTTTGCACGATACATTCATTTACTGGAATAATTGGCGTCTTTATTTATAGAGGAAATGTTTTTTGTGTCCCAACCGCAGCTATGCTATGTCCCTGCTATGCAACTTTTTCATATAAGTCTTTGAATAGTTAGGATGCTTATTAATGCAAATAACAATAGGAAGAAACAGCCCCATCCTTTTCTACCCTGCTTTATTTCATCGATTCCCATAATGAGCATCAGTAACCCTAGAGACAGCTCCAGGTACGCCTGGTATTCTGTATTATTTGTCACCAATACGTATCCGGCCAGGACCAATGTTATGACTGAAAATACAATACGTAATATCGTGAACAAAATAAATCACTCCTCATTATGAAACTCCACTAATTGTCGGAATCTGCTGTTCTTTGTCTAGTTAGAGCGGCAGATTCCAGCTCATCTGGCAATATTAGTAGAGACCTCCATCCTTTTATTCTTCAATGTTTTCACTTAGTTCCTTATAAATCACCAACGAATACGCCTGCATCCGATCAAGCAGGAGTTCTCCTAGCTGCGTATATCTTTTATCGGCTTCCTCAATCAACCGGTCATACTCTTCCATGACATCTTCTCCGTTTGCCAATGCTCTGTTGAGTATCCATAATTTTTCGGCATATTGCTTTTCAATTTCTGCATACTCCTCTGCCCCTATTTTTTCAAGCATACTGGTTAGGCGCTCAATATATGTACGGATGCCCAGCACCTCTATGATGTCTGAAGACCATTCCAGTAGACTTCCATGCCCGCCGCTTTCAAGCTCATGTAAAAAATCCAATGCGATAAAGTAATCATGCTCATCTTTAAAACCATCCGGACGATTGATCGTTAAGCCAGCAGACAATACAGCTTCCCATGCATTCCCTTCATCCAGTAAATCATTTTCCCTCTTCATCTCGCTATTCCCCTTTACTACACTTTTAAGGATGATTTTGCTATTCCTCCTTCAATATCTGTTAAAATAAGGATATCACATTCTGCCTGACTACCGGTGCTGCGTTTCAGGAAACCGTAAAGGAGGAGATGGGCATGAAGAAACTTCTTTTAGCAGGGGTGGTCATTTTACTGCTCGCTCCGTTTTGTACGGTTCACCTAAAGAAACAAATGTATGAGCGGCGAATCGAGCATTTTTTGATAGAAGAAATGGCATACAAGCCGGAGGAAATTCAGTCAATCGAAGCGAGTTGGCATTTTGCCGGGCTGCCAGCGTATGCGGTTACAGTCATTTTTTCAGATGAACCGCAAGTCAACTATATCTATTTCGCCCATGACAAAAATCAGTTAGGGCAATTTGAGTTTTATACGGAAGACGGCCATACCATCCAATCACCGGAACGATTAAAACATTATGCACCATATGAATAAAAGTAGCCTGCCAGGCAGCTGTCTGGTCTCTTTAGGAGTAAGCTGCCCTTTTGATGAAACAGGTACTGGCTGGCAAAGGGAAAGCTATTTGGATACAAAAATACAACGTCAGGAAGTGAAAACATGATTCGTGAGCTAAATAATAAACATAAGGAAACGGCTGAAAAAATTCTTGCTGTGCAAATACCCGCCTATAAAGTAGAGGCAGACATAATGAATTTTGACGGGATTCCGCAATTACAAGATACAGTAGACTCGATTATTCAATCGAACGAAACATTTGCAGGCTATCTAATAGAGGATGTGCTGGCCGGCTTTATTTCCTACACACATGACGAAGGCCATTTTCAAATCTGCCGTTTAGTTGTTGACCCGATCCATTTCAGAAAAGGGATAGCCAAAAGATTGCTCGGTTATTTGATCGAGAACGTCTGCAGGGGTTATGAAACAGCTGTGACGACAGGTGCTGAAAATATACCTGCTAAAAATCTTTACAAAACGTACGGATTTCATGAAGTGAAGGATATTGAAGTAGCCCCAAACGTTTTTATCACGCTGTTACGCAACCGCCCTTCCCATTAGAAGCTGTTTCAGTTCCTTACAAGCTACGCTCTCTCATGTACGAGCAGTGGCTGGTATATCAAGTGAGTGCTGCGTACTATGTTTCGTCTCATTATTAGTCATTGCTAGTTACGATCGTGTCTATAATATCCGTGAGATTCTCATGCACCAGACTATATTGTTGGTCTCGATAATCATAATAACCTTCGAGACCCCTGTGAATGATGACGTACATTGTAGGATGGAATTCACGGTTCGTACTTTCAATCAGCTGCTGCATGAAGTCTACTGCCTGATTTTCTGAATAGCCGAATTGCCGAATCAAAACCCCTGCCATAGTTCCTTGCACAGTCATCGGGTCAGCGCCCTCTTCCATCGCTGCGCCATTGATCATGCCGAATGAAAAGGCAGAGATAATCTGTCTTTCTAGTTCCGTTAGTTCCTCCGTGTAGATGTCCAGCATATTAAAAATCGCCGCTACCATTTCAGAGGCTTCACCAGCAAATGTACTTTTCACATTTTTTTCTTCCAAATCGAATCACTCCATTCAAAATAATGATTTCAGACTACCATGCAGAAACGAGATTCTATATTCCATCCTCTTCGTTAAGCTATTCATAGAAAGTTCAGACTTTTATCTTTAAATATTTTACCATATTAGGTATTAATTTACCTATTATTTCTATTTTTCTCTATCCATTATGCTACCTTGTTGGCTAAGGAAAGAAACCCTCTGACCGAGGTATTTTCTTTAGCTGTTTTTAAATGCCGATTCCCTCCAAATCTGTAGTTTAAGGAATTAGGCAAAATAAAAAGCCCATCCCTAAGGACAAGCCTTTTACGTTTCTATATCTTGCCTTGATATTACTTGAAAGAAAATTTCAAACGAAGCTTCGTTAATCCCTTCGTCCTCACTGTAATGCAGTGGACCTTTTAAATCCGAAAGGGGGATGCCAATATATTCTACGGCTTCCCCCATCACATTCTTACTCTTGTAGCAAATTCATATTGAACTTCTCTCCCACTTCAGAATTAATCCGATCAGTAACCAGGGAATAGAACACAACTATACTAAACGATTAAATGACCCACCGGCCATTTTCCATCCCATCCGCAAGTAAAATTACCAGAAGCATAGGCTTTTAATTGTTTAAGGAAGAATGTCGGTCTTTGAATACCGTTCTTTTCATCTTCCTCTAAACTTTTAATATCTCCCTCTATTCTCAGCCATAAATATTTGATGATATTCTATACTTCTTCTACATTTTTCTTCTATTTTTATTAATTACTTAAAAACAAAAGGTTGATAATGAAATGCTTCATCCCATCATCAACCTATCTAATTCACATACATTGCACCGCTTAGCTGAAGTACTGTATAAATCTTTCTTTATACGGGATATATTCATCCTCCAGCAGCTCTACTTGCAACAACTTTGCTTTGTCCTCCAGCTTGGCAATAAATAGAGCATAAAAGTCCCCTTCAGTTGGGTAAGAAAAAAGTCCACATCCTTTGGTAGACAATACTTTATTGACTTCCTTAATCTTTTCGGGCAAAAATTCATATTCAAACGTATCCAAGTCTTCAAGCTCATCCAGAGAGGCTAATTCGAGCTGGTGGCTAAATTCGTAATCTAGAATATAGTTAGTGATTTCATAGTTTTCTTCACCTTTAAAATCTACATAGAGAAATTTCTTTGTAGACAGACCATACTTTAATATCGAAGTATATATACTTTCCGTTTGTGAGCCATTTAGAATTACTTCTATTTCATCACTTTTTTTGAAAATAATCGGTACGATCTCTTCTTCTGTCATTCTATTTCCCCTCCTAGATTCTCGGTTCCTTGAAACAACGCCCCATGATCGTTTGGGATATATTCCGGATAGTTTTTCCGATAAAAATTATCAATCAGGCGCAGAAGAGGATCCCATTCTGGATATGGTTCCGGATCCTGTATCACCATCTGTGCTTCCGGCGTATTCATTAAAAAATCGTCAAACTGTTGGGGTACAGGTAAACCGCGCTTTTGTCTCACATAGATAAGAAATAGAATTTCATACGGATAGAAGCCATATCTATAGTCCCCAAATTCAATTGACTCACCTAATTCGGATGCCAAGATGGAGTGAAATGATGACATTCTTTCAATTAGCTCCTTAATTTCCTCAAGTGGTGCAGTTGTCCATCGTTCTAATACTTCTGTATAAACATCCAAGTCTTCAGGGATTAAACTATATTCCAGCTCTGCTTCTTTAAATTGCTCTCTAACCGTCCTATGCAGATTTTGATTTGTTCCCATGATGGTTTTATTTCTATATTGCAAATAGATTTCCAACAAGAACCATGTATGCTTGTTCCAATTATCCGCATCCATCCAACGGCTGCCAAAATGATCCACGATGAACTCGAATAGAATGTTCTCCTCTTTTACCCACCCGTACATTGTGAAATGAATTAAGGTTGCAATAACTTCCCTAAAAGAATACTCAACCATCATTTTTGGATATCGGTTTTTATAGAGGTTTTGGATTACACATTGATAAAATGTTATCACTTGCATAGATTTTAAATGTTCTATGCTTTTTCCTTCTTTCATTAACACCTGATTTTTCCATAGCGACAATTGGTATGATAGTATTTTGTTTAAATTAATCAATAATATATGATCTTTTTCTATAGAATTGCACTCTGCAATATTTTTGATTTTACTTGCACTAACAGTATACTTTTCCTTTACATCTTTATAATAAATATCATCAACATAGTTATTTTTATATCTTCTAAACGCCATTTCTAATTTCTTTTGATTTACCATTTTTCTCTCCAATTGATTATTCAGTTTGTCCTTTCCACAAATCAAATTTTATAATTTACCTTTACATACATAATTTAACATAAGCTAGAACATGATTTCGACTTAAAAAGGATAATTCCTTGTATATTTTCCTGGAAGGCAACCTACTAACCTTATGTTTACTAATTAAGCACAATAGATTCCAATGAAAAAACAACCAAAGATTCAGTTCAATAAATCTCTGGTTGCTATTCAAAAAATCTCCTTAGATAGCTAAAGAGTTAAAATAACTTTTTAACACCAATCATCACTTATATCAATTGTTCTATCTTCTCTTTTACATTTTCATCAAACATTGCTTCGTCAATAACAGCGCCGTTCCACACGACATTTTCCAGCTTTGCACCGGTAAAATCAGCACCTTTAAAATTGCCATTTTTAAGGATGGCACCTGTTAAATCGCAGTCTGTAAAATTGGTTTTAACAGCCATTACTTCAGTAAGGTTTGCCCCTGCAAAAGAGGCTCCTTTGAAATCGCCTTCTGTCAATGTAGCATAGGATAAATCTGCTTCTTTATAATCGGCTTGTTTGCCGTCTACTTCCCTTAAGTTTGCTTGCAAAAATGTACTCTGATGAAAAGAAGAACCCGTCATTTCTCCATTTGAAAAGTCAACTTCATTCAAGCACGATTCCATACACATACTGACACTCATGTTGGCATAGCGCATAATGGCCTGATGGAAATTGACACCATTCAGCATACAGTCTACACAATGAAGCCCTTCCAAATTAGCATTACGAAAGTCTGCCGATTCGAAATTGCAATCTAAAAAGGAGGCATCTAGTAATGATGCCGCACGAAATATCGTATTTTTAGCTTCCATACCGTCTGCCATCATTGCAGACAAATCTGAAAAAGATAAATCTGCGTCACTTATATTTAAATAGTCAATTACCTCGTCATTAATATGGGCTTGATCGATAATCTCCATTATTCTTTTTCTATCTACTATCTTATCTTGCATGTTAACCAACTGCCCCCTTACCTATCTTAACTGTTTAGATACTTTACCCATGCCTGATTCGGGGAAAATGAAACCCCCATCCGGTCCTCATCAAAATGTGGAATGGCGATTACTTGAGCAGCTTCTAAATACTCCATCACATGTAACCAGGATGCAAGTAAGCTTTCATCATCCGCCTCAAATGGCTTAGGCGCTACATCCAGACAAACCCCTCCCCAAGCCGGTTCTCTTACAACACCCGGGCTATTCAACAAAAAGTCTTTTCCAAACATGTCCAATATATGCCCACCAATATATGTTCTAGCTCCTACCCCTAAAGGACCGTTTGGTATAAACCTTACCGGGACTGGATACGAACAAACATCCATCCAAATTTTCATGCGTTCCTTTTCATTATTCCATGGATAAGTAGAGGGCCAAGAAATATGTGTAACACCAAAGATTGGCTTCAGAACTTCCGCTAGTTGATCCGATAACTCGAAAAAGGCCGGCCACATCTTCTTAGTCATTGATTTATGAAAATCAAAATTAAAAAACGCTCGATGACTCCAATGAATATTAAAAAATCCTGAATATTTGACGGCCTTATCTCGAGAAAGGTGAAGTTCAGATACACTTTTCTCTACAATTACTTTTTCAATAATTTCATCACGGTTATACTCTACCTTGACAAGCTCGCTGTTGCCCCAGTGGGTAGGAGCAAATTTATCATTAGATTCGAATACATCTAGAATTTTCCCTAGTGCTTCCTCTGTGTTGAAGGAAACCGAGGGATACATAATAATTGAAAATAAATCTGGTTTCATGAAATAACTCCCTGTATTATTAGTGAATGTTTGGGTAATCTTCTGGGTTTAGTTACACTGCGCTTTCTTTACATGATTGAAAATGTTATTAATAAACCACTTTTACTTTCAACTGCCTCTTTGTATAACTCTATTAGTTCATCAAAGGCTACAAGCAATAACCTCCCAGTTTATGTAAGAACAAATATAACTTAAATAAAAATAACCTATTTTGGTTTTTTTTTCAATAATACTAATTCTCCCTTCTTTTTTCAGCCTATGCTTAGTTAATTCTACAAAAAAACAACGAGTGATTCGGTTAAGTGAATCACTCGTTGTTATTCGAAAACTCTCTTTGTAAAACAAATAATACCCACTAATTAAATACTTTATAATAATTAAATGATACAATTATCTTTCCTCAAACTTTTCATCTAGAAATACGTAGAAATTTTTTATATTCATTCATTTCATCTTCATCATCTTGCGACCATTCAATAACAGGGCATTCATTATCGACTAACCTTGAAGTATCAAGACAATGTACACCGATTCCGTAGTTTTGTATGACAACGAGATCCATTGGCAAGCCGTATTTTCTCCATTCCTCCGTTTCAATTACACAAGTTGGCACTTCGCAAAGTCCGCCTCCCAAAATCTCTATTCCAAAAACCCTTCCACTCCCTTATTCTTTAAAAAACCATTTATAGCTTTCCGGTAATCTTACATTCAGCCTTTTCTCAATAACCCAAATTTTACTATCCTCTAAAGCTGCTACAAAATAATTTTTAGATGTGTTATTTATTAATTTACCAACTGTCTCTTTATTTAATGCTATTCGTCCTTTCCAAAATCAGCGTTGAAACGCCAACATGTGGAGAAAACATACCTATACGCACGAGGAAAACTTTAATCGTTTTTATTAACATATAATTCAGCTAGTAATGCTTCGCCAATATTGTCGATTTGTTTATCTGAATCACCTGCAACAAACCCACGCAGAGAATTATTTCTACTATCGATATAAAAGCTAATGCCCTCTTTAAAACCTATATGATGGGTAAGATCGCTGAACCATGCTCTTTGAAAATTGTATGTTTTCGAAAATTTATTAATTATGCCAAAAACATTCGACTCATTATGTTTCTTTATTGCTTCTTTAAGCATGTTAGGTGTTCCAGCAAAAGTTATGCACTTATTATAATTTAATCTTTCATATTTACTAAACGCACATTGAAATAACAATTTTTCAAAGCTATCTGCAAAATAACTTACAAACTGGCTGTCCTCATTAGTCATAACAATCTGCGGATTATCAGTTTAGGTAAAATCAAAACATAGTTGACCATCAAATAATTCTTTTTGAAAAAAATGTATATATTTATCACTTAAAGTATCTGGTATCTCCTCATGTATCCCTTTATAAGGATTAATTATTTCAGAAATTGAAGCATATCCTGGAAGTTGGGTTTTAAGTAAACCCTTATCATCCTGCCCCATATAATTTAAATAAATCTCATATTCTTTAGGATAATGATAGTTATAATTATTAATTTGCGTTAGATTTTTCAGTGTATCTATGTCCTCTTTTTTTGCTGGTTCTATTTCATTTATCCATCTTTCATCAAATCTTGATATATATTTTGATAATCGTTCAAAAAGATTTGTACATTCTCCCGTGGATGGAATGTGGTTACTTTTAATTGGCATGTGCAAATTGCATGTACTCTTTTAATTTTTCATGTCACTAGATGTTAAACAGAGATTCATTTGGTTTGAATTTTATGTATAAGGATTCCTCTTTTAGTTGAGGACCAAACAGGATCCATTATCATTTATAGAATAACTGAACTCTATTACTCTATCTCTTCTGGCTTTTTAAATAAGCAAAGAGTGTCTAGTGCCTCGTATATGTCCTCCCCAAACTTAAATAATGAGGAACCATTTTTTCCAAAGACCTTTCCCGATTGCGAAATAAACATTATTAAATTTCCACGATATGCTTCTCCAATTACGACGAACGGCTCTTTCACTCGCGTCTCCAATTCTTCAAAGTCTTCTTTTTCATAGTAATCCCCTATAGCTTTTTCCGGGCTAAAATGAAAGGTTTCCAAACTTCCATCCGGATGCCTGAATTTATATTCACCTCCACCAAATTGACTTAATGCATCAACCACCGGATTAAACACTTGATATCCCATCGCCTCTAAAAACTTTATTGTTTCAGTTAATTCAACCTTTTTATTTGGATTCCATCCTGCTTGTAGCAATACGCCTCTCGTTTTATCTGACAAACTCCACATAAGTATCCCACCTATTTATTCAAAAGTTCTATTAACGATAATCATTACTGAAATTTATAAATGTCTTTTGGCAATTTCTATAGGGCGTTTTATATTTCCCATTAAATGATTTATTTCTGACTAGGGAGTGATCTTCTACTATCTAACTTAAACCTCAAAACCTATTACAATCCACTCGTCAACTACATCCCAAAAATTGATATTGTATCTAGGTTCTTTATTCGTCCACCATAAAGTTGCATTATCATTGACGCAGTTATTAGTATCTATTGCAACATAACCACCCATACCACTTTTGAAGAAACCAAAAGTAGTCTCCAGATTGATTTGTAACGGTTCTTCTAACTCCTCAATAATTCCCCATTCATCGTCATCAAAATATGTGACATTTTCTAGGGGAACCAACCCCATAGAGCGACTTGCATAATAGTAAAAACCATTGTGAACATTCTCATAAAAAGTACGTATTGATGACGGAATTTCACTCCAGGAGTCTTTTAACACCTCATTGTTAAATAAATCGTTTGGATTTCTTCCTTCATAGAATATTGTTTTTCCACTGTCTGTTTTAATAGTGTATAAAGTCGAGTATCTGCCATCTACCATCATCAATTCCACTTCTTCTAGGTGCTTAGACAAATAAGAAATAGTGTTCCTTAATTCTTCTGCCACATATTTTTTCCATATAGATAAAATAAAATCAATTCTTTTCTCAACGTTTTTTTCGCTAAATAATTCAACCCATAAACTAGGTAGTATTTCATTATTAATGTTAAAAATCTCACTGCTAGGAATAAGCTTTACATTATCACTAAAATATTGTCTTAAGAATTTAAGTTTCTGCTCCATATTATTCTCTAAACTCCTTTAATAATCTATACCTGCCCCTTCATAATTTTACCAAATTTGACCATACTTGCAATATTTCCATTAGACACAATAGTATCGTCAGAAAGTGTATCTGCAATATACTTACCTGAAAGAGTCGAATCTGGCTTCCCATTCTCTATGATGGCAGTACCATTATGAGCTCTCTATTCAAAACACATTCTTTTTCATTTTGTCTCACCCTAATATCATCTAAATTTTCCTTTTTAATCACTTACTTTTATGTCATTCTTCATTACCACTATTAGCTTTACTTGCTTTGTCATCTCGTGTACAGTTATAACTCGTTGTTATTTTAATATCACTGTAACTAACCTATTAAGCTTTCTTGCAATCATCGGCTTTTAATTCAATGCTTTTTCACTGATACTTCGTCCTAAATCATAAAAAACCTTGAAAGGCTATAAAGCCAATCAAAGTCCCTAAAATTTTTTCAAATGTCTATTAAAGTATTCGCACCTATATTATTTACTAATAATTCGGCTAGTGATGGTGCAATTTTCATTGCCTCCTCAATGTCCAAATCTCCGAATCTCAAATAATGTATCCCCAAACCATCTTTTCCATGTAGATAGATTAATGCACCACCTCCTTCAACATCACCAATTGCGAGCGAATTCGGGAGATATTTCTGCACTTTATAAGCTTCATTCATTTCTATGCTCCCCAAATTCGGATATACATTTGACTGCCAATATTAAATTCGATGTCTGAAGCTAGCTGAATTATTTCTATATAATCTGTAGGGACATCTATTGTCGAAAAATCCTGAAGTGCTTTAATTTCCTCTTCTTTCGAAGGAGATTTTCTGGCATCAATTGTATACACACTACTGATTCTATCTAGTATGTTCATTGATAATCCATCCTTTCATACTTAACAACTAGTTTATCTGACATCTTCTAATTGTTGGTCAAGAACTTAACTAGTGATATTACGTGAAAAACCAGCTTTAGTTAATCTTCTTACGATTGTATTTATTATGTATTATTTCGACAGATAAAAAGAGAAACCACAACACAGACGGTTATCTTGTATTGCGGCATTGTTCTTTAGGCTGTTAGACATTATACAAACTTAATGACAGCCCCAACTAATATTCTAATAATCAATTTAAAAAATTTCATAATCCTGTTTCGTAATCTTCTATCAAATGGGACCAGTATCCTTCTACTTCCTTCATTGCTATTGGATCAACTTGCTCATACATTCTCCGCAACTCAATAGCGTAGTCATATGAAGTATAAATCCCTTCTTTTTTCATTTTCACTGATAATTCATGTCTAATCAAATGAAATAAGAAGAACGTTTTTAAGTTTTGATTGAGTATATACATTAGAGGAGAATGTAGAGAGGAACTCGTATAAAGCTCCTCGCTACCCTCTTTTAAATATAGTCCATATTTATAAGACGCATGATGACCAACTTTGATAAATTGCACTTCTTCAATACCTGTTTTGCAGAATTCATTAAATCTATAGAACTCAAAATCACCAAGTTCAGCAGGAATTCCTATTCCACCCATAAAATCTGCATTATCATTGCTCACCCCAAAGTTCACCAACTTATTAAAATCATAGCTTCGTATTTCTGAGTCATAATATTCTCGTATCTCTCTGATATCAAAATCCATACTTTCCCTCCTTGATCTCTTTCATACTATTGTAGGGTTTTTCGATTGGTTTCCATATACTTACCGCTATATTATTTACAAATTGCTCTGAAATAAATTATTGATCTTTGTTAATTCCCATATAATACGTCGTGATTTATAACCTTCAGCCAAAATAAAGCCCTAGATAAGCATGAGTACTCATCTAGGGAAATATCAAAATTGCTTTGCTGTCAACTTTCATTTACAATAGCTAAAACCTCTAAAACATTCACTTGTAGCTGTTTCTTTTCATTACTTACATACTGTTGATAACCATTTAATCCTCTGCGAATAATTGAAAACATTACTGGATGATAGCTTTCATCCGTCGAATTTATCAACTCCTGTGTAAAATCCTCCGCCTGCTCTTCACTATAATGGAATACCTTAGTTAACAAGGTAGAAGCAATAGAATGTCCCTGTAAAGGATTGAGCTCTTTTCTAAAAACAATGGCATTGATCATCCCAAAGCAAAATGCAGCTAATACTTGTCTTTCAAGCTCCGTAGTGTCCTCAAATTTCTTATCAATGAGCGAAAATATCATGTTGGATATTAAAACCGCCTCATCTTTTGCTTCTTCGATTTTTGTTTTATCTGAATCACTTAATTCAAAAAAATCCCGGCATAGCAATTCTCCAGTCGTTCTTTTTTTCATATCACTTTTATCTCAATAAACAATTAGTTTACCATTAGGCCAACTACCTCGCCATCCACATGGAAAGTTACCAGCTTCGTATACTTTAAGTAATTCTAAGAAAAAGAATGGCTCTTTCTCCATCCTGTAAGTATGTTCCATTATAGCACCTATAATATCCCATTTTGCATTATCTAAAATTGTATAAGATAACCCTTGCTGGTTAATATATTCGGTTATTTTAGGGACTGCAGATTTTCCTATTATTTCTTTGCCTTCTCTAACTACTTTATTCCACTCTTTGTATTTCGCAGGTGAATGTACAGCTAAAAATTCGGTAAGTTGATTGCTTGCTTCCAATGTAATCTCTTCCCAATAAATACCTTGAGAATGTTTCGTAGCTTTTTCCCAATTAACTTCCTCAACAATAGTAAGCTGAGTGTTAATATCACTGGAATTCCCGCAATTTGAAAACCAATTAATGCGACAAATCCTATCAATAATCTCTTTTTCAATAATCACTAGTTTTCATCCTAACTATGTTATATTTTCAAACAAAAACTTCTTCAAACTATTCATAGGGCCAGGGATTCTAGGGACAGGCGTATCATATGTTAATCCATACTGCCGGCGTTGTTTGATTGCTTCTTTTGTTGCATAAAAAGCAGCCTCTTTTGATAATCCAGTATCTTGAAACGACTTATATAATACTTTTGTATCTTCTCCACATGTCGGTGTTTATCCGTGCTTTTCTCCACCCTTCCTATATTGCGACCAAAATCCCTCCATTGTTTTATGAGCATTAAAATGAGAAATACCAACACCCATAAGTGCGTTACCTCCTGTTTTTACCGACCTACCTTCTTTTATCGGAATAATAGTTATGTATGCAGCACCTTATTTTAGGCAATGTATCTACTACAGTTGCTGTTTATCATTTTTAACTTTACCATATTTTTCAATTAAATATTATCGGAATTTGTTTTTGGTGGTACCGCTTTACCCCATCTGTACTCTGCAGTTTCGGTTTTGTCATTTTTTTCAAGCAATACCGGTGTTGTATTAGGAATTTTCTTATTCCCTTGCTTTGCCCGGCTTGGAGCAGTTGTGACTTTGGGTTTTGTAATCGTATTATTTTAGTAATAAAGTAAAAAGCACTTGCTGCCTGTAGTTGGCTATCAAGTGCTTACATTCCATGTATTTTTAAAGTTCAAATATTTAAGAGTCATTTTTTAGAAACTCGAATATCTTTTTATCGATCAGCAAGCCCAACCGTTTGTGTATTTTTTGATTTATGGCATTCCATAACGGTATAACTATATTAGTTTATATTTTCTACAATACCCAAAAATTAAGCTAATCCAACCCTTTCGAGGTACTGATACCAATCCTCTAAATGAGAATCAGGAATTAATTCTTTATACTTTTTTCCAAAAACATAATTAAGCATGAAACAGTCAAACTCGCCTAAAGTTTGTCCTATTTTCGCTGGATGACCTTGGTAAAAACAGTAAACAAAACCTGACTCCTTTTCTATGACTAAAGGTTCGTATAAGATTTGTCCAACTTCAATCCATTTTTCTGATCCTCCTGAAAAATCGGAAATCCGAGTCTGATGTAAAGGTAACTCACCATATGACCATAAATCAATTGCTCCAAATCTTGCTCCATCACAAATTCGTAAGAAGTCAAAATATTCTTTAAGGGGACCCTCATTCGAGCAAATACTTTTGTTTCCATCATTTAATTCACCATAAATGATACTATCTGGTTCAAATATAAAATCTTCTTTTACTTTCTCAATTGTTATTTTTAATAACTCATTCACCAATATCCCTCTAATCTATCTTAATTTTAATCTTAGTACCAGTTGGTAACTTTCTAATTTGTGGTCTAATCTGTTGAGTACCAATATTCCAGTTAGTAAAGGAATCAAGGAATTTTAAATTTTCAACTGAATCTGGTCCACCCAATTGTAATTCCCAAACATGGTCAGGTTGCATACGCTTAGTTACTCTATGAATTAATTGCTTTCCAAACTCAGGGTTTACTTTTCCATACTGATTCCAAATTCTTTTTATCATGTCTTGCCTATAAGCTCTTGTAACTGCTGGGTTTCTAGGCACTGGGTTCTCTGCTTTATATAATAAGCCTTTATCACCTAGCTCTTTTAATTTATTTGCTTTTCGTTCAAATTCACGTTTTGGCATTCGCTTGTCATATTTAATAGTAACTTCGACACTCTTACCCACACCCTTACCCTGCTGTTTCACTTCAGCTGGTTTTTTATCATTCTGCGGAGTTGAAGTTGTCTGTTTTTTATTACCAGCCGGCGCCTGTGTTGTATTAGGCTTTGGCTTGTTCTCTTGTTTCTTCTGGCTCGGAGTGGTCGTGGCTTTTGGTTTTGTAGATGCGGCTGGTTTTTTGGTAGACTTGCCGCTATTTTTAATGATGCCTGCCGCTGCTTTACCGCCATGCTTGATGCCTTTGACGATTGGGCCGCCCCCTATAATTTCGACCGAGATGCCTTTTTCCCAGCCCCTAGTTCGGTTCTCTTCAGACGAAAGCTTCGTAGATGGCTTTAGCATTGCTGATTACTAGTTTAAGATCGGCAGCAGTAAAGATAGCTTGCAATTTTACATATTTAAACATGCAAAAAGCACTTGTCGCCTGCCAGTAACAATCAAGTGCTTTATGTTCAAGTATTCCCGATATTTATTAATACTTTATTGTTTTGCAAATGTTTTGAGTTTTACAGATATACCTATTTTATTTTCAATTGGCAAGTATAAAATTAAAATCCTAGATTGCCCTGCTTTAGTAGACTTTCATTTTCCGAGGGATATTTAGTATTCTTCACCACTATAGTTTTTTTGCCAATAAAAATTTAGATTGCAGATTTTCTACTAACATTAAATGGATCGACATTTTTCTCTTCTAACAAATCCTCAAATTTTTCAGTTCCATGCTTTCTAAAATACTCATACTCTGATTGCGAAATAAAAAATGCCAATAAAACTCTGCCATCCTTATTATCCTTACTCTCCGTAAGAACTTCGGAATATTCATCTGGGAAAGCAAAAGGGTCAGTAAAGTAAACTGCACTCTTATCGTATTTTTCAACAAACTTCACATCAATGCTCTCAATACCACTTATCGCTATGCCTCTCCCCATCTTCATTTGATTACCAATACAATAAAATAACACATTCGCAAGTATATATGCTGTACTATTAAATGCTCCGTCAACTACCATAGAAACTTCTATGTTTTCGCCAATTATTCCCTCGTACTTACTAACACCAAGAGTATTATAAACTAAACATTCTTCAAATATATTTTCATATTTTAAAATTTGTATTTTGGGCATTTCTTTATTATTCATAAACACTTCTCGGTCAATTGGATCTCCTAAAAATTTATTATAGTGATTATAATAAATTACCCCATAGTTAATCATCTTTTTTCGCTCCCTTAAAAGTACCTGCTATCCCTTCGTACTTATGACTGGTATTACATTCATGGGATTGAAGCCCTAATCGTTTATTGAACTCATTATTACTTATACATAATTAATTACCATTACTTACGTCAAGGAACGGAACCAAATCTGTATCCCAATCACCATTTTTAATCTCGTAATCATAATCAAATAGCCTTCAATTCATCACAAGTCATCTTAAATTACCTTCCTTTTTTCTTGACGGTAATTCCTAGGCTGTTTTTGCTTCACCATGCCATATATAATGATTACGAGCTGTCTCATTATATAAACTCTAAGACAATTAAAGTTACTCATTTATTTTTAAGATAAGATTATCCATCCATAAATCGTAACTGAAGTTAGACATATTATAGAGAGCTGATAAAATCTCATTAGATTTTGTTTCTAAAATTTTATCTTCAGTAACATTTTCTTGTGCAAATTTGCAAAGGAAAATAGAGTAATTTGTTATATTGATATTCTTCGCAATTTTCTCTGAAACATCAGAAAATAATTTCACAATACTAGGAGGACTTTCAAAATTACTCCAATCTTGCAATTCCCCTATAAAATTATTATTTTTTAGTTCAATCAAATAAGAGCTCATATATTTTTCTAAATATCTTTTTTTAACTTCCCTTATGTCATCACTTTTTAAAATTAGAAACTCATAATTTTTCAAATCTGATAATAACAATACTATCTCTTGCATGGATAAATTTGTATCAAAGGAAAAAAATTGTGTACAATCGAAATTTTCATCCATTTTTTTGTTTCCCCTATTCTTGATATTCGCCGTTTTTAAATAGCCTTATAATTATTTTATATCTTTTGCATGTGGTGTTGTTACACCATCATTTGACGTTTTGGAACCCATTCCGCCATAAATATTTCCATTCGGTGCGGCATTTCTAGTGGGTTGATGTACATGTGGTGCTAAGTTAGCATGACTATCAGATCCAAAGCGTTTAAACTGACTTGGGGCATCACTATAAAATTTCGGTGATTTTGTATATAGTAAAGTTTCTTTTTCAATAGGCACATTATTTTTCACAAAACCATCAAAAGTTCTTTCACCCGGACTTGGTTTATAACCTCTAGAAGCTAGTCCTTTATCCGTACCCTGCTGTTTCGCCGCTGCAGGCTTATTACCATTCTGCGCAGTTGAATTCGTCTGTTTCTTATTACCAGCCGGCGCCGTCGTTGTATTCGGCTTTGGCTTATTTTCTTGTTTCTTCTGGATTTGAACTGATGCAAGCTTGTTTTTTGTAACGGCTACTTATTTTTATAACTTTCTTAATTTAGGGTAGAATATTGTATTTTTTATATTAAAGATTTCCGATATAGTTCTAAATTAGCGTTTGGATAGATGAAATACTTAACACTATATAATAGATTATTTCTCTATATCACGCCTTTTCACTTGGTTAAATGGATTTGCTTTCTTTAGACATATGCGTTAGCAATAGATTTCGATTCACATTAAATTATGTGCATGGAATAAAGGTTTTTCTGTTTACAGTTGCATCGAAAACACAACTAAACTTACTGATTCATCAGCAGCTTGATTTTCTAAATGATTTCATATATTTGTTAATCAATATAATTAATTGTATTATATTACAAATATGTGGAGCACAAATGAATAATAAATAGTTCATTTATGCTCCAGTTTTAGCTAACCCATCTTAGTTTAAATATTATTATTTTTTATCTCCTCAAACCACTCATCCGCTATATCATCTGCTGTTTTAATATCGTCATGTGTATAAACTAAGTCATACTTGTACTCCGCTTTAAAACTACCAGTTTTAACATCGTATATTAACTTCATCTCAGTTGGCATATCCCTCTCATATTCTTCGCACAATTTCGCCGCTTTTTCTATATCTTCATTTATTATGCGTAATACCATCAGCATTCGTTGAGGGGAAACATCATATTTTTCATTCCCGTCAGCCAAAGCGTCATTCACTTTATGACATTCTACATACTTATTATTAATTAAGTAAAAATAACTACTCGAAGTAACTCCTTCTTCACGTGAAGCGTAAACGTATACTTTTTCAGCTCTATCTTCCACATATTCCATACATATTGATATCATATCTGCTTGTAATTCACTAAATCTCTCTTCAAATTTTTTCAAACTGCTATTTCACTCCTTTGATTAGTTTTGAAGCTCTTTGGAACCCGGCTTACCATCAATAAAGTAATTCACTATAAATTTGTCTGGTCGCATATCCTTCCCAGAATAAATTATTTCAACATCAACCGTTACTTTTTTAGGTGGTGTTTCTTTTAATGCTGCAGCCCATTTGTCTTCAATTTTTTTATATTGCTTTAGATTAACATCAGATAATTGAGAAACCAAATTATCAATTTTAGGTGATCCTCCAAATCGGTCACCTACTAAATGCCCTGCATGATCTTTACTTTTTATTTTACCTGGAGTATTTCTACTATGTGACAATCTTTCTTCTCTTTTAGTTAATTGTAAACTATCTGTTTCGAATTTAGAAATTCCACCTAAATTATCTGTTTCATAAAAATAATCATATTCGCCTGTTTTATATCTCAAATTGGGCTTTAATCTATTTTTTCTACCATTTGTAAATTGTTGTCCTGGATTTACAAATGCTTTAACTTCATTTAGCCTAGAATTATCTTTATCCTGCGGTTTCACTTCTGCCGGCTTATTACCATTCTGCGGAGTTGAAGTCGTCTGTTTCTTATTACCAGCCGGCGCCGGCGTTGTATTAGGCTTTGGCTTATTTTCTTGTTTCTTCTGGCTTGGAGTGGTCGTGTCTTTTGGTTTTGAAGCCGCTGTTGTTTTTTTAGTAGACTTGCTGCCATTTTTAACGATGCCCACTACAGCTTTACCGCCATGCTTGATGCCTTTGACGATTGGGCCGCCCAATATACTTGCGGCTGAGGCGCCTCGTTCCCAGGCCTCTAATTTCCTGCCTGTAAACGGATCTTTTCCGACGACGGCTTCGTAGATCGCTTGTAAGTTTACATATTTAAATAGGCAAAAAGCACTTGTCGTCTGTCAGTAACAATCAAGTGCTTTAAGGTTATTTATTTTCCTTTTTTTAACCCTCACAAGTTTTGTAAGTTATTTTTGATGTTGACAATGTGACATCATTTTTATCACATGGTAAGAGTAATGTTTAAACCCTTTAGCTTGTTTAATCTCATGTGTTTCGTGCTTATACCACCCATAAGTGGTCCTTGTAAATAAATTGTCATCTCGCCTATTCTCGCTCTTATTGCTTTATTGTTAAAATAGCACTCCTTGATGGTCTAGCCTTCATGAGTTTTTAATTCAAATTCTTAAAAGTTTAATTGTCTCCAGTCGGTCTCACATGTTTTTTCGTAAGTTATAAAACCTTCAGTCGAAAATTTGTTTTCAAGTATCCTACTAGCCTCGTATTTACTACAATCCTTTTCCATATAAATTTCATCTTGTAAAAATAATATAAATATAGAACTCGATGCATCGTTATTCGCTAGATAGAAACCCAATAGTTCGTTGTATTGAGTGCTAAAAAACAAACCTATATACTCTATTTTGAGTTTTATATTTTCCTTGCATTCAATTAATCCTTCATAACTAGAAAATAAATTAAAGTCATCTAAATCGTAGACTCTATTCACTGAGATTAACGGATTCATACCTCTTATATACAAGCCTATAACATCACCATTATCTTTCTCGAAGAAAAGGACATGGTCTAATCTCTCATTATCATCCTCATCATGTAAATAAATAATATTTGAGATTTCTTTTTTATCGAAAAAATAACCAAACTTTTTGGTAAAAGATATTATATAGTTATTCATAGTCATCCTCACTCTCTAATCAAATCTAAATCGGATTTCAACTTACTTGATAAGCGATCTCCTTTTTTATTTAAAAAAGTCAATATTTCGTTTGTATTTCTATTAACTAAAACAACTGCATCACCCTTAACAAAAGCGTCTACAGAGTCGACCGTATTCCACTGAAAAGGCTTCGAATTAGCGAGATTTTTTGAGTCATTTACGATTGATGAAACGAACTCTTTCATCCCTTCTTTATCCCCTTTTTTAACTGGAACGCCTAAATCCCTTAAGGTTTAATTTCCTCTCCTTTCAACGTAGACAATTAACGCTTCCTTCAATTTTCCTATCTGATTTTATTGCTTTGTTGCAATTGCTCTTATAATGTTTACCTCCCGACTTCGTGAACTTTCGTCCGTTTTTCCGCGAAAAAATATTTATGCGTGCCAAAATGCCAAGCAGATAATCGTTAAGTCCATATACAGTGGTTCGTTATTACGCCTTAGCTTCACAATTAAACATCAATATTTAACCTCCCTCCGTCGCAAGAAGCGTAGGTACGTTTATTTGCGGTGTCATCAGATACCACGTAAACACTACTAAATGGTCCAACGTTTTGAACATATTCGAGTGTTACGTCGTTGGAGATGCTACTTCGACCGAATTTGACGTTAAATCTCTGTACTTCGGTACACACCATGAAATATTCGACCACTACAATCCAGTACCAACGCAAACCTTGACTTTTTTGAAAGTGGTAATGTCACCACCCATGACCCCATCTTCCATAGTTTTTAATTTCGTCCGTTTTTCCGTGAAAATATATTTGCCCCCCTTTTATTGCGTATTAAAACGTCTTATTTACGAGAAATGGAAAATAGTTTAATCTATATACAATAACACTTTATTTCACTAATGCGATGCGTATTCGTACATCAACGCGTATGCCACTCCCTCGCAAGAAACGCCCCAACGCTTACTAGCAATGGCCGTTTGATTTCGTTTGAGCGTTCCTGCGAAATTTCAATAGTTATTAGTGCGTCTAGATAATACCTCGCTAAATTTCGCATATCGTCTGCGTAAAAAGAAAAAAGACCACGCAACAATTACGTGATCCTATCAACGATTTAACATATTATGAATGATTCGCTCGTCTTTAAGTGTGTTTTTTAGGAGACGCTACTAAACGCTTGATTACGTTTTAGCGTTAAGACGGAAATAAAAAGAAACCACAACACGGCAGTTAGCTTGTATTGTGGCGTATTCATCATTAAAAAATATCACCTAACTATATTTCAATATGCTGTAATAATCTATTGTTCGTGTATCAATTTGAATTTTTTACATTCACATAGATTATTAATTGCTTCATAGATATCGCTTCCAAATTCCCAAATATAGTAATCATCATGTGCTCCATAAACTTTTCCCGATTCCGACATAAACAGTATTGCATTATTTCTAAATACGGAACCAATCACTATCAAATACTCTCCAATTAAGGTATCATACCTTTTGAAATGTATTTTCTGAACACCATCTCCTATTTGCTCTTCTGGAATAATAATGAAATTTTCAAAATCATTCCCATCAGAAAACTTATATTCCAATCCACCGAATTGCTCTAATGCCTCTTTTACAACAGAACCCACTCGAAAGCCCTTACTCTCTAAAAATAAGACTGTCGAACTTATATCTATTTTTCTATTTTGGTACCATCCTGCCTCATTCAAAATTTTATAAGTTTTTTCCGAAAAGTTATCCATATTTTCCTCGCTCTACTTTCATTTAAAATTATCAATAAAAAAGTTTTCAAAAGTTTCCTTACAATTTTTACATACTTTTTTATACTTATTTGGCAAAACTTCAATGGTACTTAGCAAGATATCTTCTACTTTAGCACCATCTTTCACTGCTTGATTTACTGCCTGAACTTCAGCACAATTATCTACAGTCCATTTTTCAAAGCTATCCTTGACTTCCCCACCTGCTTGCTTACTGGCCTCTAATGCCCTGTTTTTAGTTTTTTCAACCAACATTACTACCTCGTCATCCAATTCAGAAACAGTCGGATTAAACCTTTCATTACCCGTTCTAAAGTCAAAACCTTTGCCATTATACCCAATATATGCCCTGCCTGTTTTAAGATTAACTGCTGCAGTCATAACATGTGGAATATAAATATCTCCAGTATTTGGATCAATATATTTTCCTTCTAATAATTCATTCCTCTCTTGAGCAATCTTGGTTCTAGCAATGCCCTTAGCTTCATCTATGCTAACCGGTTTAGGTACACCTTTACCCGTACCCTTAATTGTATTTTTATCCGTACCCTGCTGTTTCGCCGCTGCCGGTTTATTACCATTCTGCGGAGTTGAAGTTGTCTGCTTCTTATTACCAGCCGGCGCCGGCGTTGTATTAGGCTTTGGCTTATTCTCTTGTTTCTTCTGGCTCGGAGTGGTCGTGTCTTTTGGTTTTGTAGCCGCTGCTGGTTTTTTGGTCGATTTGCCGCTATTTTTAATGATGCCTGCCGCTGCTTTTCCGCCATGCTTGATGCCTTTGACGATTGGGCCGCCCAATATACTTGCGGCCGAGGCGCCTCGTTCCCAGGCCTCTAATTTCCTGCCTGTAAACGGATCTTTTCCGACGGTGGCTTCGTAGATCGCTTTGGCGTTGCTGACGACCGGTATAAAGTCGGCGACGGTGGAGATGGCCTGCTTGAGATCCATATTCTTAGCAAAAACGACCGCTTTCTTTGCTGCTTTTTTGACGACTTTGACTGCCGCTTTAGCAGCCTTTTTGACCTTTTTAGTTTTAGGAAATAGAATAAAACTTTCTCTTAATCTGGTAATATTCTTCCAAAAAAGTAAACTTAGCGTTAGTTCTCTAGCTAAGATGATACTACTCGCTTACAATTCACCGTCGATTTATAGATATTAATAAACTTTTGCCCTATTAATGTATTAATCTAGCAAATAAAGAACACCTCCTAATAATTAATGTGATTGTGATTATCACAAAACACAGCTATTATTAGGAGATGTCATCAGTTTAACGCTTTCCAATAAAAAAATGAATATTCTTAGGTTCCCTTTAAATAATTTAAAATGTTATTAATAAACCACTTTTATGTTCAACTGCCTCTTTGTATAACGCTATTAGTTCATCATAGGCAGCGATTAATTCTGATAAAGTACATTCATACAGTGCCTCGGCAGGAATAGTACCATCTTCTATTAATGCGCCCCTTAAATCAATTAAATCCTGTAAAATTAACGGTGTATCATTCATCTGCACAAAGCCCATTCCCATACCACCTGGGTCCAATCTAAATGTATCAGTTTCCAGTGGTCGACCAAGAATATAATATTCAGCATCAAATCCTGTTGATAATGTCTTTAATACCTCTATTAATATATCCCATGAATATGAAAGGCCAAGATCATCTTCTGGATTATAAAAGCATGTCATAGAAAAATCAGCCAGTTCTTGGATGTTACCAAGTTCAAGTTCATTCTCCCAATTGTTTTCTAACAATTCCCCACTATAAATTGAACGCACCTTTCCAATGTTCTCCATAATGTAACTACGTAAAAGGTTTAAATCATGATTTTTACTAGCAGCAAGTATAATTGGGCGAAGCTCTTTATTGAATTGTTCCGTATTAAAAAGAAACGCCTTATGTTCCATGGTCATACGCCTACTCCATTTCACTTTCTTTTTGCTGAAGTATTTCAATTGTATACTTCAATTCCTTCTTTACATCTCCCCGGGTTGGCACTTCCATGATTGGTTCTAAAAAAGAATATGCCAATTTAGGTGGTAGAAATCTAGCAAAGGTAACAATCAGTTCTTTGGCATACGAATCGATCTTCATTTTTAATATCTTTTCACAAGAGCTGATTAGCTTGCTATATAAATCATTATCTAATTGACTTAAACAATCACTTGTTTCGTAGCCCCTTAGCAACGCCTAAAGGCAAGCAATCACATCTTCCTCATAATCATTCTTTTTCATACTTTGTATCCATGATTCTTTTTTATAAATGTACGCTTCTAATGCAACCAGTAAAAATTCAATGTCTTTTTTACTTAACGGCATATTGCTACTTGAGTAGTTATATATTAATAGTGATTTGATTTGAGGGCTAATTTTCTCATTCAAAAATGCATCCATTGCGCCTTCTTCCCCATCTTCTAAGCGAATTAATACCGCCTGCAGTATCGCCTTTTCACTAATTTTTCGATTTAAATCTTCTACCGGTATACTTCACTCTTTTTCTCGTAATATCTCTATATAATCATGATTTAATAAACTTAACAAACCAAATATTGCTGTAATTCGATTCCTCTGTTTTTCATGATAAAGCGCTTCCTTAAGCCTAGACGCATATTTCGGATTTAGAGACTTACTCATTGCCCCAATTATTTCAAGTGGCAATTGCATCCCATCCCCTTTCAGGAATCCTTCTAACTGTTTTTCTGTTACATTTACTTTTACATTATTCTCGTTATAAACCCTGTACACTATATTCCCTCCTCCTATGGGATCCTAAAATCATTCGGATCGAAGATTTCTTTCCCAGCCGATGCACCTGTTTTAAAATAGGAATTTTCAGCATACACAGTAGTGATAGTTCTTACCACATTTCTTTTATATTTAAAAAGCAGATTGTTTAGCTATCGTCTTTTAAATCACTATATTATAGTAGAAAAAGGCTCATTCCTCTTATTTTTCATGTCGGAATAAGCCTATAAAAATTAATACTTTTTGTAGTCTAAAATGTTTAATAATTATATCAAATAAGTTATTTTACACTTTTATAATATTTATTCAATTCTACCCATTTAATATTAGCAGTACTAAAATCTATCGTGCTTTAAAAGAAATGTTGTATGAAAATTACTAATTGCATGTAGTCTTATTTCCTAACTATCACATTACAATATCCTGGAATCCTACTTTAACTACCTCTCCTTTAATAAGTCGAACTCCGACTCCATTTTCCGGATCCCAGGCACAATCAAACATTATTCCCGTATCTAGAAACTCGAATAGTTCAGGATTTGGAATAATAACTCCAACTAACATGATTTTTTCAAGAAGCTGATCTGGTGTCTCAAGTAAAGGATAACTTTCATTATACTCAACATCATAACCTAATTCATGCCTTCTTTTCTTGTAATAGTCAAATATCGATTTTAAAATAATCTGCTGTATTCCACTCCAGTTTTCTATCAAGTATTTATATGCTGCATATTGATTATCATCAAACTTTCCATCCTCTTCACCACTTATCATTATTGCTATTTCAGCATCTTTTCCACAAAAATTCATATTTTTGTATCCAACCCAATCATAATTAAATTCAAGTTCCCCAAAAACCTTGTCATTTATTGACACATTAATTCCCCCTTTATTTATCTATTTACTTATTTATTCGCAAAACTGCTAGGTTTAAAAGCTCCTGCATTTATTTCCCCTTCTCCTCCCAGATGCCCAAATGTACTATTTATTTCTGATGGAACAAGTTGGATGGTTTTCACATCATTTAATTCATGCCACGTTAAATCATTAGCAAGTCGATATTTTTCTATCTGTGTCTTGGTTATTTTTCCTGAATTCATACCGAACTGATTAGCTAATTCAGGAGATTTATTAAGCTGATCAGCTAACTTTTGATCGGCTTGAACAAAATTAAGTCTTCTTGCAGGTGACCCATGTTTGCCTGTTCCACCAAACATATAATCAATTTCTAGTTGTGCTTTTGTCACAGGTGAGAAATCAGGAACAGCATTTTTATAATTTATCCCATCAATATCTGCACCATCTAATATACGTTTTAAACTTGGATCTGGTGGTGGTTTAAGGATACATTTAGATTCACCCCTCGTTCCTTGGAACTCTACTTTTGGATTGCTCACTGCAGGTGTTTGCTTTAGTCTAGCTTCATATGAACTAGCAAATTCAGTTTGCTTAAAGGCAGTTGGGACTTCATTCTTTTTACTACCCGTCCCCTGCTTTTTCACCTCTGCCGGCTTATTAACATCCGGCAACTGCAGTGTATCGGACTTTTTCTTTTCCTCTTGCTTCTTCTGCTTTGGAGTGTCTTTTGGTTTTGAAGCCGCTGCTGGTTTTTTGGTCGACTTGCCGCTATTTTTAATGATGCCTGCCGCTGCTTTTCCGCCATGCTTGATGCCTTTGACGATTGGGCCGCCCAATATACTTGCGGCTGAGGCGCCTCGTTCCCAGGCCTCTAATTTCCTGCCCGTAAACGGATCTTTTCCGACGGTGGCTTCGTAGATCGCTTTGGCGTTGCTGACGACCGGTATGAAGTCGGCGACGGTGGAGATGGCCTGCTTGAGATCCATATTCTTAGCAAAAACGACCGCTTTCTTTGCTGCTTTTTTGACGACTTTGACTGCCGCTTTAGCAGCCTTTTTGACCTTTTTCACCGCTTTTTTGGTTGTAAGCACTGCCTTTTTCATGGCCTTTTTTACTTTTTTGACCATTTTAGATTTCGAAAGATTATTTTTAATCTTGCGGGCTTTCGTAAAGACCTTGCCGATTTTTTTCTTCGCCTTCTTCTTCAGCTTTTTGGCGGCCTTCTTCACCTTTGCCTTCAGTTTTTTCTTTTTGGCCTTTATTTTCTTTTTAGCCGACTTGACTGCCTTTTTTGCCTTCTTCGTTACTTTCTTTGCAGCCTTTTTCACTTTCCCTACTGCTGGAATGCTTCCAAGAAAACTCCCGACTGCACTAAAAAAGCCCTTTTTCTTTTTTGCCATCAGGCTCCACCTCCTGAGAGGGGAATCATGCCCATGACATCAAGTGCAGCGTCAAGATCGTCTTCATCCTCTTCCTCATCTCCGCCAGATAAAGGAACAGGTGCCTTGACGGATTATTTTCTAAATACGATATGGAAGGTATATCCATTTAATTAATAGCGTATCTTTTCCATTTGTTCAAGTGTTCCATCAATTTTCCAACCTATTCTTCAAGGAATTCTGTTCTCCTTTTAATGTAGAAATCAGTCCCATGTCTTAATTATTTACTTATCTTTATTAAATAATTTAAAGATGAATCACCTCTTTAATTCCAAAACATTATCAACTCCCACCTAAATAATTATTAGAACGAAATAACTGCCACTGCTATCCTAGTAACATAACAAAAGGAGATGATTCGATGACTCAATGGAATGCAGAGCTGTATGACAATAAGCACGGGTTTGTTTCAAATTTCGGCGGCAGTTTGATAGAGGTGCTGGCACCGAAGCCGGGCGAGCGGATTTTGGATGTGGGCTGTGGCACAGGGGATTTGGCAAACGATATAAGTAGATTCGAGGCGAGCGTTGTCGGGATTGATGCGGCTGACTCAATGATTGAGAAAGCGAGGGAGAAATATCCTCACTGTACGTTTCTTTTGGCTGATGGAGAAAGCTTCGGTCCCTTTATCTCTCCGTTCAATGCGATCTTTTCAAATGCGGCTATTCACTGGATGAAGGATCAGCGCCGGGTCGTGCAGAACTGCTATGAGGCACTGCGTCCCGGTGGCCGGTTTGTTGCCGAGCTCGGGGGCGCAAGGAATATCCAGTCCATCGTCAAGGCGATTCAGGAAGCGTCAAAAAAGCTGAATATCCCGTACAAACACCAACAGTTTCCCTGGGTATTCCCTACCCCTGAGGAAATGACCCATCACCTTGAGTCAGTCGGCTTTCATGTTGCTGCGATGGACTATTACGAAAGACCAACACCACTTGTTGGTGAAGACGGGCTGTGCAACTGGCTGGATATGTTCAGCACGAGCCTGCTTGCTCATTTATCAGAAAAGGAAAAGGCAGATTTGTACACGGAATGCGAAAATATGCTGCGTCCAGTTCTTTATCAAAATGGTACTTGGGTGGCCGATTACTGGCGGCTGCGCTTTGTGGCGGTAAAGTAAAAATAAGCATGCCAAAAATCGGCATGCTCATTTATTTTCTTCATAAATTGATCTGCATACTTCGATGAAACGAGTAAAAGTTTCTTGATGGTATTTCATATGTATATAAGTCGCTGACTGTATATTGTGTAGAAATGGAAGTTCGATGGCTGTAAGTGTCCCTGTTTGTATTTCTGTGTGGACCACGCTCTTTGGCAAGAAGGCAATCCCTAACCCCTGCTTCACGAAAGTTTTGATTACCTCTGTTTGATTTAGTCTTTCAATTCGGCAGTCAATAGGCAGCTCCCGCTCAACCTGTTCCCAATACGGCGAGTATGCATGCGTGTAAATGATCGCTTTCTTCAGTAACGCTTTCGGTTCTTCCTTCGCCAAATTTGTACATACAACAAGCACAATCGGCTCTATAGCAATGCTCCTTGTAACTAACTCCCTCGTCGATTCGATTTTTGACAAACCAATATCCACCTGTTGCCGGAACACGGCTTCGCCTATTTCATTGGAAGGAAGAAGTTCTATTTGCACAGACACATCCGGATAGATCTCACCAAACCGTTTTATGATGTATGGCAGCATCGAATTGGCAATCTGCGGAGCGACTCCAAGAATCAATTTTTCTGTTACGCCCAATTGAAATGCTTTGAGCTCATCAAGCATCTGCTGCTCTGCGTCCAGCACCTTTTTCGCACGCGGTAAAAGAAAGTGACCGTTTGCATGCAGTTTTACACGTTGCTGCGAACGAATGAATAAAGGAAGATTCAATTGCGCCTCTAACTTCTGAATAGATTTTGAGACGGCAGGCTGCGTCATCATCAATTGCTCTGCCGTCTCCCTAAAATTTTCTGTTTCAGCTGCTGTTATAAATATCTTTAGCAGTGTCGTATCCATTTGCATCTCTCCTTTGTAAAATTGTTCAGTTCCATACTTTTATGTCCACCTATTCCCTGCCTGCCGCTAATTACGGCAGTTGGCAGATTTCGTTGCATACGGTCTCTATCCTGTTCATTTTCCCGCTTTCCCCAGTGCAGCGTTTTGGTATACTGAACATAAAAAGGAGGAGAAATCATGATTCCTAGAGATAAATTTGATGAACTGGCCATGCTCCGCCTCCAGATGTCCACAAGGGAGGAAATTATCCCGATACTTCCGGAGCTGCTTGTCTGGATCCAGGATATGAATTGGCCGATTGCTGCAAAAATGGCCGAGCTGCTGCGTGCCTATCCAAAAGAAACAGTGCCACATATAAAAGACATACTAAAAGGCACCGATTCCATATGGAAATACTGGTGCCTGCAAGAATTAGTGATACCGATGACTAAAGATCATCAGCTATTGTTGAAAGAAGAGCTGCTGGAGCTCAGCCACCACCCAAGCAAGGATGACCGGCTTGAAGAGGTGGACCAATTAGCAGCAGGGATTCTTGCCATACTATAAAACCGGACTTAATTAGAAAATCAGAATTTCAGTCTGGGTTTCTTGTCCTTCTTGAGCTGATCTCATATAAATAATTGTGTCCCCGCTCTCTTCCAACTCACCAAATGAAAACTCGACCATTTTGGATGAGTCAACGAAGGCATAGCCATCCCATTTCCCTGTCACCTTTTGATTATCAGAAGCTGTGATTTCTCCATCATAGGACAGTTCGCCTGCGTCGCTTTGAATCGAAGTGCCTTCTGTATTAATTGTCAGCTTTTTCATTAATTTAGAGGACGGAATCTCAATCGTCAGCCCTTCATCAGCTTTCGTTACTATTACGTCGCTTTCACCGACCTTACCAAGTGTCATATGATCATTTGCGCTCAGTAAAAGATCGTATTGTTCCTGTGTAATGCCTAGCTTTTCATCGTATGGAAGAGGCTCCCCTTCCTTCAGGCCGGCAAGTGTTTCCATATACCAGTCTGCATTTTCCTGTAAGGATGCCTGCATGACTTTCGAAATGGCATTTAATTTTAAATTCATATCTGCCGGAAGTCCGGCTGCCATCACATCTGCCTCAAATGTCCCCTCTTTGAAGATGTGAGTAGGGTTGTCCTCATCAACAGCTGTTTCATTTTCCGCGCTGACCTCTTCTATCGGTTCTTCCTTTTCTGTTTCTTTGTCTTTGCCAGCTTCCTCACCGCTGCAAGCTGTTAGCAGCATTCCTGCGAACAAGGCCGCCATCCATTTGTTTTTCATGTTGCTCTCTCCTTATGATTCGGTTTATTGCTCAAAAGTCCCGCCTTCTACTGTGCTGGTTTCTGCGATCTCCATTCGGTCAACTAGTGTGTCCACAGCAAGATATCAATTCTCACCCCATCACTCACGAGGTAAAACGGCAGGAATACGAATTAACCGCTTGTTAATTCATTCGGTTTTTAGCCATTCACTCTATGGCACTTTCAAAGCAATAACGAAAATATAGCATAATTTCCCTTTTATTTTATGACCTAGATTACCCGCGACTTTTGTCGTGCAACCGTTCCGAGCCTTGTCACACGTTGAACTTGCCCCTTTAGCAGGACCCTCCTAAAATTTTTCTCCTATATTAAAAACAGCCATTCCGATTAGAAAATGACTGTTCCAAATAATTATTAAAGCAGGAAGCCCAGCACAACCACCAGTCCCATACAAAGAAGGACCGGCGCTACGAAAATCGCTTTTATCCTCTTCATGGAAGTATTCCACTGCTCATCCTGCAGCTTCAGAACGTTGAAGATCGCATGGCCCTTTACTTCATACATGACCGATTCAAGCCAGCCAGTCAGCATGAAATAGGAAAAACCGAGCAGCAGCAGATCTGCCCAAAACGGCAGGGCAAGATAAAGCGGAATCGTTATAAGCACCAGCCGCACATAGCTCCACCGGTAACGCTTATTCCGGACAAGCGTTTTAACAAGGAGCTCCGCCACCGCATCATCCGAACCCTTAAACAGACGGCCTTTAAACAGACGCGGGGCTTTTACCGTGTGATGCTCCTTGATCATGCTTTTTAATTCATTATTAAAGAAGAAAAGACGGCCCAGCCAGCGGGTATGCGCCTTTAGATCATGTTCCAGCTGCTTTTCAAAATAAGCGCCTGAGCGTACATGGCGCATTTCGATAAATAATAGTACAAGCACTAGTCCAGCTGGCAGCAGAACCAACCCCATTTCCGGTACATATACAATTACCGCACTTAGACAAGCAGCGAAGAGCAAACCGGCAGGCCCTTTTATCCATTTATGTAAATGGCTCCATTCGATACAAGGGTTGAAACAGAAGTACAACAGCATTGCGATCCCTATCTGCAGGACATCCCCTATCATGAGCTCATAATGTATAAACAGTACGGGCGTCAGCAAAAGCAACATACCAGTAATAAAAAGCGACTGCCAAACGATCGAGTAATAAATCGAAAACCGTTTCAGCCTGGTAAAGATATGGGGATGCTGAATGATGAACAGCCGGTCTGCCGGTTCAATAAAGGTCCGCATATAGCCCACACTGCCAAGTAAAATGAGGACAAAAATAACGAATTCAATCGGTATGTAAACGAAAAAGCCGAACTCCCCCCGCAGCACGGTCTCCCTGTAAAGAAAATAAATAAATGCTCCTGCCGGAATCATGGCGTACAGAAGAATCGTCCAATCCATAACGTCCTTTAATAGCTTCGTATGAAAACGCCATTCTCTGATCAAACGTTCCTTAAACAACTGCACGGGCTGCACCTTCAATCAGTTCGTCAAATAGCTCTAAGAGAGATTGTCCCTCATACTGACGCATCTCTTCTAGCGTGCCCTGCTTCAGTACATGGCCCTCATGCATGCAGACATAGCCATCACAAATCTTTTCAGCTGTGTCCAGTGCATGTGTGGACATCAGGATGGCCGCCCCTCTTGCCTTCTCCTCTGCGACTAGCTGAATGAGCCGTCTCATCGCCTGCGGATCAAGACCCATAAAAGGCTCATCTAAAATATAAAACTCATATGTAGGAGTGAATGCCAATATCAGCATCACCTTCTGCTGCATCCCTTTCGAAAAATGGATTGGGTAAAGATGCAGCTTATCATCCAGGCGGAACGTTTTGCAAAGCTCCTTTGCCCGGCTCTTCAGTTCATTCTCTTCCTGCCCCACTGTGCGGATCAATAAATCGATGTGCTCCCATAACGTAAGATACTCATATAAAATCGGCCGTTCCGGTACATACCCGTATGTGCCGAGCTGCACTTCCCCTTCAAAAAACGGAATCGTTCCCATCATCGACTGGATCGTCGTACTCTTCCCGGCACCATTCGCACCAATCAGACCGATCAGTTTCCCTTGCGGCACCATAAATTGCACGTCATGTAAAATAGACGATGACTCGCTATATCCTGCCTTTTTTATGTAAATCGAAACCATACTTATCATCCTTTCTTCCATATATTTACGTTTGAGTTTTGGAATGGTTTCATTTTTCTTTAATACGGGGTTTTTAAGGGAGAGCTGTAGAAAATGAGAGGAACTATTGGAGGATTGCAGAAGAAGAATCTGTTAGTTTTTTACATTTATAAGGGCCTTTTTTGCGTTATGTCGTATCAACAAATAAAACAAGCTTTAGAGAAGCGCTAAACATAAGGTTATGGTCAAGTATCGGAAAATATATGTTCAATCATTGTACAACGGGGCGATAACGACAGGCTGAATCAACATATGAAAAATTGAAAACGGCACAGTTAACGCCCATGCATACAGCCACCATCTCTTCGGACTTTTTTGATGAGCCAATAAAGAACCGACAGCCCCAATTCCAACCAAAATCCAATCATATTATCCCTCAGCCAGGAGGAAAAAAGCTGCGTACTTATGCCGTAGCTTTTGCTCAACGAGAACAACAGCTGTTAAGCCCCATTTTTCCGTCATTCCTTCTACACCTCCATTCCTTCGTTACCCTATCCTATTATTGAAGTCCGGAAATCATTTCTCTCAAGTTTATCAATCTTCTTTTCTGACGTTCTATATACGCTGACATCATCATAAATTGAAAAAAATTCACTCAACCTTCTATTTGAGGTTACAAGGAGCGCCTAAACATGTTGTTTGCCATTCATTATTTAGAAAAAAACTCATCTGTCCTTAGTCAATGTTTACAACGTATCCCCCAAGTCAATGAAGATCTTAAAATTAAAGGCCGTAAAGGAAAAGTGGTAGATGTCATTCAAATTGAAGAGAATAAATTCCACGTCCATGTAGTGTTAGAAAAAATAAATAAGAAGGAAGCATTACTGGTAGACGATAAAAAGAAGAAACGTTAATGCGGGGAGTAAAGCGCGGATTGTCTATTTTTTGGAAATAATAAATAAGAAAAACTATAAAGGTTGTCTATGCCTCTCTCCCACCTAAAACGCTATGGCGATATGTAAGAACATTGTTATTTTTGTATCTTTTAAAGTCTTGCAGCTCAGGTGGGAGAGCACCATCTCGCTACAGCTTGTACATGTATATTTGATGTTTGTGAATTCCAAAACCAAATACCAGACTGACCTTGTAATTGTTCCAGATAGGGACGAGTAGAATTATTGGTAACATTATCGGTGCATGGATTGGTGGTATGTTTCATGGAAGCTCGGGTCCTAAAATTTCTGATTTCTATATCTTCTCTACTCTCGTTAGAGCAATTATACTAGCTTTCATTGCGAGCTTCATTATGAAATCATTGTGTATCGTAAGCTAACTAGATATTGTAGTTTATTTGTATCCGATTAAGTGAATCAGATCTAACCAACAATAAATGGTGATGGTGTTTATAATAAAAAGGCGGCCTTCCACAATCTATTCTGTGGCGGACCGCTTTTACTATATTCTTATGTACTTAACAACCCTTGTCTCCGTGGATGCAAGAGGAACAGAACGGCATATTCAACATGAGCGACCGATTGTTGTATAGCCCCTGTAATTGAAGTATAGGAACGTTAAAAAAATGCTGGTATACTGCTTAATAACTTGTCTCTATATACAGGTTTTTATTTTGATAACACACTCTGGAAGGTCTTATCTTAGCTGTGTTTATACAGCTTTGCATAAAAAGCTGTATAAACACTAGTCCTCGTAAAAAGGCACGAACATTAATCTAACAACATTTATGCCTTTTTGGTCTGTTTCCAAACTTGCATGTGGGGACGTTATTTTGCTTGATGGTGTATGGATATACGATAGTATCATTTCGAGGCATATGTCATTTTTTCAATTATTTTATAATCCCTCGTTTTCTCATAATGAATGGCGTTATCCTCACAAAATTCAACTAAATCATCATACACATTTTCTGGTTTAAACAGAGCTACACGAATAGATAGACCTTTATACAACTTAATGACAGCTAGTTTGGAACTCCAATCTCTTCTTTTGAAAATAATTTCTTTTATGTGCAAAGATGTTACCTCTTTTTTATATATAGTTATCCTGAATAGTTGAATAGTATAAATGATATTGTGATTAATGACTAAAGTATATTTTACAAATGCCAATAGCAAGAAAACTATAAATGCAGTTAAAATTATCCATCTATGAATAGGTAGCTCCCAACTCAATATACATAAGATTAAGTAAAAAAAGGCTATTAATAAATTACTTTTTCGCCGTGGAATTGAATTGTATTTCATCTTGTTCCCCCAATGTTAAGTATTATTCAAATAATCTCTATAAGTTTTAAATTTTCTCATAATATCAATACTCCTTAAAAAATTTCCCCTTCAACACTCTGGCCCGATTGTTGAACACAAGTTAAATAGTTTTCAGGCTTTTGCATGAGCTGCTTCTGCTCCCCAGGATTATATTTCTTCTTTCAGGGTTACTTCTGCTGCAAGCTTTTTCACAGCCGGTATATCAGCTGGTGCGAAGTTCAGCTGTAAAAGCTCCCCCTTTGGCACCCATCTCGCTTCCGCATGCTCGATCACAATCGGGTCCGGTCCATCTACTAATGTCGCCTTGTACGTTTCTAACCGGACAATGATATGGTCGTATTCATGTGTTGTATCCGCTACCTTTTCCCCAACATGGATACGGCAGAGAAATTCTTCCAGTATTTCACGTTTTAATGCGGTTTCCGGCGTTTCATCCGCCTCTATTTTTCCGCCCGGGAATTCCCAGTAATTCGGCAGCACCATCTCCGGGCTTCTTAAAGCACAAAACACTTCATTTTGTTCATTTTCAATAATGGCTCCCACCACATGCAGTGTTTTTTTCATATTGATCACCTTTACTCTCTCATCATTGCAAGCATTACGAAACTTTAGCCTGCGCATCCTTCTCCTGTATCATCCACGTAATCAATTCATCCCGGTCGATTAAACGGACTTGATTGGATTTAGCTAGGTTCACCGCCTGCTGGGTATAATAATTATTTGTAATGACCCAGCATGCCGAAGCTTGATAGTGCCCTTTTGCAGAAACGATTTCCTGTACTGCCCGAACGCCTACTTTCTTTTTATAGCGCTTTGCCTGCACAACTATTCTTTCATTATTTTTTGTTAAAATGAGATCTGCCCCGTAGTCTCCGGCTGCCGGCGTCATTTGTACCGCAAATCCCTGCATTTTTAGTAAGCTTTTTAAGTAATTTTCAAAAGTAATACCGCTCATCTCATCCACTTCAAAAATGCCTGACCTCCTAAGTTTCTTCTCTTTTTGCTTTTCAGCATAGATTTTAATGGCTTGAACAATAATTAAAATGAAAACGACGATGAAAATGTAATGTAGATTCGGCTTAATCACCTGCCAAAATGATTCTACGATAACTAGTAATAAATCCATGCCTGCCTCCTGTAATTATTTATTTGCACTAAAATGGAAAATTTTATATATTATAGAATAAATTAAAGTTGCAGACAAGTTTCAAAAGGATTTTATACTACCTGCAAACCCTATTCAGTAAGGTGTTCGTACGTCTATTTAACCCTTAGGAGAAAATTATGAAGAAATGGAAAACACTAAAAACCGAATATATACATAAGTCGCCGTTTGGAAATATTCGAAAAGATATATGTGAACATCCTAATGGAATAGTAATTGATGATTATTATGTAAATGAATATGCAGATTGGGTGAATGCTGTTGTGCTGACAAAGGATAATCAAATGGTACTTGTAGAACAGTATAGATATGCAGGCGCGGACTTTTTCCTGGAAGTACCTGCCGGAAAGATAGAAGGAAATGAAACTCCTGAGGAAGGTTTAATAAGGGAGATCAGAGAAGAGACAGGCTTTATTTCTTCGAAGCAGCCCATTCTTTTGGGCGAATTCATGGTCAACCCAGCTACACAAACTAACAAAGTCAAAACCTACCTGCTGTTAGATGCCTATAAAGAATTTAAGCAAGCCCTTGATTCGACCGAAGAAATCTCCGTAAAATTGGTGGATTTTGATGACTTCGGCACACTTATGAAAACCAATAACATCAATACCCAGCTATTCACTGCTAATGCCTATTATATGGCACGGCATTATTTGACGGAACGATCGAGAACAGGGTCGTAATTATGTAAAAGCCGGGCCACACTATACGTTAATGCATTTCTTTGGAAAGCAAATGCCTTTAATGCTTACGGTGAGTTTTTTTCAGCTATAGTAATACCATCAAAGAGTGGACCATTTTCAATGTAAATTCCTTCTTCTGCTATGTCTAGCATAACTTCCGTAAGGAAAATAAATGAGTGCCCTCTTCCGGCTATATTATATACGCCATTTTCTAATTCACCGTAAGCAAGACTGTCAGGTAGGAGTAGATCTTCTACCCAGTAAAATCCTTCTTCATTACAAGGGATAAAAATCATTGAGGGCAGCCAAAATGGGTAACTTACCAGCAAAATGCAGTGTCCGTTCACCTCAGGGACTGCTGAATCCAGCAAAAGTTAATTGGTCAACCTGCTGGTATACCTGGATCTTTAGATTTATTTAAAAATTTACATTCACTTCTTCCCAACGCATCTCGTAGCACAAGAATTATATGCCTAATTCGATCATTTTCTTTGTAACTTTCTCGATTCTCGCATCCATATCGGTCTCCTCATATTTTGAGAGTTTCTGCTCGCTGACGATTTTTCCGTCACGCATAAACAGAATACGCTCTGTCCGTGCGGCAACCTTTGCGTCGTGAGTGACAAGCAGAATTGTCGTGCCTTCCTCGTTAATTTCAGAAAATATATTCAAAATTTCCTGTGCAGATTTTGAATTGAGGGCTCCGGTAGGCTCATCTCCAAAAATGATGTTCGGATTGTTCATAAGTGCTCTGCATATCCCCGCCCGCTGCAGTTGACCTCCTGAAACCTGTGTAATATTATGTTTTTCAAGTTCTTCAATGCCGACTTGTTTCATCAGCGCTCTTGCCTTCTCTGAAATTTTGGCGGCATTTTTTCTGTTGTCACGCATCACAGGAAGAATAATATTATCGATAATATTTAAATTTTTCAGCATCGTAGGCTGCTGAAAAACAAATCCCATTTTTGTTCTACGTATGTCTGACAGCTCATTTTCTCCCATTACAGATAACTCCCTGTCTTCAAAAAAGACCTTTCCGCTATTAACCTGATCCATTCCACTTAGTGCAAACATCAGCGTTGATTTTCCTGACCCAGACGGCCCCATGATCGCAACGAATTCGCCTTCGTTTATTTCAATAGAAACTTCATCGAGAACATTCCGCTGTTCCTTTCTTTCTCCGAACGATTTTGTTATGCGGTCACCGATAATCATCTTCTTCATCTGCCTACCCCTTTATATGAGCTGAAATTTTAATTTGGCCTGCTCCCGATGTGCCGCCTATTGTTGCGATGAGTACCGCACATACCATCAGCAGCGGACAAAGGAAATACGCCGACAGTGGATTAACCGTAAACTGAAACGAATCCGCTCCAAACGAGGAGATAACTGCCCCCGCAAGCACTTCTCCGAGAGTGTTTGCCAGAAGCGTGCCTAGAACAATTCCGATAATCAGAACGAATACTGATCGTGAAATATACTGCAGCTTGATATCTGATTTTGTAAAACCTAGTGCTTTCATTAGTGCAATGGCGGCTCTGTCCTTTACAGTAAGCATTTTCATAAATAACAGTGTAATCAGCACTGTAATAATGAGTGAAACGACAATTGCCGCGTAGGACGCCGTTTCGACAGAACGTATAGTTGAGCCGAATGTCTGTGTAACAAATTCAGTAACATCTGAAACTTTTGCATAGCTAAACTTACTTGCGTATTCGGAAACTTTATCATCGATAATAGATGTATCCGACAGTTCAGCATTGATTATACTCCACATGATCTCTGCCGAATTATCGGTGAAGACAGCCTTTGCAGTTTTACCGCCATTGGTAATGTCAGAATAGATCCCGCTTACCGAAAAGTCTTTCTCCTCTCCTTCAACCACTAATGTAATGGCATCGCCTACCTTTTTATTCATTTCATCGGCGTTTATCGATGAGAGGGCGATTTCGTTTTCGTTAACCGGGGCTTTTCCCTGAGAATATGCAATAGGAAACGCATAATGATCACCTAGTTCGACTTTTAGATTCTCTTCCGTTCCGTCTTCCATTTTGGCCCTGAATATTTTGGTTGTCAGAACAGCATAATTTGAAATGGTACGGTCATGACCTATTTCCCTTAAAATTTCGTTAGTTTTTTCAGCGAGATTTTGGGTCTGCTGTATGTCAATACGCAGATCGTAATCACCGATACCCATATATTGTGTGAAACTTTTTGAGGATATCGTATGATGCAAATTTTGCGGAACAATCATGATAAATGAGGAAACCACCAACACTGCAAGCATTGTGGCGTAAAGCTTCTTCCGTTGGAGAACGTCTTTAATCCCAAGAAAAACATTGGTGTTAAATAACCGATTCTTACTTAAGGTAAAACGCTTTGCGCTTGAGCTCTTTTCCTGTGAAGTACCAAAACGAATCGCCTCCACGACGGATATTTTTCTAAAATGTTTCAGTACGCTATTTACATAAAGAAGAATAGAAATTGATACCATCAGTGTACCGATGATTCCGAAAAGAAGTGCAAAAGAAGCGTTTTCGGCTTCCCCCATATAAAGGCGTATATTTTCAAGCAGTATGCCTTTAAACATATATGAAAGCCCCAAACCGAGTACACTGCCCACCGCAGCAATCGCTACATATTTTACGAAATAAATCCTTTTTATATCGGAAATGCGTAGTCCTATTGCTTTCATCACACCAATTTCGCGGTAGTCATCTTCCATTTTCGAAAGGAGCGTAAAGCGAATACAGATCAATGCGATTGCTACGACAAATGCGCTCACAAAGAGTATCACTGCAATCATCATTCCATCTGAAAGTGCATTCATCATTTTGAAAAGCGTATAGGTAACTGTTGGACCGTTCGCCTCTAGCTCTGCGGCAGCATAAGCAGTTTCAAATTCGCCAAGTGCAGACAAGTCTTTTAATCTGAACTCAATCAGATATTCTATACTACCTAGATTTTTTATTTTGTCGTAATCATTTTCACTGACAAGGAATCTCTTTGAAGCGGCGAGCGTAGAATTCATCTGCGAATCGCGAAGAAATCCCGTAACGACGAATTCATGACCGTTTATGGCTGCCTTGTCACCGATCTTTGTGATATTTTCCCTCATATAGCTTATGGGAACATAAAGCTCACCTTCGGATACATTTATAATATTTCCGTCAAGATCAAGAAGGTAATCGAATTTTTCACTCTGTACGCTAAAACCGTTATCCTGAACACTATCCGCTAATGAATTTTCACCAAGTATAATCCGTGTACCGTCGACATTGAGAAATTCAATGACCTGAAATTCCTCCACATTGCTATGCTGCTCTGCAAAAGATGTAAGCCGGGCCCTATCAATTTCCCCCGAATGCATCTGCAGAAAATGGGGAGTTTTAGCTTTTGTCATAAGAGTATCCAGTGCACCTGAAAGATTAATGGTTAGTATCGCCGCCAGCGATACAAGCATAGCTGCGGCAGCGACAAATAGAATAGTTATCAACGTAATCATTTTATTCTTTAAAATGTCATTGCCTATTATTCTGAAATACATACGTCACCTCTGTTTTCAAATTCGCTAACCAATTTTACATTATGAAAAATTGCGGAAGGCATACATTCCAGCATCCTCTTGATGTCCTCTTTTGTCTGTGCAAAAACATACCCCATTCATTACTGCGGCTATAGAAGAATTTTTTCCAAGCTAGTCATTGCCAGTAAACATTTGGATAACGGACATAAGACTTCCCCTTTCAACATCCAGCAGTCTTTCTACGTTGAAAATAAACGCCTGTATGCGGGTGGCACGTTCCTCGTCTGTCATTTGAACCATATCGTCATCAAAAACAGTATTCGCATATGTCACCACCATTTCCATGCATTCATACGGGTATGGTGTGCTGAACACTCCTTGTTCAATGCCCTCACAGATGATTTCCGATAATATAGGCGTAAGGCCGTTGATGATGATTTTTTGTATTTTCTGATGCATAAGCGCATTTTGAGGTCGATGAATGTGCTCCATAATTTCCTCGCTGCTTCCGCTGTTTAGTTTCATTGACATGACCACACGGATAATACGATCGACTAAGGGTATGGTTTTGTCTGCGGCAACTTCCTTCGCTGCACCTAAAAGCCGGTCGCTATAACGCCCAATCAACGCATCCATAATCTCCTCCTTTGATTTGAAATGATGATATAACGTTCCTCGCGCAATCCCTACCTTTTCGAGGATATCGTTTGTACTTGTACCGTCAAAGCCCTTCTTACCGAAAAGCTCATCTGCTGCGTCAAGGATTTCGTTTTTGCGTTCTTCTGCTTCTTTTCTCATTTTCTCCCCCTATACAGACCGATTGCCTGTCGGTAAAATTGTAACACTCTTCATAAATTTGTCAACTTTATTTTTATTAGTTAATTTTTAACATTATATGATTAACTACAGATTGGTTTAAAACCATACAGCGGCAAAATTTCAGCCTCATAAATCAAGCTGTAACGAAGCGCCTGTAAAGAATAGATGACAATGTCAGTTCAATCAACATGATCAATTAGCCGTTGCACAATTCGCCAATTAAGCGCACTTTACTTCTCTTGAGCCTAGAGGGTATGTATACCGTTCAACAACCTAAGCCTTCACGGAACGTTGGGCTATTCAACATCTACGGAATTCAAGCAACAGCCCCTATCATTGTTGTCCAGTGTAGGGTTGACATTCCAAGTATCCCTAATATGGAGGGACAGATTTTTATAATACCATCCTCATTTCAAGTATGTGCACTTTGCTAAACTGTATATATACTGCATTCAGTTATTTGCTTTTGTTATATGTTACTCGATTTTCAAAAAGCATAATAGACTCTATTCTGGTGCCGGCACCCTGTGGCTGTACTCTTTGTCTCCTACTGTGATAATATTTAAAATTTCATCACGAACCAGTATATGGTATGCAGGCGTAAAAAACTATAGCCGGACCTCCGTTCTTTTAATTAAATCTAATAAAAAAATATCTCCCAGGGTTATCTTTTATTTTGAAATTGGAATATTTTCTGCTCACTTTCCTGCAGCCTGACATTATCTATAAAACCTGCAATATCTTCCACAGCCTTATGGAAGTTCTCTTTAAACTCATGTTCCCACACTCTTTTTACATGCCAGCCTTTATTAATATAATATTCATTAACCTCCTGATCACGCTGCTGGTTGCGCAGGAGTTTTTTATCCCAGAATTCCTGGTTGCTTTTCGGCCTGTTGCCATGCACGGGACAGACATGCCAGAAGCATGAATCTATGAAAATAACAACTTTATATTTTTTTATGGAGATATCAGGTTTTCCAAAGAGATTTTTTGTATTTTTTCTAAATCTATAGCCTTTGTTCCATAACTCCTTCGTTACGGCATTTTCCAGCTTCGACTGGGAACGTATGGCTCTCATATTCTTGAGGCGGTCTTCAGGTGATAAATTATCTGCCATATGTTTCACTCCTCACAGCTTTTTTCTTATAGTTCCCCATTAGAAAAAAAATAAGCGGCAGCTATGACTTTAACAAGCAGTTTATCGTTTTCTCATGAAAAAAACAGATCCTTATTAAACAATAAGAATCTGCTTTCAATAGGAACTTAATATGAAATATTACTTCATATGAAGATTCGATTCAGCACAAATAAACTGGAATGTACAATACTTACAATTTTCACCGGGACGTGTAAATGGAACACCGTTAACATTTTCTTCTCCAGTTTTTCTTATTTCCCCTTTAGACCGGGATCCAAATAAATTTAAACCTGTTCGAGTAAAATACTCTTCGCTTTCATCTAGAATTGTATTCTCTTGCCGGAATACTCCAGGATTGTTTTGAGCATATTCTATAGCAGCAGTTTGATATACAGTTTTTTTAGTTTCTGACCAGTGGGGAAACCAGCTTCTATACTCCTCCAATCTATCCTGCAGTTTCAGCCTGGCCTGATCGTGTGAAATCAGCTGCTGGTATAAGAAAGGCTCATGAAATCCTTCATAAAATACCGGGCGCCGGTCAAGTAAGAAAGAATACACGAAACGCTTGGGACACCGGTTAAACACCCTGCCAGGGAGTTTTTCATATAAACGCTTATTAAACTTTACATTTTTCTCAAAATAATCTGTTTTATCTTCATTTTTCAGTAAATCATTTAATTGTTTATCAGAGCCTTTAATTAACGTTAAAAAATTCAAATAGAAGGAGCGTTTTAAATGTTTCCTCTCATCAAGGCGCCTAACAATTGAAAAGTTTACTTTTACTGCATTAGTCATAATAAGATAAAACTGATAGCACGCAATTTCAACCTCAAGCTCTTTCCGCAGCTGTAATTGATGCAGATAAATATTATCATTACAAAGATGTTCGAAAGAATCCTTTGAAAGCGGCCAGATGTTAAACGACTGTGAAGCCGGGAATGCTTCATTATCCATAAACCCGAAATGTACTACACGATTGTCTTCAAATTGGAGACCATCACTATTTAATAATGAATTAATTACATCGGTTGTATTGTAATTGGTATAACCATGTAAATCTGTTTCATATTCATTTTCTACTTCTGCATTTTGAGCTAAAAAATACTGCAGGCCCTGCATTAAGTCTTTACGGTCCAGATTATTTAATGTATCACTTTTCAGGTCTTTCAATACTGAAAGAATATTTTCAGCTATCTCTCTGTCAAGCTCTTCTGAAAGAGAGGGAGTAATGTAATTGGTTATATGCCCCTCCAGGATTTCTACGTATTGAGAAATATTAATTTCTGTCCCTTGGAAGAGCAGTTCAAATAAGTCCTTAATCTTCAGGATACCATCTTTCACGAAAAGCAGTTCTTCATGTGTACTATAAAAATATCCAATTACTTCATGATAAAATGAATACATACGATGTTCATCATTTCTATACGAATATTTATTTTCTGATACATGCTCGGCTTGTTTTTTTTGCACAATCAGTTTATCAATACATGTAGTCCATTCGCTGAAAGTTGTAAAGGAGTTAGTGATTTCACGAAGCAAATCCAGTGTACGCATGGCTTTCTGGACATTTACACCATCTACAAATAGATAGCCTGAAGCAAAAATCTCCCTCAACAGTGTATAGTTAACATTTTCCGAATCGATATACTGTGCAGATGCGGTATCAAATTTTCTCCTATTGATACGATGTATATTTACTAAAAAGGACCCCAGGGGATGTTCGGATAACTTTTTATGCTCAGCTTGCTCAATAGGAGCCAGATATTCTTTGACCTCCCCAGCCCGTGGTGAGACATAACGTTCGTCATTAGCTTCGGTATACCTCCTGAATTGCTGAAGGTTATGAAATTCAAAATAGTTTACCTTTTTTATATCCTGCTCATCTGTTGCCATATCCCCTGCTGTAAAAGATCCATTAATTGCACATAAAAACTCTCCCGCATGATAATTAACCGGATAAGGATGCTGCATTGCCCGAATATAACCATGCTGCTGAATCTGTAAAAATTGTTCAACTGTTTGAAAGCCATGGGCGTAGCCGGGCTGATAATTAATAACATGGAGGATATCAAATTTCCGGCTTAAAATATCAAATAGACGCTTCTGAACCGGTAAAAGGAAGTAGAAGCCATGTAAGACAAGAATACTCTTTTTTCCCTGCCTTATACGTTTATAAACAATGTCATATGCCGGCTCATTAGGTGGAATATTAGCTTTTATACGCTTTTGTTCATCCTTTATGAAATCTTCAAATAAATTCCTTAAAGTAGTACGAAATTCACGCTTTGGTGAAAGGCTGAGATTTTGAAACCAGTTGTGGATGTCAGAATATGCGCTGTCATTTTCCACCGCTTTCCATAATTCTAAAAAGATATGTTCCTGCTGAGACATAATTGGCAGCTTGTCACGTACCATTGCACTTGTATAACCGGTCTCACACAACAGCCGGATTGTTTTTAATAACAGTTCCTGATTTTTATCAACTGCACCAAACAGTTTACTATTAATTTCTGACTTTTCCGCAGATAAAACACGCAGCTCCTTCGAAAGCAGTGTAAATTGTTTTAAACTTGTTTTACTTTTTGTCCAATTCCCTCCCACATATTTCATTAACTCTGCAAAGGATATAACCGGACCAGTAATCCAGCGGTTTAAACTGCTGTTACTTTTCATCATCCCTGTTTTTAGTGAATTAGTCGCTGTAATATGAATAGCATCTCTATAAGCAGTGAACGTGCTGTTTGGATTAAAAAGCTCCTCGGCATTTGTATAAATTAAATTCTTATAACCAGGCATTTTTATTCTCCTTGAGTAGCAATAATTCCGCCCATGTATTTTGGGGGGCTGTTTTCTTTTTATTGTTTGACAATCCGTAAAAAATTAAGGATTGTTGTGCACGTGTCATCGCAACATATAAAATACGTGTTTCTTCACAGCGCTGTTCTTTAACTTCCTCCGTGCGTAATATCTGGTAATTTGAGGATATATTATTAAACCCGCTTCTTTCATCATAATATTTCCAGCCGAACTGCAGTTCATCTTTCTCATTAATTTGGACAATGAGCTCCTGTTTAACAGTATCTTCTGAACGAAGAAATGGATTATTCGGATAAGGAATAATTACTGTATGAAACTGAAGACCCTTCGCTTTGTGAACTGTCATTACACGAACAAAATTGTCGTTAAAAGATGAGTCTTCAATCTCTGCTTCATCACTTGTACGGTTCGTATTAATTTGAAGCTTCAGCCAATCATATACTTGGATCAGAGTAGCTTTATTATTAAACTGCATATAAATTTCAGTAATTATTTTTTCTAAGTTTAATCCATACTTTAATATATTACTTTCTTCCATACCTTTTTTACTCAAGTTCGCCGTGTAGTTACTTTTATTAATAAACTCCTGCAGAACCGGTAAAAATGGTTTTTCCTTCATTTGTTCTACTGCATTAGACCAAGCTTCCGGTATATTAAAAGAGAAATTCCCGGCACTAATAAATTTCATTCGGGAATTTTCCGATGCTTTTTCCAGTGTAAAGCTAAGTGGCTTTTTCTTATAACAAAAAGCTGTTTCACTTAAAGAAAATAATGCCTGATCGCAGGCAGGACCTTCACTTTTCAAATAGAGCCAGGAATTGAGCAGAATCCCTAAATCACGCGCAGCTTTTGAAACATATAAAGTCCCTTCCGTACGCACTTCATATTCAGGAGCATCTTCAGCAATTTTCAACATTTCCCCAACTTTTTCGGCTTCATGATTACTACGTACTAGTACCGCTAAAACATTAGGTTTGCCTTTATCTTCTTTCTTTGGCAGGAGTGCAAAATCTTTTAGCAGGTGATTAATTGTAAACTTTTCCTCATTTGATTTATAAATATGTTTTTTATCCATATAATTTTTTTGATATGAATACATAGGGTTCTCCTTAGAAGGGAGAAGTCCCCTTTTTCTCCAATGTTCAAAGCGGCTTTCCATCTCTTCTATTAATTCTTTGGAGGATCTAAAGTTTTCTGTTAAGTGGTATGTTTTCAACTCTTTTCCTGGAAATCCCTTCAGATAGTCATTCAGCACAGAGAAAGCGGTGGAATCAGCTCCCCGGAAACGATACACACTCTGCTTAGTGTCACCGACTACAGTTAAATAGAGTTCAGCCTGAGCAGCTATTGTCGCAATAAACTGAATTTGTGCGATATCCGTGTCCTGAAACTCATCAACCAGCAGATATTTATAACTTTTATTTAATTCTTGTAATGGGACCTGTTGAGCAATAAGAAGCTTTAAGAACCTTGTTAAATCGGCAACAGTTAAAAAATCTTCCTCAAACTTTAATGCTGTTAACTCCTGATCGGCCTGTTTTAAAATATTTGTTACAGCCCGTTTTAATATATCATCATCGTTATTGTGCTGCAGATACTTTTCCAGTTCCTGCTCCACAACCCCTTTTTGATTAAATTTATCCCACACATTTTCCAGAAAACGAATAATGTTATAATAATCCAATTTACCAAAAGGATTATAACTATAATGCGCTATCGTCCGATCCAAGTACTTTTCTAGAATCTCCCTTCGCTTTACGACCATTTCAGTAATATTTATATTCGCGGATAAGCCAAGATAGTGTGAAAATTGTTTTATAATTTCTTTAGCAAATGCCGGTATTGTTAAAATCTTCATAAAGCTTACCTGCTGCAGATATTTATAATGAACTTCATTACCTGTTGTACGGTACAGCTCTTCCAGACGCTCCTCCAAAGCTTCTTTCATATTACTTGCTGCTTCGTTTGTAAATGTAATCATTACAATTTCCTGCAAGCTTTCAATTTGTCCGGTAAAGAGTAAATATAAAATCCGGGAAACAAGTGTTGTAGTCTTACCGCTTCCTGCTCCTGCATTTACTGCAATATTAAGTTTCGAATCAGCATGTTCAATTCTGTATTGATTGAGGTTAAAATTATCTATATTTCTACTGTATTTCTCTAAATACTGTAAACCTTCCTTCTGACCTATACATTGACCATTTAATGTATAATTTATTCCGTCAACGGCAGTAAAAGTATCTCCTCTTTGCTCCCCGTATGAAGCAAAGACTTTTTTCCCTTGTTTACGCAAAGCCTCCATATATTCCTCTATATCTGTATTACAGTTGCCTATATAAACATAAGAGTACTTTACATGGAGGTTATTTATTGCTGCTGCCTGGGGAGCAGTATCCGGCAGTAATGTGAAAGTATCGCCGTATTTTTCCTTCATTAATTCTTCCATAGTATTTTCTTTCTTTGAACTTTCCCCCAAATATTGTGCCAGTCGAACAGCATCATTTTCGCCGTATAAATGGATTTCTGATCCGTCACTGCCCGTAATAGTTTTTTTATTTTCAGGATAATCACGCAGATTATATAGGCACAGCTCATAGCCAAGCTGTAGTTTTTCAATTGATCTTTCCTTTGATAATTTGTAGTTTTCGTCACCGCTGAATAATTGGATACCCATAACCTTACCATTTTTACGAAGTAATAAATCTGTCTTTGCTTCTAAATCATAGATATAATCCATTCTCACATCATCAAAGAGACCGGATTCTTTTAAAATAAAATAAAAATGCAAATCTGTAACTAAAGCCTTGTACGCATTGTTTGCATGATATTGAAGCGCTGTCCTATTTACAGGGCGCGTTAGATGTTTCTTCAAGTAATAACTTTCGTATTCTTCTACGCTGGGGAGACACTTAAGCTCTCCCATTAAACTATATAATTCTTTGTTGAATAACGGGAGATTGCGGGCATATACACCCGCTTTATTATAAGGATATTCTACCTGCCTGTATGAACCCGAAAGAGCTTTTTCAATTTCTACTGCTGACTTAAGATATAAAAGGATGCTTTGCAGATCAAAATTCATTTTAATTCCACCTTAAAAATGACTCAAGTTATCTAATTATTTTTTATTCAAACAAATATTTACCTTATTCAAATAATGAATAACCAGCAAATAACATTTTATCATTTTTCATTCCTTTATAGAGTAAGTTTGGGTATTTATTTATAACAAATATAACTTTAATGTAAAAATGCAGTTTTATTATTAATCCCGGGGCGCGTTGTTTGTAACCAGGAGCTTTATGATTCATTTTGACACCTACATCTCCGCTGCTCATATGCCGTTAATTTATGTGTTTTTAAGTATATTATTTGGTTTTGGCCTGCTTTAAAACTGCCTGTGTGGAAATCAAACATAAAAACCAGCCCTTCTAAAAAAGAAAGGGCTGGTCAATAGTGAGGCATATTAAATTATTTCTGTATATCCTTTTGGATTTTTAAAGATGAAGAAAATTTATTAAGAAGCTGTAAAAGCCTTTTCCGTCTTCTCATTATCCTTTGTATTGCCATCCCGGCTTACCAGGATGGTTGAGTTTATTTCATCCATCTGCAAGAAGATTTTTTCCAACACCTGTACTACTATACTGTTCCCTGCCAGGCGGATTAACTTAGAGGGGGACAGTATTTTTCTATCCAATGCAATATCAATATTATTTTCCATCAACAAATCATACTGCTCTTCATTAAAACCCATGAGCAGGAAGCACTCTCTTGGGGTTAAATTACGATATTTATTGTTAATATCAGTTAACACTTCATTCCTATACTCAATTATCCCTGAATTTGGGTGCCTGTCCTGCTTGGTAGTTATAGTCCGGGCATGTATTTGATTATTTGCTTCCCGGTCAGTTGCAAGAATTATATTATTCTCATATATCTTCTGGCGGGATGGTGTGTAGATAGGCGTGCTTTCGATTGCTTCTGTTTTATACAGCTCTTTGCTGTAATCCAGCCGCAGATAACTTCCGACAGGCGGGATATCCTGATCGTCCAGTTTAATATTTTCCAGATTATTTATGAAAAAGTATTCTTCCACGCCGGCTTTCATATCCTCATTCTCCACAAATACACTCACCATATATGTGCGGACTCTCGATTGCGGTATTCCAAAATTCCTTGCATCCAGTGTATATACCTGGTTTACGTACCCTATCTCCTCAAGGAAGTCCTGCCATTCAATGAAATTATGGATATGCTTGCTTGAAAGAATATTGCTGACATTTTCCATCAGCAGGAATTTCGGCAGGAATTTATTTTCTCTTTTATATTCCTTAAGGATTCTTTCAATTTCCCACAGGAGATTGGATCTGTTATTTGCATCCCTGTCAATACCGCCTGTATTATGATGCCAGTGGCCGCTGACTGATAAATCCTGGCATGGAAATGAGTAGGTCAGAATATCTGCATCCGGAAGGTCCCGGGCCCGAACCTTTGTTATATCCACAAAATTGTTATTTCTCTGGATGGCACATAAAATAGCCTTCAGCTGTGCTACTCCCATAGCACAGAGGGCACGATTTGTTAAAGGCTCTTTCCCGTCACCGGATAAATTATATTTCGATAATTCTTCTATTAACGAATCCCTCGTATGATGCCTGTAATCAGTCAAATCCTGGGGACCGTTATGTATGATATCATATGCATACATTGCCCCGATTTCCCATTCAACTATTGCTTCAATAGAATGATCTATGCCGATATTTTTTAGAGCCTGTGCTTGGCTTCCAATGCCACTAAATGTTTCTATAACCCTCAACATTGAATCACCAACCTTCTTAATCGTTTATTAACGCTCTAAACTTTAATGCTTAGTTAAATCAAAATACATTAAGTAGTCCTTCTCATTCAACCGTTCAAAGCTTAATTTAGTTACTCCATATTTTATCATATCCTGACGGCTTATAGCCCGAAATTCATTCAGCCCTATCCGCTTTTGGATATATTCATATAAATTGCCGTCAACCAGTTTTAACTGTCCATTAAACCTACCGGATACATTTGCATGGTATATCGATCCATCGTCTGTATAGATATTAATTATTTCTCCTACAGGAAATATTGTATCAAAGAAAATCTTCGGTGTCTGCTCCAAAGCCGGCTCTTTTCCATCAAACAATGCATTTATCCCTGTGAAATCCCATCTTGTATTATATTTTTCTTCCAACACAACTTCAATATCAAACTTATTGTAGTATTTTGGACTGGCTTTTTTTCTCAAGCCCATAATACGATTCAGCCGGTGTTTTTTCTCTTCTACAGAACCAAGTGCCGGATCAGTAATTATGAGCGGCATTTCATTTTTTTTGTTTTCATATTCCTTCAGCTTTTCTCCGGAATTATCAGGTAGCTCCAACGGTTCCCCATCAATAATTCTTACCTTTTTCTCTATATTTATATCCATACAACTTACGGATACTTCCTTTTGGATATTAAAGAGCGGTTCCATATCCTCTTGAACACAAACCATAATCTCTCTGTTATTGAAAAAGCCGTTCTCAGTAAAATTTGCAGAACCAATAAATACGGATTTATTATTAGGGGAAGAAAACTCCAAAATCTTCATATGAGTAGGCGCACCATCAATCTGGTAATATACCTTAATATTCTTATTTTCATTTATAAGAGATCGATAACCATTGTGGTTATTTCTGGTAATACCCTCTCCGGACATGCCTATAAACAGCTCGATCTGAAGGCCTGGAAATTCTTCTGCCACTTTACGTAAAAAGGCGGCCGACCCATATCCGCTCATAACACGTAATTTTGCGGAACGGGCAGCCTCTCTTTTAATTATCTGTTCATATAAATTATTGACCAGCAACTTTCATATCTCCCAGTACTGTTTCAAATAAGTCGGCAGTATAGGCCTTTATTCCACCATCCACCAGCTCCGGAGAAGTAGTTAGAAGCCGGGCTGTGTTAAGCTTAAGAATCTGCCGGAATAAATTACGGGAGCTGTCTTCATGTTTTGCGTACTCGTCCATTATGGCTCTGTAAAGGTCCTGGTAATATCCTATGCCCGGTCTCTCCACAAGCTGCAGGATAGTGTCAGTTGTATTATCTTTTAAAATATTATATGTGCTGCTTTCATTGCCCTTCCATGACAGGTTAATATACCACCAAATTGTTTTCAGCCATATTCTGCGGGGGATTTTATAAAAGTGATCCTCGTTCAGCTGCCATCTTGAATGAACAACATCCGGTATTACACAAATAGAAAGATACCGCCATACATCATCATTAGCTGCTATTCTGTTTGAGAAATCTATTTCTAAATTTAAAATCTGGTATAGTTTAAGGCCGAATAATAAATCAAAATGATAATCCAATTTATTTGCCCCGTCCAGATTATACTCTTCAAAAATTAAATTTCTTGCCTGTATTAACTGATCCCGCAGGGGCTTAAATTCTTCTTTTGGGTTAATAGGCTCTATACTTTGGGGTTTTACTTCCAATTTGTTGAAGTCCCTCGTCGCAGCACCTATATCATAATTAATATTTTCCCATCTAATCATCCTGGGAACCTCCTTGTATCATCTGTCTATCCCAGTGCTCCCGCAGTGTGTTTGTAATTGTAAATAAGGAGGATGTGTCAACTTCAAATGTGCTCACCCAATATTGTACGGCCGACAGTATGCTGCCCGGCATTATTTCTTCAGATTCTTCAATGGAATTCTTTTCAACGATTACAACCTGCTGAATAATCATAGCCATGGCCTGGACAAGTATATCACCCATCATCGCCCTGCTTATAGGCATTTTCCCTGATTTAATCTGTTCAAATAGAGGGTGGGCTGTATTTAAGCTTAATGTTACATTAGAGCTGTTGAAAGCATCTATATTAGCTTCCACCCAATTGATATCCAGTTTCCACAATGGTCCATTTTTATCGTCAAATTCAGTAATCGGGAAAGTGGAACCTTCTCCATCCACTACAATGATAAGACTGCTGATATTCCCTTTACTCAGGATCATCCCCGCTTTTGATGCATGCAGAGGATGCTGTGTACTGCTCTCTTTCAAATACATGAAAAAGTCCAGTTCAATGATTCCACGGATTGTGCTTACAGGAAATTCATAATAAAAATCGATTACCTGGGATTTTTCAATATTAACTATCTCCCCTGCTTGTATTGTTCTTTGAAAGTTCGATGACTTGGAATGGATATGTACAGCTATTCCAATTTTATTTCCTTCCATTGTAACACCGTCACATCCGAATAAAATATGGGGGTTCTCAATAATAAAGCGCTGCTTTATTTCAAGGTTATGCTCATTCGGAGACCACATAGTATCAAATTCATTAATCTGCACCAACCCTTCAAAAGAGTCCCCTAAAGGAATAATTCTTTCTTCGCCATTATCCTTATAGAATAAAACCGGTTCCTCTATTCTTAAGCCGGCCTGTTCCGCCATTTCTTCATCAATTTTATTATATAGAGCGATTTCATTTACTATTGTATTCAACTATTACTCACCTCCTGTTTTCTCAAATTGTTCTGAGCGAATAGTAATAACGGGGATATATTGATTTGAAATAACCTCCAGACGGATTTTCCCTGCCACTTCAACGCCTTTAGTACTGTGGGAAATTATTTCGAACTTATCAGTCTGACTTGTATCAGTAACAAGTTCTGCAGTATCTAAGCTGCTTATTGTATTCTGACTGTCAGCCTTTTCATCATCGGTAGAATATAAGTTTACATTTTGAATTAAAAATGGAAAATCCAATTTTTCCCCCATTACTTTTTCCCAGCCTGCTTTATCAAGCTTCTGATCCTGGGTTAAGACCTGGACAGAAACCGTGCTTTTTGCCTCACCTTTAATAAAGGCTCTGAACATAACATCTACATGATGGGCATCAATAGGTTTAGACCCCTCTATAACAATATCGGACATCCTGTTTTTGCTAGCAGCAGTTCCTCCACCATTTCCAGGCTTGGTTTTCTGTCTTGACATTCTGCCAAAATTCCTCGGAGGCATAAGCAACGCGCCATATTTTCTTGATAGTGCGGAAGTGGCTGATGTATGGCCGTTATTCTGTTCCCCTTGGAAGCTTTCAAGTATAGCTTTTGAAGAATATTTCTTCATGCGGCGGATAATTCCAACCCCATCTTCATCTACCCAGTTAGCATGGTCTGCGTTCTCAGTAGCACGGAGGTAATTCTCCAGGTTCTTATATCCCATTTCCTCATATTTTTCGATCAACACAGCATTTGAAACCGGGACAAAGAATCCTAGAATTAGGTGCCCCTCTTTCTGGATAAGCCCGGCTGGTGCCCACTCACCGTCCACGCTGTATTCTACGATCATACCAGGCTTACGGCTGTAGGCAATAACTTTGGAAATATTACTTTCAATCTTTGTTTTGTCCCTTACCCCTAAATAAGCCAGACCTGCAGGCTTATTTTCCGGTGGAGTCATTTTAAGATCTTCCCTGCTTACCTCGGTAAAGGCCAGACAGCCTACTGGTTCTTTCGTATTTCTTAATGCATTTTTCGGCAGGTAAATTGGTGATACTTTTATCTCACTTACCTGGTCCTTTACTGGATTGCCTGTTAACGCTGCGTTATATAAGTCTTGAAATATTTTAAATACAGGCTCCATATTTATTTCAGGATGAATCGCCATATTATTAACTGAGCAGTCCAACTTTGAATTCCCCAGTACCTGACTATACTGTTCATTCATTAAACGTGGTGAATACCACCTTTGGACAGCCATTCTGATAGCTTTTTCATAAGATTGTTCCCAAGGGTAGATCTCTGTTTCAAGTTTTCCTTCCTCTTCTACAGCCGGCTTTAAAAATGGAATAATGATTGTAGTCCCTGTTTCATCATCCTGATATCTGGATAGATTAAATATATTTAAAATTTCCTGAATCTGCTGTGGATCAGTCAACGGATAGATTCTGCTGCCGGCCGGATCATATTCACCCCACCAGGCAATTCCGCGGACACTCTTTGGAAGTAATCTACTTTCCTGTTTCGGGCTCTCTATAAGTGAAGCAATAAGCCTTTCCTCATAGCCCGTGCCTGTACTGTTTTTAATACGTGTATAATAAACAACGATGCCGGCACCCATACGGAAGTAGCTGGTCTTACCCAGACCCCAGCTGCCTCCTGCACCTTCTTTATCCTGATTTTTACCGATGCCGAATATTAATTTCTGGAAATTACTTTTATCCAGGACACTCTGATCTTCAGAAGTAAAGTCCCCTGTCAGACCAGATGTATTTTTATCGCTTATAGCAAGAGCTGTTTGTGTTCCTGGATAACGGTTTACTAGTTCATGGGAAATTTCTTCAAAATGCGGTGCAAGCTCATCCGTAGTAAAATCGCTTAAAGCAAAATTCACTTTAGTAACATCAGCCTGTTCCAGAGTAGCATCCAGGCTGTTCTGCAGGGATTCCCTGACCATTAAATCAATTATCGGCAGACTTTTATTCTGCAAAGATCGTAGAATGGCATCGCCGTCCTGTGACATACTCTGCGGATCATTCGGGGCTATTTTCAGCTTCATTCAGTTTCCAACTCCTCTTCTTCAAAGTTTTCATTATCAATTTCTATTTTTGCAGAAATATATGTAGCAAGACTCCCGCCTTTCGTCATACCGGGAATCATAATGTTAATACCTATAACGTCCTGCGGGAAATTCAGCGGTGCCCTTTTTGAAGAAGCATCGGCTCCATCCTTGACTCTTTTTCCCTTCATGTATTCCTCTTCGGACATCTGTCCTTTATCAATCCTGTATATAATGATCTGGGGAACATCTCCATAGCCGTATTTCTCGCGTACAGCCTGCATCTCTATAGGTTTTGCTGTTTTCTTTTCCTCCTTAGTCAATTCTTCATCAATATCCGCCAGTAAATCGCCGGGATTTCTTAAGGCACCTATACTTGCAATTTTCTCAGTGCTTCGTGATTTGATCTTTGTACGGGTTGCGGCTTTAGGGCTGTACCCATGAATATTCCAGTATTCATCGAGTCCTTCGGTATCTTCAACTTTTCCGACAGCTGAATACACCACACTCCACTCTGCCAAAGCTTTGGAGTTTTTCTCCGCCCACTCAACTAAAGCCGGCAGACTGGACATTTTTATATCATGTGAACAAACATGGTACTGTTTAAGGAAAGACTTTATACTTTCTATGTCTATACCTCTCCATATCATATAATTATCCTTTATCTCCGGAGAGTCCAGATTATTCAGGAAGGTTTTAGTATTCTCGAGATTTTCCTTTAATTTCCCTTCATCGTTCTCAAAGTAAATAGTCTGCGTATTAAAGCCGGCAAAGTCATAATCTGTAGGTTCCGCGGACTGCATTTTATTACTTGACGTTATTCTTATGAGCTTATAATTCGATGAGTTTTTTATTCTTGGAGCATAATGCGCAGGTGTTAATCCGTTTGCTGCATATACTTCTATTTCATCCCGCAGCTCCTCATTCATCTGCGCTAAGAACTGGAATCTTTCCAGAGCCGTTCTATCGAGCCAGACTCTCGGGAAAATCTCGTAGCCTTTTCTGTAGCCGAACCATCTTCCCATCTGCATTAACGTATCAGCCTGATTGGTTGTCCGTAAAAAGTACGTTGTTGTCAACCCTTCCAAAGTTAACCCCCTGGACAGGGTATTCCCTCCCACAACTATAAATGCAGGAGCTGTAGCCGGCATTTGCTTTTTAGTCGGATACACAATCCGGACGATCTGATCATCCGCTTTTGCTTTGCTGTTATCAATTGCCAGATGAATTCCTTTATGATAAACCGGTTCCCCTTCATTTCCGATAGGGATATGGCTTACATATTCATTTTCTGGAAGTCTTACAAGGCGCTCAATATACTTTTCTATCACTGAGAAATCAGGATAATCAGGTACCTGACCAGGAGCTGAATAGCCCTTCATTCCTTCCAGGAAATAGGACCTTTTGAAATCCAGTGACTCATCTTCATAGAGTTCCTTAAGCTGAGGTATCACCTGATGATAATTATTTTTAAAATAGTGCAGGTAATCTTCAATCTTTTTGGCGATAATCCCATGATCAGAAATTTTAAAGCTTGTATGTACGAGCATGGATATCGGTTTACGGTAATCAAGTGATCTCATAGCCGCAGTCGATAAAATAAACCAGTGCAGTGATTTTATAAAACTTTCAGGGAGCTTGTGGTCGGCAGTCCCGCTTTGAAGCTCCTTGATCATATCAGCCTCCGTATCCGGAATGTCCCTGATGATATCAATATAGGGGCTTGCTTCCGGCTCCTCTGTCCCAAATATCTGTTTCGGTCCAATATAATCATCGGAGGTATCCAGCAGTACAATAAAATCTTTCGGGTATAAGGAATCACTGCTTGTCTCATTTAAAATATTCGCATAGGGAGTAGCTGTATAAGATATATAATTCATCCCTGCGACTTTGTCTGTATTTACAAGCTCTCTGATCTGTCTGTTTATTGCGGTTCTATCTTCTTCTTCTATCTTATTTGTATTCACACTTGCCTGATCTGCCTCATCATCAATTATCAGCACCTTTAATTGAGCTGCCTTATTTTTATCGGAGAAAAGCCAATTTTTCAATGCAGTCAGCCTTGTTTTGTTTTTCAGGCAGACTGTAAAGTAACGGTCTTTATCATTTGACCCAAGGTTAAACCTGCTGATATTATGCTCCGGTGATTTTGAACTACGGGACGGCTTATCGACCTGATGCCAGTGCAGATTACTGTACCCTGATGAATTCATATCATTATACAGACGGGTAGCGGTCTGCTGGCGGAGATTTTCTATTACGCCTGATAGAATAATGAAGTAGTTAAATCCGTTGTCTGCTGCCATAGCCATTAAACCGGCCATGTTGGCAGTTTTACCAGACTGAACATTACCAACTACCAGCCCTTTGACAGGTCCATCCTGTTTTGTATCCATAGACAGGTGCTGCAGTATCTCAAAAGAGGCTTTTTTTATACTTTCAATTGACTTGTCAGACCAGCCCTGATCAATTAACTTCTGCCGGTAAAGCTGCCATGAAGAATGTTCATCCTGAGGGATAGCGGCATCACTTTTAACAGCCGTACCCAGTTTAGTTACCTTAACACTTTTCTCTTTGGCTTCACTCATGTCAACCAATTTGCCCCATATCTCAAGGTTTAAATCAGCGCCTGAAAGACCGCATGAGGGAGCGATGAAATTCAAAAGGACAACTTCAGGCGCAAAACCTGTAATAAAGCTGAGACTTCTGACTTTTTCCCAGTCCTGCGTTCCATTATATTGACTTTCTATATACTCTTTAATTCTTGAATACTTTATATTGTTCAAATCCATAATGTATCCCCCATAAAATTTTCTAATTATGTTTTTACAAAAACGGATGTCCAAATACCTATGAACCCTGGCTTTTTAGGCATTTCCAACCTATTTTTTATCGTTTTACTATCTTTCCTGCATAAAGAAAAATTTAATAATCAATACATTTATCTTACTAGCTGTACCCTTTGAAAACAATATTAATATATCAAATACACTCAACACATTTACCTATATTAGTAATCCGTTGATTTTTTATGTCCGTTGTTTAACATCTTATTCTGCCCCTAAAATCTATTGTACAAAAAATGAAGCCCTCTTTCCTTATTATTAATTTTATCCGGGTTTCCTTTACACTCAGAAAAGATATATTCCCTCTTCATTCCCGAATGATGGCGGGTAAATATTCCTTTCCTCTATACAAGATGTTCCAAAATTCCCGCATCAAAAGACATGCTTTAGAGGGCATGCTGCTGATGCCCTCCAATGCAAACTTTTACAATCAACCTTGACAAGAATGAAACCAGAAAAAGAGAGATCTTATCCAATTTAGAAATTACCTTCCAGCAGCGTAAACTTATTTAAAAGCATCAAAAACGCCCTCCACTTTCAGCGTGAAGAGCGTCCGTGCTTACTGCGATTATAATACGTAAAAATATCTTTTTAAGCAATACCTATTATTTACCAAAGTCCAAGAACTTTCCACCATAGTCCGCCGATACCAAGCCAAATAACGAGGTGAACGATGGAGATGACAAATCCGATTCCCCACCATTTTTCTTGTGTCACATAGCCTGCACCGAAGAAAACAGGCGCTGGTCCGCTGCCGTAATTTGTTAAACATCCGAATAAGTTACTGAAGAATGCAAGGACCAAGGCTGAAACCATCGGCGGAGCACCTGCCACTACAAGGACGGATAGAAAGGCACCGTACATGGCACTTACGTGAGCTGTATTACTTGCAAAGAAGTAATGAGAATAGAAGTACACAACCGCAAGGATGACTAACGCCAAAATCCAGGACGTTCCGCCAATGAATCCCTGTACTTTACCACTAAACCAGGGGATTAACCCTGTACTATTCAAGAACATGGCCATCATGACAAGGACCGAAAACCAAACTAATGTGTCCCAGGCACCTTGTTCTTTCTTAATATCATCCCATGTTAACACTTGTGTAAGAAGCAATAAGGACAACCCGATAAAGGCTGTAACAGTCGCATCGAGATGAAAGTTCGAACCGAATATCCATAAAACAAGCAACAGGATGAAAATCCCGATCATATACCATTCATCTCTTTTTAAAGGTCCCATTGCATCAAGCTTTTTCCTCGCTTCTTCCGTTGCAGATGGTGTTTCTTTAATCTCCGGTGGATAGATTTTATAGATGAGATACGGCACGACAATTAAACTAATCAGCCCGGGAACGATCGCCGCTGTTGCCCAGCCTATCCAGGAAATTGTTGTACCCGAGATATCTTCTGCCAGCTTGGCTGCTAAAGGGTTCGCAGCCATTGCCGTTAGGAACATAGCCGAAGTAATCATATTGCCTTGGAAAGAGGCTGTCATTAAAAAGGCGCCTATTTTTCTTTCCGTACCATCTCCAGCTTTCGAACCATACGTCTCCGACAATGACCGGATAATCGGCAGTAAAATCCCGCCGGCACGTGCTGTATTCGACGGCATCGCAGGAGATAGGATCAAATCACTGGCAATCAGGGAATAAGATAACCCCAGCGTCTTTTTCCCGAACAAATGAACAAAAATATATGCTACACGTGTACCAAGACCTGTTTTAATGAATCCTCTTGAAATGAAGAAAGCAATGACGATCAGCCAGATAGTCGAGTTTTGAAACCCGCTTAGCGCTTCCTCGAGTTCTAATGTATTGGTCACGATAATAATGGTTAAGGACAATATTGCGATACTTCCCATAGGAAGAGGTTTAAGAATAAGCCCAATAATCGTTGCGACAAAGACGGCAAACAAATGCCATGCCTGTGCTTGTAAACCTTCTGGAGGAGGAATAAACCAAATTATTGCCCCAATCAGCACAATGATCAATAAAGGAATGAATTTGACTTCCTGTTTATGCTTCACCTTACAAGTCTCCTCTCAAATTATTGCATCAATATCGTGTATAGTTTCCGTTTTTACTATACTACAATAGTGTAAAACTGATGCAATTGAATGTCGAGAATACTGCTCTATACACTTCCAACTAATTGAAAGAGAAAATAACTCATCTTCCAATTCTATATTAAGAATAATAAAAAGCGGAAATGCAGGTGTAATATAGAGAAGGGATGCATGAAATAATCAGTACTAACTTATAGTTTGAACAAAAGAGAAGCTGCTCATTCTCTTCTAAATATTTGAGCTGTTAGATGCCTTTCTAACTTTTTTCAGTTTAAAAATTATCGCTTTATAATTTAAAACGCCCCCTTCTATTCGAGAAGGAGGCGCACCGCCAAGGGCTATCCGGTTTTAACTCTCTCCTTATACAGGGAGGGACAAATTGGAACGCTTATTATAGATTTTAATCCATTCTCTCCGTACATAGCGAACCTCCCAGCGAGTTTATGTACTGGAAGCTTCGTGCGAGTATAGCAAGGCGTGCAGCCCCTCTGAAACTCCTGTTGTTCATTTCTTACTCTTGGATAAACGAATAAATATCGTCCTCTGTAAGATTCATTAAATTCATCTTAATCGTTTCGTAATGTGCAGATGAAATCTTTAATACCTCTTTAAGGGAAATGCTGATTAAATAGAAATCACCATCTTCAATAGCCAAGAAATCACCATCAGAGAAATCTCTTACATGTAACATTCTACGGTCTTCTACTGTAACTTCAAATACTTCACCCTCATTGAAGCCTTGCATTCCAAAAGATAACAATTCCCTTTTCACGTTTTCATCCAAAGGCTTTTCTTTCACTTTCATACAGCGAATATTGATTTTATTGAGGTCTAAATCAGATAGGGTGAATTCATCATCGGAGGAAACACCTGCGATTACGCCGCAGCTAAAAAAAATCTCAAGCTGGACATCTTTGTTTATTTTTTCATTCAATATTTTAATATCGGTGATAGAGTAATCTTTCTCACTCTTTTTTTCGTATTTTTTTATAACTTCCCTTTGATATGAAAAACCAAAATGAACACCTGCATATCCAGTTACAGGAAAAACATCTTGCAAAATCCCTTCCTTTATTTGTTTCAAATAAATCGAATAGTCGCTTGGTAGTTTTTCTAAAACTGCTATTAGCATTTTATTAAACCTGTCAACATCAATTTCACTACGTTTTTTACGAAAAAAACCAAACAATTTCATCACTCCAAAGTCGTTGCTTTTAATACTCATTTTAACTTAATAACATGTCTGATGAACAACTAGTTTTTACCCTATATCTTTAAGAGGCACTGAAAATGAAATAGTAATTCCTAAATAATGATCTCCTGCACTTTCATTTCCTATGATTCTCTCGCTTCTTTTGTAATAACAGACATTCTATGTATCCTCCTATTATTCATACTTGGAGTGATTGGCTAGTTTAACTTATCGGATAAACCCTTAAAAACAACACTAAAAACGCTTATTTATAAAGCACCAAAGCCTTAATTATTTCATAAAAGTAATCTTTCCACGTTTTCTTTTCCATCTTCGGCCGCTCCTCCGTAAATTTTTTATTCCTTTATTTTATTTAGAGGAGTACCGGTATTATTCACCTCTTCTTTTGTAAAATTGTTATTAACAAGATAGATACCGATGAAAATAAATAGTCCTCCAGCCATCAGCGAATAGGAAATCGGTTCGTTCAGCAATACACTCCCCGTCAACACGCCAAAAAATGGAGCTAGAAATAAATAAGAACTTGTTTTACCTGGTTCCCCTTTTTGTAAAAGGAAATACCAAACCGCAAATTGAACAATAGATGACATGATACTTAACCATAAGAGAATAAGGACCGAATGCTTATTTATATGAAAGAAAGGTTCTTCCAGCAATATACTTAAAAATAGTAGAATGCCTCCGCCAACCAGCATTTGATAGGCAGAAAGCACCCATGTATCAAAATGTTCTCCCCACTTATTAACCAATAATGTGGAAACAGCCCAAAATACAGCTGAAACTGCGCCAAATACGATTCCTATTTTAAAGTCATTTATGCCGCCTAACGTGATCCCTACACCTATAAAGCCTAATACAACGCCAATCCATTGAAACCATCTATAACGATTTCCCATAAAAACAGTGCCTAAAATAATGACTAATAACGGATTCATAAAAGTTAAAATAGAAGATTCACTCGCTGTTATTGTTCTTAGACTTAAAAATATACATCCCATAACCCCTGCCGTTTGGAACGTTCCTATCATCGCTATTCTTCCCCAATTTTTCATACTGCCAGGGTGTGGTCTTTTTAGCATTCTCACAATAATAGTCATGATCAATCCAGCTAGAAGAAAACGTAATCCAGCCAATAACAACGGTGAAGAATAGCCTAACCCTATCTTACCTACCGCAAAAGACGATCCCATTAAAAAAGTAGTTAAAATAATACATGCAAAAAAGTAGTGTTTTTTCATATAACCCCAACCTCCCAATCACATTTTTCTTTTCCCTTTAAATTGAAAAATCCCCCTTCCCTTGTGGAGAGATTCTTTAGTATGATTATAAAAGCTAGATAATTCGATATTCATCGAAATATGGATTACAGAGGTGTTCAAAATGATCATACATCCGAATATTTCGGCACTCACTGCTCTTCTTACCGAAAAATCAAGAGCAGCCATACTGGCAGCTTTAATGGATGGGAAATTCCATACAGCCAGTGAACTGGCGTATATGGCCTCCATTAAACCCCAGACAGCCAGCTTTCACCTTGCTAAGCTAGAAGAAAATAACCTGATCATTTGTGAAAAATATGGACGGTTTCGATATTTCCGATTGGCAAATAACGAGGTAGCAAATACCCTTGAGGTCATTATGTCCTTATCTCCTCTACCTGAAGTTCGATCTTTAAACCAATCTAGTCAACTAAAAAAATTAGAAAATATAAGAACTTGTTATGATCATTTAGCTGGACGTGTAAGTGTGAACTTAACAAATAGCATGCAAGAGGCAGGGTATATAGAGAGAACTAATAAAGAATTTGTTGTAACAGCTGCGGGAGAGCGCTTTTTTAAAGACTTTGGGATAGATTTGGTCGGCTTATCTAAAAAGCGCCGTTCCTTTTCTCATGCATGTCTTGACTGGAGCGAACGCACGCATCATTTGGGTGGTGCGTTAGGAAATGGTTTATTTGAAAAGTATATGGAATTGGGCTGGATAGAAACGAAAGCAAATTCCCGGGAAATCGTTATTACTCCCCTAGGAAAATCGGGCTTTAAAGACTTTTTGGGGCTAGAGATTTAGATTTACACTTTCTTGTTTCACGGGTATTGATTCACCTTTTATTGTCAGTAATCATATGCACAGTTGATTTCCACTACAGCCGGCTCGCTTTCCACGGGCATGGCCTCAGTCTCCTCGTCACTTTCGCTCCCATCAACTGGCGTGTCATTTTTTTATAGGACTTTATCTAAAAAACACGCTTTCTAGCAACTAATATTTGGATAATCCATACACATATTTTTGCTGTCCTTTCTTTCTAACATTCTAGTTAATCCTTATTACGCCAACCTGCCCCGTTAGCGTAATAAGGATTAAAGCACTTTTTATCTCTCCACGTGAAGTCCGATACTGTATTCGGCAAGCAGGATATTGCGTGTTCAGCTGATGCAGCTTTGAAATATAGTTCGATCATATATAAAAAAGATTGATCAAATTCCTGTGTAAATAGGCAAAATAGTTTCTTATTCCATAAATGGGCCATATTATTGAATACCATACTTCTGTGAAAGGCTATCGAACGACGCTTTGGGAAGATTGTTATTTTCCAATCTTTTAAACCCTATATTTGTTATAATAATACAATATATATAAAAAGTTCTATTTAATTAGTTGTACTAAAATTTAGGGGGGATTAGATGAACAAGCTAGGATTTCTTACTTTTCTAATGGTTATTGCCAGTATAATTGCATTTTTAATTATAAGAGGACCTAATGCGAATTTGATGCTGGCTATTATCATTCTAGGGATATTTTCGCTATTCGGCATTGTATTTGCGATACTATCAAAGAAGTGGTTGTCAGGAATATTAGGTGTTTTATTAAATGGCGGAGTCTTAGTTTTTGTATTTTTCCTAGTACTTGCTAGGGGAATTGCTGGTTAGATTCTCCATGGATGTATTCAACAAAAAGAATATTAATCCAACAAGGATTTATAAAGCATACAAAACAAATCTAATAAACGTTCCCGAATGAAAGTTAGGGAATCAGCCCCCACCCGCGCTTTGGAAGGCTTTTTTCTCTTTGACTATTCTCAAGGAGAACTGATTCAAAATCAATTGGAGCATTAGGTTCTAGGATTTCCAGGTTGTATTAAGATTTGTTTGCTAATTCCACTTTTCAAAAGTTGGATTATTTACATTAAACATCCTTAACTATGTTTGGGAGGTGATATTTTTTGGTGGAGTTAAGAACAATTAATCAGGACAATTATGAAGAATGTTTAAACTTGCATACAGATGATACCAATGCGGACTTTGTAGACTCTGTAGCATGGTCTTTAGCCGAAGCGTGGGTGTTTTATGATGATTCACGCCCCTTTGCAATTTATGCCGATAATGTGATGGTGGGCTATGTTTTAATGTATATTGGCGAAAATAACCCCCAAATCATAAATTTTATGATAGATAGCCGTTTTCAAAAAAAAGGCTATGGATCAGCAGCGGCTAGGCTTTGTGTTGAATATTTGCGGAAGGAATACAATGCAACTAGGATTTCCTTACCAGTTAATCTAGAAAATATAACCGCACAAAAATTTTGGAGCAACATAGGCTTTGATATAACAGACGATATGGAGGATGATTATCTTTATATGCGGTTGTACATACCAGAAAAATATGTCTGAGTATTTGAAAATGGAACCTATTTCTATACACGGGCGCGATTGTTTCATAATCGTTCTTGTTTCACTAACGGGGAGCTTTAGTGCAGCACGGATTTATAATCTATACAAAACAATCATAATAAACGTTCCCGAATGGAAGTTTCATGACTGAAAGATAATAGCTTTTCAAGCGACGCTTTGGGAAGGTTATATTCCATTTTTCGGAACTTCTACCAATTAATTTCGTTACTCTTAGAGATAGAAAATTGTTTCGGGAGTGAAAATAATGAAAAAGTATTTAGGTTTAATTTCAGTAATTATACTGTTTATTACATTGTTTTTTCTACCAAACGATTGGAAGATAGAAACTTTAGGAATTCTTTTAGGGTTATTCCTGGCAATAAAAGCCCCGAAAGGAATATGGAAGTCTGTCGCTTATGTTATTTTCACAATTTTTATCCTATTATTGTTATATTTGTTTATTATGGTTATTTTAATAGCAAGTCTAATATAATGGGTAGAGTGTATTGGATAAAACAAATTTATCTTTAGGGAGATGACTACTTTATGAAAAAGAGAATTTCTATAGGATTAACAACGATAGCTATCATTACTTTTGGTGTTTTTATTTATTATGGATCTTTGACCGAGGCTAATAAGGAAACCGACAGTATTGTAACAGATAAAGATGGAGAAGTAGTAGAACCACTTAGTGGTAACAACGACAATCTAGGTCATTAATACACATTAATATCGGTAGACATTTTTCTTGACGTTCTATTTGTACCAATACTCACTTAAGCAACCGGGCGCTTAAGTGCAACAAGGACTTATAAGTTTTACAAAGCAATCATAATAAACGTTCCCAAACGCAAGTTCGGAAACACCCCAAAAAACTGCGAATGTTGTAATATCAATGTTCGTGGTCTTTTCTATATACATTATTTATACATTTCTTAAAATTCAGGTGCAGCAACGGTTTGAACGAATTTGGCACAATGCTATATCATCAGTGTTACTGAATAAAATGATGCATATTCTTATCGCTGTAAATTTGCTTTTTTAAAGGAATCTCAGTTGGTTCAAAATATGAAATAAAAACCACTCAGAAATAATCTGAGCGGTTCTATTCGCCATTTATATAGAGAGTTTAATGGCTAGATAAAATGCTAATGGAATGTCATTTAGATTGTTTTTAACATGTTTCTCCCCATCAACCGAACCCGTTACATTCAATTAGGAGAATCTTCTTTATTCCGTTAATAAGTGGTTACCTTGGCTGCTCTTTGAACCGTGTAAATCCAGCGCTGCCACCAGGAGAAGTTATCCTGATATTCTTCCGCATCAAGAGTGTAGAGGGCATCTTCATTCTTCCAAAGCCGTTCAAAATATCGTTCCATCTCCAAGGCGAGCGCGCTATCATTTGGAGCGAGGATGCGTACGTTATTTTCCAGGTTGTAATTCTCCAATGTTCGTTCCGTATAGTTGGCAGAACCGCTTGAAATGATTGTTTGTTCCGCTGTTTGAATCCAGATGGCTTTTGTATGGTATTGGCCGACAACGGTGTTGTACCAGCGAATGTTGATTTGTTCATTTGTATCCTCAAGCAGCTCGTTCACAACCGGTCGATTCGGCAGGCCGGACTTTTCCTGACCGAATGAGTTTTCATTTGGATCTAGAATCATATTCACCTGCACGCCCCGGTTTGCTGCATCTGTTAAGGTGTTGACAATGTCGCGCTGGGCAATAAAGAACATGCCAATCCAAATTTTATCCCCTGCTTTTGTCGCCGCTAGATCCTCAAGCAAGGCATCCAAAATTTTCTTCTCGGTCAAATATTGTACAGCATATTGGCCATCACCTTGCTGCGGCATATCAGCCCTCGGCAATTTCGGACCATCCGACATGAGTGACACCGCTTCTTCTGCCTCCAGAATATCGTTTATGACGGGCCCCGTTACTTTCAAACCAAGATTTCCGTGGAAGCCACTTGCATCATGCGGGTTTGATGATGTGATAATCGCTTCCTTTTCCGAAACGGCCGCTTTGCGGTGGTTGGCTTTCACATTGAGCAGTTCCAAATAGGAGGATACGGTCATTTTTGGCGCTTTGCTTGACATGGCATTGTCAATCCATCCCTTGTCGTCGTGGTCGAACCATTGAAAAATTAATCTGTATAAGCCTGAATAAACCGGCGTGGAATCCCGCAGCTGCTTTAAATCCGTGTAAACAATTTCTACCCCGGCTTCACGCATCTTCTTGAACCATGGGGTTTCATAGGAGCCATAGCCCTTATTGAGCGGATCGGTGATGAAAACAACCGGCATATCGGGATTGTTTTTCTTTTTCTCGGCAAGCTTGTCAGAGAGGATATTCGCGATTGGCGGGAAATCTTCTTTTTCATCGAAATACCCATCCATCAAAAAGAAATCCACCACCACAAACTGTTCGGCTTCATCAATCAACGTATAAACTTCATCAAATATATGATTCTCATGTTTCCGATTGGTCCCTTCCTGGTCTTGCGCATAAGTTAAATCCGTTAGCATTTCAATATTGTCTGTTCTATGCAGGTCTCCTTCATAGGAAATATCTTCCGGCAACGGTTTATATGTATGCCATAACATTTCTCCTATATATAGCAAAATCAAAAGAAGAATAAGAGCGCTTATAACTTTTTTTCTGTGACTCCAGCTGTTCCATCTCTTCTCAACTTTTTTCATTGAAATTCCCCCAATATCTTGTACTTTTAGTTCCCGTGAACAAGCAAAGTTAAACAGCGGCAGCTTGCTTGGCAGATAGAAAATTGTATGCAGATCCCATTATTTCTCGAAGCAAGTACCAGGGAGGAAACTAAAAAAACCATACATCACTTTACAAATATTACTAATAGTTATGATATAGGTGTTTCTGTATCAAAAGTAAAAGAGTACTGGAAGATTAAGAATATATAGGGTATTGATTTAATTGATTAACTAAATCGAAGTTGAAAATGATGCCGAGTAGTATTGCAAATAAATAGAATAAACTTCCTGATGAATAGTCAGCTTCCAAAACAATGGGTGATTGGGAAATTTATATTCCAAATCTATATATGATAATCGTTTATTTAGCTGATTAGTTAGTATACACGTCATTATTCAACAATCTGACGCGATTGTGGAAGCTCAACAGTAGGAAATGATCAAACTTTATTCTAAAGCTACAGCTGATTCAAAAGCCGCCCCATTCACCCCTCAACCTCCCCAAAATAATACGGCAGCGCCGGGAGTGCATATTTCAGCTCCTGAATCGTCTGCACCTGCCCGTTCACCACATACATCCGGCTTTTCAGCCGGTTATACACACTAAAGGCACGCTCCGGACGAAATTGGTAGATTCCTTCAAACAGCTGCGCACCCTGCTCTACATGCTCGGCGAAAACGAGTGCGTACGTCCCCTCCCTGCACGGAAACGCATAGAGCTTTATCTTTTTCAGCCCGAGTACATCACGTTTGATCCATTGGCGGATTGTTTTTTGCTCGTTTTCCGTGAGCACAACTGCATCCAGACGATCGCTTGCATCTGTCAGCTGCAGGCGGCCTTCCTGTATGCACCAGTAGATGACTGTTGCTAAAAATGCATCCTCGCAGCTAAGGGCAGCCGCGAAGATTTCATGCACGGTCTTGAATGCGCCCGGTTGTTTTGTCATAGAACACCTGCACCTTCCCGGTCGACCCGTTACGATGCTTCGCTACGATGATTTCAAGGGGGTCAAACTTGTTTGTTTTTTCTTTGTTGTAGTAGCTGTCGCGGTACAGCAGCAGCACCACATCCGCATCCTGCTCGATATTACCCGAATCACGGATATCGCTGAGCATCGGCCTTTTCTCCAGCCGGCTCTCACTGTTACGGTTCAGCTGGGAAAGGCAGATGACTGGACATTGAAAGTCCTTTGCCAGTGCCTTCAACCCGCGGCTGATTTGACCGATTGCCTGAACGTGCGGCAGGCTTTCATCCGTCTGCATGATTTGCAGGTAGTCGATGAAGACGATGAGCGGTTTATCTGGATGGCTTTTCTTCGTCCGCCTTACTTGCACCCGCATTTTTTCTACGGACAAAACAGAGCGCTCGTCAATTTCGATACTTCTCGTATAAAGGCTGTTTAATACCTTGCTCCAGCGCAGTTTGTCCTCTTCCGTCATGCGCCCGTATGGATCGTGCAGATGATGGCGGTTAAAATCGCCGATCTGTGCAACCATGCGCTTCAGCAGTGCATCACGGCTCATCTCAAGAGAAAAAATCAAAGCGGTATGTTCCAATCCGGCGGCTAATGCAAAGCAGGTCATCACATCCGTCTTCCCCATCGACGGCCTTGCCGCTAAAATGGTCAGCTCCCCGGGCTTGAAACCTTCCAAAAGCCGGTTGAGCGGCGTAATGCCGGTCGTGATGGAAGGTTCGATAACAGTATGCAAGAACGGCCAGTCGTGCATCGACATAAGAGCCGGCTTAATGCTTGTATCCACAGGCATGACCGTATCCTGAATTCGATCGAGGTGCTCCTGAATCGCTTCGACCTTCCAGTTTTCCTGCTGGGCCTGGAGCAGCAGCTGCAGTTTCCGCCGCTCTTTATACTGCTCCAGCAGCACCTCGCAGTATGCTTCGAACTTCTCCTCGTTTGCATATTGCTGCAGGCTTTGTAAATAGCCGGCACCCCCGAAATGCTCTGCACCAAAGCGTGCAATCAGCGTGACGATATCGATCATCGCATTTTCACTTTTCAGCTGCTGCATGCATTGCAGTAAATTCCGGTGATGTACGGCCGTAAACATGGCTGGGTGCAATACCGTATCATCCAAAAAATGTGCATCCTGAAGAACTACGGCCAATATGCTTTGCTCGAGCATGTCATGCATAGCCATCACCAAAAAGTTCGTGCGGGTACAGTGTGAGCTGCTGCTGGGAAGCCTTGCGGACCTGCATAAGCATTTTTATGACATCTGCCCCGTTTTCCAGTGCTTCATACACGTCAAGGAACACCTGCCCCTCATCCACTCCCCATTGCGCGCCAACCGCTTTTGCATACAACAGTACATCGCTGCTTTCTTTAATTATTTTTTCTTTATTTCTTTCTTTACTTCTTAGGGCGCCGCCGGCCGTTGATATATCAGCGTTTCCGGCCATTTCCCTCCTTCTGCCTGAGGTACTTTCTCCCTCTGCCTGATGCGTAATCGTACCCCAATTAGAAGCATCATCGCCATCAGTTGGAAGCGTGCTTCTATTAGATTCACTGTCTACAACCAACATTTCCTGCAGCACTTCATAACGGATGCGGTAATATGTACCTTTGCCATCAAACGTCCTTCTCTCAGCCAACTGCATGGTACATACGGATTTGATTGTACGCTCTATTGTACTTTTCGATAAAAATGGCAGCTGCTTCAGCCAATTGTCCATTTTGCATTGATACCATTTATAGCGCTCCACTACCTTTCTTGAAAACTGAAGGTTGTAATGGAGCTGCTGCAGAAAGATTGCTTCATGCAGACCGACCTTCACAGCCAGTTGCTTATAAACGGGCACGGAGTCACAGTTCGCAAGCTTTCTCATTTGCTCCCCTCCCAAAAGTACGGAAATACCCGCTCTATATAATTTCTCCTTACATACGGCGCACGGAATGTCTGCATCAAGTAATAGGCACCGCTTTCCGTCCAAACGAAACAAACAGGCGGATACTGCTGTCCCCCATACATTCCCTTCCACTCATTCAGCGCCATGCCGGACAGCACAAAGTAATGCACCCCTTCTGTCAGCATATGGCGATGCCTTGCGAAATTGCGCAGCAGATGCTGCCTGCTCACCCCCAGCCTATCTGCCAAATCGAATGTCAGCAGTACCTGTAGTCCTTGCCAATTCATTGTTCATTCCCCCTTTATACATATGAATCGCAGGGACTCATCAAAAAAGGGACATTTCTTCAAAATTTTTTACAAACTTTTTTGACACAAATTCTGTGTTAAAGGTTATTGTTCCTATTCGAAGTTTGCGAACATTCATTGTGAAATAGAAATATCAACTCATGGCTGGTGATGATCGTAATTGATGAAACTTACAGTAAACCAATATCGTCTAATTTTTCTATAAAAAGGTTGCTTATTTATTCATCCAACAGGACAGGTTTGTTCAATAAGTGATCACAAAAAGAAGAGCATTTACACCAAAACAAGATGAGACTTATGAATGTCTGATAATAAAGAAGGCAAAAAATGGAGAAGAAGCACATTCGTATCATGACACGGCATAAATAAAAATAGATGGGGGTATAGTGATGTGGATATTATTTGGGGTGATTGCACTAGCAGCAACTCTTATAAACCTTTATGTGTATGCAGCAGGAAAGGATTATAAGCTTGCTATGGCGTTGGGGTTATCATTTACAGCATTAACACTTTGCGCTGAATACAGTCTTGTATCGGAGTGGGTAAAAAAAGAAGATTGGTCACTTTTAGGGGAAGTACCTAATTACGGAAGGGCACTATGGTTTTTCACATTTGTCTCTATCTTACTAAATATCGCACCTCTATTTCTAGAACGAAAAGGTAAGAAACAATGACTTATTGTCACATCAATTATTGTGTAAGTCTTTCTATATCACTACCGGGGACGTTAGGTAAATAAGGCAATAAATTAAACAGAACTACCAACTTTATGGAAGTCTTTTTTTCTATAAATATCAATAGTGAACATTCACATAGCCAACACAAAAAAACGCCGAAAACACTGTATGTACAGCGCTTTACGGCGTTTCGTTTCCCTTGATATATTGATCTTAAACAGTGCTGCATAAGCCGCAGCCCTTTTCTTTAAGAAGCATTAAACTTGGATACAACACTTTGTAAATCTTCGGCTAAATGTGCTAAAGACACAGCTGCTGCATTTACTTCTTCCATAGAAGCAAGCTGCTCTTCGGATGCGGAAGCAACCGAAACAGCATTTCCAGCAGTTACTTGTGACATGTCGGCCATTTGCAGTGACTGTGCCGACACAGCTTCCATTTTCGAGTGGATGCCGCCGGAGACAGCCGTAATCTGTTTCACTTGTCCCTGAACCTGCCCGATGATCGTCAATATTTCATCAAACGTAGCTTTTGTATTATGGGAAATCGTGATTCCTGTATTCACCCGTTCCTTCACGTCATGAATGGATGTCACCGTATTGACGGTATCCTTTTCAATCTCCGCTGCTATACGTGAAATGTCTGATACAGAATGCTTTGTCTGCTCGGAAAGCTTTTTCACCTCGTCCGCTACGACAGCAAATCCTTTACCTGCTTCCCCTGCCCGCGCAGCCTCAATAGCCGCATTTAAGGCTAATAAGTTTGTCTGTTCCGAAATGTCCTGCACAAGTTTCAGGATATTTACGATTTCCTTCGTGCGGCCGGTAAGCATTGTCAAAGAATGGTCTGTCTGTTCAACTGTTGTCTGAATTAAATTCATCTGTGAAACAGTATCTTCAACAAAAACAGATCCTTTTTGAACTTTGTCATTCGTCGATACAGACAGCTCCATGGCATGATCAGCCTGTTTTGCGATCTCTTTTGCATCGTGCAGTACTTCCTGCGCGAAAGTTGAAGATTCCTCAGACATCTCTGTTTGCTGTGTAGCAGCATCTGAGACATCCTGAATCGAGATGGAGATGAGCTCTGTTCCCTTCATCGTTTCATCCGCACTGGCCATCAGCTCCTCGGCGGAGGCAGCAACCTGGTTGGCACTATTGGATACATGTGAAATAATATCCTTCAAATTGCCGGCCATCTGTTTGAAGGACTGCTGTAAATCCGCCACTTCATCACGCGTATGGATTTCCTCAAACTGCACACCTAAATTGCCATCTGCAATTTGCTTTGCATTTTCGGTCATATTGCGAATCGGCGCAACAATCCGATTCGTGAAGTAAAGTGCTGCCCCGATACTTACTACTAAAATGATCGTTGCCAGTATAATAGACATCCAGACAATCTTTGTAATTTTACTTTGCAGCTCTGCCTGCATGGAAGCATACCCTGCACTTACGTCTCTTTTTAACTCAATCACATCATTGACAATCCCTTTTGTCCGCAGAGACTGCCGTTTGATTTCCGTTACATTGGCCGTTTGCAGGGATTCTGCTGTCACGGCTGCAACGTCGGCAAATTTCATTTCAAACCGTTTGCCGAGTTCGTGCTGCCGTTCGGTTGTATAAGCGGCTTGCAGCTGTTGATAGATTTCCTCTGTCCCGGCCATATCATTCTCAATGTCCTGCTTATTGCTCTCCGAAACATTTAAGGAGTACACGCTAAGCGATTTTTGCAGGCTTTGCACAGAGCTGTTTAACTCTTCCACTGTAACGAGAGACGCCACTACCTCCTCAGTCGATGAATTCAAGCTTGTCAATTGAACGATATTATAGCCAATCACGCCAACCGCAAGCAGTAAAGGGATAATGGAAAGCATCAGTATTTTGGGTTTCAGTTTCATTTTTTTCACCTTACTTCCTATTCAGTAATCGTCAAACTTCCATCCGAAAGCTTTTCCTGCAGTGCATCAAGTTGTTTTTGCTCTTCTGCCGTGAGCGATAATACGCGGATAGGTGCAAGACTTACACCATTTTCCTTAATGCCTAGTACTTTATGTTTCTCAGACAACTTTCCTGACTTCACTATTTCCTCAATCGATTGATAAACAGCCGTATCCACACGCTTTAACAAGGAAGATACAATCGTTTTCTCAGCTAGGAAAAACTGGTCAATGTCTACACCAAATGCATAAACCCCTGCCTCCTGCGCTGCTAAAATCGACCCGACGCCAGTAAAGCCGGCAGCAGGGTATAAAAAGTCTGCCCCCTCTGCAATCATGTCTTTTGCGATAGTGGCACCTAAATGATCATCCCCGAAAGTGCCTGCATATTCGGACAATATTTTGGCATCCGGATTCACCTGCTTAACGCCTGCGGCAAAGCCTTGCTCGAATCGGTGAATTACCGGATTATCGACACCGCCTATAAAGCCGACTGTTCCAGTTTTCGATTTCATGGCGGCAAGAGCACCTAATAAGTAGGAGCCTTCATCCTCCTTAAACAGCACCGTGTTAATATTCGGTGCATCCGACATGGCATCAATTAATAAAAACTGCTGGTCCGGGTATTTTGCAGCGGCCTTCTCCATCGCCTCCTGTACGGAAAAGCCCAGCCCAATCACAAGATCCTGACCCCCTTCCACAAGCTCCTCAATGCCCTGCTCATATGTATCGGTTTCCGAAAGTTCACGGTAGTCAAAAGTAATATCCAGCTCATCCCGCGCTTTCTCCAGTCCTTCAAAGGCAATATCTGAAAAAGACTGGTCGCCGAGCCCTGCATCCGACAGCATGACCCCAACCTTCATACGTTCTTTCCCAGATACTTCTTCATTGCTGCTGGAGCACGCAGAAAGAAATAATAGTACAAAAAGACTTAACGATAAAATCCAAACTTTTTTCATATAATCAGTCCTTATCTTTTAATACATTAGACATCCGACAAATTCATCTGCCCAAAAACTTATAGTATAATGGTCCACAATATAACAAAAGATACAATATACCTATTTCACTTACTAATATTGCATAAATCGATTATTATAAGTTTATATAACTTGAAAAACAATCCTTGTTTAGTAGATTTTTTCCCGCAGGATTTTGCTATACTGAATTAAACCAATACGTTAGGGCAGCTGGATTACCTTGAGTGTATCATCGGAAGGCCATTATGGCGTCTAGACTGTACGCCTTGTCACAGGCAATATTGAGAAAAATAAAATAAGGAGGTGGCATCGTTGGCGCATGTTTTCATCCATGGACTTGGGCAGAATTCATCGAGCTGGGAGAGAACGGTTTCTTTGTTGCCGGAACATCGCCATGTAGATTGCCCGGATTTACCTGGAATGCTTGACCAAAAAGAGGTTACGTACAACAGCCTGTATACTCGTTTTGTAGAATACTGCGGAGGTATAGACGAGCCGCTGCATCTTTGCGGCCTGTCTTTGGGCGGGATTTTAGCACTGCATTATGCGATAGATCATCCAGAAAAAGCAGCGTCTATCGCTTTGATCAATACACAGTATCAAATGCCGAAGTACTTGCTGGCATTTCAAAATGTGATTTTCCGCTTTGTACCAAAGGCTGCTTTTCAGGAAATGGGATTTACGAAGAAGGACTTTATCCAGCTGACCAATTCAATGATGGATTTGAATTTCAGTAAACAATTACACACGATTTCTTGTCCCAGCCTGATTGTCTCTGGACGGAAGGATTATGCAAACAGAAATGCTGCTAAAGGGTTAGCGGAGCGAATTCCAGATGCAGAACTTCAGGTTATTTCAGATGCAGGGCATGAAGTAAACACGCAAGCACCGCATAGGCTGGCAGAGGTACTCGAAGTTTTTTATGAAAAACATCATTTATAAAAGCTGCTGATACATTCACACAGCAGAAACTTTACTAACACAATAGCCATTACAAGGAGAGCAAGATGAAGAAAACACTGAACAAACTATTTTTATCCCTTACGATTTTATCTTTCATTTTCATGGCGGTGCTGGATTTCTTCCCGTCCATTGGAATCAGCCCGAAAGCCGCTGTCATCGGTGTCGTCGTATTTGTGATCTTGACTGCGGTTACAGAATACAGGCCGTACACGACCGCTACACCAAAGAAGCGCTTCCGCCAATCCCTGATCATTACACACGCCATTTTAGCCGTACTCATACTGTTGACATTGGCTGGCGGACAATCCCAAAGCGGTATCAGCCTTTCAAATCCGCTTCTTTGGGTCCTTTATTTCTTTTCTGTTTTCGCATCATACATACGGTATAAAAAGCAGCCGACTGAGGCGTGAGCCTTTCGTTACAAAGATTGGGACTGCCCGGTATGTTTTATTAAAAGTGAAGAAAATAATTACAGAACCTGATAACTAACTATCCAATTATAATGTCACACATTATATAAGGTATTAAGAAAAGGATAGATGAACAGGCATTACACCTGCTTGTATCTATCCTTTTTGTACAGCATATGAACACATTTACTACTACAACCTTTATTCATTTATTAATAGAAATAATGCATAATCCTTCACTCACTCATCTTGTCAATCAGCTTTTTTATCGCACTTACTACCTCTTCAGATTCGACATTTTGAATATAATGAGTACTGTTTTTAGCTATTACCAATTCGCCATCAGCAGATATTTCAAGAATTTCTTCCTGCATTTTATTCCATAGCTCTTGTGATTCGTTTGAGTAATGATCTTTTTTACCAGCTGAAAGAACAATTACTGGGACAGTTAATTTTATTTTAGTATCTTTTAACTGTTCTAGACTTTCCATAAATTCATCATAGTTGCCTTCATAAATGAATTGCTTGTTGTATGCTCTTTGAAACTCTTTGGACATCGTTGGGAGGAATCTTTCTCTATAGTCTTCAGGTGTAGAGTCAACCAGGACAAGCCCGCAAACATCATTTTGATATTCAGTTGCAAATATTCGCATATTGACTCCACCGAACGAATGACCTACTAAAAGGTATGGTGGTCCTATATTAGCTTTAACAAGAAGCTCTTTCAATTCTTTTACCATCTCACGGCTGGTTCTTGGGTTCGAACTTCTTTCGCTTTTCCCAAGTCCAGCTCTATCATAAATTAAAACACTACCAAGTTTTGAAATATCCTCAATTACTGAATCCCAAGCCTTTGAGTAATCTCCATATCCTGCGTCCATAATGATAGTTGGTTTTCCCGTAGTTTCACTCAATAATTTAGCATATAGCTTATAATCACTTACTTGCACAAACATCTCTTTACTCATTTATTCGGTTCCTCTCATTTTACTAACTAATTACTATTTTATAGCCAAATAGAATGGATTGTTTATTTAGCGAGTAATCAATCACATACTCATTTACACTATATATATTTTTTACTTTCCTCGCGAACATGGGCTCCCAAGAAAACAGACGCATTTCTTATTAAAGAAGGTACTGCACCCGATTGTGGAATAACTTTATCTACTATATGAAATCCAAATTCTATATACTTCTTTACTATCGTCTACCTCGATCTTATCTCTATGCATGGTAACATGTACATTGGTGTATTCCGCCCATTGTGGTAGTAGTTCCGTTAAACAATCAATTACCTTTACATCAGGAGTTGCATAATCGATAGTTTCTTTTCTCCATGTTGACTTGGAATAAAGTTTGAGTAAAAATGCTCTTCAATCCTTATTTAACAACAAATGCAAAAACGCCATTTTGAAAAAAGATTGATCAAAATGGCATTTTTCGTTTTAGCTAAGTATGAGAACTTTATAAAAAAGTTTGATTATTTCCTCATAGTGTTGCTACATTTTTTTATTTTAAAGCAATATAAATTTCAATATCCCCTGTCGGTGTATATTTTTCAAAATCTACTGTATAAGCACGCTGCAATTCTCCGGTTTCTTCAAGCCCCCATATTGTTTGCCACATTTTATACACACCTTGCTCAATTTCTTTGTCTACAGAGAATACACGATATTGCTGTTCATCCTTTATTCTAATCGTTTCGCCACTGTTAGAAGATTCTACCGCAACTGACAATCGATAATCACCCTTATAGTTGGACATATATTTATCATACACACCATATACCGTACCTTCATAGCCCTGTAAACTTGCTCCTGCACGTTGCCAAAGCTCTCCTATAACTGTCGCCATATTAGGGTCTTCGAAATTATTTGTCTTAATGCTATCTACTACATTCAACTCCACAACTACCGCCTCCTTATAACTATAATACAAACATTCGTTCCCTTTGTAAAACTTAATATATAAGTTAATAAAATCCAAATCGGTAAACGTAAGCTAAACTATTTACGGCCAATATAATTTTATTTAAAGCCGTACGACTTTATTTCAAAGCTATAAGTAAAATGATGTCTAAACTTACTGTTTTGGAGAGATTGTTTTTAAAGACCGAAAAAGAAGAATGAAAGATTGTTGAGGCTTAAACCGTTAGTTGGTTTTATTAATTCAAAGGATTGTCTATCATCCGTAAATTTCTTTTATTTTTTCTCTATCATGTTTTCTCTAATACTGTCTAGTGTTAAATTGGAATGTTGTATTGTATTTTTAAATGTTGCACAGGTATGTTCTCCAAGATGATAATACTTTAAAATATCCGTATCCTTCAGAATATTTCCTGTCAAGATACATAATACAGATTCTTCTTTATCGATTACCTGCTTAGAAACTAAATTACGTAGTCCAGCAATTGTTGCTGCTGAGGCAGGTTCACAACCAATACCACTTCTATCAATGATAGCCTTTGCGTCAAGAATTTCCTCATCCGTTACTGAAATTGTAATTCCTCGTGTTTTGATTAGAGTATGTAGCGCTTTTTTCCAGCTTGGTGGATTGCCAATATTCAACGCAGAAGCTCGAGTGTATGGAAAAGGCTCAGGGGTAAGTTCTCTTTTTTCTTGAGATACCATTTTATGAAATGGGCTGGCCCCCTCTGCTTGAACGATTGCCACTCTTGGCATCTTATTTATTAATCCCAGTGTAAATAAATCATGTAATCCTTTACCTAATGCTGTTGCATTACTTAAAGCTCCACCAGGAACGATTATCCATTCAGGTAATTCCCAGTTCAAATACTGTGCGATTTCATAAATGATACTTTTTTGCCCTTCAATTCTAAATGGATTGATTGAATTACATACATATAATTCAAGATCACTGCTATATTTCTCTAAAAATTGTATGCCATCGTCATAAGTCCCCGCAAAACTAAATACTTTTGCACCATAAGACAATGTCTGCAGAACTTTATTTAAAGATATATCTTTATCTGGAACGAAGACATAAGAATCTGCATTAGCAATTGAAGCATACATCGCTAAAGAAGAGGAGGTATTTCCAGTTGAAGTGCAAGTAAATTTTTTATAACCTAAGAATTTACCATGAGAAACAGCAACAGTCATACCGTTATCCTTAAATGAACCACTAGGGTTCTCACTTTGTGCCTTTACAAAAACTTGTTTAAGTCCGGTATAGTTCTGTAGTAATTCTGAAGTATATAACCCTGTGTTCCCTTCATATTTTGTGACAATACAGTTGTCGGGCAACTCAGGAAATATCAACTCTTTGTACCTCCATACCCCACTCGCATAGGGGGTCATACGTTCAGAAAGTCGTTCTTTAAATAAATGTTTCAATAAGTCAGCATCGTATCGGTGGAAATCATGCACTATATCAAGCAGCCCGCCACATACACAATGAAATTCAAACTCGCTCGTAGGCGATTCCTTACCGCAGTCAATACATACAAATTTCATCATCACAAGGGTACCAATTTAGACCCCTTTCACCTCTCAAAAAGAATATTTTATTGCGAATCGATTTTCCTAATCTTAGAATAAAAGAGATCCATCAATAAATCTAATATATAATTATTTCGTATTAATAATTTTTATTTATGAATATAGAGGTGTAAAATGAATCTTCATGCATTGAGGCTATTTCACATAGTAGCTGAAAAAGGAAATGTTACTCGAGCTGCTGAGGAGCTTAATATAAGTCAGCCTGCTGTAACAGCACAAATAAAAAAATTAGAACAAGATATCGGTCTGATTTTATTAGCCCCTAAGGGCAGAGGAATTTTATTAACTGAAGCAGGGATTCAACTTGCTAAGCACACTAAAAGATTGTTTTCGCTTGAAGCAGAAATCGAAACCTATATTGAACAATATAAAAATGGATCTATTGGAAAACTACGTATTGCTGCAACATATCTTCCCGCAAATTTTCTACTGCCAAAATGGCTAGCGAGTTACAAACAAAGATACCCCGATGTTGAAGTAGAATTAACCACTACAAATTCGCTTAAAGCGATTGATCAATTAATTAATTATCAAGCAGAAATAGCTTTCATTGGTGGAAGGAGAGAGTTGCACCCTTTAATAAATAGGAGGGAATTATTTGAAGATGAAATGTGGTTTGTAGTGCATAAAAACCATAAGTTTGCTTCAAAAAAAGTTACTTTAGCACAAATTGTACAAGAGCCATTTGTGTTTCGAGAAGAGGGCAGTTCTGTACGTGAAAAGTTAGTTTCACTCTGTAAAATAAACAACGTAAATCAACCGACTGTTGGATTACAAATTAATGGATTAAATGAAACGATTAGGGCTGTTATGGAAGGTTATGGAGTTACTTTTGCTTCATCTCTAGAGGTTAAAGAATATATTGCTCGTGGCGACGTTGGGAAAGTTAATGTAGATGGGATTGAGTTAAAAAACCCTATTTCAATTTGCACGAGAATAGAAGATGGACTTTCAATACCTGCAAATCATTTAATACAAATGGTTATTAATGAGGTTAATAATTAACACATATTTTAATTTTATTAACCGCAGCGATTGTAAAAGGGAACAATAAAAAAGGGTCCTCGAAGAGAGACTCCTTTAACAAAACGGAACAAATGATGGATACCTTACCATAAGGAAAATTGGATAGGCTACACTAAGTTGGACAGATAAAATATGGGCTTGTAATCTTAGACTATCAATTAAAGGGAGCGTGCTATGATGACACGCGGGCGCCCGAACCTTTACATCCGAATTTAAACTGCAATTAGTGAAGCTTTATGGAAATGTTAGTCACGTGCTGATATTGCTCGAAAATAGGATATGACGACTTCTGCGTTGGATCGATGGATTAAAAATCAGCAGGAAGCAGAATCATTCGCAGCGAAAGATAATCGAACGGAAGAAGAAAACGAAATCGCTCGATTACGCAAAGAAAATCTACGTTTGCTAATGTTGAACGACATTTTAAAGCAAGCAGCCCAGGCCTCGGGACGAAAATAAATGTGATTCGTAATAACGCTCACAAGTATTCGGTATCAGCAGATGTTTTATGGGTGAAATGATTATGTTCATCGGTTCAACAACACCCGCATTCACGGAACACTAGGCTATTTAACGCCTTTGGAGTTCAAACAACAGCCCCTTAAATAAAAAATGTTAAGTAAGAACAGATATTCCGTTTCATTATATACAAAATGTTGTTGTAATAATAATTACTAAATGTTTTAGAAAATGACGTCATATAAGAGGCCTACTAAATAAAAAAGTACATCACGAATATATAAGTGATGTACTACTTCTCATATAATGGGTAACATTAAAGATAACTTACTGTTTTTAAAATAAAAACATACATTCACTTATCCTTAATCTTATAAGGTGGACAGTCCCCTTTCCTTTTGTTTGAAAGACATTAATTTTGATAGCATGTTTCATAGTCATTTTTCATCAGCACGCTTTTACAAGCCAACCCATTTTCGTGATAGATCTCTTTTTCAACAGTTAACGCTATACTTCTATCTGTATCCGGTTTTTCATCCTTATTCACAATAGATAGCGTATCCTCGTCAAGCCAATCCATGAAAAATTGATTTTTTGCATCCGCATAATAGACAGTCTTCGTTATCTTATCCTCATTGTTTGTTATTTCTACCCATACATGAACGCCTCCACTCGGCCCGGCACCCCCGTACGGTTCGTAATACGCATTGGCCGTATATTTCCCTGTTGGCGATAGTACAAGTTGAGGCCCTTCTTGCATATACTCTTTATTTATAACGTCAAACGTAAAGAAATATTGAATATAAACAAATATCCCTAAAAATGCAGCAGTAGCTATTATGGTGACTGTTAGCGTTTTTCTCGGGAAGTCTCTCTTTTTAAAAAAGAAAATGAGTAAGTTCACAATAAAAAGTAAGAGACATATTAATGTGAACACAAATAGAAAGAAGCCTGTTATATTAAGTAATACATTCATATTATTACCACCTTACTATAAAGAACGTATTAACAGCTAATATAGTTACAACAATTACGTTTAAACAAAGCTATATAATGCAATGAAGATACTATTTTTACCAAAAGAGCCCTGTACAAGCTATTATATGGTATAATTTTACTTGGTAATAAAAGGAGGCACAAGTCCAATGGTAAAAAACTAAAATGAGAAGATTTTCTATTGTTACTACACATGTAGATCTTCTCTTTCATAGAATCACGATTTTAACTAGAGGAGAAATGACATGTTAAATAAATTAAGTGATACGATTTATTATTTATCAAACGAAGATGAGAAAGAAAGACCAACATTAGGATTGGTATGTGGTGACCGATATAGTTTAGTAATAGATGCCGGCAATTCCACTCAGCATGCGAAAGATTTTTCACTAGAAATCGAGAAGCTCAATGTACCGCCAGTTAAATATCTCGTTATTACCCACGCGCATTGGGATCATTTCCTAGGAATGAATGAATTTGATGCAACGGTAATCGTGAATCGTCAAACAAAAGAACTGTTAAACGAATGGCAAAGTTATACGTTCGATGATCGTTCCCTGCAAAAATATGTGGATATGAACCAGATGAGCGCTAAGTGTATGGAGATTATCCAGGCTGACATGCCAAACAGGGATAGTTTTCAGCTGCATCCCCCTGCTATCATCTTTGAGAATACGTTAACAATCGATTTAGGCAATAAAATCTGTATACTCGACAGGATCCACAGTACGCATACAGACGACTCTACCGTCATTTACATTCCTGATGAAAAGGTTTTGTTTTTAGGTGATGCGGCATATGGGACAACAACAAATTCCCTGTTTCATATCAAGCAATCATTGCTGAAACCTATGATGGACGACATTCAAAGATATGATGCTGAATGGTTCCTGCTTGGTCATGAATCCATATGTGATGTGAAGGAAATGACTATTTATTGGGAAGAGCTAACAACAGCGAGTCTAGCTGTTACATCCGCCTCATTAAATGATGCAATAGAGTGCTTCACGGCAGAAATGAAAAGAGATCCGAATGAAAATGAGCTATTTTTCATCAAAGCTTTTATAAATGACCGAATCATTCAATCTCAATAATTGCATATAAGGTTTCCTTCAACGATAATCAGCAGCCGCTTCATTTTCAATTGTATGGGGCGGCTGTCATTATGCGCCACGTATACAGCACGGGCTTGCCCTGCCATAACCGCAAGTCTCAGGTAACTACTCCCTCTCTTTTTTGATTTTCTTCAAGGAAATTTTTCCAAAAATAGGTTAACCAACACTTCCCTTTATGTTAACATATTGTTAATCCCATTATTTGGAGGTGGTTGTTTGACTGACAAGAACAGTACATTAATAAGCTCCGTTAGTGGTTTGGCGTTATTTACTGTAGGAGCTTATAGAATCTTCACAAACAATCTGGAAGCCATGTCACTGCTAGTCGCCTATATTTTCTTGATTGGCGGATTGATAGGTTTTGTCTTTAGTGTTGCAAGGCTGTCTAAAATGAATCGAACTTAGCGTTGCTTTGGCAGCGCTATTTTTAATGCCACCGCACAAATCGTTTCTGTTATTCAATTGTTCCATTACCTAAACCTTACAAAACTATAATCATATTGTTAGTTAATCAAATAGTATAAATTTCACGTATATCCTACAATCAAAATGTACATACGAAAAAATGAAAAGAGATGGAGTTGTTTAATCATGCAATTAAAACTAGTAAGAAATTTATCCATTATGGGGGGTATTGTATTACTGGCCGTTGGAGCTTGGATCGTTGCCATCATGGATAACGGTACACCAGACGAATTCAGCCAAAAAGCTTGGCCGAACACAAAAGAGCTGGCTGAACAGGCTGCCATCAATCACTTTAAAAACGAAAGTAACGCAGATATTGTTATTAAAAGTGTAAGTCACTCAGGTGAATATGCAACATCTGAAATTTATATTTACGGGTATGTATCAAATGATCAAAACCAAAAATTTTCTGCTACTGTTAATTCCTCCAAGAACTATAAAATCACAAATCTAACACTGCATTAAAGCAGCCCCCCGGTTTCATACCGGGGTTTTTCCTTATGCACTTGTGCCTGCTGCGCATTGTATGGCAGCCGCTTATTATTCTCGAGATGCAAAATAAGAAATATGGTATTATTTTCAATATCATTTGTATTGGAGGCAATCAATATGTTATTTGCAAATACGCCCGCTCCTCCTTATTATGCGGTTATTTTTACCTCACAAAGAAACGAAAACGACCCTGACGGCTACCATACGATGGCTGATTTAATGGCAGAACTTGCTTCAAAGCAGCCAGGGTTTTTAGGCGTTGAAAGTGCTAGAGAAGAAAACGGACTAGGCATTACCGTCTCCTACTGGGATTCATTAGAGGCGATTCAGCAATGGAAGGAAAACCGTTCCCATATGAAAGCACAGAAAAAGGGAAAGAACGACTGGTATTCTTCTTATAAAACGCGCATATGCAAAGTTGAAAGAGATTACACAAACAGTATCTAATTTATGGAGCTTCACGACTTTTTAGTGAAGCTCTTTCTTACTATGTTTTTTGAAACCACTAACGGCATGGGGACGATTGCAGGTTCAGCAAAAATAGAGTTGTCAGCCCTATGTTTTTCGAGGGTTGTAGTTAACATGTTCAATGTATAGTTTCAATCGTGAAAAAGATAGTGCACCTCCTGCTTTTGCTTTTGCAGAAGAAGTTTAAGCAGTAATCTTGTTTCTTTGCTGCGATTGCTGTTACAAAGAGTGAAAGTAAATTTGTAGTCAATCCAATTCTAATAGGAGCGGCTCAATTTGTTTTTTTATCATGACAGTAAATGGTACTAACTTAAATGAACTTGGAATTTCCTGGTAATCGTTAAATTGCAGCGTATAAATGGTACGATTATTAATGAAATCGATAGATCCACGATCTGGAATAGTCAACCGATTATTCGTTACAATCTCCCACCCTTTAATACGGATTTTTGGCTCGCCTTCCGTGGAAATTTGAATGTTTAGTGTGCCTTGCTTTATTTCTAATGCATCAATAGAATAGGTTGCGTTTTCAAACTGAAATGGCTGTAAATGTGCTGAAGTCACTTTCGTTTCGTATAAATCAAGCACCTCTGCTTCCATTGCCAGCACTTCGAGTTTCGCTGGTTTTGTATAGCTCGGAACAGATATGGTGTAGATCATTTCCCCCAATACATCAGTTCCTTTACCACTAACTCCCCAATTTTCAAGCATAGGTTGCTCCCCTTCAACATGCCCTGCAATTAATTCCCCTGCTTCATTTCGAATAGCGATATGAGCGTTTGTCATTACTTTACCGAAAAATTCGTCCTGTGTATGATCGATCTGCGCTTGGTCAGCACGTTCTTCATAGGGATATCGCGTTCGAACCTGATCATACAAATTATCATTGTATCGCTGGTATTTATCGTTGAATTTGACACGATAAGAGATGTCAGTGTTGTCTCCGTTTTCCATCACCTCATTAATCGACACATCCAAAAATGGCTCATCATATCTTGGTACTTGTTCACTTGTTAAAAATTCTTCCTGCTCATTTCCATTCGTTTCGACTGATTGCGTTGGCCTGTCAATCGGCTGTGCAACTTCATTCGGTGTATGATTCCAATAATAAAATGCAAAGCTTAACATAATAACCGCTGCACTGATTATAGATATATTCAAAGTGCGCCAGGATTTTTTTCGCTGAGCATTCGAATGAATATGCTTCATAATGACATGACTTTGACTATGGGTCATCATCGTTGTATTGAGCTGTGCAACTAAAGCTTTTTGTTCATTTACTAATTGCTTATATTCATTTTGACAACTTCCGCAGCATACCAAATGAGCCTCGATTTTTTGCAGTTCGCTCGTTTCTAAAAAACCTTCTACATAATCTTCCAACAATTCCAAATCACATTTCATAAAAATAGCCTCCCTTTGTCGTTACAATTGACCGTAGTTTTCTTTTACTGCGGTGCAGTTTGTTACGTACATCGTTTAAAGAAATTTGTAGCACTTCACTAATCTCATAGTAGCTAAGCCCATTTACATATTTCAGTAACAATACCAAGTAATCAATTTCATCTAACTGTTGAAGAAGCTGTTCTAATTGCTCATTCCTTTCACGTAGTAAAACTATTTTTTCAGGATAACGACTATCCGGTATATCGATATCAACGGGTGTTGTTTGATGCTTCTGTTTTCGTAAATAATCAAAACAAATGTTGACGACGATTCGGTAGATCCAGGCATTAAAAGAGCCGGTTTTTTCATACATATGTAGGCTATAGTAAACTTTAATGAAAATATCCTGAACGATATCCTCTGCAACAGCACGGTTGCGGACGATTCGTATAACGGTAGTAAAGATTTTCTGTTCATAGTGTTTAATAAGGTGTACGAAATATCGATTCTCTCCGTTTATTACCTTTTCAATCACTTCATCCATCTCCATTCGATTCACCTCCCTACTACTATAACGAACAAATCATCGTTTCCTCTCAACATATTTTAAATTATTTCCATATAAGGAGGGATTGGTAAATTGATTGTCGCGATAAAAATAGAGGCTGTCCATTATTGGACAACCTCTATGAAAATTCCTCACTTCTATACTCCAGCCCAAATATTAGGACCTATTATACCAATCAATTTTAAAAGTGCTAATTTCTTTGTATGTAAAAATAACTTTTGCTATCGAGTATATAGAAAATCCAATAATCCTTATAGTAAGAGCTAAGCTTCGTTCAAGCACTTTAGACGGACAAAAACGATGCTGTTTCGCTTCTATTTTGCTCGGTAAATAGCACGCTCTATCACCGACTGACGAATTCGGCTTTTTATTATTTTGTAACCTTCTAGTTTCTATCCTAAAGATTTTTGTTCTGCTGTTTATTCCCCAACCCTCCTATAAAGGGATTGCCTTTCAATTTAGTGTTTATACTTTTCTCTACTCCTTATGGATAGACCATTATCCCCGAGTTGATTTTCGCTTTACAGAATCGGCTATTTTTTATTTCACCATTCACTTTAAATTCATTTAAGCACTGTCCATATAAATATAGGTGCAAGAACATTTCAAGTAGTTGTTTAATTACTGGCTTACCACTAATAATCAAAAAAATTACTAGTTACCTAAGATATTCGTCTATAGCTTTTTGCGACTGAAGAATACTCTATGAAGGAAAGAAAAAATAAACGAAAAAGGAGAAGATTTGTCTATGTCAAGTAATGGAAATGCAAAAAAAGCGCCACAACAAACTGAGAATAATCTAGAAGTAAATCAATTTCAATACCAAGGGTTATTTATTCGTAACTCTCATACTGTTGATGTGACACAAACGGAAGTTCAAGGGCTTGTTTTAGTTCAGGCTGCCCTGCAAGCTGCTATCGAAGCTGCAATTATAGCATTTGGTTCAGATGATAATGCTGATGTAAGAAACCTTCAAAAAATTGCTCAAAATTTAGAAGTTACGCAAAGCGAAACACAAAGAGTTGCGATTATTGACTCTGATGCAATTACTGTTAGACAAACGGAAGTTCAAATTGATGTAGTAGTGCAAGCAGCAATCCAATTATTAGCTCAGCTAATCATCAAATTTGGTTCATAAATAGTCTACCTTTCAATTTATACTGTTCTGAAGAGCCATCCTCTACACTAGTGGGGATGGCTTTTACTCATGGTAACGAGTCACCATATGTTTCTGCTGTTCATTAGCGGAATGGTCAATAATTATAGATATACTTTTACAACATTTTCAATGCATTCTCACGGATTAAACGCAATCCCACCCTATAAAGCTTCCCTTCAATCATATATATTCCTTACGATTAGTTCCTTTGTTCCCTATAGTAAAAGGCGTACCCACTACTCGATAAATCTCTTCTTCATACATTTCAACGTTACCTCTGGATTCTAATCAATATGTAGGCCTGCCATAAAATATATTGCTTAAACATTGTACTTTTCTAATAAATCTAGAACTGCTAGTATGTATTTTTTATGTGGGACGCCTTCAAAAGTTAGCGCCATAACTTTTTCATTCGTATTTATCTCTTATAAAATCTGCCCGGCTTCTTCAGGTGCTTTCTCTCTTTATGCGCTGAAGAATCTTTGTTTACTATAATGACTGAGTTGATCAAAATACATAATAGCCCAATCACCAAAAGATTTTCTTCTCATCCACCTATCCTGCAATGAACGGATGTAGTTCTAATTATTTGTTTGACTAAATAAAACATACCTGCCATTTGTAAAAACGAAAATTCAGATTACCTTTTATAAAACAAATGCATAAGATGTTAGGACGATTCGCGTTTCCATTCCAAATTAAGGAGGATATTTGGATGAATGACAAAAGAAAATCGGAAAACTCCTCTGACTCACTAGAAATTCAAATCGCAAGACTCGAATTTATTGGCGCATCGATTGTTACGCTGGGAGATGCTATCGAGACAATTGCCGCTGGTCTGGCGCTAGATGCTTTGCTGAGGTCAAGTAATCAAAATTCCGCAAATTCCGATGAACAATCAAAACATTCCTCAAAAATGCAGCGGGAAATAGACTATATAATAAACGAATTGAAAGAAGTCAAAAGGATGATGAAATAAAAATGTTCCCAATATAAGGGACATTCGGCTAACTAAGCTTAACTTCACTTCATATTCTATAATATAAAATGATTACACCTTTCTAACACTCCACTTCTTCTGATATTTAGGTCACTTCGAATTTTGGGGTGACCGTTTTCTATTTATTTTTTATCCATAAATGTTATCGTCTATCACCGGCTGACCAAGTCGGTTTTTTATTGTCTTTACACCTTCTATGTTTATACTGTGCGGTTTGTTTCAAACAGGCCGTTTCGTTTTGAAACAAAGTTATATTGTTTACAAAAAAGCCGTACCGGCATTCGCTACACGCCGATATTTCACTAACGGAGTCAGTATGGTTCAACAAGAAGGGAATAATTAATACACGACGAATTAGACCTATATAGCTAAATTTGGAGGTAATTTATGAACCCTATTTTAAATCAAGTTGGCACTATTTTTATTCCTGTAAGCAATATTGAAGAAGCTCGGAACTGGTATTGTGACATATTAGGTTTGTTACCGGATGGTGAAATTTTATTCGGGCATTTGTATATCCTACCTATGAACGGAACGGGAATTGTATTAGATAGCAAGATTTATTCAGAAGATACGATTTTCAAAACTCCGCCTTTTCATTTGAATACTCATCATATAGAACACGCATATGCGTTTATGAAGAGTAAGAATGTCGAATTAACAACAGAAATTGAGCATGGCCAATGGTTTAACTTTAAAGACCCTGATGGTAACCACTTAATGGTTTGCCAATGTTAAAACTGTCGCATGGTTAGCGTTTGAGGGATAAGACACATTGGAATAATCGATCGTTTCATAAAACATTCATGGATATTTAAACGTATTGCTACATAAGGCTTTAACAGTCGGTTTTATAGAGTCGTTTACTGGATATGCAGCTATTGGCCGTTCTGTATTGTTAAAAACCACTTTTATTGTATATAAACAAGCTGAATGAGCAGCCATACAGTCAAGCTGACTGTCTACTTGATAAATCTTGTGCTGCTACACGGTCAATTTCGTGTAGGCAAAGCATATTTTGCTGCCACATGGTTATGTTTCAATAAATAAAGTTTGGCTAGTTCCACCGCCATTCCATGTACATTATTATGAAAAAGATAAATTTTTTTACCGCATAATAAAACCTCCTGTGTACAGACTAATTGCAGGAGGTGAAATTCATGACAAACAATAAAAACTTCAACCAAAAAATGAATACTGAATTCGGTACTGAAACGGACGTTAACCAAGTGAAACAACAGATCCAACAAGCGGAAGCTAGAAAACAACAGGCTTCTGGTTCAGTTGTAAATAATGCTAACCAAAGCATTACAGGTGCAATGAACGTGGAATTCGGAACTGAAACGGACGTTAACCAAGTTAGACAACAGATCCAACAGGCGGAAGCCAGAAAACAACAAGCTTCTGGTTCAGTTGTAAATAACCGTAACCAAAACATTGCAGGTGCAATGAACGTGGAATTCGGAACTGAAACGGACGTTAACCAAGTTAGACAACAGATTCAACAAGCGGAAGCCAGAAAACAACAAGCTTCTGGTATATTTGCAAATACTGCTAACCAAAACATGGCAGGTGCAATGAACGTGGAATTCGGAACTGAAACGGACGTTAACCAAGTTAGACAACAGATCCAACAAGCAGAAGCTGGAAAACAACAAGCTTCTGGTTCAGTTGTAAATAACCGTAACCAAAATAATAATCAATAATCTCATTAAGCTCTCCAACCGGCAAATTTTTTTTGCCGGTTTTTTGTTATCCACCTTACGGCTTACTCATTCACCTAATTCGTTACTCAACAAAGTGTTTCCATTACGTATTGTTCAGTATCAAAATTTTCTATATCAGCTGCCCCATACATTTTATAGTCAGAATAATAAAAGAAGCTGTTCCTGTTCTTTTGCCCTGCCTTCTCTCCTTTTGATGAATACAATAAGGAAAAAGGAGGGATTTTCATGGGATACTCAGGATACGGTAATAGTTATGGAAATAACAACGGTTCAACATTCGTTCTAATTGTTGTCCTATTTATTCTTCTGATTATTGTCGGGGCTACTTTCGTCTCGTATTAACAAAACATAGTGTGTGCTGGCTGCAGTAGTTACTTAATCATAACTTGGCCTCTCTCATTAATTTTTGGTTTAGGATCACTTTCCGCCGAGTGATCCTTTTTATCATTCTTCCTATACATATTTAGTTACATCTCACTTACTCCACAATTTATTTCTTTCCTAACTTTACTTTTCCGTTGAAGCTCACGCAGCGTCATGATTTATACTCCTGATCAGGAGGTGATTGTCATGAAGAAATATTTTCAATGGAAAAATATTGTTATCGGTAAGATCGACCAAAATCATCCGAGCTCAAAGGAAGTCAACAAAGCAGTAGAGGAAACACTTACTTCTGTTAGCAATATGATAAATGACTTATCATCAGCTACTGACCGTAAATAACCTGATTGGCGGGCACTTTCCGGCGCCCTTTTTTGATGAAGAAATTTTTGATTACGAAAAAGAGACCGCCCCATGAGGACAGTCTCTTTTTCATTAAGACGATACGACAGGTATATTGATTTCGCTTACATGTACAGCTGGTTTTCGGTCCTTCCAAGGTGCTGCTTCCTCTAGCTGCCTGCCTAGCTGCAGCAATGTTAATTCGTCTGCAAAGCGTGCTGTAAATTGCAGACCGATTGGCAAACCTGATTTACTCATTGCTAATGGCAAGGATAATGACGGCTGCCCGGTAGCATTAAATAAATTCGTAAATGGTGCATAGGTGAAAATTTGCTCCGTCCATTCTACAGCTGAAATATTCGGGTTGTTGGCGTTTAGTTCACCGATTTTCGCTGGCAGTGTGCCAATCGTCGGGCTTAAGAAAATATCATATTCCTCAAAGAACGGTGCGACTTGTCTAGAGACGACAGCGTTTGTGTTGATTGCGTCCAGCAATTCACTTGCTTTTAACTCTTTGCCATATTCATAGCATTTCCAAATGGCCGCTTCCACTGTTTCCGGGGAAGGCACGTTTCCTGTCCCTTGCGCGGCTCCTGCAATCATTTTATAAATATTGGCTGTCCAAATATCAACAGTCGCTTTTGTGAAGGAAGCTTGCTCGTATACAGGGCGGGCTTCTACTACTTCATGCCCTAATTCTTCAAGTAGTTTCGCGGTTTTTTGAACGGCTTCTGCGCACTCCGGATCAACATAGGCACCCGAATTTGCCTCGGTTGTCCATGCAATTTTTAATGGACGGACAGTTTGTAGAATCGACTCACGATAAGGTGCATGGTTTATTTCCAATGTTGAATAGCATCCTAAATCAGGGCCGGCTACTTGGTCGAGCAGTGCAGCTGTATCACGGATGGTTTTCGTCACCGCAAATTCAATGGCAATTCCGTTCAGTGGCTCACTATTATACGGCCCCGCTGGAATGCGCCCGCGTGTAGGCTTTAAGCCAACCAATCCGCTGCATGCCGCCGGGATACGGATCGAACCGCCGCCATCGTTTGCATGGGCAAGCGGTACAATGCCGCTCGCTACGGCTGCAGCAGAACCGCCACTGGAGCCGCCTGGACTATGCTCGAGATTCCAAGGATTGCGCGTCGCACCATAAATGACAGCTTCTGTTGCTGCGTTGTACCCGAACTCCGGCGTTGTCGTCGTACCTGTTAATACAAGCCCTGCTTGTTTAAATCGTTTCATCAGTTCGCTGTCCACCGGCATGACGGTATTTTCCGCTACCCGGCTCCCCATGCTGTGAGCAACCCCTTTGGCATGAAGCACTAATTCTTTTATTAAAAATGGAACGCCGGCAAATGGCTGATTTTCGTTTAGATTTGCAATACCGGCAGCTGCCTGGTCTTCCAGTACACTGACAACAGCATTAATCGAAGGATTTACTTTTTCAATCCCTTCCACAGCCAGCTTTGCAAGCTCTTCAGGTGTCACTTCCCTACGTTTTACTAACTCTGCCAATCCAAGCCCGTCATATGAAGCATACTCTTTTAAATTCATCCCATCACCCCAAGTAAGTTAATATGGTACGATTTCAGTTTAGAGAATGTAAGATGAAAATCCTATTACCCAAAAGGGTAATTTTGCTTAAAAGAGAATATATAGTTATATATCTAGAAAAAAGGAGTGTTTCTTATTTTTAGAGATAAACGTCACAAAATACTATTAGAGGCGGTATATAAGATTTCACATATCGATCCGAACCAGCGGAAAGAACAAGTTAAATTAAACGTTTTACATGTACTGGCGGAATGCTTTGGTTATGAACACACATTGTTTTGGGATGTAATAAAAAATGACTTGCACGAAGCACCGACTTGTTTCAATATTGAGGATTATACGCTGCGTGATTACTTAACGATCTATCAATATTACGACCCGCTGCATCCTAGTAATAGGCAAGATCAGCAGGCAATCCAGCGCATGCAGCATAATAGCGGGATGTCTTCCGATAAACAAACGTTTTACACCACTACCTTTTTGCATTCCCATTCATATAAGGATGAAATGGTCATGTACTTATATGAAAATGATATGCCGACTGCAGCAATCGGCTTTTTAAGAAAAGACGGAGAGCATCATTTTACGAATCGTGATATGTGGATTTTAGCTTATTTAAAGAAAACGATTGAACATCTGTATCTATTAAATCGCTATGTTGAACCAATGCGCTTATCACACATTACGGCAAGAGAAGAAGAGCTTTTACACTATGTATGCAAGGGCTATAAAAACGCGGAAATAGCGCGGCAGTTATTTGTCAGTGAGAATACCGTGAAAAAACATCTTCAAAATTTGTACCGTAAGCTTCAAGTGACAAGCAGAACACAGCTGGCATCTAAATATTTTAATTATTCAGTTATTTATAGCGATAACGAAATGTAAAATATCTAAAAATAGTGCGGGGCCGGCTCGAAAACGTGATGATCGCTTTCGAAGCCAGCCCCATAAATTGTCAAGCACTCTTCTGTATGTAAAGACCGCGGGAAACCTTGTACGATGTTTCGGTTTACAGAGCCTATAGCGCCCTTTCCCCTTCATCAAAGGAAAGAATCCAGTAAAGATCCTCTTCCCCGATAATCTGTATATCCGCACCCAGGCTGTTCAACTGTTCAGCCTTTCGCTGTTTCGTGCTTTTATGATTCCGCTGCTTGCCTACGAAAAGAAAATCGGTTTCTTTTGTGACAGCTCCCTGTATAACAGCGCCACAGAGCCTGGCCCTCTTCGCCGCTTCTGCCCGTGTCATCCGGGAGAGCGTACCAGTGAACACAATTTGCTTATTTACAAGCGGATGTCCACTATATCCCTCTCGTTCCGTAAGAAAAATAGTGTTGCTGTCCTGCATCTCAATACCTCCAAAATTGTCCCGATATCTACTCTTTCTTAATCATTTTTGCATGATCAAATGGCCAAAATACCAGACTTGCCTTACCGACGACAGCTTCTTCCGAGACAAAGCCCACTTGCGGATCACGGCTGTCAACACTTGCCCTTCTGTTGTCACCCATCACAAAATAATGGCCTTCCGGAACGACAGACTGGCCAAGCACCTCTTCCAGTGTAAAGTCTCTAGTTAATGGACTGCTGTCGGCCAGCTTCAGCTTATACTCATCCAGATAAGGCTCATCCAAACGCTCGCCGTTGATCCATAGCTCGTCTTCTCTATATTCGATATGATCACCCGGTAACCCGATAATCCGTTTGATGTAATTTTCATGCTGGCCGGTTTCAAACACGACAATATCAAACCGGTCATAGTCAAATAGCGTAGGACCAAGCTTATTTAACAGTACATAATCGCCACTTTCAAATGTCGGCATCATCGAAGCCCCGCTCACCGAAGCCGGTGTAACGAAAAAAAGCCGGATGACTACAACGGCAATCACTGCCATAGCTACTGCCTTCACCAAGCCGAACAGTTCTTTTCTTCTCATATTTCTATCCAACATCTCACCTCTTGTGCTGCCATCGCAGCATATAACCTATTTAAACTTTTGCTTGCCGAACGAGGCCTTTCCCCGCTATTATAGCATACACGCTTGAAACGATCGCTGTAATGATGAAAAGCGGGACAAACCATCTGCTGCCTGAAGAGCTTGCTTCCAGCAAGACGCCGACTGCTCCAAAAGAGAGGACAGCGACAATGCCAAAATAAAGAAGCGCTTTTCGTTTCTTCAAGCGCAGCAGTATAAAGCCGCAGATCAATACGATATACAGAATGCTGGCCATCATGATGAGCGGAAAGGCCGGTTCATACTTCGCTGCATAGTAAAAGAAGTCAAACGACGAAATATCCGAAGCCTGTCGCACATCCACTCCCAGTAAGCTTGTAATCGGTGTAGAATAGCTCCATTCCCATGAATTGTCTGCCAGCGCACTCCCCTCATAGAAAGCAGCAAATGCGGAAGCAAGAAAGATAGCACATCCAACCGCTACGTGGACAAAGTATTTGGACATAATTCCGCTCACTCCCCTTTCCTATTTCTTCCTTCTTATAGTAACGTTCTATTTCCTTAAAAGTTCCATTTATTTTAGGTTAAATTCAGCGCTTTTCTTCTATGGACCACTTTTGCGCCTGCTGCATATGTTTACATAGAGGAGCTGATTCAGCGTGTTGACGATTTTGCTGCTGGTTGCCATTATACGAAGAGCGCTGACCAAATTAAAGGCTCTCTCTACGCATTCATGATCCGGCAGAACTTTAACTGAAATCTTTTCATTCATCAATTTGCTGCCAACGTTCTCGCATTTAAGCTTTTATGCTGTCAATGCAGGCGTGTTGATTTACCTCTTATTATTAGTGAAACGTATGGAAAGTTGATTTCCGCTTCAGCGGGCTCGCTTTCCACGGGCATGGCTTCAGCCTCCTCGTCACTCGTACCTCGTTTCTGCGGGGTCTTCACCTCAAGCGGATCCCGAAGGAAGCTTTGCTCTGTAGTGAAAGGCGAATGCCATCAACTACACCCTCGCCACTTGCACTTCAATCAACTGGCGTGTCATTTCTATGGGCCTTTATCTAATAAACACGCTTCTCACTAACTAATATTTTGATAATCAACACACGTGCTGCCAATGACCCCTAGAGGAAAGGATGATTTATTTGGTTACGATTGAGACATTGGAAATCGGGGGGCACCCTTTTACCGCTGTTACCGTTGCATTGCCAAAAACAACATTACTGACGGTGTCAAACGATAACGGTTATATTATGTGCGGTGCTTTAGACGTCGGTCTTTTAAATAGCAAGCTGGCAGATCGGCGGATTCTGGCAGGACGCGCAGTCGGCGTGAAGACGATTGAACAGCTGCTGGAAGCCCCGCTTGAGTCCATTACGATTGAAGCCGAGGCAATCGGCATTTACCCGGGAATGATCGGGAAAGACGCTTTGCTGAAGATGATTTAACGCCTTTTAGTCAGCCATTTCTAGACGTCCTTTGTTGGCATGCAGCCAATCGAGGGCGTCTTTCATTTTTTCAACCCCCCCTTAAACTAGACACCTTATTTCAAGTAATTGACCGCTTATAACGATTTTTCATCATTTCATTTCATTTTCCTGTAAACGGTAAAAACGGATGCTATAGTTAAGATAACCCGGGGAGGTTTTTTATGAAAATTCAAGTAACGATAGAAAAACAATATGAGGAAATTGAAGTTCATCTTTATGCTGATGCATATTCCGATGAAGTGGAACGACTGATGAAACGCCTGAAACTGCCTGAAGTCAATAAGGTCGACGGTTACAAGGAACAGGAGATTTATATGCTGAAGTTAGAAGATATTTACTCCGTCTATGCGGAAGGGGCAAAGATTTTCTTTCAGACAGAGGAAGAGGAGTTCGAATCGAAAAGAAAGCTATATGAACTGGAAGAGCTGCTGGAAGAACAATTTACGCGGGTGAATAAGTCGACACTCGTGAACATGAACAAAATCGCTTCCATACAGCTCGGAAGATTTGGTACACCTACTCTCATACTTGATAACGAGGCAACGGTAGCGGTCAGCAGAAATTACTTAAAACCGTTAAAACAAAAACTAGGAATTGGGAGGAATGCCCGATGATCATTAAAATAATCCGTTCCTGCCTTATTGGCCTATTAATCGGTCTCAGCTGCTCCTATACGCTTGTCACAATCAGCGCAGTGACTGATCCCGACGCTGTAATAACCGGCGGCGCTTTAATGGAACAGCTGATCATTGCCGCAGCGATGGGCATCGCGATTGGCTTGGTAACGATGATATTCGACACATCCTACTTTTCCTTGCCTGTTCAGCTATTGATTCACCTATCCTTTGTTACGCTTTGTGTATTCATTGGCGGATTATACGGTTCGTGGTTTTCAGATGTCTCTACATTCATGTTCGTATTTCTGAACGAGCTCATCATCTATGCTCTTGTATGGTTTTTCATCTTACTTACTATGAAACGCGAGGTTGATGAAATTAATGAACATTTACAAAGCCGTAAGCGGCACGAATAATATAGACCCCATTATTGAGGTCCAGAAGCTTGTAAAAAACTACAAGGCGCATCAGGCAGTAAAGAATATCTCCTTTCAAGTGAAAAGAGGTTCCCTATTTGCCTTCCTTGGAACAAACGGTGCCGGCAAATCAACGACGATTGAAATTTTATGTACCCTGCTCGAAAAATCGTCGGGCACTGTAAAAATAAACGGGATAACTCTAGGCAGTCCCCAAAATAATGAGCAGATCCGAAAATCCATCGGCATCGTCTTTCAGCAAAGCCTGCTGGATGAAAAACTGTCTGTAAAGGAGAATATTCTGCATCGCGGCCGTTTATATGGCTTTTCCAAGAAACAATTAGCCGAAAACTGGCAATTCGTCAAGCAAGCTCTCCATTTGCAAGACATCGAGCAGCAGCACTATGGAACATTATCAGGCGGTCAAAAACGCCGGGCAGATATTGCAAGAGCCATTATTCATAAACCGGCCATTCTGTTTTTGGATGAACCGACGACCGGTCTTGATCCGCAGACACGCCTGTTTGTATGGGAAGCCATTAAACGTCTTCAGCAGCAGCTAAACATGACAATCTTTCTGACAACCCATTACATGGAGGAAGCGGCGGTGGCAGATGAGATTGTCATTATGAAACGCGGAAAAATCGTCGCTGCGGGGACACCAAACGCGCTAAAAGAACAACATGCAAGCGATGAACTATCCATCACTTTTCTCGATGAGACTGCTGGTCAGCACCTTCTTCTAGCAAAAGGCTTGCCCTTTACACAGAAAAACGGCATTTTTATCATTAAAATTCATTCAACGCTGGAAGCCCTCGCGTATTTAACGGAGATGGAGACGATGATCAGCTCCTTTGAAGTAACGAAGGGCAGTATGGATGATGTATTCATACGGCTGAATGAGGAGGAGGTTTACGATGAACAGCATGTTACAGTTAGTCATTCGGCACAATAAATTATTCCGGCGGGACCGTATGCTTGTCCTTTTTTCCCTGTTAACGGTCTTTATCGTCATTTTGCTATACGCGATTTTCATTCAAAAAACGCAGGTTGACGCGATTGAACAGCTCGTTCCTGCTGCGCCTGAGTTGAAGGTGATGGTAAATGAATGGATGGTAGCTGGTCTCCTCTCCATCATTACCGTGACATCTACCCTGGCAGCTTTCGGTATTGCGATTAAAGATATGGAAACAAAGGTGCTCGCTGATTTTCTGACAGCCCCTATCAGCCGCGCCAAACTTCAGCTCAGCTATGTCATCAACGCGTTTTTGGTCGGCCTTGCGCTTTCTCTATTCGGACTTATTTGCTGCCAGATTTTCCTTGTGGTGATGGGTGGACAGTGGTTTTCACCAGGTAAAATCAGCATGCTTGTCGGAGTGATCCTTCTATCCGTATCGCTCAGCAGTGTCTTTAATCTATTTTTTACATTGCTTGTTACAACACAAACGGCTTTTTCCACATTAAGTACCATTATCGGGACTTCCATTGGATTTTTATGCGGTGTGTATGTACCGCTTGGCTCTGTGCCTGAATTCGTCCAGAAGGTCATCATGCTATTTCCGATTAGTCATACTACCGTACTGTTTCGCGAGATCCTTATGCGGGATTCTATAAATACGGTATTTAACGGGGATGCTGATGCAGCCAGCTACTACGAAGTGTACTTTGGTGTACATTATGAATGGAATGAAACAATCATCTCTAACGGTTACAGCCTTCTGTTTATTTCCCTATCAATTGTTGTTTTCACTGTTCTTTCCTTATATTTTTATAAGAAAGTATGTGACGCAAATCGTACTTTTTCCTAGGTATTACCCGTAAAGTTTCCGTACTTACAGCCACTTGGTCGTGTATTTTTTATTCTAAATGTCTAATAAGAATACGTACTGGTACGCCCTTTCTGCTGATTTTTTATTAGATTTTCAAACGCTTGGATTTTTTCCAAGCGTTTTCGCTTTATTCAAACCCTAAAAGTCTGTCCATACCAATAGAAAAGAAGAAATGTGCTCCTTCGTGTATCTAAATGAGGTTTCATTTTTTATAATTTTATCTGATAAAAAAGCATTTCACTGATAAGAGATAGCCTGCCTTCGTTTAAATTTATTATGAAAAAGTAGGAGCGGGGAATTCATCAATTCTCATACGAAGTAAGCTATATGGTTTTTTCCGCAGGTCTCTTCCATAATGAAATCTTGCCTGCCGGTGTAATTGGTTCACAATGACATATAAATATTGATCGGGACCAATCGAAAAAGTATCCGGCCATAAAATTCTCGGGTCATGGGCGATGGTTTCCATCGCGCCATTCTGCAATATCTTCCGGATACTATTGTTTTCATAGTCTCCCGCATAAACGGTTCCTTTAGCGCCGGTGATCATTCCATCAGATGCACCTTTTTCCCCCCAATACTGCACATATCGGGATAAATCCATATCCTGTATGCTTTTGTCTCTTAGGATTGCTGTTGAGATCGAGAACAGTTGACGGCTGGTTAACGGCGCATAAAATAATACCTTTCCGTCAGGAGAAATCGCTAAACTATCGGAAGCCAATCTAAATGGGAAAGTCGAGCCGTCCGGGTTTCGATTCATCAAAATTTTACCTTCAACTTTCGGTAGAAAATAGGGATCAGGTGAAGTTGATATTGCCCCACTTAATCTTCTAAACGCGTTCCCATTATCTAAATCTACGACGATAATAGCCCCAGGCCCCCTGGAAGAAGAATCCGTTATATATGCATACCCTGCTCTTCCAACCCGAAAATCCAAACGGACATCATTCAAATAAGTTGTTGGCAAGACAACATCTTCTGTAAAGGTATATATTCTCTTTATTGTATTCGTACGTAAATCAACAGCTACCAATTTTGCTCCCCCTTGAATGGGTTCAGAAAAATTTGGTGCCCCCGTATCTAGTACCCAAAGTGTTCCTCTTCCATCAGCAACGATACTTTGGACACTGACGAAAGACATCGCAATATTACCATCATTAACCGAATTAGCTGCTAAATTGGGATAAGGTATCAATTCACCGTCCACAATTTCCGCCACAGTAAATGGAACGTCATCTCCCCATTTCGGAAAACAAACAAAAATACGGCCGGTTTCGGAAACGCTGACACCTGTAGGCATAGCCCCATAAAAAGCATGCACCAGTTCAAACTGTCCAAAATATTTTTCCATAGGTAACATAGGTTGCATGATGTCCTCCTTATTAAATTCGAACGGATATCAACTATATATGATAAAAAATTTTTTTGGTGCCTAATTCTAGATAGATTTTTCAATCGTGAGGGCTGTTTTGATTTCCAATTTCCCATTACTAAAAATATTGCTTTTATTAACGCTGGAATGAAATGATTTAAGAACCTTATTTACTTATGATAGTTCAGTATGATACATGATGAAAATTAAACTGTTTATAGAATAATCATGGTAAATTAAGCAGGAGGGAGAGATTAACTCCCCCATCCTCCTATACCATCGTATGTACGCTTCTATAGACGGCGGTTCAACTAAGATGAATAACAAAAAGCTTCATAACGAATTTGCAGATTCCTCAGCCCTGGCTTTCCCAGTAGGAATTGCCAGAGCTTTGTGTAATATGGGGCTAAGGGAATTCCTTCTTCTAAACCAAGAAGGCTACAATCATACTAAATATTTTACTTCAACTATTATTTCCTTTTATGGCCATTCACTCCGTTACCGTTTCCTACTTCTTTTTATAGAAGGAACGAGTTAAACGAAATGCCCAAATAATGATGAGGAAACAAAAAATAGCTATTTCAGCTACCTCCATTACCAAAAAAGGATTTACGGCATTCTTAATCGAAGTTTTTAAGTCAAATCCTAAAAGTACGTCCATACCAACGGAAAAACTAGTTAATAACACCAAAATCAAAATAGTAATACCGAGAATCTTCAATCTTTATCACGCTCCACAAGCGAAAATTTCCTTTTCACCAATTCAATCTCGAATATCTTTGCTTTGCTTTTTCCTATTCTTAAAAAACGCAATAATAAGAAGGAGACCAGGAATAATTACTTGAAAAGGAAGGTGCACATATAATGGGACAATCTGTAGTCCTTCATAAACTTGTTCTGAAAAATTGCTGGCAACGGTCATAGATAAAACTAAAAGGAGCAACCCCAATGGAAACGCCAATTGTGCCGAATTTTTAATATTGAACAAATTTGCAGTGCCTGCCAGGGAAGCATAGAAAAACAAACTGAGTTTAAAAAAAACCCCGATTACCGTGGAAATTAGAAAAGCAATATCCAGCCGTTGCAAAAATCCTGCATAATCAATGGTTTGTATGGTCGAAAGAAGGGGGAAATGTGAACGTGAAATAAGGTTTACACCGAGCACACTGATATTTACAGCTATGATTAGCGCTATGGCCAGTCCACTTAGTCCAATTCCGAGTAACCCGGTTTTCATCGACTTTGATGCTTTGTTTAAGTAGGGCAAAATCATGGCAAATACAATAACTTCGCCGAAGGGGAAAAACAAAGTTTGAGTAAATGCCGTTTTTATGACCGGCTTTACTCCTTCTTCAAGCAATGGTTCGATGTTAGAGGTGTCAAGAATGCCTGAACTCATAATTAAAACCATGCCACTGATGCCGATCAATATCATGACTATAAATAGCAGTTCTCCTGTTCGCGCAATCACCTCAATCCCTTTACGAATTGTATATACAACCACTAAAAACATTAATAAATTCATAACAAATAATGGAGTTTGTGGATAGAAGACAATAATCAGCATTTCCCCAAGATCCCTCAGGATTCTTGCCGCAATATACATAAAGTACAGAACATAAAAGAAGGCTAAAACCTTCCCTAAAAAGCTTCCAAGTATTCTCTGCATATATTCAGTAAGCGGAATATCCGGATAATATGAATAAAGGCTATGATAAATCCAAAATAAACAGCAGCCGCCTGCCAACCCAATCAAAACAGCCAGCCAAGCGTCCTGTTTCGCTTCATGAGCAAGAGGCACTAAAAAGGTATTGCCAATTTCGAATAAGAAAATCAGCACTAAAAGTTGGTACGCGCTAATTTTTGCCTTTTCCAATTAATCGCCCCTCCATTCCCGTGCTTAATCTTTTATATCGGAAAAAAATGAATTGGATCTTAGGCCGGTGCGCCGTATAAAAGCTTCCACTTTAATCTTTACATTTAGGTTTGGAAAGTAATTATTGTTCCATTCACTTTTCATATTTTTCCATTTTTCAGGGTTAGAACGATGAACTTCTTCGCCAAATCCAAAAATATCCGTCCTATTTTGTTGTGTACGCTTAACCGTCTCTTCCAACATTGTCTTAATATGTTCCTCCAGTTCTTTTTCTATTTCCAATATAACTTTCGGATCCTCCAGGTTAACAGGTGTCCTCACTTCGCGAATATCGCCTTCAGCACGTACATTAATTGTAATGGCAGGTATGTCATTTTTCGTATCTACCGAAACTTTTGTTTTTTGCCGTATAACATTGTAAACGATGCCGTTTTCCTTTCCATCCTTGTCTAGTTCCAAATCAGTTTGTTTCATTTTATCCAGTATCCATATTACCCCTTTGGCCATATCATCTTGGTACCAGTCAATCAACTTTCCTTCTTTGAAAATGGCCAGCCCATCTGCTTCTAGAGTAGTATCGAGTTCAGATTTCTGGACATTCTCCATTTTTTTCCCAAGCTCAATATCTCCTTTCATACTAAAACCACTGATTACCGGTTCTTTCCCTTCGGAGGTAAGTGCCTTAATAACATCCTGAAGAGTAACTTCCATATTTGTACCAATGGATTGCTCAGTAGTTTGCAAAGTTCCATTCACTTTATCAGCTGGAATTTTATCAACTGCTGTCAAAGATTTAAGCAGATCTCCCGCTTTTGTATTATGAGCAATCACAACCTTTGCTGTCGGCCGAATTTCCGGCTCCCGTTCGAAGGCATCTAAAACATTTTCCAATCCATCTTCTTGTGCCACCTCTTCACCCAATACAATCAAATTTGCATGAGCATGATAAAGTTTTCGGGAGATTTTGGTTGTGGCGTTGAAATGGGCTTCAAGTACACTGTCTCCTGTTGCAGAGTAAACGGTAATAGCGGGACTTTGCCCAGCCCCCCCTCCCTGTAATCCTCCCGTTACGTTTGATGGGTTGATCAGTTGAATGGTCTTGGTGTATCGCCCTTCTTCATTTTTATCAATCGACGTGGCAGAAATGATTGCCAGTTCATTTACCTCTCTCTTACTCCAACAGCCCGATAGGAATGAGATACTTACTATTATTAAGTAAAGAGAAATCCATTTACGGCTCATTTCAATCTCCTTCCTCATAGGCAGAATTTTTCATGGTGCGAGTTCCTGGAGGCTGTGGTTTCTGATTTTCCCCTTGACCAACATTATTTCGGCCGCTGATCATCTTTGGTCTATTCTTGTAACCCCAAAGTGGTCTTCGGACAATGGTATCCCCAAGTTCCTCTCTAACGGATGGTGCAAGTGGTGTCAAATATGGAACACCGAATGAACGTAAGCCGGATAAGTGAACGACAAGGATGATAAACGCCAGAATCATTCCGTAAAAGCCGAATGTTGCTGCGCTGACCATAAACAAAAATCTAACCAATCGGGCAGATATCGCAACCGCATAGGAAGGTGTTGCGAAACTGGCAATAGCAGTCATTGAGACGACAATGACCATGACGGGTGAAACAATCCCTGCCTGAATCGCTGCCTGCCCAATGACAAGCGCCCCTACGATAGAAATCGTAGACCCTATTGCTTTCGGCATTCGGATACCGGCTTCTCTTAAAATTTCAAAAGTTATTTCCATGATAAGGGCTTCTACAAACGCAGGAAAAGGAACAGACTCCCGCTGAGCGGCAATGATGACAGCGAGCTTTGTTGGAATCATCTCCTGGTGAAAGGTGGTCGCAGCAATGTAGACTGCAGGCCCAACAAGGGATATAAAGAAGATCACAGTACGTAATAAACGAATGGCTGATGAGATGTCAAAACGTTCATAGTAATCCTCGGGCGATTGAAAAAAGTCAATAAATAAGGCTGGAATGATCAGCACAAAAGGTGTCCCATTTACGAATATGGCAATCCTTCCTTCAAGAAGATTACCTGCTACTGCATCGGGCCTATCTGTATGATGGATAGTTGGGAAGGTGGTATTTGTCTGATCTTCAATCAGCTGTTCTATAAAACCGGATTCCAGGATGCCATCGATGTCAATCCTTTGTAAACGTTTACGTACTTCATCTATGATTTCATTTCTTGCTATGCCATTTATATACATGATAGAAACATCTGTTTTCGTCATTTTGCCAATTTTCATGGATTCAATCCACAAATCCGGCGTATTAATAATCCGACGTACCATGGCCATATTGGTATCAATTGATTCAGTAAACGCTTCTTTCGACCCGCGAATCGAGACATTGGTAGTCGATTCTTGAATGGAACGTCTCTCTCCGCCTTGGGTACTGACGCTTAGTGCTACACTAATTCCATCGACAAATATAATCGTATTACCTGACATCAATTCTGTGAACAGTTCGTCCCATTCACTTAAATTTTTTATTGCACCGACAGCAACAACATCTTCGCCAATCATTTCGATCAGCTCTTGAAGAGCTATCTGTTCTTTGAGTGCGGGTTTATTAATCATCGCTTCAATTAAAGAATCGTTAACAGTTTGAGTGTCTACCAGTCCTTTAACATACACAATGGCGGTTTTAACCTTAGGCTGTTGACCGAGTTTAACCGGCCTTGTGATTACATCTGTACTGTTTCCTGTTCTTTGTTTAATAGCTTCCAAATTCAAGGTCAATGAGGTATAAATAGTATTCGACAATTTATCAATAGCTTGAATGGGGCTGTTTTCCTGCTGGTTTTTACGATTCTTCTTTTGCTTTATCCATTTTAAAAACGAAAACATGGCACGAGACCTTTCTTTGCTTTTCATACAGTTATTTCAATCAAGCCGCCCTTTTATACAAGATTTTCTAACTATCAATATAGATTTAGAAATCCAATTTAATCCAAAAAATAGGGCGGAATTGTATAAATAGACTTGCTGCAGGATAGACTTGCTACAGGTTGGCTTTTTAAAAAAACTCTGGAGGTGCGATTTACGTGTTAGAGAAAAAATTAGCACTTCATGAAACAATGGAATTTCATGAAGTCATTAACTTTATGACAACTAGTTTACTTAAATCGAAGCTGAGTCAAGGTGTAGTCTTTGATGATGATTTAAGAGCATTGTTGGATAAAAACGTAAAATTATCTACCCCGGCACTCACTGCTATGGTTAAGCTCTACTCAAAATCGGAATTGGAATATTAGGAGGAAAATTGTATGCAAGACTATTTAGATCCAATAAATTCAGTTGGAATGCCTGAACTGACTGATTCGGGGCTTGCTCTTGAGTTTTTACTTACTACAAAAACGGGTATTCGAAATCTTTCAATTGCCCTAACAGAAACAGCTTCTCCTGCTCTTCAGAAAATCTTGAGAACTCAGCTGGATGTCATGATCGATTTATATTTCGAAACTTCTGAACTGATGTTAAAAAAAGAATGGCTGAAACCTTATGATCTGGAAGGTCAAAAGGAACTGGATATTAAATCTGCAGAAAATGCAATTAATATTGCACAGTTGGATTTATTCCCTAAAGACATGAATCGAAAAGGAATGTTCCCTACCCCACCGAAAAAATAAACGAAAATGAGGGATTTTTTAATGAAAGCTGTCACTTTTCAAGGTGTAAAAAATGTTGAGGTCAAAGAAGTAAAAGACCCTAAAATAAAAAAAGCCGATGATATTATTGTCCGTTTAACCACTACTGCCATTTGCGGGTCAGACTTGCATTTGATTCATGGAATGATTCCGAATCTTGGACAAGATTATGTCATTGGCCACGAACCGATGGGTATTGTAGAGGAAGTTGGAAAAGATGTCACTAAAGTTAAAAAGGGAGACCGGATTGTCATTCCTTTTAATATTGCATGCGGGGAATGCTGGTACTGCAATCATGATCTGGAAAGTCAATGTGATAATGCAAACGATAATGGGGAAATGGGTGCCTACTTTGGTTATTCAGACACAACAGGAGGTTTTCCGGGAGGACAGGCAGAGCTTATGCGCGTTCCCTATGGCAATTTTATCCCTTTCAAAATTCCAGAGAAATCAGAAGTTCCTGATGAAAGTCTTGTTCTCCTTGCCGATGCCGCCTCTACTGCTTTTTGGAGTGTAGATAATGCCGGTGTAAAGAAAGGAGATACTGTTGTTATTCTTGGCTGCGGACCTGTTGGACTGCTGGCACAAAAATTTGCTTGGTTGAAAGGAGCAGAAAGAGTAATCGCAGTTGACTACATCGGGTATCGTCTTAAACATGCAAAGAAGACAAACAACGTCGAAATCGTTAATTTTGAAGACCATGAAAACTGTGGTGAATACTTGAAAGAGATTACCAAGGGCGGTGCAGACGTTGTCATTGATTGTGTAGGGATGAGCGGAAAAATGACGCCTCTAGAATTTCTTGCAAGTGGCGTAAAACTTCAAGGTGGTGCTATGGGAGCCCTTGTCATAGCCAGTCAAGCTGTACGTAAAGGCGGAACAATCCAAATTACCGGTGTATACGGCGGTCGATACAACGCCTTCCCGCTCGGAGATATATTCCAACGCAATGTAGCGATTCGTACTGGACAAGCCCCAGTTGTTCATATCATGCCTCATGTCTATAACTTAATGGCTGAAGGTAAAGTGAATGCCGGTGATATCATTACACATGTCCTCCCTCTTGAAAAAGCAAAATATGCTTATGAAATATTCGATACAAAACAAGAAGGTTGCATTAAAGTGGTTTTAAAGCCCTAAATAGAAGTGTTTAGGTACTTTTGTCTCTGTATTGCAAAAGTACCTTTTTCTTTTGAGCTGTCTCCCTATAACATATTACTTTATTAACGTCCTTGTCAGTTAAGATGAACCATTAAAACGTTACTAACAAGTTAAAGTTCAGTTAGTGCTTTTACCTTTTAGTTATTTGATGAAGGATTACCTATTTATTTACTCTTTAAATATTTTTTACTCCACTCACCCATACTCTCAAGTATAGGAATAAAACTCTGGCCCAAAGGTGTTAACGAATATTCTACTTTAGGCGGGACTTCTTTATACACTTCTCTGTGAACCATCTGGTCTTCTTCCAATTCTCTCAACTGACGTGTCAGTATCCCTTTTGAAATATCAGGTAATAATCTTTGAATTTCATTAAATCTTCTTGTCTTTTTACTTAAATGCCATAGAATAACGATTTTCCACTTTCCTGTAATTATGTCTTGGGCTTGTGTAACGGGACAAACCTCTATTTGATTCTCTGGAGGTTCACCGGCGAACCGACTTCGAGCCATTATACATACCTCTCTTTCCTAATGGTACTGTTTTTGTAACTATGTTATAAAAAAATGACTACTTTTAAAAGAATGCCTAATACTATAATATTTGATTAAGCTTGAACAATAAACAAAAAGATTGGGGAGATAAATCATGAAATTATTAGTGACAGGAGCAACGGGAAAATTCGGCACCAAAGTTGTAGAGACTTTATTAAAGACTGTACCAGCCGGTCAACTGTCTGTAAGTGTTCGTACTCCAGAGAAAGCGAAAGAATTGCAGGCTCATGGAGTAGAAGTTCGACACGGAGATTTCAATTATCCAGAAACACTGGATTCCGCTTTTGCAGGAGTTGAACGTTTATTAATTATTTCTGCGGATGGAGACAATGAAACAAGAATCCGCCAGCATGCCAATGCGGTAGCTGCAGCAGAGCGTGCAGGCGTTAAATTTATAGCGTATACAAGTATCACAAGTGCACAGGAAAGTACAAATCTGTTCGCCCCAACGCATAAGGCAACTGAGGACGCGATTAAGAAAACAGGTATTCCTTATTCCTTCTTACGTAATAATTGGTACTTGGAGAATGAAATTCCAAGCATTCAAGGTGTCCTAGCGGGAGCTCCTTGGGTGACATCAGCCGGAAATGGCAAAGTAGGATGGGCATTACAACAAGATTATGCCGAAGCAGCGGCAGCGGTATTATCTGAAAATGGACATGAAAATACCATTTATGAACTTTCAGGTAAGCCTTTTACTCAGGAAGAATTTGCTTCTGTCCTTGGAAATTTACTTGGCAAAGAAGTACCTATTCAACAGGTTGATGATGCTGCATATGCGGATATCATGAAGGCTGCAGGCGTACAAGATTTCGTTATCCCTCTACTTGTTGACATCCAAAGAAGCATTCGAGAAGGCTCATTGGATATCGAGAGCAATGATTTCGAAAAAGTTATTGGCCGTCCAGCTACGCCAATAAACGAGGCACTTACTCAAATTATAGATGGAATTACCCAAGATAAATAATTGACCTGAATCGGCCCTATTTATCCTAAATAGGGTAGGTCTCTTTTATTACGCTTAACAAAAAACTAGGGATAGACACAATTCCCTAGTTTTTCTTATTTGTATCAAATATCATCAGTGTTTTCTAATCCTTTAAATGGAAATATATATATTCCTTAATCAAGCTTGCCTGATTGTTGAAGATTCTTATTCAATTAACATCCACCTTAATTTAATAATTTTTGAACATGGTAATCAAACTGGACATGGATGTTGCCAATAAAGTAATTGTTCGGTACGCAGGAAACTTACTTCAATTGGTATGGAGAATTAGAATGTTTTAATAAAAACAGCGCTAAATTTGTTTTATCTTCCATTTCCACTGATTTGTTAGTAATGACCAAAACATCAATATCGCTATTTTTAGGATTAAATCCACCCATAGCTAAAGAACCATGTATATAAAAACCAACGTAATTGTCATCTATAATCTTAATACCCTTATTAAGATTATAGATAAATTCTTTTATGTCAGAAGAACACGTTTCCCAAAAATACCCCCTCTTACAACCTTCTCTTCTATCCACTTTTATTTTTAATAATCTTACTGCTTTTAAAAAACAATTTTAATAAAAATTAAATTCAAATTCAAAAAACAAACAAAGCATAAACTATCAAGATGTTTTCAGCAGTAGCTAAAAAAGGGCGCCCGGTCCGTATACTTCATCGGATCAGGCGCCCTCTCTCCTTCATCGGCTTGTCTGCGCTTTAAAGCGTTCTATACAAAGAGGATGATTTTAATTGAGTCTCATACCGCTGTTTATGTTTGAACTTGAAAGCTTTCTTCAACTAAATCTGAGACGATACCAGCCGCTGCTTTACTGCCCTCCGCTGCTGCCATTATCAGCTGGGAAGGGGTGCTGATTGAAATATCTCCGCATGCATAAACGCCTTCCACAGTTGTTCGTCCAAGTACATCCACTTTGACGCCTCCGCTTGGACTGATCGTACAGCCCAGCTGTTCTCCAAAAGGAGCAGACTGCACTAAATCCGTTATCACAATACCTGCATCCCGGTGGATTTCCTCGCCATTTTGCAGCCGGATCGATGTCAATTGCCCTGCTTTTGATTGAAGCGCTTCAATCCTATCTTCCACGATGGTCACCTGCTGCAGCAGCACCTTTTTTTTCTCTTCTTCTAGCTGATAGCCATTTGTAAAGACAATCACATCACGGCTCCAATTCGTCAGCATTTTTCCCATGTGAAACGCCCGCTCATTTTCCGCAATAACCGCAAGTGCCTGATCTTTCATTTCCCAGCCGTCACAGAACGGACAGCTGAATACACTCGTCCCGTATACTTCTTGAACACCTGTAATTTCAGGCAAAACATCGCGGAGTCCTGTTGCGAGAAGCACTTTTTTCGCCATGTACACTGTCCCGCCTTTTGTCTGGATTTTGAAGGCATCAGCGTTTTTTTCAATGTACTCCACCCGCTCTTCCATCATGGTAACAGACGGATACTTTTGGACATCCATCCGCGCGTGTTTTTTGAACTCCGCCGGCTTCACCCCGTCCTGCGTTATAAAGCCGTGCGATTCCTGTGTTACCCGGTTACGCGGTTTATCTTCATCAAACAACATTGTCTTCCGTCCAGCACGCCCCAAAACGAGTGCTGCATTTAAGCCCGCAGGCCCTCCTCCGATAATTGCACAATCCAACATAGTAAACACTCCTTTTTATAAAATCTATTAAAGACCCTTAATATCCTTAATAGGTGTAAAAAAATTTTTTTATTTTTTTGTCTTATGATAATGTGTGTTTTCCGCCTGCTCGGCAATACTTTGAATCGTCCGTCCTGCCAGCTCTTTCTTCATATTGCCTTCAGCCTCGCTCATTACCCGTTCGATTAAGCAATCGCTTTGCTCATGCTCGAGCGTGCAGTTGAACAGTACGGATTGTCCCTCCACTGCTTCAATGACATCCAGGAATGAAATATCCGGTGTGCGCCTCGAAATACTGTAGCCGCCTTTTGCCCCTGGAACTGACTCAATCAGTCCTGCCTTTACAAGCTTTGTTAAGATTTTCGACAGGTATGTCGGAGACAAATCCTGCATGGATGCCAGCTGCTCCACGCTTACTGCCTGGCCTTTTGGCTGCATTGTTAGATGCACCATTGTATGGAGTGCATAATTAGTTGCCTTTGAATATTTCATTACTACACCTCATAATCAAAACTATTACAGACTTTTAATGTCTGTAATTGATTGTAGCTTAGGCTATAAAAAACCGCAAGCTTTTTGAAACGGCATACTTCAAGAAAAATGGAACAAAAAACCGTTCAATCAGCAAGCGCCCCACCCACCCCTAGCACTTCCAGATAAGACGCCCGCCCATACAGACCGCATACTTTCGTTGTAAGCCGGTCTAGATCTCATAAAGAAAATAGGAATAAAAAGAGGATAAAAACAAATAGAACGATAATCGGCAGCATCTCCTGTATGCCATCCTTTACGCGGACATGCGTAAAGATCGCACCGATACATATACAGAAAAGAAGCAGTAAGCCGTACAATGCCAATCCGTGAATGAGCAGCCCCATCAGCAGTAGTAGTCCTGCGATCATTTCGAGAAATCCAGTGAGCATAAGAAACCAATACGGCAGCCTCCATTGGATGAAAGCCCTTCGATAGGTCCTATTGCCGGAAACTTTTCCAAACCCAACAAAGACAAAAACAGCGCTAATTAGTATTTGCACAACCAATGTTACGTGATCCATGTTGTCACTCCCGTACGATTAGAAAGGATAAGTACCTAGAGAGGAACCCACTACTTCCCCTTCTATATCCTATGCTCACAAGAAAGATACAGACGGGCTCACTCTTGCCCCTTGCAATCAATGTGTACTTTTTTCATGTCTACATGGAAAAATCGGAATCTTGGATGATCTCATCCGCAGATAATTGATATAACGCTTCCTGTTTAATTGATTCGTTTTTTTGAAGATAGGACTTCACAATCCGGTAGCCTATGCTGTAGCCTGCCCATGGCGGCAGCCTCCTTTTCCTATCTCCGTATAAAAAGGGACGGTGATTGATCACGCCTTTTATTTCAAGGGACGGTACAAAATGCCGAGCCCATATTTCCCTTGTCTCCTCTTCTGTATAGCGTTTTGCCCATGGCGACAGCCACTCTTCGCCGTATAGTTCTTCTACGGCAGCTTCTGCCATCCCCTCGATGATAAGCGACTCCTTCAGGGAATGCTCTGCCGGCGAGGAGTTCCGATGAAAAATTCTGCAAATATGATGGTATTCATGCGCCAGCAATGCATATAGTTCCTGCTCTTTAAGCTCGGGTGTTACGAACAAGAAAAGAGCATTTTTATACGCCACCCCGTTCTTGTTCACCGCGATTCCCCCAATCGATGGCCTTTTCTTCGTTAAAGGATAAATATAGATATCCACCTCAGGGCCGTTCCATAATGTTTGGAGACGGGCATATTCTTGTGCCAAGAGCTCCCATATTCCCCTCTCATCCAGACTTACCACGATTTCCTCAAGTTCCACCCATTCGGCTGGCTGAAACAGGCCGTTTTGTAAAAGCTCATGATAGATCGCTTCCGGCGGTGTTTCTGGAAATAACGGCAAAAGCGGTTTTGTAATATTTTCACTCTGGATAGACGCGATGAGGTTTCTCGGCTTTCCTTCACATTCTTTACAGATTTTACGCAAAGTTTTATGAGTCTTTTTGACAGACATTCTCTTATCATCCTTTTTCACAGTATATGTACTAGACGATTAGCACGTGTCTATCAATAGTTGCAACATATATTAATAAGTAGTTTAAGGTAAAAGGAGGGTAGATTTATGGGTCAATATAATGATATGTACAATATGTGCTGCCAATATCAAGGCAAGCGCGTACGCATCACCGATACTCAAGGAAAAATGCATGTAGGAACGATTACGCGTGTCGATAGAAGACGGGTTTGGCTTATGCCTGATGGAGGCATGGGCGGCGGTGGTTACGGCTTCGGCTGGGGCTGGGGCTACGGCGGAGGCGGCTTCGGATATGGTATCGCGCTTGGCGCAATTGCAGGAATCGCGTTAGCAGGAGCATTCTTCTGGTAGGATTCAACCTATTTGAGGATGGAATATAAATAAAGCTCTCAGACGATTTGACACATAGAAGAGATTCCCTCCCCTCATCAAATTGTCTGAGAGCTGTTTTTCTAATTTTTCAGTACAAACTTGATGCTTTGATCCTCATGGTCATGGAACATACGGTAGGCATCACTCGCCTGCTCCAGCGGCATGCTGTGTGTGATGATGTCCGTCGGGTCGATTTTTCCTTGGACAATCATATCAAACAGCATCGGCATATAATGGATGACCGGTGCCTGACCTGTCTTCAATGTGACATTCCGCTCGAAAATATTACCGAGCGGGAACATGTTGTAGCTCGATCCATAAACGCCCGTCAGCTGGATTGTACCGAATTTGCGTACAGCTTTGTGGCCGATATCGATGGCGCTCAACGAACCGCCGTGCATTTTCAGCTTTTGCCCAACCTTTTCAAGTGGAGACATCTTTCCATCCATCCCTACACAATCGATGACAACGTCTACACCACCGCGGGTAATTTCATGGATATGGTCACCGACATCGTCGAACTTATCCATATTGTAAACTTCTACTTTATTGGTACGCAGAGCATGCTCCAAACGGTAATCGAGAGGATCAACCGCAATGACACGGCTTGCACCTTTCATCCATGCGAATTTCTGTACCATCAGTCCGATTGGTCCGGAACCCAGCACGGCGACTGTATCCCCTTTTTTAACCCCGGCATGTTCCACGCTCCAATAGGCTGTCGGCAATACATCCGACATGAATAATAGGGCCTCGTCCTCCAATTCGCATGATTCAGGAATTTTAAACGGGACAAAATTGCCGTAAGGTACACGCAGAAGCTCGGCCTGTCCGCCCGGATAATTGCCGTAGCGCTCTGTAAAGCCGAAGTAGGCACCTGAATCTATTGCAGGATTTTCATTCGCATTGTCACACTGACTTTCCAGCTCGTTCTGACAATAGAAGCATTCGCCGCACGAAATATTGAATGGAATGACGACGCGGTCGCCCTTCTTTACTTTTGTCACTTCAGGTCCGACTTCTTCTACAATTCCCATTGGCTCATGCCCAATGACATACCCTTTGGTTGTCGGCATCGCACCTCGGTAAATATGAAGATCGGAACCGCAAATCGCCGTCGTCGTAATTCGGACGAGAATATCATCCGGCTTTTCGATCTTTGCATCTGGTACATCTTTTACTTGGACATCCTGTGCCCCTTGATACGTTACTGCTTTCAATTTCATCCCTCCTACATCGATATAGTTCTCTTATTACCCACTCTCCCAATAAACTAACTTCAAATGTAGAATGCGTGTTTATGATAAAGCAAATCAGGAAAGCAAACATATATACGATTCTTTAGAATGGAGGTTTTTTACGTGGCAAAGGAAATGGATTATGGAGATGACTATAAATACATTCCGATGACGTCCATGCTAAGTATGGTTGGACAAGCGGTAACGCCTGATATTTATTGCTATACGATTCAAGTAGTGAATGTGTGTTTCATCGGAGATCCCGGGAAAAATGACGGATGGACGCTGATTGATGCAGGCATGCCCCGTTCTGCTGCATCCATTATCGAGGAGGCGGAAAAGCGATTCGGGGCTGGTACAAAGCCGGAAGCTATCATCCTGACGCACGGTCATTTTGATCATGTAGGCGCGATTGTTGAATTGCTTACGCACTGGGACGTACCCGTTTATGCGCACCCTATGGAAATTCCGTATTTGACAGGGGAAAAGAATTATCCGAAGCCGGACCCTTCTGTAGGCGGCGGTCTTGTAGCAAGAATGTCACCATACTTCCCGAACGAAGCGATAAACCTGGGAGACCGCGTAAAGCCCTTACCGGCTGATCATTCGGTCCCTACTATGCCTGGCTGGGAATGGGTGTATACGCCGGGGCACGCACCAGGGCATGTTTCTCTCTTCCGTAAAGCAGACCATGCCCTGATTGCAGGGGATGCTTTTGTTACGATCAAACAGGAATCGCTTTTTAAAGTACTCGTACAGGAAAAAGAAGTGAACGGTCCGCCGAAATATCTCACTACCGACTGGGAAAAGGCACGTGAATCCGTACGGACGCTCGAAGCATTAAAGCCGGCAGTCGTTGTTACCGGACACGGTATGCCAATGTCTGGAGAAGAGCTGGCACATAACTTGTCGATATTAGCAAATGAGTTCGACCAGCGTGCAATTCCTACACAAGGACGTTTTGTGGATTAAGCGCACCCCGCCTCTAACTGCCGAATAGTTGGTGTAGCTTTAGAATAAAGTTTGATCAAAAACGACCCACAGACCCATATTTTAAGTTAAATTAAAAGAGCCCGTTTTGAAAAAAGTTTGTTCAAAACGGGTTAATTATTTGTAAAACACGAGGCAATTTTTATAAAAAAGTTTGATCATTTTCTACTGTCGATCTTCAACAATCGCGCCCGATTGTTGAAGATTGTTTTTCTGTGTCCCCAAACTTTTATTTGGGAACGTTATTTTGTATAGGCTCGTATATTGAATTTTAATTATTGCTTAAACTTTTACTGAAACCTGTACTCTTCCCTATGTATCCTAAATTTTTATAAAAATTATGTGCAGCGATTCGTTCTTCTCTATTCCCGCTGTTTAATGTGATAGCTATACAATCGTTCTTTTTCGCCCAATCTTCAACTGCTAACATAAGGTTTTGCCCAATATTTTTTCTACGATAATCCTCGTGAACTACTAGTGCTAAAACTCTTACATATGGCTCATCAAATTCATATGCGATTTGCTTACACATTCCTACAAAGCCAACTAAATCTCCGTTTATTTCAGCAACAAACGTTTCGTAATTTGGTAAATCCAAGATTTTATCCAATCTTTCTTGAATTTTTTGATTTGAAGAAGGATAGCCTAACTGATTCATTAAAACATCCATATTATTAATATCATTTCTAATCATTGAACGAATATGCATAGTAGCTTCACCTTTTCTCTATAAGTTATTGATAAGAAAATTATAAGTTCCCTAAGTGTCATTTGGGAACTTTATTACATATGTTTATGTATATTTTATAAATGCGTTAACGATGCCCATCTTTCCGTGCTTGTATAAAGCCATAATATACACAAGCGCCATGTGTAGATAAATCCTTCACTTCAAATCCACAAGCCTCGTAAAACTTAAAATTATTGGCGGAAGTGTTTGCAAACCAATCCCCATGAGGAAGTTTTTGAGTACATAATTCAACAAGTTTTTTTCCTATGCCTTTCCCACGATAATCTGATGAAACAACTAAGTCCATGATATTAGCTGCCATTACTTTGTCTGATATTACGCGAACCATTGCAATCATTGTTTCACCATCCCACACAGTAAATGCCCACGTTGAATTTTTAAATATAAGTGAGTATTTTTCTTTTTGCCATGAAGGGATATTAGTTGCCCAGCCAGCATCTTTAAACAACGCTTCAACATAATCAGCAGGAATTCCTTCAGTACCCTCTCTAATTACTAAACCATTAAAATATTGATACATACGCCTCTCTCCTTTCATTACTTAGTTATTACATAAAAGGTTTCATATTTCCTTTTTCATACAGCATGGAATTTTAAATCTTTCATGTAGAATAGTTCACAAGCAACCAAAAATGCCTTATCCAATTGAATAAGGCATTTTAGTTCCCAAAGCGGTGTTTGGTAGCATTAAGTGCTTAACGTTGGAAAGGCGATTTTCTGACGCTACTCTATATTTTACTTTTAAAATACCTAATCGCTATAGGTAATGACCACATACAAATTAAAAGGCATCCTGTTATTATTCCTAATCCAATTAAAATTCCCAATAAAGTCTCCATTGTATCCCCTTTGTTTAACTTATTTAATGAAATTCCATTTTTATCAATCCTTAATATAATGTTCTACTGGTTAGTGTCAAAAAAAGTTTCACATTATATCAAAAAGTGCCCAAACCGTCGTTTGGTAACAGTTCTTTCCTAAACATTGTAAATCCATAAAAATCTTATGAGCCAGCCCCACTAATCACTTTTTATAAATCATTAAAATAAAAATATCAATACTTATGTTCATAAGTATGATCTAGAAATGAGAGGTTTTTTATGATTTACGGTTATGCGAGGGTATCCACTGTAGCGCAAGAATTAGATGCCCAACTCCAGGCATTAGAGAGTGAAGGAGCAACAGTCGTATATAAAGAAAAATTTACAGGCACAAAAACAGATCGACCTCAATTAAATGAGCTGCTGTCTATATTAAAAGAAGGTGACAAGCTCGTTGTAACCAAATTAGATCGGTTGGCTCGTAACACCAAAGAAGGTATCGAAATCATTGAACAATTATTCGCCAAAGGCGTAAAAGTACATGTACTTAATGTGGGATTGCTGGAAGATACGACAATGGGGCGCTTCTTTTTACAGACGCTACTCGCTGTAGCTGAAATGGAGAGGAATCTCATCATTGAACGTACCCAGGAAGGGAAAGCCATTGCGAAACAGCAACCGGGGTTCCGTGAAGGCAGGCCCAATAAATACACGAAAAAACAATTAGATCATGCGATGAGCTTACGTAATACGCATTCATTTAAACAAATTGCTGATATTACAGGCATCTCTATTAGTACGTTAAAACGAGAAAGTAAAAGACGCAAAGAGAATTAGCAAAAGGAAAAACACTTGACTGAATCTTTGTAAGTTCAGGAAGAGTATTAAAGGAGAAATTAAATATGGCCCAAGCAATTTTCAGGTTTAGTGATGATGAACGTTCATTAGAAGCGGTATTAGTTGTTGAGTACACAGATATGAAAGGTGTAGCTTTAGAATAAAATATGATTAAAAACAACCCACAGATTCATATTCTAATTTAAATTAAACGCTGTTTTCGTATAGATTGTTGCTATTTAACCATACTATGAATAGGCTGATATAATGCCGTTTATGGAGGTGTTAGGATATGTGGAGACACGTTTATCATGATTTTAGTGACCTATCAAGAGCAGAACAATTAGCGTTGTATGAAGCGATGAAACAAGACCTATTTCCAGAAGAACGAGAAGATATTTCGAAGATGTTAAAAGACATTCGTGAAACTCGTTTTTCTGGTGGTTTGGCGTGTCTTCACTGCGGGAGTGTGTCGGTCAAGAAAAACGGCAAATATCGTGCGAGACAACGATATTTGTGCAAAGACTGCGGAAAGACCTTTAACGATATGACCAATACTCCATTGGCAGGTTCTCGATATCCTCATAAATGGCTTAAATATTTTGAAATGATGGTAGAAGGTTATACACTGCCTAAAATCTCTGAGGATTTAGAAATCCATATTTCTACGGCTTTTTATTGGCGACATAAAATCTTGAATGCTCTCCGTTCATTAGGCAATCAAACTTTAAAAGGGATTGTTGAAAGCGATGAAACCTTTTTCTTGGAAAGTGACAAAGGGAAGAAGTCTATTACTCACAGAAAACCTCGCAAGCGTGGCGGTGTCGCTACTAAAAGAGGCATCTCGAAAGAACAGGTTTGTGTTCTTGTTGCACAAGACCGAAATGGACAAGTCATCTCTCAAATGGCTGGAAAAGGTCGCATTAAATCAACAGATATAGATAAGGTGTTAGGGAATTATATCGACACCTCTGTTTTTTTATGCTCAGATACAGCGACAAACTACAAGAAGTTCGCAAAAGATAAGGAATTACAACACGAAATGGTGAATGTGCGGAAAGGGATTTATGTGAAAAAATCTATCTTCCATATTCAACATGTCAATGCTTATCACAAACGGCTAAAACAATTTATGAACCGTTTTCAAGGTGTGGCAACCAAATACCTTGATAACTACTTGTTTTGGTTCAGATACCTTGAACATAGCAAAAAGGTGGCTCACAAAGAACGAGTGAAGAAACTTTTATTTAGTGCTGTTAATAAATCTAACTATACGACAGTTGAGATGTTTAGAAGAAGTGCATAATAAAAGACCTCGAATTAGAGGTCAATAAATTACATTTCTACTGTGAAATATTCATCATCCTTTAATCTTGTAACTTCGCACCCTTCAAGGATTTCAAATTCTTTTAGTCTATCTTCAATTGTCTTGTTCGTACTATCCTTGAACAAATCTTCTCGGTCATAGTGAGGAAAAACAAGTTTGTCCGTTAAGCCTAATGCAGAAAAATCCTTAGTATTTAATGCATCCATTTGCGGTGTGAAGAAATGAACGACTTTAATGTTTGGACCAAGTAGAACAGCACCAGCACTTACACCTACAATAACAACATTTTTGTTCACTAAATCTCGGAAGATACTATCTGCTCCACTCTGTTTAGTATGAAATAATAAATTAAATGGATTACCACCATTGATGTATATGACATCTTTATGTGCAAGACTTTTTGGGTTATCAAACTCTATATCAATGAAATCGATGTTTTGAAACCCCATATCCTTAAAGTCCTCTTTCGTCTTCTGAGCAAACCTATTATTATCCTTTTGTGGCGATGCAGTTGTGATAATAGCAACGTCCAGTTCGTTAGGTTTGCCATTAATGAGTTTTAAAAATTGCTCCTTGATAGCATCATTGTAAAAACCGTTAGAGGTTAGTAACAATTTCACTCTAATCAACCCCGTTCTATTCTCTATTTGGCATTGGATATATCCTTATTTTAACAGAAAATATAGGAAATCAGGAATTTTTCACATCTAAAACAACATCTTTACGAAAACAGCCAAATTAAAAGAGCCCGTTTTGAACAAAGTTTGTTCAAAACGGGTTAATTCTTTGTGAAACAATGTGCAATTTTTTAAAAAAAGTTTGATCATTTTCTACTGTTGATCTTCCACAATCGCGCCAGTTTGTTGGAGAACGTTGTTCAACTAAAACTCCCATTAGTGAAACAACTACAAATTCTCTGGTAAGTAATGTTTATACATTTCTAATGCATTCGTATGTTGCTCTAGAACAGCTACTGTTTTAGGATGAGGCTTAGCATAGATGATTGGATAATCTTTTTCATCAAGGACCTCATTAATTGAAAAAGCTAATTTTACTTCATCAATTGAAAATTGAGCATCAATTCCTTTTTTATTCCCACGGGCATCTACCCTAACCCATTTATTAAGTGACTTAAAAAAGATAGCATTCAAAGCGTGGATACAATACCCTTTGGCTGGGGTGTCAAACAACATTAATCTTTGATAACAAAAACCTGTTGGTATTCCCTGTGAACGTAATAAAGCAGCTAATAGGTGGGACTTTGCATAGCAAATTCCTTCTTTAAAGTTTAATACATCGGAAGCATTACAAGTTATTCGTGCTGATTGAATATCCCAAGAATGAGAAATCTCATCTCGAACAAATTCAAAAGCCACTTTTGCTTTTTCAATTTCCGTTTGGGATTGATTGAAAATCTCACTTACTTTCTCTTTTATAATGAGATTAGAATAATTTACTTCATTTAATTCGAGTAAATAATCCTCTATTTTTTCAGATTCACAGACCAAGTTCACAGAATCCCCCCTAATAATACGAATAAATATTTACAAATAAGTATTATTATACAAGAAAATTCACCTTATTTAAAGATGTTTTATTTACTTAACCTGAGCCGAGTAGTTTAAGTATAATCCCTCACAAGTTCAATTGCATTCTGTATAAATATTTGTTTATTGTCCTCCATAATATGGCCCTTTATTGGAATAACTTTATTATCACTTAACAGGTTCTTAATCCACAAGAAAAACCGAAATCCCTTCTTTATAGAGATAGGAAATTCCGGTTCATCTTTTTTATAAACGGTTAAACTTTTTTCTAAACGGTACGACTTTTTTATAAACAGTTCAACTTTATTTCAAAGCCACAGTTAGGGGCTTTTTATTTCCCCTTTTCTCACTTTTTTTGAAATGGTACCCCAGTTTTTCTAATTCTTCCGTTTAACTTTTGGAAGCTCGTGGAACTGTACGGTATACGATCATAGGTCTTTTATGCAGTATGCGATGTCCATATTGCATAGAAAAACACCTTCCTGTTTTTATGAGGGGCTGTGCGCCCCTTCCTGTAAAGGAAACGCTATTCCAGTTATTTTGTATATTTCCCAACTTCTTTCAATACATTGAAAGAAAGTACTTGTTTATAAGGAGAATTGTCTATGCCGAAAATCGCTTCCGTTGGTACATATAAACCACCCTATCCGTTAGCACAAACCAATATTGAAGAGCTGACAAAAGAGCTCTTTCAGGATAAAATCCCGCGACTTGAACGCCTGTTAAAAGTCTTCAAAAACGGGCAGATTGAAAACCGCAATTTCTGTGTACCTTCCGACTGGTACCGGGAGCCTCATACATTCGAAGACCGCAATGAACTTTATATTAAACTCGCCGTAGACTATAGCGTGGAAGTCATCCAAACATGCCTGGACAACCAGGCTTTTCTCGATACACCTATTTCCACTGAAGAAATAGATGCAATCATCTTTGTCAGTACGACCGGGATTTCCACACCGAGTATTGACGCCCGCGTTATGAATATTCTCCCCTTCTCTGATCGAACGGTTCGCATGCCCATCTGGGGTCTCGGCTGTGCAGGAGGCGCTGGCGGTGTCAGCCGGGCATACGACTACTGCAAGGCACACCCAAAGGCCAAAGTGCTCGTCGTCTGTGTTGAGCTGTGCAGCTTGACCTTCCAAAAGGATGATTATTCGAAAAGTAATCTTGTCGGCACCTCCCTATTTGCGGATGGGGCTGCTTGTGTCCTTGTATGCGGAGATGAGGCAGAGCTCCAGCAGGACAAGCCAATGCCGTATATTCATGGGTCAGCTTCCAAATGGATGCCTGAATCAGAGGACGTGATGGGATGGGATGTGAAGAATAGCGGACTCCATGTTGTATTCTCGAAAAGCATTCCATCCATCATTTCTAAATGGCTGGGGCCGTTCATCCATGAATTTTTAGGAGAGCATGATCTATCAGCAGAGCAAATTGAAAATTTTGTTGCCCACCCGGGAGGCAAAAAAGTACTCGCCGCCTACGAAGAAGCCCTGCAGTTACGGGAAGGCCAGACGAATGTGTCGCGCGACATTTTACGGGAAAACGGCAATATGTCCTCACCTACTGTTCTCTATGTACTCGAGCAGTTTATGCTGATGAAAAACAATCCACATACATTCGGACTACTCGTTGCACTCGGACCAGGCTTTAGCGGCGAAGCCGTCTTGCTGGAATGGAGGTAACGATATGCTATTCTTTATTATCCTCTCTCTTGTCATTGTGCAGCGTCTGCTGGAATTAGTCGTCGCTCGGAAAAATGAAAAAAGAATGCTCGCAAAAGGCGCCTATGAAGTCGGAGCGAATCATTATCCGTACATGATTGCTCTCCATACAGGATTTTTCATCAGTCTCATAATCGAAGTCACATTTTTCGACCGCGGGCTTTCTCCTTATTTCACATGGCTGTTCATTCTATTCTTAGCTGTGCAGGGCCTGCGCATCTGGTGTCTTGCCTCGCTCGGTCCGTTCTGGAATACGAAAATTATCATCCTGCCGGGTGCCGATGTTGTCGCAAAAGGGCCCTACCTTTATATCCGGCATCCGAACTATCTGGTCGTATGCATTGAAATCGCCCTGCTGCCGCTCATGTTCGGTGCGTACTTCACAGCCATTGCCTTTACGATCTTAAACTTCATTATGCTGTCCGTACGTATCCCAACGGAGGAGAAAGCACTGCGTGAACTGACAAACTATAACGAAGTATTTCAGCCCAAAAGCTAAAAGCTGGCCGAAAGCAGATTTTCTGCTTTTGCCCAGCTTTTTTTGCGGGTATTTTCCCCTAGCCTTGTCCATGTTACTTTTGGTATGGAATTTCCACTCGTATTGAACATAATAAAGAGCTTTCTCTGTGAATCCATGTTACAGTTAGATAGAAAATTTTTTATATGATGAGGAGAACAACATGATTGAAATTAAAACATCACCACTAAGTGATGGAGAATTTAATAGAGGCGTATTTGCTACACGCGATATCAAAAAGGGAGAGCTCCTGCACGAAGCGCCCGTCATTGCTTACCCGAATGAAGAGCATGAATACATAGAGAAAACACTTCTCGCCGACTACGCCTTTGAATACGGAATCGGTCGTTCTGCCATCCTGCTTGGCTATGGCATGCTGTTCAACCATTCGTATGAACCGAATGCAACGTATGAAATCAATTTCGAAAACCAGACTTTCGACTTTTTCGCTTTCAAGGATATAAAAGCAGGCGATGAAATCCTCATTAACTACAACGGTGATGTAGATGATATGGATCCATTGTGGTTTGACCAGGAAGAAAAATAAACAGCAACGAAAAGCAGTACAGGTGTGTAATCGATCCTGTACTGCTCTTTTTTAATTGAAGGAAGCAGACTACTCAGCTTCCTCTTCATTCGTCATCTCCATAAACGGCTGATAGTTGCTCAGCAAAAATGTAATCGTATACGCATCCCCTTGAATTTCTTTCACCGTTTTCTGCAAAGACAGATAGGCCTGTACCGCCTGCTGCATGCGCTGCATCTGTTCCTCTGCCGGATGCTTTTTCCAATCCGTATTAACCCAAATCACTACCTTTTCTTCCTCTATTTCAAAAGAAATACCTCTAAATAAATAGGCCGATTTCCACCCGAGTACATTATGGAGCTGACTCACAATAGACTGCCAGCGCCGCTCCTTCATTTCGAGCGTAATAGAAATGGGTGTCACGACTACCTCCCTAATCGCCAATTGCTGCTCCTTCAAGGTCCTGTTCAAATCAGCCAGAATCAGCTGGGATTCCTGAATATGATCAGGCATGTTAACATGCAGAACATACGAATCCCCCTTCTTCTGAAGTTCGGCTAATCCGTAATGTGTTTCTTTCGCATACCCATGCTGGATAAATACTTGGTCGACAAGTTCAATTACCTCACTATAAATAGGGTTAGTTACTAATTCAGGCACTTCTATAAAATGCACCTTCATTTTCCTGTTACCCGTTTCAGCTAAATAATTATTTACAATAGGTTCGAGATGCTTTCTTGCGTCCTGTAATGATGAATCGTTCAATACAAGTGCCATTTCAAAAGTTTCAACATCTTCATTTTCCTCAGTGTAAATACCTATGTACTCAACTACATAACCCTCTTCTTCTACCTTCTCAGTGACCACACTAAAAATTTCTTCATCTTCGATTATAGATGGAGGATCTATTGGCGATATCTTTTCCAAAATCATGCCATCGATCACTGATGAATAAAAAGGAAGGATGATCAGCAGTAAACAAAACGCCGCCGCAGCGAACCCGTACTTCTTACTATACAGCCTTTTCGGTGTATGGGATTGCTGAATGATTCGTTTATCTGATTCTTCATTTGCCTGCAGCACTCTCTTTACATCCGCTCCCAGTTCCTTCAGGAAGCCACCTAAGTTTTCCTCATTCGGAACCCCCTTTTTCACCAGCTCTTTTTTTAATTCAGCCAGCCCTTTTTGTAACGTCCTTTCTACTTTGCTTTCTGATCTGCTTAAGATAGCGGCAGTATCCCCGGCTGAGATATCCATTATTTTTCGTAAAACGATTACTTCACCATATGTAATAGTTAACCGCTGGATTGCTTCGTATAATTGCCTATGTAGATGATTCAGTCCGTCAACCTGCCCGAACTGCAGCTGGCTGCCTGCTTGATTCATCTTCATACCGAAATAATACTGAAACGGACGCTTTTTTCGAAGATAGCCCTTCATCTTCTTATGAGCCATGAACAAAAGCTCAGTTTCTAATGATTCCTTACCTTCCAGCTCCTGAAGGTTCCGGGAAGCTTTGATGAACGTTTCCTGTGTCAGCTCCTCGGCAAGCCGGTAGTCTTTCACCATCATGGCGAGATAGAGGAAAACAGATTCTCCATATTTATCAAACCAATTGGCCATTCTCCCAGTTTCCATTTTTTCACCTCTTCTCTATCGTGTCTTTTGTCTATTGGTTCGTAAGATTGCCTATGATGCAACATATTTTCATTCATAATATATTGTTCTGGAAATTCCATTATAGTAAATTATGGTTTATTTTGGAATATACTTTGTGATACATTAAGTAGAAAAGGTAGTAGAATAATCGAAGTAGAATTATCTAATTTTAGTGGCTTATTTGGTTAGCTATAAAAAAGTTTAGGGGGATGACGTTAGATGGATATGCAATACCCAATTGGCTCTTTTCATTTTGATGGAGAAATGACGAGCAGCGTTACAAGTGCTTGGATAAGTGAAATCGAGGCATTACCTACATTATTACGGGACGCGGTAAAAGACTTAACTGATGAACAACTTGATACAGCTTACCGGCCTGGCGGGTGGACTGTCCGGCAAGTGATCCACCATGTGGCAGATAGTCATATGAACGCCTACATCCGCTTTAAACTAGCCCTTACAGAAGACAATCCTGTCATTAAACCATATGACGAAACAGGATGGGCGGAACTATCAGATTATACACTAGCAATCGATATTTCCCTTTCACTCCTCGACACATTGCACAAACGCTGGACCAACCTTTTACGCAGCCTAACTCCTGCTGATCTGGAGAAGACATTCATTCATCCGGATTCAGGTGAAGTTTCAGTAGGCAAAAATATAGGAATCTATGCTTGGCACGGAAAGCATCATCTTGCACATATTACGTCTTTATGTAATCGAAACGGCTGGTAATAGTTTTTGTGAACAATTTCAATTAAGAGATGCTTATGTAAAAAATTACACAACTTGATAATCACGCTGCATGAAGGAGAAATGGAAGGTATAACGATGAAACACTACTCGCTTTCTCTTTTATTATTATGTTTTCTGTCTGCTGTTCTGCTGGGCTGTCAATCTGCTAATAGCGAGCTTCTTCCAGCTGGAGAGTTATCAAAGATCAGCATTTCAATATCAAATGGTTTTGGCAAAGTGGATGGTGATTTTCTTGCGGAATATGAAGACCAGGAAACGCTTGACTTATTCAAGCATGCCATTTCCCATGCGGCAAAGAGAGAAGGCATCGCGGATATGGCTGAACCTGAATTTGATGTAAAAATCACTTTTACAAATGGCAAAAAGCAGAGCTATCATCTATGGGTAGGAGAAAAAGGACAACAAAGTATCTTGATGAATGTGAAGGATACAAATACTACGTACGTGATTTCAGAAGAATTAACTGATTGGTTCATGCAATTTCTGAAATCAAAAGAGATGTAACCGGTTTTAAATGGCGTATATCGTTTGGAGTACCACTACTATTAAAGTCAGGATGAAATTGCTGAAGCTGCAGCCAATCCGGTAGACACAGTTGATTGGATCAAGAAATTGTCTTCTATTTTTCATAATCTGAATGGGAAAGAAGGGGGAAAACGATGAAAAAAATGTACCCTGCGCTGGTGCTGTTACTAATTTTCCTCGGAATAATGTATCTAGATTTTTCAACTCCGAGTATAAAAGGAACCTCCGATGATGGCACGTGGAAAGTAGTCTATAAAAAAATAAACGAAGTTGAAGCTGGAGGAGCATGGGTAGTATCTGTCACACAAGCAGATGAAAAAGAAGTAAATGTAAAGAAACTTGAATTCCTAGAAAATAATAAAGTAATCTCTGATAGAAATGAATTTTATGAAGGTACAGATATTGATGCTACCGTATACACGTTGCACCCGTTCTCTTACCCTGATTTATATTACGGCGATGCACCAAAAGAAGAATCCTCTTATTTTGTCGTCATTACATGGGAAGATGCACAAGGTAAAGCGCATGAGGACAAAATAGAATTAAAATAAAGCCGCCCAATGGGGAAACACAGGCAGAAAATGATTACCCTTTATTTCAATGCTCCAAAGAGTGCAGAAAAGCATGGTCCCCCACGCTTTTCATGCTCCCATTTAACCTCAGCCCCCAACAAGCACAAACACATTTCCGTCTGGTGCTTCCAGTACGGCAACATGGCCGCCGAGGGCATTTGGAAACGGGGTGCGGATCCATTTTACTTCCTCATGACCTTTTAATGACTCGTACACGGCGCGTACATCCTCTACCCTGATCTCTGCTTCCATCATCGTTAAATCCGGGTTGTTTTTCAGCACGAGCTCTGTATTGCCTTCTGGAAAGCTCATCCCGACAAGGCGCCACTTTTTGTCCTCGTCCTGATACGTATCCCATGCCTTTTTTAAGCCAACAGCTTCATAAAACGCAATGGATTTTTCAATTTCCTCCGTATAAATCGCCACACATTCAATTCTGCTCCACATTTTATGTATCCCCCTTCTCAAAAAACGTACATTTGTTCTCTTTTTTACATTCTACCTTTTATGGATATAAAATACAATATAAAAAACCGATACAAAACTTCCGTACCGGCTTCTTCTCTATTTTTATCCAACCTGTCTATACTTCCTTCACCCAATACGTTGCTCCGTCGTTGCTGCGGTCCATAAAACCGTACTCGATCAGGTATCTGCGGATTGTCACGAAATCCGAATAGGCAGTTTTCAATATTTCGTTGACCTCTTTTTCGTTATACTGCTTTCCGGTTTCGAACCGCTTCATGATTTGCTGCAGGATCACAATCTTCCGTTTTTCCTTGCTCGGGAAAGTCTCAATTGCCCCGCCAAGCCCATTTTTAAAATACGTTTCTAGTATTTTTTCCTTTTCCCCTGACGTGACTGCATAGCGTTCATCCATCATCGTTGCCCCCTTGTGAATTGGTTCATATTGCTCCGTTGGTTCCAAGTTTTCCATAATCGCAAGGAGCACCTTTGCCTGACGTTCCTTTTCCTTCAGCTTGAATCGGTGCTGACGGATTGTCGATACACTGTTCGCTGAAGTTTTCTCTACTATTTCTTTATCCTGCAGCCCTTGGTGAAACAACTGCAGCAGCTCGGTCTGCACTTCCGATAAGCCCGTATGCCTTTTATCCAATGCGATCAATGAATCGAATACGGACCCGTGAACCATTTGGATATGATAGTCAGCCGCCCGCCCTGCCTTAAAAAGACGTCCATTAATCGGGAAAATTTCCTCTACATCAAAGCTTTCATCACAAAACAGGCATTGGTACGCCTTTTGATCCGCTGTTTTCCTATAGCCTTTTGCCAGCTCTTCAACTGAAACATCGTCAAAATTCATTTTAAACACCCCTTATATAAACAATTATAAATTACGTTTATTAAATAGTAAACACTTTAATCATAAATCATCAAATATGCCCACATTTTCTTTATTAAACCTCTTTCGTTATAATAAAAGGAAGAAATTACAAGAACCTAAAAGGGAGAATATTTCGATGTCATATAAAATTGTGTTCTTTGATGTGGACGGTACGTTAATTGATTACAAAAACGGACGTATATCTGCAACAACCCTCAGCGCCATCCAGCAATTACAAGCAAACGGCATAGAGGTAGTCGCTGCTACCGGCAGACCGCTCTCGATGTGCAAGGAGCTGCAGCAGCTGGGAATCCATACATTTATTACCGCAAACGGGGCTCACGCGAAGCATGGGGATAGCCTCATTTTTGAATCCGTTCTTGAAAAAGACATTGTCGCAGCGATTCAGGCATATGCAAACCAAAAGGGACACGCACTTTCCTTCTTTACCGAATCCCTTTCAATGAACGGCATCCAAAATGAATCGACATTACTGGCCCTGCAGCAAACATTGTCATTGCGGGACTATCCAGGGGTCGATCCCTTCATTACGGAAAAGGATATTTACCTGATGTGCCTTTATGCGAATCAGGAAAGCGTCGAGGAATACAAAGCGGCGTTTCCGCATCTGTTGTTCCAGCAGTGGCATCCATATATTGCGAATGTGCTGCAGCGAGAAGTATCAAAGGCGGTTGCTGCAAAGGCTGTACTGAATTACTTCGGCTTTAAGCCGGCTGAAGCAGTTGCCTTTGGTGACGGAGAAAATGATATGGAGCTGCTGGGGCTTGCAGGTTTCGGGGTTGCCATGGGAAATGGCAGTGACAAGCTAAAGCTCATAGCGGATTTCGTGACAACAGAGTGCGACAAAGACGGCATCGAATTTGCCCTAAAGGATTTGCAGTTGATTTAACAGCCGCGGCCGGAAAAATGAAAAGAAGCGTATTCACAATCGAAATACGCTTCCTTTATAATAACCTTCGCCAAGAATATGAGCTTTTCTGCATACTAAACCCGTCATTCCAGTATAACAAGCAGTTCTTCAATTTGAGGGCCGTTTACAAGTTCATACGTATGTCCTTGTATATTCATCAGTCCATCCGAAGAGATTGGGATCGTTAATGTATCTTCTCCATAAGAGATATCCAGTTGATACGCTTCTTCGTAATCCATATTTTTAAAGAATGTCTTCCTTACGTGCCAATCTTCCAGCGCTGCCCTTACTTTTTCCAAGCGTTCATCATGTTGTTTCGCAATGGCTATGCTTTCATTTAAATGGCTGTTCGTTTCCCAGATCGTTACCCGATTCAGCCTTTCATCGAAATGCTCTTCAGTAATGAATGTATCAACAAATTTTCGCTCGCTATATGTTGAATACCCTACAACCCCGATTACGCCAAGAACGATGATCCCGGTGGCCAATACCATTCTTCTAGCCAGCACATAAGAGCTCCCTTCCTATTTGTTTTCATGCAGGAATAGTCTCTTCCTCTTTCTATCCTATTCCAAAGGGAATCCACTTCATGTTTATGTACTGATGAAATTCTTTTGGCTTGCTCAGGCGATAGACTAAAAATGTCTATCACCTGTCCAGACAGATAATAGACATCCTTTGGTATCGTCAGGATAATATCCAGCCGCTAAGTACCATGCCGATATTCAGCACAAAATGGAAAAGGATCGCCGGGTAAATGCTGTTCGTTTTGTAGACGACGATTCCGTAAAACAGGCCGGCTATCGAAAACAGCAGACTGATGGCCACCGGGATACCGATTGCTAAATGCAGCAGGCCAAATCCAACACTTGTTACAATAAGCGCATACGAAACTGACGTTTGCCGAAGCAGGCTTGAAAACAGCGGTCCTCTCCAAATCATTTCCTCGAACACTGCATTGATAAGCGCGAATAAGAAAGCAAATAGGAGCAGCGATTTCACCGCCTCTGCTCCCTGCATGACGATAAAGGGAATGTAGACAGCGATATTCACCAGCAGGCCAATCAGCCAAAAGCGAAAGACCGGAACAGCAGCCCAGGGCAGCTTCACATAAGCATGCCAGTTTGGCTTTGCGTTAAAGAAAGAAATCGGCTGTTTGTGCAGCAGGTGCGTTATGTATAGGCCCAGCACGATGATAAGTAAGGAAAGTCTATTGAAAATAATGCGCCATTCCCGTTGCAGATCAGTCTCTGCCATCCAGGCGTTCAATAACTGGAATAACGTAAAACTAATAAGGAAACCGATAAATAATGCAGTAACAAAACGCGTACCCGGATAGACAGCATATATTCCGCCAAGCAGCAGGATGATGAGCCCCGCCACCAGCCACCATTCAACAGAGCCTGCAATCAAGCCAATGAAAAACAAGCCAGCAAAACCCGTCTGGCCCGCGTCTATCCTACGAATAGCCAACTGTCCCTTCACGGAGAATCATCCCCTTCCCTTCACTCAGATTTCATGACTTACGGCTGCATCATTTGATTAATGAAATAGAAATTCGAAATCGCAGGTATTAGCAAAGCGATAGCAAGACAGATGACAGCAGCTGAACGAGTCTGCTTAATCAGCTTTTCATCGCCATTCTTCAAATGCTGAAAATATAAGAGCGTAAAATAAAAACAGAGAATCCAGAAAATTGGCGTTACAATCCCCAGCCAGCCCATCGCATGAAATTGGCTTGTATAGTGCATTCGATCACCTCCTTCCTACCTTACGTTCTTTCCTGTGAAAGGTTTCAAGATTTTGGCACCTCATCCCTGTTTCGGATCATTATATCGAAATCAGCCGTGCTTGTAGAAAACTCCTCTACTTTCATAAAACCGAGCTTTTCGTAAAGATGAATCGCCCGCTTGTTAAATGCAGCGACCGTCAGCCTGATTGACAGTTCAGGATGCTGCGCCTCTATTTCTTTTAAGATATATGTACAAAAGGTGATTCCTCCACCCTTCCCTGTAAGCGTGGGGTGCATACCGAGCCCCATGTCGATACACCGGTGCTCATATAGTCCGTATTCCCTGCCGATTGGTACTTGTGCAGATGTGCCGGTGCAAAAGAAGCCGATCAGCTCGTTATCATCATGGTCTACCGTATGATAAAAGCCGTTCAACAGCTCTGCCCTGCCTTCTGCTGTATCTTCATTATTATAAAAATCGTATGGCGTTTCATATCGCCAGCTAAGAATTTCAGCAGCTTTCTTTTCAGTCATTTCCGCTATATGAAGCTTCATCTATACTTCTCCTTTCTCATGCTGTATCATACAATTATAACCTAATTTTTCCATTATATGAACCAAGTATAGCTGCTATAGCAAAGGAGGAAGAAAAAATGTTACTGCAAACAACACGCTGCATATTATATAAAATAGAAGAAAATGATTTTGACGGAGTAAACCGTCTATATACAAATGAAGAAGTCCGTAAGTATTTAGGCGGTACGGTTGACCCCGACATCATAAAAGAACATTTCCAGCAAATTGTTACTTCGCCGGCAGCCGGTACGTACTTTGTTGCACGAATGAAAGATACAAATGCGTTTATCGGCCTTCTTTCACTGGATATCCATCATGACAGGATATCTACTGAAATTTCCTATCAGCTGCTGCCTGACTGGTGGGGTAAAGGCTATGCACGGGAATGTGTAGAGGCGGTCATCGACTTTGCGTCTTATGACCTGCAGTTAACCGAGCTTGTAGCTGAAACACAAGCAGCCAACCTTCCGTCATGCAGACTATTAGAGAAGATTGGTTTTCAGGCAGTTGAACGGCTTGTAAGATTTGATGCTGAGCAAATTCTTTATAAACGAAAGCTGTAAAACATACTTCTTTTTATTTCGCATGCACATGAACTCTCCTCACCCCAACGCTGCTCGGTCTATTCCATATGCTATTTTCATACCTATTTATCATCGCTAATCGTTCGCCAGGTAAAGGAGGAATTGTTATCAACCGGATTCCGAATGCTTCGATGGGCTTTTATTCAAAGGTTGCAGGCATGGGCCTTTTGCTGATGGCTGTGCTGGCGGGATGCGCTAATGAGGGGATTCTGAACCGCCTCGTCATTGAGCATAACGCGGCACAAACTGCGGCCAATCTTGTGGAAAACGAAATGCTGCTCCGTATTGGGTTAGTATGCTTTATTATCGTACTTCTACTGGATGTTGTCGTTGCCTGGGCTCTTTATACCTTATTTAAGCCGATCAGCCTGAATCTTTCCTTACTTGCCGCCTGGCTGCGACTCCTCTATACTGCCATATTCGGTGCCTCTCTTTATCACCTTGCTGTGATCGTTGACATGCTGGACGATGAATCTTCAACTGCGGCTGATCAGATTCTTTTATTCACAAACTCCTTTACTAACGGATGGCTAATCAGCCTGATGTTTTTTGCCCTTCACTTATTCATTCTCGGCTATTTGATTATCCGGTCAAGCGGCTATGTACCAAAGCTCATTGGCTACCTTCTCGTACTTGCTGCCATTGCTTATGCTGCAGACAGTCTTGCCTACTTCCTTTTGTGGAACTACATGGATTATGAAAGCACCCTGCTGATCATTGTTACGATTTGCGGCGTACTGGCAGAACTCTCCCTCGCCTTCTGGCTGATCATAAAAGGCGTAAAAATGCAGCCGGTCCGCTGACATCCTTCTCCCTCCTGCCAGAAACATAAACTAAACTTATGTCATTTCATAATTTTTATAAAATTTACTTATACAAAGAATGTAGTATAGTGAAGATAGACATATATTTGGAAAAATTATGAAGGAGGAGAAGAACTATGATCAAAGGGATTCACCATGTGCAAATCACGATTCCAAAAGGGACGGAAGAAAAAGCGAAACATTTTTACTGCGAGGTACTATGCTTTGAAGAAGTCGAAAAACCGGATGCTCTTAAAGGAAGAGGCGGCTTTTGGATAAAAGTCGGGGATCGTGATGTCCATCTTGGTACAGAGGATGGCTTTGACCGCTTGACGACAAAAGCGCATATTGCCTACGAGGTAGAGGAACTCGCCTACTGGAGAACGAAACTGCAAGCAGAAAAAATCGACATTCTTGATTCGGTACCGATTCCAGGTTTTGACCGCTTCGAATTCAGAGATCCGTTCGGCAACCGGGTGGAGATGATTCAGCCGTTGTAAAAGCTAGCTGTTCCTTTGTTTTTCCTATTTATAAAAGATGGGCGGGATGACACATGGCAATAGACTTTCACGACGGCAAAAACCGGAACAGCTATATGACAAGAGAGGTAGACCGTTCCTGGAATGAAACTATTTCAGCGCTTGTTCCATTCGAAAAAATCGAGAAAGCTGCAGACGTAGGATGCGGCGGTGGTATTTATTCAAAGGCCCTCTCCGCTATGGGTGCCCCTTTTGTTATTGGGGTAGACTTCTCGGAAACAATGCTTGATGCAGCTCGCGAAAACTGTAAAAGCTCACCAAGCATTGCCTTTCAATATGGCACAGCCCTCCGTACTGGTCTTGACAATAACGCAGTTGATTTGATACTTGAAAGAGCATTAATCCATCACATTAGCGATTTACAGGCTTGTTTTCAAGAAGCCTATCGAATCCTTAAAAGCGGCGGGTATTTTATCATCCAGGATCGTACACCGGATGATTGTTTACTCGGCGGAGACAACCATCACATAAGAGGCTATTTCTTTGAATGCTTTCCACACTTAATGGAAAAAGAAACGAAACGCAGACACACTAGCGGGCGTGTAATCGAAACGTTACAAGCTGCTGGTTTTAAAGATATTCGGGAGATCAAACTATGGGAAACGCGTAAAGTTTATGACGATAAAGAGGATCTATTACAAGACATGCGGCAAAGAACGGGCAGGAGTATCTTACATGAGTTAGATGAGAAAGAGTTAGAAGTGTTAGTTACCTATATAGACAAGGCCTTTTTATCTGATACCCCTATTAACGAAAAGGACCGTTGGACAATTTGGGCAGCTGTCAAATAGGGCTGAATAGGACTGATGCTCGCTTGCTTATAGCGGAACTCCCCTGGACATAGACATAATCAAACAGGTAGTAATCCCATCATTTATGTTTTTCTAGTAGAGTAACATATTATCGGCACTTTTCGCATAACAAATACTAGCAGTCTATTTATCAGAGATGCTGAAATCTAGTATTGATCACAAATAGCGCTCTCCCCTTTCTATCAAGAGCATATGGTCTCGCTGGCAAAACAACCAAGTAAGTCTTGTAGAGACGAAATGTTTTTTCCGGGGATGATTCTAAGGAGTATTGCTTTATTAGTGTGCTTACTTCACTTTTGATTGCTTCTTTATTTGCAGACGGGAGGTAGTATGTTGAGAAAACGTGCAGGTATGTTATCGATTGTGTTTGTCATCATCAGCTTGATTCCTTTTTTCATTACATTGTTTCCAGATTTCTATTCCGATTATTTATTCCTCATCTCTGTCGTTTCGTATTTTGTCGCAATCATTTTTGCATTAATGGCCTATAACGGTATATGGAAGACGGCTGCTATTGCCCTTCTTGTTATTATCACTGTGGCCCTCATCGGTTTTTATGCTTTTATGGGCATCTTTTGGAATCAACCGTAAACGTATCCCTTTCCTACAATACATGTTAGGAAAGGGTTTTTTTATCTCTACTTCTTTTTTATTTAAATCGGCATTAATTGAAACTTTTTTGAATTCCATCCGTAATTATCAAACAAAGACTGCCTACTAAATAGTGAACCAAGAAGGAGCGATTTGAAGATGCTGCGTGAATCTATTCAACCAAGTGAGTTCGGTGCCCAGTTCCATCAAGGTGAGTTCGAAAAAATTTATAAACAAACAACGAAGGAATTTCAAAACCTTATTACATTTGAACAATTTCAGGAACTAGCCGCCTCTTTTAATGCTGGAGTGGCCCATTACGAACTGGAGCTTTCTACAACCATCGATCATACTGTGCAGTACCTATGGCTGGACCAATCAAATGAAAAAGCAATTCATGTCTCTTTCGATCAAAATGGCATGATCCAGAGTCTCTATCTGAAGCCTTACATAACCTATCCGGCTAGTGATAAACGCTTCACAAAAAATTCATACATTATGCCGATTAAGGGAGACTGGTTTGTCTTTTGGGGCGGAACGAATGAATTGATCAATTACCATTACGCTTATGAAAACCAGCGCTACGCCTATGATCTGGTTCAAGTGAAAGACGGCGCATCCTTCAAGGAAACGCGGCTGCGCAATGAAAATTTCTATGCGTTTAATCAAGAGATTGTTTCCCCGGCTGCCGGAAAAGTTGTAAAGGTCATTGATGGTCTAAAGGATAATACACCTGGTGAGATGGATGCCGAACATCCTGCCGGAAACTATGTGGTCATTGAACATGACCATAAGGAATACAGTATGCTTGCCCACCTGCAAAAGCATTCCATTGAAGTGCGTGAAGGGGAAACCGTAACAGAAGGCCAATGTATCGGACGCTGCGGCAATTCCGGAAATTCGTCAGAACCTCACCTGCATTTTCAGGTGATGGACTCCCCCGATTTCTACAAGGGTACTTCTATTCGCATCCGCTTTAAGGATGGTCTAGAACCTATTCAAGGGGAGACCGTATCTGCATATATTCCTCCGAAAAGTACCGCTGCCGAGAAGGTGGATAAAGTTGATACAGCCCTTACGATCGGCGAGATTCTGCTTTTCATCCCCCGTCTTGTAGGGCAATTTTTTAAATAGCTTCGGGAAATTACCTACAGTGTGGATAAAAGAGCTGCCTGCAAGCGGGCGGCTCTTTTTACATGTTATTAGACAATCCTGTCTTCTTAATAGACACTTTCCACACGTTATTGGACAACCCTGTCTTCTTATAGACACTTTCCACACGTTATTAGACAACCCTGTCATCTTAATAGACACTTTCCACACGTTATTGGACAATCCTGCGAGGATAATAGACAATTCCCGCTCATTATTAGACAATCCCCAGTCAACGAAAGAACGCCTTTCCTTTTCTAGAAAAAGCGCTCTCCCACCAAACAGACCGTTACGCTGTTACCTCGATAAATTTCGGCAATGGATCTGAAAGCTGATCAGCATCTGCCCATTCCTCAACCGTCACAAGACACGCATCCAGCTCTGCAATCACGTCTTCTTTGTCCATATCAATGCCAATAAAGACAATTTCTGAAGCGCGGTCGCCTAACGTGTCGTCCCACTTACCTGCAAGCTCCGCATCGTCAGCTAAAATCTGCTTCTGCTCCTCAGGCGGTAAGGTCGCAACCCACTCACCTGCAGCCGAAAATTGAATGGATACCCCAGCCTGTGATATAAGCCCGGGCATATCCCGTGTTGCCAGCCAGAAGAAGCCCTTTGCCCGTACAATTTCCACCGGCATTTCGGCTAACCAGTCATGCCAGCGCTCGGGATGAAACGGCCGCTTCCGGCGATAAACAAATGACGAAATCCCGTATTCCTCTGTTTCAGGTATGTGCTCGTTCTCAAGCTCACGAATCCAGCCAGCTCCCGTTGAGGCTTCATCAAAATCAAACATGCCGCGGTGTAACAGTTTTGAAAGATCAATATCCCCTTTTACTGCCATATGCTGCTCCGCCTTCGGATTGATGCGCTGTAAAAACGCTGTAAATTGCTGTAAGTATGCTGCATCGACCAGCTCGCTTTTTGTGATGACGAAGATGTTGGCAAATTCCAATTGATCAATTAATAAATCCGAAACATCCCGTACATCAAACTCATCCGCTGTTTGCTGTCGATCCAGCAGCGTCTCCCCGCTTGCATAATCATTCATAAAGCGGTAGGCATCAACAACTGTAATCATCGCATCCAATGTACAGAATTTTGTTAAATCGATACCCGTTTCTTCATCGATATACGTAAATGTTTGGGCGACCGGTATGGGTTCACTAATGCCAGTCGATTCAATGATAATGGCATCGATATCGCCTGCCTTCACCAGCTTCTCCACTTCTTTTAATAAATCCTCACGCAAGGTGCAGCAAATACAGCCATTCGAAAGCTCCACTAATTTTTCCGTGGACCGTGCGACAAGGGCTGCATCGATATTTACCTCACTCATATCATTCACAATGACAGCAATTCTTTCTGTTGCTTTCGAAAGGATACTGTTCAACAACGTTGTTTTGCCGGCGCCTAAATAACCGCTCAGCACTGTTACAGGTATTTTCTTCATTTGCCCTCCAATAAGTAATAATTACGATTTAAAAATACGTAAAATTTTTTACTTCGTTTCCCGATGTAATGTAACACGTTTTAAACGAGGACTATATTTCATCAGTTCTAACCGTTCAGGATTGTTTCGTTTATTTTTCGTCGTAATATAGTTTTTGTCCCCTGTTTCTGTACACGCTAATGTGATGTTGACACGCATATGATCACCTCTTTCTTAAATAGTAATGATTACACTTTGTAAATTTACACTTCCTTTTATACTTTGTCAATACATAAATAATTTCCGGCATGACGACACAAGCTATTTTGAAAAGACTGTTGGACTGACGAAAAAACGCCGGCTTTCACCGGCGCTTAGCAGCTCTTTTTATAGTTAATTGACAATCTTCATAAGTTATTAGACAATTTCTCTGCTTTAATAGACAATTCTCACAAGTTATTAGACAATCTCCACCTGATAATAGACAATTCCCACGAGTTATTAGACAATCTCCACATGATAATAGACAACTCGCGATCATTAATAGACATTTCCATTTGCTTCTTCCTCATCTATTTCACGCAGCCGCTCCTCAACCTCTTTTTTCCACTTCCATTCATTATTCCGTTTAATAACATTGATGAGGAAACAAAACATGAGGACAAGCCCCGTTATTCCTAAGTATGATGTTATGTTTTCTGCTTCATTCGGGATAACATGCATGTTCACGTGCTGCCAAATTTTCCACACTAATAGGTAGCCTAGAAAGACATAGGAGAAGACGCTCTGCTTTTGCCGCTCTAACAACGAATCCGAGATGATAAAAAAAGCGGCATATGCCAAGAATTGTACAAAGGGCAACGTAAAATAGATGAATTCCAGCCATATCGGGTACTCTCTTTCCGGCAGCATAGAGATTTCATTTAACGTAAGCGGCAAGGATAGTATGGATGCTACAATAGCTCCCCATTTCCCCCAAGCTGCGCCCTCTCCCTTCACCCCGGTAAAAGCAGCCGCTATAAACAACCAGCCAATAAAATCCGGCAGCCAATCAAACAGGATATTGATATCTAAAAAGATTAATAAAAGCCCAATAATCCAGCGGCCATGGAACTTATTCAAGATGCTTCCCCACCCTTTCCTTGACCCAGGCTTCTGAAGCTGCTTCGTTCACATTTACGCCGATCACTTCCATAAAGCTTTTTTGATTCGCCGTACCTGTAAACTGAAGGTACGCTTGATCGTAATCATATAAGCCGGGTATTTCTGATAAATGAACTTCCAGGTTAGCCCCCGGTTCTATCATGATGGGCAGTGAAACGGCTTCCCCATCTTTGAAGATTGCATCTATTTTTCCGTGCTTTTCATATAAATTCACTGCTGTCAGCGTAAGGGCATCAAGGACTTCTACACGGACTTTCATTTTCCCGTCCACAGCAGGATCGCTGGAGAGTGAAAAGTACCACTCCTCTTTCGGCATAACTGTCAGTAGATCGGCCTCGTAGCTTTTTGGATCATCCTGAAAATATAGTTTTACCCGCTTGAGTGAGCTAGCCTTTTCCAGCAGCTCATCACGCATTTCATCGTCCCAATAATGCATGCTGTTATAAATGGAGTAGTAGCGGTAGTCCGCATGGCTGTATGCATACTTCAGTGCATCTGCAGAATAAAGAGCACTTACCGGCTCCGAACCATACGATTTACCGTCAATTTCTACCGATTGTAAAACAGCTGGCTGCTGTGTATTCGTTAAAAATGATACATAAATAGCATTATAATCAAAATCCATTACCACATCTAAAATAACCGGCTCCTCTAACCGTTTCGATTCAGCAATGACTTCACTAACAATACAGATGACAGCCACAAATCCTAGTAAAATTCCCCACTTCTTCACAATTCAACCTCCCTGATGCTTTCCTTCTCTGCTCTTCATCCACTCATTATGACATAGGTAAACTACCGGTAAAAGGCGAATATGCCAATTCGTTTCCAATTACCTATATGTATTTTACATAGATTGCGTATGGCTTCCTTTCTTTTAGGAAACACTTTCAATATGAATTCCATCAAGGAGGCAATGAAATGCTACGTATAGACTCAGCATTAAATGGAAGATACGCACAGTATGGTCAGCTGCGCGACAAAATTTGCCAACACGGCTTCTGCATCGGCGGAAACTGGGATTATGACCGTGGGAGCTTTGATACAAAAATATGGTGTGACCGCGAGGAAGGCGAAACCATCTACCTGCGTATGCCATTCGATGTGATGCAAGGCGAATTGGACGGCTATAATACGGTGATCCGTTTCAAGGAACCCTATATCATCAAGCATGTAGTGCATGTCGGACTCGACTATGACGGAAGTTCATTTATCGATGCTACCGGCTTCAGCCAGTTCCAAACACCGATCGACAAGGATGCCCCTATCATCAACAAAAACAAATGGGCACATGTAAGCGAACAGCTTGTGAATGAAAGTGTACTGCCGTTCGTTCAACAGGAAAATATTTATTAAACAATGGAAAAGCCCTCTTCGCATACACGGAAGAGGGCTTGCTTGCTTCTTTATTTACTTATCGTTGACTTCGACGGGATAACCAGCCCAATCACTGTACCGACAAGTGCCGGAACGATCCATCCAAGCCCGATGTCATACAGCGGTAAAAAGCTTTTGTAAAACTCGGCAATCGTATTCAAGAAGCCAAGTTCAAACGCTGGTACACTTTCAATCAACGCATTGTAGCCATCAATGATGCTGACAAAGAACGTAAAGAACATGGCCGCTGCAAATACACTTTGTTTGCTTTTAAACAGTGGTGCAGCAAGGCCGAGTAAAATCAGGATGATTGCCAGCGGATATAGGAACATCAACACTGGAACGGCAAACGTGATGATATTTGACAAGCCTACATTCGCAATCGCAAAGGATACCGCACACAAAATCACAACGAACGCTTTGTAGCTGATTTTCGGGAATACTTCGTGGAAAAACTCCCCGCAGGCTGTAATTAAGCCGATACTTGTTTTTAAGCAGGCAAGTACAATAATGATCGCCAACAAAATCGCGCCGTATGAACCAAAGTAGTGATCGGCTACTGCCGCGAAAATCTGTCCGCCATTCTCAAATGTACCGATTTCCGTAACACTTGAGGCCCCCATATACATGATCAGGCCGTAAATCAGTACCATAAGTGCCATCGCAAAAATACCAGACTTCCAAGTAGCTTTGGCAATCTCCTTTTTATCTGTAATGCCTAATCGCTTGATTGCATTGATGACAATAATCCCGAATGCAAGCGACGCCAGCGCATCCATTGTATTGTAGCCTTCTTTAAAACCTGTCATAAATGCTTCGTTTACATAGGAAAGGCTTGGCTCTACAAAGCTCCCCATCGGAGAGAATACACTAATAAGTATTAAGGCGAATAAAAACAATAAAAATGCCGGTGTTAAATATTTTCCGATGTAGTCCATAATCTTTGCCGGATTTAATGAGAAATAAAATACGACCAGGAAGAAGAGGAAACTAAAGAGCAATAGCCACATTTGAGATTTTGCAGGGTCAATGAATGACTCAAAACCAACCACAAATGGTACGGTTGCTGTACGCGGAATCGCAAAGAACGGTCCGATTGTTAAATAAAGTGCCAGGGCGAATACAACGCCAAACACCGGGTGTACACGGCTTGCCAAATCGCGCAGACCATTACTGCCTGATAAGCCGATTGCCAAAATCCCTAAAAACGGTAAACCGATCGCTGTCACTAAAAATCCGATCAGTGCCCACCAGTAATTCGTTCCGGCAAGCTGCCCCATTTGAATGGGGAATATTAAGTTTCCTGCTCCAAAGAACATACCAAATAGCATTGTTCCGATAATCGCATAAGTTGAAAACGGTATTTTCTTTTCCATAGCTGTCTCTCCTAAGATGTTTTAATAATCGAGTGTCTACAGGAAGTACGACATCCTGTCATGATACGTTTACGTACAAAATATCAAACTAAAAATCTGCTTACTTGAACCCTCCTCTAGCTTCTCATGCATACAAAAAACCCCATCCCTACAAAGGGACGGGGTTAACCGCGAATACCACCCTACTTCTATTGAAAAAACGTTCAATAGCACTCAGCAACGTACAATCATACGTGTTCTTTTAACGGCAGATACCGGATCAGCTTACTAGTTGTTCAGCCAATCTTCTCAGAGAGGATTTTCATGTAATATTTGTACACCGACTTCCACCGACATGCCAGCTCTCTGTAGAACAAAATGGAACACTACTCTTTCTCATCAACGAATTTGTATGCTTTTATTAGAGGTTACTTTAGCAAACAATCAAAAGCTAGTCAATCTAAATTTTTTGAAATATTTAATTGTTCGGTACATTACTGTGTACCTAGAAAAAGGGGGTCATTCTAGAATTTTTTACTTTTCTCTAGTAATTTTAGCGCCGACGAGAAGAAAAGAGCGAAAACACTTCGTGCGTTTGAGAAAAAAATTTAATTTCAAGCCGAAAATTTTCACCCTATTTTTTCATAAATACTGCTGATATCCTTCCATCCATACACAAGCTCTTTTAGCTTTTTCCCACCGATTTCCACCTCTACTGTGTCAATCATCTGACCGCCGAGCGCCTCATAAAAATGCTTTGACTCATTTACCTCCAAGATGCTGACGACCATTGTATTGATACCTAGCGTTTCAATTTCTTTAATCACTGTTTTGACCAGGCGTTTTCCGATTCCCCGGCTTTGATACGCCTCTACTATATATAATGTGCTTAGTTCGCCCCGGAAGTCTTCATATGCCCCGCTTCTTTCCTCGCCGCCCGTAGCAAAGCCGATAATCTGGCCTTCCTCGTTCTCAGCTACAAAGACGCATCCTTCCAGCAGCACGCTTTCCCACAGCCGCTTTCTTTTGTCATACGTCATTTTCTTCAGAAATTCATTGGGGACGATATCCTTATAGGTCGCCCGCCAACTATCCACGTGCACCTTCGCTATGCCGGCAGCATCTGCCATCTTTGCTCTTCGAATAATCATATGATCCCTCCCCTGTCCTCTGTATGCAGAACAGCTTTTCACCTATTATTCTACAAAGGCTATCATATCCCTTCTAAAATGAAAAAGACAGAACCTTCAACGCAGATTCTGTCGCTTTCATCACCTTTATCAAGTTTGGCTTTTCTTCTCGATATAGGTTTTCACCGGCGGCGGATTATAGGACCGGAACTGCTCGATTAATGAAGCCGGGTCTGTATCACTTAAAAAAATCGGCATGTACAAATCATGCAGGAACTGCTGCTCATTCATATGCGTGAAAAAGGAAATAAGCAAATCATAGTAATGATCGACATTCAAAATGCCGCATGGTTTTTGGTGAAGCCCCAGCTGCGCCCACGTGAAAATTTCAAAGAATTCTTCCATCGTCCCAGGACCACCCGGCAGCGCAATAAATCCATCAGCCAGCTCTGCCATTTTTGTTTTCCTCGTATGCATCGAATCGACCACAATCAGCTTTGTCAAATGCGGATGGGAAATCTCCCTTTCCTCCAGCATTTCCGGAATGACACCGATCACCTTGCCGCCTTCTGCCAATACTGTATCCGCTACCACTCCCATGATTCCTACGCTTGACCCTCCGTAAACGAGCGTCAATTTTTGTCTGGCCAATTCCTTCCCTAATCGAACAGCTCCTTCCTTGTAGGACAAACTCGCGCCCATACTAGAGCCACAAAACACCGCCACACTTTTCATTATTTAGCCTCATTTCTTTATTTTGGTTTTATTGTATGATAATTTTATCTTAAATTCGAAATAGTTAGAAAAAGGAGTCTGAACTAATGAACACAAACAAATTCCAGCAACGTTTGAAGCAATTTTATCAAGAAACAGGATACGCAGAAGTCGATAGTTTCGTCTTCCTCGGTTTACTTACAGAGGACACAGGAAAAGTCGCCCGGATCATGAGAGAATTAGAATTCGGCCCTCATCCATTAAAAACGCAAATTACGTCTGACAAAATGAACAAAAAGCTGCTCAGCGAATCAATCGGGAACCTCTTAGGTAACCTTACTCTGATCGCCACCCATTATGACATTGAACTGCAAGATATTTGTGAAGAACATATCGAAAAGCTTGAAAAATTACATAGCATGATGCACAACTGATTCTTATCATTTTGGGTCATGAAATCAGATAAATAAATTTCTCCAAAACAATCACACAAGGAGTACCTTAACCATTTGGTACTCCTTCCCTCATCGCATCTATTCATCGTCGCCATTCCGTGATAGGAAGAAATAATTATCATACGTTTTCCGAAAGGATAGGATGACGCCTAATAAAAGAAAGTTTGATAAGAGCGAGCTTCCGCCGTAACTCAGGAATGGCAAGGTCACACCTGTCACAGGCAGCAGCCCCATCGTCATGCCGATATTCTGAAAGATTTGGAAGGTCAGCAGCCCAATGATACCTGCACCTGTGATATAGGCAAAGCGTGTACGTGCCTTGATCACAATTACTACAAGCCTGTATAAAAGAAGGAAATACAATAAGATAATAATAGAGCCGCCGATAAAGCCTGTTTCCTCGGCAATCGTGGAAAATATAAAATCCGTATGCTTTTCCGGTATATAGACATCATTACTAAGATAGCCTTTCCCCGTTAGTTCCCCAGTGCCAATCGCCGTCATCCCCTGCCTCGTCTGGTACGAGGAAGCTTCATATTCGAAGGGCTGCAGCCACCCGTTAATGCGGGAAACCTGATGACCGGAAAGCCGGCCTAATAGTTCTTCCTGATAAAAATCATGAAACTGAAAATAAACGATGATAATACCGATACCTAGTGTTACAGGGATTGCTGCAACAGTAATGAGGAGCTTTTTATTGATGGATGAAAAGAAAACCATCGGTGCAAGTAATGCGGCATAGAGCAGAATCATCCCGGTATCCGGCTGCTGGTAGACAATTAACATCGGCGGGATGGTGATGATCGCCACTTTACACAGCAAGCGGCAATCTGAAACAAAGGACGGCTCTTCTGTTATCGTATAATGCTTTTCCATCACCTTTGCTATCACAAGTACAAAAGCAAACTTCAGGAATTCTGACGGCTGTATACTACCCAGAAATTTAATCTGGTACCATGCCTTCGCCTCATTTACCGGCCTTGCGATGCTTTCCGGTGCAAAAATGAGCCCAATCAGCAGCAGCACAATGACTGCGTATGCATACCACGAGATCTGCTTTAATTGCTCAAGGTCGAGACTCGCTACAGCGAGCATCATACTAAACCCAAGTATGTAAAAGATAATTTGCTTGATCACAAAGGAACCCGTGTACTGCGGGAAAGCCTCCGTGCTCGAATGGATAAACAGACAGCTGATCAGTGCGAGCAATGCTATGTATAATGCGACCTGCTTATCAATGTATTTTTCTACCCCAACTCTCCCCCTCCTATTCACTCGGCCAGAACAAGAGCCTTTATAGCTTACCTTATGTTCTATCATGAATAAAAACGACTCCAGAGAAAAAATGTTCCTGAAATATACATTTCTTCTCGAAATAGGTTCTCCGGGTAACTTTGAAAAAGTTGAACTGCCCTTTCCTCTCTTTATACGAAAGGGGTTTCGGGTGTATGCAGTAAAAAAAGCGATTGCATGAAAGCCCCTAGTATGGATGGATATCGAGTTATCAAAAGACACTTTCGTTACAATGAAAGGAGAAAAACAATAATTGTGGAATAAAGAATAGAATCGATCAATCTTAGGGAGTTCATAATTGATGAAAATCATACATTCAACGATAGGAATTTTACTCATCGTTTTCGGCTGCGCACTTTTGAGTATCACAGTATTCGATGAAGAGGTTAAAACTGTAGTCTATAAAATATGGGGCGCTTTCATTGTTGTAGCAGGCACATTCTATTTAAAGAAAATAGCAAAGTTCGGAAAACAATAGCAAATGATGTTTATCATCTGTTTGAAAAAAGAAATACATTGATTTTTGTATACACAAGGAAGAACTAAATGCAGATCATGTACCATTCGAAAAAGAAATACAGGAAGCATTAGATCGTCTTATGAAAGGCTAAATGGACTGAATCGTACTGCCCCTTCGCTAAATATCCGATAAAATGCCTCCAATCAGCACCTTGAACGCACAATAAACCAACCTAAGCATTGATCAAACAACGTTTAGGTTGGTTATCCGCATTTAGAATCGACATCTCATGTTTATGATTCTGACGGCTTGTATTTATTGTCCCCCGGCAGGCTTTTTATCGTTTTCCATGCCAATATAGCATCCTCACGGCTCTTCCCTTTATTTTGCGGGTCCGCAAAGTAGTCACGGGTAAACTGATTGTATTCGAACTGAGGAGCGAGCTTGTTCTTTTTATACGACGGGTCCTTCTTCCGCTCCGCTTCTTCATACCAAGCGGTTACGACATCCTGATACGTTTTCCCGACGTTTTCTCTAAAGAACTGCTGAATGTACGTGGAGAAATGAAATTTTGGGATGATGGATGTAAAGAATGCTCTGACCTGCTGGCTGCATCGATGATCCGCTGTAATGACCGTATCCAGGCTCAGCGGTGATTCCAAAGCCGCCTTCTTCGCAGCAGGCTGTTTTCTTCGCTGCGGCTTTTTTCTTTCCCCAGTTGCTAGAAAGTGTTCAATCCGGTCAGCTAACTCGATTTTGGATCCTGTCGCACTCATGTCTTGTTCCCGGCAAAAAGCCTGCAGTTCCTCCTTCAGCCAATAATAATTTTTGAATTCCTCTGTGGAGATTTCTTTTGTTAAATTTGGACGCATACTATTCCTCTTCTTGTTTATATTTGTGATAGACTGTTAGATAAATTCCTATGAAGCCTTACGTTGTAATGTTCGTATCGTAAATTATTTTTACCATTTAAGAGCCATTACTTATTTTCCCATAATTTTCATTATACATCTTTAAGGATAATAAGGGATAAATTAGGTCAATTTTAAAAATGCGTCCAGAAAGGCTGCATAATAAAAACCGCCCTTTTCAATAGAGCGGTAAAGTGACTGCACAGCAGATCATTGACCTAAATAGTCATCATTTTCAATTGCTACATCGGCGACCTTCCATTCATTATCCTCTTCCACTACATCAACTGTCACTTCTGTTGACCATGATGCCTGCTGCTCATCGGATGCTTTTTTATATTGTCCAAACTCCACAGCATAGGAGACTTCAAGCCCGTCCTCCTGTTTCTTCTCTCGCAATTTCTTGACCTCGCCTATCTTATAATCACTTTGATTGTCATAAGCCAGTTGAAACATCGTAGTGAGGACACCGGTATCGATTAGTGTATCGAAGCCGCCGGACGTAAGGTAGCTGCCATACTTGTCCACAGCCATTTTCTCAATCACCTTGCTCGAGAAGGTGACAATCTCTTCCTCGTCATTCGTTTGCAGGACCGCTTCAATTTCCCGGTCAATCTCTTTAAAAAGCTCTTCACTTTCCGCAAAATCAACTGTATAAAGTTCAGCGATAAAATGAACAACAGACTCGTCTTGAAACTCGGCATTCTTCAGGAAAACAAACCATGCGGCTACAGCCACACCAAGCAGTCCAATGCCACCTACCATTACCTTTGTCCACTTCTGCATATTGGTCTCTCCCCTCCGCAAAACTAATGAAAAAACATCAACCCACCGCTACCTCTAGCATATAAATAGATTGATAGAAATATGACCGTCGCTTTCATTGCGACCCCATGTGGAATTGGCAGAAGAAGGACGATATTTTTAAATAGTGTATAATGGTAAAATAGGAAATTGAATTACAGGAAGGAGTCACCATGCAGAATCATACAATACTTATACCTCTTCTTATCCTGGCCCTTCTATTAGTCGCCATCTACGCATTTGAATATGTCATGAAAAAGCTCTTAAAGGTGGAACGGGAAAAGTGGCCATCTTATAACCATGTCAATGACCTGCACCGGAAAATCGATTGGATCATTCGGATTGTCTCTTCCATTTTTGTTTTTATAGCATTCTATTATTTCGGAACTACAGACACGCCTATAGCATTCTGGCCTTTTCAACCACTGACTATTTTTATTCTATTATTATTTATCTCTGAATCGGTACGTGCCTTTATGGAATGGAAATACGCTGAAAATCCACGTACATATTTACTCACGTTATCCACCATGATTTTTGCACTCTCGCTGTTTAGCCTTGTTATTTTGACTGATTTTTTTGGTTTTCTTTAGTATGAAAATCAAAAAACCTCACAGCGTTTGCTGTGAGGCCATTTTTTTAGTATTTATAAGATTGACCGCCATCAATCGGCACTACTACACCGTTGATAAAGTCTGCTTGGTTTGATAATAGGAACGCTACAAGATATCCTACTTCCTCTGGTTTACCGAAGCGTTTCATCGGGTTAGGCTGTACAAATTCCTTACCAACCTCTTCCCAGTTATCTCCGCCAATTTGACGAAGAGAGCCTTCTACCATTGGTGTCATGATAGCACCTGGTGCGATCGCTTTGATTGAAACACCGAATTGGCCGTATTCAATAGCAGAGTTACGAGTAAGACCAACTACACCGTGTTTACTTGCTGCGTAGCCTGATTGGTTACCGACGCCGCGGATACCGCCTACCGATGCTGTATTTACAACTGAACCGAAACCTTGTTCTTTCATTACTTTTAAAACATATTTCATGCCGTAGAATACGCCATTTAAGTTGATGGAAACAACTTTCTGGAATTCGTCAATGCCGAAGTCCTCTGTAAGGTTTTGTTTACCTTCAATACCTGCATTGTTGAAGAAGCCATCAATTTTGCCGAACTTCGCGACAGTTTCATTGACAAAGTTTTGAACAGCCTGCTCGTCCGCCACATTTGCGGTAATCAGTAATGTTTCTGCGTTTGGAGCTGCTTCCATTACTTGCGCTTCTGTTTCTTTCAAGCCTGCTTCACTTAAGTCAACAAGCACTAATTTTGCGCCTTCTTTTGCAATTTGCAATGCTGATGCACGTCCTAAACCTGAGCCTGCACCTGTAATAATAACTACTTTATCTTCAAAACGTGTCATGAGTAATGACCTCCTAATGATAAGTTGATTTGTAACTTTTTGTTCACAAATTAACTATAAGACATATCATTAGGATGACCAATCACTAATATTTTATAATCTGTTTAGATACTCGACACATCTTTTATTTCTGTCGACTTTACAGGAGGATTTATGCCAAAAGCAAGCTCAACTCATGCGGAAAGAACAAAAAAGTTTTTCAAAGATGCGTTCATTTCACTTGTTCATGAAAAAGGTTTCAGTGCTGTTACGGTTAAAGATATTGTAGAAAGAGCGGAATACAACCGCACGACTTTTTATTTGTATTACAAAGATAAATTTGACTTGGTGGATGAGCTTTTTCAGGAAATGTCGGAAAGTATTCAATTCCACAGCATTTCAAAATATAAGCAAAATAACAATGTAGCCGTCTGGGAGCTGAACAAAAATTCCTTTGAGCTGCTGTATTTTATATATGACCAGCGTCATTATTTCAAACTGCTTTGCGTAGCTGATACAATTCCGCACATTCATACACAGCTGCCAAATGCCCTATACCATGTATTGACCAAGCAATTTGAGATTACATATAACTTTACCGATATTAATGACGAAGCCCAAAAACGCTACATGGCGTATGGTACAGCCGGGATTATTATCGACTGGATCCACAGCGACTTTCAGCAGTCCCCGGCAGACGTGACGAATCAGCTTATTCAAATTTTGCACTCCTTCGCGAAAGGTTTTTTAATCTCGGACCCAATCACTAAACCATAAATGGCAACTTTAGATAGCCAATAATAAAAGGAAGCCTTCTTTATCTTGGCTTCCTTTCTTTGTGTAATGATTTTTCATATTTTAACTACAAACGTTTAAACTGCTGTCGATATATTTGCCTAATCAACCAACTTGTCTATATAGCAGCCAGACACCTTGCCTCTACTACCGTTTGGCTATTGTTCATTGTAATAATCCCGCTTTCATTCCTTCCCTCGTTCACGAACATTCCACATTTAACCATATTCAGTATAGCATCGTAACTGAATGGTCATATATAATGAGAAGAGAGGGATAAAATCGGAATTTTCTGATGAATAATTTACACTCACTTTTGGATGCCTGCTCCGTGTTCCTCTCTTTGTATCAGCATTTTAAGTTATTTTGTTATACAAATCCAACAGAAATGAAGGTGTATAAAAATGATTTATTATGAATCTGTCTGTATTTGCTGCAAAAAGAAATTTAAGATTCTAGAAGGTACATTAAAATATCAAAAGTATAAAACCAATATGCAAGGCCGCTTTTCCTGCGAGGACTGTGATCATAAAATCTACATGGACGCCAGAAAATATATGATGGCGAAAATTACTTAAACGTTAACTTTTGCGGAGCATTCTTTTTTAGAGAATGGCTCTGCTTTTTTTGTAAGCAGCGGCAGGACTGATGAGAAAAGAGGCTAGCCAGTGCTGACTACCCTCTTCTCTTTATTTCTTTTTCATTTGTTTTAATACTTTTCCGACGTTTGTTTCCACAGGTTCTGCTTGTATTTCTTTCTTCTTTTGCTTAAAACGTGGAATAATGGTTCCTCCAAAGCGTCGAATGGTGATATCTGCAAAAAATAGGAGCATCGCTATGAATAACAGCCAATGGGCAATGGATTTGCTTTCAAAGCCCTGATGCGTAAATGTCCGAAAAGCTTCTTTCGGATCTTCTAAAACTTTCCCATTTCCAAGTTCAGCTATTTTTTCGAGTAATGCTGTATTTGTTGGTTTCGCGGCATACTCATCACCATAAGGTACGTAAATACCCGATTGGTAAATTTGCTGCTCTTTATTAGCAATACTAAAGAAAATGAGCCCCGGGTCACTATCAACGGTTACACGCACTTTTGCTGCTGATAGCACGTCTATCTCAATAGGGAGGTTTTCTCCCTGTTCATTTATAGCTGCAATATTTAAAAATGCGGCTTCATTAGAGGAATCGGTGATTAGATAGTTTCCATTGCCCTGGGATTGAATGTCATAGGCCACTTCATGATAGCTTGGCAGCATTTCGGCAATAGCTGTCTGCCAAAATGGCCGCCACTCTTGCCAGCGGGCCCAATCACCAGCCCATGCCCCCGCTGAATCGGAGGTAAAGGCAATCGTTGTCCCGAGGCCATATTGCCACTGAGCTAAAATGGGGTCCTCCTTTTCACTTTCAGCAATGACATTTGCCATTCCTTTAGCTGTTGTGCCGATATAAGCATTCATTTGCGGAACGCCTCCTTCAAATAAAGCATTCCAATGATCTGCCTGATAAACGGTCGGGTAAAACGGATTGTCCTCAATATATGTCCGTGAAATCATTGCCGTCTCTCTTGATAAAATAGAAGGAATCATCGTTGCATCCGTTACATCATAAAAACGGCCGCTTCCTAACAGGCTCAGCTCCTCCAATAAAGTACGATCCGCATCACTCCCAATCGCTACTGTAGATAATGTGACATTTTTCTCCAACCCTGCAGCGAGTAAATCTTCGTAGGAGGCATTCGTTGCTGACTGTCCATCTGTTAACAAAATAATATGTTTTCTTTGCAGCGGTAAATCCTGCAAATTTTTATAGGCAAGTTCAAGAGAAGTATAGATTTCTGTACCCCCGTTAGCTGATATAGAAGATACTTTATCGAGTGCGTCTTTTCTATCCTTCAGAACACCCGTCTCAATGACTTCCCATGGAATGCCATCAAAGGCAATCACACCAAGTGTGTCACCATCACGCAATAATTCGATTGAGCGGGCTGCTGCTTCCTTGGCAAGCTCCATCTTGCTGCCCATCATGCTTCCTGAACGGTCGATAACAAGTGCCAATCCGAGTGTAGGCAACTGATGCTTGCCCTGCACTTCCATTTCGACTGGCAGCAACTCTTCAATTGGTGTTTTAAAATAGCCGCCCAGTCCAAAACTATTTTCGCCGCCAACCATCATAAAACCGACACCGAAATGTTTTACCGCCTGCTCAATCACTGTCATTTTCGCTTCCCCTACTAGATGCCCGGGTACATTATCAAAAATGATGGCATTATAAGCCAAATAGCTGGACAAAGAGCTAGGCAGATCGGAAGCTGCTATGGCGTCATAACCTACCGTACTTTCCCCAATGATATCGTCAATAGCAGTGCCTTTTTCATCTCCATACACAATAAGTACCTTTGGTGGTGCCTCTACTGTTGTGACGCTCGTCAGTTTATTATTTTCTAATACGGCATCATTTTCGACTTGAATCATCGCTTCGTATTTTACTAACCCTTGAGACGATCCGCGATGTGAATACGTAAATCGATTTTTGCCCTCTTCTAATGTTACTTCCTCACGATGAATGACGGCATCATTCTCATAAAGTATTAATGAAGCATTCGTTCTGACAGAAGAAGAGACTTCGGTGATTAATTGCTGCGCTTCCCCATCAAAGGCGACTTGCGGAGATGTAAAGCTCTCGATCACCGCATCATGCAAGACAGCCTTTGTTAATGGAACGACATCTACCGTTACATTTGAGTTTGCAAATCTCGAAACTTCTTCTAATACATTTCCCTTCGTTTCTAAACCGTCAGACAACAAAATAACCCGTGTCGCCTTTTGACGATCCGTAATGCCGGAAACCAGCTGCAATGCTTTCCCAATATCTGTTTCATCATTTCCTGTGACAGGACTTAATTCTGGGACGACATCGACCTCACTTGAGAGCAGGGTCTCTGTTTGTATGCTTTCCGCAAAGGAATAAATCCCAACCTCCTGATGATTTTCCTTCCCTGCAAGACCTTCATTTATAAATTGGACTGCTGCATCGTCAGCACCTTGAATAGAGGCTGAACGGTCCATTAAATAGACGATCTGCTCCTTTTCATTAGGCAAAAATATAAAAGGATTTGCTAGAGCAAACACAAGTGCGCCAACAGTTAATACCCGAATGGCGAAAACGGCCAGATAAATTTTGCTCCATTGCTGACGATGACGCCTCCAGATCCAAAAGAAATAGACAAATAGTGGGATAAGAATCAATAAGGCTACCGGATACTCAATTCGTAAATCCACGACGTCGCTGCACCTCCCACTCGGTAACGATTAGTACAATAATTACGAGAATTAAATACGGAACAATGGAATTTTCCCCTTGCTCTTCCGTACCTTTGGTTTCTATTTGACCAATTGTAAAGCTTGTACCTTTTTCAATCTTTCTTTCACTTTGTGCAAGCTGCACAACAAATTGTTTCGTTTCATCACCGGCTACAATTTGGTATTGGCCCGGTTCGGCTGGTGCGCGGAATTGCTTGCCATTTTCAAAGGAAGAAACATACTCCCCGTCCGCTCTGTAAATAGCCCAATCATTTTCTACTAACGGAATAGCCCGTTCCTCCAACGGGGTAAATGTGCCAAGGGGCTGTCCTATTGAACTTAACTCTTGCACAGCACTCCATAGAAATAACGGAAAGGATGGATGCAGCGGCCAATCTGTTGCCTCTAAATCGGTCAGAACAGCTAAATCGCCTTCTGTTGACAGCTGAATCAGTGGTTCATCCCCAACTGTAGCAATTGTTTCAAACCCCTCAAATGGCGGATATAGTTTACTAATATATACGTCGGCTAAACTACTAAAGCTAAATAAGGAGTGCTTCGAATTAGCAGCTGTCGCAGAAACCTCTTTCCCCTCTACATCATTACGGCCAATTAAAAACACAGGCGTTGTTACATCCTCCATCAGCGATACATCATTGGTTACGAGTAATGACTGCTTGGAACTATTTTTCAACGATGTTTCATCAAAGTATGTGACCTCATCATAGACGGAGGCAAAGCCTTTTTGCACAAGCTGATGCATATTGGGATCAAGCAGCACTTCCATGTCATTTTCCCCTATAAGCACCAATGCCTCATTATCTGATGAATAATCATCCGCTACATCAATGGCCGCAAAAACAGTTGGTGTGAAAGGAATGTTTTCATATAATTTCGAAATTTTTTCATTTGGCTCAATCGTCACCTTTTCCGTCATAACTGGTTCCTTGTTTTCGTTCGTCAGCGTTAGTTCAAATGTTTCCTTCTGTTCAGTATCATTTTGCAGCTGGACGAGAGCTGTCACTTGCTGCTCCTCATTGGATGTCGCAGCGAGCTTTGTAATGGCCACATTATTCATCTCTTTCTCTGCACCAAACACATGCCATTCTACTAAACTATTTTCCACAGGCAGCATATTTCGCTCGATGGAATCCGTAAACACATAAATAGACGTTGCCTCATCGCCAATGAATGCCTGGGCTACATTAATCGCATTTGCTATGTGCTCTTCTTCATAGGAAACGGATAAGTTATCCAGTGTTTGTAAAATACGTGAAGGATCCGTTTCCTGACGAAGTAATGTCTGGGGAGAATTCCCTGTCGTAATAAGTGTCACTGGCTTATGATCAAGCTCTTTCGTCAGCTTTTTCATTTCTTCAACATGCTCCGTGAAGAGGGATTTTTCCTTTCCCGCCAACATGGTTGCTGAGGTATCAACAATCCAAATTACTTGAGAACCTGCAATCGTTGTCTTCGCTATAAACGGCTTCATGAGGGCAAAAACAAGGAACAATAACGCGGCAAGCTGTAAAAATAGCAACGCATTCCTTTGCAGCTTCTTTAGATAAGGAGATACCTTTGTTTCCTGCATCGCCTCTTCCCAAAATATCGTAGAAGAAACCATTTGCTGTTTATATTTTTTTCTGAAAAAGTAATAGATAAGAACGATCAATGGCACAATGAGTGTCCATAAAAAACTTAAACTGCCAAATCCCAAAACGTTCACCTCACTGTATCCAATTCGCCTTTCTTAGCTTATGAAAAAATGCATCCTGAAAACCTTCTTCTACTGTAAGCTGCATCGTAGCAATTCCATATTTAGCGCAAAGTAATTCAAATGCTTTTTCATGTCTGTATCTTTTCTCCATATATTTTTCAAGAATGTGAGACGACATCGAAACATTGATTTTTGTATCAGTTTCCATATCCTGAAGCTCCATATCTCCTGAATAGCCAGGATTCTTTTCCTGCTCTGTTGCAATGGAGATGATACGTATATCTTTTGCAAAGCGCGGCAATTTGCTAATGACCATCTCCCATTCCGACATTTGCTCCAGTCCATCCGTAATAATGATAAGCATGGTTTGTCCTTTCGGTAATGCTTGCAGTGCATATTTCGCAAAGGAATCCTTTAAAGCAGGCGCCGGCAATGTTGAAATATGCTGAGTTAATGCCTGCCGATAGATCGCGCCTTTTTTTCGAAATGGGGGCGTTTGCTCTTCAGCTACTATGGAGAATGAAAATCGATCATCATTCTGGAGAACGGTTAGACCGAATGCAAGAGATAGCTGACATGCAAAACGCCATTTTTCAGGATGTGCCATTGATTTTGAAGCATCCAGTAATAGATGAACACGCATCTCCTGCTCATCTAAAAAGCGTTTAATAAAATATTTATCTGTTCGAGCGAAGACATTCCAATCGACTTGCCGTACATCGTCGCCAGGATGATACTCTCTAAAATCACTAAAATCCATCGATGTACCAAAACGCTGCGAACGGTGTGACCCTTTATGTTGACCTCGAATCTTCGAGCGGGACGCCAGCGAAAACCGGCGAAGCTTACTCTGCCAATCATCTTGTAGAAGCAGTGTTGGCTTCGTCATAGTGCAACCCCTTGCTGAACTTTTTGCAAAATAAGGTCAACCATATCATCCGGCAACTTTCCAGCAGCTTCTCCCTCATAATTGAGCAGCATCCGGTGACGAAGCACAGGCTTAGCAACCGCTTTAATATCTGCAATCGATACGTGGAAACGGCCTTGTACGAGTGCCCTCGCTTTCGCTAGCTTGATGATACTTTGTACGCCGCGAGGACCGCTGCCATACTGGACGTATTGTTTAATTTCATCAAATGCATCCTCACCGAAAGGATTTGTAGCTGTAACGATTTGAATAGCATAGCTTAATAAGTCATCTGCAATTAGCACTTCCTTTACCATTTGCTGTGCCATGCAAAGCTCTTCTGTATTCATCACTTTGGCTAAGTTGATCTGCTCAGCACCTGTTGTACGCTTCATAATCTTCAGTAATTCCTGCTTACTAGGATATGGCAGCAGCACTTTACAAAGGAACCGGTCCAGCTGCGCTTCAGGCAGTGGATACGTACCTTCCATTTCAATTGGGTTTTGTGTAGCTAATACAAAAAATGGCTTTTCCATCGGCTTTGTATCACCTAAAATCGTAACCGTTTTCTCCCCCATTGCCTCAAGCAGCGCACTTTGTGTTTTCGGCGTAGCACGGTTAATTTCATCGGCTAATACCATTTGGCTAAAAACGGGTCCTTTTTGAAATGTAAATTGCTGCTTTCCATTTTCAAGGCGCTCAATCATACTTGTCCCTGTAATATCGGCGGGCATTAAATCCGGTGTAAATTGAATTCTTGAAAAGGTTAAATCTAATACACTTGAAATAGTACGAACGAGCATTGTCTTCCCTAGCCCGGGTAAGCCTTCTAATAGTACATGCCCGTCTGCTAAAATTGCATATAGTGTAAATTCTACGGCTTCTTCCTGCCCCACGATAAATTGCTGTATTTCCTGCTTTACAAGATGAAAGCTTTGACTCATTTCTTTATATTGCTGTTCACTAAATGCCATGGAAACCCTCCTAATTAGTAGATTCGATTGATGTAAAGTACGATTGGACCATTTGCTGCAGGTCATTTGGAAGCTGGAGACGATCTGTCGACTCCATATAGCTGTCTTTATAGCTTCCGACAACCTCTTGATATGGTCGTATTTCTCCTTTTGTTGTAGGGACCTGGCCTTTTTCCTCTATAGGCTTTCCTTCCCCGAGCTTGCCGCCGTCTACGGTTGTGCTGCTTGTGCCGCCAAGACGCGAGGGAATCGCTAATAAATTCCGGTGTCCTGCTCCTGTACCGGCACCGCTCCCTTGGCCACCGCCTTGACCTTTTCCAGAACCATTTCCAGAACCAGTTCCATTTCCATTTCCATTGCTCTGGCTGCCTCCTGGTCCATTCCCCGCTCCGCTGCCGGAGCCGCTGCTATTTCCTTGCCCCGTTGCCCCATTATTACCTTGATTCCCTTGACTGCTGCTTCCCGATCCGCTGTTACTTTGATTACTTCCTTGTGAAGCTCCATTATTTTGGCCAGCCTGCGCCTGCCCTGTCTGATTACTGTTTTGGCTAGCTGACGATTGATTTTGACCCGCTGAAGCATTCGATTGTGAATGATTGAGTGCATTCGCAATTGTATTCTGCAGATTCACATCTAACGGTTTCCCTAACTTACTCAGCGAGCTTTGTGCTGAGCTGGCTGATTTAGCAAGCTCCTTATTCATATCCTTGAGCTCAGCTAATCGCTTTGTTTCTGACGCTGTCAGGCTCTCGCCATTAGAGCCAGCTAAGTCTTGCTTTTGCTCCAGTTTTTTTTCTTCAAGCTTTAATTCCTGCTGCTTTTTCACCAATTCCCGTAATGCCTGCTCTGCATTATCCGAATCCTTTAGCTTATTTTTTAATTCTTGAAGTTCCTTTTTCGCTAGTTCGGTAAGCTCCTCTTTTTGAAATTCATCTAGTCTTTCTTCCATGTCCTTTGTAATCGCCCGTTCATCCTCTATCGTTTTAGCCTCTTGCTGTGTTGCAGCAGGGAAAATCAGTAAAATGATTAAGAAAACCGACAAACAAGCTGTAAATGCCATCGTTTTCGGCAAAAATAGTTGTTTTGAACGCTTTTTGAAACGCTGAAAGGCTTGATCCTTTTCATCAAAGGCACGCTTCACTAACGATTGCACTAAAGGATTTTCGCCATTTTCGCTTGTTAATACTGTAACGAGCTCATTATATGGATAATAGGCATCAAGCTTGTGCAGCGCCTCTATTTTTGTTGTTCGATTAACAAATGCTTTTGCAATCATCGCGATAAATGCAATCGTTCCCGCACCTAAGGCTGCATTTGTATAGTAAGGCACCACAAAAAGCCGGGAGACGAAAAGGATAACGCATGCTGAAAGGACTGCATAAAGCAGTCCTCTTTGCATATTTCGAAGCAGCCCCTCGAACGTTAAGCGGAAGCGCACCTTTGCGATTGTCTGCCATAATCGTTTTTTCAGGTCCATTCTAGCGAGCCTCCTTTATCCGCGTTTCATATTCACACGTAATTTTCGTACAGAAAGCCAAAGAGCAATGACAGTAATAGCTAGATAGAAAATTAAGTACGGAATCCATAGCGGTACCTCGATTCCTGCTAAATCATAAAGCTCCCCTGCAATATCCCCTGAAAGAATGGACAGCACTAAAGCTCCTGGATTGATACTTGCCCAAAAATAGGTTAACGGCGAGATCGCACCTGCGCCCATCATAATGGTTTGGTCCACAATAATACCGACGTAGAAGAAAAACGCCGTAAACCCTCCAAGAAATACCATCGATCCATAAGTTGCAATCACTGAGGTAATTGTTCGCTTTGTATATGTCGAGAAAAATATCCCAATACTCCCGATAGCAAGCATAGTAATGAAATAAAAGAAAAAGATGGTGATCAGCTGTACCGGCGAAACACCGCCGAATAAAAATACAATACTGTATATCGGCAGCCCTGCCACTAACAGCAGTCCTAAAAAGGCAATAGATGACATGAGCTTGCCTAAAATAATCTGCCACGAGCTTTGTGTTGTCATCAGGAGCATATTTAACGTTTGCTTTTCACGCTCTGAGCTGATCGCCCCTGCTGTTAATCCAGGTGTTATAAACATAACCAATGCCATTTGCAAAACAGAAAGCATGATAAAAAGGTAATAGCTTTGATTCGGTCTAAAATATCCCGAGCCAGTAAATTGTGTCGTGATCATTAAGAAACCGACAACAAAAATACACATGGCACCTAAATAAAACATGATACCGGTAATACTTTTAAAGAAACGGAAACGGAGCTTTAATTCTTTCATCAGAACGGGGTTATTTAATTTTTGGTTCATGACTGTCCCGCTCCTTTCGTAATGGACATAAAGATATCCTCCAGGTCCTTCTCCTCTTCATTGACACTATAAATAAGGATATCTGCAAGCAGTGCCTGTTTTAGCATTTGTACTTGCTGCTCTTTTGTACCCCGATACAAGAAAGTGATCGTTTCCTTTTCAGGAAAGGCTTCAATTGACGTAATATAAGGGTCTTCCTCAAAGAAGGCTACCGCTTTGTGAAGATCTCCCAATACCTTCACGATAAGCTCCTTATCCGCCTGCAGCTGTGCCTGAATGGCTGCAACATTCCCTTGTGCTATCAGCTTTCCGTTATCGAGCACACCAAGCTCATCACACATTTCAGCAAGCTCCGGCAGAATATGCGAGGAAATTAAAATGGTTTTCCCCATTGACTTTAAATGCTTTAAAATATCGCGCATTTCCGTTCTTGCCCGCGGATCTAATCCAGAAGCAGGTTCATCTAGAATCAGCACCTTTGGGTCATGGATGAGTGCACGAGCCAAGCAAAGCCTTTGCTTCATTCCGCGGGACAATAAGTCTACATAGCTATATCGCTTGTCAGTTAAATTGACCAATTCCAGTAGCTCAGGAATGATCGCAGCGCGCTCAGCAGCGGATAACCCATAGCTCGCCGCGTAAAAGTCTAAATATTCGTCTGCCTTTAATTGATCGTAAACACCGAAAAAGTCTGGCATGTAACCGAGCTGCCGGCGCACTGCTACCGGATTTTCAATTACGCTTATACCATTGACATACGCATTACCGCTTGTCGGTGCCAGCAAGGTAGAGAGGATCGAAAAAGTGGTTGACTTCCCCGCACCATTTGCCCCGACAAAACCAAAAACAACACCCTCTTCAATTTTCAAGTCAAGATGATCCAATGCCGTAAATGCCCCGTACTTTTTGGTTAAACCTTGGATATCAATCATTACTTCGCAACCCCCTTCAATTTGATTGTTGGGAGTTTAATGCTTTCCCCATTATCGATGCCGACTCTTGTAACTTTAAAGACTATCGTTTCATCCTCCAAAATATAGTCTGAAAGGTTAGATGTAAGGACGGCTGGACTATCTTCAACCGCTTCGTACTCTTCTGTTTTTTGATTTAGTATTTCAACGGTTATGAGATTGCTGTCATATGTTGCTTCAAGCTCCTGCAACGTAATTTCGTTTAATTTCATATTAGAGGCAACGCGGTATACTAACCGATGCTCACCTTCTCCAAGCATGGCAAAATTCGGATTGCCTTCATCTATATTGGCATAGCTATTCATATCAATTGGTTCAATTTCTGTTGTAAAGTCATTATTTGTTAACAGTACGTCCCCAGTTAAAATAATATTGGGCGTGAATGGCTGGACAAAGTAAGAAATGGTTGACATACTTGCATTTCCTTTGTATTTTACAGGCACTAATGAGCTGTCAGCCCAAGCGGTAATAATCGGCTGCTTAGTATGAGCAGTCTTATCGATTGCCGTTGTTTGAATCATTTCTAACTGGTTTTCAAATAAATCTCCCGTAATTACCTGACCATTGTAATAACTGCCGTAGCTATTTCTTGCGGAAGCTAGCGTTTGGCGACCAGTATCCTCAGATACATTAAGTGTACCGCCCGCTTCAAGATCTCCCAGGACAATCTTTTCGGTTCCTGTCAGAATCGTCACGTCTTTTAAATCCACCGGTAGTGTATTTATCACCGTGCCCGTTAGTTTCCCTTGCTTAAACTCTACCTGCATGTCCAGCTTCCCTGCTTCAGAAATGGTTGTTTTTCCGATAAATGATTGCACCGACCAATAGTTTAAATCGTTCAACGTCAGTTCATTTCCTGTCGCAGTCTTTTTTATATAAGACGTCTTATGTAAATTCCCTGTTTGATTCACGATTTCATTGGACGCTGAAGCAATGGCACTTGTATTCATATCTGTTTCAAACACAAAATCTCCGCCTTTATTTGTTAAAAGGGCATTTGTATAGGAGCCGATTAATGTACCATCATTTTGAATCTCAAACATAGCCATTTGTTGAATTTGCGGCTTAATAATCCTTTCCTTTGCTCCAAAGATAAAGAATGCAAGTGAACACACGATTGATACAGCCGGAATATAAAGCCACATTTTTTCACGCTGATCAAATCGTTTCAATACGAAGTATAATACCGGGCCAATGATAATGATGTAAATAATGATCAAGGTTATAATCCAGCCGCTTGAAAATTTGAAGGATGGAAAAAGCTCATTATAATATGTCCAGTCGCTTGCATTACCAAAGCTAGGGTTATAAACGGGCGTACTATTTATTGTTTCGAAAGATAGAATAGTAGATAATAGCTTCGCATATCCCGCCATTGACGCCAATGGCTCATCCCCTAAAGAAAAGGCTGTCTGAATAAGCTTTCCTTGACCAATATCAGTAGAGGCTGCCACTATTTTATTCTCAACACTAGAAATAATGGCGCTTCCTTGTTTTAACGATGCGTCTTTCAACTGGATATCTGCTGAAAATACACCGTTAGCCGTTAACTTCTCTAAATTGTCCTTTGTTAAAACATGATGCCCATTCGATAAAACAAGCGGTAATTGATTAGCAAAAATGCCCGCTGCAGCCTCTCCGAGATCATTGTCCCCAACCACTACTTTTCCGCCTTGTTGAACCCAAGAATAGAGAGCCTCCTGCTGTTCTTTCGTTAAATCACTAATGGCTATCTCATCAAATAGTATGACATCAATCATTTCTAATGCTCTTGCTTCTTCAGGCAATACAATTCCTTCTGCCTGATTGACAAAATAGGGCTGCACTTGCATAGCGGCAAACTGGTTGATTTTTTTTACACCAGCTAAACGATCCTCATTATTTGTAACAACATAAAGAAATTTTGCCTCATAATCCAAAACGCTTGGTGTTACATAATGGTCCCCCTTATAGTCAATTTTCTTCCCTTTTTCAATTCCACCTTCGAAAAAGTGAAAAAAATCTTTTCGCGTATTCGAATACATCATATTATCCGAATAGCCCTCTAAGAAGATATCAAAAGTTTTTGTTTCACCCGAAGCGATATCAAGTGGATACACCAATGCTGAGCCGATGTTATAACTTACTTCTGCATCAATGACGAAGTCACCGCTGAAATCATCGCCATGATTTGTAATCGTGACGAATAATGGCGCACCTTTATCTTGTTTAATTTTGTTATTAAGCCCGATTTCAGCCTCTACTTCCAGCCCTGCCTTAGCATAGGCTTCATTCGATTGATAAGTTAAAGCGGCGAGTAAACACACGATAAAAAATAGCAGGCCGTTTCTCTTTTTCAAATCCTCATCTCCTTTCCCTACCACTAATAATACGTAATTTCTATCCAGTAGGTTCTTTCTATATTCTTAAGAATTTCTTAATTTTTTTAAATTTTGGAAGTAAAATTATATTTTCATCTAGCATTTTATCGGTTATAAGCCCCTCTTCTAGCCTCTTTATTTACTTAATTATCCCTTGCATATACTAGGTTTCTAAAGATAAACAAACAGCAAAATATAAAATGAATAGACAGCGTCCAAACAAATCAGCAGAGCCATTCCCAATAGCCCCCCCTGCTTTTTCACCTCATTTCGGTTAGAAAATTAGTTATGCTATAGTAATGATACTGATAAAGAAAGAAGGTAAATGATGAAAACACATTGCTGTGAGACAATGACCAGACAGGTAAATGCTGTATGTAAACAGCATCCGAAACCATTCGACTGTCCTGACCAGATAATTTCCTACAGCCCAAAGTTCGATGAATATGGCTTGATTATCCATGACGGCGGCTCTTCGACTATAGAGATTTCATTCTGCCCATGGTGCGGCATCAAGCTGCCTCCGTCTAAATGTGATTTATGGTTCGACACACTCGAAGCATTAGGCTTTGATGACCCTTTCGAACAGGAAATCCCGCAAGCATTTCAGTCAGATAAATGGTATAGAGAATAGGCTGTCCTTTAATGAATACGATCGGGTAATATCGAAAAGATATACCGCAAGAAGGAAAGCTACTTCCGTTTTAACGAACCTACAACTTTCGATATTTTGTGATCAGCTGCTTTCCTTTTCGATTGGCGGACATATAAATAGCCATCAATCCGTTTAACGCCAATAGTATTGCTATACTAACTGCCAACAGTGCAATATCTGGTGCAAACAGCTTGATTGAATGCCACGGCGAACCTGCGTTATATATAAGTGTCGGCATACTTGCAATAGCTATAATAATCAGCATCGCACCTATAGCCTGCCAGCTTTTCTTTTTTTTGATATTTCTCTTTTTCGTGTTAACAAGCAAATAAACGAAAAGGAATACAAGCAATACTGCTGCCCCTAGCACAACCAGCTGTAAAAGAGGAAAAGGTTTCTCTACAATAATCGGTTCCTGGCCGTTTACCATATCAATAATACCGTCTCTGAGCCCGGTAAGTGAGGACTCTTCCAAGATGTGGTTTTTATTAGTTAAAATCGCCCCTCCCCACCCCTTGTCAGGCAGCAGGAAAAACTCCGAGCGCGAATCTGGTGTCGAACCTGCATGCCATACCATCTTCCCGTTAATATCAGACTCCGTTAACATCAAACCAAAGCCGTAATACCGATCAGCTCTGGACTGAGTTAATGGGGACAGAAATTGCTCCAGGCTTTCCTTCGTTAAAAAGCTATTGTCCTGGTCCCCCATTAGAAATTGAACATAACGGGCCATGTCCTGTGCGCTGGCGGCAATATAGCCATATGGCGCTCCCCCATTATCGTATGGGACGCTGCTTTTCTTTGGATACCGAACCAGGACTGGTATCCAGCAAGATAGCCGTTTTCAGAAGCAGCATTCCGTTCTGCCGCTGCATCTTTCATCTCAAGCTCCGCAAATATATAGTCGTTCATGTACTCGGAAAACGGTTGGTTAGACACCTCTTCGATAATAGTGCCCAAAACCAAATAGTTGGCATCGCTGTATTGGTAGCTTTCTCCCGGTGATGCCGTAAGCCCGATATTTTTTAATTCCCTTACATTCTGTTCAATAGCATGTAAATCCGCCGCACCGCGGTCTGCAAGCTGCAGACCTGTATAAGTACTGATACCACTCGTATGGGACAGCAGCTGTTCGATCGTGATACGGGATGAAGCCTGCTCATCCTTAAGCGTAAACCAGGATACATGATCAACTACCCGGTCTTCCAAGTTCACAACATTATCTTCAATCAGTTTCATAATGGCCAGGGCCGTCAACGATTTGCTGACGGACCCAAGCAAAAACGGCGTATGCGGTGTCACTTGTTCTTCGGACTGCCCCGTTACTCCCCATCCCTTTGTATAGATGTCCCCATTTTCTTTCACAATGGCAATAGATACACCCGGTACCTGATGCTCTTCCATATATGCTTCTACATAGCTGTCAATCATAGCAGTGACTTTCTCCTCAGCGGAGGATTTAGCTGGGGACATAATTCCAGTCAGTAAAAACAGACAAGTGAACATAGCCAAACGTTTAATGCTGCCATTCTTCATTGTATTTTTCTCCTGGTTTTTAAAGGTCTCCCCCAAAACCGCATCACGACAAACGCTGCCAAGCAGGAAATGGATATGCTGACTAGCAGAAGCATTGTATTCCACCAAGGATTCTCTGAGATCTGATATAACAAATGGTAATCGTCAAAGCCGTTTTTGTTGAGCGGATTAAACGAATCCGTCGCCACAAGCGACAATACAAGCTGTGACAGCAAATACGTCCCTATCAATGTACAGAAACCCGCTGCGAAAAGAGCCTTCTTTTTTTCAGGAGATGTACGGATGTTTTTGATTTCAGATGGTAAATCGATATCGCTGATTTCAAGAAAATCGTTAACGAAACCCGCTGCACCGCCTAAACTCTCTACGCCGTCTTCTCCTTGTTCCCTGGACTCCTCCATATGCTCAACAATCTGCTGGCGGATTGTCTTCCTTTCCTCTTCACTGGTTCCATACTGTTCCAGCTCCTCTAATACTTCCGTTAAAAACATTTCTTCCTTCCTGCTCAGTTGACTGCTCATCCAGCCTACTCCCCCTTTACATTACTCCCCAGCAATGATTTAATATCCTCCTGCAGCTCCAGCCACTCTTCAATTTTACGCTGAAGCTGCAACTTTCCCCTTTCATTGATTTCATAATAAATTCTCACTTTACCGCTCTCTGTTATCTCCTGATGTGTATTGACCCACTCATAATCCTTGAGCTTGTTCAATATCGGGTAGATGCTGCCGACCGCTTTCAGCTTTAAATTGTGCTTCTCCAGCTCCTTCATGATTTCATATCCGTAGCTCTTTTCCCGCGTCAAAATTCCTAATACACACATTTCTAAATGACCTTTAATTAAACTTGTTCTATCCATAAAGTAAATTTAACAAAAGTATATACTTCATTCAAGAATATAATTGGAAAAAAATTATAAATAATCAAAAAGTATGAATTCCATTTGAAACTGAGTACAAAATACGCGAGAATAAAAATAAGAAATTGAATTACATATTAGTGATTTCACCACGTATAAAACGAACGGTTGGAAAATTTATAGAACACCTATTAAGGAGAAATCCAATGACAAAACAGAAACGGTTTTGCATTTTAACAATCGGAAAAACACATAGCGGAAAATCAACCTTTGCGCGGAAGCTCGAACAAATATGTTCAAACTGTGTAGTCATCGATCAAGATATCCATGCGGAATTTCTGCAGTCCACTTACCCGAAACTCGTACCTGCAGACGGAGAAAATCTTATTAAATATGCGCTATCCGAAACGATTGTGCAGTATGCCATGCTGCATACCAACCTTCACCTGATTCTGTGTAATGCTAACTTGAGTGATGAAGGCAGAGACGCTCTTATGAAAAGAATTACAAAAGAGGGGTTTGAAGTGATCATTGTGAAGTTTGACATTCCTTACGAGGTATTAAAAGAAAGAGTAAGAACCAGCAACCGGGACGCCACGATTCTTCGCACGATTGACTCATACGAGGACTTATTGGAACGACAAAAGAAACTCATTCTTCCTGAAAATCTTGACCGTCTTCACCAGGAATTTGTCGTGCGTTGTGAGAAAGATGTTGCCGGAGTGATACAGAGCATTAAGCGGCTATTGGAAGGATAGGCTTTTCGAGAAAAATGAACTTTTTTGAAATGTAAAAAAGCCTATTCTGAAGAAACAGGCTGCAGAGTGAAGACAAAGTTATTTTTGACTTTGTCTTCACGTTTTTTTAGATACTTTGATAAAAAGAAAATTTACCCAGCCTGTCTTGAAAACGCTTGCCAGACAAGGCGCGCCGACGAGCGAAGACGCGAATAGAACCTAAGTTCATGCGCGGACGAGCGAAGCAAGCAACGATGGATGAAAGCGTTTGTCAACAGGCTGAAGCCTGTTCTGAAGAAACAGGCTTTCCTTTTGAATGTCTACTCCAACTATTCGGGCAGCTGATATGGATTACTGTAAAAAGCTATTCTCAGCTTATTAAACCCGCATTTTTCATAAAGCGCCGTGTTGCCAGTGATAAAATAGGATAAATGGTAGAGGAATCCTTTAGTTCAGCCATTATTATCTCCAGGAGATGGCATACGATAATCGGAACATTTACTTTACAACACGATTTTCTACATACTCGATGCCATTTTCCACGTAGGACTCTAACACCAGCTGCTTTTTCTTGTTTACATAATAAAAATATGTTCTAGCTTCTCCTTCTATCTTGACGGAAACCATCCAATTTTTATCGCCTGATAAATTTGCGATGAAAGGCTCTGTCTTGTAAGACGTTTCGGGTTTTATATGTACTAAATAATTGGTTACAGAATTTTCTACTGTGATAAATTTAAATTGCACATAGCCGTACCCCAGACCAATTAGCAGCAGCATACCGAGCAGATATTTGCATATTTTCTTCATCATTCCCACTTTACCCCCACCACATCGCCAATACAAAAAAAGACCACATACTTACCATTCCGCCCGCAATGAAAGCGGCGGCTAAAAGGACGCTAAGCTTTTTCCACATACTCATGCCTATCACTAAAAGCAGCAATACATAGCTGCTCACTGTGACAAAGGTCAAATACGCAATCGGCCAGCCGGTATCAAATATGCCTTCCAAATAGTAGGCAAGTGACTGCGCGTAAATGCCGAGCAGACACCCCGTTACAAGCATCGCCCATAACACATATTGCTTTTTCATTCCCCCACCCCCTGCTTTCAACGAATTTTCTGCGCCAGCTCATGGAGGCGTTTCTTTGCTTCCGCTTCATCAAATGAGCTGTACCAGCGATAGTCATCTTCATCGAGGATACGGTAGTGCTGGCTGAACATATTTTGCTGCAGACGGAAGATGCCTTCCGCTTCCACTTCCCGCCACCATATCCGGCCGCCCATCGATTTTTGCTTTGGCAGCGTAATCTCCTCGTGAGCCAGTGTTTCGACGATTTCGATTGGATCCTCCCCGATTGTTGCCTGGAGAATTTCGCTGTGACGAAACAGCGTACATACCGCGATGACGGTTGTCCAGCCTGCAAGGATGCGCTCCTTTTCAATTTCTACTAACGTCTTTTTCGAAATACCGATGATCGTTGCCATTTTTTCCTGCGAATAGCCGCGCTCCACACGGATTAACCGCATCTTTCTAGAAATCAATTGGATGAATGATTCTCGATCCAACATCACCAACTCCTAACTAAATATTTTCATTTAGTGTAATTTTACACTAATGTTTACAGAAAGAAAAGAGAAAATTCCTTCCCCTGTTAATAGGCTGTTTTCGTTTGAAGGAGTAGAACAGTAAGATTGTTCAGTAAAAATCACATAGATTTCTTTACCGAAACCAGCTGTCCTTCATTTCGTCTATTTGTAATAATAAGGGGAAAATAAGTTCATTTGGAACAATCTTGACGATACGACTGGACGTATCGGGCAAGTATAAAAATAAGAAGAAGAAAATGAGAGGGAGATGAGAAATGATTGGTTTGCTTAATCTAGGCAGTCTGGTGCTTGGGCTCATTGCCTGGGTGCTTCCTGTTGTCATACTGATGCGGTCTAAACAGAACGGCCGCAAAAGCTGGATCGCTTTTTCTGTTTTGAGCCTCGGTGCCTGTGCCCTTTCGCTCTGTTTCCAGATTTTCTACAGCTATCATTTGGTAAAGATCGAGGATTGGTCGGCCCTTATGGATACAAACGGGGCTGTCGCTTTCGCAGCAGCAGTTCTGCTTACTGTTACTATTATTTTAAATGCTGTTTCCGCTCTTATTGTTTCCCGCGGAAGAATGGCGAAGTAATGGGTCATGGTTCACTGCTAAAACAAGCAAAGCGTATTTGAGAAAGGTATCTTAAATACGCTTATTCATTGTACATGCAATATAAATTATCTAATTTCCAACCTTTGATCCAACAAGCCACATCACTATATGCTCGATTCCATCTTGTAGTGATTTATTCAGAATAACTCCTCTTACTTTATATCGATTTTTTGAAAACTCTTGTTCAGTTCGTCTATTTTAATGAAATGTTGCTAAGACAATTATTTGAAATACCATTTAAAAGCATTCTTGTATAGGATTTTATCGGTAGCTTGTTCATCAAATAGCTGTTGAATCAATTCAATATCAGCCTGCTCAAAAGGTCTTTTTGCTCTTGTGGATGGTAGATCTGTTCCAAACATAAGGGCATCTGGATTAACATCGTAAATCGACTTTAATGCATGCTCAATATTCAACTCTACACGGCCAAAACCCGTCGCTTTTACGTGCACCCCTTTATCAACTAACTTTAACAGATGAGGCAGCCCTTCTTCAGATAATCCTAGGTGATCAATTGATATTGCCGGCAATTTTTCAATCGTTGATGCAATTTCGGGTAACTCTTTTGCATCGATATAAAGCTCGCTGTGCCAGCCTACTAAATCATGAACTCTTCTTGCAAAGTAGTCTAATTTCGATAAATCTTCCGAGCCGCCTCTTTTAATATTAAATCGTAATGCCTTTACACCATTTTTATTTAAATCTAAGATTTCTTCGTCCGTCACCGTAAAAGGTAATTGTGTTACACCGCAAAATGCTGGACCCATTTGCTTCAGTGCCTTTAATAAATAGGCTTGGTCAAATCCTTGGAATGACCCGGATACAATCGCTCCACCTAAAACATTTACATTTTCAGTCTCGTTTTGATAATCTTCTACCACATAACTTGGCGGCATATATCCCTGGTTTTCGATAATTGGAAAATCAAAATCAATAATATGAAAATGTGCATCAAAGATTCTCATTTCATCTCCTCCTTTTCTTTAACATATCAAACATGGGGCATAAAAAATAATAGTGGTTATTAATAAAAAAAACATAATTTTATCTTATGACATTAAACTTATATTTTTCCTGCAAATTTTTAAAATGTTGCTCAGCAATATGGCCTGTTTGTAGCTTTACAGCTACGTTTGATTAAAAACACCTCGCAAACCCACATCTTACACTAAATTAGAAGACCCCGTTTTGAAACAAGATGGATCAAAACGGGGTCTTTGTTTGTGTTACATTACACAGCTTATTTATGGAAATACCTACTTCTCCAAAAGTATACCTTGTAAAGAGAAGCGGTGTATTCCTGCATATTCCCTGCCTAATCCCATTTTCTAAACGATACTTCAATACGAAATTCATTTTCATGGACATCAGCAACCGCTTTTCCTCCTTGTTTGTGAACAAGTTGCTGAACAATATGTAGCCCTAATCCAAGCTGGGTACCAGTTCGACTAGGTTCCAGCCTGTATGTTCTATTAAAAATCTGTTGAAGTTCCGTAGCATTAACCTTCTCAACATCATTCACTGCCCTTACCCAAATATATTTTTCTTCCTCTACATAGGTAATCCTAAAATAACTTTTTGCATACGTTAAGGCATTCTGAATAATGTTGTTTACAATCCGAACAATTGCTTTATTATCAGCAAGAACAGGGGGAACAGTCCCTTCATCCAAGCTGACCTTTAATTGTTTTTTCTCAAAATCTTCATAGAACATGAGCATTGTGTCCACGACAATTTGATCTAGAAACTGCTTTTCCATGGTCAATTTCTTGTCCGAGGAATCGAGTTGTGAAAGTTCATAGAATAAATCAACAATCATCGTGAGATTATCAATCTTCTTTTGGATAATGGCTAAAAACTCTTTCCTTTCTGCTTCAGATATGGACGGATCTGTTAATAGCTCGGAGAATCCTTTGATGGATGTTAAAGGCGTTCTTAAATCATGGGAAATATTCGTGATTTCTCGCTTCAGCTCCATTTCCCTTACTTCTACAGATTGCTGATTCTGTTTGAATAGTTGAATAAGCTGGTTAATTTTCGAAGCAAATCGAGACAAGTTTTTATTATGCGTATTGGTGCGGACCAATTCATTTGTCCCGAAGTTTTCAATGATTTCCTCCAATTGTTTCGTCATCCTTCTGATATCCCAATGGACCAGCAGAAGCATACAGAGTACAACAATCAGCAGGAAAATCAACACTATCATCAACCAGCTGCTCACGTTCATTCATCCCTTCTCCATCAATCGATGTTTTGACTTCCGAAGCTTTTTGCTCCAATCAGCAAAGCAATCCCGGAAATGATGATGCCTACAATCCAATATTCGAAACCAAATTGGGGTGCTTCATTCACAAAGCTCATTAAGTTTTCATTGAGCAATGTACTTGGTGCATAATGGTATAACTCCTTTAAGCCTGAAATATCTCGGAAGACCCGCAGCAGGTTTCCGGATAATACAAAAATAAATATCAACATAATAATGATGTACCCTTCTCCTACCTTCAGCATTTTCAATGTATGGGTTAGGAAAAATCCACTCAGAACAAGCGGAGCCATATTCACACACACAATTAGAAAATTACTTACGGACTGATTACCACTTGTCAGCAGGTTTTCACCTAAGACCATCATTAAAATGATACCCACAACACAGAATAGTAAAAAGTAACCTAATGTCAAAATCAGCTTAGACCAGAAGATAATGCTTCTAGAAATGCCGAAAGAAACAGATTGCTTAATCAAAGACATATCTTTGCCAGTGAGAGCTGAATTAAAGAGAAATCCTAGTATGACAATCAACAATCCGCCGCTAATTGCATTTGAATAGAAAAATTTACTTGTGGCGTAAGGGAAATTCGGGTCAGACTTTCCAAATAAAATAAGGACGGCAGCAGCAGCGGCAATTAACAAATAACATATCAACGCTGTTACATAAGGTGCTTTTTTACGCAGTAGACGATAGCATTCGCTTTTCATATAATTAATCATTTTTGTCCCCCTCCACTAACCCTAAGAAGTATTCCTCTAGATTCAGTGATTCGATGCGAAACTCCTTCACCATCACTTTATTATCAACTAAGAGGCGATTGATATCACTGCCGCTTTCTACATGATTTTGGATAGTGATGGCTTGATTAGGAAGGACCTTAAACTGAATATCTGCATATGCTCGTTCTAATAGTTGTGCTGCTTTCACTGAATCATCAACAGTCAGCAGAATTTGTTTCCTGCTCTTCTCTTCCAGTGCCTCTATACTTAAATCATCCACGATTACCCCATTTTTGATAAACACAAAACGCGTTGCCAGCAATTTCAATTCCGTTAAAATATGACTAGAAATTAATATAGTTATTTGTTTTTCCTGATTGAGCTTCTTCAACAACTTGCGGATTTCCATAATTCCTTCCACATCCAACCCATTGATAGGCTCATCAAGCACTAAACAGTCGGGGCTGCTTAAAAGACAAAGGGCAATGCCTAATCGCTGCTTCATCCCCATAGAATAATCTCTAAACCGTTTTTTCTTTTCATTTGCCAGCCCGACAATCTCAAGGACTTCGTAAATGCGTTTCTTGTCAACGACGCCGCGTTGAATCTGGAAATATTCCAGATTTCGAGCTGCCGTAAAATCCGGAAAAAATGCAGGTGTTTCAATCATAAAACCCATTCTTTTTTTCGCAAGCTCGATCTCTTTGCCGGATTTGCCAAATAGCTGAATCTCTCCAGATGTCGGCATGATTTGTCCTGAGATAATTTTAAAGAGTGTGGATTTCCCCGCACCGTTTTTTCCAATTATTGCACAAATTTCTCCTTTTTCTAATGAGAAATCAAGCGGTTTAATGACCTCTTGTTCCTTGAATTTTTTCGTCAATTGATACGTTTGTATAATGGTGTCCACCTTTTTTCGACTCCTTCATTAAATTTCTTGATGTTTTCAGTCTAGCTTAGAGGTCTTTAAAATCCTTTAAGCAAAACATAAAGAATTCATAAAGAAATCAAACAAACATGAAACCTACTCCCCAAATAGTCTTTATATATTCTTCAGTTGTGATTTCTGAAATTTTCTTGCGGAGATTGGAGACGTGAACACTGATTGTATTATCATCACCATAATAGGTCCCCGTCCATATACTTTCATAGATTTCCTTTTTCGAAAGCGCACGCTCCGGATTGTTTAGGAAAAATGTTAAAATATCAAACTCGGCATTCGTCAACTGCAGCTCTTTCCCGTTTAAAGTGACAGACCTTTTTTCTATGTTCAATTTAAGCCCTCGCCACCCGATTTTCGTTGGCTGCATCGGCTGAAAACCTGCTTTTCGTAATTGAACTTCTATTCGAGCCATTACTTCTTCATGATGAAACGGTTTGGTTATGTAATCGTCCGCCCCCATTTTCAATAGTTGCACTTTGTTCTCTATATCAACTTTGGCTGAAATTACAATGATCGGAATCATACTCTTTTCTCTAATCTCTTTTATAAGTTCCTCCCCGCTTTTCCCCGGGAGCATCAAATCCAATAAAATTAAATGAAACGAATTATTTTGTAACTGCAGCAAACCTTCTGTACCGGAATAAGCCGTAACCGGTTCCATCTGGGATTTCTCCACAATAACACTTAGTAGTCTACTAATCTCCTGATCGTCTTCAACAATTAAAATTCTTTTACCCTCATACATAACATCACCCATTTTTTGAAATGTAGCATTTTATACTATTATTAATTATATCCTAACTTTTAGGATAATATTGAACTTATAGTATTATATGTATTTATTCTTATTCCTAACAGCACTGCAAAGTTCCTCTTTAGAACAGAAGCTCTAGTAAACTGCGGACAATCGAAACTTTCTCACGTCAAAACAAATATTATCAGCTTTAATTTTCTATACAAATGACGGAACAAAGATTCATGCCATTACGGCTGACGATTCCATTCTTTTTCTTTGTTTTAGGCTTTGCTAAAGAATAATGTGGTTATTTGATTTGCTCGAATGGCTGTTCCATAAAAGATGGATTAAAATTGCCGAGAGCGAGTGGGTTTTAAAGGTGTTAGCGGACATCATTAACCATATCAGAAATCTCACCCGAAGAGATCATCCTAACTGCATGAAAGCAGATGGATTTTGGACTTTTTGAAGTATAGTAAAAAAGGAAAGCAGGAAGTTCAATGTTCCATTAAAGAACAGGTTAATTCAATAATCGGAAGGAAAAAGGGAGATAGAAAAGGAACTATTTCATATACCAGATTAAATAAAGGAGAGAAGGCTATGAGTAAATCATTTATTGAACAAGTACATTACATTAGAATTCCTGTAAAAGATGTAGAACTGTCTGCACAATGGTATAGAGATGTATTAGGACTTCAGTTACTAAATATCACTGAGGAACTTGCAGTTTTAAAAGTAAACGAAGGACCTTTCTTACTGATCTTAGTTCCTACCGAAGATGAAACATTTGCACATTTTACAATTGATAATAAACAAGAATTCAGCATTGGCTTTACAAGTCCGGAATTATCTAAATTTCATCAACACTTACTTGATAATCAAGTTAAGGTCGAGGAGATAAAAGAAGATAATGGTCATGCCTATTTCCACTTTTATGACCCAAATGGTAATAAACTTCAAGTACACTGGTAAGATGATAATAAACAAATTACCTTATTTCATTAATAGGTGCTTTAAGGAACGGGAACGTCCAGATCGGACATTCCCCTATTTTTTTGTCTTGCCTCTACCCATTAAATGGATCACTCGAAGTAACCCAGCAATCCGAATGAATATTGGAGCAAATTTTAAGAATTTTACCTCTCTCGGCTATCATCGCGAAGGGGTTATTTTCTATCCAAATTCATTACCGTTTCTAGCTACACCTTTAAAGAAAAAAGACGCATTTCTTATTAAAGAAGGTACTGCACCCCAAAAGTTAGAGTAAAAAACTAACTTTTGGGGTGATTTTTATGACTAAATATAGCGAAGAATTTAAATTGATGGTGGTTCAAGAATATTTAAGTGGCTCTCTAGGATATCGAGCGATAGCGAAGAAATATGGTATAGATGATTCTCCATTAAGGAGATGGGTACGTGCTTATCAAGCGTTTGGGCGTAACGGATTATCCGTTAAGAAAACGAAGCAGTTTTATTCTGTTCAATTTAAATTAGATGTATTAAACTTTATGAAACGAACAGGTGCTTCCTATCAAGATACTGCGATTCACTTTAACTTGAATGATCCAACTTTAGTTGCCAGTTGGTATCATCGGTTTTCAAAAGAAGGGATAGAGGGCCTGCAAAAAAAATCAAAGGGGCACCCGTCTATGTCTAAGAAACAAAAACCAACAGCGAATAACCAAGAAAAAACCATGTCACGTGAGGAGCAGCTAGAACGTGAAAATGAACTGCTTCGTTTAGAGGTGGCCTATTTAAAAAAGTTGAAGGCTTTTCGAGAGAATCCGAATGCCCTCCTCGAAAAGTACAAGCAGCCATCGCCTTCGAACTTAAACAAGAAGGATTTCGATTAAAAGATGTCTTAAAACAAGTGGGTATTCCAGAAGCAACCTATCATTATCAAATGAAACAAATGAAACAAGCAAATTCGAACGAAAAGTGGGAAACATTGATTTTAGAGACCTTTGAAAAGCATGAAGGCCGATATGGCTACCGTCGTATTCATGCGGAATTAAGAGCGCAGGGGTACATAATTAATCATAAAAAAGTACAACGGATTATGAAAAAGCTAGGATTGAAATGTGTAAAATTTGTCCGTAAATCACGCTATAAATCCTACAAAGGAATGGTTGGGAAAGTCGCTAAAAACCTTTTGAATCGTAGATTCAGCACACCGTATGCCCTTCAAAAATTGGTGACTGATGTAACCGAATTTAAATGTACAAATAATGAGAAATTATATTTAAGCCCGATCATGGACTTATATAACGGTGAGATTATTGGGTTTAGTATGTCAAAACGGCCGAGCCTAGATTTTGTGTTAGAGTCACTTAAACAAGCACTTCCAATCATTCAGAAGCGTGCCGCATATCGGACAACGATTCACTCCGATCAAGGATGGCACTATCAACACAATACGTGGGTGAAAACAGTAAGGCAGAACAAGATTTTCCAAAGCATGTCTCGTAAAGCAACATGCGCAGACAATGCGGCCATGGAGAACTTCTTCAGCATACTAAAACAGGAAATGTATTATGGGGAACAATTAATCTCTTACGCAGCATTACAAAAGAAAATAGAAAAGTATATCAATTATTATAATAACGATCGTATTAAACAAAAACTGGCCGGCATGAGTCCGGTAAATTACCGAATACACGCCAGCCAATTAGCTGCATAATAAAAACTCTAACTTTAAGGGGTCACTACCGAAACGCGGCCGATTGTTGAATAATTATTGAGACAGTCATTAAGCTAAACTTAATTCGTATTGGTAAAACTTCGAATCTTTTTCATACCCATTTCTTTCATATAGCCTTTGAGCAGTATAATTATCTGGTGCTGTACTTAGGCTAATGCTTTTAGCCCCCGTTTCAATAGCGTACGCTTTTACATTTTGTAAGAGCATCTCTGCTATTCCCTGTTTTCTGGCTTCTGCTGCTACATACAAGTCATTCAGTATCCATGCCTTTTTCATAGATATCGAGGAAAACGTAGGATACAGTTGAGTAAAACCTACATACCCATGTTTGTTTTTAACAACGAATATCACAGAATCCTTGTTTTCTAAACGTTCTTTTATATAAGCATTAGCACCTTCTAAATCCGATGTTTGCTGGTAAAACAGACGGTACAAGTTAAATAAATTGGATACCCCTTCTAAATCTTCAATCGCAGCTTGATATATTTCCATTTTAATACCCTCCCGACTAGCTATATTTAATATAGCCGATAAACTTACAGATTTTTACATAAACTTAAAAACCATATTCCAGTCAATGGCCTTTCCATGAAGATGAGCACAATCCTTTTTTGAAGAAACACGCGCGATTATTGAAGTTTATGATGAAAGAAAATTTCCTGTTTAATAAGAAGTGACGTTTATTTGTATTTTTGCATATTTTTCTTCATAAGAGATGCAATTTGGAGATTATGTTGATCAGAAGTGTTTTCTAGATGCTTAATAACTAGTTCTTGACGTTCTACAGAATGGTTTTGACTCAACTTAGCTTTTGCTTCAATTTTTGTTATGTTTACTTTGAATGCTACAATCCCTTTATTCATTCCTTCGATAAATTTTGAGTCGACATCTTTTAAATTGTATGAGCTATCTGCTCTTTCATATTTATTTACCATGTCGTCTAACGAATTGAATACTACGTTTGGATTTTCCACAATCTCCATCTTCCCGTATAGATGGATAGATACATAATTCCAGGTTGGAACTGCTTTGGATGTCTCGTACCAAGACGGTGAAATATAGCAGTGAGGACCTTGAAACACTACAAGGACCTGTTGGTTTTCAATATCCTTCCATTGTTCATTTTGACGTGCAAAATGACCATATAAAACATTCTCAGATTTATTTAGCGTGAGCGGCAGATGGGTAGCGTAAGGTTCTCCATTATGCTGAGAAAATAAAGTCGCAAAACTGTATTTTTCGATAAAATCATAAATTAATTCTTCATCAGTCACTTGAAAATGTTTAGGGATATACAAATGATAACGCCTCCTTAATTGTCTCAATAATTACGTTAATACGGAAAATTTGAAAATAAAGCTCCGCTATCAAATAGTCTACAATGCAATCTGACATCTAAAAAGGTACAATTATAAGAAATAATACATGTCAAAGGTGGCTGTAAATGCATAATACGATTTTTGCTTTTAAAGAAGGTACGCCGAAATATAAACAAATTTACGATCAGTTTAAATTATTTATTGAGAGAGGCGACATTCCAGCGAATGATCCACTCCCTTCTATCCGCCAACTTGCAGATTCCCTTCAAGTAAGCCGTAATACAACACTTAGTGCATATGAGCAGCTTGTAGCAGAGGGCTATATCCGTGGGGAAGGGAGAAAAGGATATTTTGTTAATGAAGTAGAACCGCTTTTGCTTCAAAACACGTCAATCCCTCCTAATCAAAAGAAATCAGCGTCGGACAGCCAAATCATCATTGATTTCCGGCCAGGAGCCGTAGATCAGCCCCATTTTCCCCTGCAAATTTGGAGGAGAATAGCAAATCAAGTTTTGACATTACAGGAGAGTTTTAGATATGGTCATCCTTTCGGGGAAGAATGCTTACGTGAACAGATTGCCGCCTACTTACTTCAATCTCGCGGGCTTAAAGCAGAACCAAGTGCCATTATCATCGGCAGTAGTACGCAGCAAATGTTGATTTATCTTGGACAAATTCTGAAGGAGGGGTTTCCTAGCATTATTGTGGAAAATCCTGGGTATGACGGGGCCAAGGAAGCTTTTCTATTTCATCGTTTCATGCTTGAGACTTTACCAGTTTATGAAACAGGTACTGACTTTTCAACATTAGAACAAATGGTGTCACGCTTAATTTATGTAACCCCCTCCCATCAAAGTCCCATCGGCGTTAGTATGTCAATTCAAGAAAGGCACATGCTTATTCACTGGGCAGACAACATACAAGGCTATATCATCGAAGACGATTATGATAGTGAATTCCGTTATACACAACAGCCATTCCCGGCTCTGGCTTCAATCGATTCAACTAGAGTTATATATCTAGGGAATTTCTCAAAGTCCTTTCTTCCGGGAATCCGGCTAAGCTATATGGTGCTGCCGCAGCCCCTCCTCAATCAGTATAAAAAACAATTTCTTCACTTTGAGAGCACTACTTCCCTTCTTAGCCAGCTTACAATGGCTAAATTTATGGAAGAAGGAGAATGGAACCGTCATATTAAACGAATGCGTCTTGTTTATAAGCGAAAAATGCAGTGCATCGTTTCAGAGTTAAGAAAACAGTTTCAGCAAACTATATCGATTATCGGGGAGCAATCCGGCTTGTACATACTCGCCAAGATCCATCTAAACCGTTCAGAAGAATGGCTGATCGAGCGCGCTTCCCTGCATGGAGTGAAAGTATATCCTACCTCCATCTATTTCATAAAAAATCACTTTGATGAACCAGCTATTAAGCTGGGATTTAGTAATCTGACTTGTGAGGAAATCCAGTTAGGGGTAGAGCTTTTGAAAAAAGCGTGGTCTCAATAAGTAGTTTAGTAGGACCGTGACTATGTACAGGTAGTTACGGTTCCACTTTTCATTGTAATATTAATAAAACTTTTTCCCGCCTATACTTTACTTTTACAAGAAGGGGTCCTCTGCAATCTGGCCCGATTGTTGAAAATGGCTTAGTTAGAATGATATAGTTTTTGCACAAATGCTCCCGGAGAATTTTAAACTCTACCTGTTTGCAGTGCTTTTACCCAATCTATTCTTCCATTTTTTTCACTTTGTTTGATAGCTGCATTTCGACTATAAGGAATAAGTATTTGCTCTATCATCCAGTCATCTTCTTTTTTTGTTACAATTGTATAATTTGCATAAGGAGAACCAGACTCCATTTTGTGATAGATTGGTAATTCATCTTCGTAGGCTGGTAACCCTACACTACCCGGATTAATAACTATTTTATTATTAGGCAAATATACAACTCTAGGTATATGGGTATGTGCACAAAAAATAATGTTCTGCGAAATTCCATTAACCAACTTCAAAATATCTTCTGTCTTCTTAAGCGTAGAGCCATTTGGACTCATTTCCTCTAATAAATACATTTCATCACTAGTGGGCGTACCGTGACAAAAATAAAAGTCTTCAGTTTGCAAAGAAAAGGGCAAATTAGAAATCCATTCTTTATGCTCTTCTTCCAATAAATTTTGAACATATTGTACTGTTGGATTTTTTGGATTGCTATCTAATAAGATTCTATCGCAATTGCCCCTAATATTTCGAATGTTCTCTTTTACTAATAATTTATAAGTTTCTATAGGAAAAAGTGGTCCATAAAAGCTGTCACCTAAATTATATATATCTTTAATGCCGCGATTTTTAATATCTAATAGAACTGCTTGTAATGCATCTATATTGCCATGAATGTCAGAAATAATAGCCGTCCTCACAATAAGAGCCCCCTTTATATCCTATACATCAACTATCTTTCTAAAGTAAGCACTCATTAACTTAAGTTTAAGGTTGGGTATCGCTTCAATTTTTCCCTATACGCTACTGGACCTTCAATCAGAAGAAATTCCCGTATAAAAACATCAAAATTCGAATATTTTTACTCTTAAGAAACACTTTTCCTTTCTCTTGAATAGCTCGCTCTTGAACTTAATGATACTGTTCAGTAGTTCAACAACATTCGTATTTAGGGAACACTGGGCTATTTAACGCTTGTGAAGTTCAAACAACAGCCCCTATAATTTTTGTCCAGTTTAGCGTTGACACTCCAAAGACCTCTCGTCTTCCCGCTTCTTCCGTACTTTCTCCTAATTCCATAAATCCGCCAGGAACGCCCCAAAGGTCGTTTTTTCTTTTTTGTAATAAAAGCTCTCCTTTTTCACTAACGACAGCTACCGCCACTCCAACTCATAGTAAAGGCTGCGTCCCTACAACCTTACGCAAATCTTCAATATAGCCCATATAGTCTCCTCCTTAAATATAGTTTCACACGTAACCGCCACTACTACTAGTCATCCTGCTGCTCTGTCATGTTTATATACAGCACACTGACTATGGATTATCTCAATGAAAACTCAGTCCTTCATATACCCTGTCTTTTTAAGCAGCTTCTCTGTTGTAGCATTCAGCTTTGGCAATGCGTCCAGCGGAAAATAGCCGAGTTCCAGGCTTTCTTCATCACTCTTTAGAGTACCTGATACGTTAGCTGCCTTAAAAATAGCGGTCACATTGTAAATTTCATCACCATGCGGAAATCGATAGTAATACTCCTTGCCGGATGCGATATCGAGCAGCTCCATCTCAAGCGCCACAAGGCCTGTTTCTTCCTGCAGCTCTCTTCCCGCGGTTTCTTCAAAGCTGTCGCCTAGTTCCATCCCACCGCCTGGAATTCCCCAGTCATTTGTATCTGACCGTAATTGAAGTAACAGCTCGTTTTGTTCATTTAGCACAATCACTGCCGATCCGGGCGCAATGATCGGTTTTGTGCCAACTACTTTTCGTAATGATTGAATGTAATTCACCGTATGTATCTCCTTTTGCTTCGTTATTCTAAACTAGTACGTTTCAATAGGATGCTATTTCTCTTGATCTTGAATGAATTGCTCGATCGCCTGTTGAAACTGAACCTTATTTTCAATATAAGGGTAATGGGGGGTTTCCATGATCCGTACAAATCCCCTCTGATACAGCGTTACTCCCCCATCTCAAGCCGCTCTTCTATCCGCTCTTTTACCTTTTCATGTGGATTCGTAAAAGTATCGTACCAGTCAAGATTGGTATCTAATAGCTGCTCTAAATCAGTGACAATGGCATTTATTTTTTGGACATTTGCATTGAACTCCTCCTGTTTTTCCTGTGAAAGGGCTCCGTCATGCTTATAGTCCGATATAAGCATAATCGTATTCGAAAGAAGCGAGTATACTTCCGGCAGCCCTTCATACGACTGAAGTTCTGAATATCTCAATGTAATATAAAGCTTATCCAGGCTGCCATACGTATCCCCCTCCGTGCTCAGCTCAGTCAATTTTTCATAATCCAGACCGCTCAACGCTGTAGCGATGTGCACCATATTAATATGATAGCCTCGTCCGATTTCCTTCTTTAAATCCCGCTGCGCGCCAAAATGATAGGCGTATAACATAATAAGCAAAACAGCTGCGAGCAGTAACTTGCCAATCAATCGTTTGTTCATATAAATGCTCCTTCCCCTAGTGCTTCTATGAGAGATATAGTAGCTTTCATTGTCTTTTTAGAACTACATGGCCGCACGAGCTTTCTTAAAAATTCATGAGCAATCGCTCTTGTACCCGTTTTTGAATTGCTTCGGTTGGCTCCACGAAAGCATAGTACCAGTCAATCTCACTGCCGAGCATGTCCTCTAACTCCATCACAATAAATCTCACTTTCCGTACGTTTGAATCAAACGCTGCCTGCTGTTTGTTTGTGAGTTCTCCGTTGATTTTATATTCCGATAAAAGCTTATTAATATCTTGGAGCAGCGACCTGATTTCCGGCTGTCCTTTGAAGGATTGGACATCTAAATACATCAACATAGAATACAAGTTATTCAGGCTGCCATATTCCGAATTGTCAGCTTCCATCTTTTCTACTATGTCATAATCCAGATTTTTGAACGTGTTAGATACGTTCACCATATTCACAAGATAGCCTCGCCCAATTTCCTTTTTCATCTCCTGCTGTACATTGAAATGATAGGCTTGTAGAGCGATAAAAACTGCTAGTACCCCTAAACCAAGGACAATCAACTGTTTTTTCATAGGCAGACCCATTCTCATAAGCTCTCCTTCTAGAGTAGTTTATTTTCCAAATTTATTCAATTAGAGGAATCTCTAGTCTGGTTTAGTGTATGCATTTATTGGACAAAAAATATAGCCCCTTCTTTTAATTGGCTTTATTTAAAAAAAAAGGCAATCCGTTATTATGAAATATTAATATGTTTTTATTTGATTAATATTTCATACGCCTAGCTAAGTATAGTAAGCTTCGCTATTACATAAAAACTGATATTTTCTTTTGAATAATGTTTTGGACCTAGTTTTTGCTCTTTTAAAATTTGTCTAGCTTCACTAGACGGCTGATTCTCAAAACATTGTCTAAGTACTCTCCAAAAAAGTTACTCATTACTGTGATTTTTCAAGAAAAATACGTGTATAAAATCATGAACATGCTCTTTCTTACAAATAGATTTCTTTGATAAATTACTTACTTGAATCGTTAAGGATAAAGTAGATTTATTTGCATACCTTACTTCCTTTTACATCTAATATTGATAAAATCTTGATTTTTTATTGGTATGCTCTATTCAGAAAAGGAAAGGAGTTAGTTAAAACATGAAGGATGAATATATTTTGCAAATAAAAAATCTTACAAAGACATACCGGAAGTCAGTTGTGCTAGATAATGTTTCTATAAATGTTAGGAAAAATACTATTTATGCACTTTTAGGACCAAATGGTGCCGGAAAATCTACAACATTAAAAATTATAGCTGGTTTGCTTAAGACTACTTCCGGTGAAGTGATCTTTAACGGAAAGCCTTGGAACAGAACTGATCTGATGGATATTGGATCTCTGATTGAACATGCTCCGCTTTATGGTAATTTAACTGCTGAAGAAAATTTAGATGTCATTACTACGATTTTGGGATTATCAAAAGAAAGAATTCAAGAAGTGCTGGAAATTGTAGGTTTAACAAATACAGGAAATAAAAGAGTTATGCATTTTTCAATGGGGATGAAGCAACGCCTAGGTATTGCGCTTGCTATTTTAAATCGCCCCAAGCTGTTAATCCTTGATGAACCAACGAATGGGTTAGATCCTATTGGTATACAAGAACTAAGAAAATTAATTGTCTCTTTTACACAGCAGAACATGACCGTCCTTTTATCAAGTCACTTATTATCCGAAGTACAACATTTAGCTGATGATATCGGCATCATCAGTAATGGCAAAATAGGCTACGAAGGGAAATATAATTCCCATAAAAATTTAGAGGAGCTATTTAGCGAGGTCATAGAAAATATTCAGACTTTGTAGGGGGATAACTAAATGTATTTATACGTAAAATCAGAAATATTGAAAACCAAACGAACTAATATAAGAAAGATTATATTTATTATCCCTCTACTATGTTCACTTCTTGCGCTGGGCTTTAATTCTCTTGGAGGCTTAGATATTTTAAAGCTATCTGCAGAAACAATCGTAAATCATTGGGGAATCATATGGGTGTCGGTTTTTATCGCCATTGCGGGAGGACTTTTAAATAGTCTTGAAAAAAAAGGTACCAGTTTTAAATCAATAGTCGGCCTACCCTTAAACCTGAAGAGAAAGGAACTAAGTAGAGTTTTATTGATTACAGGCTGTATGGCTATCGGTTCATTTTTTTTGATTATTTTACTACTCTTAACAAGTATATTGATTCGGACGACACCTCATTTAATTTCGGTTTCATCTTGTATATTAGCCATCATCTATACTTTTATTGTCACGTTATGGCAGATACCATTTTGTTTGTGGCTTTCGAGGAAAACAAATCTGTTTATCACTTTATTATTTAACACTATGTGTAACTTAAATTTAGGTTCTATCTTTGCTCCTACAGAAGATTGGTGGATGGTTCCATATAGCTGGCATTTGAGAGTGGTCATGCCAATAACAAAGTTACATTCTAATGGTATCCCCTTGCCGCAAAATGATGAACTCCTAAATGATTCGGTGATCCCTATTGCATTGTTCATAAGCCTTCTATTCTTTTTTATACTTACCTCTATAACGATGCAATCTTTCAAGAAACTGGAGGTGAAATAATGCAGCAATTCTATAGATGTATATGGGGAGAATTTAAAAAAAGAAGAAGGAGTTACTTTCCGCTACTACACTTACTTCTCCCTATTCTTTTATCTAGCATATTAGTGCTGTACTTTCTCTCTAGAAATATTCAACTGTACCCAGAAACCAGCTATAGGATTTTTTTCGAAATAATTGGTGTCAGTACACCTGTTGCCATATCTATTATATGTGGGATGGTTGCAGATGCAGAAAATGAAGCAAGCCATTTTTATAATATGCTTGGAGTTTTTCAGAGCAAAATTACTACCTTCTTAAGCCAAATAATCATGATGATATTTTCCTATGGCCTAGCTATCTTCACTACTATCTCAATTTATATATTGGGTTTAAAATTTATAGTTAATGTAGAGGAGGTTAATTTATCGCTTTACTATTTAACAGGGATCATTCATATAGCAGGCTCCATTTTTCAATACTTTTTCTATCATTACATTAGCTATAAGTATGGAATAGAAATTTCTGGTATATTAGGGTTTGGAGGCATGATAATTGCCGCTCTTTCTTTAACTACACTAGGCGATAAAATTTGGGTGTACCTTCCTTGGGCATGGGCTAACCGCTTTAGCGAATATTTAACAGACATTATTTTACCATTTAATACTTATATTCCAATAAACGGGATTTTTTCGTTTATGATCTTAACAATAGGAATCATTATTATTAGTATTATCTGGATTAGTAACTGGGAAGGAAGAAAAACAATAACTTAATACAATGGGAAGGAAATTTCACATGGCAAATATTTTAGCGATTGACGATGATCCAGCAATTTTAAGATTAATAAAAAAAATGTTGGAAATGAAAGATCACAGGGTCACTACTACCCAAACTATAAAAGATTTAACAATAGAGACTATGAATAAGCATGATCTTCTTCTATTAGATGTTATGATGCCTGAAGAAGATGGATTTGAAATTTGTATTAAAATCAGATCTTCAATTCATATTCCTATTATTTTCATGACAGCTAAAAGTGACGAATCATCTATAATTAAAGGATTATCTATCGGCGGGGATGATTATATTACAAAGCCATTTAGTATCCATGAAGTAAATGCCCGAATTGAAGCACATTTGAGAAGAGAAGCTAGACCAAAAAGAAAAACTCGAAGTGTATTTATCGATCATGATATTTTTATTGATTTAGAAGCAAAAAAAGTAATGTTCCAAGATGAGGAAATAACCTTTACAAAAACCCAATATAAAATTTGTGAATTGCTTGCATTACATAAAGGAAAAATCTTTTCCAAAGAAGATATTTATGAATCAGTCTATTCAATAGATAGTGATTCTCAATTTTCAACGATTGTTGAACATATTCGGGTCATACGAAAAAAATTTGCTCAATTTGGCTTAACCCCTATTAATACAGTGTGGGGAGTAGGATATATATGGGAGTAAAAAATACCTTATCCGTTTATTTTGCGAAATGGATAATAAAGATCATCTTGGTTGGTTTGCTTATTCTGCTATTCAATATCATATTTGTGACATGGGGCATCGGCCAACACCTTTTTCTTCCAGCAAACGCCCCTATTAAAAAAGCAGAAGAAATAAAAAATGAAATAGTGAAGACCGATACTATTGATTCCAGCCTTATTCCCTCTGAGTTAGATTTTGCAATTTTTGATAAACAGACAAACACGCTCATTGAAAGTAATATGAGTTCTAAAAATATCCAAAATGTAGAAAAAGCTTTTCTGAACGCTCGCACTACTGATGAACTCACTTCTTTTATAAAATATGAGACTCCATATGAAATGATATTAATCCATTACAATCTGAAAATCCAATTTGCAAATATTGAATTAAGAAGAGTTTTTCCTAATCCCGGAGTCTTGTTAGCCAGCTTCTCTATTTTGGTTTATGTAATCTATTTAATCTGGAATATAAGGAGTTTTTCTCATACGATTATCCAAGAAAATGAAAAACTAATTATAGTAACAAATAAAATTAAAGAAAGAGATTTGAACTTTGAATTTCCAAAAGTTCGGTTTACAGAATATACGAATGTCATGGAGGCAATGGAAAGCCTTTCAGAAGCGCTAGTTGAGTCGATACAAAAAGAAATACAAATTACTAACTCAAAGACGGAACAAATCAATTATTTAATACACGATATAAAAATCCCATTGACTATTATAAAAGGAAATACAGAATTATTAAAGTCTATGATAACAAATGATAATCTTCAGGAAAGCTTTTATGACATCATGAATTCTATTACACAAATTGAGCGATATATTCAGGATGTTATCGATATAAACTTAAATAATAAGCAAGTTGAGTTGATTGTGGAAGAAGTATCTGTTAATGATTTTTTACATACGTTAGCAGTTGGAGTTAAAAGCCTGGGCACTCATGTATTACTTGAAGATTATACAGAAAGAGATACAAACATTCTCATAGATCCCCCTCTATTTATCCGAGCTATAAATAATATCGTTCTAAATGGAATAGAAAGAACACCTGCGCATGAAAGATTGCAGATTAAAGTGACCCAAAGTCGAAATTTGATTCATTTCACCATCACCGATTATGGACCAGGTTTTTCAGAAGAATCTCTAAAAAAAGCAGCTGAGTTGTTCTATACAGAAAATAACGGACGCACGAGTAATAACCATTATGGCTTGGGATTAACCTTTGCTAAGAAGATAATTAATCAACATAATGGAAAAATTACACTCAAGAATACTCCTCAACATTCTGGTGAGGTTCTTGTGGAAATACCTATATATAAACATAAGTAATTTACAGGCTTTATTGTTAACCTCTCTAGGAGGTACTTACCTCGGTTTACTAAGCATGTATGAATTGTAATTATTAAAATCCTTTACTAACCTAAAGAAAGAAGGTATGAAATCTTAATTCATACCCTCTTTCCAACCTCTAATACAAACTTCTCTCACTTGTCGTCTTTTTAAAGACTACGCCTGTATCGAGTGCAGCGAAATGCTTTCTTCCGCATTTGATCTTCGCAAGCTCGGTCGGACGGATGTCTTCAGACGCTGTGCTGCCCTTCGTTTCCACAATGAAATACAGTCGTTCCTGGCCGAATTTTTCAAGCAGAATGGCCCAGTCCGGATTGTACGGTCCGAGCGGTGTTTTCACCTTGAACCAAGAAGGCAGCTTGATGTAGCTTTTCACGTTTTCATCCTGCTCGCATTCCTTCACAAACGCGCGCTCTACCTCGGAGTCCACAATGATGTGCTTAAACGGCGAGCGGTCGCCCTTTACTTCCACTGTATTGTCCTTATAGCTGATGAGCTCTTCTTGAAGAAACAGCTGCTGGTCATAGGCTTCCCCGCTTGGCAGCTTTTCGTATTTGACACCATCGACCATCGCCAGGCGTTTTGCTGCATTCAAAATACGTGCGGTCTGCATCATGTACAGCTGCGGGTTGCGTTTGAAGTCCGTCAGCGTGCCGCTTTCCTTTAGAATCGCGATAATTGTCTTTCGCGTGAGCTTCGTCTCATGCTGTAAATAGCTCACAATGTCAGGTACTTCCCGGTATTCTTGCTTAGACGCTTCAATACTAGTAACTGTTTGTTCTCCCGTATCAATTCCTGATGCGGCCTGTACGAGACTTGCCTTCATGTATTCCAGCTTTGCCAGTCTTACTTCAAGCTCATCGGCCAGTTTTTCAGCGGCACTGTGGATGAACTGTTCTGAATCAAACGATATGGAGTAGTTTGTTTTATATTTAATTTTCTCCCACAGCTCAAGGAACGGACCAGCAAGTGCCTCCTTTTTCACTTTGACAGAGACTCGCTCGTCCCGATTTTTAATATCGACCTTACTGCTGTCAAATTTCCGCTTGATTACTTCCAGTACCTTTTCCTTTACTCGTTCTCCAAGAGAGGTAAAACGTTCAGGCAGTTCAAACGTCCCTTCCTGAAGTGCCTTCGCTAATTTTTCTGTCCCTTTGCTGCGGTTATCGATATAACCGTTCTCGCACATATGGCGGACAAGCTCCGTTGAATGCTCGCGCCCAAGCGGCTTTTTGATGCCCGTGTGCTCTTCGATCTCCAGGATAATCGCACTGAATACCATATCATCAAACATGCCGAACTGAACGCCTTCCTCCTCATACTCGCGCTGCAGCCCTTTGGCGAAATCTTCATAGCTTTCATTTGCCATGACGGTCAGTGTGTTGACCTCAAAGCCCGGTACCCGTTCGCCTTGCTGATTGACGGCAATACGCAGGCCGCGGCCGATTTTCTGCCTTTTCGTTATCGTGTCCTTCGATTCAATGAGCGTGCAGATCTGAAAGACATTCGGGTTGTCCCAGCCTTCCTTCAGTGCCGAGTGGGAGAAGATAAAGCGCAGCTTGTTCGCCCTTTTTACCTGGCCTTTCTCTTCATCATAGAACGTCAGCAAGTCTTCCTTATCCTTCATGATGATTTGATACGTACTTTCATCCGCCTGCGTTTCGCCGCTTGTATTTTTCAATCTTCCCTTACCGTCCTGAGCGAAGTACCCGTCATGTATATCCACAGCAGGAATTGCTCGGTCCCGCAGCGAGCGGTATTTGTCCAGGCTGATCAGCTGTTCGTATTCCTCTTCAAATATGCGGGCGTACTCGCCTTTTAGCGGACTGCCTGCCTCATCATACTGACGGTAGTTTGCTACATTATCAAGGAAAAACAGGCTCAACACCTTGATGCCGAGCGGATTTAGTGTAAGCTCCTTGTTCAGGTGCTCCTCAATCGTTTTGCGGATTTGGGCACGCTTGATCTGCCGGTCGTTTTCCACCGATTCCCGCAGCCTGATGATAGACGGCTCGCCTGATAGCTCGATGTATTCATTGCCGGGCTCCGCGGAGATTTCCTTGACAAAGCCCAGCTTTTCATAGGTGGAAATTCGCTTCGATTTGATATACAAATCGTCGCCCTGCTTAAGCTTGATTTCCTTTTTTGTAATGTCTGTCTTGGACTTTTCGTACATTTCTACGGTTGCCGCAACAGCACTTTTTGTCGCTTTAATCGCCAGCAGCCGTATATATGCCTCGTTGCCGTCCGTATTGTGCCGAATGCCCGCTACCTCGATTTGCTTCACGAGCTTGTTCTCGTAAGCTTCTACCGGTCCTAACTTATAGAGCAGCGGGTAGTCCGTATTTTTATGTGTAGCCGAGTAGCGGAACGTAACAGCGGGATTTAATGCAGCAATCGCTTTTTTTGCATTATCCGTATTGTCCACGCTTTGCGGCTCATCGATGACAACAACCGGATTCGTCTCTGCAATGAGCTCGATGGGTGCAATACCGAACAAGGAGTCCATATCCTTACGGTAGATGATGTTCATATTGTCCTCGTTTTTACTGCTTTTCGAGAACGCCTGGATATTGATGACCATGATCTCAATCGATTCGCTCTGCGCAAAATCGCGGACTTCATTTAACCGCTTGCTGTCGTACATGAAGGAACGATAAATCAAACCGTTCAGCTGCGCTTTAAAGTAGTCCTTTGTTATTTCAAGTGTCTTCATGACACCTTCTTTTATGGCTACAGATGGGACGACAATAACAAACTTCGTGAAGCCGTACGACCGGTTTAATTCAAGAATCGTCTTTAAATAGACGAATGTCTTACCCGTCCCTGTTTCCATTTCAATATTAAACTGCGGAAACAGCTCCGGCAGCTCATCCGATACAGGGATTCCATTATCAATCTGGATTTGCTGGACATTCCGCAGCATGCGGGCACGGTCTTGTTCGACCCGGTTGCCGACTCCTTTTTCACCAAACAGCTTTCCTTGTCTGTCGTCTCCTGCAATCGTAAAGTCCGATTTGCGGATTTGCTGCCCTTCAAATAGTCGGATGACCGATTGAATGGCTTCTGTTTGGTACGTTAATTCATCAAATTGTATTTTCATGCTGCTCACCTCTAAATAGACAGCAGATTATCTTCTGGATAACCCGCATCCTTCAGATATTCATAGCAGTTCAGTTTTTCTGCATCATTGCCGCCAAAGCCTGCATCCTTGAAGATCACAGAACCCATTCCAACCCCTGACTTCTTCTGCGCTTCAACAATCGCGGCTGCAATTTGCCGGTCAATGTGATCATCAAGGCAAATAAACAAACGTCCGTGTGCGACATTGTAGATATTCTTTCCGTCCACCTGGAACACAGCAACTGGACTTGTAAGCTCTATTCCATTCTTCAGCATCATTTCATAGACGATATCAAGCTCGGAGCGTCCCTCGACAAAGACCTCTTCAAACAGTTCTAGCTCGTCTGCAAGGTGATCAAAATCTGTATTCCAGTCACGGATATTCGACTTATCAAGCTTGAGCACCTTAAAGCCGGTATCGAGTTTTTCAGGATTCAGCTGGTCATTCCCTAATAATCCTGCATTTTTCACGCTTTCTATCATTGCTTCCTTTATTTTCTCTCCAGACCGGCGGATCCTCTCTTCGCCGATATCGCAGATCGTACTGTAGCCGTCCGCATTTTCCGCAAGCGGTTCAGGCAGCTGCACAAGAATGAAGCGGCGGTTTTTCCCATCCTCGGCATTTCGCTTCATCACTGCATGTGCTGTTGTGGCAGAGCCGGAAAAGAAGTCAAGGATGATTTCGTTTTCCTCTGTCACGACACGGTCAATTAAGTACTGAATCAGATTGACAGGCTTTGAATAATCAAATATATTCCCCATTCCGATACTATCGAGGAATTTTGAAGCTTGTGTACTCGAGTATTCCTCGATGATTCCAAGCGGCCGCTGTGTGCGGGTGATCAGATTACCGTCATTGTCCATCTTTAAATATTGCTTCGTGTATACTGTCCAGACGTCCTTTGAATCCTTTTGGATAACGATGAAATCATTTTCAACACCCCATTTGAATTTCGCTTCAGACCAGCGCCAGCAAGCCTTTTTGCCATTGTTGTTGTCAGCCGGATAAACACTTGTCCCGTCCGGTGCTTGTATTGGATAATCGAGCGACTGGGAATACTGGATCGAACCCATGCCAAGCTTTTGCAGGTAATACGGCCCCCGTACACTTTCATGCTGATCCTTCAGTTTATAGCGGTCCTCATTGCTGATGGCCACCCCTGTTATATCAAGCTTTTCCACCGATTTCGCGTAGCAGACGATATACTCATGCTTAATACGGAACAGCCGTGAATCGGAGCTGCCGCCTCCCTCTTTGTTTGCCCACACGAGATTTGCAACAAAATTGTGCTGTCCGAAAATCTCGTCACACACTTTGATCAGGTTGCTCTGCTCATGGTCATCGATGCTGATAAAAATAACGCCGTCTTCCTTCAATAAATTACGGGCAAGCTTCAAACGCGGGTAAATCATATTCAGCCAGTCCGAATGGAAGCGTCCATTGCTTTCTGTATTCGTTGTCATGCGGTTGCCTTCCGAATCGACCTGCCCTGTCTGCTCCAGGTAGTTGTCGACCCCTTTAGAAAAATTGTCCTTATAAACGAAATCCTTGCCGGTATTGTACGGCGGATCAATATAAATCATTTTGATTTTGTTGTTATATGATTTTTGAAGAAGCTTGAGGACTTCGAGGTTATCCCCTTCGATATAAAGGTTTTGTGTTGTATCAAAATCCTTGCTCTTCTCTGGAAGCGGCCGCAGTGTTCCCTTTGACGGTTTTTGCGCACCAAGCAAAGCCTCTTTCTTGCCATTCCAGCTGAAGGAATAGCGCTCATTACCCTGTTCGACTGCTTCGCCAAGCAGCGTACGAAGCTGGTCAAAATCAATACGTCCATCTTCCGTTACGACTTCTGGAAACAGCTCGGCCAGCTTTCTGCTATTCGTTTTTGTGAAATCCGTAGATTCTCCGGCCATTTTATGATACATAGTCATTCTCCATTTCTATTGCTGAATTTCATTGACTGATCGGTTTCTTTTTCTATTAACCTACTAGAAAATATCTTTGAGAACGAGCCCCGCTGCACTCGCTTTATGTAAGTGTTTGTCCACTCTTCATTGTAGACAATTTTCGTTGTAAAAACAAAGTGGAATCTCTTCCAGTATAAGTGGGAGAAGCAGTCAGGCCATCTGTTGGGTAGATGGGGGATTTTTTAGTGGGGAGCATAGGAAAGAAGGCGAGCGTAAGACCGGCTAGAGAACAACAAGGGAAGAGGCTGAGGGATTTTATCGTTTGTAAACTCAAAAATAGCTTAACCAGTTCTTACGGAGGTTTTGGCTTTGCTGGCAAGCATATGGTATCACAGCCTCTAACTCGTTAGAAAAAGGAATCCTTCTCTTTTACAGCTACAACAATAATCGCAGCTAATATGAACAAAAAACCGGCGCTTGTCGTCCATTTTGAATCCTTTTCCTTTGGGATTCCTCTAATAACGAGCGAACAAAGCACTGAAATTAACAGGAAAGCAAGCGTGTTAAAATAGCCGGTGAATAGCATCGCAAGCATAATAACAAAGTAAACGGCTCCTACTGTCAGCATCATTTTGCACTACTCCTTCCTATAACCTACACACATCTTGGCGGACCGCCCATCCATCAGCCGGTCCTTTTCGTTTAAGTAAGCATTCACTTCCGAATGCGGTTCATTATATGTAACAAAAAAGGCTTCCCTCAGCAGGCGGAAAATCTTCCCACCATGCTTCAAAGCCTTTGCGAATTTCTTGAAAATTATTCAGCCATTATGAATCTGAGTCGAATAAACCGTTCAAGATTTTCTTCGGTTCCTTATAAAAGTTTCGCCATATAATATTCATCGGCGTAGGCTCCATCAATGAACAGTGAGTGCTTTTTTACTCCTTCCGTCTCATAACCCATCTTTTCATAAAGCTTGTACGCCTGTTCGTTCGTTGAGATCACCGTCAGCTCGACGCGGTGAATCTCCTTTTCCTTCGCCCAGCGATGGGCAAATTCAAACAGTGATTTCCCCACACCTTTCCCGCGGCTTTCGCTATGTACCCCTATCGCAACGCTTACTCTATGGGAAACACGTTTTGGCTTGACTTCTCCCTGCATAATCAGATAGCCGAGGATTTTGTCTTCTTCCACGGCAACAAACAGCTCAGAGTGTTCCTTTCCGTTCATTACATCGATGAACCGCTGGAATTGTTCGGCCGTCATTTCCCGTTCTCCGGGTCCATACATCATGAAATTTGACGCTTCCGCATCCTTCATCACTTCCACGATTTGTGCAGCGTCGTCACTTACTGCAGTCCTTACTTTCATCGTCTCCACTCCCCTTTCGTAGATCGGAGCAGCTACCCTGCAGCTCCTGATACCTTATTCTACCATTTTATAATTCACATATACTAGCAGCCCAAGCAAAATCACTACACTCGCAATAATAAGGTATTCTTCTGGATGTACGCCGACAAGTCCCCCAATAATCAGCATTGCCCCCAGTAAAATTTGCGCTCCTCCGACAAGGTTGGCTAGCTTTTCTTTATCCTTTACGCGCCTTTCATTAAAGCCGGAAAGCAGCCAGGTCATTTTCTTTACGCCGACAAAATAGCCGATTGCTAGAAGAAGCAAACCAATAATCATTAAATTGATCTTCATCAAAATAACCTCCTATACCTTGCTTTAAGTGGATGATACGTTTTCCCTTTTTATGAGAGAGTTACTTCCGAAAAGATAAAATTTGTCTTAGTATGTGCCAGTGGCTGCAGTTCGTCAATCAACTTTTCTGCATCCTCAAACGTTTGAAAATGTGCCTTCAGCAAAAAGCAGGCTTCTCCGGCAATCCGGTAGCAGAAATCAATAGTTGGATAGGTCTGAATCTGCTGTTTAAAATCGGTATACCGGTTGTTTTTAATCGTCGCCTCAATAATGGCTTCAATCGGATAACCCATTTTCTTTACATCAATGTCGATCGTAAATCCTTTGATGATTCCCTGCTCTTCCAGCTGCCGTACCCGCTCCCTGACAGCGGGCGGTGATAGGTGCACCCTTCTGCTGAGCTCACTTATAGAAATTCTACTATCCTTCTTCAACTCTTCTATAATCAGTTCATTTATGGTATCCATTTCAACTGAATTCCTTTCTATTTGGAAAGTTTCACAAGCTTATTTCCTTCAATTCGCTATGTAGGGCTCCTTCCCTCCATTCTATAATCAGTACAGGAGGGATCAACATGACACTTATACCATTGCATGAAAAAGGCGAGACGCCGTTTCAACAATTGCTTGCTTATAATCAAGACATCCAGGCTGCCTGGACTCAGCTTGGCAGCACGCTTGAAAAAGACCAATGGCTGTCCGCCAAGCTAAAAGAGGAAGTTCGCCGAACGCTTGCGCAAAAAAACGGCTGCGAATATTGTAAAGCAAAAGGCAAGCCCAATCCGGCAGACTATGATGAGAAAACAGCTGTTTGTACCGGCTTTGCGGAAGCCTTTCTGGCATCAAAGGGCCAAACTTCCGCAAGCATTACAGCCGTTTTAAAAGACTACCTATCGGATGCTGAAATCAGCGAACTGCTGGCATTCATTTGCTTTACGACTGCCTCGCAATATTTTGGCGCGTTAATGCAGTTGCAGGCACAATAGCCGAAAATAAAAGATGCCGGACTAACGCTATCAGCCGTTAGCCCGGCGAAACTACTTCTCGTTATTCTTTCTTGTAAAGCCGTGCAATCTGCTCTGCAACATATTCAGAACTAAATTGAATACCGTCCTTTACCCACCACATAATAATTCCTAACAGGGATGCTCCGATAATATCCAGCGATACAAGATTTGGCGGCAAGTCTTCTCCCCGCGCGTCTCTTCTAGCTTGAATCGTTTTCTTTAATAAATTCGCAAGGCTCATCTTAAACCCTTTATGCTCAACCAATACTGCAAACAGTTTACGATATTCATAAATATAGTCTAAAAAAGCTACCAGCTGCTCATGTTCATTAGATCGCGGAGTCTTCAAGAGCGGGTCAACTTTTTTTGACAACTCGTCAAATATTTCATGAACAATTTGGCGCAGCAGGTCATTGATATCCTCGTAATGTAAATAAAACGTCGCACGGTTCAGTTCGGCACGGTTTGTGATTTTCTGGACCGTTAATTGTGATACATCCTCATTTTCCGCAAGCAGCGTAAACACCGCCTCCTTCAACATTCGTCTTGAACGGACGGAGCGCGGATCTTCTTTTTTCATGGTAAACAAATACTTCCCTTCTATCGATTAATCCTTTTTTCATCAACAATTTTTTACTATTCGTTGTATAGTCAACAATTTCTCCAAAATTGCGGATAGGATTTTTCCAGCTATATTGCTATTATCTATTTTATCGACATTCCGTCAATAAAACAATATAGAAAGGACTACTTATGGCACAACAACAAAAAGAAATCAAAAAAGGGATTTTACTAACGGTCCTAATCGTCGGATGTTTCCTTTCGACATTAAATCAGACATTACTAAATGTAGCACTCAGTAGTCTAAAAGATGCCTTCCACGTAGAGGCGACAACTGTCCAATGGCTTGCTACAGGCTTTATGCTCGTGAACGGCGTGCTCATTCCGATTACCGCTTATTTGATGAAACGCTTTACAACGCGGCAGCTGTTCATCAGTGCCATGCTGTTTTTACTCGTTGGTTCCATCATCTGTGCTGCTGCCCCTATCTTTGGTGTACTCCTTGCAGGACGCATGATCCAGGCAGCTGGTGCCGGTATTTTGATGCCCCTTATGATGGGGGTTGTACTCGCGGTAATCCCTCAGGAAAAGCGAGGGAGTGCCATGGGCTTCCTTGGCCTCGCCATCATTTTCGCACCGGCTATTGCGCCGACTCTATCCGGTTTTGTCATCGACTACTATTCATGGCGCTGGCTGTTCATCGGGCTATCGGTTCTGTCTCTGCTCGTTATCCTGCTCGCTTTGAAATACTTGGTCAATGTGTCGGAAACGGCAAAGGCAAAACTAGATGTATTCAGTGTCATCTTATCGACAGTCGGATTTGGCCTTATTTTATACGGATTCAGTAACGCAGGAAGTAAAGGATGGGACGACTGGATCGTTATTCTATCTATTGTCATCGGGGTTGCCGTAACAGCCGGTTTCTGTATTCGCCAGGTTAAATCAGACGACCCGCTGCTGAATCTATCGGTCTTTAATCATAAAGTATTTACTCTAACTTCTATCATTAATGTAGCGGTTACGATGATGATGTATGCGGACATGATTTTACTGCCAATCTACCTGCAGGACGGCCGAGGATTTACGGCATTTGACGCCGGGCTTATTTTGCTGCCGGGGGCGGTCATCAACGCCCTGATGTCTCCTGTGACTGGGAAGCTCTATGACCGCTTCGGCGCAAAACCGCTCTTTATTACAGGTCTGCTATTTATCATCCCGTCGATGTGGGCTGTCACAGACTTATCTGAGACAACATCCTTTATGTATGTAACGATCCGGACCATTTTCCTGCGTATCGGCTTGAGCTTTATTACGATGCCGCTGAATACTGCCGGGCTGAATGCCTTACCGAAAGAACTGGGTACTCACGGTTCTGCTGTAAACAATACGATTCGTCAGATTGCCGGTGCAATCGGTACAGCTGTCATCGTAACCATTTATACTGCACAGGCAACTTCCCACGCCGAAACAGTTATGCTAAACAATCCATCTGCCTCAGCTGAGACTGTCTCTTCACTAGCATCCATGCTCGGTTCAGGAGATGCCTATTATTTCATGACGATCCTTGCGATCATTGCGCTGATCCTGACATTGTTTATGCCGAAGAAAAAGCAGGCACTACAACAAGCTAAATAGCATTATAAAAAATCACAGAAAACAGCAAATGTACGCCATTTCCCAAACAGGATGGCGTACATTTGTTTAAGTGTATTATCATCATTACAGCATGCTAATCCTCTTCAGCAAGACACAGTTCTATAAACTCAAACAGGCTCTTTGCCTCCACTGAACGATCTCCCCAATCATGCCAAAAATACAGAATCTGCCCCGCTGTTCCGGATTCAGCGGGATCAGTATCAATACAAACATAATCCCCTCCGCCATTTTCTGCTATCGGAATCCATTTTGAATTCCAAAGCAATGGTTTGACTTCATCTTCATACTCAAGTTCCAACTCATCATCCGGATCAAATTCCTCCTGCAAAAACTTCCAATTTTCTATAATTTCAAACGTAGGAGAAAGGGTTAAATTCCTTACAAATGCGTTACCCCCTGTGTTCCAAACTTGTCCGTTATGTATTCTGTACAGGCTTTTCATTTCTTCTGGCAGTCTCACACCAAGTGTCGATTCCACGAGTTCAAAATCTTTATCCGTAGCACCTTGCTGGAGATTTAACGATTCTTTAAAGTTTTCCTCCACACTCTCCCCTTTTTCAATAATTTGCTGCCATAGCTGCTCTGCTTTGTTTCTCATTCTATTAGATCCCCCCATTGTAATATAACGATAAAGTTATGAATGTTCATTGTCCAGACAAGCTAGACTTTTTATATCTTTCATTGTTAACCTAAAACTAATTCAGACAAGATTAATCCAAAAAATAATTCTATAATGAGAATAAAAGCATATAGCAGCTTCATTTTCATTGTTTGTTCATTGAAAACCATCCCTGAATAACGATACATCCAATAAAATTTATTACAATACAACAACTGCCGCGTATGCTGGAAAATCTCTAAAATTCTGGTTGTAACATCTTTATATACCTTTACAAGAAAAGCTATTAAAGATCATGCTCATAGAACAAGCCATAAAATACTGATTATCAACTATTTGCGACCTTCGAATGTATTACTAAAATTTGATTATCTGCTACCAAAATGTCACATATGATAGTAATAATCACCAGTCAAATGCTGAAAGAGGAATTATTGAATAATATTGTTATAATAATAATTACATAACCGGCTTACCGCCCTTAGCATGAATTGGCGTGATCCATATACTTATTATTCGATATGAGGTGTATTTAGTGAAATACCAAGAATTGGCCGAGAGTGTGATCATGGAGAAAAAAGGAAAGACACCGCAGCTAAAAAGTTATAATAGCACGCTGCAACTGATTGGAACAGGTAGAAGTGCTTTTGTATTTAAGGTGAAGAACGAACAGGTTGCTTTAAAAGTATTCTTTCCTGATAAAGCACATATTGCTGAAGAAGAAGCTGCCATTTACAGAAAGCTGCCACCTAGCAGCTACTATCCTGCCTTACACGAGGCTGGCAAAAACTATATCGTAATAGATTACCTTGACGGACATACACTATTCCAACACTTAGAAAATGGTATATATATTCAAGAAGAAAAAATACATGCAATTAATGAAGCATTGGAAATGGCAAGAAAAGTTGGACTCAACCCTTCCGATATTCACTTAAAAAATATCATTATCACCTCAACTGGAGAAGTGAAGTTAATCGATGTAGCTCGTTTTCGCCAAACGAAAAATGACAGGCAGTGGGATGATTTACAGAAAGCTTATTTTAAAGGCTATGTAAAATCGTATTTTCCGAAAAGGATCCCTCGAGCTCTCTTAAACTGTATCGCGGCAGTTTATAAAACTGGACTGCGTTTTTAAAATGAATTGCGTGCAGAATGCAGCTATTACATTCTGCACTTTTTGCTTACAGCGTTCCTCGTAAGCTCTAAAATACAAGACTGGATATGGAAAGCATTTATTTGTTGTATTCCTTCATACAAGTAAATTAACCTTCATTCAACCATAAGAAATGCCAGGTACCTGACAGAACCCGGTATCTGAATAATGATTATCTGCATAAGCTTTTCTAGTAAAAAAGCTTTCTTTAGCATCCTCTGTTATCTGAAGACTTTTATTTCATTATTTCCCCTTCGATTTCGATCATCACATCAAAGGCGCCCTCTGACTTATTCGAGCATACCACCACTTTACGAGATGAATCCGGATAATAAGCAGAGTGAAAGCTAACGCCCGGGTCATAGCCCATGACATGATATTTTAAGATTGCATTATTCCTTATTTTAATCCATACGCCGTAGCCGTAATGGTCTTCCTCGTCTTCCTCAGCGTGAGGCGTCAGAAGCAGCTTCGTTGTCTCTTCAGTTAATAATGAATAACTCATCAGCGCGTCCCACAACTTCGCCATGTCATGCACTGTAATAAACGCACCGCCATCCGAACCGCCTTTTGCCGGTAAGGAATAGATATTTGTTTTCCATGTACCATCTTCAAAATCAATATAGCCCTGTGCAGTGTTAGCAGGCAGAGCGTCTAATTCGAAATAGCCTGCGCTCGTCATATCCGCTTTTTGAAAAATGTTCTTTACGACGTATTCATCAAATGTGCTTTGACTTGCCTGCTCTACGATTAAGCCAAGCAAAATGTATCCCGCATTGTTATAATGGAATCTTTCACCGACCTTCGATTTCATCGGCAAGTGCTGGAATAATGGCAGGAAATCCTCTAACCGCCGGATTTGATACATCGGCGTTTGGATCCACAGCTCTTCAAAGTCATCCATCGTCTCCTCATCAAAATAATCCGGAATTCCAGCAGTATGTGTCAGCAAATGGTGAATTGTAATCTCTTCATCAAAGTGCTGAAAATCATATTGAAGATAATCCTTTACTTTTGTGTCTAAAGAGATGGTCCCTTTTTCAATAAGCTGAAGGACAGCTATAGCCGTAAAGAGTTTACACCCCGATGCAATTCCAAAGCGGGTCGATGAAGTGTTGGCTAGTTGCTCTGAACGATTGGCGAAACTGTAGCTTTCATTTAATAACAAGCTCCCTTCATGGCCTTCCACTAACACCGCACCTGAAAAGCCGACTTCATGTTGGACCCCTTCTACTACCTCGCGTAAATTCATACCCATCTCCCCCTTGATTTCATCTGAATTTTCTAACGTATAAATCAATATTCATCATACGTCAATAACACTAAGTCATCCTTACAGAGTCCTGACTTTTTCTCGTGCTTGAACTGCGTTAAATTCCCCAGGAAATTACGAACAGTATCCTCCAGCGCTTGTTCTATTGAAATCCCGGAGCCGAAGCCCCCCTCATATCCACCTTCTGGAGTTTTTATTCTGAGGTTTGTGTATCCAGAATAAAAGGGGCTGGTTTGTCCCTCATAAATCTTCACTTTGAAAAGGCCGTAATGGATAATATCGCCCTCAAACAATTCTTCAAAAAAACGCAGGGCCGTAATCTCAAATTCACCGACACATTTTTCGATCGTTTCAACATTTTCGATTCTGATATCTTTCCAGCTCAATAAAACACCTACTTTTCACTAGACCAATAAAATGGCATTCATTGTTGATGGAGGGTTAATCTCTACCGCTTTTACTGCTTGTTAATGAGGACGACTCCGCCGCAATCCTTTAATAGATTTAGCGTTTCTTCCATAAATGCTGTTTTATTGGCACCATCCTCTATCCCTGCGTCCACTCGGTCATAACGGAATGCGCGTATGATTGAAAATAAGGATGGGATCACTTTAATTTCTAAGTCAGTAAACGCCCTTTCTTCTGTATAGCCAGCAATGAACTGCTCAAACCGCTCAGCAGGGTCCAGTTCTCCTTCATACTCTATATGCCAGCTCACATAAACACCGACTGCGATGCATTCATTTACTAGCACCTCATCCCCAGCCAGATTAAAATCGAATATCCCTGCAATGTTGCCTGTATCATCGAAAAGCATATTGTAAGGGCAAAAATCACCTTGAGTCGCTGCCATAGGCAATGCCGGCCAATTCTTTTCTAATTTATCGCGATGCTTCATGTACAATGCTTTAATTTCAGAATGTAGAGGCTCATCGTAAAACGCATTTTCAAAGTCAACAAAGCTCAGCTCATTTTCATCGTAATCGCCAATTCGATCGGTTTTATTTCCGCCAAACATCGACCACGCTGTCGCCTGATGTAGTCGAAGGCTATGTTCCAATGAAAAGCGATGCATTTTCCCCAGGGCTTTTCCTATTACATAAAGCTGTCGATCCGTTACAAACTTAGCTTCTATACCCGTCACTTTCTGTTCCAAAGTGTAAGTCAGGCCGCCCTGCTCGATTGCGTAAGCAGAATGTACCGTTTGTATATACGCAGGAACCGGCAGAATGGCTCTCAATACATTGGCAAATTCGCATATTTCATTTACTTTTTGACAATCGTTCTTTTCACCCTTTACTATATACACATTTCCTCGAGCATCCTTGATTTCCGCTATTTTCTTATCGGCATTCCTGATTGAGAAGAACTCTTTCATATGTATATCCCAATAAGTTTCGACTATCCTTCTTAAAGTCTGTTCCATTTTTCAAATCCCTCCGCTCTATACAACATTCCACATACAAATGAATAACCGGATTGGGCAAATCATCTACTTCAAGGTAGTATAAATTACGGTTCGTTGCGATGTGGCTGAAGCATATAATGATACGTTTCTTTGTCCCGAAAATAGGCCGGGCCGATGTTTAATTGCTCCCTTACCTCATTCAAAAAATAAAGCCATTCTGTATCTCTCTCTTGCTCCGCCTGCACACTTGCCTTCTCTAGATAATTGGCTACAACTTTTTTATCCACACTTTTTAAGTATTCAACCGCCTCAATTGCTCCAGGCCAATTGAGATCTTGAAATAATTGAAATAATTTAGGGAAGGCAGTTTCATTTTGAGGATAGCCGACCTTCTCCATCACTTTAATCGCATTCGGCCAACATTCCTTGGCGTATTTTAGGAAGATGAGGGGCAATTTCTCTCTAGGTACTTCTGCTGCTAATAGTTCAATCGCTTCCTCTTGTTGTTCTTTTGGCAAATGCCAATTTAGACGGTACGCATAATGGATCATCAATTCTTCATCTACCAGCATCGTATTCCACGACCCTCTCTAAGTTCTTTTGTCATTCAACATCTGATTCATCTATTAAATCCCCAAAAGCGTGAAGTATTTTTCTGTCAAAAAGCAGTCCTGCACCCATTCATCTATTTCAGCAATGATTTCCTGAGTCTTACTATCCATTTCACCGCTAAGCCGCTTCACTTCCTGCCAGTATTCTCGACTAACATGAGTCGTTCCATAATAATGAAAATGCGGAACCACCTGCATCAACAGCTCGCTGACATGCAATTCATCAATTATATCTGCATGCAGGTATAGGGAATCGTGCATCCAGAAACACCAGTTATCCTGTTTTCCCTTTTGAAACTCAAAATAGCAGCTGCCCTGCCGCTCATTATTTAAGCAGCAATACTTCATATGCTCACTTTTCATAGCAAACTCTTTGCCAGCTGGCGATTTTCCTTATCCATCGAACGATCGCTGACGTACTTCAGCGCCTCTGCCATTTCCGGCTTATACCACGCTTCTTTCTCCTGCCCGCTAATTGCCGACAAGGCAAAGCCCTGTACATTTACATCTACTGAACGCAAGCATTTTTCAATGAACGCGAGCCCCGTTCCTTCAAGGTCACCTAATGCATCCAGCAGCACAATCACGGTCGCTTTCTCTTCATCTGTTAACTCATCAACTGAGACGAAGCGGTCTGCAAACGCTACTAAAGCTTCGGTTACCTCTTTATCTTCCATCTCAAGTAATGCCAGGTGGTATTCGAGTCTGTTTGGCTCCTTTTTCAGCTTGCTAAACAATACATCTTTAATATCTGCTTTATAAAATTTCGCAATCGCTAATGCCTGGAGCTGGTCCTTCTCTTCTGAATGAAGAATTGCTAAAGCCTCTTGCAGCCATTTTGGATCCGCCGCAATTTCCTGGATCGCTTCACCTGCGATACGTCGTTCATGAGGCTTCCAGGTATTCTCATAGCGCGCCTCCCACGTTTCTTCCTCTTCATCCATATAATCAGCAATACGTGCCAGCATATAAAAGTCCTTCAGCTCTTGGCAATGCGTTTTGGCATGATATGCATAGCGCATGAGTACCTGCCCTGCGTATTCATATTCGTCAATCGGCATGTGTCCGTCCTCTGACAGCAGTCCGTCAATGATTTCAGTCGCACCGATAAATAATTCATTTGATATTCCTGGTTCGTGCAGCGCGACGTCAAGTCTGCCTTTTTCTGCACAGACAACTGAAGAATAGCTGTTCAGAATATCATTTTTCGTACCTTCTGTTAAAAACCAGTAGCGGATTTCCTCCGTTTCAGGCTCCAAAAAGTTAACCGCCTCTATTTTCCCCCAGCCCTTTACTTTCTGTGCCAGCTGCCAAATATAATCGTTTGCATGACGTGTGCCGTTCTTCAGCGCAAATAAAGCGACTCCTGTGAATTCCTCATGTAGGGCAATGGACTGAAGGCGATCCTTATAAGCTTCGCAATTGGTGCAGCCCAAAATGACCATTGCGAACTTCATCACTTCCCGGTGTGCAGCATTCTCAAGCAGCCAAAGTGCTTCCTGCTGAACGCGCTGTTCATCCTTCTCCTGCTGTACAAATAATTCCACTAATTCATGGAAATAGCTGATGACCAGCTCTTCCTGGATCTTTTCGTACGTCGCCTTCCGTGTTTGATTCGTCGGATTCTCCACTTGCTCGATAAAGTATTTAATGAGCTTTTTCGTATAAAAAGGTGTGACGACATCTGCCAGCAGCCGGTCTGACAAACCTGGCGCAAGCTTAGGATGATTTTCGTCAAATAAATATTCCTCATCCGGTAAATCCGTATGTAAAATCCGGCCATGTTCCTGGACTTGCTTTTCAAGGTACGGCAAGATTTTCTCTTTATGTGACCATGGTAAAAACTCTAATGACACAGCTTCCTTCAAAATAACTTGCCTGTCCACCTTCACCGTAATATTCAGCCGGACAAAGCCGCCGATCTTCACGTGTATCTTATGTACGTGCCCATCTGCCTTCTGAAAAGTTCCCGACAATGTAGAGTACGGCATTAAGTGCGACCACAGCGACTGGCGGGTATGCTGGTCAATCACTTGACCATCTACAAGTAATGTTTCCTCCATCATTTTGTTATGAATCTCAATTTTATGCCCCTCAAAATCAATCGCCCAATATTTGTCGACTTCCTTTGCAGCATCATTTTTCACATTACGCATTTCTCGTTTCAATTCTTCCTTTAAACCCATCTCTAAACTCCTTTGATCATGCTAATTTATGTGGTCCTGCCTTTTATTTTTAAAATACCCTTCACTACTGCCCTTATTAAAAAGTGAATAATATAATGAAAATTCTCATTTCAGGATTTCAGTTACTCCTTCTCAACTAAAAATCCAGTAATTATAACATTTCTCATTATTTAGTATACATGATAATGCATGGATGTAGCGGGATAGTTTCTATTTCTAGTGATTAACCATTATATGCTTCAGTGACAGGGTTTCTATTAATGCTAATAGCGACTGCCCGGTGCTGCTGCTCTCCGTCAGTCTCCTGTCTCAGACGTATCTTCAGGAATTCTTAAGATTTATCCCCATTATCTGTTAAGATTTCCCTGTTACACTGAACATAACAAGTTGTTCAGGAGGAACCTTATTATGGATGTCATTTCTATCGTTTCTGGTCTTTTGCCGTATATTAAATATTCGATTGCTTTAATCTTCATTCTACTGGCTGCATACGTTGTTTATCGAAAATTTTTCTACAAAAAATATCCGGTACAACTCTCTACGTTTATAGTCGTTACCTTGCTGATTTGCTGGGCCGTAGTCGTATTAGGCATTACCACCCTCAGCAGACCGGCTTTTTTTACGGGACAGCTGAATTTCAGTCTATTCAGCGGCTATCTAAATGCATGGAATAAATGGTCATTGTCTGAGTTTCAGCTAATCATCTTTAATATGATTATGTTTATGCCGCTCGGCGTACTGCTGCCGCTGCTTCACCGGAAAAACAGATCGTTTTGGCGTGTCTTCTTTCTGTCGTTTATGTTCACGCTGTGCGTCGAAGTTTTCCAATTAGTTTCTGGTAAAGGGATTTTTGAATTGGACGACCTGCTGCATAATACAATCGGAAGCATCGCGGGATACTTCATCGTAATGGCTTTCATCGTGATGATTGAACAGCGTCAAATAAAGCTGGCACCGATTGTAAAGGCCCTTTCCATTCCCCTGTTTTTTATCGCGCTGTTCGGTATTGCGAATACAGTCTATCAAGCACAGGAATTCGGGAATCTGCCTTTCAAGCCTGCCCAAAAGCAAAGCATGGAGCAAATTCAAGTACAGCTGGAAACCGAGCTTTCCGATCAAGAAGCAGAGGCATGTATTTATTACAATGAAGATATAAGAAACAAAAAAGTATTAACACAAATCGCCCAGTCCATCGCCGAGCAATTCGATTTACAGCAGCAGGGCGGAATGCGCAGAGAATCGGAAAACCTTGGCTTTTCATTTCTAGATGAGGAAGGCATCAGCTATTCCCTCATCTACAGCATAACGAAGGGAAGCTGGGACTTGTATACTAATGACCCAAATGATGAACCTCTAACTGCGGATATTAACCAGCAAAAAGAGCTTATAGAGAATTGGCTGGAAAAAGAAGAGTTAATGCCAAATGACGCTGTCTATCAGCAGCAGGATGAACGGACAATTCGCTGGGATTTAGCAGAGGCAGAGAATTTGCAGACTGCCTGTGAAGATTTTTCACAAGGCCTGATCATGGCGACATTTTCCAGCCAGCAGACACCCGATAGCATATTCTATATGATCGATGACAACGAAATGGTGGCAAAAAAGCCCATCATTTCACAACAAGATGCATATGAAGCATTGGTAAATGGTGAATTTAGCCTTTTTAATCCTTTACAAAAAGGCGACACGCTTACGGTAACGGATGTTCGCCTAACGTATGAATACGATACAAAAGGCTATTACCAGCCTGTCTATAAATTTACAGGCTTTGTGAATGATCCGGAATCCACAGTTGAGATCTTGATGGCGGCTAGGTAATGCGTGAAGCGGCAAGCTTCCATATAATATTCTTTTATTCACATCTCCCAAGTTAAATAAGGGCGGAATGCCAGAGATTCCTCTCCGGCAGACCACCCTTACTAATTCAGAAATTACTTAATTCCGCCTGAAAGAAAAAGTGAGATCTGGACAAGATTTCACTTTTTTATTATTTTGAAAGGATGCAGATAAGATTCTACCATCTTGCCGTCAACGTATTTTCACAGCCATTAATTAATGTGAGATTGATTTCATTGGTTGTCCTTTTTATAAATAAAATTAAAGCTGATGAAATTTTCCGTTGAGTAAAATTTCACCAGCTTTTTGAATTTGAACAATTGGTTTTGCTCAAACTTCTTTTACTTTTATTCATATTAACAAACTATGCTTAATCTTTACCCCTATTGCATTTTTATTTGAACTTATTTCTCGAAACAAGCTAAGAGTAAAGGCATATTTGCTATACCAATCGCTGAAACCGCAGTGATACAAACAGCACATACCGGTGGTACAGCTGGACAAGAGGCAACGCAAGTTGTAGCAATCAATCGGGCAATTACTAAATCTACTCCAATAACTACAGAAAGACAAAGAGCGATTTCAGGAATACCGTTAGTTGATATATCTTGTTTATTTTCTTCTAAAACCTCTAGTAAGTAATCTAGCTGCCTTTGAAGTTCATCGTTACTAACGTAATCCAAATCAGTAAATTGTTCTTGTAATAAACTCCCATCCGCGTAAGAAGAGACAATAAACTTATTATCATCACTTCTTGTAATCAACGTCTCTGAATAGGTTACAAGCTTATTATTTGAATCAAAAACTAATGATAGGTTACTTAACAAACTATATTGATCTCCAACGACAGGAATTGTAATAGATGTGTATTTGTTCTTATCATCGTTAATCTCTAAAAGCTTCACATTATCGAAGTCTAGCTTTGCATTTGAATAATTTAAAATCATTTGACCATTTGAAATAGTGTCGTTTGCTAAATCTTTAATGATTTGTGTTTTCCGAGGATTTTCCGTGACATCGACATCTTGATAAGTACTTTCATTAGAAACTTGAGTTTGAGCAGTTGCATTAGGTAAGCTACCAAACAATCCCGAGACTAATAGCGACAGAACGAGCACAATCGAAAATACATTCTTCCGTAAATTCATTAAATCTCCTCTTTTCCTAAAATTATTATTTTTTACCAATATATACCTCCCCTTTTTCTAGGTTAACATGTAAAAGAGAATATTAAAAGGGTATTTAAGAAATTGGTTCAATAGTATGTTTTATCGAATTTAAACGTTTTTACTGCTTAAATTTAAGGTAAATAAGTATTTATTATTACTTTTATAGAAAAGATTACTTTAAAATAAGATAATTTCTTTTGAAATACAATATAATGTAAATAAGGGTAAAAATATATAAAGTTATAACACCCGAAATTAATTTATATACAATACAAGAAAGGCGTGATTAACCAATGGTTTTTCGTTCAAAAGGGGACATTTTTCTTTTAATACTTATATTTTTTGCGGCCTTTACTATGGGTATCATAATGATATTCCCCGTTTATAAGGAAGCATTACCATCCCTTATAACTTCTTCATTGGCTATCTTTATTATTTCTATAACATTTATAGTGTGGTACGGAACTTCTATTAAGTACATTTTCTGTGAAGATTACCTATTAATCAAAGGTGGACCATTCAAAAGTAAAATTCCTTATCAAAACATAACAAAGGTTTCTACAACGACAGATAGATTCACTGGCTATCGAATTTCACCGTCTGATAAGGGACTTGAGTTATCTTTAAAATCATCATTCCTTGGAAGTATTAAGATTTTACCAATGGATAAAACAGAATTCATTACGGAGTTACGGAAACGATGTCCTAATACAAAGATTCAAAAATTTGATTAAATGGTGCAATAATACTTACGGTTGGTACAAAATCAAATGTTGATAATGCAATCAGTCTTGCATTAATGGCCACAAATATAAGAAAAATGGTTACACGATGGTAAAATATCTTCCTAATATTTCCGAAATAATAAAAAAGTGAAATCTCATCCAGATTTCACTTTTTTATTTCCTCTCAAGACCATTTATGTCCCTGCTTCTTTTATTTTATATTCATTTTCTTTTTGCTATTTGCCATTCTAAAAACTCATGACATTATTTAGATTTTTATTGATAAATTCCTCTCTCCTCGTAGGTTCTAAATGCTAAAAACACTTTAAGTATAATTAAATCCGTCCAAGTACCAACCCACACTAATCATCCCGCATCCCCTTCTGTTTTTCATACGCCCAGCTGTACGGCCCATCGTGTACGGTAATGGAGTGATTTTCAATCCATGCTACTTTTGAAAAAATCCTTTGCAAAAAGTAGCGGTCATGACTAATCGCAATGATGGTTCCAGTAAATTTCTCTAGCGTTTCTTCTAACACTTCTCTTGATTCAATATCTAAATGGTTTGTTGGTTCATCCAAAATTAAGACATTACAATTTTGATGCATTAATTGAGCTAGCCGCAGCCTCATTTTCTCCCCGCCGCTTAAATCACCAACACGTTTGAAAACATCGTGGCCATAGAACAGAAACTGCGCCAGGACCTGACGTGCTTCCCCTTCAGCTAACGATAAGTTCTCTCTAAACACATCAATTAATCGAGCTGCAGGATTGGTACTATCAAATTGCTGGGCTAAATAGCCGATCTTGACATTACTGCCTTGCCGAACCTTGCCGGACAGCGGTGTAATTTGCTGGAGCAATATTTTTAACAGCGTTGACTTTCCTGTCCCATTGTTTCCGACAATGGCAAATCGGTCCCGCCAGTAAATCGATAAATTGACATCCATAAATAGAATCTCGTCTGCAAAGCCATGCATCACATCCGTTAATTCAAATACTTCCTTGCCAGCCCGATTATCCACCTGCAGCTGCAAATTCATTACCTTTTCATTTTTAGGCTTTCTTACAAGCTCCATTCGTTCCAGCATTTTTTCCATTACTTTTGCTTTACGATATAAATCAGGGTTTGGCGGAGATGCTTCATTAGCCCATTGACGCAGCCTGCGGATAGATTCCTTTATTTTTTGGATTTTCTTCTGCTGTTCCTGATAAGCTGCAAATTGCTGCTCGACCTTCAACTCCTTATTCCGCAAGTAGGCATCATAGTTACCGATGCTCACCCAGATTTCCCCGTCCTCGATCTCCAATACCTTTTGGGCTGTATTATTTAAAAATTGGCGATCATGGGAGATTATCATGACCGTCCCTTTAAAATAATGGATATAGTTTTCCAGCCATTCAATAGCTGCCAAATCTAGATGATTGGTCGGTTCATCTAATAATAAAATGCTTGGCTGCTGCAAAATAATATGCGCAAGCATTACCTTTGTTTTCTCTCCCCCGCTGAGATCATTAAAGAGACTGCTCAGTAATGGATGGATCCCTAATCCATTTGCAACCGAAGAGATTTTCGAATCGATCTCGTAACCGCCGCGTACGATAAATTGTTCCTGGAGTTCCCCGTATTGATGCAGCAATTTATCTGTTGTCTCTCGAATCATTTGTTCTTCAAGCTCTTGCAGGCGTTTTTGCATTTGGATGAGCTCCGTAAATGCCGCATAAAGGACCTCATACACCGTTTTATCCGGAAAGTCCGGAATTTGATGCAAATACCCGACTTTATCGCCTTTTGCTTTGATGACTCTTCCGTCATCCGGCTGCTCAATCCCAGCAAGCAGTTGAAAGAGCGTCGTTTTACCGCAGCCATTGCGTCCTACTACCGCTACACGCTCCCCTGGAAGCACCTCGATATTCATCTTCGTAAAAATTGGATTACCACCGATTGATTTTGATATATTTTCTGCTTTTAATTGCATTTCCTACGCCTCCTAGCGCAGCTGAAAAAAGCATACAAAAAAGACTACCCATTAACTGAGCAGTCTTTCACAAATTGTAGAAAGAATGAAGTTAATCAGCTACGCGTTCTTTTGAATTTGTCTAAAAAAGGGCATACCTATCCCGTTAGCAGCAAAATCAAAAGTAATGACACGTGCAAAATACATAGCTGTATCCACATTTACACCTGTCGTCATAGCTAAATTCATCATTCTTTCCACCTCCGTTCATTTTAGTTATTTTAATCTTACCATATTTCAATCAATTTACAATAAAAAATGGCAGAAACTACATAAAATGATTGATTTGGTTAGCGGCAGCATCCAAGATCTCTTTCCTGTCCTGGATAACTTGTCACTTATATGGAGGTATTGGCGGCTTCTATACAACTTCCAATGTAACCTCAATATTTCCTCGTGTTGCCTTTGAATAAGGACAAACTTGATGTGCCTTTTCAACAAGCTCCTTCAATTGTTCTTGATCGATGTCTGTTCCTTTCACTTGTAAGACAACTCCGAGCTTAAAGCCTTGGTCTTCCTCGTCCTTCATCAGGCTGACATTGGCTGTCACCTCGGAAGTGAATTTCACACGTGCCTTGCTCGCCGTTAATTGCAGCGCGCTGTCAAAGCAGGCTGCATAGCCGGCTGCAAATAACTGCTCCGGGTTTGTAGCATGTTCTATTTGTTTTGCTCTTGGTGTACCAGGCATAGCCGTATCAAACTGGATGACACCATCGTCTGATTGAACTTTGCCTTCTCGTCCGCCCAAAGCGGTAGCGCTTGCCGTAAATAATTTTTCTGACATAATGAACAGCTCCTTTTGCTATTTTGCAATCCTTATTCTTATACCCATTTCATCAGCTTTTTATCAATTAACCTTCCTGCAAACTACGTGAACGGCAGGCATTTGCACGCTGTCTACCTATTGCAATGAACTACTGATATATCTTCTCTTATGGTAGAAGCCCTCCACTTAGCGTGTGTGGTAAAGCAGAGACCACCTTGACTTCACTAATAGCAGCACCCCCGGCTATTTCATTTTTCTTCAATTTATCAACTGTCTTCTCCCCGCTTTATTTCGCAAGCTCACACTTTTTTAAAGCTATGTTGAACGATGTGAAACAACCGATGATTCATCTCATCGACACTGTCGTTAAAATCATTGCGGTACCATTTAATGATCAAGCCGATAATCGCGTTTGCTGAGTAGGCAGTGAGAAAATCATCGCCCGCTAATCCGTATTTTGTCTGCATATTCAAGCGGCAGACGACATCATAAAACATATAATAATACTTCATTGAAGCATCTTCCGATAAAACGATTTTGTAAAACTCCTCATGTTTTTTCACATGGTGAAAAATTTTAATCATATCTGGGTCCAGATTTTTTTTATGTACAGTAAAGCCCTTTTTGAAAGGTTCAGCGTAGGAATCCTCTAAATCTCGCATAATTTCCCCAAACAGCTCTTCCAGTACGTCACCGATTTCCTGGTAGTGGAAATAAAATGTACCTCTGTTGATTTCAGCTGCCCTGCAGAGCTCCGTCACTTTTATTTGGGAAAGGGGTTTAGTTTTTAACAACAGAAGCAAAGAATTGTATATCGTCTTTTTTGTTTTAATAACGCGTAAATCATTTTTGTTCAAAATGCAGCCTCCTTATTAGACAAAAAATGAAAAAGTGTTAAATATCATACATTGGCGATGTTTTTGTACATTGAATTAAATCACCCATATATTATAATTTTATTGTACAAGTGTCCAACAAATATGAAGCTGGAGGGTAAACTTTATGAAATTACAAGGTAAGGTTGCTATCGTAACTGGAGCTGCATCAGGTATGGGTAAAGCAATTGCAGAGCTTTATGCTCAAGAAGGCGCAAAAGTAGTCGTTTCAGATTACAATTTTGAAGGTGCCAAAACAGTTGCTGAAGGTATTAAGGCAAACGGCGGTGAAGCGATCGCCAACCAAGCAAACGTTGCTGAATTAGCTGACATCGAGCGCATGTTTGAAGAAACAAAAGCTGCTTACGGTAAATTAGACATTTTAGTAAACAACGCTGGTATCATGGACGGCATGGAGCCGGTCGGCGAAATTACTGACGAGAAATGGGACCGCCTATTTGCAGTAAATACAACTGGTGTAATGCGTGCTATGCGTATCGCAACAAACATCTTCCTTGAGCAAGGCCATGGTGTAATCGTCAATAACATCTCTGCTGGCGGTTTACGCGGTGCTCGTGCTGGTGCAGCCTATACAGCTTCGAAACACGCGGTTACTGGCTTAACGAAAAACACGGGTTACATGTATGCTCAATCTGGTATCCGCTGTAACGGAATCGCACCAGGCGGCGTTATGACAAATATTCAAACATCGATGACAAATGTTTCTGAATTCGGTGCAGGACGTCAAGGTACTGGTTTAGGTACCATGCCTCGCGCTGGCGAACCAAAAGAAATCGCACAGCTTGCCCTATTCCTAGCTTCAGACGAATCAAGCTTCATCAACGGGCAAGTAATTGCTGCTGATGCCGGCTGGACTGCATATTAATCAATAAATCGGCTATTTAATGAAAAGCATGATCAACTGCTGATCATGCTTTTTACTGGGTGTTAAAACAGAGCTTCCCCTATAAGAGTCCTGCCAATGCTACTGACTAAACCGTATAATCTTCAATTATCTCTACTACTTCAATTTCCCCATCAACTAAAAGTTCTGGAAGTCCATTTTTCACATTCCCTTGCCAATATTCTCTAGCTTGCTCCATTTTCCGAGCGAATGAGGCGCCATTTTCTTTCGGCAAAAGATTACCATCACCTTCAAATGAATTCCCAATAACTCGAAGCTTAACAATCTGCAAAATATCTCGATTATAAGATTGAAATAATTCCTTCCACTTAAGCAAATCTTCGTACCTCTTTGCCGCATATAAGCATGACATTCTTGAAGGATATTGCGGAAACTCCTGCAGCCTTACCATTTCGACAATTATTTCTCTAATGGCTCTGATTGTCTGCCCCGCATAGTTGTTAACTACATCCGCATTTTCCCTATTTAAATGCATGCCTTCATCTGAGGAGTGCGCTTTTATGATTTGAAAAAAGTCTTCCCCTCTAGAATTCCGTTGCTCCCTTTCGAAAAAGAAGCTATACAACGTGTTTTTTTGATGATTGTCAAAATTAATTATTTGACCTACGCTCATTTTTTTCCTCGTAACGATATGGTAAACATACAGTTCTTTTTCTTCCATGGCACAGCTCCGTTCAATTACGTTTTAATTATTATATTATTCTTCCTAACCATTAAAAGTGTGATTGCTCTAAGTGTTAGTTATTATAGTCAGAAACTAAAATTTGATTTTAGTACTTATCCGTAATGACACCAATCGATGAAGCCTTGATAAATGGGAGATCCTTTAGCTGCGAAAGAGTTTCTACATTTCCCGTTACAACCGCCCCGAAATATTGCAGGTCGTTGCCTGCTAATATTCCATCTTCGCCGCTTAGCGTTTCGTACAATCGTTTATACTCCCCTTGCCAGCGCGTTTTATATTTTTGTCCAGATGAAATGATTCTAATAAATGACAGTGCAGGCTCCTCTGCCTCGTCACCATTCGCATCAAATAGGGAGAAACCATATACAGTATCCTCTGGACGAACCAAATAATCTCCTAAACTAACTATTTCCCCATTCTCATCCATAGTTTCTGCTTGAAAGCTATCGTTTTCCTCATCGACATCATCAACCCACACCCATGAAAGCGTCACATCGTTTGGTATGAGTGACTGCACTTCTTGTAATGTGTGGCCTTGGTCAAAGGAAAGCGCTACTTCCATCATCTTATCCTGCCCAATTTCATCCAGCAGGTCTAAATCATGACGATATGACTCATATGGTAAAAAAGGATAGTAAAAAATCATTTTTCGTTGACCTAATTCGTTATAGGTTGGCTTTTCTGCCTCTCCTTCCGTAAAGGCTTCTCCGATAATTGCAGGATATCCTCCTCCCTTACTTAACACTTCATCGCGAAACAGGCCGTAACCGTATCCCTCTTCCCCTGTATAGACTACTTTTCCTTCAATTATTTTATAAGTAGTATAATAACTTTTTCCGCCTAGGAATCCTGGGTATCTTTCGAGTTTTCCTATAAATTCATTCGGTGCTGAAATTTCATGCATTCCTCGTATCGAATCAGTAACTTTCCCTTCCATTACACCTGTTGCTTTAGGATTGGCTAAAGCAATAAATACGACTATAAAAGTAAGCACAAGCATCGTAATCAATACCGTTTTCCAAGTGGCCCGGCGCTTGGCCTTTTTAATTGTTCTTTCCATTTTCTCTACATTAAAGAGATCGTCCATTTTTTCATTGTCCATGCTGCTTTTCCTCCCAAATCTTTTTAAAGCTGTTCCTTGCACGCTGTAAATACGTTTTCACATTCGTTTCTTTCATATCTAGAATGTCGCTGATTTCTTTATAGGAAAATTCCATATAGTATTTTAGAATAAGCAGCTGCTGGAAGGTTGGCTGAAGTCGCTGCAACGCTTCCGCCATTTCCCTTCCTTCCTCTTTAGATAATAAATTTACCGAAACATCCTCCATTGCAGGCTTTAATTTTTCTAAATCCTCATCCTGCAATCGCACAATCAATTTATTTTTGTTATATAGTGAATAGTAGTGGTGAATCGCCACTTTAAACATCCACGCCCGCATTTTCCTTGGTTCAATTTGTTGCAGACATTCGATTGTTTTTATAATCGTTTCCTGTGTAATATCCTCTGCATCCTCTTTGGCAGCCCCAATTTTCAATAAATATTTGAATACAATTTCTGCATGTGCAAGGAGTAGCTGCTCCCATTCATTTTTCAATCGTTCACCAACTTTTGAATATCCATTTTTCGTATGTAGTGATCACTCACCTATATAACAATTGTAAAACAAAAAAGTATACAACTTTTTACAAATTTTTAGTTAAAAACAAAAATCGCCCAACCGCATATTTCATGCAATTGGACGTTTCCTATTAGGAAATTCTTTTTTTCTCTCTTACTCCGAAATGGATTGCAGGAACTTTAAAAACTCTTGTGCCGAATCTGCTGTTACGATTTCGATGCCTGAATCAATCCGTTCTGGAATTGCCTCTCCGTTAATTGCTTTAAGAGCATTTGAAACACCTTCATAGCCCATATTATATGGACTTTGTGCAATTGTCCCTGTTAAACCGCCATCCAGAATGGACCGCACCGCTTCTTCTGTTCCATCCATCCCAAAAATCTTCACATCTAGTTTTTTCGCCTGCACGGCACGCAGGACACCTATGGCCATATCATCATTTGCTGCGAATACCCCTTTTACATCACCGTTCTTTTCTAGGATGTTTTCCATAACAGACATTGCCTCTGATTTATCAGAGTTAGCCGGCTGCTCTGCGACGATTTTCATACCTGCTTCTTGCAATGCCTCTTTAGCTCCTTCAATACGATCGTCTGTTGCCGGATTTCCCAATGCTCCGGAGATTAGCGCTACTTTATCGCCCTTCTCTAGCAGAGCTGCCAATTCTTTGCCGCCTTCATATCCTGCCGTATAGTTTTCTGTTCCGATAAATGTCACTTTTCCTTTAAAGTTAGTATCTGTATCAATTAGTAACACTGGAATATCACTATCTGAAGCGGTTTCTAATACATTTACAACCGCCTCTGGTTGACTTGGGGATACTAAAAGTGCACTTGGGCGCTGGCTAAGCTGATCTTCCAGCATATTTACTTGTTCTAATAATTGCTTTTCCGATGATGGCCCTACTACTGTTACATGAACACCCAATTCTTCACCAGCTTTTTTAGCACCTGCCTCGACATACTTCCAATATGGACTCGACAATGTTTTCAATACTACTGAAATGGTAGTATCCGAATTGATGCCTGCATCGCTCGCCACACCGCTTGATGTTTCCTCAGAATTGCACGCTGCTAACAACACTGCTGACAATACAGCGAGCAGCAACCAGTTTGCTTTTTTCACTCTCCCCACCCCCTTATGAAGATGCCTTTGATCTGCGCTGACGCAGTACGTCGACAAATACTGCCACGATAATGACGACCCCGATGACCGCCATTTGTAAATCCGCTGATACGTTCAACAGGTTTAAGCCGTTACGTAATACAGCAATAATCAGCACGCCGACTAATGTGCCCCAAACTGTCCCTACACCACCAAAGAAACTTGCGCCTCCGATAATAACGGCTGCAATGGCGTCTAGTTCATAGCCGGACCCCGCCAACGGAAAGGCTGAATTAACACGGCCTACCATCATCAAGCCTGCTAAACCTGCCATTAATCCGCTAAGTGTATAGACGATGATCAGCACTCTATCTACATTGATACCTGAAAGACGGGCTGCTTCCTTATTGCCCCCAATGGCATAAATATAACGACCCGTTTGAGAACGCGTTAAGAAAATATGGAAAATAAAATAAATGACAAGAACTACTACAAAACTGACAGGAATCGGTCCGACATATTCACTCCCAAAATACTGAATCATATACGGGAAACCGGCAATCGGTGCTGCACCGGTAATGATCAATGCCAGCCCCCGTGCGATATTCATTGTCCCTAGCGTGGAAATGAATGGGTGCGGTAAACGTAATTTTGTTAATAACACACCATTTAACAATCCAAATCCAGCACCTACCAGTAAACAAACTAGTATACCGAGAATAGGGTGCATCCCCATTGTGACAGAAACAACACCCATCACCATAATCGAAACGGCGAGGATAGAACCTACAGATAAATCAATTCCTGCCGTTAAGATAGGCAAAAGCATACCTAGTGCTAAAAGGGCGTTAATAGTCGATTGCCGTGCAATATTCATTAAGTTGGTAACGGTTAAAAATTTATCGGATAAAAACGTTAATACAATCATCAAAATAATAAGTGCAAATAATGAACCAAACTTCCCTAATAGATTTTTATAATTCTTTTCCTGTTTATGCTCTTCTACATTTACTTCACCCAATAGTTGCGTAACTTTTTCCATATGATTCTCTCCTTATTAGCCGATAGTTGCTGCTCTCATTACTTGCTCCTGCGTTGCTTGTGCAATCGGTAAATCCGCTGTGATCCTTCCGGTGTTCATCACGATTACACGGTCACACATCCCCAAAATTTCGGGTAAATCAGATGAAATCATGATGACTATTTTCCCTTCTTCCACCAGCTTGTTCATAAGTCGATAAACTTCCACCTTCGCTCCGACATCAATGCCGCGTGTCGGCTCATCAAATATGAAAACCTTCGCATTTGTACAAAGCCATTTTGCAATGACCACTTTCTGCTGATTTCCTCCACTAAAATTCCGGGCATTTAATTCGATATTGTTGGGCCTGATCTGCAGCTCCTTCACATACCGTTTTGCCTGTTCCTTCATTGTGTTTAGATTCAACAGCTTAGTCCGCCCTGCAAACTTTTTCATATTGGCCAAACAAACGTTGATATCCAGCGGTAAATCCAGCAGCAATCCTTCTGACTTTCGATCCTCCGTTATAAAAGCGATACCTGCATCGATTGCCTGACGTGGATTGGTGATTTTCACTTCTTTTCCATCGATGAATATTTTGCCGCCCGCTCGTTTATCTGCTCCAAAAATGGCTCTTGCTAATTCTGTCCGGCCTGCACCAACCAGCCCTGACAACCCAACAATTTCCCCATAATGGACATCCAAATCAATTGGCGCGTGAGATGCTTCGACCTTAAAGCCCTTTAGACTAAAGCCTACATCCCCTCGTTCAAACTGTTTTTTAGGAAATTTTTCTTCTAATGAACGACCGACCATTAACTCAATCCATTCATCAGGTTTAGTTTCGCTCACAGGAAGTGTTTCAACGGAGCAGCCATCCCGCAAAATAGTAATTCGGTCGCCGAGACGCTGAATTTCTTCCAATCTATGAGAAATAAAGATAATTGAAATCCCTTCCGCTCTCAATTGATCTACAATTTTATAAAGCTGTTCCACTTCTCTGCCGCTTAAACAAGAGGTAGGCTCGTCCATAATAATGAGCTTTGCTTCTAGGATAAGCGCCTTCGCTATTTCGACAAGCTGCTGCTGACCTAACCCTAATTGACCTAATGGCATCGTTGCCAGCTTTGGGTTCTGCCCCAACCGAATGAGCAGCTCCTGTGCTTTTTCAATCATTTGTTTACGATTGAGAAAACCCATTTTACTGTTCTTTACTTCTCGGCCTAAAAATATATTTTCATAGACTGTCAATTCTTTAATAACATTCAATTCCTGATAGATGGTAGCAATACCCAGCTCCATCGCTTCGATTGGCGTATGGATTTTTACCGCTTGGCCTTCCCAATGGATAGTGCCTTTATCCATTGAATAAGCGCCTGTTAAAATTTTGATAAGTGTTGATTTACCAGCGCCATTTTCACCAAGCAAAACATGGACCTCTCCCGGTAGAACATTAAAGTTAACACCTTTTAATACATGATTATTTGCAAAACTCTTGTATATTTCTTTTACCTCTAATAATGGTTTCGTCATCCTATCACTCCTTCAGGTGTTTCCATTAATAGACTTTTTTGTTGCAGTATATGTAGCTTTTCATGCGCTCCTCGCCTCACAGGTTATTGCCAATAAAGAGGATGTCTGCTCCAGGTGCACTTGTTACTGAATGAAAATGTGTTACAGATGTAATAATTAAGGTTTCTTGAAGCTGCTATCTTCTAGAACGGAGATAGTTTTCGGGGAATTTGGGAGAATCCTGTTTCCTGCTGCTTCTTGTATGTTTGATGGCGCAAGGCTCGGCAATTGATTGATCTTTCATACATTCACACCTCCTTAAGTCATTTAGCAAGCTACTAACTTATACCCTGTATACCCACCTTTATACTATTTGTTAAACATCGCTTACAAAAATAATTTGGAAGAGGAAGGCACCTCCCGCTTCTCCAATGGGCTGAATAACACTTTTACACAAATATAAAGCCTGCCGAAGATCCTTCTGCGGCAGACTTTCTTTACCTATTTACCAAATTATTTTTCTTCATCCCCAAAGATTTCCGATACCCGCTCTAGAAGATGCGCTATCGAACAAATCGCTGCCTCATAAATGCCTCGCCAGCTTTCATAAGGCAGCCGGTATGTGCATAGACGTCGAGAGACCCTTTCACTACGAAAAATACTCATGATTGTATCTCCCCTCCTTTCCCCGCCAAGCTTTGTGTGTTTTCATCAAGCACAGTTGCCTCGCACGGAACTCCATCCCCCTACATAAGATAAGGAAGTGATGTCACCTGTAAGGAAAAGACCAGCTAGAACCTAAACATAAAGACCTTTTATGTAATGGCCGTCAATAGTACGCCAGCTGTTCATGTAATAAATAAACCCGCCTTTTTGAAGCCCGGAAATACATTATGTAAAAGCCACATTGATATACCAAAACGTGAAAGGGAACGAACACACTGATCCATCCTTACACGCAGCCAGCTCATAAAAGAGGTGTTATTTCACAAAGCGGCTCCCTTTAGCGACGCTTCCTCAACTTCCATATACCTATAATGGTCCTGCACGTCTCAGCTCTCTTTCAAGTACTTAAAAGGACGTGAGCTAGTGAAACATCAATATTGATAGAGGGAGTGAACAAAAATAAGCGATTTGGTTGCTTTATTGATTTTAGGATTTGCAGTGAGTCTTGATAGTTTTACAGTGGGATTAACCTACGGCATGCGAAATGTAACGATTCCTGTCAGATCATTTATCATCATTTCATCCTGTACCTTCGTGGTTTTATTACTCGCGATGCTGCTTGGTTCATTTATCGAGTTATTTATATCGTATGAGGCTGGGGAAAGAATCGGCGGAATCATACTCATCGGGATTGGTATCTGGGTTCTTTATCAATTCATCACTTCCCAAAGGACTGCACGTGAGCCGCAAACAGATTACAAGGTGATCGAATTTGAAATCAAACCTCTCTCCATTATTATTAAAATCTTGAAAAAGCCAATGGAAGCTGACTTTGATAAATCCGGGAAGATTAGCGGGATAGAAGCATTATTCCTAGGGCTTGCCCTATCACTAGACTCTTTCGGTGCAGGTATTGGCGCTGCATTAATTGACTTGCCGCCTATTCTGTTTTCTATCGTTGTGACTATTTCAAGTACAATCTTTGTGATAGCCGGGCTCAACATAGGAAAGATTTTTAGAAGTGTGGCGTGGATGAAAAACCTGACGCTGCTACCGGGGATCGCGTTAATTCTCATCGGTCTTTTCAAAATGTAGTTATCTAGATGAATATTATTTGACTAGAGCGTTGATCTCGTATTAACGCTCTTTTCACATATGCTAACGAGACATCGGCTTCTACAAAAAAGAATAGAAAAGTAGTCTTATAAAAGTATATTTTGAAGATGCTAACCATACATTTGGTTATATTGAATGATCCAATCGGTTAGGTCAGGTTGAAATAATCGGCTATCAAAATCTGCTTGGCACTCCGGTTAAAGGATAGATCATTCATATAGACCGATGGAGGGGTTTTCTAATGAACGCAACACAATACTACCGAGCCTCTGCCCAAGAGGTAATGAAAGAATTGGACGTAACGCCTCAAGGATTAACGGATTATGAAGTTCAATTACGCCACAAAAAGCATGGGTACAACGAATTAAAAGAAGGTAAACAAAAAAATGCGGTGCAGGTCTTTTTAGAGCAGTTCCAGGACTTCTTGGTCATCATTTTAATTGTGGCAGCTGTGATTTCTATCTTTCTTGGAGATGTTGAAAGTTCCGTCGTCATCATCGTAGTCATTGTTTTAAACTCTATTTTAGGCACCGTACAGCATATAAAAGCGGAGAAATCACTCAACAGCCTAAAAGCCATGGCCGCCCCGATCGCAAAGGTGCTGCGGAATGGAGAAACAATTGAGATTCCGTCTAGAGAGGTTATTGTCGGAGATATTCTTATTTTGGAGTCTGGCGATTATATCAGCGCGGATGGCCGTATCATTCAAAGCCATGGATTGCAAATCAATGAAAGCTCACTCACTGGTGAATCACTGGCAATCGATAAAATGGCAAATATTATTAACGAGACAGATGTAGCACTTGGTGATAAAAAGAACATGGTCTTTTCGGGCAGCTTTGTCACTAAGGGACGTGGACAAGTCATCGTTACATCGATCGGTATGGATACGGAAATCGGGAAAATCGCTAGTTTATTAGATAGTGCAAAGGAAAAGAAAACACCGCTTCAAGTAAGCCTCGATAACTTTGGTAAGCGGCTTGCATTTGGGATCATTGTTATTTGCCTTATTATTTTTGGACTGGATATTTTACGCGGCCGTGAGCTAGTCGATTCCTTCATGTTTGCCGTTTCATTAGCCGTTGCAGCCATTCCGGAGGCATTGAGTTCGATCGTGACGATTGTCCTTGCATTAGGCACACAAAACATGGCGAAGGAAAACGCGATTATGCGCAAATTGCCTGCCGTTGAAAGTCTCGGCAGTGTTTCTATCATTTGTTCGGATAAGACGGGCACGCTTACGCAAAACAAAATGACCGTTCGAAAAATTTATGTAAGTGAAGGAATTTTCGGGCACGATCAGCTGCAGATGAAAAATCAGCTTCATAAAAAATTCGTCGATATGGCTTTGTTATGTAACGATTCCATACTCTCTGATGGCAAGCAAATCGGGGACCCAACAGAATTGGCGCTTGTCAATTTAGGCCGCCAATATGAACTGAATGAACAAATCATAAGAGGCCTTCATCAACGTGTCGGTGAAGTACCGTTTGATTCGACTCGTAAATTGATGAGTACAGTTAACCGTATGGGGACGCGCAGTGTACTCATTACAAAAGGTGCTGTTGATGTTCTGCTGCCGCGTATTAGAAGAATGGAAACGTCACGAGGTGCAATGGGCATCACGGACGAGCACCTTGAAAGCATTCGACGAGCTGCTCATAACTTTTCGAGTGAGGGACTGCGGGTACTGGCCATCGCTTATAAAGATGTCTTCTCCCCCCGCATCAGTCCGGAAGATGAAAATAATTATACATTCGTTGGATTAGTGGCAATGATGGACCCGCCGCGTGAGGAATCTGCACAGGCCATTGCGGATTGTATTGATGCAGGCATCAAGCCGGTCATGATTACGGGCGACCATAAAATCACTGCCACGGCGATTGCCAAACAAATCGGTATTTTAAAGGACCCTTCTGAAGCAATGGAAGGCGTGGAGATTGAAAGATTAACAGATGAAGAGCTGCGAAACAAAGTAGAAAAGATCTCCGTATACGCACGCGTATCGCCGGAGCATAAAATCCGTATTGTGAAAGCTTGGCAGGAAAAAGGACATGTCGTAGCCATGACGGGTGACGGTGTAAACGATGCCCCTGCGTTAAAACAGGCAAACATCGGTGTTGCGATGGGTATTACAGGAACGGAAGTCGCAAAAGATGCTTCCTCCATGATTTTAACCGACGATAATTTCCTAACGATTGTCAAAGCCATCTCAAACGGGCGAAGTATTTATGCCAACATTAAAAATGCCATTAAGTTTTTATTATCCGGAAATGCAGGGGCTATTCTAGTCGTGCTGTACGCTACACTGCTCGCACTGCCGGTTCCTTTTGCTCCTGTACACTTACTATTTATCAACTTACTAACAGACAGCTTGCCGGCAATTGCCATTGGACTAGAGCCGCACAATAAAAAGCTGATGAAAGAAAAACCGCGTAATATCCAGGAGCCATTACTTAATAAAAAGTTCGCCACCCAGGTAGGATTAGAGGGTCTGGTGATTGCAGCAGTAACCATTATCGCCTTCCAAGTCGGCTTATCATCCGGTGATCCATTAGTAGGCAGTACGATGGCCTTTGCTACATTATGTTTAGCACGTCTGTTCCACGGCTTCAACTGCCGGGCAGATCAATCCATCTTCAAACTAGGACTGTTCTCAAACATCGCTGTGTGGATTGCCTTTTTACTAGGCTTAACCCTTTTAAACACTGTACTGATCGCAGGCTGGTTTGAGGTAGCAACATTAAATCACATGCAATTATTCTGGGTGTATGGATTAGCAGTGATTCCATTGATCATCATTCAGCTTGAAAGAGTATTCTTTGGGAAAGAAGACTAGAGAGGATTGAATTGAGAGATTACGGGCGTTGACTGTATCGGTCAGCGCTTTTTTTAATGGAATTATTGAATTCCGGCCACGTTCTGAAAAGCCTAGTCACTCAGCACTATCAATACTATTGAACTTATATTACCTAGTGTTGGATTTCTTTGAGAATTTTTATCTTGCTGTTCCTTTGTAAGGAAGTAATTCATTTGCTCGATCTAATATGAAGTGATTCTCTAAAATCATCCTTTTACTTTCCAGGCTTGTATAACTTCTCAAAGGATTAATGCATATTCATTGACTGAGCCTGAGATAAATTGTATATACAGATCATGCGTCTTCTGTAATAATTGAGTCAAGCAGTAATGGAGGTTCGTGCGGAAATTCTTTTTACGAGAAGCCTCCATCTATTAATCAAAACCGCTGTTAAATGGATATATATTTATTTTATATTTTTGAAAACCCTATAGATTACATTTATAAAATCTCTATATAACTCTCTGCTAAATCGATACCCTTTGTCATTTCTAACTCGGGGTATTTTCTGTCTAGTTCCCTTAGTGTGACAATTAGTTTTTTACTTTGTAATTTTTCAGCTATATCTTCAAAAACCTCACTTATATAATATAAATCCTCTTTGTTACAATTCTCTAAGTACCTTATTGCCCTCTCCTCATTTCCCGAAAGAACTTCTGTTATTTCGTTCCAGCTTTTTTGTATTCCATAGTCATCGTTTAGATGCAGTTCTTTTCTTTTGGATAATATAGCTTCCATTTCATTAGCAATATTCATGATTATCCCCCTGAGCTCTATAAAGCTTGGTTTAGAATTCTCCAATAGTATTTCATGTACTTAATTCTCTTCTATTTCAAGCACATCCCCAACCGGTCCCAGCTTTTCAATTAGCTTCTTTGCTTTCCCATATGGATAGCTCTCTATCAATGTATACGGAGGATGTTTGGAAGCCTTCAATAGTTCTCCTGGAGAAATTTCAATCCCTAAAACACTTTTTATCTTCACTAAATCTTTTACACCTTCTCTTGGAGCAGTTACTAACACTACCTTACAACTATCCGGTATATCAACTAGTAAATTATTTTCTGTCATACCTATAAAACCTTCGTTTACCCATTTACTAAAATCTGAGGTGATAATCGCAGCATGGTCGGGATTCATATCCCCGCAATCAACAACTAACACTTCTTTTGTGTTTTGCGAAGCATACATTAAGAATACATTTCCTCCGCCATCATCCCCGACAGCGATCGTACCCGGGGCATATTTATCTACTTCCCATGTTTCATTCCTTTCCAAGATATCTTCTGTCCCATAAATGAAAAGTCCACCGCCAATTGACAGGCCATTCGTATGTCTTAACAAATCCTTGTAAGCATTAGGTAAGTTTACGCCTAACCGGCTTTCCATTTCTTGAATATCCATTTCGCTAGCTGCTTTGTATCTTACTAACCCTGCAATGCTCGATAAATCTACCATTTATAAAGACCCCCTTAACTTTCTAATTCCTTTTATGTATCCTGCATTATTTCCCCAGCAATTTCGGTGCTGCTTAATACGATCTCCTATTGTATTATAAGTAACTCTAACATCCTCCCGACTTTCAATTTCATTTATTATTGATAAAAAATAGCACTTGCTGTCTTTATTAGACAATCAGGTGCTATCTTCACTTTATTATTTTCTATTAAACTTTTGAATCTAAAACCTTGATCACCAAAAATTAAATATGTATTTCCATACGATCTGTATACTTCTCTTTAATTCTTAGTATCTGGAGGCCCATTTTTCCTAACACCTTACTAAAGGCACTAGAAGATTACACCAAAACTAACATTCTCAAAATTTAAGTATGCATTACAAATACCTGAAGTATAATAAGGCTTGATTTTATCAATTTTTCTCTTTGTAATAAACAAACCAAATCCCGATATATCATGACAGGTTTTTTCAAGTAATTGTATCTCTGTGTCTGTATCGTCATTCGCAACGATTACCTCAACATCTTGATTAATTAACTGAATTGCTTGTTCATGTATATTGATCAACTTATCAATTTCTTTATAAATATTTTCGTTGTGAAATTCTACATCAATTATATCAAAGTCCGTTTCAAAATACTTTCGGTCCTCATACTTATAGCTATTCACTTCAATATTTTCAGCATATTCTTTTGTAAATAAATGACGTATGATTGTTATATCTTGTTTCTTTAATTCTTCTACTGAAAGATAAGTATTTACTAATCTCATTACTTACTCACCCCTGTCTCTAATAGAGAGTAAAACTGTAACGGTCCGTAGATATTCAACTTTCCCTTATGCTTTAAATTAGGAAAACACTTGCTGCTTTTAGCTGACAATCAGGTGCTAAATTCGATTTTTCCATCTCTAGTCACTCAAGATATTTATCTGCTATCATTAAGATTCTATAGTTGTTCGATCAACAAAGTTATGATTTTCTCTCATAATCATTCTTGAAAGGCGTCTGCCGGCTCTCTTAAAAAAGAAATCATCTGCAAAATCATTTGATTCTATAGGAGAAATCTGATTAATTACCCCATGTTTTTTATCATATTCAATCCGTCCCATTGTATTCTCATTGGGTCCATAAAAATATACTACCCTATCCTCATCTTCGAAGTCTTTTACCATTACTACAAAAACCGCCACAATTCTTCGCTCCTTGAATTTTTCTCCCTCTAAATATTATTAAGCAGAAACAGTTTCAACTTGAGCATTTCTCCTCTAAGTACTCAATACAAAAACAATTACTTACTCGCCTCTAAGCCATTCTTTATAAGTTTTCTAATTGTATTATTTCCACCAATTAGAAGTAATCTGTTTCAAATTTAATTCAATAAACTCAATCACTTTTTTGTAATCATTTGATGTGAATTCACGAATGGGATTTTCCCAGTCCGAATCCTTTACAATTAACACTAAGTAATTGCCCTCGGGGGGAATGTCAGGATTCCAGCCTAAGTCTAATGTTAATGATGTTTTCTCGTGATGTAATTGCATAAACTATCGGTAAACATAAACCATCGATCATCATCCATATCTAACGTCTGCGGATCTATTTCCCAAAAATTATTATAATGAACATTCCATCCTTCAGTTATTCTTAACGGATGAATACTTACTTCTGGAACATCCAACTTAACATATTTCCTCATACTTATGACCTCTTAATCATTAAATTATTTTAATCTTAATTGTCTTGAGTATTTATTTAGCCGTTCTCCGGCAATAGGATGTCCATCATACACTTTTCTCTAATCCAAATAGTCGGTTTTCCATAAGTTCTTCCTTCGCCGAATGGTTAACGAGTAAGAACAGGCTGACTGCACCTATATATTCTGATTACTTCGTCAGCATGCCCTACTATATTATTACCTAGAAATTTCTCGTTAATTTTTTGCTACTCCTACTAATAACTCCCCAAGATGTCCTCTCTTCAATTACTCATAATTTTCTTCTAGCTCCGGATTAAAGTAAAGCCTCTTACAGAGTATTACCATCTGGTTCTCTTGATTTTTAAATAAATCGTTTTTTTGATGTCTCGCTCAAATACCAGTTTCTTAAACGTAAATTAACATAAAAACCTTGAAAAGCATTTAGCCAATCAAGATTTCCAAATTTACAGTAATTCTCTCTACTTTTTACAACTTTAGTGAAGTTTACTCCTATGAAGTTATTTCTCTAATATATAAGTTTTATAAGGACCATCTTCATCTTCTTTAAATACATATATTCTCTCACATTTAGGACATCGCCATACTTCATATCGTGGTTCTGGTATAGAGAGAGGGTCTACCTTCTCTCCTTGGTTAATAATATCATTCCATTCTTCGTCAGTATAAACCACCGATTCTATATTATTTGGGGACAATGAATTTGTAAGAAGTTCTCCACATTTACAGTTTAATCTCGCCATAATTTCCTACTACGGATGAGTAATTAATCCAACATTTATCCATGTTTCTATTTTTCCAGATATTTTATTATGTGAAGACCCTGCTCAGTAGTTACTCCTGCCTATCTCCCATCAATAATAACTGTTTCTGCACTTTGCTTTAATCCTTTTTGTATCTTTATAACGCCAGTATTTATAATTAGATTTTTTTCGAACTAAAATCATTTCTTAGTAACTACTAATTTTCATCTATTACTTGTATTCCTTTAACTTGAGCACGGTCATTAATCTCTTTGATTAAATTGTTTCTATAAACTGATACTGCTCCGTGTATTTCTCTTTTACCATCTGCATCTATATATTCCGGAAATAAGATAAAATTTGTTTGATCCATTTTTTTTATTATATATTCATTCCCTTCAAATTCCCCACATCTGATATGATAGGAAGTTATAAAAGACATGATATCTTCATATAATTCCTGTGTATTAATTTCTGCCTGCAAAAATCCTTCTAAAACATTCATAATAATCTTACCTTTCTATTTTATTGGATATCTCCGGACTAATGGATGACAACCTTCCCATCATTTCCGTTGAATCAATGTCAGCATAGAAAGGTGTGTTCTGTTCATCAATCCTTTCAATAATTTCAAACGCTGCTAAATCTTTAAAAACATCTTGGCTAATACAGCGGATCAAATCAAGGTTTGATAACTCACATAGACATTTATCTGTAATTTTTAAGTGCCATACAGGAAGTGACACATCAGAATATTGAATTGCATTTTGTATTACACTTTCATATTCTTCATTGGTCAAAAACTCTTTTAATTTCATTTTTCTATTCATTACATCCATTACTCCCATTATTATTTAAGTAGTTACACTCCGCCATTGGGGGCAAACATATCTTCAATTTTTTCATCTTGGCGTTTACCTCATTCACCTTAGTTATGTAAAGTTGTCGAAGTTCATTATCTAAATTAAGATTTTCGATCATTCTTTTCCAACCCCGGTTCAAACCTACTAAACCACGTTATGTTTTAGAAACTTCTTAAGCATGATCATAATAACCTTCACCTTGTTTTGGAACAGGGTACCAACTAAATCGCTATGTGCGACTTCACTTACTCTCTTCGGAACTTTATGCTGCCCAGCCATGTAGCTGCTTCATATATAAGAGGTGTTTACACCCCTTAATTTCTTCGTATAAGCCTTAAAGTACTTATAACTCTTCTACCGTGAAGACTTTATATAATCGTCGTACACTTCTTTTACCTTGTCTGGATGAAAGACATTCTTTACTTGTCCCACCACTTTTTTCCCAATATTAATGGCACCCTTGCTTACCTTAGCTCCTACTCTGACAAGCGCCCCGCTGGGAAAAGTCGCTAATTTTGTCGCCATTGATCGATCGGATTTACACCGAAGACTTCTTCGAGTCCGGCCATAATATTAGGGATACCTAGCTAAAAGAATTCTCTTCCGATTATATACCTTTTAAGATTCCCCCCTTCGTCAGCTTCAGCGCTTTTTCAATGAAATCTTTATTCTCCTTGTATATTGTTATTTGCAAAAAATTAAGCATTTAGTAAGCTAATCACATAACCTTTCTTTTCAAACTACGTACATGAAGATATAGAAGTGTGAAAAAGCACTTGTCGCCTGTTATAGACAATCAAGTGCTTTGAGTTTATAAATTTATTAATATTTGTAAGTTTTACAAGTTATTTTAATATTGACAGTATGACATCCATAAGTGGTCCCTTGTAAGTAAAATGTCATCTCGCCTATTCTCGTTCTTATTGCTTAATTGTTAAAATAGCACTCCTTGATGGTCTAGCCTTCATGACATATTGGTTTTGTAAAGGTGGGAGCTTTATTTAACACCTGCACTGTAAACCACATATTTTCACAGTAAATATGGGTTGTCTTCCTAGTCGTATTGTTTTAATCATAACAGAAAACCTTGAAAGATTGTTAGCCTATCAAGGTGATAGTTAAATATTCAAAAAATAATTTTATTCCTACTCCAAATTTAACATTTAACCCAATTAACCCAATTAATACTTCTTCTCATATATATTAGTGCTTTTGATTAATCTAAAATCCGGTAAATGTATCTTGAAATATCTATTTCTTCTCCATCTTAAATTATGATAAATTTAATATTTCTTTTATTTCTTTTAAGGAAACTTCAACTCTTGTTCGATCTTGAGGTCGTCTTGTTAAATAGTCTTCCCCAGCCTCTGTTAAATATTGAAAAAATACCTTTTCATCTACAATAGCATTTTCCTCAACTTCAGCCATAGGAGGTTGTATACTGAAGTTAACACCAGTTTCACCAAAATATCCCTCTTCTCCTGGCTGATATTCATTTGCAAAAATACAACATACTGGATCCATCCCAAACCCTTTTTTGTTTTTGAAATTATCAATCGCTTCCATAAACTTCCCATCACCTATTATTTTGTAATATAGACGCATCAACCCAACTTTTTCTGAAAATTCTTCAATAATATAAACTTCCACACTCATAACAAACACTCCTTTAACATTTAATCTAGAACTGGGAAGAAATTCGAAATCTCACCTGCATTTTTGTCTTTAAAGCCCATAAACTTCAATTGTTTCCCATTTACATTGACATACCCTTCTACCATATCACTTGGTGACCTATCTCCACCATGAATTGTCCTATTATTACTAATACCTTCTTCCATTGCTTCCCTACCCAACTTTAATATCTGTTCATCAGAAAAAACCTTTGGGTCATATACTGTCTTAGGATTCTTATACTCTTTCCACTGTCCAGTAAAGTTACCTTTTCCACCATTTTCTTTACTCAATCCATCATAAACAGGAAGCTTATATTTTGCCTCATAAATTCCTGAAATATCAGGATGAGATGTTTTAGTAACAGCTTGATTAATATCCTTAACTTGATTACCAAAGTTATCTAAAATAAATTGTTCAAAGTTCTCAAGATTGTGACCACCCTTTATTCCAATATTCGGTTTTGCTTTAAAACCCTCCACTTCGGTTAAATGTGTATCATAACCCTTTTTAAAAGTAACATCTTTTACCGTCCCCTTATCAACGGCCTTCCCAGTACTCTTTACATCATCTACAGCCTTACCTGCATCCCTCGCAGCCCCTGCAACGTCCCCTGCCTTATCCAATAGCTTCGCAGGCTTAAAGAAGGTGAACCCGATCGCCATTGCTTTTTCAACTGCTATTGCTTCTGGGTCCAGTATGGTCCGAATATCCTCCGTAAAGAAATCGAATACATACTTGGCGGCCCCATAGATTTGGCATATAGCGCCAATCTATCCGGTGTACCTGAGCCATTTCCCCCAAGCACCTTCCGCATGCCTTCATAGGTAAGCTTTTCCTTCGAAACTACCTCCTGCATATAAAATGTCATCTCGCCTAATTATCGTACTTCCTTCGCAAGGCAAGTATTAAAACAAAATACCTTGATGGTACAACCATCCTGAGTTCTGAATTTCATCAAAGCCATGAGTTTTTGATTCAAAAGTCATCTTACTTTTAACCATAAAAATCTTAAAGTAAAAAACCTTGAAAGGCATATAGCCAATCAAGGTTTCACAATACTGATTTAACCGTTTTGATGTTCCTTTTTCGCTAAATCCATCGCTACGGCTAATTTAATTTGAAAAACTTTACTTAACCCTCTCTGAAAATCCTTCAGATTGAAAGTTTCAATTATAGGAACTTCCGAATGATCGACTCTACTAATTTCAATTTTAGCAATTCTATCAAGGTCAACTAAAATAGTGAATATGTCTTCGCTTTGGTCAGGTGTCCAATTTAAAATATATGCACTTTTTACTTCTCCAAAAGTAGTTCTTAACACATTCAATATTGCTTCTGCTTTACCATCTTGAGCCGAAACAATGTTCGAACCTTCTAACTCCTTTCTGAAATCCTGTTCCTGTTTGCTTCCGATTAGTTTCATTTTATCACCCCTGGTGTAGTAGTAACTAGATTCCCATACTTATCGGTTAGTACTGTCATAATATTTGTAGGAGAACCACTAAACTTATCAATACCTATGTTTGAGTCTAATGTAACTTCCCTTACATATCTAGCCTGCTTCTCGATTGTCCCATCTGCTAACTTTATATCTGAGTATAAAACTCTTGAAACTGGAGTGTTCACAACTTCTTTACTTTGAAGAACTCCCTTAAGTTCGTCAGGTGTAATTGAGAATTGGGAAGCATTCTTTGAAGGGTTAAAATGCCTATCTAATACATGATTAAAACCTGCTCCTTCTGCTGCACTTCCATTTCTTAAGTTTACTCTAGACTGAACAAGAGGAGGCATTCCTTCAATCTTACCCGTACCCTTATCCACGGCCTTCCCTGCATCCTTCGCAGCCCCTGCAACGTCCCCTGCCTTATCCAATAGCTTCGCAGGCTTAAAGAAGGTGAACCCGATCGCTATTGCTTTTTCAATTGCTGTTGCTTCTGGGTCCAGTATGGTCCGAATATCCTCCGTAAAGAAATCGAATACATACTTGGCAGATGGCCCCATAGATTTGGCATATAGCGCCAATCCATCCGGTGTACCTGAGCCATTCCCCCCAAGCACCTTCCGCATGCCTTCATAGGTAAGCTCTTCCTTCGCCGAATAGGTACCAGGTGAGGACGGGCTGCTAACATCCATGCCTTCTGCCTGCTTGGCCAGTGCAGCATAGATTTCCTCCAGATCTGGATCGCTGCTTTTGCTTACCTGCTGCACCGTTTCACTTGTTTGATTGCCTGGTGATAGGTTCCCTAAGCCGAGCATCACAGGGCCATACGTTGGGTAGGACTTTTGCGCAAATCCGCCAAAGCCGAATCGGATTGGCACCATATTGGATAAGGAAGCCTGCAGCATCAGAGTAAGCTGATTCTGTTCATGCAGCGCATGTGCCACACTGCCGACTGGTGCCTGCTGGGCAGCTATCGCCATGCCCAGGCTGGAGCGGGAAGCCATCGCAGACCAGGTATCAGCTGGGAAATTGACATCTGTCAATCCCGCCTGGAACAGTCCTTCGATGTTTTTCACCCATTCCTTCATCGACTGGATACTTGTTTCGATGGGGAGCAGCTGCGCCGTCTGCGTGCTATCAAATGTATGTAGCGCCTCTACCGTATCATCCCGCTTTGTTTTGGCATCCGCGATACTTTCATGGACAAGTGTATCATCGAGCTTCGGCAGGCCGACAATATCGGCTATCTCGTCCATAATGGCATTCGCTTCGTCTGTCAGCGCTGTCGTGATATCAGCGCTCGCTGTGAGTCCTTCCTCTATCGTTGTTTCGAGAAATTCTTCTACGATATGCCCATCATCCATCGGCTCTAATGACGAAAGCGCCTGTTGTGTCTGCTGGAGAACCGTATTGAATTCTTCTTTAAACGTCAGGAAATACTGAAGAAAAGGAAGATGGCAGGATGTGTAGAAGTCACGGATTGCCTGGCCGCCCTCCCCTTTCAGCGCCTCCTCCATGGCCGTCAGTTCCTCTACTGCCTTCTGGATGGCGGTCATTTCCTTTTCCAGCCGGTTCATTCGGTTGATGTTACGGGTCAATCCATCGTGGAGATGATCGACATCCAATACTTTCATTATATCACCCACTCCAATTTGTCTGGAAGTATTTCCCCAGTCTTCCGACATCGTTTCCTACATACTGCTTTCTCTTTAACACAGGAAAACCTTGAACGGCGTTGGACCATCCAAGGTAAATAATAACCATATTATTACATAATAAGGAACTTCTCTAAAACTGCTTTTCATCCTATTTTCTTTTACATCCATTCCTTCTCTTAGACCTATAAAAAACGGAGTAAATGCATCTATCCAATCATTCTCAAAGCACCCAGTAAGGCCCATCATTATAGAACATTTCTTTACATTGAATCCGCTTATGTATGAATTCTCTTGTTTACCTTATTCCACGGCGGGAATATATTTACCAGCGCCCCAATTATGGGAAATGGCTGGTATTTAAAATTAATTATGTGATTGTGGTGTAAACCTTGCTCATAGACCAATACTAAACAAATAAGAAATGAAAATGGGAGATGATGACCTTGGCAGAAACGAAACCGATACCAAAAGAGGATGGAATGGACCATAGCTTGAATTTACTGCGTGAGGGCTACACGTTTATTTTGAATAGACGGCGCGGCTTTAATTCAGATGTTTTTGAGACACATCTTCTCGGGCAGAAGGCAATCTGTATGGGTGGTGCTGAAGCGGCAGAAGTTTTCTATGATGAAAGCAAGTTTATCCGTTCAGGGGCAGCCCCGCAGCGTGTGGTGAAGACATTATTCGGTCAGGGTGGTGTACAGACACTGGATGATGCGGAACACCGTAATCGTAAACAGATGTTCATGTCTGTGATGTCACCACAGGATATTCAAAGGCTTCGCGACATTACAAAAAAACAATGGGACATGGCACTAACAAAGTGGGAACAGATGGAAAAGGTTGTTCTCTATGAGGAGGCACAGGAAATTACTACCCGCATCGCCTGTGAATGGGCTGGTATACTTGTCGCTGAACAGGATGTGAAAACATTATCTAAGGATTTAACGGCTACGTTCGAATCTGCAGCTGCTGTCGGTCCTTCTCATTGGCAAGGTAAGCATGCGCGGAACCAACTGGAAAAATGGCTGATTGTACTCGTGAATGAAATCCGTGTCGGAAAGCTGAAAGTACCGGAACATACTGTGTTCTATAAATTCTCATGGCATACTGACTTGAATGGTGACTTACTGGATGCTGAAACAGTGGCAGTGGAAATCATTAATATTTTGCGGCCGATTGTGGCAATTTCCGTTTATATTGCCTTTGTCGGGCTGGCCATTCACCACTTCCCTGAAGAGGCAGCAAAGGTAAAATCGAGTGACGATGAAACTGCCCAGCGCTTCATCCAGGAAGTTCGGCGCTATTATCCATTCTTCCCAGCCCTTGTAGCACAGGTGCGAGAGGACTTTGTATGGAATGGCTATGAATTTCCGAAGGATACGTTGACTTTGCTCGATGTTTACGGAACAAATCATGACCCTAAAATCTGGAATGAGCCGGATTTATTTAATCCAGACCGTTTTATTGATTGGAAGGGCAGCCCTTTTGGCTTTATTCCACAAGGCGGCGGAGATTACGATATGGGGCACCGCTGTGCAGGTGAATGGGTAACGATCGAAGTCATGAAAATCAGCCTTGATTATTTGGCAAATCACATGAACTATGACGTACCTGAGCAGGACTTGAGCTTCAGCGTTGTCAGTATGCCAAGTATTCCTAACAGCAAGCTGATTGTGACGAATATAAAACGGAAAATGTAATAATGAATAGCCAGCCAACCGCTCGTACGGTTGGCTTTTTTCTGTTCATAGAACTTGATTTTTGTCTCGTATTTTCTTCCCTAAAAAAGCCCGACCGCCTCAACGGCAGCCGGACTCCTCCATTCCTTATAAAGCTTTTCGCAGTAAGTACACAAAATAAGGTGCACCGATCAGCGCAACAATGACTCCTGCCGGAATCGTCGCCTCACTGTATATGACACGTCCAATTGTATCTGCTGCAACTAAAAGAGTCGCACCAACAAACATGGAAATAGGTAGAAAACGTTGATGCTGAACCCCTGCCATCTGCTTGGCGATGTGCGGCGCAATTAAGCCAATAAAGCTTACACTGCCCACTACCGAGACTGCTGAGGCTGCCAGCGCTACTGCCAGTACTAGTAAGATGGCCCGTTCCCTTTTGAAATGAATGCCAAGCCCTTTTCCAACACTATCCTCAAGCCGCATAATATTCAGCCGCTTCGCCTTCCATAAGCTAATCGGGGCGGCAATCAAAATCCAAGGCAGGAGCGCCCATACGTACGGCCAGTCGGCTCCCCACACATTACCTGAAAGCCAGGCAGCAATGAACTGTACATCTGCCCTTTCTGCTGAGGAAATAAGGATTGTCATGAGTCCCGATAAGGCAAATGCAAAGCCAATCCCAATTAACACAAGCTTTACGGGATTTACGCCTGTATGCCTTTCCGTAGCAAAAAAGTAAATTAATCCTGCGGATAAAATTGCACTCATAAAACCAACAAGCGGCAGCATATACGGTTGACTTGCCAATCCCCCGCCGGCATATATGTAGAAGATCGTAATCCCCACTCCTGCACCCGCATTGATGCCAATAATACCCGGGTCTGCAAGATCGTTTCTAGTTAGTGTCTGCAAGATCGCTCCTGATAATGCCAGCGCAATTCCCGCCATCGCTAAAACTGCCAGCCTTGGCAGCCGTACAGAAAAGATCACAAACTCTTCTTTAAACGTACCATCTCCGATAAGTGTCGGGATGATTCTTGTCATAGAAACCGACGATGCGCCGAGTGAAATGGCTAGTATACAAGTTAGCAGGAACACCGTGCTCCAAATGATCACCCACAGTGGAAAGCGTTTTTTATACTTGTTATACAATGTTTCGTCCTCCCTTCTTCACAAGGAATAGGAAGAAAGGCAGTCCAATGATGGCAATAAGCGATACAACCGGTGTTTCAAATGGTGCATTGATAATACGCCCGATAAAATCGGCGAATATCATAAACGCTCCTCCTAAAAGAATCGCCATCGGAATGATTCGCCGATAATCGGAGCCTACCCAGCGCCGAACGATATGCGGAATAATCAGCCCGACAAACGCCAAGTTTCCGATAAGAGCTACTGCAGCACCTGCAAGCAGCACGACTGTCACAAGCAGAACAGGCTTTAGCCACCTCGTATTCTGCCCCAGTCCAATGGCCACTTCCTCGTTTAAGCTCATTATTGTTACTTGCCGACTAAGTGCCAGCGCAATGAACAGCCCGATCATAATAAATGGTACGATGATCAGGGAACTCCAGGTCGTGCCTACTAACCCACCAGCTGTCCACATCGAAACATCCTTTGCTAGATTAGTAAGGAGTGCAATCCCGTCAGCAATCGCCTGAAGAAATAAGGAAACAGCTGCCCCTGCAAGCACAAGCTTAAAGGGTGACATACCCTGCTTATTCGAAGCTCCTATACTATATACAAAAATCATCGCGATACTTGATCCGATAAAACAGGCTGCCATAATTGTCAGATGGGAGGTAACAGGTAAAAAGGCCAGCGCTGCAGCCAAGCCCATGTTGGCACCTGAAGTAAGTCCCAGCAGACCTGGATCCGCCAAAGGGTTTCTTGTCATTCCCTGCATTACCGCTCCTGCTACAGCAAGTGCACTTCCAACAAAAAAGGCTGCGATCACCCGAGGAAATCGAATTTCACGCAGCACTTCATAATATTCTCCACCAGATTGCCCAATGATCGCTTTGAATACATCTGAAAGTGTTGTCTCTGCCGCTCCCAGCCCAAGAGCCATACAGCTGACCGCCGTCAAGGCAGCGGCTGCAAGCATGATCTTCATTGAAAAAGAAAGCTTTTGATATGAAGCATTGATCATTGTTTTGACTCCTAACTATTGAATGGCAGCGAATGCTTCTTCAAACACTTTTAGCTGATGTTCAAGTGAGGATGCATCATTAAAGTAGAAAGTCTTTGCGTCCACTTGGATCAAATGACCGTTTTGAACAGCGCCGATTTTTTTAAACCACTCTTTCTCAAGGAAGGATGTATCCTGTCCTTCACTCACTAAGCTTAGTAGTAAGTAGTCGCCAACATAATCGCCAAGTACTTCCTGAGAAATCGCATAGTACCCAGGCTCTAGTGCTGCTTCCTCTACCACTTTCGGCATCTTCAAGCCCATTGCCTGATACAATATTTCCGTGCCGCGGCCCCATGCATCGCCGAAGACATACATTTGTTTATCGTAGTTTTCTACAACCGTAATCGTCGCATCTTCTCCGATTTTCTCTTTAATTTTCGTTCCAGCTTCAGCCGCACGTTTCTTGAAGTCCTCTACCCAAGCCTTTGCCTCTTCTTCTTTATTCAGCGCTTTACCGATTTCGATATGCTGCTGTAAATAATCGTACTCACCATAGGTAAATAACACAGTCGGTGCAATTTCAGCCAGCTTATCGCCGTTTTCAATATTATCAAAGCCGATGATTAAGTCCGGCTCCAGTTCAATAATTTTTTCGACATCCTCATTAGATACAACTGCTGCATCTTTTAAAGCCTCTTTGAATTGCGGGTTATCCGCTGCCCATGAATCTACCCCTACGATGTTTACCCCAAGCTGGATGACATCCCCTGTATACGCAGCTAGTACAACAACACGCTTAGGATCTGCCGGCACTTCAATTTCTGTTCCATCTGATTTCGTATAAATCACTGTATCGTTTGATGATTTCTCTTTTGCAGTTCCATCGCTGCCTCCTTTTTCCTCTTCATTACCGCACGCTGCTAACGCAAGCAACATTACTGCTACACATAGCCATAGCCATTTTTTCATGTTTTTGATCTCCTTTTAGTAAATGATATGTAATGCAAATTGGTTTTCCTGTTATTGGATCGTTGCCGATAATAGCGTCAATCTGGAATACCTGCCGCAGGACATCCGTCGTTATCACAGATTCAGCCGGTCCAGCTGCAACGACCTCGCCTTTTGATAAAGCGATCATATGATCCGAAAAACGAACAGCGTGATTTAAATCATGCAGTACCATGACGATTGTCCGCCCTTGCTCCCTGTTTAACGTCTGCAGAAGTTCCAACACTTCCAATTGATGAGCCATATCGAGATAGGTTGTCGGTTCATCCAAAAAGATGATTTCTGTATCCTGAGCAAGCGCCATCGCAATCCAAACACGCTGCCGCTGCCCGCCGGATAAGGCATCTACTATCTGATAACGGAAAGCTGCCGTATTCGTTACATCGAGCGCCCAGTCGATTACCTCCTTGTCTTTCTTAGATAAGGAGCCGAACCCTTTTTGGTATGGGAATCGACCGTACGAGACGAGTTCCTCTACTAATAAACCATTATTCGCATCCTGTGTTTGCGGCAAAATGGCCATTTGTCTCGCCAATTGTTTCGTGTCCAGCGTATGGATCTGTTCCCCATCAAGGAATACTGCCCCCTTCTGGTAAGGAATAATCCGGGTCATCGCTTTTAATAGTGTTGATTTCCCGCATCCATTGGCACCAATGATTGTCGTTATTTGTCCGTCTGGTATATCGATGGACAATTGCTCTATAATCTTCCGCTTATCATAGGCAATTTCAATTTCTTGTACTGACAAACGCAAAATTTTCTCACCTCACTTGATAATGATAATCTTTATCATTTATAATAATCAACATATACATGAACTTTGTCAACACAAATTTAAAACAGATAAGAGGGAGAAAATGAATAGTTATGATGTAATTGTTATTGGCGGCGGGCCTGCGGGGCTATATAGTGCGTTTTACAGCGGTCTGCGGAATATGAAAACGAAACTGATTGAATCCCAGCCTTTTCTCGGCGGAAAATTGAATCTTTACCCAGAAAAGATGATCTGGGATGCCGGTGGACAACCTCCAATTTTATGTCAGGACTTTAAACAACAGATCATCCAGCAGGGTCTAACGTTTGAACCGACTATCCTGTTAAATACAAAAGTGGATTTCATTGACCAGGTCGGTGATATTTTTTGCATTACGACAAACGACGGAGAAGTTCATTTTTCAAAATCTGTTATTATGGCAGTCGGCGGCGGCATCATAACACCGCAAAAGCTTCCGTTAGCAGATGCCGAGAAGTTCGAAGTAACGAATCTGCATTATACAGTGAAAAATTTATCCCGTTTTAAAGATCAGCGGATCTTAATATCAGGCGGCGGTAATTCTGCTATTGACTGGGCTGTTGATTTACTTCCGCTTGCAAAGGAAATGACACTTATCTACCGCGGTGACACAATGAAGGCGCATGAAGCACAGGTAGAAAAACTAAAAAAAGCCGGCGTTCGTTTCTGTTACGAGACAACGATTAGCTCCCTCCATCCAGACGCTGCCAGCAGCCGGATTGAGAAAGTACGATTGTCGAATGAAGAGATTATCGAGGTCGACCATGTTTTAATTCACCATGGATATAATCAAGATGCTTCCCTATCCTTTGCTGGACAATGTTCACCAACACTTGTGCACAATTATTACTACGAGGCTGATACTGCCGGAAAAACGTCAGTACCGGGGATTTTTGCAGCGGGCGATATCGCTTCCTATGACGGAAAGGTCAATCTGATCCTTGGAGCTTTCCAGGATGCTGTCAATGCCGTAAATAGCGCGAAACAATGGATTGATCCACAAAGCGAAAAGCATGCAATGGTGTCGTCTCATAATGATCGCTTTGATGAAAAAAATAAACAAATTATTGCGGGTATGTTAGGTATGGAGAAGGTGTAACGTTTTTTCGGCAAGTTTTATACCGGTCACTTTTTTATAACAAAAGAACCTTCAGCTATTGACTAATGATAAAAATTGTGTATAATACAGGGTAATTGCATAAGTTGAATGTTTTCTAGGGTTCCGCAACAATTCAGTTGGACTGGTCCGAGAGAAAACTCACGGCTTACGCTGTGGCACGGAAGGATAAAAGCCTGGGAGATACTGTTTTTAACAGTGTTCTCTCAGGCTTTTTCTTTTTGCCAAAAACATATAAGGGGTGTTCTCGTATGAATACAAACTGGCTAAAGGTTTTTATCGCTGCATTTTTAGAAATCTTTTGGGTAATCGGATTGGCACATGCATATGATTTTTGGACATGGACTGGAACGATTATTACACTCATCATCAGCAATTATTTAATGATTACTGCCGCACAGGTTCTACCGGCTGGTACCGTTTATGCAGTGTTCGTCGGACTTGGTACAGCAGGAACAGTCTTTGCCGAAATCCTCTTCTTTGAAGAGCCCTTTGACTGGCGGAAAATCCTGCTCATTGGCCTTTTATTAGTTGGGGTCATTGGTTTGAAGATGATTACAGAAAACAAAACAGAACAAGGAGCTGAACAGTAATGGCTTGGATTTCATTAATTATCGCAGGATTATTAGAAGCATTCGGTGTTGCAATGATTAACCAGTTAAGCAGAACACGTAACTGGCAAACCCTCCTTCTGCTGGTCTTAGGGTTTGGTTCAAGCCTTTTTCTGCTGGGCTATTCACTGCGAACGCTGCCTATGGGAACAGCCTATGCCATTTGGACGGGTATTGGTGTTGTAGGCGGAGCGATTATTGGCATGATTGTTTATGAAGAAGGGCGAGATTGGAAGCGGATTGTCTTTATTGCCATGATTTTAAGTGCAACAATTGGGTTAAAACTTATCTCTTAAAAGACTCTTTATGAAAATTATCAGCCAGGGAGTATCAAGCATGTTTGATACTCTCTGATTGACATTTTAATTTGCTATTTACTGCTTTTATAAGGAAATTTTTGTAGAACTTTTACCGATTTTGTTCCCTTTTGTATCTTTTGGTGGACTTGTTTTTATCAGATTCTAAATATTCGTAATATTTTTATTAAAATTAATTTAATTTTAATATTTACAAACTATTCATTATAATACAAAATAGTAGTAAGATAGATAAAAGGTTGTCGTTGTATTCCAAATTCATGTACATACCTATGATTGCATCCTCACCGATGCAATACTCTGAACCGCCGCTCTAGAGAGGTGGTTCTCTTTTTTTATTTTTACTAAATCAGTGAACCTTCTTTTCTTTTAACAGGTACACATAGTTCGCAAAAGTGATTGCTGATCATCTCATTGCTATACCTTTCCATGATTGGTTTATGATCTAACTCATAACCGCTATCTTGTAAGCCCTCAAACACCTTTGCCCATGCTTCTTGAATATCCTCCGCTGTATGTTTTACTTTATAGATGAGGTACTCCCCTCCTATCAACTCTCCTTCACTAACTCCTTCTTCAAGCCGAATATCGTGTGGAATGACAATACAAGCATCATATCTGCAATGTTCAGGCCGAGTTACAGCCGGGTGATCCTGTGGAATTCCAAATATGACAGTGTCGTTCATCAGGTCATTTTCCACTGCCCACTTCTTTATCTGCTCCATCGCCTCTTTGTTTTCAGGACCATAAGGACCTACTTGCCGCACATAGGCAATCCGATAATCAGGAATTTTTTCGATCTTCAATTTACCTGCTCCTTTTCCCTTTATGATGTCTACACTTTTCATGCTAGTTGATTATAAAATGATTTTCCAATACTTTTTTTATAATGAAAGGTCAAATTTTCTCGTAACAGACCATTTGCTTCTATCCCACTGCTTTCACTAGGCTGTGGACAACTTTGCAATTATATCCCATAGAAAAAAGGCAGGTACAGTACCCGCCTTTTTCTACTCACTCATTTCATTCTACCTGTTCATAATGATTCAGCAGTTTGTTGATCAGATTCAATTGCAGTTCATATTGATGCACAACATTTTGCAGCACCATTTCCGTCACGGTGTCTACCTCGATATGCTTCCGTTTTTCTTCCATACCCGCCTGCTGTTTATTGAGCTGTTCTTCTAATAGAACCTGCTGTTGTTTCAGGGAATTGATAATATCATCCGTTTTAGCATATTGTACAAAGCTCAGTCCGGTATAAAGACCGCTGGGTAAGTGGACAGAGGGTTCCTGTAACGATGCTGGGAGCAATTTATCAAATTCTTGTTCTCCCGCCTGTGTAATTTTATAAATGGCCTTTGAGCGATTGCCGGTCTGTTCAATAGAATCAATCTCGACAAGCCCTTCCTTCTCCATCTTTTTCAATGCATGGTATACAGAGCCCGGTAGTATTCCTGCCCACGCATCCGCCTCGCTTTTCACTAATAACTGATGAATTTCATACCCTGACATTGCTTCTGTTTTCAGTAAGCCAAGCACCATTAACCTTGTCATTATCCACCACTCCAACATTTACTATTCAATATTGAATATGATTGTAGCATGAAAGGTGGTTAACCGTACAGATTAGGAAGCAAGCTTCTCTTTTCTGCTACCCTCTTCTGGACTGCTTTCCCATTTAAAGGTTAAAAGTGAGAGAAATAATGTAAGTACTAAATAGACAAACGGTACACCAAAACCGAACAATAGCATGTTGCTCTCACCAAGCATTAACCCGCTCAGTGCCTTAACATAATGCTCAAACGGTAACAGCTTCCCGATTACTGCCACCCAATTCGGTGCACTGTCCAGTCTGTAGAATGCCTCACTCATAAATATCATTGGAATTTGAAGTAAATTAGAAAACATACTAATCTGTGCCTCGTTACGTGCAAAGTTGCTGATGACGAAACCAATACTTGTAAAGCAAAGGGAACCGATGACAAGAAGTACAAACGTTATGAAAGCAACAAGAATTGTTACATCAATACTAAATACTATGATGCCTGTAGCCCATACGGCTATATTTATCAGTACACCAACAAATGTCCGTGCCAGCACCATAATAGAAATAAATGTAAAGAGCGGCACCGGTGTCAGCTTCAATTGCTTATAAACTCCGCTATTTCGCTGTCCATGCACTTGAAAGGCAATGCCTTGCATCCCCCAAAATATTGTACTAATAGCGGTTACTCCTGCTACAATCTGTACCTGCTGATCTTCATGGTTAAAGTAAAACCCTAATCCAATCATTAAACCAATTGGAAACGCTAAAGAATAAAATAATGTTATCCTGTCACGTAAAGATGTAATAAGCATAGATTTAAAGATGATTGAAAACATGCTTTTCCCCTCCCGTTGTCAGCTTCAGATATAGTTCTTCCAGCCTTGAGACCTGATGCATCTTGCAGAGGTCTTCAGGCTTACCTTCTGCTATGATACGCCCATCATCAATCATAACAACACGCGTTGCCAGCTTATCCACTTCATCCATATCATGCGAGGTGAAAACAATTGTCGTCCCATTTAAGTATAATTGTCTTATCAGTTCATGAATCTCCTGGCGTGAGTGAGGATCAAGGGCGGCTGTTGGTTCATCTAAAAATAGCAGTTCCGGATTATGAATGACAGCAATGGCAATAGCTAACTTTTTTTGCTGACCACCCGATAGGTTTACAGCTTCCACATTTTTAGCATCAAATAACCCGCACATCGCAAGGATGTTTTCTACCTGTTTATTCGTCAGAACCTTTTTATAAAAAGCACCGAATAGCTTTACATTTTCAGAAGCTGTCAGTCCAGAAAAAAAAGCAGTTGCCTGGAGCTGCACGCCCATTCTTTCCTTATATCTGTGATGCCAGTAGCTAATCTCTCCTGCGTCTGCCTGTCGGAGTCCAACCAGCATTTCAAGTGTAGTAGACTTTCCCGCACCATTTGGACCGATAACCGCCAGAATTTCTTTCGCTCGTATATCTAAATCAATCGATTTGACGACCTTTTTCTTTTTGTAAGCCTTCTGGATGTCCCTTGCTTGAATAAACAATTCCTTTTCCCCCTTTATCAAAATCAATAGTCAACGTTGACTATTTACCGTTGATCAAATCATATGCAATTAAGTAATAAATGTAAAGGCATTTTTAAAATTTTCCTTTACTTTTTTATTTATTCATTTCTCCTACTCTTTCAAATTGTCCATTTTATTCCTAATCTTTATAATAGATACAAATACAAGAGTTATTTAAATAGAAAACGAAAAGAGGGATTGAATGAATATTCGCTTAGCAACAGCAGAAGATATAGACCAGCTCATTCGCATGCGTTGGGATTTTACACTAGAAGACTATCCTGAAATGGTACAGAACGCCAATGGGTACACGTCATTTGAAAAGGAATGCCGGGAGTTTCTAGTACAGGCGATTGCTGGTGAACGCTGGCATATATGGATTGCCGAAAAGGACGGTCAGGTCGTTTCACATATGTATATCGAGCTGATCGAAAAGGTGCCAAGACCCGGCCGAATCACCTGCCCGTTTGCTTATATGACAAATGTCTACACGATTCCAGAATGGCGGGGAAAGGGCGTTGGCGGTAAGCTGTTGTCACAGATCAATACGTGGGTAAAGGACAATCACTATGAATTTGTCATCGTTTGGCCAAGCGATGAAGGAACGGAATTTTATAAGCGGCATGGCTACACACAATGCCAAGATCCTTTGGAATTTGTTCCTTCTTAAATCCGTTCTGCGGTATTCAGAGGAAAAATTGAAAATGTAAATAAAAATACGTCTAGACAATTTAGTTGTCTAGACGCCATTTTTAATGGATGAGTTGATTACTGCACATCTCTTTGATGAAAAACTTCATCAAGGACAGGTCACCTGTCAGCTCCGGATGGAAGGAGCATGCTAGTAGATGACGGTCCCGTGCACAGACAATATCGCCTTCATGCGTTGCTAATACTTCTACTTCATTTTCCACAGCAGCGATTTTCGGTGCACGGATAAAAACGGCTGGAAAGGAATCACTCACTCCTTGAATGGCAAGCTTTGTCTCAAAGCTGTCCACCTGACGGCCAAATGCGTTGCGGCGGGCTGCAATACGCATCTGCCCGATATGCGCCTCTTCCCCCTCCACTGTTTCAGCAAGCAAAATCAACCCTGCACACGTCCCAAACACCGGCTTATCTTTCGCAAAGCTTTGAAGCGCAGGCAGCATGTGCGCATAGTCAATTAAGCGCCGCATTGCCGTACTTTCTCCACCAGGCAGCAGTAAGCCGTCAATCTCATCGAGCTGTACTGCTTGCTTGACTGCCACCCCATCTGCCCCGCATGCTTCAATTGCTTTAATGTGTTCCGTCACGGCTCCCTGAAGTGCCAATACGCCAATTTTCATTACCAGCCACGCTCCTGCATGCGCTCTTCCTGCGCAAGCTGACGGATTTCAATTCCCTTCATTGGCGTTCCGATTTCCTTTGACACTTCAGCTATTAATGTATAGTCCTGATAGTGCGTTGTCGCCTGCACAATAGAACGTGCAAATTTTTCAGGGTTTTCTGCCTTGAAGATCCCGGATCCTACAAACACACCATCTGCTCCAAGTTCCATCATAAGCGCTGCATCTGCCGGAGTTGCCACACCGCCTGCCGCAAAATTAACAACAGGGAGACGTCCTTCCCGCTTAATTGCTAGTAGTACTTCATAAGGGGCTCCTAAATTCTTTGCCTCGGTCATCAGTTCATCTTCATTCATTGCCACAACCGCCCTTACTTGCGCATTTACTTTACGTAAATGCCGGACAGCTTCCACAATATTTCCTGTACCAGGTTCTCCTTTTGTACGCAGCATCGCAGCACCTTCTCCAATGCGGCGGGCCGCTTCACCGAGGTCTCGGCAGCCGCAGACAAACGGCACCGTATACTGGCTTTTCAGCAAATGGAATTCTTCGTCCGCTGGTGTCAGGACCTCACTTTCATCTATGTAGTCAACGCCCATTGCCTCTAATACGCGTGCCTCAACGATATGGCCGATTCGTGCTTTCGCCATTACCGGTATCGAGACTGCATTCATTACTTCCTCTACAATACGCGGATCTGCCATACGAGCTACCCCGCCGGCAGCTCGAATATCAGAAGGTACGCGTTCTAGTGCCATAACTGCCACTGCTCCTGCAGCTTCTGCAATTTTTGCCTGCTCAGCATTCACCACATCCATGATGACGCCGCCTTTTTGCATTAATGCCATTCCTCTCTTCACTACATCTGACCCTGTTAATATTGACATTTTCAATTCACTCCTTAAGGTTACTATACTGCTCATTATAAATAATTCTGAACTTTTAGAAATAGTCAATTTCCAATAATTTAAAGAGGTCAGATGAAATTTCAGTACATTACCAAGGTAATTTTGTAACAAATATGATTATTAGAAGGAAATTTTTTACCGAAAGAGGAAGTAATTATTATAGGGAATGAATAATTCGGTGAAGAGTACCTGATTTTCTATTCAATCAAAGAGAAATCAAAAAAGCATGCTATTATGCGAAAAACGGAGGTAGCTATATGAATCAAACATTAAAACGAGTAGGAACGCTTTACCTTCCTGTCACTGATGTGGAGCGGTCAACTGAATGGTATGTGCAGAAGCTGGATGCCGATCTTACCCATCAAGATGAGGAAAAAGCCATTTTAAACCTAGCTGATCTAAGTATTTTTCTTGTGAAATCACCAGCAGATGAAAGTGCCAATTTTGTAGATGCAGCTGGACAAGAGCGCTGTTCCATGACATTTGAGGTCGACGGTTACTCTGCTCTCCAGTCGCTGCGTAATGAATTCCTCGAAAAGGAAGTGGAAGTCGGTGAAATTGAAAACCGCGGGCATGCCGGCAGGAACTTTATTTTCAAAGATCCTGATGGCAATAAATTCGACGTTTGGAGCGAGCTTAGCCCGAATTTCAAGAGGAATTTGTTTATTTCATAATAAAAAGAGCGAAGCAATTATCCCATTGCTTCGCTCTCCTTACTATAAATCCACTGTCAAAGCCTTCACATATACAGCCGTCCCGGAAATCGAAATGGCCATCTGCTCATCTCTTTCTTCAATATGGACATACACCTTGCCGTCCTTATCGATCTCATGGCCCTGTTCCATAATTATTGTTGCAGGCAGCGGCAGTTCGGGTTCTACATACTTTTTATAATAAGCGCCCATCACACCAGAGGCAGTTCCGGTAACCGGGTCCTCGATCGTGCCCGAAAACGGTGAAGAGAAATGACGGCTATGCAGCATGCATTCTTCATCTCTTGTTTCAAAACAGATAGGGTGAATCGACATGTGCGGCATTTCCTTGAGTACCTCGGGAAACGCTTTGGTATGAGGAATCATGCTGGAAAAGCTATCGATGCTTTTTACAGGCACAATAAGCGTCCAGATACCGGTACTTCCATAAACGATCGGCAGCTCATCGTGAAGATCCCCTTCCTTTAATCCAATTACTTCAGCAAGCTTTTTCTTACTCCCGGAAAAGGCTTGAAATGCAGGGGCTGTGTGCTGCATGGTGATGACTAGGCTTCCGTTTTCCTCCCGTGTTTGAATTGGCAGCACGCCCGCTTTTGTATCAATCGTAAAGGACTGCTTTATTAACTTCCCTTCTCTGTATAGCGCAAAAATTGTGCCCATCGTTGCATGCCCGCATAAATCATTTTCATGTCCCGGGGTGAAATAGCGGATACCGAAATCTGCCTTGCTCGTCGGTACGACAAACGCAGTCTCGTTAAAACCTACTTTTCTCGCAATCTCCTGCATCTGTTGATCTGTCCATTGTCCGCCGTTTAATACTACACCAGCCGGATTCCCTTTTCCCGGTGTTGTACTAAAGGCATCGATATGTAGTACTGTTGCGTTCGTCATGTTTCCTTCTCCTTTTTATGAGTTACTTTTACAGCTATGTCTCTAGTTACAATTTACATGACTATCATTCTTTTAAACATCTTTTTATTTTCCTAAAGCAGCTTATGATATTGGATTAATGCCGTTTCCGCTCCGTAATAGATGTCTGTGCCGCTGCGGCTGATTTCCTGAAAGCCAAGTTTTTGCAGCATCTTTCTAGAACGGCTGTTCGTCCGGTGGGTTTCTGCCCATATTTTTGTAACCCCTAGCGTTTCTTTCGCATAACTAAACAGCTTTTTAGCTGCAGCGGGTCCTACTCCTTTTCCCCACAGTGCAGTTTCTCCAATAGCAATTCCGAACTCGGCCGTACCATAACGAATATCCGCCAAATCTGCATAGCCAATGAGCCGTCCTTCAAATTCAATTCCTATTCGCAGAAAATGATCCATTCTCCCATTTACACAAGCTGCCCACCATTGATAGAGCTCTTCTTCCTCTCTGCTCAGTTCCCAGCTGTTCGCAAAACAAAATTCCATATCTCGGCTCCACTCGACAACCCGGCTAAAATCCTTTAGACGGAGTGGACGGAGTTGAATCTGCTCGGCAATTTGCTCGCCTACTTCCAAGCTTTTTCCTCCTTTGTATGTGATTTCTGCTTACAAAGAAGCTGACAACCCGTATAAGCTGTCTGTATGCAGCACTCCTATTTTTATATTCGAATACAGCCGCTTTCATCCCGTCTATTGTAAAGTAAGCAAAAATAATATCCACATTATACCCCAAAAATAAAACGCGGAGAAAAGTACGTTCTTTTTTTGGAAAACCCGCTAATTCCCTACCTGTATTGCCAAAAATTACACCGTCCTTCTAAGTACTAATCAAGCATTTTTTTGGTTATCTTTACTATTAGACGAGTTCCTACTCCTTCATTGTAAAAGGGACTAAAAAGAAACCTTTTTAGTCCCCTTCTTTTGAGGAATACGCAGATGGAAAGGTGCTTCTACACAAGCATCCTTTTGTTAGTGGCTGTGATTTTTCTTAGGTTCGAACGTTTGACAGCACGTTTCCCCCGATGTGCTGGCCTTTTCAGTCGCACTGCGAATGTCAAAATCCGCCGCAAACTCCGTGTTATTTCTGCTGCGGGCATTTTCTGTACGGTCTACAAGGATCTTTTCGGCACCGCATAAATTCCCTTTTTCATGAAACAGACAATTCGAGATCGTACAGCTTACTTCTACATTCGGCATAATACTCCTCCTTATGATTTCAATATGAAAAGTACAAAATGACTGCACTTCATTTTCGTACTTCTCATTCTGTAGCTTGTCCAATTTCAATCAATTTTATTTTCCTTTTTATCTTCTCTCCCTTTTATTTTCCATAACCATTGGACTTTTAACTTTTATACATCAAAAGCTTTTGACGAATCGTTTATACATACACAATGCTAAAAAGTCGTTTGTTTCATTGGAATTTCTTTTTTAGTTAAGCAGTGCAGAAATCTTCCTTGTGATTTGAATTAATTTCTTAAAATATACATTCTTTCTCATAATCTCCTATTATTTTTTTGCTTTACAAGCGTAATGAATAGGGTTTCTATTATATTTACTGTATAATGAAATTGATATTTATATTAATTAATGGATAAGCTTTCACTCTATTTTGATAACGAAAGTAAGAGAACAAAACAAGTATTGCTTGTAAGAAACATCAGAGCCTATCAATTATCTTTTAGATTTAAACCATCTATAATGCGCAAATCTATTTAGTATTGCATGGCAACTCATAGTACAGACTTTTTGTAACTATCTAATTGGGATAAGGTGAAGTAAAAAATGACAATTCTTCTTGTGGACGATAATTCAGTAAATTTATTTGTAATCGAAAAAATACTTAACAACGCTGGTTACACTGATTGTGTATCACTCAATTCAGCAATGGAACTATTTGATTATTTGCATCTGGACGATGCAAACGTATCCAGCGGCGCAGTTGACTTAATTCTGCTGGATATTATGATGCCTGAAATTGATGGACTAGAGGCATGTAAGCGTATTAAAGAGGATGATCGGTTCAAGGATATTCCCGTCATTTTTGTAACAGCTCTTGAAGATAAAAGCAAGCTGGCTGAAGCATTAGACATCGGGGGAGCAGACTACATCACAAAGCCTATTAACAAAACAGAGCTGCTGGCGCGTATGCGTGTAGCACTTCGCCTTAAATCAGAGCTGGATTGGCATAAGCAGCATGAAAAGAAAATTCAATATGAGCTGGATTTAGCGACGCATGTACAGCGAAGCTTATTAAGTCCTCCTCTTTCAAAAGAAAATTTACAGATCGAAGTTACATACATGCCTTCTTCCAATCTGGCTGGTGATATGTATTATTGGCATAAAATCAGCGAGCACCGCTATGCCGTCATTTTACTGGATATGATGGGACATGGGATTTCGGCGTCACTAGTTTGTATGTTTATCTCTTCTGTACTGCGTGAAGCGGTCAAACAGCTGGTCGAGCCCGAGCTGGTAATTAAGGAGTTAAACCGCTATATGGCACTCCTGCAGGATGATGGGAAACAGGACATGCCCTACTATTTTACAGCGATCTATCTCGTAATTGATACAGAAAGCAATACAGTAGAATATGTTAATGCCGGCCATCCTGCGGGTTATGCACTTGTTGATAATAAAGAGCTTGTTCCGCTTGAAAAAGGAAGCTGGGCAGTAGGCTTTTTCGATGAAATTAAAGTGACAAAGCAAACGCTAAAATATACAACTGATTTGCAAATCGTTTTATTCACAGACGGCTTGCTAGAAGCGATGGGACCATGCGAAATTGAATCAGAAAAGCGAATTGCTGCTGCTTCCTCTTCCAAATGGACAAATTTCCAGGAAACCGTTAATCAGCTCATCTCTAAAGAAAAGCAGCTGGATCAGCCGGACGATATTTGTATTCTCATGCTGCAGGCACAAGGAAAGTAGGATAAAAGATTTTGTATCCAGTTTTAGTAAAACGCTTTCTTTTCAATGAAAAGAGCGAAATCTTGCTGCGGCAGGCATAAAAGCATAATTACATTTACGTACAGAGAGGTTTTCCAGGGAATATAAATTTCTGGAAAGCCTCTTTTTTCTTTGCTGCAGAACTAACCTACTTATTCAGGAGCTGAAAAAACAAAGTCGAATAGGCTTTCCTGACCTGGGGAGGAAATGATAGAAAATGTATAAAGTCCTTTAGGCATATATCCTTCTTCATATACTGCTGCAAATGTTTTGGACTGACCCGGCGATAAATGTCCATTGTTCCATATTCGTTGGTCAGGCGTTAAAATACGCCATTCAAATGGGGATTCTCCCTTATTCGTAAATCTATACACGACCTCTTCGCCAACTGTTTCCACATAAAATTCATTTTGATATTCTTGTGGTGCTACAGCATCTTTATAGTGGACAAGAAGCGGTTTTTCATTCTCCCAGGAAGAATCACCAATATATCCGCTCTGTGTCGGAAGAATCTCTTTTTGCTCCTGCTTTATTGCCTCCTGCAAAATAAGACCCGTGTTAATCGCAATATCTTCTTTCTTTTCATCTTCAGCCTGGCAGGCAGCCAGTATTGCTGCACACACTGCAGCTATTAGCAGCTTATTTCCGTTACTCATTGTAAGTCCTCCATTAAAAACCCGTTCTTCTCCAAGGAATATTCGATAAACTCGCTTAATTTCCTGTTATATTCGTGATTTTTTCAAGTTACACTATAAAAAAAGACCCTCTGAAGTATCCTTCAGAAGGTCTCATTTTATTTTATTTTTTGATATATTTTTTCACTTCCAACTAATTCATCATAGTTGGAAATCAGCTCCTCGAACCGCAGCGTCTCCTTGTCCCCTAAACACAGGAACCCGTTTAGACTAAGGCTATCGTAAAACAATCGATGCACCTGGTTTTGCAGCGGCGGGGAAAAATAAATCAATACATTGCGGCATAAGACCAGGTGGAACTCATTAAATGACTGGTCTGTTACCAGGTTATGCTGCGCAAAGATAATATTCTTTTTCAAAAACGAGTGGAAATACGCATGCTGGAAATCGGTTTTATAATACTCCGAAAATGCATGGTTTCCACCAGCCAGCATGTAGTTTTTCGTATAGGACTGCATGCGCTGTATCGGAAATACGCCTTGTTTCGCTTTCTCCAGCACTCGTTCGTTCATATCAGTCGCATAAATAACTGCCTTATCGAGAAGTCCCTCCTCCTCCAGGAGAATTGCCATGGAGAACACTTCCTCACCCGTGGCACAGCCTGCATGCCATATACGGATTTCTGGATAATCACGCAGCTTCGGTATAACTTCTGTCCGCAGCGCCCTAAAAAAGCTGGGGTTGCGGAACATTTCGGTTACATTAATCGAGAAGTCATTTAACAGCTGCGTTAAATATCCTTCCTCATGGATGACCTTCTCCTGAAGGCGGGAAATTGTCGCGATATTATTGATTTTCATCCGGTTATATACACGACGGGAGATGGATGCCCGGTTATACTGGCGAAAATCAAATCCTGATAATCGATAAACGGTTTCTAACAGTAAATCTAATTCAAGGTTGGCATGCTGATTGTTCTCCAACCTTTGTTCATCGTACTTGGTCATTACTTAACTCCTTTAGACACGAGCCATACTCTCAGCACTGAGAACAGCTGCTCTAAATTTAATGGTTTACTAATGTAATCAGATGCACCGGCCTCTAATGATTTATCGCGGTCATTCTTCATAGCCTTCGCTGTAAGGGCGATAATCGGTAGATCCGTTAGTTTCATCTCATTACGGATGATTGACATCGTTTCGTAGCCGTCCATATTTGGCATCATAATATCCATTAGCACTACATCGATATTATGATCTTCCTTCATAATATCTAAGCACTCTAACCCATCTTTCGCGACTAATGTCTCCATGCCGCGATTTTCCAGGACACGCTTCAATGCATAGATATTTCGGTTGTCATCATCGACAATTAACACGCGTTTATTTTGGAATACTTCCAGCTCATTTTGAGGAGATAAAGCAGCCAGCTCTTTCTCTTCTTCCTGTTCTTCCACAGGTTGTTCTTCAAAACGGCTGGCTTCCATTGCCTCTAACTCTTCTAATTCTTCGATATCATCGTAATCAGCTGCAGAAGCAGCGCTGATTTCTGCATAGGACAGTTTCATTTGTTCTTCTTCACCAATGCCATTTGGCAGGCTAGGGATGACCAATGTAAATGTACTGCCTTTACCCTCTTCACTTTCAAGTGTAATTTTTGCACCTAATAGTTTTGAGAATTCTCGGCAGATGGAAAGTCCAAGACCTGATCCTCCATATTTCCGGACTGTTGCACCATCAGCTTGCTGGAACGTTTCAAAAATAAGCTGATGTTTATCTTCCGGAATACCGATACCAGTATCGGTTACGGAAACTTCTAACCAATCAGGGCTGATATTTTGCATACATGATGTCACATGCTGATCATGTAATCTATTAATATTCAAGCTGACAGAACCTTGCTCCGTAAACTTAAAGGCATTGGATAATAGATTTTTCAAGATCTGCTGGAATTTCTTCGCATCTGTATAGAAAACTTCCGGGATAGAATCTGCCTGCGTAATATTGAATTCAATATTTTTCCGCTTGGCTACTGGTGAAAACAGCTGATCCATCTGTGTTGGCAGCTCACTCAAATTCACTTCACCAAACAGCACATCAATTTTACCCGCTTCTACCTTTGATAGATCAAGAATATCATTGATCAGTGACAGTAAGTCCTCACCTGATGAATGAATGACTTTGGCGAACTCTGTTTCTTCATCAGATAAATTGTTGCTTCCATTCTCGACAAGCATTTCCGATAAAATAAGGATACTGTTCAGCGGTGTGCGCAATTCATGGGACATATTCGCCAAGAATTCAGATTTGTAGTTCGAGTTTAGTTGTAGCTGTTCAGCTATCTCTTCAAGCTCTTTCTTCGCCTTTTCAAGGTCTCTCGACTTCGTTTCGGCGTCTTTTGTTCTTTCTTCAAGCTGTTTGTTGATGGCAGACAGTGCATCTGTCTGCATTTGCAGTTCCTCGGATTGTGTTTGCAGTTCTTCTGATTGCGTCTGTAATTCTTCTGATTGTACTTGCAGTTCTTCAGTCATTGCACGTGATTCATTCAATAGACGTACAATTTCCATACGGCCTAAAATGCTATTTACTGTTAAACCAAATGAGTCAGCAATTTGTTTTACAAGCTCCAGCTGCTGCTCGTCATATTCCTTCATTGTTGCCAATTCAATGACCGCAATTGTTTCGTCTTCAAAGATGACAGGCAGAATGACAATCTGCTTCGGCGGTGTTTCGCCAAGACCTGTACCGATCATGCGGTAATCCTTAGGCAGTCCTTTGTACGTATACATACGCTTATCAGCAGCAGCTTGTCCAATCAGCCCTTCTCCAAGCTTAAAGTTTTCCCGGCCGATAGAAGTATCCTCGTCAGCAAAAGAAGCCTGCTTCACAAAGCTGACTTTATTATCTACTGTTTCACGTACATAGAATGCCCCATATGACGTATCCGTACGATCTGCCAATTCAGACAAGAATGTTTGCCCCAGCTTCGTAACAGAGGAAACACCTTGATACGTTGTTACGATGTCAGCAAGATTCTTTTGAAGCCATTCTCGTTTTTCCAATGTATCTAGCAAAAAGTTCGTTGCATTTGCTAGATCTCTCACTTCATCCTGCGTATTTACTTTAATTCGTTCCCCGTGGCCTCCGCCAGACAATGCAATTTTGCGGATTGTCTCTGTTACATCACCAATTGTATTCACAATCATCCGGGAAATACCGCTTGAAATTCCAATAGCAATCAATGAAATAATAATCAGCAGTGCAAAAAGACCAAACGTAAGGATTTGGTTTCGGCCATCCAGCGCTGCTGCCCGCTCATCAATGTTTGCCTTCTCAATCGCTAGGAACGATTCAAATTGAGATTGAATCGCTTCCATATCTTTGCGGCCTAAATCTACTTGGAAGAAGGCAGCAAGATCTTCGCTTCTATTTTCTTTTTTCATTTGGATGACTGGATCCCCTGAATTCGCAATCCAGTGGTCGATCGTCACCTTTATATCATCCAATAGCTGTAGCTGCGCAGGGTTCTCGGCTACCAGCTGTCGGAGCTTATCATAGTCCACCTTCCAGTTAACGGAAGCATTATTATAGGGCTCTAAATAGCTCGTCTCCCCCGTGATAACATATCCGCGCTTGTTCGATTCCATATCCTTAATGTTTTTTTCAATATTATTCGTCAACGTTTGCACCTGTGAATCATATTGAATAATTTGATTCCTCGAATTCTGCAGCGAGGTAATTTGTGCATTCAAAAATATGACGGATACAAGTAGGCAAAGAATGATCACGATATAACCTACTGTTATTTTGGATCGTATGCCAAATTTCAATCTATTCATAACTTCTCCTGCCTTTATTTTATCTATTTTCTCGTCACTTTTAATACTATACTAATTATAAAGGAAATGAAACCGAGAATGAGAGAAATGATCTTTAATAATTAGCGAGGTTTATATGAAAATAATACTATTTAAATAAAACCTTCTCAAATCTAAAGGACTATTTTTATTTTTCTGTATTTTCCTTCTATTAAAGAGGTTTGTTTAAGTTGCAACGTTCCGTCATTTTTTTGCCCCTGATAAACATTAACTATTACTTTTACCCGAGTTTTATTTTTATTAAACCTAATCCATTTGGTTTATTTTCCTCAAATGTTTCCTTCCACTTTCTTTTGGGTAGTTGAGGTAGGAAAGCACGACTCGGGAGGTACAAAATGTTCTTCAATAGCTGGCAAACAATCGGTGAAACCATTCTACTTGGTGCCCTCGGCTATGTTGGTGTCGTTGCATCTTTGCGGATATCGGGCAAAAGGACACTGGCACAAATGGATGCCTTTGACCTCGTCGTTACAGTGGCAGTTGGTTCCATCTTAGCAACGATGATTCTCGATTCCACAGTTGTTCTTTTACAAGGTCTTACAGCAGTTGCTGTCCTCGTCGTGCTGCAAGTAATTGCTGCCTGGCTTGCGATGAAATCGTCTCTAATGCAAAGAATCATTAAGGCTGATCCAGAGCTCCTCTACTATAAAGGGCAGTATTTTGATAAAGTCATGAAGAAAAAGCGAATTCTCAAGGAAGAGCTTCTTCACTCTGCACGAACAAACGGTATTAGCTCTCTAGATGAAGTAGAAGCTGCTATATTAGAGCCGAATGGCAGTATTAGCTTTGTGGAGAAAATTGACCGCTCCAAGTATTCTACCCTTTCCGGAATAGAAGGGATGCAAGAATAAAGGAATACACGATAGCGTGTACTCACTTTATATTAGACAGCCATCATCCAATAATATATGAAAAAACTACAGACTATCTTGCGTTTATCTATAGTCTGCTTACTGAATGCATTTACGATTAGATTTCTTGTAATTGAGAGTCTAAATACTCCATTTCCCATCTCGTTTGTTTTTCTGCGCTGCTCATGGATGATAAATCATCATAATCAAACTTTGCTTTCATCTTTCCTTCATGGTTCAGCCGAAACGTTACGGTTGTCCAAATTTCCTGGCCGTTTAAAATAAATTCTTGGTGGAGCCGGAGAAATGCATCATACAATTGATCTTCCAGCGGTTCAAATAGCTGTTCATCCAATTCGAACAAATCCGCCATTTCCAGACTAGATACCGGTGTATTTCTTATATCCGGGAAATAATAGAAAAATAATTCTCGGTAACGCTCCCCCATTTCAGCATATAAAAGGATGTCCCGCCAGCTTTCTGGAATCATTTTCACTAGTATATCTGCCACCTCCTGATAAATTTGCTCCATCCCTTTTGTCACCATCTTGGTCCCTCCTGTTATTTCGATTTATTTTTTACTCCTTTTTTCTTACTTTTTACTTTCACTTGTTATTGCAGTGTGATCGCTTCCCTCTGTTCTTCTCCATCAGCATTCTCCCAAATGATCTGAACCTGGCAGGATACATACTTCTTTGGCGGATCGCCAAAATATAAGTTAGGATAGAAAAACGGGTGCAATGTATGAGCAGTACCATATACATCTTCACCATCAGAGAATTCCGTTACGTCCACGATGACTTCCTCTCCCTCTAAAAATGTAACGTTTTTTACCGTAAGCTCCTCTTTTGATTTTTGTTTGACCGAGAGCATCCAACCGCCCTCTAAACTGCCCGGGCCCTGCTCTTGAAATAATACTTTCCATGTCCCGTCATTAGAGCTGCCCTCCATCGTATGGATGGAATAATCCCAATAGATCAACCCTGCTATAGCGAGGATGAACACGCCTACTAGAACCGAGTAAAATTTCATCATCTCCCTGATTCCCTTCTTTTACTGTATGGCTGTGTAGAATCGTTCCCTCTCTTTTCTGTATACGCGCGCAAAATTCCTTTCATTTTCCCGGGTAAATAAAAAAAGGGCCTATCGCCCGGTGGCAATAGACCTCTCTTTCCTATACTAACGCCTTTTCTTTCATCACATATACCTGATTTAAAATCAGCGCACCGAACATTTGGACGACCGTTTTAACGATTATCTGTCCTAAGATAGCAGTCGGTACTGCTTCCCATGGCAAAATACCAGCACCGATCGGACTTAATCCGATGATAACAAAGACAACGGAATCAAATAACCCTCCAACAATTCCGCTATAAAATACGCGCCACGCCATTGGCAGCTTAAGGCGTGTATAGATTTCTGTATCGGCTGTTTCTGCAATAACGAAAGATAGTGCAGACGCCACCACAATCATTAGTGTATCGCCAAGAGAAAATGATACAAGCGCCGAAAGGACAAGCGCTGTCAAAATAAATAAATAAGTTTTGGAACGGCCGTATTTATTTTGCACTAGGTCACGGAAAATAAATGTCGCTCCAACAAAAAGTGTTCCCATTGGTACGATAAACATGCCAAACTCCAATGGTGCAAAGCGAGCTGTCACAACATTCGCAATGACGATAGATAATAAGTAGAATAATATTCTCATGGTACTGCTCCTTTTTAATAATGACTAATTCGTCAATTTTTCTTTTCGGTATTACATTTGGGCTTGCTGCTCATTCTTTTTCGAGCTTATATACTGCTCAAGTCCTCTTTGACGCAGTTTACATGCTGGACATGTTCCGCAACCATCCGACTTGATTCCATTATAGCAAGTAAGGGTACGCTCGCGTACAAATTCAAGTGCACCAAGACTATCTGCCAGCTCCCACGTTTGGGCCTTGTCTAGCCACATCAGCGGTGTTTCGATGACAAATGTCTTATCCATCGATAAATTCAATGTAACGTTTAGTGACTTAATAAAGATGTCACGGCAGTCCGGATAGCCGCTAAAGTCCGTTTCACATACACCTGTGACAATATATTTGGCACCTACTTGAGCAGCCAGAATCCCGGCAAAAGATAGGAAAACAAGGTTTCGTCCTGGAACGAAGGAAGATGGCAGCTCATCATCCTTGCCATCCGCCACTTCAATTTCATTTCGTGTCAGCGCGCTTGGCGCAAGTTGATTTAGAAGGGACATATCCAGAATATGATGCTTAACGCCAAGTTCCTGCGCTATTTCAGCAGCACATTCAATCTCCAGTCGATGCCGCTGTCCGTAATCAAATGTAACCGCCTCTACTTCCGAAAATCTTTCCTTTGCCCAAAAAAGGCAGGTTGTGCTATCCTGTCCCCCGCTGAATACGACGATTGCTTTTTCCTGTATCAATAAACAAACTCCCTTTCAAAGGAAAAAACGGCATTCTAAGAAAAATGCCGTTTCTTCTTAGTTTTTTTAAAGAGGGGTGCTAAAAACCTCTCGCTTCATTCGAAGCTTATTTAATTAGCGGTTATCAATAGTTTCTGGATTCAGGTCGTGATTCATCAGGCGGTAGTGTGCCATTTCCTCATACTTCGTTCCCGGCCGTCCATAATTGCACCAAGGATCAATCGAAATGCCTCCGCGCGGCGTGAATTTACCCCATACCTCAATGTAGCGCGGGTCCAGCAATTTGATTAAATCATCCATGATAATATTGACACAGTCCTCATGGAAATCCCCGTGGTTGCGGAAGCTGAATAGATACAGCTTCAACGACTTACTCTCGACGATTTTTTTATCCGGAATGTACGAAATGTACATTGTCGCAAAATCCGGCTGTGATGTAATCGGACAAAGGCTCGTAAACTCCGGACAATTGAACTTGACGAAATAATCTCGGTTGGTATGAAGATTATCCACCGACTCCAGTACTTCCGGCGCATAATCAAATGAGTATTTTGTATTTTGATTACCCAGTAATGTTAATTCTTCTAATCCTTCTTGTTGGCTTCTGCCAGACATAAAAAAACCTCCCTGCAAATGTGTCCGAACACGTTTCAGAAGAGGCGCATCTATCAATCTATTAAACATATGATTGAAACAAAAAAGCCACGTCCTATATGGACATGGCGTAAAGTCATGTTTCCATAGTTTTTTATAGAGGGTATCCGCTATGAACCTCTCCCGTTCGCATCCGGGCATTCTATTCTTCAACATAATACAGAATATGCAGCAAAACGTCAATGACAATTTTACAATTAGAGGCTTCCATACAAGTCTGGCCGACATGCTCCTGTTACATGAAAGCTTTCAACATCCGCTGTCTTGCCGCTTCCAATGGCCCAAGCTTGAATGCATTCATCCAACTAGCGGCAAATAAAACCTGAATAAGCGAGATACTAATCCAAATCAAGATGACTCCCAAAGCATCCAGCTTTCCACCGAGCCCTAGTCCCCATCCGTAAAAAATAGCCGAGGCTAGAATATTCTGCGTCACATAACAGCTGAGAGACATCTGGCCAGTCTTTTCAAGGCAACGCCAAATTAGAATGCCTTTACTATTCTCAACTACTCTACCGATGACACCTATATAGCCGAGTGCAAGTATCGGCGCAAACAAATAGCGAACAGGCAGATCGAAAACGCCGCCTGGAATAAAAATAAGCGCATTTAAGGGCAAACCGATCCCTAGCCCCCACTTTAATAATTTTCCGCGCTTTCTTTTACCTTCCTCTCCTTCCGCAAACACACCTGAGCGCATGAGACGTACGCCAAGCAGGAAAAGGAAAATATTCATCGGTATAACGAAAATTGCTTCAGCTCTGAGCGGCAGGAAATTGGCAAGGCGGTATTGTACCTGCTCGATCCAGCTCCCATCCCTATATAAGCCCACTACTTCCTGAAAGCTGCCAAGTGACATATTTGCCCCAAGTAAACCGCCAATCATCACAAGCAGAATGACAGCTGCATGAATTCCCCCTAGTGCTTTCATAGTGCATGATATAACTTTTTCCCCTCGCTTAATGATAAACGCCGCAATAATAGCTGTTACCCCATAGCTCATCAGAATGTCATACTCCATTACGAGGGTAAAATGAAGAAATCCTTCCACAAGCAGAAATACGGCGGTCCACATATAAACCCCCGGCCATGGACGCCCTTTTCTTTGCATCTGCCGGTACTTCAGTTCCATGCCGACCCCGAACATGATTGTCAGGAGGCCAAGCAGCTTCCCATTTACAAGAAATAAGATGATCATCCTCACAAAATCGTCTAGTTCCCACCAGCTGGAAAATTGGCTTGTCGTAATATAGGAAAGGTCTCCTAAATAGGCAAATATCCAAATATTTGTCCCTAACGTCCCCAATATCGCAACTCCCCGCAGAATATCCAATAGGCGAATTCTATCTGTCCTTTCCATCTGCACCATCCTTTTGTAAATCCTCTTTCTTTCCATATTTATTTTAATCTACTTTAGTAGTTTCTAGAAAATACGTAAAAAACCTGCAGTATGACGACCTGTTTAATGGTGCATTGATAGGATTGTTAGATTGAAATTAAAGACTATAAACAATTTAATTGAGGCTCAGAAAATGAGGAGGCTGCGGCTATTCTTTGTCACCAAGAGATACTGCCCTTGCTCTATAGCTATTAAAAAAGCCGCGCTAGTACAATACTAACGCAGCTCTATCCAATCTTTACACTTCAGCGGTGCATACACGGTTACGTCCCGTTTCCTTCGCTTCATATAGGGCCAGATCAGCACGGTGCAGCAATTGGTGCAATGTTTCATCGTTCGCTTCTGCAACCCCGATGCTTAATGTCACCTGTACCACTCCCTCTGCTGTTATGACCGGCTGTGTCTCTACAGCAGCGCGGAGTCGTTCTGCAAGCGCTATTCCGTCTTCACGCGAACCTTTTAATGAACCGACGAATTCCTCCCCGCCATACCTTGCAAAAAGAGCTAACCCAGCTAATTGCAGCTGAATAAGCTTTGCTACATGCACAAGCACTTCATCACCTACATGATGTCCAAATGTATCATTCACCCGCTTAAAATGATCAATATCTATCAAAATGACAGTAAATGGCTCTGATAAGGCCTTTGTTTCATCAAATTGATCATTGCAGTACTCAAAAAAAGCGCGGCGATTATATATTTGTGTAAGCTCATCGTAATGCGCTTGATGCTCTAACTTTCTTTGCAGCTGCTTCAGCTGCGTAATATCGGTGAAAATGATTAGAAGCCCTTTGCTATTACCTGCCCCTTCTATAACAGAAGTCCGTATGTGGTAAATATGCTCTGTTTGATGAATCATGAGCTTGATTTCATTCCCCGACATAGATGTTAACCCTGTAAAAGAAAAGGAAACGCCAGTAAGCTCCTGCCACAGCTGTTCGAAATCACATCCAAGCATTTTTTTATCTAATGCGGGGAGCATGTTTCTAAGAGGCTGATTGAATTCAATCAGCCGGTGTGACTCATCTAATACCACTACCCCATCACTCATGCTATTGAAGATCACATCTTTTGCAACCGGCATAATCGCAAAAAGCCTGGATGAGCGGATAGACCAAAAATACAAAAGAGATGAAAGCCATAAAACCATTGGTACTGGATCGATTCCTGGCGGCGTTAAGCCGACAAGATATAGAAAAGCTGTAAACATAGGTACAAACTGGCCGCATATTAATGAAAACAGCTGTGGACGATACGTTTTCGCCGTATCCTTCCAGCGCGAAATAGCCAATAAAAAGGCCGCAAACATGCAGCCAAAGATGAATATTCCATGGATGGTATACCATGTGCCAATCTCTTGTTGCACAAAGGGAGCTCCCATAGCCGAATCGATTTCGAACACCCGATAATGCAGGTGATGGAAATCATTTGTTGCAACCATCAAAACCGTAATTGCTGGAATTGTGAGAAGCGCAGCAATCATTCGCTTTGTTATGTTAATACCTAAATATGCGATAACGAACAACAGGCCTGCCGGAGGTGCGAAGGCAATGCCAATATATTGAAATACCGTCCAAACCTTAACTTGATCAAGTGTTGTGGATAATAAGCCAAACGCAGCAGCAAAGCAATAAAGTGCGGTGACAAATGAGTTAAATAAGAAGAACCATAAAACAGTCGAATAATGATGACGTTTGCCAAAAGCATGTATGCTTAAAAAGAGATTCATCACACCCGACGTACAAATCAATGCTATATATGCTGTTAATTGTGAACTCACAGTATACTCCCTGCTTACTATTTTATTTAAATGTAGCATAGTAGAAAAAATTTGTGGATAACTATTTGATGACCAGAGCACGAAAAATGAAAAACAATGTCTTTTTCCTTATAAATATAGCTCATCTCTTGCTTCTCTATTCCCTAGTGAAAAGTCCGCATAATGTAGTAATGCAGCTCATATCATCTAGAAGAAAGGATGATGATATTGAAAAACATTTTAGAAAATGCGGAACTGTTACAAAATATTTTTGATATATCAATTGCCGTCATACTGCTCTGCTCTATTTTATCACTTCGGCTATTTAGAAAAGTAAAGCGCGAAAAAAAGCTCTCTCCATTTGACTCAATGATTTATTTACTCATTAGGCTCGCGATTTTTCTATGGTTAGCCAGCTTTCTTCTTATGGAATATGGTACATACTTGCAGAAGTTAACTTCTTTGCGTTGGTTTTCATAATAGACTTTTCTTCTCCGCATCCTTTTACCTGTCTTTTCGTATCATATTCTTATAAAGCCCGAGCTCGATGCGTTTAGTTTCTAAATGGACAATCACTCTTTATATGATCACTTCTCTCCGCCCCGGGGTCCACTTTTCTTTAAATAGAATGAGAAAAAACCCGCTGCACATAAGCAAGCGATGAACGTCCAGACATTGAAAAATAAATGATTGGAAAAAGGGCTTAAATAGCCTAACTCATAGTCAACATACTGCTGCGCTTCATTTCGGAATGAAATAATACGATAAAGAGAAATGCCCACAATGAAAAGAAATACACTGACATAGCCTATTTGCAGTGTTCTTCTTGTAATGGAAATGCGTTCATGGACCATCTCCAGTACAAACATCATCGCAAAGAAGAAATACATTACAATTAATGAAGGAAACACAATGAACATTAACCCAACATTTCCATTTCCTCCGGTATAGTTATTCCCGCCCGGATCAATTGAGGCAGTAGATAAATTCGTTAGGACAAAGCCGCTCACAGTCACCACCCCGGAAATAATAACACTTAGCCAAAACAGTATTCGCATGTACACTCCCCCAGTTGTCTATTTTTACCTATTTTACTAGAGTAAACGAATTATACAAGCAGCAGGTTGCTGTACATAATCTTTCCAAACCTTTATCTTAAACTTGAAAGTCTTGGAAAGAAATAGAAACCTTCAATCCATAAAGGGTTGAAGGTTTCCAGGCTGAAGACAAACTCAAAGAACTTTGAAATTGTCTTCAGTCTTTTTTCTATTTACAATACATAGTAAGAAATCGTCGATTTCCGCTCTAGGCGCTACGCTTACCACGGGCACGGCCTCAGCCTTCTCCCTCGCTGCGCTCAGTCCGGGTGCTTCGGGCCAATAGGATGTTGGTCACAAAGGCGTTGTCACACGATGTGACGGTTTTAGCCTTTGTTCCTTTCGTCGCACATAAATTCGCTGTTCCCGTTGGTGTCTTCGCGCCTGCCACTTCAATCGACTTGTATCAGCTACTGAAAAAGGGCGGTCCTTTTACATTTCCTACTATTCTGAGGTGATGATAATTATGATGACGAAAAACCAAATCAATGAACGCGAACAACTTGAAATACTGACAATTGAACAGTTTGTACCAAAGAACCCTCTGGTCCGTAAACTGGATGCTGCCTATAAAACACCTGCGATTACAACTTCTTGTTAGAGAATCAAATGTTGCCTGTATTGCCGTACCCTCGACCAAAAACGAAGGGAGATTTCTTCCGCAAGCATGCGTATGTTTATGATGAGTACTTCAATGCCTATATCTGTCCGAATACTCAGCTGCTAGAATACACAACGACAACAAAAGAAGGTTATCGCCAATACAAATCTAAACCGGCCATTTGTGCGAACTGTCCTTTCTTATCACAATATACGGAAAGTGAAAATCACACGAAGCTGATTCAGCGACATATATGGGAAGAATACGTTGAGGAGGCGGAACATTTACGTCCTCATGTTGAAATAAAAGAGGTTTATGCGAAACGCAAAGAAACGATTGAGCGTGTCTTTGCTGATGCGAAAGAAAAGCATGTTATGCGTTAGACAACCTTACGGGGGCTTAAAAAATTGTCCATGCAGGCGATGCTTACTTTTGCTGCCATGAATTTAAAAAAGCTTGCCACTTGGACATGGCAAGCTGCCTAATATGAGATGAAAGCGTCTCGTAGAGGCGATTCACAAATAAAACTCAGTTAAAAGTTATATTCAACTATCTGCGAAAATAACAAAACGCCTCGAGAGATGGACTCTCGAGGCATTTTATCTTCAGTCTAAAACCTTCAATCCATAAAGGGTTGAAGGTTTTTATGCTTTATCAGATCCAGCTTTCAAGAAGCCTTCTCTTTTATTTAATTAGCTGCGTACAGACTCTTTTTTATCTAAGCCAAGTGCTTGATCTGCTGCCTTGTTGACTTCTTTTAGTAAATCAGGATTGCTTGCTAAAGAAATACCATAAGAAGGAATCATTTTCTTAATTTTTGGCTCCCAATCTTTCGCTTGGTCCGGGAAGCATTTATTGATTACTTCAAGCATAACTTGAACAGCTGTAGATGCACCTGGAGAAGCACCAAGTAATGCAGCGATAGAACCATCTGTTGCGCTTACTACTTCTGTTCCGAATTGAAGTGTACCTTTACCGCCAGTTTGCGTATCTTTAATAACTTGTACACGTTGACCAGCTATTACGATATCCCAATCTTCACTCTTAGCGTTCGGGATAAACTCGCGTAATTCTTCAATACGCTGCTCTTTTGACAGCATTAATTGTCCGATCAAGTATTTTGTTAATCCCATCTCTTTCACACCTGCTGCTAACAATGTTGTGATGTTATGAGGTTTGATAGATGCGAATAAATCCAGGTTCGAGCCTGTTTTCAGGAACTTCGGCGAGAAGCCTGCAAATGGACCGAATAATAATGATTTTTTATTGTCGATATAGCGTGTGTCAAGGTGAGGAACAGACATTGGCGGAGCGCCAACTTTCGCTTTTCCATATACTTTACCATGGTGCTGTTCGACGATTTCTTGATTTTTACATACTAAGAATAGACCGCTGATTGGGAATCCACCAATGTGTTTTCCTTCTGGAATGCCTGATTGCTGAAGAAGCTCTAAGCTTCCGCCGCCAGCGCCAAGGAATACGAATTTCGCTGTATGGTATTCCATTTTGTTAGAGTCATGATCGTGCACTTTTACTTCCCATAAGCCTTCTTTTGTACGTTTTAAACCTTTAACGCTATGTTTGTAGTCCACTTGGACATCTTGGTTTTGTAGGTGTTGAATTAACATACGTGTTAATGCACCGAAGTTTACATCGGTACCAGCGTCCACTTTTGTTGCTGCAATACGATCGCTTGCTGGACGGTTGTTCATGATAAGCGGAATCCATTTTTTCAATGTCTCTGGATCATCCGAGAATTCCATGTCTTGGAATAATGGATTTTGTTTCATTGCTTCATAGCGGCGTTTTAAGAACTGTACGTTCTCTTCGCCTTGTACCATACTCAAGTGTGGTAGTGGCATGATGAAGTCCTCTGGGTTACTGATTAGCTTTCTGTTGACCAGATAAGACCAGAACTGCTTAGAAACCTGGAACTGTTCGTTAACATTGATTGCTTTTGCAATGTTAACTGTTCCGTCTGCATTTTCTGAAGTATAGTTCAGTTCGCAAAGTGCAGCATGCCCTGTTCCAGCGTTGTTCCATTCGTTTGAACTTTCTTCACCAGCTTTGTCAAGCTTCTCAAATACTTTGATATTCCAGTCTGGTGCTAATTCTTTTAGAAGAGTTCCTAAAGTAGCACTCATGATACCAGCGCCAATTAGAATGACGTCTGTTTTCGTTTCATTATTGCTCATTTTTACCATCCTTATTCCCTAGTATATTTAGAAAGGATGTAGGCGTCCCGCTTAAGTGCCACACCAAGCCAAGGCGCGAACACCTTCCCTGTATCAACTTTACCATCTCATAGTGTATCACAATTAATTTTAGATTGAAATATCTACTATTATATAATAATTTCAATCAACTAGGCGAGACGCCTGAATATGAGGATCCACTACTATTTGAAATATAAAGTAGCCATCTCCTCATGATGTTGGCTTCACCACTTAATAGTGTATCACATTCGTTTTTATATTAAAATAACTTTGCTTTCCCGTTACAGTGCGGTATATAAAGATATTTCGGCCAAAATACATGTCTACTCGACGCTATGTACTCCATAGGAAATAACATTTTCTGGAATGGTTTTTAGAAAAAAACTGTCGTTTCTGTAGAATAATCGACATGAAAGAGTAGCAAGCTAAATAGAAGATATAAATTCGCATCTCTTTCTTTTACTTTTGGAGAATAGCGAAATTGGTAATTTTGATGTTAAAAAATTGTGCCCATACAAAAGCCCGTATGAAAAATCATACGGGAAAAAACGCGTTTTTATTGATTTTCTTTTGTTTCTTCTAGCTGCTGTTTAATTGTATCCAGCATTTCTTTATTTTGCTCTACTGTGTCCATATGCTCCTGATGCTGTTCTGCATTCATCAGCGCATTTTCTGCATGCTCAATGGAATTGAATGCGTGTTCAATCGCAATCTCTTCAGGGTGTGACATCGCCTGCTTCACCGCCCGGTTTGCCTTTTGGACTGAATTGGTTAGCAATGTGCTTGGGTGATCTTTCTTCCAGCTTGTGTCTGAGTGCTTCGCCACTTACCTCTCTCCTTCCTCACATTGTATTTTTCGAATGCTTAGTATTCGAAGGAGGAAGAAAAATATGCGTTATTCCGGCTTGGTGAGTGGTTGCAATTACTGACCTGTATTAGCAGCTCACACGTTTTTTAGAAAGGTGCCTAAAAGGAAGGAAAGGACAGCTGATTCCCTTCTTTAAAATTCAGGAAGCTTTTTTTGAGCTGCCTTTTTTACATACATTTTTTCAGCAATGAAGCTTGCTGCAACCCCGAAGACTATCGGCATAAAGGAATTCGCTGAAAAATAAAATCCTTCAGCACTGCTTTCATATTCATAGCTAAACATCAGCCACGCAATGAAAAATTGCTCACCGACAAAATAGAAGGCACCAGTTACGACGAGAAACGTCAGGAATCCAACGAGAAAACGTTTAAATTTCAAGATAAAACCTCCATGCTTCAGAAATTTTTAAGCGATTATAATATAGGTCCCTTTCCAGCAAGGAACACAGCATTTCTCTATTTATAATTACTATTTCTACAAAAAGGTATAAATACCTCGCTATCGCTCCCTCTATTGCGCGATACTTTACGAAAATACCCCTTAAAACGATGGTGGTGTAACCGAAAATAGGATACTGACGGCTTGCTTGGATGGGTTTTTCCATTGATGCAGTGCTTGTGCTGGAATTTTTACACTGTCCCCTGTTTCCAAGCTATATTCATCACCCAATAACAGTAAATGAACAGGGCCATTTAATACATAGGCAACTTCCTCCCCTTTATGACTCATCGGTGTTTCCGAAGAGGCTTTTCCCGGCGGAAGGTGCATGATAGCAGTGGCTAGCTGGCTTGTAAAGTCAGGCGAGACTAATTCGTACGCAAGGCCATCCACAATCATCTGCTTCCGCGTACCCTCTCTTACAACAAGATTCCTTGTATCGATTTCATCCATTAGAAATGTAAAAACCGGAACATCCAATACTTTTGCTAATGATTTTAACGTTTGAATGGATGGATTGCTATGACCTTTTTCTATTTGACTAAGCATGGACGGCGTAATGGATGCTTGCTTTGCCAATTCGCGTAATGTTAGCCCTGCATTTTTTCGGTATTGCTCTACTTTTATGCCAATGAACGATTGCTCCACAGTACATACTCCTTGTTAATTGAATTTAATTATTTTATTGATATTGAACACATTATTCATTAGTGTTAAATTAAATTTAACATATTAAAGGTGAATTAACAATTTAGGAGGTGCTATGATTGTGATTACCTATATTATCATGACTTTTTTTGTCGTCTTGAGTCCTGGGGTCGATACGGCACTTATAACAAAACGGACGATTGCTGAAGGAAAGAAAGACGGGCTGCAAATGGCATTAGGTATTACAGCGGGTTCCCTTGTCCATACACTTGCTGCGACGCTGGGTATTTCTATGTTAATTTTGCAATCTGCCGTCGCTTTTACTATTTTGAAATGGGTCGGTGCTATTTACCTTATTTATTTAGGCATCCGGTCACTCGCTAAGCGACCACAAACCGATCAATTGAATGAAACAAATCAATTCAATAAAGGAAGCGCCTTTAAAGAAGGACTTTTATCGAATATTTTAAACCCAAAGGTTGCTGTCTTTTTCATCACCTTCCTGCCTCAATTTGTGACAGCAAAGAATACAGCTATGATCGAATTATTTACAATGGGCTGCATTTATGCAATTATCTCGGTGTTATGGTTTGTCTGTTATGTATACTGCTTACATTTCGTACGGGAATGGCTGCTATCTCCAACAGTACAGGGCTATATGGAAAAGGCGACTGGTATCGTGCTTGTTGGCTTTGGCATTAAGCTTTTGTTTACACAACGTGAAGCATAGTACCATCATTCAATTCCTTATATTTCATCCAAGGAGTGAGGGAATTTTTGTACCCTTTCCACGCTCGCTCTCTCCACACTATTGAATTCTGGAAATAGTAAAAGCATTCCCTTGATTCAAGGGAATGCTTCTTATCACCTAATGATTATACGTGCGCAAGCTCTCGAGCCGGCGCTGTGTTGCGGATTAAATAATCAAATGCTCCAAGTGCCGCTGTTGCACCTGAGCCCATTGAGATAACAATTTGTTTGTACACTGTATCTGTGCAGTCTCCTGCTGCAAATACACCAGGCATGCTCGTCGCACCGTGCTTGTCGACAACGATTTCGCCGTGTGCATTTAAATCAATTGTGCCTTGTAAAAACTCTGTGTTCGGCAGAAGACCGATTTGAATGAATACACCTTCTAATTCAATATGGCGCTCTTCACCTGAAACGCGGTCCACATACGTAAGCCCGTTTACTTTATCTGTCCCTGTAATTTCCTGCGTTAACGCGTTTGTCAAAACCGTGACATTCGGCAGGCTGCGAAGACGTTCTTGCAGCACACGGTCAGCTTTCAGCTCGTCTCCACGCTGCAGCAATGTAACATGTTTCACAATACCCGCTAGATCAATCGCTGCTTCAACTCCAGAGTTACCGCCGCCTACGACAGCAACATTTTTGCCTTTAAAAATTGGACCGTCACAGTGTGGGCAGTATGCTACCCCTTTATTTTTGAATTTTTCTTCCCCAGGTACATCTAACTGACGGTAGCGGGCACCTGTTGATAGAATAACCGTTTTTCCTTTTAATACAGCACCATTTTCAAGCTCTACTTCTACAAGCTCTTTACGTGAAATACGTGCTGCACGCTGTGATTTCATTACTTCAATATCATATTCTGCTACATGCCCTTCCAGGCTTGCCACAAACTGCGGACCTTCTGTTGCCTTTGTGCCAATGATGTTTTCGATAGATAGTGTATCGTTTACTTGGCCGCCGAAATGCTCAGCGACGATTCCTGTACGAATCCCCTTACGTGCAGCGTAAATAGCAGCACTTGCACCTGCTGGACCACCGCCTACTACTAGTACATCAAACGGCTCGACATTTGCAAACTCAGAACCATCCGACTTGCTGCCTAACTTTTGTAAAATATCTTCGATTTCCATACGGCCGCCCGCAAAGTTTTCATCGTTTAGGAAAACAGTTGGTACTGCCATAATGTCTTTTGCTTTCACTTCATCCTGGAACGTACCGCCCTCAACCATTGAGTGGGTAATGTTTGGATTTAAAACAGCCATAATATTTAACGCCTGTACGACGTCCGGACAGTTGTGACATGTAAGACTGACGAATGTCTCAAAATGTAACGGCTCTTTAATTGCCTGGATACGCTTGATTACCGTATCATCCACTTTCGGTGCACGGCCGCTCACTTGCAGCAATGCAAGCACTAAAGACGTGAACTCATGCCCTAATGGCAGGCCTGCAAATACTACTCCCGACTTCTCGCCTGCCTTATTAACGCTAAAGCTTGGTGTACGTTTAAGCTGTACATGCTCAACTGTAATTCGTGGAGACATTTTTTCTAATTCTGTTACAAGCTCGATCATGTCTTGGGATGCTTTATCTTCCCCTGCGCTGATCTTTAATACAAGATCCCCTTCAAGCATCGTTAAGTATTGCTGTAGTTGTGCTTTAATTTGTGTATCTAATACCATGTTAGTTGCTGCTATATAACGTTCACGCTATAGCAGACTATTCACCTCGCATTCTCCTTATTAAAAACAGAGCGACAAAAACCAATCAAAGGGATTGTTCTTTGCCGCCTGTATTGCTATATGTTTAGTTCGGAAACTTAGATTTTACCAACTAGGTCTAAGCTTGGAGTTAACGTCTCAGCGCCTTCTTGCCATTTTGCTGGGCAAACTTCGCCTGGATTGTTGCGAACGTATTGAGCTGCTTTGATCTTGTTAACTAATGTAGAAGCGTCACGACCGATGCCGCCAGCATTGATTTCGTAAGCTTGTACAATACCGTCTGGATCGATGATGAATGTACCGCGCTCTGCAAGGCCATCTTCTTCGTTTAATACGTCGAATGCTTTTGAGATTGTGTGAGATGGGTCACCAATCATAATGTATTCGATTTTACCGATTGCTTCTGAAGTATCGTGCCATGCTTTGTGCGTGAAGTGTGTATCTGTAGATACAGAGTATACTTCAACACCTAATTCTTTTAATGTTGCATATTCGTTTTGTAAGTCTTCTAATTCTGTTGGGCAAACAAATGTGAAGTCTGCTGGGTAGAAGCACACTACGCTCCACTGACCTTTGAAGTTTTCTGAAGATACGTCGATGAATTCACCTTTTTGGAATGCTTTTGCTGTGAATGCTTGGATTTCTTTACCGATTAATGCCATGATAATTCCTCCTGATGTTTGTTATTTGTACATTAGTATTCTAATTATGTTAGAATAATTCCAATCAAGATATGAAATTACCATACCGCTATAATATAGTCAACCTACATTACGCAATTCAACCTAAAAACACTATTTTAAGCATAAATTTCGCTTTTTTACTTCTAGACTGAGACATAATAAATAGCCTTTCCTTTCACGTAGTTATTGTTTTTCTCACTTTTATTTCTTCCCTATTTTCTCAATTCCCTGCGTCCGGGTAAAAATGGCTAAGTGCTATTTCTCTTTATTTATTCTCTATTAGCTTTCGATTGTTTTTCTGCTAATCCAAACTTCCAGTTCATTCGCTTCAAGCGGCTTTGAATAATAGTACCCTTGCACAGTCGGCTGCTTTTCCAATGTACGCAGGAAGTCCATTTGGGAATCAGTTTCTACCCCTTCAATGACGACATGTAATTTTAATGAGTAGCCTAATATGATAATTGCCTTTAACAGCTCGGCATCTTTTTCTGAGGCTGGAACCCCATCTACAAATGATTTATCAATCTTAATCGTAGAAATCGGAATTCTTTTTAGGTAAGACAATGAAGATAGACCAGTTCCAAAGTCATCAAGCGCAACAGACAAGCCCTTTTCCCTGAATTTTTCTAATGCCGCAATTGCATTGTCCATATCATGAATGACACTTGTCTCCGTGATTTCTAACTCCAATTGTGCAGGATGAATACCGTATCTTTCTAAATTTTCATTTAAGGTACTCGTTAAACGTGGTGAAGTTAAATAAATACCTGGAATATTAATGGACACTTGCCCGAAAGGTACGTTTGCTGTATTCCACACTGTAATCTGCTCACATACTCGCTCAACAATCCAGTCCGTCACATCATAAATCTTTTGCGATTCCTCTAATACGGGAATAAATACGCCCGGCGAAACCATTCCATATACTGGATGATTCCAGCGAATCAATGCTTCCACCCCTACAAGATCACCGTTTTCAGGATCTACTTTTGGCTGATACACAAGAAATAAATCTCGATTATCCATCGCCTCTTGAATATCAACCATTAGTTGTCTTTCAAAGTTAAATGTATGGATAACCGGGTTGTATTCAATCACTTCGTGGCTATATACAGTTGAAGGTGACTGCAGCACAGCGATTGCATTTGAAAAATGCTCCTGCACCCATGCTGGTTCATCCGACTTTGAAAGAGAACAAACCATATCTACGGTAATGGAATGCTCCCCTAATATAAGCGGGTGCTTTAATACCGCACAAATTTTCTCCAATGATACATACAGCTTTTTTGATTGTTCTTTATTTGTATTTACAATCGTAAAGCGATTTGCCTCAGTCCGGTATAGCTTTACATTCTCAGGAAGCAGCCCTTCGATACTTTCACTAATGCTTTTGACCATTTCATCAGCAACATAATAACCATACGCTACAATATATTTCTCCAGATTATGAAGATGGACAATCGCTACGCTGTATGCCTTGTCTTCTTTCTTTTGATCATCCGTAAATTGTTTCTGGTTTGGCAGCTTCGTTAAGGCATCAAAGTTTCTTAAGCGGAAATCTACATACTTATCTAACTGACTTGTCAAAACTGCCAGCAAAAATAAGCTGACCGTACTGATTGTGACAAAAACAATCACCCAGATGACATCCATTTCATGCTTATCATGTCCTGCTGCGATTTCGCCTATTGTATAAAACTGCATGGCTGCCATACCTGTGTAATGCATGCTCGTAATGGCAATCGCCATCAGGAAGGCTGTCACTACCTTTACAAAGATACGATCCATGAAGTTGTTCATCAGCGAAAAAATATACAGAGATGCAAAGGATGCCACCATTGCGATAATAATGGATAAGATAAATATATCTGGTTTATATACGTACCCTGCTTCCATTTCCATAGCAGCCATTCCTATATAATGCATTAATGAAATACCGATACCCATGAAAATGCCTGCAGCAACAAAGGTATAGATGCCCGTATTTTTCCTGTTTGCAAAATAAAACGCTAAATAGGATGCAATAATTGCTGGAATAATGGAAAGTATCGTAATACTTATTCGATATTCCATATGTATAGGCAGCATAAACGCACTCATTCCGATAAAATGCATTGACCATATGCCAAGCCCCATGGCCAAAGAGGCAAGCACAAGCCAAACATTTTTATGAAAAAACCCATTCTCCCTTATTCGGCGGTTAATAAATAACGCCGTATATGACGCAGCAAATGCTATCAGGAAAGAAAGTACAACAAGCGGTATGGAAAATTCCCCTTCAATAAATTGAATATCCAATGATGTCGGTAGCTTAAACATAATCCTATATCTCCATTTTCTATAATAATTACTCTTCGTATATCGACTATAATAGGACATTTATAACTCATATTGAATAAAGAATAAAAATTTATTTAGCTTCTATTTTAAATATCTGATTATTCTTTTAATAAAGCGCTTTATAGTATACCTGATTTGGAGCTGCCCTTCGATATTTCCATTTAATTTAAACGGCTTCTCAACATTGATGTCTTCTGCAAATAGCTATAGTATTCTAAAAATGTAACGATAATTTCCCCTTTAGACATTTGCTATAATAAGAGTGAGAATTCCAGTAAACTAGGCAAGTAAGCAAAGCGTCATCAAATTCCGACTAGTCATAGTTACCGTGGAAATGTCATCGTGAGTTGCTGGCAAGAAGAGTTGTGAAAAAGAACAGAAAAGACAGGGAGGAAGAACGATGTCAAATACCGTTACCAATAGAAGAGTCGTTTTGGATTTAGCCGTTACGCTGGACGGCTTTATTGAAGGGAACAATGGAGAGGTCGATTGGTGCATCATGGACCCTGAAATGGAGTTTACTCAGTTCCTGGAGCAAATCGATGCTATTTTCTATGGTAGAAAAAGCTATGAATTATGGGGACAATATATGCCGCAGGATGAAGACAGCGAGACGGAAAAAGAAATGTGGCAAATGGTGCATAGTAAAAAGAAATATGTATTTTCCCACACGCAAACAGGCATTGATGAACAAGCAATCTTCATAAATGAAAATCTCCATGAGAAAGTAACTAGATTGAAAAATCAGCCTGGTAAAGACATCTGGTTATATGGCGGTGCAGGTCTCATTACCTCTTTTATCAATTTGGGACTTGTCGATGAATTTAGATTATCCATTCATCCTGTTGTGTTAGGAGAAGGAAAACCGTTGTTTAGTGACCTTACAGAAAGATTGAATTTAAAACTGGTTCGTACAAGAACATTCACTTCCGGTGTTGTGCAGCTGATCTATCATCAGGATGGCAAGGAATGAGCGGAGAGTAAATAATACCTAAAAGGATGATACCCACGAGAGCAGCCGCGTAACTGCCTTACAAAAAGCAAGCTTCACGGATACCATGAAAGCTTGCTGTCGCTATCTAATGGCAGCTTTTTAACTTCTTCATTGATTACGTTGAACCATTCCCTTACAAGAGTTTCTCTTGCTAAGTTCGCATGGGCATCATCATCCCAGACAATATGAGAAAACCAAGCACCCGTTGCCCATTCAAACTGCAGCTCTGCATACGAGATTGCCGGATGATTTGCTTGAGCAAATTTTCTATTTACAGCTGCTGCAACGTTTACCGCTTGTGGCAGCAGCTCTTTTTCGATTTTTTCCTTTATCAGTGCGTCTTCCAGCTGACCCCACAGCACTAGTGATCCGTCAACTTGATAGAAAATATCAAAGGAAGGCTGCTCCCTCATATCCACTAAAACAAAAGCACGTTCTACTGTGTTGTCTGCCGCTTTTACTGTATTGACAATGATGTTTTGGGCAACCTCCACCCAAAAGCCGTTTGCTTCGTCTAGTTCTGATTCTATATATAGTTCCTTATCCAGTTCTGAAATATCTGCTTCCCCTTTATTTACATCTTCTACTTTTTTAAATAAGCGCGTAAAAAATCCCAAGTGTCTCATCCTCCATTTAAAATCAACTGTATTTTCCATTTTACAATTCTACTACTATTACTAAAATCCTTGTTCATTGTTTACCTGTCCATCAGCAGACTGGAAATCATATGTAACAGTTTCTTTAGTGGAATATAACGCTACTTTATAAAAAGCCCCATCTCAATCCTTACTTCCTTATTTTCAATATCATGATTTGAATAGCTGATCGCATCCAAGCCAATCAAGTGAAATCCATGCTTTTTATAAAATTGGATTGCCTGATAATTAGACGTTTGCGTTTCGAGTACAATCGCTCTTGCATTCAGCCGTTTTGCCCGCTTTTTCACAAAACTCATCAACTGACTGCCGATTCCTTTCTGCTGCTCCGATGGATTGATATGAAGGTCATTAACCCTCACCACGTTATTCCACCTTTCATGATTGAAACTGACGATGCCCACTTCTTTTTCATCTATCTGTGCAATATAACACTCGATGTTTTCTAGGTACTCTTCAAAAATCTCTCCTTCTAAATATTTGTGGAACGGCGTATCAAAGTTTTGCAAAGATAAATCGATTCCCCACCCGTTTTCATGCTCTGTCAGGCGGAGATCATAGTATTTATCAGAAGTGTATTCGTAAATAACTTTTTTACCATCAGGGTACTCTTCTTTTGTGATTTTTCTTATTTGCATCTTCAGCTTCCCCCCTGCATTCCATTTATTACTGTCATGATATTATGATAAAACCTATAACGATGCCTTGTTGAAAACACTGCTTATACAAAAATAATATTCTACACCTATCACCAAAACCCTTGTTGATTATTCCGAAGATGCCAGGTGCTGATTTCTTCACAAAAAAGCTGTTTAGACAGGTTCCCCTATCTAAACAGCTTCCAGCTTATTATTTCTTACTAGTTTCTTTTTCTAATTCTTTCATAATGGATTCGCCTTCGATATCGATGTTCGGCAGAATTTTATCGAGCCATTTCGGCATGTACCAGGCTGCCTTCCCCATGAGAAGCATTACAGCCGGCACGATCATCATACGGACAATAAAGGCATCGAACAGGACACCAAACGTTAATGCAAGTCCAATCACTTTTGTCATTGGATCTGGTGCCATCATGAAACCTGTAAATACAGCAATCATAATTAACCCAGCTGCCGTTACTACACCGCCGCTATCGCGGATACCTGCCAGTACAGCTTTACGTGCATTGCCTGAGTGCGCATATTCCTCACGCATACGGCTCACTAGGAAGACTTCATAGTCCATTGCAAGTCCGAATAAAATCCCAACCGTCAAAATCGGCAGGAAGTTTAGCACCGGACTTGATGTTGCAAAGCCAAATACTTCATAAAAGTTACCATCCTGCACGACCCATGTAACAAAGCCCAGTGTTGCGCCAAGTGATAGCACGAAGCCTAACACTGCTTTTAGCGGCACTAAAATCGAACGGAATACGACCATGAAAATAATAAATGCCAGGCCGATGATTAACGCCGCAAACACCGGTAAGGCATCCGACAGCTTTTCAGAAATATCAATGTTCATCGCTGTTGTGCCTGTCACGTTTAATTTCATACCCTCATAATCCGCATCACGAATATCATGCACTAAATCAATTGTTTCTTCTGCATTCGGGCCAATTTTTGGATTCAGTGTAATAACAGCCATGTCACCTGACTCTTTTGGGATAACGTTTGTGATGTAATCGACGTTTTCCATCGTGCTCAAATCCGCTTGCAGTTGCTCCAGCTTGGATAAAACCTCACCATCTTTTTCTGTCGCCTGTGCCACAACGACTAAAGATGCGTGGTAGCCTTCACCATAAGCTTCTTTTAATAAATCATAGGAATCGCGTTGGTCTGTTCCTTCTTCATAAAAGCTGTCGTCAGGTAAACCAAGCTCCATGTGGAAAAATGGAATTGTAATGACACTTAGCAAGATGATACCGACCAGCGCAAAGACGATCGGCATTTTATGTAAGGCATCAGCCCAGCCTTGCATTAATTTACCGGAGAATTTCACACGGTCTGCCATTTTTTCTGCCGTCGTTTTTTTACGATCAATAGGTGGTGTAATTTTATCACCTAATAGATAAAGCACTGCCGGTACAACAAGTACAGCTACGAAAATCGCCAGCAATACTGTCACCGCCGCTGTGTAGCCCATCATAGACAAGAATGGAATTTTAGGAATCGACAACCCGATTAAGGCGATAATGACTGTAACACCTGCGAATACGACTGCTGTTCCGGCTGTTCCGTTCGCAATCGCAATAGATTGAGGAATGGAATACCCCTTCGCGTACTCTTGGCGGAAACGGGAAACGATAAATAATGCATAATCAATCCCTACCGCTAATCCAAGCATCGCTGCCAACGATAAACATACGAACGAAATGGATGTAAAATTCGTTGCCAGCAAAATCCCTAACAAGCCAACAACGAGACCAGTTCCTGCCGTCACAATCGGCATACCTGCTAAAATAAGCGAGCCGAATGTAAAGAACAAAATAATGAATGCAACGGCAACACCCATTACTTCCGTTTTAAAATGCAATTCAATTGGATAAAGCTCTGTTTCTGAAGAGTAAAGCTCCGTTTGGATGCCTTCATCCTTCGTGATATCTAATACTTCCCGTACTTCGTCAATTTGGTCAAACGTTACTTCTTTTGATGGTACGTTATACATGGCCATCGCAAATGCAATCGTTTGATCAGCATTGTAGTTTTGCAGCATATCCGGTGTGTAAACCGCTTCTACATCATCCAATGCCTGTACTTCTTCTACTAATTCAGCAATATGCCCCTGCACTTCCGGGTCAAGCAGCGTCTTCCCTTCAGGTGCTTTAAAGACTACCTGTATTTGTGCTCCTGCTTTCCCTACCTCCGGGAACTCTTCCTCCAGCATTTCGATTGTATTTTGGGCAGGTGTGCCTGGAATCGACATATCATCATCAAAATCGAACCATAAAACAAGTACTGCAACGCCCGCTGCCAACAGTAAAGCAATGGCGGAGAATAACACAGCCTTGGCATGATTCGTTGCCCAAAAACCTAATTTATATAATAGTTTAGCCACGATAGAACCCCTTTCTATTACCGCCCCCTATCTTACTATAATGAATAAATAAAAAAAACGTACATTCAGCATGTACGTTCGGGCAGATTTAAATGTACTTTCTTTCTATCGCAACGGCAATCGCCTGGGCTCTTGATTTCACATTCAGCTTACTGTAGATCGTTGTCAGGTAAGACTTGACAGTACGTTCAGCAATGCTCATCTCCTGGGCAATCTCATTATTCTTCAATCCGCGTGCCAGCGCCTGCAGGACGAGTAATTCCTTTTCTGTAAATAATTTTGGTGTGTGCTTTTCCGCCTGAGCCTTTAGCAGCAGCTGTAACATCTCCGGCTGCAGCAGCGTTTCCCCGCGCAAGGCAGCATCAATTGTTGCAAATAGCTTTTCTCTTCCTGTGTCCTTTAATAAATAACTTGCGACGCCTAATTCCACAGCTTCCAGCAGCAAGTGCTGTTCATTATAGGTCGTTAGGATAATCACAGGAACGCCCTTTTTTAAGCTGTTAAATTTCTTCAAAAAATTGAGACCATCTAAAATCGGCATATTTAAATCTAATAAAATAACATCAGGTGTAATAGTTTCCAGCAAAACAAGCGCTTCCTGTCCATTTTCCGCCTCGCCTATCACCTCATAGCCGTCCTGGGTTTCTAAAATGAGACGGATTCCTTCACGCACAATTAAATGATCATCTACTATCAATATCTTTACCATTTCCTTACCCTCACTCCAGCGGAACTGCTAATGTAATACACGTACCGTTCTCTTTTTCGATTGTTACCTGCCCCTGCATGAGCTGGATACGCTCTTTCATTCCCAAAATACCGTAATGACCTTGCTTTTCTAAATCATGATTGATTTCAATTCCCTTGCCATCATCAGCAATTTGTACAATGAGGAAGCTATTTTGCTCCTTCATCAAAATTGAAATCGTTGTCGCCTCCGCGTGTTTATAAACATTTGTTACCGCTTCCTTTAAAATCGATAAAATATGTTCTTCAACGGCAGCCGTACAAGCGATATTCTCCATCGTTAGTTTGATGGGAATATTATATAAATATTGCAGTTGGGCCATCTCTTCGGTTACACGTTCTGTAAATGACTCATCTGACTTTGCTAGGCGCAAATCATCAATCACCTTCCGCGCATCGGCCAACGATTCCCGTGCCTGTTCTTTTGCCGATAATAAAATAGATTCTACTTTCTCTACATTCCCTTTTTTTAAATGTGCCTCGCTTGCATCCAATTTTAATAGCAGACCAACTAACCGTTGTGCCAATGTATCATGCAAGTCTCTCGCCATTCGCTCCCTTTCATGCTTTAACGTTAATTGCTCGATTTTCTCATTCGCGATTTCCAATTCTTTAATATAGTATTGTAGCTCTATATTTTCCACATCTTTTTGATTAAACAAATACAGCACTAAATTCAGAAAGACAAACAAACTAACAAACAAGGCGATAAACAGCCATAAATATTCCATACCAAAATGGAAATACATGATGGTGATATAAAAGCACATATAGCCGAGCACAAGGAGCGCCAGTTTGATTGCCTCCTGAAAATAGAACATCCCCTGAATGATAAAAACAGCCATCAAGCCGAGTACAATCAGCGCTGAAGCATCCGGCATCAGGATGGCAGTGACCAAAATGATGAATCCCTGCAAATAAAAGTATAAGGATTTTATTTTTAGTAAGATGGTGTCAGAATACCAATGCAGCAATGTATACACAGTAAACAACACAATGCACAGCAGTGTTTGATTTAGCGATATACGAACTGTCGACTGTATAAAAAGCACACCAATCAATACGATAGAGTGCATCATCGTGATGGGTATGCGCGCTAGGTCAATATTATATTGCAGCTTTTGGAAATAATTGAATGCTTTCATTTGGAGAGATCCTCTGTTTTTTAGTAGAAGTATATCATACTTAGTATTTTACAAAGACAGATTGTCTTCATCTTATAAGCTCGAGTCTCTCTACATTTTCTTTCTGCTCAGCGAAATCCATTCAAGAAATGCTCAAGCGGTGCGCTTGCACTGACATGGAGCGGCTGCGGATCGTGCAATGTACACCAGTAGTAGATGATGCCCATTGCAAGCTGAATGAGGGACGCCTTCAGCTCTTCTAAAGACAAGCTCGATTCCTGCTCCTGTAAAATCTCAGCTACCAGTCTTTCAAACAGCATAAACAGCTTCCGGTCTGGCGTCCGGAAATATACGTGCGTTTCCATTTCAAGAGAAGTCGAATAAATAATCGTTAAGAACTCTTGTCCAAATGTATCTTCCAAATAGCGGTACATCTTTTCCATGAATACGCGGAAGCGTTCTTTTGCTGCTGCTTTTGGCAGCTCCTCATATACTTTTTCGTAATATTTATCTGCAATAATAAATTGCTCATTTAAAATATCAGCCTTCGATTTATAATGATGATAGAATGAACCTTTCGATGTCCCGCAAACACTTACAATTTCATCGACTGTCACCTTTTTATACCCCTTCTCCTTAAAAAGCTTCAGGGCCTCGGTCGCTATCAGCGTTCTCTTCTCTTCTCCTCTTTGCTGCTTTTTTTCTGCTTTAACCATTTTATTTCTCCTTTGTGTATTGACTGCCATTTCATTTTAAACTAAAATCAGACTACAGTCTAGTATTGCTATAGGGAGGAGAGGTTAATGAAAGACAAGGTAGTACACAGTGTTTCCGATTTAAAGAGTATCTTTAAGGACAATCAGAAAATTTTAGCTGGCGGCTTTGGGTTATCCGGTTCCCCTTTAACAGTCATTGATACCATTGCACAAACAGATGTGAAGGGGCTGCATGTTGTCAGCAATAACTTGGGGGATCACGGTATTGGTCTCCATAAGTTGTTTATCCAGGGACAGATTGATAAAGCAATCGGTTCCTTCTTCACAATGAACCGGGAAGCAGTCATTGCCTGGTCAGAAGGAAAACTCGATATTGAACTGCTGCCACAAGGTACATTGGCAGAAGCGATTCGCTGCGGAGGCGCCGGAATCGGTGGTTTTTATACGAAAACTGCCGTTGGAACGGAACTGGCAAAAGGCAAGGAAGAGCGTGAAATTGATGGAGAACGCTACATTTTTGAAAAAGCAATAAAAGGAGATGTAGCGATTATCCGGGCGAAAACTGCGGACCGCCTTGGAAACCTCACTTATCATACGACAGCTCGAAACTTTAACCCTATGATGGCAACTGCAGCCGATATTGTCATTGCTGAAGTAGATGAGATTGTAGAGGTTGGTGAACTGGACCCTGAGGTGATCGTCACCCCGCATGTGTATGTCGATTACATTATCCAAACGGCTTATTCAAAGGCAGGTGATCAATATGTCAGGGCTTGATGTACGTGCTAAAATTGCGAAACGAATTGCTGAGGAACTAGAAGACGGGCAGGTTGTCAACCTAGGTGTTGGTATACCTACACTTGTTGCCTCGTTTATGGAGGGAAAGCAAGTATTTTTACAGTCAGAAAACGGTCTTGTTGGTATGGGCCCTCCCCCATCCGAAGAGGAGCTGGACATCGATTTAATTTCAGCTGGAAAAGAGCCGATCACGATTACGGAAAGCGCCTCCTTTTTCAGCAGTGCCGATTCCTTCGCGATGATACGCGGCGGTCATATTGATGTGGCGGTTTTAGGTATTTTGCAGGTGAATATGAAGGGGGAAATTGCTAACTGGGCGGTACCCGGACAGCCGATTCTCGGTGTTGGGGGTGCCATGGATCTTGTAGTTGGCGCCAAAAAGGTCATCGGGGCTGCTATGTTATTTGCAAAAGATGGGCAGGCGAAAATCGTTGAAAAGCTGACGTATCCGACAAGTGGTATAAGACAAATTGATTTATTAGTAACCGAATATGCCGCATTCTCCTTTGACAATGGGGAAGTTGTCGTCAACGAATTGCTCGGTCATTTGACAGTTGAAGATTTACAACAGCTTTTAGGAATCCCACTAAGACAGGAGGTCACTCTATGAATGAACATGCATTAGCCGCTTCTACGACGAAAAAGACAATGGTTCGTATATTGCCGTTTATTTTAGTGCTTTATGTAATCGCTTACTTGGATCGGGTAAATTTAGGCTTTGCCGCACTTGAGATGAATGCAGATTTAGCTCTTACTGCGGAAGTATTTGGACTTCTTTCTGGTATCTTCTTCATCGGCTATTTCTTCTTTGAAATTCCGAGCAATATGATTATGCACAAAGTCGGTGCAAGGATTTGGATCGCCCGTATTATGCTTACTTGGGGAATTATCGTTATTTTAACGGGCTTTGCACAATCCGCTGCGCACCTTTACATTTTACGCTTCCTGTTAGGGGTCGCTGAAGCAGGATTCTTCCCTGGTATCATTTTATATTTAACATACTGGTTCAGAGAGCGTGAACGCGGGAAAGCAACGGCTGTGCTGCTATTGGCTTTACCGGTCGGCGGCTTGATCGGTGCTCCCCTGTCTGCATGGATTATCGATAATATTGCATGGTCAGGAATGGAAGGCTGGCGCTGGATGTTTATATTAGAAGGGATTCCAGCACTTATTCTGGGCGTTGTGACAATTTTCTTCCTTACCGACCGCCCAGCAAAGGCTAAGTGGCTGGCACCTGAAGAAATTGCTTGGCTTGAAGGTGAACTGGAAGGCGAACGCAGAGCCTCCCTGCGCCTCAATAAACCGACTAAACGGGAAATGTTAAAGGGTGCAACCGTGTGGAAACTATCCGCCTTCTACTTTGCCGGCTATACGGGGGTTTACGGTTTATCTTTCTGGGTGCCGACAATTATTAAATCATTGTCAGATACAACAGCAACAAACATGGAAATCGGCTGGATGGCGATGCTTCCATCGTTGATCGGTATTCCAGCTATCATCTTCACAGGGTGGAGTGCCGATAAAACAAGAAAGCATAAACTGCATCTTATTATCTGTTTAGGTGTAGCCATTGTAGGGTTTATCGGCTGCGCACTCGCCACTTCCCTATGGCCGATGGTTGCTATGCTATCGCTGGCGTCTGCAGGGCTGTACGGATTTACTGGCTGTTTCTTTGCCTATTTAACGTTCTTCTTCACCGAATCTACAGCGCCTGTCGGTATTGCACTTGTCAACTCCTTCGCCGCACTTGGCGGATTCGTAGGACCGACAATTTTAGGCTGGTTTACCCTGCAGACAGGTATGTTCGTCTTGGCTGGCCTGTTAGTCATTGGTGTAGTGATTCTCTTTACAATGCAGAAGACGAATATTGAAATGGGTACCGATCAGGAAGTGAGGGTTACACCTTCCGGGAAGCGATTGGCATAATCAAAAAGGAGACCTTGCGTTGTTGGCAGGGTCTTCTTTTCTACTGATAGCTTTAGCCATTCTATTATTTTGCTTTATTAAAATGAATCTGCAAACGACTTGATTTCCTCAGTCATTTTCTTATAGTTCTTCCAGTGCAAGTAATGATGGCCCTTTAACGTCACAAGTCTTTGATTATTCACCGCATTTAACTGCTGCTCATAAAACGACTCCATCGATTTTCCGTCATCTGTTACTTTGTCATCTTCCTTCATAAAAATCAGGACCGGCAATTGTGCGGGAAATGAGAGATCCTTTGTTTTCTCGGCATTTTCTTCAATTTTATTTGCTTCCTCGACGATATTTTTGTTATAGCCTTTCCATGCCGAAATTGCTTTCGTCATCGCTAAATTTCCATGAGAATAAGTACCTTCTTCTGCAAGAGGCAAACTATTCTCAGCATTAACCAGCAGAGCTAATCTAGCCAAGCCTGTTGGTGCTATAAAGCTGAAATACGACGGCATCTTTGGAGCTGCTTCATTAAAATACTCAAGAGCTTGCGGTAATGTAGGATCAATTCCAACAACCGCTTCTATCTCTTCAGGGTACTTATTGGCATAGTACATACTATAGATTCCTGCGAGCGAGTGCGGCATTAGGATATAGGGCCCTTCTATTTGAGCGGTTTGCAGCGCCGTTCTTACCTCTTCCACAATATTTTCCACTGTTCTCTCTCTTTTTGTCAGATCGCTCCAGCCGTATCCGAACGGCTCGACTACAACCACTTGAAAGTCTTTTGCTAATTCATTCATTAAAGGTTCAAAATCAAGAGCAGGTGCTGTTGTTCCTAAACCCGGTAATAGGACAATCGTTTTCTCCCCTTCTCCTTTTGTCGTAACATGAAGTTTTTCGCCTTCTAAATCGATGTATTCTCCGGTGGCGGGATACTTATTTTCTTCATATAGTTTCATCCCTGTATGAAATATGACCCACATCATGCAAAGTACGATGAAGGATAGCACGATGTTACGGATAACCTTCCCAATCCCAATCTTCTTTTTTGCCATTATGCTTCCCCCCTTGTTTATTGAATACCAATTTCCCTAGTTATTACTTGAAATGCTTTAGTAAATATTCCACTTTTTAACTTTATAAAATGAAACGTATGATAACCATCGATTATCCTAACAATCTACAGCCCTACTGTTACAATTTCGTCACTTACCATTACTGAAAACAAAAAAGATGGCAGGAAAAGTTGCGTTCCGTACCATCTTTTTATTATTTTCACCATGTAAGGTGTCTCCTACAGCCATTTTTCCACACATTCTACCTTGCACTGTTTTGTATCGACCCGCACGCGTTTTCCGATAGCCACCGGATGCATCGGATGAGTATGGCATGTGTCAAACCCATTTAAAATCGGAATGTCCCTGCCATCTAGCTGTTCGAGCAAAAGGTCGATTGGCTGCTTGCCGGTCCCTAAATCATCATAGCGCTCATGCTTACCGAGCAGAATAGCAGAAATCTTGTCGAAGATGCCGTGCAGCTTCAGCATCGCAAAATTTTTCTCGACGATTGCTGCATTCTTCATGCAATCCTCAATCAGCAGGATGTCACCTTTTCGGACTTCTGGAAAGTACTCTGTACCGATAAAACCGTACATCGCATTATTATTGCCGCCGATCAGCCGACCTTCTGCCTCTCCATCATTCACAGACGTCCATTCATTCGGATAGAGCGTCTTTTCCGTTTCTTTCTCAAGCCAGTTCACCGGCTCATCCGACCAAACCGGAGACATCGGTATTTCGTATGGCAGAGACTGCTCCCGGCAGAAATACTCCTCAAAGAAATCATATGTAATATCGACAAGCGGCTCCAATTCTCCAAATGACGGAACGAGCGCAGGCCCGTAATAGGTTGTTATGCCCGTCTTGGCATAAAGCGCAAGCAGTACAGCAGTTGCATCCGAGTACCCGACGACAAGCTTTGGATTTGCCTTGAATGCCTCATAGTCAATGTACGGCAGCATACTGTTGGCATTTGTTCCACCGATCATTGACATAATCATTGGTATATCCGGATCTCTGAGCAGTTCATTCAGTTCTTCCGCCCTTTCCTTTGGTGAACCTGAGCGGTAGACGTCCGACTGCCCTGTCAATCTGCCTTCAACAATCTCAAAGCCCTTGCCTTCAAGGAACGCCTTTGCCCGTCTATAACGCTTTTCCGCTGTCACCGATGCGGGTGATGACGGTGAAAAGATACCGATTTTACCGCCTCTTTTTAATTGTTTCATGTAAACACTCCTTTCCAGAAAATTGGACAGTTCCTACCTCTCATTATAAGGAAAATGAAAAAAACCGACACCCATAAATTTATTGCGCCGGCTATCTCTATAGGAACTAGTAAGCCTGTTTCTTCTCTTATATAAATTGAAACGCTAACATTAACCCTAGAGGAATTGTTACCCAGGGGATTAGGCTGCTTAATAGTATGGTAGAAGGGGTAGTACCCTGTCCTTCTTTGGACCTCACCCCCCACATCAATACTGTGCCCAGTGCCCATACCGGTAAGATCAAAAAGAATTGCGGTGTCAAAGAATCAGCGTCACCAATCGCGCCCTCTGCAAAGAACCAGGAAATAAATAATGCAGCAAAACCGCTAGCAATAACATTAGTCTTTACTAAAATTGATTTTATGTTGAGCCCCGCCTTTCACTATTAACCACATCAAGGCCTTCACTCTATTTTTTTATAAAATATTCCACTTTTACGACTATCATGAAAGAAACCATCTTATTATTCCTGACTCACCTTCATTTAATAGATATTTCCGAATTGGTCACACCTGAATTCAATAGTAAATGCTTTTTCGAATGTTAGGCCCATTCCACTCCAAATCCCTTCGATATCAATACTGTACGTGCGTCCGCCGTCAATCAAGGAGGCCTCAGCAGATGTCTGCTCCCAAGTACCATTAGGACTTAACCCTTTTGTTGTAATCCCATCTATACCAGTAAACACCTGCCGATCATGGGTCTCGTTATACTGTGTTGTAAAGTTCGCTGCAATTTCAACGACACGTATTACCCCACTTGTATACATATATGCTTTTTTGGCTATTTTTCCATCCGCCTTCAGAGTTGTTTCTCTGTCTGCTTCAGATAGGGATTGTACCATTTCACGTTCTTTCGCCAAATGCTCATCCACCGCGGACCGAATATCTTTTTCAAAAATCTCAGGGTCCCGCCACGCTTCATCTTCAAATTGCTCCAGCGGGGAAACCTCCATATGAAGCCCTACTTTCTGCTCGTTTAGCCACTCTACGGCATCCACATACCGCTTGTGATAAGCCTCCTTTTGCTGCTGTGTTAATTCTACTGGGGCTGCTTCTGCTTCCGGCATAATAGCGAACTTTTTTCCCTCTTCTGAAACTGCTTCCTTCTGTCCTTCAATGATTGGTATATCTACCACAGCATCCATTTCTTCTGCTGTACAGGCCGTCATTGTAACAGTCCCCAGTAAAACACCTATGTACATAATTTTCTTCAAGCTTAGTCCCCCCACTGTCTCCTGCTCACCAATATTTATCCATACTTTACCATTAACTGAAGAAGAGATGAAATATTTATTTCAATTTTCTAAAAACAATAATCAAAAGGAGCTATCGCATCTTCTGCAATAACTCCTGATATCCTTTTTAAAAATCCTCTTTATTAAGTAATCTCTCGTACCCTTTCATGCCGCAGCAGCCAATAAACAACCACTACTGTCACCCCAATCAACCCGGCATATATACCCGGCGCCACCCACGGCAGATGATACGTCTGGAACAGTCTGCCGAGCGCCGTTGGAATGACCAGCCAGATGAACAGTCCGATTATCACAATCTGTGCTGCCATCTGACTGAGATAATTGCGGCTTAAAGAGGAGCAGGCCATCACCAACAGTCCGAAAACAGCACTAATGAGATACATCCCCATTATGACAAAGATGATATACTGCCTGAACGTAATGTCGTACCAGTAATTAACGTAATCCATATGATACAATTGCATAAAGAAGAATGGAGATGTGCCATTTCCCATATACAGCATCCCGTAAATTACAATTAAAATGGTTGTTACAAAAAGGGTCAGCATCAGCCCCGCCCGCCATTTCGTGACGAAAGTTTTGCGGCCATGTTTCGTGCTGTATTGCAGCGGCACCATTTGATTTGCACGGTCCCTCAGAAATACAGGCGATAGTAAAATTATCAGATTGAATAAAATGATGATGGTGACATTTTCAGCAATCGTCATAAAGTTTTCTGCAACAGAAGAGCTGTAATATTGATAACTCTCGTTTGCAAGTAACTCCTCTATCCGCTCCTTTTCCAGAGGCGATCTATAATGTGGTGACTGGAGGCTTTCTTCCTTGTACTGATAGTTCTCCAAAATACTTTCATAAGACTGTATCCACCACATCAGGTCGAAATCGTCCGTTTCCCAAAAAGCCTGCTCCAGCTTATTGAAAGCTTCATCGTCCCGCTCATATTCCCTGTACTGTTCAACCGTCTCCACCCCGGCAGTTTGACTAAGTGGATGGTCCCTCAAGATGGCTTCGAACTTCTCTACTGTCTGCTCATATTCCCGCCGGACTTCTGCTATCTCTCCATCGTCAATGACTTCTCCGTACCTTTCAACCATATCCAGCTCGATTTCAAACCTTTCACTTGATGGTCGCCCATTTGGAAAATTTTCAAAATAAAAGTCCGCAAGCAGGCTATATAACAGCACATTCATCACAAGTAAAAGCCCGACAATCGGCCATGTAAAGCATTTCTTGATTTCCATCCACCAAAGTCTCATTCGTGTAGGTCCTTTCGTTTAAATCGTTTCATGCTCCGCATTGCCATCACAACTGCTAGTAAGATGAAGATGCTTAACGTCACCAGCTCGTGATACCAGAATCCCGTCATCCCTGAAAGCCCGTTGAACAGCATGTGCGGATTTAAAACGAGCAGCATAAGGTTGAAGTGGCTTATGAGCATTAGCAGCGGTGAAAACGTAAGATAGCTCGGTACGACGAACAAAGCGAGCAGCACGAGCAGCATTGTAATCGATACGATATAGCTGTTCTGCACACCAACTGCCACAGCAAATGTAGCAAATGTAATAACAAGCCATGAAATGAAAATGATGACTACTGCCAGCAATAAATACTGCCATAGCGGCATGTCCCACCAAAACATATAAGGAGCTTGGTACTCCCAGTTAAGCCCACTGCCGATATTGACACCCCAAAGCCCAGTGTAATCATGGAAACTGAAGAATACGGCGAATGTGCCGGCCATCAGTAAAAGTCCAGCCCCTGCTGTTGCCATACCGGCTGCCCATGCCTTTTTCTTCATAATCCCCCTGCCCATTTTGCTTGCAAATATAAGGAGATGCGTACGCTGCTCACGCTCATATGCTGTAAGATAGGCAGTCATGAGTACAGCGAGCAGAATTCCTTCCAGCGCAACCATTTTCACAACAGATCGGAACAAAAAACTATGCATCCGGTACGGGTTCCCTGCAAAAAACCATTCGTTGTAGGATTCGTTTTCCATATACTTTTCGAATCTTTTCTCCAGCTGAGCAAAGTGCCTATCCATCCAGGATGCAGCAATCCCTGATAAGCTGTATGTTTTCTTGATGTCTTCACCGAATGCATCCATATTTACTTTTCCATATCGCTCCTTCAGCTGGCCAGCAAGGTTTGCATACATAGCGTACAAGCTGAGTTCATCGACCTGCCACTGTCCCTCTTCTGATTGTTCGTAATAAAATTCAGACGTCATAGCATCCAAATAGGCGGCTGCCCCCTGCTGTGAGCCGAGCGCCGCAGCTTTTTGTTCGATTTCCTCATGCAGTTCTTCGAGTGTCTCTTCCTCAATTGTCTTTCCGTAGTTCGCTATGATGTCATTCAATATCGCGAGCTCTTTTTCTTCACGTGCTTCCGACCATATGTAAAAGCTATTAAACCCGATGATCACAATTAACAGCACCCATATCACAGGGGACCGCCATAGCTTTTGCAGCTCTAATCCGATATATCTCATCCAATCACCCAACAGTGCTTTCCTGGGCGTATTCAACAAGGAAGACATCTTCCAGTGTCGGCTGTACCGACTGCCAGTGCGGCTTTTGCTCCTCTGCCATAAAGCGGATGAGCATACGACCTGCCTCCTGCTTTTCCGCAAGCACAATATAATTTTTTGCGAAATCCGCTACATCCGCAAAGTCGACTACTGTTTCAAAAATACAGCCTGACATCGTCGCACAAATAGAGGCGACATCTTTTTGGTACAGGAGCTGCTTATTTTTAATCATGATGATTTCATTCGCAATAGACTCTACATCCGAAACAATATGCGTTGATAAAAGAACAATCCGTGTCCGTGCCAAATTCGATAAAATATGACGGAACCGTGCACGTTCCTTCGGGTCCAGCCCTGCTGTCGGTTCATCTAAAATAAGGATTTGCGGATCGGCGAGCAGTGCCTGTGCAATGCCGACACGCTGGATCATACCGCCTGAGAATTTACGCATCTTCTTCTTTTTCACGTCAGATAATGCAACGAGTTCTAGTACCTCGTCGATACGGTCAGCTGCCTGTTCCTTTGGCATTCCTTTAAGTGCTGCCAAATACTGCAAATACTGTACAGGTGTATAGTGCCTATAATAACCGAAATGCTGGGGTAAATAGCCGAGCTTTTCCCTATACTCCTCACCCAGCGTGATAATATCCCGGCCATTGTAGGTGATGGTCCCAGCTGTCGGGGTAATTAATGTGGCGAGCATTTTAATAAGCGTCGACTTCCCCGCTCCATTCGGCGCTAGCAGGCCGTATACGCCGTTTTCAAGCGATAATGAAATATTCCTTAAAGCGATAAAATCGCCATATTGCTTTGTTACATTTTCGATGACAAGCATTCAAATGTACCTCCCTGTTGTTTCGTAAAAAACCGCTGCAGGCCAATTAGAAAAAGACTAATAGCTATGCAGGCAATCATGATATAGAAAGCATTTGGCAGCTGCATAATAACCTGGGTGTAGACTTGCTTGTCCTGGCCGAACAACACAAAATTCCCTGCAATCCATCCGATACAATAGAGAATGGTTTTTAAGAGAGGATCCCTCCCGCGCAGTACATATAGTAAACCTGTGGCAAATAAAAAAAGTCCTGTCAGTGCCACACTAATCATTTTGAAAACATCCATTGCTATAAACTGCGCTGCAATGACTATGCAGCCAGCATGTACAATACTCGCTATGATACTGTAGAACAACATACGGATGGCCAGTATCTGATATACCGTATACTTCATCGTCATTTCCAGCTCCAGTGTCCCTTCAAGCTTCTTCCGGATTGTTGAAAAGCCTGTTAGTGCCAGAAATAAAAATGGGGAAATAAGGAACAGCATGGCCGCCCAGCTATCCGTGATTTCCATTGGCGCCTCGATTGTGTACCACAGTTGTCCTGCCACAACGATTAGCAAGAGACTTGTAAACAGTATCTCTCCTCTTTCAAAGAAGAGCTGCTTTTTCGGAAAAACCCTCCACATCTCTCCGAGCATCTCCCACATCGATTGCTTGCGAGGCAGCCCCTTATCCACAATCATGGCAATCTGTCTGTCGATTTCCGCTTCCGTTGGCAGTTTTGGTTCAAACTTCGTCTTCATAATACGCCTCCATTTCCTTACGCAGGATCCTGATTGCCTTATAATAGTTCGTCTTGACAGTTGATTCCGGCATTTGCAAAAGCTTTGCAATCTCTATGAAGGTCAGTTCTGCGAAAATCTTATAACGAACGATCTGCTGTATACTGCCGCTCTGCTTTTGCAGGGATGTATTGACCGCCTCGTACTGCTCCTTATACTCAAGCTGCAGCATGCTGTCCTCAAGCTCTGCCTGCTCCTCATCCACGGTGTAAACAGTCACCTGTTTCATTTGGTGCTGTTTTGAACGGAGATAATCGATACAATGATTCGCTGCAATCCGGTACAACCAGGTACGAAAAGCAGATTTTTTCTCTTCATAGGAAGCAATAGAGCGCAGCATGCGAATGAAGATTTCCTGCGTCAAGTCAAGCGCCAGCTGCTCATCAAGTGTTTGCTTATAAACAAATATGTATATTTCCTTATAGTATTTTCGTGTCAGCTTGTCCGCACTTTTTTCATCGTGCTTCTGCTGGATTTTCCGTATCCAAAACCGCTCATTCATCTGCCTATCCTCACATCACTTTCTGTGCTTCACTTATATATTCGTAAATAGTAGATTAATAGTTTTACTTTTCGCAAAAAAATTTCCCTTTTCTTTTCAAACTGTGTAAAAACTCCGGGAAGAATTAAAGCGAATCTGCCTGCTGGAGCATTTTACAAATAGCTTAAAAACTCCCTTTCGGCTCCTTATTTATAGAATTTTTGATATGGGGTTATTTATAGCGATTAATGTATATAATGCTTTAAAAATCAGGTTCATTTGGTGGTAAATTGTTAACTTACAGCGTTTCAGCAAATGACAAGAATATAATTCTTATTCTAACCGGTATATCAAACAGGAATTGGAACATCTTACACAGTAATATGTTTTTTATTACATACGCAAGCTATGGCCGGCTTGATAATTTACGGATAAAACAGGTATTTATTTTTATATTTACAGGGCAGCATTTTGAGTGAATTAACTAGTTAGAAGGTGTGAATAAATTGATTAGTTTTATTGGCATAACAAACAATGATCATGTAGAAACGTATATTTCTATAAGTGATATCGATTTTTCTACTTTTAAATGGTTTTGGGTGGATTTTAATCAACCTACTAACGAAGAATCACAACATTTAGTGGATACTTTCCACTTCCATCCTCTCGCTATCGAAGACTGTGTACACAGGCTTCAACGCCCGAAGCTGGATTATTACGATAACCATACCTTTTTTGTTACGCATATTGTGAGGGAGCAAGAGGGTGAAATACTAAAAGAGGAGCTGAATTATTTTATCGGGGACAATTTTATTGTTACATTTCACCTTTCGCAGTCTGATGAAGTGGATGAAGTTTGGAATAGAATATTATTTCAAGAAAACAAGGAACAATGGGATTCCTTTTATGTATTTCACCAAATTTTAGATAAAACAGTCGATAACTACTTTCCAGTCATCTATAAAATCGAAGACAATTTAGACAAAATTGAAGGCAATACCCACCGAAAATCGATGAATCTTTTGATGCATGAACTATTTGCGACAAGAAATATGTTATTAAATCTATTACATACAATCAACCCGATGCGCGATTTACTTTACCGTATGTTGAATTCTCATCACTTAAGCGGAGTCACCGATAGAAAAGAATATTTTTCTGATATTTATGACCATCTCCTCAAACTATCAGACATCATCATGTCTGATAGAGAACTTACAGCGGATATACGAGATAATTATCTCTCGCTGAATTCACATCAAACAAATAATGTAATGAAAGTACTCACGATCATCACTTCTATCTTTGCACCGCTAACATTTATTGTAGGGATCTATGGGATGAATTTTGAGTATATGCCCGAATTAACATGGAGATACGGATATTTTATAACGCTTGGATTGATGGCAATGATAGGGATATCCATGTATGTATGGTTTAAGAAAAAGGGCTGGTTTAACTAGTTTTCTGCTCTTGATCCTTTACAGCACAGTTACCGAGAACACTAAAACGGAAGGTGGTTACGAGATTTTCTCCGTCCACCTTCCGCTGTATACATCCTCTATTTACACCTCTATTTCAGATAGCTTCAACGCCGCTTCATTCTTAAGAATAGAATTTAAGTGGTAAACTAGTGTCCGGATTACCCGGGTACGGTCAAGTCTTTTACTCTCGAACAAGGCATGAACCGCTAGTCCATCTACTACAGCATAAAGCCTTTCAATTTCCATATCCAGGTCTACCCCTTCTTTCAGGAAGCCAAATTCCGATAGTACATGGATGATTTTTTCCATACCGGTTAATAGTGCATTGAACGGAATATTCCTCTCCTCGTTCTTATGTTTCACCGAAGCGACATAAGCAAACCATACTTCCATCTCGAGCATGCTTTGCTGCTCTATCGGCAACGTCTGAAGCAGGACTTTCAATACCTGCTCCTGTATTGGCATATCTTCTTTTAATACTTCACCAATCCGCTGGTTAACATTCTCTGTTACAAGATTCATGGCGTAGACGAGCAGTTCATCCTGGTTTGAAAAGTAGTGTCGCAGGGCACCTAGGGACAGCCCCGCCTCTTTCGCAATATTTCTGACCGTCGCTCCTTCCATCCCTTTCTCCAAGATGACCTGCCATGTCGCCTCCGCTATGGCCTTCTTTCGTTCCGCTACATCTACAATCTTTGGCATATGTTTAGTATAGCAAAATCTTTTTTAAAATACACTTGTATTATTTAAATTGCCATGTTATATTTTTAAAAAATACAACTGTATTAAAAAAGGGAGGATTCTTTATGGGAGGAATTGGATGGCTGATTGTCGGAGCTGAAATCGCCTTTTGGGTGGTCATTCTGCTTGGATTATTCACTAGATATATATTAAAAATGAAGGGGCTGGGGCTATTCTTCTTGGCGCTCACACCAGTCGTTGATCTCGTGCTCCTTATTGCGACGGCAGTCGATTTATATAATGGAGCAACCGCTAGCACTGTTCATGGGATTGCAGCCATTTATCTAGGCGTTTCCATTGCGTTCGGAAAAAGCATGATTGCCTGGGCTGATCGGCAATTTACGTATTACATCTTAAAACAAGGGGAAAAACCACATAAAAAATATGGGTTTGAACATGCCCGCCATGAAATAAAAGGCTCGCTTCAGCACCTGCTCGCCTTCATTATCGGCAGCGCCTTTATCTTCGGGATTCACTTCTTCATCGGGGACCCGGAACGTACAGCAGCCCTGCTGAATCCGCTTCGGATCTGGGCAATTATTGTCGGGATTGATCTGCTTTATTCAGCATCTTACTTTTTATGGCCAAAAAGAGCGAAGGAATAAAATGACCATTCCTTATTCATATCGATAAAAAGATGCAGGCATGTTGGTAGTCAACATCCTAGCATCTTTTATTTCTCTTATGAGCTTCCTTATTCCGCCTATACATACTTACCATAAACATCTTCTAACCAGCCTAGCTTCGAAATACCAGGAAGTTACTTCAGGGGCTGGTCCCCTATATTCATCAAAAAATCCTATATTTTTTCAAAATAATGCTTTGAAGACCTCTTTTCGTTTTATTACTATAGATTTTCGGGTAGTAGCAAGATATAGAGAGAAAATTTACTAGGCAGCACGAAAGGAGTTCATCATGAAAAAAACAGGAAGAAAAAAATGGATCATTATCAGCGCCTTAGCTCTTGTATTAATTATAGTTGGGGTTACGTACTATACATCACTTAGTACCGGCTACGAATCTCTTGAAGATATGAACGGCTTCCCTATACCGAAATCGGCGGAGCTTGAAAAAGAAGAAGACAATGCAAAGCACTATGAATGGGACGGTGCAAGCGCTGCGAATGGCATCTCGAAAGGCTACCAGCTTGTTATTACTAACAGAGGCTGGGAGGAAACTGATCGACAAGGTGAAACAATTACCTATCAGCAAGATGACTTCGTTCTCCAGCTTCAATATGAAGACGACCGTTTCAGCGTTTTTGAAGTGGAAGAATAGAAAGGGCAGCTTACGGGCTGCTCTTTCAGCCTGTTGACAAACTCTTTCATCCAGCGTTGCTTGCCTCGCTCGTCCCCTCATGAACTTAAGTTCTATTCGTGTCTTCGCTCGGCGGCGCGCCTTGTCTGGCAAGCGTTTTCAAGACAGGCTGGGTAAAACATACCTTTATCAAACTAGTTGAAAAAACGTAAAGACAAAGTCAAAAAGTGACTTTGTCTTCACTCTGAAAGGGCAGCTTACGGGCTGCTCTTTTTATCATTTTTTAAGGAAATTAGAAATTCGCCTATTGACATCTTTTGTTTTTCCCTTTAAAGTAAATAACAATTTTAACCATACAGGCAATGACGAGGACACGAATGGATAAGAAAGATTCGCAGAGAGGGAAATCACCGGCTGAAAGTTTCCTAATTCGGACTTATCGATTTACTACCTCTGAGCTTTACCGGGAAACCGGTGACGTGAGCAGGCGTTATCTGCGATCAATGAGCTGCTGATTTGCATCGGCAGGAATTTGGGTGGAACCACGGGTAATCAACACATACTCGTCCCTTAGTGGACGGATATGTGTTTTTTTATTTTAAAGAAAAGGAGAATGATTATGTCAAATCAACAAGTAAAGATTCAATTTCCAGATGGCAAACAGCAAATGTTTGCACAAGGTGTCACACTAACCGATGTTGCAAAAGCAATTAGTTCGAGCCTTGCCAAAAAAGCAGTCGCAGGGAGTGTGAACGGCACCACAGTTGATTTGACGCATCCTATTCCGGCAGATGCCCAAATTGCTATTTATGATGTAAATTCAGCGGAAGGAATAGAAGTCATTCGTCATTCTACTGCACACCTATTGGCACAGGCTGTAAAGAGGCTTTACCCTGCTGCACACTTCGGCGTAGGACCGGTTATAGAAAATGGATTTTATTATGATATAGAATTGGAGCATTCATTTGGCCCCGAAGATTTGCAGAAAATTGAGAAGGAAATGAAAAAGATTGTCAAAGAGAATCTCCCCTTTGTAAGAAAAGAAGTGACAAGAGAAGAAGCGGCACACTTGTTTATGCATGACCCGCTGAAGCTGGAGCTGCTTGAAGCGATTCCTCCAAATGAGCTTGTCACAGTATATGAGCAAGGTGAATTCTATGATTTATGCCGCGGTCCCCATGTTCCGGCAACTGGCAGACTGCAGCATTTCAAGTTAACGAACCTTTCCGGTGCCTACTGGCGTGGAGACAGCAACAATCAAATGCTTCAGCGGATTTACGGTGTCGCTTTTGCGAACATTGAAGACATGCAAGCCTACTTCACATTTTTAGAGGAAGCTGAAAAGCGGAATCACCGCAAACTCGGTAAGGAGCTAGAGCTCTTTATGTTTTCTGAAGAGGCACCAGGCATGCCGTTTTATTTAGCAAATGGGCAAATACTTCGAAACGAGCTGGAATCCTTTTTACGTGAATTGCAGGCCCGCTATGATTATAAGGAGGTGCGGACGCCGCTCATGATGAATCAGCGGCTTTGGGAGCAATCGGGGCATTGGCATCACTATAAAGATAATATGTATTTCTCACAGGTGGATGAGCAGAAATTTGCATTGAAACCGATGAACTGCCCAGGTCATATGCTGATTTATAAAAATGATCATCATTCCTATCGTGATTTGCCGATCCGGATGGCTGAATTCGGCCAGGTCCATCGCCATGAATTCAGCGGAGCACTAAATGGACTATTGCGTGTCAGGTCTTTCTGCCAGGATGACGCTCATATTTTCGTCAGACCAGACCAGATCCAAGAAGAGATTACACTTGCCCTACAGATCATTGATCATGTTTATCGGGTATTCGGCTTCACGTATGAAATTGAGCTATCAACACGCCCCGATGACTTTATGGGAGAGCTGGCACTCTGGAATGAAGCGGAAGCAGCGCTTGAAAATGTACTGAAGAAACTCGGCTACCGCTATAAAGTAAATGCCGGAGACGGTGCCTTTTACGGGCCAAAAATTGATATCCATATTAAGGATGCCATCCAGCGCAGCCATCAATGTGCGACAGTGCAATTGGATTTCCAGCTGCCTGAAAAATTCGATTTAACATACGTAAATGAGCGCAACGAAAAGGTCCGCCCTGTCGTTATCCATCGGGCTGTCTTCGGTTCGATTGACCGTTTCCTCGGAATTTTAATCGAGCATTTCGGCGGTGCCTTCCCATTATGGCTTGCGCCAAAGCAGGTCGAAATCATCGGGGTATCAGCTGTGCATGAAGCCTACGCAGAACAAATTCAAGAGCGGTTACGAGAAGCTGGAATCCGAGCTTCGTTTGACAGCCGACATGAAAAGCTCGGCAAGAAAATTCGGGAAGCTCAGTTAAAAAAGGTTCCGTATATTCTTGTTTTGGGCGATCAAGAACAGGTACACGGTACAGTGACTGTCCGCTCTTACGGCCAAGAGAAATTAGAGACAATGCCTGTGGAAGAATTTACTCGGGCTGTGAAAAAAGAAATGGAAGAGAAGACGCTGCCTATGCATGAGTAAATTCGCTGGTATTTTGTAAAAATCGCCGGTAATCCACCCTTTTTCACCGATACTATAAAGATAGCTTCAAGAGAGCCCCTTATATATCGAATAATTATTTATTAAAATTTATAGTTAATCATTTATAACTATGAAGGGGTGTTCGTATGCAAATGCAACTAACAAAAAATGCAGATTCGGTTCTCTCTATTATGCTACAGGCGTTTGCCGAATATCGAGTCCAAGAAGTGCCTTCAAGCGCCTTGGATGAAACAGTAGAATTGATTACGGAAAAAATGCAAAATGGTGAGCTTGCCCTCATCGGTCATGTCGCTGGACAGGAAGCTGCGATGGTTCGTTTTAAACTCGAGAGCGATTACCTTTACTATTCTCGCCTTTCCGTCATCCCTGGATATCAAGGGAAAGGACTGGCAAAGAAGCTGCTTGCTTTCCCTGAACAATATGCAGTACAGCACAGTATTCCTGAAATCCGCTGCAAAGTACGGATGAATGTCCCAAGAAACATGATGCTATACGAGTCAATCGGTTATTCCATCAGCAAAGAAGAAACGGTTACTAAACCAACAGGTGAAAAGCTGCAGGTTGCCACGATGTTTAAAGTACTCCACTTTGGGTAATAAAAATGACCGCACCAAGCAAATTGGTGCGGTCAGCCTGTTGACAAACGCTTTCATTCATCGTTGCTTGCCTCACTCATCCGCTCATGAACTTAGGTTCTATTTGCGTCTTCGCTCGTCGGCGCGCCTTGTCTGGCAAGCGTTTTCAAGACAGGCTGGGTAAATCTTCATTTGAAAAATCTATCTAAAAAAACGTAAAGACAAAGTCGAAAAACGACTTTGTCTTCACTCTGAACGCACCAGGCATATTGGTGCGGTTTATTATATGTAGATTTATTTTATAATCTTATCTAAATTTGATTGGATTGATTGAGGCAGGCTCTTATAAAACAATCCTTTGTACTTTATATCAAGCAGACCCGCAACAGCGATACCAAGCCCGCCTATTAATAGAATGCACTTCTTCACCCTTTTTCAACTCCTTTCAATTCGCAATCTCTCTTTATTATATTCTATTGCGCGAATTTTTGGGTGTATTGCGTGATTTATTACTTTTTACTTATGATTGGCATACCAATAAAAAACGGATTTCCCGCCGATGCTGGAAATCCAATACTATTACGTAAAATATTCGTACTTTGCATGGGGAAAGAATTCACGCATATATTCCTCGAGGCGCTGCTTCAGCTCCTCTTCCTGATCTTTTTGGTAAATGTATTTGTGGATACCATACTTACCCCATTTTACTCGTCTTGCTGATTCATCCAGCTCCAGCTTTGTCTTTGGATAGTTTTTCAAAATTACCTTTTTGGCCGGCTTTGTAAAACGATGCTGTATGAATTCGAATGTCACATCCGCACGTGCATCTATTGGCAGTTCTGCGTCCAGCCGTTCGAACATATGACGGTAGCCCTCTTCCCATCCATCATAAAGGTAGATTGGTGCCACGATAAATCCAAGCGGATAACCTGCCCGTGCGACTTTTCCAGCAGCCTTAATACGCTCTGCCAGCGGGGATGTCCCTGGTTCGAAGTTTTTGATAACATAGTCTGCGTTAATACTGAATCGAAAGCGTGTATGGCCATTATGCTCTGCATCAAGTAAATGATCGACATGGTGAAACTTGGTGACAAACCGCAGCCTTCCTAGTTCCGTCTTTCCGAAATGTTCGATTGCCCGCTTTAGTGTATGCGTTAGATGATCAAGCCCGACAATGTCCGATGTACATGCTGCCTCAAAGCGTGTAATCTCTGGTGCCCGCTCTGCTATATAGCGGTCGGCAGCCTCCAGGATTTCCTCGACATTCACATATGTACGGACGTACGGTTTACTGCCCATTGTCGTCTGCAAATAGCAATAGTGGCAGTGCCCCATGCATCCCGTTGCAAATGGAATAGCATACTCGGCTGATGGCTTGGACGTATCAAACTTCAATGTCTTTCGAACCCCTACGACTAACGTAGATTTTGCCATCCGGTATTTTTGAAAATCATTATCCCCCGGCAGATCTCTCACTTGATTGTGTGACGTCGTATAGCGTATTTCAATCCCCATCTTCTCAAACTTTTCCTTCAGCTCTCTACCAAGCGGATATTCCAATGCCTGCGGTTCAAAATAAACAAGCTTTGGGACGAATGGTCCATTCATACCGCATACCTCCCTCGTTCCCATTCATTTGATACATCGTTTCAAATTGTGAGACAATTTACTACGCTCCTTAAGCATTAGATTGTCTAAAGATAGAGAAATTATGTTGTATAGTTTTTAAAATTTCTTTTTGTAATATGATGAAAAGGCTGCAACATCCAGAATGATTGCATTCTTAGCTATTTTCTCTCCCTTTATGCGGGAACAAAAAGAGATGATGTACCTAGCCTACTCCCCCCATTATCCTGAGCGGTGAAAAGTTTTTAGGATAAGTACTAGTAAGCGATGGATGGGATAGTTTAAGCAAAACAATAATATGGATTAAAGAAAATACTGTTGCTGCGCATACAACTCCTATTAAACGAACCCCCTGATTTCTAATCTTTCAGCAAACATAAATGGCTCGAGCTTATCGTCACATAAGCCGAGCCTCTGCATGCCTATTTTAACGCTGACAAACCTGAAATGGGCTATCAATTATTCTGTGCCAATCGTCCAAGCGGTCCATTTTCATCGATGATGTCCTGCACCTCATAAACCGAAATGGGGAACATCGGGAAGCCATAGACGTAAGCTGTCAGTTCATATAGCTGAAAATAGATGACAATTGATTTATCTGCCAAATAAAAATCCTGATCAGGCCGGATTGCCGTAAACTCATTGAGAAGTTGTATGTCACGTACTTTTATTTGCTCCTGAATAAGTGCCGACAGCCTTTTTACATAGTCGCTTCCCGGTTTGAACAAATCCTTTAGGGTGCATTTTTCCCCCTTCTTTAAATCAAAAGTTAATGACTTGATAATAGTCATTCCATGTGCAGCGCGGGCATGGTATGTATAATTGCTAAGTGATAGGCTCAGAACATTTCGTTGATTGTTTTTTATTTCATACGTTCCAAGAACTTCTTCCACCAGTACGTCTTCCATTTCACCATCCTGCTGTGCGATCATTGCCTCTATTTCCTTTATAATTGTATGATTTATCATTACTTCAAGCTGCTTGTTCATCATCTGTATTACTTGGGGAATAAAGATTGTCTTTTTTGGACCGCCGCTCATAGCAAATGTTGCGATGCTAACCGGAAATGGTACGGGCATGGTTTCATCCTTCCATCTTTTTTGTAGTATATGCCCAAAAATTAAATACATCTCCTTTATTTTATACGCAGTACCTCTGCGCATTTCTGTGCATAACCCTAGAAGGATAGGAATAAAAATGGAGGGTTGAACATGGTTAATTTCTTTTCTTTTACCGGTAATGTAATAGCGATTGATGATTTTATGGCCGGCAATGGCGAAGGTTGCACTCAACTGATGTCTGTCCAAAATGAAAATGGAGAAATTGTTAATTTTGTCGTGTCGCCTACAACGTATTTCGTTGATCAGGCAATGGTATTAATCGGGGACCGCGTCACCGGCTATTATGATGGCAATGCGCCCGCTATCCTTATTTATCCTCCACAATATCAAGCACTCGTCATAGTAAAAGAGAGCCCCTACCAAAATGTAAAAGTAAGCTATTTCGACAATCAACTCGTAAGCAGTGATGGCGAGCTAAAGCTAAACCTATCACCCTACACGGCTATTATGTTGAGAAATGGGCAGCCATTTACACGATATCCAGCTAACCGGAATCTTATCGTCATTTATGAAGCCAGTACCCGCAGCATTCCTGCCCAGACTACACCTTCCGCCATTATTGTATGGTGCTAAAAAACGATTCCTCAGAGCATCTTTATGCTCTGAGGAATCGCTTTTTATGGAAAGGTTAAGAAGGAATTAGACTCTCTCCTTGCCATATAAACGTTTTATAAAAATAGTGAAACTTCAAACTGTAAAAGACGTATAACTCTAGTAAGGAAAGAGGTGTATTCCATTGTATTTTCCATCAAAAAAGGACATATGGCTGACGGTCATCATTTGGTTATTCGCATTTTTCTTTATTATTCCACCCATCTTCTTCCCACATTTCGGTGTTTGGATGACTCCTGAGTTTTTCGATAAGCAATGGATTAAAATAATTATCTTATCTCCCATTGGCTTATTTTTATTGTGGTTCTGGTTTCAAACGGGCTATACGATTGCGGACAACCTTTTGATCATACGATACGGTCCATTTAAAAAGAGCATACAAATTGATGAAATTCATAGTTTGAGAGAAACGAAAAATCCATTTTCCGCTCCTGCTTTATCCATGGATAAATTAGAACTCTCATTTACAAAGTTCGATATGGTCGCCATTTCTCCAAAAAATAAAAATGAGTTTGTTCAGCAATTATTAAAGCAGAATCCACGTATAAAAATTGACAAGAATTTTCAAACAAGAAAAGAGAATTAGTGAACGTTTTCTCACTAATTCTCTCTAAAACCGATACTATGAAAAAAGACGATTGATCACTTGTATTTCACCTGATGTCAAATGAACATCAAGCGTTTGAAGATTACTCTTCACCTGGTCCGCCCTTTTTGCGCCTGGAATAATCACATCAATACCATCCTGCGCCAAATACCATGCCAGTACAATATGTGCTACCTCTGCATTTTTTGCCGCCGCAATTTGACGGATTTGCTCCACCTTCTCCAAGTTCTTAGCAAACGCTTCTCCCTGGAAATGAGGCATTGAGGCGCGAAGATCATCGAATTGATCATCCTTCTTGTATTTCCCTGTCAATAAGCCCGATGCAAGCGGAAAGTATGGAATGAACGAGATATTGTGCTCCCTTGTATACGGGAAATATATTTGTTCTGCTTCCCGCTCCAGTAAATTATATTGCCCCTGCAAAACATCGACATAGCCGTCTTTGTTCGCTTCCTTTAATTGTTCTGGCGAAAAGTTAGAAACCCCGATCGCCCGGATTTTCCCTGCATCCTTTAGTTCCTTCAGCACACCAACTGCTTCATCCTTTGGGGTATGTTCGTCAGGATAATGCAGATACATCAGATCAATATAGTCAGTCTGCAGTCGCTGCAATGCTTTGTCTACTTCGTCCCGCAAAAACTCTGGTGAGTTGTCCATCGTCATCTTTTGGTCTACATATTTTGGCCCGATTTTTGTGGCAATCGCAACATTTTCCCTGCAGCCCATATCCTTTACCACTTCCCCGATCAACTCTTCAGAACGATAAGGCCCATACATCAATGCGGTATCAATTAACTGAATACCTGATTCAATCGCGGTACGTACAAGTTCTTTCCCCGTCTCTTCATCGAGATTTGGATAGAGATTATGTCCGCCTACAGCATTCGTCCCGAGTCCGATTGGATGTACATATACATCCGACGAGCCTAATTGCACTTTTTTCGTCATACCCATTCCGCCCTTCCAACTTATTGGTGGTGAAACTCCTGTTCTAGCAACGATTGAAGAAATCTTCAACCCTTTCCCTTGGTATTTGGAAAGTTACAGCTATTCTACCAAACTAGCTCAGCTATCTCTAGAATCTGACACATTTAAAAACTTTAATAGTTACCCTGAATTTCCAATCAAATAACCGTGAACCCTTTTCTCCAAAATAGCAAAAAGACTTGCTATATTAGCAAGTCTCCTCATTCATACAATGAATACCAATAATATATTATCTAAATAGCGTCATAATTGACCCTAATTGTCTCAGCATATTTACACCGTTCGTTAACGTTCCCACGTGGCCCATTATCGTATTTAGCTGGCCTGGTAAACCTCCAAGGCCGGAACCTCCAAACTGCTGATTCGGATTATAGGCAGCTGGATCTTGTGCACCAAATTGATTTTGGTTAAAGAAGGACTGCCCTGGATTACCAAACTGGTTTCGGTTTAAGAACGATTGCCCTTGGTTACCAAATTGATTTTGGTAGAAGGAAGGATCTACTTGCCCGCCCATTTGACCAGGGGATAGGAATCGGCTGCCTTGTCTTCTTAATGGAGATGGATAAGGACTGCCCTGTCTACCAAGCGGCCCTGGCGGAACAAAGTTTTGCCTATATCTTGGTGGAATCGGTCCCCTTCCAGGATTTGGCGGATAAAATGCCATTCAATTCACCTCCTTTCTAGATTGAACTTTAATCTAGTATATGTCTTAAGTTTTCCCTACTTTAGACGTTTGAGGAAGTTGAGTATAAATAACATTTTTCTTTCATTTTATTTGCTGCCACTTCCCATCCCTGTACCTTTTCATACTTCCCCGTCTCTAAAATGCCGGAAGCAAATTAGTTTCCTGCTGGTTAATAGAATTTCCGACCTCTTCATCGATTTTGTTCAGTACCCTCTTTATGGAACCATACGCTGTCCGTATCCATATGATACAAATAAAATGAACAAAGAAGGTGGGTTTCATGCAGCAATCCAAATACCTTGATTTCCTGGCTGAATTCGGTGTAGGTGGCGCGCACCCAGGTGGTATTGAACTAACAAAGGAAATTTTCAAAAATGAAAACATCAATAGATCGTCTCGTGTTTTAGATGTAGGGTGTGGAACTGGCCAAACGGCTGCTTACCTCGCCTACACATACGGAGCAAAGGTGACAGGCATGGATATCAATCCCATCATGGTTGATAAAGCCTTAAGCAGAATGCATAGCAACCGTTTACCTGTAAGAGTTTTACACGGGTCAGTAGAGGAAATGCCATTCCCTAACCAATCCTTTGATATTATCATTTGTGAATCAGTGCTTTCTTTTGTGGATAAGCCAAAAGCTCTTAGCGAAATCCATCGCGTGTTGAGAGATGGGGGCAGATTTCTCGGTATAGAGCTGACGGTTAATGACCCGCTAGAGCCAGAGCTAGAGAAAGAGATGAAACAGTTTTATGGTTTTGAATCATTCTGCTCCAAACATGATTGGGTCAATTTATGTAAGGAGGCCGGTTTTGAAAACATTCGTGTGAAGAAAAATAAATCAATTCAATCTCCGCCTGACTTCCAGCATTCCACTGATATCTCTCCAGAATTGTACGAAGTCATGGCAGAGCACTATAACCTGAACCTGCAATATCAGGAGGAACTGGATTATCGGATCTATACATGTACAAAATAGCTCAAACAAAAAGGGATGCAAATTGCCTACTAAGGCTTTTTGCGGCCCTTTTATCAAAATCAATGGTCAGCTATTTTTAATAATCCGAAAAAGCAGGCGAAGTTTCTTAGTTCTTTAAACGGATAATATATTTCTAGAAACCAACTGCTTAAACTGAGACGTTTACGGGACAAGTATTCTATCCGGCTGTCGCCTTTTCGCATTAAAAAACGCCCTGCTTCTAGTCACTCCAAAGCAAGGCGTTATTATTCTATTAGTGACGGCGTTCCAATTCCTGATAATCCTGCATATACGGCCCATTATCAGCGACAGCTGAATGGTACAGCGCCTTAATCGCCAGATTTTTCTCTAGACCCATTTCTGCTTTAATCTTCTTTAGCTCATCATGCAATTCCCGATGCTCATTAATTAATTTCGTCATGACTGTTTTATTATATTTCATCTTATTCCCCCCTAGTCTATTACCTGGATAATGACAACTTTTAAGTAGTTAAATTCAGGGAAGTTATGCGGGACAGTAAAATCCTCCGGCAGCTGATGCTCTTCCAAAATTTTATAACGTCTTTTCGTTTCAGTGAAAGCTTTATCGATGAATGTTTTGAACTTTTTCATATTAAAGCTTGCGTTATTAGTAGACGCGATAATGATTCCGTCGTCATTTGTAATTTTCAGCGCATCCTTCAAAAGCTTTGGATAATCCTTCGCTGTGCTGAATGACATTTTCTTTGTCCGCGCAAAGCTTGGCGGGTCAAGTACAACCACATCAAATCTCAGATCATGGCGCGCAGCATAGCTAAAGTAGTCAAAGACATTCATCACTTTAATATCCTGTGATTCGTAATCAATCCCGTTCACGGCAAACTGTTCGATTGTTTTCGGCAGGCTGCGTTTTGCCAAATCTACACTCGTCGTTCCAGTTGAACCTCCAAGAGCTGCAGCTACAGAAAACGCCCCTGTATAAGAAAAGGTATTGAGCACAGTTTTACCCTCTGCATATTTATCACGCAGTGCTTTTCGGACATTCCGCTGATCCAGGAAAATGCCTGTCATCGCACCGTCATTTAAATCCACTGCAAAGTGCATACCGTTTTCCAATACAATTAGCGGGAATTCGCCCTTTTCGCCTGATACGTAATCATCCTGCTCCACATACTGACCGTTCGTATCAAAGCGCAGCTTCTCATAAACGCCTCGTGTATTCACTACTTCATCCAGCGCTTGATAAATTTCCTCCCGGAATGAGTAAATCCCTTCACTATACCAGCTCACCATATAGAAGCCGTTGAAAAAATCGATTGTCAAACCGCCGATTCCGTCTCCTTCCCCATTAAATACACGGAAGGCTGTTGTATCTTCTGATTCATAAAAGTCCGTACGTTTCTCTGCTGCTGCCTTTAGCTTCTTTGCAAAGAATTTCTTGTCGATCGTCTCTTTTTCTTTGCGAGTCAATATCCAGCCGATTCCCTTATTTTGCGCCCCATAATAACCAGTACCAATATAGCCGCCATTTTTATCGACAAGGTGCAATAAGCTGCCTTCTTCAACTGTCACTTCCGGCATTTCAATCGCGTCCTTTAAAATTAACGGCTTGCCATTTGTCAGATCTTTAATCGCTGCTGGTTTTACTTGTATTTCTACTAACTGTCTCATCTAGTCATCCTTACTATCATGTAATCTATCCATTATGCCACTTTTTTATGAAAAAAGCGAAAAAGAAAGGAGGATTCGCCGGCGGCATGTCTTCCTTTCTTCTTTATATAATATATTTCCCAAATGCTTGCGATATATAATAGCTTCTTATACGTGATAAATAAGCGTATTACCTTTTCGCAAAGCTTTGTGCTAATTGCTTGCTGTATGGTGCATAACGCTTATACAACTCGTCTCTTCGCGTCCGATCCTTAAAGGTCGTAGCAGCGCCGGTTTTTCGGTTTTCATATAATTTGTCCATATTAACCGAAGCGGTAATAACCGCTGTCTGACTGTCAGCTGCTTCGATGACGATCCCATTTTCAGGCCAATCTGTATCGCACGGACTGATAATAGAAGACCGGCCATACCCCGGCGGTAATGGAACAATGCCTTTGCTGAGAGTTGGACAATGCACGACATATACCTGGTTTTCGATTGCGCGTGCCTGTGCACAATGACGTACACGCCAAAAGCCTGCTTCCGTAAATGTATAGGATGGGCAGAAGATGATGTCCGCTCCCTGCAGGGCAAGAATACGTGATACTTCCGGAATTTCCGCTTCATAACAATTGGCGATGCCGATTGTCACAGGGCCGGCCCGAAAGACCTCTAAGACATCTCCCTCTTTCGTGTCCCACTCTGCCTCTGCCGGAAAGATATGTGTCTTTTCATGCCTCCCTATTAATCCAGTTTCGTCAAATAGGGAGGTTACATTCATAATATCCCCGTCTCGTTCCTCTAAATGGCTCCCAGCGATGATGACTTGCTTCCGCTCCTTTGCAATGGTCACAAAGAGATTGTGCACCTCTTCTTGAAATTTGGTAATTCGCTTAAATTCTTTTCTCTCCATTTTATCTGTATCATCGAATACACCAATTAGCCCTAGTGTAAATAACTCAGGGAATAACACATAATCACTGTCTAATGGGACCTGTGCCAGCATTGCTTCTACCTGCTGTGTGAATTCTTTAAATGAACGGCAGTGTTTTACTTCAAACTGGCAAACAGAAATTTTTATTTCCTTCATTTCAACTCCTCCTTCACTCATAGTAAAGACAAAGTTTTTAACTTTGTTTTTACTATTTTCCAGGCAATATATAAAGCAAAGTTTTACCCATCTTGTCTTGAAAACGCTTGCCAGACAAGGCTCGCCGACGAGCGAAGACACGAATAGAACCTAAGTTCATGAGTGAATGGCTCTTTATTTGCGACGAAAGCGAAGCGGCAGGAGCGAATGGCTCTTTATTTGCGACGAAAGCGAAGCGGCAGGAGCGAATGGCTCTTTATTTGCGACGAAAGCGAAGCGGCAGGAGCAGACGAGCGAGGCAAGCAGCGCTGGATGAAAGCGTTTGTTAACAGGGTGTGAGGTATGCGGCATGCATACCTCACACCCTTTATTGTTCCACCGTTTCCCGGCAAAGGTTCAATACAGCATTCAGTAGTACATTTGCACCTTTAGCGCAATCTTCATATGATGTGTATTCGTCCTCCCGGTGGCTGTATCCCTTTTCACTCGGTACAAAAATCATCGCAGATGGTACGAGCGAAGCGATAAACTGTGCATCATGACCCGCCCCGCTGTACATTCTATGTTCTTTATAGTGGAGGTCCTGACTCGCTTTCTCCACAGCTTCCACTACTTTCTTATCAAAGAGTACAGTATCACGGTCCCATAGTCGGTTCGATGTAACAGAACACCCGTGAGCCGTTTCTGGCAGTTGTTCCACAATGTCTGAGACTGCAGCAATAACGTCTGGGTCATGATGACGAGCTTCCAAGGTAAAGACAATATGCGATGGGATCACCGTGTGGATATTCGGATATGCATTCATCCGTCCAATCGTGTAAACAAGCGATTCATCCAGCTGCTGAAGCTTCTCCTGCATTTTCACGATCAAGTTGGCAGCTGTAAACATCGGGTCTTTTCGCATAGTAATTGGTGTAGTCCCTGCATGGTTTGATTCTCCCTGCACAGTGATTTCGTAGCACACCATACCAAGAACACCTTCCACCACGCCGATTTCCAGGTTCTTATGCTCCAGGACTGGCCCTTGTTCGATATGGAGTTCTATATACGCAGCCGCCTCTTTTAAGCGGTTCTCTATTTGGCCTTCAAATCCGCTTTCCTTTAATGCTTCAGCAAATGTAATGCCATTAGGATCTGTTGAAGCAAGCATCTTTTCTTTATCAAATTTTCCGGATAAAACACCTGAAGCCATTAAAGAAGGTTCAAATCTTGCCCCTTCCTCATTTGTGAAATTAACAATGGTAATCGGATAGTCAAGCTGCGTATTCGTTTCTTTTAATGTATAAACTGTCTCGAGTGCAGTCAAAACACCTAGAATACCATCATAGCGTCCACCCTTCACTACCGAATCCATATGTGAGCCGAGAACAATAGGCGGTAAATCTCTTTTTCCTGGCAGAGTCGCATACATGTTTGCCATATCGTCATATGTCACCGTCATGCCTAGCTCTTCGCATAATGCTTGCAGGTATTGCCGTGCTTCAATATCTTCCTGCGATAAAGCAAGCCGCGTTACACCATTATTATCTGTCCTTCCAAATTGGCTAAACCGCTCGATTAATGATTGAAGACGAGCTTGATTACATATTTTCATCAGAAGCCTCCTTAATTTGTCACCGGTTCATTTAATACTTCATTTTCATTTTGTTTTCGGACAATCGAATTAGTTGCCAAGCTAACCGTTACCCCTACGATTATATTAATAATAATCGCAACAAATCCCATATTAATATCATTGATGACGCTTGGAATATTCGGGAAAATGTTCACTAACTTAAAGGATGTAACAGCATTGAACAATACAATGGATACCCCGGTTAAAATCCCTGCCATTGCCCCGTATTTATTCATAAACTTGGTATTGAAGAAGCTAAAGATCATAGCAGGAACCAATTGTGTAATGAGCCCGTAGGACATAATATTTAATATCGCGAGCGCATTTCCTCCTTTTAATGTGAAAAGGTATGCTGCTAGAATGATTAAAATAACAAATACTTTTGACACCGTTAATTGCTGTCTGTCTGTTGAGTTCGGCTTGATCAGCTTGTAAAAGCCTGTCATTAACCCGATGGCACCGGACATGATCATTACTGATACCGGTACAAGCGCTGTTAACAGCCCAGCCCCTCCCACTACGCCGACTACCCATGGATCAAATGTCTGCATCACGAGACGCAGCAGCGATAAATCGCCATCTGCCCCCTGCAATCCAGGAACTTGCAAAATTGCGGCAAAGCCGATGAAAAATGCGAACAAAATAAGAATTGTATAAAGAGGCAATGTCACCGCATTCTTTTTTAATGCCCGCTCGCTCTTGGCAGATAAAATAACGCTGAATGACTGCGGCAGTAAATAGAACCCAAAGGCGTTTAATACAATCGTAGAGATAAACCATGCCAAGCTATACCCTTCAGCTTCCAGTGAAAGCGCTTCGGGTCTTGCTGCTTGTACGGCTTCAAACATCGGCTGGATACCGCCAAAATAATGATACGGAATATAGATTCCTAAAAAGACAATAACGATTAAAATCATAATATCCTTTAATACCGCCGTCCATGCGGAACCATGAATCCCTGAAATGACAACATATACAGTTACAATGACAGCACCGATCGTAGAAGCCATAATTGGTGTAATCGCACCGTAGGAAGCCTCAGATACAATGATCCCCAGCCCCTTTAGCTGAATCACGATATAAGGAATGAGGGCAATCGTACCGATAAAGGCAACTACTACTCCCAGTCCTTTACTTTTATACGATTTCATAAAATATTGAGGCTGTGAAATGATATTATGCTGCTTTGCAAAACGCCAGATTTTCGGGATAATCCAATACGACAGGACGTAAGCTAAACAGATATATGCCGGTACATAATAGGCTGCTGATCCATGTGAATAAGCCCAGCCGCTCCCTCCTAAAAAGGTAAAGGTCGTATATACTTCCCCGGCAATCAGTAAAAATACGAAGAGCGTCCCAAAGCCCTTGTTTCCAACTGCAAATTCATCGACGTTCATCTCTTTTCCACGTGTGGCCCGTATCCCTAAATACAAGGCAATCGCTGCAAATAAGAATATAATAAGAAGCGCTGCATTCATTCCACTTCACTCCCTTCATTTTCAGGATCTAACTTGTACACAACAAATAAAATGAGTGAAGAAAGAAGCATCCATAAGACAATCCAAAAGAGCAGGAATGGCAGACCGAATACATAAGGTTCTGCCCGGTTCGCCCAGGGCAGCAGTACGCACATACCGATAAACGGAATGATTAACAGCAATTGAAAGTATTTTCTCATGCATTCACCTCCGCATGCTGCCTGGAATAAACAATCTCCCCGTCCAAAATGGTCATTTCTACTTCTACATTTAATAAATCTTTCGCTGGACGGTCTAATAAAGAAGTGTTTAAAATAGCTAGGTCTGCTAGTTTCCCTACTTCTATACTCCCCTTAATGTCCTCTTCTTTACTAGCATAGGCTGCATTGATTGTATACATCTTAATTGCGTCATGCAGTGTAACACGCTGTTCCTGACCAAAAGGTGTGCCCCCTTTCGTTACACGTTCCTGAGCCATATACATGCCGACAAAAGGATTGGCTGTTGTAATCGGGGCATCAGAACCTGCTGTTACTACTATTTCTTGTTCTAGCAGCTGTTTAGCTGCATACATATAATTCGTGCGCTTTCCATAATTATGGATGTAACTCTCGCCAAATTCATATGGGAATGACGGATTCAGCACCGGAATTACTTTCAGCTTGCGAACACGTTCCTGCAGGTCGGAGGGACATACCCCTAAATGTTCAACACGGTGGCGGTGGTCCTGCCGAGGATGCTCCGTTTGCAGCCGCTCTATTACATTCAAATACTGTTCAATCGCCTTGTCTCCCTGGGCATGGACAGTTAGCTGATATCCCTTTACATGTGCCGGCAAGAAAATATCGTATAATTCGTCTTCGGTATACTGCAGATAGCCGTAATTTTCTCCATCACTGTCATAAGGTTCGCGCGTCGCGATTGTCGGCCCCGTACTGCTGCCGTCTGTGAACAACTTGGCTGGACCGATTGTAAAGAATTCATTTCCCGTATAAGAAACGACTCCTGATGAAATCATCGTTTTTGTAAAAGATTCACAATCATTCAGGCTGCCGATCATGGCATAGACCCGCAGCTTCAATTGCTTTCCGTTGGAAGCCTGCTGCATGATGCGGAAGCTGTCGGCATCAAATCCACCTGCATCATGGACACTTGTAATGCCATAGGCCAGCAGCTTATCCTGCGCCTTTTCAAGTGCTTTATACAATTCCTCTTCACTATAGGTTACATGCTGATTAAATTGGAGAAAGGCATTTTCAATTAAACGCCCTGTCAGCCGGCCGTTTGCGTCTTTTTCAATTGTTCCGCCATGCGGGCTTGGTGTATGCTCAGTAATTCCCGCCAATTTCATAGCGACTGAATTAATCACCCCAATATGGCCGCATGTTCTCGTAATAATAATCGGATGTTCTTTTGATATGGCATCGAGCTCCTCAAGCGTAGGGTATCGTTGCTCCTCCACTATTACTTCGTTAAAGCCAAATGCACGAATGATTTCTCCCGCTGGAGCTTCTGATACAATTTCTCTTATTCTCTCTAAAAGTTCTGCTACAGAGGAAATAACAGGATCTTTGCAATTTACATGGATCAATGTATTGCCATATAAAAATAGGTGCATATGGGCATCTATTAACCCTGGAAGTACCGTTTTACCATGCAAATCAACTATTTGTGCTTCGCTGTTTACCAGCTTCCGTATTTCTTCAGTCGTTCCCACTGCGCTTATACGGTTTCCTTCTATTAGGCATGCTTCATAGACGTCGCCCTGCGCATTTTGACTAATTACTTCCCCACCAAGGAATGCCAATTGTTTCATCATTTCTCCCTCCCTAACTCTTGAGTGATGCATTTCTATAGTTGAAAATATATCATAACGGTTTAACAACCCGATATAAACAAAATGTAAAAAATATCACTCTTCCATTTTACATTATGTTATATTTTTGCTATGTAAATGCATTTTTTTCTATTTTTCATTACGCTCATTTTTCTAGAAAAATGAGTATTTTATCATATAGTCCAGTTTCATTTGTTCTATTAACTAGAATTGAAGGGATGGGTTCATTATGTCATTTTCATTTACAGTCAAAGAGTTACTCACAAAAAGTCACTTTCCAAAAGCAGCCTTGATTTCGGGGAAATCAGGTCTGAAGCGTCAAATTAAATGGGTACATATTTTGGAAACAACGACAATTGAAGAACTAATCAAAGGAAATGAACTGATCCTAACAACAGGCATACAACTGAAGGAGGAAGCAACGTTTCTGCGCTTTGTACAGCAATTGATTGATAAGCAGGCAGCCGCACTTTGCATCGAGTGCTGTGAAAATATCCAAAGTGTTCCTGGATCTGTACAGCAATTAGCAGAGCAATATAACTTTCCCATCCTTGTATTTCATGAGGTCGTTCCTTTTATAGAAATCACACAATATGTCCATACACATGTGATTAATGAACAATTCAACCAAATTAAGCGGCTGGAGGATTATGCGCAGGAAATAAATAAATTAACCTTAAAGCTAAATCATTATGAACAGATTTTGATGCGCCTCCATCAATTTTTAGACGTCTATGTGGTATTCCATGTGCATGGTCAGCAGCCCCTCTATACGCCCAATCATGGACAAAGTATTTATGAACAGTTATGTAAGCAAAGTAGTAATAAAAACATCGTACCTTCCCTTGCAAAATGTGATGTGACAATTTTAGAAGAAAGCTATGGTGAGGTTTGTATATTTAGTGATACAAGAGAAATCACAGAGTTTGATATACTCGTCCTCGATCGTACAGTCATTGCCCTCTCTCAATATTTATTGCGCAGCCTCTATACAGAGGAAAAGCAAAATATGGAGTATCGCACCTTTCTCGAATCGTGGCTTGATGGGACGGTAGAAGCGCAGCAGCTGACAGCGTTTTTAAACGAACAGCATAATCCAAAGCTATTAAACTGCGACTATTTCGTATTGATTGAAAAAATTCAGAGATCAAAACAAAATGTTGATTTGACCTACTATAAGTTATATTCACGGGGAATTTTTGAAAAAAGCGGCTTTACGATTTTTCTAATCGAATCGCGGCAGCAGCTTGTCTATATAGTCGCTAATCTAATGGACAAGGACCTGAAGCGGCGTATCACAAATTGCATCGATAAATTGCATGCATTCCGAAGAAATAATAATTACAGCCATTTAAAAATAACGACTGGGGTTGGCCAGGTAGTAGACGACCTTCACCTGGTAGCACAAAGCTTCGAGACAGCCAAGGACACATTGCTTATCCGAACGAATGCCCGGCAGCTTTCCTATTTTTACGAAGACATATACATATACCAGCTTGTTTTACAGATGCAAAAAAACCGAGCGATTATGGATATGGCAAAAAATCACTTGAAAGCATTATATGAGCATGATGCCAAGCATAAAGGACAATTGATTCAGACATTGCAAGTTTATTTGCAGTGCAACTGCATGAAGCAAGAAACTGCCGAAAAATTGTTTATCGTCCGGCAAACGCTGTATCACCGGCTTTCAAAAATTGAATCGTTCCTTGGCGCTGATTTTACATTACCTCCTAAACGTTTAGCACTTGAATTGATGCTTCTTGCTACCCAGTATAACTTCTATGACAGCGAGGAAGGGACAGTCTAACAGATTTTTTTGAATCCAAATCATTAGTAGAAAAGGGGCGCCTAACATGGGCTCCTTTTCTTTTTTACATATAAACATCTTTATTGCCATCCCGCCTGCATAATCCTCTATATAGACTTCATACCATTTTCTTGTACACATTGTCATATTTCCATATCTGCTTCATCTTTTTTTGAACCAATATGGCAATATGTGAAACGAACCTCTTTTAACATGTTACAGATTGTAAGATGCTAGACAATCCAAAACATTGCACAATAAAAGAGAAAATAAATCATCCAAAGGAAGTGAAAAGATGAATTTACAGGTTGGTACAAACTTAACGAAAAAAGATGAACAGTTTTTATGGCACGCCATGAAGGCTTATAATCCTGATGCAACGATTATCATTGAAAAGGCAGAAGGTTCGTGGCTGACAGATATCCACGGCAAGCGCTACCTCGATGCTATGTCAGGGCTCTGGTGCGTAAATGTTGGATATGGAAACCAGGAAATTGCAAATGCCGCCTATGAACAATTATTAAAGAACAACTATACGCCTCTTTCGATGAGTCATCCCTCTGCTATTCTTTTAGCAGAAAAAATCAGCGAAATGCTCGGGGATGATTATGTTGTGTTCTTCTCTAACAGCGGATCGGAAGCAAATGAAACAGCGTTTAAAATTGCGCGGCAATACTTCCAGCAAAAAGGCGAAAACAGCCGCTATAAAATCGTCTCCCGCTACCGTGCTTACCATGGTAACACGATGGGTGCTTTGGCAGCCACGGGGCAGGCGGAACGAAAATATAAATATGAACCATTAGCACCCGGCTTCCTTCATGTAAAGGCGCCGGATCAGTACCGGTTCCCAGAAGTAAGTGGTGATAACCCGTTAGAGCTTTCGTCAGTTAAAGTGATTGATGAAGTTATGACGTGGGAGTATTCTGATACGATTGCTGCGATGATTGTTGAACCGATTATTACTGGCGGTGGAGTCATTATGCCGCCGGATGATTACCTGCAAGGTGTTCAGCAAGTTTGCCAAAAGCATGGGGCCCTGCTCATCGTTGACGAAGTAATTTGTGGATTCGGACGGACAGGTAAGGCATTTGGTCATCAGAATTACGGGGTAAAACCGGATATCGTCACGATGGCAAAAGGCCTGACAAGTGCTTATATGCCGCTATCGGCTACTGCTGTGCGCCGTGAAATTTACGAAGCATTCATGAGCAATGGTCAATATGACTTCTTCCGTCATGTCAACACATTCGGCGGTTCACCTGCTGCTTGTGCAGTAGCATTGAAAAACCTGGAGATTATGGAACGTGAGAACCTCTTCAGCCGTTCGGAAGAGATGGGAGCCATTTTACTGAAAGAGCTGGAAAACAAATTGGCCGCTCATCCAAACATCGGCAATATTCGCGGAAAAGGTCTTCTCATCGGTATAGAGCTTGTTGCCGATCGAAGCACAAAGGAGCCCCTTGATGTTACGATCGTGAACAATATTATTGCTCACTGCAAAAATAATGGGCTGATTGTTGGTAAAAATGGAGTGACAGTAGCTGGTTATAATAATGTCCTAACATTGTCCCCTCCTCTTAATATTTCGCTCGAGGAAAAAGATTTGATTGTATCGAAGCTTACAGAAGCAATCGAAGCACAGTAAGGAGATGTTGACATGATTATCGGTATCCCAAAGGAAGTAAAAGTATTTGAGCAGCGTGTTGCCATTACCCCTGCTGGTGTTGTGACACTCGTCAATCACGGGCATCAGGTATTGATTGAAAAGGATGCAGGCCTTGGTTCAGGGTTTTCCAATGAAGACTACGAAGCTGTAGGTGCAAAAATTGTTCCCACAGCAGTCGAAGCATGGGCGGCAGATATGGTAATGAAGGTAAAGGAGCCAATCGCCGAAGAATATGTGTACTTCCGGGAAAATCTCATCCTATTTACTTACCTGCACCTTGCTGCTGAACCTGAATTAACACATGCATTAGCAACAAATAAAGTGGCGAGCTTGGCTTATGAAACTGTCCAGCTGAAGGACAATTCTCTTCCACTGCTAACACCGATGAGTGAAGTAGCTGGCCGAATGGCTACACAAATCGGTGCCCAATTTTTAGCAAATTCCAATGGCGGCAAAGGCATTCTCCTTGCCGGAGTCCCCGGCGTAAAACGTGGACGTGTGACGGTGATTGGCGGCGGAGTTGTCGGGATGAACGCTGCTACCATTGCCATTGGTTTAGGTGCAGAAGTCTCTATTATTGATGTCAATGCTAATAGATTACGTGAATTGAACAATATTTTCGGAAATACGTTAACAACCTTAATGTCTAACCCGTATACGATTAAAGAAGAGGTTGCGAAATCCGACTTAGTAATCGGCGCTGTTCTTATTCCCGGTGCGAAAGCCCCAACGCTTGTAACAGAAGAAATGGTGAAGGAAATGTCTCCAGGTTCGGTCATTATTGACGTAGCGATCGACCAGGGCGGTATTGTAGAGACAGCAGACCGTGTCACTACACACGACAACCCAACCTATACAAAACACGGGGTCATCCACTATGCAGTGGGCAACATGCCTGGCGCAGTAGCAAAAACCTCAACAATCGCACTGACAAATGTGACGCTGCCATATGCTGTTCAAGTCGCTAATCGCGGAATAGAGGCGGCGATCGAGCAAGACGAGGCTCTCGCAAAAGGCTTAAATACCTATAAGGGGCATATCACCTATAAAAATGTAGCCGAGGCACATGGCCTTGCCTTTACGCCTTATGAACATCTCATCAAAACAGCATTTGTTTAATAACGAAGGGAGATTGATTTCATGACAAATAGTACAACTGTAAAAGAGTTAACACATTTTATTGGCGGCCAGCAAACAGCTGGTGCAAGCGGACGTTTCTCTGACGTATACAACCCTGCAACTGGCGAGGTCATTGCCAAGGTTCCATTAGCATCAGTAACAGAAGTAAAAACCGCTGTACAGAAAGCGAGCGAAGCATTTCCCGCATGGAGAGACTTAAGTGTAGCGAAGCGAGCAGAAATTGTATTGAAATTCCGGAATCTTCTTACTGCCAATACGGAAAAAGTAATTGACTTAATTTGTACAGAAAGCGGCAAAACGGTAGAGGATGCAATGGGTGAGATCACACGGGGACTTGAATCAGTAGACTTAGCCATCAGCGCTCCCCATTTAATGAAAGGTGAATATTCCGTCAATGTAGGAGGCGGCATCAATGCTTATTCAGCCAAATATCCGTTAGGTGTAGTCGCTGCTATTGCGCCATTTAACTTCCCTATCATGGTGCCTCTTGCACAAACAAGCATGGCGGTTGCTGTCGGGAATGCCGTTATTTTAAAAGCTTCAGAGCGGGTACCGATGACAGCCCTTTACATTTCCGAGCTTTGGAAAGAAGCAGGATTGCCAGATGGTATTTGGACGGTTGTGAACGGAGATAAAGAGGCAGTAAACGAATTACTGGAAAACCCAGCTGTTGAAGCAATTTCATTTGTCGGTTCGACACCTGTTGCACGCTATATTTATGAAACTAGCGCAAAATACGGCAAGCGAGTTGTCGCGTTAGGCGGCGGTAAAAACAATATGGTTGTGATGCCGGATGCTGACTTGGAGCAAGTAGCCAATGCCTTTATCAGTGCTGGTTATGGGGCGGCATCTCAGCGTTGTATGGCAATTTCGACGTTAATGGCAGTCGGTCAGGATACTGCTGACCGCCTCGTTGATATTTTAAAAGAGAAAATTGAAGCATTAAAAGTTGGTGCCTACCAGGATGGTGCTGACTATGGACCGGTCATTTCCCCACAGGCAAAGCAATCTGTTCTTGCTGCCATTGATCAGGGAGAAGCTGAGGGTGCCACACTCGTTGTAGATGGCCGTGAAAAAGAGATTACAAAAAACAGCAAAGGTTTCTTCCTTGCTCCAACGTTATTTGACCATGTCAAACCAGGTATGGAAATTTATGATCAGGAGGTTTTCGGACCAGTCCGCAATATTGTGAGAGTTGATACGCTGGATGAAGCAATTTCATTAATTAATGAGCATGAGCTTGGCAATGGTGTAACGATCTTCACAAATGATGGATCAGCAGCCCGTAAGTTTACTACCGAAATTGATGTCGGTATGGTCGGTGTCAATGTACCAATTCCTATTCCAGTAGGCTACCATAACTTCGCCGGGTTTAAAGGCTCCCGTTTTGGTGATGGTCAAATGTTCGGACCGGACCAAGCACGATTCTATACAAAATCCAAAATGATCTCGGAACGCTGGATTACACCAAGCGATACATCCGGCCTTTCCTTCGCTTTCCCAAGTAATAAATAGCATTTCCTTATTTCCTCCCAGGCATAGATTTCCTCGTTGCTTGGGAGGGTTTATGTTTTCTGCACAACTGCTCTCTACATAACCTGCTCCAAGAAACATGTTCATTTTTTGGCCGCTAAACATTGCTTATTAAACGATATAAACTTCATTCTTGCATTAGCGATAAATGGTAAAAGCTAACTGTTTTGTTTATGATAAATAAAAGAAAGTTTGCTAATCAAATAGAATAGACACCATTCGTTTTTCATTACAGGCATATCCCTTGATAGGCTGTGAGCAACCCCCAACATAAAGGAGTAGATAGAAGAATGAAACATTTTATTCGCGGTGAAAAAGTGAAATTATCAGACTATACGCCAAACAGTCAGCTGGAGGTATCGGTCCAGATTACATCTGGTTTCGAAATTGATATTACTTGTTTTGGCCTGGATGCTAATAAGCAATTAACCGATGACCGCTATATGATTTTTTATAATCAGCTTGAGTCCCCGCTTGCAGAAATACGTTTGACGTCTTCAAGTAATGGCAGCGGTTCATTTTCGATTGATTTATCGAAACTTCCGTCTTCAATCCAGTATCTTGTGTTTACAGCAACAATTGACGGCAACGGAACAATGGATATGATTGAATCTGGATCCATTACGATTCAGTCAGGCGGCCAGCATCTCCTCATGTATGAATTAAGAGGTGCTGATTTTAAAAACGAAAAGGCAATCATTATTGCAGAAGTGTATTATAAATCGCTCTGGCGGGTCGCTGCTGTTGGGCAAGGTTTTGATGGCGGGCTCGCGGCACTTCTCACGAGCTTCGGTGGTCAGGTTCGGGAGGAACAGAGCCCTGCACCTTCATCACAAAGCACGCCGCCTCCCCCACCACCTACTGATAAAAAGGTATTACTCGAAAAGCGTTTAGAACAAGAAGCACCAAAGCTGCTCGATCTTTCGAAAAAAGCAAAGATTTCCTTAGAAAAGGTCGGTCTGCAGCATCATAATGCAAAGGTTGCTTTATGCTTGGATATTTCAGGTTCCATGTCCCAGCTTTATAGTTCCGGCAAAATTCAGGATTTTGCCGAGCGTATTTTAGCACTCGGCACCCGCTTTGATGATGATGGCTCGATCGACATTTTCCTTTTCGGTCAACGTGCTCATGATGCAGGAGAATTATCAATCAGCAATTTTGATGGCTTTGTCAACCGGCTTATCAGACAATACCCATTGGAAGGAAGCACCTACTATGCAAAAGCGATGGAGCTTATCCGCCAGCACTACTTCGGATCAGCACAGGCCCGGAAACAGCCGTTATCTCAAAACATACCTATTTACGTCATGTTCGTAACCGATGGCGATACATTCGATAAAGCAGAAACAACAAAGCACATTCAAGACTCTTCATACGAACCGCTTTTCTGGCAGTTCATGGCGATTGGTGAATCAAAAAAAGATGCGAAAAAAGGTTTTTTCAAAAGCCTGCTGCAATCAGACTTTACATTCCTAGAACAACTCGACAATTTAACAGGGCGCTATATCGACAATGCAGACTTCTTTAGTGTGAAAGATCCGGCAGCTATTTCGGACGACGAGCTGTATGACCTGCTTATGCAGGAATATCCCGAATGGGTGAAGACAGCGCGGACAAAAGGATTAATCTAATACCTGCTTTTCTATAGGCAAGTAAGCAAAAACCGCACGAATACCGTGAATAGTAATCGTGCGGTTTGTTATTTTGGTAATGAAGATTTTCCTAACAGTCAACGCCTCACTCCTGAATAAAATTACAGGGTGCGTTCATTTTGTTCTTTTGGATAATGATTGTGATTTCCCGTACTGCATCACCTTATTATGAAAATACGATTCCTTAACACTTTCCGATCTAAACCGAAAACTTCACAAAAAATGTAGTACCTTCTTCCCCTGTTTCCACTTCAATTTTGGCGTTATGACGGGCAGCGATGGCGTAGCACACACCCAGTCCCAACCCTGTACCGCTGTCCTTAGTCGTGAAGAAAGGTGTGCCCATTTTTTTCAGCACTTCCGGGGTAATGCCTTTACCTTGATTATGAATTGCTAATACTACACAATCCTTGCCTTCCTTATAAGTCTTGATCGTTAGTACCTCTCCCTCGGTCATCGCGTCCAGACCGTTGCGGGAAAGGTTAATGACTAGTTGTCTTATTTCATTAGCATTTAAAAGCAATAATGGTGTTTGCTGCGTATCTACTTCAACGTTTTTTTCTTGATTAAACGCATCGATCATAATCAAAGGAGCAATATCTTTAATGATTTCGTTCAGGTCCAGTCTCTGTAAACTCGACGTTTTGGTTTTTCCGATCGAAAGAAATTCTGTAATAATTGAATTCGCACGATCTAGCTCTTCAATCATTAACTGGAAATAGCTGGCATATTCGATAAATTCCACTTTCTCTTGCAAGAGCTGCAGGAACCCACGCACAGTTGTCATGGGATTGCGTATTTCGTGGCTGATGCCGGCTGCCATTTGTGCGATTAATTCAAGGCCGGATAACCTTTTTAGTTCCAGTTCATATTTCTTTTTCTCTGTAATATTTTTCAAAAGGCAGCAAATGCCATCTTCATAGGGATATGCCGCTATCTCATACCACAGATCTTCGTAAATAGATTGAATTTCAAAATTTACTGGAATCCTTTCTCTCATGGCCTGATGAAATTTTTGATAAATAGTCGTACCAACTGCCTCAGGATATGTTTCCCACATGTTTTTTCCTAATACATCCTCCGCTGATTTGTTTTTAGGTAAATGATGATGTTTATTAATAAATGTATATTTCCATTCTTTATCTAATGCAATAAAACCGTCCGTAATACTTTCGATGACACTTGTTAACTTTTCGTTCGCTGTGGCTAAGTCTCTTGTACGCTCTTTCACCATATTCTCAAGCCTATCCATATGAAGCAAATTCGAAATGGAAGAAGCTGTTGTATCAGCTATAGATTGTGCCAGTGTCATGTGGGATTCAGAAATTTCATGACCCTTATCTTCTAAATTAGTGACGATTATTACGCCTAACACTTCGCCCAGTGAAACTAATGGCATGATAAGGAGGCTATTAATATTAAACTGCTGACATACTTTATGATCTAACCTTCTATCTATAGATACATCCGGAATAAAAATACCGCTTTTTTTTTCGACTACATGATCAATAACAGGCACGAAAGTTTGGTCAATAGCCTGCCTCTCAAAACGCTCTCCTTCGATACAGCCATTCCCTTTGTTCAGCTTACCGCTTCTCAGTATTTTTTTGTCTCTTGGTTCTAGAAGGTAGCCGATTAAGTTATGATTATCTAATAATTTCCCCAAGTAGAAAAAACACTTATCAAAACTCTCCTGCATAGAGGAGCTCATCGAAAGATCACGGGTAATATCAAGCAGCAGCTGCTTTTCGGCAATCAAGCGTTCCTGCTGTTTTAAAATATTGGCATTTTGAATAGCAACCGCCGCCATATTCACATACGCTTCTACACTTTGGATTTCCAGCTCCGTTAAATTCATAGGAGTCCCATAGTTGAATAAAAAAACTAACCCGAACAGCTCCTGTTCGAATGCGATAGGCAGCGCCAAAATTGATTTCATTTTGAAATCCTCCACCGGTCTTTCATCAGGGCGGTCATCCCGGGAGGTATCATGAATATAAATTGTTTTTCGTGTTTCAATCACTTCTTTTGCCAGCATATCATCGGCTGGATCAATGATTTGCATATCAAGTGTTTGTCCGCTCATCACCTCAGGTTTCCCAACAAACCCTCTATATGTTCCATCACCCTGCGGTAAATAAATACCTACTGCATCACATTGAACAATTTCTTCAGATATTGCGGTTGTAACATGACGTAATACTTCGCGAAGCTCTAGATTTGTATTTATTATTTTTGTTATATTAGCAAGCCGCAAATATCTCGTCTGTTCTTTTTCCATTCTAAAATCCCCAATCATCAACAATCGTAGAATTGACAAAGTTTATAAAACCATTCTTAAAGACACCTGGAAGTTTTCTTTTGATTCGGCTTTGTGCTTTGGCCCACAAAACACGGACCATTCAGTCCTTATCGTATGATGTGACAAAGGCTGACTTCCTCTACAAGAGCACCCTTCCGAATCACATAACACTCCGGAGGTTTTTACTTCTTACTCGCAGCTGGTTACACTTTCACTAAAAAGGAAACTAACCTGCATTCATCTGCCGCATTTAGATCGGAAGAGTTGTACATAAAGAAGTAAAATACCATGATCTACATAAAATTACCAATTCCATACAATATATTCTTGTTCTCGTTTTATTCTATCATTAGTTTACTAAAATGGATGCGGAAATGGATTTTGTTAAAACATACTAGTCACAAACAGCTCATTTTGTGATTCTTTCGCATGTCTGCAGTCTAATTCGCAGCCAAAATTATAGAATAACGAGTTCTTTTAAAAATATTATTTTGATAAATACATACAGCATCAGGAATTACTCATTCCTATTTGCCAAATAAAAAAGCACCCCTCTCCTGCTGAAGGAATGCTTCGTTTAATTCCTAGTACTATTTATTTTTCATCTATAACTGATTGTACACCGAATGCCTCTTTAACGGCTAGCAGCCTGCTTTTTAAAGAATAACTCTCTTATGACACCGAGTAGAGTATATGGAAGTAAGACGATCGCAAAGAAAGCTGAAAACAAGTTGAACAATGGTGTATCATACGGCGCGAACCATTCAATAAAAAGCGCCGTCTCAGATAGCTTGCCGAACAATGTCCCATCCATATCTCGGAATTTCGGTGACCAAGTCGTTTCAAAGAAAATTAGAATCAGTTGCAAGGAAACGAAGGTTATAAGACTACTCACCCAGCCCTTTGAAAAAAATGCTTTCATTTTCCCATTGCCTCCCGATTTTTTACTCAAATACTTTTTAGTATAAACTACTATAAAAATCTACTACTTTTTCAATAGAGAAATTTCTATTCACACCGTATACTATTACTTACCGAAAGAGCGTCACTGCTAGTATTACGATTTGTGACGGTTATAATAACTGATGCTCTTTGAATGTAAGCAATAGCTCCTCGTCAAATTTTTCCTGTTGTTCAGGTGTCATCAGGTGTTGGAAGATTGTTTTATATTGGAGCTTTTCTCCTCCCTTGATAACAAAATCAATTTCTCTTGTATGCTCAATATTTATAAGCGGATTACAGTTTAAAATAACAAGATCGGCTACAGTATTTTCTTTAATACACCCTAAATCATCTCGTTTTAATGCTCTAGCTGCATTGATAGTTGCTGCTCGCAATGCCTCAATCTCTGTAAAGCCGCTTTCGACAAATAGCATAAGCTCCCGGTGTAAAGCCATCCCTGGATAAGTGAAAATCCCTGCCGGTGTGTCTGTCCCTGTTACAACAAGGCCGCCCATTTGATGATAGATATACGCTGTTTTTTTCGTATAAGCATGCTGCAAACCCATATATTTCAGTCCAGCTTGATGACCAAGCATTTGATTCCACTGGTTCATCAAGCCTTCATTTTCCATTATTTTTCGAATTACTGGATGATCAGATTTCCAATAATCATTTAATAAATTGATTTGATCAAAAATAGTCATCGTCGGACAGAGAATTACACCTTTTCCTAACATAGCTGCACATACTTCTCTAATCTTCTCTTCGTCAGGATGCTCCCAATCAATTGCATCCCACACATGCTGCTCAGCTTTCATGGACCATTCGGGGAATATTGCCTGGACAACACCCGAACAATGCTCATTCCATTGAATCCCAATATTAGCTGCATCAATAGCGTTTACTGAAGTGGAATGAAGTAAGTCACAGCTTACCTCTTTGTTATATTTTTTCGCTTCATCAACTACTGCTTCCATCACTTTCTTCTTTAGCCAGCCGTACACCTTTATAAAATCTGCACCCTCTTCAACCTGCCTTCGCACTTCCTGGCGGGCTTCATTCTCATCATCCGTATTAAGGTTATATGGGCTTGTATCGCCCCATAGCCCAGGAGGACCATCAATCATACGATCTGCAGAAATGACACGCGGATGGATAGCTTGTGGATTATCAACCATTAAATTCGCCAACTCAATAACACTACCTGCTGTATTACGGACCGTTGTAATACCCGATGCGGTGAAAAACGGTGAAAAATTGTGCTTAATGTGTACGTGCATATCGAGTAGCCCTGGAATAATCCATTTACCTTCACAGTCCAGCACTTCATATGTATCTAATACGGCAATATTTTCTGCTACTTGCATGATATGTGAACCTATCACTAAAATATCCTTTTTGCTAAAAATACCTGTCTCTATATCGAGTACGTTACCACCTCTTAATAATTTACACATGTTCATCCCCCTTGAGTCATTCGCTGAATTCCAATAGAATTTTAGATATTTTACATTTCAAGTAAATAGATAAAGGGGCCTTTCAAGACTTGTAAACCTTGAAAGGTCTCTTCCCTTTAAGGAACGTTTTCTTTAGCACCAGAAATTTGTAAGCTTCTTTTGTTTTACATACTGAATTCAAATCCCGTTGGTTTTCCGAAAGGTTCCTCAAATTCTTTAAATACTAATGTATATTTGGAACGATCATCAGGTAAGGCAGGCGACACAACATACTTGTAAGACATATGCTCACCGGACCCGGAGCTCCTTGCGAGCCGGCAGTTATAAATTATTTCTGGCGCTTCTACCGAAAGTTCAAAATGCTGATAGTGCCGGTGAAGCACTTTCTCCATTTCAACCGGCTTATTTTCGTCCATATGTAAATGAACGACACTGGCATTTTCAAATTGTTGTACAAATGTGAGCGTATAAAACTTTTCCTTTTTCTCAAACGTCTTTAACAGCGGGATATTTTTTACAAATCCTTCTGGCTCTACCTGTGGTTTATACATTTCTTCATTTAAGAAATTATGAAACAGACTGTTTAAAAAGTCTTCGTAGAAATCAAATTTTTCTGCCCAAGAAGCAATCAGCTGTTTCGTAGGAAAACCAGGATTTTCATCCGACAGGTCCTTTCGCTTTTTGATAAGGGTACATATTTCCTCATCGACCGCTTCAATCCGCTTATCATAGTGGTCTGTAGGTGGTACAAAACGTACGTAACGCATCTGTTTATCCTCCAATATAGTAATGATAAATTCACCTTAGCATAAAATGGTAAATTATATCAAAACAAACACAGCAGTTCATTTTCCTCGTTCGGGGACGCGCCTAGTCTGACAAGCTTTTTCAAGCCAGGCTGGATAAAACTTATCAGAAAAACATAAAGACAAAGCCAATTATCGGCTTTGTCTTTACTCTGAAACGACTGCCAGGGCAGCCGTTTAGTTATATATAGATTTCCTGGCGTTATTGCTTTTCAATAGTACGCAGCATTTCCTTTATTTCCTCGCGGGTCTGAGTAATCGTATCATGGCCATTTGGAAAGATCGCTGCCGCGCCGCCGTCCTTTTCTATCCGGACAAGTAAATCGTCTACAAAGGACGAAAGTGTTATATTGAACGCCTCATATGGCTCATCTATTTTTTCAGCCACCGTTTCCGCGAAGCTTCGGCTTGGCCACACAGGAAGTAAAAATGGATAGTCGGCTTTATCCTCAAACATTAGTAAATCACCAGCTTTGTCCCGTAATAGCCATACATGTTCGTCCACTGTGACCATTCCATAGAAATAAACAAGTCGTTTCTCAGCAGATCGGCTTAAAATAAAACGTTGCATTAATTTCATCTGTAGCAGTCCTTTATGTCAGTATTCTAAAAATTATAGTAAAAAACAGACGAAAACACCATTTTCATTTATATACATGAATTTTTCTCTTTGTGTATTGTACCTCGACTGTTTTAATAAAAGACCCACAGCTTTATACATTTCAAACACGCTCAGTTATTGAATTTATTTTATGGATTTAGCTCTCCATTTTATTTCATTATGCATCTCTTGACCTTTAGATATTCAAGTCACGACTCCTCATCGATATCCGCTTGTTCGATTGAAAAGTATACAGACTTTTATATCTCTACAGCTAATTATCTAATTACATATCACTTACCCTCCTACTTCTACGCTGATTATGACGTAGAATTGATAAGAGGTGTTCCAAATGAAGAAATATCGAAAAAAGAAATCAATGCATTTATCCTTTTTCATCCAAATACGTTAATGCTTTATAAAGAATGGGCGCGAAACGGATTATTTGCAGTACAAAAGAATTGCCGTAACCATAGAATCTATACATAGGGATAGTATGGGAAATTAATAGGAATCCGCATGTTATAAAGTGCGCGTTTTTTCATAAAGTTTCTTTGCTCCATATAAAAAAAACCAGAAAAATCATGTTCATGATTTTTCTGGTTTTCGGCCATTAATGACCAAGCTTATACTGTTAACGCGACGCTTTTGGCGGCTGACACACGTCACATTTACGCTGGTTGTTATTTTTAAATTTTGTAAATGTTTTTTCAAAATTGCTTCCACATGCACATTTAAAAAGCAGCTTTTGGGAAAAACCGTGATATTCTGTCGTTAGCAGTTTGCTATCCGAATTTTTCTCCACAAATTCTATAATTTTACCGATTGTCCATCGTTTATTCATTCTTACACCTCCATGTATTAACGCAAGGCGGAGGCTCTTCTTGGCATCCGTTCAATTATAAGTCAAAACTATAATCACCTTAAGCTCCTCATTATAGCATGTGCTAATGCACAAGTGAACAAACGTAAAGTATCTATTTTTAAAAAAGCGTATAAAAAATATAAATCGATCTATACTAGTACTGATTCCACTTCAAATCCAATGACTTAGGAGGGTTAACCCGATGAGTGCGAATGATCGTTAACTCAAAAGGACAATCAAATACTAATACTGAATGAGCGAAAGCGTGATTTTCTTAAGACCATCTTAAGATACAATGCGGAAGCGAGGCAGTGTGTCATGGATAACAAAATGTAAGTGTAATCAGACCCGGAATACTTATTCCGGGTTTTTCATTTTGCCGATGCTCCTTTTAATCCTTAATGAAACATCCCTTCTTGTAGTAACCATACCAAAGGGCACAATTACTTTTGTGCCTTCCGAAAATGTTCCTTCGTTTTATAACCCTGTGATAATAACTGTGCCATTTCTGCTAAACGCTGCTGCTGTGTTTCTTCTCTCTTCGCACTGAATACATAGCGGGCCCAATCCTTTTGATAACCAGGTGTAAGTGATTCAAATAATGCTAGTCCTTCTTTTTGGTCCGCTAAATATGCTGTAAGCTTCGGGATATCTGCTACATAATCGCCTACTCGTTGGCTTGCCGCTGTACGTTTTGTCTTTTTTGTCTGCTTCTTAAGCGATAAAATCGAATACGTTTCATCTAATGACTGCAAACTTGCAAATTTGATGGGGCTTCCAAAGACATATTTTTCTTCATCCATATCAAATGCCGGGAAAATATCATCTCTGCCAATATAAGAATCAAATTGCTTATTGCCTTTTTTCGGATAAAGGAGGAAAAGATATGCCCCTTCCTGCAGTTGATCCTCTTGAATAATTTGGCGTACAACGCCTGCCATTTCCTCTACCGAATATACAAAGGCTAAAATCCGGTCAAACGGCGCAGTCTTTGTTGAAACTACCGGAAATTCTGCTGGTGCATTAATAACACGGGTCGCTAAATCTCCTGTTAGCTTAAATTTCTTTTCCATCTCCATCATCTCCTGAATAAACCTTATCTGAACAATCCTTTTACTTTCGTAATGAATTTCAAAATAAGTATAAACAAAGCGAGGGGTAGATGATAGAGAGAATACGCAAATAGATTACAAAAACTTATTTTCCATCATTCTCAATACACCATCGAATAAAGTACGATTGCTATTGATACAGTTTCCCGCCAGCCTCTTTGAATTGTTGTGCCTTCTCCTTCAGTCCCTCTTCAATCATTTTCTGAGTTTCTAGTTCGTTTTCTTTTACCTGGTTCCGAATATCGTGGGAGATCCTCATACTGCAAAACTTCGGTCCGCACATCGAACAAAAATGCGCTACCTTCGCCCCTTCAGCAGGCAGCGTCTCATCATGATATTCCATAGCCCGTTCAGGATCTAATGATAAGTTGAACTGGTCGCGCCAGCGGAATTCGAAACGGGCTTTCGATAATGCATCATCTCTTTTTTGTGCACCCGGATGCCCTTTTGCTAAATCTGCGGCATGTGCGGCAATTTTGTAAGTGATGACCCCTTCTCGCACATCATTCCGGTTCGGTAAGCCTAAATGTTCCTTTGGTGTCACATAGCACAGCATCGCCGTCCCGTACCAACCGATCATTGCAGCACCGATTGCCGATGTTATATGGTCATAGCCCGGTGCGATATCCGTTGTAAGAGGGCCTAGTGTGTAGAACGGTGCCTCCTGGCAAATTTCCAATTGCTTATCCATATTTTCTTTTATGAGATGCATCGGCACATGACCCGGTCCTTCAATCATCACTTGTACATCATGTTTCCAGGCAATCTTTGTTAGTTCACCAAGTGTTTCAAGCTCCGCAAACTGTGCTTCATCATTTGCATCATGAATGGAGCCCGGCCGCAAGCCGTCGCCAAGGGAAAACGCCACATCATAAGCTTTCATAATTTCACATATTTCTTCAAAGTGCGTATAAAGGAAGCTTTCTTCGTGGTGAGCTAAGCACCACTGTGCCATAATCGACCCGCCCCGGGATACAATACCTGTTAAACGGTTGGCTGTTAACGGGATATAACGCAGAAGCACTCCCGCATGAATTGTGAAGTAATCCACCCCTTGCTCTGCTTGTTCGATTAATGTATCACGATAAACCTCCCATGTGAGATTTTCTGCTATCCCATTTACTTTTTCAAGCGCTTGATAAATCGGCACGGTACCAACCGGAACAGCAGCGTTTCGAATAATCCATTCCCGTGTTGTGTGAATGTTTTTCCCTGTCGAAAGGTCCATCATTGTATCCGCTCCCCAACGTGTCGCCCAAAGCATTTTTTCAACCTCTTCCTCGATCGTAGAGGACACAGCTGAATTGCCGATGTTCGCATTAATTTTGACATGAAAATTGCGTCCTATAATCATCGGCTCCAGCTCGGGGTGATTAATATTGGAAGGGATAATGGCGCGTCCTCTTGCTACTTCACTTCGAACAAATTCAGGGTCCATATTTTCGCGGATTGCAATGAACTCCATTTCAGGTGTAATGATTCCCCTCTTTGCATAATGCAGCTGTGTGACATTGTTCCCTGCTTTCGCTCTTAATGGTTTACGTTTTAAAGCAGGAAATGCCTTTTCAGTAGCACGCGGGTCATTGTTACTTTTATAGCCGTTGTCTTCAGGCTTGATTTGACGCCCTTCATACGCTTCAACGTCTCCCCGCTCAAGAATCCATTTCTCTCTGAGAGCAGGCAGCCCCTTTGTAAAATCCGCTGAATAGTGAGGGTCGGTATAAGGACCGCTTGTATCATACACACGAACCGGCGGATTCTCCTGTTCTCCTGCTGCTCCAGTGGTCGCACTTAGCTTGATTTCCCGCATCGGCACGTTCAGATCAGCTCTTGAACCTGTTACATATACTTTTTTGCTTGATGGAAAGGATGACATAGCGGCAATGCTTGCTTTGTTAAATGAAGTAGTTGACATAAAAATCTCTCCCTTTAAAAGTATTAGGGGACGAGACCCAGAACAAAGTGGCAAAGGGAAACAAACTATACATGATGCGAATCACCGCAGTTAACTTAAACAGCGTCTATATTTCTACTAACAAAAAGTGTTACTCCTTTTTTACTTTCTGCTCAGTAAGAAGCTGTTACACAATAAAAAAGCTGAATCCATCTATAAAAATGGACCCAGCGTACATGTAATCGTTTGCTAATACATGAAGAACACTAACTTCCCTACGCTGGCATGATCCAGATCAGGTCCAAAGGGTCAAGAAACTTCACAGCGTTTCCCTCTCAGCCCAACTCATTGGACTCCCCTAGTTATTACTATTGAGTTGCAAGTTTAGTATACAGGAAGTGTTATGAAAATAAAAGAATATTTTCTAACTATTTTGTATAATAAGACGTTCCAGCCGCTATATGCCCTGAATGCTTATTCTCGTATTTCGATTCCGAGCATCATGGCAAATAATGCAGCCTGCCCCGGGGCAATTTTGCAGCCTTGTACCTGCTTCAGGTCAACATGCAGCACCTCAAATATCGACTGACTGAAATCAAGTCCCTTTAACGTAGTTTCCTCAAAGCTCGCATCATTCAAATCACACGAATCCCATTGCAGCCCGTTATGCCGTACGTGATAAAAATCCGTTCCCTGCATCGTACAGTGGGAAAATTTCGTTTGGTTAAACGTGGATTCCGCAAAAACAGCATAATTGGCAAAACACTGCGTGAAATTCGTTTCTTGAAAATGCCCTTCGGCAAAGCTTGTTCCTACCAGCTTGCAATTCACGAAGTTTGTACGGTAGAAATAGCCGCCTTCCCACTTGCTGTTCGATAAGTCACAATGTTTGAACAAGACATCCGATACATCAAACTTTGAAAAATCACATGCCTGAAATACACAATGTTCAAAAACAACGTTCGATAGGCTGTATTTTTCAAGCCTCCATTCATCCACTACTTCGTGGCGGATCACACATTCCATTACTTCCTCAGCTTTAAAAGCGTCTGAAATTGTTACTTGCGGATATTCATCATATCGTGTAATACTGAACCTCTCCTAACTTTCTAAAAAACACGCTGTAAAAGTAGTGTTTCATAAAGTATTCACTTCATTCATATATCTTGCAGCAGTTGGGATAGACTGCTAGTTTAGTAATTGGTCCGTCATCCCAAACAAGAATGCACATACAAAAATACTCATAAGGACCCCTATCAGCACAGTAAGAAAGACAGCCAGCTTAAAGTATCCTCCGCTCTGATTGAACTCTTCTGTTTCTCTCATATAAAAATAAAAACTTGGCAGCAGCAATAAAATCCCTACTCCTGTCTGCCATGACCAGGATACGTCCGCTTCCATACTCGCTTCAGTGAATAGAAGCACGAAGATACCGAACAGCATACCGTAGCTATAATATTTCGCAAAATGATAAAAGGTAAATAAACGAGCTCTTTCCCTTTCGATCCGTTCTTTTCGTGACAAAATAATTACTCCTTCTAATGCTTTTCATAGATGTAGAAATCTCTTTCTTCTATTAAAAATATACTATACTAATACTGAAATTTCCCGACTAATTTAATTAAACCGTCAAGCAGGCTGTAAAAACACTTGTTATTTATCTTTCATTTACCTATGCCTATCTGTTCTTGCCTGGATATATCGATAATAAGCGCATGTACCATTTTTATTGTGTAATTCTACATTTCAGCCGCCTTCCCCTTTATACAAAAAACATCTTCCAATCTACTTTTGGCTTACTGCCGTAAGTAAACGTAAAGATGTTTTAAGCGTCTAGAATGCTCCATTTCACAAAGCTTCCGCATTTTTGTTTAATCGGTTTATCAGCCCCGCCAGCTGCCCGATTTCCTCTGGTGTGAATCCCTCATATAGGTCATCCATAAACTGTTCTTTGCCCATATTGCAGCCGTTCAATAGCTGCATTCCTGCCGGTGAAATGGTAACAAGGACTTCCCTATTGTTTTTTTCGTTGCGTTTCCGCATAACCAGCTGTTGTTTCTCAAGGATTTTTAAATGACGCGTAATCGCGGCCTGATCAATCGCCAGCGTCTGCTGCAGGGCTGTTTGTGTCATATAGTCATTTTCCTCTAAAGCATATAAAATCTCATAGCGTGTTAAGCTAATCGCTGTTCTTTTTTCAAATGCATGTGTTACCCGGCGATCGATATTTTTCAACATCAAAAAAACTTGTCTTAACTCGTTTCGACATGCTGACATGCTGACCCTCCTATTAACTATACTCTCTTTAAGCATACGCTATCTCTGACATTTCTAAAAGCTTCATACCTATATATCCCCAAAACGAGAAAAAGCTACCTTGAATTCTTTCTCTCAAGATAGCCCCCTTGTATATGATTAAGAAAAACGAATAACTTGTTCAAATGGCAAGCGTGATGAACCGTATGCTGGTGCTGCTTCTTTTCCGATTGCAATCAGCACGATTGGTAGTTCATTTTTCGGTAAGGCAAATTTTTCAGCGAATTTCACTTTATCAAAACCGCCCATTGGTACTGTGTCGTATCCCATATCTTTTGCTAAAAGCATAATTTGCATCGAAATCAAACCTGCATCAAAATGTACGATATTTTTCAATACCTCTTCAGGTGCATTACCGTATAAATCTAATGAGTTTGTAATCATTAAATCTGCAAGCTCGCGCGGCATATAACCTCTTTCTGCATTTGCATCATAGATCTGCTTCGCATTTTCGTACATTTTCACATCGCCAAGTACGGCAATAATGGCAGATGAAGTTTCCACTTGTTCCTGGTTGTTAGCAATTGCACGCAGCTCTTTCTTTTGATCCTGGTCATCAATGACAAGGAAACGCCACGGCTGCATATTACTTGAAGAAGGAGCTGTTGTCGCCTGCTCAAGTATATGCTGCAGCTGCTCGCGAGAGATTTTCACGCCTTCTTTATATTTACGAACCGATTTACGATCCTCCATAAGTTGTTCTAATGGTGTTTTAGTTTGTGACATATTTATCGTCCTTTACTATAGTTAGATTTTTAACAACATCCCCATTATAGTTGAGGGGTCAATTATTGACAAGTCATTTGTTTGAGAGGTGCACTTAAGCTTCAGCATTCCAATATAGTTTGTGCAAAGTGGATCAAATCAACTACATTTTCGGTAACAAACTAACTTATTTTGAAATACGATTAATTAAAAAAAATATCCTCAAGCAGATTTACGTTTCGTTATCTCCCTTCGCTGATCAGTAATCGTCGTTCTTGAGGGAATAAGCCAAAGTCGTCTGAATCAATACCCTTTAAATTCTTCATTTTTTACATAGCCAGAGTAAAATCAAAAAAAGGGCTGTCCAAGAAAGATTTCTTGGACATACCCTCTTGCTTTAGAATTAGAAACACTGCAATGTAAACTGAACTTTATCGAATTGTTTATTAGCTAATGAGACTTTATCTATGCAGAAATAAATAATGCCGGAATCTCCCCATAGCAATTCTAAATCTTCTTCATCCGAATCGATCTGCAGAAGAAGAACAGCTTCTTCTGGTTGTAGATCAAACACATCAAATACATCATTTTGAATGCTAAATGGATATCCTAACATATAGTGAGCCGGTTCATAATTCCCTTGCTCATCACTTGGCTGGGTAAGTTCCTGTCTCATTTCAGAGTAGTTATCTTCATCTTCATCACTAAATTCCATATCTTCTGGATACTCAGGTAAAGTCATCTGGTTTGCGAAGGCCGCCTTAAAGACAGGTAATGGGAAGTAGTCTTCTGTTTCTTCCGGGTAATCCTTCCTTTTTAATTCTTTTTCATCACCGTCAAAGTATAAAACCTTAAAACATCCTTCATCTTCTCTAAATCCCCATGGCTGCTCTACTACATCATAAAATACATAAAGGATTCCACTGCTTGGAAGATTCTCTTCAACGTCATATGACGTAAGCTCTTTTAAATTGAACTGTCCTAAAAAAGAGAGTGAGCTATTATTGTATGTTGGAAACTCCCAGTCTTCCGGCATATCCGGGAGACCACCGATTTTAGAGGAGCCTAACGGAATTTGCTCTTCCTTCACTTTATTTTTCATCATTTTAATTGATGGCCTTGCTGCATTTAAAATAGCTGCCTCTTTGTGAAGTAACCCGTATTTTTGCAATAGTTTCTGTAAATCTTGCAATTTCTTTACCTCCTGTATTTTTATTCTAATTCTATCAATATTGATACGTTGCACAGGTGAAGAAAGTTTCTTACATTAATGAATAGCTTGCTGCATAAGGAAAGAGCGCAATTCTGCTCCAGAACTGCACTCTTATATGATTTATCAAGTCAAGTATAACCGCCTTTACTTTTTAAGAGCTGCCTACTACTAAAACTACCCTTCCTTACAAACTCGCCGTTATCCTATGTATGACAAAAATGCTGCCCGTGCTGTAAAATAAGCCGGTGGATAAAAGCGTTAATCCATATTTGGAGTTAACACGACTTATGCAAAAACGGCCATTCCATCAAAAATGTTTCTGGAGCTTCGATTTTGAAAACCAATACATCGTCACCCCAAAGAATATTCCGCCAAGACCCCAAATTAAAACATTCCACCATCTGACATCTATTTCACCAGTCGAAAGATATGGTGATACATATTCCATAAAAACTAACATAAACAATCCCCACTGGAAACCAGCCAAAGAGGATGCTTTCTTCAATTGTTTTTTCTTTTCTTCGTATTCTTCAATAGAAGCACAATCTGTTTCATCCAGATGTTTTTTTCTTATTTTAATAACAGTCATAGTTGCGTAAACCATATTAATCAGGAAAAGTGAAGGCGTCGCAAACGATAGTGTGTTATGAATTGTATCCATTATAAGACTGATGAACATTAAAAACATGGATAAATACCATAACAAAATTCCAGAAAAGGCTAACTCCTTATATATTTCATAACGCTGATATTCATCTCGATCGTCTAGTACTCCGATAAAACGATTAAGAATTTGATTCTTCATTAGTATTCTCCTCCCAAAATAAAGTATTAAGGTCTGTATTAAGTTCCTTTGCTAAGGCAATACACAAAGATAAAGAGGGATTGTACTTATCATTTTCAATTAAATTAATGGTTTGTCTTGCTACGCCTACCCTTTTAGCAAGTTCAATCTGAGTAAAGTTGCAATGTTTCCTATACTCTTTGACTCTATTCAAGCCAAACACCCTTTCATTCACCTTATATAAGTACATTATATGTGACATTTCGATTTAATGTCAATTATATATGACATTATTTTTCAATAGTAAGAAGTGCACGTTTATTGTTTCCTCTTAAAATCAATATAAAAAGACCGCCGTATGGGGCGATCTCTTCTTATAAATACGCACTTCTATAAGCTATATTTATTCCCTGCAAAGTCTTTTTGTCATTACGTTTACTCAAAAATCTGACACAGCAATTCCCGCAGTTCACCTATATAGTCAGTGTTAAGGAATGCACCTACTGTCACATATCGGGATATAGCCAAGGAATTGCCGGTGGTATTCCCGCTTCCGGCAATAAATATATATAAACAAAAAATATACATATAAATAGTCCAAAAACTGTAACAAACAACGAAAGTATAGGTTTTTTACATTTAATCAGACTGTATAAGCCGCAAAAGAAGCTCACTATGCCAATAGATAACTCTAATAGAGCAATAGGATAAACAGAATACTTTTCGATAACGAATACTCTGCCAACGTTGAATATCGTAATAAACAAGAGAAAAATAATTTGCAGCCTTAACCCAACCGTAACAGCCAAGTTTTATTCCCCCTAAATTGATACATAAAAAACATATGTAAATTACTCTACTTTTTGTTAAAGCGAAGTCACCTAGTTTCAATTACCTCTCATTTGGTCCAGATGCAAGTCTCTTCAATCTGGCACGTTTACAGAACAAGAGAAATCTATATACTGCCGCATAATTTTTAACCTACTTTTTATTAACACCACGCAACCTCACAATTTACACTAAATAAAAAGAAGCCATTTTGAAAAGATTGATCAAAATGGACTCTTATCCAGCAGGATGAAATTAGGCTTTTATAAAAAGTTTGATCCTTTGCAGTCCTTATTCCAATAAAGCAGCCGCTGCTTTACTATTACTTCTTACTATTTTCAGGATTCTCCACATATAAGCCTAATACATAACCGCAATTAGAGCAGTAATAGGAGGAAATGGGTGACGATAGACTTCTTGGATTATTGTAGGAAAACATTTGAACGACAGCATTTCCCGACCCAATCATTCCCTTCTCGATTTGGCTGTTATTACATTTAGGACATTGTTTTTCTTCCATCTTTCTCTCTCCAATCCACCAAAACTGGCAATATCAGTACCAATTCTTATTCTTCTATACTAATTACGAAATAAAAGGAAATTAGTTTCCTTTTATTATTTAACCATTTCTCTCTATTAGCAAGCAAGACTCTACTTTTATAAGAACGTTCGAATAAGTTCATCAATAATACAGCCTGATGGAGTATCACAACGAACCCACCAGTATATCATTCTGGGATTTCAGTCAATTAGTGTACCTAAACCCTCTATTAAACGTTCAGCATTAAAAAAACTGCAATAGCTTACTAAGGCAGGAAATAAAATCGTAAAAGAAGAATGTTGAATTCCATTTTGCAAATTGATATAGTATTTGGTAAATATGTAATCGATGATGTGATCAAGTAAATAGGAATTGTGAGACAGAAAATATAGCCTAGGCTGAAAGCTATATCACCCCTTCTTATTGAACCCTGCCACGGAGATGTTAGGTAAAAGCTAACCGGGTCGTTTCGTTACAAACGGATCGAGGACTTAATATTTATTATTAATGTCAAACGAAGGTGGTACCACGTCTATGAGCATAAAGACGTCCTTTTTAGGACGCTTTATGCTTTTTTTATTCTTAATTATTTCATTTCTAAGGAGGAAAAAACGATGTCTCAAAAAACAAATGATTTTTCAAAGTGGTATATTGATACGATTCAAAAAGCTGATTTAATGGATTACACGCCAGTTCGCGGTTGTATCGCCTTTAAGCCAGACGGCTATGAATTATGGGAGCATATCCAAACAGAGATGGACAAGCGCTTTAAAGAAACCGGCCACCGCAATGCCTATTTCCCAATGTTAATTCCCGAATCATTCTTTCAAAAGGAAAAGGATCATATTGAAGGCTTCTCACCGGAGCTGCCTTGGGTAACAGAAGCAGCCGGTGAAAAATTAGAGGAACGTTTAGCACTGCGCCCCACTTCCGAAACAATGATCGGACATCTGTATTCAAGCTGGATTAAGAGCTACCGGGACCTGCCTGTTTTAATTAACCAATGGGCGAATGTATTCCGCTGGGAAAAGAAAACTCTTCCATTCATCCGTACTTCAGAATTTTTATGGCAAGAAGGTCATACTGCCCACGTCGATGAAGAAGATGCACGAAAAGAAACGATGCAAATGCTGACGATTTATAAAGAAGTTGTAGAAGGATTGCTTGCCATCCCAGTTTACGACGGCCAAAAGACGCCATCAGAACGCTTTGCCGGTGCTGTAGATACATTCTCCATTGAGGCAATGATGAAAGATGGAAAAGCGGTACAAGCAGGTACTTCCCACTACTTAGGCACAAAATTCGCAGAAGCATTTGATATTAAATATTTAACGAAAGAAAATAAGCATGAATATGTGCATACGACATCTTGGGGAACATCCACACGTTTAATTGGTTCGGTCATCATGGTTCACGGTGATGAACAAGGTCTTGTCCTGCCGCCTAGAATAGCGCCGACGCAAGTAATTTTGATTCCAGTAGGCCCATGGAAAAAGAACCCGGCAATCATCGAGAAATTAGATGAAATTTTTGCCGCTTTAAAAGCAAAAGGAATTCGCGTTCGTCTTGATGATTCTGATCAATCACCGGGCTATAAATTTAATGAATGGGAGCTAAAAGGGGTTCCTGTACGTATTGAGCTTGGCCCTCGTGACTTAGAAAATAACCAGGCTTTACTAAAGGCTCGTGATGAAGAAGAAAAAATCGCCGTACCTTTAGAGTCAATTGTTGAAAGCATTGAAAAAGAGCTTGAAACAATGCAAGCGCGCCTTTTTGAAAAAGCAAAGGCTTTCCGTGCGGAGAATTCCCATACTCATATCGATACGATGGCACAGCTGGAGCAGCATTTAGCAGAATCTGAGGAAAACGGCACAATTCCAGGCTGGATATTAGCAGGCTGGTGTGGGGACGATGCTTGCGAAGAAGATGTAAAAGAAAAAACTAAGTTTACAACACGCAACATTCCGTTTAACCCGCCGACAACAAAGCATACATGCATTCACTGCGGCAAAGAAGCACAACATACGGTTTGGTTTGCGCGTGCATATTAGTTTTGATTAAAGAAATATACAAACAGCAAAACGGCAGCTAACCCGCTGCCGTTCTATTTTTGTTTTCATCCTATAAACTCAATAAATAAGCCTCAATGGTCCACCCGCTAATACCGCTCGCTACAGAACATACGATAATCAACAGACTTAACACCAGTAAAATGTTCTCCAATATAACAAGACACCTATTTTATAGGCATTTTATAAAGGTAAATACTATAGTGAACAAAAATAAAATAGGCACTTCGTAAATAGAGCTTTCAAATCGGCCGTTGTAGTACTCAATTAGCCTCTTGATCAGCAATAGCATAGCCATCATGCTTGCTATAAATAGTCCGTTGGAGGCATGAAAATAATAGAGGCTCAAGCCATTTGCTAACATGTAGACAATATACATGCCAATCCCTGTGAAGAAGTAAGCCCGCCACTTTTGCCCTTCCAATCTTTCTTTCCTTTTAGGGCTAATGTGCAAAACAATCGCAATGTATACTACAATTAAATAAGAAAGTACTATTAATCGCCCTAGACCAGCCAATGATCTTTCCGCGAAATCAGACATCATTATTTCAATGTCCCTTGCTTCCTCAATCGTAAGAGGTAAAGATTGTTTTGTATTCATATCGACCAATAAATATTGAGCGTCATAGGTGAGTACAGCAAGTTGTGCCGCAGATTCCTTAGACATCACTAAAAGCAGCTGCTGTCCTGGCGTTTCAGGCAATTCACTTATAGAGTTATCCAACTCATATAGCCTTGTCACAAATGGCTGGAGCAGGGACAAACCCTCTTCGTCTATTTTATTTTTATCGAAGTAATACCAATTTATCATGCCTGTTAAATCAGCGGTTGAATCGTTTGCTGTGACATATCCTTTTTCAATCGTTAAAGGGCTGGCAGCAGCAGTTTCATTTACATGCTGCGGGCCGTTAAAGAAAGAGGCTATTAGAAAAACAAATAGGATGACAGCAGCTGCAAAAACACCATAATAGCTGCGCTTTTGATATTTTTGACGCCGATTAATTACTGCGTGAATCTTGTTAAAAGAGCTTTGTTTAGCTGCTTGCGTACGTTTCGGTGCCTGTAACTGTGCCAGTTCTTTATCCATATGCTGCTCCTCCTGTCATCTTCTTTTCAAGAGCCTTCATGCCTCGCTCCGTAGTATTTTTTACCTTTGCTTCGTTCCAACCTAAAACTGCCGCCGTTTCTTTAATCGAAAGACCCTCAATTTTTCGTAAAACAATGGCTATTCGATAATCAAATTTCAAGCTTGCAATTGCCTGATAAAGCGCTCTTTTCTCTTCTTCAATGGAAAAAAGCTGCTCTGGTGAAAGGGTTAGAGCGACATCTTCCTCACTTTTGGTAAATGAAATAAATCGGATTTTCCTTTTTCGCTTAAAATGGTCATATGCTATATTTTTAGCAATAGTTCGCAGCCATGTTAATACATTTGAATCCCCGCGATATGTATGCTTTGCTTCATAAGCCCGAATAAATGTCTCCTGCATGAGATCTTCTGCCAACTGTACGTCTAATGTCATAAAATATAAAAATTGATAGATTTGATCACTATGCATTTCGTAATGGTGCTCTAACTGAAACAACCTTTTCACCTCCTAGTTATCAACCTAGACGATTAAATCTCTGCTTTTACTCACCCATTATTAAATAAAACCAATAATACATAAATTTTGAAATACATTTCTTTCTGATTTATTTCCTCTATAGCGGGTACTAATAGAAGGAGCCTTCGAGCAATGCGTTAGGATGTGACTATATGTTTGCACTATCGGACCTGTTGTCGCTCATCATTTCTGCATTTATCATCCTGCCCGTCGTCATCTTCCTGCGGGAGGCAGGCTATCTAATTGTCAGCTGGTTGTTTGGTGTCATCAATCCCAGGCTGACAATTGGCTCCGGCCCACGGGTACGGAAGGTCGGAATGATCGATATCCGGAAATATTACCATGTGTACAGCTGGTTTTCATATGATGGGTTAAAACGGGAAAGTAAATTGGCCTATATTTGTATCTATGCAGGACCAATTCTCACCAATCTCACCCTTGCCATCCTTATCAATTTTCTAATCGCTAATGGATGGATGGAGGAGTACAAAACGTTTTGGGACCGCTTTATTTTTTATGCATTCTATTATGTATTATTCGATATCGTACCGATGAAGACTGTCAACGGGAAGCCAAACAATGGCATGATTATTTATGAAATGATTCGTTACGGAAAGCGAATCGACTATAATAACGAGGCCTTCCTTCCAGCCACCTCTGAAATGGAAGAGGAGTATCAAAAGCAGATGAAGCAGATTGAGGAAATTAAAAAAGAACGGGAAGAGGAAGAAAATAAACACTAAGTCAATTGTGACATATTTGAAAAGAAATAGATTGCCTGGACATGTATAAAATGTGTCCGGGCTTTTCCGGTTATTGAGGTATTATACTGTTCTGAATAGCAGGAGCACTTGTACATGGAAAGCTCATTTTACGAAATCGCTGTTTATCAAGGTTTAACTAATTGAAAGTACCCATTTATAATCCCTGCCATTTGTGTACTAATAATAACATTGTTTATACTATTGTATAAAATTGGATTTTTGTGAATTTCAAAAATCCAAAAAGGGAGTGGAAATTATTGTTAAGACTTTTCGTAACAAGACACGGGGAAACGATATGGAATACGGAAAAAAGGATGCAGGGATGGAATGACTCAGAGTTAACAGAGGCTGGAATAAAAAATGCAATAGCGCTGGGGAACAGATTGAAGGAGATAGATTTTCAGTCTATCTATGCAAGCCCGAGTAAGCGGACAGTCAAGACTGCCTCGTTCATAATAGGCGGCAAAAACCAGCCAATAATAGAAGATGAGAATCTCCGCGAAATCAATTTAGGAGAATGGGAGGGACAAACACACGACTATCTAAAACAAAACTATTCGAAAGAATATCATACATTCTGGAACACCCCCCACCTTTATACTGCTAATACAGGAGAAAGCTTCTCTCAGGTGCAAGAAAGGGTTGCTAATTTTTTAAAGCGGATACATTCGGAGCACGATGATGGAAATATTCTTGTTGTCACGCACACAGTATTCATAAAGGCATTGTTATTGCATTGCAAAAAGCTATCTATTGAGGAGTTATGGACCCCCCCTTTTATACATGATACGAGTTTAACAATTATCGAAGTTAAAAATAGAGAGCTGGAGATCAACCTAGAGGGTGATATAACACATCGAAATATACATGAATCTTAAGGGTGAAGAACGAAGCTGGGGTAAGGATATTTCAAATTGCATGATACATAATACGGTACACTCATTCCCCTGGAAGTCATCAGCACAGCTATTAATTACAGATCAGATCAATGAAAGGGTGGATAGTTCCCTAAAACAAAGCAGCCAATTTATTCCCACAAAAGGTTGACAATTATTCCCTCGGCACATAAACTAATATCAATAGTTAATTAACTAATCATATTAGTTTAAGGAGTTTCCATATGAAAATTACAAAAAGCAACACTCTGTTTCAGCTTTCTTTTATGCCTCGATTATTTCCTGTAAACTGCTATTTGGTTGAAGAAGAACAGGAACTGACGCTGATTGATGCCGCCATGCCTTATAGTGTAAAGGGAATTATCCGTGCCTCGCTGAAAATTGGTAAGCCTATTACAAAGCTCATCCTTACACATGCCCACTCAGATCATGTAGGGGCTTTAGATGCGATAAAAAAGCTATTGCCGGATATTGAGGTAAGCATTTCTACACGTGATGCAATGCTGCTCGCAGGTGATACAACGCTGTTAGAAGGTGAACCCGCATCTCCTATCCGAGGAGGAGTGCCTAAAAACATCTTGACTAAACCGGACAGATTGCTGATGGAAGGTGACTATATCGGTTCATTGGAAGTTATTGCTTCCCCTGGACACACCCCTGGATCGATCGCATTGCTCGATAAGCGTAACGCTGGTTTAATAGTGGGAGACGCTTTTCAAACGCGGGGAAAAGTGGCTGTTTCCGGCTTGGTCGTCCCCTCCTTTCCCTTCCCGGCATTGGCTACTTGGAATAAGGAGAAAGCGATTAACAGTGCAAAAAAATTAGCGGCGCTTCAGCCTGCATTGCTTGCTGCAGGCCATGGAAAAATGATTGTAGAGCCCACTCAGGCCATGATGCAGGCCATTAATGAAGCTGAAAAATTATTAAAGTAGGAAGTGTAATGGATATGTCTCGTCGTGCAAAAATCGATTTGGAAATTATTTTACAAAAATCAACGGAAATGATTGATAAAAATGGACTCGATTATCTGTCCTTTAGCCTGCTAGCAAAGGAATTGGAGATTCGCCCACCTTCCTTATATAACCACGTGAATAGTCTGGATGACCTGAAGCAGCTGTTAGCCATCCAAGGCTTGAAAGGCCTTTATGAATATATGCTGCTTGCTGGCATCGGTAAATCTGGTGATGAAGCGATTCATTCCATCAGCAGAGCCTATGTTGAATTTGTCAGGAAGCACCCAGGGCTCTATATGGCAGCCACTCGGATTCCCCATTCCCTGAATGAGGAATTCGCACATCATCAACAGGCTATCCTGCAGCTTGTTGTACGTGTTCTTGAAATATATGAGTTGAGCGAAGAGATGGCTATTCACATAGTAAGAGGATTACGGAGCATTTTGCACGGCTTTACATCGCTTGAGCAAATGGGAGGGTTCGGCATGCCATTAGACATCGATCAAAGTTTGACCATTTTAATCAACACCTTTGTCGAAGGTATTCATTCCATAAGCAGGAGAGAAAAAATGACTGATTAGAGTGGTTGTCCATTTTAAGAATAAGGCATTTGAAACCGAGAGATCCAATGTGATGCTAATTGATTTATCATTATAATAAAAAAGATTAGATTCTCATAGGAACGTATGAGCATGGTAAATCATTCACCCCTGCTCTTCTGATCACTTATTTATCCCTTTGGCACTACTTAAAAGTTTGTATTGAACTTGAGCAGATTTTCACCGGATATTACCAGCACCCTCCCCCTCTCAATGAACCGCTTTAATAAGCTCAAACAGCTTCAAAATACTTTTAGGGAATGTCCGGTCCTTCATTGTGCTTAAATAGACGTTCCGGTGCAGGAATTGGCTTTGCACGGGGCGTGTCAGGAGCCCCTCTGATAAATGCTGCTCCACATACTGCTGTGGCAGCAGTGCAATTCCCAGCCCCTCTTCTACTAATACTTTAATCATTTCGAATCGCTCTATTTTATATTGAATATTCGGCAATATGTTTTCCTGCTCAAATGCCTTTAGTATTTGAGCACTTGTTTGAAATTCAGGCATGCCGATAATCAGTGATTCTTCTGTAAAGTCTGCCAGCGTGATGATTTCCTTTACCGCAAAGGGGTGATCTTTTTTGATTAACGCAACGTATCGTTCGTTATACAATAATTCACTTTGTATTTCCGAATCGACAATGTACTGGTTTGTAATGACTGCATGTACATGCAAACCGAGCAGTGCTTGCCTGACCGTTTGATTATACAGCGTATCGATCAGCGTTATCTGGTTATATGGATAGTGTTTTTGATAGGCAAGTATGACTTGTGAAAACCAGTAATTGGCTGATTCTATCATACCCAGCCGAATTTCTAACGCCTCCCCTTTTGCCATCTCCTTCAGCTCGGTTTCCATTACCTCAAATTGAGCAATCATTAGCTGAGCACGCTCATAAAATTGCTGCCCTAACTCTGTCAGCTGAAATTGTTTTGTTGTCCGTTCAATTAGCGGTGCCTTGATTTCTTGCTCTAGCGTCTTAATCGCATTGCTTAAAGAGGGCTGTGAAATATGTAAAGCTTTGGCAGCCCTTGAAAAGCTTTTATGCTTCACTGTTTCTGTGAAATAAATCATCTTTCGTAAATCCAATTCTTCACCCCATTTATAGTTTGAAACTATTATAAGATACAAAATCAATATTTGTATGAATAAACAATTAAAAATATAATAAAAATATCAATTTTTCAGTCTATTGGAGGGTGAATACGATGCATAAAGAGATAGATTCAAACGTTTGGCAAGGCCGCATTGACCACGATACAGAGCACACTTATTTCCGTTATCACCAAATCGTCCAAATGGCACCAGCTGCCGCACAACGAACAATCGGTTTAATCGGTTTTGCATGCGATGAAGGTGTACGACGTAACAATGGCCGTGTTGGTGCGAAGGAAGCACCTCTATCGTTACGTAAGCAGCTCTCATCACTGCCTTGGCGTCATCATAACTCTGATACATCACTTATTGATTTTGGCGACGTCATTTGTGAAGGCGAAGAATTGGAGCTTGCCCAAAAGGAGCTTGGAGATAAGGTAGCGGACATTTTGAACCACGGAAAAGCGATTGTGCTAGGCGGCGGGCATGAAACATTATACGGCCAATATTTAGGGGTGCGGAAAACTGCCGGCCCTGATGCCTCAATCGGTTTACTCAATATCGATGCCCATTTTGATATAAGGTCATATGACATTCAGCCTTCATCCGGGACGATGTTCAAGCAGATTTTAGATGAGGATCCGCATGCACATTATTTTGTATGCGGTATTCAGCAATATGGCAATACGACTGCTTTATTCGAAACAGCGGATCAATACGGTGTGCAGTATTTCTTGGATGAACAGCTGGAATCCGCCTTGTTCACGGCAAAATTACAAGACTTTATGGATGCCCATGACGTCCTGCTTGTGACACTTTGTATGGATGTATTAAATGCCGCTGAAGCGCCGGGTGTCAGTGCACCTTCACCATTTGGTTTGTCCGCTGTACAAGTTCGTGACATTTTACGCAAAATGGTCTCTCATAAAAAGACGGTAAGCTTCAGTATTTGCGAGGTGAATCCAGCACTCGATATAGACAATCGAACAGCAAAACTCGGCGCCTGCTTCATCAATGAAGCAATAATGAACATCTAAGACGAAACAACAAGGGGGATTTTTATGGCATTAAACCAAATCACAACATTGTGCCTAGCTGTAACATTATTTTTGATCGGTTCACTTTTAGTAAAAAGAATTGGCTTGTTAAATCGGTTCTGTATTCCAGCGCCAGTCGTTGGCGGCTTGCTGTTTGCGCTGTTAGCAACGGTATTAAAAAGCTTCGATATTGTAGAAATTACACTCGATACTTCCCTGCAATCCCTTTTCATGATTACGTTCTTTACAACAATCGGCCTTGGGGCGAGCTTCAAGCTGGTGAAATTAGGCGGGAAGCTGCTGATTATTTACTGGCTTGCTTGTGGTTTCCTTGCTCTTATGCAAAATGTAATTGGCGTTTCATTAGCGAAAGTAATGGATATCCATCCATTAATCGGCGTTATGGCCGGTGCTGTTTCCATGGAGGGTGGACACGGGGCCGCTGCTGCTTATGGGGAAACAATTGAAGGGCTGGGTGTAGCTTCTGCTGTCACAATCGGGATGGCTGCTGCTACATGCGGATTGGTAGCCGGCGGACTTGTCGGTGGCCCGGTTGTACAGTACTTAATTCGCAAATTCCATTTACAACCTTCCTCTGAGGAAACAGAAGAATATGTTGAAAAAGCTCAGCATCCGATTACGGAAAAATCCTTCATGATGCAGGTTTTCTTGATTACTTTCTGTATGGCTGCTGGTACATATATCGGAGAATGGTTCTCTACATTGACAGGATTTGTGTTACCAGGATATGTAGGTGCGATGTTCACAGCGGTCATTGTCCGCAATATTGTTGACCGTTTCAACCCTGAGTTAATTAATATGAAAGAAATCAACTTGATCGGCGATATTTCCCTTGGTATTTTCTTATCGATGGCGTTAATGAGCATCAAGCTATGGGAAATTGCAGACTTAGCATTGCCATTATTCATTATTATTTTAGCGCAAGTTCTTTTCATCGTATTGTTTGCGGTATTCATTTTGTTCCGCCTGCTCGGCAAAAACTACGATGCAGCGATTATGGTATCCGGTTTCCTAGGCCACGGACTTGGTGCTACTCCAAATGCCATGGCGAATATGTCAGCCGTGGTCTCAAAATTTGGTCCATCGCGCAAGGCATTCCTGATCGTACCAATCGTTGGTGCATTCTTGATCGACGTATTTGGTATGCCGATTATTATTACTACCATTAATATGTTTAAATAAGCGTGACTCACACTTAATGAACGCGTAAGCTCTTGTATTACAGGGGCTTGCGCTTTTTCATCATGTCATGTCCCTCACGTTCCTATTAGCCTCGACTACACTTATCATCTGCTATGCAAAATGAGTATCCGTTCTACGTTATTTAGAAAAGTAAACAAAGAAGCTAAACATTCATTAGCTTTTCAATAGAAATCAATGAAAAATGGGCAGCTGAATTCCGTCCTGATTTGAACTATTGCTTTGATTGGGCTGCCTTCATTTTTTCCCGAACTCAATTCTTTAGGTTGTGTATTTCCTTCAATCCATACCTTTCCTTTTTCAATTTTCTTATCATAATAACCTGCAAAGTATATTTCAAATCCGACCTTCCTTGTATCTTCACCAGGTACTGAAAATATGTTGTCTTTATTGTAGTAATCATATAATTCTTTTTCGCTTAATTCACTTTCAATTTCAATAAATGACGCCACTGTTGGATAACCGCCACTTCCGGAAGGCCCTCCCCCAAATAACACTCCATAGTCAAAATTTTCATCAACTATCTTCGTTTTATCAGGAAGCGGATAGTCAGAAAGTTCATCAGCAAAAGACTTCGCGTATAAGTATCCTTGACCGAATAAAGCATATATCAGTACGCCAATTAAAACGATTGAAATGGAGGCAATCGCTATCTTTTTTGATTTCATTCAAAGTCCCCTCCCTCGGAAAATCTCTCACTATATTTATAATCTATGTAATGGTAATACAGCGCTCTTGTTAGCTGATCTTTACGATTTTCAGGCTTAAATTCTGATGACCTAAAGTTTAGTATCTACCCGGCCCAGCATGGTGCAGTCTCGTTTTAAATTAAGTTGTCAGGGTAAAAGAGCCTATGTACACATCTAAAATAGCTAAGTATAAAACAGTCGTTTAGAAAGGATTGATTGGTCATGACAAAGAAAGAATATCCAGAAAATATCCCGGCCCAACAGCAGGATATCCAGCCAGGTATGGAAATGGAAATGAAGCCGCGCCCTGATTTCACAAAAAATCTAGCGGGAGCAGCACAAAGACTTTCCGGGAAAACAGCTTTGATTACCGGTGGGGACAGCGGTATCGGACGGGCTGTTGCCATCGCGTTTGCAAAAGAAGGAGCCGATGTTGCGATTTCTTACCTCGATGAACATGAAGATGCGGAGGAAACGAAACAGTATGTTGAACGCGAAGGAAGACGCTGTCTGCTTATTGCCGGTGACATTGGAGAGGAAGCCTTTTGTAAAGGGCTTGTAGCTGAAGTCATCGAAGCATTTGGAAAGCTTGATATTCTCGTAAACAATGCCGGCGAGCAGCATACACAGACCTCTTTACAAGACATAACAACAGAACAACTAGAACGAACATTCCGCACAAATATTTTCAGTATGTTCCATGTCACAAAGGCAGCGCTAGACCACTTAAAGACAGGAAGCTCGATTATAAACACAACTTCCATTACGGCCTTCCAAGGAGCGCCGAACTTGATCGATTACTCTGCAACAAAAGGCGCTATCCTGGCATTTACTCGTTCATTAGCCGGCTCCCTTGTAGAACAAGGAATCAGAGTAAATGCTGTAGCGCCAGGTCCGATTTGGACACCGCTGATCCCGGCATCGTTTAGTGCTGAAGAAGTCGCGGGATTCGGTAAAGAAGGAGAATTCCAAACACCGATGAAACGCGCGGGCCATCCTAGCGAGCTTGCACCGGGCTATGTATATCTCGCTTCAGATGATTCATCTTATGTATCCGGTCAGGTACTTCACATCAATGGCGGTACCCCATTTTAACTTTTTTGCAGAAGGCGATAAATCGCCTTCTTTTTATTTTCAAGTAAAAAAGAAGGCCTTCCCCATTTAGTAACCGTTCACAAACTGTTCGATAACGTCCAATTCGTCAGCCGTTAGCTCCCTTTTCAACTGCTCCTGATATTTATTTACAATCTCTTTCTTTTCTCCATTGCAAAGCTCGGTAAGATGAGCAATCGTTCGTAGCGTACGTACTTCCTGCTCAAATTCCTCTTTTGATAAGACGCCTGTATGAGAAAGAATATACGTATCTGCATCAAACGCTTCCAGTTTGTCTAACAGCTGAAGTGTTTCATCAATTTTGTAATGCCACTTCTCTGCATATAACCTGCAATAAATAGCATCGCCAACGAATAATACTTTTTCTTCCTTTACATAAATGACAACGGAATCGGAAGCATGACTCCCCCCTACTTGCTCAAGTATGCAGGTAATACCTCCAAGATCTATTTCCAGTCTTTTTTCGAATACGGCATCAGGCAGTACAATAGAAATATTTCGTTCATCCGGATATTCCTTTTTGATAGCTACTGCACAAAATTCAATTTCTGTTCCTTCCCGGACCCGATCATCAATCGCTTCATCGGACCAGGACAGCGGTTGTAATTTTCGCATTTCTTCTTTTGTTTCTCTTGATGAAATAATCAGCGTATCCTTTAAGGCAGGCAGGCCAAAAATATGATCCCAATGCCAATGTGTTACCGTAACGATAGTTGGATGCGGCACATTGCGTTTTTGTAGTTCTTTCAAAAAATAGCTGGCATGGCTCTCCGAGTTGCCCGCATCGATCATCAATGTTTTTCTATTACCAACCACCATTCCAACTACAGGACGGTCTGTTTCAGCTATCGGTGTACTGTACCAAAAACGTTCACCAATTTGCTTAATTGAATGCATATCCTCCATCTCCTTTGCTGTCATAATTGCCTTGTTAGATTCCAATCTAGCAACAAACGGCTGTAAAATCAACCACTATCAGCTATCCTGTTCGCATGATAGCTGCTTGTTATGAAATTAGTGTAAAACGCTGAAATGTTATAATAAACTTCAGCACTACAATTTTTCTAAAAATATTTGAAAAAGCTGAAACCTTTTAGGTATCCAGCTGCCTCTAACTAATGAGAGGAGTGAAATACATAGATGAAGCATGATCTGAACACGGTGGAAAGGGCTGTAAACGGAGACGCTGAAGCTTTTGAGGAATTGATTGCTACAGAAAAGCAGCGGCTTTTTTACAAGGCACTCTCTTATGTCGGTAATAAGGAAGATGCATTAGATGCTGTTCAGGAGACGCTGTACAAGGCTTTCCTGTCAATTGGCCAGCTGCAGCAACCACCCTATTTTTCTACATGGCTCTTCAAAATATTAATCCGTGAATGTTATCGGCTGCAAAAAAAGAGACATCAGCTTATACCTCTTGATGACGATGAAATGATCACACGGCTGGAGCAATTAAAGGAGGAAAAAAAGGAGGACTACGTAAGCGAGGCCCTTTCAACATTACCTCCTCCGCAGCGGTCGGCTATCGTACTGTTCTATTATTACGGCTTTTCCGTCCGGGAAATCGCGGACATGATGGAGAAGCCTGATGGAACCATCAAAACACATCTGCATAGAGCCAGAAAAACACTGAAGGCACAATTGACTGCTGTCATGAACAAAAACATCAAAATAACGGAGGTTGTTCATTTGGTTAAAGAAGAATTAGAAAAAATTGCTCGATCGCTCGCACAAGTTCCGCAGGATTTCCGTAAAATCATTGAAAATGTTGAAGAGAATGAAACGTATTTTTCCTGGATCGATGAAGAACAGGAAAAAGGAGTTATAGGTGTAAAGCTTGATACAGAGGGGCGGCTTACATACCTGACAATCGATATGCTACAGGAAAATAATGCGACCGAATCCTCTCTAACAGTTGAAGAAAAGCAAGCGATAGCGGAACAATATCTTCTTCAGCACTACCCGGATGCATTGCAGCATTTCACCTATCATCGTGCAAAAGAACTTGAGCACTGTAACTGTACCCGCTTCTATTACGAGCAATTGGTGATGGATATTCCGTTGAGCCATGCGGGAAGTTATATTGATGTGAATGGCGAGGGAGAAGTTATCCTTTTTAATTACAAGGGAGTAAAAACAGCACCGCCTATTCCCGAGCAGCTTATTTCAACGGAAAAGCTGGCAGCGCATGTGCTCGATCAGCTGCAGTTTGAGCTGGTCGTTGATAAAATGCATAAGGAGCTATACGACGTGGAGGAAGACTCGTTACGTCTCGTCTATTTACCGCAGCCATTCTTCATGAAATATAAGGCAGCCGACATGGAGCCTCAGTTAACGCTTGAACAGGAAAAGACGGCACCCGAAATAACAAGGCCGCTTCCCTCTCTTGCTCCAATCGAACGAACGGAACTATCCAGGGAGGAAATCATCGGCATAACGGATACGATGGAAATCATTCGGGAGGTCGAATGGGGAAATGAACTGGGTATTGTCTGGCGGGATCGCAACTGGACGCCAGGTGAAAATGACCTATCATTCGAAGCCTATTTTAAAGAGCATACGGAAGAAACCGTAAAAGCCTTCGTATCAGAAAAAACAGGAAATGTTCTTAGCTTCCTATGGTTTCATAAACGTACCGGCAGCCTGCAGCTTGGGCGAGAAGCATGCTTTGAAAAGGCGCTCTGCTTCCTGCAGCTTGGGCGAGAAGCATGCTTTGAAAAGGCGCTCTGCTTCCTGCAGCAGATGATTCCAGAATTTCTCCCATATGTACAATACATTGTCCCGGCGAATGATGAGGACGAAAAAAACGAAACGAAGGAATTTTTCTCATTCAAATTGCTGCAGGAACAAGGGATACCGATTCAATCGGAGTTGATCAGTGTAGCTGTTAATAACAGCACCGGTCAAATTGACCAATATTCTGGGCCTAGAATTGACATCCAGCAATTAAAAGACCTGCCGCATGGGCCTGTCATTTCTCCGGAACAGGCATTTGTACGATTCAAGGAGCATTTGAATTTTCAATTAGTATGGGATAAAGAATATGATGATGAAGAGGAAATCTATACGTTAGTTTATAAAGCATGCGACCGCTATACAAAAACTGCCATACGGGCGATCGACGCAATCTCCGGTGAGATAATTTGCGATAAAGACTAAGTACTATAATGGACACTTCCAGCGGATAAATAGAGAAACGCCCTGCATCATGCAGCGGCGTTTTTACATAATAAAAAGCTATTTGACTAAGTTCATATACCGGTACCGAACGATACAAGCGGCGACAATCCCGATGACCGCAACAAAGCCATCAAATATAAAAATATGGGCAATATCCCCTCTTTTTGCGATTAATCCTGTCGCAATCGGTAATGCTACTGCTGCAACACTTGAGGCTGTAGCAACAAGGCCGGTAACAGTCCCCTTCTTACGCCAGAACAGCTCTGTCATAATCGTGATAGCCAGCTGTAAAATGCCTGCAGTCGAAAACCCTAACAAAAATGAGCCGACTACCATCAAAGAAGAATCTTTCAATGTCAAAATAAGCATGACGGTAAGAGCGGTCAAAATCGGATAGATAATGAGCACCGTAACAGGCCGAATCAGCCTGTTCAGCACAAATGCCAAGATCAGTACTGATAGTAACGAGCCCATACTATAATAGCTCAATAACTTGACCGAATCGGTAACTGCTAAGCCTATAACCTGTTCCCCATAACTTGGCAGCCAAATTTGTGCAACTGTAAATAATGCGGTAGAGGTAAATCCTATGACGATTAGCGCAATCCCCTCAGCCCAAAAATTAGGTGTTATCTGCTGGCTGTTTGTTTCCAGCCCTCCATCTACCTCAAAGGCCTCAGATACTTCTCCTTGTTTTGGGAAACTGGACCAAATTAATATCAATAGGTTGATAACATAAATAATTGCCAACAAATAAAATGCATAGCCGTAAAACAGCTCATTTTCATTTAAAAATAAAATGATAAATGGTAAAAGGATTGCCCCAATAGCCATAAAAGCTTTCACCATTACATTGGCCGATCCTGCTTTTTTCTTGAACATTTCCACAAGTGCCGGGTAAGACCCTGCATCCATCGCTGCATTTCCAAAACCAGCTAGAATAGCAAAGATGAGTGCTGCATAATAATTCGTTGTAAGCGGTATGCCGATTGCAAAGACAGCCATCGCAATACTAGCAAAAATCAACAGTGGTTTCCGCCCTATTTTATCCGACAAAATGCCGAAGCTGCTGTATGAAAGCAATTTACCAAAGCCAATCGCGGCAATAATGTAGCTGACACCTGTCCGGTCTGTATCCCATTGTTCCGTTAAGTATGCCATATGGGATGATAGAATAATATTAACCATTCCAAGCAGGAAATAGTTGCTGTAAAGTCCTACTGATGCTTGTATGTATGAAGTTCTCATGTCATTCTCCTTCTATCTCAGCGCCTTTACTTTAACACTTTAAATCATTAAAGAATACTATGTCAATATATTTTTAGTGATTTAGAACAACCCGCCTATATATGAAGCACTATCATTCCTTCTTGAGAAATAGAAAAACCGCATCCGTCGTTAGATTTGGCTAACATACGAAATGCAGTTTGGATTACGTTTAAGATTTTGCTGAAAACTGCTGACCAAATTTTTGGGCAATCGCTAATACTTCTGCTGTTTTCTCGGGCTGTAAAATATCTTGCATTTTAGGAACAAACTGCAGCGCGTCTTCCTGTGTAAATGTTCCTTCTTGCTGCTTTTTAAAATTTTCCGCAAGCAATGCCTTTGCTTCCTCTATTTTTTCCGGTTTCACACGCTCTAAAATATAATGATAAAATTTTTCCTGACCTGGATTCATATCATTTCCTCCTTTATTTTTGGTTCATCGGCCTTATTACTTCCCTACCGTCTTCTATCCTAATATAAATGGCATCATCATATGGGAGAAAAGAGTAACGTGGTGCTCGTCGAAATGAAAGATAACCTCTTATTTCAAATCATCTTTTGATATTTTCTCATCTCGAATACCTTTTGCCAAATAGATAATCAGCATGATTGCGCCAGCCCCAGCGATGAGCATACTTATGATGAAGCCTGTCAGCCATAGACCAAATGTCAGCTGCATGTCTGCATACATAAAAATAGCGAGCATTACCGCTCCTATAAACATCATCACAATTCCTGTGTTTTTCAATGGTGAACCTCCTCTTGCTGCCTTGCAAAAATATATCTACTCATCCATCTTACATATTTTTATCAGTTCTCACAAATGTATGCTAATACCTTCTTATCTTTATTAAAAGAGAAAGGCTTATTATACAATCCCTATTATGAGTAAAAGCTTCCACATTTATCTGGAGTTATCGTTGATTCAATAATTGCTGAGACACTCTGTTCATTGATGCACTTTATAAATGGAGTATCCTTTATCGCTACTGATTATTTGAAAGGGACTAAGTTTTTTATTACTATGAATTAATGATAAAATTAAATATGGAAAATTTGAACAATATTTAAGGTTTGTGTCGTCTAATTTATAAGTAAAAAGAGGTGAGACATCATTGAATAATGACCAAATCATAAAATTAGAGTGGGCTATGAATGTTCATGGGGAAAAACTAATCCGCCTAGCTTATACATATGTAAAAGATCAACATATTGCTGAAGATATTATACAACATGTATTTGTAAAGGCTTATGAGAAGCAGCACCAATTTAAAGGCAAATCTTCTTATGAAACGTACCTATATCGAATGACAATCAATCTTTGTAAAGACTACTTAAAACGCTGGTCATTTAAAAAGCTTTTTTATACAGAACATATGCCTGAACGGAATATGTCTACCTCAGCGGAGGAAATGTTTATTCGGTTTGAAGAAGATTTTGAATTAGGGGAGCAAATACTATCTCTGCCTGTTAAATATCGTGAGGTGATTATTTTTTATTTTTACTTTGATTATTCCGTTAGCGAGATGAGCAGCACCCTAAAATTATCAGAGCGTACAATATACACGAGATTGCGTCGTGCAAGGAAACGACTGAAGAAAAATTTAGCCGAGCAGGCAGGTGATCGTATTGACTAGATTGACAAATGAAATGGTACAGCGAGGGATTGATGCACATGTAGCAGCACAGCAATTATTTACATCGAAATTAAAAGAGAGGATTCATGAGCAGGCCTTGCAGCACGAGAAAACATTACAGCGGAAGCCTGCTGTGAAAAGAAGGACTCTACTTCTTTCAGTAACAGTGGGCCTTATGATAGCAGCCGCTGCATTATTTTTTGTTTTGGACCAGCAAGTGCAGGCCCCTATTGTCACAACAACTATCCCATCCCATGAAGCAGCACTTTCTTCCGAGTTGTTTGACCAGGCACTGAATGGCTTTTCTGCATTAGGAAGCAATGATTTCGAGAGGATAAAGGAGCATTTTCATTCGAACGTAAAGATAGATGAAGTAAATAAAACGGTCCAATTTTCAGGAGACGTCGAGCCAGTGCAAACTAATTATTTTTCGGCAGCCAATCATTATTCCCTCGAGATCCAGCCTGCAATTAAACAAGCACTGGACGGTTTGTATGTCATTCTGAGAAATGACAATGACTCATTCGAGATTCATTTTCAACGTGATCTGCTAAATGGAGATGAATATCGTATTTCCTCCATTATTAACGGGAATTAGTCACTGGCTTCCTATAAGCAATGGTTAAATAGAAACTCTTCACCCTTATAGTATAAAAACTCCCGCCTAGGCGAGAGTTTTTTCATTAATGGCTGGGTCTGCTGTTTTTAATGAAGATAGACCCAATCAAACCAACAATGGCTACAACCAATACAACAATGAATGCGTGCTGGATACCATAAGCAAGCATATCCAGCGGCTGCCCGGCGCCGTGCTCTGCTGCATAGCTGTCTTGACCTGCTGTGAACATCGTAATTGCCACTGCTGTACCTGCAGCACCTGCTACTTGTGTTAATGTATTCATTGCTGCTGACCCATCAGCATACAGCTGCGGCGGCAGCTGATTCATTGCGTTTGTTTGGGATGGCATAATTGTCATCGAAACCCCTACAAAGAAAACACATAATGTTCCCACAACCTGCCATACCGGTGTTGTAGAAGAAAGAATCAGCAGCATTAAAATTGAAGCTGCTGTAATCAGCGTAAAACCAATACGAGTGAACACGCGGGCTCCAATTTTATCAAAGTTTGAACCGACAAGCGGCGACATGATAATGTTCAAAATGTTAGCTGGCAGCATTAATAATCCTGCTGCAATTGCTGTATAGGCTAATACACTCTTTAAATACAGAGGAATTAAGATTGCTACAGATAAAATCATGAACAATGTTGCAACCATTAATACTGTACCTAATGCAAACATTGGATATTTGAATACGTGTAAATTGATCATTGGCTCCGGCATCTTGAATTGACGCACGGCGAATAGCACTAACGCTACGATACCAACAACGAGCGGTACCCAAACTAATGGGTCAGAGAATGGACGTTCTGCTAATGTTGCCAGAGCATACACGAAACCGCCGAATCCAATCGTCGATAACAGTAAGGAAACAATATCAATTCTTGGTTTCGTGATAGCAGAAACATTTTCCATTTTAGGTGCACCGACTATTAATAGCAGAACGTACAACCCAATCATGATCCAGAAAATATAGTGCCAGCTTGAAGCGCTGATAATTAAGCCTGCAATGGTTGGTCCCAATGCCGGACCCGCTGTTAATACTAAACCGACAATCCCCATAACTGGACCTCGTTTTTCCATAGGGAAAATCATCAGCACGACGCTAAACATTAATGGAAGGAAGATTCCCGTCCCGATTGCCTGAATTAAACGGCCCACTAGTAATACAGTGAAGTTTGGAGAAATGGCTGCGAGCAATCCCCCAATTAATGAAATTACTAAAGCGCCTACGATTAATTGACGCGTTGTAAACCAACGCACTAAATACGCTGATAAAGGAACTAAAATAGCTAAAACTAATAGATAGCCTGTTGTTAGCCATTGGGCTGTTCCCGGACTTACTGTAAAGTCTGTCATAACGTCTGTCATGGCCATGTTTAAAGCCGTTTCACCAAATAAGCCGATGAATGAACCAAACATTAAGACAGCCGCCATCCATTTTGGACTTTTCACTTGTAAATGTGATTGCATGTGTAACTTCCTATTCTTATTTAAATTTTCGGGATTACTAACAGGAAGAAATATTGCAGAGAAATGAGCATGCTTGCCTTCTTAAGAAAGCTTCTCTACTCCCTTTTTACCAAAAGTTTAAATATCCATATAGCATGTTTGGCATACCACATTAGCCAGTTCGTTCCTATATGAATGCTTATCTGTACAATATCGTTCCTATTATACCGAACGGTCTATTTGCAACTATAACAAATAAATCCTTAAAAATTCAATGTTAATTTTAAGTTCTTTGTTTTACACAGACACATTTTAGACACATTTAAACTACCTATTTTTGTTTGTCTTTATCCTCTCGTCCAATGAATTCCTCCAATACGAGAATATAGCTTATTATCAATAAAATATTATTTAGTCCTAAAAAATTCATATTCAACGATTCCTTTTCTTTAGGCAATTGTATATAATTTATAAGTCTTGTATAGGAAAAAAGAAGGGAAATTGATGATGAAAAGAAAGAACAGTCTAGTTTTTAAGCTCTCGGCCTTAATTATAGGAATTTTCACAGTCTTATTTGTTATCTATGCGCTGATGACAAGTATAACTAGCCATAAGGAAACTATAAAAAATGCAGAAAAATTTGAAGTAACAGATACAGAACGGGTTGCATTAGGGCTAAGTCAACACTTTCGTGAGGTAGATGAATCCTTAACTACAACAAAGCAAATTTTAGAAATGTTATATGCACAAGAGAAACTGCGTGCAACAGAAATTCTCTCCATCTTACAGGCAAATTTAGAAGGCAGTCCTAATGCTATCGGGATGTCTGTCATTTTTGAAAAGGACATGCTGACAATCGATCCCCTTTCTGCAGAGCAGCAGCCACTTATTGATGCGCAAGGGAGATTCACTGTCTATATACAAAAAACAAAGGATGGCTCTGTACTGCAGCCTGCCTCAGGTTATGATACACCTGGAGCAGGAGATTGGTATTTAGTCCCTAAAAACGAAAAGAAGCCTTTATTTAAAGAACCATTTACATATGAAGAAGATGGGAAAGAAAGCATGATGACCACGTTATCCGTCCCCCTTTTAACAAAAGATGGAAACTTTATGGGGGTTCTAATGGCGAGTGTTTCACTAAATTTCTTAACTGAATTAACAAAGGAAATTACACCTGCCGGAGGATATGCTAGTGTAATTTCGAATGACGGAACAGTAATCGCCAATAGTCTGAAAGAAGCTATGAACAGGACGAATATGAAGGATGCGATTGACTGGCAGCCTATAAAAGATGCAATAGACCGCAGTGAAACAGCGTCTACATACGTTGACTCTAAAAGCTTTAATGAGCGGGCTTTCAACTCATTTGCACCCATTCAGCTAGACGGTTTTGAGGAAACATGGGCTATTCAAACCGTTCTGCCCCGCTCGGTAATCATTGAGCCTTTTGTAAAAATCGCTACTACTACAATTTTTTGGGGCATCGCTATTATGGTGTTAATGGGCCTTTCAACAGCCTGGTTTATCTATCGACATATCAAACCGCTTATGAACGTTCAAAAATCCATGGAACGCGCGGCTTCGGGTGATTTATCGGAAAATGTCGATACAACGCGTTTGAAGCAGGATGAAATCGGCTCTGTCGCCACATCGTATAACTATATGCTGAACCAGACTAACGAAGCGCTTGCCGGAGTACTAGAAGCTTCTTCGCGTATGACTAATTCATCGGCACTCGTAAACCATACATTTGAAGAAATTGTTGCTTCCAGCCAGGAAGTTTCAGCGGCAATAGGAGAAATTGCAGTTGGTGCAGCGAAGCAGTCAGAAGATACAGAGCAGACTAGTGAGCAAATCGGCAGGCTTGCAGATCAAATTACCGTTATCTCAAGCCTTTCCGATAATATGGATCATCTATCGCAGCAAAGTATCCAATCGACTCAGAATGGACTGGAGCAGGTTGGCAGACTTCGTGAACAAAATGTGGTTGCCAATCAAATGAATGAGCAAGTTGAACAGCAGATTCATGCCTTGACTGACAAAATTGCCGGAATCAATCAAATCATTACATCTATTCAAGACATTACAGCTCAGACGAACCTGCTTGCATTAAATGCAAGCATTGAAGCAGCCCGCGCTGGTGAACACGGAAAAGGCTTTGCTGTCGTAGCAGAAGAAGTGCGCAAGCTTGCCGAACAATCCAGCAGAGAAACAAGCACAATTCAGCAGACCGTTCAGGAAATATTGATTCAAACAAAAGCAACGATCGAAGTTGTAAATGAGAACACTAAATCCATGAAGACTCAGAATGAATCAGTTGCAAATACAGGGCAAGCTTTTACCCGTAATGCCGAACTAACTGAGGAAATGAACAGGATTATTGGAGAACTATCTGCGAAGCTGGCTGAAATGGTTGCAAATAAAGACCAAGCCATCCTTGCTATTCAAAGTGTTTCAGCAGTTTCAGAACAAACAGCCGCTTCTGCCGAACAGGTAAGTGCATCCTCTGTCGCACAGCAGGATGAATTACAGAAAGCAGCTGAATCTGTTCAACAGTTGACACGCATTTCGGTAGAGCTGAAACAGATTGTCGAACGCTTCAAGCTCGCTGAAAATAAAAAATAATCGCGCCGCCTTTCATACGAGGACCTTGTTCCCCCTATTATAAAGGCGTATATAAACAAACCAGCTGCCAAATCTAAATTGGCAGCTGGTTATTTTAATAGGTGGACTTTTATTTAACATAAAAATAGACGCACTCCTTGTAAGAAATGCGTCCCCTAGTTAAAGACAGCTAAATAGATTGCGACAGCAACTATTATGAGAAGAATAAGTATGCCCGTACCTTTCCAGCCTAAATCCCCAATTAAATCTTGAAGTCCTCCACCGTGGCTGCTTCCTCCAGGGTTCCCTTTTAATTCTTCTTGTCTCATTCTTTCTCTTCTTTCTTCTGGACTTTCTTTATCGTGATTCAATGAATACACCTCTGCTATCATTCTAGTTAATATGCTTTCGCAATTGAACGAAACTTTGGTTTAAACCCTCTTACATTTTAACATAAATATCCAATCCCTCTGATGGTTTTACACTGAATAATTTCTCTTTTCATAAAGAAAAGTACTTTCCTGATTTTCAGAAAAGCCGCCAATTGTTGAAGGTCGTTGGTAAATAAAAGTTCCCCTTTCGTTTTCTAAAAAGAAACTGCCCTGCCAATCTCGTTATGTAACTAAAATTTACCGCCAAAAAAGGTTACCATTTGCATACCATTCACTGGTTACCCATCGAGGTCTTTGAAATTAAACCATTGGTTATTCATAGTACCGTAAATTAGCTTTAGATTGTCTAGCTGCCAGCTTCCAAGCAGCCTCATTTTAAAAGTGGAAATTTCCCTTATAGGGACACTCTAAGCTTTAGAAAATTATGATTTATGAAAGTTCACCTTATATATATTTGTTTCTATAATTTCCGTTATGTATTAGGTGATTAACCGTGGCGGATTGACTGCTGTTTGAATAGATTAACAATAGTAATTACCATAATTACAAAATAATGATTATTGGGCTGTAAAAATATTATTTAGGGGTGAAACAATGGAAAATTTAGATAAAGAAAAGCAGGGAATGAATAATACCCTCGCTATAAAAAATAGTGGGAATTCCGAAAACTGTTTGGACATTTTCACTAAATCTAAATCTGAAGTCGACACTGCTGTAAAAGCAGAAGCCGACCAAGAACAAGAGCAGGATATTGATTTTGAAATGGAAGGCTAAATGAATAGATCACTTTTAAACTAACTTTATAAGGAGGATATTGAAAATGAAACCTAGTTGTGAAAATAAATATTATTTAGAGGAACGCGCTCGGAAATCTTCAAAAAAACCGGATAAAGGGCACTGTGAAAACTTCAATAACTCGGCAGTAATAGAGAATAGCGGAAATTCCAAAAACCATATTAGTTTATACTCAACGGCTAAGTCAAAAGCGGAATCAATTGTGAAAGCAGATGCTGCACAGGATCAAGATCAAAGAATTGACTTTTAAAAGAAGGGCGTATGAATGATGAATAATGAAAAAATGCCTTCTGATTCTTCTAAAGAGAATATGGATAAAAAAACAAAAACAGGTATAGATCATTTAGTCCAATCGAAAGTCTCTAATAGCGGAAATTCGACCGTGAATATAGATATTACGGTTGAAGTGGATGTAAAACCAATTGCCTTTGCGATCATTTACTCTCTTTATGTCACTAATCAACTAACAGAGCAGGAGTTAGATAAGGCGTTAAAAAGGTTAGAATCTTTTACTGGTAATTTAGAGAGTTCGCCTGTAGAGAAAGGTCTATCTCCTAATGGAGAGACAGATGAATAAAACGATTGGTATTCTTGGAGGAATGGGGCCTTTTGCAACGGTAGATTTATTTAATAAAATTTTAGAGAATACTCCTGCTGAAGTAGATCAGGATCATCTTAAAATTATGATTTATAATAACCCAAAGATTCCCCCTAGAGTTCATCCTACTTTTCAATCTGCTAGTCCCCTGCCGGAATTAATTAAGTCAGCTGTCATTTTGCAGGAAGCTGGTGCAGACTTTCTCATTATGCCTTGCCATACTGCCCATATTTGGTATGAAGAAATACAGAAACATCTAACGATCCCTTTTTACAGCATTATTAAAAATACAGTAGTTTCAATAGATCAGCTTTATGGAGGCAAAGAAAACAACAAGCTCCTGCTTTTGGCTACTGAAACAACGATCCAGTCAAAATTGTATCAGCGCGAATTTGAAAACAGCTCCTTCTCCATTACTATCCCAAATTCAGAAGAACAGAAAATTGTAGATAAAGCGATAAAATCGGTTAAAGGCGGGGATTTAAATCCTCGCAGTTTAACTATGGATAAATTAAATCAAATTATAAATCGTTATAAGGATGGCGGTGCTTCATTATTAGTGGGATGCTGTACTGAAATACCGCTTATGTACCCTCTTTTTCAAACAGAGATGGAACTGGTGGATCCAACCCTTCTTTTAGCAAAACTAGCTATAGCAAAGGCGATGGAAGAGGAATAGTTCTTTTAACTGGCTTTTATATAAGAATAGTTAAATAACTAATAGTTCCGTCTCTTTTGATTTTCCATTCATTATTTTTTCGGGAGGTAACATCTATGAATCAACTAAAACCAGACATACCAGCGATAGGTATTACTGGGAGTTCCGGCAAAACCACAACACGGGAAATTCTCTCCTCTATTTTAGAGCAGAAATGGAAAGTGTTAAAAAATACAGGCAATAAAAATTTACCAACTAATACGCAGCAAATTGCAGAAAGCTATGACTCTTCAATTGATGCAATCATTTTGGAGCTTGGAATGGGAAAACCGGGGGCAGGCAAAATACATTGCAGTTATTTACAACCTAACATTTCAATCATTACTAATATTGGAACTGCCCATTATGGGAACCTTGGAAACAGTATTGAATCTACTGCTAAAAATAAATCTGCCTTAATTAAATATATGAAACGGGATGGACTGCTGTTACTCAACGAAGATGACGATAATTCAAAACTATTAGATACAAGTACATTTAAGGGAAAAATTATTACGATTGGGATAAATAAAAAATCTGATTACCGAGCTAGAGATATTAACTATGTTCAAAGAGGAATGAAGTTTAAAGTTCTTTTAGATAATGTAGAAGAGCAGCTTTTTATTCCTACATTTGGAGAACATATGATTTACAATACATTATTTGCGGTGGCTCTTTCTCATCATCTAGGTTTTACTGCAAGTGAGATTCGGGCTGGACTCGAAAACTTTCAAATGCCGATTAAGCGATTGAACATTATTGAATTGCAAGATCAGTCCATTCTTATTGATGATACAGTGAATGCTAATCCTCAATCTGTAACAGCTGCACTCGATGTACAGGAGAAACTTGGAAAAGGAAGAAAACAGATTGTTGTGTTAGGAAGTATGCTTGAGCTGGGTGATTATTCCGATGAAGGTCATATGGAGGTAGGCTCCTACTTAGCTACTAAACAGGTAGATGCTATTTTTACCTATGGTCGGGCGGCGAAGTTTATTAATACAGCTTTGTTAGATGCAGGCTATCCCGCAGAAAAGGTAAAACACTTTAAAGACAGGGATGATCTTCATAGGGAGCTGAAAAAAAGCATTGAAGCAAATAGTGTCATCCTCGTAAAAGGATCTAGCGCCATGAATATGAATAAGACCGTTTCCTATATAAAAGATAGATTTTTTTACTCAATAGAAATAAAAGCCGGTAGTAGTGAAAAAAACATTTATCTTAATAGCCGGACTCTTGAAAGTGTTGATCCCGAAGCAGACGAGATAACTCTCCACTTTGGACAATTAACGAAACGCTTGAAAATAAAAATCGATAATGATTTAAAAACTGGAGAAATAATTATCCCCCAAAACCTAACAAAGCTTATCTCCATTCCACTTTTACCCTACGAATATTATTTTATAAACAACCACTTATACTTGGGACCGGTTATTGGGATGATTGTATACACACGTTATATGAATGATCCCAATCAGCAGTTGCTGCGTTTTGCTGACTATGAAAATATTAAGGGACTAATATTCCTCTTTTTCCCTAAAACAATTGATAAATGGAATAAAACGATCTCAGGATGTTACTACGACCCTGAAAAAAGATCATTCGTAAATGGAGTTTTTCCATTTCCCAATGCTATTTTCAATCGGATTCCTTTACGAAAAGCCAGGTATGATTACCTGAAGAAAGAAATAGGAGATAAAATCTTCAACTACCCTTATGGGAACACAGATAAATTTGAATTTTGGAATTTAATGTATAAACAACCTGTTATAAAAAATTATTTACCTAAAACAAAGAAATTCGATAATGTAAACGGCGTATTGAAGGCACTGGAATATTGTGACTCAGTCTATTTAAAACCTGTCTCTATGGCAGGAGGCAATGGCATATTTCATGTTAAGAAAATGGATGATCATTATAAGTGGACAGATATAGAAGGCAATACAGTTGAAATAAAAACTAAGAAGCTGTTATCTGAAACCCTTCAAAAGCAATTGATACCGAATAAAGAATATATCGTTCAAGAGGAAATCCTTACATTTACTAAAGATCAAAACAAGCTTGATTTCAGGATTTACCTCCAAAAGGATTACTCGAAAAATTGGAGATTATCCGGGCTGGAAACAAAGGTCGGCAAAAAAGACAGCATCATTGCAAACTCGCAGAATAGAGAAAGAATTATCCCGGGAGAACAAGCGCTGCAGGAATTTTATGGACTAACTGAAAAAAAAGCAAAAGCAAAAATAGAAGAAATAGCGAATGTATGCATCCTAGCATTAAAAGTCATGGAGGCAAAAGGATATAAATTAGGGGATGTTTGTTTCGACTTAGTAATGGATAAGAACAAAAAATTCTGGATTTTAGAAGTACAAATTAATTATGCAGCTGAAATAAAAGCATTTAGAGATGAAGGAGAACGCAGAATTCTTCCTTTTATCCTTCCAACACCTTTTGAATATGCAAAAGCACTTTCGGACTTTTAGAAGCTAAATAGGAACACAACAAATAAAATAACTCTATGAATATAAAAGATGGCTAGGCTACGCTGAGTTGGTCAGATAAAATGACGGCTTCTTACAGGGGTTAGGTTATTGTACCATTTGCGCGAGATTTCTTTTCATACAGTACTATATCTAATAAAGAAGGAGCGATTAAATGACTTTTTTTCCAGGCGGATTTCCAGGTGGATCTCCAGGTAGCTTTCCTGGCGGGACACCAGGCGGATTCCCAGGTGGATTTCCAGGTGGATTCCCGGGTGGAACACCAGGCGGATTCCCAGGTGGATCTCCAGGTGGATTCCCAGGTGGAACACCAGGCGGATTCCCGGGTGGATTCCCAGGTGGAGGTTCTGGCGGCTTTCCCGGCCAGCCTAGTAACAGACCCCCTAGTTCCGGCGGTTCAGTAACCCCTCCTCCCCCATCCCAGCAGACAATTAACCAGTTCCAGTATTTAAGCCAGAATCCTCAACAGGCTCAAAGTATGCTGCAACAACCAGGAGGCCAAGGAGGCGTTACGAGATTTGCGGCAGGATGTGACGGCAGATGGACGACTGTACTCCTGAGAAACGGCCAGCTGTTTTTAATGTATGTACTTTCTTCCAGCGTAACAGGTAACACAACAGGGATTATCTGGCCGAATTACACGTTTGGTTCATTCCCTTCCTCAGCTATTGCTGCCTATTCTTGTTGGTAAAACTAACAGGGGCTGCTCCAGGGTTTATAAAAAAATGAGTCTATTGAAATGAGCAATGCCCCTCTTAGTTAAATAGATTTTTACTTAATCTAAATTACATGCTGGCTTTTCCAGCAGTTTCTTCATTCCCTTCAGCATTCGGGTTGCGTCTTGCGGCCCAATGATGCGGGGATTTTTATATAGCAATTCGAAAACGGCCTGCACACCAAAACAAGCATTTTTTTCCAAAAGAACTGAAACTTTTAATGCTTTTACACGTAAGTAAGTTAGATGGAAAACAGCAAGAAAAGGAGCATAGTATGAACGTTACATATTATAAGATTTCTGAAAAAACACCGAAGATCCGTAATCTGCATGAGCTAATCACATCTGTACTAACAATCTTTGTCTTAATAGCTTTGCTTGTTTGTACTCATATTTTTTCTTGGTGGAGCTGGGTTGAATATGTTGTATATGGCTTACTCGTCCTCACAATCTTAGGCGCATTCTGGGCCATATTGATTGAAACGCCGCTATTTTATAAATCATTTCACTACGGCCTAACAGAAGATTACCTATTTATCAAAAGCGGGATATTTACCATCTCAGAAACAGTCGTCCCTATGGCAAAAATTCAGTCAATCGAGCTGAATCAGGGGATGCTGATGCGTAAATTCAACGTCTTTTCGGTTACTGTGACAACGATGAAAGGCCACCATGCGATTCCTTACCTAGATGAAGCGGTCGCAAAGGAAATACGTGAAGAAATCGCAAAGCTGGCTCGCTTAAAGGAGCTGGACGAATAATGACTTTCCGATACCCGAAAATAAAACTAGTATTCGATGTCATATCATTGATTCAAGGCTGGTTCTTCCCTATATTTTTCTTTTATATTTTAAAATTCAATAGTGACGGGACGTTTTGGACCATTCTAAAAGTACTGCTTGGTATTGTTCTAGTAATTGGTCTGTTTAACCGCTTTATGGAGACATTGTTTACACGTATTGAATTCTTACATGAAGGTGCCCGCGTCTATACAGGTGTATTTTCTAAAAAGGAACGCTTCGTGCCTAAGGAAAAATTCGAAAACGTTCAAACTTCTACTTCCATTATTCAAAAGCCCTTTGGCGCGACCCAAGTGACAATCGAAACAGGTGATGCGACTGGTGACATTCAACTTACTTTTGCACCTCAGCGTTTTGTTTCTACGCTGCAATCCTACATATTAGCTGCAGACGACAGACCGAGTGATGAAAGTGAAACTGAGATTCACGAGCAACAGGCAGACAAGCCGGCTCGTACGACATTATTTACACCTTCTACCACAGATTTAATAAAGGCATCCTTAACTTCCTTTAGCTTTTTGGCGATTTTCCCAATCGTCTTCTCATTATGGTCTGACTGGAAGGTTGATGAGTGGCTGCCATTTGAATTATCGGCACTTCCGCTAGCGCTAATCATTGTTCTCATTATTTGTTTTATTATACTTGCAATTGGATTCGGCGTTTTCAAAACGTTTAATGCTTATTATCGTTACGAAATTTCGATGGACGATGAGCGCATTTATGTAAAAAAGGGCTGGCTTTCTTCACACAGCTTTTCTATTCGGAAAGAAAAGGTGCAGGCTGTTATTTATAAGCAAAGCCTTTATCAGCGTTTATTAAAGGTAACGACTATCCGTTTAATTTCTACCGGGGAAATACTTGCCTCTGAAGAACAGCAAATTAATGAATTTTTCCCGTACTTACCGACAGCAGAAGCGAATGAGCTTATCGCACAAATGCTGCCTCACTTTATATCGCAGCAGCCCGAACACCGGATAAGCAAAAACGCGAAAGCACTAATATTTTTGAGACCTCCGATATTCAGCTTGATTGTATTACTCGGTGCTTTTTGGCAGGACATCTTTTTCTACTTGGCTGCCTTTACACTTTTGTATACGTATCTATCGCGCTATTTGCAATATAAGCATTTAGCTTTTGCAATGAATGAACAGCATTTACAAATCACAACAGGCGACTTCACGATAGAAACGATCGTAACGAGACGGCCTAAATTAATAGAAATGGAATTCAAAAGCTCTTCATTACAGCGGCGCTTTAACGTTATGAATATTCGTTTTGCAAATCGTGCCAAGCCGATTCATATCAGTACACTCCAAGATATCGATCAAGCATTCCATCCAGCATTCCTGCAATGGTTTAAAGCGCGTAAAGATGAAGTTCATTCTGAACGAACACCAATCTAGAGAAAAGCCGCAATAGTTGCCTCTATTGAAGGGATGAGAATTACAAAACAGTTCAAATAGAAAAGAGGATTCTACATGGAGAAAAAGATATTTAGTGTTTTCTTTTTAGCTATCCCTATTTCATTAATGATTCTACTAACAGTCATTAAGATAAGTGTGCCAAATACTGATTTTTGGATCGCCTTCGAATCCTACCTTCCAATTATTGTGTTCCACTATATGATAGTTAGCTTTTTTTGGGTAATCAATATGGATAAGATAAAAAAGCTACTTCAAGTAAAACTATCGGCTAAAAAGAGACTTACGAGTGTAACACGTGATTCTTAAATGTAAGGAAAGATAAGCTGGATAACACCCTGATTGACGCTTATTTCTTGTTCTGTCATATACGCAATTAGACAAATAGGCTTTTTACTGCACTAAAACTCCACTAAGCTTATGACGAACTGCTCCTTACCCATCGGTTTACTTTACGTATGATACACTAAAGAAAAAGGAGGTGGCCTCTATGCAGCAGCTGCAATTCGAAGCGGCATGGAAGAAAGCTCTATCTGCACAAGACCGGAACATCATTGAACATATTTTTGACGAAACAAAGGATCACTGCGATTCCCCTGTTGTTTTCTCTCCTATTCGAGAAGCCATCAATCATAAAAAGGACCTATTGGTGACTGTCCTAGTGCACAATTTTACTGACTATCCTCTTACATTTGAAAATACACAGCTAGTTTATTCAAATGAGCAAGAGGTGCTAGCGGAATACAATTTTACACTGCCGGCACTGCAGATTCCTCCACATGTCAGCACGCCTTGGACACTTATTTTTCCAACGGACAGCTATACAGCAGTCTCTTCCCTCTGGAATGGCCACGTGGAAATACGGAAGTAGATCATACTCTTCCTTGCCAAGAAATCATACGCCCCTTATAAATTGACATGAAAACAGGGAATCCATTACTGGTTTCCCTGTTTTTTGGCTCTTATTTAGTATTTTATATTGCACAGTCTTACATTAAGTCGCTGCTCCGGATGAGGCAGCCGCCTGATCTGCCTTCACACAATCGATGGCTACAACGAGTGCAATCATAATCGTCTCCATTTCCTCCTTCATTACCTGCACCTTGTAGCTATCCCCCCATGTGAACCATTCTTTGCTTACCTTCCCTACTACCTCACCATGCTGGTACACCTGAAAGTTCATATCCCACCAATTACCCTGCACCTCAATGCCCGCCGCATCAATCGTATAGCGTGCTTTCAAGAAAGAAAACTCCTTCTTAATCGTTAATACTTCCCTGCCGTTCACTTCTACGAAAAACTTCGGTAAAAAGCTGAACACTTTTTTGGTAATAAGCGCAACTTCATCTCTTGCCGTATTCATAATAGAAAAGGTCTTCGGAATCTGCAGAAAGCTCCCCTCTACGAAATACACGTCCCTCTCCTGCTGATCCTTCACCGTAAATTTGCCGCTTAGGCTGAATACCTTCTGCTTAATATAGAGTTCCTTCATGCTATATTTCTCCTTTCGGTTCATTGTAAAATTTCCGACCTATTAATAGACAGCTTCATCGACTTTCTTCTTGAAACCCATGAGAAAGGTATTTCATCATTTCTATAATTGTAACATCCGGAATACTACTGCTAAACCGGTTCTGTAAATTCTACCCTTTTTCCTTTAAGAGCTGTTAAAAAAGCAGGTGCAAAACTGAAATAAATGCCTGCACTTCTCAAGTAAACAAGGATAACTAAGCCAATTGTAACAAATATACTCTACAGGGATTTTCTACGGTAAAGCCTATTGCTGTATCTTTTTTTATGTTTAAATACAAAATATGGAGATTTTTAAATCCGAACACTCCTGAGCATCGTTTAATAGGCAGAGGAGGATGGTAATGAACTTTGTAGATGCGGTAGAACAATATACAACGTACTTATTAAAAATGAGTTTTTTATATGTAAGGGACAGGCAATTAGCTGAAGATATCGTTCAAGAGGTGTTTGTAAAACTTTATCAAAAATACGGAGAGCAATTGCCGCTGGAAAATCCAAAAGGCTATCTCGTGCAAATGACGGTGAATCGCTGCCGGGACTACTTCCGCAGCTGGCATTACCGGAAAGTGCAGGCAATAGATTTTTTCACTGCCCACGAAAAAGCCGATCATCCTCCTTCAGAAGACCCTGATATTGCTGAGCATGTCATAAAGCTGCCATTGAAATATCGGGAAGTTGTGATTTTGCACTACTTTGATGAACAAGGGACGGCTCAGATTGCTGCCCTCTTGAATATCCCAATTGGGACAGTAAAGACACGACTGCAAAAGGCACGCCGGTTATTAAAGGGTATTCTGCTCGAGGAAGGAGAAGGAAGCTATGGCCAACAAGCTTAATAATTCTTTAGGAGATTGGGAGAAAACTTCGGAACAAGTGAAATCCAGAATTTATGAGGAAACGATTTATAAAGGCCGAAAAAGACCGAAAAAACCGTTTATCAAGCCCTTTTTAACAGCTGCCGCCCTCCTTCTTTTCACAGTCGGCACTATCATATTGACGACTTTGGTAGTGAAGACAGAAGAGACTCAGCTGTCATCCGAACATGAAAGCTTTAGGATGTTTGATGAGCGGACAGTTAAAATTAAGAAATATGAGATGTTTTATCGTGATTGGCGCTTCTTGCCACCGGAAGCTCTTGAATATTACGCATTAAGTGAAACGATTAGCCAATATGCCCTTTTTCATCACATGGCGCGTCATGATTACGAGTGGGATGAAAAGCAGCGCCATACCGTGAGGGAACGTGTAAAAAAAGCACTTCATAATGAAATGAAGGATACCAGCTTAAAGGCGTATTACGAAAAAATGTTTGCCGAACTCCAAATTACTGAAGAGGAGTATATTGATTATTACTTAGTAGTGAATAAGGAAGCGGAAATGCTTGAGAAAGTTTTGTTTAACGAGGGAATTGGCTTGGATGAAACAGCAGCTTACCCATACAAAGACGCAGTAATGGTATATCAACATCTTGCAGGTATTTCAAAAGGTGATATGAACGTACTGGAAAGATGGGGCTCTAGAAGAACCCAGCCAATGGATCCACAGCCTGATGATTTGCCGTTTGATAAAGTCCAGTTATCATTACAGGTGACAACAAATAAGCAAGGGGAATATATTTTTTCAAAAAGCATTAACTTTCCTACGTACCTCGGTTATACGTATAAAACTTTCCTATCCGATATCAAGCGGGATATCGTAAAGGAGGAGCTCACTCGACACTCTCTGAAGCACTATCAGGAGGCATTACGAACATATACAAGCCATGATGCACAAAAAATGAAATGGGCAAAAGAAATAGGTGCCGTACTTGAAATATTAGAGCGGACTATTGAAATGAACTACAAGATTGATTAGCCCAGCGATTTGAAAAAGCCTATGTAAGAACATGTTTCTACATAGGCTTTTTTGTGAGTTTTTCTATTCTTATTACTGAGATTGTTACAGCTCAGGCGCTTATAATAGAGAAGGTCTTTTTTAAAGGAAATGATGGGTGAAATAGTAAGTTTCCTCATGATCGCCTTTTCATTTTCCAGCCTGATAATTATCTATCATGACTATCTTCCCCTAAACCTATCAGCTTTTTATATGCCCTAAGATATAATCCCTATTGAAAAATACCTAATAATACCGATATTAAATTATATTATTTTACTTATCATGATTTATTTAGGGAGAGGTTTTATGAAAATGTTCGCAAAAAAAGAGAAAGCAACATATTTGAAAGATGAGGCAGAGAAACTAAAACCAAAGGTACGGATTGATATTCAGAAAGATCAAAATTTACTAAGTCAGCTATCTCTTATCGACCTTACGTTAGATGATCTTGCAGTTGCAAAAGCATTGCAGCCGCTTATACAAGAGAAGATCGAGAAAATCTATAACCCAATGTATAACAGTTCCTTCGAGGGAGTTCGCCGCGTAGTCGATATGAATCCGATCGGTATTGATTTGTCAGGCAGCCAGCAATATGTTATTAGCTTTTTTGATGGAATTATTGATGATAAGTATGCAGAAAGAAGATATCAACTCAGCAAATATTACTTAATGACTGGTGTTGAGGTACGCTGGTATCTTTGCACTAACCAATCGTTTATAAATAATATTATAGATCTGTTAACAGAAGTGTTTAAAGATGATACAGAAAGTTTGGCGCTTGCTTTAAGAGTTACGACAAAAATCTTTAATTTAGAAATGCAGCTATGCCTTTCAGCTTTGCAAATGCTGCAAAACGAGGCTACAGTTACAAAAGAAATTGAAACAAAACAGCAGGTTAAGGAGTCAATCGGCACCATTACTGAAGAATTGGCTGCCATGTCAGAAGAAGTCGGCGCCTCGGTGGCAGATGTGGTTGTACGTTCTGAAAGTATCATGACATCCCTGGACGAAGGGCTTCAATCATCTATCATTTCAACAGAAACTTCTGTAACAGGAAGATCACAGTTAGATCAAGTAATCGAACAGACCGTTTCTCTAAAGGATAGTGTGACAGAAATCCAAACAAGTATCCGTTCATTAGAAGTCAATTCAAAGGAAATTGGAGACATCGTGGCAGTGATCACGTCGATTGCAGACCAAACGAATCTATTAGCGCTAAATGCTGCCATTGAAGCAGCGAGGGCTGGAGAGCATGGGAAAGGGTTTTCAGTAGTGGCAGCAGAGGTAAGAAAACTTGCTGAGCAGACAAAGAATTCTTCAAGTAATATTACAGAGCTGGTCGTGTCTACAACGAAGCAAATCGAAAATGTCGTCGGGCAAATCGATGATGTCAATGCCAAAACTGTATTAACAAATCAAAATGTGCAGGAGACTGCAGAAAGCTTTGACAAAATTTTAACTGCTAGTATGGCTAGTAAGGAGCAGAACGAACGAAATAACGAAGAAATGAGTAAAGTCGCCGATATCCTGAAGGAAATTGGGGAAGCCGGTTCCAAAGTAGCGAATTTAGCGGATAATTTAAACAGCACCATGCAAGGATATTAAAAAAACAGCCTATTCAAGAAATCTTGAATAGGCTGCTTGCTTCTATAAGTTTGTCTAATGGTCCTTATTTTTGTACGACCGGATCAGGGTAGTCAAAGCCCTTTGTATCCACTTCCACTTTTTTCATCTTCTGTTCCTCTAACGGTTTGTCCGCTCCGTCCCGTTCAACAGCAACAATCGCATCCACTGTTTCCATTCCTTCAATCACTTTTCCGAATGCCGCATAGTCACCGTCAAGATGCGATGCTTCCTCTACCATGATGAAAAATTGCGAGCTCGCTGAATTCGGGTCTTGCGCGCGCGCCATCGAAATGACCCCTCGCTCATGCTTCAGGGTGTTTTCAAAGCCATTTGAAGAAAATTCTCCTGCAATCGTATAGTCCGGTCCGCCTGAACCATTCCCTGCAGGGTCTCCCCCCTGCACCATAAAGTCCGGAATTACCCGGTGGAAAATAAGACCGTCATAAAAGCCCTCTTCCACTAATGAAACAAAATTCGCCACCGTATTCGGCGCTGTGACAGGATCTAGTTCAATCACAATTTTCTCATCGTTCTCCATTGTAATTGTGACAACCGGCTTTTCCTTTACCTCTCCTGCATAATCCACTTGTTTTTCTGTTTGTTTTTCTGTTTGTTTTTCTGCTTCCTTTGCTGTACCCTCATCTTTTGTTGATGTACCGCACCCTGCAAGCACAACAGAAATGACTGCCAGCAGACTTAAGAACAAATAAAATACTTTTGATCGTTTCACCATATTGTTCAACTCCTTTAGTTCATCCCTCTGATTATATAATTGGAAGCCAACTGCCGGCAAATGAATAAGAGGTTTGTTGGTGAGAGGCATAGGCAATCTTTTCAGTCAACGAATGAATAGCCCGCTCTTTACATAATGATAAAAAACGAGAGGAGCTGGTCACTTGAGCAAGTTCCAGCCTGAAAGACTTTCTGTAGAGTATAGAGACGGTATCACTCCAACAACTCCTATCATTCCGCGCTGCTACACACTCACCCACTCTGATACAACCAGCCAATTATTTTTAACAATCGGCGCTCACTATGCATGGGATCAACTCAATTCGATGAGAGATGAAGTACTAGGTACCTGGACACCAAATGGGGATTTTTTGCATGTGTATGTCTATATAGACCAAGGAGAATATCCGGAAAGTACGGCTGCAAAACGCTATGACATATTTAGGCGTGAATTACCGCTTGCCTTAACTGCAATACGCTTCGGTGATAGGTTTTTATTCAATTGTTATCCTTCACTAGATCACGCCTCTATCATCATACATTTTATGTCCGCCTATCCCCAGTTTGCTAAACAGGAAAAGTGGGGAACCTTCCGCACTTTTTCCGCTTAATCGTTTTCTCTAGGTGGTTATGTACTTTACAGGGAAACTTAAAGACGAGCATCAATTATATAATCTTCCCTTCTAATATAGCTGGATAATAGACGTATCCTTATCGATCCACAAATTGTATAATTTAGGAAAGCAAATTTCAAAGGAGCGGTTGTGTTTGTTTTTTCTACAAATGTCAGGGTTCCCCGGTTCGGGGAAATCGACGTTAGCAAAGGAAATTTCGAAGGAATTCAACGCAGTTATCATCGACCATGATATTGTGAAATCCGCCTTGCTTGATTCGATGGCCAAATCCCATCTGGACCTTGCTGCTTCAGGAAAAATCGGCTATGCAATCGACTGGTCATTAGCTGACTTCTATCTGTCGCAAGGCTTTCCTGTTATTTTAGATAGTCCTTGCTTGTACAGTGAAATGATTGAAAAAGGGCTGGCCTTAAGCAAACAATACAAGGTGAAATACAAATATGTAGAATGCATCGCTGAGGATGTGCACGTAGTGAACAAACGATTGAAGGAACGGAACAATATGATCAGCCAAATCACTGCTGTATCGTCGGAGGAAGGATTTTATAAAACCATTGAAAACAGCGCCAAACCAAAAGACACGATGGTTCTGCAGGTTAATACATTGCAGCCGTTAGAAGAATACGTAGGTGAGGTAATTGATTATGTGAAAGGATAAATGAACATGGAGAAAACAAACTTATACGCTTATATTAAATTTAGTGGTAACGATGACTTCCCTTTAGAAGTTGTAACAAATCGTCTGCAAATCCAGCCGACAGAAACACGGAAGTTAGGCGAAAGATCTACGCCCAACCATCCAATTAATAAAAAAGTAAACTTTTATACTTCTTGGACATATAAAATCAAAAAAGAAACGCTCTCTTCTGATGATGTTTTATCTCCCCTATTAGAGGTATTTCAAGAAAAGACGCATATCATTAATGAATTAAAAGCAGAATTGAATTTAGATGTACAGTTGGAGCTGGTCGTCAACATCCATGGAGGTTATACACCTGGGTTATTCATTCACCCTGAGTTCAGTCAATTTGCGGCAGCGATCAATGCTGGTCTAGATATCGATACGTATGTATATCCCTTCTACGAACCGGAGGAAGAATGAGAGACTTTTCTACGACTTTTTCTATCCAATTTAAAAAGCAACACAGGAAGTGATATGCTTCCTGTCTTGCCTTTGGAGTCCAAGTATCGTGCGCCTTCATGGCTCCAGCTATTTAATTTGGCGCGATTTTATCGTGCGGAATTAGCCATATGTCACTCTCATAGCCTATGACCGCATAGTCCTCGCTTATTCCGAAATATGTGACAGCTGTTCCCTCCCCAATAATCGTTTTAATCGAGTTTTCTGCCAGTACAGCTTCCGTTGTTTCCTGCACATACCAAGTACCTTTCGGAGTAGGTTTCGATACGACTTGCACATCCGATGCTTTCACGAATAATGTCTGCAGGTATTTAGTCGTATCCATGTGCGAATAGACATTCACGGCATGATAATCACCGATTTTAAATCCTTGAGACCGAACCAGTGTATGTTTAGGGAACTGCTTTGTAAAGGTATAGCCTAATTCCAGTCTAATTGGTCTTGTCGTACCTGACTTGTAAGGCTGCCAGTAAACCGGTGTGTCCTGCTTTACTTCCATTATATCCCCTTCCACTGTTTCCTTTCCTTTTTCTGCAATGAAAACATCTGTCGGATCAAGGGTTACCTTTACATTTCTATTACCCTCTCGAACTGTTGTTTCCAATTGCCCTGCTTCGTTAAATGTAAAGCCGGCATCATTCAAATAGCTGTAATAGCTGTATACTAAATAGAATTCATTAAATGAAGGCAGCTGCATGACCATGTTCTGGTTAGCCCAGAGATGCGCCGGATCCTTATAGAACTGCGCACGTGTCTCCAGTGGTATAGCCTTAAATTGCGTTAAATTTGTCGCCTGCACCCGGTAGCCTGAACTCATCCAGTAATAGGTCTGATTATTGTACTTTTCAATATTGTACACACGGAAATATTGACCCTTTTTGACAATCAAAGAATCAAATTGGCCATTTGCATTTTTCTTATAAACCTTCACATCTTTGGAAAATGTAATCTTTCCTGTCTGCCCCTTTACAATCTCCGCACCGTCCCAAACGGCCGCATCAGCCTCTGAATGCCATCCAATCAAAAATAAAAGACAACAAGCAGCGAGCCACTTTTTCATCTTCCTTCACTCCTCTTTTTAAGAAACTGAAAAATCAGTAAACAATAATCCTATCATCACTCTAACATATCTGGTAAATAGCAACTATAGCTCAGAAGTAATAATAATCCAGTCAGCGTTCCAATATTTCGAAACGCCAGGAGCACTATTTCGAAGCATCCGAACTGAATATAGCAAAGGTGAAGAGCGAGACCTTGTCTGCGTAAAGCAAACTGTCTGAAACGGAAGTTTTTGATTCATTACCATATAACGTTATCAAAAAGACTGTAGACAATTTCAAATTTCTTTGAGTTTGCCTACAGTCTGGAACCTTATTATTAAAAGTTATTAATTCTTTTTATTTTCTTAAACGGCGTCTTAGCTGAATAAGAAGATCAATGTATCCTTAATATTTTATAATTGTTCTGCCTAGATGCTGGCCATTTTTGACTGCATCAATCGTTTCTGGTAAATCTTGAAGCGCAATTTCTTTGGTAAATGCCGTATCACTGATATTCCACTCATCCGCGATTTTTTGCCAGATCGGTGAACGCTCTCCGATAGGCACATTCACTGAATCAATCCCTAATAAATTTACACCTCTAAGAATAAATGGCAATACATTTGTCGGTAACTGTACGCCGCCTGCATTACCACACATTGACATACTGCCGCCATAGTGAATTTGAGGAATTAAAGCTGCCGCAACATCACCGCCTACAGTATCTAAAACGTAATGATATTTTGCTTTACTTACTAGCTTTTTACTATCCCCTAGGTCAGATGAAAAAATAACTTCCGTTGCACCTAAGGATTTTGCTACTTCTACTTGGTATTCTTTGCGAACTAACGCAGCGATATTTTTGTAGCCGATTTTAGATAAAATTTGCAGAGCAACACTTCCTACACCACCAGTTGAACCAGTAACTAAGATTTGCGGATTGCTTTCAACTGACATGCCGTTTTTCTGTAGTGCCAGTATAGATAAGGCTGCTGTGAAACCTGCAGTTCCAAAAATCATCGCATCTTTTAAAGTAAGACCAGTTGGTAAAGGAACGATCCAGTCAGCAGGAATTCTAGCATATTCAGCAAACCCGCCGGTATGACTTACCCCTGTGCCGAAACCTGTAACAAGCACTTCTTGTCCTTCTGCATACTGCTCGTTAGAAGAACTAACAATCGTACCGCTTAAATCAATCCCCGGGATCATCGGATAGTCTCTAATTACGCCGCCATTTGATTGAACAGCCAGCATATCTTTGAAGTTCACAGAGGAATACGAAACCTTAATTAAAACCTCCCCTTCTGATAGGTCAGAAAGAGACACATCTTCTAGCTTATACGTTACTTCTTCGTTTTCTTTCCTAATAACAATCGCTTTAAATGATTCCATAATACCCCTCCTAATTTCTTATCCAAAATATTTCTGTAACAAAAATATTTGTACAACGAAATTAACATGCTATTATAGTATTGTCAATATGGAGGTGTAAGATTTGAATTTGAATGAATGTATCAATTTTTTATTGAGTGTGTCTCAGCATAAAGTGTATAAATTGTTTAACCGGTATCTGGAGGAATTTGAAATTACTCCAGCTCAATACGGTGTCTTAAATTGTGTATGGACGGAAGGAAAGATTTCACCTAAAAGAATTGGAGAGCTGCTTTATCTAGAAGCGCCCACTGTGTCGGGCATACTCGATAAAATGCAAAAAATGGATTTAATTGATCGAGAAATTGACCCTGCTAATCGCAGAAATGTTTTAGTAACGAGTACAGAAAAAGCAAACGAACTGCGGGATGTCATCCAAGCAGCAAGTATGGAAATGAATAAAAATGTACTTCAAGAACTGAATGATCAAGAAATAGAAGCTTTGAAAAAAGGATTGTCCAAAATAATCGGGACTGAATTATCTTAGTGGGTTTGGTATGGAATTACGTATACATTTTAAATAAATGACAAGAAAAGAGTGGCTCATAGCAAAATAAGTCCCGTTTAATGCAAGCGGGACTTATTTTGTAGAAAAACGTTTTAGCAGAGGCCGTGCCTATGAAACATTAAGGTCAAACACATATGTTATATACCCCTGATCCCACTCTGCAATTACCTCATAAATGTAGTAACCAGCTGCAGCAGGTAGAGGAAGTTTATCATTGGTAAGCTCGACTTTCTGAACCGATTGATCCTCATTCCATTGATTTACCCTAATTGTTGCCGGCTCTTCTCCTACTTCTATTTTTACTGTACTATCTTTCGTGACACCCAAGGTATCAAACGCTTCTGCAGCTTCTTCCGTATAGACTTCATCTACCCTTTTTTGCTCTACTTTCGCTTCTTTCCATTTGATATTCTTATATCAAGACAAAGTAATTCAATATGCAGAAATAAATCGTTTAAAAACCTCCTTTTCCTTAGGTGAAGAAGCAAAACCATGCTTTCGCCCATTCAATTCCCCTTCCGCTGTCACAGCATAGTCTAAAATATCTCTGCATAAAGAAACAAGCTCTACTTTTTTGGATGCCAAAATCTCTAACAACTCCTAATAAGTCCTATCCGCTGTATTCTTTTCTTACTAAGGATGTTCTTCCTCATTTTCTGTTATCTGATCAGGTAGTTGATTGCGAGTTACAATCAATGGTAGAATTTTCTTGTACATACAGCATAAATAACCTCTCTTTTGAGAATAAAAGTCCCTGCAATTTGAATGCTATAGTGGGATTTTTCACTATATCTTTCTACCACCAAAATGCTTAGAAACCATCATCTTAGAACTTAAAGCTAATTTTGGAAAGCGACGTTAATTCTATATGTATCAAGATAAGAAAGAGTAGGTTTTCCGCTGCGTTCATAACCTTACATCTAAATATCTTGTTTTCCATGAATTTTATTGACACTCAAAGCAAGATGATCAAACGGAGGAAATTTGATGAATTTTACTTTTTCTGAAACATACCAGTCCTATGTCAGCGAGGGACCAATACAGTTCCGTATACGAAAACATTTATTTAACGCACAATTTATCGAACAAGCAGAGGTCATCGCCCAATTATATGAACAAAAATTAAATGAGTTGGCAACGTTCTGCCTTGCAGATCCTGGTTTTTCTAAATGTTACCCAGGCCAAACAGTCCAATCCATAATTGAACAACTAGGAAACCCTATTATTTCCATTGACGAAGCTGGTGGAGTGCTAACTTATACGCAGCACACACTAGATATGGAGCATATTATAGATATCGAATTCATTGGAGCATTAGATAGTTTTTTCTCTGTCTTTATTGATGGTTAATACTCCAAACTCAAAACCATCTCTGCTTCTATCTCGGGAAGACTTGTTATGTTTATTCTCTCGCTTGTAAGAATGCCTACATTCACCCTCTAGCCTTTTTTCTTTAACATTGGAAAGATAAAATAATGTTTTCTCTTCATTATTTTTATCATGCGTCTTCAAAAAAGCAAGAAGCCTTTTATCCGAAGGCTTCTTGCTTTTAACACTATGCATTTATCAATTTAACCTGCTTCATCCGTCCCATAGCTCAACGGTTTTGTGCTTTCCCAGGCAGCTCCTACTTGGAATAATTGCTTTTCGGAAAGGTGCTTGCCCATAAACTGCATACCCGCTGGCAGTCCTTTTGAACATAAACCCATCGGTACCGAAAGGCTTGGGATACCTGTTAAGTTGGCTGGCACAGTAAATGGCAGACACCGCGCTGTAACCGCTAAGTTTTGTTCTGCCCAGTTTTCACCGAGTGCCGGAGCTGTGATCGGGATTGTTGGTCCTAGGATAACATCAACCTCTTCAAAGGCTTTTTGGATTGCTTTTACCAATTTCCTGCGGACTTGCTGAGCTTTTAAGTATTGAGTAGCACTTGTCAATGTACCGGCTAACAGAAGGGCGCGCGTATCTTGTGCATAAGCAGCCGATTGCATCTGCAATGTCTCATAATTAAAAGCGGCGGCTTCTGATGATGAAATTGCAAAACCAGCAAAGGTCGACATCGATAATTCCGGGATTTCCAGCTCCTTAATTTCTGCTCCTAAATTTCGAAGCGTGGCGACCGCACTGTGAAAGAGCTTTTCTACCTCTGGCTCTAATCCCTCAAGATAGTACGTTGGAATACCGATTTTAATCCCTTTGATTCCTTTATTTAAATCAGCCGTGTAATCAGGAATCGCCGTATTTAAGCTGGCAGGATCTTTCGGATCGAAACCTGCCATGAAGTTGAGCATTAAAGCCAGATCAGCAGCTGAACGTGCAAGAGGACCTGCGTGATCCAGCGACGATGCTGTTGGGAGAATGCCATACGTACTAATGAGTCCGTAGGTAGGCTTCAATCCATAGACCCCAGACATTGCAGCCGGTATGCGATTGGAACCCCAAGTATCTGTCCCGGTAGTAAGCGCACCCATCCCTGCAGCTAATGCAGCCGCACTCCCCCCGCTTGACCCGCCAGGCATATGGTCAGTATTCCAAGGATTTTTGGTTGTACCGAAAAGCTGGTTTGTACCGGTTGACCCGGCACCAAGCTCATTCATATTCAGTTTTCCTACCATAATACCGCCTGCAGCCAGCAATTTTTCAACGGATGTAGCCGTTTGCTCAGGTATGCTATCTCTAAATAGCTTCGAGCCGCCTGTCGTTCGTATATCCTTTGTTTGGTAGTTGTCCTTGATACCCATTGGAATACCATGCAGCGGTCCTTTATATTGGCCTTGCATAATGGCAGCTTCAGCTTCCTTTGCCTGTTTGAGGGCCGATTCATTCAGCGTTGTAATATACGCATTGATTGTTGAATCCATTTGATCTATGCGATCGAGTACCTGCTTTATCAATTCTACAGGTGATAGCTGCTTTGTCTGTAATAACGTTGATAGTTCAGTAGCAGTTAGAAAGGAGAGATTAGTCATTCGTTAGTACCTCCTTATCCACCACTGTAAGCGGCTTTTCTTTACATAGGTCCCGAAAATTACTCAAAGGGGCTTGTGCCTTGTTCACCATTGCGACAATGCCTTGCGTATAGAGGACATCTGTTTCCGTAACAGGAAACCCCTGTAACTCTAATTCTTTTTTTATATTTTTGGGCTCGAACATAAACCTTCCTCCTTTTCACATCATTCATTCGTAAAAATACACTCTTAGCTAGCAGCTGCACCGCTGTAGATCGATAGCTCTTTCAGCGAATCAGGTTCAGATAGACTCATACAATTTCTTTTGGCCCACTACTTGCATGATTGTTTACAATACGAATTGTGGAGCTAAAAGGGGCAGTTCATACCTCAGTATCCACACTCTTCCTCTTTAAATACTGCTAAAATACATTGATGATCACCTCCTGCATTCATTTGCTCACCCACCCTATACCCTCCTGCAAGTAAATTAGCAGGCAGCGCTCCCAATAATTTATTTTTAACAATTTTAAATAGCGTAATGAAGAAACGTAAAAGCAGATTGGTTTATGGCAGGAGGTGTTCGTTGGATAAGGAAAATGCAGAAAGATACGCAGGTTATATCACTTAAGGATTTATCTATAATTAGATGTTCATAATATTTACATTTTTAGATATTTACTTTGAATTGAGTACTCCATAATAGTGAAATCAAGTAGAAGGAAGTCCCTCGAAATCTACTTTTAAGTGATCAAATTATATAACCAACTCTATGTATTAGTGAAAAACATATATTATTAATAATTATTATTTTGTATTTCACTAGAATTTCAGTAAACTTATATTAGATTTTTCATAAAATATAATAGGAGGAATTTTTTATATGAAAAGAGTCTTACTGGCATTGATCGCTATTTTCATTTTTTCAGTCCAAGAGGATGCTGAAGCAAAGGTAATCTGGGACGGCGGAGAAATAGTGGAAGGCCAAAATGGGAAAATGACGTTCAAAAAGGATGTTAAAGTATATAAACAGCTGCCGAACGGACAGTATGAATCACTAGTCGTAAAGCGCAATACCTATTTCCGCGTGTATAAAATCGAATACTCTTACAATAAAACATATTATTGGATGAGCTCCGGCTACCGCGTGCAGGCAACGGATTTAGTGATCTTTAAAGAAGTTCCTTATGAGGTAAAGGAACAAGTAATGACGGATTACTATTATTATGTCTCGAATCCAAACGGGGCTGAATTCCGTACAAGACGTTCTGACACATTAGGTACGGTTGTCAAAAAAGTAGACACTGGCTATTCTTTCTTCGGTCCTGCTGTGAATAACGGCTATATTACACAATCGTTCTCGGAAATAATCGATTGTTACGAGGAAGAATGCCAGCCTCAGCAAAAGACAACAAATGGCTTTATCAATGCCAAAAATGTTAAACAGGCAGAAAAAACCGCTGCTCCTTATAAAACCGGTTCCTATTTAATGCTGACATCGGATGCGCGTCTGTATGCCAACCCAATCACAAAACAATACCAAAAGGATTATTCATTCAGCTCTACTTACTTTGATAAACAAACAGTAAGTATATTACCGAAGGGAACAGTCGTCCAAACGAGCGGTAAATTGGTTGGAGGATTGCTGCAAGTAGGAGACTCCCCCTATTATTATCAATCTGCCTATATCGATTTAAAGAATGTCGCTCCGTTGCCAAAGCCGACAACGCAATATTTGCAGTATGGTCAAGACCTTTCTGATGCAAATACTGGATGGGGTTATGTCTCGATTGCTGGGTTAGGCACTTCATATGTCCCGCGAAATGAAGCTGTACAAGTATATGCTACTAACGGCATCAAGTCGTTCGTATCATACAAGGGCAAATATGGATTTGTTCCTTCAAAAGCACTTTCCAGTAAAAAAGCAAACGTACCGTCCATTACGGGCGTAATTGCACCGAAAAGTGATTTAACCATCACCTATCATAACCTGCATTTCACGTCATCTATGGACAAGCCAACCGTCTTAACAAGCAACGATGGAAAGTCCTGGATATTGGATGATGGCAACGGATTTGTATATGAAGAAACAGACAGCTATTTCCGCTTTAAACACCAGCATGGTTCAACTTCCTACCCTGGCTATGGCTGGTACACGATTCAAAAGCCAATCCAGGAAGGCGCTAAAATTGAGTCCCACGGTAAGGTGCTGACGATTTTTGATACGTACACAACACCGGCCGGGACATTCAAAAATGTATTTTTAACAGATATGGGCTACTATATCGCACCTGGATACGGGGTTATCCAGTTCTGGGACAGCGCGTATGCAACGGAAATAAATTAACGGTTATAGGGTACATTAGCATTTTCTAATGTGCTTTTTATGTGAACTTGCTGTTACGAAAGAAACGGCTTATCATTCTCACAGTGTCTATCCGGTTTTCCCCTGCTAAAAAACGTAAAGCGGCATCTTCTTACTAGACAAGAAGATGCCGCTTGATTACTATATTGTTTATTTAATAACATAGACAAACTTAAAGCCGGTTGCTTTATTGCATCGGCATAAACGAAACCTGCCAAATGCCATCATCATTTTGTTTCAATTGGAACCCCGCAGGTACTTCTGAACTCTCCTGAGTAAAGGAAATATATCCTTCAGTTTCTGATGTCTGAATAAATTCCCCTTGGGATAATTCATAAAAAAGCTTTTGTACTTCTGCTATAGATGCCTGACCAAAAGGTGAGAAGGCGAGATGTTCCTCCAGACTCCAGGCAACATATCCCTCCTGATCTGTATAAAAGTCGTATTGTAGTTCCTTGTCACCCTCCATCCACGCAAGCAAATAGAGACGGGCAATATTCATTGGATTTAATGAAGCCAATTCACTACTATTTTTCGATTGCCTAAATGCCGAATAGGCAGCCAATTCTTCAGATGATAAATTCAAATCCTTTATAAGCTGATCAAAATCGACCGCTTCTATCTCCAAGTGATTCAATGTATACCAGCTGTAATATTGGACATCCATTTCTCCTGCCGTTTCATACGTAATCTTCAGGCCCATGTTTTTGATTGGCTCAAAATCATCGCCTAATACAAATTCAAAAATAATGCGGTTATCTACGTTTGGTTGGATATTCATTTCGGATAGCTCCCGGTATTCGCCAATGTCCTTACCCGTATAAAGCCCAGTTTTCTTTGAAGAATCCGCCCCGTACACTTGCAGGGCAATGTGGTCTTTTTCATACTGTACAGGATTTCGCGCTCCATCTACAAGTTCTACCGAGTGAATAATTGCTTCTTCTTCACCGTTCCAGAAGAGCTTTGCGACAATGAAATGCGCCTTTCGGCTTTCAAATGGATTAAATCCAAATTCATTTAAAGAAAAGTCTTCTTCCCCTGTGGATGACCGTTCATTTTCAAATGGATGGATAAAAAGAAATAGTAGCAATACAGCTATTATTGATACACCAGCAGCAGCAATATAAGAAAGAAATCTAGTTTTTTTCGTATTTGCAGGCTTTCTTAGCTGTTGCCGCACACCATTTTTTACTTGTTGCTCTGCTTCTTCTAAGTTTTGCAGCTTCTTCATGCGATAGTTATTCATGCATAAGCACCTCCCATACATGCTGATGAAGCTGTTCCTTCAACCTTTTTCTTGCAACTTGTAATCGAGTTTTGACCGTGCTTTCAGGAATATGTAGAATAGTCGCAATTTCTCTAGTCGTTAACTCCTCTAAATAATAATAAACAACGACTTCCCGTAATTTAATTTTCAAATTAAGTATCGATTCATCTAATACTTCTTTTTCCTCTTGTTCAATCAGTTCATCTTTAAGTTGAATCATCGGTTCTTGAGTAAAAGGTCGTTGCATTACTAGTTTCCGGTAATTCCAGCTCCGTAAATAGTCCATACAACGGTTCTTCATCAATTTTGATAAATAAGCTTTTAGATTCCCTTGCTCTCTATAATCGGAATAATACAATTTAATAAATACATCTTGCACTAAATCTTTCGAACAATCGATATCTTTCGTATAGTAATAACCGATCCGAATCAAGTATTGTGTATACTCATCCATTATGTGTTCCAGCTGCTGCTCATCCAAGTAACCCCCTCCTTCTATTCCTATAACGAAGCTGCATATGAAATGGACGGTTTTTCTAAAAGAATTTTTACTTACCCTCCATCGTACCACCACTCCCTCATGAGCTTGTCCTTATTTCTAACGAATTTCTGCCTGTCGAATAAACGTATAGTGAACTGGGTAAAGTCAACTACTACAACAAAGGAGTTGCTTGAAATGAAACACTGGCTTTTCATGCTTATCGCTTATGTCTTTATGGTTACAACCAATGCACTGGCTAACATTTTGCCGATTAATGGCCAGACTACTTCAGAAATTTCCAACCGTCTGGATGTCCCGTTCACACCGGCAGGCTATGTATTTTCGATTTGGAGTCTTATTTATATCCTGCTGGCTATCTGGCTGGTGATAGCTTTCAAAAATCGCAATACAGATAAAGCTGTTCTTAGAAAAATAGGCGCTTTATTTATCTTGAGCTGTTTACTAAACGCTGCATGGCTATTTGCTTTCCACTACGAGCAATTTATTTTGTCAACAATCGTTATTATCGCCCTGCTTATTACATTGATTGCTATTCATCAGTCCTATCCGAAAAGCGAAAACCGCTTCGGCGGCCGGCTTCCTTTCTCGCTCTATCTAGGCTGGATTTCAGTTGCTACGATCGCTAATATCAACTACACATTAAAATTCCATGATGTATCACTTGGTATAGGAGAAATGGAAGGCACAATCGGGCTTGTTGTCATTGCAGGCATATTGGGCATTGCCGGCCGCTACCTTTCCGATGATCCGTTTTATGCGCTCGTATTCGTCTGGGCAATTATCGGCATCGGTGTGGCAAACAACGAAACAGGGCTTGCAACAGCCTCTTATATTATCGCGATTGCTATTTTCATTGCAATCATCGCTATTTCATTCCTGCGTAATAAAAAAACTTCATATGCTTAATACGTCGTTCACCTGCTGAGGGTCGATGTCGGAAATTAACTAGCCAACATTGAAGGGAAGCCTAAAAACTTTTTAGGGCTTCCTTTTTACATTATTCCATAGAAAAGCTGCTGGATAAATGGCCTGCGTTTCGGGCACTCTTACTCTTTTCTTAAGGTTTTCTTATTCATGTATCATGAAAAAGCAGTATAGTTAAAGTAAAGAAAACGAGATGGGAGCTAGAGCTTATGGTAAAAAGGATACTAGTTGTTGAAGATGAGGCTCGCATAGCACGGGTGATTTCTCTTGAATTGAAGCACGAAGGATATACAGTGGAGATCGTTGATAATGGGAAGGATGCTGTAAACCGGGCGAAAGAAGAAAAGTGGGACTTGATCTTGCTTGATGTCATGCTGCCTGAAATGAGCGGGTTTGAAGTACTCAGAAGACTGCGGATGGAGGATGAACAGACGCCTGTTATTCTGTTAACCGCCAGGAATTCCGTTTTCGATAAGGTGAACGGACTTGATCATGGTGCAAATGATTATATTACGAAACCTTTTGAAATGGAGGAGCTCTTGGCAAGAATACGTTCAGCCATCCGAGTAGCAGGAGCAGCTCAGGAGAAGAAAAATGCCAATACAGTAAAAACATTAGAAGATCTTGAGGTGGACGAGGGAGCACGGGTTGTTAAACGTGCAGGCATCGCGATTGAATTAACCCGACGTGAATTTGACCTGCTTGTATTTTTACTAGATCAGTGCAATCAAGTTTTATCGAGAGACCAGCTGCTTAATGAGGTATGGGGGTTTGACTATATTGGGGAAACAAACGTGGTGGATGTATATATCGGCTATCTCCGTAAAAAAATCGACCATGGCTTTTCTCACCCTCTCATTCATACTGTGCGCGGAGTAGGATTCATGATCAAGGGGCAAAAACATGAGCATTAAAGGACGGCTGGCTTTGCTCTTGGTTGGATGGTCCCTTCTTATTTTGCTGATTGCCAGTATCATCATTTATTTTTCCTATGGGAAGGTAACAGAAAACCGCGAAATGGATAATCTTGCTGATATGGGAGAAAGGCTGCTTGAAACGACAGATATAACGGATTTATTTTCGTCAGAAATGCAGCCATTTTATCAATCCTTTATCCCTGATGACGGCATGATTCGTATTTTGGATAAAGAAGGAACGATTGTTTTTCGGGCCGCTGATGAAGATGGATTATTTGATCTCCCTTCCCAGCTTACAGAGGAAAGCACAACTGATATTGTAAAATTGGATGGTGACATGGTTGCCACATTCTCTTCCCCTATTTTTCAAGATGATCAATTCCTGGGCACTCTTGAGCTTTCACGGAACATGGATGATCAGATTGAAGATATTGAAACATTGTTAACCATTCTAATCGGGGTATCAATTTTCTTAATTATACTGGCCGTATTTTTCGGAATATGGACCTCAAAGGTTTTTCTGCGTCCAATTTCAGCCATCGGGACCACTATGAATAATATCCAGAAGGATGGCCGACTTGAGAAAATCCAGCTTCCGAAAAGAAAGCGGGATGAATTATACCAGCTTGCCGAAAATTTTAATCAGATGATTGACACGTTGGAGATCATGTTTCAAAAACAAGAGCAATTTATTTCGAATGCTTCTCATGAGCTAAAAACCCCTTTAACCGTAATAGAAAGCTATGCTTCTATATTAGATCGTTGGGGAAAAGATGACCCTGAGCTTTTAGAAGAAGGAATTGATGTCATTCAAGATGAATCAAAACGACTCCAGCATATGATTGAACAGTTCCTCGATTTGGCGACAATGAATCAGAAGCCTTTCGAACTTGAAACCGTTAATCTAACCGAAATATATCATAATACCGCCAAGCGCCTCCATATAGCAACAAACAGGGCTATTCAATACGAACCTGACGCTGAGCCTGTATTTGTACTTTTTAATAAAGAGAAACTGATTCAAGTAATGATCATTCTTCTAGATAATGCCATTAAATATAGCGAGGAAGAGATACAATTACGTGTATATCAATCGGATCAAGGACCTGCTCTCCAAATAATCGACCATGGAATCGGAATTCCCAAAGAAGAGATAGGTCGGTTGTTTGAACGATTTTACCGGGTAGATAAATCCAGAACTAGAGCAACCGGTGGAAGCGGCCTTGGTCTGACCATTGCAAAATCGCTTATTGAGCAGAGCGGCGGCTCGATAACGATTGATAGTGAGGTGAATATGGGTACGACAGTCACTGTGTTCTTTCAGGCAACTCCATAATAAGAGCTTAGTGTTTTCTTAAGATTTTCTTATTTTCATCAAATGTTCCTCTTAAATTCCTTTGCTATATTTAACTTAATTAAAGGAATGGAGGAATTTGAAAATGAAATCTTTGAAAAAACTATCTATCATTGCCGGGCTTTTAGTAATAGTAGGTGCTGGAGCAGCCTTTGGGTATGAAGAATTTTACGATAAAAAAAGTGGCTATCAGAATTATGTTAGCAGCGCAGATGCAATCGAGTCTGCAGCCGCTTCTACTCCTACTTCCGAATCACAGCCGGCCTCCCCTATCTCGGATGTTGACGGGAAAGTCACAGAAGTAACGGCGGAGAAAATCACAATCGATATACCAATGCAGGGAGAAAAAACATTCACGATTGATAAAAATACGAAAATCGAAGACTTTCTTCAACCTTTAAAGAAAGGCTCTCTCGTTGATATTGATGCGAATGGTGACTCAGCCTTTAAAATTGAAACAGATCGGACAATAGATGCACATGGAACCATCGTTGCAGTCACAGATCAAGACGTAACAATCAATTCCAATGGTACAGAGCAATCGTTCAAAAAGGCAGCGAACTTCCAGATTGATGCAGACGAATACATCGGCGCAATCGAAGGTTTACCTTCTGAAATTTCGCTGAACGAAAACTTTGAAATTGTCGACCTTGAAGTTGAAGATGAGCATGATGATTAAATGCGGCACAATACCCAAGCTTCTCAAAAAATGATTTTGAAGGACTAAAGGCCAAATGAAAGACCACTCCACAAATTTTTGGAGTGGTCTTTTATTAATTTGCGAACTTCATTTGATTTTTAATCAACCCATTCTTTCACAAATTGCAGGAATTCATCTCGATGTTCGGATTCTAAAACATAGAGGCCGGTATTTTTTGATATTTGTAATACTTTTTCAATTTGTGCTGTATTGTTTTGTTTGAAGATGCTCTCGATATAGTCTATATCCTTCAGGAAATGGGCAATAAATGTATCTCCTTCTTCCTGCACTTCCCATACATTAAAGTATGTAACATCCATGTCAGACGTAATATATGTTTCCAGCATATATTGAAATGCTTGGAGAGGAACATAGGCTATTTCCGGATTGTATTCATACTTTTCAATGAATGGTAACATAATGTATACGAATTCTTCTATTAATTCTATGCGATCTAATCGCGTAGAGGCCATTTCTTCTTTCAGCCATTTTTCAATTTGTTCGTGCTGATTTTCTTCCAATAGTTTTTTTATATACAAAAGTTCTTCTTTAAACCGTAAGCGGTCCTCATGGCTACTTTTTCGAGATCTAATATAAACGGCTTCCAGTTCATCCCAAGAGTGCCCAGGTATAAATTCTGCTTCTGCAAAATAATAAATCCTTTCTAATTTCATTCTATTTGTCCTCCTTCTTTAAGATCCGGGGCTGCAAAAATTATAAAAAAGCCTCTTCGTACTGTTCAAATTGTGACTTTTTTAGAATGATGTAGCTATGAGATATATTTTCTACCCGTTCTTTTGTTTCCCAAGAAAGACCATAGCCAATTGGTTTGGCATGTTCAAATTCAATTCGCAGACGTTGACGTGTATGAGGAGATTAATGAAACAACCTGATACCTTGCCAGTGCTATTTAGCGATTTTTGACTATAGGTGTTTTACGATACTCCTTCTTTCAATAATTGAAGGAATTCTGCTCTAGATTCGGACTCTAAAAAGTAGACACCTATACTTTTTGAGACGTTTAATACGTTTTCAATTTCCTCTGTATTGTTTTGTTCGAACATTCTTTCGATATAATCTATATCTTTCAGTAAATGTGTAATATATGTATCGCCTTCTTGCTGTAATTCCCATACATTAAACGCTGTAACATTTGTTTGAGGCGTAATATATGTTTCTAGCATATATGGAAATGCTTGGAGGGGAACATAGCTTATTTCCGGGTTGTATTCATATTTTTCAATGAATGGCAACATATTGTGTACGAATTTTTCTATTAATTCAATACGGTCTAATGACGTAGAGGACATCTCCGCTTCCAACCATTTTTCAATTTGTTCATGTTTACTTTCTTGCAGTAGCTTTTTCACACGCAAAATCTCTTCTTTGAACTGTAAGCGGCTCTTACTGCTTTCATTTCGGAAAGCAATATAAAGGGCTTCCAGGTCATCCCAAGAGTATCCTTGTACAAAGTATGAGTCCGCAAAATAATAAATCCTTTCTAATTTCATTCTATTTGTCCTCCTGCTTTAAGATCCGGTGCTGCAAAAATGATATAAAAACCTTTTTCGTGATGTTCGAATTTTGATTTTTTTAGTATGATGTAGCTGTGTGAAATATTTTCTACCTGTTCTTTCGTTTCCCAAGAAAGACCGTAGCCAATTGGTTTGGCATGTTCAAATTCAATTCGCAGACGTTGACGTGCATTAATGGATTCATCAAATAACCATGCTGAAATTGTATCTGCATGATGTTTGATATTATCATGAATTGCTTGCTCTGCTACCTCTCTAGTAAAAAAACAAGTCGTATCTGTTAATGCTAGTCTCATTTTGCGGGATAATTCTTCATTGGATAATTGATAATACATAATTTGGTAAGTCATTATTAATATACCTTCCGTTCTTTAATTATTTTACAATACTTAATTATAAACGTAATATGTAAATTAAAGTAACTGCTTCATATTTTTATATTATTTTAGCAGCTAGAAGTTTAAGCTATAAAAAACATTGGTACAGAAAGCTATGGACTATACTTAATTTAAAATATATTCATGGTTCTTCGAGTCACTTATATTGACATGAAAAAGGCCTTCAGAATGAATTTTTTCTGAAGGCCTTTTGTTAGGTTCAATCATTCCCTAAAGGACAAGTCACTACTTAAGGAGAAAAGCTATTTGAGCAGCTAATGGCCCCATTACTCTTCACTGTCCACCGCTTCATCTTCCAACTACCCTCTACTCCTTCGCAGTATAACCCGCACTTCCCTGCGCCCGGCCTTTCGCCAAATAAACAAACTTTCGCAGTATCCATTCGACTGGGCCGATTGTAAACCGTTGTACATACAAATTTGCAAATAATAATTGCAATGAATAAATAACAAACGCAATCATAAGACCAAGAGCTACACCTAATTCCCCGAAGAAACCGAAACCGTAGCTGTAAAAAATGGTCGTGCATATAACCGACTGCATTAAATAATTTGTTAGTGATAAGCGTCCAAGATTTACAAAGGCTTTAGATAACTTATTTTCCTTCATGGATATAAAAAGGTACGTAAAGGCTGCAATATAACCTATGGCTAACATATACGTTCCTGCACCATACAGTAACTTTCCAGCAAAATGGTCCCAGTACAATAATGCTTTACATACTAGACCTGCTGGAATAAAGAAAGACAGGCGCTTTAATAAACTGATTTTTTCTTCAATATCCGTAAAGAACCCTACTTTAGCAGCAGCCATTCCCAGCAATACTGTAGGACCGACCATAATAAAGGAGAGAATAACTAAGAATGCAAGTACGAAAGGCAAAGCAATGGCCATGATTAAGGAAGATATGTCATCCGGTATACCGATACGATACTTCACAATTTCTAAATATGTACCGTTCTTGAGAACATCCCCCGCTGCTTTCGTATCCGTAAAAGCCAAAGCCAGAAAATCTGTTTTTACTAATAAAAATGGCATGGTACAAAGTGTTAATACTATGGCCCATATGAGCATTGTTTTCACTTTCCGCTTAACAAATGCCATGAACATGACAAGCCCGGAGCCGTATATTAACAAAATATCGCCGTCCCAAACAAAAATCATATGTAAAATACCTAGCACCATTAAGCCAATGGCGCGTCTCCATAAAGGACCTCTTGCGCTTGATCCGCGATTTTCCAATGAACGTACAAACAAAACAACCCCATACCCAAATAAAAAGCCAAAAATCGGAACAAACGATCCCTCAACAAATATTTTCGTGAAATAATATGCCCCTTGGTCCCACCACGTACTCGGCTGAACTGCCTCTACCGTGATATTGGCATATTGAAAATACAGCATATTGGCTATTAAAATACCAAGTAATGAAAACCCTCTAAGTCCGTCTACTACCTGAATTCTTTTTTTCATTATGTATCTCCCTGCTCTAAAATTATCGGCTTTTCTTATCATTCCGAAACTTCTTTTCCAGAATATTACTACGTTCTAGATATTAGAACTGCCGGTACACCATTTTCACCGCTATGCCGGTATTTTAGTAATTTCCTCCCTTCCCTATCCTCTTTGAATACTAATCGGCCCGCTAATAATTAACCCCGCTCCGTCGTATTATTTTTCAAACAACCTAACATGCCTCCTATAGCATTGCCCGGTATCCAAAGTACAAAAGGATATTTTCAAATAAATACAGAAGGCAATACTCAGAGACCATTCAGCAAGCCTCCCAGTATTGCCCGCTTTAATCCCATCGAAATGCAACGGCTATACCGGATTCAGCTTTTTGTAGAAAATATCATACAGAATCCCTGCCAGACCTATCATTAAAATAATAAATCCATAACTGTTGGCATTCCCCCAAAAAACATGATAAAAGCCTATTCCCGCAGTGCAATAAGCAATTGCCGCCATCAAATTCCTTTTCAAGTGATGCCCTCCTTTCATTCTGAAATCAATTTTAACATTAAATGGAATATATGTAAAAATCGCAATAACATTTCTGCTGATAATGTTGTCACTTTAATTGTATTAAAAATCAAATAAAGTTCTATACAAATCACCTTATTAGTTATCAGTTAAGGGAGTTTTTTGATATGTAATAATAAACACTTTCTATATGAACATGACCTATTCTTTCTTTACCTAACAGCTGTATAAAAGAAAACAGTACGGCAACTTATTATGCTGCTAAACGTGGTTTATCATGTTCAGCATATAAGTCGACATGAAGTAAACATGTTACAATTATCGGATAAATAACATTTGGAGTGACGAAAATGAATAAACGAGAAGAACAAAAACAGCAGCGGCGCCATCATATTATCCAGGCTGCAAAGGATTTATTTTTGGAGCAAGGTGTGCAAAATATTCAAATGCAGGATGTTGCAAATGCAGCCAGTGTTGGGATCGCCACATTATTTCGCTATTTCCCTAAAAAAGAGTATTTAGTGATTGCAGCGACAAATGCAATTACGGATGAAATGGCCGCACATATCGGAAAGATTGTCGAGCAAACGATACCTGCATATGAAAAAATAGAGCAAATTTTGGATTATTATATAGACGGGACAAAAGATCCGCAGCTGCGTCTGGCAAAGTTTTTCGAGTCATTTGATTTATACGAAAAGTTAGCAGAGCAATCGCCTGAGCAATATAGCGAATACTTTCTCACGCGCAGCAGGTTAGCCGGTATTTTATTAACATTGGCCGAGCAGGGCAAGCAGGATCACTCAATAAGACCAGATATTGATTTGGAGGTATTTATCTTGACCATGGTACAGAATTTCAGCATATTCTCCTTCAAATCGAGCTTAGCAATCCATGATACCGATCTCTCGATGCTGCTTTCTGCGGACAAACAGCTCGCCATGATGAAGGATGTATTTTTAGCCTATATCCGAACATGATAAAAAGAACGATTAATTGACATTCACTTCAGAAAGTTGTTTACTAGTAAATATAAAAGGTGATAGTTAACTATCACCTTTAGTGAATCAATATTAGGGGGCTTTTTAAATGAGTCGTTTAGCAGGTAAAGTAGCAATAATTACAGGTGCAGCACAAGGTATGGGTGCAGCACATGCAAAGTTATTCGCAGCGCACGGTGCAAAAGTTGTTCTAACGGATTTAAACGAAGAAAAAGGTCAGGCATTCGCAGCTGAATTGGGCGAAAATGCCCTTTTCGTTAAACAAAATGTAACATCTGAAGAAGATTGGGCAGCAGTTATTGCAAAAGCAGAAGAAGCTTTTGGTCCAGTTAATGTATTAGTAAACAACGCCGGTATTACTATGGCGAAAAATATGCTTGACGTTACTGTAGAAGAATACCGTCGCATTGTAGAAATTAACCAAGTATCTGTATTCTTAGGTATGAAAGCAGTTGCACCTTCTATGATGAAAGCTGGCGGTGGTTCAATTGTCAACATTTCATCAATGAATGGCTTAGTTGCAGGTGCTATCGGTTATACAGATACAAAATTTGCAGTACGTGGTATGACAAAGGCAGCTGCCCTGAACTTAGCACCAATGGGCATTCGCGTAAACTCTGTACATCCAGGCGTTATCGCAACACCAATGGTTGTGCAAGAAGATACAAAAGCAGCTGTAGAAGAATTCTCTAAACACATTCCTTTAAAACGTGTAGCACAACCAGAAGAAGTATCAAATATGGTATTGTTCTTGGCTTCTGATGAATCAAGCTACTCAACAGGTTCAGAATTTGTAATCGACGGTGGTTTAACTGCACAGTAAGAAAAACTCATAACAATGGGTTACTTTATTAAGAAGCTGACTTGAAAACAAAACTGTTAGCTGTTTCCTGTCATGCATGCAGCTAACAGAAATAATAAGGATAACGGCCTGCGACCTCCATTCTAGTGAGCAGCAGGCCGTTTAACTATTTTTGAGGCAGAGGACCGAGCGCTATATTCCTTTTAGAAGTCAAAAAAAAAACAGACAGATATATAAATTCTGCCTGTTTTTATTAATATTTATATTTAACTTTTCCTAATTGAATTCTATACAAAAAGCCTTTAGTGAGTGCCCCGTTACGTTAGTCTATGTATAACCAAGACCCAGGCATTCTGCTCTATCAATTATGTAACAATGGACGGTAAAACTATTCCCCAATTCATTTAGTATTATTTTTATTATTAATGTCGGTAAATGCCTGAATCATATGCTGCCGAAATTGTTTTGATACATAAGAATACTTTTTGCTTTTGAGCCAAGCGAAACCTACCATTTGATAACAGTGACTATTTTTCAAACGTATGATTTTCGTATTCGGCAGCTGCTCTCCCAAAAATGAATACTGTGGATAAAATGTAACCCCTTGTCCTTCATTAACAAGTTGTAAAACAATCGACATTTCCGTTCCTTCAAATACAATATTCGGTGTAAACCCCGCCTGCAAGCAGCATTTTTCAAACATGCTGATAGATTCTAATCCTGATTTATACCCTATAAAACGTTCGTTTTTTGCTTCTAGCAAATCTATTTCATCAAATTCTGCGAGTCTATGATTTTTAGGAACAATCAAATCCAGCCGCTCCTTTAAGATAGGCAGCCATTCAATATCAGGTCCTGTAATGGGTGTATTAGAAACACACAACTCAATTTCTCCGCTGATCAGCCGTTCCTTTGCTATTATATCGGGCAGAATTGATTGCTGAATTCTAATATTCGGTCTACGTTCATAGAAACTTCTAAATATGGGCGGGAGTATGGTGGAGCTCATCACACTAACAGACACACGTTCTTCCTCTATATCTGCCATTTCCAGTACTTCTTCATGTGCATCTTGTAAAATTCTTAACGCTCTTTCGACTTCTTTTGCATAATATCTTCCATAGTTATTCAAGCGGATGTTCTTACCATTGCGGTCGAATAAGGAGACGCCCAATTCATCTTCTAGCTTGGCAATTGTTTTACTTAACGATGACTGGGTAATGTTTAAAGAAAGTGCAGCCTGAGACATATGCTCGGTTCTCGCAACAGCTAGAAAATACTGTAATTGTAATAATTGCATATTATCTCTCCTTATGAATCCAAATGAATATAGATATTCATCTGGATATATTGTAGCGATTTTTACAAACGATTACAATGAGAGCGAAGTTTAAGGAGTTACCTTCTATAAAATAAAAATTCAAGGAGGATTTACATATGAAAATTAAAGCAGCAGTTACCCCTGGACAAGGGCAGGATTTTACTCTTGAAGAAGTGGAATTAGCAACACCAAAAGCAAACGAAGTGTTAGTGAAAATCGTTGCTACAGGTGTTTGTCATACAGACGCAGTTGCACGTGATGCAGCAATCGCACCCCTGCCGGCTGTACTTGGACATGAAGGTGCAGGTATTGTAGAAGAAGTCGGTGAAGGAGTGACACGTTTAGCAAAAGGCGACCATGTTGTATTATCATTCGCACATTGCGGTCATTGTGAAAACTGTTTAACAGGCCACCCAACAGTTTGTGAAACGTTCAATGACTTGAATTTCGGTGGTATGCATGATGATCATACACATCGTTTGTCAAAAGATGGTCAACACCTTTCAACATTCTTCGGCCAATCTTCTTTCGGTACATTTGCCGTTGCTCATGAGCGCAATGTTGTTAAAGTAGATAAAGATGTAGATATAGCATTACTTGGCCCATTAGGCTGCGGCATTCAAACAGGCGCAGGTACTGTTTTAAATAAAATCAAGCCTGAATTCGGCTCCACAATTGCCGTTTACGGGGCAGGAGCAGTTGGATTGAGTGCTATTATGGCCGCAAAAATTGTAGGCTGTAAAACAATTATTGCCATTGATGTACATGATTCACGCCTGGATCTAGCGAAAGAGCTTGGTGCAACTCATGTATTTAACGGTTCAAAAGTTGATGTCGTAAAAGAAATTAAAGAATTAACAAACGGCGGTACAAAGTACGCTGTCGATACAACAGGCGTCCCACCAGTTGTCCGTCAATGTTTACAAGCGTTACGTCCACTAGGCGTTGCTGCGATTGTTGGGGTTACACCGGAAATGAATATTGATGTGCATAATGACATAATGGCTGAAGGAAAAACAATGGTAGGTGTAATCGAAGGCGATTCAGTACCAAATGTCTTTATTCCACAATTAGTTGAGTACTACAAAGCAGGTCAATTCCCATTTGATAAATTAGTAAAATTCTATGACTTCGACCAAATTAACGAAGCATTTTTAGCATCAAAAACTGGCGAAGCAATTAAACCGATTTTACGCATTCAATAACATTTCATAATGCTTGGGTATGTTTGTGAAAAACCTCCATTTTGATTTATTTTTCAAAATGGAGGTTTTGTATTTTTCTAAATTAATGCTGATATTTTTTTACATCTTCAATTTCCGTATTTATTCTTTTGCAGCTTTCTAAACTATTCTATGAAACAAGGTAAGAGAAGTTAAAGCCATTCTTTTATTATCTTCTTATGAACTTGATTGTGATTGCCTAGTTACCGCAACAAAATATAGAATCTATATTAGCTTATTAATTGCTCTTTACCGAACCGCTTTAAGAATTTGTAAAATGGCTCACGTTTTTTACCCATTTGTGAATAGATAGCGATTATTTTTTCTACTGTTTCATACAGTTCCTCTGGTGTCAGGTTCTCTCTGAGCAAAGATCCGACCTCGGCATCTTTTCCTTTTGCCTTTCCCCCAACGTATAAATTGTAATGGCCTCTCATTTTCATCACACCGATATCGCTTAACATGGGCTCACCACAGCCAATCGGGCACCCTGTGTAAGCAACCTTTAATGTAAAGGGTACGGGTTTCCCTGCAACTCGACGATTTAATTCTTTGGCTACAGGCATCCCCTCCTCCTCTTCCCCTTTACAGAAATTACAGGTTCTCAAGCTCTTTACGAAGTTTCCAACGGGATAACATGCTAATCCCACACTTTGAAATTCTTCTATGATTTCTTCTTTTTGGTCTTCCGGAATTTCGATATAGAGTTGTTGGAATGTTGTTAACTCAAGCGTTTCATTCTCATTCATATATTTTGAAAGTGTGATAAGCTGTTTGGCGCTGAGTTTTGCTCCAAAATCTATTCCACCGTTTATGGCAATCTTAATCTTTTTTACATCCTGTTCCATATTCATTCCTCACATTAGCTTTCAATTATATTAACTTTCATACTATACACCCGCATGGGAAGCAGCATCCTAAATATAACGGCCGGCAACCGGCCATTATATAATAGATTTTTTCGGACTTTACTACCCTTTTTATTGAACCCTGAAAGGAACTATTCATTTATTGTTACTGATAGAAGAGAATAATCCCCACTAATTATTTTATTTTTCTAATTTTACCCGTTGTAGACGTAAAGCATTAAGTACAACAGAGACGGAACTAAACGCCATCGCAGCACCTGCTACCCATGGGGCAAGGAATCCTGCTGCAGCGATCGGAATTCCGATGATATTATAGGCAAAGGCCCAAAAAAGATTTTGTTTAATATTACGCATTGTCTTACGGCTCATTAAGATTGCGTCGGCAATACTGTTTAAGTCGCCTCGAATCAGTGTAATATCCGCCGCTTCCATTGCAACGTCTGTACCGGTACCAATCGCCATACCAATATCAGCCGTTGCAAGTGCTGGCGCATCATTAATGCCATCACCGACCATCGCCACTTTTTTGCCTTGTTGCTGTAGTTTTTTGACTTCGTCTGCTTTACCTTCAGGAAGCACTTCTGCAATAACCGCATCAACACCTACCTCTTTACCGATTGCTTGAGCTGTACGTTCATTATCACCTGTCATCATAATGACGTTTATGCCCATTTCCTGTAATCGGCGTACCGCTTCTTTAGAGGTATCTTTAATTGTATCTGCTACGGCAACGAGCCCAGCATATTGTCCATTAATGCCTGCCAGCATCGCTGTTTTACCATTTTTCTCTAATTCCTCCATCACAGGAAGCACGGATGAGATATTAATGCCGTATTGCTGCATCAGTTTCCGTGTACCGATAATTACTCCTTGGCCGGAGATTGTTGCTTGCACACCATAACCCGGAATCGCTTCAAAAAATTGAATGCTTCCAAGTTCAATACCTTTATCTTGAATACCTTGCACGATCGCTTGTGCTAATGGGTGCTCTGATTGTTTTTCTGCAGCACCGATCAGCGATAAAAATGTCTCTTCGTCTTGACCATCTGCCACTAATACATCTGTTAATACAGGTTTACCATGTGTTACAGTACCTGTTTTATCAACAACCACTGTGTTAATACTCTGTGTTTGCTCTAAATGCTCGCCGCCTTTAAACAAAATCCCAAATTCCGCTGCACGACCTGAACCTGCCATAATAGAGGTAGGTGTTGCTAAACCAAGTGCACATGGACAAGCAATAACCAGTACTGCAATCAGCACTTCAAGAGCCGGCGTAAATTCACCCGGCTGCACCCATAGAATCCAGACTAGGAAGGTAACGATAGCAATCCCTACTACGATTGGTACAAAAATACCTGATATTTGGTCCGCCATACGCTGAATTGGCGCTTTTGAACCTTGGGCATCTTCTACAACCTTGATAATCTGGGCTAATGCTGTGTCACGCCCGACTTTTGTTGCTGTCATTTTGATGAAGCCGTTTTTGTTAATTGTGGAGCCGTATAATATATCTCCTGCTTTTTTATCAACCGGTAAACTTTCGCCTGTTAACATAGATTCATCAACAGCAGTTGTTCCTTCTACTACTTCACCATCAACCGGAATTTTTTCACCTGGTTTTACTAGAACCGTGTCGCCGATTACTACCTCTTCCAGCGGTATTTCTTTTTCTGCGCCATCACGAATAACAATGGCCGTTTTTGCTTGAAGGCCCATTAATTTTTTAATTGCTTCCGATGAACGGCCTTTAGCTTTTGCCTCGAATAATTTCCCTAAAAGAATCAGTGTAATGAGTACTGCACTCGTTTCAAAATATAAATGTGGTCCGTGATGTGTTCCAGCTGTAACGATTGCTTGATAAACACTGTAAAAGTACGCTGCTGAAGTACCCATCACTACCAGCACATCCATGTTCGCACTGCCATTTCGAAGTGATTTATAAGCACCTACATAAAACTGCTTCCCGATAATAAACTGCACCGGTGTCGCTAAAACCATTTGAACCCATGGATTCATTAAGAAGTCCGGTACATATAAAAACGATGTAAAGGAAAAATGACCGACCATCGTCCATAATAATGGCAGCGATAAAATCGCGGAAATAACGAATTTACGTTGTTGATCCTTAATATGCTTCTCACGGTGGTCCACCTGCGCTTGATCCTCTTGCTTTTGGTGCGCACCATACCCAAGCTTTTCTACTTTAGCAATTACATCTGCAATCGTTACTTCTGAAGGGTTAAATTCGATTGTTGCTTTTTCAAGCGCTAAATTGACGCTTGCATTTGCAACACCATCCATCCTATTTAATCCTTTTTCTATTCGCGTAGCACACGCTGCACATGTCATGCCCGTAATATCAAATTCTGCTTTTTGTTTCACTACCCCATAGCCAAGCGCTTCTATTTTCTTTTCGAAATCCGTTTCGCTCAGTCTTGTTGGGTCATATTTAATCGTCGACTTTTCAAGGGCTAAATTGACAGATGCCTGCTCGACACCCTCCATTTTATTTAACCCTTTTTCTATTCTTGTTGCACACGCCGCACATGTCATGCCCGTTATTTGAAGACTTGCTTCTTTTATGTTGCCAGCTTCCGTATTCACGATTTTCCCCACCCTTCCTCATACCTGCATAGGGTATATATTAGTGAAAATAAGAGAGTGCTAAAGCAGCACTCTTATTCTACATCATAACCTTGCTCTTCAATCGTTTCTTTAATCTTATCAAGAGATACTTTAGATTCATTAAAGGATACTTCAACCAATGCTTCGTCTAATTTTACGCTTACTTGGTTCACACCTTCTAATTCACCAACACTTCCCTCTATTGCTTTTATACAATGTCCACATGACATTCCTTGTACGTTTAATGTAATATTTTGCATACTTTCTCTCCTTTAATTTAAGTTCCATACAGTATAGGGGTATATTAAAGCTAAAAAAATTACTTTTTCATCAGCTTTTGGATTGTCACCAATAATTCATCTAACACTTCATCATCACCTTCTGAAAGGCGATCCACGACACAGCCTTTTAGATGACCTTCTAAAAGAATCTTTGCCACGCTATTTAAAGCAGATTGTGTTGCGGAAAGCTGCGTGATCACATCATCACAATAAACATCTTTCTCTATCATACCTTTAATTCCTCGAATTTGGCCTTCGATACGATTCAAGCGAGTTGTTAAATCCTTTTTTACGCGTTCTGGATGATGACTTTTTCGGCAAGATGCAGCATCCTCAACATGGCAGACTGCTTCTTTTTCTGGGTTTTCCATCTGTTCAGCCTCCTAACTTAACTTTAGATTACCATACCCCGGTGCAGTATGTAAAGCGATTAATTTTATTTTCTAGATGGATAAGTACTTTATGCAGTTTGATCTGGTTAAGCGTTTTGGAATTGTTCCGAAAATTAACAATTAAATTATATTAAAAAATTCCAGTTTATATCAATTCTACTTTCTTTAATTAATTTCCAAGCATTGCTACAATGGGATAGTTAGGAAGTGAACTTATGATTAACCTTATACGATTTAGCTGCGCAGGCAAAGCTGCTGTGAAATCAAAGGCTTTACTAGAGAGTAAAAACGGTCCTGCACCAAACGGCACATTAAACGAAAAGCTAGGAAAGGAACTGGACTTTACTCGAAAAGGATCAGCTAAATTATTTCAGAAAAACATTAAAGGTAACTTTTTGGAATCCGACGGCGGCTATAAATTGACTGTTACCCCCGAACAAACAGCCGCATCTGATCGGTATGTCCCCATTCCAAAAGATGCTTATTCGGATGACCAATCAAGTGAAATGAATTACATAGACCAAACACTCCTGGGTGCGGGAGTCAAGTTACAGCAGAAAGCAACGATTATTTTGAACAAAAATGCTAATTCCCCCCTTGTAAAAGGTCCTTTTTATGAAGAAACGTAAACTTATTTATCGTGTCATTGGATACATTGCAGTCGTGCTTTGCTTGTTCTTTCTATTAAAAATAAGCGGCTTGACGGTTGCAGACTTAACTCCTGAAACAATCCGCTCTTTGGCACACAATAATATTTTGCTCATTTGCCTGATCATGCTGGTCATCATGATTTTGCAAAACCTATTTACATTCATTCCACTGGTTTTAGTCATTGCGACAAACATTACATTATTCGGCTTTTGGCGGGGTTATTTGTATGGGTGTTTGTGCAGCGTCATTGGCAGCACCCTTATCTTTTTATCGATTCGCCATATTTTTCATGATGCATTTTCGCACGCAACAGCTAATAAATATCAGAAAAAGATCAAGAAAAATGGTTTTCTCTTTGTTTTATCCGGGCGTATTCTTCCATTTATGCCGACCAATTTAATTAATATTGTCTCCGGTTTAAGCACTATTAAAGCTTCACACTTTATACTCGCTACAACAGCAGGCAACATGATTTACGGCTTAGTGCTTGCTTCAGCATCCTTTAGCGTCATTGCCGTAGTAACCCATCATCCTGTTTATTTCCTGTTGATTGTTCTCGTCATCCTGCTGGGAGCATTACTTTATCGCCATAAGAATAGACCGATAGACAAAACGCAAGAAAGCTGAGAAGAAATTCGTTTCTTCTCAGCTTTTTGTTTAGCTCAAAATTTATCATACGGTTCTCCTAGTCATTTCTCTATCTAAAATATTTTACAATTAGAATTGTTTCATACGGATTCTGATACTTACCAATTTTATAGGAAGTACTTTTCCTATGAGAAGGTTACGTATGGTTTTTTCATATCGTGGTATGATGATTTCACTTATCCAGTTTGATTGATCCTGCCTTTTATCAAATGAGGAAGAGTCACTTCCCCCTTGATGTATTCTTTAAAATGAAATACTTGCGGACGAGCATTTCCCCCCACGCCAACCATGATACTTAAATCCTCAGGTGAATAGACTACCGTATGCAGCGTTCCGAAATACTCTTTATAATGCTTAAAAAATAATGGGGAGCTCTCATTATTAAACTGATGATAAGCAGACATAGGTGATAGATTTTCATTTAAAAGGGCTTGAATATAATTCTTTCGTTTTACCGATCCCTGTATGTCTTTTCGATTATTCAGCTTTAATACTTCTGATTCAAAATGATTTGTACATATTAAAGGATTTGTGAAATTGATAATTTGCTGTGGTGGAGATGCTTCTACGATTATATTTTTCCCGCTCTGGTCTGTCATTGAATAATTATAGCAATAGCCGTGTGGAATATTGCTAATGAGGGTAATCGCTTCTTCAATATTTGCACACTGTTCAAGCAGCATCCTAACAATTGTCGTAGCAATAAACCCTTCTTCCCTACGCTCGTTATTAACAAAATGCAGCCCCACCACGAGTCCTTTTTCATTCATCCCATCAAGCCGTCCAATTATCTGCTGGCTAAATCCTACCGCAGCATAACCATTTTGTGGCTTTGTAAATACAAGTCTTGCATCGTACATTTCCGGGCTGAAATCATAATTGCGTATATAATAGCCGCCTGTTGCCAATGTAGTACAGCCCATTTGGGGAAAGAGGACATCATATCCGCTAAAAAGCTTTACAGTTGTGTCGAAGTCCAGGCCTAACCCCTTAGACAAACCTTGCAGCTCCTTATATAAATTTGCTGAAACACTTTTTATAATTTCCTTTGCATTTTCAATATTTGCATTTTCAGCCAATTCGTTTAGCTCTTCCATTTGTTCTACGATTGATGATGACTTTAATTCGTTAGCCTGCTCCATGCCAAATTGATAATAGTCCCCTTTCAACTCGACGATTCTCACCATTAAATCTTCCTGTATATCCATACCTTATATCCCCCTTTGTTCTATTTGAGTGACAGGCATCAATAAGTCAATTTCCGTAAAATCATCCCCTCGATACCATTCCAATACGGGACCAGTTGGAATCCATTGGTGTTCGTTGGCATAGTTGATTAATTTCCGATAACCATTTTGTATGTCAGTTATCGGTTCATTGAATGACAGCGCGATACAAATACAGGAAGCCATATGCTCTATAACAGCTGCTTCCACCAATCCGCCCATTTCTACGGTATCCGGAATGCCAAAGCCGAGTTGAGCTTTCACCACTTCTTTTCCAGACATATATTTTAAATAGCAGCTTTTGATTGGTATATTGAATTTCTCTAGTTCTTTTCCCCTTTTCATAAAGTGATCTGTGAACTTCCCTACTTCAGATTCCGCCGGGAACCAAATAATCGTTTCTGGTGCTCTTTCAATGAGATAAATTTGCTGAACCGTGGAATTACTCTCCAGGTAACGCAAGCTAGTGCTCAGGATATCCATCCTTTGTCTGATCTGCTGAATCCAATTGTCCATTATATTTTTTCTTTTGTTTTCATCTCGTTCTTTTAAATAGAGTTGAATGTCTTTAATAGGTACCTCTGCTACCCGCAAACTGGAGATTAATTTAACCGTTTCGATTTGGTCCTCCGAATAAACACGATAACCACTTGCACTTCTATCCGCTGCATGAAGTAAATGTTTCGATTCATAAAACCGTAATGCACTTTTAGAAACTCCGGTTCTATCGGAAAACTCCTGTATTGTCATGAACTTACTCAAATCCATATCCCCCCTACATTCCATGTTACAGCTTAAAGTAACTTGAAGGTCAAGCATAATTCAAAAAATAAACTCTGTTCGTAAAGATGATTGCGAATGGCTAAATAAAAAAGAGACAGCTGTTTGCTGTCTCAGTTATTAAACGTTGCGTAAGTTTAATATGAAAGATTATACCTTCTCGAAAATGTTATCAAAATAATCAACCAGTCAATCATTGTATCTATGATATAAGGACATCAATTTCTCCACTTCATTAGAAAGCATTAAATAATCTCTTGACTATCAATAAATCTATTTCTAAAACCGTAAACAATTAGTTATATCATAAACTTTAGATGGTAATTTAACTGCAAAAGTTGTTGTTACTTATTATTCGCTAAATAATCTAACGTTGCTTGCCCTAACACATTTGCTGCGATAAGCAATGCCCGCTCATCGATATCAAATTTCGGGTGGTGATGCGGGTAGACTTCCTCCCACGCTGGATTTTTTGCTCCTGTAAAGAAGAATGCTCCTGGAATCTCCTGCAAATAGTAAGCAAAATCCTCGCCTCCCATAATCGGTTCAACGGTTTCAACAGCTTCCACATCTGCGACTTTTTCTGCAGACGCCATAATATGCTCTGTTTCCGCAGCATGATTTATAACCGGTGGATAGCCCCGGACAAATTCGTATTCATAGTCTGCCTTCGTTAAATAACACGTTGCCTTTACTAGCTCTTCAATCTCACGTTCTAATAAACCGCGCTCCTCTTCGTGGAAAGTACGTACAGTTCCTTTCATATACACTTGATCCGCAATAACGTTGAAAGGGTTTATTGCTTCTAAATGTCCAATCGAAACGACTGCCGGACGTAATGGATTAATACGGCGTGCAACGAGCTGTTGTAAATTGGTAATAAACTGGGCCGCCAGAACAACCGAATCCTTCGTATCACTTGGATTTGAACCGTGTCCTCCTTTACCTTTAATGGTGATATAAATCCCGTCTGCTGCAGCCATTAATGGACCTTTGGCAGTTTGTACTTTTCCAAGCTCAGTTGGTGCCCATAAATGCGTGCCGAAAATAACATCCACACCTTCCAAGCAGCCATCCTGAATCATCGCGATCGCTCCCCCTGGCGCAATCTCCTCAGCATGCTGATGAATAAATACAATAGTGCCTGCTAATTCATCTTTCATTCGATTGAATGCTTTCGCTAAAACTAATAGTGAGGCTGTGTGTCCGTCATGCCCGCAAGCATGCATTCGCCCCTTCACTTTCGATTGGAAAGGTAGACCCGTTTCTTCTGTAATGCCTAAAGCATCAAAATCTGCACGCAGCGCTACTGTTTTTCCCGGCTTACCACCTACTAGCTTTGCGACAACACCACTACCGCCAACACCTTCACGCACTTCATGACCCAGCTCTCGATGAAATGCCGCAATTGTTTTTGGCGTATTTACTTCCTCAAATGATAACTCAGGATTTTCATGGAAATAACGACGAAGCTGAATCATCTCTTCTTCGTATTCCTTTAATAGATTAGTTAACTGTTCTTGTTGTAAAACTGTCATTTAGTTCACTCCTTATTTTAAGTAAATATAATCTCCAGGTCCAAGCGGTAAACCGAATAAGAACCAGATCGCAAATAATAAAATCCAGCCGATTGCAAAGAATACCGAAAAAGGTAATAAAGCTGAAATCAGTGTTCCTATACCGATATTTTTATCGTAACGTTTTGCAAATGATAGTAATATAGCAAAATACGGCAGCATCGGCGTAATTGGATTTGTAATAGAGTCCCCTACGCGATACGCCATTTGTGTAACCGCGGGAGAATAGCCTAAATATAGGAACATTGGCACGAAAATCGGTGCAAGTAATGCCCATTTTGCGGAAGCACTTGCGATTAATAAGTTAACGAATGCACAAATGAAAACAAATCCTATCATCATCGGCAAGCCGGTAAAGTTTAATGCCTGTAAAAGTTCAGCTCCTTTAATTGCTAAAATCGAACCAATATTACTCCAGTTGAAAAATGCAATCATTTGTGAAGCAGCAAACGCTAATACAATAAACGGTGCCATATCAGCAATGGATTTAAAAATTTTCTCCGCAACTTCTTTATCATTTTTAACTTCCTTCGCCGCAATACCATATGCAAGACCAGGCAAAAGGAAGAAGAATAACATGATCGGCACAATGCCTGACATAAATGGTGAGTTTAAGAAGCCGCCTGTTTCAGGGTCACGTAAAAGACCATTAGACGGTATGACCGTAATTGCGATGAGAATAACATAAATGAGCGTTACGATACCCGCCCACTTTAAACCGCGCTTTTCTAACGCAGTCACAGACTCTAACTTTTCAATTTTCCCTTCAAATTTACCGAAACGCGGCTCAGTAAACTTTTTCGCCACCCATGTACCGATCCCTACCAATAAAAACGTTGAAACGATTAAAAAATAGTAGTTCATTGTCGCACGACCAGTGTACTCAGGGTCTGCAATATGTGCTGCTGACTCTGTAATTCCCAGTAATAATACATCTAGTGAGCTAATTAATACATTCGCGCTGAAACCTCCAGCTACCGCCGCATATGTAATAATTAAACCAGCCAATGGATTTCGGCCAATACTCATAAAAATCATCGCTGCAATGGGTGGTAATATGATAAATGCTGCATCAGCCGCTAAGTTACCGACTAAGCCTGTGAAAATAATAAATGGCACGATTAGTTTTGAAGGAGCCGACATCACAAGCTTTTTCATCACAGCCGAGATAAGTCCTGTCTGCTCTGCTAAACCAATACCAATCATTGTCACAATTACTAACCCTAACGGAGCGAAGCCTGTAAACGTTGAAACCATCTGTGTTAGGATTAATATCAGTCCCTCTTGGCTTAGCAGATTTTTCACTTGGATCACATCATCTGTACCGGGCTGCACGGCCGAAACACCTAACATCGATAATATCCATGATAAAAGGAGTACTACACCTGCAAGTATGATAAATAGTGTTATAGGGTCTGGCAGCTTATTACCTGCACGCTCAATCCCGTCTAACATTTTATCAATCCAAGATTTCTTTCTCATTGTTTCAGAATGCCTTTGCATAAATCTCATCTCCTTTTATACTTTAGTAGAGTGATATTTTAAAATTTACTGCTATCATTTTAAGACATAAAAAATGCATGTCCTTTATACAACGAAACCATAGTTTCTGATTATTTGCAATATTTATTTAATATTTAAGGAGATAGATATATGTATACAGTTAATGTTTTCACTGCTGAACTTTCCCTTCCGTGGGTACAACGGCTTGAAGAAATGAAGCCTTCTTTGTGCGAATTTCACTATTATGCTTATACAGATTTTGAGGAGTTATATATGCTTTTAGAGGAGCATTTAACTGCAGGAGACGGAGCACTTTTCAGCGGACAAATTCCCTATTTTTTTGCTCAAACACATTTTCAAAAAACAGCTATGCCAATGCTTTATTTCGATATTTCAGAACGTGATTTTTACCGTGCCTTAACCGAGTTGTTTTATGAGAAGAAAATTGCGATGAATCGTATCGCCATTGACTTCTGCTATGAAGAAAATGGCTATCTTGGCATTCATGAATGGTCGATAGGAAAAAAGCCTTACCTTTTTAGTCAAACAATGAACGAGTTTGCAAGTGTCGATATTATCGATAAAGCAGCTGATTGGCATATCCAATTACATAATGAAAATAAGGTAGATTTGAGCTTTACACGCATTGCTGAAATGCGCGATCGATTGGCCAGGTACAATATACCATTTATCGCGCTGTATCCATCACTTTATGCAATGCAATTAACGCTGGATAATCTAGTGAATCAGCTACAGCTTAAACAAAACAAAGTTGTTGTTGTGCACATTTTAATTCCTATAGACAAAGCCAATATCGATGAATTAGAGTATCGGCAGATCGCCTTATATAAAGCAATTCTAGATTTCAAACAGCTGCATCCTAACTCTTTTATCGTACATCGCGAAGCTTCTTCTATTGCAGTGATCACGACGTATAAATATTTTTTGACTACAACAAATAATTGTACACGTTGCCATTTAGTTGATTTTTTAGATGATAAGCTATCGTTTCCTGTCAAAATAGGATGGGGAGTCGGCAACTCTCTATTCGAGAGTCAGGCGTTTGCTAAAAAGGCCGCCACTCTCTGCTCTTCAAAGGAAACACAAGGTTATATTATTGAAAATGGACGAGAAATAGGTCCTTTGTTATACGGAACTTTGTTACAATTCGATAATGAAAAGCAGCAATATTTAAAAAATTTAAGCGCCGCATATGATATCCCTTTATTGCAGCTGCAAAAAATCGAAGCCATGCTGGAGAAACTCACGACTCCTATCGTCAGCGGAGAACTGCTAAGTACACATTTAGGGATTACTGTACGATCTGCCAATCGAATCTTAAAGCATCTTCACGAAAAAAATTTAGCCGATGAATTACCAAGCACCTCTTCCACCAATCGCGGACGTCCGAAAAAATATTATCAAATTAAATTATATTAGTAAGAGGCAGTCTGGAAACTTGCTTTCCAGACTGCCCCTTAGAAATTTGAAAATACTCGACAGAAACTTTATTGCTCACAATCAAAGAGAAGTTATCATTTAAACCACCCTCAACGTAATAAGCTTACTCTAGCTCGCTTTCATGTGTGAAACAAAAAGAACACCTATGGATGTTATTTGATTCTGCCACGCCGCATCGATATCGGAAGCACGTTTTCCAGCAAGGTATCCTACTTCAATTTTCTTTCAAACCATTCATAGAACCAAAAAAGCTTTGCCAATTGTAAAACTCCCGACGAATGACTTTCTTCTCCTTATAGATTTTGCATTCAAATTATATACTTACTTCGAAACTTTACCATTTGGCCGCTTACATAAAATTTCTCCATGCAATTCTTACGGTTTGACTTGAATTGCAGCTCCTGGAAAATAGTCTATGCAATCGTCTGAGTGAAATTTTTGGCTATGTTTATCAACACAAATTGGTTGAAGCCATGGATGACTGAAATCTAAATCAGATGAATGATTTTTTGATCATTCATTTGATGATCTTCTTTTATAATCTATTACTTCCCCTTAACTATATAGTAAAAAAATTACTGAATTGGTTGCATCTCTAAAATCGAGGTTCCAGCAACTGAAATAGCCACCGCTGCCGCAAGGATCTTCCTTTGAATACCGGATAAAAAAGGACGGTGATGCTCCCGACCAAGTAAAGGATCACCATGCCACTATCAGGTTGCTGGTAAACAAATATGGAGGGGATGAGTGTAACCAGCATGACTTTGCAAATTAACAGGATACCCGTCCCACTTGTCCTCTCTTGAATATGTAGGTTATGCAGGTGGGCAATACTGCTTACCACTAGCAGTAAAGCGATTTCAAAAAATTCGGAAGGCTGTATCGAACCTACCAGGGGTAGTGGATACCACCTTTGATGCCCCTAATATGGATGGTGCAATCTCTTGGGGCATCAAAGGAAGAAGAACAATAGCCGTTAACCCCATAAAATGGTCATGCACTCCGTTCAAGCTGTTCGGGATTGAGATAAGCAACCGCAATCAACAGACCAAAACCGATTAGGTAGCTACCTCCCTGCTGGAGGGCAAAATTTTGTTCTCCGTAGTGGCCTGTTCCCTGGCTGCTGTAGATAAAAAGAATACTTAGGATACTGAAAACGCCTATGATGAACAGGACAGATTTATCCAACTTTTTCAAATAAGTATTCTCCATGATAAATTACTCCTGTTTCCCCTCTTTTTTTCCTAATCTTCTCACTCGTTGGGAGTGGCTTCTCCGGTCTCCTGTAGGGATGGATTATCTGCTAAAAATTCTTCGATTGCCTGTTTATTCTCCTCAAAATCAATAGTAAGAGCTAGGCCCACACCTTCATACCACTCGTCAGTATAGGAGCCCTCAACTGGAATAGTCAAACTCTCTACTGTCTGAGGGCGTTGAAAAGCAATACTCTTAACTATATCAAGTAAGTCTCCTCCATCAAGGTTCGTTTGGACATAAGGCTTCACTACCCCAATCATTTTCGGAAGCTTCACAACACTGCTCGCGCTTAGAAGCTCGTCCCTCATAGCGTTGATGACTTGCTGCTGGCGTCTGACGCGGCCAAAATCAGCTTCGGCATCCTTGCGGAAACGGGCATATCCCAATAATTCCTTCCCATTTAGTTTTTGAAGCCCTGGCTCAAGGGAAACGCCAATGTTTGCTGACATTTCCTTCTCAACGTCAATCTCTATGCCATCAGGGGCAAGGACATCGACCATTTTTTCAAACCCAGCAAAATCAATTAGGGCGTAATACTCTATGTCCAGGTCAAAATCCATTTTTAACGTTTCCCTCAACAGTTCCGGTCCGCCAAGAAAGAAGGCTGTATTCATTTTATAATTTTTATATCCAGGTATCTCAGTGTAAATATCCCGCATAATAGAAATAACCTTTGCCGTTCCATCTTTTGGGTTATATTGTGCGACCATGATGGAATCAGTGCGTGACCTTTCTTCGTCAGGCCGTGCATCAACCCCTAACAGCAGAACATTAATCTTATCGAGATTCTTCACCCCGTTGAAATCATACTCCTGTCGACCACCTTCAACTTCTTCTGCCATGCTCACGCCAGATTGAAACTGGTAGACAAAATAACCGGCAGCTACTGCAATTCCTACCATAAAGATAAAGGCTATTTGAAAAAAACTTTTTTTTTTCCGTTTTGTACGTTTTTGTCTCTTTTGTGTGTTCATTTTTTATTCAATCCTCTTATTGATAATTTTTTAGCTGCAACGTATTCATCACCCAGTGAATAACAACAGCATCATCTAAGTACCCTACTGGAAATAGATAGTCCGGGAGACAGTCTACAGCTGAAATGAAATACAGGAGTGCTCCCCCAATCATTGCCAGTTCCATTTTAGTCCCTTTTTTCCATATAAATCGCTCATACATATCCTTTAAATTATGAATGAAGGGGCCAATACTCCCAACCTTTTCTATCTTCTCATCAAACTGAATATGAACGGCCTCAGCCCCCTCTTTTGTCAACGAGAGATTTTGATACCTTTCTAACTCTTGGTTCAAATCTTCAAGACAAAACTCTCTATCTACTAAGTTAGAGGATTTCAGGATCGATTGAATTTGGGCAACCGAATCATTCAGGTCTGAGTGTTTCTGGACAACTGGATAACCTGCTGCCTCATATAATGCAGAAAGGGGAACGTTAAGTTTTTCTGCAAACCGCTGCAGGTGTTCAGGGGTTGCTTTTCGTTTTCCATTGATGATCTTCGAAATGATTGCCAGATCAATACCTGTCAGCTGACTCAATTTCCTCATCGATAATGACTGTTTTTGAAGTAACTCCCTCAATATCGGGCCTATTTCCTTGCTTTTCTCTAGCATATTGTCTATCCTTTCTACTTTTTCTGTTACCCCAATATACAAGTAGTGTTGACAAATTGTCAACACTACTTGTATATTACTAGGGAATATAGATAACAACTAAGTTTAAGGATTCCATGCAGTACAAATATATTCTCTGAAACAAGTCTATTGTCATTAGAGCTATTAATAAATTAAATTACTCCTAAATAATAATCTTCACAGGTGACGCTGAAATGATGAACTGGGGAATACAAAAAACGGCAATGCTACTGCCGTTTTAGAAGGTGAGTAATTTAAACAGTTAATCAATGTAATTACTTCAAAAATATAACGCCGCATCGTTTGTGATACGGTTCACCGTAAACAATACAGTTGTTATTTTTAGTATAATAAATGTAATCCTCACCATCTAAAATGACAGATAAGTATTTCATTCATTCTTCAACCAATGCTTCGATCAGGTAAGACACAAGTCTCCTCCTTATTACTCTTTACCGGCCTTCAACTTTCGGAAATAGAAATTGAATAGTAAATTCCTTCTCGTATTCAGATTCAACTTCAATTTCAATCTGCAATTCATCGCATAATTTCTTTACAAGATACAGCCCTATCCCGGTAGACTGTTTTCTGCTTGGATGATCTCCTGTAAATCCTTTATCAAAAATAAACGGAAGATCAGAATGAAGAACTCCGATTCCATTATCGGTTATCCGTAAAAAATTTCGATTCTTCATGCTATCAAAACCCGTTTTTAGCCAGATAAAACTATCCCTTTTTTCGTCGGCGTATTTAACTGCATTGACAAGTATTTGCGTGAGAATAAACTGGAGCGCCTTTTCATCCGACACGACCGGCACATCTTTCAGCTGGGGTATGACTTTCACTTCTTTTTCATCCAGTAATGACTGAAGCTCCAGCAGTACATCCTCACAGCAAAGGTTGAGCGAGACTCTCTCCAGTTTATAGTCAACATGAGCAGCCTGCAGTCTTGCATAAAATAGTATCCGTTCGACATGATCATTGACCGTAATCCTTGCATGCTCAAGTCGTTGATATACCAACTCCGACATTTCTTCTTTCCGGTTTTGCAAAACAAAGTTGACTAAAGAAATAGGTGTCTTGATCTCATGAACCCAGCTTTCGATAAATTCTTCATAATCGAGCGACTGTAATTTCACCTCGTCCAGCTGGTCATGGAGCGTGCGTAGTTTACTGGCCAAAGCATTGACCTCTTCTTTATGTATTTCACCAATGGATTGTATCAACGCCTCTTCGTGCTCCGGTGAAGGCTCTCTTAAGAATTTATAAAATACTTTGTCTTGCTTCGCCTTTCCTTTCCAGACAAATAACATGCCTGCCGCAATACTTGCAATTGAAAAAACAATCATGGTGCCTACTAAAAGCCAAAATGTTTCGGGATATGCTGCCCACGCCAGAAAAATAAAAAAAGCATTATTGATACAGAGTAGTATTATCCAAATCCTTGACTGCTTTAAGATCGTCAGCCAATCTTTTATCTTCACTGGGAGTCACCACCCACTAATTGATAGCCGACTCCTCTGACTGTTTTGATTCGATTTGACAGACCAACTTCACCAAGCGTTTTACGTAGTCTCGTCATATTTACTTGTAATATATTTTCATCGACATAGTCGCTGCTTCCCCATAACTGGTTAAACAGCTCTTCCTTACTCACTACTGCAGGTGCACGTGTCACTAAAAGCTTCATAATCATTCCTTCATTTTCCGATAATGAAATGGAGCGGCGGCCAGCATACAGCATATTTGTCCTCTCATCCATCTGAAAATCACCAGCATCTAAAAGAACCTGCATATTTGCATAGAGGTGCTGCAGTTTCTGAATTCTGGCAATGAGCCGTTTCGGATGACATGGCTTCGTTAAATAATCATCCGCACCTAATTCCAATGCATGCAGCTCATCACGAAGCTGATTACGGGAAGTCAGCACTAAAATCGGTCCTATTCCTCTAGCCTTCAATGCGCGGCAGATTTGAAACCCAGATAGGTTTGGTAAATTTAAATCCAGTAGTATTAGCAAGGGCGCGGCAGCCATAATATCTTCCACCGGCGTATCAAAAGAAGAGATACTCTCTACAGAGTATCCCTCCTTCTCTACTATATTTTGCAGCTCTTCACGCAGGAACACGTCGTCCTCCACTATGACGATCTTTGCCATGATTTCACTCCTACTCAATCTCTCTAAGTTTCTTTATTTCTTCATCACTCTTGCGCTGAATCATCCATATATAACAAAGCTCAAACACAATAAGCCAAATAAGAATAATGGCTATTACGATGCTGTTTTCTATACTTAAGGCCATCGATGGGAAGGCAGTCAACAATGACCAAATACCAAAAATACTGCTGACTAACGCTACGGAAATTACTAAGCCAAAGTATAGCCAAATTTGTTTCCTTGCTGATGAACAGAGTGATTCAATACTTGCTCCCAGCATTGCTGCAGTATGATATCTATGTCTCGTGCTTCGCTGCTGCATAAGAAAGTTTATGCCCAGCACCGTATTGGCGATAATCAGAAACATTATGCCTAGATAAAATGTTGTATAGCTTCCTGCCACTGTATAAAACAGCTGCCTTCCTATGCTGGAAAGGTAGCTTTCATAGTCTAAGCCAAATGTATTCATCAGCTGTTCCACTTCATACATCGCCTGCATTAAGCCTTTTTCCTCTACAAATTCATTATTTAACGTCATATTCCATAGCCATGGATCCTGAGAAATTCCAATCGCTTTATCATAAACAGCATCAGGTACAATAAGTGCATACGTTAGCGTAATTGCTCTGTCTGCAACGAAGTTATTTGTATTCAGTGTCGACGTTAATTCATACTGTTTTTCACCTATACGTATCGCTGGATTATTGTGTAATGCCCTCTTTAATATATCATACGAGCTTGAATAATCTTCATCAGAATACATGGCAGCTTCATCATCCCGTAATTTAATAGGGGCTTTGCCGATAGACGTTAGCATTGCATTATAACTGGAAAGTGAAATGAAATACGGCTCATCCTGAAAAGATAAGTTCCTTAATAACTTCTCTTTCTCCTCTGAATCTATTTCTTTAGAGATGGCTTCTTCTAACCCAGACCAGGAAAAAGTATATGCAGCTTCTGACACCTCTGAATCAGCCGGTCTAAAACTGCCTATTTTCATTTCGTAAAAGCTATTTACATATGGCTTTATTTTATCCGAGGTTACTGCAGCAGCAATTTCCTCTTCTACACCTTGAAACGTAAAGTCGACCGTTCTGCTGGATGCAGCATTATTGTTTAATGCAGTCGAAGTTCCAAATGCAAAGCAAACCATCGCCATTAAAATCAACAATGATGATATGGCAAGGGAACTCCATTGATGCAGAACATTTTCTTGAAGCTGTCTAGCCGTGAAAACAAATAAACCGGTTGAAGAACTGCTTTTACGTTTTACTGCTATTCCGATTAAACTGCCCAATCCGCGAAACAGGATGAAAGTGCCGCAGATTCCTATAAGCAGGACTAACGCAAATATTCTATAATCAAGACTGCGCAAATATAATACGGCCATTCCATAGGCAACGCATAAGAAAATGGTTCCAACGAGTAATGCTGCGCCAGTAAAGAGGCTGGCAACACTCCATACAGGTGAAAGCACTCGCTGCGATTTTTCCTTTTGTTCATGCAGCAGATCTGCCGGTTCTTTCCTGCTCATTCTTAAGCTGAGAATGAACACAGCCAATACCTGCACGACGATAAAACCAGCTACTGTTAACCCCAGCCCCGTCCAGGAAATACGAAACTCGTGTCCAATAATCCCCATACCAATAAGCCTTGAAGTTGCCAAGTTAATCAGCTCTGTTAGAAATAACGAAATGGGAACACCCATGCAAAGAGCAACTAGACCATTCCACATTGTCTCCCCCATAACCATAACAAACAGCTTGCCTTGCTTCATTCCCATCATTAAATACATGCCAAATTCATGACTGCGCTGTTGCAGCTGGTATCTATTCGCAAAATACACTAAGAAAAATACGAAGAACAGCGAAACGGCATAAAGTATCGGAATCATTAGCAACAGCCTCTCTACCGCATCACTTTCAACTGTTTTGAGGTAGACGATGACATCTTGTTCACCAAGTGACAGGATGACATAAAACGCTACAATCGAAACGACGAGTGAGGCAAAGTAAACTCCGTTTTCCTTCCGAACTTTACGGCTGTTCCGCTTAATAAAATCAAAGAACATGGCTGCTACCTCCGCCCAGCTGCGCCAAAACGGTCAGGATGCGCTCATAAAAAGCAGCTTGCGTTTCTCCGGGTACTTTCTTTCGAAGCTCATGGAAGATCACACCGTCTTGAATGAATAAAATCCTTGAGCAATAGCTTGCTGCATTGGCATCATGCGTAACCATCAAAATCGTGGAGCCCTCCGCCTGATTGCTAGCGTATAATTTATCCATCAAAACCTTTGCATTTTTCGTATCCAGCGCTCCTGTCGGCTCATCTGCTAATACAATACTTGGATTTGATATCAATGCCCTTGCTGCAGCAACTCTCTGCTTCTGCCCTCCTGACAGCTGAGACGGAAATTTATGTAATACACTCTCAATATCAAATTGTATCGTTAACTTTTGAAGCTGCTCCTCCTGCTCTTTAGGATTCACCCCGTGTATGGACAACGGCAGAATGATATTTTCTCTTGCAGTCAAGTTGTCGATCAATTCAAATTCCTGAAATAAGTATCCGATCTTACTTCCTCTATATTTCGCCAGCTGTGACCCTTTAAATGAGGATATATTCTTACCCTCCAATAAGATTTGGCCAGCTGTCGGCTTCAGCATAGTGGCAATGGTATTAAGCAATGTCGTCTTGCCGGATCCACTGGCACCCATGATTCCAAGAAATTCTCCTGGAAGAACATCGAAAGAAACCCCCTGTAATGCAGGAGTTTCACTTTGCCCCTCCCCAAATGTTTTATGTATGTCCTTAACTTGAAGTAGTTTGTCTGATATATTCATAAAGTTCCTCCCGTAAATTCTTTATAGTAATACCATACAATAAAAAAATAGTCATTAACTCTTACAGTTGGTGTAAGGATTGAAGGAAGAGGAGTTGAAGCTATAATTCATTATCGAAACAGGCGTGTTATCGAAATTAAAAAGTACGAAGTCTAAATTAATTAGACTCCGTACTACTATTTTCAAAAAGCTTATTCTTATCTCTTTCAACAGCCGGTTATTCTGTTCTTATGAATTCTTATTGGTGCTCTCCAGCCCCCCGCTCCAGGTGAGAGATCTATTGATGGGAAGGCTCTTCGCAGTTGTGGTTAGTGCAGTACTTTATTCATTTATCGTTTTAACAACAGCCATCTCTTTACCGAATCGGTCACCATAATCAACAAATCCTAAACTTGCATATAAATGATGCGCATTTTGATTCTCTGGATGATAACCAACTATAATTTTATTCGCATTCGGTAACTTTTCAATCTCCGAAATCATTAGTTGAATGGCTGCTTTACCGATTCCTTTACCTTGATAGTGCTGATCCACCATCATTCGATAGACCCAATACCCATCTAATTCTTCTTGTACTGAATTAAACATTAAGAAACCGACTACTTTTTCCTCTAAACAAATCGCATAAGGCTTTAATGTTGGTTCAAACTTTGCTTGAGCGATTGACATGGCATTAGGCTCTAAGAAACTTTGCTGTTCTGCTGTTATTTCAAGCATACAGCACTCATACCAGTTATCTGTATTTACTTCTACTAACTTTACATTTTGGTTTATCATTCATTTTCCCCTCTCCAATTTCGGGAAAACGCTTGGAAATTGTTATTTAGACGTTCTCCCTTTTTGATGCTTCATCGCTTTAAAAGTATTTTTCATAATGAACGCCTCCTGTAGCTATTTACTGTCAACACAAATTGACCTTCCTAATATATCCTTTAAGCCCAACAAAATAAATAATATTCTGAAAAATAAAAGGTTAAAACCATTTTTAAGGCTTCACATGTTTCATCGCCTTTTCATGCTGAAGCAGCCATTCCTTCCTCCATAGCCCCCCTGCATAACCAGTTAATTTACCAGAGGAGCCGATAATGCGGTGGCAAGGAATGACGATACTTAATTTGTTTTTCCCATTTGCACTCCCTACTGCTCTGATGGCCTTTCCGTTTCCAATAGAAGTGGCTATATCCTTATACGAAGCAGTTGCAGCGTAAGGAATCGTTGTTAACGTATCCCATACTGCTTTTTGAAAATTTGTCCCCTCATAGTGATAGGGAAACGTAAATTCTTGGCGTTGACCGTTAAAATATTCATCAAGCTGGTTGCAGCATTCCAGTAAGACGGCAGGGGTTTCTGCTTGTACCAGATTTTTGACCGTATCGCCTTCTGAAAACAGGATGGAACTTACAGCCTCATGATTACCGATTATCTCTACTATACCTATTGGTGATTCATAATCTATCTTATAATTTATTGTCATATAGTGACCTCCAAAGATAAAAGACAGCGTATGCCTGCCACCCTTCCCAATTTACTGCATATCTCTCTATCTCGTTTAATGTCGGCTTCTGCTTCAGGCCTAATAAATGCTTCAGGGCATTATGAAGCCCGACATCCGCAATTGGAAAGGCAGAAGGCTGATGAAGACATTTCATCATCACATAATCTGCCGTCCAGGCGCCAACACCTCTGATTGACATTAATGATTTTCGTATTTGATGTATATCTTGTTGCTGAAGCAATAATTCTTTTGTCAATTTGCTGCTTTCCATATCCTTTGCAATGCCGATGATATATTCTGCCTTTCGTGTAGAAAATTGATGTTTTGTTAAATCCTCTATCTTCAAGGATGCAATTTTATGAACGGAAGGAAATACGAAAAAATTGTCTCCTCCAAAAGTGAGACTTTCACCAAATTGCTCAACAAACCGTTTCTTTAATGTATAGGCAAAGGCTAAATTAATTTGCTGCCCTATAATCGCCCACACCAAAGCTTCGAATAGATCAGGTATACACATAATTCGCAATCCATCGTATTTACGGGCAACTGTCTTTAACACCTCATCCTGTCCCGCCATTTGGTAAAACCCCGATAAATCACACTCCAAATCAAACCATTCCCAAACATACTCTCCTGCCTTTTTACGTTCGAGAACAGATGGAGTCTGTGCAGGAAACTCAATCTTTATGGAATGACCGCTACCTACAACTTTACATAAAATCAAAGAGCTTTTTATTTCCAGCAGTTTATATACAGCTCCGTCTTTTATTTGATGAAGCACTTCCTGATCCGGCCTTTCCAAAAAGATGCGACATTCTTTAAAATCAAATTCTGCCGGGGGATAAAGCTCTATATACGTTTCATGATCAACCCAGTTCATGTTGGCATCCCTTTCTATATTCACTCGGTGAATAGCAGTGCTGGCTTCGAAACACTTTATAAAAGTTGGAAGGACTTTGGAAGCCTGCTTCATAGCAAATTTCGAGGTTCGAGAGTTTTGTGCTTTTTAGAAGATGCGCTGCTTTATCGACTCGTATTTTTTCTAAATAAGTGCGCGGCGTTTCAGAGGTTTCCTGCTTAAATATGCGCTCTAGATAATACGGGCTTAAACCGACTTGGTTCGCTATATCCTGCAGTACTACATTTTGCTTGTAATGATTGACTAGAAATGTCACAACATTTTGGACCAATTCCATATGCGGGGAATGTTCCACCTCGGGCTGGCACCTTTTACAAGGGCGAAAGCCGGCTGCCTCCACTTCGTTGATTTCATAATAAAATGCAACATTCACTTTTTTCGGCTTCCTTGACCTGCAGGAAGGCCGGCAGTAAATTTTCGTTGTTTTGACTGCTGTATAAAATAATCCGTCATATTTCCGGTCGCAAGCGATAATCTTCTCCCACATCTCTTCAAAAGAAAGATTGATATGACTTACCACGCCCCCGCCCTCCTTTCTATATCTTTTACCTCTCATATAAATGGATAGTATCCATACAGGCTAATAATTCATTTGCACTTTTTTCTACATATGCAATTACTTGATCAGATAGGGCATTGCCAAAACTAAATCTTCTCACTCCTAATTCTTTAAGCTTAGTACAATTAGTTAGTCCAGGTAAAGATAATACATTGAGCGGCGCATTTACATGCAGTGCGATTTCTTGTATCTCGTCCTCCTCTTTCAAGCCGGGAACAAAAATTCCGCTGGCACCGCTCTCCACATATGCCTTTGCCCGCTCTATTGTCTCCAGTAAAGGGGTTTTCCGCTGCAAATACGTGTCGGTTCTGGCGTTAATATAAAAATCTTTGTATCCATGTTGATCTAATGCTGTCCTTATTTTCTCTAGAAGGCCGCAGTGCGCCGAAATGTCCCGTAAGCCATTTGATTGCTTTAATGAGTCTTCTATATTGATCCCGGCTGCCCCTGCATCGGCTGTTTTTAATACATGTTCGACGATCACGTGAAAGTCCTCGCTATACCCCGCCTCGATATCGGCTGAAACAGGAATATTCACACTGGCTGCAATGTTCCTAATAATTTCTAAGTGTCGATTAAAATCAATCAATTCTCCGTCCGCACATCCTAGTGAGTTTGCAATTCCCCAACTCGTTGTACCTAGAGCTTTGAAGCCTGCTTTCTTTAACGTTATAGCTGAAAGTACATCCCAAGCATTCCCTAAAAATTATAGCTCATCCGAAATATGCATCTCTTTGAATTCCTGAATTTTGTTCATAATGACTCTCCCTCCTACCTATTGGACTTATTTTAACAACTAGTCCAGCTCAATTTCGTCCTCATTCTTGCGCTTATGGTCCAGTCTTTAAAAAAAGAGCCGCCCTGAAAGTTTTTTTACTTTCCGGACAGCTCCTTCTCATACTTATATACTCATCTCTAAATAAAAGCTTGTTACTATTTCGCTTAGCTGAATGGAAATGGATGGGCAAACAGAATTACTACTCGTTCGCGTTCTGAACCAGGCGCTTTTTTAATCTTTCAGCCTTTTAAAATAGTGATAGACTTTCTCCAGTTTTTTCAGCTGATTTCCCTTTGGACTTTCCATATTTCCGAATTCAAAAATTTTCACTTTCTTGATGCCGACAAAATTGAATAACGCTCGTTTCATGAGAATCTTATGTGCATTGTGTAACCAAAGAAATGGATAGTTGGCCGGTCCCTTCATCGTGGATATACATACGACAGATTTCCCTTTTAAAAGCCCCTCCGGGAAAAGCCCCTTCTTGTCTTTATAAGCAAAATTAGAGGCAAACATTTGATCAATATATCCCATCAGCATAGCGGGCGGCCTTCCCCACCAAATGGGATAGATAAACACAATTTTGTCTGCCCAGGTAAGCTGTTTTCTGTGTTTTTCAAGATGAGGGTCTAAGTGCATGTCACGTCTTCGCTTATGCTCATTAAATACTAAAACAGGATCAAAGTTCTCTTCATATAAATCTAAAACCTGCAAATCTTTTATAATCGCATTCTCATGGCTGCCTGCTATAACTTTTTGTAAAAACGCATAATTTAAGCTTTTATGATTTGGATAGGTGTAAACAATTAATAAATTCATGGCGCACCTCTTATTTATCATTTGATAACTAAATGATACCACCACCACTTTTACTTATCAATTGATAATTGTAAGTTGATAACAATTTTGTTATGTTGACTGTGAGAGGTGAGGAAATTGGACAAACAAACTCTTTTTTATAAACTCGTATCATTTACATCTTCTGTTCATCGTGTCACACATGAATTAACGAAAAATGCAAAATCGGATTCCATTTCGCAAGCCCAATACAATATATTAGAATATATAGCAGTTAGTCAGCCAGTGACGCCGAGCGATATCAGCGATTGCCAGGGGATGGCTATGCCGAACACAAGCCGTGAGCTTCGAAAGTTAAGTGAAAAAAATTTAATCGAAAAAATCAATCATCCTGAAGATCGGCGAAAACAAACGATTCGTCTCTCTAAAGACGGGGAGGCGCTGATGAATGAATCCTTTTCAACGATAGAATCGCGTTTTCTTGAGCGTATTCAACATGCTTCAAAGGCAGATTTAGAGGAAATGGATCAAGCGATCGATATTCTGCAGAAAAAGCTTTTTTATTAAAAATCTAAAAAGGCTTCCTCGGGTTGAACAGTAATTGTCCAGGACCAATTACTGTTCAACCGTGGAAGCTACTCTTTTACAAAATACCATCCGTCCTGCTTATTTTTCCCCATCCAAGCCATAATAGCTGCAGACTACGTATCCTACTGCTTTAGCAGCAACAAGCAAGGCATCTTCATCGATATCAAATTTCGGATGATGGTTGAAATAAGGTGTTTTCACGCCTTTTGGGGTACAGCCAATATAAAAGTAGCAGCCAGGGATTTTTTCTAAATAATACGCAAAATCATCCGAGGGCGACATCATCGGATACTCTGTAACTTCTTTAATATCCCGATCTATGACACGTTCAAGACTGTTCCTTACTAAATCCGTCATTTCCGGATTATTATAAAGCGGCGGGTAATCCGGCGTGAATGTCAGCTCACATTGTACGCCAAACTCCGTCTCCATCCCAGCGGTAATGCGCTGAAGCTCCTTTTCAATAATATCTTTTGTTTCATCAGACATATACCGGATGTCCCCTTCAAGCTCCACGTAATCCCGGATAACATTAAAGGTCCCTTTTCCGTCAAAGGAGCCAATGGTAATGACGCCCATATCAAATGGATTCAGGCGGCGGCTAATTATCGTTTGGACTGCTGTCACAAAGCAGGCCCCTGCAACAATGGCATCATTTGCTTTATGCGGGGAAGAACCATGCCCGCCAACTCCCTGAATCCTAACCTTTAAATAAGACCTACCTGCCATGGAATAACCGCTGTGATACCCTATCACACCAGCAGGGTCCGTCGGCAGTAAATGAATACCGAAAATGTTTTCAACATCATCGAGCATTCCTGATTCTACAATGCTCTTTGCTCCACCAGGTGGTACTTCCTCTGCGTGCTGATGGATAATTTTGATAGTACCTGGAATCTGCTCTTTTAATTGAATGAGGCAATCCGCCAAAACAAGTAAATAAGCTGTATGTCCATCATGTGCACATGCATGCATAACCCCTTCATTTTTGGACTGGAAAGGAAGACCCGTTTCTTCTAAAATGGGCAAAGCATCGAAATCAGCACGAAGCGCTATCGTCTTTCCAGGTTTGCTGCCATTTATCGTTGCGATCATCCCATAGCCATTGCCTACATTCGATGCAATCTCCACATCTTTCCCGCTGTAAAAATCCAAAATAAACTTGGCTGTCTTCTCCTCTTTAAAAGACAGCTCCGGGTTCTCATGTAAATAACGGCGAATTTGAATCATTTCAGCTTTACGGGCTTCTAACATTTCTATTAATTGTTTGATTATCATTACCACTCCCAGCATTTTAATTCTCAATAGCAAGAGGGTTCCTTATATCGAAAATAAGCATACTTGTTAGTTCCTCAACAAGTATGCTCTATTATTTTGTATACATCTCCTGCCGTTTAAAAGGAAAGCCGCTTTTTATCGTATGGCTTGTGCAGCAGAACAGCAAAGAGATAACATTTGCTGATTCATTATCTTAAATGTTCATTTAGCACATTCTCTTCCAGGACATCAACTGTATCACCGTACACCTTTATAATATGATTTTCTCCCCACGTACAAAGCGAATTTAAAATGCCCTGCAGGCTCCATCCATATTCACTTAACTCATATTCCACTTTAGGAGGTACTTGATTATAAACAATTCTATTAATAACCCCGTCTTCCTCTAATTCACGTAACTGTTGCGTTAACATTTTCTGTGTAATATCCGGCATCAGACGTTTCAACTCACTTGTTCGTTTCTTGCCGTGTGTAAGATGACATAGAATAACACATTTCCACTTGCCGCCTATCACTTCCAGCGTCGCTTCTACCGAAATATTATATTTCTTTTTCTTCATATGTTCCTCCTTCTTTATAGGAACTAAAAAGTACCTATATCACTTTTAGGTTCCTACAGCACTTTAAAGTGCGTACTTCTCTATTGATTCTGTATATATCATAATAACATTTATCGATTAAGTTTTGACGTAATTCGTTTTAGTTTACTAAAAACAAAATCGTTCATACATGCCCAAATTATATAGGAGGAGAAAATAGCAATGGGTAAAAAACAAAGTACATTTGCACTGTTAGCATTGGCTATAAGTGCATTTGCGATAGGAACAACAGAATTTATCAGTGTCGGCCTACTACCATTAATAGCGCAAGACTTACAAATCTCTGTAACGACAGCCGGCTTAACTGTTTCCTTATATGCATTAGGCGTTACGTTTGGAGCACCGGTTCTGACAGCCATTACTTCCAGTATGTCACGAAAAACATTATTACTATGGATTATGATCGTCTTTATTATAGGAAATAGTATTGCTGCCGGGGCAACAAGTATCGGGGTCCTGCTGGCGGCTCGTATCATTTCTGCTCTTTCACACGGGATTTTTATGTCTATCGGTTCCACGATCGCAGCAGACTTAGTGCCGGAAAACAGAAGAGCGAGCGCTATTTCCATTATGTTCTCTGGACTAACGGTAGCTACTGTAACAGGTGTACCATTAGGAACATTTATTGGACAGCAGTTTGGCTGGAGAGCGGCGTTTATCATCATTGTTGGTATCGGGGTCATTGCCTTGATTGCAAATAGCATCCTCATTCCATCCGGTTTGCGCAAAGGTACTCGTACAACGTTTCGTGATCAGTACAAATTAGTAACAAACGGCCGATTATTGCTTGTCTTTATGATAACAGCTTTAGGTTACGGGGGAACTTTCGTTGTCTTCACTTACCTGACTCCGATGCTGCAGGACATCACAGGATATTCTGAAGGAGCAGTAGCAATTATTCTGCTTATATATGGCGTGGCAATAGCGATCGGCAATATGGCGGGTGGAAAAATGTCCAATCATAATCCGATTAGGGCCTTAGTTTACATGTTCATTGTACAAGCGGTTATACTATTTATTCTGCTGTTTACAGCACCATTTAAAACAGCAGGATTGATTACCATTTTCTTAATGGGGCTTCTAGCATTCATGAACGTACCCGGTTTACAAGTATATGTAGTCATGCTGGCAGAACGATTCGTCCCTGCCGGGGTAGATGTAGCATCCGCCATCAATATTGCCGCATTTAACGCCGGCATTGCACTCGGGTCTTACTTAGGCGGTCTGATCACAAATTCTATCGGGCTCATTCATACCTCTTGGGTAGGAGCGCTTATGGTACTAACAGCAGCTATACTTGCAAGTTGGAGTGCATACCTCGAAAGAAAAGATCAGAATAAAAATGAATTAAAAGAGATGGTCTCTTAAGGAAGAAATACTGGAATAACTAAGTTAGAATAAACTTGATTCTTATAAAAAATGGAGGATTACTTAGAATGATGAAAAATCTACAAGATACTACTACTTTGCATAATGGTGTAAAAATGCCTTGGTTCGGACTGGGTGTGTTTAAAGTAGAAGAAGGACCAGAGCTGATTAATGCCGTTAAATTTGCCATTAAACACGGCTACCGCAGCATTGATACAGCAGCTATTTATGAAAATGAAGAAGGCGTTGGCCAAGCAATCCATGAGGCGTTAAAAGAAACAAATATTTCACGAGAAGACTTATTTATCACATCAAAAGTGTGGAATTCTGACTTAGGCTACGAATCGACTTTAGCAGCCTACGAAACAAGCCTGAAAAAACTCGGTCTTGATTATTTAGATTTATACCTGATCCATTGGCCGGTAGAGGGTAAATATAAAGAAGCTTGGCGCGCATTAGAAACACTTTATAAAGAAGGAAAAGTAAAAGCTATCGGCGTAAGTAACTTCCAGGTACATCATTTAGAAGACTTACTAAAAGATGCTGAAATTAAACCAATGATCAATCAGGTAGAATACCATCCACGCCTGACTCAGGAAAAAGTAAAAGCCTTCTGCCAACAGCACAATATTCAGATGGAAGCGTGGTCACCTTTAATGCAGGGGCAATTACTGGATAATCCAGTGCTGCAGACAATTGCAGACAATCACGGAAAATCTATCGCACAAGTTATTTTACGATGGGATTTACAAAACGGCGTTGTCACTATTCCAAAATCCACAAAGGAACACCGAATTGTTGAGAACGCAGCTATATTTGATTTCGAATTAACTGCAGAAGAAATCCAGCAAATAAACGAGCTGAACGAAAATCACCGTGTAGGTCCAGACCCTGATAACTTTGACTTTTAAATAAGGCCTGAAACAACCTTGTAAGGCAGAGTAGTTTCTCACATGACATGAATGGACTCCCCCGCTAATTGACATCTCAATCAATTGGCGGGGGATTTTTTATTCTATAATTAAGAAATATTCTACATCACTAAAAGAACGTCTAATACCCCCATTTTCTTTACTATCCTCCCCCTTCGTTTATGTTGTTGCAATCCCTGGGAATTACGGTAGGCATGCTCCACCATTTATAATCTTGAATAAATCTATAGTTGAAATTGTCCCTGAAATTGAGTATGATGACAGTAATTTATGTGAAGGAGGACTGTTTCTATGTATTCTATTCGTTTACGCTAAGCTGGCAATAAAAAAGCAAACCCCTTAAAACGAGGGCTTTTTTGTCATGCTTGTAAATGAAAAATACGATAGAATGTCCTTTTTACCGGGTGTTTTCTATACTTTTTTCGAAGCAGGCAAATATATGTCTGCTTTTTTATTGCGTTTTAGGCTAACTTTTTCACAGGAGGACTAAAACAATGCAGATGCTATTATTCTTTTAATACGAGCGGTCAGTACACAACCCGCTCGTATCGATTCGCTATCGGTACGAAATCAACATTTCGGAGGTAGCAATGATGGAAAACATTAACTTTGAGCTCAAAAATATTCATGTACAATTTTTAGATAAGGACATTCTAACGATCTCCCATTTAACGGTGCATCAATTCGACCGTATTGGGTTTGTAGGTAAAAACGGCGCCGGAAAAAGCACATTATTAAAGCTTATATCCGGAGAACTGCAGCCTCAGCAAGGCAAAATAGCTGTACACACGGATTTTTACTATTTCGAACAAACGAACCTTGCCCGATCCAATCAGGATATAGATATGGCCTTACAGCACAAATTACATGCTGTAGACCCGCACAGCGGCGGTGAACTTACCCGGCAAAAGCTTGCGCAGGCATTCAGCCATTACTATGAGGCACTTTTACTCGATGAACCGACAACCCACCTTGATAAAGACGGGATACACTTCCTCCAGGATCAGCTTCGCTATTATTACGGCTCGCTCCTTTTAATCAGCCATGACCGCATGTTGCTGGATGAAACAGTTACGACAATTTGGGAAGTGGATGATGGAAAAGTTACAGTTTATAGCGGCAATTATTCCGACTATGAAGCACAGAAGGAACTCGAAAAACAGCAGCACCAGGATGCTTATCATAAATACTTGCGTGAAAAAGCGCATTTGGAAAAAGCAGCTGCAGACAAAATGAAAAAAGCTGAAAAAATTACACAAGCCAACAATATGTCAAAGAAGGAAACAAAAGCGAAAGCAAATCGTATGTTCGAAACTAAATCGAAGGGCACAAGCCAGAAAGCCGTTCATCGTGCCGCAAAGGCGATTGAAAAACGGATTGAACAGCTGGAAACTGTTGAGCAGGTAAAGGATTCAATACCGGTTCAATTCTTTCAGGCCAAGGCATTAGAGCTTCATAATAAGTTTCCTATTATGATTCAAAACCTGACGTTAGCTTGCAGTGAAAAAACCCTGCTCGAACAATCTCGGCTGCACATTGGACTGCGTGACAAAATAGCATTGACAGGCCCGAATGGAAGCGGGAAATCTACGCTTTTACAGGCCATTTTCTCCGGCCATGAAAGCATTGAAATGTCCCCAAAAGTAAAAATGGGGTTCTTTTCACAGCTTGCTTATCAAAATTTACCGAATGAAACAGTGTGGCACTTTTTAAAAACGCGCTCAGACTACAGTGATTCATTTATCCGAAGCGTCTTGCACCATATGCAATTTGAACACACAGATTTACAAAAGCACATCAGCGATTTAAGTGGCGGTGAACGTATTCGCCTGCTGTTAAGTGAGCTCTTTTTAGGGCGTTACAATATTCTCCTGCTTGATGAGCCAACCAATTTTTTAGATATGGCTGCACGTGAAGCACTCGCCAGCTTTATTAAGGCGTATGACGGCACTATTTTATTTGTGTCGCACGATGAATATTTTATTCAGCAAGCTGCAACCAGAATGATTGCATTGGAAAGTCAATCTTTAATAGAAAAATAAAGCGACACCTTTCAATACAAAGCCCCTCTAGACGCAGATGATCTACTGCGTTTTGGAGGGGCTTTTTGGAGTCTATCACACAGTCCTTTTTAAAAGATCTGCACGGGGTTTCTAATTTATATACAGACATGAAGAATTACTTCATCCCCTATAGAACAGGTATATCGCTCTAATTATTGCCTGGTTCCATAAGAGATATATTTTATCGGCACAGCGAGCTCTTGTTTTCCGGGATAATTTCCAGGCTGCTGAACTATCTTTTTATTTATCGGAAACAAGCAGTGACTGTCTTTGCTTCACCTAATTATGCTAATATTATTAGAACAAAGATCCTTTAGAATGGAGCATCATTATGGATAATAAAGTTATTTCAGCCTGGGATGTCGCTCGGCTTGCCAATGTATCACAGTCAACTGTTTCACGAGTTTTCACGCCAGGCGCTAGTGTTTCTGAAAAGACTAGAGAACGGGTTTTAAAAGCTGCAGAAGAATTGAATTATCGTCCAAATGCATTAGCTAGAAGCTTAACAAAACAAAAAACAAATATGGTAGGTCTGGCAATGAAGGATATTCAAAACCCCTTCTATCATGAAGTGTTAGGAATGTTTTCACAGAAATTGCGAGCCAAGGGATATAATATATTATTTTTGTATACCGAAAATGAAGAAATCCAACAAGAAGAGTTAAATCATTTCCTGGAATATAACGTGGAAGGAATTATTGTGACAGATGCAGTGATTTCCTCTAATGTTGTTACAAGAATTTATAATAATAATATCCCCATTACTTTGTTTAACCGGTATGACAAAAACATTCCTTGTCATTCAGTTTCCTGCGATAATATTTCCGCAGCAACGGAAATTGCAGCGTATCTTTATAATAGCGGCATGGAAGACATTGTTTTTATAACCGGAAAAAGAAATACATCTACGAATCAAGAACGGCAATACGGATTTACTGAATTTTTTAATTCCCAAGGGATCCAGATTACAACGCTTGAAGGAGATTATACATATGAAAAAGCTTACCACCTCACGAAAAATATGATTGAAAATGGTCATCGTCCGCAAGCTATTTTCGGAGCAAATGATATTACGGCGATCGGAGCGCTCGATGCATTACGAGAAAAGAAAATAGCCGTTCCTGATGAGACCGTTGTGATCGGCTTTGATAATATTAAAATGGCTGCATGGCCTTCTTATATGCTTTCTACCTGGGCCCAGCCTATAGAGGAAATGGTCGATGAAACGATTAATTTACTCATCACTAAAAAAAATAAAGACCCTTTCGAAACCATTAAATTAAAGGGCCGATTTATCCATAGAGAGACTACTATTTTAAAATAACGTTGACATATGAAACCGTTTTCTTGTAACCTTTTATTAAAGCTATTTAACAAATGGCTTTTTTTTATAACTAATTTGCATACGCATGCAATATGAGTTACATTGCAGTGATTTAGAGGTTAATTGAACATACTTTTGCATACGTATGCAACACAAAGGGAGAGGTTATAATGGTGATTTATTTAAAAGAAGGCAAAGTAAAAGAAGATATCCAGAAGGATGATGCAAAAGTTTCAGAAATTGTCCGCTCTACTATCCAAATGGTTGAAGCGGACGGCGATCAGGCGCTTAGAGATCTGTCTGAAAAATTCGATAACTGGAGTCCGGAAAGCTTCCGTTTATCTGAAGAACAAATTAAAGAAATCTGTGATTCCATTCCTGAACAAACTATAAAAGATATTGAATTCGCTCAAAATAACATCCGTAAATTCGCTGAAATCCAGCTTTCTTCGTTAAAGGATGTAGAGGAAGAAACGATGCCAGGAGTTATTCTTGGTCACAAAAATATTCCCGTAAACAGTGTAGGATGTTATATTCCAGGCGGACGTTATCCAATGGTTGCTTCTGCACATATGAGTGTACTAACAGCAAAAGTAGCTGGTGTTAAACGTGTTATTGCATGTACTCCTCCTATTAACGGAGAAATCCCTGCGGCAACTGTCTATGCAATGCATAAGGCTGGGGCTGATGAAATTTATATTTTAGGTGGAATTCAAGCGATGGCTGGTATGGCGATCGGGACAGAAACGATTAAACCGGTTGATATGATCGTTGGACCTGGTAATGCATTTGTTGCTGAAGCGAAACGCCAGCTTTTCGGTCGTGTTGGTATTGATCTATTTGCAGGACCAACAGAAACATTAGTTGTTGCAGATGAAACTAGTGATCCTGAAATGATTGCAACTGACATTTTAGGTCAAGGAGAGCACGGACCGACATCTCCTGGGGCTCTTATTACAACTTCCCGTCACATCGCTGAAGAAACTGTAAAAGAAATCGAACGTCAGCTTGAAATCTTGCCGACAGCTGATATAGCAAGAGTTTCATGGGAAGATTACGGGCAAATTCTCCTGGTAGAAGATGAGGAGGAAGCACTGAAGGAAGCTGACCGTCTGGCATTTGAGCACGTTGAAATTTTAACAAAAAATCCTGACTACTTCCTAGAAAATATGACGAACTACGGCTGCCTGTTTTTAGGGCCGGAAACAAACGTTGCCTACGGAGATAAAGTTATTGGGACGAATCATACTTTACCAACAAAAGGTGCTGCTAGATATACTGGCGGACTTTGGGTAGGCAAATTTATTAAAACTGTTACCTATCAAAAGATTACATCAAAAGAACAGAGTGCTAGAATTGGAGAATATGCTGCACGTCTTTGCCAGCTGGAGAATTTTGCCGGCCACGCGGAGCAAGCATTACTTCGGGTTCGTAAATACGGTAAGGGTAATGAATAATAAAGCCCTTCATATGAGCAGGTGACATATATGATAAGTATGATCGGTTTAATAGGTGGCTTAATATTATTAACTGTTCTCGTTATGAGAGGTATGAACTTACTAGTAGTTGCTCCACTGTCTGCTGTTGTTGTGGCCTTGCTCAATGGTCTGCCATTGTTCCCCCAGCTTGCCGGTGAAGGAGAAATTGATTTCGTTACCAGCTATATGAACGGGTTTTCCGGGTTTATCACTTCCTGGTACCTTATGTTCTTAGCGGGGGCAATTTTCGGAAAGGTTATGGAAGACAGCGGTGCAGCAGACAGTGTTTCCAACTGGATTGTAACGAAAATTGGGATAAAAAATGCCGTCCTTGCAGTTGTACTTGCCTGTGCGGTATTAACTTATGGCGGTGTAAGTCTGTTTGTTGTTGCTTTTGCAGTTTATCCAATGGCGGTAAGTTTATTTAAAGAAGCAAACTTACCAAGAAGATTTATTCCAGCTGCATTAGCTTTCGGTTCGACGACATTTACGATGACTTCAGCTGGATCTCCAGAAATTCAAAACTGGATTCCTATCCCCTACTTAGGGACTAATCCATATGCAGGCTGGGAAGTGAGTTTAATAGTAGCTATTTTTATTCTCGTATTTGGCTATTGGTGGTTAATGAAAATCATCAGAAGAGCTGTTAAAAATGGTGAATATTTCATTGAACGCGAAACAGACAACAAAGAAATCAGAACAAGTTTGCCGCATCCGCTGGTAAGCTTAATACCATTACTCTCTGTTCTGATTGTATCTTTTATTTTCCACGACTCTCTCAGTCAATCCGCGTTAATTTTAGCATTACTTAGTGGAATAATTACGACTTGGTTATTTAACCGAAAATATTTCAGAGACTTCTGGAAAGCGGTTGGAGAAGGAACGACTGGGGCACTGATTGCTATAGGAAATACAGCTGCTGTTGTTGGGTTTGGCGGCGTTGCAAAGGTTACCCCTGCTTTTGAAACAGCAGTTGATTTCATGACAAGCATACCAGGAGATCCTTTAATTGGCGGTGCTGTTGCAGTAATTGTTATTGCTGGTCTAACAGGGTCTTCATCAGGCGGACAAACAATCGCATTACCTATCCTTGGCCCTCATTACTTAGATATGGGCGTTAACGCTGAAGCACTTCATAGAACGGTTTCCCTTTCGTCAGGAACGCTTGATTCCTTACCGCATGGCGGCTATACCGTAACAACGATTCGTGCGATTTCCGGTGAGACGCATAAGAGTGCGTATCCTGCATTCTTCTGTGTGGTTGTTATCGTACCACTTATCGCTGTAATACTGGCCGTTGCCTTATTCTCACTAGGGTTTGGAATTTAATACTTTATAAGATGTGTCAATCAGCTTTTGTCCTGATTGACACCTTTTTATTTGCTGTCTGTTCATCATCTCTTTCCATGACCTTCCTGAACTCGGGCAGTTATGGAAAACTCCTGCTTATATACATGTGACCATCAATTCTATGAACAATCATTAGGCGGATATGTATACAATTTTAATAGCTCCTCCCTTGCACCCCCATGGTTTTAGCTTTCACCACCCCTCTCCCATACATTATTAAAAATCTTGTTTTATTCTATTGACTTTTACGTTACGTAATACTTTACAGTAACAAGTGAAGGGAGCAGCTTAAGACGAAATGAAGAAGGCTGCTGATTCGACGGCAATCACAAAAGCAGTAAATTTCATTTCTTACACACCTCTGCTTTCTTTTATAGAAATATTATCGATAGTCCAATTCGACCGGCAGAAAGTGCTGGAAATACAGCATAAAACGCTTCGGAAAATCTGCCTGAAAGTCTCATCCGGACCATTGAAAAAACCATTCGAAAGGAGAAATGTATATGTCAAATCAAGAGGAATTCCATGGCTTTGACTTTAGCCGCAATCCCTATGAGCAAGAAGCAAGAAATAAATGGGGTGACAAAGCTGTTGATGAAGCAAATGAGAAAGCGAAAAGCATGACTGCTTTTGATCAAGAAAAGTTTAACGAAATGTTTCGCAGCCTTGCCGCAATTCGTCATCTCTCACCCGCTTCAAAAGAAGCCCAGGAAAAAATGAAAGAGTGGTATCAGCTCTTAAACAAAATGGGAACCTATTCCCTTGATGCCTTTAAAGGATTAGGGGAAATGTACGTGGATGACAAGCGCTTCATGAAAAATATCGATGGATTCGGTGATGGCCTAGCGAAATTTATGCGCGATGCCATGGCTGTGTATGCAGATACGCAAAAATAACGTCAAAAGCCTATTAAGGGAAACTTAATAGGCTTTTAGTATGACCCTTCATACAGTTGAGCTGAAAAAATGACTTCTCTGTACTCCCCTTCCTCTGTAATATAGCTAAATGAGTTTTTTATCTTCGTCTGTATCTTTTCACTTTTTTGCGTTGCACACTTCGCCGTACTGTTCTCTCACTACGGTTCCCCTAAACATTTTTGGGGAGCTTTACTATGAAGGCTGTCCTCCCTGCTGAGCTTTCCGCTTCAATTTGACCGCCATGTAATTCTATAATACTTTTCACAATGGCCAAACCTAGACCTGAACCACCAGTTTGATGGGATCGGGACTTTTCAACTCGATAGAACCTTTCAAATATATAGGGCAAGTCAAGGCTGGGAATAGCTTGACCATAATTTATAATTTCCACTTCGATTACTCCATTATATTCTGATATTGTAATATCAATATACTTTCCTTCGTTCCCATATCGGATAGCATTTTGAATCAGGTTTTCAAATACCCTCGCCAGTTTATTTCCATCTCCTATCACAATAGGACTATCCACAGTTGAGGGATGCTGTCTCAACTCCATACCTGCTTCCTTAATTTGAAACTGAAATTGAATGGCTAATTGGTTTAACATTTCATCTATATTTATAGGATTTTCATTAACTAAGAATTCTTTATTTTGACCTAACGTATATTCAAACAAATCATTTATTAATTGGTGAAGATCTTTAGACTTTTGATGAATAACTTGAATATAATACCTCAGCTCCACCTCACTCTTATATTTATCTTCATGAATGAGATCTAAATAGCCAACAATTGACGTGAGCGGTGAGCGCAGGTCATGGGCAACATTTGTAATCAGTTCATTTTTTATTTGTGCGGCGTTTTTTTGATCAATTATTGCCTTCTCCGCCTGCATGATAATTTGATTAACCTTTGCACCTAATTCGCCTATAATCCCATAGCTTTCAATCATTATTTTTTCCTTAAATTGACCTTCAGATATATATTGTATTTCATTAATCATTTTTTTCAGCAAATATTCACCGTACTTCTGTCGCTCATAATAGAAGAAAGGTAATAAATACAGAATTAATAATAGACAAAAGCCTAGTATAAATGGCCCTCGCCCAAAAGAGCCGATCAATTCAACTAAATCTGAAAAACGGGAGGATTCTTTCTCTAAGTAGAGGGCAGCAAAGTACAGTATGCAGGCAGTTATACCCGTTAATATTACTGCTGATAACACGTATACTCCTGATTTCCAGAGAGGGATGAAGTTAAGGACTTTTTTCAATTTTATAACCTACTCCCCAGACAGTTTGAATAATGGTTTCTCCTGGAATAGCTAAATCAATTTTGTCCCGTATATTCTTAATGTGAACCATGACCGTTTTATTTGAACCTATACTTTTTTCCTTCCATACTCTTTCAAATATCTCTTCAGAACTGTATACTGTTCCTTGGCTTTTTGCGAATAAATACAGAATTTCAAATTCAATAGATGTCAGCTTAATTTCCTTCCCGTTTGCAGTAACTTTATGCGATTTTTTATCAATTTCGAATGAATTAATTCGAATGATATCCTTATCGATACCTGCGGGTTTATAATTCGACCTACGTAATAATGCCTTTACTCTGGCCATTAATTCTAATGGATTAAATGGTTTTATCATATAATCGTCTGCGCCTGTCATAAGACCGATAATTTTATCCATATCTTGCACTTTTGCACTGAGCATAAGAATGGGCACTTGATTGTTTACTCTGATCCGCTTACATAATTCCAACCCATCCATATTAGGCATCATGACATCTAGAATAATAAGATCTACAGGAACCTGCCCAATGATATTTAAAGCTTCCAGTCCATCCTCCGCTTGAAAAACATGATACCCCTCGTTTCTCATATATATTTCCGCTAACTTTGCAATTTCTCTATCATCATCAACAATTAGGATGTTATTCCCCAATAGATCCAGCCTCCTTATAGAGAATAGGTAATCTTATGCTCTTTCATAGCTTTTTTCCAGCTTCAGTTTATGAAGAATAGTATTAACGAATGATTTTTTTGACAGCTCTCTTATTAGTAAAAACCCTATTACCGCCCCTAAAGTATTGGCAAGTAAATCGTTAATGTCTGTACTTCTCCCATTGCCAAAGATAATTCTCATCAAGAGTTGTGTAAATTCAAAGGATAAGCTGATATACAGCCCCATAGAAGCTGCCTTTTTAACAGATTGAAACTTGCTGCTCAGTAATGGTAAATACATACCAAGGGGTACTAACATGATTATATTTAATATAAAAGTTGCTGCGTCTATTGTTAGTAGTGGAATAAAGTTAATAGACTTGTACCATGGAGTTAGATTTGCATATTCCCCAATATTAATCTCAATCGGGAAAAATACTAGGTGAATCATACTTAGAAAATAAACTGCAAAAGAGGTTACTAATAAAAATTGACCCCCTCTATACTTTTTGTTTTTAATCATCGTGAAGAACATATAGATTATAAAAATGAGAAATGCAGGTATAAGGATATACCATGAATCTATCGTAAACATTAATGAGTTTTCCATTTATTCATCCTCCTGAAGTTTCTTTTGGTTAAGAACCGTATTCTTATCAAATAAAGTATAGCTTCTATTTTTTAAGTTTTTCTTAAGAAAAGGAAAGTAATTCCTTAATATTAAAAAGCAAAAAAGGCAGAGAGAGCACGATTTACAAAGTAAACGTAAGAATAGCCGGAAGCGGCACGGAAAAACCTTTTCTCCAGTGAGGAGCCGCAGAAGTCAAAAAGCCATGAAATTGAACTGCAGTTCAATTTCATGGCTCTCCTTTTATCATGCTGTCTTTAAGCCTGTTACTCACTCTTGCCTGCATATTGCATAATTTAATTAGTTCAATGCTTCGTTTAATCAATATCAATTATTTGATTGTTTATCATGATCTTTTTAACGTTAGACTTATCTAAAAATACACGGTCCCCGTTTTTGTCTAGACTATATTGCCATTTGAATCCGATATCTGTTGTACTTATTGAGCCCATACTTAGTTCCATGACTTGGTTGTCCTTTGTCACCACTTTGACGATAGGGCCAATTTCAGGTAAGTAACTTGTCTTGCCATCTAGCCGCTCCCCTTCAAGTTCAATCCCAATCGCCGAAACATATAAAGCTTTCAGCCCAACTTCTTCGTTTTGTTGTGTAAGTGTTACATCAATATCGAATTTATTCGAACGATCCTGTGCCGTAAATTTATTTTTAAAGGGCCCGCCTGCAAGTACCTCTCCTGTTTTATCATCCACAACAGCATCGGCTTTCACTGTAACACTTTTGCCTTCTATGCTGCTTACTGTATCCATATCAAACATCGCAATAATCTTGCTTCGATCCTCCGTCAATCGCTGCTCAACCATATAACTTGCCCCATCTTTCAGGTCTAACTCCAGGTTCGACACTGCTGCACCTTCAGGAAATTTAGTTTCATCTTCTTTTTCGAAAGAGACGATGACGAGTGAACTTTTTTCCGCACTTATGCTTTCTACTATTTTCATTTTTATGCCAGATGCTATAACTACTTGATCATGTGTATCTTTTACAAAGTTGTTAGCTATTCCGCCAAAAAACTCATTAAAATAATCGGTATGCTGAGCAGCAGCAACAGTAGTTGAAGTAGCAATTACTAATAACGAAACACCTGTTATTATCCTGTTTTTCATATTCATAAAATTTTTCTTTCCCGACTTATTCTTATCCATTATTTTCTTCCCTTCTGATTTATGAGATTTTCTCAAAACGTCTGTTTTGAATAAGCAATCTTTGCTTATGTCCTGATTATAGCCACTAAATTTAAAGTTTTTCTCAAGGAAAAGAGAAGGTTCTCTTAAATATAAGAACCATTCAATTTCTAAAATAGAAAAAGCGGCCATCCAGCTGGCCGCTTCTTGATTTCGAACATTTTTCTATTCTACTAAAAATAAGATTTTGTACAGTACGTAACCGTTAAAGATTTTACTCCCTTCTTGCCCTCCGCTAAAGCAACTCCTTTAACAGGATGATTAACGCTAGATGAATCCATAAATGAGGAGCTTCTACATATCAGCATTGTCATGCACACTAAAGTGAGCCAGCAGTTAATCATAAGCTTAACGCAGCATGTTAACTCTACGTACTTATGATACGGTTCACTGCTCCATAAGGAAATGCTGGTTATGTATAGGCAAAGTACTTTTCCCCTGTTAGAATGCTCACCATACTGCTTTTACATTGCAGTATGAATTTTTTATAAAGAATTGACAGCTAGGAAAAATCTCGCTAGTTCCCCGTCGGAAAATAAGCTTTTTATTCATTTCTCCATTTCTGGCGCCATTCCTCAACCTTCGCATTAATTTCTTCGTTGGCCTGCTTTCTCTCCGCTTCCTTAGTCTCTTTTATTGCTTTAAAGTGTTCATTCCGTACATCTTGCAGGGATTCAGCCAATTCCAGCACCTGCTTTTTCACATCATCAGTAAGAAGTTCCTCCCCATGCAGGAAATTGACTGCATGTTTAATACGATTCAACTCGGCATCGGAGGCTGTATAAAGCGGGTTATAAATCTCATTCATCCGCTCCATTGCCTTAGTAAATTGCTGAATCGTCACGCCTTGTGTCCAGACGAGCTGGCCGATTGTAGGCTGCCACTTTTTTGTTATTTGGACTTCAAGCTCAGCTGGATCCTCCACTGTCACATATTCCCCACCGCCGGAATCTGCTACTTTTTTCAGCTGCTGCTGACCTTCATTGTCTACATCGAAGCCGATAATATTGACCTTTGCTTTAATACTTTGGCTTTGAAGCTGCTGGGCTGCAGCAACGGGGTCTCCATCACATGTTTCCACACCATCACTCACCATATAAACAAGGTTCAAATATTCATCCGAAGGATAAGCCTGCAGAATTTCTCCTGCTTTATTGATTGCTCCGGCTAATGGGGTCCATCCCCTTGCCTGGAAGGAATTTAATGAGGTAGTGAAGTTTTCGGCTTGATAAGCAGATAGCGGATACACCGATTCCACAGAAGAACAAGATGCTGCTTTATCAGCATCGGCCGATGAGCCTACATGTCCATAGGCAATCAATGCAACGTTTGCATCCTCGGGAATTTGCTCCACAAATTTGGCAATCGCCGTTTTTGCCAGCTCCATTTTTGTCTGACCAGCTATTTCCCCTTTCATGCTGCCGCTTGCATCCATCAGCACCACGACATTCATTTTCTTTTGTTTTGTCGTAACCTCATCCTCACCATCCGGCAACTCCGGCATTACGAATCCATGATCATATGTAACCAACTGGTCATAATAGTTTTGATAATTGCCTGAACCAAGCATATAAACGAGGTAATCATATACCTCCTCACCACTTAGGTTTTCGTGTTCAGTAAAATAATTTTCAAGCTCCTTCTCAGCAATTGGATTAAACGTTTGCTCTAAAAAGTCGCGGTATTGCTGACTGTCCCAGCCTCCAAGCGTTTCCAGCTCCTGGTCCATATGCGCTTCGATTAACACACCGGCTTTTTGGTCTACCATGTCTTCTATAGTTCTAGCGGCCTGCGGAATCTTTTCGACTGCTGTTTCTTCGGCTGCCGTTGTTGTATCAGACTTTGCATCCTCCTTTTGAGTTTGATCATCCCCGCACCCTGCAATTACTGCCAAACACAGCATAGACACTAGAATTGTATTTCTTTTAAAAAGTTTCATCCCTTTCTCCTCCATCTATTAAAATACCTTTAATTTTTCTACGTTTTGAGAAGCAGTTGGTTTCTATGGTTTTAGGCTCATTTATAACGGGCTACGCAGAGTACATATTCCTACAACATAAAACTCCACTGTAACTGTCATCTGTAGGCATCCCCCGGAGAGATAGTGATACTTTGGTTCATTAGTAATAGTTGATGCCTGTATTACTGTCAGAGATGCAATAAAACTAAAAATTGATACTGCTGGAAAAATCATGATGAAAATTTATTTGGTCCATAAATTAACTATCATTCAAACTTATGTAAATCATTTGATATTTTATTATAAGCAGCTTACTTTAGAAATAAAGAGAGGTGTTCAATTTGGAAGAATATTGTACTAAAACAATGGCTTATTTTATTTTATACGGGGATAGCTTTCCATTAGATGAATTCACAAAAGAGATAGGACTAAATCCAACGGAATCATACAGGCAAGGGGAGGAATTTATAAGGGGTAAAAATAAACATATTAGGTATGAAACTGCTTGGAAGCTAGGAACAGATTATATCCTGACTGACCACCCGGAAGCACTCATTAACCAAATCGTAGATTCCTTATTTAACTCTGCAGAAATTATCAACAAATATAAAGAAATGTACAATTTAGAATGTTATATAATGACCGTTATTTACTTTAATAGCTATCAAACCCAAGGGCTTGGCATTAATCACAGGCTGATAGAATTCGCCCATAAAATTGGCGCTAAATATGAATTTGATATTTACAATAATGTTATCGAATAGGCTTTTTAAAGGAGAACCTCTAATACTTCATAGGGGGTTCTTTTCTATTTCACACCTATAAACGCTTTTCCACTTGCTGAGAACAACAATTCCATTCTCCTTCAACACGCTCTCTCGGTTGTTTGTGAATTCTTTTCATTAACACCCTTCGATAACTAACGAATAAGTTCGCCGTCTTTAGCAAGAACCGCAGCTTACTCAAATTAATCCTAAATGAAATTCATTGACAGTCACTCAATAAAGAATGGGCATAGTTACGTAGTTCCTGTACACCTTCCAAATTTGTTAATAATAATTGACATTATGTTAACTATACTTTACAATCAAATTACAGGAAGGAGTTGGAAAATGTTAAGAAATAAGGTAAAGGAATTACGTGCAAGACATGGATTTTCTCAAATTGATTTAGCAGCATTAGCTGGCGTTACAAGACAGACAATTGGTTTCATTGAAAAAGGGGATTTTTCACCGTCTGTTGCCCTAGCCCTGAAGTTAGCAAAGCATTTGCAGGTTACTGTAGATGAATTATTTTGGTTAGAGGAGGATAACATTTGATGTCAACAAAGGATATTCGAATTCAAGAACCGCTATTTAACATTGCGTTTTTGGTCTTATTTATAGGTACTTTTTCTGGAGCCTCTTACTCTTTTAAGTACTTAGATATAGAAATGCAAAATCAAATAGTTTTAGGTTTAGAAAAAATAAATTTCATTCCAATAATACTCTCAGCTATCTGCCTGATTCTTTCTATTATTTTAATCTCAAGCTATATTTTGAAAGTCAAAAAATACAATATCCAAAACCCTTCCAAGAAATTAAAGGCATTTACAGCCTTTACGTTAAACGAATTCAATGACGATGATGAGTTATTTAGTAAAGTGACGAATGAAGCGACTCGTAAGGTGTATGTCTACTACACGTATGCAATTACCATTTTTGCTTTTCTTTTAATTTTTCAATTCTCCTATTATGTATATATTACGATTGTCCTTAGCTTGGGCATCATTCAAAACATTATCTACTACGCCCATATGAAAAAATATTACCATTAATACACACTGAATTTTAAAATACCACTCCAGAGTTATTGGAGTGGTATTTATAGTGAATATCTAGACTTACTTAGTATAAGATTTGCCATAACATGTGAAATTGCTGTTTTTATTCAACCCTTGACTCCATTCATATCTACATAAATATTTACTATATTCTTTAACTCATTTAATGTTTTAAACAATTAACTTTGATCTAACTGAAACTCAAATGCTAATCGATTATCGATACTCGGCAATTCTTGAAAATAGCCTTTTACATCGATTTGCCCAAATAGAATAACGTTCATTACAAAATAGATTGAGTCATCTCTATTTAAAAAAACGACATGCCCCTTAAGTTTTCATAAGCTTCTTTAAGTTGTTGAAACAATCGATAAACTTTTCCAGTCGTAAACCAAAGTTCTGCATTGTTTACACTATACTTTCCACTTTGAATAAACACTTCCCCCTTCACTGCATAGCCGCCATCGAATTCTATTTCATCTGAAAACCCCAAAAAAGCCATTGGACAGCCTTACTAATAGCTGCCCAATAGCTTTTTTTAAAGTTACTTTGAACTAATGCTTCATAAACTTAACACTAACAAATTTTATCAGTGATGTCGGGATTATATCCAACGAGGTTATTTAGTAGAAGCCCTGTCACACTTAGTGCTTGTCAAGCTTCACTTTTTAACTATTCAATGTCGAAATGGTCTAACTGAAAATACGGATGTGAATTATTGTAAAACTGGCGGATGAATTGGAATAGACATAATTATTATTGCAACACTCAGTATTAAGATTGATAATCCAGCATTTTTTTTCATATTCACACTCTCCTTTAGATTTCAATAAATTGCATAGCTTTTTCAAACTTTTTCTCTTGTCGATAATACTCTCCCAATAAATAAGAAAATTGTTGGTGCATTTCTTTTAATTCTTCATTATCTGCTGTAAACGGAATTAACCTCCCTTCTAAAAAATCCATTGCTTTCTCTTTTTCTTCCGCCAGTAAATATAAATAAAAGGTAGCGAATAAATTAAAACTTAATTTTTTCTTATTTTTCGCTTCTTCCTTTAGAACACTGAAGGTTTTTATACTCTTCTCCACTTGTTCTAAGCGAAGTTGTGTAACACCTAAGTTATATAAACAAAGCAGATAATGATCGCAGTTCTTTGACATTAACGAAGCGCTTTTTTCAAAGTAAATTAAGGCATTTTCATACTCCCCCCTCATTTGGTACAAATCCCCCAAATTGTGATATATGGCAGGTAATAGCTGCTGCTGCTGTAATAGTTCTACATTTCTTACGAGATGTTCATAGATTTCGATCGCTTCATGAAACACCTTTCCACGAGAGTAATTGAGTGCCAGGGACATTAATGTATAAACAATTCTTTTAAAATTAAATTGGTCCTTATAGAATTGAAGAGCTTTTTTCCCATAAATAATTGCTTGGCTTGGTTCTTCTAACCGTCCTTTTATTAGAGCAAAATGGTAGTAAAACTCTCCTTCTAGTGAACCTAGTTCTGGATGTATTTGGAGTATTTTAGTTAGTTCTGTAGCTGCTTCTTCATATTTACCTTTTGTTATTAAAACTAATGCATAATAATATGAATGTAAATACCTTTCATGTTGGGAAAGATTTTGCCGGTGGGCATTTAGCCATCTTAATTGATTCTCTGCTAATTTATGCTCGTTAACAAACACATAATAACGCAGTTTATAAAGTTCATATAAATAAATAGATTCCGTAAAACCAATTATTTCTTCGTATTCTTTTAATTTGTCCATTGTCTCTTTTACTTTCTCATCCTCCAAGTAATTGATATGTCTTTGTAAATCATTTAATAACTGCACGATATTTTGTTCGCTATTCTCAACATCGTGGATACTAATGTTTAAACGTTCTAGCAATAGACGGATTGTCTCGCTATTTGCTTCTTTATTATTATTTTCGATTTTACTTAAATGAGGAATCGAGCAAATCCCCATAGCCACTGAATTCTGTGTCATTCCTAGCTTTGTACGATAGTACTTAATTAATGATCCCATTTTCATGCTAGTAACCTCCCTTCTCAAATTACTATTTTTTACATTTATTATACTCAAACTTTTCCCAATAATCAAAAAACTGAAAGTATGGTAGATTCAAATTGTAGTACAAAATCTAATTTGAAAAGGGGTTAGGTCGAATGAAAAAAATGAAAAGTGCGTTGCTTAGTCTTTTGATTGCAGGAGCAGTAATCAATCCGGTGCATGCGACAACCATGAGCAGCGACAGCAGCTCAAGAAACGACGAGAGTCAGGAAAAATTCCGTGTGTATGTTGAGGCAAACAACACATCCGCAAAGTCAACATTAAAAACTCAATATTCTCCTCGTTGGGAATTAACAGAGAACGGATTTTCAACTGATATGACTGAAAAACAATTCGAAGCGCTGCAGAATAATAAAAACTTCACCGTTACAAAGGTTCCTATCGTTACCTTGGACACGATAGACTTAGAAAAAGATAATATGCTAGAAAATGAAATAACGGATTCAACAATTTCTGCGAGAGCCTCTCAACAAATCCCTTGGGGTATTAAAGCAATTTACAACAACAACAATTTAACATCTACATCTGGAGGAAGCGGCATTAATATCGCCGTACTTGATACAGGTGTCAACACTTCTCATGCTGACCTTGTCAATAACGTAGAGCAATGTAAAGACTTTACAGGTGCTACAACACTTATCAACAATAGCTGTACAGATAGAAACGGTCATGGTACACACGTTGCCGGTTCAGCATTAGCTGATGGGGGCAGCGATAAAGGCGGCGTTTACGGTGTTGCTCCAGGTGCAGATCTTTGGGCTTACAAAGTGTTAACAGATAGCGGCTCTGGCTACTCAGATGATATTGCTGCGGCTATTCGACATGCAGCAGATCAAGCAACAGCTACTGGCAGCAAAACAGTTATTAATATGTCTCTAGGTTCTTCGGCGAATAACAGCCTTATTTCAAGTGCTGTCAATTATGCATACAGCAAAGGAGTTCTAGTAGTTGCTGCAGCTGGTAATTCCGGCTATGCGCAAGGAACAATTGGCTATCCGGGAGCATTACCAAATGCCATCGCAGTTGCAGCTTTGGAAAATGTACAGCAAAACGGGACGTACCGTGTAGCTGACTACTCTTCACGCGGCTATGCATCTACAGCTGGAGATTATGTAATCCAGCAAGGAGATATTGAAATCTCAGCTCCTGGTTCAGCAGTTTATTCTACATGGTATAACGGTGGTTATAATACAATCAGCGGCACATCAATGGCTACTCCTCATGTGTCAGGTTTAGCAGCAAAAATTTGGTCTGAAAATCCGTCTTGGTCTCACACGCAGCTACGTTCTAACTTACAAACGAGAGCAAGATCAGTAGATATTAAAGGTGGTTACGGCGCTGCTACAGGCGATGACTACGCTTCAGGATTCGGATTTGCCCGCGTGCAGTAATTGTAAAAAAATTAGGATATACTAAAAATAGTAGTACAAACTATATTCGTTTGTACTACTATTTTTTCATGCTTTTATAATAAATATTAGTATTAACATCTACTTATGATAGAGTATTTTATTCGTCCAGCTTCGTGTAGCATCTTTATTTATTATGCTCGATGGCCTTTCAGAAGAAGCAGACTGTTTTATTCTAAAACAACCTTGTTGTCAATCTTGTGCTGAAATTACAAATACGTCTTAACTGTTCTTTTTTAATGCGATTCATTCCCCTATTAACCTGCATCCGACTTCAGTCTGCTAAAGTCCAAATTTTTCAATCGCTCTAATTCAATAAATATCATTAATTTATCGCCGTCATGCCAGCACCACTCCAGATCATCATCCGAATCAATTGTTACTAATGAGATCCATTCTTCCCCAGGCGTCGGATTATACCCTAATGTATAGTGTGAAGGGTAGCCTAGAAGGTAGTCTGAACTTTTATGTAAAGAGTCACGTATTTCAGTATAAATGTCGCTCTGATCTTCGCTAAAAGGCGAATCCTTTAACTGATATTCGTCATAAGGAATATCTATCGTCGGTGAAAACTCAATCACTACAGCCTTGCTCGTATCTGAATAAGGCGGGAGCTTCGTCTCTAAATTTGTAGTTTCAGGAATGTATATACCATGAATATATCCATCCTCAAATGGCTCTAAATCAGGGTCAGAGTCGTCACCAGGAAGTATATCCGCTGCAAAAAGGCTTAACAGGCCTTTTGCCGGAAGGTCGGCTTCAGTTGGCGGTATTTCTGCAAAATTGATTTGGCCAAGGAATCGGTAAGGCTTCATCTCATATGCAGGCCATTCGCTGCCAGCCGGTAAATCAGGTGCTCCGCCAAAACGGCTGCAGCCCAGTTTTAGTTCAGCTTCTGGATGTTTAAGAATATCAATTGCAGGTCTCAAAACTTGAAGTAGATAGTCTTTATGGTTGCTGATCTCGGACTTTTCAATTGTATCTAGAAAATGGTTCCTATTCATTTTATCTTCCTCCTATGTGAGTTCCTTATCTGTTACATAATTACTGATCCGCAGCTACATCCGCATGGAATAAATAATATCTTTATCCGCAAAAGTTTCTGCTAGCTCCACTGCTGTCTTCCCTTCGTCATCTTGAGCATGGATGTCAGCACCGTTTGTTACTAGCATTTCAACAGCGGCAGTATTTCCGGCTCTAATTGCCCTGTGGAGAGCTGTTTGCTTATACTGATTTCTGCATTCGATATTGGCCCCTCGTTCTAGTAGAAATTTCATTCCGACAACGTTATTATAATCCGCAAAACTATGCAGCGGAGGGAATGGCTTTCTTTCCTGGTTTATGTCAGGTGTCAATTTTAAAACCTCTTCCAGCAGCGCTTCATCTTTACAATGGAGAGCAATCCCGAAGCCTTTCTTTTTTACTTCCTTTTCATAAATATCCGGAAATTCCAAACGAATATAATTTACAATATCGCTTGAGTGTTTAAAAGCAATTTCAAGAGGTGTCTGCGCCATGACACGCTTTCCTACGTTTGCCCCGTTCTCAGCTAATAGTCGAAATCCCTCAACATTATTATGCATGCTACAAAACTGTAACGCAGTGCCGCGATATTTCAGAACCTTATCCAAAGCGGATTTTTTCGCACCGGTAATCAACTTTCTAATTCGGTCCAAGTCATTCATATAACACGCAAAAACCAATGTTTGTTTAATTTTTTCGGCCTTCAGCGATTGCTGCAAAACCTTCTTTCTAGCTTCCTTCATAGGTTCTAGTCCATACCTTTGATAATTCAGTAACTCAAAGACATCGATATCAAAAAGTTCGGGATTCATATCTTTCACTATCCCAGATTCAACTAATATACCGGTATCTACTTTGATACAAAGAATGCCCTGCCCCTTCATTAATACCTCAATTTCGCTTGTATACTTTTCAAATAGTTCAATCGTGATGTCTCCATCGTACGAAGCTGTATTTCCAATAACTGTAAAATATCCACTCGTAAACGAATTTGTAGTCCCTGAAATGAAATAAGTATACGTTTCCTCTCTTACGCTCGACTCATTAATAATCGCCTCTACTAAATTTTCAAGGTTATTCATATATTCATGCCTCCTTACCCTTTCACTCGGAACAGATGCATCCCATTCTTTAATCATAGCATAGCAGAAATGGGATATTCCCCCTAATCTTTCTTGCTCCTGCTGCAGGTTCGGGGCTTACTCATTTAGAAGGAAAGCAAGCGAAAGCACATTGAGGAATACACCCTGAAGGAAAGTTCCCTGCTTTCGTCATCTCTTGCAAGAGGGCTTCCCAGTGGGATACACTGGAATATACAGGAATATATTATTTTACCTTACAGCCTTTCAAATAGGTGATTTATGATAACACATAATGAAGTAGTCGAATGAGGAGGACATATATGAATGACAGAAATACAGATGAGCTCATCGGTAAATTTTTACGGAGTGACAGTCTGGATGGGAATGCCTATGAAGAATTGAATATTCAGGAACTGATCTTTTTGATTCATCAGACAAAACATTTACTAGCCAGCCAACCTCTCCAGCGTGAATGGCTGGATGTTCGAATGAAGGAGTTCTTAATCCGGCTGAAGGAAAAAGTTAAAACAGCCGAGACGCTTTATCTAGCCTTTGATAAGCAGACTAACTATCCGTACGTTGATGTGGAGGGCCGAGTCTGGTTTTTCTCGAAGGAAGAGTATGCGGCGCATGCAGCTGACTACTTCCTGCAGCAGTTCGTGATGCTTACGATGAAAAAAATCAGCGGAGAAGAAGTCATGAGGACATTCGGTCTCCTTCATATATTAGGCCTGCCAGTTATTGTGATCGATAACGGGCAGTACTATATTGAGCTGAAGCGAGATGAGCTATTGCCGCCAATGGATTGGAGCACTACGCCAGAAATCCAAATTCCCGTAACCAATCCAGATCTTCAGCAGGCGATGATTCTTTTTTTCCAAACATTACATGGCAGACAAAACACACCAGGGAAAGAAAAGCTTCTACAAACATTGGAAGACCGCATGCTGGATGAAGTCCTTGGCGCTCGGTACTTAGTACCGATGCAGCTGCTAAAACAGGAGCCCCCTGTTCCTGATGAACAAGGGAAAACTACCTTAAGGCAAGGGGACCGTATTCAATTTGCTGTTCTAGATGGAGAAGAAGATTCCACCTGGCTTCCGGCCTTTACCGACTGGTTTGAGTTCGAGAAAATGTATGATAAAGAGCTGTGGAGCAGCAATGTGGCTACTTACGAGGACCTTTTGGCACTCTCCAGCAGGATGACGGGCATTGTACTCAATCCACGAGGGCTTGGATTTAGGATTGATTCAAAAAATAAAGCCATGATTGAACAATACCGACAAGAACGAAGTGAAGCTGCAAGCAGTACCTTTATGGAGGCAGCGGTACCAGAAAAAATGAATGCCTTGCTGAGCGAGCCCAAGGAATACCCTGTACAAATGATTGAAGCGATACAAGCTTATATGAAAACACAAAAAAACATTAAAAAGGCTTATGTAAGGCAGAAGATACGAGAAAACGAGCAAAACTATCTGCTTATCGTAGATTTTGAGGGACACATAGAGGAAATCTTTAAGGGGATTACCGATGCTGCTATCCCCCATTTAAACGGCATAGCCCTCGAAATCATTGGAATAGACGATTGGACAGAAAAAATGGAAGATATCAAACCCTTCTATAAAAAGAAGCGGTTCGGTTTATTTTAGAGCAGCATCTAATTTCATCCCCTAATTTCTACTAAGCTCATGCCAAAATTCTTCCTGTTCCTGACTTCATGTACTCTATTTGCTGAGAAACCAAATTGATCGTTAGATGATGAAGCCTATCAAACTAATTCTGATACTTCTCAACATAAAAGCCTGCTTCAAAACTGATAGAAAACTGAGATGACGAATGAACTCTTTATGGTTCGTTCGTCATTTTAGTAACCTCAATTACTTATATTACGGTTCCCTTTAGCATATCAACGAGCGTATTTTTAAAATAATCCCCCATTATTAAATTTACAATAAATAACTGATATACTGCTTGTTTACAGATCGCCTTTTCATTTCTTGAACATACTATTAAATTGGTTTTCCCTCCAAAAGCTCCTCCAATAACCCCTCTCTTCTACTGCATCCCCTACCTTTATACCAGCAGCTGCACTATCAACTGCGCCTCCAATTGTACCCTTGATCATTGACTCTATTTCTATTTTTTACTATTCCTCTACTCGATTAATTTAACAAATTAATAGAAGTCATTTTTCGTATGAAAGTTCTACTTTATTAGTAAATTACTAGGAAGATAGATTTAATAAATAGTTGATAACGTAATACTATTTATCAATATTTTTGAATGTTTTGAAATTTCGATATTCGGATTAATTTTCTTATGATAAATTGGTGATATCGCACTAAATTGTAAAGTGCGGGAATTTTAGGTAAAGGGGAAATGAGATTTGAAAAATTTTAAGTTTACGAAGCTCTTTAGCAGTATTCTAGCTTTCGTAATGGTGCTTTCTCTATTGGTTCCATTCTCGAGTGCTGGTGCTGAAGAACTGAAACCATTCAAGCAGAATGGTCAAAGTGAAAGTATACTCCAATTAAAGGCGGCTATTGCTGAACAGCTAAGCTTATCTAAAGATGGTCCAACCCTTCATGAAAGCCTGCAAAATGTGTCAGGCAATCAAGATGTTGCTGTCATCGTTCATTTATCTGAAAAGCCTGTGGCACTAGAGCAAGGAATGAGCCAAGTCAAAGGCCAAAAATTCTCTAATGCCCGTGCAAATGAAGTTCGCTCAAATGTAAAAGCACAGCAAGCAAATGTAAAAAAAGAATTAGCTGCAAAAAAAGTGCAGATGACGCAAGGATACACATTTGATACTGTTCTAAACGGTTTTGCGGCAACTGTCAAAGCTAATGATCTTCCGAAACTGCTTACGATAGAAGGAGTTACATTAATCGAACCCGATGCAACTGTTTACGCATCGGAAGATAATACGATGCAATCATCAGACATTATTAAGCAAGATCAAGTAGAAGCTCAAATGAATACAAGTAATTCTTTTCTTGGCATCGAACAGCTTTGGAACGAAGGAATTGAAGGACAAGGAATAAAAGTAGCAGTATTAGATACTGGTATTGATGCAGATCACCCTGAGTTTGCTGGAATTTATAAAGGCGGAAAAAACTTTATTCCACATTCATCAACTTACACGAAGCCTCGTGCAGATGACGATGCATCGGAAACATCGCCTTCGGAGCGTCCACCCGGGACACCTGAATTTAATGCAAACGGAAGCTCATTCTATACTTCTCACGGTACACATGTTGCCGGCACAATTGCAGCAATCGGAGCTAACGAATTCGGTATTAAAGGAATTGCTCCAAAAGTGGACCTTTATGCTTACCGTGTTCTTGGAGCGTATGGAAGCGGAGCAACATCCGGTATTGTTAAAGCAATTGAAACTGCTGTCATAGAAAAAATGGATATTATCAACCTTTCACTTGGCGGCGGCGCTAACTCTGAAACAGATGCTGGTTCATTCGCCATTAATAATGCAATGATGGCTGGAACAATCGGAGTAATTGCAACTGGAAACTCTGGTCCAAATCGCGGAACAATGGGTACACCTGCAACGGCTCGTTTAGGAATTGCTGTTGGTAACACAACAAACCCTGAAACAATGTACAACGGAGAAGTGAATGTTACAGTCGGCGACTACAACTTAACAAAACAGCTTCCGTTAATGGGTACAACTTTTGGGAAAGATTTAGAAACTCAGCTTCAAGGAGAGTTTGACCTCGTTGCTATTCCTGGAAACGGAGAAGTAAAAGACTTTGAAGGAATTGATGTAAAGGGTAAAGTGGCATTGATTTCTCGCGGCAGTATCGCATTCGTCGATAAAATTGCGAATGCAAAGGCGAATGGAGCAGTTGCAACAATTATTCACAACTTTGCCGGCGGCACAAATGCACCGGACATTTCAGGTACATTCCTTGGTGATTCATTCGATTTTCTGCCAACATTTGATATGTCCCAAACAGACGGGGAAGCAATTCGCGCTGCATTAGCTGGAGGAACTGGAAAAGTAAGCTTTGGTAATTTTGATTCAACAAAGACACTCGGAGATGATGTAAACTCTTCAAGTTCACGTGGACCATCTACACCAAACTTTGATATTAAACCAGATGTAAGTGCACCTGGGACAAACATTATGTCAACGATTCCAATGTATAAAAAAGATTTCCCTGATGCAGATTACGGGGAAGCATATGCTCGTAAAACAGGAACATCTATGGCAACACCGCATATCGCCGGTATTGCTGCATTAGTTAAACAAGCAAATCCTGATTGGAACGCGTTCGATGTAAAAGTGGCGCTTTCTAATACAGCAAAGGTTTTAGATAAAACAAAATATGATGTATTTTCTCAAGGTGCAGGACGTGTCAATGCCTATGCAGCAGCGCATCCGGAAATTCTTGCCTATGCACTTGATACTGCCATTTTAGATGGAACTGGTGCAGTTGCAGAAAACCTGAAAGGTACGATTACGTTCGGCCCGCAATCACTTAAAGACGGAGATATTTCCGTAACGAAACAAGTTTTAGTAAAAGATATCAAAGGGAACGGCGGCAATTATAACGTATCAGTTGACGTGACAAAAACCTTTGGTGATGCTACTGTTACAGTAGATCAGCCAACATTTAATCTAGCTGGTGAGCAAGTTTTAAATATTACACTAACTGCTTCACAAGCTACGGCTCCAAACGGCTCTGAAATACTAGGATATATTTATATCAGCGGTGGAGCTACAGAAATTTCATTGCCATTCGCAGCTGACTTTGGCGGCGCGGCAGTAACTGAACTTCAAGATTTCAAGATTACAGAAACAGACCTATCATTTAACGGAGACGGAGTGAAAGACTCAGCTATACTTTCATTCACATTAACTGGAGATGTAACAACTAACTATATCGAGCTTTGGGATATTATGAATCCTGAAGGTGGAGAATACGGAGATGGCTACATTGGTTACCTACATTCAGGTACGGCACTAGGAAAAGGCTCTTATACGTTGAATATTGGCGGGCAGTACAAACCATGGGGATCAGAACCTGCCACAACGATTCCAGATGGTTTATATACAATTGACTTCACTGGTCTTGCAGCATCTGGAGTAGTTTCGGATTATGTTGGTCCAATTGTAGTAAAAACGACGAAACCAGCAATTACTGGTTCAGTAGCTGAAGGTGCCGCTACAGGACAAGTAACTGATAAGTATATCGACTACAATGAAGAATTATATTTATACGGTTTAGATTACAACCTAAATGATAAGTTAAAAGCTTCCTATATTGCGACGGTAAATGGCGAAGTACAGGCGCCTGTTGCTTTTGAATTAAATCAAGACGGCAGCTTCACATTCCCAGTAACAGCAGAAACTACTGCTGTATCAGTAGTCATTACTGACGCTGCCGGGAATGTTGGCGAAGCAGTGATATATGAAAAAGAAGTAGTAGAACCGGTAGTAACACTTTCTGTAAACCCAGCTGAGCTAGACATGACAGCTGGAGAAACTGCACAGCTTGCGGTAACAGAAACGTCCACGCCAGTTGAAGGTGATGCAACTGAGGAGGACGTAACTTCAAAAGCTACTTATGTTGTTGCGGATGATAACGTTGCAACAGTAGTAAATGGATTAGTAACCGCAGTTGGAGAAGGCACGACTACAATTACGATTTCACACGGTGGTAACGAAGTAACTGTTAATGTTACAGTGAAGGCACCTGTTGTAGAAACACCAGTAGTAACCTTAGAAATTGACCAAGCCCATGTTGAAACTAGAATAGGTAAAGAAGTTAAAGTTACGATTAATGAAGTAACTACTTTTGATGGTAAAACAACAGAAAAAGATGTTACAAAGCTTGCAGCATATGAAGTAGCGGATGATAAAATAGCTACTGTAAAAGAAGGAGCTGTAAAAGGAAAAGGTCAAGGTAAGACGACGATTACAGTAACTTATGGTGAGCATACACTAACATTTGATGTGAGTGTTGTAAAACCAGGCAATGGTAACGGCAATGGCAACGGTAATGGCAACGGTAACGGCAACGGTAACGGCAACGGTAACGGTAACGGTAACGGCAACGGTAACGGTAACGGTAACGGTAACGGTAACGGTAACGGTAACGGTAACGGTAACGGTAACGGTAACGGCAACGGCAACGGCAGGTAATAAAGAAGTTATCAAGTGTAAGACATTATTAATTTGGGTTCAAGTAAAAAGAGAAATTGCATAGCGCAATTTCTCTTTTTTGCGGTTTGATACAAAAATATCCAATCAGGTGTTATCTTCTTAGCACATATTTTATTAAATTCATATAGAGGCATGAAGTTAGCTGGTTTTTAAATGGACTCGTACACATCCCAGAGGCTGTAAACTGATTTTGTTTATTATTCATCTCTTCTACCTTTTTATTTTAAAATGAGGCCCATCTCCCCTATCTAAAAAGGAAGGATAGTTAAAAGATCGTATGGCGCAAAAACAAATCCTGAATGTCTGTTTGTAATAATAATAACCATTTCGGAAAAACTAGTTTAAAAAGCCATGATAGGAGTGCGTGAAAGTGACAGAACGCCCAAACATAAACCTCAAGACTTTTTGCATGAGTGAGTACGATGTATTAAAACGAGTGATTCTTTGCCAGCCTCAATATATGACAATCCGCGACGTAATTAATGAAACACAAAAGCATTTTAAGAATGAAGGCATTCATATTGAACGCGCACTCGAGCAGCACGGTGAATTTGTTAAAACGCTAAAAGAAAATAATGTCGATGTTATTTTATTACCTTATCATAAAAAATATCCTGAACAGGTCTTTACAAGGGATGTTGGTTTTACACTAGGACAAACAATATTTGTTGCTAAAATGGCCACAGACGTTCGCTCAGGGGAAGAAAACATTTTAAAGCAGTGGCTGGAGGATGAAGAAATCTCCTATTATAATTTAATCGAGGAACGAATTGAAGGCGGAGATGTTGTAATTGATCAGAATACGATTTACGTGGGACTCAGCAATCGGACAGAAGAAAAAGCTGTTGAACAATTACAGCGTCTTTTAAATAAATTTGATGTCATTCCTATTCCATTTAAAGAAAAATATTTGCATTTGGATTGTGTATTTAATGTCGTTTCCCCTGAAGTAGCCCTTATTTACCCAAATGCCTTAACACAAAAGCAAATCGATTTTTTTGCTGCACGCTATGATTTAATTGTAGTTTCGGAAGAGGAACAATTTCAATTAGGGACAAATGTATTGTGCATTGGCAACAAGCGGGTATTAAGCCTGCCCGTTAATAAGAATGTAAACAAGCAGCTTCGTGACCGGGGCTTTCAAGTAATTGAAGTTGATATTACAGAAATCATTAAATCGGGCGGCTCTTTCCGCTGCTGCACCCTTCCTATCTTACGAGAAGCATAAAATAGAAAAACGGCTATATAAACAACCCGCAGTTCCTAGAATGGGGTTGTTTATATGGTTAGTACATACAACGTTTTAATTTTAACCCGGAAAATCGATACCTGTGTTTGCCATCCAAACTTTTTCCGTTACAATAATGATGATTCAAATGTTCAAATCAAATCAATTGAGGATGTGTCGATATGCAGTTTGAAGAAGTAATGGAAAAACTAGAAGCGTTAGGGAAAGAGCGTACGAAGAAAATCTATTTATCAAACGGTGCAAGAGAACCTGTATTTGGCGTTGCAACAGGCGCAATGAAACCTATCGCAAAACAAATAAAAATCGATCAGCCTTTAGCAGAACAGCTCTACGCCACAGGAAATTATGATGCGATGTACTTTGCAGGGATTATTGCTGACCCTGTTCATATGACAGAGGATGATTTTAATCGTTGGATCGATGAGGCTTATTTTTACATGTTATCAGATTATGTTGTTGCGGTGACATTAGCAGAATCCCCTATCGGCCAAAATATTGCTGATGAATGGATTGCTAGTAATGAAGAGTTGAAAATGTCGGCTGGCTGGAGCTGCTATTGCTGGATGCTTGGCAATCGCAAGGACGAGGAATTTTCTGTATCTAAATTAACGGGCATGCTGCAAACAGTAAAAGAAAAAATACATGAAGCACCGCCGCGTACAAAGGCTTCTATGAATAACTTTGTAACTACTGTGGGTGTCTCCTTTAAACCGCTGCATGAACAAGCGCTTGAAACAGCCCAAATCATTGGTGCTGTAGAAATAAAGCGTGATCATAAAAAAAGCAGTGTTGTAAATGCCTACGAAAGTATTTTAAAGGAAGTTGAACGTAATCGAATCGGATTTAAACGAAAATATGTACGATGCTAACTGGAGGTGCCGACATGAACTATGAGCATTTAGTAGATGAAAAGAGACGTGAAGCTTTTATAAAACTCGTAGAAACGATAGAACAAAACTTACCAGACGGGTTCGAAAAAGTCGAGGAGAACGGCGGGTTAGGTTATGTCATCCCTCATTCTCTATATGCGAAGGGCTATCATGTTACACCTGAAAAGCCTCTTCCCTTTCTTGCCCTTATTGCACAGAAGCAGCATATTGGACTTTATCATATGGGCATTTACGCTGATGAAGAATTACTAACATGGTTCCAAAACGAATACGCCAAGCAAGTATCTACAAAATTAAACATGGGAAAAAGCTGTATTCGACTAACAAACACGAAGCATATACCATATGAGCTTATCGGTGAGCTGCTGCAAAAGATGACACCCCAGCGATGGATTGAGCTGTATGAAAAACAATTGGTGAAAAAGTAATAAAAACTTCCCCCGAATGGCAGGCACTGATCAAAAGTGGAACTATTCGGGGTTTTCCAGTATAAATCACAAACGGTGAAACTAGTTTCCCGAGAACCTAGCTAGAGAACATTCATAACTGTAGACACATTAATAATACACATATATTTTTCACTAGCTATTGATACGTTAACTAACACTGCTATAATTTAATCCTAAAATTGAAATTTAACTTGAACAGAGGCATTAATGGAAATTGTCCCTTGTTCAATAGGTGTCGCAAATTCCTGATTGCTTAATTGAGCCAACTTATAAGGAACGGGTGTAATATTTTGGCTCTCTTCAACAATCTTGATTGGTATAGGCTGTAAAGGTACACGCATCGTTTCAGCCATGGATTTGGCTTTCGCTATTGCATTGATTAGTGCTAAATTAAGGGCCCTTTGATAATAGGCATCCGAATCTTCTATTTTAAACTGAATAGCTGAAACATGATTTGCCCCATTTTGTATAGCTGTATCAATAACTGTGCCAGCTTGACTAATATCCGTTATTTTAACGGTAATCGCATTTTGCACCTCATATCCCCTAAACACTTGTCTTCCCTCAATATAATCGTAGTTTGGAGAAATGGTATAGGCAGTCGTTTGGATCGCCTCTCGTGGAATATTTAACGCCAAGAGCGATTCAATGACACGGTTCATGATACGGGCATTTTCCTGCTGAGCTAAACTGACATCCTTTCCTTCTGTACGCACTTCTATCTGAATTTGAACATAGTCGGGCTGCGCAATGATTTCTCCATTCCCTGTCACGGTCATTTCACGTGAGATCGGAAATGGCTGACACTGCATTTGTGGATGATACAACAGATTCCGCCTTTCGTATCGGTCTTTTTCATATACTATGCACTTTGTCTACATGGTTGTTCTTATCTATTTTCACTTTTTACCGAATATAATGAGTAGCCAAAATTTCTTCAACATACATTCCCCGTCATAAGAAGCTCATTTGATCGTCTATAATTAAAATCACTTTATTTTTAAGAAAACTTTTTCATCTTACGTCTTTATTTGTTTACCAGCACTTGTTGTACAGTTCACCATATCTCATGTAAGTGCGGCCCTCATTTGTTGAAGTATGCCCTTTGACCAACTCCAACCGTCAATTATCCCTTGCCATCTTATTGGCAGCTCCGTATTATCCCTTGGAACCTTCTGGTGTAAAGTAAAAAACTCTCCAAACTTAAGGAATTAAGTATTTACTTGAAAAAATGATGTCCGGTTCTTTTTTATAAAATATGGGTAAAGTATCTATTGTAAACACCAGTAAACGTTTTACTTTAGAAGCGATGACATATTATTACATTTCATCAGGAGGTTACATGTGCAATACGTTATTTCTATTATAGGTATCCTTATTGTATTGTTTTTAGCATGGCTGGCTAGTTCCAACCGGAAACAGATAAAAATCAGACCAATTATCACGATGATTATCATTCAAATTCTTTTATCATTGTTATTGTTAAATACAGAATTCGGATTAATCATCATCAGGGGAATAGCTGCTGTTTTCAGCACATTGCTTGAATATGCAAGCGAAGGGATTGCCTTCGTGTTTGGCGGTATCGCGAATGAAGGAGAGGCTCCATTCTTTTTAACTGTATTGCTGCCAATTGTATTTATTTCTGCATTAATCGGTATTCTGCAGCATCTGAAAATTCTGCCATTCCTAATGAAGGGTATCGGCGTGTTATTAAGTAAAGTAAACGGTATGGGTAAACTTGAATCATACAATGCCGTTGCTTCACTGATGGTGGGACAGTCGGAAGTTTTCATTACATTAAAAAAACAACTCGGCATGCTTACGAACCAGCGTTTGTACACTTTGTGTGCTTCAGCGATGTCGACTGTATCGATGTCCATCGTCGGGGCTTATATGACGATGCTGGAACCAAAATATATTGTCACAGCTTTAGTTTTAAACTTATTTGGCGGTTTTATTATAGCTTCTATTATTAACCCGTACGAAATTGACCCTAGAGAGGATATATTAGAAATACAGGAGGAAAAAAGGCAATCCTTTTTTGAAATGCTCGGTGAGTATATTCTTGATGGTTTTAAGGTAGCAATTATCGTCGGGGCTATGTTAATTGGGTTCATAGCATTAATGGCAGGATTCAATCATGTGTTTGAGCTATTGTTTAATATCTCATTCCAGACGATCCTAGGTTATCTATTTTCTCCAATTGCTTTTATTATGGGGATTCCTTTCTCAGAAGCGGTTGATGCAGGAGCCATTATGGCGACTAAACTGTTGACTAATGAATTTGTTGCGATGCTGGATTTATCCGAAGGCAATTATGCCTTTAGTGAACGAACAATGGGCATTCTTTCTGTATTCCTCGTTTCCTTCGCCAACTTTTCATCAATTGGTATTATCGTCGGGGCTGTCAAAAGTCTGAATGAGGAAAAGGGAAATGCCGTTGCGCGTTTTGGATTGAAACTGTTATATGGCGCAACACTTGTAAGTATACTTTCATCGATCATCGTCAGCTTCATTTTATAAATACGAGCTGTTTAATCTCTTCATTTTAAAACCACTAAAAAACGTTATTCATCAACGTTCGTTAGTGGTTTTTTCATAGACCTCATTTACGTTTGGTACAACGTAATCCATCTAAATGAGGGGTTTCTATATTTAGATCAGTCGGGAAAAACCATCCATGATTGTCAACAACGGTTTATTTTCCCATTCTCAGTGTTCAGCCTTGCACTGGTTGAACACCTTAGCCGCTTGGCGAAAAATCATTCGACAAGTAACTTGCACCTATTTTTAAATTACTTTAAGTTCTCTAACTCTCTGCCTAATAACTTTGCAAGTTCTAACATACCGAATTTTTGAGCTTCTTCTTCAGCGTCAGAGTTGTAATTTGTATTTGTGTTTACATCATATGTGTAGACAGTGCCTTCACTATCGACGATAAATTCTATACCTGCAACATCAATGCCATTCTCTTTTAAGAATGTTTGGTATTTTTCGATCAGTTCTGTATGAGGATTTTTCACAATTCTAAATTTCATTTGATCCTTTGGTTCTTCTCCAACCGGGCAGAACAGGTCGCCAATTTGACATGCGTCTGCCGGGCATAATTCAAAGCCTTCAGACGTATCGACTCTTACGGAGTAGACATATTCCCCGCCAACGAATTCTACACGCGTAATTGATTGGTCTGGAGAAGTTACATATTCTTGTACGAGTGTAATACCATCCACTGAATCCTCAAATGTCGGTTTATCTAAATGTTCTTGCAGCGCTTCTAAAGAATAGAATAATTGAACGCCCAGCCCTTTACCGGCACGGTTATGTTTAGTGATGAACGGTACGGTATTTAAAGCTTTCGCCGCTTCCATGATTTGTTCTTTTCCAACAGCCGCCACTGTTTTTGGCACACGAATGCCGAACTTTTCTAACTGTGTATATTGTTTTACTTTGCTCAGTTCAAGACGGAGTGCATTTGAGCCATTCAATACCCTTTTACCGTGGAACTCCAGCCAATCTATCACTGCACCTGTCAGCTCTGGTGCAAAACGGTGATTACGTGTATGGGATGATGCACTCATGCGATTGTAGAATACACCTTCTGGCGGTGCCTCATTTAAATTTACAATCCCCTCGTCTAGATGCCAAGTTTCAAAGGGTAAGTTTAATTCTTCTAATCTTTTGACTAAATGGCTTGTCCAATCATCGTTTTCATGGATAACATAAATTTTCTTTGTCATGCTAAACACCCTTCTGCTTATCTTTTTGATTTAACTTTTTTACTACTTTTTTAATAACCGGCCGCGTTCACTAAAGGAAGATACAAGCCCTGTATTCTTGCTGTATCCTCAGCCGATTCTTTTGAAGCAACTGAGGAAATTTCTTCATCAGTATTTATTATAATAATGTATGAATCATTAGTTTGTGAAATTAAATACTTCAATGAAGAAATGTTTCGAGTTGACCAGCTTTCATATAATAGGCTTCCGGAATTTTTGCAGTATCTGTTTCCATATTTACAGGGCTATTTTATTTCCTTGTAGTATGGTTCAGAGTGATAGATTTACATGCGGTTTAAATTTTTATTTCTATGCTAACTTAATGTGATACTTTTTTGCTCTTATAATTAAAAAAGAAGGTCTACGAAATTCTTTATGGAGGCTCGGTAAATTACACACTGCCTCTTTAGTTGGTATTGGCTCAATAATTTTTTCGATTTGTAAACCACTTTCAATAAGCGTATTTAGGATCGTAGACATCGTGCGGTGATACATCATGACATTTTCAACCAACCAACTTTGAGTACGTAAGCCCTCATCTTGATAATTATCTACTGCGAAATGAAGCAAATTACCTTCATGATCGGTGACCCAGTTTTCTTTTCCTTTATTTGCTGTTACAATCGGGTGCTCTAGAGAAAATAGTAAAATTCCTCCTTCGCATAATGCCGCACTTATCTTCTTTATAAGTAATTGGAAATCTGCAATATAGTGAAAAGCTAGTGAACTACTAACAAAATCAATTGAACCATTCGGCACTGCCACATCCTCAAATGCAACCTGCCTAAAAGTTAGACCTTCATGAATATGGCGTTTCTTTGCATTAGCAATCATGTTTGAAGAAATATCAATTCCAGTTACATGTTTTGCACCTTGGTCAATACAATATGCTGCAAAATCTCCCATTCCACAGCCAATATCCAAAACTACTTTATTTTCAAGAGTTGGAATTAGGGTAAAAAAGTTTGGCTGCTCAAGTAAATTATTATAATTATTTTCTCGGGCTCTTATTTCCTGATATTTTCCAAAAAATGTATTGTTATCATATATATTCTGTTTCATTTTTCCCTTCGTTTCACCATAACGTTATGAAGTATTTGCGCAAATTAATTATCACATCAATACAAAGTCAATAATAGACTTATAATTCAGTTTTTGTTAGGATGTAGATAGAGGCATGTCTTCTTTACAAAATTCCCTAAAAATCATCTATTAAAAGGCAGAAATCACACTCGATTTCTGCCTTTATTTTTTCATTATAAAGTAAGTCACATATAAATTAATCAAATACAATAATATAACCAATATTTTATATAAGTTATGGGGATCTTTCTTTTTAGAAATCGCATTTATTTATGATACGGTTCATCTAGCCAGATTCTAAACCTGCTCACTCTTCCGCGCAAAATAACGATGTAGTCTATACTCACAAATCTCTTTCACCCAATTAAACACGACCAGCTGCATATCATTCTCGATATCAACCGCAAAGCCAAACTCTCCATCCTCAAATATCACAAGACCTTTACTGCTTCCGCTCCATTTCGTCATGGGCATCGTCTGGATAAGCTGCATTACCTTTTTATGATCAGGATTAATCTTGTCGATGGCCTGTCTTGAAGGCTTGGATAGATAGTCAGCGAAAATCGGCGCGGCTTTTTCGGCTGTGATAGGCTTGTACCACTTAGCTGCCCCACGCCCCAACATAGCGTACAGCACGACCATTTTGTAGCTTCTTGTCATCGAAGTTTTCTCGATTTCTTGTAGAAGCGGTTTATAAACTTCAAAGATAGCCAGTTCCCTCTCCGACAGCTCCCCTGCTTCTTTTAGCATGCCGATATACGAGCCGAATTCACGGGCGATGTTAATGTCCTGGAAACCGCTCTGTAGATACATTTCCAGATAGGTTGGTCGTCTGCCAAGCTCCATTTTCAAATCAACATACGCATCGATGATCTGCTGCTTGTAATTGCGGTTTTTCTTTGCCATTTCAGCGAGCAGGTCAATAACGCTGATATCGAAATGTAATTGGCACGCTGTTTCAGCAATCTGCTCAGAAGGTGTTAGTTTCTTTCCACCCTTTTCAAGCAGTTCAGGCTTGAAGACAAGCAGCTTCCGATCGGCGTTACGGTAATTTCCAATGAAGTCAATGATGACGCAGTGGCTTTTTCCGTCAGCAACGCGCAGACCACGTCCAATTTGCTGTGTGAAGACGGCAATGGATTCAGTTGGTCGGACAAACAGCAGTGTATCAACTGTTGGGATATCGACCCCTTCGTTGAATAGATCAACCGTAAAGATAATATCAATTTCCCCATCAATTAATTGCTGGCGGATCGTTTTACGCTCAGTCGGTGTACTTCTGCCGGATAGTACGAATGCCTTTACATCTTTTGAAATAAAGAAGGCGCATAGCTGCTCCGCCTGACGGACGGTCGAGCAGAAACCGATTGTTCTCGTCTGCTTCAACCGGTGCCATTCTTCATAGACTTTTTGCATGAACGACTGACGTGTCTGGGCAACCGTCAGCTGCTCCTCATCATAATGCGAGCCTAGCCAGCGGATGCTTGAATAGTCCGTTTCATCCTTAATTCCATAGTAATGGAACGGACTCAGCCAGTTCCGTTTGATGGCATCAATGAAATGGATTTCAATTGCCACGTTACCGTCGCATATGCTGAATACATCTTTATTGTCCAGACGGTCAGGTGTTGCCGTAATGCCGAGCAGGAATTGGGGATTGAAGTAGTCCAGCACCTTCTGATAGCTGTTTGCCACAGCATGGTGAAACTCATCCATGACGATCAAATCAAAATCTGCCGGATTGAACTTCTCCAGATGATACTTCCGGGAAATTGTACTGATAGAGGCAAAAATAAAATCACTGTCCGTATCCTTCTCAAAACGGTTGAAAAAGCCTGCTGTTTTATGCGGATAGACAGTCGCAAACGTCTCCTTTGCCTGCTGCAGGATTTCATCCCGGTGCACCACGAACAGCACACGTTTAAAACGCTCAGCGAAGAAGGCTGCTAAATAGGTTTTTCCAAGACCAGTCGCAAGCACCGCCATCGCCTTATCATAGCCCTGCTCTAGAGTTTCCTTTAATGCAGTTAATGCCAGCTTCTGTGCCGGACGAGGTTCAAGAACCCTCTCTGCTTCCTCTGCTTCTGCCACAATTGCCGGCTCACTCTCTTGCCCGTACATCAAGCCCTGTTCTTCGGAATCGCTCCACTTCTTGGCCATTGGAACTGCCTTGTTTGCCTCTATATAACGTGCTTCATACATCGCAATCGTCTCTGTATTAATAGGAATCGTATTTTTGCCATGGAATAGATCATGAAATTCATCCATTGCCTGCTCGAATGTCTGCATATCAACCGTTTCTAGGTTCCACTCCACCCCTGATGTCAACGCAGAGTTCGAAAGATTGGACGAGCCGACAATAACATGCTGGCTATCTTTTCCTTTGAATAAATAGGCTTTTGGATGAAAAGAACGTCCGTAGGATTGAAACATTCTGATTTGGGCAGTCGGGAGGTTTTCTACAAGCATGCGAAGTGCTTCTGGCTGTGTAATGCTTAAATAATCACCGACGAGAAGCTGGATTTCACCGCCGCGCTCATCGCACTTTTTCAAATCCTCCAGCATCAGCTTGACACCCGACTTCATCACAAAGGCGGTTATCCAGCAAATGTGTACAGCATCCTGGGAAAGCTCCTGGAGTTCTGTGACTAAATTTGCTGTAATGAGCTTCATTCATTTATCCTCAACATCAATCAAATAAAGTCCCTGATCAAAGCCGCCGCGTTTTTCCTTCTTCTTTACGCGTGCTGCCTCCAACTCATCGAAAGACTTACCGTATACCTTCAGGGCAGCATGCAGCAGCTCCAGCACATCAGCCATTTCCTCTAGTGCGCCAGTTTCATCTGTTGTCTCATCAAATTCCTTTACTTCCTCGTACAGCTTTTTCTTGATTTCCGTCAGGTGTTCCCCCGGTGCCAATGTCCGAGCATTGTAGCTTGAACCTCCTGCCTCGATAATTTCGAGAATACGGTCACGGATTAGTTTGTTATATGTAGGCATGAAATCACTCCTTGATGTTAGTAATTCCATTCTACTGGAAGATATTTTATGAAGCTAGAAAAATCAATTTGATTACCAACCGTCCATTTCTTTCTACTCTGTTGCTCATAGGAGGGTGCTGCATTATTGATTTTTTAGGCTGCTAAATTAATTGATACGCTTGGTATAAAAAAGAAGAAAACATCACAGTAAAAATTAGGAGGAATTAAGGTGGGTGCAATTAAATTCCAGGGGAATATACATTTTGATTACATCTTTGTCCGTTAATGAACAAACAATTTTTACTACTTCAAGTAAACTGCCGGTACCATTAGTATATGGAACCGGCATGCTTTCACGTTTTCTATTCTCTTGTGTCAATCATATGGAACCGAGTAATACTCCCCTGTTTGCGGATTGTATTGTATTAATGAATAGAAGTCTTCCACATTGGCATCATTCTCTGATTCAATATCGAGCTTGACGAAATACCAATCGTCCTCGGTCAGCGCCTCAAGCGAAATGGGTATTTTTTCATCCATAATCTTTTTCTTAATAGCGAGTGAGTGCTCAAGCGTCGTTTTATGGTATACGAACGGGCCAAATGGAATGTCCTCGCCATTCTTCAATTGGAAGATGAATGTCCAAACATAATCACTTGTACCACCGCTGCCGCTGCTATATTTAACAGCACTGTTTAAATAGGCTTGTTCCACCTCTGACCATGGAATTTCCTCATATGTATCCTGTAGTGAAATAACGATTCCGTCCTCCCGAATCGCCTTAAAGTCTCCTTCTGACATATACCAGACCCCGGCGATACACAATAGGGAAATGATAGGAATCAAGTAGACAGATTTACGGATATCAAACCATAAAATATAAATACTGAGGAAGGAGATTAGAAAAATGGTAAAAGCAAATGTGACGAGGCCGGCCATTAACTCCGGTATCGCGCGGGAATCCAAATAAATATCTGCCGCATGAGAAACCATTTCATGTTTTAGATCAAAGAAACGGTCATACGACATGAAAATGACCGGTGCGAAAACCGTCACTCCTGTAAGTATACGGAAGCGGGGCCAAAACTCTTTTTTAAAAAATCGACGATCTAATATGTACCAGCCAAGAAAATATGGCAGCACAGCAAGCAGGATATAAAGGAGGACACTCAGCACAAAGTCGTCCTTCCATTCAGAGACGGCAACTGCTGTTATTCCGAGTACCCCACTGGCTATAATCAATCCATAGGAAATGGGTATTGTCAGCCACTTCATCAAACTCCTCCTGTCTGTTTAGAGCTGCTTGTTGTAAGCAGGCGTTAGGATAGCCACTTTCCTATTTTATCAAGTTAGCCTGTTTTACACAGCGCTACAATTCTCCTGCTGCTATTTACCTATCCAATGCTAGTTCAGAATTGCTCATCAAAAACGGCACTTCAATTGGTTCCTCGTGAATGCTGCTTGTTACTTCAAACTAAAAAAACAGGTACTCCACTATTTTGCCACTAGAAAGACCTGCCATGCGATCGGAGGATAACTTTATGTAAAGCATTCAATACGCCGGTTAAAAACAGGCTTCTCTTCAAGTACGCAGCTTTTTCTGCTAGTACTCCATTATTTATTCTTGAAATAAAAAGAATGAACAATTAATGCAATGATGTATTCAGGTTGATCCTCTTTTACGTCGATTACTTGTACAGTGCTGATAATATGGTTGCGCTTCATGGTACCAAGCAGCTCTTCGTCTTGTGTCAGAGATATCGTTGAAGTAATCGTAGACGCTGAAGACAGATAGGAGGTATCCTGAAATGTAAACTCAATCGCTTCCTTCAATTTCGTCATGTTCTTTAGATTAATGCGTGTATGGGCTTCGCCAATTTGTTCTCCATTTTTGGTAATTATCCAACGATCCTGCTGAGTCAGCCACTTTTCTCGATCACAACGCACATCATAAACATCTTGGTCTATTTGAATCTCAAGCGACAGGTACCAGCTGGAACCAAAAATATCCGCAAAAACATACCGCCCCTTTTTGGTAAAGTAGCGTTTTACATACCCTCTCCGTTCCTCTCCTTTAAAGAGCGGCTTTTCATTCAATAAGCTTGTCTGCTTATTGGAAAAAGACCATTCAGGAATATTCTTCGGCTGATAAGAACGTTCTTTTTCGGCGAACTTCTTGCTCATAATATAAATACCAATAGATGCAATGGGAAAGGAAAAAATCAGTGCAAACATGACCGGGTCAAAGGCATCAAATACAAGATAACGAGCAAGCGTTGCGAATAACAATAAAATAAAAATCAAGTTTAGTTGAATCATATAAGTCACCTCACATTATTTACGATTACGCTCTAATGGGGTTTCACTTATTATCCACTTTTTATATTAATAGGTAATAAAGTCCTTTGCAGGTTAGACTTCTATTCACCGTTATTTTTCTTTAGAAAAATCCTACAATGAAGCTTTCTTATTTTTACCGGCTGTCTCTATCGAAAGCGCCTCTCTTACAATATCCACTGCCAATTCATGGTCATTCATTACAAACGGCACTTCACTTGGCTCAACCCAAATGCGGGCAGCTGCTTCATACTCACGAAGAAAAGGCAGGCATTCCGTTACATCGAGGCGGTAGAAGGCCTGATAACCAACGAGGGGATACTTGCCGTTCGGGTTGAATAATGGATTTTCCTCGTGGTTCACCTCAATTGCACCGAGATAATGAAGTGTCCCTTTTACATAGCCTTCCTCATATACCTCCCGGTGAATTGTCTGCTCGGGCTGTTCTCCGTGTTCAATATGCCCGCCAGGAAAGTTAAAGCCCCTGTTCGGGATATGAGTCAGTAAAATGTGTTCGTCCTTTACGCATATTGCATGAACACTTGTAAACGTAGCCGCTTCTGAATAATCCATTTTTGGTATCCATGTCAGCCGTACATCTCCGCTGCCCCACTTGACGTAAATTGATTTCAACTGTGTCATTTCATATCTCCTTCATTTGTTTCTCTTGCGTCGATTACGTCGTCAGCTTGACGAGCAGCTCTTCATTTCGGAAATGCAAAGCTTCATCGTCCGTTAAGGTATAGCTTGGTGAAACCCCATATCTTGCCTGCCATTTATCAAAGAATTCCTTACGTTCACGGTCTTGATAGTGCGGGCAGAAGGTACCTGCGAGCAGACCAAGCCCCTGTACCTCCTCATAGTTTCCATCTTCCTTTTCACAAAGACAACCATCAAACCAGCACATAGCCCCTGCACTGATTCCTGCCAGAACCGCTCCACGTTGGTAAGCATCTTGCAGTAAACGATCATAGCCTGCATCCCGCCATTTTTTCAGCATGAACTGTGTATTTCCGCCACCGACATAAAGTACATCCTGTTCATTCAGGATAGCCTCGATTGAAGGGCTGGCTAACATGTCCTGTGTGATATGGGTCGTCTCGTAAGGAGAAAAGGCCTCATAGAAGCGGTCGATATATCCTTGTGCATCATTGCTCGCTGTCGGGATGAAACAGACTTTTATTGGTCCGCCGCTTTTAACTTGGCTGATAATATATTCGTCAACATAAGCAGGGATGTGCTGTGAAAAACCACCGCCTGCTATAGCAATAATCGTCCTGTCCATTCTGCGTGCCCCCTTTATTTTTATAGCGATATATTATCTACCTTTTTAAATCGTAGCTGTATAGAAAATCTTTTTGTTCAAACCCAGCCTTCTCATATACACGATTTGCCTGGTTATTTTGAGTATCCACACACAGCTGGATGCTCCCGATTCCTTGGAATGCGAACATTTCCGCCAGTATTTCCTTAATTAATATGGTCCCTAGTCCCCGGTTTCTTGCAGCAGGGGAAATGGCAATATACTCAAGCGACGCTTCTTTCATTTCTTGGTCAATTTCAAAATATGCATAACCAAGAAGCCCATCATCATCTGTCTTCACAACACGTAATATACGCTCATTATTTAATCGGCTAATAATTTTCACTGCATCGTAGTATGTCTTAGGAAATGCTGTATCATGGATTTCCCGAAAGGCTCTTTCATCTTCTGGTGCGAAGCGTTTACTTACCCGTTCTTCTACCGGCTGTAAACGGTCCTTTGACATCAAAAGTATTAAATGCTCTCCGGTTTTCCGGGCGCCAAGCTGTTCTACAAAGTGCTGCTGTTCTTTATTTTCTTCATTTATAAAGAAGGAAAATTCCTTTACTTCCGGATAGGATTGAAGGCAAGTATCCCATAGCTGTTTCTGTTCTTCTTTTGTCGCCGACTGATTAAACGGCCCCCATACTTCTGCACTTTCTTCATCTATATCCAGTCCGATGGCAGCTGCTATTCTACCTTCATCTTCTCTTATAACAAAGAAAGCTGCATTCCCATTTTCATCTACAAAATCCTCAATCAATGTCTGCTCGATCTCCAGTGGATTATCTCCACAGAAGCCGATATGAGCGTGCTTTTGCTGATTCATTTCCGAAAGAAAATGCGCCAGCTCCTGAAATGCTGCTCTTTCTATTACTTGTTCCATACTGATACCCCCCTGTTATAAATAGTAGCTCATGATGATCTGCTCGCCTCTTTTGCCCATCATGCGTCTTCCTTCATCGATAAAACCACACTTCTTATACAGTGCCTGCGCTGCTGTATTACGCAGGTTCACCCCAAGGACAATTTCCGTGATATGTGGGAAATGAGCTCTGACAAAGTCCGGCAATAAAATAAGTGACTGTTTTGCGTATCCTTTTCCTTGATGTTTGAAATCTGTAGAAAAGGCCCGAAGCAGAATAGCGGTCGGGTTATCTGAATAGCTCTTCGGCCCTTCATTCTCGTGTAATACAAAGAAGGTAACAAGCTCTTCTTCTTCTATAGCAAGAATACAGTGGCGATCTCGTTCCTCTTTTGCCAGCTTGATACACTCTAGCGGAGTTCCCGTAAATTCGAGCTGGTCTTCTGACAGCTGATACTGCTCGATTAATGGTTGAAAGGATTCTTTGTATGCTAAAAGGTTCATTTATCTTTACCTCGCTGTATGTATTTTTTTGATGTTTAAAATGATTATTTCTCGGGAAATAGTTTTGGATACTTCAATATTTTGATAGATAGCTAAAAATATAAATAGTGACTATTTCGTGGTTTTCAATTTGTTTCACCGACTCTCAATCTCTATACCCCAGCTGGAGTTGCAGAGAGGACAAGAAAGAACCATCCTCTTTCCAAAAGTTTTTTAATATAAAAAACCATCTTTTACTCTCATACAATTTTTTATATAGACATAACAATGAAAGCTAGACTTCATACCTCGATGAAAGGATGTGCGGAACGGCCCTTTTCCTCATTGCTTTTTCAATTTGCAATGGGCAACCATTGAGGGGCTATCTTTTACGAACTCTGACTTGCTCCAGTCACCATACAGGGCAATGAGCTCAAATCCATGTGTCTCTATCAGCTGAAAGAGCTCCTGCGGATATATGTAACGAAGGGAGATGGTGCTTTTTTCTACATGTGCGACTTCACCTTCCTCTACTCTTTCTCATAGAAAGAATATTCTTACTCCTATTCTAACTTGAAGGAAATTGGCAGTACAACCTTTAGTTGGTAAATCCTCTTACCTTTTCTAAGAGAAAAGGTTTTCGAATCACCTTGTTGAATAATAAATAAAGTCTAAATAATAGGGGGCAATTCTTATGGAGCCGACAATTGAAAAAGTACTAGAAGATTATTTCCACAGCTGGAATGAAGGATTTATTCATAAAAACGGGGAAGGCATTCGATGGTTCATGTCTAAAGAGTTCACAGGCTATTGGGGTCATTCAGGTTTAGAAAAGCCACAGGAATATGGATATGATTATGATTTGGATGCCGTACTTATGAACGAAGGAAATGCACATAAGAGCTTCAGCATTTTATCGGTAACAGAGCGAAGGAATGGTGAAGAATTGATTGTACTGGGTAGAGAGACAAATACGATCAACGGACAGGCCTTCCCTGCTCAATGTCTATTCATTTGGCGGAAGGAAGAAACCGGCTGGAAGCTATTGCGGGAATACATTGAATTAGAAAAGTAAATTCCCTCTCATATAAAAAGCAAACATCAAAATAGATGGCTGCTTCAGAGCGAAGACAAAGTCGTTTTATGACTTTGTCTATGTGTCTTTTTAGATACTTTGGTAAAAAGAAGATTTTACCCAGCCTGTCTTGAAAACGCTTGTCAGACAAGGCGCGCCGACGAGCGAAGACGCGAATTGAACCTAAGTTCATGAGCGAATGGCTCTTTATTTGCGACGAAAGCGAAGCGGCAGGAGCAGACGAGCAAGGCAAGCACCGATGAATGAAAGCGTTTGTCAACAGACTGAAGCAGCCATCAAAATAGATGGCTGCTTTTAGTCGCATATTTTATGTCTCATGAAAGCTACACAATGGTTGACTGGAGACTATTATGTGCCCCTTCCGTCATTTCCTCTGGATGCCACATGCTGCCTTTTTGATTAATCATAGATGACATTTCCTGAACGACCTCTTCAAGCATTTGTTCAGTCATGACTTCAATCAGCAATTGCTTTACGATACATTTTGAAGTGGAAACGGATTTCATATATTCAAAGGCCTCAATTGGAGAAAGATCAAATTCTTCCATAATTTTTTTCATAAGCCAGTTGGCAAATTGCTCGATGATGATGATTACCTTTTCGGCTTCAAAACGATTTTCCCAAAAGCCCATGAATACTCTGCGATTTTCCTTTATGAAATGCTCATCTTTCTTACTAACAAAAAAGAAATGAAGATATTGTTCAACCTGACGGGCTGTATATGGATTTTTTCCTTCCGGCGCTATTTCTTCTAAATAGCTCATAAAAGTCTTACCCAACGCCAGTTTATTCTGCTGGCATTTTTCATACAAGGATTGAAGCTTTCTTTCATCTGAAGAAGTAAATCCATAAGACAATAATGCCTCCTGGAAGTGGTTAGATACCGTCGCTTCCTGATTCAGTGAAAGAGTCTCCTGCATTTTCGCCCTTGGTTTAACAATTGAAAACATACTACTATTCCCCCCGTGTTGATTTAAAAAGCAATAGAAAACGGCAACAATTACAACGTTTGAGAGAACATATAGCTACTATTTCCTCTAGCTTGTGAGGTCATAAATCGCAACACAAAAATAAAGGGCATTTATAGCTTCTAGCTTGGAACAAATTTCCCTATTCTATTTCTCTCTGTCTCTACATACTTATATATTTATAAATTCGGAGAAATATTACTTAATTTTAACAATTTTTTAATTTATTAAACATATATCATCTGTTTAGGAAATCAGAAAGATATCAAGGTGTTAGGCGATGATTCCAGAGAACCACGCCACATAGTACGCCCCTGGGACAAAAAGCACCTGAGCTAGTAACGTACCCAACAGCCTTGACATCATCATAATGATAGATGCCTTTTTTAAGGCGGCATAGCTTCCCCTATTATTTACTACATCATCAGCGAGAATTGAAATTTTCGGGTCAATAAAAACAATTAGAAGAATGGTCGCTACACCATTAATCAGACCCGATGCCATGACAGCTGTCGTCTTATGTTCAGGTATGAGAAGTGAGGCATAAATTGCTGATAGAACGCCGATCGTGTAAATAGCTGTAATGACTACATTCGTAATAAATAGCTTTACTGGGATGTCCCTCAGTCCAATTCCTTTTATATACGAGAGGCTTGGCCTGCGGATATGCTTGATTGCCCTTCTTATGTACGGGAGTGTAAATCCCTTGCGCAGCAATGCCGGAACGGAACCTCTTTCTTCTACTAAATGAAGAATAGCCCTCGAAAATATCGCCATAAAAGTAGGTAACAGCAGCATACCGAGTATCGTTCCAATGGACGCGGCTCCAATAATAATGCGGAATTGTCCTTCTACAAAAGCTAACGCTGTTTCTTTTGGAGCAGTGTCTGCGAGACTACCGGTAAAGGGTTGCTGCATCATATTTGCAAGCCGGGATACCATCACCATCACGTTAAAAAGCGCCAGAGCGGAAGCAAGCAGCCTTACGCGCGCTCCTGCCAGCCTCACTGCATAGGCGAGCGTTTCAATAGAATGAATAATGAGAATAAAAAATGCAATGATGATAAGTTTCCCCGTTATAATTTCCAATCAGATTCTTCCTTTCTATTGAGCTTATCTTTCAAAGCTTTTGCATATTTTTATCTCTACACAGCGAGCTGTACTAACCAGTCATTCACAAAAAGACGCGTGCTAGCTGAAATAGTTTCATTTTACTCAAGTGAAGAAAATTAATTTTGACAGTGGAAATAATAGTCCGTGCATTAGAAAAGAAGAATTAAGAGGATTTGTCTAACTTAATGGAGGATTAGGCTGCGCCTCTCAAAAGGCCTGTATCAGTCCTGGAGCGAATACCGGCGTTTTTTCATGAAATACCGGCGATTTCTGAGCAAATATCGGCGGTTTCCGCTCATTTACCGGCGAATTAAATGTTCCGCTCAGAACACGCTCTTTTCAATAAATACGGTACTTCTGCACAGTTTTTTCATATTTATCGTATAAGATGTCAATGGTCGCCCTCATTAGACAGGCTTCCATAAAAGTGGTAGCATATGTTGGGTCGATTTCTATTCGACGGAACTGCCTTCCTCCAAACTGATTTCTCTAAACGAGGACATGGACAACTATAGGCAGTTTACGATTTTTACAGAAAAGAAGGTTTGCAGAAGTGAAGAAAAAAATTATGAGGCCCCTGCAGTACACTGCATTATTTTTGGCATCCTCCCTATTGATTGAATCTACTGGAACAGCTGCAACACTAGATGAATTAAAACAAGAGCAGCAGCAAAATGAATCACAGAAAGGTCGCCTACATACCGAGATCAAGAATAAGGAAACAAAGGTAAACGATATTGAAGCGGCACAAACGAAGGTATATGACCAAATCAAAAAATTAGACGATGAAATTCTCAGCACGAACAAAAAAGTGGAGACTGTCGTCGCCAATATCAATGAGACAAATAAAGAAATTACTTCTTTGACAAATTCAATCCAAATACTAAGTGAAAAAATCGCCGAGCGGGATGAGTTGTTACGAGAGCGTGCACGTGCCATTCAATCCTCAGGTTCTGTCAGCTACTTGGATGTTTTACTAGGTGCCAACAGTTTTGTCGATTTCATCGACCGCTTCTCTGCGGTTAACACACTCATCGATGCAGATAAAGAAATCATGCACGAGCAGCAAGAAGACCAAAAAGCTTTAGAAGAAGATAAAAAGTCGTTAGAATCAAAGCGGAAAGAGTTAGAAGATGATAAAGCATCTCTAGAAAAATTAAAGGCTTCCCTTGCTTCACAAAAAACGCAAAAAAATACGTTGCTGGATGAACTGGAAGCAAAACAAGAGCAGTTACGTTCTGAAAAAGTAAAACTGGAAGAAGAATATTCAGAAGCGCTGCAACTATCCAAGGAATTACAGCAATCTATCCAGGCGGAGCAAAATCGTATTGCGGAGCTTGTGAAAAAACAAGCAGCTAGCTCGGCTGCTTCCGGGTCTGGTTCTTCCTCAGCTTCAAGCAGCGGTGGTGCCCTTCCACAGGTATCCGGCGGGAGCTGGACGAAGCCAACAACAGGACGTCTTACTTCCGGCTATGGCTGGCGGGACTTTGGCGGGTCTGAATACCATTACGGAATCGATATCGCCAACGCATCTGGTACACCTGTAGTAGCTGCTGCGGATGGAATTGTTTCCTATGCTGCACCGCTTAGTACGTACGGAAATGCTGTCATCGTTACCCATTCTGTCGGCGGACAAATCTATACTTCTCTTTATGCACACTTAAGCTCCTACAATGTAAGTGTAGGCACAAAGGTAAGTAAAGGCATGCAAATTGCCAAAATTGGTACTACAGGCCGCTCGACTGGTCCCCACCTGCATTTTGAAATCCACGCTGGTACATGGGTTAATCAGAAGACCGGTAACTTAAATCCGTTAAAATTTATCCCGTTGTAAGACAAAGGCACGGATAGTAATAGCCAATTCTACAACCACTTCAAAAATCCGCTGCGTCGATTCTATTTGACACAGCGGATTTTTTATTATATTACGAGATAGATTTTTGCAGGTAGTGCTATTAATTGCCAACACATCTTTAGGAAGGGTCTATCGATTCCTTCAGCTCTTCAATTTCGTTCTTTTGATCATTTATCATTTCAGTCAGTTCTTCTATCAGCCTGCTCTGCTCATCCAGCTGCCGCAGCAGCTCCTCTTTTTTGAGCTTGTCCTTGATTGCTCCGTGCAGCTTTTTAGCTTGCGTATCCTCTCTTGTTTCCGCTTCGTACAGATTAATACATTCCTTTACTGTGTCTACCCGCAGACTCCTAAAGTAATGAAGCATTTTTTGTACCGCTTCTTGTTCCCAATAATCAGAAGGAATGATGGAGTAGCGGCGCAGTTCATCTGTGGCTTCGCGAATCGGTACTAGCAGCTCCTCGCTATCCTCATCAAATAGCCGGCAATCCTCCTCGTAGTCCTCTCTAATCGCTTCTTGATTAATGAAAAAATCAATTCGCTTTAACACGTATTTAATTGGCTGTGCGACAATATAGCAAATCACTGTCAAAATAGTGAACACAACTAGTTTAGCAAGCATTCCTTCAACCGGCAGGGCAAACCAGAGCGGAAATCCGAATATAACAAGAATAAGAATTAATCGAAAAGGATCAGGCAGTGCATATTCACTTTTATCATAGTATTGATACAGTGAGTCTTCTTTCGGATTCTCCAATTGGAAGTTCTCATACTCTTCCTTTAAAAGATCCAGCTTTTCAATCTCCCGCAGAGTCCATTCTATATTATCGATAATTTCCGCGCGTCCCACGTTTAATCCCCTCTTTCCTTATTACCAATAATATATAGAGATGATAAGAGGGATTATGTATGACTTTATGCAATCAATTGTTAAAAATGAGAAGACCATGAGTAAAGTGAATTCTATTGGAAACACGACTTACTCACGCATTTTTTCTACAATGAACCAACCTGCATCCTTAAGTTCAAAGCTGTCAGAGTTGAACTGATAGGTATAGGCGAAATGAATTTGCGCTTCCGTTTCTTCTATTACTTGGATCTCCATTTCCTCCAAATGATCATTTAGCATTTCGCTTTCTTTTATATCTTTCTCTTCATGATAAAGTGTAATCAAATTTTTCAACTCTCTCCGTATTAGCAGCAAATCTTCATCGGTAGCTTCCCGTTTGCTCCTTGAAGGCTGTGCTAACAGGCTTTTCACATCCGCTTCACATAGTTGCATGACATTTACCTCCCATTATTTAGACCTTAGTTTATAGAAGTGCGTTTTGTATACGATTAAATTTTCCCCCCTTTCCCTTTTAAAATGCCATTCCCTCCTCAAAGTTCTCATTTTCTTTTCTCAATTCGCTATACGAGGCATATGATGCTATAGCAAATACCTTTAAAAGGAGCGGCAAATTGTTAATACATGTTGTAAAAAGCGGGGACACAATATCGGGACTCGCAAACCGGTACAAGGTGAATGTGAATAGCCTGCAGCAAATCAATCAACTGCCGGACCCGAATAAGCTTCTTATCGGCCAGGCTATTCTTGTACCGGTTTATAGTACGTACCATACAGTTAGATCCGGAGAGGCTCTGTGGCAGATCGCCCAGCAATACGGTGTTTCCGTCGATGCGATTCTCTCGGCTAATCAAATCACAAATCCGAACCTTATCTACCCTGGTACAAGGCTGTATATTCCTCCTACCATCCATGTCATTCAGCCAGGGGAAACAATTGGACAGATTGCAGGCAGATACGGTGTGTCGGTTACTGCAATCACACAGGCAAATAATATAACGAATCCGAGCCTTATTTATCCGGGGATCCAGCTGATGATTCCACGAGCGAAACCCGTTATAGAAGTAAATGGCTATACGTATCAGAAAGATGAGGAAGCAGCACAAACGGTCAAATCGCTTGCACCGCAACTTACGTATTTGAGTCCGTTCGCGTATATGGTAAAGGAAGACGGTACACTTGATCCATTTAGTGATGAGTTGATGGTTAAAGCGGCAAAGGAAAATGGCGTTGTCCCGATGATGGTCATTACCAATTTCACTTCGACACAGGCAGGCTCCAACCTGATGCATGTCATTTTCTCTAGCGCAGAAATTCAGGAGAAGCTGTTAACCAATATACTTAACGTGATGGATGCAAAAGGATATAAGGGGCTGAACGTTGATTTTGAAAATGTATTGCCTGAGGATCGAGAGGCGTACAATGCATTTATGCAGCTTGCGGTTGATACACTTCATCCAAAAGGTTATTTTGTCTCGTCAGCGCTTGCGCCAAAAACGAGCGCGACCCAAAGCGGACTGCTTTATACCGCTCATGATTACGAGGCGCATGGAAGGATTGCAGACTTTGTCGTTTTGATGACGTACGAATGGGGCTACCGCGCCGGTCCTCCGCAAGCCATCTCTCCTGTCAATCAAATGAGACGCGTCGTCGAATATGCCCTGTCCGTCATGCCGGCCAATAAAATTTACCTCGGTTTCCAGATCTATGCGAGAGATTGGCAGCTTCCTCATACGCAAGGACAGCAGGCTGAAACATTTAGCCCGCAGGAGGCAGTCCGCCTTGCGACCCAATATAATGCCACGATCCGCTATGATGAAACTGCCCAGTCACCGTACTTCCGTTATGTAGACGAAGATGGTCAGGAGCATGAAGTATGGTTTGAGGATGCCCGCAGTGCTCAAGCTAAATTCAATCTCGTTAAGGAATTCAATCTCCGCGGAGTCAGCTATTGGGCGCTCGGCTATGATTTCCCGCAAAACTGGGTGCTGCTCGATGACAACTTTACCGTTAAAAAAGTTTAGTTAACTGGATAAAAAAAACCGCCCCTTTTTCATTGATAAGGGGCGGCTTTTGCTTCTTAATTTTAGTCACTCGGGACGGAAATAATAGACAACTTTCCTTCGTTAATAGACAACTTTTCAGGATTAATAGACAGATTCCTTTTATTATTAGACAATCTTTCAGAGTTAATAGACAATCTGCTCTTAATAATAGACAATCCGCCAATCCTGCGAAAAATTTTGGGATACTTATTATTCCAACAATTCCCCTGCTAAGTGCCTTCGACTAATTAAGTAGCCTTGTATAAGGAATGTTACCATCACTGCCAGTATAAAACCGATGATGACATATAGCAGCATCTGTACATCAAACAGCAAGCTGCTCTCACTATCGATAAGGGATAACAATTGTGACAGCAAAGCCCCAATGATTACTCCAACTGTGAGTCCATACAAGACAAAGGACAGTACCTGCGTTAAGATCAGCTTCATCAATCCATTCGGGGATAGTCCAACAAGCCGCTGGATAGCATAATCTCCTCTTTTACTATAGATGACATGTAATAGACTTTGTATGACCCCGAGGCATGTCGCTGCAATGAGGATAATTAGTACACCCACAAATAAGCTCCAGCGCTGATAGAACATGCGATTGGACTCCTCTACGCTAGACCGCTCATCCTTGATGAGAAGGGCCGGCCAGCTGCTTTTGAGGAACGACAGCTCATCAAGGGCTGCTTCAATATCCTGTGTTTCCACCATTATTGTCTCAATTACTATTGGCCAGTCCACTTTTGAGGCCATTGACCAATCGGCATACACTTGCTCCCCGGAATACGTATCCGGCAGAATCGCCAGCACCTCTACGGTATCTAAAAGACGATATACATCGGTTTCCTCTCCATATTCGTAAACATCCAATGTTTCCCCGACACTCAATTGATTACGTAAAGCAAAATCCTCCGTTACAAATATACCGTGGGCTGCATCGATATTTACTTGGACAGGAAGCCTTTCCTTCTTCAGTATTTCCTGCAAATCGACTAGTTGAAAGTCTGGAAATGCCTCTTCTCCGCTGTCGTTTATAATCGTTTTCATCGGAAAGTAATTACTCTTGGCATAAACATCCTTCACAGAGGGCAGTGATGTTATTTCCTTCACTGCATCCAATGTTAAGGACTCATCATATAAGTCGTTTTCAATAATAACCGGGGTCTCGAATACATGCCCTAAATATTCCCGTTCATTCTTCTGCACCGTCTTAAACAAGGTGCTGCCGAAAACAAGGATGACCATGAGCCCAATAATACCGAGCACAACCGGCATATTTTTTCGGATCTGCGGCATAAGCTGCTGGCAGGCCAAATATGCTTCCTTTCCAAAAAATGCCCGAATCGGCTGCAGGGAAACCTTTAATAAAACGCTAAATAAGAATGGTATGCAGTAAAGCACCACAAAGCAAATACCTAGCGCTCCCGCTAAAATTTGCAACGCCCCCTTTCCGTCTCCATTCGACGCCAGTCCAATCAAGATAAACAAACAAGCACATACAAAGATAAATCCGATCACTAACAGCTTGCGTTTTGTCCATTGGATTGATAGTTCGACCTTTTCAGCAGCAATTTGGAGCGGCAGCAGCTTCATACTTTTACGAATTTGACCTGCTGAAATTCCGTAAAGCACGGCAAAGATGCCAATCAAGATGCTCATCATCAGCCAGATCGGCATATCCGTCCTTGCTGCCGGGAGCTGAAGTTTATCAATGAGAAACGGCATCCACTCGTGGATGAGCAGGACCGTTAACGCCGTCCCGGTGACTATGCCGGAACCAATCATTATGAGAAGCTGAAATTTGATCACCTTCCCTACCTGACTACCTGTTGCCCCGAGTGAACGCAGCACCATCAGCTGGTCTCTCAGCTTATAAAAGATAAGCTGGAATGTCGATAACAGCAGCATCGCCGTAATGAGCAAGACGAATGCAGATAAAACAATGATGAAGATGGCAAGAGCCTGGAAATTTTTCTTTACTATCTCGTATTCACTTGGAATATCAATTCTTAGAGCACTGCCAATTTCATGAAAAGATTTTGTTAGTGCCGCATAATCTATATTGTCGTTCGTTTGGATGAGGGTGAACAGCGCAGCAATCTCCTGTCCTCCTTCTGGCAGCCATTGTTTCACCTGCTGCCGGGGCAAAATAACAATATTCAGTTCATCGCCGCCGGATAACGGTGTCATTATTTCCTTTATTTTAAAAGGATGCTGCTCAATGATAATCGTATCTCCGATTGCCTTGTCATGCATGGCCGCCAAACGTTTGGAGATAACGGCTTCACCATTCTTCAAGTCTTCCGTAAAATGATAGCGGCTCTTAACGAGATTGTCATTATCCGCCCCAATTGTATAAACATCAGCCTGTCCCTCCACCGATGTCCATGCGAGTACAATAGGTGACACGGCACTGACTTCATCCAGCTGTTCAAATTGATCGAGCATGCCGTCCGTTATCCATTGATTTTGTTCCGGGTTATAACCGACCAGCATATCTGCATCCCCAAAAATGGCTTGCATTTCTTCTTTCATCTGTGTATTAGCGTTCCAAATATAGACGCCCATTGTCATAAGCAGACAGATAGAAATTGCAATAATGCCAATGCTCGTTAGAACTTGCACTGAAGCTGCACGCAGCAGTTTGATCGCGACCGACCGCAAATTAAACATGTCCGGCCCCTCCCGTAATCTCCTTGAATTTACCTAGGATAGCATCCAAATCCTCTGGACCTTTTTCATTCCGGTAGCTGTCCACAATCGCCCCGTCATGGAAGAACAGGACCCGATTTGCAAATGTTGCTACATAAGGATCATGGGTCACAAGTAAAATTGTCTGCCCCTTCCCCTCCTGTAGTGAGACGAGAAGCCGCAGAATATCATCCGTTGTATTCACATCAAGTGCCCCTGTTGGTTCATCCGCCAGCAGAATCGGCGGATTGGTAACAATTGCCCTTGCAATGGCTACCCGCTGCTTCTGCCCTCCTGATAATTCATGAGGGCGATGTTTTCGCCATTTATCAATTTGCAGCTGTTTCATCACCGTACCGACTCTCTGCTTGATTTCCTTACCAGGGACATCATTTAAAATAAGCGGAAGTGCGATGTTATCCTCCACATTCAAATCCTGCAAAAGATGAAAAGACTGAAAGACAAATCCGATATTTTCCTTCCTGAACTTTGAGGCGTTCGGCTCTTTGTGCAGGTCATTTGCCTCTTGTCCAAACAGCAGCATCTTTCCTTCTGATGGGGCATCAACAGCACTGATCATATTCAGGAATGTACTTTTTCCTGAACCGCTTGTCCCCATGATTGCCACCATTTCTCCCTCGTAGATTGTACAATGGATATTTTTCAGTGCAGTGACGGTATGCTCCTTTTGTTTAAACACTTTCGACATGCCCTCTACACGCAAAACCTCCCTTAGCCGCTGCTGCGGAATCGGAATTTTGTCAATGACTGCTTTCAACGGATTTGACCCACTCATCTAGATACGCCCCCTTCAACTGTTGTCGTAATGCATGCAAACCTCTTCGGATATGTGTCTTTACTGTCCCCTCCGGACATTCCAATATAGCCGCAATTTGCTTAACCGAATAATCCTGGTAAAAGCGGAGGATGAGCACCGTTTTATATTTTTCCTCTAGGCCGCACAACGCCTGCCATAAATCGAGTTCCTCCTCGATATTGCTTGAGGATGCTCCCTCCAGTAAATCCAATTCAGCCGGCTCAATCGATTCGATCCGCTTCCTTTTTGCTATGTATGTTTTACTGCAATTAATGACAATCCGTGTCATCCAAGTTGTGAAATAGTACTGCTCTTTTAGCTGCTTCATTGATTCATAGGCCCGTATCATCGACTGCTGCAATATATCAACAGCATCGTCCTCGTTTTGAACATATACATAGGCGATGCGGTACAGCTGTCCCTGCAACGGTTCTATCAGCTGATAGAATGCTTCTTCGTCTCCGTTCTGAGCGAGCAAAACGAGATCTATTTGCTTTGTTTCGATTCGTAACGCCTCCCTCCATCTATTAGACTCACCGAATCATGATTACGATTCAAATTTTTTCTATTTTTTCATTTTACATGGATGAGCAGCTATGAGAAGGTGTTTCACTACTCCTTTTGTAATTGCTGAGTCAATTTTTTAGAAGGAAAATAAAAAAGTGCTGTAATTTACTCAGCACCTTGGACTTGATATAAAAATAATAGAAAAAGCGATAACTTTTCCGCTTTTTTAGTTATTGAAAAACTAAATAAATTCATTCACGCCTTTTTATCCAGGCTGGAAATCCTCACTATCTCTACATTTCCTTACTCTGTTCTCGATACTTTTTTACCTGTTCGAGTGCTGTTGCCTGCCTCCGCCTCGAATAATGTGTCATAAGTGCTGACAATTGATTTGTAATTAATGCGAGATCAGCCTGTGTCGATTCCATCGTCATCGGCGTCGTATCCCATAATAAGCGCAGGATGCTATCTTTGTTTAACTGTTTATTTACCAATACACTCACCCCATTTGTCCAATGTTCCCCTTGGATTATCATACAATTGAAGTTGCAAACTAATGACTGTTCTGCAAATAGAATGTGCAAATATTGAGAATTCATTAGTAGGGTGTTGAAGTAATTATAGAATCAGCATGAACTTGGAAGTACAGACTATTCATATTCGAAAATGAGGACATATTATAAAAGGCGATTTTCCGAAAGGATGTCTCTTTTTCAGCGAATAATACAGCATCCATTCGAAAACAGGGTCCGTCTTCCTGACGCACCCCATTCTCCTTCGATATTTTGCTCTATACTTGAATATTTTTGAAAAACTCCTTCGCCAGGTCCTTTTCAGTCAGATGCAGAAGCTTCATGGCTGTAACAGCCTTGGCCAGAATCATTTCCATTTCTTCGGAGGGAATTAGCTCAACGTTATATTCCTTTTCGAGATAACCCTCGAAGTCCTGCTTTTCAGGACCGATCGATTGGTATTCATTTTCGCTTTCGACAAAGAGCATCTCAACAAACGGTGCAATAAGCGGGTGCTTATCATAAAGTGGATGGGAAATAGGTGCTTCGAGTGAGGAAAATTCCTTCAGCATCAGCTGAACAATCGTTTCCTTTGGGATGATTTGCTTAATCCGCTCTACAAACTTCCCTGACTCCTCCCGCTCAAACTCTTGTGTTATGACGCTCTTTCCAGCTACAGCAAGTACCTCGGCCGTCTGAACATTATCATCAACGGAAAAATGGACAGCATATCTTGACCCTAGTTCACGAAGCATAAACTGGATATCTCCCGCCTGCACGGTCACGAAATAGGCATCAAGCCGACCCATATTCCGAATTTTAATTTCCTGATCTTTCTTGGACACAAAAAACAATGGAACACCTCCTAATCGTCCCCATATTGTCAAACGATATGTGGAGTTCTGGATGAATCTCCTTAGTATATGCGCTCATACAAACAAAAACAGTGCGCCTTTATATGGCCCACTGTTTGGCTTGTATTATTTATCGTTCACATGCCCAATTGTCTTTATCTCTATCCATTTTCAAAGTATAAGCAGGATGAGAGCTAGCAACCCCATTTGGATAGTCCTGACGTAATCCCGTACAGGTTTGATACGTTTTATTCTGCACCTGCTGTTGTTGAGCTTCCCACTTTGCCTGTGCTTCGCGAGCTGTCTTTTCCTATGTCTATTCCATTCAAGTCCGCTCCAAATCATTTTGAATGTTTTATCATACGTTATAGGGGTACCAGTATAGAGACTAACATCCATTCACAACGAGGAGGAATAGAATATGTCACATGAACACCACCAAGGATTAATTCAGGCGTTACACGAATGTATGGCTGCCTGCAATCATTGCTTCGATGCTTGTCTAAAGGAAGACGATCTAAATATGATGGCTGAATGCATTAGATTGGACCGGGAATGTGCAGATATCTGTAACTTTTTAGAAACCGCGTTAGCTCGAAATACTCCATTTGCTGCAGCGCTTGCTTCTGTCTGTGCAACTGTTTGTGAAGCATGCGGCAATGAATGTAAAAAACACGATCATGACCATTGCCAACAATGCGCGGATGCATGTTTTGCATGTGCAGAGGCTTGCAGAAAACTGGCGGCTTAATTTTTTCACCCTTGTAATATTTTTTAATAAGAAGCATGAGGCGAGGGTTCTATATTTTACAAAAGGCAAGACGTCCAATTAATGGGCGTCTTTTCTGTTTTTTTGGGCATATTAAGCATAACTGGCCAGCTTCGGTACGGCCGCTTTAAGGAGACCGGCAATAATCGTAAAGGAAGTGTTTGCAATTGGACAACAAGCCACGGCATGCAAGACCCTCGCAAGAACATAACTGGCTCATTGAAACAAATTCTCCCTATTTGCTGCAGCATGCCCATCAGCCGATCAATTGGTATCCTTGGGGAGATGAGGCATTTGAACGGGCTATGGAGGAGAAGAAGCCGATTTTCCTATCTATCGGCTACGCTACATGCCACTGGTGCCACCAGATGGCAAGAGAGAGCTTTGAGGACCAGGAAATCGCCAATTACTTGAATGAACATTACATCGCTATCAAAGTCGATCGCGAAGAGCGGCCTGATATTGACAATCTGTATATGAATGTCTGTATCATGATGGACGGACACGGTGGATGGCCGCTCTCCATCTTTATGACGCCCGAGCAGGTACCATTTTACGCAGGAACTTATTATCCAAAGAAAACTTCGTTGAAGATGGTTGGTTTCCATGAGCTTATCGTTCACTTGCATAAGCTTTACGAAAAAGACCAGGCCCAAGTCATCTCAGTCGGCGCAGAAATCAAGGAGGCATTAATGCAGCTGCAGGCCCAGCAGGCAGCAGGGACACTTCCCCCCTCTGTCTTTGACATAGCCTTTGAGCAATTGTACAAAACGTATGACAATCTATACGGGGGCTTTGGAAGGGAAACGAAATTTCCGATGCCGCACCAGCTTATGTTTCTTTTGCGCTTTGCAAAATTCAATGATGAGCGCGTAGCTGAAAAGATGGCATTGAATACGCTGCAAAGCCTTTACAACGGCGGCATCTATGACCAGATCGGTTTTGGATTTTCCCGCTACTCGGTAGATGAAACGTATATCGTTCCTCACTTTGAAAAAATGCTGTATGATAATGCTCTTCTTCTTTATACAACAGCAGAGGCGTATCAGGTCTCAAAAGATAGCTTCTATGAGCAGAAAATGCGGGAGCTGCTCACCTACATCCGCCGTGTCATGACATCTCCGGAAGGCGGATTTTATAGTGCCGAAGACGCAGATACGGAGCAGGAGGAAGGCAAGTTTTATACATGGACAAGGGATGAAGTAATGAGTTATCTTGGCGAGGAGCTCGGTGAGATTTACTGCCAAGCCTTGCATATAACAGCCGAAGGCAATTTCGTAGGAAAGAACGTCCCTCACCTTGTTCATACAAACCTGACAGACATAGCAAGGGAAAATGGAATGAATCTCGACTCCCTTCAGCAAAAATTAGAAAAGGCACGTCAAATGCTGTTCGAGGTTCGTGAACAGCGGATGCACCCTAATAAGGATGACAAGATTTTAACGAGCTGGAACGGTTTGATGATTGCTGCCCTTGCGAAGGCAAATGCAGTTCTTCAGGATGAGGGCGTGGAGCTGCTCGCTGTAGGGGCTATGCGCTTTTTAGAGGAGCAGCTTTTCCAATCTGGACGGTTGATGCGCCGCTACCGAAATGGTGAGGTAAAGGAATACGGTATACTCGATGATTATGCAGCTGTGCTTTGGGCTTATACAGAGCTGTATGAAGCAACCTTTTCTCCTGAATGGCTGCAAAAGGCCATACAGCTTGCAGATGCTATGATAGAGCTGTTTTGGGATCACGAGGAAGGCGGCTTTTTCATGACAGGAAGCGATGCTGAAGCACTACTGATACGCCAAAGGGAAATACAAGACGGCGCTATTCCCTCTGGCAGCAGTATCGCCGCCGTTTCGCTTATACGCCTGGCCCGCCTTACAAATAGATCTGATTATGAAGAGAAAGTCATCACACTCTTACAGCTCGGTGCACGGACGATCTATGCCCAGCCTGAAGGTTTCCTCTACTTGCTGATTTCCTATATGCTGCTGATTGAAGGCACAAAGGAAGTAATCATGGTCGGTAAACTATCACCTGAACAAAAACAGCTGCTATCCGTATTGAAAAAGGAATTTCAGCCAAACACCATTTATCTATATTGTGAGGATGCAGAAACATACAAAGAACTTATACCCACCCTTTCGGAATATCAGCCAGCAAAAGAAGGAGCCAATTTTTACATTTGTAAAAACTACGCTTGCCAGCAGCCTGTGCATGATCCAGAAGACATCCAGCAGATGCTGGAAGGATAAGCAAGATAAACCGTACTTTGTTATTAGCGGTTTCACCGCTCCAGTAAGCAGCTTTTCTCTAAACAGAAAGCGCAGTGATCGGCCATGACCAGATCCTGCGCTTTTTCCGGCTATTATGAGCAGAACGCTTCCGTTTGCTTTTCCGTCAGCTCGATTTCAAATCCTAAATCTTCAAGCATCAGATAATCACTGTTGACCTCTTGGCCTTCAGTCGTTAAATAGTCACCTACAAAAATACTGTTGGCTGCATACATACCAAGCGGCTGAAGGGAGCCTAGATTCACCTCGCGCCCGCCAGAAATACGAATTTCCTTTGTCGGGTTTATATAGCGGAATAACGCCAGCACCTTCAAACAATAGCGCGGGTTTAATTCCTTCGTTCCTTCAAGCTTTGTCCCGTCAATCGCATGCAGGAAGTTAACCGGGATGGAGTCAGCATCCAGCTGATGAAGCGCCCGTGCAATCTGTACAACATCCTCTTTTGTTTCCTTCATTCCGATAATGGCTCCTGAGCAAGGGGAAATACCGTGCTTTTTCACAACTTCCACTGTATTGACACGGTCTTCATACGTATGAGAAGTAGTGATATAAGAATGATGGCGTTCTGATGTATTTAAGTTATGATTGTAGCGGTCCACTCCCGCTTCTTTTAATTGCTGTGCCTGTTCTTCCTTTAACAGTCCAAGACATGCACAGACTTTCAAGCCGTACTTTTCCTTGATTTCTTCCACTGCTTCACTGACGACGTTTACATCCTTACGCGTCGGGCCGCGGCCGCTTGCCACGATGCAGTAAGTGCCGATTTTATTTTCAAACGCACGCTTTGCTCCTGCCAAAATCTCATCTTTCGTAATGAACGGATATTTATCAATAGGTGCTGTTGATTTTGAAGACTGGGAACAGTATCCGCAATCTTCCGGACAGTAGCCGCTTTTTGCATTCATAATCATATTCAATTTAACCTTTTTGCCGTAATAATGCTTGCGGATCGCGAAAGCGCCGTCCATGATCTTTAACAACTCATCATCATCACTATTTAAAATTGCCAAAGCTTCTTCATTGCTAATGATTTTTCCCTCAATCACTTCATTTGCCAATTGTAACCAGTTCATTTTCTCTTCACCCTTTTTCATGTAATAGTTTATATGACCGAGCAGTGCGGAAAACATGGTACAGCCGCTCTGCCAGCAGTGCCGTCACGATTGCCAGACAAAAGTCTGCGACAATACTGCTTAAAAATCCGACTAGAAAAATATGTGACCAGCTCGTTTGAATGTCCAGCCAAAAATTCAGCGAGACATAAAGATACGGTACGGCAATCGCGTAAATAATGAGCAGCCCTGCAACATTTGCACCGATAAAGTGCTTTTTCGTCGGTGCCTCGATTCTTTCAAGCATCCAGCCAATGAGAAATGCTGCAGCTGCAAAGCCGATTAAATAGCCAAATGTCGGCTGCAGCACATATGTAATGCCACCACCCTGCGTAAATACAGGCAACCCAACTAAGCCGACGCCTATATACAAAAGCTGACTCAGTATACCGTTGCGGCTGCCAAGCAGGCATCCTGCTAAAAACACAAATACAATCTGCAATGTGAAGGGAACGACTGGCAGCGGTACTTTAATAAAGGCGCCGATTGCTGTCAAAGCAGCAAACATTGCCATCATTACAAGAGAGAGTGTTGTTGATCGCTGCTGCATACCTTTTCCTCCCGTTCTGCAAAAAATGTCTCAATTGTTTGTCTTGTTGTCTCGATCATGAAACGCATCTCTTCCTCTGAAATAACATAGGGCGGCATAAAGTATAAAATATTGCCAAGCGGCCGTATAAGCAGCCCCTTCGCTAGCGCCCTCTGATAGATTTGATAGCCGATGCGCTCTTCACCAGGCAGCGGCTCCTTTGATAAAGGGTCTGCTACAAGCTCAATTGCGCCGACAAGTCCAATCTGCCGATATTCTCCGACATATGGAAGGTGACTGAATGCTTCAATTGCCAGCTTTCTCATGAGATCCCCTTTTTGTTGAACCAGTTCGATATAGTTTTCCTCCTCGAACATCGTTAAGACTTCCAGTGCTACCCGACATGCCAGTGTATTGCCTGTGTAGCTGTGGGAATGTAAGAAGGCTTTCATTGTGCCGTATTCATCATAGAAAGCGTCATAAATTTCATCAGTCGTCAGCACGGCAGAAAGCGGTAAGTACCCCCCTGTCAGCCCTTTGGATAAACACATAAAGTCCGGTGATATACCTGCCTGCTCGCAGGCAAATAAGGTACCCGTGCGTCCAAAACCGACTGCTACTTCATCTGCAATGAGATGTACATCATAGCTTGTACACAGCTCGCGCAGCTTTTTCAGATAAAGCGCAGGATACATTTTCATGCCCGCAGCTGCTTGGATTAAAGGCTCGATAATGACTGCAGTAATTTCCTCGTGGTGAGCCTCCAGTTCCTTTTCTATAAAATGAATGCACTGGGCCTGACAGCTATCGGGTTTATCATGAAACGGACAGCGGAAACAATCTGGTCCCTGCGCCCGCACTGTATCTAGTAAAAGCGGCTGATAGACTTCGTTATAAAGATCCACACCTCCTACCGACAATGCCCCAAGCGTCTCCCCGTGATAGGCATCCGTTAAGGCCAGGAATCGTTTCTTCTGCGTCTTGCCTGTTTGCATATGGTATTGAAAGCTCATTTTTAATGCTACTTCAATCGATGCGGATCCGTTGTCTGCAAAAAATACTTTGTTTAAGCCGGATGGCGTTAAGGCGACCAATTTTTCCGCTACCTTCACGGCGGGTTCATGAGTGAAATTGGCAAAAATCACATGTTCCAATGTAAATGCCTGCTCGCTCAATGCCTGGCTGATCCGTTTATTTGCATGGCCGAATAAGTTCACCCACCAGGATGACACCGCATCTAAATAGCGATTACCGTTTTCGTCATACAGCCATACACCTTCCCCGCTTTTGATAACAATCGGAGGGAACTGTTCATAATCCTTCATTTGCGAGCACGGATGCCACACGTACTGTAAATCTCTTGCTTGTAAGTCAGTTAACGCTTGCTTCATGCTGCAACAGCCTTTCAAATAATGATGTATGTTGAATCGGGTAATCTATTACCTGTTGAATATTCTGAAGCTGCGGGACCACAGCATACGGCAATTTTTGATAGTGTAAAATAGTCTCGATATTATTCACTTCTATAGCTGTCTGTGTGTGTCCATTGAAGACAAGCCCGAGTACCTCTACTCTTCGTGCTGCCAAAGCTTCAAGTGTTAGCAGCGTATGATTGATCGTTCCAAGCTTTGTATGTGCCACTACAACAACCGGCAAACAGCTTTCCACGATTACATCAAGCAATGTACTTTTTCCTTCCGGTTCCATTGGTACCATGATGCCGCCTGCTCCCTCACAAATCACCACATCACATATTTGCTTTAATGTCTGTATATGCTGTATTAAGCGCTCCTGATCGATTTGCTGACCCTCCAGGTGTGCAGCAAAATGAGGAGATGCAGGCTCCTTGAACGAATAACTGTTCAGTACTGCAGTATTTAATTTTTGTAATGAGTATGTTTCATACATTTTTGTATCGTGATAATATGTTCTCCCCTGCTCAGTTACTGCCCCCGTTTGTACGGGCTTGTATGGCAATGTCCGAAAATTATGCTGCTGTAATTGACGCATGAGCAATGTAGTGATACATGTTTTCCCAACATCCGTATCTGTCCCGACTACCCAAAAATGCGGCATTCCTCTCACCTCTTTTTTTGTGTTAACTAAATATAATTTTAAGTTAACACAAAGTTTTTTATTTTGTAAATGATATTTTATATTTCTGAGATTTTTTAACTATGCTGCAGCCGTGTAATCATTACTTGTATCTTCTACTGATTTCCAATTAGCTTAAAGAATCAGGACTTTTTATGTGCCTGCCCCAAGAGTTTTCAATAACTTTTTTACAATGAAAATAAAATGCACGTATAAAAAAGCTCCATAGCTACGTGACCTGGTAAAACGTCTCTTGTAGTAAATAAGTTTCAGAGAATTTTCGTTTTACTTTTGTCGTTTATACAGGAATAACAATATGTTTTATAGCAGAAAATAAAACGATAGTTAGTTATACAAGGGAGGATTATCAATGGAAAAAGATATGCATTACGGAGATGATTATAAATACATTCCTACAACTTCTATAGGTAGCGGCGTCGGAATTGAAGTATTGCCTGATTTATACAGCTTCACTGTCCAAATTGTTAATGTGATATTAGCTGGCAATAAAGACGGCTTTGTTTTAGTGGACGCAGGAATGCCTGGGTCAGCCGATGATATTATTGCGGCCGTAGAAAGCCATTTTGGACCTAATAGCCGCCCGAAGGCAATTATTTTAACGCATGGCCATTTTGATCATGTTGGGGCTATTATTGATTTAGTGAAGCAGTGGGAAATTCCTGTTTATGCGCATGAGGCAGAATTACCTTTCTTAACGGGGAAGATGAGCTATCCGGAACCGGACCCAACTGTTGAAGGCGGTATGGTCGCAAAAATGTCACCAATGTTTCCGAATGAACCTATTAATTTAGGGGACCATGTACAAACTCTTCCTCAGGATGGCAGCATTCCCCACATGCCAGGTTTCCGCTGGATTCACACTCCAGGACATTCACCGGGACATGTATCATTGTTCAGGGATGAAGACAGAGCATTAATTGCAGGGGATGCATTTGTTACTGTCAAACAGGATTCCCTTTATAAAGTGTTAACACAGGAACTGGAAGTAACCGGTCCCCCAAGATACCTTACAACAGACTGGAAAGCAGCAAAGGAATCTGTCATAAAATTGGAAGCACTAAAGCCGACAGTAGCTGTTACGGGACACGGTATGCCGCTATCAGGTGAATTGTTAGCAAACACCCTAGGGAAATTAGTCCGTGAATTCGATACAATTGCCGTTCCGGATTACGGTAAGTATGTCAATAAAGATTTACAGTAAGCGTAGCTAGTATAGTCTTCCCTTTTTGATCGCTCTTCAGTAAAGTCTATACACATAAAAAAGCTGCTTTAAGTATCTCCGGGTTGTCACCGACAGATACATAAAGCAGCTTGTATTTAATTGTAGAACTTCGACGTAACGCCGCCTTAACGGCATTGCCCTTTTAACTACGTGCTTCCATTTTGCCCCCTGTTTCTTCTGTTGAGCTTCGTTAATAAAATGCTACTATCCTTTTCACACTTCATACTTTTACAACAATACCTTCCAACTAATAAGTAATATATGGTAAAATCAATGGAATATTTACTCCCTTTTCGTAGGGGAAATTGGAGGTGTCTGTGTTGCTATACGAGTTCATGTTATCAAATAAAGAGGCATTGCCCTTTCTATTTATTTGCTTTTTAGCTATATTTGCCGGCATTCACTGGCTTTTAGACCGGAAAGTTGATAAATCCATTCCCTATAAATGTCCAAAGCCTATTACATACACTCAAACAGGTCTAGTCCTTCTTTTACTCATCATAGGGTTTTCCTTCATAGATTCGAACCCTACCCTGAGTGGTTTAATTGTCGCCTCCTGCAGTTCCATTATTGCCGGCTTAGCCAGCTTCGTTGAAGGATTGTATGTCGGAGTAAATGTACCGGAATCCAAGAGACAGTGGACTCTTTATTTTGATGCTGCTTTTTCCCTGCTTTTTGGTTTTGCCATTCTTTGGGCAACGGGGAGCTGGCTGAAAGTATAGATAAACCGCTTCCCATAAGCCTTTAACAGATATTTTTATATGGGAGGTGTCGATAGTTGTTTGTTGTAAATGTAGAAGGAGCAATAAGAGGAAATGACAATTGGATTATTATCGAACGAAGTAATAAAGAGAAGCATGCTTGAGGCTTACTTTCACTAGTCGGCGGTAAAATAGAAACAATAGATCGCTCTTCGAATGTTTTAGAAATACATGGAGGCGAGAGATTTTTGAAGAAATCGGAATTCAGATAAAAAGGAAAACGAAATATATCCGTAGTACATCCTTTGTCACAGAGAGCGGCATCAATGTAGTAGACATTGTTTTCCTTTGTGAACATGAGTCCGGAAAAGCATTTGCCAAATGTCCTGATGAAATAGAAAATGTATGTTGACTTACAACAGAAGAAATACTCGGCCATTCCCTCTCCCCGATTTTTTTTTTAAAAAGTATTCAGGCTGCTGAACCTTTCTTTTAAGGCAGCCTGTTTTCAAAAAGGAACCCCTTGTCTTCTACGTATCTTCTTAATCGCACTCCAATCGGCGGCCCTCACTATTTTTCTCCTATATCAGCCTCAATCAAGCAATCGGCTGAATAATAAGCCTTGTTGCATTTCTTCATAAATTCCACTTTTATATTGAGAAAAATAACCAAATAAAAAAGTACTAATATGATTTTTATATAAATAGCCCTTTCAAATCTTCAAAAATTTCATAGATTACTTTATAGACGGTTTCTGTGCCGTTAAGAATCTATGAAAGGAGAACAAAATGTCATTAAAGAAGTTTAAATGGTACAACCGATTATACAGCAGACTTCAACCGAAACAGGTAACCGAAGAAATTGCTAGTACCCGTCTGGATGACGGTCAGCATAATAACAGGGTAGGCGTTGTACTTCCGGTGTATAACCAAGAAAGAAGTTATTTACTGGAATGTATACAATCAATAGAAAACCAAACCTATCGAGACTTCAAATTAGTTATTGTCATCGATGGCGCAAATGACGAGACTGTAAAAGCAGTTTATGAAGTTTCAGGTATTTTAACATGTCCCTATACCATTATTCACCGGACTGAAAATAAAGGGATCGCCTATTCGCTAAATGAAGGCTACGAGCACTTGCTAGATTGTTCCTATTTAACGTGGGTTTCCAGTGATAATAGACAGAAGCCTAATTTTCTCGAAAGATTGGTAGCAACAATGACTAGCGCTCCTTCGAACACCGTGCTTGTTTATTCTATGTATCAACCCATTGATGAACACGGGCAATCACATTCTTTTGGACAGGAATGGTACACAGCATTGTTTAATATGATGAATCGTCCGAAAGAGGAAATCATGTTGGCTTGTTTCGTTGGTGCTTCGTTTCTTTTCACAAGGGAAGCTTTTGAAAAGGCAGGCGGCTATGATTCCAAGTATCCATTAGTTCATGACCATGAGTTTTGGATCAAATTGATGCCGCTTGGTGAATTCAAGTTTATACCTGAATTATTGATGGAGTATCGCTTAAATGGGAAGCATTCTTTAACAACGATTACCCCAAGTGAGGAACTTTATATACAAAGTATGGCTGCAAGTGTCGAGCATAGGAGAAAAAATCTTGATATACCTAAAGTTACAGTTATTATTACAGCCCATAACCATGAAAACTATATAAAGGATTGTATCCAAAGTGTATTAAACCAAACTTATTCCAACTTTCACCTGGTCGTACTCGACATAGGATCAACCGATAGTACATTGGAGAAAATCTACTCGGTGCATGATTTGAGGCTGATTCCTGTGCATTTACACAAACGGCATAAAGCGAAAGCATTAAATATCGGCTTACGTTATGTATTAGGAGAATACGTCCTTGAATTAGATGGAGATGATTGGATCGACCCTAACACATTGGAGATTATGATAAATGAGATGGACAATTTACCTTCCAAGGTGGGAATGGCTTTTGCCAATCGAAAAGTTTGGTTTGAAGAAAATGGGCAGCTAATAGAAGGACCCGAATATAAAGGCATTCCGAGTTCAAATAAGTACGAAGTATTACAGAATTTCCAGACACACGCCCCTCGTATGTATAGACTATCAGCTCTTAAACAATTAAAAGGCTGGGTCACGTCGATAGACGGAGAACCGCTTTTGGCAGATGATTTCCTGATGTTTTTAAGAATTGTCGAACAGTTTGATATCCACTGGATCGACCAGACTCTATACCATCAGCGCCGCCATACCAATAATATAACGCTAATAGATAAAGAAAGATTAAACAGGCAATTTCGTGTCGTTGTAAATGAGACACTAAAACGCTGGGGAAATGAATACGAAGCACATTTCGAGGAAGCTGAAGGGTATATTACAACAATAAATTTAATTCCCCGGTAACGCAAAACAAAAACACTAATAGAGAAAGAGAGGTGTAACCACTTGAAGATTTTGATTGTTTTTGGAACTCGCCCTGAGGGAATAAAACTAGCTCCGTTAATTCAGGCAATAGAAAAATCAAAAGAATTAGAATGTGTATTACTTAACACCGGTCAACATAAAGAGATGTTAGATCAAGTGTTAGCATTGTTTTCTTTGCAGCCTAAGTATGATTTAAAGCTGATGAAACCTAACCAAAAACTAGATGAAATGATATCCGTAATGATAACGAGCATCGGTAAAATACTAGATATAGAAGAACCTGATCTTGTACTGGTGCTGGGTGACACTGCCACAACGTTTGCGGGAGCTTATGCTGCTTTTTTGAAACAGATTCCAATTGGGCATGTGGAAGCAGGACTACGTACATTTCAACTGTATTCTCCTTTCCCAGAAGAAATGCACCGAAAACTTGTCGCAAGCTTAAGCAGCTATCATTTTGCACCAACAGAAACAAACAAAAACAATCTTATAGCAGAAGGCATTGCAAATGAAAGGATAAAAGTTGTTGGAAACACTGTCATCGATGCACTTTTAGATATTACCAACAGAACATTTACTTTCCCTCCACACTTGCAAACGATAATCGATAGAGGAAAACGTATTATCTTGGTTACAACACATCGCCGTGAAAATTTCCATAAACTAAAAGGCATTTATAATGCATTGAAGCAATTGACCGAAGACTTCAACGATATTGAAATCATTTTCCCTGTCCATCCGAACCCCAATGTGAGAAAACAGGTAAATGATTATCTATTAACAGGTAGTAAAAGTGATCGAATCCATATAATGGACCCATTGGATTATGAGAGTTTTTCTCACCTTATGAAACAGTCCTATATGATTATCACAGATTCCGGGGGTATTCAAGAGGAGGCCCCTGCACTTGATATTCCTGTTCTTGTCGCCAGGGAAAGCACGGAACGTCTTGAGGGTGTAAAAGCCGGCACCTTGAAAATAGTAGGCACAAATGAAGCCGAAATTGTAAAAGCAGCCAGAACGTTACTTGAAGATTCTCAGGAATACAAAAAGATGGCTCAAATTCCTAACCCATACGGCGATGGAACTGCTTCCAGACAAATTGCCGACTTTCTAAAAAACCTGCAAGTAAATAAAGGGGTTTTCTAAAGCTTCGCCTGCATGGAGCAAGAAGGTTATTGTGGACTTACTAAAAAAGGAATGGGTGCTTTTGTGTATAGAATAAAGCACCCATTGATTAATAGAAAACCGGACGGAAATTTATGATTTTAAACCTTTTATGCTGCTGTCTGAGGTACTTAATTAAATAAAGCTTAAGAAATAACCTTCTCGCTAGCGAGATGGTTTTCTTCTACTATTCCATCGGCACCTCAATCGGGTCCATCGGCAATTCTTCACGCCCTTTTCCATACATCAGGCTCAGGATTATGGTCGGCTGAAAAATGAGTTTTGTTGCCCCTTCATGAATCGTACCGATTGTCTTTGTCCACTTATACGTAATCCCTGCGCCGCAGGAAATATCGCCTCCGCCGCTTTCGTAAACACTCCCTCAATCATCCGTTATTTCAAATAGAGGAGAAACGTCCGGCGATTTAATTAAACGCATTATTGGATAATAAGTTTGTCTACTACGATACATACTACAGATGAGGTGGGAAAATGACGATTGTACGATTAGGTTATGTTGCGATGAGTATGGAACTAAAAAATGCTTCTCCGTCTCAATCGATGACATTCACTCAATTTCAAAAAATTAAAGATCGTGAAGCGGCCATACGAAAATTAGAGCGAATTGCACTGACAAATTTAGAACATACACTTAGGCTATTAAAACATAATGTCTTTAAAGAAATTCATTTCTATCGCTTAACCTCTCGATTGATTCCTTTAGCTAACCATGAAGCACTACCTGATTGGAATTATATAAAACCATTATCAGAGAAGTTAACTGAAATAGGCGCGTACGCAAGAAAACATAATATACGAATTGATTTCCATCCTGATCATTTTGTCGTCGTTAATTCACCAAGAACAGAAGTAGTCAGAAACTCTTTAAAAACGTTAAAGATGCATTATTTATTGTTAAAGGGAATGAAAATAGATCCGACGCACCGATGTGTTCTACATGTTGGTGGGAACTATAAAGAAACCGAGAAATCTTTGGAGCGATTCGTTGATAATTGGATGGATGTTCCAAGAGCAATTCAAAAGATGGTTATGCTTGAAAATGACGATACTTCTTTTACAGTTGATGATACGTTATATCTATGTGAAAAATTAGAAATACCACTTGTATTTGATTATCATCACCATCTCGCTCATCATTATAATGGAAAATGGGAGGATAAGTGGGACCGAATTGTAGCGACTTGGAAGGATTCACCGTTGCCAATAAAAATGCATATTTCAAGTCCTAAAAGCGAGAGAGAATTCCGTCATCATTCTGATTATGTGGACGTAGACATGTTTTTCAGATATTTAAAAGAAATCAAAGGAACAGTACCGGAAATACATTGTATGATTGAGGCAAAAAAGAAAGATGAAGCGTTATTTCGTTTGATTGAGCAAATAAAACATAGAGAAGATGTAGAAATGATTGATGGATCTTCCTTTTATTTAAAGTGATAATCACTGGCACTGGAGAAATCTCCAGTGTCAGTATAGCCCTTTATTCCATTGACTTTCGCTTTCTAATCAAACAGACAAAATTTGTGTAGTAATTGCTCTATGTAAAAATGTGAGGTATCAGAAACTGAAACCATTAGATTCTTCGGTAAAGGATGATCCCCTGGGCCTTCCCCTTTTTCTAGGAAAGCGCCCGATTGTTGAAGATGATTATTTAAGGTAAAGCAACTGTTACTTCAATAACGCTTCTTAGGATATAAGCGTTCTATATATTTCTCCTATAATCCCTTCCATCTGATGAACACCTAATTCACTATTTGTCATGATGACTGCCTTTTTTTCTAAATAAGGAAACGCCGCCATCATACATTGAAAACCTACTCCCCAACCGAGTGATTGAATTTCTATTTCTTTTTCAGAACCTGCTGGAAACACACCTAGTCCAACCCAGCCTTTTCCTCTTTGCGGTCTATCATGTCTTTTATTACAACGGTTCTGATAATGCTCTAATTACCATTTTTATAACTTAACTAAATGAAAAGTTACTTTTCAATTATGTTTTATTTCCGGCGTTCTGAATTTTATAAATCCCCTGCTTCCATACTCCTAAACTAAAAAAGCGAAGAAAAATCCTTATCTAAATTTTGTTCTGTAGTCTAATTTGCCAGTGCATTTATTCAGTTGCGTTTGAATACTTAAAATTTCACGCTAATTTTAACTAACCTGTATTTGATTTTTGAAAAACACCTCGTTCATCTGCTCTAGTCTATTATTTCAATTAGAGGTCTTCTGCGGTTAACATTTTTACTGTCTATGTAACGGGTATTTGTTTATTCTAAATATTCTTTTGTACTTTGTATTTTTCTGTGATATTAGAGGGCTTTACTTTTTTGATCATGTATAGCGTGGTTTTACTTCTCATCTTCCACTACTATTGCAGCAATGTTATGACAGGGAATACGTAAGGCTCAGCTGGTTCATCTATTACTTTCCAGCTGGTCGCTTTGATAATGGGCATCTCATACCCATCATAGGTCGTAACATCCAGAACGCCCTCCATTTCGAGCCAAGTATCTTCCTCAAACATACTTGCTTCCTCAAACTGCGTTAGAAATCCAAGGACACTTGCATCTGCCAGACAGTGGGTAATCATAAAGCGAGATAATACAAGCTGGTCACTCGTAAAGCCTTCCTCCTTAAAGACAAAGCCGCTCATTTTAATTTTCCTGCCAATATAGTCTTGAGGCGCTTTATTAATGGATCCGTAATAAGAACCGAAAATATCTTCTCTCATTTCAATGGTTTCTGATGCCTGAAGCAACTTCTTTTTGTCATCCAATTCTTCTTCCGACATATAATTGTTGTTTGGTATAGGATTATATTCTTCCGAGTAAATATCTATATTCTCTTTTTCAGTAAGTGATTCAGCATTCTCCGTTAAAGATGGCTTCTCGCTTGGATCCTCATTTCCTTTGCTTATTTGCGCAAACAACCCTTTATTTCCGGCAATCTTTGCATTCAGTGTAGCAGGTTCAAAGGTGAACCCTGTAACCATCGGAAATGCAATAATACTATAGCCGAAAACTTTTCGTAAGCTTAACACCCCATTGCCGTGATGGTCATGCTCACACCCTGACGTGCAAACATGTCCGGCCCGCTTTTTCTTTTGCAGAATCCGAAAGATTTGAATCAGAAAAAGACAGACAAAAATAACCATAGCGATTTTACTGATGTATTCATATTTTGGGTTAACATATTTCAAAATGTCCCCGCTGCTATGAAGCATAATGAAAAACGAGGCAAATATACCTAAAATAATGGTCTTGATAATATGTTGAAAATCAACATACATAATCTGTCCTCCCTATATAAAGGTTGTTAGATGTACAAAGATAAAAACGATAACGGTGATTAAAAACAATAAGAGGAAAACAAATTTTGCCTTGAACACGTTTAATAACATAATCGTGTTTTTTAAATCAATCATTGGACCATAAATTAAAAATGCCAAGATCGATGTCGAAGGGAATAAGTTTCTAAATGACGCGCCGATGAATGCATCCGCCTCCGAGCATAAGGATAAAAAGTAGGCGAGTGCCATCATGATGATCGTTGAATGAAAGATACTGTCTCCAAATAATAAAAGAGATTGTGCGGAAACGAATGTTTGTAGGGCCGCCGCGACAAAGGCCCCAAGAATCAAATACTTACTCATATCAAAAAATTCGTCGATGGAATGATGAAGCATGTTTTTCAGCCGTTGAAACAATGGTTGCTTGGCTGCCGTATCATGAGTATGAAAATGCTCTTTGTGCTTTAACTGATTTGTTTGAAACAGCCAGCTAACGAGTAAAGCGATCGTCAGGGCTGCTAAAAAGCCAACACCCATGCGCAGCAGCGCCATTTTCATATCATTTCCGAATGCCATATAAGTGGAGAGAATAACGATTGGGTTAATCAGCGGGCCAGTTAATAAGAAGCCAACCCCTGCATATAACGGGACGCCCTTCCCTACCAATCTCCGAACAATCGGTACAATACCACATTCACAGGCTGGAAATAAAGAACCGGCTATACAGCTCACCCATACAGCTTTCATTTTACTTTTTGGTATCCATTTACGGATATGCTCTTCCGTTACAAAGATCTGAATAAAACCAGCGATCAGAACGCCAATTAATACAAACGGAATCGCTTCAATGATGATGCTAAGGAAGATGGTGTTCAGCTGTTGAAAAGCTTCCATGCTGAATTGATCCGACATGAAAAGAGGGCCTAGAAATATACAGCAGATAATAAAGAGAAGAAGCATGAACGTTTTTTTAGGGGCTGCCATATGTGTATACTGCATGGGAAATCCTCACTTTCCTAAATTTTAACGATGCTTGTCCACGAAGAAGACTGCAGCATCTATCACTCTTTGCTTTACAAAAGGCGTCCTTCAGCAATTTTAGTTTATGAATGGCCGCTGCCTCTCTGTCATTTTATAAATAAGAGCGATTACGATTTAAAATATGCCCCAAAAAGCTTTCTCATGATAAAGATTTGCAAATGTTTTCTGTTTCCTATTTCACTGAACACGAAGATTAGCTTTCTTCCTTTAGTGAGAATTAGAAAAAACCTGTCCAGGTCAACAACCGTAGACAGATTTTCTTTTACTTTCTCCTGCATTCATCACAACGAGTACTCTCCTGCAGCCTAGTATTATTATGCTAGATTCATTTTGTATGAATAAGATGGCCCCCCGCTAAACTATCTCTTCGAAAACAGCAGCATATTCTTTGCGTCAAAACGACTGCTTTCCTTTTATTTTTCATTCATCATCATCTGCTGTTTTACTGAGCCAGCAGTGTAATTATAGCCAACCGCTGCTAAACCGATGGCAGAGCATACCGCAAACATAATTGGATACGAACCGAACTGTACAACAAACCCCATCAGCATGCCGCCTAAAGAAAAACCTAAATCATAAGATGCTAGGAATAACCCCAGCAATACATGTTTATGCGATTCAGGAATCGCAAATGAGATATAGGTTGTTAAAGTAGGATACAGCATCGCTGTCGCAATACCGTTAAATATAGCGCTAATATAGACAAACGGCCCGATAAACGGGAGCAGTGCCAGCATTGTTGTGCCGATAATTGAACTACTTAATACGAGGGAGATAAAGCCTGGATGCCACTTCCCTTCGGAGGGAATATATTTTCTGAAAATAAATCGGCTCCCTACAACGACGAAAGCCTGCAAAAATAAATAAAACCCTACACTCCCTGTATTTGTCGTAACAAAATAGAGCGGTAAAAATGTAGAGATGGCTCCAAATATGCTCGCACCAATGAGCATCACACCGGCAGCAACGATTAACTCTTTATGCCCGCGTGCTATTTTCAACCCTTCCGCCATATCCTTCAGGGTGAATGATGCATTCTCTATTTTTGTTTTCGGCAAGGATGATTTGACGAATAATAAAAATGGTGCGAATGCCAAGATGGTAATAAAAACAAGCAGCCGCAATTTATCCTCTTGAACCCATAAAAGCATTCCTAATGCAGGGCCATACAATCCCGGCATGACAGTTGATAATGAATACATTGCCATGCCTTGCCCCCGGTCTTCATTGCGCAAAGTTTCCGTAATGCCAATCTGCATGGCCATGGAAAAAAACGCCGTCACGATCCCTTGCAAAATACGTACAGCATAAAGGCTGTCCACCCCTAGCCATACATATAAAAGGAGTGCCGCTGCGTGCCCCAGCAATAAATATTTCATAATGGTAAGCGCACTATATTTGGCTACCAGTTGGCCAGCCCACGGGCGCAGCACCATACAAACAAACATATACATCCCCATCATCAGGCCGATTTCTGCTTCCGGCATCCCGTGGTCGGCTGCCTGCAGTGGAAAGATAACGGTTAAAACAGAATTAGCGGTGAAATAGAAAATCGCCAAGCCATAGATTTGCAGCATACTGAAAGATAACGGCCTTTTCTTCATACTACCTGCTCCTCGTTATGCTCTAAATAGTTATGGATACAATCAATTGTAAGTCGTGAATTTAATAATGCTTTCGTTGCCTCATGCTTTGCGTGCTCCAATTCGCCGACAAGCAGATGCTCTACAATTCTTCCTTTTTGCATAATGGCAATTTCATCCGAAAAGAGACGTGCTGCATGCAGGTCATGGGTGATGAAAAAGTATGTAAGCTTCAGCTCTTGCTGTAATCGCCTAAGCAGCTTTAGAATACTTATTTGTACTAACACATCAAGACTATTTACAGATTCATCCAAAACAATCAATCGAGGTCTTGTTGAAATGGCACGCGCAATTGTAATGCGCTGTAATTGCCCCCCACTGAATTGATGCGGATATTTCACCATATCGTCCTTGGATAACCCTACCATTTCCAATAGTTCACCGACTCTTTCTTCGATTTTCCTAGGAACCAGCTTTCCGTTAACTAGCATAGGCTCCGCGATAATATCCTTGATTTTCATCTTGGGATTCACCGCACTGTGGCAATCCTGAAATACTACCTGCATCGATTGCTGGAGCTTTTTTCGTTTCTTCCCGGTTGCGTTATGCACATTCATTCCATCAAATAAAACTTCACCATTATCAGGCTTTTCAATCCCAAGAAGAATTTTGCCAAGTGTACTTTTTCCGGATCCGCTTTGACCCAGCAATGTAAACGTACTTCCTTCTTTTATTTTAAGCGACACATTATCTACAGCCCTTACAACCGATTGACGCTTCTTGAAAAACCGTGATTGGTGATAGCTTTTCGACACCTGCTGAACAATTATCATCTGCTCGAACCCTCCATTCTCACCCAGTGGCTCTCATCATATAAAACCAATTCGCCTGACACCGTATCTTCATACTTATCGTTGAGCTCATCCAGCGTACTATGTTCATCGCGTGCTGCTACGAGAGTTTTGGTATATGGATGAATGGGGTGTAATAATATGTGCGAGGCCGGTCCGTACTCTACTACCACACCTCTTCTCATTACAATGATTTCCTCAGCTAAGTTTGCAATAACACCTAAATCGTGTGAGACAATCAATATCGACATTTTCGTTCTTGCCTGCAGCTTTTTTAATTCCTTTACGATCTCAAGCTGTGTCATCGTATCAAGCGCTGTTGTTGGCTCATCAGCTAGTAATAGCTTTGGCTCAAGGCTTGCTGAAATGGCAATCATAATACGCTGAAGCATCCCCCCGCTTAATTCATGGGGATATTTCTTTAATACATCCACATCATTAAGCTGGAATAGTGCCAGTTGTTCCTTCGCTATTTTTATGGCCTGCTTTTTTGTCATGCTTGTATGTGCCTGAAGCGTTTCGATGAAATGCCCGCCTATCGTTACCAGCGGGTTAAACATCGACATTGGATTTTGCATAATGAGTGCAATTTCTTTCCCGCGAAGGGAACGCATTTTTTTCTCTTCGAGTGAAAGCAAGCACTCCCCATTAAACTTAATAGTGCCTGCTGCCGTTCGATCTTTACGAAAAAGCTGGAGAATGGTTGAGCATAATACGGATTTTCCGCTGCCGCTTTCCCCAATAATGCCAACAACCTTGCCCTTTGGAACAGTCAGACTCACTTGACGAAGCACTTGTTTACCTTGAATAAGCACTGACAGATTTTGAACCTCTAACATAGTTCTTCACCTCTATTCATGTTGATTTTGGGTCCAGTACGTCCCGCAGCGAGTCACCGAAGGCATTAAAAATCAATACTGTTAATGAAATCATGACACCTGGAATAATCATCAGCTCCGGTTTTGTCATTAAGTACGTTTTACTTTCACTTATCATCATGCCCCACTCAGCTGTCGGCGGTGTTATCCCCAGCCCTAAAAAAGACAGCTCAGAAATCATTAGTATCGTGGAACCTAAACCAATTAGCTTTAAAAGAAGCATTTGCGGAAATACAAACGGCACAATATGACGTAGAATGATTTTCCAAGTCGGAACACCGCATATTTTCGCATACACTACATAATTCGTTTCTTTTAAACTTACAACCATATTCCGTATAACGCGGGCAAAACCAACCCAGACGACCACGACGATGGCAATGACTAAATTTTTCATGCCTGCGCCAAGTGCACCAACAATCACTAGTGCAAAAATAAAATTCGGAATCGCAAGCAATATATCGCAAATACGCATCAACATAAGATCGATCCAGCCGCCGGCATAGCCTGCTGTTAATCCGACTATCATACTAATAGAAAGTGTCGCCGCCAGCACGATAAACGCAACGAATAAAGACACCCTTGCCCCCTCGACTAATCTCGATAACACACAGCGCCCTAAATGATCTGTACCAAGAGGATACTGTGCTGAAAATCCTTGCAGTTTCGCCGCCATATTTGGTACATGCGGATCATTCGGCATGAGCCAAGGACCGAATACCGCCATAAAAAACAAGAGACAAACAAGAAAGGTACTACAATAAAATGCCCATTTTTTTCTCACGACAAATTCTCCTTCAATCGAATTCTCGGATCGATTAATGCGCATAATAAATCCGCTAAAAAGTTTACAATTATAAAGAAAAATCCAATCATCATAATAAAGCCTTGCATCACGTAATAATCACGTGCTGTTATCGCTCCCACAATATAGCGCCCCATACCGGGAATGGAAAATATCATTTCTACAATAGCAGCGCCGCCTATTAATATGCCGAATGTCATCGCAAGAGACGTAACAAACGGTGTTAATGTGGCTTTAAAAATATGTTTACGGATAATAACCGACTCGCTTATCCCCCTTGCCCGGGCAAATGTTACAAAAGGCTGTTTCATTTGCTCAATCATACTTGTACGGATCATACGAATGTAAAATGGTATATTTCCCAAAGCTAGCGTTAATGCCGGTAAAATAATTGTTTGCGGCGTTCCCCACCCCATAAGCGGTAATAGGTCAAGCTTGAATGCGATAACATAAATAAGCACAAACCCCAGCCAAAAGCTTGGCATCGAGGCAACAGAAAAAATCGTCAGCCTTGTTACATGGTCAAAGACAGAATTTCGTTTTATTGCACTTAAGATACCAATTGGAATACAAATAATTAACATGAACAAAAAAGCAACGAGCGCCAATTGAATCGTAACGGTAAAATAAGCCAATAATTCCTCACTTACTGATTTTCCGTTCATAAAGGACGTGCCAAAATCAAATGTCATTATTCCGCCAAGCCATGTGATATATTGTGTAAACAAGGGCTTGTCCAGCCCTTGCTCCTGTCTTGCCTGCTCTAGCATTTCTTCTGTTACCGGGATATGATTTGCCTGATAATAGGCCTCTATCGGATCACCTGGCATGATGCGCATGAGAAAAAATGCAATTAACGTTAAACCAATCATCGCTAGTGCCATACTCAAAAAGCGTTTCATTAAATAGTTCGCCATTATCATCACTTCATCTCATATAAATTAGTTGGTACTTCAAATTGCTGCGGCGAGAATGTCATCGTTTTAAACACATCATTCGCTACAAGGTAATTTTGGCGATACGAAATTGGCATGAAGATTGCCTCTTGCTGGATCGTTTGAATAATGCTCTCATATAAGCTGCTGCGCTCAGCTTCATTTGTAGATCGAATAACACGTGTAATTTCATCTGTAAGCTTTCCACTCGCATCTGTTCCCGATAATGAATAGTTACCGATTTGCTGCTCTCCTAACATTGTCCGTAAATACATATGAGGATCATACGGCGCTCCCCACGTATCATTCATCACAATGTTGTATTCACCTGATTTTGTCCGCGCATAATATACCTGGTTCTCTTCAGCTACTAGCTCCACTTCAACGCCAATTTCTTTCCAGGCGCCCTGTAAATATTCGTAGATTGCCTTATGCACTTGGTCACTTGAATTGTAGGCGATAAGCAGTTCCAGTATTTCGCCATCTTTAGAGCGAATACCTGTTTTCTCATCCATCGCCCAGCCGGCTTCATCTAAAATTTGCTGTGCTTTTTTTAAATCATAATTGTATTTTTCAATTTCAATATCACTGTAGGGGAAGCCCGGTGCAAATAAAGAATGTGCCTCCTGCTCTAATCCGCTCAAAACATGTTCAATAATTGTTTGCCGGTCAAGAGCATGCTGAAGCGCGAGCCGAACCTCTTTATGCTTCGTCACCCCATATGTGGTATTAAGGGATAAAATACGCGTTGATAATGGATCTGAAATTTTCGTTACATACTTATCGTTTTGCTGCAATGTAGTAAATTCACTTGGCATAAGCTGTGCGCTTCCGAAAATCAAGTCAATCTCTCCCTTTTCTAAAGCCATCATGCGCATCTGTGAATCAGCAATATATTTTACTTCTACCTTTTCAATCGAAGGTTTTTCGCCCCAATAATTTTCATTTCGTATGAAGACTGCATGATTTTCATCTGCTTCTTTTAATATCCAGGGGCCTGTACCAATAGGCTCCTTAATACCATCAGCTGTATTACCGCTTTCCGGAAAACCCGCATTGCCTAGCATACGGAGCGGTCGAATCAATGCCAGCTCCTGTAGAAATGGATAGTATGGTTCCTTTAATGAAACTTTCACTGTTAACTCATCCAGTGCTTCTACTTTATCAATAATCGTTACCACTTCTAACCAGCTATGGGCTAAACTATTGCCGATAACTGTTTCAAGGTTGCGCTTTACATTTTCTGCTGTTAACTTCGAACCGTCAGAATATAAAACACCTTCCCGTAAATAAAACGTATATTCCTTTCCATCTTCAGAAACGTCCCACTTCTCAGCTAACCCTGAAGAAATTGTTCCATCAGTCCCGTAAACAACTAATGGGTCATACAGCATTGCCTGTGCAAACATTTCATTCGGTGAATATAAATGTGGATTTGCCTCCCCAATGTCCAGCGGCCAAGACATCGTTAATGTATTTTTATCTGTACCACTGCCTTCTTTACTCTTTGATGACGTTACCTCGCTGCACGCCCCCAACAAAAGTGAAACGCACATTATTACCAAAAATAAATACTCCTTTTTCAGCATAAAAAATCTCCTTTAATTAATAATGTTGAGGGTGAATATCTTGAAAGCTTTAAAATTCTAAACGCTTGCCTTTCACAGCTGTTAAAAAATATGTCTTTTATGACTGCTTACAGCTTCAATAAATATAAACCCTTTTACGCCTGCCTTATTTTATGTTCCTTTTTAAAGCGAAATGATTACGATTTAAAATTTTTAATACTTGCCCCTTCGATGAACGGGCGTTTGTGACATACAAATTTTGCTCCATGGATATGACGTTTTACTCCGGGCACATCCCTGACTGTTAGGTTTTATGGATCGTGCGCAAACAAATTGATTGTTTATAGACTTCCGATTTTCGCAGAAGATTGTGTAACTGTCCGATCATAGTGGAAAACTCACCGTAATCCATTTTGAATTGTTTCACTTATTTTCATATCATTCTTTTTATTTGTTGCAAAATTAGCGTATTTTTTTCCTCTATTTATCCCTCCTTAACCCAAATAAACGTAATGATTACTATTTGCAGTTAAATACCTCGTTATTATAAACAGTTATGATTACTATTTGCAAGCTGTTTTTGTATATTTTTTGAAATCTTCTTTGTTTTCCAGAATAGCTGCTTTACCTAAAGACGAGTTAGCTAGATTGAAAAATAAAGGCGTTATCACCCTTTATGTAACATAAAGATGTCTTTACTTCATTAGGCTGGTGCAAAAGGCGCGGGCTTGATAAACATCAGGCGTTTTTTGATGAGAATTTAGCTAAGTTGAAGTAATTTTTATTGACCATCCGATAAATGGCCAATACAAAAAACAACAGCGTTTGAATTGCCAAGATCATTCATTATTAAAAGCAACAATTTAAATATTTACATTAAAATTGCAAAAAGAGGATAGGTAGAGCTTGTTTTTTGAGCTCTATCTATCCTCTTAATTTCTTTGCATATAGTGTGTAGCATTAGAATTCACTATTTCATTAGGTCCGGCTTACCTCTTGACTTGTTTTTAATAAAGAGAAAATTAGGCAGTCCCTTTTTTATTTCGTAGGACCTTCTGTTTCATTATTGGTAGTATCGTTGTTCTCGTTCTTTTCCTGGCCTTGATCAAAGTCCTGTGAAAACTCAGTTTGTGCAACTCTTGGCTTATAATTATAACCCCTATTCTTCTCTGGCTCCCGGACTGTTTTCATCACATGATTTCTAAAGTATCGATGATAAAACATTTCCCCTACGCCAATAAAAAGAGCTGATAAAAAGGCGGCGGAAAATACCGCTGTGTTTTGGTCAAATAGTATGGCCCCTAATGCCCAGACAACAAAAAAGGCAAGAAGCAAGTCGCCTGCTGCCGCCATTAAGTTCCCAACCCTAGGCAGAATGAATACATCTCCAACAAAGGCAACAATCGTAAGGATCGTTCCTATAAGCAGTATATTTCCAAATGAAACGTCAAAGAATAACCCTAATACAATCCATAACATAACGATTGTCAGAACAAGCTTAACGAAAAATGCTTTTGTGTACTGCATTTTAACTTCCTCCGTTCTTTATTTCTTAAAGTATAGACTTTCCCGTTCTTATACCTTCATACATTTAAGAAATAAAGAGTTACAAAGAGGCAGTACCTTTACGTCCCTAAGTTTCTTTTCTTCTCTTCTTTAACCGTTAAAATTCGAGGTCCCTGTCCATATGTGAGGCGGATCGTTTTTCTCGCTTCTACCGGTGTTCTTGCTGTAATTGACTGCGATTGAATTTCACCATCTATTTCGAATTCAACAAAAAAGCATTTTGCTCCACATCTCATGTTAGTCCAAAACTCCTTTACATCACATACAACCCTTTCAAAATGCGAAAGGGCTGTAAAAATAAACGATTATATATTTTTTACTGCTTCTCTAATTGATGTCTCACCTGACACGAGATCAAATGATTTATTAAAGGTGTTTTCTTCATTTATAGCCGCGAGAATTGTTTTTGCCACATCTTCTCTTGGAATAATGCCTCTTTCAAGGTTTTCCGCTATCGTGACTCTGCCAGTACCGGGCTCATTTAGAAGTCCTCCAGGGCGAATGATTGTGTAGGTTAATTTACTTTGAACTAGGACTCGGTCAGCATAATGTTTAGCAACATAGTAAGGCTTAATTTGTTCATTCCAGTTTTGACGGTTATGTGCCTGTAACGCACTGACCATGATGAATCGTTGTATTCCTGCATTTTCAGCTGCTTCCATTACCTTCACAGCCCCATCAAGATCAATGAGCAATGTTTTATCATATCCTGTTTTCCCGCCTGAACCTGCTGTAAAGACAACTGCATCACTGCCCTTTAGCGCTTCCTCAAGCTCTCCAACCGTTCCTTCAAGATTTCCCATGACTGCTTCCACACCGAAGTCTTCAAACTCCCTTGCCTGCTGTTCTGTTCGAACGAATGCTGTCACACTGTATTCATCACTTTCCTTTAACAGTTTCACCAGGTGCTTGCCAATCTGTCCATTAGCTCCGACTACTAATACTTTCAATGGTATAACCCCTTTCCCTGCATTTCGTTCCATTATTCCATAGACATGCTGTATTTCAAAAAGAATTGCTCTATCTTTCATTAATATGATGGATTAATTTTGAATTTGCTTCTTCCTCCATAGTTACCACTTTATTAGGCTGCGCAATTACAAAGCCGTTTCCTTCAAATCTTAATGGCAAATAAAAAAGGCGGCACCCCTGTAATAGGACGCTGCCTTTTGCTGATATTGAAAAACTACCGGTAATCATCGTGAATAGGCTCAAATAATGGCTCTTCAGAATTTCTTACGACAGAAAAGTTGTCCACGTTGTAATGGCCATGCAGGATTCTATTATGATGTGCAATGATCTGCGCAGCGGATAGTTCCGCAGAGTCAGTCGTTGAATGTCCGTTCTCCACGAGGGTCACATCAAACCCATTAACTGTTGCCGTTCTGACAGCCGTATCGATACAATACTCTGTCTGGCAGCCCATGATGACAAGATGGCTCACTTCAATATCCTGCAAATAACGAAGCAAATCTGTCCCGTAAAAGGCATTGGTCGCCTGTTTGTTGAACATGGGAGCATTGGGAGGAATATTTATTTCCCGGTGAACCTGGAATCCTTCTCCTTCACCGCCTGCAACGTCCTCGTCCCGTACGAAAAGGACCGGTATGTCCCGCTTCCCTGCCTCCTCTACTACGTTGTTAATCGTTTGGATCAGCTTCTTTTTTTCATAGACAGGCTTTTGCTCTTCGTTACCATCTATTAATTCTTGTTGTGCATCAATAATCAGCAGCGCTTGCTTCATTTTTTATCCCCCTTGATTCCCATTAAAGAAAATTTTTTGTATTGCCGATGTTAGCTTATAACTCCCCTTTCGCTTTCATATTTCATGATAACTTGTACGGTAAGAACAATACTGATGCAAGCAGCAACCAGCAATATCATGCGCTCCCCTTCATACAGATCGAACCCAAAATTCATACTAATAATAAACAGAGAAATACAGCTTAAGGAGTTTATGCTAAATACAATACCCCAAATGGCTGCCTTAACTTTCCGATACACCCGATGGCCTGCCAGATACCTTATATAGATGAAGCAGACCAACCCTATTACCAGTATTATAAGTAAGGACTTAGTAGTAGATGAAGTAAGAGGGACTCGTTCCTCCCATGGCATATCTACCAGAAGAAGGTTAACATAATTGAACAAGTTAAAAATCAGGATAAAGAGAAGAACATACAAGAAGAAAACCCACTCGGCTATATAAAATAATGGAAATATCAGCTTTTTAGTCATCTTTTCACCTGCCGTTTTATTTGCATTCTGCACTATTTTTTCAATTACAACATCTGACGGTTCAAATAACAAAAAGTTCCATTTAAGAGTGTTCATAATTAATGGATTTTTTACTCGCATATCCTTATTCAGATCTGTCTAAAGCCATGATTCTTTCAGCTTCACCTCGTAATACCTCATGGCGTGCAGCTCCCCGCGGTATTCAAAGATTCCCTGCTCAATTAAATGGCGGAGCCGGTATTCAATCCATTCGTCTCCCGTATATTGCTCCATATGCCCAATCACTTCACCAATAAGCCGCGGCGCTTTCATGAATTCATGCGTTTTCTGTTTTTTATGCAGCCTTCTCGCACAGTCAATGATGAATGTATCTTCATTGTCTTCACTAGTGGTATGGACCTGTTCATCTTTCCATACACGAAGAAGCCCGTTTGACTGCAGTAGAGTTTCCCCTTCCATACAAAGAGATTCCCGCAGTTTTGGTTTCATCAGGTTGGTTGACAATTGTTTATAGAATAAAAGAAGCTGTTCTGCGTTCAGTTCACCAGAAGATCTCGGATAAAAATCTTCTTCCCGGGCTGGATCGTCAAATAATTCATGATAAGCTTTGAAAGTATTGAATTCTTTTATCTCATTCGCTTTTTCCTTCAATAAATAAAGTACAAAACGCAGCCCCGTCTGTTCGGCAGCATTTTCACATGTCCAGATGACGATCCGCTGATATGGCTGGATATCCTCAAGTTGCTGCAGTGCTTTTTCCATATTTCGCTTATAAATACCTAAATCATCAAATTCATCGCGGAAATGATGTTTCAGCCACTTGAAACGATTGTCCAGCCCTTCTTTTGTATGTAATGCCTTGACTGGGCCAACTGATAAGCAGCCTGGCAGCACAATGATGGCCTCTGTCTTTTCATATGGAGTATCGCGAAATGCCTGCTTTAAGCTGCCTCCCGCCGACTCGCCAAAAACAATATGTACCGTCTGCGGATCGCTGACTTGCTCAGTATAGTTCTCCTTGAGCAAAAATGTTTTTGTATCGTTCATCATTTTCGAAATTTGCTCTATATTTCCTTGCTCGTTCTGCAGCAATAATAGAAACAGCAGACTTTTTGCTTCACGTTCCTCCAGTTTATTGATTGCCTGCTTTAGCTGTTCAATCGTTTCCATCACTTTCCCCCTATTTTACGGGATTCTGCGGGGACATATTAAACCCCATTAAATCCCGCACCTTTTCGGTATTGTCTTTTGATGTCAGCATCTCCAGCAGCAAAAACGCCACGTCCATTGCCGTACCAGGATTTGAAGATGTGATAATATGTTCGTCCACTACAATCCTCTCAGCCTCTGCGTGCACCCCATACTCTGCAAGCTGTGTCATGCGGATGCTTGTCGGATGACTATAGGTCGTCGCTTTACGTCCGTACAAAACCCCGCTATGTGCTAAGGCTAACGAAGCGACGCAGATCGAAGCGATCGGTTTTTTATGCTGATCAAAGTGTCGGATAATCTTTGAGAATGTCTCACTAAATGCTTCTTCATAAAACCCTGCTTCCTCAAATCCACCGGGTACCGCCAGGGCATCGAATTCTTCCAGATTGATATCCTGTACAAGTTTTTCAGGGGCTACATTGAAATTCCATGTTGCCTGCAGCTGTGGGCGGATTCCGGCAGTGACGACCTCCGTCATGCCGTCCCCCTCCAGCTGATTCCATCCGAGCACGTCTGTAAAAACGCTCGCCTCATATGTTTCAAATCCATTTGCCAGTAATAATAAAACTTTTTTCATGTAATCTCCTCCTTACTTTTCACTAGTGTAAGGATTTTTCTTACATTCTTGAATAAGTTAAAAATCGGATTCTATTGAATTTACTTTTATTTTTATGGATAATTCATAGAAAGACTTAATTTAATAAAGGAGACACTATGGATACAATTGATTACGAAATTTTGAAGCAGCTGGAGCGCAATGCAAAATGTACCACAAAAGAAATCGCGTCACATGTCCACCTATCCCCTCCTGCTGTGGCAGAACGAATCAAGAAACTCGAAGAACAGGAAATCATCACCGGCTATTATGCGTCGATTGATTTTAAAAAGCTCGACCGCTCAATCATTGCCCTCGTTCTGTTTAAATCCAGCGACTGCAAAAAGCTCTCGGCGTTCTGCTATAGCCATCCAGACGTATTGGAGTGCTACCGGGTAGCAGGTGAAATCAGCTATATTGTCAAAATCGCCACACAATCCGTCGAAACACTCGAGCAATTCATTGACCAGGCCATGCCATACGGGACCCCCTCGACGAATATTGTACTGTCTGGACAGAAAAATATGATTTTCTGAATTGACTGGACCACTCCGATCCACCGGATACTCATAACGACTGGCATACATTCATCTCGTTGTGCTCGATATTCTATTTCATGTACTCCTTTACGCGCAGCCTTCCAGCATCAATGGGAAATGAACGGCGCTTTCCTTACGTACTGAAGATCATTGATCTGGCTAATGATAAAAGCTGCTATATCCTGATTAGTAATCTTCGTGCCAGGCATATCTACGAGATTTTCCTTTATATGAGCCCTTTTTGTCCCATCGACGATGAAAGGGAGTCTGATGAGAGTCCAGTCAATATGTGTAGTATTGTTTAAAATCTCCCATTCTCGTTTTTTATCTTCCATCATGCTGGAGAGGAAAATCTCAAACAGCTTTGCTCCAATTCGATTCCAAACGCTCTTTTTATCGCCCTCAATTGTTAGCGAACCGCCCGTAACTCCGATATAGCGGCTGATTTTAAGTTCCTTCATGATGTCCAGTATATTGTTCGTCGACTCACTATATATTGGCTTGTCTTTGTAGGGCTGACCAAAAGTGTTAATTACAGTCCTGCAGTCCTTAAGTAAGATACGGATAGCCTCTAGATCCTGTATACTCCCCTCAACGACTTCAATCCTTTTATCCAGCTGCCGCAATTTTTCCGGGTCTCTTACCAGCATTCGTACTTGATATCCTTCTTGTAAAGCCTGAGCTGCTATACGACGCCCGACTTTCCCCGTCCCTCCAATAATGGCCACCTTTTGAGGATTACTCATATATACCTCCAACTAAATGTAATACCTCGTATACGTTCTGGCAGATAAAGGGTTTCAATAATTTATCCCTTTAGTATAGTTTTACCATTATCCTCCTGAAAGCTTTCCCCTACTCCGATTTTTCTAATTTACTTGTTCCAACTTTCCTTTCTCTACTCAAAAAAGAAATTGTCCTATACTATTAATTTTTATGAAAGAAATTTCCTATCTGCTACGTCTATTGTTAATGAGAGGAGGCGGTGAATGTGGATTTTGAAGAAATTGTACATATATACAGTAAGCATATTTATCAGACGGCTTATCTCTATACGAAGAACCGGCAAGCTGCTGAAGATATTACACAAGATGTACTGCTATCGTTTTATAAAAAGCAGGACCAGTTTCGTCGGGAAGCTTCTCTAAAAACGTATCTCACGAAACTGACCTATAACCGGTGCCATGATTATAAGCGGAGCCTAAAAAATAGGACCCATGAATGGCTGGAGAAATTTACGTTTCGAAGCAAACAGTCGGTAGAAAAGCAGGTTACCGATAAGGCAAGAAAACAGGATATTCTGAATGCTGTAATCGCCTTGCCCATCATTTATAGAGAGGTCATCATTCTATATTATTTTAATGAGCTAAAGGGGCGGGAAATTGCAGAAGTTTTGCAGTGCTCGGAAAACACGGTTCATACTCGCCTGAAGCGGGCGAAGGATTTATTAAGCAAGGGTTTAAGTGAATGGGAGGTGACAATTGATGAAGAAGCAACTGGAAGAAGAAATTGAACAGCAGGCTCCTTACCCTCAAGGGCTAGAACAGCGAATTATACAGAAAATGAAAAAACAATATACTTGGAAATACCAGATCATCCTGGCAGGATTTCTTGTCTTGCTTTTATGTGCCGGGGCATTATTTTTAAAGGAAGAACCTATGTTGACAAGTGACGAAAAGAAAGCAGACATTCATGTCGAGGCGGCAATGATTCCAAGTGATGAGGGTCAGGTATATTTGAATGCAGTAACAAAAGTAACGAGGAACGGGAATCGAACGATTACCGAACTACAAATGATTGAAGACCATTACTCAGAGGACGGTACCTATAAGGAATCAAAGCTGACGACTGCTTATAAGGAGCTCTCAGGTGAAGAAGTCATCGATAATGTACAAAAAATCATTATTATAAATGAGCCGTCAACAGTTGTTATAGAAGAAGAACTAGCCGGCAAGGTGGTAAAGAATGCCGAAGAGCTAGTAAAGAAGCAAATCGCCCGCGTTTTTGGCAAGCCTAATGAAAAGAAAGACCTGCGTTATTTGGAGTTTTTCACAGTGAACGAACATGAACCTATTTTTGCGCCTGAAGATATTTTAACGTTGCAGCAAATATTCGGACAGATTGAATGGCATGAAGGAGTCGTAAAAGAAATGGTACATGATTCCGATGCAAAGCTGACACTGTTCATCCGCTACGATGCGAATGAACCGGAGCGGCTGTTAGAGTACAATATCTGGATTGGAAATGGGAAAATTATGCTTAGCGGTGAAGACGGCTATGGCGAACTTACCGGAGAGCATGTAGTAAAGCTGTTAACAGACTACCTGGGGGCTGATACAGGAGAAGATAGTGCTCTCCAAACAGTTACCATCTCTGAAAATATAGGAGCAGCGAATAAGCTGATCGAAACAGCACGCCAAATGCCTGGTATTGTTAATATGACTAATCCTGACATACGTTTTGAACTAGAGGGAAAGCAATACTTTTTATGGTGGAATGGAAATGATTCAGCTTCGCTCATGCACGCCGATGATACACAAACGATCTATACAATTTCTGAAGCAGCCAGACTAAAAGCCATCTTAGAAAAGGCCCAATAAAAAATTTTTTTCGAGAAAGATATTTGTATATCAAAACGTCCCTGAAACAGGCGATATAACTGCCTCGTTTCAGGGACGGTTTTTATTCCCTATTATTCTCAATAAACTCCAGCAGCAGTTCCTTTGGCTGGTAGCCGCCCGACCTCGCCTTCATTTCTCCATTAACAAATAATAATAAGGTTGGTACCGACATAACGCCGTATTCCTGAGCAGTCACCGGATTTTCTTCAGCCTCTATTTTGACAATCTTCACATCGTCCCCGATTTCCTCATCAAGCTCCTCCAGCACAGGGGCGAGCATTTTGCATGGACCGCACCATGTCGCCCAAAAATCAACAAGCACCGTACCTTCCATTATTTCCTGTTCGAATGTTTGATCTGTCGCATCTACAATCGCCATCATCTGTTCCTCCTTTTCACTTAATGATCGTTTGACCAGCAGTTTTACAGCTTCCGCTGCCAAACCTGACACTTCTCTATACTATTCCCTTTTTCGTTTCAGTAAAAAGGTTTTTTCTAAAATATGATTGTATCTGGCCATTTACTCAATATTAGGGAAAGCCTGCGTTTATGTTACACTACACTAATAGATTGCTAAAAACTGTATTTAGGAGAACGAGTGGTGTGGGATAAACCGATTCATCAAATGAATGATGGGCTTATTACTTATCCCGGCATTAACGGGATGTATAGGTGAGGAATATGATTTTTCCCGCCTGCTGTTTCGATTGTCAATCCTGATGATATGACGAAATAGGAAGTATTGGCAGAAGCAGCTATTGATTGGACGTATGATGAAAAATGCAATAAAGAAATGAAGGGTATTTATTCATTAGCAAAAAACTTATGCTAATTTATGTACGCTCAAATACCGGATCATTTAAACTGACAAATAATAGCTATGAGGTGACGAGATGCAATTAAATGAATTTATGCACAAGAACTTCCGCAATTTAGAACTTAAACCACCATTGTTTTATAGTTGGGCTACTGGCATACGTTTTGAGCTTGGGGCTGAGGGAAACTATCCAGACAACCTATATGCACAAGGGTGTTATAAAAGGGCGATTACTTTATTTGAAGCCTTACACTCCCCAACAGATGAAATTTTTGTCGTGATAGATGTCAATGATTTCAGGAAAGGGAAAAACCTTAAACAGCAGTTAAAGAATTTCCCGCCCTATGTAAAAAAATCATTATTGTTTAAATTGGAATACCAAGACCTGCCTTATATTTTCCCCGAAGATGACGAAGAGGGTGTATTTAAAACGCACAGATTTACTTTACAATGCAAAACCTCGGATGTTAAATATGTTCCATTATTAAAAGCGATTTGCAACAAGGAGCTGGGGCGGAGACCGAGGATTTGCCATAGGGTTTACTTCGTTAATATCACTAAAAAAACGATCTTTCACGTTTATGATGACAGGGGATGCGATTTATTGGCAGCTTCCCCCGATACAATTAAATTTATTTATCAAAAATATAATCATTGGATTTTGGATTATGACAGGCCGGCTATTGATCGGGTATTCAATGAAAAAGTATAACGGGAAACGCCCTCTTCCAGCGTTCCCCTTTTTAATGTCTAGAATGAACCCTACAGCTCATAGAATACGGTGCCGATTGTACAATGATTTTTGGATATGGCCTGCCTGACATCATTTTAAGTTTTCTCCACCTTATTTGCATTGTTTAAACGAGAATGACATCATTATTCCCTTTTATTTTCCTTATATATTTCCCTTACCAGCTCGGAGAATATACTAAAATCCTTGAAAGGATCGTTTGTGAAGCATTCTTCTCTATCGTTAAAATGCAATACATCATAATCTCGCTCTATATCGTCAACAGCAATACTGCCATTAAACAGCAAAGGCCTTTCCTCTTCATTTGTTATTTGAACACCTTCACTATTGTAAAAATTGACATGGCGAGCCCCTGAGAACTCTTCAGATGCCCATCCAAAATTACTTGGTGAACTTGTCGGGAAAATATTTTGTCTGCCAAAACGGTAATCAACTACATGGTCTTGGATCGTTAAAGGAGGCGCTCCTTCCACACCATAGAAAACAAATGCACATGCTGTTTCATCCGCTGAAGAATAGTAATTGAGCTCTTTTGCAGCATCCGTTGTGTCTCTCCCTCCACAGGCGCTCAAGAAGCATATAAAAAACAAGATGGATAGTTTTTTCATAAATTTCAATCCTTTTACGGTAAGCCAACTAAAAGCTTCCTTCTAGCTCTTTTTGAATTCCCAATCGATAGCTATACTGCCATTAAAACGGTCTCCCCAAAGAACAATGTAGTATACACCATTCTGCTCGGCCCTATATCCAAAACTGTCCCTGCCCAGCTCCTCCATACCGGCAGGCTGTCCGTTAGCATCTTCAAATGAATGGCCGTAGCCCCCGTCATTGGCAGGTTCGAAGTTAATTGTAAAGTATACAGACTCCCCTTTTTTCAATTCTACCGGGATGCGGTGCTCCCCATGAAAATACCCGAACGTTGCCTCATATCCTTCTTCCGTTCTGTTTTCCTCCCACCTCTGTTTCACTGAAAAATCTATCCAGGCGATAACCAGGAATAAAGCAGGCAGCACAAAGGCAAATACGATACGATAAGACCGCGAATGACGTGCAGCCATTTCACCCATATAAAAGAGGAACGCAAAAACTGCTGAAATGATGCCCGCAATAACAGCAAACACATTTATTCCAAAAACATAGAATAATAGAAAACCTGCAGCCATGTAGCCGATCGGCCGAATACTATGCCTTTTTATACGGAATTTCCAGACAACTCCTTCTACCAGTAGTGCCACAAGCAGGCCATAACCGAAAAACAACAGCCATAAATAACGATTCGACAATGTTTCGCTGACTTCATACCAATCAATCTCTGAAACAACCAATGTCCATATAACCAGCACCGTCATGCCTGTTCCTGCCCCGGCCATTTTGGCGGTCACCTTCTCCACTCGTCTTCCACTCCCTTATCCTCCAAGCCCGTTTTATAGCAGCCTGGTACTCTTTGTAATATGTCCCAGAACAATTCTACTAACAATCTTGCCAATGGTACTGTCACTGGCAGCAAAATAAAGGCATACATAGTCCCTCTAATGAGTATCTCCTTAACATTTGTACCTAAATAGCCGTTTGCCGTGTAGAATCGAAATGATTGGCGAACAATATATTCTCCGTACAACGCGCCCATTGTTCCACAGTAGAGCGGGATAAAAAGTCCAACAGCAGCGCTCAGCAGCCACATATTTTTATTCTCCAGCTGCCCCTTCTTCCAAAAGAAGCTCCCTAGTATCGAAAATGTTAGAACAAATGGGATAGCTGCGGCGTAATAGAGCCACGTCCCGCTCAGCGAAAAAGCAAGACTTCCTGCTAGGGCGGAGGCAAATATAGCAAATACAAAAGGCATAATAAAGGACAGCAGTAAGCCAAAAAAACCTCCGATAATCGTGTACTTTACCATCTTTACCTCTCCTTTTCTACTTCGGATTGAGCCTAGTGTGCCTCCCTCTTTGCCGTTGCAGAAACAGTCCAAGTAATAAGAGAATAATGCCCGCTGCCATTGTGCCAAATGGATAAAGAAGTGGATAAAACAGCGTCGGATAATAATGTAACAAATCGGAATAATATCCCATACCGATCAATGATGTACCGGAGAAACCAATTAATCTAACAGCAAGCAGATTTTCTGAACGGGTATGATACTGAATTTCTTCCTCTGAGAGTTTGCCGTCTTCGGCAATAAAAATAATCTTCCAGCGGTAATCTTCCTGTATGGCATTATCTTCGGACAGTCTTTGGACAATAGCGATCTGTTCCTGGCCGTTCTTTTTGTTCTCCACAAGCAGCACATCGAGCCAGGACCAGTAACGGCTGCTTCTATTGCTGCTGGAAAGCGCAATATCATCAGCAGCTGACACTTCCTTGCCGTTTACAAGGAGCTGAAGTTTGACGATGTCACCGCCACCTTCTTCTGTATCCCACCATGTTTTTGGTGCCTTTTTGCCTGTTGGTTCCTCCTTAATTTCTATAGTAAAATCGTTCACTTCGATTTTTTGAGTGTCAATCGACGATGGAAAACCATGTTCCATATATGTATGGGAAATATCGTAGCGCTTATTTATTGAATTGTTTATATATGTTTCTCTAGCCATCAGAAATAGCGGAACAAACGAAATAACGATACATACTAGTCCAAATACTGTTAAAGGATGCTTCATCTTTTTCTCTCCTCTTATTGTTAGCAACACCTTAACATGGATTATCCCGCAAACACGATTACGCCTTTCCACCGGCCCTCTTGCGGTACGAAGAAATGGATTGTGTATAACCGAAAATGCCAGCTGCTCTCTTTCCCTATCAGAAAAATTTCTTCATAATAGAAAGAAAACAATGTGAAGGGAGCAATAGATATGAGCACTCTTGAACTATTAAAAAAATATTGGTTCAGCCTGTCTCTTTTCACCTATTTAGTATTCGGACTCTACATACTAACAGCGGCCTACACTTTTATACAAGGACAAGGGGCAACCGGCCAGTCCTCCTATTTCTTCTACTTGCATTTCGTACTGCCGAGTGTTTATTTCCTGCTGACGCTCTGTTCGGCCTTCTATCTCGTACGTTTTAAGGGAAATCAGCTCCTGCCGATGCTTATACTATTTTTGCTGACTGTCAGCCTTGCCTATATCAGCTCTGCGGGTGCATCGAGTGGCGATTCGTTCAGCTATCTTCTCTTCAGTACAGCGATGATGCTATGTATCAGCATTTTAGTACATTTCTTGCGGAACTACTTTGATCGGATTGCAGTGAAATGGCCGTATACATCCAGTCTTTTGTTTATGTACAGCTTCCCAATCATCATCTTTTCAGCAAGCTTCATGACAATATTCTGGCCAAGATTTGAGGCGCTGGTAGATTGGATGACGTTATTACTCTTCTCGATTGGGGTTCTTACAATTTTTCGGATTTTGCTTTACGGTTATGCCCAGTCAAAAAAAGTGCAGATCCGGATTCTGATCTTTAGCTGCATTGTACCGTTTTTACCGTATGTATTTTTATATGTCCTGCCCGAGCTGATTATAGAGAAGCCCTTTGTAGCACCAGAAATTGCAGCCATCTTTTTTTTACTTCTGCCTTTCAGCTTTATTTTTACACAGCTCACAGAGCGTTTGTTTGGCCTGCAGTATCATCTGTCGCGTCTGCGCTATTATGGAAGCATCTCTACTGTTTCTGCATTGGTGTTTTGTGGAGGGCTAGCTGTCTTTTTATATGATGTCTTAACCACTCGCCAGTTTTTGCTGCTATTTTTAGCAGCAGTAATCTGTATCTACATCCTGCTTGTTATAAAAGAAAAGCTGGACTTTAGGCAACGCAAGCTCTTGCCAATGACTGATAGCGGAACTGGACAGCATTTATATGAAGTATTAAAAAAAATGGGCTTTGCCCGCAGTGAAGAGGAATTAGTGCGCATTATTGTTGAGGAGATCAAGCGGAAACTGGATTTCCAGGCAGTCACAGTGCGGACAGTCCCCCACGACCAGATTACACTGCGTCCCTTTGAGGTGACAAAACGTGGCGGGTGCTATGAACTTCTATTGCATCGGTATACAACGAAGCAGCTGCTCCTTGTCATAGGTGCGGAAAAGGAAAGCATCCAGCTCCGCAACGAGGAGATGATTTGGCTGGAACTGATGACAATGTATAGCGATGCTTTCTTCAGCAGCTTGAAGCGAATGGAAGAACTGATGGAGGAGGCCTCTAGAGAAATCGGTGACATTCCTTGGGTTAACCGTCTTGTTTGGCAGTTTGTCGAACAAGAGAAGGCAGTCCTTGCCCAAGAATTGCACGATACAGTCCTCCAGGAGCAGCTTTATCTGGCAAGGGAGCTGGACATGCCTGCTGCATTAATTGACGCAGCTAAAGTATCGCATATTCGCGAACAGCTGCTCGATATTTCTTACGAGCTCCGGGAATATTGTGAAATGCTTAATCCACCGCTGCTCGACACTCTTGGACTACAATCCGCTCTAACAAAGTTTTGCGGGAAGGTAAAGCTAAGAGCTGATTTTATCCTGAAGGAGCAGTTCCATATTGAGAAAGTGCAGAACCCTGCCTATGCCCTCATGATTTATCGTATTGTACAGGAACTGCTAAATAATGCGATGAAGCATGCCCATGCCTCCCATGTATTCCTCACTGTCACCGTCCAGTCTCGTCATATTGAGATTCTCTATGAGGATGATGGAGTTGGACTAAATGAGAGTGATTTCACCGCCTCCGATAAGATGGGCATGAAAGGAATGCATGAAAGAGTCCGTGCATTTAACGGAACGATGCAAATTGATGAAGGGCAGAAAAATGGTCTGGGAATCACCATTCATATAGAGAAAGGAAATGAGTAAATGAAACTTTTAATTGTAGACGACCATCCCGTTGTATTAAACGGAACAAAAGCGCTGCTGGATCATCATGAGCACTGGACGATTGAAGCAGAAACAAATCCCCTTTTTGCTATAGATCGGCTGCGGCGTGAAACATATGACTGCTGCTTGCTTGATGTAAATATGCAGCCGATTAACGGCATTCAGCTCGCAGCAGAAATTCGAGAGTTCTCCCCTGATACCCGCCTGATTCTCTATACAGGCTATGAACTTGAAGATTATTATGATCTGCTCATTACAAGCAAAGTGGATGGCTTGCTATCGAAAACTGCTACAAAAGAACAAATTATTCATTCCATTAGCGCCGTACTACGCGGAGATATCCTTGTACCTGCGCAATTCCTTAACTTCATTTCTAGAAAAATAGCAAATACAAAAACTGATGACGGTTATACATTACCTGAAAAAGAAGGGAGAATCCTCCAGCTTGTCGCTCAGGGCTTCACAAACAAAGCCATCGCATCGGAACTTGGTGTATCACAGCGTACAGTAGAAAACTACCTGACAAAGATATTTACGTATTTACAGGTCGAATCCCGCACTGAGGCGGTGAACAAGGCAAAGGATTCCGGGCTGCTCGACTAGAATGAATAAAAGGGAGCGTCCGAAAATTCATGTTTAGCTGAAAAAAATGCTTAGAGGACAATCGTATTTTTAGCCATTTACCTGCAAAAAGGAAATGGCTTTCACTCCCGTTCTGTCAGCCAGTCATAGAACTCCACCTTTCGCCGCGGCTGCTCAGGCACTGTTTCCATTGAGACTCCCATAGGCAGAGTTTTTCGCAGGGCACCCTGTAATACAGCTCGGAGTGTTGTGTTAATCGTCAGCCTGCCTGCATGAATATCCTGAATAATACCGATCAATGCATCGCGCGTCTGTACAAAGGTACGGAAATCAGGCATGGAACTTGCCACAATTGCCTGATATAATCCATCCTTCAGCTCGTCCTTAATAGGCGTCTCCATTAGAAGCTCGTATAATGTCCGTTGGTATTCATTCATGCAGGACATCTTTCTCTCTCTTTCATTTTGCAATCTATTATATATATTATGTAAAGTGCTTGTTTGAGAAAGATTTAAAGAAACAAATGATTGATTTCTTGGCAGCGGCTTGGAAGCATTGCCACTGTCCGTTTCTCTGCCTTTTTCCCGTTCGGACACGTCCGATGGGACAAAAGGAAGAATACGATAAATATTCGCTCCTTTGATACCGTTCAGTTTTTTCGTAGGGACTCTGCCTATTACTCCCAGCTCCTCAAGCTTTGCCGCTGCCCTGTATACTGTTTTGGTACTGATCTGCAAGCTATCCGCAATCGTTATCGCTTTCAGATGGGACACTCCTGGATAGGCAAGTGCATGCGAGGCAATTTTTTTTACAATTGCAACTTCACTCTCTGTGAGCAGCTCCTTGTAACGCAGCAAATGACTTCTTATATGTTCATCCATTTCTTCAACTGACCTGAATATAACGAATTCCTTCAAATAATCAAACACCATGTCCATTCCCCTTTTCATTATCCTCTAGAAATTACTATCGAAAATAATAGGACAATTAGGGACAGCAAAATAAAAAAACATGAGAAATTTTTTCATTCCCCATGTAAGCGCGGCTTTTCATTATTCAATTCAATCCTGCTCCTCTATAAATGTTTGATACAGAACGGCGATCAAGGAGGCCGAGATATCGTCTCTCGCTTCGATACGAATGCGTTTCGCCGTGTTTACCTGAATGCTGTCTACACTTTCAATTTTAGCAATTTTTTCGTCATTTCGCGTCAGCACCCCAGCACCTGTGTAATCCTTTTCAAATTGGAAATCGTCACCCTGCAGGCGGAATGTCTGAACCTTTTCGACAAGCTGCACGTGGTATTGCTCGATCTTGTTCTTTTTCTGGGAATTCATCGATTGAATGGTATAGCCCACTCCCGAAAACGGGCAATCAACCTTAAAAATCGGCCGGTCATCTGGAGAAATCGCCATATAGCAGTATGGCATTCCTACCTTGGACATATGGTGTAACACACTGTTTAATAGACGATGCGGACTTTTCCTAAGTACAAAAGCCGTCTGCCTATCTTCATCATACACTGGTATGCTCGTATGCTGCGTCTCTTGTTCGGGAATCGTATACAAATAGATGTTCACTTGCCTGTCACCTCGCTGCCTTACAAAATATCCACTATAATTTACCTTACCGAATTGCCAACATTTCTTATTCCCTTTTCATCTCCAGCTCAGTTTGGAGAAATTTCAGCCTCTCCAATATCTCTTTATTCTGCTCAAGCAGTTCAGTATTCTGCTTTCGCAGAGTATGTCCATCAAATAACAGCACAATTAAGATAATGCTGCCGAGGATACCTATCATTCCTTTTCCCCCTTTATGTACATCTTCTCATATTAAAGGAATTTTCTAAAAATAATTTCCATTATAACCCGTTCCCGGGTGCCAACTAAATTTCTCTTTAGTAGTTTGTACGGGCGAATTAGGAAAATGTTTCATTTTTTTCTTTTAAAATAATGATTGTAACAGGGTATATTGCTAAATTCCAGTAAAGGAAATTTTCCTTCTTGCCCAATTTCCCGCTTGAACGCTGCAGCACTTGGGTAAAAGAATTTAACGACAGCAGGCTGATAGCAGTCTGCACACTTTTACAAATTATGTATGTCCTATTTTATAATACAATTATTCAAAGAAAGGAGCTTATCGTTATGGTGAATAAACGTTTTATCACAAGAGAAGATTGGTCAAGGGTGCTGGCGCGTGATTTTAATATGGTCTATATAAATGACGGAAATTATGCCGGTCATGTTGCACTATTAAAAATAAAAAAAATAAAAGAACCTTTATGGACGACACATGCGGGTAAGACGTTTTGTATCGCTCACGAAGGCTATTCCTGGCTGCAGCACTTGCCAGATGACGAGCACTTCGGTATCACGACGATATTTGATGAGAAAGGAAATATTGTTCAGTGGTATATCGACATTACTACTCATAACGGAATAGAAGACGGTGTTCCTTATATGGAGGATCTCTACCTGGACCTTATTAAGCTTCCTTCCGGCGAAATCATCAAAAAAGATCTTGATGATATTGAAAACGCACTACAGACAGGTGAAATCACCAAGGAAATGTATGATTTCGGATTTACGGAATTTAATAAAATATATAAGGAACTCCAGAACGGAACGTTTAGATATCTTGATTTCAGTATTCCACATAAAAAGATTTTGGAGAAGGATATGTAAATTCCCCCTTTCGGCTAAATCGCCGAAAGGTTTTTTTGTGAAATATTTATTGTGACAGCGGATGAACCGCCCATATCATAGCTTTCTAAACTTCTTGACCTTCTCGTTACGTCAACACTTACAGTAATCATATAGAAAGAGGGTTGATTTAATGAAGTACAGTCTGGAAAACACAATAGAGCAATATGAAATACTGTTCTCTTTGGAAAATGGAAGGGAGGATTATTTTCGATATGAAATGATGAAGCCTTTCGAAGCAATGTGGCGGTTGATCAATGTACCGCTAAAAGCAAGGGAGCCTAATGGATATGACGTATTAATGGCAACAAACATGCTTGGTTATTTAGGAGTGCAAGAAACGGAGACCGGCTTACAGATGTTAGAGAACTTAAAAGAAATCCATGCCATGCAAACAGCCCAAAGCACACTTGATCATTGTCTAGATTTTATAGCGAAACATTCCTTGATGATTGCTGCTGATGATCTAAAATTCGGACTTTATATTGCGGATTCAGATAAGTTATCTTTGCAAAAAGGCTACTGTGGGTTTGGTGGTATCCCGGGTTTTATCCAGGTAGCCATAAGTCCGAATAGCTACAATATTCCGAGACTCCCAGCGGTTATTGCACATGAATTTCATCATAATATTCGTTTTTCCTATTTTAATTGGGATCATGGAAATGTGACCGTCGGCGACTATTTGGTAATCGAGGGGCTGGCTGAATCCTTTGCACAGGCACTCTTCGGTGAACAGCTCATAGGCCCCTGGGTCACTTCCTTTGATGAAGAGGACTTTGCTTACTCAATCGAAGTGATGAAGGAGGCGATCCATGTGAAGGGATTTGCAGAGGTGAGCAGCTATATGTTTGGCGATATCATCGCAAAGGCTCAAGGCTACGCACCGGTTGGCCTATCACCGTTTGCCGGCTATGCGGTCGGCTATCAAGCTGTCCAAGCCTTTATGAAGCGGGAAGGAATCGGGATTGCGGAGGCCAGTTTAATGGAGAGCTCAGACATATTAGGATCATGCGGACTGTTTTAAAAAGCAAAAGTGAGGACACGTCAAATGTCCTCACGCTTTCCCCTATTAAAACAACCAATCAACCACAATGCCCAGTCCTTTGAACGCAAAATAAACAAACAGGGCGAATAGTATAATCATCACCAGACAGGAGAAAAAGCCAGAAAACATGACCGTCTTCACGTTGGGTCCTTTTCTTTTTCCCCATTCTTTTTTATCATCACTCGTCACAGTATTGATCTGTCCGCAGCTTGGACATTTTTTTATGAACGTGCGGCTTTCTTTCTTTTTTCCGTTCAAAATTGTCAGCTGTGAGGAAAATTCCGCTTCATTGAAATCAATTTTCACCGGTTCTCCACATGTACTGCACGGCACCTCTACTTTTTTCGCTTCCATATCAAACACTCACTTTTCTTTAACAACATATAGTTTTATTTTATTATAGACATCGTTTTATGTACAATGAGCGCCCTTTTGATCTTTTTATAGAGCGAGAAGAAATTGGTCCTCTTACCAGCGATTTTTATGTAAATACCGGCGGCTTAAGCAGATTTACCGGCGAAAAACCTTAGTTTACCGGCGAATCACGCATTAATCATGCTCTCCCTTCCCAAGGCATATCTTAATTGCAAGCAGTCTACTATTAAACAAGTTTAGGAGTTATTTATGGATATTCTTTTTTATGTATTGCTTGCAGCGGCCGCGAATGTAGCTGGCGGGCTGCTCATTTTGATAAAGCGTTCATGGTCGGAGCATGATTCGTATGCACTCATGGCCTTGAGTGCCGGCCTTCTCTTTGCGATTGCCTTAATGGCGATTATGCCGGAAGCGATTGAGCTGCATGAAAGCAGCCCGATCTTTATCATTTTAGGCTTTGGATTGTTTTTTCTTATTCAGCAGTTATTTTCTTCCCATCATCATGGCGTCAAGGGGCAGCGGACAAGGGTCATACTGGCTGGTATGCTGCTTCACACCTTTTTGGACGGAGTATCGATTGTCATGGGGTTTCATATGGACAAGTCTGTCGGGCTTGTTATATTGTTTGCCGTTCTTCTTCATAAAATTCCGGACGGGCTGACGCTATCTTCTATTATTTATACAAAGTCCCGGAACAGACGAAAAGCAGTATACGCTTCTTATTTGCTGGGTTTATCCACAATTGCGGGGGCAGTTGCTACGATGTCCGCTTCAAGGTTTTTCGCAGCAGATCCGATTATTCTGCCCATTGCCCTATCACTTACGGCTGGCATGTTCCTCTATATTGTAACAATCGATTTGTTGCCTGCTGTTATTGCCATTAAAGATAGAAGTATATCCATTTACTTCTTCTATGGTATTTTGCTTTACATCGGACTTCATCAGGCACTTGATCTTCTTCCGTTCCACCTTCATTAATAAATTACGTGAGCATCTTCATTAATTCGGGTATACCATATATAAGGGCCCTATGGAGATGCTATTTTCTTTTTAAAAACCCCTATCTAAATTTTCTTTCACCTTACAGTTGCAAAATCTTCCCAAACAGCATACACTATATATGAACATATACTCATATATTCATATTATGTAACGGAGGGGTTTTATGAACGAACAACCTTGCAACTGCCAAATACATGGGCTGGATGAGGAAACTTTATTCATTACTGCACAAACATTTAAAGCGCTAAGCGATCCGACACGCATTCGCATACTTCATTTTCTCTGCGAACATGAACATTCAGTCAATGATATTGCAGAAGCACTCGATTTAACACAGTCAGCCGTGTCCCATCAGCTCCGTTTTCTAAAAAATTTGCGTCTTGTCAAGTTTCGCCGTGAGGGAACAACCCTTTATTATACATCTGATGACGCGCATGTTATGGGCCTGCTTAAACAGGCAATCGAGCACGCTAAACATACGTAAGGAGTGGGAATAAATGAGTCACCATCATCATGGGCATGATCACTCTCATGTTCATACATCCAATAAAAAAGTGTTATTTGTTTCTTTTTTAATCATTGCTTCCTTTATGATTGTCGAAGTAATCGGGGGTTTGCTGACAAACAGTCTCGCGCTTCTTTCCGATGCAGGTCATATGCTCAGTGATGCACTGTCGCTTGCTATTGCTCTTGTCGCCTTCAAGCTAGCTGAAAAGGCAACTTCACAGGCAAAAACATTCGGCTATAAACGATTTGAAATTCTAGCTGCCCTATTCAACGGGGCAACACTCATTCTAATCGCTCTCTATATTTTTTATGAGGCGATCTACCGCTTCCAGAGCCCTCCGGAAGTTGCATCAATGGGAATGCTAATAATCAGTTTCATTGGGCTTTTAGTAAATATCATCGTTGCTGTGTACATGTTTAAAAGCGGTGATACAGAAGAAAACCTAAATATGCGGGGTGCCTTTTCCCATGTTATTAGTGACATGCTTGGCTCAATTGGCGCAATCATCGCAGCACTCTTAATCATCTTTTTCGGCTGGCAGTGGGCAGACCCTCTGGCAAGTGTCATTGTTGCGCTGCTCGTGCTTCGCAGCGGAATTGGTATTACTCGCTCAGCTGTCCATGTACTAATGGAGGGAGCGCCTGCTTCCGTTGAACTTCAGGCAATTCGAACAGAAGTTGAAAACCTGCCCGAAGTCATCAATCTACATGAAATTCATGTCTGGTCTATTACAAGCGATTATGTAGCAATGAATGCACATGTCGTTGTAGCAGATTCCATGACCATTGCCGAAAGTTCGGCATTACTGGAAAAAATTAAGCACCGACTGCTTCATCAGGGTATTCACCATGTGACGATTCAAATAGAGACGGAAATTGCGTGTGACAGCCACGATCTTCTATGTCAAATGAAACATGAAGAACATCACCATTAATGAGGCAGCATGAAGACAAGTCCGATAAGGGCTTGTCTCAGACTGTTGACAAACGCTTTCATACATCGTTGCTTGCCTCGCTCGTCCACTCATGAACTTAGGTTCTATTCGTGTCTTCACTCGTCGGCGCGCCTCGTCTGGCAAGCGTTTTCAAGACAGGCTGAGTAAAACATACCTTTATAAAACTACTTGAAAAAACGTAAAGACAAAGTCAAAAAGTGACTTTGTCTTCACTCTGAGACAAGTCCGATAAGGGCTTGTCTTTTTAGATTTCTTTTAATAATCGCCTTTTCAAAGCCTTGATTGCCTCTCTTTTTCTTCTGTGGTTAAATAAAAGTAATTATTTGTAAGGAGTCGATGAATTGATGGTAGTTTTTATGAAGTGTAAAAGAGGTACCCATTCATAATTGTAATCCGTAATAAACGAATACATCCTATGGATGGCACCTCTGCCCTATCGAATGAGGAGCTGGCGAACCTGCTGTTGTTGCTGACTTCATTCAAAATAATTGAGAAAAGGAAGCGGGAAAATTATGGACCATCTACTACGATGTATGAAAATAATCGGCGATGACACGATTCAACGCAGACAGCTGCGGCACCGCCTAGAGTTGGTGAAAGCATTTGAAGTGAAGGAAGGTATGAGGGTTCTTGAAATTGGCTGCGGCCAGGGAGATACAACCGTTGCCCTGGCTGATCAAGTAGGAGCCTCTGGATATGTGATGGCAATTGACATTGCGGGTCCTGACTACGGCGCCCCCATCAATTTAGGAGAAGCAGCTGCTGCAATCAAAGCTTCTCCGCTTGGTGAACGGATAACCTTTTCTTTTGAAACGGATTTACTTGATTTACTTGTAGAAGAGCCTTTTGATTTGGCCGTATTATCTCACTCTTCCTGGTATTTCCGGGACCCCGAACAGCTAAAACGCTATTTTTCTTATTGTGCAAAGATCGCAAAGCGTATTTGTATTGCAGAGTGGGATATTCATTTTACGGAGCACACCCAGCTCGCCCATTTTCATGCAATCTCCATTTTAGCGCTTTATAGCCAATTCGTTGAAAATGAGGGAAATATTCAACACGTTTTTAGCAAGGAGCAGCTCATTCATATGATGGAAGCATCTGGTTGGGCACTAACGAAGAGCAGCATAATCGATGCTGCTTATTTACAGGATGGAGGCTGGGAAGTCGATAACGCGTTCTCTGTAGAACAAGATTTTTCAACTGCTCCGCCCAGAATCCAATCGCTTATTCATACTTATTATGATTTACTGCGCTCCTCTCCAACACCAGTTCAAAGCTTGAACAGTACTGTCATAATAGCTGATTTGGCTCAATAAGCAATTTTAACAAGTGCTCGAAAAAGCAATCAATACCCATTTATGAAAGCAGAAGGATGAAGATTATGATAACTTCCACGTTACTAAATCGTCCTGCCAAAGCAGAAATTAAAATGTATGCATCCCGATTACACGGAATTCAAACAATCGGACAAAACAAAATGGGCGTTGAAATTGCGACGTTTTCCAATTTACATGCTTTCTCCACTCAGCACATTCCAGGTCCCTCTTATAACGTAGTAAAAGGAAGCTGGGATAAATCTGCGGCTACGCTGCGGGCTAAAACCAGCCTACCTAAAAAATAGTTGGCAAATAGCCTCTGCCCGACAATAAAACATATAAAAAAGCCCCCGTTCAGACGTGTTAGCGTCTCTAAACGGCGGGCTTTCGCTTTTTCTCTTTGTATATCGATTAGTTATCCAAGCGTCCTTGGCGTTGCTCATGAAGTTCATTGATCAGGCCTTGCAGCTCTTCTTTCGAGAAATCATAAGTTTCCAGGCAGAAATGGCATTGTGTTTCAATTTGACCCATTTCATCGATCATTTCCTGAATTTCCTGTTCACCAAGACCTAAGATGGCTGCACTGTAGCGCTCTTTTGAGCATTGGCATTGGAATGTTACAGGCATTGTGCTTAAAATTTGCACGTTTCCTTGTTCTCCAATAACCGCTTCTAAAATCTCTTCCGGCGTCATGCCTTTTTCAATCATTTTTGATACAGGCTCAATGGATGCCAAATGCTTTTCAAGTGCTTGAATTGTTCCCTCTTCACAGCCCGGCATAATCTGCAGGATGAAACCGCCAGCAGCTAAAATCGTGTTATCCGGATTAACAAGTACACCAAGGCCTACTGATGAAGGTACCTGTTCACTTGTCGCGAAATAATACGTAAAGTCTTCAGCAATTTCCCCCGATACGATTGGCGTCTGGCTGGAGAACATGTCACGAAGTCCAAGATCTTTTACAATTGTCATAAAACCTTCATCGCCGACACCAGCACGAACATCCAATTTTCCTTGTTCGTTTAAGTCAAAGTGGACTTGTCCGTTTTGCACATAGCCACGCACTTCTCCGTTTGCATTTGCGTCAATAACCATAGGACCGATGGGACCGTTCCCCTCGATTTTAATCGTTAATTTATCGTCGCCTTTTAGCATTGCCCCCATCATCACACCAGCTGTCATAGAACGGCCAATTGCCGCTGATACGACCGGCCATGTGTTATGGCGGCGCTGCGCTTCTCCTACTGTCTCTGTTGTACGTGCTGCAAATGCACGAACTTGGCCACCAAAGCCAATTGCTCTAACTAAATAATCACTCATTCGTTTTGTCTCCTTCTTGTTGTAAAGTATTTATGCAAGATCAGTATGGCTCGTCAATATTTTGCTGGATACGTTCCAGCAGCTTTGCCAGCTGCTGAAGCTCCTTTTCATCAAAATTACGAAACATCTGATGAATAAAACTCGCTTTGTCTGATTGGCAGCTGCCGATCCGTTGACGCCCTTCCTGTGTAAGGCGGACAAATGTCTCTCGATTGTCGCAAGGATTTTTCCGTCTCGTCACCATTCCTTCTGCTTCAAGCTGCTTCAGATGACGAGTGATCGCTGCATTGTCAATATTCACCGATTTCTGCAAAGTAGACTGGTTAATTTCCTCGGTCTGTACGAGCTGGTATAAAACTTCAAATCTGGAGAGGCTCATATGTGCTGCTTTCTCAAACTTTGGTCCAAGCTGATTGCCTAACGATTTGAACATTAATAATATTTGCTCCTGCTCTGTTATCGAAACGTCCATTTGTGAACCTCCCTTCGTTTATTCGTCAATGGATACAAATAAAATTGCTGCTTTGTTCACCATTTAATTATTTCTCTATCCGTAAGGGTTCAATATTTGACCCCTCAATAATATAATCAAAATTATCCTATTATACAAGAAAAATGATTCTATATGTCTAAAACGATCCAACGGATTTCCCGTATAACTTTATTCTTTGCAGAAAACGCTAAGAATATGCTGCCCGCCTCTCTTACGAATAGTTAACAGACTTTTTAACTTACCCAGTCTCCCGCCAAACTTTTATGTAAAATTTGTCTGAATGTAATGTTTCCTATGCCTTTTAACCTGTATAATGGTACATAAGAAACCTGTAAATGTATACCATCGTTTTATAATTAGGAAAGGAGATTGTTATGAAAAAAAAGAACGAATTTTTTGAATGGATAAAAGTACTTACTTTAGCTGTTTTAATCGCTGTTGGAATACGCTTCTTCCTTATGACTCCTATTGTTGTAAATGGTGCTTCCATGATGCCTACATTAGAGGATGGGGATAAGCTGATCATTAATAAAATCGGGCCAAAGCTTTCTGACTATGACCGCTTTGATATTATTGTTTTTAAATCGCCGGATGGCCCCAACTATGTAAAGCGTGTCATTGGCGTACCGGGAGATCGCATCGAGTATATTGAAGATGAGCTTTTCATTAACGGTGAAAAATTTGAAGAGCCTTATTTAGATGATTATAAAGCTGCCCTAATCGATTCTGGTACACTGACAGAGGATTTCCGTATGGAAGAGTATTTGGGTGAGACGACCGTACCGGAAGATTCCTATTTTGTACTAGGCGACAACCGCCGTGTAAGCAATGACAGCCGTTATCCAGCAGTAGGATTCATCCCAAAAGATGTAATACTAGGCAAGGCTGAATTAGTCTTCTGGCCGTTTGACAACTTCGGTACCCTGAAGTAAAACCCAGTGTACCATAACAGTCACCAGCTCCTTAATAGCAGATAAGAGTTTTTTCATATTCCTATGGTTGCTTTGTCATTTACTTGTTGGGTTTATGTTGCTTCAGTTTAGAAATAGGCTGCCAGGCAGATGAAAGACAATTATAGGTACATTTTGTTTTTAGACGTTGCTATATCGAATAGTAACTTTTAGTGATACCGCCAGTCTATAATGAACTTAAGAACACAAACCCCAGAGCAGGGATGCTCCGGGGTTGTTTACTTACATATAAAACGTTTCTGAACCCGTCATTTCCTGGTGGTATAACAGCGCCTGCATTTGGTGAGAGCATTCTTTTGGTGTAATTGTATCAGGCTGGTAGCGGCAGCATGCATAATATTTCTGCTCGACAAACGGTGTCAATATCCCCGCCAGCTCCGCCTCTGTCAACTCCGCATACAAATAGAATCCAAATGTGTTGATAAAAGTCGTCCATATAAAATGGTGCTGCTTTCCTATGGTTGAAAGAACAGACTGGAGATCCGAAGTTTTTAACACAAAAAATGTCCCGCATGTTCTGTTAATTTTGCGGAAAAAACTTTCATTTGGCTCATAGTTCGGCAAGGATGCATGGAAATTCGGCATACTAGCCATTTTTAGCTGTATGCTCACCTCCTGCCTCTCTCGAATTTCCTGATAGGATTGCTTATACATTTCATACGCTGGACTATTCAATGCTTCGGCTGCTTGCATCATAAGTTCATAAATTTCATGATAAATATACAGCATTTCTCCAAGCTTTGGATTTTCTCCCAATATGGTTAGAATCTCCTCACATGTAGATATTGCCTTTTCATATTCGCCTTCTTCATACTCTGCTGAAGCAAGCTGTAATTGCAGCTTTAAGCGGATAAAGGGGGGTACATTCAATGTTAGTAATTCCCTTACTTTTGCTTTTGCCTCATTATATTGCTTTAGGCACATTAGCGTACGGCAATAGATTAAATGAGCATCGATATAGGCTAACGGATCATCGTCACGCATTTCTTGTATGTTGGCCAGATTATATTCTAAAAGCTTAAGTATTTGTGAATACGGTGCTTTTTGCTCATGCATAGTAAGTGCTATTCCAGTAATCGCCATACTCAACATACGTGGAAAACGATGCTGAAATGCTAGAGTAGCTGTTTTACGATAATACAAGAGAGCATGATCTAGGTTCTTCGTCATATAAGTATGATATTGACCTGTGAAAAGAGCCAATTTCACACAGTCTTCCGGCCTTCCATTACTCTTAATTTCTTCCTTGTAAAGGGTATAAGCTTCAATAAAACTCTCCTGATCGTGTAAATTCAGATAGATTTCCAGCATCATGAGACAAGCTGTGTAATAGGATTCATCGTTTTGCTGGAGTCTCTGTAAAATATACTCGCATAAATCACGTGCCTCCACATAACGCGATTGCCCCATAATATACTGTAAACAGTCAATCAATTGAGAGTTTGTCAGTGTTTTTACTTCCACTTTCCTCACATCCTTCCCTTAATAATACCTTCTATTATCATACTATATTTATACAAATTAAAATACGATTTGCTTATATGTTTAAAATTTCTTATTACTAAAGAATCAAACACGCTCTTTTTTACTATATCCAAAGGAGTTCGCATTTACATATCATTTGTCACCCCTTTCTCACATTATAAATTCAATAGGGAGAAAAAGGAAATCATTTCATCTCGGAAGAACAATATTTTTTTGCATTCATACGTCTAAGCAGAGACGGTTCCGTAGTAATAAGCATTGCCACTCCTACTAGACGTTTTTCGGCGCTCAAGACTTGTGAGCACCAATGCAAAAAAGCCCCTATTTACCAAAACGTGAATAAGGGCATTGTTATAGTTGCCTGAGGAAGTTTTTACTCTATTTTCCCAGTATCGATTTCTTCAGATGCGTTTTTTATTCCCATACCTTCCACTTGCATTTCCTGTTCCTTTACGATGGTCATCTTTTGCAGCCGCGGCCAGTATTTCTTTAGTAAAATTGCTCCGATAACCAGACATAGTAAAAGCGGGAAGCTCATTGTTATAAGCTCTCCCTTCAGTTGATCTTGTGAAGGTAAATAAGTCATTTCATACGGCACTGCCGGAAAAAGATTCGGCAGTATGGATAGGAAATTGCCTAGACCATGCAGGATGACTGGTATCCAGATATTTTGTGTGCTGGCATAAATATAACAGAACAATATACCGACAAGAAAAGCATGGACTATACTGTTGCCGCCGATATGCAAAACTCCGAAAATCAAGGAAGAATATATTGCTGCTCTCGTTGTTTTTGTGCGAAGAGCAAAACGGCGGAATAATATACCCCGGAAAAAGAATTCCTCCCAGATCGGTGTAAGAATACAAAGGCTGATTACCATTAAGAGAAACTGAAAAGCTGTCGGTGTGCTAATTAGCGTTGCTTCTTCTGTAAGAATAGCTTCTACTAAATGGATAATAGACGGAAACGCTAGTAACAACAGCAGCCCAAAGATGGTAACCGCAATCACTCCGACAGCCTTTAGAAATAGCGTAGCTCCGATATATTTAGCCCACCTGCCCCTTGTCATCGCCTGCTGCATGGGCTGGCCATTGAAAGCAATTTTCCCTTTTCGAATGCTTACATATATGTATAACGCAAGTGAGCTATTTAAAAGCAGCTCTATAATCCGCTGTGCCTGCATACTGTCTGCTTCTTGCAGAAACACCATCGAAACAACCACACTTATAATTGTCATTCCAATAAAAAACAAAACAAATTTCCAAATCGTAAAATTTCTAAAATTCGTATCCATGTCTTTCATACCTCCCCTTCTAAGATGCCAACTGCTGCTCTTTCACACTAACTTCTACAAATTTTTCCATAATCCCTGCTATTTTTAAAATGCTCTCCAATAAACAGCAAAATAGCCCATCAGCAGCATAAGAGCCGATTGATGGGCTTCATTCTGATTCTCGCTTTCATCAAGATAATAAGCATCTTAAAAGGGAAAGCAGGTCCTCCCTTAAATGAATTTTCCTTCTTTTAGCATTTGTTCTATTTCATCTTTCGTAAGGAGCGGCATTTCGCTTTCAAAAAGGAGAGGGTAGGACGAAGTAACTTCCCCATTCGGGAAATGAATTAAGAGGTCTTCATCAAAGATAAATGTCGAAGCTCTTTCGCTTTCAGCTACTAAAACTTCCTCCAGTTTCTCACCTGGCCTTGCACCTATCTCGATAATTTTGATATCATTTTGTTTTGAATGTTTAATCAATACTTCTGCTAGATCAATGATACGGAAAGCATCCATATTCATTATAAATATTTCACCGCCCTGCGATACTTCTCCTACTTTTAGTAGTTGGACAATCGCCTCCTCAGGCGAAATAAAATAACGGACCATGCGCTTATCAGTAATATGAACCTCGCCCAGCTCCTTGATCTGCTTTTTAAATAAAGGCAATACACTGCCGCTGCTGCCTAGTACGTTTCCTCCCCGCACACAAGTAAATTGAGTACCCGATTTTTTTCGGTTTGCATGAATGATTAATTTCTCGCCTAATGCCTTTGTCATGCCATATGTGTTAGCAGGATCTGCTGCCTTATCTGTGGAGACATAAATAACTTTTTTTACGCCGTTCTCAATTGCGGCATCGATTACATTTTGTGTGCCAATAATGTTTGTTTTAATAGATTCTACTGGATTTTCTTCACAGACTGGAACATGCTTCAATGCAGCTAGATGAAAGATATAATCAACACCAGCCGAGGCAGTATTCATTGCTTCCTTATCCCGAATATCTCCAATAAAATATTGAAGTCGGGAATCATCCATTTTTCTTCTCAGTTCTACCTGGCTGTTTTCATTTCTTGAATAAATGATAATTTCTTTGGGGTCTAATGTAAGGAGTTGACGAATTAACTCAATCCCCCAGGAACCGGTCCCCCCTGTCACTAAAATTGATGAATCCTTGTACATTCCTTTTCCTCCTATTATTTCTGCAGTTATATTTTTGATTATCCTAAACTAATCCCTTGTAGTATCTCAGACCAAAGTTCGTTGTTTCCTTCCCATTTGTCTACGCTATTTGGGAAAGCAACCGAATAAACATGCGGAAGCGGCCAGTGTTTCTCTACAATGCCGCTGACGTCTTCATGATTAATAACTAAAATGCTAAAATCATTTTTGACTAAGTCACGCAGGGTTGCCTGCAATTCCATTACATCACCAAGATCGCCCTCGGTTCTAACAAATAATATGCGCCTCGCTGTATTCATCGCATAAAGGAAGCGGCTAATACGCCGATTATACTTCTCCATTACCTCATTATAAGAACCAAGATATGTCATGGAGTTCTTTGTTAATTCGAAATCATGATTAGAGACAAAATCATAATAATCATCCGCTACGCAGAGCATTGTATCGCTCGCCGGTCCAATCGTTCTTAGATGCTCCAATTGCATAAATTGGGCAAATCTATTTTTCAACATGAAGTTGACCTTTGACAATGTTGGCGTAGCAGCCCAATCAAATACACCGGAGTATGGCCGTAATCCATGTTTTTTCAATTGTATGGATGTTAAACATAAATCGCCAAGGCTGAATATTGCATCATAACTTCCCATTAAGTCTTCTCTTCTCATTTTCTCACCCCCTCTCTTTGAGAAGCGATGTCTATCAGACTAACATTAGACATCGCCGCTACTCTCATTTAATGCAGTTTTGGCATAGAGATATGGGGCAGGTATACAATTTTTTTTCTTATTTCTACTTTAGCTGCATATTTATCACGCTATGAAAAAGCCTTTTCAAACCGCTTGTCCTATATTGGAATATTCAAGCTTTCTTATTAGTGACATAAGAGTTTGCAAGAAGTTTTACAAATAAAAAAATGCCCCTCAGGCAATAATAACTGTACCTAATTAGGGGCGTTTCTATATCCTTACATTTGTGGATAAAAGTTAATAATCTCCATAATGACCGGCGTTCCTGCAGGAATTTCTGTCTCTTCTGGGATAGACATTATTAAAGAACCAATCCCCTGCTCTCCGGCTGTATATGCAAAACTGTCGTCCATTTGCAGGACACCATTTACATATATATGGAAATAATGGTTATTTAAATTAAGGACCGGCAAATTCTCTACTACTTCCCCAGCATCATTCAAGAATTCGTTCACGTTAATTTTATAGGTTGAAACACCACTAATCGTTTCTCCTACTTCATGAAACAACCGTGTAACCAATGGCGTGACAGCAATGGCCTGATTATTATTAGGCGCAATTGAAATAATTTTTAACGGCAAAAAATATCCCTCCTAGATTTTATCTTTAACATGATATGTCCTTCTAAAAGGGAGAACCGTGACATTCCAAAAACGAAAGAAATAACAGTTCTTTCTACCTACACTTTACTTTGTAGTTTCACATATTAATAAGAAGAATCGTTTATTAGCAAATTAAGGAGGAGTCCCATGTCATTTAGGTCCGAATCAGATGGCGAATTAGTCCGCCCCTTGCTGCTGCCATTTCCTAAACTTCCCTCCGAGTCCCTTTATATAAAAGGCCCTAAAAAGGTTTCCATTCTAGAATTCTATACTGTCTCAGATGGGAGAAAGAAAGTGTATACACTTGATGACTGCCTGGAGCATACCGGAGATCGTATTATTCGAAATTCATCAGATGTTTCCTTTATGAACCTTTTCATTAATGGCGTACTCCAGCCGAAGGTGAATTACAGGATAGAGGAAGGGAAAATTATCTTGAATACATTAGATGCGCCGCTGAAGGGCTCCCCGATTATTCTCCAAATGATTACGATTTAACCCCTTCATATAACTTCCTAAGGAAACGGCTATGCTAATCTTCCTCTGGTAGTGCTGCTGGATTGGATTGCACAGTAAATCGAGATGAAATATTTTCATCCTCCAGCGCTACCCTATTTTTTCATTCCGATATTTAGTGACAACTTCTTTCCATCTATTAAGAACTGCTGCCTCGCAATGAAACGCCTCCCAATTTCATGAGCGAACTTTTTCTATTAACGAAATAGATTGATTTATTAATACTTCCACTATCATTCTATTTATCTAGTCATACGTCCAAAAGAAGATAGCCTTTCTGCATATTCTTGTTATATGCGAATCTAAAAAGGGAGAAATGATATGAAAATTTTACTTTGCACCTATTGGACAATCCCCCATATAGGCGGTGTATGGGGATACATGCAACAGCTGAAAAAAGGCTTGGAGGAACATGGTCATGAAGTAGATTTAATGGGATGCGGTGAGGAAAATAATATCGTCCATATTGTAGGAACCGATAGAAGAGTGGAGAAACAGGAGATTCTGCCCTTCCTTCAAGCAAAAATGCCTCCTGAACTTTACCCGGATATTTATTCGAATAAGCTGCTTGAATACACAGAATTTCAGCGTTATTTCTTTGAACTGGGCGCCGCTTATTTAGGATTAGAGCAATATGACCTTATTCATACACAGGATGTTATCTCTACTGCCGGTATACGCCGTGTCAACACTACAAATGTTCCGATGCTTGCTACGATTCACGGCTCCGTAGCACAAGAAATGAGCCAACAGCTCCAAACCGTCCATAAAAGCTCAAATTCCTACATTGTAAAATCATACTATGATGAATTGGAAAAAATCGGCGCTACTTCTGCTGACCTCAGCATCGTTGCCAACCAATGGCTAAAAAATGTTTTAACCGAGGATTTTGATGTGCCTGAAAGCCAACTTAGAGTGCTTCATTATGGATTTGACACAGAGAATTTTATCAAACAAAAGCAAAAGAAGGTATTGATTGAACAGCCCCCTAACAAAAAGGTAATTGTCTATACAGGCAGGCTTGTAGAACTGAAGGGTGTTCAATACCTCATTCAAGCGTTAGCTAAATTAAAGGCTGTAAGACAGGATTGGGTTTGCTGGATTGTTGGAGAAGGTGAAATGAAAAAGGAGCTTCAACTATTAAGCAAATCACTCAAACTGGAAAATGATGTTTACTTCCTTGGAAGCCAAGAAAGTATTCCTTCCATCTTGGCAAAATCCCATATCTTTGTCTTGCCATCCTTAATTGAAAATCAGCCACTCTCATTAATTGAAGCTCAGCTCGCAGGAAAGCCTGCCATCGTCACAAATATCGGGGGATTACCTGAAATGGTAGAACACGGTGTGACAGGACTCGTTGTAGAGCCAAGAGATGCCAATGGATTGTTTGAGAGCTTAGACATTCTTTTATCGAACCCTATCTTAACCGAAATGTTAAGGAGAAACGCTAAAATTTGGGGAATGACACATTGGTCATATGAAAATGGCTTCAGAAAACTGTTGGCCGTATATGATGAGGTCATTTCTATGAGAAAGACAGGTGAGAGTAATGTTGAATAAAATTTTCCTTGCTATTAAAACCTGGATTCTTCTTCAACTAACAAATTTGAAAAATTGGTGGTTATCATTATTCAAGGAAAAAGCAGAGCAGGATAATCTGAAACCCGGTGATACTCTCGAGCTCGATTCAGAAAGAGAAGATTTCTTCAATGAAATTGACATTGAGTATCGAGATTTACCGAGTATAGAAAATTATATACAAGAAAATGGGCCGCAGCCATCCGATACAACCGCTGCAGTTTCTACATTAGAAAAAGCATTGCCTGAGATAGAAGCACCTCCTGTAAGTGCAGAACCGGCCATGCCCCAAGTTAGCCACTCCCTAATGGAAAGTGCGCATGCTTTCCTTGAGAAGGAGGAAGCTGTCTTACCTCCTCCTGAACCTGTTATTCCTCTATATGATGGAAAATATGATGATATATTTTCTACAGCAGAAACTGCTATTCCATCCTCAATAGTTAATGAAGAGGTATGGAATGTGATTAAAGAACAGCTTCCTGAGGGCTATTCTATACCTGCACCTACCTCTCTGGCGCATTATAAACGTAAACAATAAAATTGTATGACATCTTGTGAAAAGGAGCTAGTTTAATGAAAGCACTCGTCACAGGGGGAGCCGGCTTTATCGGCTCTCACCTGGTGGATGCCCTCATTGCGAATGGAGCTGAAGTCTTTATTATCGATGACTTCAGCTCAGGTCATCCATCAAACCTTAACACTGCTGCTGCATTGTATCAATTAGACATTTGCGATCCCTATGTAAAACAACTTATCAAAGATATAAAGCCGGATGTCCTCTTTCACTTGGCAGCTCAAGCTGACGTGGGGCACTCTGTCAGAAATCCCGCTGAAGATGCACGTGTCAATATTGATGGCACCATTCATCTACTGGAAGCTTGCGTGGAAGAATCGGTCAAAAATTTTGTTTTCTCCTCTACTTCCGCTGTGTACGGAGACATTGAATGTGGTGTAATCACTGAAGAACAGCCAACATCCCCTTCCAGCTTCTATGGATTTTCTAAACTTGCAGCAGAATGCTATATTAAGTTGTTTCACAAGTTATTTGATCTGCCTTATACCATTTTACGCTATGCAAACGTCTATGGTCCCCGGCAGTCCCCAAAAGGTGATGGAGGGGTCGTCGCTGTCTTTTTGGAACGTTTAAATTCTGGAGAAGCAATCCTTATTCAAGGAGACGGTGAACAAACACGCGATTTTATTTATGTAGAGGATGTGGTAGCAGCAAACCTTGCAGCAGCAGAATACGCAGCAAACACGGCGATGCATGTCAGCACAGGAAAGAGTATCTCGATCAATTCACTAATCGATACGCTAATAGGAATACATGGAACACCAGTTGAAACACAACTCGCTGACCCGAGACCCGGGGACATTAAGCATAGCTGTTTATCAAATGAGCTAGCAAACGACCTCCTAGGCTGGCAGCCCGTTGTTCCATTAGTGGAGGGATTGGAACATGCATACCGATTTAGTAAATGACACGCCGAAAATTCTCATTACGGGGGCAAATGGCTTTACTGGACAGCATGCATGTACCTACTTCGCAGAAACCGGCTACAAAGTATACGCACTCGTCAGAGGAGACAGCTCTCTGTCTCATCCAAACATCCAGCTTGTGCGGGGGGATTTGACCGACCGGGAAGCTTTGCAAAAAGTATGCGCAGCAGCACAGCCCGATTTTGTTCTCCACCTTGCCGGTCAAAATGCTGTTAATACTTCATGGACAAAGCCAATAGAAACATTGGAAGCGAATCTTTTAGGTACTGCTTATTTACTGGATGCGTTACGGACAGAATCTAGCCATAGCAAAGTACTGGTTGTAGGTTCCATCTTGAAATCAGACCCTGCAAATATAAACTCGTTCGTCCATCCTTACGGCTTGAGCAAAACCATGCAAACATTATTTGCACAAGTTTATGCTTCTTTCTTCACACTCGATGTTGTCATCGCGAATCCATCAAATCTCATTGGTCCAGGACATTCTGCCGGGGTCTGTACGATTTTGGCAAAAAGAATCGCCCAGATGGAGGTTGGGTTAGAGGAGCCAAAGCTATCTATTTATAACCTGCTTGCCAAACGAGATTTTCTCGATGTTCGAGATGCTGTTACGGCCTATGATACACTCTTTAAAAAAGGCCAAACACAACAGGAATATAATGTTACATCCGGCAGCCCGATTATGCTAAAAGAAGTGACAGCCATTCTCCAACAGCTTTCTACCGTTGACTTTGACGTGATAAGCGAAATAGAGGAAAAGGAGATTCTTTCGCCCATATTGCCGGATGCCCTAAAAGAATTAGGCTGGTCACGTGCCGTTACGCTGCAGCAGTCTCTCACCGATATCCTTGATTTTCAGCGAAAAAGCTTAAAAGAGTAAAAGAATTTTAGATTTTTAATTCATCCGCCCCGTTACTCTTTGTTTATCTTCATATAATAAATACTAGAAAGAGCATATTACTCTTTCTAGTTTACAAGGGGAGTTTGAATGAGAATAGAAATAATAATTTAATCTCTACTACAAAGTGCCCGCTTCAAGACTTGATAGAAACTGGAGCAGCTACTATTCAAATCAAAACAGAAATCCCATTCTTTAGACATCGGTAATAAGGAAGCCATTGGAAACGAATAACCCTCCGATGCATCCCGGTTCTTATAGTGGCCGATTATCCGATTAATTCTTTTTGATACGGCAGACGCGGCATTTCTGATGACATGTGGGCAGTCTTCATGACCTCCCTTCTAGCTTGGCAGAATTGCTTACCTCCCAGCTTGTACCAAGCGAGAAATGTCAACTTCAGATACGTACAATTGCATACTTTATCAATTGGCTGGCTTTCTACATTAATGTCCGATGTAGTTGGCAACATAGCAGAAAGTATATTGGATCATTTATTGAATTTTAGTAACTCCTTCATTCCTTCTTACTGTAAAACAAATGATGTTAATACTTGTTTCATCACTTATTTTTCAAGGTCGACAATAAAAATACTTTAAGCCATATAAAAATCGTCCAATACCAAACAGGCTATGTATCACTCCCGTGCCTCTTTTGGAGAAACCCTTTTTTTGTCTCTCCCTATCCGAACATTTCAGGCAACTATGATTCTCCAAGATGCACATGAAAATAATAGGCGGCAAAAAGTATAATAAGTTCACACAACCCAACTCATAAAGAATGAATCTCTTGGAAAATAAGAAAAATAGAAACCTAGTTTTCAGCGAATTTCAAGCGGCTGCCCGTATTAAAATAGAGTCTCTTCACTTCCTTTCTAAACCAAAAAAGAGAGGCCTCGACGAACGAAGACCTCTCTTTTCTTTTTTGCTGCCATTTATTACGCGACTACATAACAACCTTTTCCTGAAAACGTAAAGCCAATTTTTTGATTGTACTTCCGACGTTCTCTTGCGTTGTCACTTCATCCGCAAACTGCGAAACTGGATGTTCCCCGACACACACACTATAGCTTGCATATGTAAATAATTCACGGTCATTTTGATCATTTCCAAAGGCTATATAGTCCTTGATACCAAGACGCTCGAGTCCTGCCGCCTTATTAATCGCCGCCGGACTAATATCAATCAGGCGCTCTGCATGATGATGGAAAATGGTTACAGGCAGTGCAGATACCGCCTTACGAATAAATTCATCATCCGTAAACAGCACGGCTTTCGATATTTTTTCCAGCTCGTGAAGCGGTTTATTCTTGGCCAGCTTGAGCGGATCAAGCCCCTCATAAATCGGCTGTTCTTCGCCGCCTGTATAGCTATACTCCCAGTCACTGTCGAATAAATATTTTACTTCATGCTGCAGTGTTAATTCTTTTAAACGTTCCACAGTCTCGGGATCAAAAGTGGTACAAGATGATTTTTCACCATGACGGGTAAAAGCCCCGTTCCCGCCTACCATACGGTAATTATGATATCGATCAGGCAAAATGGGCAGCAAGTCACGAATAGGTCTTGCTGATGCGAAAACAACTTCATGCCCCGCCTCCACACATTCATCCAGTGCCGCACAAATATCCTGTGTTAACGGCTTTCCTTTAAAACAAATTGTCCCATCTAAATCAAATACAAAAATCATAGGTACTCCTTTCAAACAGCCTGTTATTCTTGCTGTCTATCAATGCTTGCAGGCATATTCATTTCCATTATTATCAACTTTTCAATACGTTGTCCAGCTTTCGCTCATGTACAAGTTAGATTTGTGACAAAGTCATAACAAATACGTACTTATGCTCTTTTGCCTTAGCAATAAATAGACGGCTAGTTGCAGCCGTCTATCTTTTCCCCCATTTTCTCTTATCCAATCATTACATTACCTTTTGCATATTGATAGCGCTCTCGGCCTGCTCTCTTTGCAATGGCAAAAGCAATTGTGACAACACCTACACGGCCAGCAAACATTGTAATAATGATCAACCCCCTGCCAATTTCCGATAGTTCAGGTGTCAGCCCCATCGACAAACCAACTGTTCCAAAGGCAGAAGCGGCTTCGAACAAATAAACAATAAAATCATACTTTTTCTCTGTAAGACTTAATAGAAATGTGACGGCTACAACTATTAAGCCGCCGCTCATTGATACAGTCATGGCTTTAAGGATTGTTTCGGTTACGATTCGCCGCTTAAACAAAACGACCTCTTCTTTTCCTTGTAATTGTCTAAGCATCGCGGCTGCGAGAACAGTAAATGTCGATACTTTAATCCCTCCTGCTGTCGAACCGGATCCACCGCCGATAAACATGAGAAAAATAGTTAAAAACAAGGTTGCATGCGTCAAATCCGCCATTGGCAGTGTATTCGCCCCTGCTGTGCGCGGGGTTACACTATGAAAAATAGCGCCGAGAATCTTTTCCTGCAATGTTAGCGTCCCCATCGTCTTTACATTAGAATATTCAAACAAAAAGATAAGAATCGCTCCACCGACAAGTAGAATAGCTGATGTACTTAGTACTACCTTTGCATGGAGAGAGAACTTTCTCATTTGGTAATATTCATATAGTTCATTGATGACGATAAAACCTAAACCTCCTGTCACAATCATTGTACAGACAACTAAAACTACTACCGGATCTCCTACATATTCTGTCAGGCTGCGAAAGCCGCCCATCAGGTCAAACCCGGCATTATTAAAGTTTGAAATCGCATGAAAAAAACCATAATAAACCGCTTTTGCAATAGGCATATCATAAGCAAACCTAGCCGCAAGTACCACTCCTCCAAGGAATTCCATCACAAATGTAAAAATGAAAATGCGCTTTGCGATTTTCACCATTCCTGATGTCGAGCTTGCATTAAACGCTTCTTTCAGTAATAAACGCTCTTTTAGCGAAATCTTCTTCCGCAGCATAATAAATAAAAAGGTCGTAAACGTCATGAAGCCAAGCCCGCCGATTTGGATCATCGCTAGAATACTGAGTTCGCCAAACATCGTAAACGTATCAGCTGTATCTACCACAACAAGTCCTGTTACACATGTTGCCGATGTAGCAGTAAAAAGGGCATCTAAAAAAGGCAGTCCCTTTCCATCCTCCGTTGCAATCGGCAATGACAATAATCCAGTACCGATCAATATAATGACCGCAAAGCCCAGCACTAAGATGGCTGAAGGATTGAGGCGATTTAGTAAAAAGCCCAATGTGATCTCCCCTGTTTTAAATAGAATCAATCAACTATCAATCTCTTTTTTGCAAAATCTAAATAAGTTCAAAAAAGACCGACTTCAACTAACAAGTTTTTTGCATAACAAAAAACCCTTAGTTAAGGCGGTCTTATATAACAGGACCTCCTTCGCTTTAGCCGACGAAGTTAGCTGACGGGTAGGATGGCGAAAGAGTCTATCATCCCTTCTGCTATGCAGAATTAACCCCAAAAGATTGGTTCCTCCGTTCTCATTACATGAGATTGAGCCATATAGATTTTGAATGAATGAATGTATTCTACTCCTCAGCCAGCAGTTTGTAAATATGCTTTTGACCTTCTTTGAAAAACATTTTTTGAAGCTTTCTATAAAAAAAGCAGCAGCCAAAAGGCTGCTGCTCTCATTGAGATAATAGAACCTCTATCGGTCCGATCACATATGGCTCTCCTACTGCTTCCAGGGGCGTAATACTGCCGTTTTCAGCTGCACGAGGAGTGCCTAATTGCAAAACAGACACATACGGCGTCACAATAAGTGATGACGCATCTTTATGAATGGCATTCATCATCAGACGGGTTTGACCCAGGTTATTTAGCTCCCTCTCAACACCAATGTCGTAAGCATTAATTGTCTTGTACTCATTCCCTAAATTGTCTACAACCTTATATTCCACATCAATCCCATGCCAGTCATCGATTGGCGGCTGGAATTGATCGTGTAAAACTTTTTCAGTCATATACAGCGTTGTTGACACAGGTGTTGTTACCATCTTGCTCATATTAACTTCGACTCCTTTTTCCTGCAGCAACAGACCTGCATCCGCCAGTTTTGTTGTTTTGCTTTCCAGCTTCTTTAAATGGAACTGGAAATCCCACTCTCCTTTGTATGCAGTAGAGACATTATTGAAATCCATTACGGTATGACCATCCCAATTAATATGCACTTCTTCAGGCTTATCCCCTTTAATCAGCTGGTAAACGAAGAGTCCCGCATACTCGTGTTCATCTATCTTCTCTGCAAGATAATTTGTCGAGTAGCCGCCGTTTTCATATCTTTTCTTCAGTTCTTCAATTATGAACGGACCATCCAATGAAGGTCTTGTCCCCAGCTCTTTTTCACTCTTCATCGTATAGGCGATTGTAACGTTCTCGCCGTCATACACAGCATCTGTAACGGTAATGCTGATTCCATTGCTTTCCTTTGTCACACCGATATCTGTTGCAAATTCTTCATAGCCTTCAAAGACAACTTTATTTTCATCATTAAAATGCTTGAAGACGCTAGCGAGAAAGGGAATCTTCTCTGCATAAACCGGAAAAGCTATACCAGCTGTAATATTTACCGTAAGAAGGATAGCGGCTGCTGCACCTGCTATTTTAGGAATTTGCTTTCTTTTCCTCCTTTTTAGTATGCGCTGCTTGATTCTGGCCATCTCCATTTCATTGACGTTCATAGGTTCGAGTTCCGTATCTATGTTTAGTTGGTTGAATTGCTTATACACCTTCTTCATTGAATACCCCTCCTGCATACATTTGCTTCAAACTCTTCTTTCCCCGGTACAGCCGGTTATCAACGGCTGCTTTTGTCATCCCGACCGCCTTGCCGATCTCTTCATTTTTCATATTTAAAAAGTATTTCATCACAAATATTTCGCAGTCGGTCTTGTCCAGGCTCTTCATCATTTTCATTAAGTCCTGAGTATCACTCCTTAAGAGAAACTCCTCTTCTGCTGAATGGACAGTAGAGCTGATTTCATCTACATCTGTAACTATTGGACTTCTTGCAAGCTTTCGCTGCTTATCCACCGCCTTGAATTTAGCAATTGTACAAAGCCATTTCCGGAAATCCTCCGTGTCCCCTTCAAATTGCTTTGCATTTTCATAAGCACCAATGAAAACGTCACTCATACATTCTTCTACCATATATGGATCTTTATAAGATTTCAGTGCATTGTAGACAATCGCTTTTACAATCCCTGCATATTCTTCTATTACATATTCAAGCGCTGATTCCTTACCCTTTTTAAAATACTTTATAAAGTTGTCACTTGTAATTTTCATACAATATACTCCTATTTTGGATTTAAAGGCCTCTATACGTAACACATCGTTTGAAAGATAAAATATTCTCATGTTAATTTATCTTCATCTTTTGAGTGCCTCGGGGATACCGTCTATTCCCTTTCAAAAACCAATGTTACTATATATTCCATTTTATCAAATGATAGGTTATTATTTAGAGAGAATATGCTCTATTACTCACCTCTATCAGCAGATATATACGTCAATAGGAAAGACTTCATTACTCAAAAAGGTGGTGTACCTAGAGCTGCAAGATGCGTGATATAAAGTAAAATTACTGATGATAAAATATATACACGATAAATCCAGCACAATTTTCTTCAACCATAAGTGAAAGGAGTTAATAAGTATGACTTATTCAATTAAGCCCGTGGCATTTGTCCGCAATATACGGAAGGCTGTAGAGGATGACCATTGGGGAGCGGTCGTATCTACAATTGAACTAGCAGAGAATCTACAACAAGAAGCACTAGCAGGAATTAGTAAATTCTCTCACTTAGATATCATTTTTTACTTTAACCAAGTATCAGATGAAAAAATTCAATATGAGGCCAGACATCCTCGAAATAATACGGATTATCCTAAAGTCGGCGTTTTTGCACAGCGAGGGAAAAATAGGCCAAACAAGCTTGGTCTGACAACAGTCGAACTAGTAGAAGTACGCGAGCGAATTTTAGTGGTCAAGGGCTTAGATGCCATCGATGGCACGCCCGTCATTGATATAAAGCCAGTAATGGCAGAATTTCTGCCAAGAGGAAAGGTGAAGCAACCTGAATGGTCTACTAAGTTAATGGAAAAATATTGGTCCGAATAAAAGCCTTTATCCCCGAAAACACCATGTATCTTGCTTTCAAAAAAGGACTCTCCCACTGATCGAGGAAGAGTCCTTTACTATGTGATGAATTTTTACTGGCTTGTTTTCTAGAACCGTTCTTTATAATAAAGCTGTGCCTGCAGGAGGTGATAGTAATCCTTACCAGCCAAGCCTGCTTCATTGGTATAGCAAAAGCTATAGTGTTTCGTTTCAGCTAGAGGCAGCAGAAGAGCATCTACCTGCTGTTCGGAAAGCAGCTTCGGAATAAAGATACCTATGCTATTCGTCAAGCACGTCCATATTAATGGATAATGTCTTGTCAGGATAGGTAGAATAGCCGGAAAATCTATATGCTGGATAAGGATAAATGTACCCTCAGTCGATTCGATGGTACGGAAGAAATCCTTCCCTTTCTGATAACTCGGTTCATTTGCATAGCTTTCCGAAGAAACATTTTTATTCAATTGCTTTTTTATCTCCCCTAGCCGTCTATAATGCTCGTATTGCTGCTCATACGCCTTATAAACCGGGAGACTCATCGCTTTGGCTGCGAGCATCATGGTCTTATAAATATTTTCATAACCATCTACATATTCCTTCATCGATGCATCCTGCTCTAGAATAGCAAGCGCTCTTTTACTTGTTTCCAGCGATTTTATAAATTCGCCCGCTGTATATTGGCAATATTGAAGAGCATATAACACGCGCACTCTTGTCTTATTATTCAAATCCTTTTCTAAAAACAGGGCAATTTTTCTTTTTACACTCTCGAACTTACGAAGAATCGTCATAATGCGGAAATACATTAAATGACCTTCCACATAGCCGCTGCTATTTTGATCACCCATTTTTTCAGCAACAATTATGTTAAACTTCAAAAACTGGTAGATTGTCTGAATCGGAACATGCTGCTTTTCTAAAGCAGCTGTCAGATTATTGATGGCCACCACCATATGTAAACGAAAATGATACTGGAAAGCTAAGCTTATGCTTTGCTGATAATGCTGAATGCATTCCTCATAATCATGACCAATATGCAAGTAATAGTGACCCAGCAGAAGGTTTATTTTTGTTTGAACGAGAGGATCTTGATGATTCTTCAGGCTTTTCTCATGAAGGTTGAATAAGTGCTGGAAACTTTCTCCGTCATGTAAAACGATATATATTTCTAAAAGCTGGATACACAGGGCAACACCTAAGTCATCCATGTAAGGATTACCTTCTAACAAGTATTCCCCTAGCTCCTTTGCTTCCTTATAGCGATCCATTTTGATTAAATACTTGATGTTTTTTATTGCCTCATCATCAATCCGGGGTTTAATAGCCATCTTTTATCACCTATATCAGCTTATTTTGTAAGAAACTATTTCCCTCAAAATGAAATCAACAAACTTTATTTACGATGGAGTGACCTGTTTCACTTGTATATATTTGATGAGATGACAAAACTTCCTTCACTTTTTTCTTAATTATATGGAAGGTATCCTCTTCAATAGTAATCTGTATAAAACCCCTTAATTATCGATTAAAGACGGTCTATGAACAGAGAAATTTATTCTTTACTTGTCCTCAAACTCCCAGGAAAAAGAGATGAAGTTCCTTCTATTATGGGTATTGAGCTTGTCATCAATGAAGGCTATACTGCCCGGTAATAGTATGAAAACGGCTCAAGGATAACCTCCTGAACCGTTTAAATTGTTTTACTATACGTCTATTTATGAAAACTGCAGTTTATACAATAAGAAATCCACTGCTGGCAGGCTAGAATTAGCCGTTTTTAAAGTCTCCCTGCCGCTTAGCATTGAAGCCCTGGCTAAAGAGCGAATAAAAAAGCGAAGGTAATCAAATTACTTTCGCTTTCAGTGTATCGCTTCGTGGAACCGAACCTGATTCCGTCCATTTTGTTTTGCATAATAAAGTGCATGATCGGCAGTTTCAAATAACTGGATTAAGGTTGCAGGTGTCTCGTTTGTATAGCCTACCCCTATACTCACTTCAAAATTGATGACATCTCCCGTACCACGGACAATAAAGTCGCTTTCAGCAATCAAGCGACGGAGACGGCTGATTTCTTCTTCTATTTCTTCTTTCGGATACGGCATAAAGATGATAAATTCATCTCCGCCGTAGCGGATCAGTTTCATATCATTTTTAGGCATCCACTTCATTGCTATAGATGAGATAAATTTGATTGCCTGGTCGCCAACTAGATGCCCATACGTATCATTCACTGTCTTAAATTTATCCACATCGAACACCGCTACTGAATAGTGAATAATCTCCCGGTTCTTCTCTAGCTGCTCTTCAAAATAGGCCCGGCTTTTTGCCCCGGACAGGCGGTCATGATGCAGGCGCTCTACAACGCCATTAGTGGAAAATTTCGAGATAATTTCAGAGCGCCTTATCTTTTTCTCCATCGCTATGTGCTCCTGCAATGCTTCGACTAATAGAACCTGGTAAGCAAAGGCCTGCTCGATTTCTCCATGGTCTTTCATTGCATGTACCCAGCGCTCGATATCATTGACAAAGTAGAACTTGTCCTTGATCATGCTATAGGCTTTTTCAAAATAATATTTAGCTTGTTCAATTTTTCCTAGATGGAGAATATAAAGCCCTTTTATGCTCCAATAAGGGAATTCAAGCGAAGGAATCGTCTTATACATGCTATCTTTCTCGAGTTTCAGCAAGTTTTTTTCGATATTGTCAAAGTCCTTCCGTGCATAGTAGATATCGAAAGAATTGATATAGAACATCATGGGAGCAAGGGGGTCATTTTCTTCCACCTGCTCAAGGTATGGTGTAATTCGTTCAATTAGCGCATATCCTTCTCCAATTTTTTTCTCTTCGTTGTATGAATGCAGGAGGTTATTGGCAGCTCTGAAAATATGACGAATGTCGTTAATTTCAATCGCTTCTTCCAATAACTCTTTCAGCTCTGCAATCGGCGACTGGATGCCCATTATGTCCTGGAAGATAGCTTTGATCAGTCGGAAGGAGAGTTGTTCGTTTTTTGCGGCATACTCTTCAACATAAGGTTCTGTTGCCAATATATAATCGAACATTTCCTCATATCTTTGTGAATTTACTAGGATTTTAAGTGAATCGATATTTACTTTTATATAGCTCTCAAAATCCTGCTCTTGAAAAAAGCTTTCCTGCAGCAGCTGCAAGAGCTTTTCTGCTTCTTCATATTCACCATTATTTAGCTTTTTTACCGCAAGCTCATAATATTGCTTTTGCTCCTGTTGGGTAAACATACTTTCCATCTAATCACCTACCTTTCAAATATTTTTCTATATACTTATTACCTAAATATTAACATAAATTAGAAAATTGGAAAGAATTTTTTTAATATGATAACGATTTTTGTTTAAAAAATATTCAGAATATTGTAAAATAGAAGAGGGGTGATGGTTATGCCATATCAAATTTATTTAGAGCAAGTAACAAGTAAGTATCCTTACACGTACGAACCATCTTCAGAAAATGATGATGCCTATCTGCGTGAGGAGCAATGCAACTGTACACTAGACAATTTTGACGATAATGATTTCTAAGAGGCAGGCAAATGAACACGAACGAATCAAGCGGAATGTGAGCGTAAAGGCAGTACCTTCTTTCACATTCCGCCTTTTATCACGCTGTCGCTATCCTTTCTGCCGTAAGCTTTTAAGATCGACTGTCCTCATCTGTAATGGCATACATTTCAACATCTCTATGACTCCCCTTCATAAATAGAGCCTTTCGGAGAGTACCTTCATAGGTCATGCCGCTTTTCTCCATAACACGTGAAGAACCGATATTTTCCGTAACACAACGGGCTTGGACTCGCACAAGACCCAGCTTATGAAAGCCAAATTCAATCACTTTTTTGGCTGCCTCGGTGACAATTCCTTTATTCCAATATTCTTCTGCCAATACATAGCCTATTTCTCCCACTTTATTATGCTGCTGCAACATCACATAATCAATTGTTCCAATGAATTTTCCATTATAAATAATGCCCCAATGGTAAAATGGCTGCATCTTATACGTTTCCACAGCCATTTCAATAAATTCCTTTGTATCCTCAATTGATTCATGTGTATGCCAGAGCACATATTTCGTAACATTTTCATTGGAACCATATGTAAACATATCTTCAGCGTCATCCATCGTGACAGCTCGAAGCGTTAGCCGTTCGGTAGTCAATGTCGGCAGTGTCCATTCCATTGTATATTCCTCCTCCATCTTCTAACCTCCTTATTCAAAGGGTTGATATGTTATATTACACAGTTACCGATAAAATTCCTCGTTTTAACTGGAAAATTTATAGGCTTATAAAATGAATAGGTGTTCATTTCCTTTTTCGCTTGTTATACTAGAAAGAAAGCATTAAGGAGAGATTCGTATGTTAAAGATAGAAAAAAGCAGCGAAATCAAAAGAGAAAACGGTGTTCTAATGTCTAAATGTACAGCCAATGTGCCGGGAAGTCCGATGAGTGTCTACAGCTTTAATGTAGATGGAATTTTGATTGATACAGGCTCCAGCTCTTTACTAGAAGAATTTAAACCGTACTTTAATGAAGCAGATTTTGATGCCATCTATATTACACACTTCCACGAGGATCATATAGGAAATGTCGCTTATCTTCAAAATCAACGGGATGTTCCTGCATTTATCCACTCATCATCGACTTCTTTCACACCAAAGCCATTCCGTATCCCAACCTATCGTCAAATCGTATGGGGAGAATCCGCGCCTTTTTCTTCCACAGCTTTAGATGAGACATTCACTTCGCGAAACCATACATGGGAAGTCATTGAAACACCTGGCCATACAAAGGACCATGTTACCTTTTACAACCGTGACCTTGGTGCAATGTTTACAGGCGACCTATTTGTATCCCCGAAAGTGAAGGTTGTGTTGACTGAAGAAAATATACTGGATACACGAAGGTCCTTACAAAAGATTGAAGCATATGATTTTGAAGATATGTATTGTTGTCATGCGGGATATGTAAAGAACGCTAAAGAATGGATTCGGCTAAAAATCGAATATATTGATGAGTTGGAAGGAAAAGTACTCACTCTTTCCAAGCAAGGTAAAGATATTTATGAGATTACTGCAGAACTTTTTCCGAAGCCTTATCCAATCATCGCGGTTTCTAATACAGAATGGTCACCAGTGCATATGGTACGTACTATTTTAAATCGCGGGTAAATGGCGAGCTCGCCTGCTTTGCCGATTAGGAGGCAGACCCTTACGTCTAGGAATAGACGTATCCCCTTTTACAGTCTTGTACTGTCACCATTCAAATAAAGCGAGGAAGAAATGAAGCAGAACAATATTTCTGTTTTATATTTGGAGACTGCAGGGGTTTTTAATAAAATTTTTAAAAAGTTTATCGTAAAATGGAGCTATCTCTTATAGTAAGGACTGATTCAATGAAATTAATCCCACTCGGTGTAGGCGGCGCATTTACAGAGCGCTTCTACCATAATAACTACGTAGCGGAAATCGGCACAAAGAAACTGTTGATTGATGCTGGTACAACGCTCCGTGAAAGCATGAAAAAAGCCGGATACTCGTATGTCGATATCGATAGCGTCTGGATTTCACATCTCCACTTTGATCATGCAGGCGGTCTGGAGGAGCTTGTGATGCAGCGTTTCTGGCAGTTTAAAGACGGTCAGCATACACCCATTAAAACACCCGTTTTCGTTCATCAGAAGGTCTATTCTCAGCTGCGTAAGCTCCTTTCTGCTGCTCTAGATAACCAAGGGCGCACGGTCGATGACTTTTGCGCATTTACTGTAGTCAATGATCAGGATATCATTCATTTTGAAGGAGTGGAGCTCCAAATTTTCGATACCACAAACAGTCATGCCAAAGGACTTGTCAGCTCTGGCCTTTTCATAAAAGGACCACTGGGCAATGTTCTGTTTCCAAGCGATGTAAAGGATTTGGATAAAGCCAATCTCCTGCGCTTTGTAAATGATGATACACTTGCCATCTTCCAGGATACGAGTTTCACTTTTAACGGTGTACACGCCCAGTTCAAGGATGTACTCGCCTACTATCCGAAGGAAATTCACTCCTCTGTTTATGCCATGCATTACAATGACAATATAGAAGATTATTTGCAGGAGATTGAGCGTGCCGGCATCCAGTATGTGAAGCAGCGGGAACCAATCACTCTTCCATTGAAATAATGAAAGACCGAATGGCAGCAGCAAGTCGCCATTCGTTTTTTTATTTCCTCTAGACAGAGAATAATGAACCTATTATAATGAACAGTCAAAAGGAAAATTTTTCTTATTTTCCGAAAAAAGGAGACATTTCTATGAGAACGCCTCAAAAACTCCAGCCCGGTGATGAAATTCGGATCGTTGCACCAAGTCGCAGCGCTTCTATTCTTTCAAATGCAGGTATCGAATCAGCAAAAGCTCGTTTAGAGAACCTAGGATTTCAGGTGACCTTCGGTAAACATCTCTTTGAAGACGACCTTCAGCACTCTTCTTCTATTGAACATCGTGTAGAGGATATCCATGCAGCCTTTGCAGATCCTCATGTAAAAGCAATCCTGACAGTGATCGGCGGCTTTAACAGCAACGAACTGCTCCCCTATCTCGACTATGATCTAATAAGTAGAAATTCGAAAATTTTCTGCGGATACAGTGATATTACAGCAATCGCTACGGCAATTGCAGCATGCTGTAACTTTGTTACCTATTCTGGACCGCATTTTTCAAGCTTTCAGATGGAAAAGGGACAGGCTTATCAAACAAGTTCCTTCCTTCGTGCATTCACACAAGAAGCTCCCTACCCGCTCATTGCTTCTGCTGAGTGGAGTGATGATGCATGGTATTTAGAGGGGGCAAATCGACATTTTGAGCGTACAGAATGGAAAACTTATAATGAAGGAATAGCTGAAGGAACAATTTGGGGAGGAAATCTCTGCACACTGAATCTCCTGCAAGGAACACCCTATATGCCAGAGCTGATGGATGCTATTCTCTTTGTAGAAGATGATTATATGGTTACACCTGAGCTGTTCGCCCGTGACCTGACTTCCTTGCTGCAAGCCGCACAGTCTGTCAAAGCACTTATCATTGGACGATTTCAGCGGGAATCGAATATGTTTGAGCAGCAATTGCACTTTATTCTTGATAAGCATCCTATTCTAAAAACGATTCCCGTTCTCTATAATGTAGATTTCGGACATACTCAGCCAATCTTCACCTTCCCTATTGGCGGTACAGGAACAATTAATACACAAGAAAAGACAATTTATATTACTAACACATAAGTGAAATATAATTGTAATAATTCCCTGCAAACCCTAGTATTGTCGCGGATTTCTCCCATAAAAATGACATAGCTATGGCAAAAGATTTTGAAGTAGAATGTTTAGCCTGAATCCTCCTGGGAATATAACTTGTAAGCTTAACCCAATAAGCTAATAAAATTCTAGGAGGAATTACAAATGGCTAACAAACGCAATAACAACAACAACGAAAACATGACAGTTCAAGAAGCGGGTCGTAAAGGCGGAGAAGCTACCTCCAATAATCATGGTCGCGAGTTTTATGAAGAGATTGGCCGCAAAGGCGGAGAAGCTACTTCACAAAACCACGACAAAGAATTTTACCAAGAAATCGGCCGTAAAGGCGGAGAGGCTACTTCACAAAACCACGGCGAAGAATTCTATGAAGAAATCGGCCGTAAGGGCGGAGAAGCTAACCAAAATAACAATAACAACAATGGCAACAATGGTGGCAGCAACGGCGGTAAAATGAGCCGTGAAGAAGCTGGCCGCAAAGGCGGAGAAGCAAGCAGCCGCAGCCGATCAAACAACAATAACAAAAACTAAACTAACCAAACACTAAAAATTTACTAATCATTGTATTAAGTATCTAGTCGACAGATTCTAGTTATCCCACTATAATCCAATACTAGTAAACCCACAAAAAAACACGTCACTATAAAAAGAGGTGTTTGTAGTTGTTGATGCAACTACAAACGCTTCTTTTTCTTTGTATGTAGGCATACTTTCTACTCTTCCCTCGAAATCAAAATAGTTGAAAACCAACAAATAATGGTATATATTTAATCAGCTTTCATATATTATTTATTAGTATAATATTTTATTATGATATAGAGGGAGAAATGAGAAACTACATGCAAGACAGCTATAAAGAAAACGACCTTCAACAACTGATTCTTTCCACAATTAAAGCAGCTGGAATGGTAACAGAGCTGAAGAAGGATAACTGCGGTATCAATATGAGCTATAACTTTATCGGTGACTATGTAGGATATGATGAAAAGCGTCTAGTAAAAGCTTGGAAGGAAATGCAGGCTGACATTCCGTTTGAGCAATATGTAAAAGCGCTGACAATGCACGAGCTTGGCCATGCACTGGATCGTGAAGCATTGCAGGCGTCGCTCGACCGAACTCTTGAAATAATCGATATGAAAAACAATCATTCCCCCAAAGAGCTTTATACGAATATCGACCTTCTATCCGTTTTACTTGAAGAACATGAGATGGATATTACATTTGAAGAGACTGCCTGGCACAACGCTAAATATTTAAACGAAACAGCCCGCCTTGTCGATGATTTCACGTTTGAACTCATCAAGAAACATAGCCTGGCTACGTATAAAGATTTATATGCGGAAGATTTATTCTTATATAATAAGCTAGCAGAGGAACGTTCCCTGCAGCCAGTGTAAGTTTTATTTTGTAAAAAGAGAAAATATAAATTGAAAATATCGGAGTATATTGGTGCTGGCACGCCACTATGCTCCTTTTTTGTATATAGGCCGTTATTGCCCCCGCAACAAAAAGCAGAATTTAGAAATGGATATTACGTTCTTTCTCCCCTTTCATACTTACATAACATTTATTGGATAATGACCACTCTCCACTCGTCCATCATATACTAGAAGAAGGTATTTCATTCTTTCCTATGTCAGATGAATGATTATTTTATAAGACGTTTGCTGATGAGGTGCTACCAAGCAGCCAATAAAATGGTGTAGCCAAAATGTTGAATGTCCGTTGAGGTTTTGTATCCAAAGGAGGCAAAATACATGCTAAATAAAGCATTGAAAATGGTATTGCTGACAGGGATCTTACTGAGTGGAGTTGGTCTATTACTGATGGTTTGTAAGTCCGGGATTAGGAATAAGTTTGTCTGAAAGCTGGCTGCGCGAGGTTGGGAGCGTAGAAACAAATTTCTATCACCTTCTGGTCAAACATTATAGTATGACATTTCTAATTATCGGAAGTATTTTTTTATCGGTTGGACTGACAACCACCGTCTTTTGCTTCTATAAATCCCGCCTTCTTTCCATCGAACAGAAGCGTACTTTTTAAATATGTAAAGCGATTAACAGCACCTCTCTTCAATGTAAAAAAGGTCGCCTTTAATCGCTTACATCTTATAGTAATTTTCACTTAATCGTTCTTTTTTAGGTGTAATATGATTTTTTCTGCTGCTTAGTAAGGCAATACAATCAGCGAGTTCTTCTATGCCGGTTTTAATTTGATGCTCATTTACCTGAGAGATACTTAGCCGAAGGAGGTTATCCTTTTTATATTCCGGCAAAAACATTCTCGAGGCATCATCGACTAGTATATTTCTTTCATGTAGCATATGAACAATCTGTTTTGCTGTTATATTTCCAGGCAAGCTGATAGAGAGATAAAAACCTGAAGACGGTTTAGAAAAATGAGTACCAGGAGGCAGCAAACATTCACATGCTTCTTGAAGAACATGCATTTTTTTGTGATATACCTCTTTGATCTTTTTAAGATGGCTGGCAAACATGCCGCTTTTTAAATAAATTTCAAGCGCTCCTTGGGAAAGTGCCGCGCTATTAAAATCAGCACTGAATTTGTATCGTAAAAAGTTAGACACCATAAAAGCCGGAAGAACAATAGTAGCAATCCTGAGTCCAGGCAAGAAGATCTTTGAAAAACTTTTAATATAAATGACTCTTCCAGAAGGAGCAAAGGAAAACAGCGGGTCTGATTTTGTATTTGGGTCAAGATCTCCTAAAAAATCGTCCTCCACGATATAAACATCGTATTTTTCAGCCAGCTCAACAATCTTTTTCTTTTCTCCATTCGTATAGCTATGACCAAGTGGGTTATGAAATCTAGGAATAATGTAGAAAAATTTAATATCATTATTGCGGAAAATATATTCAAGACGCTCCAGGTCAATCCCTTGCATCGATAACTCAATACCAAAAGTGGCAGCCTGCTGCAGCTGGAGAGACTCAATAAATCCAAAATAAGTCGGCTGCTCAACGAGAATATTATGTTTCCCATTTGGAAACGGCATAGAAACTAATAAATTGAGGGCTTGCTGTGAGCCGGAAACTACTACTACCCTTTCAGGCTCAGTAAACACTTGTAAATTTTGCAAATACTTCACGACCTGTACCCTTAATGAGTAAAGGCCCTGCTGGTCGGAGTATGTAAAAAGCGCCTCCTTATATTGTTCAATTGCTTGATTCATACAATGCTGAAACTCCATATAAGGCATGACATTTTTATCGGGACCAGCTGAGAAGAAATCAATCACATGCTTTTCATCCGCTGCATTTGGCAATTCATTCACAACAAAATAACCGCTTTTTGGAACAGAATAAATCAGATGCAGCTTTTCCAATTCTTCGTATGCTTTTATAACCGTATTTTTGCTGCATGAAAAATGCTTGGATAGCTGACGAACCGAAGGAAGCTTACTTCCTGCAACAAGAGATTTCTCTGCCAGCCGCTGCTTAATGTCCTCCATAATCTCCATATATTTTGAAGACATTCATCTATCCCCCTCCAACTGTACTGGTACAAACAGATAAAATCCCGATTTCTTTCATTTTCTGTACTTATTATTATGTTAATTATATCAGGGCTGTTGTTTCAGGAAAGAAAAAACGGTACAGATATAATTCAAAAGAAAAGATAGGTGGATAAGATGCAAAAGGATACCCGGAAGAAGCTCGGGTTATTGTTTGGACTGGTAGGCGTTGTTTGTTTTAGTTTAACGCTTCCTTCTACAAGCGTTGCCGTAAAATATTTTGGTACTACGTTCGTCGGCTTGGGAAGAACGGTTGTTGCTGCTATTCTAGTTACTGTTGTATTAATTGTTCGAAAAGAAAAGCTCCCTACCCGACGGCAATTCAAAAGTCTGCTTGTTGTTGCTGCTGGAGCTGTGTTAGGATTTCCCCTCCTCACCTCGTGGGCAATGGAATCTTTACCCGTTTCGCATGGAGCTGTTGTATTAGCCCTGCTGCCCCTAGCTACAACTGGATTTGCCGTTTTTAGAGCAGGTGAGATTCCTTCATTTACATTCTGGTTTGCAAGTATCACCGGCTCTTTCGCTGTTATTGCTTACGCTTTTCATCTAGGGTTTGGCGGGTTGTATTTTGCTGATTTAGCTTTACTGGCAGCGGTTGTGATCCTTGGGCTTAGTTATGCTGAAGGTGGGAAATTAGCACAGGAATTAGGGAGCTGGCAAGTCATTGCTTGGGCGGTTATTATTGGTGCCCCATTTTTTATTATTCCAGTGGGAATGAACCTGTCAGCAGACATGCTCCATGCCCCTCTTCAAGCTTGGATCAGCTTTTTTTACCTTGCCATTGTTAGCCAATTTCTCGCATATGTTGCATGGTACAGCGGGATGGCGATGGGCGGCATAGCCAGAGTTAGTCAAATCCAATACTTACAGCCATTTTTAATGATTCTATTTGCCGCAGCTTTCCTCGGTGAATCCATCTCCCTATTCACGATTGTAATCGCAGTGATTGTTGTCCTGTCGGTGATACTAGGCAAAAATGCGAGCGTTTCAAGGAGGGCCCCTCTTCCGGAGAAAAACTGATTTCCGGCAAGATCGTTATCGAACAACAACAAGGCTGGGACATAAATAGAAATCTCAAGAAAATTAGCATCAATCTACAATAGGAATTCAATGCTTTCGAAATGGATCGAGGTGCCGGATTGATTCTACGGGAATAGGACGACGCCCGAGACTATGAGCTTACGCCATACCCGCGGAAAGCATATTCCTAATGGAGATCAGTTTCCACCATACCGAAAAAACACTATTTTTCCACCGGAGAAAAATAGTGTTTTAAGATTTTATCCCAGCTTCACTTTAATGAAGAGATCTTTTCCAAGGATATTTTAAAAGACTTTTCTTTCATAAATACGCATTGATAGCAGCCATGATCCTCCGTATAACAATAAAATACTAAGAGCAGCGAATGAATATAGCTGTAGCTCAGGTAAACTGGCCAGCCATTGGAAGGCTTTAGCAAATTGTTCGTTGAAAATCTGCATTACGATTCTGAATGTGAAGATAGCAACAACGAATAAAACCATTGCGCCAATCATTAAATATTGCTGTTTGAATTTATAGAAAAAAGGAAAGATGATGGACAGAAAAGCCATTATAAGACCAAAAGTATGCAATATATCCTTCCATGAAAAAGAGAGTTCCATCCCGTTTATAATAAAACCGCCTCCCATAATTACCCCAATGAATAATCCCGTGAATACAAGAGCACCGAGGTATTTCGAAATGACAATCTGTTTTCTCGTGTATGGCAGGGAGTTCAGCAAAATATTGATATTATCTTTTTCATCATAATAGAAAGCGTTCATAATGAACGAGATGCTTGTAATAAACGCCAACCACCATAAGGGAACCCCATCCTCCCAGAAGCAAAGTATAATAATGCCTAGATAAATAGGTATCTGCCTCTTTTGAATAAGTATATCTTTCCATATCAAATTAACCATTTAAGCGCCCCCTTTTTTCGTATAATACATAATATCTTCCAGTGTCGGCTTTTCCAGCACGACCGATTCCCCAAATAGACTTTCTACACGTTCTTTGTTCACCGTCAATCCTTCAAAGCCTATATTCGACTTCTGCACCGCGACGAATTCCTGCTCCGTATCCGCATCGAGTAAGTCGAGCGGCCCCTTGACGATCGCATAGTCCTCCTGAATTTTATAAAATTCCTTCGTAAACACATGCTCGCCGTCATTTAAAAAGATGATATAATCCGCAATCCGATCAAGATCGGTCGTAATATGAGTTGAAAAGAATATCGTTTTATCCCCGTCCTGCATGAGCTCATGCAAAATATTCAGCAATTCCCGGCGAAATACCGGATCAAGTCCTGAAGTCGGTTCATCCATAATAATGAGCTCCGCCTGATGGGAAAGTGCAATGGCGAGTGATGCCTTCATTTTCATTCCTTTTGAAAAGGTTTTGATTTTTTTATTAAGGGGCAGCTCAAACTGATTTACATATTTCTGAAAGATGATATCATCCCATTGCTGGTAGGCTGGCCGGATAATTTTCTTCATCTCTTTTAGTGTCAGATTTTCGTAAAATATATTCTCATCATAGACAAAGCCGATTCGTTCTTTAATGGCTCTCTCGTTTGTTTCATGCGTGAGACCGAATACCGAAATAGAGCCGCTGTCCTGCTTTAGTAAATTCATAATTAACTTAATTGTTGTGGATTTCCCTGCCCCATTCCCACCGATAAACCCTGTAACAAAACCTTTTTTCACAGAAATGGAAAGATCCTTCACCTGAAACCCTTTAAACGATTTCGTAACGTTCTGTAATTCAATGACATTTTCCATCATTCATCCTCCGAATATAATAATGTAAGCATTTCCTTTAGCTCTGCTAATCCAATGCCCATATCCTTGCTGTTTTCGATTGCTTCCAATAGCTTTTCCTCGATGACCTTCATCTTTCTTTCCTTGATCATCTCTGTATTTTGCTCTGAGACAAATGACCCTTTTCCGACAATGGAATAAATAAATCCGTTTTTCTCCAGTTCTTCATAGGCGCGTTTTGTTGTAATGACACTAATCTGCAAATCCTTTGCCAGCTGTCGCATTGAAGGAAGCGCCTGCCCCTCTTGTAGGTCACCTGTCAAGATCTGCTTTTTGATTTGTGCTGTGATCTGCTCATAGATCGGTTCTTTTGAGCTGTTTGAAATAAGAATTTGCATGCAAAGACCTCTTTTTATATTGTATATATACTTTATATACAATATATACACACTTCTTCTTTTTATCAACCCTTTTTTGGAAAAAATTAAAAAGAAAAAGCAAAGGTCCTTTTGAACCCTTGCTTCTTTATAAAAAGTGTTTTTTCAAATCAACGCTAAATCGGCCTTGGTGTGCAGTCCCTGATATAATGCTGAGCTCCCCGCGCTGTTCTCTCGCATCAAGTGGTACACTTTCCAGCAGCATCTTCACCTGTGGATTACCTCAATCGTAATATCTTCTAATTGTTTTTGGGGTCCTCTTCTCACTCTTTCTCTCACCCTATTCCCTAGCTCCACAGCATGCTGAAATGCCATAAAATCGAAGTGTCTGATGTTTAGACTTGTTTACGAACTCTTTGATATAGTGCCTGCTTTCTGTTGTTATATTCATTTCACCAGCCTACTTCTTTCTTCCTTTATGTATGTTTACCACCAAAACAAAGGATAATGCCGATTCTGCCGAATGTTGTTTACAATAACCGCATATAAGATGATGACGGCCGCCCCAACGATAATCGGAGTAAACAAATAGTTCCAGCCATAACCACCAAGCATAATAATGATTGGATTTGCCCCTCCCGGCGGATGAACGGTCTTTGTTAACATCATGAGGAAAATAGTAAGGGCTACCGCCGCACTGATTGCCAATGGGTTTGGTCCGAATAGTTCATAGAATAAAATACCGATCAGCCCCGATATAACATGTCCACCTAAGATATTCCGCGGCTGGGAGAATGGAGCGTTCCATGCGCCAAAGACAAGCACACAACTTGCTCCGAGTGACGCCATCAGCCACGTGGTCCCCGTCATAACTGTCAATAGCAGCAATGTTCCGATACCGAAAAATCCCCCAACCGCTGCTGTTAAGGCATCCGCTATATTCGTTCGATGGCTGACAGCTAGGTGCTGGCCTCTCATTTTTACGAAATATTCGTGCCACCAGCTGGTCCTAACCTGCTCATGCTGTTCCACCTTTTCCAAACAATCCTCCTCCTTACTGCAGTAATTCGATGTTTATTAGTATAACAATTCTTCATTCGCTGAGGAAGAGCTGAACTGTTGATTTATCTAATTAGCAACTGGAAAATCTTGTTTCCCTTATTGTATTACGTGCTGACTTTCCCTACCCTTTACCTATTCCCAGCTAAACGTAAATAGGAGAATAATTTATTTTACTTGTATAATGGGAATAGCAAATTTTCGGCATGACTGGATAACGGAGGACTTGTATATGAACCCTTACTGCGCGGGCTGCTTGCATCAAATCGAAACAGCTTTACAAAAAACAATAAAACTCATGCAGCAGCTTAAAGAAGAGGAACTCTTATTACGGCTAACACCTGATAAAATGTCAGTTGGAGAACTTTTACAGCATATTGCTACTATCTGCCGGACTGACTATTACATTTCACTTGGATACAGCCAGGAAAAGATGACAAACATGTATGAAAAAATTAAATTAACCTCATTAAAAGAACTGGAAGCAGAAATGAAAACAAGCTTTACTTTCCTTTCAGAAGTATACGGGAAGTATTCAGAAGAAGAGCTCGAACAACCGGTCACTTCCTATTGGGGAACAAGCTATACACGCTTTGAATGGCTAATAGAAATAGCGGCTCACATTTATCATCACCGCGGTCAGCTGCACGCAATACTGACCCATTCCTCTGGCAAGGACTATAACCTTGTACTCTTTGAATAGATGCACTCCCCTCATGTCCAAAAAAGGGCAGTCTTCCTTAGTAATGGAAGACTGCCCGAATAAAGAGAATCTAACTGCATCTACCCCATTGTATGTGCGGGGATTTCCTTTTTCTACACTGCTGCCTTTTTAATACTCGCCAGCTTTAAAATAAGCCATGTAACGATTGTTACTACACTAATAGAAGCAATCGCCGCCCAAACGGAAAATGCCGCGCCGAATGCCAGCTCATTCTGCAGGAACTTCCCATTAGCTTTTGAAAAATCCGGAACATAAAGGAGCGTCTGTATGTATGCCCATCCTAATAAAATAACGGCATACAGAAAATGGAGCACCAGCGATATGAGCAAAGCACGGATCAGTCGTTTCATAAGGAAGACACCCTTTCTGTATTTCATCCTACTACTATATAGACGTATGAATCTATAGGAAAAATTTATTTATTTTAAAATTTATTTGGATTTTTTCCTGACCCATTTGACATATTTTTTGGAAGGTAAACTTGTTCTTGTTATGAGAATCGTTAAAGTATTTACTTGCCAGCCACTATTTTCGTGACAAAATGTTCATAATCTGTTTTAATAGTTAGGTAACCTAACTAATTAAAAGAGGAGCTGTCATATGAAATTATTTTTACAAATTCACCGTTTTCATCGAAACTATATGGCTCATCTAACTACAATACTTGTCCCGTACCGGCTGACGCCGGGCAACTGGTCACTTCTACAGTTTTTGTCTGCGCATGAAACTGTCACAAGCAGCCAGCTCGCTGCCCATTGGGATGTAGAGAAGCCGACAGTATCGAGCAATGTAAAACAAATGCTGGCACTAGATCTGATTGCTGTCGTTCCAGGCGGGGATAAACGCGAGAAAAATCTTGTACTGACAGAAAGCGGAAGTACGTTGTATGAAAAACTCTCAAAAGAAATTCTTGCAATGCAGGAAAACATTCTGCGAGATGTTCCTCCCGTTGTCAGAACACAGATGGAGCAGGCACTGACTATGATGGAAAGCTCCTTGAAGGAGGCGCATTCTTAATGCAGGAAAAAATCTGGACAAAGGATTTTATCATTGTTTCCTTTATTAACTTCATGGCAATTCTGATGTTTTATCTGCTGATGGTAACGATCGCTTCTTTTTCGATTGATACATATGGGGTATCAACAAGTACAGCAGGTCTTGTATCTAGTATTTTCATTATTGGATCACTATTTGGCCGTCTAGGGGCAGGTCGGACTATCGGAAAGCTCGGCCCTTCCAAGATGCTGTGGATTGGTTTGATTGGCTTTTTGATTACTTCTTGTCTGTACTTCATCGAAGCTGGTGTCGGTCTTCTGCTTCTTGTGCGCCTTGCACAAGGGATTGCAGTTGGTATCATTGGAACAGCGACTGGTACAATCGTCGCTTATTTACTCCCTGCCTCCCGAAAAGGAGAAGGAATCGGCTACTTTAGCTTAAGTGCCATTTTGGCGACAGCTGTTGGCCCATTTTTAGGTATCTTTATGATGAAGCTTGAAAATGGCTTCACCATGATTTTTACGATGAATGTTGTATTATCCATACTTATCCTAATTGGCTTCTTCTTTGTGAAGCTCAATTTACCGGTTGCTAAAAAAGCTGACTCACAGCTGGAAGAAACGTCTTTCATTGCTAAATTTATCGAACCAAAGGCAGTACCGATCTCCTTTATTGCCTTGATTGTCGGCTTCGCATACTCAGGAATTATGTCTTTTATCTCCTTCTATGCAGAAGAAATCGATTTAGTTGAAGCGTCCAGCTACTTCTTCTTAATGTATGCTGTCGTTATTATTTTTTCCCGTCCATACACAGGCAAGCTGCTGGATACAAAGGGTGCGAATATCATCGTTTATCCGTGCCTCCTTCTATTTGCTGTCGGCATGCTGCTGTTTAGCCAGGCAAGTGCCGGGTGGATGCTGCTTTTAGCCGCTGCACTCATCGGCTTCGGCTATGGCAACTTCAACTCCATTGCGCAGGCAGTTGCAGTAAAGGTAACGGAACCCCATCGTTTCGGACTCGCCACATCGACTTATTTCATTTTGTATGATTTGGGACTAGGCATCGGGCCGTTTTTACTTGGCTTTGTAGAGCCCTATACAACATACCGGATGATCTTCCTTGCCATGGTACCGGTTATCGTGATTTGTTTACCGCTTTACTATGTACTTCACGGCAAAAAAGAAGCGATGGAAAAGAAAAATGCTGCTGTATAGATATACAAAAAAGGTGTCCGAAGTGATTTCGGACACCTCAGAGTAAAGACAAAGTCCCTTGTTGACTTTGTCTTTACGTTTTTTCAGCTGTTTTTTTAAAGTAAAGTTTTACCCAGCCTGCCTTGAAAACGTTTGCCAGACAAGGCGCGCCGCTGAGCGAAGACGCGAATAGAACCTAAGTTCATGAGCGGACGAGCGAGGCAAGCAACGCTGGATGAAAGCGTTTGTCAACAGGCTGAGGTGTCCGAAATGATTTCGGACACCTTTTGCTGTTCTTATTTGCTCTATGGTATAAGTATTACCGTCCGCTTATAGACCATTTTGTCATGATAATAGACAATCCCAGCCTATTTATAGACAATTGTGTCGTGTTAATAGACAATCCAGCCCTCATTATAGACAGTTTCCTATTATTAATAGACAATCCTGTTTTCTTACTGACTATCGTCCTTCTCATCTTCTATCCATTCTGTTCTCGTGGATACGACAAAGGCGGCGATTACTGAAAGGATAAGAATAATGAATGGTGCCTGAAATATCACAAAATCAGTCATTGAATCACTCCCTATACATGCGTTTCATCTTTTCCGGACACATAATCTTTTGTAAAGAACAGGCGGAATACAAGATACAGCGACGGCAACAACAGCGCGAACCCGAGGATAAAGACAACAATAAGTGAAATGGCCATTGCTTCATTCGTAAAGCTATCATAAATCGTCAAATGCGGATATAACAAATACGGATAGTGCGACGCTCCGTATGCAAAGAACGCAGCAGCGAATTGCACAATAAGCAGGATAACAGCCAATCCGTAGTTCCGCCTTTTTCCGATCAACCAGATAGTAATGACGAACAGGATACCTGAAAGGAGGAACAGCCACCATAAATCCAGGATGTTTTCGTAATGCCAATTGCCGAGCACTTTCAGCTCGATAATAATGCCGAGTGCACTAATAATAAGCGGGGCTGCCCAAATAAGCGCGTACGTTCGCATCAATTCACTCGCTTCTTTATCTTTTGCACGCCATGCATACCATGTCAAAAAGACAGCGGAAATATAGAGTACCGCTATAACACTGAGAACAACAATCGACCAGGACAGCGGACTTTTCAGTAATGCCATCAAATCGAGCTTCGGATTGCCATCTACAATGTTGATAAAGCCGCCTTCTGAGATAGTAAATACGACTGAAAGAGATGCTGGCAGGAATAATCCTGAGATACCGTATGCCATGGCATATCCTTTATGCCCGCTCGCCCTGCTGTACGCCTCAAAAGCGTAATAACTTCCGCGCACTGCAAATAAAACAAGTGCAATCGATGCAGGGACAAGCAATACTGTTCCGTAATAATAGGCGGTTTGGGGGAAGAACCCGACAATGCCTACAAAGAAGAAGACGAAAAATACACTGGTGATTTCCCAAACGGGCGATAAATAACGTTTAATAATTTTAGACAGAATGTGATTTTTCCCCCGAAGCAGACTATAGGCATTAAAGAAGCCTGCCCCATAATCAATGGAAGCGATAATCACATAGCCGAACAGGAAGAGCCATAACACGGAAATTCCAAGTACCTCTAATGCCATGTGCCTCCACCTCCGTGTCTTGATGATAATTCCTTTTCAACCGGGTTGTTTTTAAACATGCGGTGCAGCACAACTGCGCAGCCAACCCCGAGAATCAAATAGACGACAGCGAACATAATGAATAAATATTCCAATCCCGTGGCGGTTGTCGCCCCTTCCTCAGTCCGCATGATACGGTATAGGATCCATGGCTGGCGGCCTTGTTCTGCAAGCCACCAGCCCGCCTCTATGGCAATGACGGCTAGCGGACCTCCCAGGATGATAAGCCACCTGAACGGCTTGGATTCGACCCAGCGCCACTTCCGCCATTTCCCGAATACGTAGACGAGCGATACAAAGATCAGCAGCACCCCGATAAACACCATAATATTGAAATAGTAATGGTTGATGAGTGAGGGTCGTTCATCTTCCGGAAACTCATTTAACCCTGTAACCTCTGCATTGAAATCTCCATACGCAAGGTAGCTTAACATTTTCGGAATGCGGATCGCATATTTAACTTCTTCCTCTCCATCTAGAATACCCAAGAGAATCAGCTCTGCTCCTTCCTCCGTTTCAAAGTGCCACTCTGCAGCAGCTAGTTTCTCTGGTTGATACTCCGCCAAATACTTTGCAGAGAAATCTCCCAAAACAGCGGATGAGATAGAGAAAATCAAGCCTACTTTCATCGTCAAATACAGCGCTTTTTTATGGTATACATGATTCTCTCCACGCAGAAGTTTATAAGCGGCAATCGCTGCAAATATAAAAGCGACCGTCATATAGCTTGTCGCAAGTACGTGTGTAACCTTTGTAGGCATAGCAGGAGTGAATATGGCGATGATGGGGTGAATATCAATCAGTTCGCCATTTTCCATATTGAAGCCCTGCGGTGAGTTCATAAAGGAGTTAACGATCGTGATGAAGAGAGCTGAAGCAGAAGCCCCAATCATCACGGGAATCAGCAGCAGCATATGATGCTTCGGGTTTTTGAACCGGTCCCAAGTATATAGATAAATCCCTAAAAAAATTGCTTCAAAGAAAAAGGCGAATGTTTCCATAAACAGAGGCAGTGCAATGACTTGACCGGCAAGCTCCATAAATTGCGGCCATAAAAGCGACAATTGAAGCCCGATTATCGTTCCTGTTACAACTCCGACAGCGACAGTAATCGTAAAGCCCCTCGCCCACCGTCTCGCCAGCAGCGTATAATGCGAGTCATTTTTCCGATAACCGACGTACTGTGCGATTAAAATAAGAAGCGGTACTCCGACACCAAGTGTTGCAAAGATAATATGAAAGGATAAGGTTAATTCTGTTAGTGCCCGACTCCAGAAGACTGACGTCTCCATTCGTATTCACTCCTAACGTACTTCATTATTTATACAATCTCTCTCTAACATGCCCGAATAGGATGTTACATTAAACCATATTCATTCTAAGAAAAGGGTTAAAAATGCGGATTTATGGAAATGTCATATGTAGAAAGGAGTCGAACCTCATGCAAACACTCCGTATGTGGTCTTTACATAACAAAGGGATGCTTACTTTTATTACCATTTTATCCCTCTTGCAGAGCGGCAGCATCATTGTACAAGCAATCAGTATTGTAAAAACAGTAGATCTCGTGTTTATTCGGGAGGCCGCTTTTTCAGCAGTAGTTCCCTATTTGTGGATGCTTGCTGCGGCTATTATCATTCGGCTTGCCACCCAATTATTCATTGCACGGCTTGGCGGTCAATTAGCTGCTTCCGTTAAATCGAAGGTGCGTGCCGAGTTGCTTCAACATTGGTCAGACCATACTTTTTTACTTCAAGGCTCGCAGCAGACCGGCAGCAATGTCACTCTCTTTACAGAAACGGTTAATGAACTCGAAAGCTATTATCGGGATTATATTCCCCAGGTAATCAAGACCACTGTCATTCCCATTGTTGTCCTAGCTGCTGTATTTTTCACACATCCGACAAGTGCTTTAATTATGGTGATTACCGCACCTTTCATTCCCCTCACCTATATCATCATCGGTATGCAGACAAAGGCAAAATCAGAAGAGCAGCTCGTGGAAATGAACCGCTTTTCCGGGAAGTTTCTAGATCTACTACAGGGCCTGCAAACGCTGCGGCTATTCGGTCAAAGTAAAAAACAGAGAACTGTTTTAGCAGCTAATAATGAAAGTTTTATGAACGCCACATTATCCGTGTTAAAGATAGCATTTGCTTCTACATTGTTTATTGAACTTATAACAACGCTTGGCATCGGACTTGTAGCACTGGAAATCGGCTTTCGAATGATTGTCTTTGAGACGCTTGCCTTTGCACCGGCTTTTCTCGTCCTGACACTTGCACCGGAATTCTACAATGCACTCAAAGAACTCGGTGCGGCATTCCATACAGGGCGCGGCAGCTTAGGCGCTGCTTCCCTGCTGGAGGAAGCGCTGCAAAAAAGGTCTGTACCAGTGCAGTGGGGAGAAAAACAGGTACCGCCAAAACCAAGCTTGTCCTTGCATGACGCAGTCTTCTCCTATAAGAATGGCCCTGTGATCGGTCCATTATCCCTTTCGATTCCGTCCGGGCAGACAATTGCCATGATCGGTCCGACCGGACACGGAAAAACAACAGCACTTTATATGCTTGCTGGTATGGTCGAACTGCAGTCCGGGTCCACTCTTATAGACAGCATTCCTCGAAATGAAATTAGCGAGGAAGCCTGGTATAAAGAGATGACCTATATTGCACAGCATTCCTATCTATTTGCTGGTACACTTCGCGATAATATTTGTATGGGGCAGAACTGTTCCGATGAAAGAGTGATTGCTGCACTTAAAGAAGCGCAGCTCCTGGAATGGTTCCGCTCCCTCCCAGCAGGGCTTGATACGAATATCGGAGAGGCCGGCCGCGGCTTATCCGGCGGAGAAAAGCAGCGTGTTGCCTTGGCTCGCGCCTTCTTAAAAAAACCGTCTGTTGTCTTTTTTGATGAACCAACGGCCGGTCTCGATGTGTTAACGGAAAAGCTGCTGACAGCGGCAATCAAAAAGCTTGGTCAGAATGCCACTGTTGTCATCGTGGCACACCGTTTTGAAAGTATCCTTCATGCTGACTATATTTATATACTGGAGAACGGCTGCTTAACAGCTTCCGGTACTCATTGTGAGCTGACAGATCACCCATTTTATCAATTTATGAAGCAAGGAGGAATGACTGATGCAGACCCTGCTCCATATGATTTGGCGTGAAAAGCGGGATGTCATCTTGTCTATGATTGCAGGATTTCTCAGCGGGCTGACAGCGGTCGCCCTGTTTGCCCAAAGCGGCTTCCTCATTTCCAAGGCAGCGCTTATGCCGCCGTTTTATATCATTCTAATTTTAACGGCATTTTTGAAGCTTTTCGGCGTGGTGAAATCGACAAGTAAATATGCAGAACGTTATATATCACACCGCGTTACCTTTCGTCTATTGAGCGATATTCGTATGCGTTTTTTTACGAAACTTGAACCGCATGCTAATACACTGTTTTCCACTTATCGCAGCGGGGACTTGCTGAAACGTATTACAAGCGATGTGGAGGTACTGCAAAACTTCTTTTTACGCGTCGTCTATCCTCCCTTTGTTGCATTGCTTGTTTTCATTGTAACGGTTCTCTTTACAACATGGTTTTCCGGATGGATAGCACTCGTGCTGCTTCTTGGTTTTCTTTTAACTACCCTTGTCATCCCAGCTGCTCTCATGCATAAAGAAGAAACTCCTGCTAATACAAAGCAAGAGCTGGCATCTGAGCTGACGGAATTTCTCTACGGCTTTCTTGACCTGCAGCTTCATCATCAGGTACAGCACAGACAACAGCTGTTGCATCATATTAGCGCAGTCTATACCGAGGAAATGAGGCAGGAAGAGAATGCCAAGCAGCTTACGCATACATGGAACCAGGCGATTGCACTCATTACGGCCCTTCTCGTTGTCTTGCTCGGTGCCTACTTTGTCTCAGTTGATACAATGGAAGGTTTGTACTTGGCAATGCTCATCCTCATTTCATTGACTGTTTTCGAGGCGGCTATTCCCATGGCGAACGTTCCCGTCTATTTACGCGAGGCGCGTACTGCCACTGCAAGACTTGAGGAAATTACAGAACTGCAGCCAAAAACTCAGGAGAATCTGCACAAGACAGCAGACTATTCAATATCATGCAGCCATGTTTCTTTTCTATATGCAGGGATGAGCCGCCCTGCTTTGGAGGATATCTCCTTTACTATCCGTCCTTATGAAAAGATTGCGATCATCGGTCCGAGCGGCTCCGGTAAATCTACTTTGTTCCAATTATTAATTAAGGGGCTGCAGCCGACAAAAGGAACAATCTCTATTAACGAACAGAACCTAGAGGCAGTGCAGGAGGAATCGCTATGGCAGGAGTTGAGCATTCAACTTCAGCACAACCATTTCTTTTCCGGTACTATTCGTGATAACCTGGAAATCGCAAGACCTGAAGCCGCTGATGCAGAGCTTAACCAAGTACTGGAGAAGGTTCAAATAGACAAATCGCTTGATGACCTTGTATATGAGAAAGGAGACAATCTTTCCGGCGGTGAAAAGCAGCGCCTTGCTTTTGCCCGAGTGCTGCTGCGGAACAGTCCTCTATGGTTGCTTGATGAGCCGTTTACGAGCATCGACGAACGAACAGCTGCAAAACTGCACATGGAACTGCTTGCAGCAGAAGAAAAGACTGTTATTCTGATTACCCACAAGCTGCAGGGCATTGAAGATTTCGACCGTATCCTCGTTATGCAGGATGGCAGGCTGATAGAAAACGGTCCATTTGAGGAGCTGATGAAGCAAAAAGGGCTTTTTTATAAAATGAAACAGCAGCCGAGATAACGGCTGCTCTATTAAATATGATGAATTGTCTATTATCAGAGGGAATTTGTCTATTAACGAGCCGATATTGTCTATTACTCGGGCATAATTGTCTATTAGTAATCAGCTATTGTCTATTAAAGGCTCTAAATTGTCTATTATCCTCATACAATCTATTTCATAAGCAGTACTTGCAGTTGAGTTTTTAAAAAGTGATTTTCTATAATGAAAAAAGGTCTGCCAAATGTTGCCACAAGACAACTTTTTCGGCAGTCCTTCCTTTTGCATCGATCAGCAAGTTACTTGATTTATTTCAAATTCACTATCTCCACGAAACAAACCTCTCTTAAGTCGACCTCTATTTCCTCATTCCTGCATTGAATAAGAATATTTTCTTCCTCCGAACGTATTAAAGTACCAGAAAGTACAGCTTTGTTTATCCTCACCTGTATATCCTTTCCGATAAATTCCTTCAATTTCTTACTAAGCGGGATACCGAAAAACAAATTGACGAAGTCAGGGTTCTTCTTCACATATTCTCCAAAATTGAAAGCTAGTTCACGCCTCGTCTGTCTATCCGCATTTAAAAATTCAGGCTGCCTTTCAGGAACATCACAGGCATCTCTTTTAATGGAAATCAGGTGGCTGTAGAAGATAAAAACAGCGGAGCCGCCAGGATTGATTTGAATAAAGTCTCGGCCTGCTGTTGCTACTTTGCCGAACTTTTCTATTACTTTCACCTGCATGGCTTCTCCAGCTAATTCTTTTTGGTCACCTAATTGATTCATTTCCTGCAGCTGAGCCTGCACAAAATCTTCTTCCTGTTTCCTTGATATACAAGCGATCTCCGCCTTTATGGATATCCCCTTTAGTTCCATGAAGTACAGTTGGAGCTGACGGCGATTCTCGGGATCAGGCTCCGATCCGAGCGAACGGAGTAGATCATTTGCGATATCTATACAAGCCTGTAAACGGTCTAGCTCATCCTTTGGCAGTCGACTATTGGGGGAGGCAAATTTCGGAGTCTTTTTTTGCTTCGGACAATTGAATGGCGAGCCGAATAAATCGACCGGTTTTTGTGGAAGACAATTTGAAAATAAAGAAGAACAATTATCAACTATAGCCTGACAGCTACATGGATGTGTATTGCAGTTCTGGCAAAATTCCATTTAAAACACCTTCATTCTCCCTTTTGTTTATACGTTTATAATCATTCATAGGAACTCTTCTTCTGCCTTTCACCCGTATTTCTGGCGCTTTGCAGCATTCCTGCCCCTGACCGTGGATTTCTTCAATGGCGCCAGGCTTCCTTTTCTTCCATTCAGCACCCGGACGATTCCCCAGAGGCCCAGCTCGATATCCCAGCGAATATTTCCTGACCGGTACATATAGTCTCCCGGTTTATTAAAGAAACCCCCAGCGCCAAAGAACAGCTGCAAATCATTATTGGAGCCGACTGTATTTTGCCCCCGTGCCGAGATGATAGCTGAATCTGCATCATCTTTACTCCGTAAAAATTTGTGTCCGTGGATGATGAATGTGTGGGCTCTCGGCTTATCTGCCGGAAACACAAGCCGCATTGTAACTGGGTCGCCTGAATATGCCAAAAAGAGCGGCGTGCTTGGGTCTCCGAATTTCTTCGAGCTAAAGACTTTGTGAATGTCTTCAAAATTTTTCACCCGATTGCTAAAACGCTCATTCCGGTAATTAAAGCCTCGGGATCCCTGATCTTCGAAGTCCGGCCTTTCTTCATCAGGATCAAGCAAATTCTCAAACAGCGGCTGTGGATCGAGTATCAGCCTATTCTCTTTATCTAGCAGTCGAACACCATCATGCATTAATAAGGCAAATTCTCTGAATTCAGGCAGAAGCGGCGCTGAAATGATTACCTGACTGCCTGTTTCCACATCTTTTCTTGTCCTTTTGTTCAGATACCTTGCGCCCCTCGGCTCTGCTATCAGCATGCCAAATGCCCCGTGATGACGATGATTGCGGATGTCTGCCATATCCCACAGGTTGGCACAGCCAAAGTCCTGGTCGATATACCATAGATACGTAATAGATTCCCCTGGCCCAATTGTTTGATCATAGTTAAATCCAACTGTTGCTCCGTCTGAGTTTCTTACATCATACTGCACTAGCTGCGCATGAAGAGAAATCCTATCAGACGGCGGGAAAAAGGCGTCTACAGGAACTTCCGGATAGCCATGTTTGCCGGTGTGATGATCTATGCCTTTTACTAAATTGGTCAGCGTTACTTCTACATATTCGCCTACATTTGCTCGTAAGATGAGCGGCTCGGGATTCAACTTCCCATCCAAAATCGCTTCTACATCCTTTTTAAGAGCAAAGACGATACCGGCCGGATCATGATCTCCATACTTGTTATAGTCAATTCGCGTGTTAAGTGCTGCGACATCATATTTACGAACCTTTGCCCCAGCAGGTATCTTAGAGCGGCATGGTTCAGCCATTGGCGGCTTTTCACCAGTCCGCTGCGGCAGCGGTTCCTTTCTCAACACCGGTTCTCTTCTATCTGGCAGCGGAATCAGATGGGGCACCTGTTTTTCGAATGAACGGAAAATCCCCCAGTTTCCGAGCCAAATATCATCGACTCCCCCAAAATGATAGAGCATATCGAAGTCCCCTTTTCCTTCCATACTGAACTCCAATGTGAAGGACTCTGCTATAGCGATATGCTGTTGCTGGTCGATACTAGAATCCAGGTCTGGCCGCTCCCTATGCCAGCGCTGCCGGTGGAGATTAAAACTATGCGATTCTTCATGAGACCCTTGGAGCAGCCGCACACGTACAGGATCGCCATTGTAGGCTTCCAGCATCGGCGTCACCGGATCGCCATGGAGCCAGGAGCTGAACGCGTAGGCGGGGTCACAATCTGGTTCCTTCAAGCGGAATTGGATCGGTTCATTTCGATAGTTGATGCCCATTACGCCCGGATCATCAGGGGAACCAGGGAACGGAGGCGGATTTAATGGACAGCCGTCCTTATCGAATAGGAGGGCAAAATCATGAACGAATAGTGTGATCTCACGAAAGTCCGGTATTAGGGGATTGATAATCGTCGCTTTTGTCCCTGAGGCGAGCTCCTTGCCCGTTGCAGAATCCAAAAACTTCGAGCCTCTTGCCTGCACATTAATGCTTGCAAATACACCATGCTGCTGATGCTCATTGGCAAATAGATGATCATGCCAGAAGGTAGCTTTCAGCTCAACATCCGCATACCATTGATATTGAATCGTTTCTCCTGAAAGAATCCCGGAATCATAGTTCCAGCCGACATTCGCCCCGTCCGATACAAGGACATCGAACTTTACGAAGTGGACGTGCATCCCTGCTTCATATGTCCGGTTCACTAATTGAAAGGCATTTCCTCCAATCGTTTCAGGCAGCAAATTTGTATATTTGAACCGGATGGCTTCACCTGCATTAGCACGGATTACAAGCGGCTCGGGCTCTTTTCTGCCCGCCATTACATCCTCTACATCTTCCATTAGTACATACAGCCGGCCTTCTGGATCATGCCACCCTTCCTTGTTGTAGACAATTGGCTTTTGAATCAAGGCGACATGGTACTCTCTTACAGGTGTAACCCCTGGGATAGCAGGATTTGCAAATACAGCACCCGGTACAGCGTTCGGTACGAAATGATTCTTTTCGATTTGGGTTGCCTCTCTCCCCCCGATAATACCAAGCGGGGGACGCGGGGCTTTGAATCCGGGAATACCTGGAATGAAGTTTGGAAAACCCGGCTTTTCAGGTGTTGGTCTAGGAGGGACTGGCCTGTCGGGTAATGGCTTTAATGCCTTAATCTGCACGCCGTTTGGATAGCACATGCTGCCGTCCTGCAAAGTATCGAAGTTTCGTTGAATACCCCACATACCTTCCCCGAAGTGCGGATATAAGTGACAATGGACGATGGCATCTCCCATTGTTCTCTGCAAGCTTCCCGCGCCGTAAAGCGGCGAGACGGTATACTGCACCTGGGGGGAAATTGCTTGAACATCCAACAGTTCGGAATCTACATCTTTCGGTTCGAACAGCCATTGATGCACATGATAATGAAATGAGTGTGTCTCCTGTGTTCCACCATGAACGAGGCGGATTTTAATCGGGTCTCCTACATAAGCCTTCATGATTGGTGTATCAGGATCACCGAACACCCAGGAATCGTGATGCACTTCCTCCCCTTCACAGTCCGGACAGACGACCCCTTCCTGGATAAGCCGCATTCTATTACGCATCGGCTCTGCGCGGTAATTAACAAGATGCGTAGCTTCCGGCTGAAGAGTATGTGGGCTAATCGGCTTTTGCCCCGTTAGATCATCGACTTCCATTTCGTCATGGAAAAACCATCCAAATTCACGGAAAGACGGCAGCAGCGGGTTGTGAATATCCGCAAAAACCCCGCTGTTGATTTTTTTCCCTGTTTCAGGATGGGTCCACCAAGATCCTCTTGGCTCAACAAATAAAGCGCCAAATAACCCATGAACGTTGCTTCCCAGTTCACTGGACAAGGGGTTCCCCAAATCTGAAAAATAGTGGACACCCTCACTCAAAACCTTCCATTTATAAACAATCGTCTCTCCAGGAGCCGCGGTTGTGTCGGGGTTCCGTCCAACGAAGGCACCGTCAGACGTCATCACATCGTATTCCGCATTCTGAATATGCATGCCCGTGTTGAAGGGCAGCTGATTTTCGAAATGGATTTCAATATCATCGCCTTCATTAGCCCGTATGACAAGAGGCTCGACAAGTTCCACAGGTGTAAAGGGATTTAATTCTACTTTCTTTTTAATGATTTTTTCATTTTCTTTTAGAATATACATTCTGCCATTTGGATTGTGGTCCCCGAAACGATTGACCACAATTCGAATCGAAATAGCTACTATATGATACTTTCTAAGCATGATGACCAGCTCGTATATCAGGAATCTCTCTTCCCTCTTTTTCAATATAAAAGACTTCAATATCGTCTATATGAATTCGGAATACTTCACCGTCAAGCTCCGTTACGTTCGTCACTTCAGCCTTTATTACTAAATAATCGCTGACGACTTCTTCAATTGTTCCTATAATTAGAAAAGGGAAGGAAGAAATTAATATTAATGCCCTTTTCTCAATATTATTTTGAAATTCAAGCGAAACTACCGCTTCTCTAATTGCATTAATATCTATACCAATTGAATCTTGTGCTCTAATTGATTCATTTTTCACTTATCTCACCCTTTCTATTACTTGTTTAAATAACAGGAATTTGACGATCCGGATCAAAAGGAGTAAAAACGGCTATATGTTCCATCGGAAAACTTAATGGTGTCGGGAACTTAAAGAATGGTGCATTATGCATTTTGATAATGACCGGATCTAGTGTAATAAAACCGTTCGTCACTTCTGCCACTTCGCCTGTAAAAATTGGTCGAAATGACTGACCCAAAATACTTAATTGTTTGCTTTCTGTTACTAACAATATTGTCCGGCCAATCATTTCCAAAAATAATTCATTCTCCGGAATAATATCGTTTATAAAATCCTCCACCCTCATTCACATCCTCCTACTTGTAAATTACCAGTATTTTATGTAATTTTTTTCAGCGAAAATGATTCATTCCCCCATACATAAAAAAAAGAGCTATCTTCATTGGACAGCTCTCTCCTCAGATGTATTGATTTACCTTTTATTTTTAAGAAATCAGCTTGCACTATAGTCGGCCCGCTTTCCATTGACATGATCTCAGGCTTTTCTGGCCAACACGATATGGATCAGCAAGAAACTGTTGCAAAAACCCGTTTCCCATCAATCGTTATTTGGGTACTCAGCTATTATTCTTTTGATATTTCCATTTTGATATGAATTTTTGAAAAATAGAAATGTACCGTGTCTGCTTCATGTAAGTGACCTGTGAGAGGAGAACAGTTGTCTGTTCTCTTTTCCCTATCGTAAGAGTTCCCTTGTGTACATCCAATAATTTTCCCTTTACTTGCTGATTCGAATCGATTGTTAAATAGGTCCCTCGCCATGATTTTAAATTTGTTTCGAGATACTCTTCAAAGAACTGCTGCCTTAACACTTCCTTCCCTGCCACAGTCTCTCCGAAATTCGTTAATAATTTCCGTCTAAGCTCCTGGTCGATGAAAACATGCTGATGCGTACCCGGAACATCCGGCAGACCGAATGGCGATTTTGCGGAATGGATAGCTGTATAAGGTATCCATATACGGGTAAAGAGTGTTTTTAACATCACAAAATTTCTGCCAATGACATGCACTTTCCCAACCGTATGCAACACTTCTTCCCCGTTGCGTGAATAGACTTCAACCAATTGGTTTTTCTTCGATTTAAAAAACTTCAGCAAAACCATCTGTTGTTTGGATCGGGGGATTTTTTGCCCCAGATTTTGAAGATTCAAGCCATGGATCGTTTCTTGCAGCATCTTCAATTCGTGCAGCGGCAAAGAACTTGCCGGCGAGGTATAGCCTGCTTCTCCTTTCAACTCCGGGTGATTTCTATCATATGTTTCCGTCATGATTTACTTCTTCCCTCCCGTTGGAACCCTTCACATTCAGTTGTACATATAATGGGGAAAGGAGATGGATTGAATGAGCATATTATTGGTAGTGATTTTGTTGAGCTATTTCTTTGTTGGTTCCTTATCCTATTCTTTTTTATATAGATTAAAAGACTTGATCAGCTATCATTTAGGGATGAATATCGCCATGACAGCCAGTACCGTAATGGGAATCGCTGTTGGAACGATACTCGGGTATGCATTCCCTGCCCACTATACTGCTGTTACCATCATTACCACGCTTTTAGCCATTTTAATTGGAGCCCTTTTTGGTGCTTTGGTAGACTATCAAACATTACTTTCCGGGGTTTCCAGCGGTATTATGGGCGGGGTTATGGGACCAATGATTGGCGTCGTAGCAGATTTAGGGCTGATTACGTTTTGTACGATTTTAGTATATGCATCATTTGCACTTCTTTGTTTCTCGATTCGTTCATAGCTGTTAAGACAGCGGACTCACATAAGTTAATATAGAAACGATTACCACGAGTAAGAGCATCAGGAAAAAGTCTGTCTTCACCAGTTTTTCTACTTCTGCAGCTTTATCGTTTTTATATTTCGCCTGGATGATGGCTGCCACTACAAGGACAATGATCACTAGCCCCACTTTCAACAATAAAAAGTAGCCCCAATCTGAAAATAGTGCATCAATGCTCGGAAGGAACATTACCGTTGTAAAAATCCCCGTGATAGACAGAACAATCATAGTGAGGAGCGCAACTTTTGAAAACAGCGGCATGAATTGGCGAACATACATGCCTTGCTTACGCCAAAAGACGACGATAAAGGTTAATCCCGCAGCCCATATCCCCGCTGCCAGTAGATGAATACTATTTGCAGCTACTAAAATACTTACCGGTTCAAACTCAAAGGAATGTCCATTCATACTTTTGCTCACTATAAGGGCAATAAGCCATGAATAATCAAACCACTGATTCTTAAAAAGAAAAACCAATCCAATCAGTGACAGAAAGAGCGAGAAGAGCCATATAGCACCGAACGTTGTATCAAACGGAAAATCCGCCCCGAACGTTAATCCATTCTCATTGAAAACCATTAATTGGGTTAATAGTAGAGACAGTAATCCAACTAGATGAAGCAGCTGGAAGCTAATGCCCCATAACGCGTATTTTTTCAAAATATCACCGTTATATCTTTGCACAACCCTCCACCAAAACACCCACCCTATGATCAGCAAGAGACCTGCATAATAAACTGCCCTCATCATATAGATGAACCATTCCGATAGCTGCGCAGTATTTATTGATAACGATTGTTCTTCGGGTGGCATTGCATCGCCAGTATCATCCTTTTCGATTACTGGAATGGGCACTTCTCCGTTCTGCTTTTCATCCTCCATGAGTGGTGGATCATCTGTCTCAACCTTAAATGAAAAAGAACCTTGGACTGGATGACCATCATTGGAGGAAATTACATAGTATTTTACCGTATAATGGCCACTCTCGAGAGAAGGAAGCTGAACACTGATCGTTTTCTGATCGTCGCTTCTACTCGCACTTTCAACTGCTACTTTCTTTTGTGCTTCACCTGAGACTTGAATAGAAAAATCACTTTCTACCCCGCTGTTGAATGTAATTTTTACTTCTTCAGGAGAATTTTCAAGAAGGCTGCCCGGGGCAGGATATTCCTCTATGACAAACGAGTGTCCCCAAGCTTTTTCCATTCCCAGAATGAAAAAAGCGATTATCATAAAGGAAAAAAATGCTCTTCTGTGAATAGGAATACTCCTTTCCCTAACTTTTACTGTTATCCTATTCAAACTATTGAAGGTCAATTGGTTTAAATACCCTGCATGAGGCGCTTTTCAATAATAATGGCCTGCCAATTAATAAAACTTCCAGCTGTTTTAATAATCATCTTTACCATACATTCCGCAATGACAGTCTCTTTTGTGGTGCTTCCACCACTCGAACTCATCATGACAGCCTTTCTTATGGTGCTTTCGGCAGCGGCAACTCTCATGACATTCTTTTTTATCATGTTTCCACCATTCGATCTCGTCATGGCAGTCTTTCTTATCATGCTTTCGGCAGTGGCAATCGTCATGACATTCTTTTTTGTCGTGTTCCCACCACTCGAACTCGTCATGGCAGTCTTTCTCATCATGCTTTCTACAGCAACCGTCATGATCATGCCGCTTTTTATTTTGCTTTCGGTCACAACGCTTTTTCATGTCATGGTCTGGACTGCAATCCCGAGACAGCCAATCAATTGAAACAATCTTATCCTTCAATACTGTAACGATATGTCCATTTTCATTTTTAATATCTACAAAGTCTATTCCTATATGATCTGTCTTTCCTTTTTTTCTACGCCCATCAATCGTATTCATTTCTAATTCACAGCCTTTGTGTTTCAGCAGCTTGTAATTCAGATTATTTGTTAAACCCGAGAAGTTTACTTGAAAAAAATCTCTGCAATCATAGTGATGACAGCATTTATTTTTTCTGCTGGATTTTTTCTGGAATCGGCCTTGACAGTGACAATTTCTCTTATTTTTATGGGAATGTCTATTGTCCACACTATCTATCCTTTCTATTCTGATATTCTAATTTATGTATTTTTTCTTTCCTGTAAAAGGCTAAAACACAAATACCCAACACCATCTGTCTAGTTTTTTATATGCTTTTAAGATGAGATTCTATTTTTCTTCTAGCTCCTAAAAATAGCGTTGTCTGCTCGATTACATTTCTTTTATTTTTTATAATCCACCAGCTAACATACCGATCAGGAAAGATACCATTCTTTTGATGGCACACCTTTCTATAGTGCTTTAAAAGCTGAACGATCAATTTTCCGGCCTATAACATAAACAATTCCAGTCAGGATCTGCCTTGTTTCCCACTAAAGTAAGATAGGAAATATTTACGATTCATCCCCTTTAAGATTAGTTCCTTGGGTGCTGATGGTTACTGGTTAAAAGTGCTAAAATTGAGCGAAGAAAGGATGGATAGTATGTTTAAAGATTGGACAAAATTTGAAATTTCATGGCTGACGCTTTTTACCTTGATTCAAATCGCATTATTTTTTATATGGGATGACACGCTGATTGGCTTTATCAGCTCAATTTCCGGCATGCTTTGTGTGGTGCTTGTAGCTAAGGGGAAAATCAGCAATTATTATTTCGGCATTATTCAATGTGCCACATATGCGTATATTTCCTATACCTATAATCTATACGGAGAGGCAATGCTGAATGGCCTCTTCTACCTGCCGATTCAATTCATCGGTATTTACATGTGGAATAAGCACAAAACGGACAGCAGTATTCGCGGAGAGGATATTACCGCTAAACGATTAACGAAAAAAGGCTGGATTATTCTGCTGATCCTATCCGTAGCGGCCTCTCTCCTTTATGCTGAACTATTGCATTTAATTGGCAGCCAGCAAGTACGGATTGATTCTGTTGCCGTCGTTCTATCAATTATTGCGCAGATTTTAATGATACAGCGTTATGCAGAGCAGTGGATTATGTGGATTGTGGTGAACGTGCTGATGATTATCCTTTGGCTTGTGACACTGCTTACATCCGGCGGTAATGACTGGGCGGTGCTCGTCATGTGGACAGCGTTCCTTATTAACTCTGTTTACGGCTATATTAACTGGCTGCGTATATCCAAGCAGCAGACTACGGAGGAAGCATATGGGCATGCGTAAAATTGGGATGTATGGCGGAAAATTCATTCCGGTTCATATGGGGCATGTCTATGCCATGATTAAAGCCTCTACAATGGTAGAAGAGCTCCACGTCGTCGTTTCATATGATGAAGAGTATGAAAAGGAACATTACTATCATCATTCACATATTGAGCCGATACCTTACAAGATACGCCTGCGCTGGTGGAAGCAGATTACAAAAAACCTGCCCCATGTCCATGTGCATGCCATCTATGAACCCCAGACTGGTGAATTTTCCGATTGGGAACTTGGAGCGGAAAGAATAAAGGCTGCTGTTGGGAAACCGATTGATACCGTCTTTTCATCCGAGAATGCGTACGGGGAATATTTTGCAAAGCTGTACCCGGATGCAGAGCACATGATGATCGACAGTGCGCGCAGCGTTTATCCTATTTCAGCCACAAAAATCCGCACGGAAGGACCTCTCAAACACTGGGAAATGCTGCCCAAATTTGTGCAGTCCTATTTTGTGAAAAAGATTGTGATCGTCGGAACGGAAAGCTGCGGGAAATCTACACTTGTCAAAAATCTGGCAACCTTGTATAACACCGCACACGTAGAGGAGTGGGGGCGTACGTATTACGAACGCCTCGGTACATATGAGACTCTAGAAAGTGACTTCCCTGAAATTGCTTTCGAACATCAGTACCAGATTAAAGAGCAACTTAAAAAAGCTAATAAGCTGCTCTTTATTGATACAGAAGCGCTCGTCACCCAGTTCTTTTCTATCGCCTATGAGGGGAAAACCCAGCCGGTGCTAAATGAAATCGCCAAGCTCCAGCAGTTCGACCTGTGGCTGTTCCTAGAGCCTGATGTAGACTGGATTGATGACGGAACGCGAGTGTTTGGGGAGGAAAAGGTCCGCCAGACGAATAACGATATTCTAAAATCATTGCTAGAGGAAGCTGGTATTCAGACTATTTCTATTTCTGGCAGCTATCAGGAGCGGCTGGAGAAGGCCATGGAGGAAGTAAACAAACTGCTCGGGGTAAATGGATTGCAGGTTAGTTGAATTCATGCTAAAAGCCATGCCGGTACTAAATGATAGACCGGCATGGCTTATTTATATTATATATGTCATCGTTATGATAGCCGAATAAAAGGAGCATTCCACAGGTGGAAGCTCCCGTTATTTTTAGTAAATAGATCATCCCGCCAATACAGAAACTACAGCTTCTTGTCCTCCCCTTCAAAATGCACGTGGTACACTTTGTAATAATTAGCTATTTTAAATCCTCAATTTCTTTTAATTTTATCCTCTCTGAAATACCCAATTCCTTCTTTTTTTCTGCAAAATTCTCTTCATCAAGGGGACCAAATACCTTTCCGGATTTAATCTCTACTATCCAGAAATGAATATCCTCATTATTAGGTATTTGATAACTATTACTGCTGCTTGGGTCATCCATCAAACCAAGTTGCTTTGCTAGAATATAGTGATGATCCCAAGCTGCTTCAGTAATTTTTGCTGGTATTACATCACTTCCCCAGCTGGAATCACTCGTTTTACGTGCTATCGTGACTTGATGGGCTGATGTCCGTACAATAGAATAACTTTCAGGGAGGTCTAAACTATAATCTGCTAAGCCCGCACAACCTGTTAGCAGGAGGGAGGAATATACCGTTAACACCAAATAATAAAATCTTCGCTTACTAAACAATTGGCCACCTCCATCTAAAAGATCTACGGAGCTTGACGGTAAATATCGGATAAGGTTTCACATTCAAACGTTATGGTACTCCATTAAATGGCACGCTCCTGGAATAAATTAATACCTTTTAATGTTAAACGACTTCATTATGAATTAAATAAATATATTATCAGGAAACAATACCCTCTTCCTAAATTCTCACTTTTTCAGCCTCATATTTTCGATTACATCCTCTATACTTTCGGCAAGATCTTCGAATGTGCCGCGCTCATAGTCTTCTAATCGGATTTTTCCGGAGCTGTTATCCACTACGACCACCAGCCCCTCTCCTTCTATTCCAATAGGTATATTCTCTAAGCTGTTTCCATGAGCTTTTTTATATCCCTTCAGTAACTCTCTGAAAGAATTTATTTCGGTGTTCGGCAGCACAGATTCCAAAGCAATATAATGGTCCTTAAAAAAGCCGTCCAAATCCGCAAACCAGTAGGAGCTGAAATATGCTGCAATGGATGTATGTAAGTGAAATGCAAACTCATCTTCCAGTTTTTTTATATCAGGGAATACAGTCATCTCTACCGGCTTCCATGATCTATATCCTTCCTCATCGGCCATCCCCTCATAAATGAGTAGACCTTGATCGATTTCAGGTGTCTTAAATAGAAAATCCATCCCTTGAGCAGCTGTTTCCTTTCTCATCTGGAAATACTTTTTCATTGCTTCTTTTACAGCCAAATTGATCCCTCCTTATTAATATAACCCCTCTCACGGCTTACAGAGCCATATCCCTATGATTCAAAAGCCATTCTCCTCGGGAATACGCCTCTTTCTCTTATGAGGCATACCGCCAGCTTCACGGCAGCACGGTCAAAGTAAAAGCGGGAAGGCAGCTTTGGATCAGGTATAGCTTCTATTTCCGAAAACTTTCCCGTTCCTTTATCCAGCTGAATTGTTCCCATCCTCTCTTCATCAGGACCAAAACGGTAGAGGACCTTTGCATCATCCTCATACTCCTTCAACAGTAAAACGTAGGATCCCACTGCTGCCCCTCCTTCCCGGCGAATATCTATCACTCATACAGCTTCTTTAGAAAATCTGTAAACGACTCTGCCACATAGAAAACATTTTCTCTCGCCCGCTCTTCTGCCTGCTCTGCTGTCAGCCCTTCTTCATGCATCAGCATTTCCTTTTCCCCGGCATTTTCATGTTCCCAAAAGACGACAATTGGATCATCCTCTCGGTTTTTATAATCAAAGCACAGCAGATTACCTGCAGGATCGAAAGCAATCGGAATCACTTGTGCAGGAAGTGTTTCCTTATAATCATGAAAGACTTCTACTATATATTCACTGTCCTCTTCTTCGTAGCTTAAGAATGTTCCAAAAACCCGTTCCTTCCCCTCTACTTGGAAAAGATGGGGATTTACATGACCGCCGTGATTGACCATGGCACATTGTATATAATCATCAGGGAATCTAACAGCAAGTTTTTTTGCGACTTCCTCTACTGTTTCTCTTGTCACCGGCTCATCCCATATACTCCATTTAACATGTTCCATCCTATACAACTCCTTTCACGTTTCTATATGGTATTACAATTAATAAAAAGTCCTGCTGTTCAAATGCCCTAAAATCATTTGAATTCCGGTCCATCTGTCGCATGAGCGCTCCGAAGGAATTTGCTCTCTTCGTTTCAAAAATTGCACAGATACCTTCTGATGTACTTTTATAAAATTGGTGAAGGCCATTTTTCATAAACTGAAACATGGTGATTTTGAATGCCCTGCCTATCACTCATTAAAAACATATTCCTGACCCCATACCACTTGTTAATTTACCGGGAAAGGAATTTTTTCGGTTGCCTAGCAGTACCCCTGTTATGCCAAACCTTCCAAACGACCGCATTAAATGGTCATTTCCTTTTTCAAATAAAAACCATCCGGTGTCCACATGAATGGATACCGGATGGTCAGCAGTGTTCAGCATCCTCGTCGGGAAAGTTTGCCTTTCTATTACACATCCATTTCCCTAATACAAAATTACTCGGTATATGTTACAGGTACTCACCCATAAACCGGTCCACTGCCTGCCAATACACATCAGGCTTCACTTTTACGGCTTCCCCGTGGCCAGCCCCCTCAATAATAAGCTGTTCCTTCTCGCCGGCTGCCGCATTATAAACATCGTCCAGCATTTCAAACGGCACGAATGTATCTTTATCCCCATGGATAAATAAAATCGGCAGTTCGCTTTTCTTCAGCTGCTCTACAGCAGATGCTTCATATAAATCATAGCCCGCGCGTATTTTCGTGACAGTATTTGCCGCTTGGATAACAGGGAACTCCGGCAAACCAAATAAATCATCCAGCTGGTAAATAAATACGTCACTTACCGATGCATAGCCGCAGTCTTCCACAATCACCTTCACATTGTCAGGAAGCTCTTCACCAGCTGTCATCATGACTGTTGCTCCGCCCATCGAAATACCGAATAACGCGATTTCTGCCTGTGCATCACGCTGAATGACCTCATCAATCCATTCGACCATATCAAGTCGATCATGCCAGCCCATGCCGATATAATCACCCTCACTATTACCGTGCCCGCGTAAATCCACCGCCAGCACATTGTAGCCTTGTTCATAGAAATGGCGTATGTACCGAGTCATCCCTTCTGCACTGCTTGTATATCCGTGCGCTACCATGACCCATTCAGACACTTTGCTTTCCTGCTCATACACATAGCCGGCCAGCTTCAACTTCAGTTCATCATTTGAAGTAATGGAAATCGTTTCCATTTTGTGTTCGACCAGGAACGCTTCATCCGCAGCCGTTGCCTCTGCCTCTAGTTGTTCATCGATTAATAAGCTGTCCTCTAGATGTTCATTCCCCTCTAAAAATTCCTTTTCATCATCCGCGTTTAGCGCAAAGTTATAAAAATAATTCCCTACTGCAAAATAAGCTCCAATAAGCAATACAATAACAATACCTAGTATAATAGTTAACTTCTTTTTCATAGACTACTCCTTATCAAAAAATTTCCATGTCGTATACCATATTACTAAAATATATAAAAATACACTAGCCGCAATAGTTGGTTTAAGTAAAACCGACGTCTGTAGTTAGCAATAGACAGGCGAAAATGCAATTTGACACAAGTAACAACTTGTTGTTACTATTAAGTTGTTACTTTTAATACATAATAAAAATACAACATGAAACTACACACAAGGTAATAGAAATCTAACTTTTTTAGGAGATGAGAATATGATGAAACTCAAAACACTCGGTATTACTTTTGGAATTTCTGCCTCATTATTATTGGGTGCATGCGGAGATGAAGAGAAGGACACAAATTCAGCGGGAGCTGCCGCAACCATCGGAGAACAGGTTGATTATACAATCATCGGGATTGAGCCGGGAGCAGGTTTAACAGGACTTTCACAAGACACATTGGAGCAATATGAAAATCTAGAAGGCTGGACGCTGCAAGAAAGCTCTACAGCAGGGATGCTAGGCTCCCTCGAACAAGCTATCCGCAACGAAGAGCCAATCATCATCACAGGCTGGACGCCCCATTGGAAATTTTCTGCCTATGATTTAAAGATCCTAGAAGATCCAAAGGGAACGTTAGGCGGCGCTGAAAATATTAATACCCTTGTACGAAAAGACTTAGAGAAGGATTTACCTGACGTATATACAGTACTCGATCGTTTCTACTGGGAGCCTGAAGATATGGAACAGGTAATGTTTGATGCGCAGGAGGGGGATTTTGAGGATGCAGCCGCAAAATGGATTGAAGACAATCCGGATAAAGTCAATGAATGGACAGAAGGAATAGCAAAAGCAGATGGTACGGAAGTAGAACTTGTTTCTACACCATGGGACTCAGAGCGTGCTTCCAGCAGTGTGGTGAAAGCCGTATTAGAACAGCTAGGCTATAAAGTGAAAGTCACGCCTGTAGACCCTGCTATTATGTTCCAGGCAATTGCCACAGGTGAAGGCGATGCAACAGTAGCGCCATGGCTGCCAACCACTCACCAGGCGTTCTATGAAAAGCATCAGGAAGATATCGTTGATTTAGGCGAAAACCTGGAAGGCACACAAAACGGCTTTGTCGTACCAGCCTATATGGACATCGATTCGATTGAAGATTTAGAGCCGAAAGAATAGCGTGGAAGATTGTTCATAAGGATAGCGTGCCAGACGCAGTACATTTTTATGTAGTTGGGTCTGGTACGGTCTATCATACGAAAAGGCTTAAAAAGTCTTGATTAAAAATATATATTCAATTCGTTACGAAGTGCTTTTTCTACATACGCTTCAAAACTAGCAGCTATCACTTCCTTACCACCAAAATCAAAGTCAAAAGCAATAATTTCCGGATCGGGAGAATTAAAACCTACTGGATTTCCTGCACCATCTACCCCAATTGCGATAAATTTCTTATAGCCTTCCGGAAGAATGTCTCTAAAGTGGAGAGATTGCTTTACAAATGAGGGAGTAGCTACAAACTCTGCTTCTTTCAACCCTAAAATGATTGCCTCGCCAATCGCTCCTGATCCGTATTTCAATAGAAAAAATCTATAATCCTCTGGCAATCTCACTTGAAGTATTTCTTCAGCTTGTGCAATCTCCTCTAAAGGAACAGGTCCTCCAAATGCCTCAGGACATACGTTAAACTCCTCTTCAATTTTCCGGAATACTTTTTTATTCATTTATTCCTCCGTTTATAATCCTTTATGTATTGGAAATTAAATAACAGCCTCTCTTGTTTACAACTCTATTATTAATCAGGGCAAAGATCGAGTAGATCGAAAAATAATATATGTTCAACCGTTACTTGTGAACCGAAAAATGATACCGGTTGTATAAATGCTAATTCAGGGACTGCTTCATGTAATTCTCTATCACTTAGCGTCGTATACCCCCTAGCAAAAAATACATTTTTAATGAGATCATCAAGCTCTTGCTGTTTGCCTGTATACCGGCTGGATGCCAAATCCATCAAGCACCGGCGTCATTCTATCCGTATCTTTTTGTTTTCTACCTGAAATTCATGTTGAAGATAAAATATAGGGACAAGCCTAGAAATTAATAAAGTGCTGCTGTAGGCAACCTCAAATTGCTCTTTCCTGTACTTTTTAAATTCAAACATAATTTTTGAAGATGGCCATATTTCCCCATTTCTTGTGTCCGTCATATCAATCTGGTTTCCTTTAGTAAAACTTCTAATTTCTAAAGGTATATTCATATTTTCCCGGCACTTTGCTAAATAATGTGCTGTTTCTCCATCTTTATAATACTTTTCAATAATTTAATCGACCAGTTCCTTCACATCGTATCTACCTCCAAATCATATAAACGATGTAAAAAATCATTGATATTCTCTGCTAAAAAATACATATTTTCCTTAGGATCATCCGCTTCTTGCTCATGATTCCAAAAATAAATTTTTTCAGCCAAATTATTTTTTACGCCTAAACAAATTTGATTACCAGCTGAATCATCTGCTATCGGAATGAACCCTATCTCGATTAACTCATCAAAAAAATCAAATTTTTTATCTAGATTATCATACATATTACCAATACCGTAGAATACATTTAGTACACTTTCCCCTTCCTCTGAAGAAACATAAAAAATGTTAGGTTCTGCATATCCACCGTTGCACTCCAGCAAAAATTCTCTATATAAAGCAGGGAATTTAACCTTATGTTTTCTTTCAAATGCTTCTAAATCCTTTAAAGATAGTTTCTCATGGATTTTTTGAATTTTCGTCATTATTCTTCCCCCACATTTAAGTTAAATTATCTTGTGAAATCAAGTAATTCCTCCTTCATTACATTAGTCTTTCTAATAAAAATATCCTTTTTTAATTCCTACTCCGTATAAGGATTATAATCTATCTCAACCTTGCTAAGCCCTTCTAATACTTTCTTTATTCGCATAGTCAAGTCAGCGATTTCTTCTTGTGATAGTTCGTTAGTGCCCCCTGCCTCTTTAAAGATACTTAACCTCTTTGTAATACCTTCAACATATCCAATAAAGACTTTGTCTCTGGATAATAATATTTCTCCTATAGCTGTATCAACAATAAAACTCTCTACTTTTCCAAGGTTTATGTAATCGTTAGCTGTTCTAGCTATTGCATATTCATGTCCTCTGCTTAATTGCAAATATTCCTTATAGTCTTCCTTAATCACTTCAAATAACTCTTTATAGTCCCAGCTTTCCACATTATCACCTACCAATTCTATGAACTATTCAATTCCCTCCATTTTTCTATTTTTATCTATATTTTAAATATCCTCCCCTACTGCACCTCAAAGATGGAGCTGAACTGTTAGAAAAGACGCTAGAATAGCCGTTCGTATAAAAACTTCGTGTATTGGTTTGATTAGGCATAAAAAAGCCTACTCAGGACCACCACTCCTTGCAGACTTTTAAAATATTCCCATTTTATATTCAAGTAGTCGTATGCAGCACTCTGTCTCATCATACTTCACTCTTCTCCAAATGCTCAACCTTCATATACAGTAATGAATAATTCTTCGTCCTCGTCTTTAAACAACCGTACCGCTATCTCCCGGTCAGGGAATCTATCCTTTAGTTCTCTATATAATTACAAAACCTTGAAAAGCGTATAGCCAATCGAGGTCTATAAGACTACTCTTCACATACTTGAATAATTCCCTTGGGCACAGATGTAAAAATCAATACTTCCGGGTTAGGATAAGGATGCTCTCTTAAATACTCTTCCAATGTCACCATACTACCCCAGTATAGTTTAATCCAATGTTCGATATTCTCTCCAGTATCAAAGTTTAGAGCTTCCTCATCAAAGTCTTTCAAATCTTCATAAAACGCTTGATCATAGATGGCAAGGGAAATATCACCATTAAACACGCGAATTTTATCCGTAAATACAGGAAAGCAAAACGATGTGGAAAAACGATTCCTCATATCGACACCTATTGCCTCTTTAAAATCAAGCCAATTAGGTGTATGAGAGGGTCTTAATGTTTCTGTTATGTCAAACTTTACTTTGCCTCCAATACTATATCTATTATTTGATACAGTAGAATGTTTAATGCCATCATTCATGACCTCTTCCATCGAAACATGATATTCATGGTTCTGAGGCAAATATGCATGATACATTACATTACTCAAATATCTCACCTGCTTACTAGTTATTTTCTTGGAATATAAGGAAATTGGGGGCGTCAAGTGTACTGATGCTCAATGAAATTTTTTAAAATATTTAGTAACCTTATTTGGATTTTTTATTGTTAGGATTAGACCAGTTAGAAGAAGCTTTTCTGGACAAAAGGTGTTTTACCACCTCTTATTTGAAGTTCTCTAATCCATGATACGGATTTAGTATGTTTTCCCCTGCTTCATTGATTGCTTCTTCTATTTCTTGGAGTATTGCTCTATCAATGTCTTGTCGTTGATCAATAGAGTCTTTAATTTTTTGAAAACATTTTTTCAAACCTAAGTTAACAACAAGCGACAAAATAATATCTACATCATCATAAGATTCAGTATTCCACAAATCACAGAGAACTCCATCAATTCTATCTCTGATGTCAGTATGCAATAACTCATATGTCATCACTTGCCTGTCCATTAATTGACTAAGTACCTGTAAAAATTCACTTTTATCGATCTTATGTACAGAAAAATCATTTAACACATCTTGAAATAATAAAGCTAGTTCACGTGCAGATAAAAAATCTGGCAATGTTTGATATTCTTCTAAATTTCTCATTATTTCTCCTTTATAAGTGTACCATTTAGTTTGTATGATTTAGGAGTACCCTCTTGAACCCTCTTTTTTATACTCTTGGGGTAATCCAAATTAATTATCCCTTCCTTCAGTCTTTTATATAATTAAAAAGCCTTGAAAAGCGTATAGCCAATCAAGGTTTACTTCGAGTCAGGATTATCTATCTTGATACAACACTTCTTTATTTGTGTCTCCTAAAGAAGTAAGCAGTTTAAATGTATTACTTTTCCCATAAACTTTTGGATTCAAAACTTTGATACACCAGGTTTAATCCATGTATCCCTCAGCAATTTGTATACTTCTCTTTAAATTTAAGTCAGGGTATCTTTGATCTAGAAAATATAGCAATTCAATATACTCTTTACTTTGCAAATTATATGCTACTTCTTCAAAAATCTCACTTACAAATGAAAGTTCTGTTTTTGTACAAACCTGTAAAAAATTCAAAGTCAAGCTCTCATCTTTACTTAGTAAAACAATTAACTCTTCCCGCTTTTGCTCAATCCTTGGATCATTGGATAGGTTACACTAAGTTGGACAGATAATATAAGGGCTTGTAAACTTAGACTATCAATTAAAGGGAGCGTGCTATTATGACACGTCAACGTCGAACATTTACACCCGAATTTAAACTGCAATTAGTGAAACTTTATGAAAACGGCAAGTCTCGTGCGGACATTGCCCGAGAATATGATATTACGCCTTCTGCGTTAGATCGCTGGATTAAAAATCATAAGGAAACAGGATCATTCACAGCGAAAGATAATCGAACAGAAGAAGAAAATGAACTTGCTCGATTACGCAAAGAAAACCAACGTTTACTAATGGAGAACGATATTTTAAAGCAAGCAGCGCTGATCATGGGACGAAAATAAATGTGATTCGTAATAATGCTCACAAATATTCGGTATCAGCAATGTGTGCCGTCCTCCACTTACCAAAAAGTACGTATTATTATCACGCTGATCTATCCAATAAGCGTGCACAAAAGACCGAAGATATAGCAATTTCTAAAGAAATCGCCCGTATTTTCAAAGAAAGCAGAAACAATTATGGTACACGTAAAATCAAAAAGGAATTAGCTAAATTGCCGAAGCCAATGCTGGTTTCACGTCGGCGAATTGGACGTCTCATGAAGGAACAAGGACTTGTTTCGAACTATACAATCGCACAATTCAAGCTTCATCAATCAATGTGCAATGAAGCCCCTGTAAAAAATGAATTACAACGACAATTTAAACAAAAAGAGCCGTTGGCTGTTATTGTGAGTGATTTAACGTACGTCCGAGTCGGAACAAAATGGCATTATGTATGCTTATTTGTTGACCTTTTCAATCGTGAAATCATTGGCCATAGCGCTGGTGCAAGTAAGAGCGCAGAGCTTGTCTATCAGGCCTTATCAGGCATTAAAGGAAACTTGAACGACGTTCAATTATTTCATACAGATCGAGGGAAAGAGTTTGATAATCAACTAATTTCAGAAGCTCTTGGAGCCTTCGGAATCCAGCGGTCACTAAGTATGAAAGGCTGCCCTTATGACAATGCAGTGGCCGAAGCGATGTTTAAGGTATTTAAAACGGAATTCGCTAACGGAGCCCATTTCTCTTCCCTTGAACAGCTCGCTCTTGAACTTGGTGATTATGTTCATTGGTTCAATAACATTAGAATTCATGGAACACTGGGCTATTTAACACCTATAGAATTCAAGCAACAGCTCCTATAACTTTTGTCCAGTTTAGTGTTGACATTCCAATTCTATTTAATGTATTTTCAACTACCTCCATATCGAATTCTCCTGATAAATAGTATAGTTTTAACCAATAAGCATTATTATCAAGATAAGTTTCAAGCGCTTTTCTAATATTTCCCTCTGTAATTTCGTTAACAATAATCATTGGAGGCATGGCAGGTAGATATTCAATGTTTTCTCTTTTCATTAATGTTTCAAGGTTTTTGGGAGTACAGACAACTAGAGTATAGGTAAAACCATCATCTAGTTCCACAAAAATATCAATATTATCATCTTTACTATTATTTACTTGTAGTAATGAAGTTGGAAAACTAATTTTATTAATTTTCATCCATACTCTTCCTCTCTTTTCCTATAATACCTTTTTTGTTAACTTAGCTATTCACCTTATAACCCCTTGGAATATAAAAAGCACCTGACCAAATCACCACTATTTTCCGCCATTTATGTATTATAATAAACTCCCTTAAGGGGATTACCGCCAGAATTTCTCAACTCTCAAACAAATCATTTTTTTGTTGTCTCCTACAAATGTCCGCTGCTTTAATATAAATTATGGATAGGTTACACTAAGTTGGACAGATAATATAAGGGCTTGTAAACTTAGACTATCAATTAAAGGGAGCGTGCTATTATGACACGTCAACGTCGAACATTTACACCCGAATTTAAACTGCAATTAGTGAAACTTTATGAAAACGGCAAGTCTCGTGCGGACATTGCCCGAGAATATGATATTACGCCTTCTGCGTTAGATCGCTGGATTAAAAATCATAAGGAAACAGGATCATTCACAGCGAAAGATAATCGAACAGAAGAAGAAAATGAACTTGCTCGATTACGCAAAGAAAACCAACGTTTACTAATGGAGAACGATATTTTAAAGCAAGCAGCGCTGATCATGGGACGAAAATAAATGTGATTCGTAATAATGCTCACAAATATTCGGTATCAGCAATGTGTGCCGTCCTCCACTTACCAAAAAGTACGTATTATTATCACGCTGATCTATCCAATAAGCGTGCACAAAAGACCGAAGATATAGCAATTTCTAAAGAAATCGCCCGTATTTTCAAAGAAAGCAGAAACAATTATGGTACACGTAAAATCAAAAAGGAATTAGCTAAATTGCCGAAGCCAATGCTGGTTTCACGTCGGCGAATTGGACGTCTCATGAAGGAACAAGGACTTGTTTCGAACTATACAATCGCACAATTCAAGCTTCATCAATCAATGTGCAATGAAGCCCCTGTAAAAAATGAATTACAACGACAATTTAAACAAAAAGAGCCGTTGGCTGTTATTGTGAGTGATTTAACGTACGTCCGAGTCGGAACAAAATGGCATTATGTATGCTTATTTGTTGACCTTTTCAATCGTGAAATCATTGGCCATAGCGCTGGTGCAAGTAAGAGCGCAGAGCTTGTCTATCAGGCCTTATCAAGCATTAAAGGAAACTTGAACGACGTTCAATTATTTCATACAGATCGAGGGAAAGAGTTTGATAATCAACTAATTTCAGAAGCTCTTGGAGCCTTCGGAATCCAGCGGTCACTAAGTATGAAAGGCTGCCCTTATGACAATGCAGTGGCCGAAGCGATGTTTAAGGTATTTAAAACGGAATTCGCTAACGGAGCCCATTTCTCTTCCCTTGAACAGCTCACTCTTGAACTTGGTGATTATGTTCATTGGTTCAATAACATTCGAATTCATGGAACACTGGGCTATTTAACACCTATGGAATTCAAGCAACAGCTCCTATAATTTTTGTCCAGTTTAGTGTTGACATTCCAATTAATACAAAAAACCTTGAAAGGTATATAGCCAGTCAAGGTAATCAAATTATTTACTCATTTTCATATACAGTAATGAACAATTCTCCGTCCTCTTCCTCAAACACCCTTACTATTATCTTCCGCTTTGGAAATCTGTTCTTAAAGCTAAGTGACCAAAATATTTTAAGAACCTCTCCTAAAGCCTGTATTTGCTCCTCGAAGTTCTCATCTTCCTCAATATTAATATGAAAAAAATCTCTCACTTGATATAAGTTCATCATTTTTTCTATGTTAAATTTATTTCCTTTACATTCTTTCTTCCACATTTCGAAATGTTTTTCCGAAAACTTATCTTTTAATAAAAAACAGCCTTCGACTTCCAAAACATCAGGATAAAAAAATTTCGCAAACCCAAGTGCTGTTTTTATATCTGATTTCATATTTACATAGCTCCACCATGTAAATTTTCCTTCATTAACATCTTTAAATTCCATAAACTCACCATTTATTTCATCATTGAACAAGATTGTCACACCCTAATCTTTTCATAGATTATATTTACATGTTTATTCATTCTTCTCGTTTTATTCATAATCCACAACCCTCGTTAAAAATTTATATATTAAAAATGAAAATATTTTTTTGGTGCAGGAACTAGATATGTAGTAACTAAACTACCATTTTTATCAGTTATTACTTGTATCCATGTAGTTTCAGTGCCTTTTACATCTGGGATACTTGGCTTTACAGTACCTACAGTTTTCATCTTCTCTACAAAGAAATCGTTATTAGGTAGACCATAACAAAAAGAGAAACCTTGAAAGTCATTTAACCAATCCAGGCTTCATTATATAATTATTTTAGTTTGCTTATCTGTTTTGAGAGATAAACTCCTTGGTATTTGACCATACCTTCCACATCGCCAAATTCAACCTTATAAGCTTTATTATGTATATCATAAATTATTATTATAGTACCTACCTCTCTTTCTCTCCCACTACTTTTGATTGTATCTAGTTTTTTCACGTTCCCTGCTTGCTTGTTACATTTTCTATATCATATTATTTAATTTTATTTTTTATTATATTTACATAGCCTTTATACATTTCCTTTTCTTCATCGGACATGCAAACATCTGCAAAATCTATGAAGTTGTTCCTTTCCACATTTTCAATCATCCTATCTAATTTACACTTATGTGCCGAGAGTATCTCCGGACTAATGGATGACAACCTTTCCATCATTTCCGTTGAATCAATGTCAGCATAGAAAGGTGTGTTCTGTTCATCAATCCTTTCAATAATTTCAAACGCTGCTAAATCTTTAAAAACATCTTGGCTAATACAGCGAATCAAATCAAAGTTTGATAACTCACATAGACATTTATTTGTAATTTCTAAGTACCATACAGGAAGTGACATATCAGAATATTGAATTGCATTTTGTATTACACCTTCATATTCTTCATTGGTCAAAAACTCTTTTAGTTTCATTTTTCTATTCATTACATACATTACTCCCATTATTATTTAAGTGGTTACACTCCGCCATTGGGGGTAACCATATTTTCTACTTATTCTGGGCAAAAATCTAAAAGATCAAAAAACAAAGCATATTCAACCGTTACCTGGGGACCAAAAATCGTAACTTGCGGCTTGAATGATAAATCAGGGATAACTTCATTTAATTCCCCATAGGATAATATTGTATATCCTTTTTGGGTAAATATATTTTTAATTAATTCGTCAAGCGCTTGTTGCTTTCTAGTATACGGTTGGGTATCATAGCCATCAAGAGTTGAAGACATACTATTCGTATCCTTATTTTCAACTTCAAATTCATGCTGAAGATAAATTAATGGAGCAAGTTTGGATATCAACAAAGTACTGCTATAGATAACTTCAAATTCTCCTTTCGTATATTTCTCATATCCAAAAATCAATTTTGATGAGGGCCATATTTCCCCACCGCTCATATCGATGATTTCTATGTCGTTCTCCTCTGCAAACAAATTTAGTTCTCGCGGTATTTTTATGCTTTCTTTACACCTCACTAAATAGTCTTCTGTGTCCTTATTTCTGTAATATTGGATAGGTTACACTAAGTTGGACAGATAATATAAGGGCTTGTAAACTTAGACTATCAATTAAAGGGAGCGTGCTATTATGACACGCGGGCGTCGAACATTTACACCCGAATTTAAACTGCAATTAGTGAAACTTTATGAAAACGGCAAGTCTCGTGCGGACATTGCCCGAGAATATGATATTACGCCTTCTGCGTTAGATCGCTGGATTAAAAATCATAAGGAAACAGGATCATTCACAGCGAAAGATAATCGAACAGAAGAAGAAAATGAACTTGCTCGATTACGCAAAGAAAACCAACGTTTACTAATGGAGAACGATATTTTAAAGCAAGCAGCGCTGATTATGGGACGAAAATAAATGTGATTCGTAATAATGCTCACAAATATTCGGTATCAGCAATGTGTGCCGTCCTCCACTTACCAAAAAGTACGTATTATTATCACGCTGATCTATCCAATAAGCGTGCACAAAAGACCGAAGATATAGCAATTTCTAAAGAAATCGCCCGTATTTTCAAAGAAAGCAGAAACAATTATGGTACACGTAAAATCAAAAAGGAATTAGCTAAATTGCCGAAGCCAATGCTGGTTTCACGTCGTCGAATTGGACGTCTCATGAAGGAACAAGGGCTTGTTTCGAACTATACAATCGCACAATTCAAGCTTCATCAATCAATGTGCAATGAAGCCCCTGTAAAAAATGAATTACAACGACAATTTAAACAAAAAGAGCCGTTGGCTGTTATTGTGAGTGATTTAACGTACGTCCGAGTCGGAACAAAATGGCATTATGTATGCTTATTTGTTGACCTTTTCAATCGTGAAATCATTGGCCATAGCGCTGGTGCAAGTAAGAGCGCAGAGCTTGTCTATCAGGCCTTATCAGGCATTAAAGGAAACTTGAACGACGTTCAATTATTTCATACAGATCGAGGGAAAGAGTTTGATAATCAACTAATTTCAGAAGCTCTTGGAGCCTTCGGAATCCAGCGGTCACTAAGTATGAAAGGCTGCCCTTATGACAATGCAGTGGCCGAAGCGATGTTTAAGGTATTTAAAACGGAATTCGCTAACGGAGCCCATTTCTCTTCCCTTGAACAGCTCGCTCTTGAACTTGGTGATTATGTTCATTGGTTCAATAACATTCGAATTCATGGAACACTGGGCTATTTAACACCTATGGAATTCAAGCAACAGCTCCTATAATTTTTGTCCAGTTTAGTGTTGACATTCCATATTTTCACTAATTTCTACCACAATATTTTTTTCGGAAGAAGTTCCTTCATCCTCAATTGCCAAAAGTAAACTAGAACTTCACCGAATTGATTAATACTCTTTTCATTTTCTACTGATTCTCTCTATGCGTGTAAAAAGAAATCACCTAATAATCAAGTATTTATAAATTGTTCAATTTCCTTTCGATTGTTAGCAAACTGTGCCTCTAACTCTTCAATATCATTTTGATATAACTCAGAAATAAAAATATAATATTTTATTTACCTCAGGGGATAAAATACCAGAAACCGCCATAAAATCTCCAATATTACAAGTATCTTCTACATGACTCATAAAAGAAATTCCATTTTGGTTTTTAAAGTCATTAAAAATTTCTTTTTTACTATACCTTTGTGAATCAATTTAAAATGCCTCCCTTACTGTACTTTCTTTCCCTAACATTTTGAGTATCTCATTTAGAACATCATCACTTAGTTTTCTTAGCCATATAAACTGCCTTAATTTTATATAGTTCGGGAAGTCAATCAAGGTTTTAGAGCTAGACGCTCTGCCTCTTTCTACTCCCAGTTCCCTAGTGAATGAAAATTCGATATCACTAAATTTCTTCACATCATCCTCTGCGTACTTATAACACTTTCTTGGCAGTTCCTTTCACCTTGTTTGGATGAAGGACACCTTCACTTGATCTGGTATTTCTTTACCTGTATCGATGGTGCAACTTCCATGAGATTTTGGGTCAAATAGTAGATTACTTTTTAACCATAAATTTCTTTGCGTTAAGAAAAAACCTTGAAAGGCATATAGCCAATCAAGGTCGATCATCCAAATTATTTATTCGAAGTCTTCAAACCAACAAGTAAAAAACTTCACACTTTCATTAAAGAAAACTGTACTTTAATCATTGATATCTGAACAAGCGGAAACTTTCCCTTTATTCCAAAACCAATTACTTGATATCTTTTCAAGTATTTTTTCTGCCTCTTCCATATCAAGAACATTTGATGTTTCGATATCACATGTAACCTTAAACCATCCATCAACTTTCCAATAAGGTTCACTTGAACGCATATTGAATGAAGTTATATTACTTTCAATCTTTTTTATACAATCGTTTAATATTATCAATGCCATATCATTATCCTGACATTCTCCAAATAAGCTAAGTTTAAACATAATACCTCCTATTCTAAGTTAGTGTGAAAGTGTCCCATCAGTTGCAACGTTAATATATTTCTTATCATTTTCCGTATATTTCTGCCGCTCTTTCATTCCTTTTTCAAAAAGTTGAACACCCCATTCAAATTAGAAATTCTTGTTTGGATCACCATGATGATAAGAACTCGTAATCGATAATTTAATAAATTTATCAACATGTTCATCCAGTTGCTTATTTAACTTAGCTTCTTTACCTGAAACAAATCAAAAACTTCCTTTATGAGGTAAACTCTCCTATGTCATTGAATTTATAATATTACTTTGATAATCTTCCATTCTCCGGATGCTTCCGTCTTTAATATTCCTTATAAGCATCACTATCCTTATTCGTAAAAATATTTTTATAGGTCTTACATGGGTTACTCATATTCTATGTATAAAAAATCAACTAATATCGACTGGGTAGCACCAACTATAAAAACCTTAAAAGGCATTAGCCAATCAAGGTCTAATTTACAAATGACTTTCTTTTACTTCTTCTTACCAACAATCAAAAAATATCATCAGGTAATAGTTCGTCATCATTTGAATAACTCAAGTCATATCTATAGTTTGCTTTTAAACTATTTTTCTTTACCCTTTTTTAAAATCTTTTCCTCTTGGATTTTTGTGGCACCAATCACTCTGGTACGGCATGCTTGTGATTTTATCTAGGTCTTCTAGAGTGTAAAACCATTCTTCCTCAACCCATATTTTTGCTGTCGGATAAATCTTAAGTATAGCGTGTGAAAATCGCAATAATAAATCTTCATTATCATCAAAATCGTCAGATACTACTGCTTTAAAATATTCATTATTCGTATCATCCCATTTAAAACTCACTAATTGATATTCATACGGTTCATCATATAAGCTAAAACAAATAGTTCTTGAATAATTCTCCCTAAATGGTATGTCACTTATATAAACTCGGGTGTATTTTAGTGTCCCATCTCTATCGTAAGTTTCTTCGTCATTATCAAAGAAAAGATTCTCCTCTATACATATTTTATTAAGATCCCTCAATAAATCATTTGCTGGAATACTTTCTCCACGTTTAAATAATAAAAAAGATGACATTCCCATTACTTCAGTACTCCCCCTAACTCTTCAAGCTAATTTACAACTGCTACACCCTTGCTGTTAAGTTCTTGAATCATTTTAGTTGTTTGTGGATTTGAGACATACAGTACACTCTCTCTGCCCTCATAATTAAAGAATGGAGAGCTACTTGGATTAACACACTTATCAATTTGATCCATTTTAACAGCATACTTTGACTTCTTAAACTCAATAATTTGATGTTGCGTCATAATATCAATATCTCCTGGTGATTTACAGATGGGGATATTATGTAATTTTAAACCTACCCTGTTACTTCCACCCTTTATTAAAAATAATTTCCAACTTTACCCTCTATGGCTTTACCAACATTGCTACTATTCCTTGCACTTTCAATTACATTTGGAATATTCTTAGGGTTTTGTTCAATCCACTTTATTTTACTACCGCGTGGATTTTCAAATTCAACTCATAAATTTAGATGTGCTATTGAATAAATCGATGACTTACTCGGTCCTGGGAAGCCCCATGAGTCTGTAAAAGAGATTACACAAAAATCTTTACAAGCCTTTATATAATGACGTTAAAAGGTGCATGACCTGTTTCAGCATTCCTTAATAACGTTGGTTTTCTAAAACGTAAACTAGTTTCCAATTTGAATATGGCGATATCTCCTTCCATCTCCATAAAAGATACATTAATCCACATGGGAGCTTTTGGGAAAAGTCCTCCTACAACTCCTACCACATCCTCTAATAGTAGTTTTTTATCACCAATATTCTCTTTAGATAATACAACACGTTTCATCATTTCATCGCTACCATCTAATAGTTTCCCATGTTCCTCCACAGGCTCTATAACAAATTTAACTATATCACTTGAAATTTCCCTAGCCTCTTTTATCTTATCAACTGCTTTAGATAAATTTGTTGAAAAAATTTCTTCATTCATTTGAGTAACTTTAGTCAAAATATCTCCTCCTTTATTTCCATTTAGTTGATTGTATTTTCTTTAATTTAGTTAAATCAACATAGCCATTGCTCGTTAGTTCTAATTGGTATATTTCTAACCACGCGTTTTTCATCTTTACTCCAGCACTATTAAGTATTTGCTCATAGTTTTTGGCTTACTCAGCTGTTGGAGTATAGTGTCCTGATTCATTTGTTATTTTTCTAACATTTCCATTAGCATCAACTTTTTATTTTCCAGCAGCTTTTTTCGCTAAATGAGAATGTCCTCGTTTAATCTTTAATTTACCATTTATATCTATGATGAAGTTAACTTCTTTAATTCGATCTCTAATCTTAACTTGACCATTCTCCAAAACATATCCAAAGCTCTTCCTTGCTGAATCTCATTTAGATATCTGTTTTGAATTATTTGAACTGGTTGTCTAGATACCGAGACAACACTATTATCCGTAACATTATCTACAGCCTTACCTGCATCCCTCGCAGCACCTATAACATCCCCTGCCTTATCCAATAGCTTCGCAGGCTTAAAGAAGGTGAACCTAATTGCCATTGCTTTTTTAACTACTGTTGCTTCTGGGTCCAGTATAGTTCTAATATCCCCTGCAAAGAAATCATACGCGGCCATGGCATATGGTGCCAGTCCGCCTGGGCCATTGCCGCCCAGCACCTTCCGCATACCTTCATAGGTAAGCTCTTCCTTCGAAACTACCTCCTGCATATAAATTGTCATCTCCCCTATTTATCATACTTCCTTCGCAAAGCAAGTATTAAAACCAAGTACCTTGATGGTACAACCATCATGAGTTATGATTTTCATAAGCATTTTTTACATTGTCTATAACTCATAAAAAACACTTGATGCCTGAAATGGCAATCAAGTGTTTTACAACTAGCTATATGACTATTGTGAGTATTGATACTTTATGAAATTAAACTTCTTTTCCTTTTGATCAGTAGTTATCTTTAAAAATTCTATATTTCTGCTGTCAACTTTTAATATTTATCCATCAATTCAGGGTAATCAGAGAAATACTCATCGTCGTCAGCAAAAACTAATCCTGCATGAAGTTTATCCTCATATCATTTGTGGTGCCTGACACCTTTATCTTGAAATAGTTGATCGACATTGTCTTGCTCCGTTATGGAATACATATATTAATCGAATAGTTCGATGTCGTTTCAGGTACCAAGCGCAGAACATCCTATTATTTTTAATTTTAAAAAACGTTGCCGACTTAGTAGCAACGTTTCTTCATATTGTCCTCGTATTAGGGACCAATTCACACATTTTTCTTTCGTGGTACCTGGTCCTAGTATTTCTCTTTCAGTTTTTCGATCATATTTTCATAATCAAGAAATTCTGTTAGTTCTATGGCTATTAGTGAATTGATTGCCGTTTCCAATTGTAAATGGAAAATCTCCGCAATATTTTAATTTTTCACTAGGGCATAGACGATTTCTATCATAAATCGGTTTAATAGGAAAGATCTCTTTTTAGGATTGGTTGTGGTGACTTAATTAGGACAAAAAAAAGATCTTCTTTTTGGACTTACCCCTGTCAAGTAGACAGCTTTAAAAAAGACTAAGCAGCCATCTGGTGTCGATATTCTATCGGTGCCAGGTGGTTGAGTCGTTTTTGGAAGCGTTGGAAGTTATAAAAGTAGATGTATTGTTCAACGGCTTGTCTCACTGCTTCTTCCGTATTATCGTGTAAAAGATACAAACACTCGCTTTTAAAGTGCGAGAAGAACGACTCGATACAAGCGTTATCATGGCAGTTTCCTTTGCGAGAATGACTGCCAATCATGCCAAGTTGACCTACGGTCTGATGATACTTAATCGATGTGTATTGGAAGCCCTGATCCGAATGGATGATGCTTCGGTACACCTTTCTTTTTGCCGTCAATTCCTGTAGTGTGTCCATGACTAATTCTAAATCGTTACGCTCACTAATTTTCCAGGCGACAATTTCGTTGTTATATAAATCTTGTACAGCTGATAGGTAGAGAAAACCATTTTTCGTCGGTAAATACGTAATATCTGTCACGAGCACCTCATTTTCTACACGCTCTTTAAAATTACGCGCCAGCACATTATCAAATACACGTGATAGTCGATTTCCCCATATACGATGCTTTTTACGGATAATCGATTGAATACCCAACTCACTCATTAATCGATAGACCTTCTTATGATTCACATGAAATCCTTTGTCCCGTAAAGCGATTTTCATACGAGGATAACCATACATTTTATGCGTTTGATGAATCGCTAAAATATGCTCCTTTAAAAGGATATCATCACGTTTACGTAACGATATCTTGCCATTTTTAAGCCATCTATAATAACCTGAACGTTCAACTTTCGCCATTTCAGTGAGCCATGTAATCGGATACCGATCTTTCATTTCTTCGATAATATGATAACGGTCTGGATAAGTGGGCATTCCTCCATTTACAGATTTGGATACTGCTTTTTTAAGTATTCTACCTGTGCCTTATAGTAATCACGTTCTTCTTCTACAGTTTTAAAGTGGGTACGTTTTCCTTTTAACGGATTCTTCACACCTTTCGCTCCAGAACCCGTAGATGGAAGGCGATTAAAGGCTTCAATTGATTCAACTTCTTTAAATTTTTTCACCCAGGCCTTCACTTGTGAAACATTGCGAATTTCATATCGATCCGCAATCTTTTGCATACTTTCATTGCTCGTTAAATAGGCTTGTACAATTTCTAACTTCAATTCATTTGAATACGTATTATTTTTTCGCGACATAGAGAAAATCCCCTTTAAGTAAAATGTTTATCTACAGCGTACTGTAGGTTTTTTAACATTGTCTACTTAAAGGGGATAATATCAGAAAGGCATAAAGCCAATCAAGGTTTAAACTCCTTAGGATTCAAATGTCATTTTCTCAGGAAATACACCGCCTTCCTTAACTAGAAATCTTGCCATTCTTTGAGCCGCTCTATCGAAGTAAAATTGACTTGAATGATTTGGGTTGTTAATCGGTTCTAATTCGGAGAACATTCTAGTTTCTTTGTTTAATTCAATCTTTCCCATTATCTCTTCTTTTGGACCGAATCTATAAATCACAACTGATTCATCCTCGTAGTCTTTCAAGAGTAAAACAAAAGCTCCCATTTATAATCACCTCTAATCTATTTCCCACAGACGACCTGACCTAATAGCAGCGTCGTGAGCAGTTTCATAGTTTGTCTTAAATATACCTTCAAACCTTGACTCAAACAATTCATGATTCAATAAATCAATGTCTTTCGAGTTGTAAGTGCCTTGCTGTAATCTAGTCCATGCTTGAGCAATTTCATAATCAGGGTCAAACCTTCCATTTCCACTTGACTTGATATGTTCATTATTAAATACATGGTCTTTGATGCGTTGAATTCGAATTTCTGAAATTCCTGTGTTCTTTGAAATCGCCTGAACATCTGAAGTTGATGCTCTTATACTATCATACATTTTCGATGCTTCAGCTTCTTGACGGAAATATTCATCTACTGAGAGGTTATTACGACCTCCAGTTTGAACATTACCCGTACCCTTATCTACCGCCTTACCTGCATCCCCCGCAGCACCTGCAACGTCCCCTGCCTTATCCAATAGCTTCGTATGCTTAAAGAAGGTGAACCAGATAACCATTGATTTTTCAACTGCGGTATTCTCCGAATCCAGTATAGGTTTAATATCCTCTGTAAAGAAATCATACGCGGCCATGGCATATGGCGCAAGCCTGTCCGGTGTACTCTGGCCATTACCGCCCAGCACCTTCCGCATACCTTCATAGGTAATCCCTTCCTTCGAAAACTACCTCCTGCATGTAAAATGTCATCTCGCCTAATTCTCACACTTTTCTTCCTAGACCGCTGTTTACATAGTACTTCTTGATGGCCCAGCCTTCATGAGCTCTCGAATCAAATATCAGATAACTTTTTAACCACAAACTTCTTTGAGTTAAGAAAAAACCTTGAAAGGCATATAGCCAGTCAAGGTAATAAACTCTCAAAGAATTATTCTGTTTTCGACCTTATAATTATCGCTTAATTTGTTTTCAATGGAGTTGGCGGTTTCGCTAACTAAACGTAGAAAATGCTCTCTATCTTGTTCCTGTGCAAAACCTTTAAATCCAAAATTCACTTCGTTATCCTCGAATAAGTTATCATACATTCCTTGAATTTCATCTAGCGCTTTAACAATCAATGGCTCATTCATAAGTTCTACGTTTTTTGTTACGGCAACAACATCATTAGCATTATCCTTTACGCCACTATTGACCGCCCACTATAACTATCGGGTCATCCATGTTTAAAGTTGCAAATATTTTAAATAATGTGAAAAAAGAAGATACAAAAACAGGTCAATCATGGTATCATCTGACCATAATCAACCTGTTTTTTACAATATTCAAGCGTCTCTGTGTGTACAACGAATTGATGAAATCATTATGCGGGTATCATATGGCTTAACTGTGTTATTGGTTTAGTGTTAGGTTAATTTGGCACTAGCCCACCGTTTAACCAGCGAAAATAGATTACATATCAAAAACTCACAAGGTATATCTTTCATAAAAATCGTCATTTTTATATGATTGTTCTATCATATAAAATAAGTCTACATCAATTTCATCAGACCACATATCCAATCCAATATATGGAGACTCCGTATAATTTATTTCGATATTATAATCATCAATGACAAACTTACGTCTCTTACCATTTTTAATTAATGAAATCAATAAATTTTTGTTAATTGACAACTGCTTACCTTCAAAATAAATTTGCGGACCTGTCTTTGTTGGGTAAATCGCAAAAAAACTTTGATCATCCTTAAAATACAACCCTGTAAATCCTGGGGCTTTTTTGTACTTTGCAAATATTTTCTTTCCAGTTGAAAGTTCTAATTCACAGTACTCGGCTTCATCATATTTTTTCAATTCTATTACATTCATTTTTTCTCTGCTCCTTTAACCATTTTTCAAAACTCGAAAGCAATTTGTCCACATCAGGATTTGGTCTAGAGGCAGACTGTATAATTTGAGCGTCTGTTTTTCCGTTTGCCTTTAAATACTCGTAGGTAGGCCAAGTGGATCTCCGTACCTCCCTTTGTTTACTTCGTAAATGTATTCCCTTAAACGTTCTGGGGTAACATTATTATACTGTACACCAATATCTCTTCTAGCTTGATTCATTATTTGTGCGATTTCTGCTTCGGATCTTCCTTGCTTTAATAGTTCCTCAGCTTTCTGAGCCAAGCCTGCTACTTCTTTTTCATATGCCTGTCTAAGTGGATGGATCTTTACCCCATTAGCTGTTTCTTTTAAAATTTGTTGGATTTGTTCTTCGGTAAATCTCCCAACTTTACCCTTCCCCTTATCAACAGCCTTTCCTGTGCTCTTCACATCATCAACAGCATCTGGTTTTTTGTTTAACAAAATAGATAGTAAATCAAGCATACATTTCAAAGACATTGCACGTACTACATAATTCGTAAAAATATAATCTACGTTTTACATAGGTGACCCATATTCTCTGCATAAAAAAATGAACTATTCGTCACTGGGTAGCCCTACTAATAAAAATAGACCTTGAAAGGCTTGGGAGCCAATCAAGGTCAAATAAAAATACTAATTAATATAATAATTAATTAAGTCATCACGTAGTTTATCAATTAATTCATCTTCACTCATTGAAATCGGATATAGGTCACCATCTTCAAAAACATTATTAACCGCTTCATTATAACTATTGGCAAATTCGATAACGTACGATTTTAATCCTTTAACAAAGGTTACTTTATAATAAATGCCACCCTGTGAAAATAGTGGGATACCATTCACACTAACTTTTTCAAAACTCAATTCCTGAAATATCTCTTCGATTTTTTTCTTTAGTTCCATAATCTCATCCTTATGAATTATTTAATAAAATTCCCTTGCATGTCATAACGATTTGTTCCAGTTTTACCTGAAGATAACTTCCAATATGGAACTCCACCATGGTGTCTACTCCCAGGATGATATTGTAATATCCTGTCACCACCCCAATTAACCTTAAATCCACCACCAACTTCAAAAGTCTTTCCTTTTAATGAACCTCCACTTAGTGGTTGTGGATTATATCCATTATCTTTTAGATATTTATGAAGCTCATCAGGCTTAACTCCTTTTAACTTACTTGGGTCATCTAATATATCATCTAAACCTCTAATACTCTTTAAAGCATTACCCGTACCCTATGTTGTAATCTTAAAATCCACTAATAAAAAAACATCTATCTTCAACCTTATTAAACTACTACTTCTTCCTCTTTTATTATCGGCAATTTATAGGCTGTTTTGTGCTTCATCATGCCGTAAATAATGTTTACAAGCGTTCTCATGATACAAACTAATGCTTGTCCCTTTGTTTTGCCTTCTTTTAGCTTCCGTTGATAGTATGCATGGAATACTGGATTTCTTGGCAGCTTACTTCCTTTTACCACCTGTACTTGCTGTACGGCTAAGTTGTAAAATAAAGCGTGTAGCGCCCGATTTCCCTGCTTGCTTTTTTGTTCCCTTCCTTTCCCACCAGAACCAAAGTAAACAGGCGCAATGCCCGCAAATCGTGCTAATTTATTGGCATTAGGAAAGCGCCTTACATCACCTATCTCGGCAATTAATGCGGAAGCTCTCACAAGGTCAATTCCTGGCATAGAGTCTAGGTGAAAGTCTAGTAAGCTCATTAACTCTTTTAATTCTCTTTCCACCTTGCCTATTTCCTGCTTTCCAAATAAAATATGGCGCAAAATGCTTTCTACCAAAAAATTTCGTGTTTCTTGATATTCTTTTGTTGTATTCCCATCCTCTTTTACTAGCTTCAATATTTCGTTTGCTTTTTTCACCGAACACGTATTATTACTCACTTCTAATAAAAAGGTAGTCAACTGTTTTACACTCACACCCTCTAAGCAAGATGGTGAAGGGTACTTTTCCCAAAATGCTAGTGCTGTTTTTCCATCCACCTCTGAGAAAAACTTCTTATAGCCTGGATAATGGTGGTTCAATTGAATGTGAAGTTGGTTCTTCAAAGCACCTTGTGCTTTCACCAATGCATTTCTTCTAGTGACCAGTTATCGTATTGAGCAAAATAAATCATGTGGCTTTGCGTCTGGCAATTGGTCAAGTTTATTTACCAATATGCGCGCCACACAATTCGCATCCCAACTGTCACTTTTTTGTGTGGTCATGCGGCTTTTTCGTTCAGCGTATGAAAGTGCTGGATTTACTTCTTTTACAACTTGTCCATGGTCAGTTAGATATTGTGCCAGTGCTCGACCGTAACCACCCACATCTTCTAAGCCAAATACAGGTGTCAACCCTTCTTCTGTCAGTTTATCAATATCTAGTAAACATGTTGAAAAAGCGGACGGTTTATTTTCAACCTTTATTTCATCAAGCTTCTCTCGCCAACAATTAATAATCACTGCCACATGAGGATGTTTATGTAAGTCTACTCCCACATAAAAATGTTTCTGTCGTTCGTGCATTAACTTATCCTCCTATTCAATGGAATGAAAATGCCAGCAACCTTAGTTCGAGCGTTCACCAACTGGTGCGCATTGGTACGAAAGCCTATCCATTTTCACCGTTATATGAAGATATATAAGTAAATGAGCACCTTTTTTAAGTAGCCCTTCAAATTATTGCAGGGTGTTGCCCATTTGCTTGTATTTGTCCATATGTATAAATCCCCCGATAAAAGCTCTCACGGTCTAAAATGCGCTTCACTTGTACTTTTGTAAATCGTTTTCCTTTCTCTGTTTGATAGCCTTCCATGTTAAGCTGTTCTGCCAATTGAGATAGTGACCAATGTTAAAAAAAATGTCTTAATTCAAATAGCCTCCGTACAACGATCGCTTTCTCTGTATCCACTTCTAATACTTTTCGCCCTTTCTGTACTGTATAACCAAACATGACACCGCCACCTGCATAGCCACCTTGTTCAGCTTTTTTCTTTCTGCCCCTACTTAGTTTCAATGCAATCTCTAATCGTTGATATTGGTCTAATAGCTCCAACATCCCATTCACTAAAAAATCATTTGGTTCATGTGTGTAGATGCTGTAATTTGGCTGCTCAATCGCTTTCACATCTGCGTTATATTTTTTCAACTCTCGTTGTATCAATACTTTTGCCATATCAGAGCGCCACAAACGAGACGTATTTAATACAATTACTTGGCTCACTTGATGATATTCTATATCTGCCAATAGCTCTTGCAAGCCTTCTCGCTCAATAGTTAATCCATCTTCATCAACTGTCGCTCCGCTGAGTCCTCTATCCTCATATATGTGAAGCAGTTGTAGCTTATTTTCGTCACAATACCTCTCAATTTCTTCTACTTGATACGCTAAGCTATATCCTTCACGTACTTGCCCTTTTGTTGAAACTCGTACATAACCAACTACTTTTTCTTTCATAATGCCCCTCCCGTTACAGCAATTAAAGTCCCTGTAACGCTTACCCGTTTTTTGCGGATAACTTGTGTGTAACGTCTATCCGTTACAACATACTGTACGACCTTACCCAAATTCTGCACAACCCTTTATTTTACAGTCGTTTTTTCTCTAGTAGGGTCGTACACTATAAGTAACCGTTACAATCCAAAAAAGAGGTGGTGTTTTTATTATGTCTTCTACTATTCGTCTACGTCTCAATGAAATTTTAATTGAAAAACAAATGAGCCGTCGGCAACTTGCCAAGCAAGCCTCATTGCGTCCTAATACCGTCAATGATTTATGTACTCAGCCCATACAACGTCTGCATCTAAGTACTCTTTCAGCTTTGTGCGACACATTACACGTCTCGATCCAAGACCTACTTGTATTGGAGATAAACGATTAACTTACTCGAAGAACAATTGAACTTGGTTCTTCTATCAATCTTTTCCACTCCACCCTTGCTAATTCATCGAAGTCCAATCGATACTGATTCGTAAGGGTCTTTTTTATTTCCCTCCGTATATACTGTGTATACATATCTCTTCCATCTCGCATGCTAGCTACCCGTTCTTGTTGTTTTTTCTTAAATTCTTCCCCATCTATGACCACCGCCGCAAAATAGTGTTCATTCTGTTTTGGTGGATGTTTCATGAGGTCTTTAAGCAGTACTTGCTCATTTACCTTGTACACCACTTCTATTCGGCTTAATTCATGTGCTAAATAAATTCCTTTATTCCTTGCTAGTTCTAGTCGTTTATCATAAACCCTACAGAAACCATTCCGTTTACGTTGGTCACTTCTACCAAAATACCGTGTTGTATCAAAGTGTGTCATATTCCTCCGTGCGTCTGTCGGTATCACCACTATATTTTCCAAGCCCGTTTGTATATCATACGCTACATCACAGCTTACAAATTCTACTCGGCTTGCTCGTATTCCTATCCTCTCTAGTATTTCTTTGAAATGTGAGTAATGCTCTGGCCTTGTCTCAATCCTTAGGGTATGTAAGTGACCTTCTGTTTCTCTAAAGTTTTTAAAATATAAATGAATGTATACATCGTCACTTTTCCGCATGTGCAGTTCATAGCTATATGTTCCACTATAAATCTTCATTTTCACTTTATATTTCTGCACCCCCACCATATAAACACGTAAAAATGCTGAATGTGGTACATCCTTATAATCTATAACAAACTTATCTATCGAAACCTCTATTTCCATTGCCTGCTCCTCCCCTTGTATGCTAGTACTTGTATAAAATTTAACACTTAGTACACTAATTAAATAATCATCATCTTCTCTATCTATGAATATAGAAATACGAAAAAGCACTTGTCGCCTGTTATAGACAATCAAGTGCTTTAAGTTTATAAATTTTCTAAGTTTATTAATATATTTGAAAGTTTTATAAGTAATTTTATATCGACAGTATGACATCTTTTATACTACTTGGCAAGTGTAACGTTTAAACCCTTTAGCATGTTTAATCTCGTGTGTTGTTACTAATACCATCCATAAGTGGCCCTTGTAAGTAAAATGTCATCTCGCCTATTCTCGCTCTTATTGCTTTATTGTTAAAATAGGACTCCTTGATGGTCTAGCCTTCATGAGTTATTATTTCAAATTCAAGGAATCTTTAACCGTAAACAAGTTTTAAATGACTCTGTCATATTATACCTTGTATTTATCGCCACGAGCATTGGCAGTATCATTTGTTTGTTACTATTTCCTGGTCTTACTACCCTCACTGTGTAAAATGTCATATTGCTTACTTCTCACGCTTTTTATTGTTTAGTAATACTCACACTGCCTTCATGATATCATAATTTTAAACACCGCATTGTTTATTACCTCAACTAATTCTAATTTTTCCTTACTATAAAATTTTATTAACATCCTTAGATTTCTTTTTAAATCTTTCGATGTCTAATAAAATTTGTTTTGTATTTTCAGAACCTACTTCCTCTTTAGTAGGTATTGATTCGAGTTCATTTATCATACTCATTAACTCAGCTTTAATATCTTCACGAAGATAATTTCTTTCAATACTCAAAAGTGCAATTCTTAAATATATAACTAATTTCTCAACCTTACTATTCACTATCCCCCTATAGTATTCTTCAAGAAGTTTTTCAGTTACTTGTGAAATAGATAAACCTTCATTTAAAAATTCATCAAAATCTTCTATGACATATTGATTAAGCTCTTCATAACTACTCAACATTGATTTTATACATTCCCTTCTAATCTTTAAATTCTCCCGAGTATACATTTAATTTGATATTCGGATATTCTTTTCTAAACTGCAAAATTATATCTGTACAACTTCCACAAGCAGGTAACTCCGTAAATAAATCAATTGTTCCCTTAACAGTCTTATCATCGCCTAATTGCCTTGATATATCTTCAAGGATTTTACGTTCAGTATCATTAGCTCTTAAGAACGCATTTGGTGCATCTGTTTCTCCTTTATGGTTAACTGACTTAGCTGGAAATTTACCTTCACCAATGACATATGAAAAACCACCTTCATATTCTTTATGAATTCTACTATGCGCTTTAAATTCTGACTTAAGTCCAGAAATATTAACATCCGCTACTGCAACGTTACCATATTTCTTATATTTTGATGGTAAATTATCACGGATAGCCTGGGTCCTTTCTTGATATTTATCTACTTTTTGTGTATATGAAAGATTACCCGTACCCTTACCACCAATCTTCTCATCCAGCTTCTTGGCCATCTGAACAGTGGCTTTCTTTAAGTCCTGTGCCATTTCACTTACTGTCTTAGGCACTTTTATGCTGCCTAGCGGTGTCGCTGCTTCATACGTAAGAGGTGTTTTTACATCTCCTAATTTTTTCGTATAATTTTTAAAATACGTATAACTCTTCTGCAATGGAGACTTTATATAATCGCCGTACACTTTCTTGGCAGCTTTTTTACCTTGTCTGGATGAAGGACATTCTTTACTTGTCTCACCACTTCTTTCCCCGTATTAATGGCGCCTTTGCCTACCTTAGCTCCTACTCTGACAAGCGGCTCTCCGGGAATAGCTGCTAATTTTGTCGCCGTTGATTGGATTTACGCCGAAGACTTCTTCGAGTCCGTCCTTAATATTAGAGATACCCAGCTAAAGGACTTCTCTTCCGATTTATATACCTTTTAGGATTCCTCCTTCGACAGATTCAGCGCCTTTATCATAATCTTCACTCTTTAAAACTCCAGCAATTTCATTTACACTCTTCCCACTAGATGCACTTGGGTTTGATTCAATTGTTTCAATTGATTTAACTGTAACTTTACCATCATTATTTTAAGGTTCATAATATATGATCAACTAATCAAAGATTTTTAGAAAACAGACTCCTAAATAATTTATCACACTACTGTTTTTTCATCTTTCAACTGAAAAAAATCCGACAAAAAAGCTGATAGATCAGTTTTTCTGTCGGGTTTTATTATATGTTAATGAATAATCTAGGATTAGAATAATTGTTTTTTCGGAAGAATATTTTATTGTAGTAAAGTCTTCATCTCATGGTTTGATAAGCCACTTTTAGACTCTCCATTAATTACAATTGTTGAATTTACAAATTGGGTCTCACTAAAACCTGTAATATTTTGAAATGTCGTTTTCTCAAAGTAACAATTAATAAATTTTACATTTTTAAAAGTTGAATCATTAAATGATGCTGATTTAAACTGTGTATTTTTAAAAACCACTTCTAAAAAATGCGAATCATCCAAATAGGTTAATTCATATTTGGAATCGAAAACGTTCACATTGTTAAATTGAGATTCATAAAAAGTAGTTCTAAATAAATCAAATCTATTTATTTCTGTTGAATTAAAAATTGAATAGTCAGCATTACCTTTCCTAAAAGTATTTTCTGAGAACTTACATTTGTCAAAAACACTACCACAAAGCGTTGCTCCACTTAAATATACTTTTGAAAAATCACAACTATTAAACTTAACCTCTAAGAAGTTGCTATTATTCAAATCATATCCCGTGAATACTATGTCCTCAAATGAAGTATCTTCGTAAATTAGTTCACACACTTCTTCAGATAATCCCATTGAAAACTCTTTATATTTTTTTAGTTTAGTAAATAAATCCATATATTAGCACCTCCTAAGGCCACACTACTACTTTATCCTTTAAACCTCGATTTGAAATTTCTTGCAAAAGCCCTGTTTTATTATCCTTACTCATATTAGAAACATCAAGTATAACATTTTCTCCTTCTTCTAAAGATTTATCAATTGACTTCATTGCGTTTTCAAGTTTATAACCTCCCTTTTTAGGAGGATAATTTGAGTTAAAAGACTTGACATCCCAGGCTTGCCCTTTGGCATCAAAAAATTCAGCCTTGCCAGACGGATCTCTAGTTATTGGCCCATCTAGTTTCTTAGCCTCCTCCAATTCTAGACCAACCCTTGCTTCATGTTTTCCTTTATCCATATCAATCTGCCTTGTAGAGCCTGCATGAGCTGGATCATGTGCCAATTCATCCAACTCTGCTTTTGTTCTTCCTCCAGTATAATTACCCGTACCCTTACCAACTGCCTTACCTGTGCTCTTCACATCATCAACAGCCTCTACAGCCTTCCCTGCATCCTTCGCAGCCCCTGCAACGTCTCCTGCCTTATCCAATAGCTTCGCAGGCTTAAAGAAGGTAAACCCGATAGCCATTGCTTTTTCAACTGCTGTTGCTTCTGGGTCCAGTATGGTCCGAATATCCTCCGTAAAGAAATCGAATACATACTTGGCAGATGGCCCCATAGATTTGGCATATAGCGCAAGCCCGTCCGGTGTACCTGAGCCATTTCCCCCAAGCACCTTCCGCATGCCTTCATAGGTGATCTCTTCCTTCGCCGAATAGGTACCAAGTGAGGACGGGCTGCTAACATCCATGCCTTCTGCCTGCTTGGCCAGTGCAGCATAGATTTCCTCCAGATCTGGATCGCTGCTTTTGCTTACCTGCTGCACCGTTTCACTTGTTTGATTGCCTGGTGATAGGTTCCCTAAGCCGAGCATCACAGGGCCATACGTTGGGTAGGGCTTTTGCGCAAATCCGCCAAAGCCGAATCGGATTGGCGCCATATTGGATAAGGAAGCCTGCAGCATCATAGTAAGCTGATTCTGTTCATGCAGCGCATGTGCCACACTGCCGACTGGTGCCTGCTGGGCAGCTATCGCCATGCCCAGGCTGGACCGTGAAGCCATCGCAGACCAGGTATCAGCTGGGAAATTGACATCTGTCAATCCCGCTTTATCCTCGAACTTTGCTATTCTCGTCATCCGTATAATGAAACAAAATATTATTGCAGCCTACTTGAGCTTTCCACTCGCAGATAAATCGGTTTTAAATTGTCTCGAATGTATCAGCTAATTTTATCATCAGAGAAAAAACCTTGAAAGGCATTTAGCCAATCAAGGTTTTTGCTTGGAAACCAGGATTAATCTCTCTTGATACAAAATATCATTATTTGTTTCTTCTAAAGAAGTAATTAGTCTAAATAAAGTAATTTTTCGCATAAACTTTTGGATTCAAAACTTTGATATCTCAAATTTAATCCATGTACTCCTCAGCAATTCGTATACTTCTCTTTAAGTTTAAATCTAGGTATCTTTGATCTAGGCAATATATTAATTCAATATACTTTTTACTTTGTAAATTATAAGCCACTTCTTCAACAACCTCACTTAAAAATGAAAGTTCTGTTTTTTTGTACAAACCTTTAAAAAACTCAAAGTCAAGTTTTCATCTTTACTTAGTAAAACAATTAACTCTTCCTATTCCTGCTCAATTCTTAGGTCATTATCATCTAGTAATGCTCGTGCACCTAAGACTGCTCTAACTTTTAGGTAGATGTTAATTTCTTCTATAATTATAATGGTTTTATTCGTTTATAATAACCAAATGCCTAGTTTGGCAATTTTTCTTTAATGTAAGAATGTTCAAGAAAACTAAGCAAACTCTTGGTTAAATATTTTACCTGGTATTGATCTAAATCACTATTGACAATTAACTGACCATTCTCTTTTCTAAGTAATTGATCCGAACCGTTTTCTAAAAACAATAGATTTCCGCCAACTTGTCTCATAAGATTCCCAATAACTTTAAACAAAACTTCTATTCCTTGATAGAAAGTGTTACCAAATAATTGAACTCTAATGCATACATTTACATCTAAATCGTAATGCCTTCTAATAAAAGCTATGTCAGATATATCCTCAATTTCTAGAGCTAATGAAAAATACTTAATCCCAATAACTATTTCTTCTTCACTAATGTGAACAGTTATCTCTTCGTTCACAGATTCAACTATTATACTTCGAATAATTTCCGCCAGGGATTTACAACTTAAATTAGAGCTTAAAAACAATTCGTAATCCATTTATTTCTCCTCTCCAAATACTCGTGTAATTTTTCCGTCGTTCACAATAAGTAATTCTTTTAAGTTTTTCAAATCTCCATTTGGATTAGCTTTTCTTTAAATACCTTCAGTAATTTCAAGAATTTTCTCAGGTGGAAAATTATCCACATTAAGAACAATTCTTTCTGCCTGTGTTTTTGTTTTACTTGTTATGGGTCCTAAGGACATTATCTGTCTTCGTATTTGGTGTTGGAGCATAACAATCAAATACTTTGCCTTCAATGAGAAAATCTGGATTAGATGTTGCTTTTATACCGTGACCATTACCGCCATTTACTTCATTTAACATTTTTATTTCATAGCCCTTATTTGCCAAGAACTCTGCTGTTTCATTCTCTTTCTTAACACCAGGTGAATCACCCTTTGTGTATTCTCCTTTTGGCTTACTCCCATTAGGTAATGAAGATTCAGTCAGATTAGTATTACCCGTAGCCTTATGCCCTGGCAATAGGATTTTATAGACCATTTATAAAAAACACAAACCACAATACAAGCGCCTAGCTCACATTATGGTTTATTGATTGTATTGTAAGTTCTGCTGATAGGATTGAAAATAAAATATCTGGATAAATTATTATGTGTCTAGCTTTCTTAGAAGATATAGACAATGAGTTTGCGTCTATTGCTGACTCTAATCTATAAGCATTAATCAACATCAATTATCTAAAAGGAAGATTATTTTTACTACAAACTAAGCTCTAGCTCATAGATTAAATTTTGTACCATTTTTATATTTTCACTTTTTAATAATTGAGGGTTTAATACTGATACAAAGCTTAAAAACTTTTGTGCATTTATGAGTGTCTCTTTTACAAAGATATCTATATCAATTAAACTTTCTTTCACGATGGCTTATTAGTCCATCGTTCTCTTTAAACTCTCTAGTTATTATAATATTAATTGCTTCTCCGCATCCAAAAACTCCTCAACAAGTTCTTTAATTGTATGTTTTGAATCAGATGGATAATAAAATGCATCCGATACTTTTCTAAAAAAGTCATACATATTTTGGGGCGTATTAAACATTGAAAAAATATTTTCAATTTCTTCAAAGATATTTTCATCAGAATAATTATTATATGCCTCTTTTATAATACTATATAACCACTTATGATACTCTTTAGCCATGTCTTCCGAAGAACTGTCAGAGATTATTCTTTCAAGTATATCATCTACTTTATCTTCTACTTTATCTTCTACTTGTTCCCACGCCAATTCAAGGATGAACTCATTATTAACATTAGGATTATTCTTTAGATATTCGGTAGCGTAATTTGTTACTTCTAAGGAAGATATTAACTTAAACTGTCTACCAATAAATAACGTAGCCCAGTTACAATTAAATCCATTTTTCTCAACTATTTCGATTTTATACAATTTCCTATTTCCCCCATTGATTTATTTTTCCTGTAACTTTGCCACCAGGTATAAATGTTCTATGGGTTACTGTGTTAGTCTTAGGATCTACCACCCATTCAAACACTCCATCTTTTGTTTCTTTCGTCTGTATCATTTCAGAGGCGTTATTCTTAACCTTTACATATTTCGTTTCATACTTAACCACTGAACCTTCTATCTGATACAACGAATCCATATGTCCTTTTTTATTTGGCAAATCAAATCTTTGAGCATCATCTGCATAATTATCAATTATATCATTAAAGTTATGATAAAAATCATCTTTTAATGCACTACCTACTCGTGGATTATCTAAAACTGGATGCTTAAGTTCACCCGTACCCCTACCCCTATCAACAGCCTTACCTGCATCCCTCGCAGCCCCTGCAACGTCTCCTGCCTTATCCAATAGCTTCGCAGGCTTAAAGAAGGTAAACCCGATAGCCATTGCTTTTTCAACTGCTGTTGCTTCTGGGTCCAGTATGGTCCGAATATCCTCCGTAAAGAAATCGAATACATACTTGGCAGATGGCCCCATAGATTTGGCATATAGCGCAAGCCCGTCCGGTGTACCTGAGCCATTTCCCCCAAGCACCTTCCGCATGCCTTCATAGGTGATCTCTTCCTTCGCCGAATAGGTACCAGGTGAGGACGGGCTGCTAACATCCATGCCTTCTGCCTGCTTGGCCAGTGCAGCATAGATTTCCTCCAGATCTGGATCGTTGCTTTTGCTTACCTGCTGTATCGACTCCTTTAAATCCGGTCTTAACATTGGAGATACTAGGTACAAGGTCAGCTACTTTCAATACCAAACTAAAGGACTTCTCTCCAGATTCTATACCTTTTAGGATCTTCTTTTTGTTACCTTTAGTGCTTTTCAAAGAAGCTTTATTCCCTTGTATATTAGTACCTTTAAAATGTTTAACATTTAGTAAGCTAACCAAATAATCCTTATCTTTTCACACGATGTACATGAAGATATAAAAATATGAAAAAACACTTGTTACCCGCAATAGGATAATCAAGTGCTTCAAGTCATATATTATCTTGTATATCTGGCACTTACGAAAGCAATAGAAGAGTGCTGACTAACCAAAAGGATATGACTATATATTAATATCATACGCTTATTTAGCGCCAAGAGCTATGTCATTCCCGTTGGTTCGTTAGTTATACTACCCTTGCTGTTTAAATATAATCTCATCCAATTTTTGTTCTTTTCTCGTTATCTCTTTATTAAAATAACTAAATGGTACAGCCTTCAAGAACTCGCGATTCTGGAACATACAATTTTCTAGCAGTAACATATAATAACTTATATTCTACTGAGTAGCTCAACAAATTTTCCACATTAAACTTTGCATGTTATTTTAACTCATTTGTTTGCTTATCAAGCAATAAACAGGAAATTTTTTTTGCTCCCACAAAGTAATATTTTTCACTATCAAAACCTTCAGCAATGAACTTAAAAATATAGTTACCTTTGTCCACTTCAAATTTATCTGTTAAATTCTCTATTTCTTCCTCATTGGCCAACTTAATTATTGGGTATGATGTATCCGTTTTCCAACCAAAAGGCAGAGAAACAAAGTGGACTTGCTCAAAATTGATTTCAATATTAACTTTCTTTGTGGTATTATCCAACCTACCTATAATTGTTAAATCCCACCCATTTGATAAAGTAACATCAAAATCCATCCATAACTCTTGAGAAACGTACTCATTAATTCGCGTTATTATTTGCATTACTTCATTTTCATCCATTAAAAATCTTTGGTCACTCAATATTATCACTTCCTTATCTATTTAACTGAATATGTGTATTTCTCGCAGCCTCTTCATTAAATAAAGGGTTTGGCCGCCCATCTTTATGCGTTTCCTTCAGTGTACTTTCATGATGCCATTTCCCATTAGAATCCATATATTCTGTTCCGTTACCTGGTTTCTGTCTCCCTACTCTATAAATACTACCAGTTTTTCCATACTGAGTTTCAGCTTCGTGAGCCCTTATCTCGTATTTATAGTCACCATCCATCCACTTTTCTTTGAATCTTCCAGGTAATTTATCTAGTCCCTGTCGCTCCATTACTATATCTAAGAAATCTTCAGGGTTAGTTATTGTAGTCAAATCAACTTTTCCAGTACCCTATGTTGTAATCTTAAAATCTAAAAGTTAAAAAATAACCCATCTAAAACCTTATTAAACTACTTCTCTCTCTTGTATTATCGGTAATTTATAAGCAGTTTTATTTTTCATCATTCCATAAACAATGTTCACAAGCCTTCTCATGATACAAACCAATGCTTGTCCCTTTGTTTTGCCTTCTTTAAGTTTCCTTTGGTAGTAAGCATAGAACACTGGGTTTCTTGGAAGTTTACTCCCTTTTGCTACTTGCACTTGTTGTACGGCGAGGTTATAAAATATAGCGTGCAGCGCCCGATTTCCCTGTTTGCTTTTTTGTTCCTTGCCTTTCCCGCCAGAACCAAAGTAAACAGGCGCAATCCCCGCAAATCGTGCTAATTTATTGGCATTAGGAAAGCGCCTTACATCACCTATCTCGGCAATTAATGCGGAAGCTCTCACAAGGTCAATTCCTGGCATAGAGTCTAGGTGAAAGTCTAGTAAGCTCATTAACTCTTTTAATTCTCTTTCCACCTTGCCTATTTCCTGCTTTCCAAATAAAATATGGCGCAAAATGCTTTCTACCAAAAAATTTCGTGTTTCTTGATATTCTTTTGTTGTATTCCCATCCTCTTTTACTAGCTTCAATATTTCGTTTGCTTTTTTCACCGAACACGTATTATTACTCACTTCTAATAAAAAGGTAGTCAACTGTTTTACACTCACACCCTCTAAGCAAGATGGTGAAGGGTACTTTTCCCAAAATACTAGTGCTGTTTTTCCATCCACCTCTGAGAAAAACTTCTTATAGCCTGGATAATGGTGGTTCAATTGAATGTGAAGTTGGTTCTTCAAAGCACCTTGTGCTTTCACCAATGCATTTCTTCTAGTGACCAGTTATCGTATTGAGCAAAATAAATCATGTGGCTTTGCGTCTGGCAATTGGTCAAGTTTATTTACCAATATGCGCGCCACACAATTCGCATCCCAACTGTCACTTTTTTGTGTGGTCATGTGGCTTTTTCGTTCAGCGTATGAAAGTGCTGGATTTACTTCTTTTACAACTTGTCCATGGTCAGTTAGATATTGTGCCAGTGCTCGACCGTAACCACCCACATCTTCTAAGCCAAATACAGGTGTCAACCCTTCTTCTGTCAGTTTATCAATATCTAGTAAACATGTTGAAAAAGCGGACGGTTTATTTTCAACCTTTATTTCATCAAGCTTCTCTCGCCAACAATTAATAATCACTGCCACATGATGATGTTTATGTAAGTCTACACCCACATAAATGTGTTTCTGTTTTTCATGCATGGTTCATCCTCCTATTCAGTTGTCAACTATTGAATGAAAATGCCGCCAACCTTAGTTCGAGCATTCACCTTCAGGTGCGCATTGGTACGAAAGCCTATCCATTTTCATGTCCTCATAGAATATATAGTAAAATAAGCGTTTTCTTTAAGTACCTTGTTAAATTATTGCTTGATGTTACCCATTTGCTTGTATTTGTCCATATGTATAGATTCCTTGATAGAAGCTTTCTCGGTCTAAAATGCGTTTTACTTGTACTTTGGTAAACATTTTACCTTGAGTTGTTCTATACCCTTCCTCATTTAATGCTTCTGCCAACCTAGACAGTGACCATTTCTTATGTAGCTGTTTTAGTTCAAACAACCGTTTAACTACTTCTGCTTGACCGTTATGTATCTTTAGCTCCTTTTCACCTTTTTGTTTTGTATAACCAAATGTAGCCCTTACTCCTGCATATCTACCTTCCTTTGCTTTTTTATTTCTTCCTTTCGTTAGTTTCAGTGCTATTTCAAGCCGTTGATATTGGTCTAATAACTCCATTAACCCATTAACCAAAAAGTCATTTGGGTCTTTTTTGTGAATGCTGTAAAACTGCTGTTCAATACTTTTAATATCACAGCCATATTTCTTCAACTCTCGTTGTATCAACACCTTCACACTATCCGACCACCATAATCGGCTTGTATTGAACACCACCACATAATTAATTTGGACAGAAGAAAGGTGAGCCAACATTTCTTGTAAGCCCACCCTGTCTATTTCCAATGCTTCTTCACTTAGTTTTGCACCACTTATACCTTCATCTCTAAAAATGTGTATCAAGTTCAATCCTTGTTCCTCACAATATGCTTTAATTTCATCTTCTTGATATTTCAAACTATATCCTTGTTTGGCTTGCCCTTGAGGGGAGACTTGTATATAACCAACAACGTTCAACTTTTCACCCTCCCGTTACATAAATTTTAATTTTCGTAACGCTTTTTAAACGAATAGCGAGCATTATACGACCATCTCTTGTAAAGATACAACCTAAAATTTAAAATCCAACGCAGAGTAAGAACACCTTTTTACGTTATCCATTGTTTATCGCCACGATCTTATGCGATTTCGTTAGTTTATTGCCTATGCCATGTTATTACTACCCCTACCATGTAAAATGTCATCTCACCTATTTCTCGTTTCCTTTCAGCCAGTCCAAGTATAAACATGATACTCCATGATGGTACTACCTTCATAAGTTATGAATTAAAAGAAATCGTTCATGTTGACCTTACTTGCCTTATGACTAGTTTATTCCCACCTTTATTACCACGATTTTTGTCATTCTCGTGTGCTAATATTAATCGCGTAGTAAGTTTGGACATTTTATTTAAATGGCACTGAAACCAATCTCGTTTGTCCGCTTACCATCATGAGTTTTTGATTCTAATTTCAGAGAAATATAACCATAAAGTCGTAAATTCAAAAAACCTTGAAAGGCATTATAGCCAATCAAGGTTATGACTACTCAAGGTTCTTTTACAAAGATTCAATTATGAACGGTAACATTTTATGGGCTAGGTTCTCCAAAAAAATAATATCCTCTCCGCTATCTTTAACCGGGCATAGACAATTACCCATGTCCTCATGGTACATCAACTTAAATGGTATATTGTCCATTTCAAAAGTACAGTATCTTGAATATATTCCCTCAATTTTATCAACAATTATTGCGTGCATTTGGGTTTTCAGAATATTTATTAAAGTATCGAAGTCTTCCCATAACTCAAACCCGACAAACTCAAAATCAACTTTTCCATCTTCAGAGATATGTTTTACAATTCTTACCACACTAAACCTCCTCTCACTCTAATCCCAATGATTCATTTACACTTTTCCTAGATTTTTGAGAACTTTCAATAATCCCTTTGTATATATCATCACCAGTTAGACCTTTATCTTTTTGCCGTTGAACAATTTGTTCCCAAGTCAAATTAGGATCTGACTTATATAATGATGTAGCCGCATCTCTATCAGCCATTAGCTCCCTCGCCTGAGTTCGATATTGGTTTCTCAATTCAAAAGCTTGTCTAGCCTGTTTCTCTATTGGAGCATTTTTGTTTATTAAGTTAGGGATATTGGCTTCCTGCTCTAAATACCACTTCCTTGCTTCTACATTATTTAGTGTACCAGGTTTAAGATTAACCGTACCCTATGTTGTAATCTTAAAATCTACTAATAAAAAAATCAGCGTTGTTTTACCTATTAAACTACTTCTTTCTCTTCTTTTATTATCGGCAATTCATAGGCGGTTTTGTGCTTCATCATGCCGTATATAATGTTGACAAGCCTTCTCATGATACATACCAATGCTTGTCCCTTTGTTTTTCCTTCTTTTAGCTTTTGTTGGTAGTAAGCATGGAATACGGGATTCCTTGGTCGCTTACTTCCTTTTGCTACTTGTACTTGCTGAACGGCTAGATTATAAAATAAGGTGTGTAATGCCCGATTTCCTTGCTTGCTTTTTTGCTCTCTTCCTTTTCCACCAGACCCGAAGAAAACTGGCGCAATCCCTGCAAATCGGGCTAATTTGTTGGCATTTGGGAAACGGCGTATATCACCTATTTCTGCAATGAAAGCCGACGCTGTCACAAGGTCTATGCCTGGCATCGTCTCTAATTGAATATCTAATAAGCTCATTAATCCTTTTAATTCTTTTTCTATCATGCGCATTTCCTGCTTTTTAAATGAAATATCTCGGACAATGCTCCTAATTAAAAAATGTTGTGTTTCTTGATGTCCCTTAATGGTGTTGCCATCCTCTTGCACCCTTTTTAAAATGTCGCTCGCTTTTTTCACTGAGCATGTATTACGGCTCGCCTCTAATAAAAAGGTCGTTAGCTGTTGTAACGTCAGTCCTTCCAAACAAGCAGGTGAAGGGTAACGTTCCCAAAATGCCAAGGCTGTTTTACCGTCTATTTCCGAGAAAAACTTCTTATAGCTTGGATAATGGTGGCTCAATTGAACATGCAGTTGGTTCTTTGAAGCACCTTGTGCCTTTACTAAACCGTTTCTTCTTGTCACTAACTGTTGTATCGACCAATATAAATCATCTGGTTTCACATCTGGTAACTGGTCTAGCCTGTTTACCAAAATCCTTGCTACACATTCTGCATCCCAACTATCGCTTTTTTGTGTGGTCATATGGCTTTTTCGCTCCGCATAGGAAAGAGCGGGATTGACTTCCTTCACAATTTGCGCATGATCTGTTAAATATTTGGCTAATGCTCGCCCATACCCGCCAACATCTTCTAAACCAAAAATCGGGGTTAAGTCATCCTCTACTTGTTGATAAACAGCCAATAAAAAGGTTGAAAAAGCAGCCGGTTTATTTTCAAATTTGATTTCATCTACCTTTTGTTGCCAACAATCCATCACCACCGCTACATGGTGCTGTTTATGTAAATCTACGCCAATATATAGATATTTCTGTTTTTCATGCACGCTACATTCTCCTCGTCATTTTAATAAATGAAAATGCCGGCAACCTTAGTTCGAGCGTTCACCTATTCGTGCGCATTGGTACGAAAGCCTATCCATTTTCATCTTTACACAAATATATATAAGAAAATGCACCTCTTTTTTAAGTAACCCCTCAAATAATTGCAGGATGTTGCCCATTTACTTGTATTTGTCCATATGTATACAGGCCTTTATAAAAACTTTCCCTGTCTAAAATGCGCTTCACTTGCACTTTCGTAAATCGTTTCCCTTTCTTTGTTCGGTGTCCTTCCGCATTCAACTGTTCTGCTAATTGAGATAACGACCAATGCGGATAAAGGTGCTTGAATGCAAAAAGCCGCCGTACAATGACCGCTTTCTCTCCATCAATACGGACTACTTTTTGCCCTTTCTTCACTGTATACCCAAATATGACACCGCCACCTGCGTAGCCACCTTGCTCTGCCTTTTTCTTTCTACCGCGGCTCAACTTCAAGGCAATTTCAAGCCTTTGGTACTGGTCTAACAGTTCTAACATACCGTTCACTAAAAAGTCATTGGGTTCATATGTGTAAATACTGTAGTTAAGTTGCTCAATTGCTTTCACATCGACGTTATATTTTTTCAACTCACGCTGTATCAATACTTTCGCCATATCAGAGCGCCATAAACGGGATGTATTCAGTACAATGACTTGGCTCACTTGGGCGGATTCCATATCTGCTAATAGCTTTTGTAACCCTTCTCGCTCTATCGTCAGCCCATTTTCATCCACTGTGGCTCCGCTGATACCTTTATCTTCATAGATATGAAGCAAATTCAAGTGATTGTCCTCACAATATCGCTTAATTTCTTCCACTTGATACATGAGGCTGTATCCATCACGTACTTGCCCTTCCGTTGAAACACGTACATAACCAACTACATTTTTCCTCATTCTATCCCCCTCCCGTTACAGCAATTAAAGTTCCTGTAACGCTTACTTGTTTTTGCGGATAACTGATGTGTAACGTCTATCCGTTACAACATACTGTACGACCTTCTCCTAATTTTGCACAACCCTTTATTTTACAGTCGTTTTTTCTCTAGTATGGTCGTACACTATACCAAGCCACTACAATTTATGAAAGGGGTGTTGGATGATGGCTTCCGTTATTCGTTTACGTCTAGACGAAATTTTAATTGAAAAGCAAATGACCCGTCGGCAACTTGCTCGACAGGCTTCTTTACGTCCAAATACAATTAATGACCTCTGTACCCGCCCTGTAAAATGTCTACATATGCGCATACTTTCTATCTTATGTGATACATTGCAAGTGTCTATTCAAGACCTACTTATATTAGAGCCTATAGACTAAGTAATGAAGCCTTATCTCACTGTTATGCCCTCTGCAAACCTATTGAAACCCACTTCATAGCAGGCTTGCAGAAGGCTTTTTCTATCTATTTCATTTCATTTTTTGTTTTTCTTTTTTCTTCCTTTTCCTTTAATTTCTCCTGTACCAATCTATCAATTGCCGCTAGTCTAGCTTTTCGTGCTTCTGGCCAAAGGAATTGCTGAAACAATACGCCTTCCCCATTTTCTAGGATTATTCTTGGAAAATATTTGGCTATTAATTTATTTCTATACCTCTGCATCTCTTTACTCAATTTTTCTCCATCTTTCTTACGTTCTACCATGTAAGCCTCACTCTTTTCTGTTTTAAATTTGGTTCGTACAATAATATATATAATAAAAAGTTGAAAATTTTTAAGTAACCACTCAACTTCCAAACAAAAAAACACTTAATTTTCTATGAGTTAAGAAATTAAGTGTTTTTGATTCGCCTAGCAGGCAATGGTTATACAATTCTATCTGACAGCTTACTTAAAAAAATCACTATTTTCAAAACGGTACGCTTCAAGTCTTGGCAGGTTTTTCTTTGATAAATTAATTCCCCACTCCGCTTTGCTTTTTTGTCCTTCTTGGTCATAATCACGACTCACAAAAACTTCATCTGGATGTTCCCATACAGTAGATGGTATTAAGTAAAAATCAGGTGCTTTATCTTCATGAAGAAACACCAACGCTAAAAATACATTATTTCTCAATGTAAATACATGCTTCTGTAAAAAAACATAGCTTAATTTTCTACATGTTTTCACTTGAATATCATAGTATTGCCCATCTTTTCTTATAATAAAATCAATTGCCTTGTCATCTACCTCAGATGTATATACATCACAACCATACAGTGTAAACTCCATCTTCGTTGCATATTCACCAAAACGTCCTACCTGTAATTTGTTCAATTCACTAATCTTACGTTTTTTCAACTTGCTCTCCCCCTACAAAATATATCCATATCCAAATGATACGCTTATACGTACCACTAATTCTTTCATTATATGCTAACTTTTTCTTTGTAGTCAATATCATTCGATTGTAGGGATAGCTATGGCGAAAAAGATTAAAGTGAACATCCATGAATTAACTAAACAAAAAGGGATCTCCCTTCGAGAATTGTCTCGATTAACAGATATACGTCATGCCGCTTTAAGTGAGCTAGCCAATCAAAAAAGGCAAAATATTAATTTCCATCATATCGAAAAAATTGCAGAAACATTAGAGATAGAAGATATTCGAGAAATTATTGACCTGATAGACATAAAAGATTAAAAAAGTCGCCTCCAGTGTTGGAAGAAGCGACTTTTTTTATCGTCATTATTAATAAAATTGTATACAACCTTTTGTTCAAACCCCGTTCCCTCTATATGGTTAGCGTAGAGCAAGAGTACCTTTTTTGTCTTTCTTATTGTTTATCGCCACGAGCATTGGCAGTATCATTTGTTTTTTATTATTTCCTACTCTTACTACCCTTGCCATGTAAAAAGTCATCTCGCATACTTCTCACGCTTTTTATTGTTTAGTAATACTCATTGATGGCACTGCCTTCATGATATTTGATTCTGGACATGGCTTGACTTTATTTTATCAACAAATTCTAATTTCTCTTTTACTCTCCTGTTATGAGCCGTAATTCTATATTCTTATTGTTTTAACCACAAAAAAAACCTTGAAAGATGGTTAGCCAATCAAGGTATTAAAAATACTTCTCTAATTTTCACTCCTTCAAAATCTTGTTTGCCTATTTTCTTACTAGTTAAGACACTATCGCTTTGTTGCAATCAAGTAGTAGTGAACTTCTTTATGTTATAATGTTTTTAGATATTCTATTTCTTCATCTGTCCATTTTTTATGAATCAACTCACAAATTTGATCAGAGAGAGAGAAAATCTCGTTCCACTCTGAACTTTTTTTTATAGAAGGACTGTCCCATACTTTTATTTGATCTACCAAAAAGTATACACTTTGTAATTCCCGACATTTCCCTAAAATTTCCTCATCTATAATTCCTTCATTACTTAGTCTATCAAGAGTAAATTTACTTAAGTAAGCTGGTGCCTCTATTGCAAACTCTTCAAGAAGATAATACTCAATTAACTCATCTGACAATGTTAAAACATTAGAATTCGAATGTTTTAAGGTCTCTAAAAGTAGTTCAAATGATTCTCCAATTGTTATCACAATTTACTCCCCTTCTTTAATCAATTTGTATTGCCTTACCTTTATCGTCAATGGTAGGAACATAACCATCCTCTATTTTATATATCTTCACTTTTTTTGTTTGTCCATTTGAAAATCCATAGTATGAACCTTTATGGACGCCTCCACCACCATGATAGAACACACTTCCATCTGGATTAGTGAACTTCCAACCAGAACCATTTCTACCGTAAACACCTTCTACCCAATTTGGTCCTAAAGTTGACTTAACTTCACTTTTAGTACTTCCATACAACTTTTCAGGGTTCGTAATAATGTCGTCAAATGACGTAGGTTTCCATTGAACATTTCCATTCCCATATTTATCTTTAAAATAATTATTCCAGTCTTGTCCAGATACTGGATTCTCTGCTCCAAAATCTACTTTAGCTCCGCTGACTGGCTTATTATTACCCGTACCCTTATCAACGGTCTTCCCTGTGCTCTTCACATCATCAACAGCCTTACCTGCATTCTTCGCAGCACCTGCAACGTCCCCAGCCTTATCCAATAGCTTCACAGGTTTAAAGAGGAAAGAACTCAACGCCTGAAAATATTCACTATTTGATGCATTCGGGTCAAGGATAGTTTTCATGTCCTCTGCAAAGAAATCATACGTGGCCACAGCATATGGCGCCAGTCCGTCCGGTGTACCTGAGCCATTTCCCCCAAGCACCTTCCGCATGCCTTCATAGGTGATCTCTTCCTTCGCCGAATAGGTACCAGGTGAGGACGGGCTGCTAACATCCATGCCTTCTGCCTGCTTGGCCAGTGCAGCATAGATTTCCTCCAGATCTGGATCGCTGCTTTTGCTTACCTGCTGCACCGTTTCGCTTGTTTGATTGCCTGGTGATAGGTTCCCTAAGCCGAGCATCACAGGGCCATACGTTGGGTAGGACTTTTGCGCAAATCCGCCAAAGCCGAATCGGATTGGCGCCATATTGGATAAGGAAGCCTGCAGCATCAGAATAAGCTGATTCTGTTCATGCAGCGCATAGGCCACACTGCCGACTGGTGCCTGCTGGGCAGCTATCGCCATGCCCAGGCTGGAGCGGGAAGCCATCGCAGACCAGGTATCAGCTGGGAAATTGACATCTGTCAACCCCGCCTGGAACAGCCCTTCGATGTTTTTCACCCATTCCTTCATCGACTGAATACTTGTTTCGATGGGGAGCAGCTGTGCCGTCTGCGTGCTATCAAATGTATGTAGCGCCTCTACCGTATCATCCCGCTTTGTTTTGGCATCCGCGATACTTTCATGGACAAGCGTATCATCGAGCTTCGGCAGGCCGACAATATCGGCTACCTCGTCCATAATGGCATTGGCTTCGTCTGTCAGCGCTGTCGTGATATCAGCGCTCGCTGTGAGTCCTTCCTCCACCGTTGTTTCGAGAAATTCTTCTACGATATGCCCATCATCCATCGGCTCTAATGACGAGAGTGCCTGCTGGGCCTGCTGGAGGATTGTATTGAACTCCTCTTTAAACGATAGGAAATACTGAAGAAAAGGAAGATGGCAGGACGTGTAGAAGTCGCGGATTGCCTGGCCGCCCTCCCCTTTCAGCGCCTCCTCCATGTTCGTCAGTTCCTCTACTGCCTTCTGGATGGCGGTCATTTCCTTTTCCAGCCGGTTCATTCGGTTGATGTTACGGGTCAATCCATCTTGGAGATGATCGACATCCAATACCTTCATTATATCACCCACTCCAATTTGTCTAGAAGTATTTCCACAGTCTTCCTTACTTGTTTCCAAAATAGCTGTACTTTCCCTTTAACATAGGAAAACCTTGAAAAGCAGAACGCTGTCCAAGGTAAATAATAACCATATTATTACATAATAAGGAACTTCTCTAAAACCGCTTTTCATCCTATTTTTTCTTATACTATTCCATCTAATTATGCCTACAGAATGCCCTGAAATTATGTAACATATCAATCATTTTTCCAGCGAACAAAAGTGAAAATATTCTTATTTCAAACTGTTTCCAACAAGCCAATTCAGCCTAGTCCCATTAGCAAATAGTTATTCTTTTTAATGGATATATAATCCAAATCTATATGGGAAAGTGATACAATGATGAGCAGAATGAAAACTGCTAGAGTATCTCTTGCTTCCCATGTACTATGAAACTCTCTATCATACAAGGAGGTTTATTCATGACAACCGATCAATTCAATACCATTACGGATGCCCTATTACAATCCTGGTCCTTACGATCAAGCTCCAAATGGACAAAAGACAATCCAGCTAAGGGGCAATGTGGTGTCACTGCATTAGTCGTAAACGATCTATTTGGAGGAGACATAATGAAAACAAAGCTTCCCGGCGGCTGGCATTTTTACAATGTTTCAGGCGGTAAGCGCTATGATTTTACCGCCTCTCAATTTAACGAAGATCTCATTTATACAGACACCCCCTCTAACCGGGAAGAAGCCTATGCGGATACGAATGAAGGGCAGTATCGCTACTTGAAGCAGGTCTGCAGCTTATACGTATCCCTTCTTGTCTGTTCAGACGGGATAACTAGCGAATATTTTTATAATTGACAAATTCTCAAATGCGATTATAATAGACAACAATATCTGCATAACGAAGATTTGTTTCGACATTTCGGAGTATAAGAGTAAAAGCGATGAAAAGAACGAGTAGTGTTGATGGAACTTACAGAAAGCGGCCGGTTGCTGAGAGGCGCAAGGAAAGTCAGCATGAATACATCTTGGAGCTGCGTACCGAAACATAAAGTAGGCTACGCCGGAGTTGCACCCGTCATCCATGCAGGAGGTATCGCATTTTGGCCGTACCGAATGAGGAGAGTTATGTGAGTAGCTCTCGAATAAAGGTGGTAACACGTTCCTGCACGTCCTTTAGGGTTTTCCCTAAAGGGCGTTTTTTGTTTTACTCTTATAGAGCTTGCAATATTAAATTATTTAATATTACAAGGAGATGTTATTTATGTTTTTAAAACCAAAAGAGCAGTTGGAAATCATTAAAAAAGGTGCCGATAAAATTGTCGATGAGGCCGAATTACTAGTAAAGCTGCAGCGCTCTTATGATGAGCAGAAGCCGCTGACAATTAAACTCGGCCTGGACCCTTCTGCACCTGATATCCATTTAGGTCATGCGGTTGTGCTGCGTAAGATCAAGCAAATGCAGGATCTTGGCCATCACGCGGTCATTTTGATTGGTGATTTCACTGGACGTATCGGTGATCCGACCGGCAAAGCAAAGGGTCGGGTTGCTTTAAGTGATGAAATGGTGATGGAAAATGCAAAAACATATTGCGAGCAAATCTTCAAAGTGCTGCATCCAGAAAAGACGACGGTCCGCTTCAATAGTGAATGGCTTTCGACCTTAACGTTTGAAGAAGTAATCAAACTGGCGGCAACAACGTCCGTTGCACGGATTTTGGAGCGCGATGATTTTCAGAAACGCTACAAAAACCAGGTCCCGATTGGCATCCATGAATTCTTCTACCCGCTTATGCAGGCATATGATTCAGTCGAGCTAAAAGCCGATATCGAGCTCGGCGGGACAGATCAGACGTTTAATATTCTGATGGGGCGTACATTGCAGAAGCATGTAGGAATGGAAAAGCAAATCGCCATTTTCATGCCGCTTCTTGAAGGGCTTGATGGCGCAGAGAAAATGAGTAAAAGTCTAGGTAACTATATCGGGGTGAACGAAGCACCGGAAGTAATGTTCAAAAAGATAATGGAGGTTCCAGATCATTTAATTATCAAATACTTCGAATTGGCAACGGATGAACACCCAACTGTTGTCAATGGCATAAAAGAGCGGCTGCTGCAAAACGAAAATCCCCGTAATCTCAAGCTTGAGCTGGCGCAGATCATTACACGTCTATACCACGGGGATGAAGCGATGAAGGAAGCCCAGCACTATTTCAAGACCGCTTTCCAGAAGAAGCAGATTCCTGCAAACATCCCAAGCCTTTTAGTTGAAATCGACCAGGAGCTGCTGCAGGACGTGATTCCCCAGCTGATCGAGATGGGGCTTGTGAAAAGCAAAAGTGAGTTTGTTCGATTACTGAAGCAAGACGGCGTCTCAGTAAATGGGGAGAAATTAAATACGGAGGAGCTTTCCCGTGTCCTTATGAACGGCGATGTACTGCAAATTGGCAAAAAGCGATTTGTGCGGTTTGAAAAATAAACTCTCTTTCATTTGAAGGCTTTGATCCAATTAAAAAGCTGTCCACAAAAGTCATTCGACTTTTGTGGACAGCATTTTTCATTCTACATTTTTTTAGCAACAAGGGTAAAGCTTTTATCCTCTCGTGTCTCAAGGGAAAAGCTGGCGCCTCTTCCTTCTGATACGCCAAGGACAAGCTGCATCCCTTCCCACATCGGCATCATCGATTCGTGCATATAGTACGGGACATCCCCTATATGACCGATCAGCTTTTCTTCCCTCCCCTCGTAGCTTTCCCATTCTACAATGATATTACGGTTTGCGAAAACTCGTATCACTACTTTGATGAATGGAGAAAGAAAATTACTCTTTCTATTTCAATGAAAATACGTATATTTATCACTCTTCCTGAGACGGTTATATAGATATTTTTCTGCGCCCCTATTGATTTCCCAGCTCTTCTTTTTCTATTCTTTATTTTTGGTTTTCGTATGGATGATTCTATATGGGATTCACACTATTTTTCTATTCTTCTTCTTTTCGGAGTGGAGACCCTTTCGCGCCGCCTAACGTTTCGGCTTAAAAATTCATATAATAATTTATAGATTAAACACTACGCATTGGACTGATGGAGATGAATGAAGCTCAAATTAGTGCTTGGCTTGAGGCTATTGGCACGACCCTATCGGCAATAGGAAGTACCCCTTCCAAGATTTTGCCGGCTTCCGTATTAAATGATTTAAATCTAATCGGCAATGTACTGCAGGCAGTGGGAAGCGGTATTATTCCTGAAGATGAGGAATACCTCGATCAAGTCGGGAGTAAAATTCAGGCATTAGGCAATATCGTCACAATTCAAGGCTTTTTTGTAGAGGACCAGCAGACGAGCCAGCTCCTGAATACCCAGGGAAACCTCATTCAGGCATTAGGTGGAGGGGTTAGTTTAGACTTTGAGAATAATCAAACGGTAAATGAAGCATTAAATAATATTGGGAATGCTATTCAGATCATCGGCAATGCATATCAGGCCATCTCGATTAACTATCCATCCAACAGTAAAAAGGCGCAGGAACTCAATACAATCGGCAGCTGGATCCAAGCTGTGGGATCCGTTCTTTCTGCTCTAACGGTGGATAGTTCATGAGGATGACTATCCATCTTCTTTGGATGCCTTTTAGCTAATGACTTTCCTCCAGCTTATCCCCTCTTTCAGAGTTTTTCTTCCATGTTTTTTTGCGTTTATCCTCCTCTCTTTTTACACCTATCAGATTTGCCAAAATAAAATGACCCCCAAGCCTAAAATTTTTGTTTTTCATAGCAGAAAGAGCAACAGACGTGTTTCCATAAGAAAGTCCTGGGTAAGCTAAAATTAGAAAGGAGAGGAAGTAAATATGCCACGAAAACTGATTTCAGCTATCAAAGAACAATCGCTCCCGTTAAATGATCAAAGTTTGGACAAGGTATTAGAGGCAATTGGAAATGCCCGAATTGTCATGATTGGGGAAGCATCACACGGTACATCGGAATTTTATTCAATTCGTGCTGAACTTTCAAAGAGATTAATCAATCAAAAAGGCTTTAATGTAATTGCTGTAGAAGGAGATTGGCCTTCTGCTCAGGCAGTAAACCGCTATGTTAAAGGCTATGGAAACGAAGAAGAATCAGCAAGGGACGTACTGTTGAAATCCTTCAACCGGTGGCCGACATGGATGTGGGCAAATGAAGAGATAGAGCAGTTTACGGAATGGCTGAAGGAGAAAAACACATTATTAGATAAGAAGGTCGGTTTTTATGGTATTGATCTATACAGCCTTTATGAATCCATTGATGAGGTTCTTAACTTTTTATCGGAAAATCCTCAGTACAACGTAGATCTGGAACATGCACGGAAGGCATTCTCCTGCTTTGAACCTTACAATCGAATGCCAGAGCACTATGCTCTTTCTGCCGCCCGTTTTACAGAAGAATGTATTAGCGAGGTATCGAGCTTGTTGAAGTCATTGAGAAATCATGAAGAGCAGTATCCGGACAAGCATGAAGAGGATTTGAATGTCATCATGAATGCGCTTGTCGCCAAAAATGCGGAACTCTATTACCGGGAGATGATGCAGGACGCCATTTCGTGGAATACGCGCGACCAGCATATGGTTGAGGCGGTTAATGAATTAATCAAGTACCACGGAGAGGATGCAAAAATCATCATTTGGGAACATAACACCCATATCGGGGATGCTTCTGAAACCGATATGAAGAATGAGCAAATGATCAATGTCGGTCAGCTCATCAGAGAGCAATATGGAAAAGACAATACATTTGCTATCGGGTTCGGCACGTATGAAGGTACTGTTATCGCTGCGGACAGCTGGGGAGATCCTTTGAGAGTAATTGATGTACCGCCAGCGAAATTAAATTCATGGGAAGGCCAGCTGCGTGCAGCCGGTGAGGAAAACAAGGTGCTGCTTTTCACAGAAGATAATCGAGAATTGTTTAATGAGTGGATTGGTCACCGCGCGATTGGTGTTGTATATAATCCCGAATTCGAGGCATATGGAAACTACGTACCTTCTCGAGTCGGCAGCAGATATGACGCTTTTATCCATATTCATCAATCAACGGCTTTACGGCCTTTAAAAGAGTAGCTGATAGAAGCCTCACCTTCTCTTTCTCAGCCTCATTGTTAACCTCATAAATACCCTTCAAAATATGGTATCGAGTTAAATCTTCATACCATATTTTTTGATGTCTCTCTTCTTGTATAAGCAAGCCCCTTTGGTAAGGCAAATAGCATATAATGTATGTATGAAAATAAATAGAGTAAGGTAGGAAAATAATGAGGATTTCAAGAGAAACATTAGAGAGCCAGCAAATCTGGATATACGCAGCTGCACTTTTAGTTGGAAGTATTGTCGGTATAGCAAGCGAATCTCTCGGAAATCGACTGGAGATATTGATATCACCTTTTATCGCCATATTAATGTATAGCATGTTCACGCAAATACCGTTTTTAGCGTTAAAGAAGACGATACATAATGGGAGATTTCTAGTTGCACTGCTCATCGGAAACTTTATACTTGCCCCGCTTGTTGTCTGGGTTCTGCTCTTATTGTTTCCCCAGACATCAGCTGTATTAATCGGTGTTTGTTTAGTATTACTTACACCATGTATTGATTACGTCATCGTCTTCACGCAGCTGGGGAAAGGGGATGAAAAACTAATGCTGGCAGCAACCCCAATCCTTTTAATCGTTCAATTGCTCCTATTACCTGTTTATTTATGGCTGTTTCTAGGAGAAGGGATTTCACAAATCGTTCATATCGAGCCATTTATAGAAGCGTTTCTGCTGTTGATTGTTATCCCCCTCCTTTTAGCGCTCGGGACACAGCTGTGGGCTAAAAAACAAACAATAGGAAAGCAGCTGTTTCGAGCAACTGGCTGGCTCCCCGTTCCGTTTATGGCTTTCGTATTGATCGTGGTTGTAGCTTCACAAATTCCAAAAGTATATCACGATTTTGAAGTAATTATTGGGGTCATACCAATTTATATATCATTCCTAGTAATCATGCCTCTTATCTCTCGGCTGCTCGTTTCAATCTTTCAATTAAGTATTGGGGCAGGACGGGCTCTGGTTTTCAGTACAGGAACTCGAAATTCTTTAGTCGTTCTTCCATTAGCTTTCGCCTTACCTGATTCGATAGCTGCGTTGACCGCTGCTGTCATTGTGACACAAACGATTATTGAATTGGCTGGTGAGTTAATTTATATTAAATTGGTTCCTAATTTGATAGTAAAGGATAGCCCAGACAATAGAAGGATGAGTTAAACGAATGGAGATTGATTTTCTCTAGTGCCTGGTTGCTTGCTATAAACAAAAATCCAATCCGTTAAGTTTTATTAAAAGTCAAGTTTTAATTATCTATACGTATTCTAACAACAGAATATAATGTTAAACATTATGGTTGTTCAAGACGGATTCCAACAGGGTTTCGTCTTTTTATTTTATTAGCAATTATTAAATGGCGAAATTTAGTTGTTAAATAGAGCGTTTATTTATTGTAGTTTTATAAGAAGGTTGATCATTTTTAAAAATTGGATTATCAACTATTTCTTTTTATTCAACAATCGCACCCGATTGTTGAATAGCTGGACTAATTAGAAAATCCACTCAAAGAACTTTGCAAGAATGAAAAGTGGTACTCCAACGAGTAATAAGCCAGCATGGCCCAAAACATGAGAAAAGAAAGTCATTCGTGCTGCTGAAATGCTCTTGATTAGGGAGCGTCAAAATTTGTTGAAGCTAGCTCTTGCTCAAAGGTAAAAAGTGGTGTTTCGTCGAATATAATAAAATATCTATCCAAGGTTATATAAAGGTTAGTTTAACGATTGTTGTGTTTGGCGGGGAAATACTCTTATGGATAAAAGAACTCGTTTAAATGAACATTAGATGTCACATCCCCTCGCCCAAAATGTCTAAAACTTTCATCGATCTCCTAAAGGGAGGCAATTTTATGTTCCTAGGATGCCGTTTAACGATAGCCTGTTAAATTACTTAGGACTGTACTCGTGTTTTATTGCCATTGAAGCTAACATATGCCTTGTCTAGAATTCTCTGGTTGCTGTTTGGAAATTTCCAAGATTAGATGAAAAGGGGAAACAAAGTGAAAACAAAATGGCTTTTGAGTAGTAGTGCCGTGATGATGGGTTTGTTGGGGTTGGCAGGAACCTTTATTCCCGAAGAAATTTCAAAAATATTAGGGATTGACCCTTCACCCATTACTCTGATTCTTCTGCAAATCATCGGAGGACTATATTTAGGGTTCGCAATGTTGAACTGGTTTACACGTTCTGCCCTGATCGGCGGCATCTATAACAAACCTGTCGTATTGGGAAATCTGATGCATTGCATCGTTGTCTTTTTTGCCCTAGTCCGGCAGTTGGCGGAGCAGTTTCATTTCATATTCGTTATTTTGACATTAGTTTATCTTGGGTTTGCCGTCTGGTTTACATTGGTTATGCGTTCGAATCCTTTAAGCAATCAATCAAAAATGTCTGTCTAACGCATAGTAGACGGGGATTTATATGGGGGTCTCTCTTTTTAAGTTCACTATGCTGAACTAGTCTTTTGAGCAACCCTTAAGTATATTAAAACGACAAAAATTCCTGCTTTTATATTGAAAGAAGGAATTTTTTTATTCCATTATGAGAATTTAAGTTAAAGATTACATGGTATCTAGCGGTTTAACTTTTTAAAATAATGATAAATCTTTTCAAGATTTCAGACTGTTGACAAACGCTTTCATACATCGTTGCTTGCCTTGCTCGTCCACTCATGAACTTAGGTTCTATTCGTGTCTTCACTCGTCGGCGCGCCTCGTCTGGCAAGCGTTTTCAAGACAGGCTGAGTAAAACATACCTTTATAAAACTACTTGAAAAAACGTAAAGACAAAGTCAAAAAGTTACTTTGTCTTTACTCTGAAATCTTTTCAAGATTTTTTATTTGTTTTCCCTTTGTTTTAAAGAGATGGGTTATGAATTTAATAACAAGTTAAAGACTTTCGAAAAGAATGTCTTAAGTTTAATCTAGATACTTTGATCTCGTTCAACAATCTGGCCCTATTACTGAAAAGACACAATTCCTTTTACAAGAATTGCGCTCGTTTATGGTATAAAAAACGTTTCTTTGTAGGGCATATTAAAATAAATGAACTGATTACATAATCTGATCTTGCAAGTAGGTTCTATATATCAATTTCTATTTCTTTGATAAATGAGAGAACTGCTTTTCTCATTTGTTCTAATCCAAGTTGTTCTATAGGAAAGTGGCCAGCTCCTTCTAAGATCACACATCTTTTCTCACAATTTAAACGATTATAAAACGGTTCACTTAAATTAAATGGCGTCATTGGATCCTTTTCCGGATGAATTAATAATATTGGGCAAGAATCAAAATGCTCGGGTTCTACCATTAGTTTCATATTTAAAAAGGTTCTTAGAAGGCGAAAGGAAATTTTTGTTCCTGCTGCTAAAGGGTCTTTAATTATTAATTGTGTCAATTCAGAGTTATTTGTGATTAACTTCATTCTCGATACCCTCGAGACAGAAATCCGAAAAGAATCCAATAGGTATGGGAATGTATCCATTGTGAATTTACCTAAACGGCTTATTGCTTTATTCGGAGCAATTTGATCACGAACTTTCGGATTACCCGTGTCGACAAAAGTCGTTACAATTAATCCTTTTACTTTTTTACTCATATTAGCAGTATGATAAGCAAGCATACCCCCGATACTGGCTCCCAATAAAACAATTGGTTTACCGTCTCGTTCACTCTCTCGTTCGATTAAATTCGTAATGATTTGAATCCATTGTTGGTAATCGATTAATTTTTGGCGCTTGGCGGAACTGAGACCATATGGAGGGAGATCTGGTGATACAACTTCATATCCATGTACTTGCAGCATTCGTCCGTAGGGTGCTAAGAGTCTACCGTTTCCACCTGCACCATGAATCATAATAACTTTGATCTTTGAATCTGGAACGGGCATCCGATCTAGATGGATCTTATAATCATCCCAATCCAACCATTCTTCAGTCGGTAGGTTATTCTCATTAATGCACAGTTCATCGGGAAAGAAACCCTGATATTTTTTCCAATATACTTCGGTTTCATTGTATGTTGGACGATTAATGAAAGTAATCACTCTTTTAGCCTCCATATTGTTTTTATTTTGTTCCCAAATACAAACTCTCTTTAATTACTTATTTATGAATTAAATACCGCAGCTCATTTTGCGGAAACTTGCCTCGTTAATTTAAGTGTAATGCCTTTCAATCCCAATTGCATTATAAAATAAATAGGTGCTAAATTTCCTCCTCAGCAATATGGAACTTAATATTTAATGGAAAAAGCACTCCCCTTTTTCTGAAGTGATCAACTTTTTTAAATACTCATTTTCCATTATAGGTTGAGTCTAGCTGCAAAGCGACGTCCTACTCTCACAGGGGCGCCTCCAACTACCATCGACGCTATCTTCGCAGCGCGATGACCGGCGGATGACGGCGTCATCTGCGCTCACTCTTTCAGTCACGTACCGAGTACGTTCCTTCTTTCGTTCCCTTGTTTCCTTGTCCTTCTTGGTCCTCCCACTGCTCGGGGATTACAACCCGTAGCTTTCGATTCTTTTGATAAAAAGAACCTTTCGCTTACGCGCCGGGCTCACCTTCGGTGTTTGGTCGTTGGGAGCTTTTTTGGCAATAAAAAAACTCAACCTCTACAGGTTGAGTCTTGTTGCCCAGCGATGTCCTACTCTCACAGGGGGGCCTCCAACTACCATCGACGCTATCTTCGCAGCGCGATGACCGGCGAATGACGGCGTCATCTGCACTCACTCTTTCAGTCACGTACCGAGTACGTTCCTTCTTTCGTTCCCTTGTTTCCTTGTCCTTCTTGGTCCTCCCACTGCTCGGGGATTACAACCCGTAGCTTTCGATTCTTTTGATAAAAAGAACCTTTCGCTTACGCGCCGGGCTCACCTTCGGTGTTTGGTCGTTGGGAGCTTTTTTGGCAATAAAAAAACTCAACCTCTACAGGTTGAGTCTTGTTGCCCAGCGATGTCCTACTCTCACAGGGGGAAGCCCCCAACTACCATCGGCGCTAGAGAGCTTAACTTCCGTGTTCGGTATGGGAACGGGTGTGGCCTCTCTGCCATCATCACTAGACTTGCATATGGATATGCTGACTTCTGCGCTGTAACACGATGTTGCGCTTTTAGCAGAAGTTCCTTTATATAACTGAAAGAAATTTATTCTTTCAAAACTGGATAAACGTTTCATTGTGCAACACACAAAATTTGGTTAAGTCCTCGACCGATTAGTATTCGTCAGCTCCATATGTCGCCATACTTCCACCTCGAACCTATCTACCTGATCGTCTTTCAGGGGTCTTACTTACTTGCGTAATGGGAAATCTCATCTTGAGGGGGGCTTCATGCTTAGATGCTTTCAGCACTTATCCCGTCCATACATAGCTACCCAGCGATGCCCTTGGCAGAACAACTGGTACACCAGCGGTATGTCCATCCCGGTCCTCTCGTACTAAGGACAGCTCCTCTCAAATTTCCTACGCCCACGACGGATAGGGACCGAACTGTCTCACGACGTTCTGAACCCAGCTCGCGTACCGCTTTAATGGGCGAACAGCCCAACCCTTGGGACCGACTACAGCCCCAGGATGCGATGAGCCGACATCGAGGTGCCAAACCTCCCCGTCGATGTGGACTCTTGGGGGAGATAAGCCTGTTATCCCCGGGGTAGCTTTTATCCGTTGAGCGATGGCCCTTCCATGCGGAACCACCGGATCACTAAGCCCGTCTTTCGACCCTGCTCGACTTGTAGGTCTCGCAGTCAAGCTCCCTTGTGCCTTTACACTCTACGAATGATTTCCAACCATTCTGAGGGAACCTTTGGGCGCCTCCGTTACCTTTTAGGAGGCGACCGCCCCAGTCAAACTGTCCGTCTGACACTGTCTCCTGCCCCGATGAGGGGCATGGGTTAGAATTTCAATACAACCAGGGTAGTATCCCACCGACGCCTCCTCCGAAGCTGGCGCTCCGGGCTCTCTGGCTCCTACCTATCCTGTACAAGTTGTACCAAAATTCAATATCAAACTACAGTAAAGCTCCACGGGGTCTTTCCGTCCTGTCGCGGGTAACCTGCATCTTCACAGGTACTATAATTTCACCGAGTCTCTCGTTGAGACAGTGCCCAGATCGTTACGCCTTTCGTGCGGGTCGGAACTTACCCGACAAGGAATTTCGCTACCTTAGGACCGTTATAGTTACGGCCGCCGTTTACTGGGGCTTCAATTCACAGCTTCGCTTGCGCTAACCGCTCCTCTTAACCTTCCAGCACCGGGCAGGCGTCAGCCCCTATACGTCACCTTACGGTTTTGCAGAGACCTGTGTTTTTGCTAAACAGTCGCCTGGGCCTATTCACTGCGGCTCTCTCGGGCTTTCACCCTACCAGAGCACCCCTTCTCCCGAAGTTACGGGGTCATTTTGCCGAGTTCCTTAACGAGAGTTCTCTCGCACACCTTAGGATTCTCTCCTCGACTACCTGTGTCGGTTTGCGGTACGGGTACCTCCCACCTCGATAGAGGCTTTTCTTGGCAGTGTGAGATCAGGAACTTCGTCCATACGGACTCGTCATCACAGCTCAACGTTACAGTGTGCGGATTTGCCTACACACACGCCTTACTGCTTGAACAGAGACAACCAACGCTCTGCTTACCCTACCCTACTGCGTCCCCCCATTTCTCAAACGGTGGGGAGGTAGTACAGGAATATCAACCTGTTGTCCATCGCCTACGCCTGTCGGCCTCGGCTTAGGTCCCGACTAACCCTGAGCGGACGAGCCTTCCTCAGGAAACCTTAGTCATACGGTGGACGGGATTCTCACCCGTCTTTCGCTACTCATACCGGCATTCTCACTTCTAACCGCTCCACCAGTCCTTCCGGTCTGACTTCAACGCAGTTAGAACGCTCTCCTACCACTGACATCAAAGATGTCAATCCACAGCTTCGGTGAATCGTTTAGCCCCGATACATTTTCGGCGCAGCGTCACTCGACCAGTGAGCTATTACGCACTCTTTAAATGATGGCTGCTTCTAAGCCAACATCCTGGTTGTCTAAGCAACGCCACATCCTTTTCCACTTAACGATTACTTTGGGACCTTAGCTGGTGGTCTGGGCTGTTTCCCTTTTGACTACGGATCTTATCACTCGCAGTCTGACTCCCGTGTATAAATATCCGGCATTCGGAGTTTGTCTGAATTCGGTAAAGCGAGATGCCCCCCTAGTCCAAACAGTGCTCTACCTCCGGTATTCTCAATCACGAGGCTAGCCCTAAAGCTATTTCGGAGAGAACCAGCTATCTCCAAGTTCGATTGGAATTTCTCCGCTACCCACACCTCATCCCCGCACTTTTCAACGTGCGTGGGTTCGGGCCTCCAGTAAGTGTTACCTCACCTTCACCCTGGACATGGGTAGATCACCTGGTTTCGGGTCTACGACCACGTACTATTTCGCCCTATTCAGACTCGCTTTCGCTGCGGCTCCGTCTTCTCAACTTAACCTCGCACGTAATCGTAACTCGCCGGTTCATTCTACAAAAGGCACGCTATCACCCATTAACGGGCTCTAACTACTTGTAGGCACACGGTTTCAGGTTCTCTTTCACTCCCCTCCCGGGGTGCTTTTCACCTTTCCCTCACGGTACTGGTTCACTATCGGTCACTAGGTAGTATTTAGCCTTGGGAGATGGTCCTCCCGGATTCCGACGGAATTTCACGTGTTCCGCCGTACTCAGGATCCACTCTGGAGGGAATAACTTTTTGGCTACAGGGCTTTTACCTGCTCTGGCGGACCTTTCCAAGTCGCTTCGCCTAAATCATTCCTTTGTAACTCCGTATAGAGTGTCCTACAACCCCAAGAGGCAAGCCTCTTGGTTTGGGCTCTTCCCGTTTCGCTCGCCGCTACTCAGGGAATCGAATTTTCTTTCTCTTCCTCCAGGTACTTAGATGTTTCAGTTCCCTGGGTCTGTCTCTAACGCGCTATGAATTCACGCGAAAGTACTGCGCGATTAAACGCAGTGGGTTCCCCCATTCGGAAATCCCCGGATCAAAGCTTACTTACAGCTCCCCGAGGCATATCGGTGTTAGTGCCGTCCTTCATCGACTCCTAGTGCCAAGGCATCCACCGTGCGCCCTTATTAACTTAACCAATAAGTTAACGCTAACTCGAAGAGTTAGACTTCAGTTTACACGTCAATTGCTTGACTTGTTTGACTCATATCTATTTAAAGATAGAAATTTGTGTTTGCTTTCAATGTCGTTTTATCCAGTTTTCAAAGAACAAGTGCGCTACCTGTGTCTACTTCTTCGCACATTTGCGACGAGTAACCGCAGGAGCAAGTTTTGAAAGTATGAACTTTCAAAACTGAACAGCAAGAACGTTAACGTATATCACCGTGTGATATACTTCCGAAAAATATCCTTAGAAAGGAGGTGATCCAGCCGCACCTTCCGATACGGCTACCTTGTTACGACTTCACCCCAATCATCTATCCCACCTTCGGCGGCTGGCTCCAAAAGGTTACCTCACCGACTTCGGGTGTTACAAACTCTCGTGGTGTGACGGGCGGTGTGTACAAGGCCCGGGAACGTATTCACCGCGGCATGCTGATCCGCGATTACTAGCGATTCCGGCTTCATGTAGGCGAGTTGCAGCCTACAATCCGAACTGAGAACGGTTTTATCGGATTAGCTCCCCCTCGCGGGTTGGCAACCGTTTGTACCGTCCATTGTAGCACGTGTGTAGCCCAGGTCATAAGGGGCATGATGATTTGACGTCATCCCCACCTTCCTCCGGTTTGTCACCGGCAGTCTCCTTAGAGTGCCCAACTAAATGATGGCAACTAAGAACAAGGGTTGCGCTCGTTGCGGGACTTAACCCAACATCTCACGACACGAGCTGACGACAACCATGCACCACCTGTCACCGTTGTCCCCGAAGGGAAAACTGTATCTCTACAGTGGTCAATGGGATGTCAAGACCTGGTAAGGTTCTTCGCGTTGCTTCGAATTAAACCACATGCTCCACCGCTTGTGCGGGCCCCCGTCAATTCCTTTGAGTTTCAGTCTTGCGACCGTACTCCCCAGGCGGAGTGCTTAATGCGTTAGCTGCAGCACTAAGGGGCGGAAACCCCCTAACACTTAGCACTCATCGTTTACGGCGTGGACTACCAGGGTATCTAATCCTGTTTGCTCCCCACGCTTTCGCGCCTCAGCGTCAGTTACAGACCAGAAAGTCGCCTTCGCCACTGGTGTTCCTCCAAATCTCTACGCATTTCACCGCTACACTTGGAATTCCACTTTCCTCTTCTGCACTCAAGTCCCCCAGTTTCCAATGACCCTCCACGGTTGAGCCGTGGGCTTTCACATCAGACTTAAAGGACCGCCTGCGCGCGCTTTACGCCCAATAATTCCGGACAACGCTTGCCACCTACGTATTACCGCGGCTGCTGGCACGTAGTTAGCCGTGGCTTTCTAATAAGGTACCGTCAAGGTACAGCCAGTTACTACTGTACTTGTTCTTCCCTTACAACAGAGTTTTACGAACCGAAATCCTTCTTCACTCACGCGGCGTTGCTCCATCAGACTTTCGTCCATTGTGGAAGATTCCCTACTGCTGCCTCCCGTAGGAGTCTGGGCCGTGTCTCAGTCCCAGTGTGGCCGATCACCCTCTCAGGTCGGCTACGCATCGTTGCCTTGGTGAGCCGTTACCTCACCAACTAGCTAATGCGCCGCGGGCCCATCCTGTAGCGATAGCGTAAACCATCTTTCAACTTTCTAACATGAGGTAGAAAGTATCATCCGGTATTAGCCCCGGTTTCCCGGAGTTATCCCAGACTACAGGGCAGGTTGCCCACGTGTTACTCACCCGTCCGCCGCTAACGTTAAGTCGGTGCAAGCACCAACAAAACGTCCGCTCGACTTGCATGTATTAGGCACGCCGCCAGCGTTCGTCCTGAGCCAGGATCAAACTCTCCATAAAAGTAGTTTGAGTTAAGCTCAAAATGTTGCTGACTATTGTTTTAGTCAAATTGTCTCTTTCAATTAAGAAAGAAAATTATTGTTAACGTCTTGCTTGTTCAGTTTTCAAAGTTCATTTTGCTGCCGCTCTTTAGCAGCGACTCTTATATATTAACATTTACCGAAGTTTATGTCAACAACTTTTTCAAAAGCTTCAATTCTGTCGTTTTACAGCGACTTTCTTATAATAACACCGACTTATCGTCGAGTCAATAACTTTTTAAAAGTTTATAATTTTATCATCGCATTTTAGCGACGTTTAATAATTTAACATGAATTTAATATAAAAACAATACTTTTTCTAAAAAAATATCATTTCTTCTTCTATATCTTGCTTCATTACTTTGTTAAATCACTTTTTAGTTTTTATCTACCGCGATACAAATGAATACATATAGACGATAGAAAAGTTAATTGCATTAATTGATGACACTTTTCCTATGACTGCAATGATCTATTCGCAACAGGACACCTAGTACAAATAATTTGAATTTCTGCAGCAGAAGAAGAACATGAGATCGATGATTTCGAGTGAAACGGTGAGACAATTATAAATATGTAGGAAAGCAAATAGGCAAAAAGATGACTTCGTTATATACCAAAGTCATCTAATCACCCGAACCTGAGAATTCTGTTTCATTATTATTGTCTGCTTTATAAGGTATGTTCCAAAAACATATACATCTTACTCTGGAATAAAAGGCAAGTCCAAATTGTTAGGTATGTTGATTACATGTGTTTCCGTATAGGATTTTAAACCATCTTCACCATATTCACGGCCTACACCGGATTGCTTGACGCCGCCAAACGGGAAACGGACATCTAAGCCTTGGATAGCTGCTGTATTAATCATTGTTGTCCCTGCTTCTATGCGTCGGGCAACTTTTATGGCATGTTCTACTTCTCCCCACACCGAACTCGTTAAACCATAGATACTCTCATTATGCAATGCAATGACTTGTTCTTCATCATCAAACGGAAGGATCGGCACAGTAGGACCAAATTGTTCCTCCACTACGATTGGATCATGGTAATCCGCACCGAGCACTAATGTCGGCTGTAGGAAGTAACCATTTTCCATCAGTTCCGGGCTCACTATTTTTCCTAACTTGATGACCTCCGCCCCCTTGCTTTTAGCATCATCAATAAGGCTTTGCACATATTTTACCTGGTTCTTATTATTAACAGGCCCTACTGTAACCTCTGGATGAAATGGGTCTCCCACTCGGATCCACTTATTTGCTGCTTCGATATATTTCTCGACAAAAGCATCATAAATAGAGCGATGGACGTATACACGCTTAGCAATCATACAAATTTGTCCTGCTGTTAAGAAGTTGGAAATAACCATTCTACGTAAAGCACGTTCATCATTAACATCGAAATCTTCTAAAACGATGGCTGCGTCATTACCGCCTAACTCAAGTGTCATCTTTTTAATCGTTTCGGAGGCAGCCTTCATAATGCTTTTCGCTGTTTTTGTGCCACCTGTAAAGGCAATTTTTGCAACCTTCTCGTTCGATGTCAGTTCAACACCTACATCTGCTTCTCCGTGTACAAGATTCAGCACACCCGGCGGAAACTCATCGGCAATGATTTCTACAACACGACTTACTGCTAACGGAGCAAAAGGACTCGGCTTTAAAACCATTGTATTACCTGTTAATAATGCCGGCGCTACTTTGATCGTCGATAAGGAAATAGGATAGTTCCAAGGGGTAATGGCTGACACGACACCTACAGGATCGAACGTAAGAATGGTTCTCCCGTTTTCATGCTCTTTTTCTTGTGGTGTCACTACATTTTTTACATGATCACAGGCAAATTCCATCCACATGAGCGAAACAGCAATTTCTCCCTGCGCATCATATAACGCTTTTCCGTGCTCGCGGGATAATAATTCAGCAATCTCCGGCGTCGCTTCCTTAATTTTTTGAATTGCACGTCTCATTCTTGCTATCCGGTCCTCTACATCACTCCATGCCCAGCTTTGAAAAGCATTATAGGCAGCATCGATGGCACGGATTGCTTCTTCCTTTGTATTAATAGGAGCATACCCGACGATTTCGTCCGGATGTGTGGGATTTTCACGAGGCAGTTTGTTTTCGGTCTCTACTTTTTTACCATCTATTATGGCATGTACAATCATCGAATCATTTGACATACACAATCCTCCATCGTCTTCTTAAGTTTTTTCACAATTCTAGTATAGGATTGAAGGTCTTCAACTATACAAATGTTTGCTTCCTTACAAAGTGAGCCACACTATTACGATAACCACTTTAATTACCTTTCGATTGACACATACTAACTCAACTAAAACTGATAAAGCCCGATCTGCAGCGTTTTGCATAAGAGCTTCAGGGTAAAGATGAAAAAAGTAACAGTGAGGAGGAATTACTAATGGAAATGAAAGATGTGGAACATGATTCTCTAATAGATATGATGCAGGATAGAGATGGATCAATGGAAGAGCTTTCATTGAAAAAGCTGCAGGACCAAGTGATCGTTATTACGGGGGCTTCTAGCGGAATCGGGCTTGTTACGGCAAGGATGGCAGCAAAAAAAGGAGCCAAGGTTGTCGTAGCCGCAAGAAATGAAAATGCCCTTCAAGAGCTGGTAGAGGAATTACAAAGTAAAGGCTGCGAGGCGGCTTGGGTTGCTGCAGATGTCGGCGTCGAAGAAGATATCCAAAAAATTGCCGACACAGCGATCGAAAAATTTGGCGGCTTTGATACGTGGGTTAATAATGCTGGCGTCTCGATTTATGGGAAAACGACTGAAGTTACCATCAAGGATATGCGCCGCATGTTCGATACTGTTTTTTGGGGTGTCGTTTACGGTTCTAGAGTTGCAGTAGATCATTATACAAAAAGAGGTACTCCCGGAGCTGTTATCAATATCGGCAGCTTCTTCGGTGACCGCGGAACAGTCGTCCAGTCGACATACTCCTCCGCAAAGTTTGCCCTGCATGGATGGACGGAAAGCTTACGGATGGAGCTGGAGAAAGAAAACGCTCCTGTTTCTGTTACGCTTATACACCCGGGACGGATTGACACACCCTACAATGAGCATGCCCGCAGCTATTTGGACAAGCAGCCGACCCACATCGGTATGATCTATGCACCTGAAACGGTGGCGGAGGCCATTCTTTATAGCGCAGAACATCCAAAGCGGGACATGTATGTAGGTGGACAGGCGAAGCTCTTAGCCGTACTTGGCAGACTGGCTCCTAGGTTTTCCGATAAGCTGATAGAAAAGACCTTATACCGGACGCAGCATGATGACCGCCCGTCCAACCCGCCAGAAGCCAGCGCCCTATATAAAGCTGGATATGGCTTGCATGAACGCGGTACCAATAAAGGGTGGATACGCGAGACAAGCTATTATGTTAAGGCAACCAAGCATCCGGTTTTAAGCTCTGCCATAGCTGCCGGAATCGGCGCTTCACTTTGGGCGGTATTTAGAAAAAAATAAAGACCCTGAAAATCAAAAAAGCAGAAGGCGACCGGTTCGTCCTTCTGCTTTTCATTATTTTTAATCACTATCATTAGAAAAGGAATCGTTATTATTGTGAAAGCGGCATCCTGTAAAGCTTGTCTCCATTTTCCTCCGGATTGCCCCGACCGTCTGTATTATTGGTGATGAAATAAAGTGAATTATCCTCTATTAACACATCACGAATTCTACCTAGTCCCGTTATGACTTCCTCTTGTTGATCTGATGCCGGGTCAAATGCCAGCACTGCCGTTCCTCTTAAAGCAGCTACATACAATTTTCCATTGTAATGGTCCATTCCCGACGGTGCCCAAGTCGTTTCAGCTCCCGACGTAAATAACGGCGAGACCATTCCTTCTTGTTCCTTATGCCCTTCGATAAGCGGCCAGCCATAATTTTTTCCTGCTTCAATCCGGTTAATTTCATCATTGGCATTATTGCCGTGCTCACTAGCAAACAGCTCCCCATCAGGTAACCAAGTAATCCCCTGCGGATTGCGGTGTCCATAACTGTAGACGTAGGAATCCGGGAATGGGTTGTCAGCTGGAATCGTACCATCCGGATTCATCCTTAGAATTTTTCCGCCCAAAGAATTCAAATCCTGTGCGATATCCCGTACAGTTGCATCACCAGTCGTCGCATACAGCTTTCCATCAGGTCCGATCTTGAGCCTGCCGCCATGATGATAGGCACCGCTTGGGATGTTATCGAGTAGCAGCTTTTCTTCCGTCCAGACACTGCCTTCCAGATGAAGTGTCACCACTCTGTTAAATTGTCCTGCACCATCTTCATACGTATAGTAGGCATATGCCCTATTTGAATCCTGAAAATCCGGTGCGAGCACAAACCCTAATAAACCTGCCTCTGAAGCAGTTGAAAGCTCCTTCTGCAGCTCAACTTCCTGCCGCTCCATTTTTCCGTTTTCGATTTTTACAATATTCCCTGCTCTTTCTGTCAGATAGAACGTATTACCAAGCTTTTCGATAGACCAAGGCACTTCAAGGTTTTCCATGATTACCTCAATGCCCTCGTTTTCCTGATCTTGAATAGCATCGTTTTGCTGATTTACCGCCTTTTGCTCTCCACCCTGGGAACACCCCGCTAATAAAGCCACCGCCAATAAACTAAATAGAAAGAGTTGCTTCACCAATCATCACCTCTGCTTTTTATAGTCAATCGTAAGTTACCCTGCTTTGTTTGCCTCGTAACTTTTATGAATAGGATACACAAATTGCATGGCTAGAAAAACAAAAAACATCCCCAGCACATATAATGATTGTTTTAAAGAAGGACCCTACTACCTATCTCCTTCAGTCAATATCGTCTGACTTTTTTTCAAAAGAAAAAGACAGCTCTAGTAGCTGCCTGGTTCTTTCTCTTCATTCCCCAGCGATTGTACATGGTATACAGCTGGATCATCTTCGAATGATACGTATGTTGGACGCGGGAAATGGTGATGCCCGTCGTGGTTAAGTTTTTCGAAAACATCGAGCAGTGCGCGTTTGAATTCGGGCTCGATCAAGTTCTCCTCGTAGCCGCTCGTAATGACACGGATCGGTGTGTAGCCTTCCTCTTCGAATTCCTCGCCGTCTTTTGTTAAGTAGTGAAGTGTGATATTAAATGTATTGACGGGTGGGTCCATCCAGATTTTGTAGAGGTGTGAATGTGCATGCGGATGTTCAGGCTTATCCCTCATTTGCTGTAAGAAGCTTTCCAGCTGGTCAAAGATTTTTTGCATAAGAACACTTCCTTTTTCATTGGTTCTTTATCTATTGACCAAATCCGGACATCATAAACTTCGTTTCAGGTATTTATACCCCGTCCAGCTCTCTGTTATTTTCTCGGCTGCAGGATGAACGGTTTCGATTGAAGGGAATCCTCGGCATCCTTTTCGGATTGAACGATGACGCGCATTTCTTCGTCCCCTTCAAACATTCTGTTCGGATTCATCATCGATACAAACAGCTCTCCATTCGCATTCGGGCGGAAGGTTGTCTGGCCGACTATTTTCCCTGCTGTAATTTTCACATTTTCCTTAGGCCCAAATGTAACACCGCCATCTGCCTTTTCAAGTGTAATGGTATACGTCTGCTCAATGGAAAGATTCTCAGCAAACACCTGGATATCGACAGCATCACGTTCAAAAATGAACTGTACATCTCCATGTCCATCAGGGAAATACAGCTTACCGATCTGCTTGATAACCATTACCTCATCCTGATCGGCCTGCACCTCCTGGCTGCCTAGGTTTTCTTCATCTGAGCAGGCGGCTAACATGGCACTTAACAGTAACATTAAACCGAATTTTTTCATATGCTCTTCCCTCCCTCGTCTATATGTTTTTGCTTTACTGTACCTCTTCAGGAATGGTTATATACTGCTCCAAGCCTTGACCAGACGTGCCTAATCGATTTCCCCTTCCCGTATATGAACGGCACGATTGATAAAATGAATTGTGTAGGTCGCAACCTGAGTATTGCTTTCTTAAAGTATTTGCAATGCCTTGTAAGCCCTTTCAAGTTCCGCCAGGCTCTTTTGTATGGTTATTTCATAGGGCAGCGAGAATTATGTGCCATAGTGTATGTTCTTTTCGCTTCTCCTGATCCGCTGTATTTTCTGTCCTCTTTACTATTTCAGCATGTAATGCCAATGAGCCGGAAGTCAATTGTTTATAACATTCCCTAATTGGCGGCAATATAAAACGGCTGTCTTCCTTTTGCCAACCGGAATAGCTATAACCATCCGTTACGGACGTGTCGGCCGATTATAGAAAAAACAACGTCCGTGAACGTTGTTTCTCTCGTTAATTAATACTGCAAGTGCTGCAGGATGCTGTTTTTCACTTCCTCAAGCGTTGAGGTACCGCCGATATCGCCTGTTTTCACGCCGCTTGCGAGTGTCTGCTCAATGGCAAGTAATACTTTGTTTCCTATCTCCTGGCGGCCAAGGAAATCGAGCATCATTTTGCCCGTCCAAATTTGACCGATTGGGTTTGCGATGCCTTTGCCAGCAATGTCTGGTGCCGAACCATGTACAGGTTCAAACATGGACGGGTATTCCCGTTCAATATTGAGGTTGGCAGCAGGCGCAATACCAATACTGCCCATGATCGCACCGCCTAGGTCTGTTAAAATGTCCCCGAACAGGTTCGATGCGACAATTACGTCGAATTGATGCGGCTTCATCACGAAAAAGGCAGCCAGTGCATCAATATGGTTTACCGCTGTATCCATATCCGGATAATCCTGCTTCACTTCCTCAAATACCTCATCCCAAAATGGCATGGAATACGTAAGACCGTTTGATTTTGTGGCACTTGTTACGTGCCCGCGCGAGCTTTTCGCAAGTTCAAATGCATAGCGCATTGCCCGCTCCGTCCCTTTACGGGTAAACACGGCATTTTGGATAGCGATTTCATCTGCTCCCTGGTGCATCCGGCCGCCGCTGTCCGAATACTCTCCTTCCGAGTTTTCACGAACGACCGTGATATCGAAGTTCTGCGGATTTTTCAATGGAGAGTCAAGTCCGGCAAGAAGCTTTGCAGGTCGGACGTTAATGGCCTGTTTGAGCTCCCGGCGGATTTTAATCAAAAGCCCCCATAAGGAAATATGGTCCGGGACTAGCTCTGGCATGCCGACAGCACCTAGGAAGATTTGGTCATAACCCTTTAAGATTTCAATGCCGTCTTCCGGCATCATCTTGCCATGCTCCAAATAATAGTCGCATCCCCAAGGAAAATACGTCCATTCAAATTGGAATCCTCCGTCCAGCTTGGCGGCTGCGTCCAGCACTTCGATAGCAGCCGGGACGACCTCCTTCCCTATTCCATCCCCTTCAATGACAGCAATGCGGTATGTTTTCAAGCCAGTTCCTCCTTATGTATGAATATTCAAATATGTTATTGCTATTATAGCAAATACTATTGAAGAAATACTATTTTTATAAAAAAGCTTGGTATAAAAGGAGAACTTACAGGCTCTCTGAGGAAAAGATATAATAAGGAACCTGGGAAACAGAAGGCAAGAGAATGCTTGGTTTATTCCCTATCAAAGAAACTGGATGGTCATTCTTGTATGGGAATTCAAGTGCCGTCTTTATGATCATGTTAGCGATTTTGCTGCTTAGCCTGTAGTTCTTGTCTATTAAGAAATCGAGGAAGAAATACCCGTTGTTCAACCTAGTTTATTAATAAAAGATTTTGACATTACCGCTATACAAAAAATATTCATTGTGACATCAGGTCAAGTATAATGTTTGTCAATTTCTCTGAAAAAAAGAGATATTTGTCTATATATTGAAAGAAATGAACCCGTCTATCAATATTTTACGAAAAATGACGGCTTCATTTCATTTAAACTTCACATTTTTTGTTTACACTAGTCAATGGAAAAGGAAGTGGACAGCCCCTTCTTTTCCATTGAATTTCTATATAGGAGGCGTAGTTCATTGAAGAAAATTATACTAACATTGTTATCCTGTGTGTTTATTTTTAGTGCCGCAGGAAATACCTTTGCACACACACATTTAAGCAGCACAAATCCACCAGACGGTGAAACGGTCACAGAGCCGCTGACGGAAGTATCGCTGACGTTCGAAGGTCAAATTGAGCAAGGGAGTACCTTTGATCTGATTGATGCAAATAATGAACCAATCGAACTTGAGAATATTTCTATCGCTGATGGCGTAATGACAGGTACGCTTACCAGCCCATTAGAAAATGGAACATACCTTGTAAAATGGAGCAGCATCAGTGCAGACGGACATCCAATGGAAGGCGAGTTTTCGTTTGCAGTAGAGATCCCTATAGCCGAAGAAACGACAGAGGAAACAGACACTATAGATGATGAGGCCGCACCGATAGCAGAAGATAATAATGAAGAAAAAGCTGCAAAGTCACCATTCACGTCCACGATGTTCAGCATAGTTTTGATATTAGTCCTACTTATGGCAGCGAGCTTGTTCTTCTTAATGAAAAGAAAGAAATAGAAGATGCAAACCCTTGTAATCATTAGTCAAACATTGTTATACCTTTGCTTTTCCGTTCTCATGGGCAGCTTTCTTGTCAGGCTGGTCCCTTCTACATATCGACCTGCGATTACTAGTTCGAGACGTCTATTAGCCATTTGTTCCATTGGTATTCCGCTGTTTGCCTTTATACCGGTACTGCAGGTTATTCTGTATCTTACACCGAGATTAGGTATAATGGAAAGCTCTCTATCTGTCTTAACGAGCTTTACGATTGGAAAAGCGTGGGGATGGACTTTTGTACTGACTGTTGGATTGCTGGTGATGATTGTGCTTGTTAAGGAGCTTGAAAGTACATTATTCAACATATCAGGTGCTGCCCTCACATCTCTGTTGATTGTAACAATCGGGTGGTCCAGCCATGCGAGCTCTGTAGATCCTCTCGCTGGTTTTATCGGAGATACGATTCATTTACTGGCGGTAAGCGTGTGGACAGGTATTTTAGTAATCATTAGCTGGCGCTCTGCAAATACTGCAAATTGGCGGTCGTTTCTCACATGGTTCACCCCGGTTGCTATTTTCTGTTTTGCAGCTGTAACAATCAGCGGGCTGCTGCTGATGAATGTGTTGATTGACGGTTATATAGCATCCTGGGTGTCATCCTACGGGCAAGGTCTTTTAATTAAGCATTTGTTTATCATTCCATTACTGTTCTATGCGGGCATCAACGGCATTTGGATCAAACGCAAGCTTAAAAATGACCAAGACTTCAACCCAAAACCATGGGCGCGGCTTGAAAGCGTCATCGTTTTTATCATTTTCGCTATTACCGCTGCTTTCAGCCAGTTCTCCCCTCCATCAGGGAGAATTGACGAAGACCCTTCAAGCTTGTTTCTGCTCGTATATGGAGGGGACATTCTTCCGGATGCTAACGTACAGCTTACATGGAGTGCTTTAGGAATATTGCTCCTGCTGCTGGCAGCTGCCTGCATCGCTTTGATAATCATGGCATTTGTTAAACAAGCCCCCCGCTTCATGGCACTCTTGCTAAGCTGCGCGCTTATCCTGTGCCTATATTTAGCACTCATGACTAGTGTCGTGTTTGTCTAAGCATACAAAAAATGGCTATCCAGCATCTGACTGGATGGCCATTTCATATCTACAGGAATAATTCAGCCACTAAAATTGCCGGTCTTTTACGAAGCGTTAGTTTTTTATATCGTACACTAGAATATCAAATAACTCCTCATCTGCATAAAGGAGAATTGCCCACTCTCCTTGGTCAGGGAAAGAGACGGAAGAAGGGGCATGTGCATCTGCTCCGTTATTTGATCCACCCATGGGAACACTCCAGCCCTGGGTCAATATTTTGTGAACTGTCTCTGTTTTACGCTCATAACCGACAACTGTTAATTCCGTCGGCTCCACACCCCACAAATGCCACATCCATTTCTGTCCGTTAACGCTTGGCATACCTGCTCCGATAACACCTGACTTATTTTCATTGCCAATCATGCCTCGGCCAAACGCCTCGGCTTTTTGCTCCCAATTGATTTCTTTAAAATCGCTCCCCTTTACGAATGCCGGCACATCGTCAGGCAGTTCAATCAACTTTTTCTCTGTACATGCCGTCATTACCAGCACAAGCAGAAATAGAACGAACGATAATTTTTTCATACATCCTCCCCCTCCCAATGAAACTATTAACTTATTTCAGATTGCTATCGAAAACTCCTTCTCAGTCTTATAAGTTTTGATTTAAACCCCCGTACAAAAAAGGACGGAACCAAAACAAGGGATTCCATCCGTTATCCTAACGTTTTATTAATAATTTCCGCCGATTGCCCCACCATTGCGGTTAAGGCCATTTGAATTATAGCCGCTTAAATTATAGCCTTCACGATCGTAGCCTTGCGCATCGAAGCCAAATATATCATAGCCATCCCTATAGCCATGCGGGAAATATTCCTTGAAAGGGTCGCCATCCATTGTCAGCCACCTTTTTGTCAAGCCATTGATATCATAGCCATGATCATCATAGCCCCGGACATGCGTACTGTGGCGGGAGTAACCAACCTTATTATAACCTTCTCTATTAAACCCTTGTTCATCAAAGCCAAATATATCGTAACCATCTTTATAGCCAAGGATGTGCAAGCCCGTTGTCGGATCATACCCATACGGATCAATCATATGTGTGAGCTTTGTACCCGTTCGCTTCTGTGAATCAAATGGTGCCGGTCCATCACCAAACACAAGATATTGCATAGCAGCATGCTCACTGTCGGAAATCTTCACACCTACTGATTGGCCATATAGGTAATACCAGCTCTTATGAATGCCAAACACATTATAGCCAAATTTGTTATAGCCTGTGAGGCCGATATACTGATCGTCATATATATTCATCTGAAGCGCCTCCTTATGATGTTATTATGAAACAATAAGATTGAATTTTCAAATTATAGATAAAGAGGATACTTTCTTTATCTATAGCTAATTTTTATTTTGAAGCAATCCATTACATGTCCGCTCCTCATTTTGTAGAATATGGTTGCGGAGGTGAAAAAATGAAACATCTTCAGCTTTCAGCACTTGTTTGAAGGCTGCCGCAAAACCATATGCACTTTCACTATTGGGAGGAGCAAAACAGTCGTGCCGCAGCCGGATATATGGGGGGACGATTACCAATCAGGCATTTCGAAGATTCTTCGGGGTAAAATCCCGGGATGCGGCAGCCCGGCTGCTTCGGAGTTTGGAACGGATAGGCGATACGCGAGGAGCTGTTTATAAAATTTCAGAGCAATTAATTACTAAGCATCAGGACTTATTGTTTAATTCGCGTAATAGGAGGTGAAATTCGCGTAATACCCTCTTCCGACAGAAAGCAAAAAGGCAGATGTGTATACACATCTGCCTTCACCTTGCTGATCGCTGCCTCACGGGACAGCATTAATCAAAGATTTATTAAAGTAGCTCTTTTGCTTTTGCTAATTGGATTTTTACCTGCTCAAAACCAGTACCGCCAAGTGAGTTACGGCGGCGTACAGCTGCTTCCGGTGCCAGCACTTCATAGATATCGGCTTCAATAAGCGCTGATTCCTTTTTCATCTCCTCAAGCGGCAGATCTAATAGGTAGATTCCCTGCTGGATACAGGTAAATACAAGCTTCCCTGTTACTTCATGCGCTTCACGGAACGGCATCCCTTTTGTCGCCAGATAATCCGCAAGCTCTGTTGCATTAGAGAAATCAGAATGCACGGCTCCGTGTAAACGCTGTGTATTCACGGTCATTGTGCGGACCATGCCCTCAAAGATTTTCAATGAGCCGAGTACCGTTTCCATCGTATCGAACATGCCCTCTTTATCTTCCTGCATATCCTTGTTGTATGTCAGCGGTGTCCCTTTTAGCACTGTTAGCAGCCCTATCAGATTGCCAAATGCACGGCCCGCTTTCCCGCGGATTAATTCCGCCATATCCGGATTTTTCTTTTGCGGCATAATGGAAGAGCCTGTCGAGAATGCATCATCCAGCTCGATAAACTTGAACTCATCTGTTGACCAAATGATGATTTCCTCTGCAAAGCGTGACAAATGTGTCATTAATAGAGCTGAATTCGAAAGGAACTCTACGATGAAGTCACGATCACTTACCGCATCCATCGAGTTTGCGTACACATCCGCAAAGCCAAGAAGTTCTGCCGATTTCAGGCGGTCAATCGGGAAAGTCGTCCCCGCCATTGCTCCTGCACCAAGCGGCAGGATATCGATTCGCTTCATCGACTCAGAGAAACGCTCCTTATCGCGCTGCAGCTGCCAGAAATAGACCATCAAATGATGGGCAAATGAAATGGGCTGTGCACGCTGCAAATGAGTATACCCCGGTGCGATTGTTTCAACGTGCTGCTCGGCCTGCTCCAAAATCGTTTTTTGGAAGTTTTCGATCAAACCGATGACTTCCGGTACACGTTTCTTCAAGAATAGGTGCATGTCTGTTGCGACCTGGTCATTACGAGAGCGCCCTGTATGTAATTTACCGCCGACAGGACCAATCAGGTCAATCAGCATTTTCTCCAAGTTTAGATGAATATCCTCGTTCGCTACGGAAAATTCCAGCTCACCAGCATCCGCTTTTTCCTTCAGCTGGGCTAGTCCCTCTAGGATTTTCGCTACATCCTCAGCTGGCAGAATTTCCTGCGCGCCAAGCATCGTTACATGTGCAACAGAACCCTCGATATCTTCCATCACAAGCTGCTGGTCAAAGCCGATTGATGCGCCGAATTCATCGACCCAGGCTTCTGCCGACTTTTGAAAACGGCCGCCCCATAATTTCGCCATAATTGCCACTCCTATATTAGTAAGTCATTTGGACAGACGATAAGATCTGCCTTTAAAAGAGGAGCAAGAAGCATTCGCCCCTTGCTCACCGTGAATTATTTTGTTACGGATTGCTTTTTCGTTACTTCTGATGCTACTACAGTCGGAAGGCCCCATAATTCAATGAATCCAACTGCTGATGCGTGGTTGAATTGGTCTGCTTTCGAGTACGTTGCCAGCTCTTCAGAATATAGAGAGTTTGCAGATTTACGTCCTTCTACAATCGCATGACCTTTATATAATTTTACACGTACTGTACCGTTTACATATTTTTGCGTTTCTTTTAAGAACGCTTCTAACGCTGTACGGATCGGGTTGAACCATAGACCGTTGTAAATAATTTCAGATAGCTTATGCTCGATGATCGGTTTGAAGTGAGCAAGCTCTTTTACAAGCGTGATATCTTCCAGTTCTTTATGAGCAGTTAATAACACTTTTGCACCTGGGATTTCATATACTTCGCGTGATTTAATCCCAACAAGACGGTTTTCTACGTGGTCGATACGTCCAACACCATGTGCACCTGCAATTTTATTCAACTCTTGGATTAGGTCCGCTAGTTTCATTTCGATACCGTTTAATGAAACAGGCTTTCCTTCCACGAACTCGATTTCTACGTATTCAGCAGTGTCTGGCGCGTTTTCCACAGAGACTGTTAAACCGTACGCTTCCTCTGGCGGCGCTACCCAAGGATCTTCCATGACACCTGCTTCGTTTGCACGGCCCCAAAGGTTTTGGTCGATAGAGAATGGAGAATCAATTGTTGCAGGAATCGGTACACCATGTTTTGCAGCGTATTCGATTTCCTCATCACGGCTCCAGCCCCAGTCACGTACAGGCGCAAGAACTTCTAAATCCGGATTTAATGCTTTAATTGACACTTCAAAACGAACCTGGTCGTTTCCTTTACCAGTACAGCCATGTGCTACTGCATCCGCATTTACTTCGTTTGCAATTTCCACTAATTTTTTTGAGATTAATGGACGGGATAAAGCTGATACTAATGGATACTTTTGTTCGTACCATGTATGGCCTTGCAGGGAAACTAATGCATATTCCTCTGCGAATTCGTCCTTCGCATCTACCATATACGATTCAATCGCACCTACTTGAAGTGCCTTGTTTTTGATGAACTCAAGGTCTTTTCCTTCACCAACGTCTAGACAAACAGCGATGACGTCCCATCCTTGTTCTTTTAACCATGGAATTGCTACCGATGTATCAAGGCCGCCTGAATAAGCGAGCACTACCTTTTTATTAGCCATTTTGATTTGCCTCCGTTATGTTTTATGTATGTTTATACATCAAATTAAAAGTTTATACATGAATAGTATCATGGAATAAAAATAAACACAAGTGTATTTCTATAAAAAATTAGACTTTTTTAATTCCTTAAAAAAGTCTAATTGTCGCGCTTTTCAGTCTATATTATGCACGTTTTATTTTTTATTGAAAAAGCCCTTTCCTACCTTCTCGACGAGCACTGGTGCCAGTGCATAAAGTTTCGCCGTTAGTCCCATTACACGAGGCAGATTCACCTCGCGTACCGGACGTTCAATTGTTTTTACGACTTCTTTTGCTACGTATTCCGGTTCGATTAAAAAGCGTTTGATCGCTTCGCGGTAAGCATTCGTTGCATCCGCCTTCTGTAAAAAGGGCGTATCGATCGGGCCTGGGAAAATACCTGTTACCTTGACATTATCATCTGCCAGCTCCAAACGAACTCCATTCAAAAATCCTGTTATTGCATGCTTCGACGCTGCATATACGCTCGCCTTGCGTGTCGCTACCTTGCCCGCCTGCGAGCTGACAAAGATGAGATGACCCCCGCCTCGTGCAATCAACCTTGGAGCAAGACGCTTTGTAAAATAGATAGGTGCTTTGACATTTACATCTATCATTGTATCCACTTCGTCATCCGTCAATTCATATACGTTTGCAAATATGCCAAGACCTGCATTCAGGATAGCCACATCGATATCTGGCAGTTCGGAAACAACTCGCTCTACGTCCTCCAGCTTACGAAGATCCGCCTGCATGACATGAGCGCCCATGCTCGATAATGTCTTGAGTGCCGATTCGTTTCTTCCAGTCGCATAGACGATATAGCCTTGCTTTATACATAACTCAGTAATTTTCAATCCAATACCACTCGTTGCGCCAGTGACAAAAACTGTTTTTTTATTCATTTTCATGTATATGACCTACCTCTCTTTTCTCCTATTCATTATATAAAAAAAGAGAGTGGCCGTATATTCGCCACTCCTCTAAAAAGGTTTTTTAAATTTCTTCGACGTCCTCCTGCCATTTTGTATAACCGCCCTCCATGTTCACTAAATTATGAAATCCATTTGCCTTCAGAACACTTACGGCAATGGCAGAACGCTGGCCTGCTTGGCAATGCACAATCAGCTTTTTGTCTGGTACTTCCTGTAACCGGTCCTTCAGGGTTCCTATCATCAGATTGATGGCGCCTTCGATATGTCCTTCTTCATATTCATTCTTTCCACGCACATCAATTACTCCTGCGTCCTCGGTGTCCATTATGTTTTTTGCTTGTTCAGGTGTTACGTTCATATAAGAGTCTAGTTCGCTCGTTTCTTCTAGTACCTTATGGACGTCAAGATAGCCTGCTATCTCATCAATACCGATTGAAAGGAGTGTAATTAGAATGCCTTCCATGTCGAATGGATCAGCAAGCAGATAAAGCGGTTTTTCGTAATCCATTATCCATCCCATCCAATGCGGAAACGATTCATTAAAAGGAATGTTAATTGTTCCCTTCAAATGTCCTTCTGAAAAGCTTTGTGCATGCCGAGTGTCGATAACTTGGTGCTCTGTTGCAACTAGTCCTTCAAGATTTGCTGTTTCAGTTAGCAGATCCGGCTGCGGCAGACACTCAAGAAGCTGCGCCCCATTTTGATTGACAGCCTTCATAAGAGCAAAATACGGCGGGATTTCCGGCTGTTCTGCTAGTATTGCCTGTACAAAATTTTCTTCCGTTTCAAACTGAAACGCCCAATTGAAGCGTTTCTCATATCCAATTGTTGAAGAAGGAACGTCACCATCAGCTTTCCCGCAAGCGCTTCCTGCACCATGCGTCGGCCATACTTGCAGGTAATCCTCCTGCTGTTTCATCTGTTCAACCGATTTATAAAGAGCTTTTGCTCCTTCTTCCGCTTTTACATCGCCGCCTGATTCTCCTAAAATATCCGGGCGCCCAATACCTCCGAATAGTAAGAAATCCCCCGTAAAAATACCGATCGGCTCATCTGCCTGTCCGCTGTCTTTCAGCAAAAAGGAAATGGACTCGGGTGAATGGCCCGGTGTGTGCAGCACTTCAAAGATCAAGGATCCGATTTCAAACTGGTCCATGTTCTTTAGAAGCTTATGCTCGAACTTCTCTAGATTGTGATATGCCCACTTTTCACCGCCCTCACCTGAAAGGTACATTGCTGCGCCTAGATGGTGTGCCAATTCCCGTGTGCCTGATACAAAATCGGCATGAATATGCGTCTCCAAAGCCCCGACGATTTTCATGTTCTTTTTTTCTGCTTCCTGTACATAAGGATTAATATTACGCATCGGATCAATAATGACTGCCTGCCTTGTCTTTTCACAGCCAACCATATAGGAAGTGTGTGCTAATTTCTCATCATAAAAAGTTCGTAATAACATCGCTGTCTCTCCTTCCTGTCTACGTGTAACTTTCAAAAATAGACATTCCCTTCCTTTGTTCATTCCCTGTCTTCCTTCACATAACCATCCCGCGTTAGTTCCAAACGGCAAATAAATGTTTCATATCTTCTACAAGATCATTATGAGAGGCTGGGCTGTCCAATCATTCATAATAAAAAATTCTATATAGGAATTTGTTTTCAACGGGGAGAATAGGATAGGGACAGCTCATTTATCCAGCCAAGGAGGTGATGTAATGGAAGGTTTCAATATCTTTCTTTATATTTGCTTAGGCATTGCGGTGTTTTCTGTGGCAATTGGTATTTTCCTGAGAAGAAGACAACATGACCGGATTATCGGCAAAATGTTTGCCTTGCTGTTTTTAGTAAGTGTATCGATTCTCTTAATCAGCCTGTTCATCGGAGGCTGGGAAGGAATGGGGTATGGATTCATCGGTATTTCCATTTTCCTTGGAAGTATCATTGGATTGGCTGTTACTGTGCTGATCAGACCAACGAAGCGAATATAGGTAATTTTTTTCCACAAACCGTTCAGTATGTGGCACGTTCCTTCAGTGGACTGCCACATGCAGGCATTTTTATTCCTCAAAAAAGCACATTCACATTCGCCCAGTTATTTCACGTATAGAAAAAGCGTGCTCCACTGCCGGGATGTAAGAAATACATTTTCCTCATGCGCCGCTTTATGGAAATTTTTTCTACAATAAAAAACGATGAAGCCAGATGCTTCACCGTCTATGAATAAAAGAATGGGGGATTTTATAAATATCCCTTTACGTTTTGTTGGCCATAACCGTTTTCTTTCTAGTATTTAGACTAGCATTGCCAATTATGACAGTTTGATACGTACATACTATAAGAAGCGATCTATCCATACCCCCTTCGCCTTTAGCTAAATAACCTGTGCGCTTTTACGCTTCTTAAGAGAAGCCCATACGAGGACAGGAACCAGCAGCAAAGAAAGATACATACCAATGAAGCCTAAAATGGCGTAGCTTGAGTATGCGACAATCACACTTGAAAGAATACTGCCTAAAGAACCGCCAAATGCAATGCCAACATCAATGGAACCTTGGATCTTTGCTCTATTTTGCAATGTTGTGGAATCAACGATAATAGCTGTACCGCTAATGAGCCCGAAGTTCCAGCCAAGACCAAGCAGCATAAGGGCAATTGTCAGCATGATGACAGAGCCGTCTGTTGCAAAAGCCGCCAACAATCCCGCGGCTGCCAATGTGAAGGCTGATGCTACTACCATCTTCACTCGCCCTACTTTATCAACAAGTGAGCCTGTAACTAGTGAGGGCAAGTACATCGATGCTACATGGAGACCAATTACCATGCCGACAGCAGACAGCGTACTGCCATGATGCTGCATATGAACAGGCGTCATTGTCATAATGGCTACCATGACAATATGAGAGAGTACAAGAACGGAAGCACCTACCACAATGCCTGTACGGTGGTAGCTTATAGATGCGGTTGTTTGAACAACTTCCTCTTCTTTCTTCTCTTTTCTTTCCTCTATCATCCGAGCCACAAGAAGCGGATCAGGCTTTAAGAATAAATAAAAGACAAGTCCTGCTGCCCCATAGGCAAGGACTGCCAGCATGAATGGCCCTGAAAGTGCAGGCAGAGAGAAAAATTCCGCTACCCGTCCCATTGGCGTCACTAAATTCGGCCCTGCTACTGCCCCGAGTGTCGTGGCAATCATAGCAATGCTAACGGCTTTGGCACGCTGATGCTTGCTTGCCAGATCAGCACCAGTATAGCGAGCCTGCAGATTCGTCGCTGTTCCTGCACCATAGACAAATAAGGCTATAAAGAGAAGAGGTACATTATTTAATGCAGCTGCCGCTACCACCCCAAGTGCTCCAACTGCTCCTGTAAAGAATCCTAATGAAAGCCCTAATCTTCTTCCTTTCTGGTGCGTTATCCGCCCTACAAGATAGGCTGCCAATGCAGATCCGAGCGTAAAAAGTGCAGAAGGAAGCCCCGTCAGACTCTCCAGCCCCAGCATATCTTTTGCCAATAATGCCCCTACTGTAATACCCGCTGCCAATCCCGCACCCCCGAGCGTTTGTGAAAGCAGGACGACCAGCAGCGTTCTTTTATAAAGAGCACGCTGCAATACTTCTGAAGCAGCAATTTCCGTTATATCTGTTGTTTGAAATCGAAACATCGCTCATTCCCTCCTTTTGTTTCTATCTATTATTATAGGAAACTTCTAAGTGCTTGTATGTACTATTTCATTCAGAAACTGCTTTTGCATTCTTTCTCTACAAAAAGCCTTTGCCTTCCGATACAGTACAAGAGCAGCTTTAATAAATATGTAATTTTTGCAACTTTTGACTTTGCAGATCCGAGGATAGGTTGAAAGGTGGGAAGAGATGGAGCTCGAACTTGAACAAATATATATAGAATATATGAACGATCTATACCGCTACCTGTATTCCTTGACGCACCACCATGCACTTGCAGAGGATCTTCTACAGGAGACGTTTTCTAAAGCACATGTCGCATTGCTGGGAGGCGGCATCCGTGACATAAAGCCCTGGTTATTCAAAGTAGCCTACTATACGTATATCGATAGTGTCAGAAAAGAAAGCCGCTTCATCCATTCAGACACCGTTGATGAAATTGATGATCATACACCTGAGCAAATCACCATACAGAAAGATTCGTTTCAAAAGCTGCTGGACCTTTTGGAAACAATTAAGCCAATTGAAAAGCAGGCAATCCTGTTATGCGATGTCAATGATTGTACAAACGAGCAGGCTGCTGAGATTCTCCAGCTGAAACTGAATACATTGAAAAGTCATTTAGCCAGAGGACGTCGAAAGCTGCGTGAAAAACTTACAAAGGAGGAGAATACATGAATTCATATGAAAAATTGCTGTTACAAGCAAAGCAGGATGCGCCTACTCCTGAAAATGATTCCGGACACAAAATCAAAAAAGCAATTACTTCCTCAAAATGGAGGCTTATTCTTTCAACAATTACCGTCGCTTTGCTCATTGTTCCAACCATTTATATGCTGACGTTCTTTTACTATGCATTCGGTACAAAATCAACGACACTGATGGATGTAACAAGCTATACGATGTATGTGACCGAACCAAACACAACACTGGAGGAGCTGGAATTCGATATGGACTTTTCCCTATTTTCTATGGATTTGTCGTTTGAGCAATTCAAGCAAATTGGGGACGAATTTTATCCAATTAAAACATACAATCTAAAATTTGCATTTGATGAGCTGGTCGACAAGGAGATAGCCTCCCGTCTAGAAAAGGCGTATCCTAAATACCCTACTGAGACAAACCAATGGCTCGTCCATCCTCGGAAAACTCCTGAATTCAGCACTACAGAAGAGGATCTTAAACTAGCCGGCCTGCCTGAAGAAACTGTTGTAGAAGCTTATCTATCCTTCAACGATCTGTATTCAGTCAAGGACGTAGTGAGCACAATGGAGGGTGTTGATGTGACATGGGCTGCCATTTATACAGGCGTAGAAGATACTATGCTCAGCGCTGGCGGTAATGTTGTATCTCCAATTGGCTATCCGGTACTGCCTGATTCAACGAACTGGTCTCCTTTTAAGGATGCTCAATCTCACGAAGAAGTGTTTCTTGATATGCTGAAATATTTACAGCCATATGAAGAAATTGCGGTCGATGTGTCGGCACATAAAAATCTGGAGCTCGCAGAACGAATCGATTATCTAGAAAAGAATGGATTTATGACATATGGTGTTGTCGTGACAGGACCGAAAAATGAAGTGGAAAAACTGCAGAACAAGCCAATGATTCGTTACATGAAACTCGGGGAGGTGAAGCTATGGAACTGGGCACGCTAAAGATTAGGATTTTTCAGTGGGCAGGCTGGTTGAGTGTCATCGTCGGGTTATTCGCTTTAGCAATGTTAAATATCTCTCTCTTATCGGGATACGATACACCATTTAACGACCGATTTTCCCTTTTCATTTTCTTAACGATTTTATTTGGTATACTGGCCTGCTTCCGGCGTACCAGCCGGACGTTAGGCTTATGGGGGATAGCCCTGGCAATCTTTCTAATTCTATTTATGGGCGTCATGTTCTTCCTTGGATGGGCTATTGTTCCTTTCCCTTGATGAAAAATGAGCGGTATCTCATTTCAGGCCTACCGGAATTAACATATGTATCTGAATAAAGTGAAATAAAATAACGATTCTGCATTTGTAAAGACCGGATTCACGATCTAAGTGAACCCGGTCTCTTTGTCAGTTAGCCTATTTTTTCAACTTTTCTATACATCAAAGCAAGCAGCATGGACGGAATCGTGCAAATAATCATTCCGATGAAAGCGTAGCGCGGCTCGATTTCATACAGATAGCCCCCTAGTATCGTAAAGACAGCCGTACTCCAGCTGAGCGCGAGTGCCGAGTACATCCCTTGGGCATTTGGCACCTGCAATGGCGGGATGTTCTTCGTTAAATATTTCATAAACGCATAATGCCCCATCGCAAAGGAAGCTGCATGCAGCGTTTGGGAAATGGTAAAGACAATGACACTCGGAAACGCAAAGACAATAATCCAGCGAAGCGTGGAACCGAGCGCCGCCACTGTCAGTAACGTACCGACCGAGTACTTACTGAATGCCGTATCTGCCTTCGCAAAGAAAATGATTTCACTAATAACAGCGATATTGATAATGACACCAATCAAGTATTTCGGTGCGCCAATTTCCTGCAGATAGATATAACCGTAGTTGTAATACGAAGCATGCGCTGCCTGCAGTAAGATAACGATGAGCAGCACGAGGCCGAAATGCTTAATTTTAAAGAGATCACGCATGGCAAACGACGACTCTTTCGTTCTTTCCGGTTTCACTGACAGCACTTCCGGTGTCTGGAACAACGCAAGCAGCATAAACACAATAACCCCGAGCAGCATTGCCCATAAAATAAAGCCATCACCGAATGTTCCTGTAAACAGTGTCAGGAGCAGCCCTCCGACAACAAAGCCAATCGATCCCCAAGAGCGGCTTTTTCCATAATGCTTCAGCTGGCGGCTTTGTACCAGCACAGATGCTGCGCTATCCAATGCCGGCATCAATACCGGATAACACATATGGATCAATAAAGTTACGATGAATAATGCACCAAAAGACTGCGATGGAATATACAATAGCAATGATAAAAATGTTGCAATCCCAAATGTATTAATCAATCGTTTACTGCTCCATATACGCAGCAAATACGGGAAGATGAACAAGGTCGTAATCCCGCGTGCTGCCAGTCCGGCACTCATCATAAAGCTTACATCCGATACGGTAAGCCCTTTCTCATCAATCAGCCAGCCCGACCAGTAAGGCAGGAAAATTCCCCACGTTAGGAAAAATATAAAGAAATGCTGACTCATCCAGCGATGTATATTCATCAATCTTACCTCCAATTCTATTGCATCATAGCACGAACTTTTTTAGAATAATGTGAGATATCTCATATTCGAGGATAGAATTTTGAAATAATCTTATCATTCTTCTTTTGAGAGAAAAACCAGAGTGAAGACAAAGTCGTTTTTTACCTTTGTCTTTACATTTCTTCAAATAGTATTTTAAGGTAAAGTTTTACCCAGCCGGTCTTGAAAACGTTTGCCAGACAAGGCGCGCCGCCGAGTGAAGACGCGAATAGAACTCAAGTTCATGAGCGCGCGAGCGAGGCAAGCAACGCTGAATGAAAACGTTTGTCAACAGGCTGATTCTTTTTTTGGGGGAAGAACTTTATAGTCCTGATTATTTCGTCTACCTTACCTTCCCCTCATTTACACAAAAATAAAGCTTTCCACAGCGTCTGCGGAAAGCTTATCCTCGTACTATTCTGTTAAGTATCTTTCTAGGCTAAAAAATTTTTTTACTGCCCTTTCACGGCTATGTATGCATGATGATACTATTCTTCATCCTTTTTCGTATTCTTTTCTACTACAGGCTCTTCATCTTCCTGCGCTTTCTGTTCTTGCATAGACTGCAGTTTTTCGTTTAATTGTTCACTAGTCTGCTGAAGGCGCTCCTCCATTGCACTTACCTTACTCTCCTTACGCTCCGTATTTACTCCTCTGCGTATATCTTGTTTAATCTGGCTTTCAAGCGTTCTTTTCTCCCGCTCAAGGCTGCTTGACACGCGGCCCATCATTTCCGCTTGATCTAAAGAAACAGCTTGTGTTAGCAATGCTTCCTCTTCAGCTTTAGGTGTCATTTGTTGTTCTTCATTCGCTTTTTTACCTAAAGCCTTTTCACGCTCTTTCTGCTGAATTTCTGCCATTTGTGCTTCTAACTCTGCAATCTGCTGATCAATTGTCTTTAATTCATCTTCAATAGAAGACATATCTTTTCCAGCTTCCATTGCTCGTTCTCTTACATTGCTTTTCATTTCCATTAACTGCTCACGCTGCTTCATCAAGCTATCAATTATGGAGGTACCAGCCTTCATCCCGCTAAACAATTGACGCGCCTGTCCGCTAATTTGAATACTATCCTTTCTCTTATTGATATGATGATTATTCGTCTCCGGTTCTTTGCTTTTGACAGCAAACCATTGACTGCTTACAGCCTTGTTATGGTTAAGTGAAATCTTCATTTTTACATCTCCTTTTCTATACCTACTTTAATATATCGGGGTACGATCGATTGCTTTTTATAATCCCCAAAAATCAAATAAGCTTTTCACTTTCCTAACTTTCCCCTTAAAATAGCAGGCTTTTATTTTATATAGAGGTGCTATTTAAAAAGGACTAGGCACTGAATACAGAAGCTAATCTTGCCCGTTGATTCGGTATAAAAATTAAAAATATGTATGTTTAAACTTCCTCATTATTTTTTCAATACTGCCCCTTAATCATCACAGTGCTTCGCGTTATAATATGAGATATCTCATAGTTTTTGGAGGCGGAGCATGCAAATTTTACAAAAGGAAAAACGCGCGCACTATTTAGATACTTATCCCGTTGCCCACCTTTTTTCATTTGATATCGAGGAGTCTATCCAGGTGCATGAATACGACCGGGGAGAATGGATTATCAGGGAGGGGCAGCCGCCTGACTATTTATTCTATGTTATCGAGGGTAAGGCAAAGATTTATATTACTCACCAGAACGGCAAGGTATCTCTGCTGAACTTTATCAATCAGGCGGACTATATCGGGGAAATGGAACTGCTGCATGAAGCTTATTATTCAAAAGGAATTCAGACAACCACGAAAACCATTTGCTTTGCTATTCCATTCCATAATTGGCGGGACAAGCTATTGGAAGACGTCAAGTTCCTTCGCCATTTATCAATCCAATTAAGCGATAAGGCAACCCTAATGGCTATGAAATATTCACAGAGCCTTGCCTTTCCACTTGAAAACCGGCTTGCCGACTTTATCCTTCAAACAGCAGATGATGACCTGTATAAGGAAAAGCATATTACGGTATGTGACTTTTTAGGGGTTTCTTACCGGCATTTGCTTCATGTGTTTGCCCAATTCTGTGACAAAGGTTTTTTGAAAAAGGAAGGCCATGCTTATCGAATCATTAATAAAAGCGCGATAAAGGTACTTGCCGACATGCTGAGAAACGGATAATCTCTTTCTTTTTCGACAAAAAAGCATCTTCCTCGTGAAATAGGGAAGATGCTTGTTATTTGTTATAGTCAATCAATAAAAAAGCGCTAGCTGTCTAGATTATTTATCAAACCCAAACAGCTGGAACAATGTCTCCTTCGAGACGAGCACATCTGCAAGTGTATAGCTATCGAGCACATTTAAATATGCCTGCAATGCCTCGTGTAATGCATTTTTCAGCCGGCATTCCGGTGAGATCCGGCAAAGATTGTTTTCTGGATTGAAGCATTCCACGATATGAAAATCTTCCTCGGTTTTACGGACGACTTGTCCAATGACAATATCCTCCGGCTCCATGGCCAGGCGGATTCCCCCGCCTCTGCCCCGGATTGTTTCAATATAGCCATGTTTCCCTAAATCATATGTGACTTTCATTAAATGGTTTTTTGAAATTTGATACGTGTCTGCAATTTCCTGAATCGTTGCCAAATGACCTGGACCTCGTACGCCCAAATACATCAGCACACGCAATGAATAGTCTGTATATACTGTCAAGCGCACATTCCCACCAACTTTCTCATTCGAGTATACCATCAAAGCTCCCTAGTCCGAATGTAATTTGCTTGAAATTAAAAGATGTATTTTTTATATATGTTTTGTGTCTGATTTGTTAAAGATGTATTTTATATATTGCTTTAAAGTTTTGACGAGCGTATAGTTTGTGGTGAAAGGACGTGACGTTATGTTACAACAACAAACAATCGACATTATTAAATCAACGGTACCGGTTTTAGAGGTACATGGACAAGAAATTACAAAGACATTTTACAAAAACATGTTTGAAGCACACCCAGAATTACTTAATATCTTTAACCACACAAACCAGCGTAGAGGCCGTCAGCCAAACGCTTTAGCAAACACTGTGTATGCAGCAGCTGTACATATCGACAACCTGGAGGCGATTGTACCTGCCGTTATGCTGATCGCTCACAAACACCGCAGCCTTGGTATTCTGCCTGAGCACTATCCGATTGTCGGCGAACATCTACTAGGTGCTATTAAAGAAGTACTTGGTAACGCAGCAACACCTGAAATCATCGATGCTTGGGCACAGGCTTACGGTGTGATCGCAGACATCTTTATTTCAGTTGAAGAAGACTTATACCAGCAAACAGAAGCAGCTGGCGGCTGGCGTATGTTTAAGCCGTTTAAAATTGCACGTAAAGAACAAGAAAGCGATATCGTTACAAGCTTCTACTTATCGCCGGTAGATGGTGTGAAACTTCCAGAGGCGGCGCCTGGTCAATATATTTCCATTCGCCTTTCAATTCCAGGTGAAGAATACTTGATGAACCGCCAATATACAGTGACAGATGTAACGGAAAACAATGAATACCGAATTTCTGTGAAGCGTGAAGACGACAATACACCAAACGGTCGAGTATCTACGTACCTTCACAACGATGCTGCAATCGGTACTGAAATCGAAGTTTCAGCACCTGCTGGTTTATTCACATTGCAAGAAGGCACAAACGATGCACTATTCATCGCAGGAGGTGTCGGTGTAACACCTCTTTACCGTATGCTACAAGCAGCGGGCGGTCGCCATACTTCGTTTATCCAGTGCGCACGCAACGAAAGAGTTGCTGCATTTACGGAACAAATTAAGGCACAAGCAAACAACTATCAAGCAGTCTATTCCGACACAGACGGCTACGTAACAAAAGAACAGATTGAAAGCATGCTGACAACTGGTGCTGATGTATATATCTGTGGCCCAGCCCCATTCATGCAAGCAATCATCGGACAATTAAAAGATTTAGGTGTAGCCGATGACCGCATTCATTACGAATTCTTCGGTCCAGCATTAGCAATGTAATAAAAGAAGGTACCCCCTGTTTTGGGGCACCCTCAGAGGGAAGACAAAGTCGTTTTTTGACTTTGTCTTTGCGTTTCTTCAGATAGATTTTTAAAATAAAGCTTTACCCAGCCTGTCTTGAAAACGCTTGCCAGACAAGGCGCGCAGATGAGTGAGGACGCGAATAGAACCTAAGTTCATGCGCGGGCGAGCGAGGCAAGCAACACTGGATGAAAGCGTTTGTCAACAGGCTGAGGGTGCCCCTGTTTTGGGGCACCCTCCCTTTTATCATTACCAATCTGGTCCAGCATCTTGATTAGTCACCTTCAAGCTGAAATCGGCAGCGTCTAGATTTTGCTCTTCCACCTCCTCATAGAATATAGAGTTCACCTCTTCTAGTAATGGTTCACTCACTTCCTCATTTTCCAATATATACTTCACCCTAATATCATCTTTAGAATAAATGGCCAGCAGCATCTGAAATGTATAGCCGTGCCCCTTTAATCTGTTTCCGACCTGGTCAAATAGTCCATTCTCTTGAAAAAGCAGCTGCTGGATCTTCTCTACTTCTTTTACTTTCTTCCTGTTTTCTATTTGAACGTCAGAAGTCGCTTCTTCGATAAAGGGATTATCAAAAACAATAAAAACAGCAACTAGAAAACAAATAACTGCTGTCATAAAAATAACTTTTTCCTTTTTCAGCTTGCCTACGCTCCTTTAGTCGAAGATATGTATACAGTAAAAGGGTTATTCATTTTCTTGAACTTTAATTATAGCGTGTCATCAAATACGCCTTCGTGTCATTACTTCATTTATAGGAAAGAGGACTTCAGGTGAACTAGAAGGGATATTGTCAGGGTATAGTAGAATATGCTATAATTTGTTTGTCTTACCCGGGGCATTAGTTCAGCGGGAGAATACTTCGCTGGCAGCGAAGGGGTCACCGGTTCGAATCCGGTATGCTCCATATGTAAATTAAAAAGCGGCAGAAATGCCGCTTTTTTTGTTTTGTCTACCTATAAATGCACCGTGAAAATAATAGACATTTTCTTTTTCTTAATAGACATTTCCCCCTAGTTAATAGACACAAATTATTAGTTAATAGACATTTTCACTTTCTTAATAGACAAAATACAATAAATAATAGACATTCTATTCAACTACTCTTTTTATCCGCTCTAATTTTCCATTTTCGGTTTATAAAACACACTCAAGATCGTCAAACCGAGAAACAAGCTGCTTCCTACATATAATGCCCAGCCATTATCAGTTACTAAATGCAATAACCATATGGACGCTGCACCGCTCAGGGCAAGCATGAGATTCCCAGCAAACTTGGCTATTGATTCTTTATTTATATTTTGGGCTTCGTCCTCTACAAGCAACTTGAGTCCCCTGCCGGAACGAAACAACATGCCAAGTACAGCAAATGCTAGTATGATGACAGTTACAGCCGCGCTATTCGAACTTATCTCCCTCACCCTTTCCATCAATACCAATTAGTTTACTATACTTTTAACATAAAAAGAAAATACCCGACCATTTCTGCCGGGTATTTATTAGATTATTTTTTAACTAATTCAAGATCTACCGGAATATTAGCTTCTAATGTTTCACCATTTAAATGATCCATTGCTGCCTCTATCGCTTTTTCACCGATTAATTCCGGCTGCTGTGCTACTGTTGCTGCCATTTCGCCAGCTTCAACTTTCGCTACAGCATCCTCTGTTGCATCAAAGCCAATAACGATGATGTCCTTATTAAATGAAGAAATTGCCTCTAACGCACCTAGCGCCATTTCATCGTTTTGTGCGAATACAGCTACGATGTCAGAGTTAGCCTGCATGATGTTTTCCATAACTGTCAATCCTTCAGAACGGTTGAAGTTAGCTGTTTGGCTTGTCACAATATCCAATTTACCTTCCACTGCTTCAGTAAAGCCTTGGCCGCGGTCACGTGCTGCAGATGAACCAGCAACACCTTCTAGCATCGCAACTTTTGCACCTTCATCCACTAGTGTCAGTAAATGCTCCCCTGCTAAACGACCGCCTGCTACGTTATCAGAAGCGATATGTGTCACCACTTCGCCGCCTTCAGCTGAACGGTCTACTGTAATAACTGGGATATTTGCATTGTTCGCTGACTCAACAGCTGTTACAACTGATGCTGAATCCACTGGGTTAATGATGATTAAATCTACACCTTGCTGGATTAAATCTTCTACATCAGATGCTTGTTTTGATGCGTCATCCTGTGCATCTACTACTGTAATAGAAGCGCCTGCCTCTTTTGCCTTGTCTTGTGCTGCATCACTTAATGATACAAAGAATGGGTTGTTTAAGGTAGAAACGGAGAAGCCGATTTTCACATCAGATTTTTTATCTGATCCTGAATTATTCTCTTCCTTGTCAGAAGAAGTCCCAGAATCCATTGAACATGCTGCTAATACGATTGCAGCGATTACTGCAATCAAAAGATTTGTCCACTTTTTCATTTCGTACACTCCTATGCTGTTTTTTTACGGTCAATTAACACCGCTAATAATATTACGACACCCTTCACAACTTGCTGGAAGAATGAAGAAACTCCGATTAAATTCATCCCGTTGTTTAACACACCGATGATGAGCGCACCGACTAATGTGCCGAAAATCCAGCCTTTTCCGCCTGTTAAGCTTGTCCCGCCGAGCACTACCGCCGCAATGGCGTCAAGTTCATAGGACTCACCTGCTGTCGGCTGGGCGGAATTTAGACGTGATGTTAAAATAAGAGCTGACATTGCTGCAAGTAAGCCAGTAATAGCATAGACAGCAATCTTCACCCGGTCAGGACTGATCCCTGATAATTTAGAAGCCTCTTCATTGCCTCCAACTGCATAGACACGACGTCCAAACGTTGTCTTATGAAGAATAAAATACAATACGACAAACGTTATGATCATCGTAATAACTGGTACTGGGATACCAAAGAAATACCCTTTCCCAAACATTTGAAATGCTGCACTGTCTCCTAAACCGGAAACCGGACGGCCTTCTGTATACACAAGTGTCAGTCCACGGTAGATCGTCATCGTTGCTAATGTAGCGATAAACGGTGCGACCTTCCCTTTTGTAATGATGACACCATTTACAGCACCAAGAAGCAGTCCTAAAATCAATGCTGCACCCATCGCAATAATAGGGTCAGTTCCACTAGCCAATAGACTTGCCGCAGCCGCTCCTGTTAGTGCTAGTGTGGAACCAACTGATAAATCAATACCTCCTGTGAGGATAACAAATGTCATACCGAACGCAATTAACGCGCTGATGGATACTTGACGAAGTACATTCAATAAGTTATTTACTGATAAGAAACTTGGATTAAGTAGTGTAATAACAATCACTAATAAAAATAAACCAATGAGCGGCCCAAGCTTCGTTATGAGTTCTTTAGTTTCCTGTTTGGACAACTTTGTCGCCTCCTGTTGCATAATGCATAATCTTCTCTTGGGTCATATCCTTTTTCGACAGTGTGCCTGTCACTTTTCCTTCGTGCATTACCATTACCCGGTCAGCCATACCGATGACTTCTGGTAATTCAGAGGAAATCATAAGGATCGAAACTCCTGCTTCAGCCAGATTATTCATAATCTGATAAATTTCCTTTTTGGCGCCGATGTCCACTCCGCGTGTTGGTTCATCTAGAATAAGGATTTCCGGATTTGTTCCGAGCCACTTGGCGATAACAACCTTTTGCTGGTTACCACCGCTTAGTGATTTTGCCGATTGATCGGCACTAGATGTCCGGATACGGAGCTGCTCAATATATTTAGCTACTAGATCCTTTTCTAGCTTTGGTACAATCACACCTGATTTTGAACCCTTCTCCAGGTTGGCTAACATGATGTTTTCTTTAACCGAGAAGTCCAAAATAAGCCCTTCAGTTTTCCGGTCTTCTGTCACAAAGCCAATTTTATGTTTCATCGCATCAATGGGAGAACTGATTTTGACTGGTTTATCATCAATTAAAACTTCACCTGCAGTTGTTTTACGATAGCCGAACAATGCTTGTGCAACTTCCGTACGGCCTGCTCCCATAAGGCCGGCGACCCCAAGGATTTCTCCTTTACGCAGCGCAAATGAGACATTTTCAAAAGTGCCTTTAGACGATAAATTATTCACCTGCAGCTTGATCTTACCAATCGCTGCTTTTCGTGATGGGAAGCGCTCTCCAAGCTGTCGCCCTACCATCATTGCTACAATTTCATCAAATGTTGTCTTTGGTATTTCACGAACCCCTACATATGTCCCGTCTCGTAAAATAGTGATCCGGTCACAAATTGCAAAGATTTCTTCCATACGGTGAGAAATATATACAAAGGAGATTCCCTTTGCCTTTAGCTCTCGTACCGTTTCAAACAGCGTTTCGATCTCTCTGTCTGTCAGTGCAGCTGTCGGTTCATCCATAATAATGTACTTGGCATTACTGGCAATGGCCTTTGCGATTTCAATGATCTGCTGCTTTCCTACAGACAAATCGCCAGCACGTGTTCGAGGATCGATATGAAGGCCAAGCTTGGCTAAAAGCTCTTTCGCCTCCTCCTGCATTTCCTTTTTCCGCAGAATACCGAATAGACCATATGTTTTTTCTTTTCCTAAAAAGAGGTTTTCAGCTACCGTCAAGTCAGGCAGAATATTCAACTCCTGGTGGATTACGGCGATGCCCATCTCCTCTGAGTCCTTCGGTGATTTGAAATCCACCTGCTTGCCATCCACCTTAACCACACCAGCGTCCTTTTCATAAATTCCGCTCAAAATTTTCATCAGCGTTGATTTTCCTGCACCGTTTTCTCCCATAAGGGCATGTATTTCTCCCTCATGAAGTTCAAACTCGACATTATTTAATACGACATTTCCGCTGAATGCCTTTGAAATGCCAGACATTTGAATCATGCTTGTCCACCTCCTCTTTTAAAAAATGACACCGCTCTGCAGGATAACATTCGCATACGGCGTTGTTTCACCCGTTCGAATGATAACCTTAGCGTTAGCTGTCAGCTCTTTGAATTGTTCATGACTTACCATTTCAATATCAGGTAAATGTCTTGTTAGTTTTTTATAAATTACTGGATTGTGCGACCCGATTTCCTCTGCCACAATTCCCTTTTCCACTACCAGGTCTTCCATGACTGTCTCAAGTATCGCTAAAAACGATGGCTCCCCCAGTTTGTAGGAAAGATCAATACATGGTACCCCCTCCGGAATGGGCAGACCACAATCAGCAATGACAATTTGATCTGTATGGCCAAGCTTAGCGAATATGCCAGCCAGTTCACGATTTAATATGCCCTGCTTCTTCATAACCGCGACTCCTCCACTCGTGCTTCTACTTGCTCAATTGTCGGCATACCGCCTTGTGCACCAAATTTCTCTACCGAAAGAGATGCAGCAACGTTAGCAAATTGAACAGCCTCTTCTACATCTGCTCCCTCGCAGATTTTATGAGCAAATGCACCATTGAACGTATCCCCTGCACCTGTCGTATCGATAGCAGTCGTACGGAATCCAGCCACTTTGACAATATGTTCGCCGTTGTGATACATCGCTCCCTCATCTCCTAGCGTTACGATGAGCTTGTTAGGATATGCTTGTAAGGAAGTTTCAATTTGCTCGTGGAAAATGAGCTCACATTCTGTTTCATTCGGTGTTAAGTATGTGATGTCTTCCATCCATTCTGTTTTAAAATTACGTGCTGGTGCCGGGTTCATTAAAACAGGCACGCCATGCTTTTTGCATAGTTTCAGTGTATGTTCTACAGTTTCAACCGGGATTTCCAGCTGCATCACCACGAGTTTCGATTCTTTAATGACTTGTTCATTCGCATCTACGAGCTGTGGTGTTACATAATTATTCGCACCGGGCACAACAATGATGCGATTATCCTGTTCGAACAATAAAATATTTGCGATTCCTGTGCTTGTCGGTGCCATCTGAACAGATGAAACATCCATCTTTTCATTTTTTAAAATATCAATCAATACTGGCCCAAAGCTGTCCTGACCGACAGCACCTACCATCTTCACTTTACCTCCGAGACGTGTAGCGGCTACCGCCTGGTTGGCACCCTTGCCTCCAGGAACTGTTTCAAAACGATTGCCGAGCACTGTTTCCCCCTGCTTAGGGAATACTTCCGTCTGGCAGACGATATCCATATTAATACTGCCAATCACTGTAATCATTTTGATTTCTCCTTTGTTGAATCTCGTACAATCAAGCTTGGCGCAATCATTACGTGTTCCTTGTCCAATTCTTTGCCTTCGATGATTTTCAGCAGCATCTTCACTGCCGTTTCGCCAAGCTGGTAAATATTCTGATCGACCGTCGTTAAACTCGGTGTCACCATCTCTCCTAACGAGATGCCGTCATAGCCGACGATCTGTATATCATCCGGCACAGAAAGTCCGAGCCTGTGAATCGCTCTTTGGACGCCTATAGCAATGACATCACTGCCGGCGAAAATCCCGTCGATTCCTGGATGCGCTGATAGTAAGTCAAATGCTGTTTTTTCCGCTTCCTTGAAATGGAAGGGACTTTCTACTACATGGGTTTTTATATTTAATCCTTCCACAGCTTTTAAAAAGCCTTGTGTCCGCTCATATGCAGGTACAACATTCTGTGGGCCGCTGATGCAGGCAATTTCTTTTACACCGCAAGATACTAAATAGTCGGTACCAAGTACTGCTCCATTTTTATTATGTGAAGAAACGGAAGGAGCTTTACCATCCGTTATCCGGTCAAGCAGTACAAGCGGCACATTCAGCCCCGTATAATACTCTCTTTCAAGCTGATTCGTTGCGATGATGAAGCCCGCTATATACTTCTGTTTCAGTGTTTCTATATATTGCCGCTCTTTATGTGCCTGCTCATCGGAGTTGCATAGGATAACTGTATAACCTTCTTTAAGAGCTGTATCCTCAATGGCACGGGCGATCTCTGGAAAGAATGGGTTCATGATGTCAGGCACGATGAGGCCGATTGTTTGCATACGCTTTGTGCTCAACGACCTGGCAACTTGATTTGGCCGGTAGTTCAGCTGCTTGATTGACGTTTCTATATTTTTTTTCGCTTCTTCGCTTATATAGCCTTTTTTGTTTAAATAGCGTGATACGGTTGCTACAGAAACGCCAGCGTGCTTGGCTACATCCTTTATCGTTGTCAATCTGCCATCCTCCCATCCTTATGTAACCGATTACACATAACAATAAAAAAGAAGTCGATTGTGTAACCGATTACACACAATATAATGTATCATTTATACTTATGTCAATAGAAAAATAGTATATAGTAAAACATATTTATTTTTATAGTATGTCACTATTAGAATGCATCTCTTAAAATATGTCATTTATGCGCTAAAGTGAGCGCATTATGCTTTCTACAACTGCTTTTCTCTTTAAAAATTTTTAGCCAGAGTCAATCAATTATTGTATCGTTTTCTTCCTTCGTGCTGATGTGGGATTCCCGCTGCCAAAAGATCTGTACAGTATTCAGCCTGATATTTATAGAAGGGGGAAATTCCCTTCTGTAAAGTAAAATATAGGACATGGCGGTGTTACTTTCTCTTCTTCCATATTAAAATCTTATCGTTTTAAAAGTTAAATAATTGCGAATAGTAAATTTATTGTATACTATACTAGTACATTATTTTTGAGGGGGAGACTTATGACGAAGTTAGAAATTAGACAACAGCTAACACTTGTACGGAAAGAAAAGCCGGATCCAGATAGCTTAGAGTTTGGGCGTGTATTTACAGACCATATGTTTGTTTTAGATTATACAGAAGGACAAGGATGGCATGATCCGCGCATCATTCCGTACCAGCCAATCACTCTCGAGCCATCATCTATGGTATTCCACTACGGTCAGACAGTCTTTGAAGGGTTAAAGGCGTACAAAACACCTGCAAAAGAGGTTGTACTTTTCAGACCTGAGAAGAACATCAGCCGCCTCAATAAATCAAGTGCCCGTATGAGCATCCCGGCAATCGATGAGGATCTTGCATTAGAAGGATTAAAGCAGCTTGTCGCGCTTGATCGTGAATGGGTTCCTGAAGCACCGGGGACTTCTTTATATATTCGTCCATTCATTATCGCAACAGAGCAATATTTAGGTGTTGCTCCATCGAGAAATTATCAATTCATTATTATCATGTCACCTGTTGGTTCGTACTACAAAGAAGGCATGAATCCGGTAAAAATTTTAGTAGAAAAAGAGTATGTACGGGCTGTAAAGGGCGGTACTGGCGAAGCAAAAACAGGCGGGAACTATGCAAGTTCCTTAAAAGCACAGCAGGAAGCAACAGCTTTAGGATACTCACAAACACTGTGGCTGGATGGCAAGGAGCAGCAATATATCGAGGAAGTTGGAAGTATGAATATTTTCTTCGTCATTGATGGTTTAGTCGTCACGCCTGCATTAAACGGCAGTATTTTACCAGGTGTAACGCGCGATTCCATTTTACATGTTCTGCGCAAAGAAGGAATTCCAGTAGAAGAGCGCCGTATCTCCATTGATGAGCTTGTAGAAGCACATAAGGCAGGTAAGCTGCAAGAAGCGTTCGGTACTGGAACGGCTGCTGTTATTTCCCCGATTGGCGAGTTTTTATGGGAAGGTCAAAATCTCCTTGTCAATAATGGCGAGGTCGGTTCTCTCACGCAGCACCTTTATGATACATTGACAGGAATTCAAACTGGCACATTAGAGGACCCATTTGGCTGGACTATTACGCTAGAATCCCCATCAGGTGATAAAGTGGAGGAAATCTCTACTTTATAGTTCAACTGTAAGCCTCTTTCGTGATTAGTGATAAAGAAAATGCACATGGCGAAGCGTAAGTGCTGGCCATGTGCATTATTTTGATACTGATATTTACTAAAAGCTTGCACCCGCATGAACTAAATCAGGAAGCATTGTGCTTAACGTGTAAGAAATAAAAAAGTGTCCCTGACCCCAATCTATAACGAAATGCCTTCATCTATGCGATCGATGTAAAAGGGTACAACACTTTATCCGGATAATTGATATCTGTTTCGGCTCGTATGAAGAGCACTCCGTCATCTTCCATTATACCTTTCGTAACAGGAACTGACAGGTCGTCAGGTGTAAAGCACAGCCGTACCTGCTTAATGGAAGCATCCATACAGCAGCTGATTGCTTCGATTAAATCCAGCCTCTTCGGTGAAATGATATCAATGATGGTCAGAACATCACCATCAATTTGATACAGGAAAGCAGCATCAAGCTTTTCATTGTAATACAGGTCATCGGCATATTGATAAAGCGCATGGAACAGCACTAAATCTTCGCTTTGAATGACAGCAAGCGCATCACTGATCGGTGCCCGCTTTTTCGCAAGGCGATACAAGAGTGCACGGTCAGCGGAATGATCCATAGATAGCTTCTGCAGCTCGATAGGTAAAATCGGCAGATGGTTTGCGTCGATAGCATAGGTTGCCTGTACTCGCTTTTCAAAGCCAAACTTCGGATAGAAATCAAGCACAGTGCTATTGGCAAATAGATAAAACAAATCCACTTCATCGTAGTGACCTAGCAAGGTATGCATTAATTGCCTGGATAATCCGCGCCCCCGGTATGACGGATGCGTCATAACTGTACCAATTTGGACTGCCTTTACATTCTTTCCGTCAATGACCAGCGTAACAGTACTGCCAGACACATTCGCCACGACCTTTCCGTCATCAACGAAGGCAAAACACTTGTAAGATGATGTCCAAAAGCCCGCATCTGCCCACGCCTTAAATTGCAGACCAAATGTATCTTCAGCTAATGCATAAAAGCTTTCAACAAGCACCTTGTCATTACGTAATGCTTCCCCGCTTACGATTTGCATTCCCATCTCCTACGCTTTCTGATAAATATTTACCCCGTTTTCCTCTGACACGACGGCAATCCCCTTATCTACTAAATAATCAAGTTGACCTAGTGTCTCAGAGAGCGTTAACCCAAGCTGTGCTTGATAAATCTTTGCAAAAAGCTGCTTTGTCACCTCTAATACAGTCTTTGGTTCTGTAATCATTTCGCTTACTTTCAGTGCACGGCTATGCTGCTTGGCAAGACGTTCTTCTACAAGCTCACTTGCATTGAATACTTCTCCGCCATGACCTGTATATAGTTTAGAAACATGTAAATCTCTTAATTTTTTTAAAGAAGCATTATATTGTAATAATGAACGCGGCCGTTCTCCCTCTAACGCAACGGGTGGTTCGACAAGCGGATTGGAAGAGACACGCTCTAACAATAAATCTCCGCCGATGCACTCACGTGTATGATCTTCCAGGAAAATAAGATGGCTTTGCGCATGTCCGGGTGTTTCATAGACAAACAATCCAGGATGACCTGGTACCTCGTCCCCCTCCACAAGGAAGCCGGTCAACGGTCTTGTACCGAATAACTCCATCTCACCTCGCACTTCTACAATGCGGTCGATGTAACTCTTTGGTACCCCCTGCTTTTGAAGCTCCCCTATATAAAAATGATTTCGATACTCAAGAAATTCAGGTTCCTGACGCATCCAATGGTCTACATACTGATGACCTAGAATTTCAGCATTTGGAAATGCATCCACCCACCCTGCATGATCGGGATGATGATGCGTCAGAACGACCTGCTCAACGTCCTTCATTTCATATCCTGCCGAGCGGATTCCCCACTGGAGCGCTTCATAGGCTTCCTGCGTCTTTGGGCCGGCATCAAACAGCGTCAATGCATCTCCCTTTAATAAAAACGCATTCACATCCCCCACCGCGTACGGTGTCGGCACGATTATTTTATGTAGCTGCATTACAACATCCCCTTTATTATTTCAAAAAATGAATAGCTATTCATATATTTTACCCCTTTTTTTGTCTTTCGTCACGCTTTAGGTTGACACTTTGTCATTACATTTATATAATTTTCACATAATTCAAAATAAAAGCATTGACGAAGCCAAGTAAATTGTTGAATGGTGGAAAGAGAGTGTCACATAAGCTGAGAGTGACACCACCCGCTTCAAAAATTGAACCTACTTCCGAGCTGCCATGACAACATGGCCGCGATCCTGGCGTTATAGGGAGAAAAGTTGCACTTTATGTGAACTAAGGTGGTACCGCGGAAACAAGCGTTTTCGTCCTTATTAGAAGGACGGGAGCGCTTTTTTTAATGGAAAAGTTTTTGAAGGTCGTCAGGGCTATGAATAATCATTTCGCCCTGATATCAACCTATATAACCAAAGCCTATAGATAAGGGAGGCACATTTTTCATGAAGAAAATTGTATTTATTGGAGCCGGATCAATGGCTGAGGCGATCATTGGCGGCTGGGTGAAAAATGGATGTGTACGTGCAGACGAAATTTACGTAACAAACCGGTCAGATTATACACGCCTTACGTATTTAAAAGACACTTACGGGGTACAGATTTTAGAAAGACTGCCCGACACAGAAGATGCAGACCTGCTCATTTTAGCTGTAAAGCCAAAGGATGCTTGGGCTGCGATGCAGAGTATTGCTCCGTATATTGGAGACAAAACAGCAGTTCTATCTGTTCTTGCCGGCATTCCTATTGAAACGATCGAAAAAGGGCTCTATTCAAGACCGATTGCGCGCGTCATGCCAAACACTTCTGCTACAATTGGAATGAGTGCAAGCGGGATTGCTTTCAATAAGCGTGTATCTTTAGAGCAGAAATCGGTATACATTCAAATGCTTTCGGCCATCGGGCTTGTAGTCGAAGTCGAAGAAGACAAACTACATGCCGTAACTGCCCTTTCCGGCAGCGGGCCAGCTTATATTTATTATCTGATTGAAGCATTTGAAAAAGTCGGCACCGAAATTGGACTGCCAAAGGAAGTAGTTCGTCAGTTAATGGTACAGACGCTTGCAGGTTCTGCCTCAATGCTTCAGTCCGTTGATGAAGAGCCGGATGTGCTCCGTCGCAAGGTAACAAGCCCCGGCGGCACAACAGAAGCCGGCATTCGGGCTTTGGAGGATCACCATTTTAATGAAACAATCAGTGCCTGTATTAAAAGTGCAGAGCAGCGCTCCCGTGAGCTGGCAAAAGGTGTTTAGCTTCTTTTTGCAAAAATCTTCTGCCTCTATAAATGTCGAAATGACTGTGGGCTGAAATTACTTTTCAGTCGGAATAGGGATGACAGATGATAGAAGCAAAAAGCCTCCGGCGGGATGTCATCGGTTCGAAAAGGATTTTTTTTAAGGAATTCAGCTGAATCCGGACACCATTATGTCGAGGTACAATTGAATTTAGGAGGTACTCTTTATGGTAAAACTATTTGAACCTTACAAATTACGCAATATCGAACTAAAAAACCGTATTGTCATGGCACCAATGTGCATGTATAGTGCAAACGAATTTGGGTTTGCCCAGCCATTCCACGTTGTCCATTATGCTTCCCGTGCAATGGGGCAGGTTAGCCTTGTCATTTTAGAAGCAACAGCTGTTCTGCCGGAAGGCCGTATTTCAGGAAACGACTTAGGTATTTGGCGGGATGAACAGCTTGAAGGGTTAAAGCAGATTGTCGATCAAATTCATGCATACGACAGCAAGGCAGGTATTCAGCTTGCCCATGCAGGACGTAAGGCGACCGTGGAAGGTCCGATTTATGCCCCTTCCTCTATCCGATTCAATGAAAATTATGAAATGCCGCTTGAACTGACGAAGGAGCAGATCAAGGAAGTTGTGGAGGCATTTGTAGCTGGTGCGCAGCGTGCGATCAATGTAGGGTTTGATGTACTTGAAATCCATGCAGCACACGGCTACTTGATTAATGAATTTTTATCACCGCTTTCAAACAAGCGGGAAGATGAGTACGGAGGCAGCCCAGAAAACAGATATCGTATGCTGCGTGAAATTATTGACGGCATCCGTGCTATTTGGGATGGTCCCCTATTCGTCCGCATTTCTGCCCATGAATATGCAGAAGGCGGCCACACACCGGAGGACTATATTCAGTATGCAGCTTGGATGAAATCGCAAGATGTAGATCTTATTGATGTTTCCTCTGGCGGAGTTGTACCCGCACATATTGATGTAAAACCGCTTTACCAGGTACCATTCTCTGAAACAGTCCGGTCTGCCGGTATCCCTACTGGCGCTGTGGGTCTGATTACAACAGGTACGGAGGCAGAGGAGGTTCTACAAAAAGAGCAGGCAGATCTCATCTTCATCGGTCGTGAGTTACTGCGTGACCCATACTTCCCTTATCATGCCGCGAAGGAGCTAGGTGCTAAAGTTAATACACCGAACCCAACGTATGAACGCGGTTGGTAATACGAAGAAATTCCCTAAACAGTTCATCAACTTATCGTAATATTTCCCATTCTACTGGACTAATCATTTGTATTAGTCCAGTTTTTCATTTTTAATACGTCATTTGGAAAATCCCTCGGAAAATTGTATAGTATAAGTAAAGAGATTTACAATTACTTCCGGCCTTTAAAAACCTATTACTTAAAAAATGTCCCTTCCTTCTGTTGTGTCACTAAGTTATTTAGTCTGTTTGACGAGCTGTGAAGCCTTCTTACCTATACAGAGAAAATACAAACTATAGAAAGCGGAGGTTTTGTGATGAAAAAATGTTTACTTCTTATCTGCCTGCTAGCCCTTTCAGCTTGCGGGGGAGAAGCTATAAAAGATAAAAAACCTGCAGATTCAAACACTACTTCTGATGCTAAAGCTGAAGAGACCGCAATAGAGGTTATCAAGGAATTTTGGCAAGCCTTTGAAGAAATCGATACAGCCGCCCCATTGGAAGAAAAGCGTGCCCATTTACTGCCTTTTCTAACAGAAAAACTTTTTACACAACTTTTCCAAGAGACAGAAAAACCAGTCCTCCCCGCCCTTCCTATAAACGCCATAAAGACAAAAGTGACCGAAACTTCCGTTGATTCCTTTACAATTGAACACATACTGCCTGCTAGTTTAGAAGATTCATCTGCTATTAAGCAAACAATCTCGTTCGAAAAACAGGAAGAGGGCTTTGTTATTAATGCTTTTACAAAGGAAAATACAACTCTTTCCCTGACACGGACAGAGGCAGAAGCTTTTCTAGCCGGGCAGGGCTATGAACTGACATTTATCAAAGAAGGCTCATTGAATGACCTCTCTATTCTGATGGATGAAGCCTACTTCTTTCAGGATGTAAACGAAGAACGTATACAGATGGTCATTAATAAGGAAACAGGCTATTTCACCTGGCTTGTGAAAAGCAGAGATTCATTGGAAGATTTCGAAAAGGAAGCGATAAAGTTAGAACAAATTCGGAATACCTATTCTCAACTATTTACCCACCAGCTTGCAGAAATTGATGTTGCGAAACTTTCTGCTGAACAGCAGCGTATTTATAATACGTATATTATCCTGCCAATTGAACAAGCAATTGATATAGACTTTGACCAGGCGCTTACTAATGAAGAGCAGATCAGGCAAACAAAAGAGCTGCTGGACCAAACCGTAAAAAAACTGCTTACGGAAATTCAGCATACTACGAGTGAAAAAGACTTTACTTCCATTCAAGTACATCATGAAAAGTGGCTGGATGAACGCCAACACTACGCGGAGGCTGTGGCAAATGTTTCTGGAAATTTTAAAGAAGAATCATTCCACGCGGCATATAAGGAAGCAACGGAAGACTATCTTGCCCATCTCTTTTATAAATACTTTTATGAAGAATAGTGCTTAGTCTACAAACCAAAATCACTTTATCAGCCTGGTCATTCTAGTTGACTCTCGGTTTATCGGATAAGTCCTTTACAATACTACTAGCAGGGTGAATGATAATGCTAAAAGTGATAACAGCAGCTATTATTGTAGTCGTTGCTGGTGTTATGCTTACGGGATTTTTCCGTCTAAGTAAGATGCAAATTGAAAAGACATATGTAATTGAGCCAGAAAACATAGCAGAAGAATCAGGGGAATATTTTCTTTCAATTGATGATCACCAATTAACGCTGCAAAATGTGAACGATGAGGCAATTGAATTCGGAAGGCAATATAAAGTCCTCTATGAAACGAGTAGTTTCAATAAAAATAAAGAGGAATTGCTCAGAGGGGAAGAAGTAAGCTTCCCACCAAAAAATGAATATTTTCATCATAAAGCGTATCCGCTTATTGTTATAGCGGATACGCTTCTTTATTTAAAAACAGCGGCCAAACGAAATCAAATTTCTATTAAAGCACCCCTGCTTTTATACGCTTTACGATTGAATATGTAGTATAGATTGCCATTGGTGCTAATACAAGCGGCATTACAATCCAAAAAGTCAATGCGCCTGCTGCCTGCAGTGCACTATAGTTTGTCAGCAGGTAGACGACCACCCCAAATAACAGAATATAACTTAATACATTTGGAAAAATGACCAGCAGCCGCAAAACAGCCGGATTCATTTTTGGTTGATTCATATCCTCACTCCCTTTGTTCTATTATAGCTCGTACACGCCATTTTTTTCTACAAAAAGTGAAAAGCGGCTAAGTTTCCCTAACCGCTTTTTCAAGTCTTCTTATTTTAAGTGTTTACCAAGGAACTCCGTCATGGCATTATAAAATTCAATTTTATTTTCCTCGTTCATAAAGCCATGGCCTTCATTTTCTTTCACCATATATTCTACATCAATACCGCGTTTTTTTAGTGCTTCAACAATCTGATCTGATTCTTGTTTATTAACGCGCGGGTCATTTGCACCTTGTGCCACAAATAAAGGTGTTTTGATTTTATCAGCATGGAATACCGGAGATACAGATTTCAGCAGCTCTTTGTCCTTTTCCGGATGGCCAACTCTTACATGGAACATATTCAGCATTGTTTCCCAGTAAGGAGGAATTGTTTCAAGTAACGTAAAGATATTGGATACACCTACATAATCAACTGCCGCTGCATACAGGTCCGGTGTAAATGTAATACCTGCCAATGTTGCATAGCCGCCGAACGATGCCCCATAGATTCCGATTTTTTCAGGATCTGCAATGCCTTGATCAATTGCCCATTGTACGCCGTCTGTAATATCATCTTGAATTTTTAGACCCCATTGTTTGTTTCCGGCATCCACAAATTCTTTCCCATAGCCGGTAGAAGATCTAAAGTTCATTTGCAATACAGCGTAGCCGCGGTTTGCTAACAGCTGTACTTCTGGATTAAAGCCCCACACATCACGAGCCCATGGACCACCATGCGGAATAACAACCATCGGCAGGTTTTCTGCCTTTTTATTTTTCGGCAGTGTCAAATAGCCATGAATCGTCAAGCCATCTCGACTCTTATAAGAAATAGGATGCATTTGCGCCATCTGTGCCTCGTCTAACCATGGACTCATTTCTGCCAACTGCGTCACCGTATCAGTCTCGGAATCATAATAGTAGTACTTGCCGTACACTGTATCGCTTCCTACACTAACAATGAACTTTGTCATTTCCTTATTGTAATCATTGATGCCCAATTCACTTTCATCAACACCAAGCTTGTCTTTCATCTTGTTAAAGACTGCTTCAAAATCGCTGTCCAAAAACTCATAGTGTACTTTATCCGTAATATACGAGCTGTACAGAAGTTTGTCTTTTGAAGAACTGTACAAAGCACCCATAATATCGACATGTGGATTCGATACAATCACTTCTTCTTTTCCTTGTAAATCGTATTTCACCAGCTCAATTTTATCCCGTCCCTTATCAGACAATGCATAAATAAACTGGTTGTCCTGCGAGAAGGCAATCGGTGATACCGTATCACCTGCTTCAATTGTAATGAACGGCTTGAACTCGTCTTTTTCTGTTTCGCGATACAACACATTTCCTTCATATCCGTCTGATTCGACAGCCAGGCGGATTTCACCGTTGCTGTCGGAAATCCAGCTTTGGATAGAACCAGGGTTTTTCGCAACAAGTTGCGTTTCCCCTGTTTTCACATTTAACTTATATACATCAAAAACCGTTGCGTCTTCCTTATTCATCGTGACAAGAATTTCATCCTTCACGTCTTTCAGCATATCAAGAGGAAGTACTGCTACTCCCTCATACGGTGTCAGATCCTTTTCTTCCGCCCCATTAAAAGAAGAAGAATAGATATGGTAGTTCTCGTCTCCTCCGTTATCCTTCAGGTAAAGGATGCTGTCATCCTTCCAGAAGAACCCTGCAATATCCCGGTCTTTCGTGCTTGTCACACGTGTTGGCTCACTATCGTCCCCCATGGCTTTCACAAACACATTCAACCGATTTTCCCATGCGGAGGCATAGGAAATATAGTTACCATCCGGTGATAATTGATAACCAACATCCCCTGGATTTTTCATGAAATCTTCAACCGGGATTTCAGGTACCCCTTTATCATCGATTGTTTTGTGCTGGTACTTTTCAATGTTTGCGAAAAGCTTCTGCATTTCTGTTCCGGTAATTGGCGCTACACTTGTAATGCCTTCAAAGAATCCAAGCTTCACAGCTGATGTTTTATAATCAGCAGGCACTTTTTCTTCTTGTTGAAGACCAAGCGCTTTGATGAGGATCAAAGCAGCTTCCCCTTGCGAAATCGGAGCTGCTTCATCCGCAAATTGGTAGTCACCAAGCCATTTTTGTATGATTTCCTCTCTCATATAATCTGAGCCATGCTGGTACGTAAACTCTGTAACAGCTTGCTCTAAAAATGCTTCAACTGTCACACGTGCGTGTTTCGTTTCAACCACAGCAGGCGCCGATTCATTTGCAAAGCTAGACATCGGCACTGCTAAAAGTGCTGCTGAAAAAATAAACGGTAACCATCTTTTCTTCACTAGTATCTCTCCTTTCTTTTCTCTGTTTCCAGCATACTGTTAATTTACATCATTTAGTATAAACTCTATAAAATATTCAATATTTTTACATATATGAAACAAAAAATGTCTAAAAATTGTATTTATTTGAAACTTCTCTTTTTCTTTTTACGTATATAAAGGTTATGCGAGGTATTTACCGTGCTGTAAAAATAGCGTTGTCATAAAAATATATAGAAAAGTGAGGTTCTCTTATGCCATATTCCTTTGAAACGAAACACCTTATCCTTCGTACTATGCAAGCGGAAGATGCAGAGGATATAACTCTTATTTGGGGAGACGCGCAAGTGATGAAATATTCGGGAGGCTCCAGCACAAAAGAGCAGGTCAGCCGTTCCATTGAAGCCTACCAGCGTTTATATGAGGAAAAAGGCTACTCGACTTATACTGTTTTACTAAAAGAAAACTCACGTATTATCGGCGTATGTGGATTTAATCCTTCTAATAATGAAAATGAGATTGAGCTAATCTATCATTTTAATCCGAGCTACTGGGGCAAGGGGTATGCAACAGAGGCAGCTTCCGCATGTGTAAAGGATGTGAAAGAGCGCAAGCCAGCTATTAAGAAAATTAAAGCAGCCGTCGATCCTAATAATCCTTCTTCAAGCAAGGTCCTTTCTAAAATCGGAATGACGGCAAAAGGAACGAAGTGGTTCGATGATACCCAGCAGGAGGAGCTCTATTATGAGCTTGAATGAAGTCTATAATTCAGGCGGGCATTCAAAAAATACTTGTACTTATTGACCGGGAAAGTTATGCAGCTTTCCGGGCGGAAATTCCGTTTATCACAGCGTAACAAATTGCAGGCTTGCCAAGTGTTTACGGCAGGCCTGCATAATAGCATGAAAGGACTTACGAATTCGTTTGCATAAATCGGATAAACTGGTCTTCCTGCACGCAGTCCACAGCTGCTTTATTGCGGCTGATCTGATGACAGACTGTACATTGGTGAATCAATTGATAGCCTTTTTTAGCTGAGTAATCTATTTCCACCGGCTTCATTAACCCGTGGCAGCTATTGGCCCTGTCGCCTGGGAAAATATCCAGATGCTTTGAATAGAGACATTCCGGACAATGATTCCGAAAGCTCCCATTATTTAAAGGTGTTACGGCTGTGCCGCAGTTTTCACATTGAAATGCTGTATTTTCTGTTTTTCTGCTCAATTGTTCTTCCTCCAAGATGTAGTTTCATCTATGGAGAAAGGGTTCCGTTTTGTTTTTCTACTTTAGAGTATCAGGCTTTCATAAGGATTGACCCATTCACCGCCCTGCTCTACAAGGCGATTACTTCTAGTTCCCGCTTCACAAGGGCCTATTTTCATCCCCTGATCCGAACCTCGATTGATTTTATTCATTTGTCTCAACCACTGTAAGACGGACTGCTCCACCTTCCACTAGTAGGTGCTCACTTATAATCACTGACTTCGGCATTCGTCCCCTAATGAACAATTGAAATAACGAAAGGTCTTTTCAATACTTGCTCTCCTTTTTATCAGTTCATGCTATCTTACTTATTATACCAAATCATTTACTATACCAAATACAAAAGAAGGCAGCACTTATTGTTAATGAGTGCCGCCTTCTTACCTGCTTGCTTTTATTGAGTTTGAATGATTGAATCATTCTCCCCGTGATGACCCGCTGATAGCTGCTGCAGTTTTTGATAATACGTATGGCTAGTCATTAACTCCTCATGTGTTCCAGTGCCTGTCACCCGGCCATTTTCCAGTACAAGAATTTGGTCGGCATGCTTGATTGTCGACAGACGATGGGCGATGAGGATGGTTGTACGGTCCTTCATCAGCCTTGTCAATGCCTCCTGAACCGCATGCTCGGACTCGTTATCAAGATTGGATGTCGCTTCATCAAGTAAGAGGATTTTCGGATTTCGCAGGATGGCGCGTGCTATAGCAAGGCGCTGTCTTTGTCCGCCTGACAGCTTCATACCGCCTTCTCCTACCTGTTCATCGAGCCCCTGCTGGAAGCGTTCAACAAATGACCATGCATTTGCCTGCTTCAGCGCCTCGATTACTTCTTCATCTGTACAATGCTCTTTTCCGTATTTTACATTGTCCCGCACTGTGCCATTCATAATAGGACTCTCCTGGGAGACATAGCCGAATAGCGAGCGCCACTGCGTGAGGTCTATTTCATCAATCGGCTGCTGGCCGAATCGAACAGTTCCTTCTGCTATATCATAAAATCGTTCTAGCAGCGAGAACAGTGTCGTCTTACCGCCGCCGCTTGCCCCAACAAGCGCTGTCGTCCTTCCTTTTGGAAGTAAGACCGATAAATCCTGAAGCACCGGCTTTTCACCGTATTGGAAACGGACATCTTCAAACACGATATCTTGTTCTGTAGAAGCAAGCGGCTGCTTCCCGCTTTTTTCAATTGGTAAAGCGAGCAGCTCATGCAGTCGCTCTGTTGCACCAAGCGCCTTTTGAAAGGCAGTGAAAAACGTTGCCATTTGTGTAAAGGGCACAATAATCTGAATGAGGTAAATCATAATCGCAACAAGCGCTCCTGCAGAAATCCCGCCTGTCGCTACTTGCGCACCGCCGTAACCGAACAATAAAATCAGCACAATCATCATAACGAAGGTCATGATCGGTGAAAGAATGGCCATAATTTTTGCTTCCTTCAACCCGTAGCGGTACAGCTGCTTGATCTGGCCTTCTCCTTTTTCTATCTCAATGTTCTCAGCCTGATATGCCTTTACCATTCGAATATTTCCAAGCACACGCCCCATGCTTCCTGTAAAACGTGCCAGCTCATCCTGGTTTGCCAGGGCAACTGCATGCATCTTGCTTCCTAATGGCAGCATCGTCAGTACTGTTAGCGGTACTGCAATCAGCATGAGCAATGTCATCTTCCAATCGATAACAAACAAAATGATAACCGAACCAACAATAGACAATAGACCTGTCACAAAGCTGATAAGGTGCTGGGTGATCAATTCCTTCACGACATTTGTATCCTGTGTGATTCGGCTCATTGTCTCCCCTGATTCATGTTCATCAAAATACGGCATTCGCAGCTTCAGGACATGTGACCAAATACGGCTGCGGATGGATGCCACAATTCCTTCACCAATCGATGTCATTAGATAGAAGGCGACCCCGGACAGGACGGCCTGCCCAAAGAGCGCTAACGCGGCAATAAATATAAGGTTATAAGAGATTCCCCCCTCTGAAAAGCCGTTAATCATTTGCATCGTCAGTAGCGGTACAAGCAGTCCCGCGACCGTCTCTAGTATACCGATGAAAAAGGCAAACCCTATTCTTCCCTTCGGAGGTTGTGCCTCCTTGATTAAGCGAAATAATTTTCCTGGTTGAAATTTAGGCTTCTCCATCTTTCTTGCTCCTTTCTTCCTCTGTAGCTAATATGTTGAGGCGTTCAATCATGCCATCAAGCCAGGCATCCTCATCTGGTGTAAATGGCGAAGGGAAAAGTGCTGCATCAAGCTTGATATCCTTTCCCTCCATTATCTCAGTGATCCGGGTTATCAGCCCAGACGGCACCAAATCGATGAAGGTGGACAAAATCCCCATTACCTCCTCCTCTGACGCCCCGTCCCGATATGCCTTCTTTAGTTTCCTCGTCAGCTTTATAAATGTCCGATTGACCTCTGCTATTTCCTTTGAGGAATAGTCATACAGCTCCTCCACTACATCCTCCGGCAGGACATCCCTTAGCCAGCTCTTCTGCTCATTCTCCAGTCGAAGATTTTGAATAAGCGCAATAAAGACGTCAGACTCGACCGTTTCCCCGTCCTCCGATAGCTTAACTGCATAATCAATCGTACGGATGGACTGTTCAATCTGCTCCTTCTTTCTTTCCAGCTGTTCTTTTTGGTACAGGAGCGAATCATGAAGATCCCAATCATTTTCATTAATAAATGTCTCGATTTCCTCTAGGGAATAGCCGAGAAACTTTAACGTCATAATCTTTTGCAGTGTGATGATATCTTCATCCTTATAATACCTGCGCCCGCTTTCCGACACGTATGAGGGCTTCAGCAGATTTTTTTCATCATAGTAGCGGAGCGTCCGGATCGTGACGCCCGTCTTTTTGGAAAATGCACCGATTGCATACATGATTGTTCTCCTTTTTTCTTTTGATATCCCTATTATAGAACCTCACGTTACGTGAGAATCAATAAAAAAGATAAACATATATATATGGAAAGATTTCTATTCAATCCATCAACCATAATATGGTATATTTAACGAACTACTCAAACAGGAAGAAAAAAGGAGGAGAGAGGATGTTTCCTACACTTGAATCAGAACGGCTTCGACTGCGAGAAATAACCCTCGATGATCGAGAGGATCTGTTCGAATACTTGTCAAATGAGAATGTAACAAAGTACTACGGACAGGAAGCATTTGTAGATCTAACGGAAGCAGAAACATTAATCGATTTTTTTGCAACTAACTTCCGAGAAAACAAGGGAGTACGTTGGGGAATAGAAAGAAAAGGAGTCCAAGGACTTATTGGCACAGTTGGTTTCCATGCCTTCTCCGCAAAGCATAGGCGCGCAGAAATCGGGTATGAAATTCACCCCGATTACTGGAGAAAAGGCTACACGCAAGAAGCAGTTATAAGCATCCTTCAATATGGGTTTGATGTACTGGAACTTACTCGTATCGGTGCTGTCGTTTTTACAGAAAATGATGCCTCCTATCAACTTTTAGAGAAACTTGGATTTGAAAGAGAAGGTCTGTTAAGGGACTATATGTATCAAAATGGTGCTTCACATGATACCTACATTTATTCGCTGCTCAAAAATAGCAGATGATAAATAGCCTTCCGTCGTTTTTACGAACGGAAGGCTACTGTAACTGGTTATAAGAAAACCTATTTAAAATCATCTAGAAAATCCTTGCTGAAGCTTGTATTGGCCTGGTATTTTCCCGGCCTTTTTGCCTTGATGCCACGATGAATGATACCTTCACCGAATTTACGTTCAAGCTGGTTCATAACATTGACAATCGGCTCGTCTTTCAGATGCTCCTCAAAACTAAAGATAGACAGCTGCTCCGTGCGGTCCGTCTTGTCGATTACATTTCCCACTGTCACTCCGAGCAGGCGCACCGGTTTCTCCTTCCAATGCTCTATAACTAAATCTCTAGCAATAGCAAAAATTTTACCTGTTTCATCTGTCCCGTTATTAACCGTCCGGCTGTTCGTCTGGTTCTTCCAGTCATTGTATTTAATTTGAATACTGATGGTTGTGCCGACCAGCCCTTTTGCTTTCAGGCGGCTGCTCACCTTTTCAGACAGCGTGTAAATGACGTCTTCTATCTCCTTGAGTTCCATCACATCATAAGGGAGCGTGGTCGAATTGCCTACACTTTTCGTATCATAGATGGATTCTGGATCTACTAGGCGCTGGTCATGGCCATTTGCTTTCTGCTTCATCCGTTCCCCGTTTATGCCAAATGAGATTTTTAGCAGATGGCTGTCTGCCTTTGCCAGCTGCTCGATCGTAAAAATGCCGATGCTGTTCAGCTTTTCTGCTGTCTTCTTGCCAATACCGTGCATTGTGATAACATCCCGCGGCCATAATAGTTCCGGTACATCTCTCTTTCTTAATACCGTGATCCCCATTGGTTTTTTCATATCGCTTGCTGTCTTCGCAAGAAATTTATTTGGCGCAACACCGATTGAGCATGGCAGCGACAACTCCTCATAAATCCGGTTTTGGATTTCCTTCACAACATCCAGCGCATAACGGGTTTGGGACAGCTCTGTTATATCAAGATACCCTTCGTCAATCGATACTGGTTCGAGAATTTCACTGTATTCCTTGAGCAGGGAAAAAAACGCATGGGACGCTGCTCGGTAGCGCTCGAAGTTCGGCGGGATAATGATCAGTTCCGGGCATAGCTTTTTGGCCTCAGGAATCAGCATCGTCGTATAGACACCATACGCTCTCGCCTCATAGCTGCATGTAACAATGATGCCTCGTCGCTCTTTTGGGTTACCAGCGATGGCGATCGGCTTACCTTTAAGCGAAGGGTCGTGCACTTGTTCAACGGAGGCATAAAAACTATTCATATCAATATGAAGGATGACTCTTGCTTTGTTTTCCATTATGCACCTCCAATACGCTAAGCTTTCTATGTATATTGCCAAGTCCTTTTTCTCTCATTATAGCATCATACGAAAAAAAGCTTTACTGTAAACAAAACTTACAGTAAAGCTTTTCTCCCTGTTCAAACGAATATTACACTTCCTGCGCAGAACCTGTATCCGTATACTCCTGAAGTGTTTGGCGGAGTTCCGGGTAAATCTCGACCGACTTCTGTTCACGAAAGTTAAAGCATACAACAACGGCTCTCCCCCGGGCAATTAAGGTACCCATCTCCTTCTCGTAAATTTCATGGAGAAGGGTAAAGCTTTTCGTTCCAATATGTTCTACCCTGCTTTTAATCGTTAACGTTTGTGCTGCATAGGCCTGTGCAATGAAATCACACTCCGTTCTTGCCAAAATGAAGCTGTTCTCCTCATCTGCCTGCTCAAATCCGAAATGAATGTCCGTAAAGAATTTCGTCCGTGCTTCTTCTAAATAACAGAAATAGCTCGTATTGCTGACATGCCCTCCTGCATCTGTTTCACAAAAGCGAACATACACGTCTACATCTGGAATGGTTTTCATTCCATCAGCCCCTTTCGGATGATTTTTGTCTGCTGTTTATCCGGCCGTTGTCACCTCATACAGACGGAATACGACTGTTCCGTTCACCACTTCCTGGCCCTTTTGATTCACTGCTGCTACCTTGAATTCCTTTTTGTTCTTTTCCCCATTTTTCAGAACCGCCTGTAATGTCAGCACATCATCGATGAACACCATATTCCGGAATCGAATAGCATAGTCCTCGATAAATCCATCCTCTAAATAAGGTGTGAACAGCTTGGCCAAGTTCCCCATCGTCCACATACCATGTGCGATAATTCCAGGCAATCCGGCATTTGTTGCGTCCTCGTCAATTGTATGAATCGGATTGAAATCCCCTGAGGCGCCCGCATACTTGATTAAATCCAGCCGTGTAACCGGGTCCAATTGTACCTGCTGTAATGACTCTCCTACTTGTATTTCTGTCATGGGTGTCATACCGGCATCCCCTTTCTTGCTGCCTCATTGATAATGATGATCTGCTCCTCTGTATAGATCAGCTCACCTTTTACATCTGCTCCTTGACGTTCGATGACAAGGAACCCCATTTTCCCGAAAGAGCCTGTCCGCTCATAGTAATTTTTTATTTCTGTCACGCCGTACACTTCCTCCCCTACAAAAAGAGGACGCTTATAATGAAACTTCTGCTCTCCGTGGATCAGCCCCTTTGTCGGCAATACGAACTCCTCAATCGTTCCGTACTCGAGCGTAATCGGGAATGTCGGCGGTGCAATATTACGGCCATATCGAGAAGCTTTTCCAGCCTCTTCGTCTATATAAATCGGTGCAGGATCATTGATTGCTTCTGCAAACTTCTTTACCGCTCCTCTTTCTATCACATTTTTTACAGGGATGGAACGCTTACCAATCAGTTCTTTAAACATCATCAGCTCTCCTCTACTATTAGTTTTTCGGTCCGCCGGCCACATATAATACTTGACCGCTGACAAAGGATGACTGCTCGTCCGCGAAAAACAGGACAGCGTTGGCAATGTCTTCAGGCTTACCGCTGCGCCCGACTGGAATCGTGCTGATCATGGCTTCTTTCATTTGCTCAAATGTTACTCCAATTCTTTCTGCTGTCGCGCGTGTCATATCCGTTTCGATGAACCCCGGTGCCACGGCATTGACCGTAATACCATATTTACCAAGCTCTATTGCAAGTGTCTTCGTAAATCCTTGCAGCCCTGCTTTAGCTGTTGCATAGTTTGCCTGTCCGCGATTACCAAGTGCTGATGTAGAGGACAGATTAATAATGCGGCCATATTTCTGCTCAGTCATATACCTCTGTGCTGCGCGGGAAGCATAGAATGCGCCTTTCAGATGGACGTCCATCACTGTCAGCCAGTCTTCATCTGTCATTTTAAACAGCATATTATCCCGGATGACGCCTGCGTTGTTTACTAAAATATCAATGGAGCCGAATGTTTCATATACTTCCTTCATGGCCTGCTCGACCTCTTCACGGTTCGTTACACTGGCTGCTTTCGTATAGACAGAGTAACCTGCTTCTGTAAATTGCGCCGCTGCTTCATTCAATGTTTCCTCATTCACATCAATAATTGCAACGTTGGCGCCTTCCTTTGCAAACTGTTCGGCAATTGCTTTTCCGATGCCGCGGCTTCCCCCTGTAACAAATGCTGTTTTCCCTTCAAATCGTTTGCCTGCTGCCATTTCCCTTTCCTCCCAATCAAATAAACTGTCCTACTTTGACATGTCCTTTTAATAGATTTCTTGAAATAATCATGCGCTGGATTTCATCAGTGCCATCATAAATTCGCCATAATCTTGCCTCCCGGTACCAGCGTTCGATCGGCAGTTCACGCGTATAGCCCATTCCTCCGTGAATCTGCAGTACACGATCCACCACACGATTCCCCATATTTGCTCCATACAATTTTGCGATCGATGCAAGATGACGGTTATCCTTTCCTTGATCGAGCGTAAATGTAGCATTTAGTACCAGCCATTTTGCCGCCTCAATCTCCACAGCTGAGTCAGCAATCATCCACTGAATTGCCTGGCGGTCAGCAATCGGCCGGCCAAAGGTTTCTCTTTCCTTTGCATAGTCGATTGCCATCTGGAGCAGCCGCTCTGCCATCCCCACAGCTTGGGCACCAACAACCCAACGTGCAAAGCCGATCCACTCTAGGCCGAGATTATATCCTTTATGGAGCTCTCCTAAGATGTTCTCCTCCGGGACACGGACATGATCGAAAATAAGGCTTGCCGGCCCCCATTCTCCCATCGTATCAATGTATTCGGACTTCCATCCCATTTCCCGGTCTACGATGAAGCACGTCACACCTTGCGTGCCGGTTTTTTCATGCAGCTCCTTATCCGTTACGGCAATAGCCATGACGAAGTCCGCCTCATTTCCGCCCGTAATGAACGTTTTCTCCCCATTCAGCACCCATTCATTGCCGTCCTTAACCGCCGTCATTTTAATATTGCGCGTATCAGACCCCGCGTTAGGTTCCGTCATAGCAAAACATGATTTCTTCTCCCCATTGATGGTCGGGAGTAAGTATTTTTTCTTCTGCTCCTCATTGCCGTAATAGAGAATATTATCAGCCGAACCGCCAAACGAGAACGGCACAAAGGTTTTTGAAAGTTCCATCAGGACGATGGCGAGCATCATCTGGCCAAGATTGGCGCCGCCATATTCCTCAGGTGTATTAATGCCCCAAAAACCAAAGTCCCTGGCCTTTTGCCGCAGCTCCTGTACCTTTTCCTTTGAAAGGCTCGGCCTGCCTTCACGTTCATTTTTCAACACTTCATTTTCCAGCGGCATCAATTCTTCTTTCACAAATTTACGGATTGTTTGCTGCACTAATTTTTGTTCTTCTGTTAATCGTAAATGCATATATTCACCCCATTTTCATTAGTGGACCTTCTTATTTCACTCTATCGGCTCTTTATAAAGAGCTGCCGCCATCTACCGCAATGACCTGGCCTGTAATAAAGTCGCTAGCGCGGCTTGCCAGGAATAAGGCTGCTCCCTTCAGCGAGTCAGGGTCGCCAATCTTGCCCATTGGATTACTTTTTTCAAGATAATCCCGATTCTTTTCAATAACATGGCTTGTCATTTTTGTTTCGAAAAAACCCGGGGCAATGGCATTGACGGTAATTCCATGCTCGGCCCATTTGCGGGCAAGATCGCGGGTAAAATGGTGAACCGCTGCCTTGCTTGTACTATAGCCAATTGCATTTAGTACTTTGCCTGGTTCTGCTCTTAAGCCTGCTACCGAACCAATATTAATGATTTTTCCGTAGCCATTGTGGATCATCTGCCTGCCGATCGCCTTTGTCATTAAAAATGTACCAGTCACGTTGACACCCAGCACTTTCTCCCAGGCTTCCAGCGGCATATCCTCTACTTTTTCTCCCCATGTAGCTCCGCTGTTATTCACTAAAATATCGACCCGTTCAAAATCCTCCAGCACTTCCTTGACAGTCCTGTCCACCTGCCCTTCCGAACTGACATCACACTGATAGGCCCGTGCCTTTACTGCATAGCGCGCCTCAATTTCCGCGGCCGTTTGTTGGCATTGTTCAATTTTGCGGGAACATACGGCAATATTTGCTCCGTGCTGAGCAAGCACAGAGGCGATGTCTTTGCCAAGGCCGCTTCCTCCACCTGTGATAAGCGCTGTACGTCCAGATAAATCAAAATAAGGCTGCTCCATCGGCTCACTTCCTTCTCAACTTTATATACTAACCGGTCATTTAATTAAGCTCGTTAACTTTCTCTTTTAGATAGATTCATACCATTCTGTTATTGAGAGGCCGCTTTCCGAACAATAGTCCCGTTCGGACGGCCCCTGTTAATTTTACTTACAATTACTGCGCTCCTACTATACCAGCTTCCCAAATCAGGCGAAGTTCCTGCTCAGGATCGTTCACAATTCTACATTCCTGATCAAATAACATCGTCTCCCTATTTTTCACCTGATAGGCAGGCCATATCGGCAGTTCCTCTATGTTCGGGTCTCCATGTTTTGCAAATGTCGCCCAAGCTTTATGCATATAATCGGACAGCTCTTGATTTGGTGCATTCCCCAGTAAAAATTCTGCTCCCCGTCCAAGAGCATTCCATACAAACGGAATTTCAAGGGCATGGCAGGATTTCAGACTTCCATTTAGAATAGGCGTTTCCCAATCAAATCGGTACATCCATACATCCCCGCCCTGCTTTACCTGCTCTTCTGCCAAATAAATGGCGGGCGCTGTGAAGATATCAAATGTCATGATTTGCTCAACAAGTTCTTTATTAAATGCCCGATTAGACAGGTGAGCTGCAAGATGCGGCCATTTATCAGGCAGCATATGCGCAAGTCGCTGCTTAATTCCTTCATCGTCCAATTGGTCCAGCGACGTATCCAAAATGGAGTAAAGATTGTATTCATCCTTATTTGTCCCAATTAGAATAGTAATATCCTTACATACACCCTTTGCTACAGATACTTCAGGGGACTCCTGAATGACAATGCCATCTAGAACCGGACCAAGCATCATAGGGGGCACATGTTTTGAAGCCTCAAGCAACTCAGCGGCAGACAGCTCCTCAAGTTTTGATAAATCATCTGCACCGATTTCAAGATTAGCTAAAATCCCTTTGCATACCTGCTCTGCAACAACCGGGCTCAGGACATTGCGTCCAGCACCGCTTTGCAGGATTGCTTTTTGAAACAGCGGCTTTGCATTTGGAAGTGTCAGCAAAATGCCGACACTCATCGCTCCGGCAGATTCTCCGAAAATAGTGATATTATTCGGATCACCACCGAATCCTTCTATATTCTCCTTCACCCATTCCAGCGCGGCAATTTGATCTAAAATACCGCAGTTGCCAGAACCCGCATACTGCTCATTATCCAGGTGGAGAAAACCAAACACACCAAGACGGTAGTTGATTGTCACTACTACTACATCATGATTAGCAGCGAAAGCCGTGCCGTCATAGGAAGGCGTGGAGCCTGCACCGTTTAAGAAGGCACCGCCGTGTATCCAAACCATTACCGGTCTTTTTTTAGAATCTGCTGCTGGGGACCAGATGTTTAGATAATGACATGCTTCATCCATCTCCTCATCCTTAAGGGAGGCACCTAAAAAGCCCATGACCTCACTTTGAGGCTGTACTGCCGAAGCACCAAATTGCAATGCTTCATATACCCCTTCCCAAGCATCCGGTCTTTGCGGCGGTTGAAAACGCAAGGCCTTCGCATAAGGAATGCCTTTCCATACCGATACGTTACCTGCTTGCTCACCTTTTACTTGTCCATAATGGGTCTGTACGACCGCTGTTGACATATCCATTTCCCCTTTAACTAGGAATTGTTATGGTACGAGCACAAGCTTGCCCATTGTCTTTCTGCCTTGCAATAAACGATGGACATCAGCCGCCTCTTCCAACCCGTAGACTCCGCCAATCGTTAGCGTGAGTTTTCCGTTTTCTACATAGTGCAGCAGCTCTTTCATGCTGCGCTGGTAAAGCTCCTGCTTGGCCATAATCTGAGGCAGGAAGAAACCGATAACTGAATGATTTCTTCGCATTAACTGGCTTGCTAACATTGGTGAATCTTCACCGCTTGCCGCCCCGAAGACGACAAGACGGCCGAACGGAGCAAGGCATTTCAATGTTTTTTGGAAGACATCTCCCCCGACCATTTCAAGTGCCACATCGACACCTTTCCCGCCTGTCAGCTCACGGATTTGCTGCTCCCAGCCTTCTTCTGTGTAATTGACTAATTCATCTGCGCCTAATTCTTTCGCATGCTGCAATTTTTCCTCCGAGCTTGCAGTGGCTATGATTTTCCCGGCTCCAAACAGTTTGGCAAGCTGAACAGATAACGCCCCAACCCCTCCTGCAGCAGCATGCACAAGAACAGTTTCTCCTTTTTCCAATCGTCCCATTGTTGTCAAAATGTGATAAGCAGTCTGTCCTTGCAGCGGTAGAGCTACAGCATCCGTAAAGGCGACGCCGTCCGGCACTTCCGACAAAGCCATTTCATGCACACTTGCGTACTCTGCATAAGCCCCCGATTCAATCATGGAGACAACACGCATTCCCGGAGAGAACCTTGTTACTTCTTTTCCTACAGCGACGACAATTCCTGCAATTTCAGAACCTGGAATAAACGGCAGCTTTGTTGGGACGACATATTTCCCTTCCCTCCTTGCCGTATCGGCATAGTTAACACCAATTGCCTTGATTTCCACAAGTACCTCACGTTCGCCGATTGCTGGCACATCCATTTCAATTAATCGTAAGACTTCCGGCCCGCCATACTCTGTGAATTGAATTCCCTTCATTGTTTTTACTGAATGCATTGTTTCCATGCTGTTTCCTCCTTTATTTAGCGCCTTATAGATGCTCGCCTTTTATGTGCTGCTTTTTAGCGGCAACACCATGTAGAATAATATCTATATATCGATCTGCTAGTTCTTCAACTGATAATTCCCCTGCAGGATTAAACCACTGATAGCTCCAGTTCGTAACACCGAGAATGGCAAAGCTCGTAATGCCAGGGCTTAGATGTGACTGGAATTCACCTGCTTGTATACCATCGGCGATAACCTTTGCGACATTCAACCGGAACTCTTCCCGCTTTTCCTTAATTGTTTCCGCATGTTCATTCGTCAAATTGCGCATTTCCCGCAGATAGATCTGTCCCTGAGCTTTGCGGAATTTCATATCATAGACGATAAGAGCAACGATTTCACTGAGCTGCTTACTAAAGCCCTTTATCGTCTGTAAAATAGCCCGCTGTTTTTCTAGTAAGTCACAAATATAGTGAAGATGAATCTCCATCAGAAGATTTTCCTTGCTCGCATAATAATAGTAAAACGTGCCCTTTGTTATGCCGATGGAATTGGCAATATCCTGGATGGATGTTTCACTGAAACCCTTTTGCTCAAATAGCTTTATACTATGACTGGCAATCATTTCCCTCATGCTGTTATGACCCTTTCTGGTCACTTATACTTTCCTCCCGCAGCGCTCTACGTAAAATTTTACCTACGATTGTTTTAGGTAATTCAGAGCGGAATTCTATATATTCAGGCACCTTGTATGCAGCAATACGCTCACGTGCCCAATCAATGACCTCCTGCTCGGTTACCGTGTGGTCCGCCTTCTTTACAATCAGTGCCTTAATGGTCTCTCCCCGATACTCATCTGGGACGCCAATAACCACAGCTTCTTGAACAGCCGGATGCTCATACAGTAATTCTTCAATATCGCGCGGGTACACATTGTAGCCGCTGGCGATAATCATGTCCTTCTTCCGGTCCACAATATAGAGGTAGCCGTCCTCATCCATCTTTGCAATATCCCCTGTGTACAGCCAGCCGTTACGGATTGTGTTTCCTGTTTCCTCCGGCATATTCCAGTAACCTTTCATGATCTGGGGGCCCCGTATAATCAGCTCGCCAAGCTTACCCGCTGGCACTTCTTTCTCCCCAGTAGATAGGTCGACAATTTTATAGTCCGTACCTGGCATACCGATTCCAACACTGCCTGGCTTCCGCTCGCCAAAAGGAGGGTTGCAATGAGTGACTGGAGCAGCCTCGGACAAACCAAAACCTTCCAGAATCTTTGCACCTGTCCTTTTTTCAAATTCATGCAGTGTTTGTACCGGTATCGGAGCACTTCCGCTATTACATGTTCTGATACTATCTATACCGTATTCCTGCGCGCGTGGATGATTGACAAGTGCAATATACATCGTCGGCACTCCCGGGAATGTCGTCGGCTGCTCTTGTTTAATCGTCTGTAAGACCTCTTCTAGTTCAAATTTGGGAAGCAGGATAATTGCTGCTCCATTCAGGATAGAGAGATTCATACAAGAGGTCATACCAAATACATGGAATAATGGAATGACGGTCAGGCATCTGTCCTCTCCAAAAGGATGTTCTTCTTCAAAGAATTTATGGGACTGCTGCGCATTCACAGCAATATTCCGATGTGTCAGCATTGCGCCTTTTGACACACCAGTTGTACCGCCCGTATATTGCAGTACTGCTACATCCTCCAGCGGATCGATTTCTACAGGAAGTATGGCTCTGCCGATGCCGTTTCCAATGAACTGTTCAAACAATTCATCCTCACCCTGCAATGTGGACTTTTCAGGCTCAAAGCTGACAACGATAATTTTCTCTAGTAACGTTTTGTCTGCAATTGCCTTGATACGCGGATAGAGCGGCTCATACACAACGATTGTTTTCGCCCCAGAATCATTCAAAATGTAGAGCAGTTCCTTCTCGAGATACATGGGGTTTACCTGTGTAACAACGGCACCCGCCTTTAAAATGCCGTAGTAGGAAATGATATATTGCGGACAGTTTGGCAGCATAATGGCGACCCTGTCCCCCTTTTCAATGCCAGTCTGTTGAAGCGAAGCAGCAAACATAGAGCTGAAAGACCACAGCTCCTTATAACGGATTTCTTTTGAGTAGAACTTGATGGCGATATGATCCGGGATTTTTTCCACCGTTTCCTTTAAAATTTCCGGCATTGTTTTAATGGGAAATTCCATATCCGGTGAAATGGAGCTAGGGTATTGCTTATACCAAACTTTTTTGACTTTCATAGTTTCTCCCCCCTGTTAGTAGGAAATGCATACACACTTTCTTCTACTGCTTTTCGTCATACACCAAATACTGAACAACTAACGGCCTTTTCCTTTGGAAGACACTCTTTTGCATTTCTCCTTCCTTGGCTCCTGATAGCGCAATTACTTTGCCTAACCAGAACACGCTTGCACATATACAATATGATAGGTTGTCCAGAAGCATTCCGAAGATGAAGAAGATAGACTTCTTCTTTTTTCGTATAGTGACAGCTTTAACGTACCAAAAAAACAGTAGATGATAGCTGGAATGCTTATTTTCTTTCTTCAATACTAACCGGTTGGTATTTTCAGAATACTTAAAATCCAGCCATGTTTCAAGGGTGTTTTTTAAAACGCTTTCATTTATTTCAACGCTTACTTACACTTTCCCTATCAAAATATTCAGCAGCATAAAATATTTTCTAGCAGTTCAGACAGGAATGGTACGTACAGTTCTTTACAAGTGAGTAAGATAGGAAGAAGCTCCTGCTAAGCGCCGTGCCCATAATTTTGCTATCCTCATAAAATATTTCTTTCCAAACAAAAAAAGCATCAGCATTAGCTGACACCTTTTAATACTTCTATATATAACTAACGGCAGAACAGCAGGTATAAAGGTAATGAAGCATTTTCCTGCATAGTCATTTACTTTATGGAGCAAGTCGTTTTCTACTCGCCCTGACGCTTCGACGCCTCTACACCGATTACCTTTAAATGCTCAATTGTTTGCTTCAGGTCTTCTGCTGGAATAGCGGAAAAAAGCTCTTCCATCTTTCTTTCATGCTCGGGGAAGACTTTTTCCATCAATGCCTCTCCCTCTTCCGTAATTACCGCATAGATAACACGACGGTCTGTCGGACAGCCGCGACGCTTGACAAAACCCTTTTGCTCCAATTTATCAATCACGTACGTAATACTGCTGCTAGCTACTAAAATCTTTTTGCCGATCACTTGGATTGGCTGCTCGCCTTTATGATATAAAAGCTCCAGAACGGCAAACTCTGTTGCATTCAGTCCGTATCCTGCTACATCCTTCTTCAATAAATCTTCCAAGGATCGGGACGCACGAAGCAGCACAGTAATGGCATGTAAAGCCTGATTTCGCTGTTCCATATGCTCACCTCTTATTTATTTCAATCTCAATTATCTTCAATTCGAGATAATTATATCATGAATTTGTTAACTCGTCCACTTCTCTCACAGCAGAAGGGAAACTGAGTTCAGCCCTGCAGGTTCGAATTGTGCAAAAATCACTCATAGTAAACTACACTTAAAATTGTTTACATTTATATAAGTAAATGTTATTTATTGTTTATATAAATTTTCTTATATAAGAAATTCATTATCAAAAAAGGATGTGGATGAAATGAATATAGAATGTACGAGATACAGAGTGAAGCCCGGTAAGTCTGGGAAAGTCGATGAATGGCTCCAATTTTTGAATGACAATATGAAAGATGTCCTAGTCACTCTAGAGGGCGAGAAGATGTATGTCGAAACTATCTTTCGAGAAGTATTGAATGGAGAAGAATATCTATATTGGTATTCGGTTCACGGAACAGGCGGAATCGAAGTAGAGCAATCTACTCATTGGATCGACAAGCAGCACCTTGCCTATTGGGAGGAGTGCATCGATAAAACGTTTAGACCTATTGATTTAAAAACGGAAGTCGTCATGATTCCTGAGCAAGTAAGATCTTCTATGGTCTAACAGACAAAAAAATAGCGGACAGCCCATGTTCTATGAGCTGTCCGCCTATAAAATTTCACCCTACATCCGTGCCTTTATACGGATTCGATATAAGATGAGCAGTAGAATAAACCACACCGGCGTCAAGAGCAGCGCCGTACGTGTTGCTTCTGCATACAGCATAACGCCAAGTAAAAATACAAAAAACGCTAGTAAGACGTAATTGATAAATGGCGTAAAGGGCGCCTTAAATTTAGAAGCCTCATGCAGAGCACGATTTTTACGCTTATAAATAATATGTGAAATCAAAATAATGCTCCATACCCAAATAAAGCAGATAGCACTAACCGTTGTTACAAGACTAAATGCATCTTCCGGCATCAATTTACTTAACAGTGCACCTGCCGATACAACAATTGTTGATACAATTAATGCATTTTGAGGGACACTGCGCTTATTCAGCTTGGCAAACTTTGCGCTTGCCTGCCGGTTACCGCCAAGATTGTATAGCATGCGGCTTGTTGAGAACATACCCGAATTACCTGCAGATGCAGCAGATGTCAACACGACAAAATTAATAATACCAGCAGCTATCGGAATACCCGCTAGTGCAAATACTTGTACAAAAGGACTGCTTGACGCGTCCATTGTATTCCACGGATTGATCGCTAGAATGACGATTAGCGCGCCTACGTAAAACAATAAAATACGAACTGGAATTTTATTGATAGCAGAAGGAATATTCTTCTGCGGATCTGCAGTCTCAGCCGCCGTTACCCCGACAAGCTCAACACCCACAAAGGCAAATACAACCATTTGGAATGCCAGTAAGAAGCCGACTGCCCCATTAGGGAACAAGCCGCCGTGCGTCCATAGGTTGGAGACACTTGCCTGCCCTGCTCCTGTCTGGACACCTGTCAGAATCATAAATGCTCCAACGACAATCAGCGCAACAATTGTCACTACCTTAATGATAGAGAACCAAAATTCCAGCTCCCCGAATAACTTCACCGTCAGCAAGTTCAGTGCCAGCAAAATTAGCAGACATACGAGTGCCGGTACCCACTGTGGTACATCAAACCAGTATTGCGCATAGATGCCGACCGCAATAATATCGGCCATCGCCGTCATAATCCAGCAGAACCAGTACGTCCAGCCTGTTACATATCCTGCCCAAGGGCCAATATATTCCGTCGCAAAGTCGGTAAAGGACGTATAGCCTGTATTCGATAACAATAATTCACCGAGCGCGCGCATAACAAAGAACAGTGCAGTCCCGACAATTAAATAGGCTAAAATGATACTTGGTCCAGCTAAGGCAATCGCCTTTCCCGAACCTAAAAATAATCCTGTGCCAATCGTACCGCCGATAGCAATCAGCTGTACGTGGCGGTTTTTCAATTCTCGCTTGAGTTCCATGATGATGCCTCCAAGATGTCACTTTATAATGACAAGATTTTCTCAGCAGCCGAGTCAAGAACATAATGAAGAGATGGAAGCCCCTCCTATTAACTGTCCCAAACGGCCCTGACAGAATTTCTCTTGAAACAACACATTTCGCGAGTTCACTTACGGATTTTAAAAGAAAGATATCCACAGGTAATTTTATATACTTAATCAGATAAAATGTCATTTTCGTATCATAAATAACAAATTTCCGTCCTCTGCCCTTTATTTCTTCTAAAACAAAAGAGACTAGTGGCAAATAGCACTAGTCTCATTAAACGTAAGAATAACAAAAAACTTTTTCATGTTAAAGTAAAAAATGATAATGACATAAATTCGTCAATATTCGCTAACATGTAAGTCAATCAGCTAAAAAATAGCTTGCTTTATTACCCTTCTGTCCTTTTGCCTGAGATAGTGAACCCTTCGGCGACGCTTGATGCGCTCTCTCCAGAAAATGCTCCTGCTGTAGTGTCATCCACAGCATTCAACGCGTTGTGTAAACCTGCCTTCCAGCAAGTATATGTATTATTTCAAGATAACAGTTATACTAACACCGCTATGTCTGTTTCGCAACAGGCGATTTTTACCGAAAATTCGGATACTAGAATTTTTTTTCATAACTTACAAAACAGCGCTAGCAATAGAGAAGGAAACTGTAAAAATAAAAAGCATCATAATTAAAGAAAGACTGCATATTGACAAATTTTACTGATTATTTTACGATTACGTTAACTAATGTATAATCCAAGTTAACGTAACGAGGTGGCATATGAAAATTTCTGTTTTCCCGATGGTTTTAACAGCTTTATGCGCAGCAATTATCGCTGTTCTGGCACAGGTCAGCATCCCTCTTCCACTTGTGCCGATTACAGGGCAAACCCTTGCTATAGGTTTGGTCGTCACGATTTTAGGATTAAAATATGGGACATACTCTGTCTTGCTTTATATTATGCTCGGTGCAATCGGTCTTCCTGTATTCCAAGGATTTTCAGGTGGATTATCCATCATTGCAGGACCGACAGGCGGCTATATCGTCGGGTTTATCCCTTGTGCGCTTGTGATCGGCTATTACCTTGAAAAAACACGTCCTACATTCACACATGCCTTTACTGCTAATCTGATTGGCATGATTGTTACATTATTCTTCGGAGCTTTATGGCTGAAAATTGTAGCAGATTTGACATGGACAGGCGCTCTTGTATCAGGTGTCACACCATTTTTGGTAGTCGGTATCATCAAAGCGGCAATCGCTGCTTGGGCAGGTGTTATTATCAGAAACCGGTTGTTACAGGCGAAACTCCTGCAACCAATTGCTTAAAAAGCGCAGACAGGGCTGGGCATACCAACTTTGTCTACGCTTTTTTATGTTCCAGTGAACGGTGAGAGACATCTAGCTTCCAGAACTTTACGCTTTATTTCATATTCATCCAAGAATCTAAATAATGCACAGCAATACCATCAAATGCAGGATTTTGAGTATAAGCCTTTATTACTTTATCTGTCTCACGTTTCAATACATGCTTCGTCATCCCATAGAAACTTATATTGGTACCTTCATCTGATTGAAGCGTTTCGACACCTATGGCTGCTTTCTTCCCTTTTTCCTGTGCATACGCCAATTCTGTTTCTACCAGCTCGATCATTCCATTTCCACCTTCTGCTTGATTGCGATAAGCCATAAGCGTTACCTGGTCTGCAAGGTCAATTACCCATTCACTTACAAGACCTTTGCCGTACGCATTATCATATTGAATCGTATCAAACCAAAACGGCATATCCACCTCAAAGGATAGATTTTGCTCCGTTGTAAACTGCCCCAGCGCACCTAACACATCGAAATAGTTCTTTAACACCTGCTGGCGATCTGTATTCCATTTCTCGAGTAAATAAGGTTCTACATCAATATGTATACCCGTAAGTAGTGGTGTCTCCTGCTGGAACTGTTCGATCCACTGCATGAATATTGCGGCGGGCCGGCTGTCTTCGCCCCAGTTTCTTCCGCCATCCAACGCATAGACCGCAATGTTTGCTGCCTGTGCCTTTTCAAAGAATATACGATACGTTTCATTCGGCACTTCAACATCCACTTGTACAAATACCTTTTTGACACCCTGTTCCTGCATAAAGGTGATATACGCATCCCCCTTGCTATTTAGGGAATAAGGGTTCCAAATCCATGTCGCACTGTTGTCAATCATTGTCGTTGAACTAAATCCCTTTATCACAAACATCAAAACCATTACAATTATCAATAAAGACCATTTTTTATTCATAAAATTCCTTTCAGGTGGAGGTAAAACATGCGCTTATGGCATCATGAAATGATTGATCTGCTCCCTAAATCCCAGCTGTTGGCCCAATGGCGGGAGCTGAATAGCATCTTTGCAAAAGAGGATCGTCATATTTTAATCAATTACATCTATGAATACCCAAAAGAACATCTTTTTGCTTATACAAGCTTTATTTTACAGGAAATGCGCACAAGAAACATCAACATTCGCACGATTGATAAGATGAATTGTTATTTTTCTGATATCGAACAAACCAATATGATTAATCATCCATTTTCAAGGCATCACGACGATGAATATTTTGAAATCTGTTATTTTAATTTGAAGGAAAAATTCCTTCGGGGACAGAAGGATTTTGATAGAGAACGTTTTGAACGGCTGGAGAACCGTTACAAGGCTATTCAAGCAAAAAAAGACGTGGTATGATGAACCTTTAGGACAGAAACGCGTCGATATTATGAATATACTGTTTTGGAGTTGATTTAATTTGTTGGATGCAATCATTATGCCGATGATTGAGTTTTTTAAAGGATTGGGCTATTTCGGTGTTCTCCTTGCCCTCTGTTTTGAATTTATTCCTGCTGAAGTAGTACTGCCGCTTGCCGGCTACTGGATTTCCCAAGGAGATTACAATTATTATCTTATGGTGCTTGCCGGGACAATCGGTGGAACAATTGGTCCGCTTACACTGTACGCACTTGGACGCTATGGTGGACGACCCCTTGCAGTTAAATACGGTAAGTACTTTTTAGTAAATGAAAAGCAGCTGAATGCAGCAGACGTATTCTTTGCTAAATACGGAGCAGGTGTCGCATTCTTTGCACGCTTCATGCCTGTGGTACGCACAGCCATCTCTATTCCTTGCGGGATGATGAAGATGTCAGTTTGGAAATTTTCTATGTATACATTTGCTGCGATGCTGCCAATTACGGCACTTTATGTATATCTTGGTGTTAAACTTGGTGAGAACTGGGAACAGGCAGGAGCTCTTTTCAAAGATTACCTGCAGCCATTCGTCATCATTGTTGTCATTCTAGCAGTGGTCTATGGTGTTTATAAATACCGTCAAAAGCTGCTGGAACGCAAATTGCATTTAAAAGATAAATAATAGAAGGCGCTGCTAGAGCATTCCAGCAGCGCTTTTTATATAGAATTTTTTGTCTCTCCGCAACATGTCAGTTCTTCATTCAGCCATTTCCTTAACAATCTTCTCCAGCTTTTCCATTATTCTTGATAATACCAAAAGAGAACCTGCTGTATCATTCCTTTCAATATCTAGGGAATGATTGGCTCCGTGTATGACTTCTATCTGTAGATTCGTTTTACTCAAGCGTTCTACTTGCTCTTTATTATAATGAATATCCTTATCTCCGATGACGAGCAGCCCCTTATGTGTACTATTCAAAACAGCATCGGTCATTGTGCCAGAATTCAATAAAGGAGTAAGTAATATCATAGTAGATGCTGCAAACTCTTCTCTCTTCATCAAACTATGTGTCATCGGAATAGTCCCAAGTGACTTTCCTAGAAAAATCTTTTTCTTATATCGGCCTTCTCTAAGCACTGCTTCGATCACCGGATGAATATCCTCCATCATGATAGTTGAGATGTCTTCTAGCGGCCTTTTTAGCGCGGATTGGTCATACGTATAGTGGATATGGACAACATCCACATTGTGATGGAGCATAGTCATCGTAGCATAGTAGAATAGCGGTTTATCATACGTATATCCTGTACCTGACAACATAAAGCATATATTGTTACTACCTGTTTCAATATGAGTATAATAAATTTCTCCATTATTTCTTCTTATGGCCTTTTTATTTGCTTTCATTCGGTTCCCCTCCTTGTATCGTTTAATTTTACCATATACAGGTAATGATATTTCTTTGATTCTTTTCATAAAAAATGCGCAAAGACCTTAGTCTTCACGCACTTCTCAACTATTTTAAGCCCGCAAAATGATGTCTATTTGCTGTAACAAATCTTTGGCAGAACCTTCTACTATCAAATCAAAGTCCTGTTCAAAACCTTCTACTTCCCGATTAATATAAACGAGCTTGCCGCTTGTCATACGAGGGAGCTGGTTAACAGGGTATACTTGGAGGCTCGTGCCGATCACAAGGACAAGATCAGCCTTCTGAATCGCCTCTAATGCTTGATTCCAAGCTTCTTCAGGCAGTACCTCTCCAAATAGCACGATACCTGGCCGCAGCTTACCGCCACATTGGCTGCATGGCCGCTTTTCGCAGAAATCCTCTTCTCCTGCTGCTGCCCCACACTTTTGGCAGCGGACAGCATGGATACTGCCATGAAGCTCATCTACCGCTTCATTTCCCGCCTGCCGGTGAAAACCATCTACATTTTGCGTTGCTACTCGCTCAATGAGACCTCTTCTTTCCCAATCCGCTAAAGTATAATGCCCTGCATGAGGCTTGCATCCCTTCAACGCATCAAGACGCGCACAGTAAAAGGCATGAAATAGATCATAATTCTGTTCTAGTGCCTGTGTATTCGCTACTGTTGCCGGATCAATATTGCGCCACCAACCGTCCTTAGAACGGAAATCCGGTACTCCGCTTTCGGTCGACATACCCGCTCCTGTCAAAACAACAGCCCTTTTTGATTGTTTTAGCCATGCTGCCAGCTGTTGAATCTTCTCCATGTAACCACCTCCATTTTCTCCATTATAAAAAATAAGAAAGACCAGGTCATGCAAGAGCACACCCCAGCCTGTCTATTCATACCGGCAACGGCTTTTCAAGTAAAGCAATCGTGAAAGGCACTCCATTTCGTTCCAAATGTTCCTCTCCGCATTGTCTGTAGCCTAAATTTATGTATAGAGGCACGTTAAGCAGCGTAGCAGAACGGATCCTGCATTTCATATATGAAAGCCGATTGCGGAGCGCCTCCTTCTCCAGCTCAATCAGCAACTTCTTTGCATACCCCTTTGCCTGATGCCTGCGCCTAATGGACATACGGAAAAAGGATAAATAATTGTCGTTTATTCGATAGCGTACCATGCCTACTGGCGTGCCCTCCCCATCCATAATAATGAATGATTGTTCTCCAGTCTCTATTTCCTGATGAATAAAGTCAGGGGTTTCCTGCAGGGCAGTCGGTGGTACCGCCTCTCCCTCGTATTTTGAGAAAGCATCCTGCATTAGCTCCCATAGCAGATTTGCATCCTCTCTTGTTCCTTTACGTATATTCACATAACCACCCCTTTGTACTCTCCCATACATTGTAGGGTAAAAGGTCTGAATTTTCAATCAAAAGCAATACTTTAGAATCATTTGGAAAAATTATTTATAGCATTGAAAAAGGATATCCCTATAAATAAGCTTATAGGAATACCCTTTCTCTTGTATGAATTTCTTAAATTTTTTGCAGGCACTTCTCCACTTCATCGACCAATTGCTCGATTGTATTTACAATAACCCCATTTTGCTTAATGAGGCCGACTACAAATAAATTACGGTAGATGAACTGGTTTTCCAACCCGTCTTCTACAAGAGCCTGAATCTTTTTCTCATTGTCACGTCCCTGCTGCCGAACATCCGAAAACAGAGCGATGATTGGCCGGTTATATGTTGAGAAGACACCAATTTCTGCCGCTACTCCCGAATCGATTTCCACTCCGTCCACTACGGCAATCAGCACATCACTTGCCTGTAGATGCGCCAAATCCGCCGCGGCAATTGCCAGACTGTCAGCATATGACGATTTATCGTTTATGGCGTCATTTTCCTGTGGCACGTATAGGGCAATACCATCAATAGCCTCACGCAATGCTTTGGCAATCTGTTCATTTACATAACGGTCGCCAATAGAAAATAGACCATTTGCTAAATATGCTTTCATTACTCTCTCTCCCTTATTGCTTGATTCCACTTCCCATCATACAATAAGTTTTCGTAATGGACATGTATCATTTCATCTTTCTTTCTCTAAAAAAACACAGTACTCTGTTTGTACTGTGTCCCCCGGGCTATTTGATTCTTGCCATACGTACCATGCCGATAATGATCACGGCGAATAAAAGAATCATGAATATAGCTAACCCTACCATATTCAGCTGTTCAGCACCATTCATGGCGCCCCTCATCATATGGTAAGTAATAAAGGCAAACATCATGGCAATAATGTTTTTCGTCAAATTGATTATTCTTACACTTTCTGTATAAAATAGCACAGCGTTTTCTTCTGTAAGACGTGCTGGATAATTATGTGTATGCGGTTTCCTCTCTACAATTTCTAAAAGAATATGTGAAAGGATAGCGATGCCGGGTAAAATGAGCAGTGTAAATTTAGAGCCCCAACCGTCTGCCTCGCCTGCCCCGTTAAAATGGGTGGGTACTATGTCAGGCAGACTGCCCCAATTAAGGGCAACCAGCAATACCATTATCAATATACCAGCAGTACCCAGTATATTCGCAAACTTTTCTAGCAACGTTTTTTCAATAGTTAACTTTGGTCTCCTCGCAGCCATATCTTTCTCCCCTTTCTTGCATTCACTGATTACTTTTATTTGTAATTCATTTCCTTCCCAACTTATAATGAGGAAAAGAAATATATTATGATGAGGGTATCCCATGTCAATTGCGGAAATTTTTGAATTTTTAAGAATGGTTGATACAGAATTGTATTCTTACATTAAGAAATTCGGCATTGCTATTTATTTTCTACTATTTGCCGTGGTCTTTACAAAGACTGCCTTTGTCGTCCTCACCTTTTTACCTGGTGATTCACTCGTTTTTGCCAGCGGAACTTTAGCTGCACTTGATAAACTAGATATCGTTACACTTTTCATCCTTTACTTCATCGCTACTACCTTAGCAGACAGCAACAATTATTTGATTGGGAAACTGCTTGGTAATATCCCTGAAGAAAAGTCAATATTGTTCCGTTTTATCCCTTCGGATATTTTGACAAGAGCAAAGACCTTTATACAAGACTATGACAGAGTCGCTTTGACATTCAGCCGATTTGTGCCGCTTATGCGGACAATGACTCCCTTTATATCGGGGTTCACCCAATATCCGTATAAAAAATTTGTACGCTACAATATGTTTGGAGCTCTCTTGTGGACATGTGTATGGCTTTTCTCTGGTTATGCCCTTGGAAACATTCCTTGGGTTGCAGATAACCTCATGTTCACCTTATTACTCATTTCAGCCGTGGTCCTTCTACCTACAATCTATGCCTATGTAAAACAAATGGTAAAAAATCAGAAAGAGCCTGACGAAAGCGCTTCATAAAGAGGCGCTTACTGCTTCTCTATATCAAGCCGTTCGACTATTTCATTAATTGTCATGATCATTTCCTGATTACCGTAATTACGGGCAGTAAAAATTTCTACCAACAGGGCTTTTGCTTCTTCTTCATTCAATTTTTCAAATGCAGCTGTAATTTGCTGTGGCAATAACATACCTTTCCCTCCTTGTCCGTTACAAAAAAATTATAACATAAAATATTCCACATAAAAAAAGCCGCCAAATATGGCGGCTTCAGAGTGAAGACAAAGTCGTTTTTCGACTTTGTCTTCACGTTTTTTCAGATAGGTTTTTAAAATAAAGGTTTACCCAGTCTGTCTTGAAAACGCTTGCCAGACAAGGCGCGCCGACGAGCGAAGACGCAAATAGAACTTAAGTTCATGAGCGGACGATCGAGGCAAGCAACGATGAATGAAAGCGTTTGTCAACAGGCTGAAGCCGCCAAATATGGCGGCTTCTAGTAAACAGCTACAGCCTGTTCGCCTAACGCTTTATAGCTGGCGAAAAACTGTTCCTTATTCAATTGCACGATACCCTTTAACGGGTCCATCACTTCAACGCTCTCATCTGTTATATCTACAATAACGACCGCATGAAGGTTAGTATACATTTCATGGAATGTATCTGTACCAGCAATGTACCAGCCGCCTCTTTTGCGCGGCTCTGATAAATCAAGCGTCACCCAGCTGATGACTGGAATACCGAGCTCTACATATTGTTCGATTTCTTCAATAGAGCTGCCGCTTTTATTTTCTGCGGCAAGATCCATGTCATGCTCGGCAATATAGTCACTTGCTGCCTGTACAATGGGGCCTGCAAATGAATAGGTACCTTGTGGGCTGCTAGGCTCGCCGGCATAGTATTCATTTGGGTCGGGACCAATTTTCCGGTCACCTTCCTGCTTGAATGCTTGCTTTGGCAAATAGCTGTCTGCCATTGTCATCTTGTCAGCTTCGGCACCATAATAGGCTAATACAGACGTTAACGCTGTAATTTCACAGCCATGCGGAAGTTCGGGCTTTTGCATATGCACCGGGACAGCTAATGCCTGCTCATGGTCCACTGCATTTGTTTCAATGACAACATAAGGATTGGAGGCATCAAAGACAATGGTTTTTTCAGTGCCCCATGCCTCATCCTCTATATGTTCTTCCGGACCGACTCGTATGAAGTATGTTTTATCGGATTGCACCTCCGAAAAAACCGCTTCTCCCTCATAGCTTAATTCGGCCCCGATACGCTCACCGGCCTCATCATATACTTCTATCATGACATTATTAATCGCCGCGCCGCTGTAATACTCTACCGGCATGACGACAAGTTCTGCCCCACTGGTCTTTCCTTGGGTATGATCTTCCTGACAAGCTAATAACAAAAGACTGAAACTACAAATCAGAATGAGACGCCATCGCATTTTGTCTCGTTCCCTTCAATTTAGTCCAATTAGTATCTTCAATGAAGAAGCATTTATACCATACTAGGAACACGTATACTGTCCAAATATAACGTGCATAGTTATGCTCACCTTTGTAGTGGGCATCCAGGTAAGAGACAAGTTGTTCTTTATTAAAGAATTCCCCCGCATAGTCCGCTGTAAACGCCTCTTTTACAAGATTATAATAACGTTCTTCACGCAGCCAGTGACGAATCGGTACAGGGAAACCAAGCTTTTTACGCTTCGCCCACTCTTCTGGCAGCTCCTCAAGTGCTGCTTGACGAAGAGCATATTTTGTATCTGCTTCATTCACACGGTGCTCCGTCGGAATTTTTTTCGCCATTTCCATTACTTCTTTATCCAGGAATGGAACACGAAGCTCGATCGAATGCGCCATACTCATTTTATCAGCCTTTAGTAAAATATCGCCCGGCAGCCATAAGTTAAGGTCAAGATATTGCATTTTCGTTACATCGTCTTCACCAGGTACTTCAGCGTAAATGCGTTTTGTAATATCATGCACGGAAGGCCCTTTTCGGTATTCAGGCTTCAGCACATTATATGCATCTTTTTCATCCCAAACGACCGCTTCACCAATAAAGCGTTCCTCGACTGTTTGCCCGCCTTTTTTCAGGAAGTTTGTATAGGCATTTTTCGGCAATGCACCCGCAAGCCCGGCAATCGCTTTACGCAGACCTAATGGAATGCTCTCATATTTTTGCATTTTCGCTGACGGCTTGTACCATTCATAACCGCCGAAAATTTCATCTGCTCCTTCACCTGAAAGAACAACTGTTACATCCTTTCTTGCTAGCTCTGAAAGGAAATATAATGGTACAGAAGAGGGATTAGACTGCGGCTCATCCATATGCCACTGAATTGTTGGCAGTGCGTCAAAGCACTCTTCCGCCGATACATATTTGCGTTCATTTTGAATCCCAAGGATATCTGATAAATCTTTGGCGTGATTTGTTTCGTTGAACATCGCCTCGTAGTCCGAGAAACCAACTGAGAAGCTTTTATCCGGCTTTAATAATGCCGCGATATAGCTTGAATCAATTCCACCGGATAGGAAGGAACCAACCTTAACATCTGAAATTTGGTGGGCTTTTACAGATTCGGCCACTGTTTCGCGGATGTTCGCAATTGTTTCTTCTATTGATCCTTTGGACGCACTGAACTTTTTGTCCCAATATCTTTCTGTTTTTTCTATTTTTTGGTTTTTAATCACCATAAAATGTCCTGCTGGAAGCTTGTATACCCCTTTGAAGAAAGTCTCATCCATTGCAGAATATTGGAATGTTAAATAAGGACGAAGTGCATCTTTATTTAGTTCTTTAATAAAGGATGGATGCGGAAGGAACGATTTAATCTCCGAACCGAAGATGATTGTGCCGTCTGTTGTATTTTCTGTATAGTAAAGCGGTTTAATCCCAAAACCGTCACGTGCAATAAATTGCAGATCATTTTTTTTGTCCCAAATACAGAAAGCAAACATACCACGAAGCTTGTGAACAAGCTCAAAGCCGTACTCTGCATAACCGTGCAATAATACTTCACTATCTGAATTCGTTTTAAATTGGTATCCTTTAGCTTCCAATTCTGAACGAAGCGTCATAAAATTGTAGATTTCTCCATTGAATATTAGAACAGTATCCCCTGCTTCATTATAAAGCGGCTGGTTGGCACCTTCTGTCAAGTCGATGATGCTCAATCGACGGAAGCCCAGCGTTACCTTCTCGTCAGAATGAATTCCGCCGCTATCTGGACCGCGGTGGATAATTGTATTCATCATATTCTCAATTGTTTCTTTATGATTAAGTGGATTAGTGCCATTAACATAACCGATAAAACCACACATATTCTTATAATTCCCCTTTAGTAATAAAAGTAAAAGACGATCCTGCCTTATTAGAGGATTCGTCAGCATTTATTGGCTTTCATGCCTTATCCTGATTACAACTAGTAATATATCATATCTTAATCAAAACACAAACAAATCACCAATTGACAGAACAATCAAAATTTGATACCTTACAAATATGTCAGACTTTTCAGATATTTGGTGATTAATAGGTTTCTTTTTTATGTACATTATTTCTGGAAACTTCTTCATATCTGCGTCTTTACGTAAAAAAAAGCTCTTTGTCTTACTTTCTTTCAGGAATCTTTGGGATTAGGAGTTTTATTTGTTCGAATTATCTGATATTATCTAGTAATACTGAATCACGGCATGGGGGACTGGCTTCATAGTTGTCCTGCCTCACACTTATATAGGAAAAGGAACGATACTTTATGCAGTACTCTGATAAGATTTTAAAAACGCCATCTTCATTCATCCGCAATATTTTAAAGGTAACAGGAGAGCCTGATGTCATTTCCTTTGCGGGAGGTCTTCCGAACCCAATTTCTTTCCCGACAGAGAAGCTGCGAGAGGCAATTAATAACTCGATTGATGTACATGGAACAAAGCTATTCCAATATTCAACGACACAAGGTTATCTGCCGCTGCGCGAATTCATTGCCGCGAAATACAAAAAGACCCACGGACTGGATATTCAACCTGATGAAGTATTCATTACGACGGGGTCTCAACAGGCATTAGAACTAATCGGAAAGGTGCTGATCAATAAAGGCGATGGTATCATCATGGAGGCACCCGGTTATCTTGGAGCAATCCAGGCATTTACATTAGCAGAGCCAAGCTTTTATTCCGTAACGCTCGAGGATGATGGCTTGAATGTTGCAGAGCTTGAACAGCAGCTGCAAAATCCGAATGTAAAATTCATTTACACTGTGCCGAATTTCCAAAATCCGACGGGTATCACGTATTCCGCTGAAAAGCGCGAAGCAATCTATGATGTGGTAAAGAAATATGATGTGGCATTGATCGAGGATGATCCGTATGGAGAGCTTCGTTTCCGCGGAGAAACATTGCCGTATATTGGCGGTGGTCGTCTTGAGAACTCAATCCTGCTAGGCTCCTTCTCCAAAACGGTTACACCGGGGATGCGTCTTGGCTGGATCGTGACGAAAAACAAAGAGCTGCTTGGCCATATTGAGACTGCAAAACAGGCGACAGATCTGCATACAAACATTTTCTCCCAATACGTTATCTATGAGTACCTTGCAAATAATGAGTACAAAGAGCATGTTGAAAATATTATTAATTTATACCGGGCACAATCCGATGCGATGCTGAATGCAATAGCCAAATACTTCCCTCCGACTGTGAAGTATACGAAGCCGGGTGGCGGTATGTTTATTTGGGTCACACTTCAGGAAGGTGTCTCTGCACTTGATGTATTCCATGCAGCAATGGAGGCAAAAGTCGCATTCGTTCCAGGCGACCCATTCTATACGCACCCGGAAAACGTCAATACATTGCGCCTTAACTATACAAACTCAACACCTGATGTGATCGAAGAAGGTATCAAACGACTTGGTGCCATTCTCTATGCATATGCACCTGTTGAAAAAGTGAATGCATAATTAATTTCCCTCGCGGCTAACTGTTCCGCGGGGGTTTTATTTATGCTGTCTGAACTAGATACCGGCGATTTTTTGATCGATACCGGCGAATCCAACCTTCTCAACAAAAAACGCGCCTCATGATTGAGACGCGCTCTGCTTTATGACCGTGGTTTAACCGTTTCCATAAAGCTAAATAATTTTTCCTGTGAATCGATGCCCTGCTCGCACTTTTCGATATCTTTACAAATATACTGGCTGTACTTTTTATAAGTTCCTTCAGCTTCTCCCTTTTCCTTCGTTGTGAAAAGAGAGACACTTTGATGCTGGCGGCAAAGCGCACATACACCTTTTATTTGTTCTGTTGAAAAGACGCCTTTGACTCCTGTCAGCTCGCCTTCCTGCTCATACACGAAAAAGCGTGTACGAGTAGATGTATCATCCCACGCAACAAACGTTACATGCGGATTCGCCACTTTGGGGGCCTTCAGTTTTTTCTCTTTCTTCCATAGGCGCTTGACCGCCTGTTCAGAAACTTCCGGGAAAGGCTGTACATTTTCCTTAACCATCTTGAAAAACGGCTCCAACTGCTGGCGATCCTTCAAGGCCAGGACATCTTCTATAATAAAACGCGGCACTTCTGCTTCAGTTAGAGTTGTATCGATAAGGCCACGCACCGCCGCCAGTACCTTTTCATCCTTTGAGGTAGACAAACTATTTAGTAACTTCAGGGCTTGCTTTTCAATTAAGTGCATTTGAAACGCATTCATTATTATCATCTCCCTCCTTTATTTTACTATAATTAACAATGAAATCCTACCATCAAGCAGGAGGATTTCGTCTCCTCTATCAGTCAGGTACATTCTTTTCTTTTATTGTTTTGAATAATGTTTAATAAAAAATACTGTTCAATCCTTACTTAATAGCAAAACAAAAATTCCATTTTGAAAAAAGATTGATCAAAATGGAGTTATTCGTCTTTGTTAGGTATGAGACTTTTAAAAAGGTTAGGCATTTCCTAATCGTGCTGCTCCATAACCGCATCCGATTGTTCAACTAAATTACCCATTAGTTCGGTAGGGTCCTAAAAATTCCGTTTGCAGCTCTGTCTCTATAACCTTCTTTTCGTAAGAAACACGATAAGCCTTGGCGTTAAGTCTTGAACTGACTATTTTACTAATTTCTTGTTCCTTATAATGAATAGCAACCCCATCATCTGCGGCAACCCCTGGTTGTATTTTTCCTGCTTCAATAAGTTTGTGATATGCAGGTCTTCTCTCAATTTCTCCATCGTAATGCGGACAATTGCTCCCCTTTAAAAAACCCAAACATTTTATTGGTTCAAGCCCATCCCCATATGAATCAGTAACTCCTTCTTCAAACCAGCAAATCGAACCTGCACTTAGCCCTGCTAAAACAATGCCCTGATTCCACGCTTTTTTTAATATATCGTCTACATTCCATTCCTTCCACAATGCTAAAAGGTTTTTAGTATTTCCTCCACCGACATATATAATATCGTTCTCTAAAATAAAGCCTTCGAGATCCCTTGTTGGAGGTTCAAATAAGGACAAATGGGAAGGTTTACAATCTTGTTGATTAAAAAAGTTATAATACCTTGATATATAATTATCGGAATCTCCACTTGCAGTAGAGATAAAGCAAATTCGCGGCTTAGCTTTATCTGCTTGTTTTAATATATATAAATCTAATAATGGATTATCTGGTTCCATTGAAAATCCGCCACCGCCAAGAGCAATTATTTGTCTCATCTACATACCCCTTTCAAAAAAAGTAATAAGTTCTACTAATGATAAAGCCTTTCTTGAACTCGCTAATTTAATTGTAATTTTTTACAATACCAATTGCATTATAAATAAATATGTATTTACTTTTCTATACAACATGCAGAATAAAAAAATCCTGCATAATAATCCATGCAGGATTTTAAATCAAACTTGTTTATAAATGGTCAGTCGTTTTATTCATAGATAAAAACTTTATGCTAACTTCTTTTTACCTTTAATAAACAGTGCTAATACGAGACCGATAATTGCCATAATCAACCCGAATGTAAACGAGGATTGCACACCATGGATAAAGCCATCTAGTACATTGGCCGCAGGGTTTTCAATCATATAATTTTCCTGTGCAGATGACATGATTGTAATCGCGACAGCTGTCCCTATAGCGCCCGAAATTTGCTGAAGCGTATTCATTAACGCTGTACCATCAGGATATAGCTCTCGAGGAAGTTCGTTTAGACCATTCGTCTGAGCAGGTGCCATCACAAGAGATACGCCAATCATTAATATACTATGAAGTATAATTATTTGCAGCTTTGATGTTGTATCATCAATTTGGATAAAGAAAATATACGTTACAATAATAATTAAAAAACCTGGTATTACAAGAACGCGTGCGCCGAACTTATCAAATAGACGTCCAACAATCGGAGCGAAAATACCATTTATTAATCCGCCAGGCAGCAATAACAGACCTGCCGTAAAAGTGGCTAATAAAAGTGTTGATTGTAAATACAACGGTAGGAGAATCATTGTAGATAAAATACACATAAATGCGATAAATACGGAGAGTAAACCAATTACAAACATTGGGTATTTTAAAATACGGAGGTTAATCATCGGTTTATCTAGCTTAATTTGTCTAAGCGAGAATAGTACAAGAGCAATAGCACCTGCTATAATCGTGATGATTACACTTGTGCCTCCCCAGCCTTCTTCTCCTGCAATACTGAATCCGTACACGATTCCACCAAATCCGATTGTAGAGAATACGACTGATAAAAAGTCAATTTTAGGATGCGTTAATTCTCCAACGTTTTGCATATACAAATAACCAAAAATAAATGCAAATACTAATGGAGGAAGCGTGATCCAGAAAATATAATGCCAAGTTAAGTATTCTAAAATGACCCCTGAAGCAGTTGGTGCGATAGCTGGTGCAAACATAATAACCAGCCCCATTAACCCCATTGCCGAACCACGCTTTTCAACCGGAAAAATTAGCAGGATTGTATTAAACATTACTGGTAATAAAACTGCTGTACCAATAGCCTGTATAACACGGGCAACTAATAATATTTCAAAAGTTGGCGCAAGTGCTGCAATAAATGTTCCAATAATGGAGAATGCCAGAGATGTCATAAATAATTTGCGAGTGCTGAATTTCTGCACAAGTAATCCCGAAATCGGTACTAGTACGCCTAATGTTAACAAGTAGCCAGTCGTTAACCATTGAATTGTGGTTGGCTCTACTCCAAGATCTGTAATTAACTGCTGTAATGCCATATTCAACGCTGTCTCACTGAATAGCCCGACAAATCCGGCAATTAAAAAAGAAGCTAAAATAGGCGCTTTTTTTATCTGTTCCATTGTAAACCTTCTTCCTTCTTCATACTGTATCAAAGCTGCTCATATTTCAGAGTCTGCTAATATGCCAGCTTAATACAAAATGTAATTATAAGGTTTTAGCGCTCTATACACAAGGCTAACAACTTTTCCTTAATTATCAAGTTTGCTAGAACCTATCCCTGCTGAATAGCTGCATGAAAAAGGAACCCGCCCGTAAAGGCAGGTTCCCAGTTATTTTTATAATACTGTTGCTTCTGGTTCGTAGTTGATCATTTCTTTAATATTATTATTTTCATCCATAATTGCCACTTTTGGCTTGTGGTGCTTCGCTTCCTCAGCATCAACTAATACGTAAGACATGATGATCACGATGTCACCCGGCTGAACTAAGCGAGCTGCTGCCCCGTTTAGGCAAATAACACCTGAGCCGCGCTCCCCTTTGATGACATATGTTTCAAAACGGGCACCGTTATTGTTGTTGACGATCGCCACTTTTTCATTCGCTTCAATGCCTACAGCGTCCATAATATTTTCGTCAATTGTAATGGACCCTACATAGTTTAAATCCGCCTGTGTTACTGTTGCACGGTGAATTTTTCCGCTCATCATCGTTTTAAACATTACTTCATTTCTCCTTTGAGTGAAAACATTAAGTTGTCGATCAGTCTCGTTTTTCCAATATACACTGCTGCAGCAAGTAGTACGTCTGTTGTCTTGTCATTGATTGATGCTAAATCAGGATACGATAAGCATTCCAGGTAGTCAATTTTGCCGCTTGTCTGTGATTCAATATGAGCAGTCGCTTTAGCAATCGCCTGCTCTGCATTTCCGCTAGCAAGCATTTCTTCCTTCGCCATGTTCAGCGCAGCAAAAATGGCCGGTGCCTCTGTACGATCTTGCTCTGTTAAATACACATTCCGGCTGGATTTCGCTAATCCGTCCTCTTCACGCACAATCGGTACTGTACGAATTTCAAGCGGGAAATTGTAGTCACGTACCATCGTCTGAATGATTGCCACCTGCTGTGCATCCTTTTGACCAAAATAAGCACGAGTAGGCTCAGCAAGATGGAAGAGCTTCGCGACAACCTGCAGTACCCCATCAAAATGTCCTGGCCGGCTTGCACCGCACAAGATTTCTGACTGACGTCCAGCACGGATGTAAATTCCGCCGTCTGTTGGATACATTTCTTCTACAGAAGGGGCAAAAATGACATCAACTCCAACCGATTCAGCAAGCTTCGTATCACGAGGTAAATCACGCGGGTATGATTCAAAATCTTCATTCGGCCCAAACTGTGTTGGGTTTACAAAAATACTCATGATCACGAGGTCATTTTCCTTACGTGCATTGCTTGCCAGTGTTAAGTGACCCTCATGAAGATAGCCCATCGTCGGTACTAAACCAATTGTTTTACCTTGTTGCTTTGCCTTTTGTACAATTTCCTTCAAATCGGCAATTGTCGAGACGATTTTTGTTGCTGTTTCGATCATTTAACTGCGCCCCCATATAAACCGTTCAATTCTTCTTCCTTCATTGTGAAGCTTTGTGCAAGCGTAGGGAATGCCCCAGACTTCACAGCTTTTGTATATCCTTCAATACCACGTGCCACTTCGTCTCCCACAAACGCGAACCCTTGCACGAACTTTGGAATATGATGCTTTCCGTACATTAGCAGGTCATGGAATACAAGCACTTGCCCATCAGCTTCTGGACCTGCTCCAATACCAATTGTCGGTACTGTCAATTTATCTGAAATTACGGCCGTTAATTGATGTGGAATACACTCTAATACAACCGCACATGCGCCAGCCTGTTCAGCTAACAGCGCATCCTCAACCAGCTTCTCTGCCTGTTCTTTTGTTTTCCCTTGTACCTTATAACCGCCTAATACACCGGCAGACTGCGGCTGCAATCCAAGATGGGAAACAACCGGAATACCAGCACTCGTCAGCTTTTTAATGACATCGATTACTTCATCGCCGCCTTCTACCTTCAGCGCGTCAGCTCCTGTCTCCTGCATCATCCGAACAGCTGTCTTCAATGTGTCATTAATATTTCCATGGTACGAACCAAATGGCATATCTACTACGATGAATGTATCTTTCGCACCGCGGCGAACCGCCTTACTGTGGTGAATCATATCCTCCACCGTTACTGGCATCGTCGACTCATAACCAAGCACAACCATACCTAGCGAATCGCCTACTAAAATCATATCGACGCCTGCATCCTCCGAGAATTTTGCCGCCGGGTGATCGTATGCTGTAATCATGACGATCTTTTCACCCTGTTGCTTCATTTTCAAGAAATCGCTTGTTGTTTTCATATGTTCCTCCTTCAAGTTCATTGAAGAAAACAAGAAAACCCTTCCATCCGGTAATGGACAGAAGGGCAGCGCTTGTGTGTTGTACGCTTCGTTTTCTTCCGTCCCTGTCTAAAATAGATCAAGGCAGACTCTTCATAAAATTGAGTAAAGCAGGTACAGTTCACAAAGGATACTGTCCAACTATTAATATAACAATTTTACATGAAGACGTACAGTTTTTAAAATTTTGGTGTTCTAGTAATACAAGGAATCAGCATAGCTCAATATCTGCCGAATAGACACCTTTTATTTCACCAGAAGCCGTTTTGATCTCTAGTACCCCGGCCTCCGTAATACCAACAGCTACACCTTCAATTACCTCACGCAGCGTTGTAGCGCGCACATGTCTTCCGATTGTTGCTGATGCTTTTTCCCATAAAGCTTTAATCGGAGCAAAGCCCTTCTTTACATATTGGTCGCCGTAGGACTCCAAGTAATAAAGAACCTTGGCTACAAATTCTGCGCGATCCACTTCCCTGCCGAGCTCCGCGGAAATAGAAGTAGCAATAGTATGCAGTTCCTCTGGAAAATCCTCCACCTTCTGATTCACATTGATGCCAATACCAATCAGCAGTGCCTGTACACAATCTGCCTCAGCTACCATCTCTGTTAAAATACCTGTACACTTTCGGCCGTTTAGCAAAATATCATTCGGCCATTTGATTTCTGGTTCGAGTTCTGGATATAAAGCCTTCATCGCATTGACAATCGCGACTGCGGCTACCAAAGTAAACTGAGGAGCTTGATGCGGCGGTACATCCGGCTTCAGAATCACAGTCATCCACACACCTTTTCCAGCAGTAGATTCCCATGGCCGAAGCATACGGCCACGTCCAGCCGTCTGTTCTTCCGCAATGACAACAGTGCCGTCTGCTACCCCGTCCCTTACAAAGCCATGGGCGAGGATTTGGGTTGAATCCACTGTACCGAAATGGTGAATGACTTGTCCAACACGCTCTGTCTCCAGAAATGCCTGAATGCGTGCGCCATCCATTCGGTCAGGGGCACTCTTTAAGACATATCCCTTTTTCTTCACCGTTTCGAGTATGTATCCTTCTTCCTGCAAAACCTGAATATGCTTCCAAATCGCTGTACGTGATACACCGAAGTCATTTGCCAGCTGCTGCCCGGAAATTGGCTCCCCGCCTGCTTTTAGTAGTCTTGCTAATAATTCATCTTTTATTGAGAAAGTCATATATGAACCAATCCCTTATCTGCTCTTTATTGTTTTGGACCTCACCGTTGAGCACGTGCTGTAAAACATTATCCATCGCTTCTTTCAGCCAAGGGCCACCTTTTCCTCCATGCCATTCAATGAAGTCATGGCCGTTGACAGCAAGCTCCTGCTTTGCTTGAATCGGTAACGAAGCCTGTTTGAATGAAATCTCCTCTTTTCGGAAAGATGGGATGTTTCCTGTCCAAACCGCAAAGTCATATGCTGTCTCAAGCACCTCTAATTCGTATGTGAAATAATCAAGAGGGAGCCAGCCAGCCTCCAGCTTTTTGTGGGCCTCCAGTACATACTTAATAAAATCTTTTATTTTATTGGATAGACGGTAAGACTGTACAATATCCTGCTGCGCATCATTTAAAAATGATAAGAAAGCCCAGCCAACAGCCGCTTTCTCCGTTTGGAAAGAAGCCCATTTTTCCTGATGAGCCGCTATATTTCCCGGCAAATGATCAGCTAAGCCGCTTTCTATGAGTGAATCAATGCCCGTTTTCGGTAAAGGACTAATCCATATTTTCTCTAGTTCTGCTGCAATACGTTCACGTGCAACAAAGGCTATCTCGTGAGCGTGTTCCTTTACTGCTGACAAGGTCGCAGCTTCAATGGAAAAGCCGAGCTGTGCGGAAAAACGGACAGCTCGCAGCATACGGAGTGCATCTTCTGCAAAACGTTCAGAAGGAATTCCTACAGCCCGAATGATTTGATTGGCAATATCCTCTCGACCGCCATATAAATCAATGATTCGTTCATCTGCATCCATCGCGATCGCATTCATTGTAAAATCCCGGCGTTTCAAGTCCTCTTCTAATGAACGCACAAAAACAACGCCATCTGGCCGACGATGGTCCACGTATTCGCCGTCTGTCCGATACGTTGTCACCTCAATCGGTTCTCCTGCATCTAGCACAAGAACCGTACCATGCTCGATTCCTATGTCGACAGTTTTGCCAAAGACTGTCTTTACTTCCTCCGGCAATGCACTTGTCGCCACATCGACATCATGGCCTAGACGCCCAAGCAAAGCATCTCGAACAGCCCCCCCAACAAATACTGCTTCGAAGCCAGCTTCCTCAAGCTTTCTGATTACCTGTTTCGCCGCTTGCCAATGTTGCTTCATATTCTTACCGATGCCAGCCTTTCATAAAGTTTTTCATATTGCTCAATGATTGCTTCTGATTTAAATTTTGTCTGTACTGCCTCTAGCGCGTGAAGACGGAATTGGGAAAGCTTTTCCTCATCACTTAGCAGTTCAATTGCATAACGTGCTACTGCATCAATATCACCGAGCTCTACAATGAATCCGTTCTCCCCATGTTTGATGACTTCTGGAATACCGCCAATATTCGTACCGATGCCCGGCACCGCACAGGCCATCGCTTCCAATAATACGAGTCCGAATGATTCTTTCTCTGACAGCAAAAGCTTTAAGTCACTAATAGAAAACAGTTCAGCAACATTTTCCTGCTTCCCTAAAAACAGCACATCGTCTGGATAAGGGGACCCTTTCACCTGATCCATCACACGGTGTTTCTCCGGTCCGTCCCCTACAAGTAGAAGCTTCGCCGGCATGGCTTCCCTTACTTTCATAAAAGCTTCAATGATGTGTGGTATATTTTTTATTTTTCGGAAGTTTGATACATGGATAAGCACCCGCTCATCTTCCCTAATACCAAAACGTGCCTTTAAATCTGCACCGTTCATTGGATGGAATACATCCTCATCAACGAAGTTATAAATCGTTTCGATTGGCTTTACTGTCTCGATACGTTCGTACGTCTCTTCCTTCAGTGCATTTGATACGGTCGTCACGATGTCTGAATGATCAATGCCATATTTAATTGCCGGTGCAAGTGTAGAATCCTCTCCGAGCACTGAAATATCCGTTCCATGAAGGGTTGTGACAATGCCGATATCCTCACCGCTCATATCACGCGCTAATACGGCACAGACTGCATGCGGAATAGCATAATGTACATGTAAAATATCTAATTTCTCTTCTTTGATAACATCAGCCATTTTGCTTGCTAATGCAATATCGTATGGTGGGTACTGGAATACAGAATAATTATTTACTTCAACTTCGTGGAAAAAAACGGTTGGATAAATCTTATTCAATCGGAATGGTACGCTAGAGGTAATGAAATGAATCTCATGGCCCCGCTCTGCCAGCATCTTTCCTAATTCTGTTGCAATTACACCTGAACCGCCGACTGTTGGATAACACGTAATACCAATCTTTAATTTTCGCATCCGTTTTACATCCTTTCCCTAATCCAGATTCTTATTGTCGTCTTTCTTGAATCAGTCGCCAATCGACCAACCCTGCATCTAATCCTTTTAAAAGAATTTCTGCCGTTCCCATATTTGTTGCCAGAGGGATATGATACAGGTCGCATAAACGAACAAGCGCCTTTACATCCGGCTCGTGCGGCTGTGCCGTCAATGGATCACGGAAAAAGAACACCATATCCATATCATTATTGGCAATCATAGCACCAATCTGTTGGTCGCCGCCTAATGGACCTGAACGCAGGAGCGTAATTTCAAGCCCTGTTTCATCCATAATGCGCTGCCCAGTCGTCCCTGTTGCAAAAAGTTCATGCTCATCAAAAATATGACGGTACGCGATGACGAACTGAACTAAATTATCTTTCTTTCGGTCATGTGCAATCAATGCAATTTTCATTCTTCCACCTGCTTAAATAATGTTTTCTAGGCCGTATACGAGACTTTCCATCCCAATAACCGTTTCAATACAAAATGCGACGCCGCTCATAAAGGACTCTCGGTTTAATGAGTCATGACGAATTGTCAGTAGTTGACCTTCACCGCCAAATAATACTTGCTGGTGAGCTACTAGTCCAGGCAGACGAACTGAGTGGATTCTCATTCCTTCAAATTCTGCACCCCGGGCTCCTTCATGTGTTTCCTTCTCGTTTGGATGACCTTGTGTTTTTGTCTGGCGTACTTCCGCAATCATTTGAGCTGTCTTTAAGCCCGTACCGCTTGGCGCATCCAGCTTTTTATCATGATGCATTTCAATAATCTCGACATCTGGTAAATACTTTGCAGCCTCACGTGCAAATTTCATCATCAGAATTGCACCAATCGCGAAATTTGGGGCAATGATCGCTCCGATTCGTTTTCTAGCTGCAAGTTCTTTTAGTTCTATGAGCTGTTCATCAGTAAATCCAGTTGTTCCAATTACAGGTCGAACATTGAGCTCCAAAGCCTGTTTCGTATGCGTATAGACGGAATGGGGATTCGTCAGATCAACGAGTACATCCGGCTTTGTTTCCTCCACAAGCTGTGCAAAATCAGTAAAGATGGGTACTTCATAAGTACTTGGGAAAGCATCCAGCTCTGCTAATGTCGCTCCTACTTCTTTATAATCCAGGACAGACACAAGCTTCATTCCTTCACGCTTCATCACTGTATGTACAGCTTCCATGCCCATCTTTCCCCGTGCTCCGGCAATTGCTACCTTAATCATGTCTTTCTTCCTTTCGTGTCCAACGATCTTTATCTCTCGTTTCGAATTTATGTAGTACTTGGTGTAGTGCATCTTCTAGTCGAATCCCTTGCGCATTAGCAAAACAAATGAGTGTAAAGAAGAGGTCTCCCAGTTCCTTTTCTATATTATTGTGGTCTACCTGCTTCTTTTTTACATGGCCATATACATGCTGGACTTCTCTTGAAAGCTCGCCTAGCTCTTCCGCAAGACGGGCAAGCATTTCAAACGGCGGGAAATATCCTTCCTCGTACTGGCCGATGTATGCACCAACTTTGTGTTGTAATTGCGTTAAAGTTACTGGTTCCATGCATTCACCCCTCTCTGTTATCGTATAGGAAATGGCGCTGTGTTGTCAAAACATGAAAAATGCAACATAATGAGGATACTGCCATTGTTGCACAAATAGTTACTAGTTTTCAGAATATTTTATCATTATCTGACAAAGGAGGTCTTTTTGTGAAAGGAATCAAATTAAAAAATATTATAGGCATTCTGTTTGGCGCAGCTGTATTCAGCTTTGGCTTTGTTCATTTTAATATGCAGAATGAGCTAGGGGAAGGCGGCTTTAGCGGAATTACCTTAATTCTTTACTTTACTCTCGGCTGGGATCCTGCTCTTATGAATCTTTTATTGAATATCCCTATGTTTATCCTTGGCTGGAAGCTGCTCGGTCGTCGTACTTTTATTTATACATTAATCGGTACAATTGCCGTTTCCTTGTTTTTAAAGCTGTTCCAAGCCTATGAATTCCAGATGAATCTACAGGACGACAAGCTGCTTGTAGCATTATTCGCCGGTGTATTTATCGGGATAGGTCTCGGAATCGTATTCCGCTTTGGCGGGACGACGGGCGGAGTTGATATTTTTGCACGTCTTGCTAATAAATATTTAGGCTGGACAATGGGTAAAACGATGTTCGGATTTGATACAGTTGTTATCTTAATCTCTTGGCTAACTTTCCTAGATGCACGCTCGATGATGTACACGCTTGTTGCTGTCTATATCGGTGGACGAGTCATTGACTTTGTACAGGAAGGCGCCTATTCTGCAAAAGGCGCATTCATCATATCGAATGAAGCCGATGCGATTGCCGATGCGATTACAGAAAAGATGGGGCGTGGTGTGACAATTATTAATGGCCGCGGTCATTTTACAAAGGAAGATCGTGATGTTCTGTACTGTGTAGTAGCACGAAATGAGATTGTTCGATTGAAGTCAACCATCATGGCGATTGACCCACACGCATTTGTGTCGATTGTCGAGGTACGGGAAGCTGCGGGGGAAGGGTTTACCCTGGATGACCAGAAGCAGCCGATTCATTAGTTATTTTCCCTTTTAACCGTACCTCTCCATAGCCTCTTATAGCAACTAATAAAGCGACAGTCCTGTGTACTATACGTGCTGGGACTGCCGTTTATTAGTTTCTTAATTTTATTCCTTTATCTCGATTGCAGAAGCATCATTTGCTATCCCGTTCCATGCCCCGTCCAATTTAAAAGTATAGATTTTTTGCCGATAGACACTTCCTGCTACAGTACCTTCAACAGCCAATACTGAAATATATTGTTCTCCATCCACTTCATATGTTACTGCAGGTGTATTGCTGTCTGCCTTCGTTTCATAATTCCAGACTTCTTTTCCTGTCGCAGCATGAAGGGCACTCACCTGACCATTACTGTTCCCAGCAAATAGGATATCCCCAGCTGTTGCAAGAATACTCGTATATTCGACAGGCTGCCAGTTTACCTGCCAGGCAATTTGATTTGTCTGTACATCGAATGCTGTCAACAAGGCCTGTCTAGATCGACTTGATGCTCTTTCGTTTATATTTCCTACATACATCCTATCTTCCACAGACTTATTTTCACTAATCCCTACTGTCTTTTCCGGCTCACCAAGAACATAATAGTATTCTGTTTTCGGAGAATAGGCGGAAGGCTGCCAATTGTCCCCGTATTGTGGAGAAGGTTCAATCATGGGAAAATCCCAAAACGGTGTGAATGCGGAAGTATATCGACTTTCGAATCCATTACCCAGATCCCCATCCACTACCTCATCTTCTACAGTTGAATGCACTTCATTTTGTTCGATAGAAAGTGATTGAGTTGCTGCCGGCTTTGGATCCTCCCACTGAAATACTGTGTCTTTGTCTTTTTTAACTTCGAACAGCGGTTCTCCGTTCTGTCGGTCAAGTAAATATACCCAACCTTTCTTCCCTGCCTGTCCCAGGGCCTTCTTTTTCTGTTCTTCTTCTCCTATATCAAACAGAACGACTGGATTTGCTGCATCTACAGACCGCTCTTCTGCATTTTCATCCTGGAAATGCCATTTATATTCGCCCGTTTTTGCATTAACAGCTACTACGAGACTAGCATACAATTGGTTCTCCTCATATTTACTAGTAGATTCATCTATCATAAGACTAGCTGCAAAATAAATTGTATCCAATTCTGAATCCACGGCAGGTGTGTTCCATACAGGTGCTATATCTATCTCTTCGTGCAATCCTTTCCCCTCTACATTCGAGCTTTCCAGCTGGTTATACGCTTCTGGTAATCCATCAAACGTCCATATATCTCTTCCATCCTCTGCACTAAACGCTATCATTGATCCAGTGAGACCATCCTTTCCGCCGGTCACACCTGTATAAACCTTGCCGTTATAATAAAGCGGTGCACTGGTGATACGGTATCCTTGCTGCCAATCTGCTACTTCCTTCTCCCAGATGACGCTGCCTGTTTTCTGGTCTAATGCAACAAGCGTTGCATCGAAGCGGTTCACATATACTTTCCCTTCGGCAACAGCCACACTACGGGTTGTTCTACTGCAGCAATTATCTTCCTTTACATCTTGAATTTTTGGATGATACCCCCACAATTTTTCCCCCGTTTTGGCATCTAATGCTACTACATCTCCTAATCCCATGGCTACATACATGACATCACCTACTACAATCGGAACCGCCTCCCCTAAGGAATCATCATTTATTCCCGTTCCGAGATCTGTTGCCCATGTAGGTTTCAAATCCTGAATTGTCCCAAGATTGACTTCACTTAATTCAGAATAACGTCGATTGTAATAGTCTCCCCCGTATGTCGTCCATTCTTCTTTGGCAAATTCACCCGTACGTTCTTTTGGTTCAGGTGAAAAAATGGCATAGCCGCCCTCTCTTCTTCCTGATTCTTTTTCGGGCAAAGTATTTTTAGTAATGAGAATGGATAGATAAGCAATTCCACCGATAAACACAATTACTATGACGGCAGATAGTATAATTTGCAGCCTAGCTTTTCTAAAATCCATTTACCCCCTCCTCTATTTTCTCTACAAGATACGTCAGTGGAATCTATTACATGACTAAACAGCCTAAATTAAAAATAAAAATCAATAGTTTTCCTCTACAAAAAAACCGCCCAAACAGAAATTCTGTTTGGACGGAAGTTAATCTAATCATCCGAACGCATACCAGTGTAAATCAATACAAGACGTAAAAGTTCAAGTACTGCTACTGCTGTTGCTGCAACATATGTCATTGCTGCTGCGTTCAATACTTTACGAGCACCTGCTTCCTCATTGTTGCCAATGATTCCAAGTGATACTACTTCATTCATCGCCCGCTTCGAGGCATCAAATTCTACTGGTAATGTAACAACTTGGAATACCACACCTGCTAATAAAAGAATGATCCCTAGTAAAAGGAACCCAGAGCTTGAAGCAAAGATCCCAATCATTACGAAAATCCAAGACATATTAGAAGAAATATTCGCAACTGGTACCAGTTTAGCACGCAATGTTAAAAAAGAGTAAGCTTCTTTATGTTGGATAGCATGACCGACCTCGTGGGCTGCTACTGCAATACCAGCTAAAGATGATTCATAATAGTTAGATTCCGAAAGGGCAACCGTTTTTGTAGCTGGATTATAATGGTCGGACAAAATACCTTGTGTAGGTACAACACGTACATCCGTCAACCCATGATGATCCAAAATCATACGTGCTACTTGAGCACCCGTCATTCCACGTTGTGCAGTCACCTCTGAAAATTTACGATACGTACTTTTTACTTTCATTTGTGCATACAACGGCAAAAGCAAAATGACAGCAAAGTATACAATATACATTCCTAAACCCAATTATATTCTCCCTTTCTATAAGTAGCTTTCTATAAGATAATTTTATCTAGTTTTTAGAACACTTGCAAATGTTTGCGCTTGCTATACACTACATAGGCGAGCGCAATACAAACAATAGACAGCCAAAATGTAAAGTAGCCAATATTATTTGCATATTGCGCGAGTACACGATAAACAGGCATTTGGCCAAATACATAGTCGATGACGTCATTATGCAATGTCCAAACAGCTCCTATTACAACATGTCCAAAACCAAATGCATACTTCGGGATATACAGGATTGCCTGTACTGCCATCATAAAATGGGAAAAGACAAGCATCCAGCCGTCTGGACGTAGTGATCCTAATTCAGCTAATGTCAGGATGTTCATTACAACCGCCCATAAACCGTATTTGACTAATGTAATCAATGCCAAAGCTTCCAACAGCTTAAAGTTTTTGCCGAACAGCCAGCCAACAAGAGCCAAGCAGAAGAAAAGGCTTGCTGTCGGACTATCTGGTACAAAAATATAGAATATTGGTTCAGTAGCCGCTAATTGTCCTTGATACCAATAATAACCGTAAATAGTACCTAAAAAGTTAATAATGAGCACCACAGTCATAAACGCACGATGCGTTAAAAGATACCAGCATTTTATGAAAAACGTTTGCATGTATGTTCTCCCTATTCTTACGATTCAACTCGTACAAAGTTTCATCTTTTTTCGACTTTTTTTGCGGAATTGGAAAAAAAGAGAGCCAGCGAACTGACTCTCTTGTTATAACTACTCTTCTTTTAAACCTGCAATATACTGAGCTAAAACTTCAAGCTCTTCCTCAGTACCGCTGAATTGACCAGCTGGCATACCGCCACGGCCGTTAACAATTACTTCTTTAACTTCTTCAGCCGTTAATTCGTTGCCTAATAGCATTGGACCGGAAACCCCTTCAAAGTCACCGCCGTGACATCCAATACATGAAGCATTTGCTTCATAAATCAAATATCCGTCAGCTTCTTTATCAACTTCTACATCAGGCAGCAGCCCTAAGTCAGCATCCGTAATTTCACCTTGTGCGTCAATTGTTTCCCAGTTTGTAGAATGCACAGATTCCCAAGTTAAGAATACCATCGCAGCAAGAGTTAATAGCATGATTGCAGTTGGCAATGGACGCTTAGATGGACGACGCTCTGGTGTAGTGTCCAGGAATGGCATTAATGCTAAAGCACCGAATGCAATTGCCGGCATAACTACAGCTCCAATTACATTATAAGCACCTGAAGCATAAGTATATTTCAATAATTGGTACATGAAGAAGAAGTACCAGTCCGGTAACGGAGTATAAGTAGCATTTGTTGGATCTGCCGGTCCTTCAAGTGGTGAAGGGTGAGCGACAGTCAATAATAGGTAACCGATTAAGAAAACTGCCCCTACCATCCATTCCTTTAATAGGAAATCTGGCCAGAAAGCTTCTGTTTTCCCCGGATACTCGGAATAATCTTTTGGCTTGTTCGGCATACGGTTATTCGCTTTAACACGCGAGTCGCCTACAAACTTCATTCCTTTTCCGCGTTGCATATTGTCCCCTCCTTAAAAAATCATCAAAACATTGTTTAAATCATAGTGGTCCTGAAATACCTTGACGACGAATCATGATAAAGTGCGCTGCAAGTAAAGCAAATAGTACAGCAGGCAAGAAGAATACATGAATTGCAAAGAATCGTGTTAACGTTTGCGCCCCAAGGATTACCGAGTCACCTGCTAAAAGAATCTTAATATATTCACCAATAAATGGTACAGATGCCGCGATTTCGATACCTACTTTTGTTGCAAACAACGCTTTCATGTCCCAAGGAAGTAAATAACCTGTGAAACCTAAGCCCATCATTACACCGAAAATACCTACACCAACAATCCAGTTTAATTCACGAGGTTTCTTATAAGAGCCTGTGAAGAATACACGAAGTGTATGTAAGAACATCATTACGATTACTAATGAAGCCCCCCAGTGGTGCATACCGCGAACGATTTCACCGAAAGCTACTTCGTTTTGTAGATAATAAACTGATTTCCAAGCATTCTCTACGTCCGGTACGTAGTACATTGTTAAGAACATACCAGATAAAATTTGAATTACTGTGATGAAGAATGTCAATCCACCAAAACAATAAACGAATGCTGAGAAGTGATGTGCAGGGTTAACGTGCTCTGGCACTTCGTGGTCGGCAATATCACGCCAAATAGGAGTGATATCTAAACGCTCATCGACCCAATCATAAATTTTATTTAGCACTGATGTCGTACCCCCTAACTAAATTATGCAAAACTATTTGCGAATTTTTTCCCAAGCATTAAATAGCCATCTTTTTCAGACACTTCATATTGATCTAAAGGTCCTGTTGGTGGTGTGTTTGGAACATTCACCCCTGTTTTTTCATAACGTCCACCGTGACATGCACAATAGAATTGGTCTGGGTATGCTGAATCTCCAGCCCAGTTTACCGTACACCCTAAGTGCTTACATACTGGTGAAAGCGCTACGATTTCGTCACCATTCTTATACACCCAAGCTGCGTCAGTTACTTCAGACTTGTACCAAGCATCAACTTGTTCATATGAGAAGTCAACTTTTACTGGTGCTTCCGTAAGCTCATCAACTCTTTGACCTGTTAAGACAAAGTCACCTTCAGCTTTTGTCTGTAAGACCGGATCAATTGCGAAACGTACCATCGGCATTAACATACCAGCTGCCATAAATCCACCAACACCTGTAATTGTGTAAGTTAAAAATTGGCGTCGTGTTACTCGATTATTACTCAATCCTTTTCCCCCCTCTAACTAAAAGGTCAGTCCAACGGACATATACTTTTACAAATAGTAACAACTAGGACATATATATGATATATCAATAAAATAGGTTGGTCAATAACGCATTCGTTCGTTTTCGACTTATTGTGAACATTTGATGAATCAAATGTTTAGACGCTTGTCCAGGCACTCGTAAACGTTGGAATGACCTGCTTTAGCTGGTCTTCCAAGATTCTTTGCTTCACCGCTTTATCCATTGATTCAAGAGGGATAGCTGGCATCCAAATGACAACTATTTCCCCCTCGATAGTTGTCCAATGGTGGTCACATGTCATAAAAAAGATATGTTTAAAGCCTGCTGATTGGAGCTCATCTTTTATCGTTTCTGGTCGAATTGCGTCTTTTAATGCTGGCGTATAGGAAAATGGGGGTGTTACAAGCAACCGGCCTTTGAATTGTTGTTCGATAAAAGCCGTAAGCGACATTAAAAACTCTGCCGCTGAACTGCTTTGTCTACTACGATCATCAGCAAACTCTAAACTTAGCAACGGTACAATCGCCGTGTCGATGAATTGCTTTTGTGATTGGAACTGTTCTATATCTTTAACGTTAAAAAACATGCTTTCTCTTCCTTCCAGATCTCATGGTTGTGATGAGGTATGTTTCAAAGCTTGCAGCAAATTTGACAGCTCAAAGAAACGTTCCTTATCCCCTGCATCAAGCGCCTCATCTATTTGGCGCAAGATCTTTTCCTCCTGGAATGCGAGCATACTATCCTTCAAAAGCTGCTCTGCAATCACTCGGTCCTTCTCACTGATGTGAAGGGATTTAGGCATATACGGATTTTCTTCGAGCACAGACAAGTAGTGTATATGCGGCGGAATATTTGGGAAATTAATTTGTATGAATATGCTTTCATCTGGATTCAAACGTAAATCATGAAAAGATTTCTCGGCATCACTTGTCATGACATTCCCTTTATAGAAGCGGAATGGGACACCTGTATGTTCCACAGAGGACATAACCATCGCACGCGGACAATAATGCGCCTCCTCTACAAAGTGGACGTGCTCAAGCAGACGGTCATTACTTAACAAATAATTTAAAATCCACACACATTCTCTTCTCTTTAATTGATGGTTTTTCAAAAACCATCGTATAAATGTTTTTTTCTCTAATACTGGGATGGAAGAAGTCATCCTATTCCCCCTTTATTCAAAGCGTTCAAGTAAGTTTTGCCATTCTTGCTCTGTCGGTTCTAGGTGGGCAAGCTGCTTTGCTACCGCATAAGCCTCATCCTGCCTGCCGTCTTCAAGCAGGAAGTAACAATATTTCTCTAAAAACGACACATCTTCTTTAAAATCATTATATGCGTTTTTGTAAATTTCATATGCTTTGGCAAACTCCTCCTCTTTATCATACGCTTCTGCTACATAAGGATAAAGGGCTGTCCAGTCAAAATCTTCATTTTGCAGGTGCTCAAATAATTGTATGACTTCACCATAGCGCTCTTCCTGCGCATAAATCGACATCAATACAAGCGTTGCCTCCATATATTCTGGATCTAACGCAATTGCCTGCTGCAGATGTTTTTCCGCCTCATCCGGCAGGCTATTCTTCAGCGCCATCTTACCGGCAAACAAGTATAGAGCCTTGTCATACTCATCTCGCGTTAACCCTTCCTGAATCGCTTTGTATGCTCGCTTATTGTCTTCAAGCATAGCGTAGCTTTCCGCCAGTAACAGGTACCCTGAGAAATAATCCGGATCCAGCTCCTTTAAATCTTCTAGCTGCTGGATGGCCATTTCATATTTTTCCGATTGGAAGGCAGCATAGGCTGATCCGAACAATAAGTCCGGTGTCACCTCTTCTTCTAGTGCCTCCATATAATAATCGAGCGCCGTTTCATAGGCGGCACCCGCCCGGTATACCTCCGCGAGACGCGCAGCAAGCAGAACCCCCGCAAATTGCTTATCCTTTTGATACAGTTCCTCGTAAATACGAGCTGCTTCCGTGAATCGGCCGGTCTCAAATAGCAGCTCAGCCTTAGCGAACTGTAATAGCGGTTCATTCGGCAGCAGTTCGAGTGCATCATTAATCCGCTTTTCCGCCACCTCGAATAATCCCTGCATCTGGTAATAATCCGCCATCACAAGAAGCGCCTGTGGATATTCAGGAGCATCATCCGGCACGGAAAGCAGAAGTTCCAAAGCCTCATCTTCATTTCCCATTTCCATAAAGACGTTTGCTCGGTCGATTGTAATTTGTGCTTCTTCAGGGAATAGGAATGCCAAGTGTTCGAGTACTCGGTTCGCTTCCTCTAAATAACCATAATGCATAAGCAGTTCCGCCGCTTCATATTGCTCACCCGGCGCTTCATTCATCAAAAACGTTTCTAAAAACGCATTGACTTGTTGCAGATCGCCATTCTGAATGGCTTGTAGCATTTCATCCATAGATACTTTCACCTTTTCCATCTTAGTCATTCTTTATGCTACCGTACGATTGATTGCTAAACAAGGAAAAAGGATTCAGTTAAAACAGTATCCTGAAATATTTTGCAAGTTATACTTCTATATGAAGAAAAGTGCAGACACAAGCAGATTTTCTATCCTGCCTACACTTCCTACACTTCCTTCACTGGATTAACCGTCAATCAATGAATCAATATGTTCAAAAAACGTTGGGTAAGATACGGCAACACAATCCGCATCATCAATATCTACAGGCCCGTCTGTAATAAGGGCTGCCACCGCTGCCATCATTCCGATACGGTGATCCCCATAAGACTGCAAGGCTCCGCCATGCAGCTTCACCGGCCCATTTATGACCATTCCATCATCCGTCGCTTCGATATCCGCGCCCAGTTTTTTCAACTCGGTGACAACGGCTGTAATACGGTCTGTTTCTTTCACTTTTAGTTCTTCAGCATCCTTGATAATTGTCTTGCCCTGTGCTTGTGTGGCAAGCAAAGCAAGGACAGGAATTTCATCAATTAAGCGTGGGATAATTGCTCCCTCAATTGTTGTCCCTTTCAAGTTCGAAGTTCGGACAGTAATTGCTGCTGTAGGCTCTGCTGCTTGTTCGTCCTCGATTACGACATCCAAATCAGCTCCCATTGCCTGTAGTACATCAATAATGCCTGCGCGCGTTTCATTTACTCCTACATTTTTCAAAATAACCTCGCTCTCTTGTGCTACAGCACCGGCTACAAGGAAAAAGGCAGCAGATGAAATATCGCCTGGTACGCTAACATGTGTTCCTTTTAACTTCTGTCCTCCTTCAAAGGAGACAACGCCGTTTGCTGTTTCCACCTTTGCTCCAAACTGACGAAGCATACGTTCAGTGTGATCTCGTGATATTTCCGATTCACGGACAATTGTCGTGCCTTTTGCGCGAAGACCAGCTAGCAGAATAGCTGATTTTACCTGAGCGCTGGCTACAGGCATCGTATAATCGATCGATGAAAGTTCCGTTCCTTGGATAGCAAGCGGTGTATACTGCCCTCCATCACGGCCTGCAATTTGGGCACCCATTTGCCGAAGTGGATCCACTACACGGCGCATCGGACGTTTGCCGATTGATGCGTCACCTGTCATGATTGTATGTAACTTCGTGCCTGATAAGATCCCGAGCATAAGACGAGTCGTTGTACCGGAATTACCTGTATACAGTACTTCTTTCGGCTCCTCCCACGCATCCATCCCTGCACTTTCAATTTTTACATTCGTTCCTTCCACATCAATTTTCACGCCAAGCTTGCGGAAGCAATCGATTGTGCTTAAACAATCCTCCCCTAGCAGAAAGCCCTCTACTGTTGTAGTTCCTTCTGCAATAGCGCCAAACATGACAGAACGGTGTGAAATTGATTTATCACCAGGCACTTGAATTTCTCCCCGCAGGCTAGGACGCTTATAATCCATCGTTTTCATAAAAAATCCTCCTTTTGAAAAAGAGCAAAAAGCATACATGCTTTTTGCCTTATGAAATATACGTATCAAAATTTGCCCGTCTTGCAATGCATTTTGCTGCCTGTTCACGATCCTCTGCTGAACTGAAGCTGATAACCAAAATACCGAAGACGTCTTCTCGTGTTTCCACGATGCGAATATTAGTAATGCTGATTTGATCTTCTGCCAGATAGCCCGTTACTTCAGAGATAACCCCTGGATAGTCTGGCACATCAACATATAAGTCGTATGGTACAAATAATGCACCCGATGAAGTTGGCAGTGCATCACGTACTTCCTTCGCTACAGCAAAATATTGTTCAATCATCTCATCGCTTCCGTCAACGAGCAGCGATTTTACACGATGCATCTCTGCCAGCCACTGTTCAAGCTGATCGATGAGTTCCTCTCGATTTTGGACAGTAATATCCCGCCATAAAATCGGGTTGGACGAGGCAATCCTTGTAATATCGCGAAATCCTCCTGCTGCAAGTGAACGCGTCATTGGCAGCTGGGCATTTTCCAGCTGCAGCTGGTGCACGAGCGATGCAGCAACAATATGAGGGAAGTGGCTGACAACAGCTGTCATGTGATCATGTTCTGCTGCATCAACCTTTACAAGTTTTCCGAGCGTGTATTTTAATAGTTCTTCGAGTTGGTCAATCTTTTCTATTCCTTCATTTTCAAAAGGCGTCAGCATATAATACGCATTTTCAAAAAGATATGGCTTTGCTGCTGTTACACCACTCTTATGCGACCCGGCCATCGGATGTCCTCCGATAAACGTAATGCCCATTTCTTTGAGCTCTTCCGCCTTTTTCATGATTAATGCCTTTGTACTGCCTGTGTCAGTGACGATAACATCCTTTTTTAATACCCAATCCTTTAGCTGCTCCATCCATTTCAGTGTTGCACTCACCGGGGTGCCGAAAATAATGAAATCCATTTCCTCTGCCACTTCTGCTGGATTCTCAACAATTTCATGAACAACTTTTAACGTTTTCGCCAATTCTCTTGTTTGCGGTAATGCATCATAGCCGAATATTTTTGTCTGTGGAGACTTTTGCAGGGCAAGGGCAATCGAACCGCCAATGAGCCCCAGCCCAATGACAAGCACATTCTTCGTCATGCAAGTACTCCTTGCAGCTGCAGTACTTCTTCAAGCAGGAATAGGAATTTGGCGTTTTGTTCCTCCGTTCCAATTGTTACACGGATATAGCCAGGTGCTCCTAATGCAGCGCCACTTCGGATAATGAAGCCTCTTTTCATCATTTCCTCGAATACGATATTGCTGTCTGCCTTCACTTCAAATAATACAAAATTAGTTTGGGATGGGTAGTAATGTAGTCCGTGTTTTTCGCACCATTCAACGAATTGCTGTTTGCCTTTTTCATTGGCTTCACGGCAGCGCTCAATATATGCTTGATCCTCTAGGGCGATCATTGCTATCTTTTGACTCAAAATTGTATTGTTGAACGGAGCCCGCACCGGATCCAGCTTGGCAATTGTCTGCTCTTGGGCAATGCCATAACCTATACGGAATGAAGCAAGACCATACGCCTTCGAGAATGTGCGCAGTAGGATGACATTTTCATATTGACGGAAGTATTTTAATGTATTTTCATGTGATGGGTCGTTCACATACTCGATATATGCTTCATCAAGTACCACAAGAACATCAGCTGGCACCTGCTTTAGGAAGTCCTGCAGTTCTACATCTGTTACAAGTGTACCTGTCGGATTATTCGGGCTGCAAACCCAGACAACAGATGTATTTTCATCGATTGCCTGCAGCATTGCCGGCAAGTCATGCCGCCCATCTACGCATGGTACTTTACGCACTTCTGCTCCTTCGATATCGGCATTATGCCAATATTGAGAGAAGGAAGGGTCAGCCATGACGGTATTGACACCTGGATACAACAATGCACGTGTAATAATCGCAATCAAATCGTCCGAACCATTTCCAAAAATAAGCTCTGTTTCCTTAACGCCTAGATGATTTGCTACTGCTGTACGCAAATCCTGAGCATACCCGTCTGGATAAATCGCATGGATTGATTCATCCTGCTGTAAAAATGCCTTTACTTTCGGCGAGCTGCCAAAGGGATTTTCATTAGACGCAAGCTTTATTACTTCTTCTAAGCCATACATTTTTTTCACTTCTTCAATGGGTTTACCTGGCTGGTATGCTTTCATTCCGTGAATCTGTTGTTTCCATTTCATTTTGCACTTCTCCTCTTTATCCTATTTCCGCACTAAATCTGGTCTTAATTTTACTGCATCATGTAAATATACATGCTTTATATCCTGCTGTGCTGCTTCTGTATTTACATGCATCAGTACGCGGATACATAGCGGCAGGCCGCCTGGTACGTCCATCTCATGTGTGCACATGATCGGCACATATTGCCAGCCATCCATCGACCTGACTGATTTAGCTGGAAAGGCAGATTTAATATCTGTCGTTGTTGAAATCGTGATGGATGCGATATCTTCCGGTACAATATTATTTTCCTTTGCCATCTCAACAACAAGGAATGCTGTCTCCGCCCATACAAAATCCTCTTTATCTATAGGAATTGTCGTTGCTCCTCTAACACCGCGAATCATCATTCCACCTCCGATAGTAATTTTCTTAACTCAGTATCGACTTCCTCACACTCTGAAAGTTCGATTTTCTTTATATATGGCTTGCCGATGTCCTCTAACAAGACGAACTGCAATTGACCATAATCGGCTTTTTTATCCTTTACTAAATAATCCTTTAGCTGTGCAAAAGTATAATTATTTACAGCGTCAAATGGGTAGCCGTTTTCACGTGCGAACTGATAGAACTTTATCGTAACGTCTCGCGTGATCGCTCCGTATCTTTCGCTCAACAGCAAGCAGTACACAAGTCCGATCATCACTGCTTCACCATGGGCCAGCCCCCCGTAACCAGCCGCTGCTTCAATAGCATGACCATACGTGTGCCCAAGGTTTAGAAACTTACGTACTGATTGTTCTGTCTCATCTTCTTCCACAATTCTTGCCTTCACTGACACCCCTTTTGCCAAATAGTCAGCAAGCATCAGTTCATCAAGCTGTGAGACTTTTTGCTGCATCAATTCATTTAGCCAGGCCGGGTCGGAAATCATCGCATGTTTGATTACCTCTGTCATCCCTGAGAGAACTTCCCTGGTCGGCAGCGTCTTAAGGAACCGTATATCGTATAGCACAGCTTCCGGCTGGTAGAAAGCGCCGATCATATTTTTGCCAAGTGCATGATTAATAGCTGTCTTGCCGCCTACCGCAGAGTCATGCGCTAAAATCGTGGTAGGCACTTGGACGAATGGGATTCCGCGCATATATGTAGCAGCGACAAAACCTGCAAGATCGCCTACTGCACCGCCTCCTAATGCGATAATCAGCGATTTACGTGTACATTTTTTTTCAAGCAGGAAAGTGTGTGCAGCGTTGAAGTTATCAAATGACTTGCAGCTTTCTCCAGCAGGCATAATCAATTTGTGAAATGGATAGGGACACGAGGAAGTAAAATAATCTCCCTGTGCTGCCCATACATGTTCATCCGTCAGTACAATTAGCTGATCAGCCGTTTCAAATAAATTTCTATAACTTTCAAACGCTTCTTTCAGCATAGCGCTGCCAATAATTACTTCATATTGATGGGAGGCTGCACGAACTGGAATCTTCATTTTTAAAACTCCTTTGCAAGCTTGTGCATTTCCTCGATTTGAGCCTTCAAATGGGGCAGCTGATCGCTATGGAATTGATCTACAATAGCCGCTGCGATTTCCCAGGCAATAACATGCTCTGCTACAACGGAAGCTGCCGGTACTGCACAGCTATCGCTGCGTTCAACGCTCGCCTTAAACGTTTCCTTCGTTTCGATATCGACACTGTTCAACGGTTTATAAAGTGTCGGGATCGGCTTCATCACACCACGCATAACAATTGGCATACCTGTAGTCATACCGCCTTCCAGTCCGCCTAGATTGTTCGTTCTGCGTGTATAACCACTCTCTTCATCCCAAATAATTTCATCATGCACCTGTGAGCCTGGTCTACGTGCTGCTTCAAAGCCAATGCCGAATTCCACTCCCTTGAATGCATTGATAGAAAGCATCGCCTGCGCCAGTTTTCCATCCAGCTTGCGGTCGTAATGTACATATGAACCAATACCTGCCGGAAGTCCTTCTACAATAACTTCGACGATTCCCCCAATAGAATCGCCCGCTTTTTTCGCCGCGTCGATTGCTTCTACCATTTTGGCAGAGGCCTCAGGGTCTACTGTATAGCAAGGGTCCTCCTCAATAATAGTACGGATTTCTTCTATCGATTTCCCTGTTACCTTCGAGACATCTGCTTTAATGCCCGCAATTTCTGTTACGTAAGATACAACCGATATGCCTAATTCGTTTAACAATGCTTTTGCAACGGAGCCTACAGCCACGCGAACCGTTGTTTCGCGGGCGCTAGAACGCTCCAATACATTACGTAAATCACGATGTCCATATTTAATACCCCCGACCAAATCCGCGTGTCCAGGACGCGGGCGGGAAATTTGACGCTTAATTTCGTTAGGATCGACATCTTCCGGCAGTTCTGCTGCACCCATAATTTTTGTCCAGTGCTTCCAATCATCATTTGTCACGACAAGAGCAACAGGTGACCCTAATGACTTGCCGTGACGTACGCCCGATACAATCTCTACCGTATCTGTTTCAATCTGCATACGTCGGCCGCGACCATGCCCGCCCTGTCTACGCTTCAAATCATAATTAATTTTCTCTGCTGAGATTGGCAGAAGAGAAGGCAATCCCTCAATAATTGTTGTTAATTGTGGTCCATGAGACTCACCTGCTGTTAAGTACCGCATATAAAACACTTTCTCCCTTCAACTCGCTAAAGTATGTATTTTTCACTATAACATATCTGACTGTAAAATACAGTACGTATGCGGAAATAAACTTCGTTAGTTATGAATATTCTGAACGTTTTTCATTCAACAACACCTCCGCATAACCGCTCCGGAGGTTTTTTACTTCTTTTTGTACACGGTAGGGTATCTATCAAAAATGTATCATTTCTTGAAGACATTCTACCTCTTATAAAGGTGTGAGACTTGTGCTGAGAAGCTAAAATGTCATACCTAGCATCAATATTTCATAGTCAACTGTCACGCTTTACTACCAGAATCTCCGCTTGCCCTTTTCTGGCCTGCTAAATAAACAACGCCTTTCGTGTAAAGACGAAAAGCGCCGGTATCCCGTATGAACGTTCAGCCTCATTGAGCAACCTGCATGCCTTATGACCAACCGCTTCTATTTTTTTCGATAGAAGAATGTATCCTCTACCTCGAATCCATAACGGCCCGGGTTAAAAATTTGTTCGGTAGATCCTACAAATAGAATACCACCTGGGCGTAAAGATTTGCTGAAATTCTCATAAATCTGGTCTTTTGCCTCTTCAGTAAAGTAAATCATTACGTTTCGACAAACAATTAAATCAAAATTGGAATCATAATGATCCTTTAATAAATTATGCTTCTTGAAGCCTACCGTACGTTTAATATCCTCACTTACTTTATAATACGGCCCCTCTTGCTTGAAATATTTAGCTTGTACATCTTTCGGCACCTCTGCAAGAGACCTTTCGGGATAAAGTCCTAACTTTGCTTTTTGAATCACATTTTCATCCAGGTCAGTGGCCAATATGTTAATCTGAGACAGCGGTATGTAATGAGACAGCACCATTGCCAAACTGTATGGCTCTTCACCAGTAGAGCAGGCAGCACTCCAAACTTTCAGTCGCTTGTTCGCAGCTAGCAGCTTCGGTAAAATTTTATTTTGCAATACTTCCCATCGCTTGCCGTTACGATAAAACTCGGATACATTGATGGTCATACGATCGAGAAACTCGTTCATCAAATCGCGGTCCTTTTCTAGAGCCGAAAGAAACTCCACAAAATTTTTATAGCCTTTCTTCTCATATAAAGACGTCAGGCGCCGTTTCATTTGCGCTTCCTTATATAACGCCAGGTCAATCCCTGTTCTTCGCTTTATGCCTTCAATAAATTGTTCATAATCTGACATCGTGCCACATCTTCCCCTCTGACGCATTGTATCATTCATTATAGCGGAAAATGGACCTTACAGAAATAGTAAATCTGTTAAAACTCCTTGAATCTTATTTGTTGCTCTCTACTAAAAAATACTATTCAGTAAATTCCAGACGCTTATGAGATTCCAGCACCATCTTGGATTGTTCAAGCTCCAGGCGCATTTTCTCCGTTTCATGCGTTATTATTTGCAGGCGCTGCTCCTCCAGTAATAGTTCTTTTTCAGCCAATTGAATCTGCAGCTTGGTCTGCGATCTTTTATGGACCGTATAAATAGCTGTAAGCGGAATAGCCCCTCCAATTAAGATTGCAATAATCGGTATTAATACCCACATTTATAACAACTTCCTTTCCCTATTTTAATTCCTTCTTATCGTAACTTTTTATACCAATAGCTCACTTGTATTCCTTTTTCGTTCCATACCAAAATTATCTACTATCTCCTCTGCTCATTCAATAGATTTATCCTAACTTTTCCATTTTATATAGAAGGAAATTTAAATTCCTTCATAATTTCAGCATAGACCATATGTCCTCCTTTTTATTCCAGTATTTTTGAATCTTTAAAATATGTTTTCCTATTTAACAAAAGAATAGAAGGATAAAATCTTCAGGTGCTTTTCTAATAAGTTGGGCCTATGAAGTAAGATCTATCGATATTCACAAAAAGAGCAGTGGTCAGGTGCTGAATTTCTCTGCCTGCTCACTGCTCTGCCTATAGAATGGTGATTTCTATGCCTCTTTTTTCATTTCGATTAATGCCTGCTTTGACTGCTCCAGCTCCAGGCGCATTCTTTCCGTCTCTTTATCGAACGCTTTAAGGCGCAGCTGCTCTAGTTCGATTTCATGTTTTAGACGCTTCAACTCGATGCTTTTATTTTTTGTCACCATATCCGCAATAATCGCTACTACTGCGATCAGCCCGATTGCTGTCCACATTTTTTATCATCTCCTCCGCCTTTTACATTGGTAGCATACCACAAAATTAGGTATTTATAGAAATGAAAGCACAAAAAAATAGCTATCACCTAGAGTGAGTAGCTATTTGTATAGTAGTTTTAAATTAAACTAGCTCTTCGCCGAACCAAAGACCGATTTCACGCTCTGCTGAAGCAAGAGAATCAGAACCGTGGATTACGTTGTGAGATACAGTTACTGCATAGTCACCACGGATAGTACCAGGTTGAGATTCAGATGGCTTTGTAGCGCCGATCATGATACGAGCTAGAGAAATTACAGATTCGCCTTCCCATACCATTGCGAATACAGGACCTGAAGTAATGAAGTCTACTAATTCACCGAAGAATGGGCGCTCGCTGTGCTCTGCATAGTGTTTTTCTGCTAAGTCACGTGATACGTTCATTAATTTAGCTCCGCGCATTGTGAAGCCGCGACGCTCTAAACGGTCGATGATGTCACCGATTACTTGACGTTCAACGCCGTCTGGCTTAACCATTAAAAAAGTTTTTTCGATAGCCATTATTTTAACACTCCTTTAAATTGGATACAGGTTTTTTCACCTACCGATAAATATTACCAAAATAACATTACCGGTGCAAGCAATACCTAGAATTTACGTTTTCCCATAAATAAGGCGATATCACGCAATTTCTTTTTCATTGGATGTGAAGGCAGTGCCTCTACTTCCTTCAATGCTTTTTTTAAATATTTGTCACTGATTTTTGCAGCTTCCTGAATCGCATCCGATCTACGAACAAGCTTTAGCATTTCTTTCCGTTCTTCCTCAGATAGCGTCCCCTCGATCACCTTGTCGATATACGGACGTACGTGCGGATCATCCTTTAGCAGCAGTGCAGGCAGTGTAATATTCCCTTGCAGTAAGTCACTGCCAGCAGGTTTTCCTAGCTCCTTATCTGTTGCTGTGAAATCAAGGATATCATCGACAATTTGGAAGCTCATGCCTACGAAATAACCATAACGCTTCAATCGTCGTATATTTTCCGGCTCTACCTCTCCGACAATTGCCCCAAGCTCACAGCTGGATTCAATCAGCAGAGCTGTTTTTCGTTTAATACGGCGGAAATAATCCTTGATATTCTGGTCTAATCGAAACTTGTCTTCGATTTGGATTACTTCGCCATTTACGATTTCCACCATCGTCCGTGCCAATATTTGATGAACGCGCGGATGTTGGATAACCGTTACATGCTCAAGCGCACGTGCAAAAATAAAATCGCCCGTATACATCGCTACCCGATTATTCCATTGCGCTTTAACCGTACGTTCTCCTCTTCTCATTTCCGAGTCATCAATGACATCATCATGGACGAGTGACGCCATATGTATCAGTTCAAGCGGGACAGCAATATGTTTTACACGCTCAATATCATACCGCCCCATTTTGGCGCTGAGCAAAACAAATACAGGACGTATCCGCTTTCCGCCCGCTTGCAGAAGATGAAGGGAGGCGTCATTTAACAAGTGTGAAGACGAGTTCAACGCTGTTTCTAATTCTTTTTCGATGACTTCTATATCTGATTTCAGGTCAGCATAGAGCAACTTCAACTTCATCTTTTCCACGTGAACAAACCTTCTCCCACTAAATTTCTTTTTTAAAGCCCATATGCATTGCTGCCGCCCCGCCGCTGTAGCCTTTATATGTTACTTTTTCAAAACCGGCTTCTCGGAACATCGCAGCCAGCTTTTTCATGCCTGGAAAATCATTTGCCGATTCCTGCAGCCATGAATATTCCTTATAACTTTTAGCGAACAATTTGCCAAACATCGGCATGATGTAATTGAAATACAGACGGAATAATTGGCGATAACCAGGGATTTCCGGCTGTGATGTCTCTAGGCATACAACCATGCCGCCCGGTTTCAATACACGGTTCATTTCGCTCAGTACCTGCATGTAATCTGGCACATTTCGCAGCCCAAATCCTATTGTTACATAGTCGAATGTATTATCCTCAAATGGCAGTTCCATTGCATTGCCATGAATCAATTCCACAAAGTCATAAGGCAGTACCTTCTTCTTGCCAACGCTCAGCATGTTTTCACTAAAGTCAAGGCCTTTTACGATGCCGTCTCCGCCAGTTGCTTTCGCTAGAGCAATCGTCCAATCAGCCGTTCCACAACAAACGTCCAGACATACGGAACCCTTTTTAACATTCATGCGTTTCATGACATCATCACGCCACAATTTATGCATTTGGAAACTAATGACGGAATTCATTTTGTCATAGCTGTCTGAAATTTGTTCGAATACTTCATGTACACGTTGTTCCTTCGCTTTTGCCATTTTCTCAAAACCTTTCTTTGTCCACGAACTTTCAAGACACTATGTCGACAATTGCCTCCTTCAGCGCCTCGCTATACGTGCTTGCTTCAAGTGTTGCATTCAATGTTTGTTTACGCTTGCTGATTTCCTGCTGAAGTTCCTTTTCAACAGCTTGTTCTTCAAGACTAAATTGCATACAGCTTACATAGATAGACGGCTTACCTGCTAAAAGAGCATGCAGCTCTCTATTCAAACGAGCCACTGTTAACGCTTCCTGCATAACTTCAAGGTATTCGTCAAACTGATATACATAAAAAAAGCGTTCGATCAGAGCAGTTTCAATAACAGTGAGGACATCTACCCAATCCTGAAAATTCCGGCCTTCTCTCTCATACACCGTTATTTCATGCTCGCAGCGATCTACAATTGCCTCTGATAATCTTCGAATTAACTCAATACTGCCAGTCTGCGCCAGCAATTGATAATAACGTCCGCTATAATAGTCTCCGGATAAAACCGTCAGCTGCTGTTCCTTGGAGGTAGCATCTGTTTCATGGATCTTATCATGTTCCGCCAACGATGCATGGACAATTCCAACCGTCATAGCACTTGTTGTTGTCTCTTCAGTCCATACTTCCCCATTCAGCTTCGGCAACAGCAAAAAAAATAGCTGCTTTTCATTTAACAGCGGTGTGCCAGTGTATTTCAACAGTGTGTTGTGCCGAATATTATCCAATATATATGTTTTCAGTTGACCTACAGCTTGGCCAATCGTTGTTGCATCCATAAATAGTGCTCCATTTCACTAAAGTAACTATGCTCCATTATAGCATAGTCAACTTGGTGTTGTATTGAAATCGCGGATACGGTCTATTACTTTTTTCCGCTACTTTCAACTATCCCGTGGGACGAATGGATCTTTGCCTTCCCGCGAATCTTCATAGCTGAAGTATGTTCTGTAAATTGTGCAATCATTACTTCACCGGCATCCAGCTTTTCTGAATGATGGAATTTTGTATCCGTTCCGCGTGTTAAGCCGATGACATGCACTCCGTCTTCCAACGCCTCAATGATTATATAGTCAGGTTGTGTCATTGCCAACTCTCTCCTCATACCAACAGTTTCTTCATTCATCATAACATAATTCTATATAAATTAAGACATTTGAATAAAGGAAATGATTTCTCGGCGCTTCACATCGTCCGTTTCATAAATACCGCGAGCAACTGAAGTGACCGTTTTTGCACCTGGCTTCTTTAAACCGCGCATTGTCATGCACATATGCTCTGCTTCGACGATAACATAAACCCCTTTTGGTTCTAGCATTTCCATAATTGTATCTGCAACTGTCGACGTAATACGCTCCTGGAGCTGCGGACGACGCGCTACTGACTCTACACAGCGGCCGAGTTTGCTCAGACCCGCTACTTTTCCATCCTTCGGTATGTATGCAACATGGGCTTTCCCATAGAAAGGTACGAGATGATGCTCGCACATTGAATAAAACGGGATATCTTTTACAAGCACCAGCTCCTCATGATCCTCATGAAATACTGTACTGAAATAGTCCCGTGGATCTTCCTGTAATCCACTGAACATCTCCGCATACATTTTGGAAACACGTTTCGGTGTATCGAGCAATCCTTCACGATTTACATCTTCGCCTACTGCCTCTAAAATCATTTTTACCGCTTCTTCAATCTTTTTTAAATCAACATTCGACATAATTGCCTCCTAAAATTCTAAATCGCCGCTGCGAATTTATATCCACCTTTATTACATACCTGCACTCTTATCTATCGCTCCTCTATATACTAGAAGCTCTTTACCAGCTTTAAGAAGAGATCACAGGCTTTCAACATAACACAAGAATCGTAGCACAATCGCCCTACAAGTTCAAAAATGCTTGCTCTATTTATAAAAAATATGTAGAAATTCATACAAGAAAAGTGCATTCACACTTGTTTTGCTGCGACAAGCGCTGGAACACATCACCTAGCGTGCTTGTCACGCGTAGTGCTGGGTGAAGCGACCTCGAGCAGCAAGTGTGAATGCCTAGACATTTTTTCAACTCTGGAAATTCTGCTTCTTCTTTGAAGAAAAGTGCATTCACACTTGTTTTGCTGCGACAAGCGCTGGAACACATCACCTAGCGTGCTTGTCACGCACAGGGATAAAAGAGTGAAGGCTTAAAGCGTCGTGTCTTGCGGCAACTTACAATATCCTGTGAGTCCGAAGCACGTTTGCTTTACTAGTTATTTAACAGGAAACATCTCGACTTCTTCTATATCATTCACGCCTCAGCGTAATTAATTGCATGCTCATTCACCTAACTATTTATAAGGGGTTAGTATTCAGTTAATAAAAGTTAAAAAAGAGCAGCCTCCATGCAAAATCATGGAAGGCTGCTCTATGTAACTACGGATGTGTATTATTTTACAGCATCTTTAAGCGCTTTACCTGGTTTGAAAGCAGGTACCTTGCTCGCAGCGATTTCGATCTCGTCACCTGTTTGTGGGTTACGACCTTTACGAGCTGCGCGTTCGCGTACCTCGAAGTTACCAAAACCGATTAATTGTACTTTGTCACCCTTTGCAAGAGCATCTTGAATTGTATCAAATACAGCTTCAACTGCTTTAGAAGCGTCCTTTTTAGAAAGACCTGCAGCTTCAGCAACAGAGTTTACTAATTCTGTTTTATTCACACCATTCACCTCCTCTCAAAGGGTCATGAACCTAAATCATGTAAAAAGATTAACATAAGAGAAACCGCTCTGCAACTGTAATTAACCGGTTTTTTCGCGTTATCGGTGCTTTTTTCGAAGAAAATGAAAAAGAACAGTGCAAAATTACTAATTTTGTCACCGTTCTAAGTAAAAATCTATCCTGTTTTTTTCCTTACCCTTTTTAAATTACAAACGTTACAATGCCTCTCTCGCCTTCATTTACCATACGCTCGATTGTGAGACGCATACGTTCTTTGGCATTTTTAGGGATAGCATCCATCTTATAGCGGATGCTTTCTTTCAGCACCTCATGAAGAGGTGTTCCGAATAATTGTGTATTCCAAAGCGCTTCTCGATCATGCTGGAAAGCATATTTTAGATCCTTCAGTAATTGCTGGCTGTGGAATTCCGAACCGATGAGCGGTGAAAACTCTGATCCCATATCAATCCGGATAATATGATATGAAGCCGCTTTTGCCTTCATACGCACGCCGTAGAAGTTATTTTGCTGGATGAGCTCAGGTTCGCTTGGCGAGAATTCGTCCATCGTCGGCAATGTCACCCCGTAGCCATCTCTTCTCGCCTGCTCGATGGCATCCTTGAAGCGCTTCTGTTCTTCTTTTGCCTGTGCCGATTCCTTGATAAACAGGAGCCATTCTTTTTTCGTATCTACCGGCTCCGTCAGCCATTCATTGCACACGGACTTGTACGTATCGCCCGTAATGTCCAGACGGATAGTTGCTGCACCGAGACCAGGGTCCACCTCCTGCAGCTCACATTTTTCTACAAAGTCGATTTGCGACAGCACGTTCGTTGCATGCTCTACATCCCGGATTTTACCGATCACAGATGTCATATGCTCGATTGCCTCGTTCAATGCCAGGTTAAGTGGATGAATATCTTCCAGGACATCCAGCCAATCCGGCTTTTCTACATCAATAACTTCAACTGGAAACTCATATAGTGCCTCCTGCAAAATATAAGTGATATCCTTTTTCGATAGCTGCTCGATTGCAACAGCATGCACCGGCACATTGTATCTCTCCAGCAATTCGTTACGTAGCCGAATCGTATTTTCATGGGCAGGCATCGTACTATTCAATACAATAACAAATGGCTTTCCGATTTCCTGAAGTTCCTCAATTACCTGTCTTTCAGCGACTTCTGCAGCAGAACGCTTAATACCATTTACCGTTCCATCGGTCGTTACTACAACCCCAATGTTCGCATGATCACGAATAACTTTATCTGTACCGATTTTTGCTGCCTCTTGGAATGGAATAGGTTCATTATGCCAAGGTGTCTGAACAAACTTCGGCCCATTCTCATCCTCATACCCTTTTACCCCGTCAATAACATACCCTACACAGTCTGCCAGCCTAATACGAAACGATAAACCATTGTCTCCAATCGCAATCTGAGCACTTTGTGCAGGAACGAATTTCGGCTCAGCCGTCATAATGACCGGTCCAGGCGAACTTTGCGGCAGCTCGTCCAATGCACGCTTCCGTTCATCATCAAATTCGATGTTCGGCAGCACTACCATTTCCATTACTTTTTTGACAAACGTTGATTTCCCAACTCGAACAGGACCCACAACACCGATATATACATCTCCATTTGTGCGTTCAGCCAACTGTTTAAATACTTGTTCTGACATACGGCTCCCCCTTTACGTATTATCATTGTATGAATTCCATAACAAAATATGAAAAATGCTTCTCGTAAATTACGAGAAGCATTCCATTATTTTTCGCTATCTTCTTGTTTGTCTTGTTCTAGTTCTTGCTGTTGCTGACGCAGCTGCTCTTTTCGTTCTTCTCTTTCAGTCACTGGATCATACATAAAGACTACTTCATTTTTTTCATTTACAGTGTAAGGCAATGAATAAGCGGGCACTACCGGATATTCATCTGCAAGCAGATGACGGATATCTTCCCCTTGGGCAGGCTTCAGCCCTTTATCATTAATAAATTGCTGTAAATCAATCGAATAATCCACATACACATCCCCATCACTCGACACAACAAGCGGCAAAAGGCTGCTTGAATACGGACTATCCACTGCTACATCTGTTTTATAGCCAATATTATCAAAGTTGATTGTATAGACATAATCCGCAATGCGCTCTTTAAACTGAGGGTATTCTGTAGCCATGAACCGGATATTCACTTCGCGCAGACGCTCCGTCATTCGAAGGTCAATCAATTTAACAGTCGGTTTTTCTTCCGCATTCCAAATGACATATTGGAAGATTCCTCCCTGTTCAAATGAGTTATCTGGCGATTTTACAAGATACCCCCCGTTCGCAAGCTTCGAAAAGTCAATTTGATATTTGACAAATAGGTCGGTATCTTCTTCACTATTTTTAATCGGCAAGACACCTGTATCCTGTTGATATGCATCTACCGCACGCTGTACGGAATTTATCAGGTCTAAATCGGGAGTCTGCTGTACTCTTTGCTGCTCTTCATCCTTATATAAGCTGCCGCACGCTGACAGGATGATTGATACTGTCAGGGCAAGACCGATTAGCAGGTACTTTTTCATTTTTTCACCTTCCATCTTTTAAGCCGGCCATGTTGCAACGACCAGCACCATTAAAATTGTTCCAATGAAGAATAAACCAAAAGCAATCAGTCTGAAAATTAGTGATAAAAATCCATTATGTACCCATTTACGTACCGCAGATACGATTAAAACGGAAACGAGCATCAGCCCTATGGAGTAAAAAGAAACCCACATAACATCCATAGCAGGCATTGCCGCCAGCGGACCGCGTGCATTTAGGACAAACATCGAGTAATCCATTGATAAAACTGGATTCAAAGAAAAAACCGCCTTTCCTGTTTCAAATGTTCACACTGCTAGTAATTATACCGTTTTCTTACATAAAAGAATAGGAGACACATACGCGTGCCTCCTATATTTGTGAACAAATTATTAAAATTCTCTCGACATCTGCATTCTAAACTATCGAATGAAAGTTAGAACTTATTATTAGACAGAAATTTGTCGGGTGCACTTAGCGAAGCTCGTCAATTTCTGCCTTTTTCATACGGATCATCAGTTCATCGACAGCCTGCTTCGGCTCCTTGTCGTTAAACAAGACATCGTAGAGTGCCGTTGTAATTGGCATTGGCACATCGTATTCCTGTGCCAATTGATAAGCCGCTTTCGTCGTACGTACACCTTCAACGACCATTCCCATTTGCTCAAGCACCTCTTTTAGCTTTAAGCCTTTTCCAAGCATATTGCCTGCCCGCCAATTGCGGGAATGGACACTTGTACATGTAACAATCAAATCACCCATGCCTGTCAGTCCAGCAAATGTAAAAGGATTTCCGCCCATCTTGACACCAAGACGTGTAATTTCAGCAAGCCCTCGCGTAATAAGCGCTGCCTTTGCATTGTCCCCGTATGATAATCCATCTGTAATTCCGGCTGCGAGTGCTATTACATTTTTCAAAGCTCCGCCCATTTCGACACCGACAACGTCATCGTTCGTGTAAACACGGAAGTATTGACTCATGAATAAATCCTGCACCTTTTCTGCTGCTTCAAGTGACGCTGACGCTGCCGTTACTGTCGTTGGGTGCTGCAGGACAACCTCTTCCGCATGGGAAGGCCCTGATAACACAACAATTTCCTCAATCAGCTCCGATTTAATGCTTTCTTTCATTAATTCAGAAATACGCAGCAATGAATCCGGCTCAATTCCCTTTGAAACGTGGACAAATAGCTTCGGTTCCATCAACAGCTTAGAGATTTCACCGCAGACTTCCCGTATTGCTTTTGTCGGTACTGCGACAACGATCGTCTTGCCGTGTCCCGCAGCCTCCTCAAGAGACGCTGTAGCACGCAGACCAGCCGGCAATACTGTGTTTGGTAAATATTTTTTATTTGTATGTTCAGTGTTAATTTCCTCTGCTTGATCCTGACGATGGGTCCATAAAAGTGTATCATGGCCATTTTCGGCTAATACAATGGCCAGCGCCGTCCCCCAAGATCCAGCCCCCAATACCGTTACCTGTTCCATCCAATCTCCCCCTTACCGAATTAATCACGCGCACGTGTAATTAAACGAATTGGAGTTCCCTCAAAGTCAAATGTTTCACGGATGCGGTTCTCTAAGAAACGCTCATAAGAGAAGTGCATCAGCTCTGGGTCATTGACAAATACAACAAATGTCGGCGGCTTGATCGCTACCTGCGTCGCATAATAAATGCGCAGACGACGGCCTTTATCCGCTGGAGCCGGATTACGAGCCACCGCATCCTCGATTACCTCATTTAGGATAGAAGACTGAATACGCATCGCATGGTTTTCACTTACACGCTGAATAACAGGCAGAATCTGATGTACACGCTGTTTTGTTTTTGCAGATACGAAAACAAGCGGTGCATAGTCAAGGAATAGGAAATGCTCACGGATTTGCTGTGTATAGAAATTCATCGTCTTTTCATCTTTTTCAATGGCATCCCATTTGTTAACAACAATAACGATCGCTTTTCCTGCTTCATGTGCATAACCGGCAATTTTCTTGTCCTGCTCTTGAATACCTTCATCAGCATTCAGTACGACCAACACAACGTCTGAGCGTTCAATCGCTCGTAATGCACGTAATACAGAGTACTTCTCCGTCGTTTCGTACACCTTTCCTTTTTTACGCATTCCCGCTGTGTCAATGATGACATACTCTTGGTCCTCATACGTATATGGTGTATCGATCGCGTCACGAGTCGTTCCCGCAATATCCGAGACGATAACGCGGTCCTGTCCTAGAAATGCGTTTACTAATGAAGATTTTCCGACGTTTGGACGACCGATCAAGGAGAACTTGATGACATCTTCATCGTATTGTGTTTCATCTTCCTTCGGGAAATGTTTTGCACACTCATCCAATAAATCCCCAAGTCCAATACCGTGCGATCCTGAAATCGGAAACGGATCGCCAAAGCCTAGCGAATAAAAATCATAAATCATTTCACGCATGTCTGGGTTGTCAATCTTATTAACTGCCAGTACAATGGGCTTTTTCGTTTTATATAAAATCTTTGCAACCTGCTCATCAGCAGCAGTCACACCTTCACGGCCATTCGTCATAAAGATAATGACATCCGCTTCGTCAATGGCAATTTCTGCCTGTTGGCGGATTTGCTCTAAAAACGGTTCGTCCCCGATTTCAATCCCGCCTGTATCAATAATATTGAATTCATGTGCTAACCAATCTGCCGAACTATAAATACGGTCACGTGTTACCCCTGGAATATCTTCCACGATTGAGACACGCTCTCCAACAATACGGTTGAAAATTGTCGATTTACCTACGTTCGGACGACCAACGATGGCGATTACTGGTTTTGTCATCTGTTATCATCCTTCCAAACTTCTTCTCAAATGTGTATTATACATCAATCTTGACAGTATAGCATGTTTTCACAACATTCAAAACCGCTTCCGTTATTTATTATGATACCCTCCCGCAGCTTATTTTAAAGAAAGCCGATAAAAAAAACAGACGGGCCTTATAGCTCGTCTGTTTTACTCTATTGCTTATTTTTCTGTAAACTTCTTCAGCTGATCCCCAATGACATCACTGAATGAGAAGCCTGTGTTTTCTTCCGGCAGTTCGTAGTCGAACTCCTCTTCCTTATCCGGATTTTCGATCAAATCTTTAATGTTCAATGATAGACGGCGTTCCGCTTCATTGACATCCAGTACCTTCACTTGTACTTCCTGGCCTTCTTTCAACGCTTCGTGCGGTGTGTTGATGTGTTTGTGCGAAATTTGTGAAATGTGTACAAGCCCTTCAATTCCAGGGAACACTTCTACAAAAGCACCAAATGACACAAGGCGTTTGACCTTACCAGTCAAAATAGAGCCTTTAGAAGCCTTTTCTTCTACACCAGACCAAGGTCCAGGTAATGTTTCTTTAATGGATAGGGCGATTCTTTCATTATCATAATCGACTGAAAGAACCTTTACCTTTACTTCTTGTCCTTCTGAAAGAACTGCAGACACATCATCTACATGCTCATGTGCTACTTGAGAGATATGCACAAGGCCGTCGATTCCACCTAGATCTACGAAAGCACCAAAGCTTGCTAGACGCTGTACTTTGCCGTCTAGAACATCGCCTTCCTTGATATTATGGATGACTTCTTTTTTCTTAGAAGCCTTTTCCTCTTCCACAACAGCGCGGTGAGATAAAATTAAGCGGCCCTTCTCTTGGTCAAGCTCGGTAATTTTAAAGCTCATTGTTTTGCCTTTGTAGTCCTCGAAATCCTCTACAAAATAATCTTCTACTAACGATGCAGGAACAAAGCCACGCACACCTAAATCAACGACTAAGCCGCCCTTCACTACATCCTTCACTTCGGCTTCGAATACTTCGCCTGATTCATATTTCTGAATTAGTTCATCCCATGCCTTCAACGCATCTACTTTACGTTTTGACAGCACGAAGTTTTCCTCTTCTACCTTAGTGATCATCAGTTCTAGTGTATCCCCCACCGATACGGCATCAGAAGCCTTTTCGATGTGTAAGCTTGATAGTTCGCTAATTGGGACAATCCCATCGAATGGAGCACCTTCTATTGTAACTGTTACTGATTTTTCCTCTACTTGCTCAGCAACACCCTTTACGATATCTCCTTCTTGAAATCCTTCGTTTACACTTAAGTTCATTTCTTCAGACATATGTAACCCTCCTTCGCATCTTCCACTTTTTATTTTATTCGAAAATAAATATAAAAACAAAAAATTTCCCTTTTTTTCAGAAATTTCATGTAATCGCTTAGGAAAAATCCATTTTTCTTCCTTCTTGAAACACATTGAACACTGGAAATCTCTGATTAGCACATTTTTAACTCATGGAAAAATAAGAATGTCCTTGAGCGGTAAGTGCCGTTATCTACACATTACCCCCAACTTGGGTAATTCATGCTCATTTTCGAGAGATTATGCCATTTTTTCTTTTGCTAATTTTAAAATGGCTGCTGCAGCCTCGTCAATTGATAGCTCTGTCGTGTCGAGGAAGAGCGCATCTTCAGCTTGAATGAGCGGCGATGCTTCCCGTTCACTATCCTTTTTATCCCGCAGTGAGATTTCCTCTACCAGACTTTCGATTGTGGATGGAATGCCTCGCTTTTCGTTATCTAATTGACGTCGGCGGGCACGTTCCTCTACGGAAGCAGACATGAAAACTTTTAACTCTGCTTTCGGTAAAACATGTGTGCCGATGTCACGCCCGTCCATTACGACGCCGCCCTGCGCGGCAAGCTGCTGCTGCATGGCTACGAGGATTTCACGGATATTCGCATAAGCAGCTACCTGAGACACATTAGCTGTCACTTCATTAGAACGAATAGGTGCGGACACATTTTCTCCATCAACAAACACAAGTTGTCCTTCATTCGAAGGCTGCAAACGGATTTCTGTTGCACGAAGCATTTCTTCCAGAGCTGCTGCGTCTTCTAATTGTATGTCTGTGCGAAGTGCTTTATACGTTACAGCTCGATACATCGCACCTGTATCGATATACGTATAGCCTAATTTTTCTGCCACAATTTTTGCAATTGTACTTTTACCTGCTCCCGCTGGACCGTCAATCGCAATTTGAATATTTTTTGCCATAAATAATCCCTACTTTCCTTCCCCATTGTACCATATTCCCTGATAAATTGACCTGTCTAAACGCTAGATGTACGGACCACTTTTCGACATTTTTCTAATTCTCCTATCCTTGCTGTCAGAAAGCTCAATCACACTTTTTAATAAGTCCACAGCTCTCGACAAATGCCTTCTTCTTACCCCGGATTCACGTATAAGTGGATTATATTCCAGCATAAAGAAAGCCACCGTTATCGGTGGCTTATACTGGCGTATTCATTTCTTTTCTGCGAAGCTCTAGCTGACGTTCAAAGCAGAACCGTACAATATACTGCTTATCTAGATCATCTGTGTCTTTAAATTCCATAGAAGCATAACGCTTTCCATCCCTATCAAATACGCGGACGACTCGTGCATCTGTTATGACATAGCGCATATCACCGTTCATATACGGCAAAACAATTGTCAGCTGAACAACGTCTCCATCTGTGAAAGCTGCGTGATTGTTCATGCTTACCAATACCCCTCCAGCACTTATGTCTGCTGCCACAAATTGACTGAAGCGCTCCTCATATCCTACGGCGATATCCACCGCTGTTTCTACCCGGACATATTCTCTGCGCTGAATTTTTATGAACTCTTCTTCCGGCGGGGTTGCCAGCATAATCATCGGGATATTTCCCTTTTTACGCCCAAGCACCTCAGTATTAAAGGCAAAGCTCTGCTTCGCTTCTGTATGAAAGGTAGCACGAAATTGCGCACCGTCTACTAAAAAAGCAGTTCTTTTTGTTTCTGTATTGACAGGGTAATCGATATAGATGGCATGCTCACTTTGCTCCACAACCTTGCAGCGAAGCTTTTCAACACTATCCGTATACGTGGGCTCCAATATCAACATTGTCCCGATTTTAAGTTCCATGCTAATCCCCTCAAACTTCTTATAGTAGATATATTATGGCATGGATTTGGTAATTTTTCTAGATAAACAGGATTTTTTTCATCAGACTAATTGCTCAACCTGCACTACTTTATGGGTATCCGCATCTATTAACACACGGAATGTTTCATTGGCTTCATCACTCAAGCGTGCCACTACTTCATAGCAAAGTACCAGCTCATGGCCTGAACCTTCTGTATAGACAAGCTTTGTTTCTTCAACGCTCACGTTATCGGCAAAATAAGTTGCCATATCAAGCTCTTTAGCCGTTGTGTCAGGAAGTGTTTCCTTTTGTATATATTCCATTGCATTGATTCCTAACAGCTCTCCCGTATCTTTTGCAAGCTTCAACTGGATGCTATCTGGATAGACGAGTGCATCCCCTGCTTTACGCGTGAAAACAAAGTGCCATGCTTCATGATTTTCTCGTGCTTCCACATAAACAACGTCCTTATAGCCCGCCTGCTGTAAAAAGTCCGTCGCCATCTCACGTGCTTGCTGCTGTGTTACTTGTGGATCATTGGCCGGACGCTCCAGCAAGAAGGAAAGGACATGGCCGCCTTTTTTGGTAATATCTGCGTACCCTAAACGGGAGCCGCGTGCAAATTGCACATGATAAAATGGGTAGGCTGCGTCGTCTGCATTCATTGACACAGTTAACGTCGCCCCCTCAGTGGCAGGGAATAAATCATGTATCCTTTGAAGCGCTTCTTCTTTTGTCACTTCTTTGTCCGTTAAATGAACAAGATCCCGCTTCTTTTCATAATCCGACTCACTGGCTGTAAGAGGGAAATCCGTTTCCTGATAACTTTTTAAATTGGCTGAAACCGTCTGGAATGGAGAATCACCTTCCTCTAGAAGGCCATCCGCCCATGTATCATAATTACTGTCTGTTGAGAAAAATCTCGCAGTTGCCACATTCCACTCTTCTTTTAAACCATTCATATTTTGAGCGATTGCCTGCCAGTCCTCCTGCGTACCGCTTTTTGCCTGGTCTCCCATTCGCCCAAGATAGCCCATCATATCATTTGCTACACCGCTGTGAATCGGCAGCTTCCCAATGGAGTTGCGAAGGTCATTGCTTATTCGCCAAACTGACTGCATCTCACTATCACGTGCCTCTCCCTCCTCAAAAAGCTGAGCCTGATTGATGGCCTGTGACAACTGAGTCATTTTTGCAGAGGCAGCTGCCATTTCATTTGTATAATAAGCATGCATTGTCTGCTTAAGCTCCGTGTTTTCATCCGTTAAATTCACTGCATATAGCAGCACCGCGACAAACAAAATACCAACTAAATAAAGAGTATTTTTCATCATCCACCTCTAGTAGCAGAAAATATGCTCACCAATCTGTTTAATTTGTGGTCTTGACCAGATCCATGCACTTGTTGCTGTTTCTGGGTTAAAATAATATAAGGCATTTTCAGTTGGGTCCCATCCGTTCATCGCATCTAAAACAGCCTGTTTGGCACGATCATTCGGTTCAAGCCAAATCTGTCCATCTGCTACAGCTGTAAATGCTCGCGGCTGGAAGATAATTTCTGAAATTGTATTTGGAAATTCATTAGATTCCAGGCGATTTAAAATTACCGCCGCAACAGCGACCTGCCCTTCATACGGCTCGCCGCGCGCTTCACCATATACAGCGTTTGCCATCAGCTGTAAGTCCTGCTCAGAGTATTTGCCCGGCAGCTGAACTTGACTATTCTTTGTTCCTTGCTTCACCTGCTGTTCTAGCGGAATACCGCCATAATGAGTGAAGCGTGTACCTTTATTAATCTGTTCCATCACCCATGCTCTGTTATAGTCGGAGTTGTTGACGAGCACCTTTTTTGTATCGGTCCCTGCTATGCCATCGACCTTCAGCCCATAATCGGACTGGAAGTTTCTCAGTGCCCAGTACGTACCATAGCCGAAGACGCCATCAATATTACCTTCGTAATATCCGATATACTGCAGCCTTGCCTGTAATTCAATGACATCGTCACCAAAAGCTCCCCGCTCCACAATTTGGGAGGAGAAGGCGTTGGCCTGCAATGGGATGAGCGAAATGATCAATAAATACATAACTAAAATTGATGATGACCATTTTTTTATCATCGCGAATCACTCCTTTTTACGTAGGATGGAAAATCAGCCAAGTTTTATACACACAAAAAAGCTTTTGTTCACAAAAGTTGTAAACAAAAGCTTTTTAGATTCTATTATTTTCATATAAATGTTGAACGAGGTGTCTATGCGCTTGTTTCACCTTGCGCAGCCCAAACCACCATAAAAACAACATAAACGGCAACATCAAGTAAACGAGATGACCCTTCAGCGTTAAAATTGTGTTATAACTAAGATGCAGGAGAACCGGTGCTAAAAATGCAAGCAACAGGTACTCTAGTTGTTTATTATCCTTTGAAAATTTACTTTTCCCGAAATAATAGCCCATGACAACGCCAAATAGCGCATGGCTTGATACAGGGAGAATCGCTCGTAAAAAGGCAGTATCAATACCGAATGATAAGAGGTAAAGAACATTTTCAACCGTTGCAAAGCCAAGAGAAACAGCGGCACCATATAAGATGCCATCGTAAGGGTCATCAAACTCGACATGTCGTAAAATGGCAACAAAAATGACAAACCATTTGAAGAATTCTTCGATGGAGCTCGTAAAAATAACATCCGACACATAAGGATGCGAGAAGGTTCCCTCTTCTTCCAAAACGTATTGGATGAACATAATAGGGAATGTAATAATCGCACCATATATAAAGGTATGAAGAAGCGTTCGCCGCGGCTCCGTCGACATCTGGTTCCGCAGATAAAAATAACTGAGAAGGGCCAGACCTGGCGCAATGGCAGCTGATATTAAAATGAACATGTCTAGGACCCTCCTTATATTCTGAAAAAATTTCCCTTTTTATTATAGCAAAAACATCTACAAGAAAGTGTAAACAGGAGGTTTTCTTATGAAAAAAAATATTCTGCTTATTCATACAGGCGGTACAATTTCAATGAAAATGGGTGAAGAAGGGGCAGTATTAATCAATGAACGTAATCCGCTCATCGGTGCAAAAGAAACACTGGCAGGCTATGCTAATATAGTAGAAGTGGAAGCATTCAATCTTCCCTCCCCACATATTACACCGTTGGAAATGCTCACATTGCGCAATTTAATTATCGAACAGACACAATTATACGCAATTGATGGAGTAGTTATTACCCATGGTACAGATACATTGGAGGAAACAGCTTATTTTCTAGATTTGACAACTCGTTTCGACTTCCCGATTGTTTTAACAGGAGCAATGAGATCCTCTAATGAACTTGGTGCAGACGGTGTCTATAATCTTATTGAGGCAATTCGAGTAGCCTGCGACGACAAGGCACGCGATAAAGGTGTTCTTGTTGTGATGAATGATGAAATTCATCAGGCATTCAACATCACAAAAACTTCGACTTCCAGTGTGAACACGTTCCAAAGTCCACAATACGGACCGATTGGATTAGTGACGAAAAAAGCGGTGCATATCCAGCAGCAGCCCGTTCGCCGACAATATGTCCCGCTTGACGAGGTTTCAAAACGAGTGGCGCTTCTGAAGGTATATGCCGGGATGGAAGCTGATATCCTTGAATCGATTGTTGCGTCTGGTTATGACGGCCTTGTCCTAGAAGGTCTCGGTCAAGGAAATGTGCCTCCTGCTGTAGCACAAGTAATTGAAAAGCTTGTGGCTAATAATATTCCCGTTGTTCTCGTTTCCCGCTGCTTCAACGGCATTGCTGAAGGAGTATACGGGTATGACGGCGGTGGTAAACAACTAGAAGATATGGGTGTCATTTTTGCCAATGGCATTAATGGCCAAAAAGCACGTCTCAAGCTGTTAATTGGCATTAACCAAGCACATAAGCCAATCGATCTAAAAGTATTTTTCGCCTAATATATACTTCCTTATGGTTTCATAATAAAATAGTTCTTATTAATCAAAAGAGGTGTTTTATGAAACCACGGATATTTTATATGGAGTATTTGCGGACAATCGCCATAATGGGTGTATTGTTTATCCATGCAGCCGCTCCATATGCATCGATGTATAAAGAAATCGATTTTTCGATGTGGGAGGCAGGCATCATTTACAATAGTTTGGCCAGATGGTGCGTCCCAGTTTTCTTCATGATTTCGGGCGCACTTTTACTCGGAAGAAAGGAGGAGCCGCTGAAGGATTTTTTCACAAAACGAGCGAATAAAATCCTCATTCCCTTTCTATTCTGGTCGGTAGTCTACTACCTGTGGCGTGTCTATATCGTATACAATAGCGCTGCATCCTTTGAAGAATTTAAAGAACTTTTTTTAAATGCAAACATCTATTATCATCTATGGTATTTCTACGCCCTGATTGCCATTTACTTGCTCGTTCCGATGTTTAATGTATTTTGCCGGCATGCAAGCCAGCAGATTGTAGGCTATACAGTCGGGCTGTATCTGCTGTTTTTCGGGATTTTCCGCTATTATGAATTTCTCGTACCAAATAAGCTTGTTGATTATTTCCCGTTCACAGAATTCATTGGGATGATTCTTTTAGGTTTCTATTTAGGAAGGTACGACCAATCTCAAAAGATGCGTACTATTATTTATATCGCAGGTTTTGTCGGCGCCGCCGCCACAATTTTACGCACAAATTCATTCGCTTTCGACCAAGGCGAATTTTCCAGCTATGCATTTGGCTATGCCACTCCAAACGTACTAGCGATGGCGATTGCCCTATTCGTCTTCTTCAAACGCTTCATCACAAAGAAGCAGAAGCAGAACGAACAGTTTGCCCCAAGCAAATTGCTAATGCAGATTTCCTGGACGAGCTTTGGTATTTATCTTGTGCATCCTATTTTCCTTGATATCATCCGCCCTTTTTTCTATAACGATGAGGGGATTCTTATCCATCCTGCCATGGGTATCCCTCTGCAGGCGGTCATCATCCTCTTCTTATCATTAATTACGATACTGATTTTATCTAAAATCCCTTATTTAAAAAGAATTGTATAAAAAAGAAGGAGTCTCAAAATGTCAGGCGAGACTCCTTTTCCATGAAAGAAACACCATCACGCTGTTTCTTTCATTTTCTATTAGAGAGGGGTGATCATGCTTAAATTATTGCCCCTCTTTAATTTTATCAGCAATTAGTTTGCCGTGAAAACGGCCGTTTTCGATAAAAATCTCATTGGCATTGTTACCGGCAGCGATCACACCTGCAATAAATAAGTTTTCTACATTCGTTTCCATTGTCTGTGGATCGAAGTGCGGGCGCCCTGTCTCCTCATCGATGTTGACACCCATATTACGGATAAAATCATGATCCGGGTGATAACCTGTCATGGCAAAGACAAAATCATTTTTCAATACTCGCTCCTCACCTTCTACATCGATCACAACCTCATTTTCACGAATTTCCTTCACACAGCTGTCAAATAGCATATCGATTTCCTCATTACGGACACAGGCATCGAATTCTGGCAGCACCCATGGCTTGACGCTAGGCGAATACTCACTTCCACGATAAATAACCGTCACACGGGCTTTGGCCTTATTCAGCTCAAGGGCAGCATCCACAGCAGAGTTTTTACCGCCGATTACAACAACATCCGTATCAAAAAATTCATGTGCCTCTTTAAAATAGTGGTAGACCTTCGGCAAATCCTCTCCTGGAATACCAATATAATTCGGACTGTCATAATATCCAGTTGCAATTACGACATAGGGTGCTTCGTACTGATCTTTCGAAGTAGAGACGACAAAGCGATCCCCCTTCTTCTCCACGTGCTCTACCTTTTCAAAGCGGTTCACTTGAATGTTTTTTGCTTTCACCACTTCACGGTAATAGACGAGTGCCTGATTGCGGCGAGGCTTACGTTCCTCAATAATAAACGGCACATCGCCAATCGCCAGTTTTTCACTCGTACTGAAAAACGTCTGGTGCGTTGGATAATTGTAAATGGCGTTAACAATATTTCCTTTTTCAATTACTACGGGTTCTAGACCGATTTGTTGTAGCTCGATTGCTGCAGATAATCCACAAGGACCTCCGCCGACAATTACTGCATCTACTTTTTGCATAAACAACCTTCCTTTTTCTTGATCCAATTACTCTTAGTTTACCCCTTTTTTCCCGTTGTTTCGAGCTTGTGCCTATTTTGTCGATCCCAATTCGACATAACATAGCGATACACCGTCCAAAGGAGCAAATTCCTTCTTTTTTCATTTTATCCTACTCATATAGCTGTTATTTTGTACATGGTAATTTTACCGTTATAACGAAGGTTTGTTTACTACCTTTCTAACATCAAACAGTAAAATATACCTGAAATATTTTTTTATTTAAATTCCTTGTTGACTGATAGGTTATGTTTGATTTAAAGTTTTCGTAAGCTTAAATGAGTGGCTAGCACTTAACAAGCAATTTAATATGCTGATCAGACAACTGAAGGCAGAATGTACTCTATGTGTACATTCTGCCTTTTTAATTTCACAAAGGAGTGGAGAAAATGAAAAAAAGTAAAAATTGGTTATTTTCCGCATTGTTATTGATGGCTGCATTACTATTAAGCGCATGCGGAGAGGAAGACACAACAATCGAGACATCAGCCGGTTCTTCTAAAGACATTGAATTATTAAACGTTTCCTATGATCCGACACGTGAACTTTACGATGCATTCAACCAAGAATTTTCAAAGCATTGGGAAGAAGAGACTGGACAGAAGGTAACAATTAACCAGTCTCATGGCGGGTCAGGAAAACAGGGGCGCGCAGTCATTGATGGATTAGAGGCGGACGTTGTTACATTAGCGCTCGCTTACGATATCGATGAAATTTCTCAGGCTCGCGACCTATTGGACAGCAATTGGCAGACTGAGTTTGAAAACAATTCGACACCTTATACTTCCACAATTGTTTTTCTTGTCCGAAAAGGAAATCCGAAAAACATACAAGACTGGGATGATCTAGTAAAGGATGGCGTATCTGTTATTACACCAAACCCTAAGACATCCGGAGGGGCTCGGTGGAATTATTTAGCCGCTTGGGCATTTGCGAAGGAACAATTTGGTGATGATGAAGCGAAAATCAAATCGTTCATCAAGGATTTATATGGCAATGTTGAAGTACTTGATTCCGGCGCACGCGGAGCAACGACTACATTTGTAGAACGAGGGATTGGAGACGTGCTCATTGCTTGGGAAAATGAAGCCTACCTATCATTAAATGAACTAGGCAAGGATGAATTTGAAATTGTGACACCATCACTGAGCATCCTTGCGGAACCGCCTGTAGCTGTCGTTGATAAAATCGTTGATAAAAAAGGAACACGCGAAGTCGCTCAAGCATACCTTGAGTATTTGTATACGGATATCGGTCAGGAAATAGCTGCTGAAAACTATTACCGCCCGCGTAACGAAGAAATTCTTGCAAAGTACGAAGACCAATTCCCAATACTGAAGCTAGTCTCGATCGAAGACTTCGGTGGCTGGAAAGAGGCACAGACAACCCACTTTGCTGACGGTGGAACATTTGACGAAATCTACGAGTAGGTATCAATTGATTCGAATGTTATAGACACCACTTATTGTTTCCCTAGCTATGTTTCACATCATTTGTGATTTTCATAGAAAGCTGTTCCTCTAATCGTGCCTTTGCATGAAAAAAGACACCCCCCCGTCTCCCTTTCAGGCACTGGCACGATGGGGCATTTTCACTCGCTGCATGACTCCTTTACCGGGGCATGCTTCTACATACGAAATTTGTATTCAAGCAGGAGGTGTTCATATGAAAAATAAGCATGCCAATATCATTCCCGGCTTTTCATTATCGCTCGGCTACACACTGCTCTATGTCAGTATTCTCGTACTGCTGCCTGTTGCGATGATTTTTTTCAATACACTATCTATGAGCTGGGAGGAGTTTTGGGATACAATTACACACCCCCGTGTCGTTGCCTCCTATAAATTAAGCTTTGGAACAGCACTTGCAGCCGGGCTGCTGAATGTCGTATTCGGGACAATGATCGCCTGGGTACTAACCCGCTACCAATTTCCGTTTAAGCGGATTGTCGATGGGTTAGTCGACCTGCCTTTTGCGCTGCCGACTGCTGTAGCCGGTATTGCTTTGACGACATTGTATTCACCCAATGGATGGCTCGGTCAATTTTTCAGCTTTAAAATTGCATTCACGCCAATCGGCATTATTATTGCGCTGACATTTATCGGCCTGCCGTTCGTCGTACGGACAGTGCAGCCCGTTCTGCAAAATTTCAGCCAAGAAGCGGAGGAAGCTTCAGTGAGCCTCGGGGCTAACCGCTTCCAGACATTCACAAAAGTCATTTTCCCAGAGCTAATGCCTGCCATTTTGACAGGATTTTCTCTTGCCTTTGCCCGAGCGCTTGGCGAATATGGATCAGTTGTCTTCATCGCGGGCAATATGCCGATGAAAACGGAAATCACACCGCTTATTATCATGACCAAACTAGAGCAGTACGACTATGTCGGGGCAACAGCTGTGGCGACTGTGATGCTTGTGATTTCATTCATCTTACTGCTGCTCATCAACTTCATCCAATGGTATACAAATCGAAAGTTTTTACCGAGCTAAGGAGGGATTATCATCGATACAATACAGTCTAAAACACGCAGGGCGACCGAAGAACCACGGTTTGTGCGCATCGCCCTGACGTCGATCTCTCTATTGTTTTTGGCGGTGTTTCTTGTAGTACCGCTTGTCTCCATTTTCATTACCGCCTTTCAAAAGGGCTGGGAAACATACGTGGCATCTATTACGCACCCGGATGCGTTAGCAGCTATCAAGCTCACACTGCTCGTAACCATTATCGTTGTGCCGCTTAATACAATTTTCGGTATTGCTGCTGCCTGGTGCATTACGAAATTCTCTTTTAAAGGGAAGAACCTGTTAATTACATTGATTGACCTTCCATTTGCTATCTCCCCTGTTATTGCGGGTCTAACGTTTATTTTATTATTCGGGGCTCAGGGGCTGTTTGGCGAATGGCTGCTTACAAATGATATAAAAATTGTGTTTGCACTGCCAGGTATCATCCTTGCAACCTTATTTGTCACACTCCCTTTTGTCGCACGTGAACTCATTCCTTTAATGCAGACACAAGGTACGACAGATGAAGAAGCTTCTATTTCTTTAGGAGCAAGCGGTTTTAAAACGTTTCTCTATGTAACACTTCCCAATATTAAATGGGGGTTATTATATGGAATGATTCTATGTAACGCACGTGCAATTGGGGAGTTCGGTGCCGTATCCGTTGTGTCAGGACATATTCGCGGCATGACCAATACGATGCCTCTTCATATTGAAATTTTATACAACGAATATCAATTTGCTGCTGCTTTTGCTGTTGCTTCGCTAATGTCGATTTTAGCAATCGTCACAATCATTATTAAAAACATCATTGAATGGAAATCGGGTCTACAAGGAGGAGGTCATTAAATGGGGATTTCAATTGAAAACGTATCAAAATCATTTGGCAGCTTTCAAGCTTTGCAAAACATCTCACTAAATATTGAATCAGGAGAGCTCATCGCCCTGCTTGGCCCTTCCGGATCCGGGAAAACATCCCTGCTGCGGATTATTGCCGGGCTGGAAGGCCTTGATGAAGGCGCCATTCTCTTCGACGGCTCCAATATTACAAACGTCAACCCTAAAGAGCGGAACGTCGGCTTTGTCTTTCAGCATTATGCGCTGTTCCGTCATATGACGGTATTCGATAATGTCGCATACGGCTTAAAAGTACGGCCGCGGAAAACCCGCCCTTCCAAGGAGGCGATCAAGCAAAAAGTAAATGAACTGCTCAGCCTCGTCAAGCTTGAGAATTTTGCAGACCGCTATCCGTCCCAGCTTTCAGGCGGGCAGCGGCAGCGCGTTGCCCTCGCTCGGGCGCTTGCAGTAGAACCAAAAGTGCTGCTGTTAGATGAGCCATTCGGTGCACTCGATGCCAAAGTTCGTAAGGAGCTGCGTCGCTGGCTCAGAAAACTCCATGATGAATATCACATCACAAGTATCTTTGTGACACACGATCAAGAGGAAGCACTTGATGTGGCGGACCGTATTATCGTCATGAATGGCGGGAAGATCGAGCAAATTGGTACTCCTGAAGAGGTATACGAAAATCCTGCAAGCCCGTTCGTCTATGACTTTTTAGGAAACGTTAATCTATTCCGGGGGCGCCTTCATAACGGTACCCTTACACAGGGGACATTTACTATGCAGGTCTCAGAGGATTTACAAGATACTACCTACGATGAGGCCGTCGGCTATGTCCGACCGCATGATATTGTCCTTGAAAAGGAAAAACCTGCTATAGATACAGTTGCTGCTACAATTACACATATCCACCTTGTCGGTCCTAATGTCCAGGTGGAGCTGAAGCGTCAGGATGAAGAAGAATATTTAGAAGCTGCCTTATCAAAGGAACAGTTCCGCTCTCTCGCCTTGCAAAAGGGCGATATCGTATATGTTCGGCCAAAGCAGCTGAAAGTCTTTGTTCCAGAGGATTTTTCAATTTAATAATTTTAAAGCCCGGAAAGATAGATTTCCGGGCTTTAATATTTGTAATTTTATGGTAATATGATAACAGGAGGCAAGGAACAATGGAATTTCTATTTGTACTAATCATTTGTCCGTTGATTGTTGTTTTATTATCCATCTTCGGAACCTTTTTATTTAATAAGTGGTTCGTTGCCCCGGTTATCACCTTTATTGTATTAACCATCCTGACATTTACCCTTTTTAATGAAACTTTTTTCTTTTGGGTGATCATCTTTACTAGTTTATCAATTATTGCGAGTTTACTTGGACGAGGCATAAGAAAATAACGCCCTTGTTAATTTCATTATGAAAAACCGCAGGCATGCCTCTTTAAGGCCTGCCTGCGGTTGATTGCTGTAAAAATCTATTTATTTAAGAGGGGATTACAGCATTTCAGATGTTGTTTTCGCCTGCATATGCAGTGTTAAATAGTCAGGACCGCCTGCTTTAGAGTCCGTACCTGACATGTTGAAGCCGCCGAATGGCTGGTAGCCAACGATTGCACCTGTACAGCCGCGGTTAAAGTAAAGGTTTCCAACATGGAATTCTTCGCGTGCATACTCTAGGTGTTCACGATTTTTCGTAATAACAGCCCCTGTTAGACCGTATTCTGTATCGTTTGCGATGTCAATCGCTTCTTCAAACGTATCCGCTTTCGAAATAGCGACTACCGGCCCGAAGATTTCCTCTTTCATAATACGCGCTGATGGGTCAACGTCTACAAATACAGTCGGCTGTACAAAGTACCCTACTGAATCATCTGCTGTTCCACCTGCTACAAGACGGCCTTCTTGCTTACCAATTTCGATGTATTCTGAAATTTTGTTAAATGCGTTTTGGTCGATAACTGTTGCCATGAAGTTTGTCGGATCAGTTGGGTCCCCTACCTTCAATTCCTTCGTTAGCTCTGTTACGCGTTCTACTACTTGGTCGTAAACATCTTTCACAATAACAACACGTGAACAAGCTGAACATTTCTGACCGGAGAAGCCGAACGCTGATTTGACGATCGATTGTGCAGCTAATTCCAAATCCGCTTCCTTATCCACTACAATCGTGTCTTTACCGCCCATTTCTGCAATCACACGTTTGATCCAGATCTGGCCTTTGTTTAGAACAGATGCACGCTCATTGATACGCAGACCAACATCACGCGATCCTGTGAAGCTGATAAAGCGTGTTTTCGGATGATCTACTAGGTAGTCTCCTACTTCTGCGCCGCTGCCTGGAACAAAGTTGACAACACCCGCTGGTAAGCCTGCTTCTTCTAATACTTCAATGAATTTATAGGCAATCACCGGTGTTGTAGAAGCCGGTTTTAATAATACTGTATTCCCTGTCACAACAGCAGCAACTGTTGTACCCGCCATGATAGCAAACGGGAAGTTCCATGGTGAAATGACAATCCCAATACCAAGAGGAATATAGTCGTAACGGTTATATTCACCTGGGCGGCTTTCCACAGGACGGCCATCCTTCATTAACAGCATTTGACGGCCATAGTATTCCAGGAAGTCGATTGCTTCTGCAGTATCTGCATCTGCTTCATTCCAAGGCTTTCCTGCTTCCTTCGTCATTAACGCCGAGAATTCATGCTTGCGGCGGCGGATGATAGCCGCTGCCTTGAATAGAACGTCCGCACGGATTTCAGGCTTCACCTTTTTCCATGTTTTGAATGCTTTTTCAGCTTCCTGCATCGCTTTTTCTGCAAGCTCCTGATTTGCTTTTGACACACGTCCGATCAGCTGCTTTTTATCAGCAGGGTTATAGGACTCAATTTTATCTTCAGTCGTAATACGTTCTCCACCAATGATTAATGGGAAGTCTCCGCCAAGCTCTGCTTCCACTTTTTTTAATGCATCCAAATAATCTTGCTTATTTTTCTCTACTGAAAAATCCGTAAATGGCTCATGTTTGTATGGAATCATACGTATCCTCCTTATATTCCATGATAATGCAAAGATATTTTGCATATACCAGATTAATATACTTACATTCTGCAATACCTAGTTGCATAAATCAACATTTTTTTGCACAATTCTAAAAAATAATGGTTTGAGGGGCTGCCCATGTTAGAATGAACTGTAAGGAATGAAGGAGCGAGATTTTTTATGAATAAAGACGAATTTATTGAACTTTATGAATTCATGGGAGAGCAAATCAATACAGGAATTTGCGCCATCGACGAATCGGGCCATATTCTTTTTTATAATAAAAAGATGCGGGAAATGAATGGACTGTCTGAACAAGAGGAGCAACAACGGCTTGCATCCGAACTGTTGGATGTAGACCTCGAGCAGGACCTTTTGCATCAGGTAATGGCTACAAGGGAACCCGTTCTCCGAGTGAAGCATACTTTTTGGAATCATAACGGAGAAGAAATTTCGATGATCAGTGATTATCGTCCCTTCATCACGAAAAGCGGAAAATGCATTGCCGTGCAATTCGCACGCGATGTGACACAGCAGGAATTTTTGATGGACCGTCCGCTTAGCCGCTACGGCGCTCCGCTGACATTTGATATTATCACCGCCGTCTCACGCTCGATGAAGCAGGTGATCCAACAAGCTAAAATTGCAGCAATGGGCAGGATTCCCGTTATGCTGATTGGTGAATCGGGTACGGGCAAGGACATGATCGCTGAAGGAATCCACCATGAATTGAAGGAGCCGAACGAGCGCTTCATTACATTGATCTGCCGCAGAAATGAAGAACCGTTAATCCGGCAGATTGAAAAATACATTGCTGGAAGCCAGAACTATACCTTTTTTGCCGAACGCATTGAATATTTATCCATGGATGCACAGGAGCGCATTACCGAATTGCTGACTGCCCATGCAGAGCGTAATCATGTATTTATCGCAAGCATTGGCACGGATCCGATTGATCTGATCCAGCAGGGCCGGCTGTCGAAAAACCTTTACTATCTATTTTCAAACTTAACGATTCAAGTACCTGCCCTCCGAGAGCGACGGGAAGACATTATGCCATTCGTTGAAGACTATTTTGCACGCAGACGGATTAATTTTGGCGTCCGGGTACAAGGACTTGCCCCAAAAGTGCAGGAGCTTTTCATGAACTATGATTGGCCCGGGAATTTAAAAGAACTAGAGGTTTTGCTTGATGATATCAGCAGTCTCCTGACAACAGAAGAATATGTTGAACTTCATATGCTTCCCGCTTATTTCAAGTGGAAAACAAAGCAGCAAACGCTCTTGGAGGATGGTAATACAAACATGTTTGCCTTTCAGGAAAAACAAGATCTCCGCCCTCTTGATGAATATATGCGCGAGGTCGAAGATTACTACATCACAAGAGCATTGGAGCTGCATGATGGCAATATTTCACAAACTGCCCGCACACTTGGCCTTCACAGGCAAAGTCTCCAATACCGTCTTCGAAAGAAATAGTTATCCAGCCTGGTCATTATTGCCAGGCTTTTATGTGCAAAAATATTTTGCACATTGTTGTTTCACAGATCTTTTTACATAAAAAAAATATATTACAAAAAATTTTTTTGAGGTGAAATCCCTTACAAAACCTCACTTTGTACGAAAATAAATCTAGTAGTCTGAAAAATTATTATTTTCTTTTTTATTTTTTTGTCTTATACTCACATCAAGATTTACATTTACTTGTATGCGGAGGAAGAAAAAATGGCGTTAAAAGACTTTTTTATTTATTTATCCGAGAATAGAACGCTGAATCATGCAGCACAGCGATACGGTTTGCGACTCGGGGCGCAAAATGTCGTTGCAGGTACTAATTTAGACGAGGCTATCGAAAGCATTAAAGAACTAAATCGTCACGGTATTTCTTGTACAGTCGATAATTTAGGGGAATTTGTTTTTGAAAAAGAGGCAGCTACAGCAGCTAAAGAGCAAATTCTGGCGGTAATCGAACGCATCCATAGCGAGCAGATTGATGCTCACGTTTCCTTAAAGCCATCACAGCTTGGTTTAGATATTGATGTGGAATTCTGCTACGAAAACTTAGAGGAAATCGTCTCACTTGCTCATCGTTACGGCATTTTTGTTAATTTCGATATGGAAAACTATGCCCGCCTTCATACATCTTTCGATTTACTTGAACGTTTAAGTGAATCGTATGACAATATCGGGACAGTAATCCAGGCATACTTCTTTGAATCAGTCGAAAATATCGAGAAGTATAAAAACTATCGCCTACGTATCGTAAAAGGTGCCTATAAGGAAGACCCGAGTGTCGCCTATCAGTCAAAGCTGGAAATTGATCAAAAATTTATTGAGCTGATCGAATATCATTTACTCCATGGTAAGTTCACATCTATTGCAACACATGACCATAATGTCATTGATCATGTAAAGAAATTTGTGAAAGAACACAACATTTCAAATGACAAATTTGAATTCCAGATGCTATACGGCTTCCGTAAAGAAATGCAGCTTGCCCTTGCAAAAGAAGGCTATCAGTTCTGCACATACCTGCCATTCGGTAATGACTGGTACGGATACTTCATGCGCCGTTTGGCAGAGCGTCCGCAAAATTTAACACTTGTCACAAAACAAGTGTTTAATAAGCGCACAAATACGCTTCTCGGAGTTGGAGCAGGTGCTTTCTTATTAGGCCGTGCCACAAAGCGGGCTAAACAGAAAAAGTAAGAGTTTCAGGGGATTATTGAGTTTACGTCTTAAAAAACTGGGGGTTTTATTATGTCAGATCATGGGTTTCAATTATTGGCAATCGGTATTTATATGGTTGCGATGCTTGTCATCGGCTGGTATGCATATAAAAAGACGAGCAATTTATCGGATTACATGCTGGGGGGCCGGGGGTTAGGCCCAGCTGTTACTGCCTTAAGCGCAGGGGCTGCAGACATGTCTGGCTGGCTGCTAATGGGACTGCCAGGTGCAATTTACGCCTCTGGTCTTGTAGAAGCCTGGATAGCTATAGGTCTGACAGCGGGGGCCTATTTAAACTGGCTGTTTGTCGCACCGCGTCTTCGTGTTTATACACAGGTAACAAGGGACTCAATTACGATTCCAAGTTACTTGGATAACCGTCTGCGTGACACAACGAAGCTGCTGCGTATTGCTTCAGGGATTATTATTTTAGTATTCTTTACGTTCTATGTATCATCCGGAATGGTATCCGGCGGTAAATTCTTTGAAAGTTCATTCGGCTATGATTACCATACGGGACTTCTTGTTGTTTCTGCTGTTGTAGTAGCTTACACATTATTTGGCGGCTTCCTGGCAGTTAGTTACACGGATTTCCTTCAAGGCTTAATTATGGTGATTGCACTAATTGCTGTACCAGCCTTTGGGATTTTCCTAACGGGCGGCATTGGAGATACGATTGATTCTATTAAAGCCGTGAATTCCGAGCATTTAAGTCTGCTGCCTGCGACAGCGACAGCGGCGGGAATTATTTCTTCCGTTGCATGGGGGCTTGGCTATTTCGGCCAGCCGCATATTATCGTTCGTTTCATGGCCATCAGCTCTGTTAAGGAAACAAAAAGTGCACGCCGCATCGGTATTGGCTGGATGATTTTTAGTCTAGGTGGGGCCATCTTGACAGCTTTAGTTGGTGTTGCTTACTTCCAGCAGCAAGGACTAACGTTGAATGATAAGGAAACAGTCTTCATTGTACTAGGACAAATCATCTTCCATCCATTCATTGCCGGGATTATTCTAGCAGCCATCTTAGCAGCTGTGATGAGTACAATTTCTTCTCAGCTGATCGTAACGTCTTCTGCCCTTATCGAAGATATTTATAAGGCGCTGTTTAAGAAGGATGCAACAGATGCCCATTATGTTCTGGCTGGACGAATTGCGGTATTAGCCGTAGCAATTTTTGCAGCGGTTATCGCCTGGAATCCAGAAAGCTCGATTCTCGATCTTGTCGGCTTTGCCTGGGCAGGATTCGGTGCTGCATTTGGACCGGTTATTTTATTATCACTTTACTGGCGCAAGCTGACAAACATCGGTGCGCTTGCCGGTATGGTGAGCGGAGCAGTTGTAGCATTTATCTGGGGAAAATCCGAACATTTAAGCGATATGCTGTATGAAATTGTGCCGGGCTTCTTTATCTGTCTACTTGTAGCCGTTGTAGTGAGTCTTGCTACTTATAAGCTAAATCCAGAAATCGAAGAAGAATTTACAGAAACAGAACGCCTATTGAAGGCAGAGAAATAAGGAAAGGAGCAGTCCATAGGGCTGCTCCTTTTGTTTTGCAGGCAGATTGATTCGTAAGCCGCCTTTCTATTTTACCTGTTTTTACCTATAGTAGAGATAGATACCTTTTATACATAAAGAAGGGAGAAAACCAATGTGGGCACAGATCTATGATATTGTCATGTTTCTATTAGTTTTCATTATGCTATCCTATCGCCTAGTCAAACATAAGGAAAAAATTAAAAAGCTGTCCTGGCTTCAGCTTATTGGGGCGGCTCTCCTTTATGCAGCGGCCATTGCTATCGCTGTCTTCATTATTTACGGGACAGGTAAACTAATAAAACCGTTCGAGCTTCCTGGATTTATATACTGGACAATTTATATTTTCATCATTCTCTTTGCATTGGTTCTCAGCAATCTTCTTATTCAGAAAGTGCTTCCCCGGCTGATGAAGGACAATCGTGCAAACTAAAAAAAGGCTGGGGATTTACCTCCCCAGCCTTTTCACCCCTTTTATTCTTCTTCACAAATCACCTTAATGACATGGCATTCCGGCTTTGCCATGAGACGCAGCGGCAATAGAGTTGTACCGTACCCATTGCTGATTAATGTCGGCACACCCTCCCGCATTGTGTATGAGCCGTGCGGGTGCATACCGAGCTTGCCAAGCCGTATTTGACCACCGTGGAGATGTCCGCCCATCATCAATGCTGGCTTATGAATTGGATATGCTTGATTAAATACTTGCGGATTGTGTGAAATGAATAGCGTCACATCGCCTTCCTTACATTTCGCAAGCGCATCCTTGAAACTGTATTGCTTTTGGGATGTGTCATTAATAGCACTGATCCATGTGACATTTGAACGGTTTGGCAGCTGGACTGCATCATCTTCCACTATGGTCACTCCGTACTTTCTAAATAAGGAGAGAAGATTGCCTTCTCCCACTTCTCTATCATTATTGCCCCATACAAAATAAATCGGGCCAAGAGACTGCAGTCTTTGCAGATTCATTTCTATTTGCGGAATGGATACTCGCTTGTCAGCGAAATCTCCGCCGATAATGACAGCTTCTACCGGTTCAATTTGTTCCAGCATTTTTTTATTAATTTTACGGTTATGCACATCCGCTATGAAAAAGATCGAGAATCGATCCTCTTTTCCGCGGGCATGCACGATATGTCTGCGTATATTGTTTTCATGCGCTTCCCTTACCATGTAAAAGATGAAAAGAAGCGCGGCGAAAAACATTCTGGCAATGGATCTCAATTGGCTTCCTCCTAACCATTAGAAAAAGACGTCTCCGCTAAGGTTCCGTCTTTTTTCATTATTATACTTATTCACCTGTAAAATGGTTATCCTGTTTCACTCTATGGTAAAATCAACGTTTGTCCAACTTGGATTGATTCTGAAGCCATGCCGTTTGCTTGTTTAATCTTTTCTACTGCACTTGGATCATTATAATAATTCATTGCAATACGGTAAAGTGTTTCGTTGGATTTTACAGTATGTGTTCTTTTTGGCTTAGCTGCCTCTTCCTTGGCTTTTTGTTCAGCCGCTTTTTTTGCAGCCTCTTCCTTTGCCTTTTGCTCAGCAGCCTTCTTCGCAGCTTCCTCTTTTGCCTTTTGTTCAGCTGCTTTTGAAGCTTCAGCCGCTGCTGCTGCCTGTGCTGCTGCTAGTTCTTTTTGCTTTTCATCAGAAATATCTACTGTATCAGAAGAAGTATCCTTTTCATCTTTCTCTTCCTCATCGTCCTCTACTACAGCCGCTTTAGCTGTCGTGTCGTTTTTCTCGACTTGAACAACCTCATTATTTTGTTCGACTGTTTCTACTGGACTATCAGGCTCGTACAAGAAATTAACATACAATAATACCAGTGATGGTATAAAAATGAAGATTACAAGTAAACTAGATATAAGTGGATTTTTGCGTTTTTTACCTTTTTGTTTTGACCGGGATGCTCTAGACTGGAAACCTTCCATTTCGATTTCCTGACGATCTTCCTCTATTTTTTCGCGATAGTCTTCTTTCGCCATATCATTACCCTCCAAACTTCGCCATCTATGTTCATATTATGACGAAATTTGCGGAAAATGTAAACGGGTACGTATGCTCAAATATGCCCAAATAATAATTTTTGCAGCCGCTCGTCCCATGTCATTTGCGCCTGTTTCGTCACTTTTCTGCGTGGCCCAATTATCTTATCAATCTCTAATCCACATTCGGTACAGCATACTTCCTGGGGCTTTATGAGTGTTTGCCCAAAATATTCTACTAGTTTTGCCCGCATACACGTAGAAGTATGGATAATATTTGCCATCTCCCGTACCGCTGTATGCTTATTTTCTTCCATATTTAAGAGACGCCGTTTTACAGCTTCCTGAGGTTCCTGCTGCATCCAGTAATCAAGTACACGGAATGCCGTCTCGGATATTCCATCCCCGTTTAGCATTACATTTGGATTTTGCTGTATTTGTCGGTAGGCGGCATATGCATCTACATGCATTGTCTTTGGCAAGTCCTCGATGGCGACATACCGGGCATAGTGTTCATCACCATCTGCATATAGCAATATGGCCAGTGCATCCTTCCCATCTCGCCCTGCACGCCCAATCTCCTGCATATAGTTGGACACATTCGCAGGCATGGACTCATGAATGACCTGTCGGATATCGTCTTTATGCACCCCCATGCCAAATGCATTCGTCGCTGCAATCCACTCCACATCATTCTGGATGAATTGCTGCTGGATGAACTGTCGGTCTTCTGCATCTTTTCCCGCATGATAACTTGCCGCTCGTATGTTATTTTCAATGAGCAGCTGACTAAACTCATCGCAGCGTTTGCGCGATGACATATATACAATACCCGGTCCCTCCGTGTTTTTAACATGCTCTAAAATCCATTCCTGCTTCTCTTCCTTTTTATCAAACACATATTTAGCAAGCTTAATGTTCTCCCGGTTTACATGATGGATGAATTCATATGGCAGTTTCATATAAAGATACTTCTTGATGTCCTCCAGCACGGAATCGGTCGCTGTCGCTGTCAAGGCAAGAATCGGCGGTCTTTTTTCTCCAAGGATCTCTCCAATACGTAAGTAGTCCGGCCGGAAGTCAAATCCCCACTGGGAAATACAATGCGCCTCGTCCGCTACAATCAATGACAGCTCCATTGATTGCAGCCGCTGTCTTACCTGAGGCTGTGTCAGCATCTCAGGAGAGGTAAAAATGAAGCGATATTCGTGCAGGAAGTGCAGTGCATATGTCTTTTCATTCGGCGATAAAAAAGAGTTAAGTGCCACAACCCGTTTCTCCCCGCGCTGCCGCAGCTGATCAACCTGGTCCTGCATGAGCGATAAAAGCGGCGAAACAATCAGTACCGGTTTATTAAACATGTAACCAGGAAGCTGATAGCACATCGACTTCCCCATTCCTGTCGGCAGGAGCGCAACACAATCGCGCCCTTCCATCAGCTGCTCGATGATTTCCTTTTGCCCTGGACGGAATTCGTTATAGCCAAAGATTTCCTGTAGTTTTTGTTCCAGCATTCCCTACACCTCCCCTTTTGCCAGCGCGAGCCGGATTTGAAAGTACGATAAATGCGGCAGGGCGTCATGCAGTACCTTTAGCTTCTTCGTTGCATACATACTAACCGCCTGCTGTACGGCTTGGTGCTGTTCACGCGAAATGAATGGCGTAATATCAAAAGTCGGTTCATTCATCGCCAGCTCCACCAGATGATCCTCAATCGTACTTACCTTCAGGCGCCGCATTGCACTAATTTGTTTAAGCGAATAGCCCTGTTTATACATTTGAGCAGTCTGATCAGCAGAGCCCGTCAGTACATTATCGATTCGTATAGTTTCCATAAGCCTCGATAAGTAAATAAAGCGTTCTTTATTTTGATAGATTATATCAAGCCACTGATGCAGTGCACTAATGAACAGCAGCTGGCAGTCAAGCTCGGAAAGCTCATGCTCAAAGCTTAGCTGCTGCCATGGGACTCCGGTTACGCCAACACCTGTCAAACGCTCGACCAGCAGCTCCTTTTGCAATGTCGAAAGCCCGCCCCGTTCCATACTTGTCTTTAGTTCATTAAAAAGCGTCTGCTGAAGCGCACCCGAATGAAAATCACTTTCTAGTAAAAACCTGCGGCACCACCCTTGGATTTCCTCATTGCGCTGAATCGGTACAAATGCCCTGATCCCTGCCGACTGGTTCGACAGACTCTGCACAATCAAAGACAGCCGTCCGTAGAATATGTGCTCGTTGCCCTGATAGTGCCACCCGTCAAAAAATATCGGTGTAAGCTTCTCTGCCTGCTCAATCCCGCTTTCTGTTAACGCAAAATAACCGTTGTCATCGGCCTTAATCCATCCTTCTGCACGCAGGCCGTTCACCCCGTCCTCAAACGTAGGACGCGCAAGCTTCCGCAAGATCCCGAAATACGGATACAGCTTGAAAATCCCTACATCCTGGATCGTCTGACCTGACCGCTTTCCTCTAAGCAGATGATACGCTGCATTGATTGTCCGCTCGTTATTTAATTTATAGAAAATATGTAAAAGAATTTGTCGTAGCATCAAATCAAATCCCTCGTTTTTTGTAGTGTTCTGTTGAAAAGTATACAGGGAAAACGGAGAAATGGGTATCTTGGTGCGGAGAATGGGCCAAATTAAAAACTTACAAAAAAAGAGCTGCATCTCAGGTTTCTAACTCGTGCATAAATTTCATTGGATTGTTTTCAATTACCTAAACACCATGACCTCGCAGATCTACTACCAGCACAATAAATTGCTTGCGGTATGTGCAAATTTGCTTGTACCAAATAGTTGAGCTGCCGCCAGCCCCGTGCACTAAAATACCCCCCATTATGACGCAGGATGTATTTTATAATGCAACAAGCACTTTTCATTCTTTGATTATTTAATTTATAGTATCATGACGGAAAGCAGCACGTGATGGTTTTTATATATATTCTCATTTATCTCGATGTTTTTTTACTAAAAAAGAAAGAGCACTTAAACAGATTATCCTGTCTAAGTGCCGTTTTATTATGTTGTATAAACGATATCCCCATCATCTTCATCATGAATTTCGCCGACGATTTCCGATAAAATATCTTCCATTGTAACAAGTCCTATAATAACACCTTTACCATCTGTTACAACGGCCATATGCCTGCGTGTTTGCTGCATTTTCAAGAAAACCTCTTTAATGGCTGTAGAATATTTAAATCGCAGGATGTCATGAATAAAGGCTGTCCCATCATTCGAGCGCCCCGCTGCAATATCCGTTAACATTTCCTTTGTATTGATAACGCCAATCACATCATTCTTCTTTTTCGTAACATCAATGACCGGATATCGTGTATAGCCGAATTCTTCGATGACAGCCACCATTTGCTCCAGTGTTTGCTGCTTTTCTAACATTACCATCTCCGAGCGAGGAATCATAATATTCTCTAATTGACGAGAATCGAAGGCAAAGATGTTCTCTAAATAATCAAGTTCCGTTTGATTGATTTCGCCGCCTTCATAACTTTGCGTCACGATCATCTTCAACTCTTCTTCTGAGTACACTTCGTCATGCCCTGCCGGCTTTACACCAAACCCCTTTAATAAAAGCTGAGCTGAACCATTTAATATCGCAATAAAAGGCTTTGACACTTTTCCGAACCAATAAAGCGGGGGTGCCAGCAGCAGCGTCATTTTATCAGCATACTGGATCGCTAACGTTTTCGGCATTAATTCCCCAAGCACTACATGTAGGAATGTGACCACGGATAAAGCAATCGCATAAGACAATGCTGTTGAAAGTGCTTCACCTAACTGTAAAGTATCAAATACCGGTGCCAGCATTTTTTCCACTGTCGGTTCACCAAGCGCACCAAGAATAAGCGCTGTAACTGTAATTCCTAATTGACATGCCGATAAGTAATAATCGAGATTCTGTGTTACTTTTTTTGCAATAACCGCTTTTTTATTTCCTTCTGATATCAGCTGGTCAATTCTTGACATACGCACTTTTAAAATCGCAAACTCTGCACCTACAAAAAACGCAGTCAGCAAAATGAATAATGCAATTAACGCTAAATTTAGTATAATCATTCCGTCCAATACATTCCCTTATGAAAAGGGATTCACCTCCATTAAATACCCGCTATTGTTTAAGAACATTTTGCTTGAAAACTACTTCTTTAATTTGGTATTTGTCCACTTCACCAATCACCCATACATGATTACCCTGTTGAATTTCGATACCTTGGGTTACTTCTGCTTCAATGGCTAACCCTGCCTGAAGAGCCCAGCCGCCAATTGTATCAATCTCTTCACTATCATCAAACTCAATGCCAAAGCGATCTTCTAGATCTTCCAGCAGCACACGGCTATTAATGATATATTCGTTTTCGCCCGTCTTCCGGATTTCATCTACTTCATCCTCGTCAAATTCATCCCGGATTTCACCTACAAGCTCCTCCAAAATATCTTCCATCGTTAAAACACCTGCAGTCCCTCCATATTCATCTATCACGACCGCAATATGCACACGTTCCTCCTGCATTTTCAACAATGCATCCTGAATCGGAGTTTGTTCAAATACAAATGGTATTGGACGGACAAAATCCGTCAAATTCGTTTGTCGTTTCGTTACGATGCGGCTCAGCAGCTTATTGGCATTGACAAAGCCGATAATTTTATCCTTATCATTTTCTTCAACAACCGGATAACGGGTATACCTATGTTCATCCAAAATTGAGACAATTTGCTTTGTTTCCATATCCCGGTCAATCGTAACGATTTCCGTACGGGGAACCATAACATCCTTTACAACGTGCTCATCAAATGCAAATACATTTTCCATGTATTCCAATTCCTCTTTATCAATTTCCCCGCCCTGGAAACTTTGTGCCATGATTATTTTCAGCTCTTCTTCCGAATAAGCTTGGTCTTCACTAGCTGACTTCACACCCACTGCACGTAATAATAGGCGCGATGTACCGTTTAGTGCTTTAATAAACGGATACATGACTTTACCAAAATAGTAAAGCGACGGAGCTAAGAGTAATGTCATTTTTTCAGAGAACTGAATCGCTAATGTTTTAGGTGCCATTTCCCCGATTACTACGTGTAAATAACTTACGATAGCAAGCGAGATACCATAAGATAATACATTCATCACGGTATCCGGCGTATTTAACCATTCGAATACGGGATACATCAATTGTTTGACATAAGGCTTTGTGAAAGCACCCAGACCAATCGCTGTAATGGTAATACCTAATTGACAAGCGGATAAATAATAATCAAGATCACTTGCTACTTTCTTGGCAATGACAGCCTTTTTATTACCTTCCACAATCAGCTGGTCGATTCTTGATTTACGGATTTTGACAACAGCAAACTCTGCTGCTACGAAAAATGCTGTCAGCCCTAAAAAGACAATTAATAAAATGATATTCAATATACTCGAGTCCAATATGTTCCCTCACGTCGAGGGATTCACCTCCATTATTTTTCTTATAAACTCTGAATTTTCATACTTTCAAAAGGTATATAAAACTTATACGAAAACCAGCACGTTATGGTTTCATAAAAATCATATATTTTTTTCTTTTTAACTATTTACCACAAAAGTCACAATTATTCTCCACTCATTACACATTATTTCAGCTAACCGTATCGGCTTTCGTTACTAATTCTCTTACCGATTAAATTAGGGCATAAATTTATTATCACATGCCTTTTACCATATGACTGCCCATCAATAAGCGCATCGCTTCGTGAACTGCTTCAAGAAGATCTAGTGCAGTAATAGAGGCTGAAATATTTCAGGTGGCTTTCATGCGCAGTAGAAGCATAAAAAATCCTCCCCAAAAACTGTACTGCCATTCTTAATTGAATAGCTCCACCGCTTCTTGTAAGAGAGGATTAATCTTTTTATACGATTTCCACCGCTTCCCCAATATGCTTTAAATGCGTCGGCGGGACAACCCGTCTAAATAAGTAACGAAAGTTTGGAGGCAGCGCCGCAACCTCGGCTGCTGCCACCGGGGAATAGAGGACTCTGATATTCGCTAAACATGCAATATCTAATGTAAATAAAAAGAGGCTTCACTCTACATAGTAGGCGGTACGTAAATATTCAAGAATGTTAATACAGTTACATTCCCTATATCTACAATAAAATGGGAGAGAATAATATAACGTAAACTCTTCGTTTTTAAATAGGTAACCGCCCATACGATTCCTGCTGCTGATAAATATAAATACAAATGATAAGACTTACTTGCATAGGAAAATACTCCCCACATTAATGGATGGCTAATAACGAAAAGCAGGGTTGTATATAAAACAGCAAACCATTTAGGAAATTTAGTTAATAAGCCATCTAGTAAAACACCGCGCCAATAGTATTCCTCAAACCAAGGATTAATGAAAGCAAACATTAACCAAAAGATAATTAACCAAATCGAATCAAACAAATGATAACTCATTATAAGGATTGTTAATGGAAACATTCCGACCAGCATTGTGATGGTTACCCAAAAAGGAGCTTTCTTTGATTTTTTAAACCAGTCACCCAGGCTTTTATCCCCTTTAAAAGCCCATATAAAAAGACCAAGTAAGCTCCAATATACTATCGCCAGCGGAATCCACGCCCATCCTCCAATGAAATGATTGAAAAATACAGCGGTCAAAAACCCTAGTAATATAATGAAAAATGGTGAAATGAATAGCCACCAAAACCTTACATTCTGATTGTTTATTAGCATTTCAAACCCCTTCCAACTTATTATTTAAAAATTTTCATAATCAAATCTGCTTCTGGAATCGGACATTGACTCCACTGCAACTTACTAACGGAAAAACCTTGGATGAAGGCATAGTAACTAACCGCTAGCTTTATTGGATCCTCCTGAATGATTTCATTGCACTGTTGACCCTCTATAATTAACGGGACTAAGCAGTTAACCGGTGACTTATATTCCGGTGAAGACAAAAGTTGTTGTACTTCTTCGGGAACGGCATCGGATGTGCTTGCTTGAATCATTATTAAAAATAATAAGATTTGATCTCCCTCTGTTAAACTTTGGAGGATCTGTTCTGTCATCCATTTAATTTTGTTTAATGGCGTTCCTTCTTGAAGATATGCCTCCTCTATAATCTGAACAGCACTTTCCGCAGCTCGTTGCACTAAAAGCGTAAAAATTTCTTCCTTCGACTTAAAATAATGGTATACAAGCCCATGACTCAACCCGGCTTCTTTTGCTATTTCACTAATTTTTGCTGCAGCCATTCCCCTTCTAGAAAACACCTTTAATGCAGCTATTAATATTTGTTCACGTCTTTGATCGCGTAACTCTAAATTTTGAATTTCAGTCCTCGGCATGTTCAAACCCCTTTTAGATTGATTAGTCAGTCAATATAAAAATAAAATACATAACAAATTTTGTCAAATGTTTCATAGTCATAAATTGGTATATAGACTTAAGCATTACAATCTACCTTTATGACGAAAAGGGTGGTTATTCCATAACCATTCATTTCACGAAAACAAAAATCCAGTTTTCTCATGAAAGTAAACTGGATTTCATCTAGGTTCTGTCCTCAGTAACTGTATGGTGATGATACTACCATCTGTCCATTTAGCATGTTATACGCCAAAGGTTTTAAATCATAAAGCAGGCAATCAGGGGGCTAAAAGAATATAAGCACATAGAAAACCCCCTCCCCCAGAATCGTACCGCTTTTCTTAAATGAATAGCCCGCCAGCGTCTGGGGAGAGAGGATGTCTCATGTATTATATAATTTCAACCGTTTCGCCAATATACTTTAAGTGCGTCGGCGGGGCCGCAAGCCATAGTGGTGCGTCCAAATCAAAGTAGCGGATATTCGGGTGGGCTGCTGCAACCTGGGCTGCTGCCGCCACGGAAATAGAGGATTCCATCATACTGCCGATCATACAGGCAATGCCTTTTGCTTCTGCGATGCTTGCAATCTTCATCGCCTCAGCGATCCCGCCGCATTTCATCAGTTTAATATTAAGCAGATCCACATAGCCGCCTTCGATAAGCTTCATTGCATCCTTTGTTGAAAAAACACTTTCATCCGCCATAATCGGTGTAGACACATGATCCCGGACATATTTCAGTCCGTCTAAATCCCATGCTTTTACAGGCTGTTCGATAAACTCTATGGGGTACGCAAGCTCCTCGAACTGACGGATCAGCCTCACTGCTTCTTTCGGTTTCCAGCCCTGATTGGCATCCAGCCGCAGCGTAATGGTTTTAGGCACAACCGCCAAAATCGCCGCCATCCGCTTGACGTCCATTTCTGCATTATCGCCGACTTTAATCTTCAGTACAGAGTAGCCCGCTTCCACCGCTTTTTTTGCTTCCTCCTGCATCTTTTCAACTGTATCAACACTTACTGTCATGCACGTAGATATTTTTTTACAGCCGCCTAAATAGGAGGAAATGGATATGCCGGCTTGATTGCAATATGCATTATGCAGCGCAATATCGGCAGCCGCCTTTGCACTCGTATTTCCTACACAGCACGCCTGTACTGTTTTCAGCAAATCATTCAGCTGTCTAATATCTTTTCCAATTAAATTAGTACGAATCGGCCCGACTAAAGCCGCTTCAATGCTTTCCCGAGATTCTCCTGTAATGACAAAAGTAGGCGCTGCTGCACCGATTCCTGTTGTCCCGTCTTCCAGTAAAATCTCCACAACAATATTTTCAATCTGTTCGACTACGCGCAGCGCTGTTTTAAAAGGCTTCGTTAATGGTATGATTTCTTTTTTTACAAGCAGTTCTTCGATTAACATCGCTCACTCCCCCTTCTTTATAAAATCGATAACACTTTCGCAATGACAATCCCGAAATACGTACCAAGGAATGATCCCATCAGCGCCATAATGACACCAACCGGAATAAGTGCTTTATTATAGGCAGCAGCAAGCATAGGGGCAGATGCCATCCCGCCGATATTCGCCAAGCTTGCAATTCCTAACGTAAATAAATCGTATTTAAATAACTTTCCTAGCAGCAGCATGACAACTAAATGGACACCCATGATCAAGAAGCCGGAAATAATATAAATCGGTGCCTGTGCGATATTGGAAAAGTCCGAATGTGAAGCAATTAATGCAACGACAATGTACAACATAACATTCGAAATATCGAACGTTCCTGGAATACGTGACAGTGGTGTCAGCGCTAAAATCAATCCTAGTACAGACGCAATAATAATCGTCCACGTCGTACCGTTGATGACGTCCCCAACTTCAGGCAATAGTCCGCCAAAATAGTTTGACAGCGAGGAAACTAATAAACCAATGCCCAGTAAATATAAAATATGCTCAAATTTTGCCCCTTGTTCATCAGCCGTAATATTGTCTGTATTCACATCTAAATTGTTCATATAGCTGGACGTATCTGCCTTTGTCCACTTATTGAAACGGTCTGCAAATGGCACAAGCCAGAACATGAACATGACCCACACAGCATAGTTAATCGTATCCATCATAAGCGCATAGCCGAAAATCGTTTCCGGCACTTCCAAAATACTTTGCAGCGCTACCATGTTTGCTGACCCTCCTGTCCAGCTTCCTGCCAGCGCACCAAACGCCTTCCACGTATCATCCACGTAAAATGACTGCAGCACAGCATACACAATGACAAACCCTGCGGCAATACTGACAACCGCAACCGCAAAAGCGCCTAATATTCTCGGCCCTAATTTAATGACTGTACGGATATCACATTTTAATAGCATTAAAAATAGCATCGCCGGCAGCAGTGCCCACCGCACATTGTTATACGCCGTCTCTGTCGATTCGTTTGACTCAAAAGCCCCAAACGTCTGTAATAACGCGGCACCGATATAAATTAATACAATCCCCGGAATGAACTTAAAAAACTTCGACTTCCCAAACCTCTTTTCAATAAAAACCATCAGCGCTGCCAACGCGACAAGCACACTGATATACATAAACCCATCCTGAATCATTAACAGATCCCCCTTCATGCTGAAAATATGGTGTATGATGTCATGATCATTTTTCCTAACAAAACAAAAAATCCAGTTTACTTTTGAAAGTAAACTGGATTTCACCTAGGTCGATGTAGGCAAAGCAGTAATCTGATTATATTTTCGCTGCACATCCTTTAGTGCAACAATTAACGCTTTTTGTGAGGAGCCGAAATAACGGTTTTGAATCTCCTGGATTATCTTCTCGTCACTAATCCGCCGATTCACCAGGATAGAACGGATAAACTTAACCGTCAGCTCCACAGTAGCCGAACAGTCCACATCCACGATAATCCCGTTTGTCCGGTCCACTGCAACTCCTAAAAAGAACTGATTGTATTGTTTGGAAATCGGATTATTCTGCGGCACCTGCGCATCTCCGATCATATAAATCACTTGATCATGAAACATTTAGACACACCCTTTAAAAACGAACCTTGCACAGCTAAATATGACGGCGAGACAACCTCGGATTCATACTCATGTACAAGCGAGCTTTTTTGTATTATACCAATTGAGGGAATGTTCTTTCAACTTGTTTTTTGGAGATTACTTATAATTGAGAGATTTAATGGTTCAGGTCTTGCTGGTAATTGGCACTGTTCATATTTGAACAGCTGTCTATTTAAAGGTTTCTGTATATAGAAAGCTCAAATTCAGAAATCCACTTTAATTATTTCCCCGGTAACCGTACGAAAAGTGACACTCTCCCCCGTCCACTCAACCTCTTCTACCCCTAATGCTTTCAGATCATCCATTTGGTCCTCATGAACCCAAAAGGATACTTTTTCACTATTTAATTTTTTCAACACTATCGGGAAAAGTGTTGGCTGATAAAAGTTGTAATGGTAATAGGTCTCTCCCCAGGAATCATTTCTATGCTCAATGACCACCGTTCTGTGTTCTATCGGAGATTCAATGGAATCTACAGAAATGTGCAAGGAAAAGTAAGCCAACCAAAGCCCAATGATCCCTACTACACCTACAACCGATACGACAAATACCAATATTACATTTACTTTTTGCGTGCCAGCGAACAGATAAAGGAAAGCAATGTAAGAACGGCAAGCAGTAAGTAAGTGTGCCCGCTGTATACAAAAAAGGAGAAATAATAGCCGAAAATTCTTAAGAGGTATGTAAGTAATACAAAGGCGAGCACGAAAACAAAGAGAACGGCTGCAGGATTTTTCGAGGATTTTAGATGCATTGTTTTACCTCCTGACAGGATTAACCTTATTTATCTGGAACGATAATTTGGAGGGGAGGGTTCTGTAGCTAATGCTTTACAGTACAATTATTTAATCGGCTTTTCTAGATAATTAATGAGCAAATTGGAGAGCTTAGACAATTAGTTAGATTAATTTACAGATGAAATATCCCTATTAGTGTAGGAGCAGGTAACGACCTACATATAGGGAATATTAAAACACACAGTGATTTAAGTTAAAGAGACTTAGCCTAAACCCGCACGATTACAGCTCAAGATTGATAAAGGCACTTAAATTTGCCTTCTTGATAGGAAGCAGCATTAAGTGGAAATTATACATTGTACAATACGGAAGATACTAGTCATTGCCTTTAATACGTTGCTATCGAAGCAATTAGTCTTTAGTAACCATGAAAACAGACTGATACCACCAACAAATATTCGGAAGTATATTCCATACATTAAAATTAAATACGGAGTGAAGGAAATCACAACACATTAGCTACGGCATGCGCGCTATTAGTTGCTATTTGAAGTTAGTGCTAGGATTAAGAAATTTAGGATTGGCTGAACCACGGGGATGTACAGACTACTATGAACATTTACGATCAGGTTGCAAAAAGGTTAAATCCGGAACAATACAGAAATTTATGGATTATTTAGTTTTCTAAAAAAACACTGGCACCTACAAATTAATAGGGTGCCAGTGTTTCTATTGATTATTTACTCGACAAGTTTATATTTTATTCCAAATATACATAAACTGTGCAGCCTCAGATTGTAATGCAATCCTGTGGTCATCATTCAGCTTTTCATCAAATATAAGTTTACCTTTTTGTACATTCAGTACTGCATATGTTATGTCATCACTATGCTCTTCAGTGAAGATTGATTCACTTAGTAATGTTAATGCCGATCTACATCGGATTTTGTCCACTTTCTCTTTTTGTCCCTTAAAAAATAACTTTATTAGAAATGCTTTACCTTCTATAATTAGACCTATTTCAGGACTAGATCTAACTGCTAATTCTTCACTGTACCAGGTAGCTTTACCAGGTTCAAACCACTTGACTTCCTTATTTCTAAAAAATTTCAAATATGCTTTAATAGCGTCTGTGTAATTTTTTTGCTTAGCTTGAGGTATTTCATCAATTAATGAAACCAAATAATCCTCTGTTCGATTATGTTCATGATAAAGTCTAATTCGATCGCGAAGTGGCTTCCAATAATCTTTTGATGGATGGTAATCATCTTGATACTTGATTTTTTTCACTGTATTAGTCTTGGCAGTACTCCCTTTGAATGTATAATCAAGAAATTGAGTTAATCCAATAGATACATTAGTTGCTATAGACATTTAATCACCCCCTGTAGTTAATGTTAATTGTATTTTATTTTTTATATAAAAATACCACTAAAAGGAATGTATTTATTTTATTCCCATTTATATAAACCAGTAAAATCAAGAGTTCAAACAAATAGTGGTCGAACTTTATCGCTCTGGGAACCAACTATCCGGCGAATACGGTGTATCAGAAGTAACCATCTTTTAAGTGAATTAAACTATATTATCCGATTGACGAAACAAACGAGTTAACGACAGTTGAAGTCGCTGCAATCCCAAGAGAAATTCAAGCCCCCATCCCCAATAATCTTTGTTTTGTTTGGTTTTGACATTCCACAAGTTATTTAGAACATTAATAAAAAGAACTAACTCAGAAAGAGGTAGTTCAAAATTCTCGTATTCACAAGTCCATCCGTCTTACTCTCGACCGGGGGGCCTGACTAATGTATTTAGTTCTTCGGCTAATTTTGCCAGCTGGCCTGAACCGGCAGCTACTTCTTCCATCATGCTGCTTATTTGTTGGGAAGAGGCTGATGTTTGTTCGACACCGGCTGCTGATTCTTCAGAGACAGAGGCGATTTCATGAATGGCTGCATTCATCTGCTGGACATTTGCTGTAATTTCAGCTGGATTAGTTGTAATGCTGTTCACCAGTTCTGTGACCGCTTCACTGATTTTATGGAAAGTGCCGCCCGTCGATTCGATTTCGATCTGTGCTTTTCCTTCTGCTACTTCCTTATATCCATCTTTCAGCGAGTCCGATACAAGTCCCGATTCTTTTTGAATGTTCCCTACTATACTAGTTATATCCGTTACAGAATCAGATACTTGTTCCGCTTAATAGAAAGAAAACAAGAACAATGAGAATGAAGCAAGCTAAAGGAAAGTATAAACCAATCATAATATACAAAATAGCTTAAAAGCTCTGCTAGGAAATGAAGCAAAGCCTCTAAATACCCAGGATTTAATCAAGCCGTTTGAAGCGTTAATCTAAAAAAGGAGTTGTCCAGAGAGAAAAAACTCTCTAGACACCCCTTGCAAAACAAGAAATCTATATTCATATATCAACCACTCTCTTACTACTCATAAACACCCAGCCCAGGATCATCAAACAGAGCGCACTCGAGCCGGCCAAAAAGATGCCGCCATACAAATAGCCCGCCATATCCGTTAAATAACCAAAAACCGGTGGAACTATGAACACACCTACCGAGGCAAAGGTGACACTGTAGCCGCTTGCCGAGCCGCTGATGGATCTTGGTACACTTTCTACCGCCAAGTTCATCCATACCCCGTTAAAGCCGGACAATGTAAAGCCGACACTGGCAATGATGATGACCGTAATCCAGACCGCATTTACTTCATACAGCGCCCATAAGGCAATCGGAAACCAGGCTGTAATGATCATGAGTACGATCCAGCGGTTTCCATTGAACCACGCGTCGCTCATCATGCCCCAAAAGACTCTTCCTGCGGCTCCACAAATTTCCGAAAATGCCAGTGCCAAGCCGGCAGTATAAATGGACCAGCCCTTTGCCCCGCTCAAAAACAGTAATAAGTAAGTATTAAAAGTCACCTGCATTCCCATTAAAAGCAGTGCAATAAAGGTTGTAAAAAAAAGCATTTTAGAGGTAAAGAGCTTTTTTAACTGCCCGAGCAGCGATGACTCCGTAGAACGCAGCGTTAAAAACACGCCCGAATAGGCCCGCATCACGTTATATACGATAAAAGCAAATACGAGTAAGCCTATTGCCGCTCCCTTTACAGCCCACTGCCATCCTATTTTTTCAGCAAGCGCAAGCAATAGAATGCTTGAAAGAGCCGAGCCTAATGTGATGGACATCTGTTTAAGCCCCATAGGGAATGTGACCTTTTGGACGGGGTACAGCTGGATAAGCATTTTGTTTGTGACAGGATGCATGCCCCCGTATCCTAATCCTGCCAATGTAATAAACAGCAATGCAACTATATATGTGTTCTGCACTGTCGCAAACAGGAAAAATCCTCCCCCTACAGTCAGCATGAGCAACAAAAGTAAGCGGTGTGTTGCGATATAATCGGCAAAAAACCCCACCGGCAGCGTAGCCAGAAACTGGCCTAGAAATAAGGCAGTCGGCAGGAAGCCAAGCTGAAAATTCGTCAACTGCAGGCTGTCGCCAATATAAATGGCAAAGGGGTTCAAGCTCCTCCCGACAAACGCTGTCAACAGCTGCGAGAAAATAATAAGTATGACGAATGTCCGCGTATTTATAGCTTTTTCCATGCTAGAATCCTAGTGCATCAGGTATGAACAACACAAGCTGTGGAATATACGTGATGATCATTAATACGACAATCGACACGATAATGAAAGGAAATACCGCTTTTACAAGTGTTTCAAATTTCACCTCTGCCATGGAAGACACAATGAATAGACCTGTTCCTACCGGCGGTGTTAATAACCCTAATGTTAAGTTGATACATATAATGACACCAAAATGGACAGGATCGATCTGCAGTGCCTGGACCAGCGGCATAAACACAGGAACTAAAATAACAAGCGCCGCTATACCATCGAGCAGCATACCTACAATCAGCAGCAAGACATTTACAAGCAGCAGGAATACCCATGGACTTTCCGTTATGTTTAAAATCAGGTCTGCCAGCAGCTGCGGAATTTGCTCGAAAGCAATCATCCAGCCGAAAATATTCGCCATGATGATTAAAAATGTGACAGTTGCCGTATTCGTAACCGTATTGATAAGCATTTTCGGGAATTTTTTAAAGTCCAGTTCCCGGTAAATGACAGCCCCTACAATGATCGCCAGTAAACAGGCAACGGCAGCGGATTCTGTTGCCGTAAAAACTCCTGTTAAAATTCCCACTACAACAGTAAGCGGGATCAATAATGCCGGCAGCATTTTAATCGTCCCCTGCACTATTTCACGGAAGGAAGCCCTTTCGCTTTTCGGGAAGCCCTGCTTATATCCCATATAAGCAATCATTAATATAAAGGCAATGCCATAAAGAATACCCGGTAATATCCCTGCCATAAACATGGCGCCGATCGATGTACTTGATAATGTCCCATAAATGATAAAAATCATGCTCGGCGGAATAATTGGTGCTATGATCGACGAAGCCAATGTAATAGCGCCTGCAAATTCCCTTTTATAGCCTTCCTTCTCCATTTGCGGAACCATTACTTTACTCATCATGGCCGCCTGGGCATTGGCCGATCCCAAAATAGACGCCAGAAACATATTGGCAACAACTGTTACATAGGCAAGTCCGCCTCGGAAATGACCTAATAATAGTTTGGCAAAATTCACAAGGCGCGTAGTAATGCCGCCCTCATTCATGATTTCACCCATTAACATAAACAGCGGGATTGCCAATAGACCGAAGTTTTCCAGCCCCGAAAACATGCGCAGCGGAGTTGACTCCAACAGCAAAGCCTGGCCATTTAGCAAAAAGTAAATAACCGTAATGATTCCCAGCACCATCGAAATCGGAATCCCCATAATCAATAGTAGGATGAATAAAGCGATTGTAAGAAATGTCATATCCCTTTATCCCCCTCTGTGCCAGGGATATCCCTTTGATGACGAAACAGCCGGATCAACCGGGAGATGATATGGATGACCGCAAATAAAATACCGATTGGCACAGCACTGTACGGAATCCACATCGGCATACCTAATGAGGTGGACTTTTGCAGCATCGTGGAAGGCAGCATCACCCATTTGGAAGCGTAAAATAAAATAATAAATAAAAACAACAGCATAATGATATCTTGGACAATGCGCAATATTCTTTGCTTATTTTCAGATAATGCATCTACCAAAAAGGTAACCGAGGCTTGTGTACCGTATTTCAAGCCCCAGCTACCGCCGATAAACGAAAACCAAATAAATAAGTAAATGGAAACTTCGCTTGCCCAAGGGATCGGATCTTTTAAAAAGTAGCGGAAGGTAACGGCAGCAATCATAACGATTGTCAAAATCCCCATTAATAGCCCCATAATGACTTCCTCTACTTTAGTAATGACATTGCTTAACTTTGTCATCCCCATACCCCCAAGTCATTTTACTTATTACCGATTTTCTTCGATAAACGTTTTAATCAAGTCTGATTGCCCGCCGTATTCCTTATCGAATGCTTTGATTTGCTTCTCAAAGACACTCGCGTCAACCCCGTACACTTCCATTCCCTGGCTTTCCAGCTCCTTACGAAACTCCTCTTCTTGCCCCGAACGTGTTTTTACAGCAAAGTCACTTGCTGTTTTCCATGCTTGTGTAATGGCATCCTGTGCCTCTTGTGACAGGGAGGAGAATTTTTTCTCGTTTGTTAGAATAGTAGAAGGCCATACCATATGATTTGTTACTGCTACATATTTGGCAATCTCTGAATATTTATTTGTAATCGTTGCATCAAGGTCCATATCCATCCCGTCAATAACCCCTGTTTGCAATGCAGAATATACTTCTGTTAATGAAAGGGATTCGGGGGCAGCCCCTGCGTTTTTATAAAAGGACTGCAAAACGGGACTTGGTGTTACACGCAGTTTCAGCCCTTTTAAATCATCCGTTGATTCAATTTTGTTATCTTTTGTTACCATTGTCCGCTGACCGGCGAATAAATAAGTGAGCCCCTTTAAGCCTGTCCCCTCTACCTTCCGCAAAATTTCCTGTCCTGTTTCCGAAGCTGCAGCTGCATTTGCTTCTTCAAGTGTTTCAAATAAATACGGGGCAAACCATCCTGCCATTTCAGGTGTACGCGACGTTAAATATGCTGCTGTAATCATCGCCATATCAACAGATCCCGCTTCTACCTGCTGTACCATATCGGCTTCTGAACCAAGTTGGCTGGCCGGGAAGATTTCCACCTTCATTTTGCCTCCTGTTATTGACTCTAGTTCTTCTTTAAATTTCTCCGAAGCTTGATGCCACATATGATCCGTTGCTGTAATGTGGGCAAGCTTCAATGTCATTTCAGGATAGCCATTGTTCGTTGTTGCACTTACATTCACACTGTCTCCTGATGAATCCCCAGTTTCCGTCTCTTTACTACTGCATGCTGTTACTAAAAGCATAAGCAATAAAAACAAAGACCATTTTCCAACCTTCAAGAACTGTTTCATTTGACCTCTCCCTTATCTATTTTTTTTCGGTATTGAGCCATCGTTTCTCCGTTAATGCCCCAATGTTCTAGAGGTATTTCCTGAATAATTACACGAATGCGTTCTTTAGGGACATCAGCGGCTTTAGACAATGTTTCCGTCACCTCATAAATGATTTCACGCTTCTGATCAGCGCTTCTGCCCTCTAATAGTTGAATTTGTACAATTGGCATAGCGAATCACCTTTACTTAACATGCAGAGTCAAAATTCCCAATGGGCCATAGTTAGCTGTCACCATATCACCAGCCTTCACAGCTACAGCATCTGTCATGGCACCTGCCAGTACAACCTCGCCCGGCATGATGCCTCTTCCTTCTTTACTAAGCTGGGCCAGCAGTTCCATTACAGAATGAATCGGGTGATCCAGGATGGCCGCTCCGACACCTTCGTGTTTTTTCTCATCGTTTTGGTACATGCTTACTTGAACGGCAGCCCAGTTTGTTGTAGTTGGTGCATACGGCTGGCTGCCTAATAGAAATTTTGTCGAAGATGCATTATCTGCAATGACATCGGGTAATGAGAACGAAAAGTTTTCATAGCGGCTGTCAATGACCTCTAACGCGAGATATACATATTCCACTGCTGTCCACACCTGCTGGGGAGTTACATTGTCACCTGCAATCGCCTTTTTAAATGTAAAGGCGATTTCCGGCTCTACCCGCGGATGGATATAGTCAGCAGCAACAATTTCGTTCGTACGCAAAAGCATGTTTTCTGTAAGACGTCCGTAAATGGTTGAGTCTACACCAACCTGCTGCTGCTTTGCCTTGCTTGTCAGCCCCATTTTCCAACCGATGAACGGATTATCAGCTGAGATTGATTTCTCTATGCTTAACCGCTGAATTTCATATGCCTCTTCTATCGTTAAGGCTGGATGGCTGTTCGTTATTTTTTCTATCGCTTCTTTATTCATCTGTGCATTTGCTACCCGTTCGACATATTCAAATACGTTCCCCACTACACACTCACCTTTTTCTCCGCCATTTGTTGGGCTGTTTCGATGATTGTATCTTCCTGCCCCCCTACGACGTTGCGTTTTCCTAATTCAATCAGAATATCACGGGAGTCTACACCAAACTTTTCACCGGCAATTACCGCATGCCGCAAAAAGCTTGAATAGACGCCTGCATAGCCCATAATGAAGCTGCTGCTTGTAATATCCTGCGGTGCTGGTAAAATATTGGCCCGGACATAGTCAGCCAAATCCAGCATTCTATATAAATCGATATTTGTGTCAATCCCCATCCGGTCAAGCACCCCTACCAGCACTTCTGTTTGTGTATTGCCTGCACCTGCACCAAGACAGCATACACTTCCATCTATTCGATTGGCCCCCGCCTCAATTGCGGCTAACGAATTGGCTACAGCGAGCGATAGATTGTTATGTGCATGGAAGCCGATATCTACGGATAAGTGCTCTTTTAGCAGACTGATCCGGGCTTGCACATCTCCCGGAAGCATCGCGCCTGCCGAATCAGTTACGTATACGGCATCCGCCCCATAGGATTCCATTAGCTTTGCCTGCTCCAGCACTACTTCAGGCGGCGCGCTGTGCGACATCATTAAAAACCCGATTGTCTCCATTCCCATGCTTTTCGCCGTTTCGATATGCTGCTTCGAAACATCGGCCTCCGTTACATGTGTAGCGACCCGCACCATGCGTGCTCCTGCTTGATAGGCTTCCTTTAGATCTTCAATTGTCCCGATACCTGGCAGCAGCAATACGGAAATAATGGAATCGCCGGCTACTTCAACCGCTGCTTTTACAAGATCTATATCATATTCTTTTGAAAGACCGTATTGTAAAGAAGATCCTCCCAAACCATCGCCATGTGTTACCTCAATATAGGGAACACCCGCTTTGCTTGCTTGCTCTACAACATAGCGAACCTGCTCTTTAGTAAATTGATGGCCCACAACATGGCTTCCGTCCCGCAAGGCAACTTCTGTTAATAGAATTTTCCCCATTATATTCCTACCTCTTTTTTCTGCAGCTGCTGAGCCATAATCTCTCCAACTTTTAACGCAGCGGCAGTCATGATATCCAGATTCCCGGCATAAACCGGTAAATAATCTCCTAACCCTTCTACCTCTAAAAAGACTTTTACTTCTCTTCCTTCAATTAACGGATCTATTTTCAGGCGGTATCCGGGAACATAAGAATTTACGTCCTTTACAATCTGCTCAATAGCCGTCTTCATTTGGTCAGGCTCTTTAACATCTTCTTCGAGTAAGCACGATACAGTATCCCGCATCAGCATTGGGGGCTCGGCAGGATTTAGGATAATAATCGCTTTTCCTTTTTTGGCGCCCCCTACTTCTTCAATCGCTCTAGCTGTTGTTTGTGTAAATTCATCGATATTGGCCCGTGTACCTGGTCCTGCACTTTTTGAAGCAATCGTTGCGATGATTTCTGCATATTCTACATTTTGCACCTGCTGGATAGCATGAATGACGGGAATCGTTGCCTGCCCCCCGCACGTAATCATATTTACAACAGATTCATCGAGGTGTCTTTCCAGATTAACGGTCGGTACAACGAAAGGACCTATCGCAGCCGGTGTTAAATCTATTATTTTTTTGCCAAGCGGCTCTAGCATCTCGACGTGTTTAGCATGTGCTTTGGCAGAAGTGGCATCAAATAATACATCTGCCAGTTCAGGATGCTCCAAAAATCCTTCTATCCCGTTGGAAATGGTGTGGACACCTGCATCTTTTGCCTTTTTTAAGCCGTCAGAGTCCGGGTCGATCCCGATGACGACTGACATGTGCAATAGCTCGGAACGCATGACTTTCTTCATCAAATCCGTACCAATATTACCTGAACCAATAATGCCTACTTTTAATTTCTTCATAATTCCTCCTGTTAACGACAGATAAGTTCCACTTTGCCCAGTGTGTCTCCAAAGTCGGCCACGAAAATATCACCTTCTGCAGCATCAAGCGCTGAAGATAATGCGCCCGATAAAACAATCTCGCCTTTTTTCAATCCGATATTGAAATCAGCCAGTTTGTTGACGAGCCAAGCTACACAAGAAGCGGGGTTTCCAAGCACATCGCTTCCTTTCCCGCTGTTTATTAACTCGCCGTTTTTATAGAAATCCATATGGACAGCAGGCAGGTCAATCTCATCGAGTGTCCGCTTCTTCTCACCTAACACATATTTAGCAGAAGAAGCATTGTCTGCAATCGTATCAAGCAATTTAATATTCCAATTTTTAATTCGGCTGTCTACTACTTCAATGCTGGCCAGTACATAATCCGTTGCGTTGATCACATCCTCGGCAGTAACATTCGGTCCCTTTAAGTCTTCCTTCATGACAAAGGCTACCTCTGCTTCAACGCGCGGCTTTAAACACTCCGAGCAGTCCAGCTCGTTATTTTTCAGCTCCATCGATTCCAGTAAGTGACCATAGTCGGGTTCATCTACCTTCAGCAGCTTTTGCATTGCTTCTGATGTGAGGCCGATTTTTTTGCCCGTTATCTGATCTCCGGCTATTACCTTCTTGTGAATAACCTCCAGCTGGATAGAATACGCATCCTTTAATGTGAAATGTTCCAGCTGCTCTGTTAACGGCTCGATTCCTTCACACTGTTTTTCAGCTTCCATAAATTTATCTGACCACTCAATTAAATTAACGACCATATTAATCACCCAGACTTTATAATTTAATAGTTACATTTGATAGCTCACAGTAAAATTCGAAGCTGTGGGCTCCTCCCTCGCGTCCAATACCGCTATGCTTCATACCGCCGAATGGTGTGCGTAAATCGCGTAAATACCATGTATTCACCCAGACAATGCCGGCTTCGATTTGCCCGGCGACACGGTGCGCCCGACGTAAATCATTTGTCCAGATCGTAGCACCCAGCCCGTATGTTGTATCATTTGCATACGCAATCACTTCTTCTTCTGTATCAAACGGCATGACCGTCACTACCGGGCCGAAAATCTCCTCTTTTATACAGCGGGATTCTTCCGGCAGCCCGACAATAATGGTCGGCTCAATAAAATAGCCCTTTTCTAAATGATCCGGACGCTTGCCGCCTGTTAAAATAGTGCCGCCCTCTTCTTTTGCAATATCAATATAATGCATCACTTTTTCATAATGCTCTTTTCCGACGACAGACCCGATATTTGTATTCGGATCAAATGGATCACCTATTACTAACTCTTTTGTGCGTGCGGTGAATCGATCTAAAAATATATCCATTATCGATCGTTCAACATAGATTCTAGACGCGCATAGACAGACCTGCCCCTGGTTGCGGAAGCTTGAATGAAGCGTTGTTTCCACAACTTCGTCAATATCAGAGTCCGCAAAAATGATACTAGGATTTTTACCGCCCAATTCAAAGGACACTTTCTTTAATGTAGGTGCTGCCGCCTTCATAATGACCGTTCCTGTCCGTGTCTCCCCCGTAAATGTAATAGCATCCACCTGAGGATGTTCGGATAAAAATGCCCCGGCGGAATCACTTCCAAATCCGTGCACTACATTCACTACACCATCCGGTACACCCGCCTCTTTACAGAGCGCCGCCAGCTTCGTTGCCGTCATCGGCGTCAGTTCGGCCGGCTTCATGACAGCGGTACTTCCTGCTGCTAAACACGGTGCCAGCTTCCATGTTAATAACAATAACGGCAGATTCCACGGGTTAATCATGGCGACAACCCCTACAGGACGGGTAATAGAATAATGCAAGGCAATATTGTCCTGATGATACGCTTCATTTCCCAGGGAAGTGACGTAGTCCGCGAAAAAATGAAAATTATGGGCAGCTCTTTTAATATCCATTTCAAGCGCCAATTCATAGGGCTTCCCTGTATCTAAAGCTTCAAGTGCCGCTAGCTCCTCCACATTTTCCAAAATGAGATCGCCGATTTTACGAATGATTTGCGAGCGCTGCTTCACCGTATACTGAGACCATTCACCCTTTAAAGCCGCTTTGGCTGCTTTCACTGCCTGGTCTACCTCTTGCTGTGTTGCTTCTGCCACCCATCCGATTACTTCCTCAGTAGCCGGATTGATGTTCAAGAATCTTCTTTCTTCCGGCGCTTCGATATATTGACCATTAATAAAATTTTGACAATCAATTCCTTTAACCGCTTTTTGTAACTGCTGCATTTTCCCCCTACACCAACGTGTAGAATTCACCTCGCTTTTTTTGAATAAATAAAGATAGCAGCTTTCTGGAAAATGAAACTATTCACTTCCTTAAAGCTGCTCCACAAGTTATTCTTCTTCCACTTCCACGATCATTTCGATTTCAATTGCTGTATTATTCGGCAATTGGGCGAGCCCGACAGCCGAGCGGGCGTGTTTTCCCTTTTCGCCAAACACCTCAACCAAAAGGTCCGACGCACCGTTCATTACTTTTGGCTGATCTGTAAAATGCGGAGCGGAATTTACCATGCCCAAAATTTTGACAACACGTTTTATTTTCGAAAGTTCACCTAATTCATGCTTAAGCACCGACAGTAAATTAATCATGGATTGTCGACTTGCAGCATATCCGTCTTCTACGGTTAAATTTTCGCCTAATTTGCCGTGGTATTGATCGACCCCCTGGCCGGACGTAAAAATTAAATTACCTGTCCGGACACAGCTGACATAATTGCCTACCGCTTGCCGGGGCGCTGCAATTTCAATTCCTAAATTCCGCAGACGCTCTTCCGGTGATTGAGTTTGACTGATCATTATTTTCCAACACCACTCTTTTGGTAGTTTAAAAATTGCAGGGCATTCTCCCCTAAAATCGCTTTTTTTACTTCTGTTGGAAGATCCGGAGAGTCATCTATCACTTTTCCGGGATCAATTTCTCTTAATAAAAACGGATAATCCGATCCCATAATGATCTTGTCATGGCCGAATCGTTCGATTAAGAATGCCAAATTATCTTTATCGTAAACTAGCGAGTCAAAATAGAAATTCTTTGCATAATGACTAGGAGGATGCTCTGTTAAGCGAAGATGGGGCCATACTTCCCACCCTTGATCCAGCCGGGGCAAAATATATGGAAACGATCCGCCCCCGTGGGCAAAACAAATTTTAAGATTTGGGCATTCTTCCATTACGCCGCTCCAAATCAGGCTTGCACCAGCCAAAGCTGTTTCGCTCGGCATACCGATCGTGTATAAAAAGTTATGACGAGGTGTCCGGTCCTGTGCCATTGTTTCCCAAGGGTGAATAAATAACGGCATTTCCAGCTCTTCAGCTGCCTTGAAGAAAGGCAGTAAATAGGCGGCATCTAAATTCTCGCCATTTACATTCGTCCCAATTTCAATGCCCGCCAACCCCAGCCCTTTACAGCGGCGCATCTCTTCAATTGCTGCATCCGCATCTTGCATAGGGACCGTTCCGAGCCCGATAAAGTAATCTGGATAGTCATTTACGGTGCTGGCGATGAAATCATTTTGAAACTGCGCCAGCTCCAGTGCCTGCTCAATCGGTGCCCAGTATGAAAATGTAACGGGTACCGGTGAGATTACCTGCATATCCACGCCTTCTTTTTTCATATCCTCAATCCGTTTTTCCGGGTCCCAAACTTGATAGGTAACTTCACGAAATACTTTGCCGCTCACCATAATATCCGCACCGCATGAACATTTTTGCTGCAATACAGGCCATTTATGATCGCTATATTTTTCTGAAAAGTCAGGTAACTCTAAAGGGTATATATGGGTATGGAAATCTACTCTCATTTCCATTCCTCTACTGTTTCCGGCATGACATGGCCACATTTATTACATGTGCGCAATTCCTCTGTTGCATTAAAGTGTGCAATTCCCTCTGCAATTTGCTGGCCGATGTTCGTTACTTGCAATGTAGCGCGGTGCAGCTCATGGTCACATTGATCGCATAACCAGACTAGATCCTCTAGTTCTCCTGCTTTTCGTTTATACTCAATCACAATTCCGTACGTATCCGCCACACGGTGCGGTGAATGCGGAACATTGCCCGGTAATACAAACATCTCTCCTTCTTTTACTTCAATTACTTCTCGTTTATTTTCATCATTAATAATTTCTACATAGCAGGAGCCTTTTACTTGATAGAATATTTCATCTGACGGACTGACATGGAACTCACGCCGTGCATTCGGTCCCCCTACAAGCATCACCAGAAACTGTGAATCTTCCCAGAGCGCTTTATTATTTACCGGTGGTTTTAATAGATCCTTGTTATCCTCAATGATTTTCCAAATATTTTGCGAACGTGCCTGCATCTTGCTAATTTCGATTGAATTACTCATTGTAATACCTCCCGATTTAATAATTAATGGTAATATATCCAATCTCACGCGATACATTTTGTGCCGAGCGGATTACTTCATTTAAAATACTTTGGTAGTTGCTACCCTTGAAATAATTTACGTCACTCACAAAATTGAGGGCAGCTACAACTTGACCATTGTAACTTTTAATTGGAGCTGCGATACCGAACGTATCCGTCTCATTTTCGCAATTACTTATGGCATAGCCCTGCTGGCGGATAATTAATAACTCTTTTTTTAAGACATCCATGTCTGTAATTGTATTTTCCGTATAGGAAACCATCCCTTTTTGTGCTACGGCCGGCAAAAAGGAAGGATTATAGGCAAGCAGTACTTTTCCAATACTTGTTGCATGCGCCGGAAACCTTGTCATCCCTATATAAGTCGGAATGACATCAGAATGCGGTGATATGGCCTTGAATATAAAACGAACCTCCCCCTGATCGAACATGCCGACATGTACACTTCCTTTAAAACGATTCACCAGCTTTGCAACGATCGGGGCAACCTCAGTATTAATATCTTGGTGATACATGACCTTGTTGCTCCACTCCAAAATACGCCAGCCTAAACGGTATTTCCGGTCTCTATCCTGCATCAGAATATTTTCTTTGCACATCGTTTTCAGAAAATGATGCACCGAGCTAATAGGAATATTTAATTTTTCTGCAATTTGTTTATTGGACAAAGATGATTCACCCGCAGAAAATAAATCAATTATTTGCGCCATTTTACTAACAGAAGAAATCATTCCTATTACCTCCGTATATGTTTTTTAGTTTGTTTGGGGCTCTTTTAAACAGTTTTCTTTCGCTAAAATTGAGTTTACAAGCTCAAAATTATGCTGTTTTTTGAATTTATTGTAGAAGATTGCACGTTTTCTGATTGGGTCGCCTGTATAATAGCGTTCATATTGTAATGCGCGCATACCGAATGCTTCGCCGCATAAATCCCAGGCGAGTTTGAAAATTTTCATACGCAGCTCTGCATCAATTCCCTCACGTCCCCCGTAATGACGGTCAATGCTCAGACGCAGCTCAGGATTTAAGAAGTCCGCTTCTGTCGGCATCATCAATAATCCACCCGCCCCAATTGTCTGCATCACTTCAACTGCACGCGGATACATTTCCGGCATCATACCGCGGATCGTTTCTAATGCATCGGGGTTTAATCGTGCCTCTCCCCGCTCCGTGATTGTATATTCACGCTCTGCCGTTCTTAACAGTGCCCGAACCACTTCCACCGATTGGACAAGCTCCCCTAAATCTCGCTGGACATTCAAGTACTGGTCAACACCTATGGAATCTGCCACTTTACAAGCAACTTCCACCGCAAATGCGAGTTTAATATAACCACGTACGCTTGATTGATGTGCCGGCTGCTCTGCAATCCCTGTCATCGGATAAAGTAAGTTCGCTGCTTCCACATTGTTATATAAGAACACCTTATCCCATGGAACAATAACATCTTCAAATATAAGTAACGCATCCATTTCTTCATAACGTGATGCCAATGGATGATCAAATGTGGAGCGTGTGCCGTCCTGCACAGGCTCCCGGCAGATAATTTTCAGCCCTTTTGTATCGATCGGAATGGCGAAAGCCAGAGCATATCTTTCATCACCAGGTGCAAAGCCAGGGAAGGAGTAGATAATCACCTCATCTGTCAGTGCCGCCAGTGTAGCAAGCATTTTTGCCCCTCGTACTACAAGTCCTTCAGGTCGTTCCTCTACTGCACCTAAGTGTGTAAATTTGTCTGATTGTTCATGGGATGTTTTACTGCGGTCATTTTGAGGATTGACAATAGCGTGGGTTAAAAATAAATCATTATCACGCAGATATCTGTAATAGCTTTCGATATTTGCTGCCCAGTCTTTATTGTATTTACTTAAAAACCAAGAATTTTGTGCAAGGGATGTTACCACTGTATTTAAAAAGTCTGGTGTGCGTCCCATCAAACCATATGTTTGACGTGCTACTACCTCAAATGCTTTGCTGCGCTTCATAATATCTTCGTATGAGCGGGGCGGTAAAAAAGAGGTAGCCATTCGTTCGCCGGTTTCTTCGCAAATAACGGTTAAATCTTCCTGATAGGCCTGGTCATGCTGCATATCATATAATCTAGCAATCTCCAAGATTGGTTGTTGAAAATAGGGTTCATCGAAAATACTTTCGACTAACTTACCATTAAGCCAAACTTCTGGCTTTCTCGATTTTAGTGCCTCGATATATTGATTTCCTGTGCGAATTCCCATATGCTACACTCCCTTTATAGCTTCAAGATTTACATAGTTCTTTGTCGAGCCCATTTTCCCCTCGAAGAAGGTTAAAGAATCAGTATCCCGGCGATCGAACTCTGTAATCTCGCCTATAAATAGAACATGATCTCCCGCATCATACGTTTGCCAAGGTTTACATTTGAAATAGGCTCCTGCCCCCTGAATGACTGGGGACTCTCCTTCCCTATTCCACTGAATATCCAGCCCTTCTTGCTGCCGTCCCGCAAACTGCCAGGCTATGGCTTCTTGATCTGCAGTCAGGACATTGATGGTGAAATTTTTATTTTGCATTTGTGTATAGGAATTAGTTGTCTTATCGATTGAGACAAGTACAAGCGGTGGATCCAGGGAAACAGATGTAAAAGAGTTTACCGTAATTCCGTTAATATCCTCTTCATCAAACCAAGTAACAACAGTTACACCTGTTGGAAACTTCCCAAAGGCCTGTCTTAGTATTTTACTATCCATACAAATACCTCCTTCCTTCTTATTACTCGCATAATATCATTCTGCTCTTTTTCTGTAATCGCCGAAATTTCACAATATGAAATTTGTTCGTTTTTTCTCAATTTTAACATTAAATTTCTTTTTGTAATCGCTTACTTATTATTTTCTGTATATTCTGTCTTATATTACCGAGCTATATATTATTATTTCTCCAACATTTTTTATCATTTTCTAAAACACATGCTTCTAATTTTTCATATAAGAAGCATCCTTATCGATGTATCAGAAGATCTACTATCACTTCAAATCTGTCGCTTTTCATAAGGGTAAAAAAGGATATTGACCAAGAGTTCAACTCCTGATTAATATCCCTAGCTTTTCACAATATCGTTATTAAAGCCTTTACGAATTGATAATAAAACAATTAGTTGTCCCGCCCTTCCTAAAGAAAAAGCATACCCGCCCCGTTCTGCAAGTATGCTTTCGTATCTTACCTATTAAACTCCTAGTCTACACAAATATTAACCACAAAATCATCGAAACAGCGATCGTCGTTATCCCTTGAAGCAACGTCGCCATAGTTTGTGCTTTGTAGGCTTGTGTTACTTCCATGCCGCTGTATTGTGTCACGACCCAGAAGAAGCTGTCGTTGACATGTGATACGGTCATTGCACCGGCACCAATTGCCATAACAACTAGCGCTAATGGGAGTGCCCCTTCGATTCCAGCAGTGACGAGCATTGGCGCTACTAATGTTGATGTGATGACAAGTGCTGTTGTAGAAGAGCCTTGTGCTGTTTTTAAGGCAGCAGCAATCAGGAATGGAACAAGCAGGAACAGTGAACCTTGTGCCAGTGAACCAAGATCCATTTGCTGCAGCATGTCGCCTACACCTGTTTCCTTAATAACGGTACCGAATGAACCACCTGCTGCCGTGATTAATAGAATCGGTGCTGCATCCTTTAAGCTGTCGCCGATCCAGCCTGTTAATGTTTCTTCATTTAGCTTCGGCAGTAATGGGAAGGCCGCAAATACCCCTAACAATAACGCAACAATCGGACTTCCAATGAAGCGTAAGATCATATTAAATGTAGATTCCGGATCACCTACTAATGCAGCAATCGAACCGATGCCGATTAATACGATTGGCAGGATAATAGGGAAAAATGATTTAAATGTCGATGGCATTTCACCGAAGGATTTAATGACTTCTTCATAATCCATTGCCTCTTCTTTATCCAGCGGCACTTCAATTTTCGCCGCAACTTTTACAGCCCATAAATACCCGACAAATGTCGCTGGAATCGCTACAAGCAACCCGACTAAAATAACTGTTCCTAAGTAATCTGCAGCACCGATATTACCTGCTGCAGCAATTGGTCCCGGCGTTGGCGGGACAAGGACATGTGTGGCATATAAACCTGTTGCAAGGGCTACCCCCATCGATGCAACGGTTACTTTTGCACGCTTTGCCAGTGATTTTTGCAAGCTTGATAGAATGATAAACCCCGAGTCACAAAATACAGGAATGGATACAATATAGCCGATAATGGACATCGCTAATTGCGGGCGTTTTGGCCCTACAATTCGTAAGACGACCTCCGCCATACGGTATGCTGCACCAGAACGTTCTAAAATGACCCCGATCATTGTTCCGGCTACAATAACAATCCCGATGCTCGTCATTAAGCTGCCAAAACCGGTATTAATATTCGTTACGACATCCAGTAACGGCATGCCGCTTGCAATCCCGACAAAGAACGAACTGATGATGAGTGCTAAAAACGGATGGATTTTTAATTTGGCAGTAGCCAGTACGACAAATAACACCCCTATTAAAATGATGACAAATAACATTTTTTCTCCCCCTTAACCGATTAAATGTTGAAACATTTCATATGCCCTTTTTGACAAACAGCTGGATGCTTCTGTCATCGCCACCTCAGTGGGAACAGCATCACTCACTACCGATACCATCTCCTGAAAGTGCGGAGCTAATAGTTCTCTATCTTGATCTTCGATACAGCCGGAAAGCAGCACTACCGGAATATCAAACTGCTTGGCACAATGCAGTACGCCCATTGGTGCTTTCCCGTGCAGTGTCTGTCGATCGGACTTTCCTTCACCTGTTATAATGTAGTCGGCATCCTGGATCTTCTCACAATAATTCGTAACATCCAGCACCAGCTCAATGCCCTGGTGAAACTTCCCGTTAAGAAACGCAATTAACGCGCCCCCCATACCGCCGGCCGCCCCTGCCCCCGGGTAGTCATGCAGGCGGATTCCTTTTTCTGCTTCTACAATATTTGCCCAATGCGTCAGAGCTTGATCAAAATACGCTGCTTCTTCAAGCTTCACACCTTTTTGCGGACCGAAGACTGCGGTAGCACCATTTTCGCCAACTAACGGATTGTTAACATCACATGCAATGGCAATGCTGGAATCATTTAATCTTGTGTCCCAGTTTGAAAAATCCAGTCTTTTTACGTCATACAAACCATCGATTGATTTTTGTACATCAAGTCCATATTCATCTACTAAACGTAATCCCAGTGCCCGCAGCATTCCTACGCCACCATCATTTGTAGCGCTTCCGCCAATACAAATAATAAAGTCTCTGAAACCTTGATCTAATGCCGCTTTAATGAGCTGCCCTGTGCCAAAAGTCGAGGCAATTCGGGGATTTCGCTCATTGTTGTGCAACAGTGTAATACCCGAAGCAGATGCCATTTCTATGACACAAGTCGATTGATTGCCAAGCACGCCAAACGAAGCTTCTATTTCACGCCCAAGAGGATCGAGTACCGTTGTTTGTACAAAACGTCCATCTGTTGCGAGGACAAGAGCATCCATCGTTCCCTCTCCCCCGTCTGCGACAGGCAGTAAAATTGTTTCTACTTCTTGGTTAGCTTGTTGTATTCCTTGTTCGATAGATTTTGCTGCTTCTAAAGCTGTTAATGTCCCTTTAAAAGAGTCAGGACTTATGATGATTTTCATCCCCATTCTCCTTCCGATTAAGCGCTTACAATAATTATAATGACAGACTATTCAAAAAAGCATTATAATGGATGTACAAATTAACTGTATTAGTACAGACTTATTTTTGTACGAGGTGTATAAAATGTTATCTATTAAATTAGCAGAAGAAATTGTGCATCAAACGATGATGCGGCTGCATCACAATATCAATGTCATCAGTACAGACGGTGTCATATTAGCTTCGGGGGATAAGGAACGGATCGATTCTATTCACGAGGGGGCTATCCAAGTTGTACAAACAGGCAGGCCGCTTCTTATAGATGAGCCGCTTTCTGAAGAGTTTTATCATTGTAAGCCCGGCATTAATTTGCCTATAAAATTTCATGAAAAAATTATTGGCGTAATCGGGGTTACGGGAAATCCGCATGATCTGCAGGAAATTGCGAACTTAGTACAGCTTACGACTGAAATGATCGTGCACCAAGTATTGACGGAAAGCAAAAGTGAATGGCAACGGAAAAATGGTGACTTTATTTTTAAAGCATTAATCGATCATGCGCCCATTGACGATGCATTTAAGGAACGTATCGAAAAGCTTTCCTTCCCGCTGGAAGGGCCTTTTCAAATACTGCTCGTCAAGCAAACGGGAGAAGCTTCCAACACATTGCCCCTTCATCTAGAAAATATTCTTTATAAACAGCCAGCTCTCTTTGGGCAGGTCGATCTAAATGAATATTACCTGTTTTTATGCGGACATTCTGTTAAGCGGGCAAAAGAGACAATTCAGCAGCTGGCCAAACTTCAGAAGAAGTTCGACATATGTATCGGTGTCGGTCCGGCTGTAAATGAATTAGAGGAATTGCCTTATGCTTTTAACGGTTCAAAAACAGCTCTTGCCTTTTCAAACGGGCAAGTGACTTATTTTGAGGATGTAGAGGTATATACATTATTTAAAAATCGCAGCAGTTATGAAATTGCGCAGTTTGTAACGAAGATTCATGGGTTAACAGATAAGCTGGCTACAACTTTACTAGCATTTTTCGAAAGCAACCTTCAGTTAAATATATGTGCCGAGAAACTCGGTATTCACCGCCATACCCTCACCTATCGCCTTAACAAAGTGTATAAGTTAACGGGCTACAACCCCCAGCACTTTGAGGATGCATTTGTATTGAAACTTGCGCTTACATTAGAGAATCAGCGGTGATGTCAGGAAAATAGAAAATTGCATGCTAAAAACCCCTTAAATAGTAAGGGGTTTTTAGCTATATGCTGAGACGGATATCGGCTTCTGCCTCACGTATACTCAAAGCAGATAACTGCTTTTTTCAGCTCTTTATTGAAAAATAAATAAATCCGGTCCGCTCCGTAAGCTTGAAAATAATAGCCTGTCGCAAAGCCGATATATGTAAACATGTGATTATTTTCATCTTTTGGCACATACAGCAGATTTGTATAATCAAAAGCATCGGCTTCACTTTCACAGTCCTCCAGCAGCACCTGTCCCTCTTCTGTTGTAAACCGTACATCATCCAAAATGCCATTTACGACAGGATAGCTTAGCCCCCAGCCGGCTGCCTGCTTATCGTTAAAATCCTGCTCCAATACATCTGCGGTTTCAATCGCCCTTCCAAAGCTGGAATAAGGATAGAGGTTACCTCGGCGAAGGAAAAACTGTTTGCGTGCCTCGTAATCTGTTTCGTTTTGTAAATATACGTCCTCTAGTGCCTCATCAGTTTCGGCCTCAAAGTAATCCCACTCTGCCTCAAATTGGTATTTTCCGTCAATAACATTAAAACCAACTGTATCTTCTTTCGTAAAGCGTGTATGAAACTTCTTTGTATTTTCACCGACACAGCCATCATGGATTTCCTTTACTGAGACAATATGCAGCCACTCGTCCCAATCAGGGTCCACGCACTGTAAGTTGATCGAGCAAATAGGCAGGAAATGCTTTTTATGCCGCTCCAGCTCATCATAAAATACTTCTTCATATGAAGGGAACGGCTTAATAAATTGTTCGGGAATGTTCATCCTTGCATCCATCCTTATACTTTTTTTTCCATTTTATCACGCTGGTACGAATAGCGGTTGAATGCGCTCTAGTAACTAGGAAAACAGCTATCTTTTATAGGATATGTAAATATGTTACACTTTTAATAAATTATTGTTGTTTTAAAGAGGGAGTCTTATGTACACGAGATCACCAATTACCTGGATAGCGGATCGCTAGGGGTATTAAGTGAAATATTATTGGTAACGATTTGTATTTCGACGGTTATTTTCTTACGAACGAAAAATCAGTACATTTCCTACTTTTCATTCAAAAACAGGTTATGGGAAAAGAAAAAATCAGTGGGCAACAGGCACAAAACACGTAATACGGCTTTACCTATTGTGAAAGGGTACCCTTAGCAAGCTGCTTATAAATAAAATAGGTATCGCCCTTCTTCTTTTTCTTACTCAGTTAAAGGGGGTGGATAAATGTCCTTTTATTTCCCGATCTTTTTGACAATTGTTTTTGCTGTATTTCAAGGTCATTTTTGTAAAGAAGGGAAACTTACTTACACCATCATATTAGCGTTTTCTTTTACTATGTTGATCAAGCTTGTTTTTATTGACTATTCATTTTTGGCTTACATGATATTGGGAAATTTCTTTTTCTACTTGATGGCGGTGACTACCTACTTTACAAGGCCACAATATTGATGCAGCGATATGCTCGGAAAAGCAATTTCACCTGCTAGAGCGACTAGACAATTACGGTATATGGGAACGAAAAGATGGATAGGTTATCCTATACATTTAGGAGGGAAACATATGAACTTTTTAAAAGGATTATATGTAGTCATGATCATGATGGTATTCGTCAATTTAGGCAGTGAGTTCATCTTAGATGGCGAATATTCAGCTATCGCAAGTTGGATTATCTTAATGTTATTTCTTTTGGGAACAATCTTTTTTGCTAACGCCCGCTTTTACTTACAGAAGAAAACAAAATAATTTCATTTCGCTAGCGGAAAAAAGAAAAGCAGCGGTCCTCTTGTAGGTCTACCAGGAATGCTGCTTCATTTTTTGTTAAATGAATAAGTATGAAATATTATTTCTCAATATTGCCTGCACATAATTTCAAACTATCCAGGCGATATATTGTTTTAGTTTTGGTTAACTTTCGAAATATTATCAAAAGAAATGAAAACAGTCGACAGCTCATGTAAGCCGTCAGTGAATTATACTATAAACGAGCTCGTATCTCTCCACATTTTCATCCGCTTGTACTGGAATGCTCATATTCGGCACCCCTGGTTTTAACCGAATGAAATGTTCGTATATTTCGGGGTTCATCTTGATCATATCCACTCGCTTGCCCTGTGAATATAAATATTCAACGTCTTCTTCAAGCTTGCTTATTAGAAAGTCCAAATCTATTCCTCCTCTTATGTTTCAGCTTTTTATCTCATTATTTTAAAAAGATACACCTGCTTGAAATTTGTTCATTTCTGCCTGGCTTTATACGCCGTTTTTCTTTATTTCGTTGTCTGCGTAAAGAATCGTTTTCTCAATAAAAAGAGACTTAGCTGTGCATCATCACAGCCAAGCCGACTTCTTCTGCTAATTTATTGTATCCGTAAGATGTTTTAATTCCATGTTGTCCAAACCTCAGTTGAGTGACACAGCCAGACCGCAATTCAGGATGAACAAAATGCGGCACAATATCGTTAATCATGACGCCACCGGTCGATGTATAAAAAATATGTTGCTGAAATTCTTTGCTCTCACTAAAAGCCTTTAAAGCGAGCGTCTTTGAAGGCGTACAAGAGCTTACAGAACGAACGAGACCCCAATCCAGTAAAGGATCGGGGCCTCATGTTAATGATAAGAGTGAGTTTTACTTTTAAATTACACTATATACTTCATCACGAATATCGCTGATAAACATGCAGCCCGGTGCGTGGGTAATCATAATGGAGGGCTTGCTTTGCATCGCTACTGCCTGTGGTGTGACACCGCAGGCCCAAAAAACAGGAACTTCTCCTGGTTTAATCGTAACTGCATCACCAAAATCAGGCTTTGTAATATCCTCGATGCCGATTTGGCTCGGGTCGCCGATGTGTAACGGAGCACCATGAACAGCTGGGAAGCGTGAGGTGATCTGAACGGCACGGATAGCGTCCTCTGGCGACATTGGCCGCATGCTGACGACAGTCGGGCCTTCAAATACACCTGCCTTTACACATGGGATGTTCGTCTTGTACATTGGCACATTGCATTTTTCCTCGATATGCCGGACTGGGATACCGCTCTCTAAAAGCGGTGTTTCAAAGGTAAAGCTGCAGCCGATCAGGAAGGCAACCATATCCTCCTCCCAGTAGTCGGTAATATCGGTTACCTCTTCAGTAAAAATGCCATCCCGGTAAATACGGTATTTTGGAATATCCTTTCGAATATCCGCATCCTTCGCGAGTAATGCCGGACTAAATGATCCCACTTCTGTCACATCAAGTACTGGACATTGCTTTTGGTTGCGCTGGCAAAACAATAAGAAGTCAAAGGCGTGCTCCTTCTTCAAAATAGCGAGATTTGCCTGTGTATAGCCTTTTGACATACCCGCAGTCGGCCCTGTAATCTCTTGCTTTCGGATGAGCTCCCGAACATCTTTTGGAGCTAGTGATGAAAAATCATTCATTCCCTTTCCCTCCTATTACATTTACTTAAACATCTGTGGTAATTGTTCGATTAAAGTCACAATACTCATGTACGCCATAATTACGACAACAAGGGCACCTGTCACCGTCAGCCATAATGGATGCTTGTATTCCCCTACAATCTTTTTCTTGTAGGCTGCAACTAGCAATGTACCTAATGCAAGCGGCAGAATCAGCGCATTTAGAGCACCGACAAGAATCAGAATATTAACTGGTCTTCCGACGAACGCAAACACCGTCGTAGAAATGAGGATAAACGCGATAATAATCCAGTTGTGATATTTTTCAATGGTTGGATGGAATGTACGAATAAAGGAAACAGATGTATATGCGGCACCGACAACAGATGTGATAGCTGCAGCCCACATAATAATCCCGAAAATACGATAGCCAATATCTCCTGCTGCCAATTGGAAGACCGAAGCAACCGGATTATCTGCATCAATGCTTAGCCCTTGTGATACTACACCAAGCACAGCAAGGAACAACGCAATACGTATCACGCCCGTCGCTGCAATCCCAGTCACGGAGCTTTTTGTAATTTCCGGCAGAGCTTCTACACCTTTTACCCCGGCATCCAATAGACGGTGTCCGCCTGCAAAGGTAATATAGCCTCCGACCGTCCCCCCTACAAGCGTTACAATAGCAAACCAGCTGATTGTTTCCGGCATCACTGTATTCGCAAGCGCTTCTCCGACTGGAGGTGATGTTTTGAAGGCTACATAGATCATTAGAAGAATCATGATAAAACCAGCAAACTGGGCAAACTTATCCATTGCCTTCCCTGCTTCTTTTACGACAAAGATGAAAATGGCAATTGCGGCACTGATGACAGCCCCTACAATCGGATCGAGTCCTAGCATGGCATTCAGTCCTAGACCGGCACCGGCAACGTTTCCGATATTGAAGGCAAGACCCCCGATGACGATCAGAACGGCAAGCACAACACCAAGCCCCGGTAATACTTTATTGGCAATCTCCTGTCCACGCAGTCCAGAAACACCAATGATCCGCCAAACATTCATTTGCGCAATGATATCTAACAATAATGAAATCAAAATAACAAAACCAAAGCTTGCAGCAAGCTGCTGTGTAAATACAGTTGTTTGTGTTAAAAATCCTGGACCGATAGCAGAGGTCGCCATTAAGAAGGCTGCTCCCAGCAGAACACTCCAGTTTCCTTTTTTGTTTTCGCTTTTTTTCTCAGCGGTCGGCTCAGAATTTTCTACTTTTCCTTTTGTTTCAGCCATCTACTACTTCCCCCACTTTCCAATTGCCGAAATGCTGATTTGGTTGTTCACTAGCGTTTCTTGCAAATATTCGGCAAAGGCAAGGGCATGTTCACCGTCTCCATGAATGCAGACAGTATCTGCTCGTAAAGCAACCTCTGTTTGCTGCTGTGATAGGACTTTCCCTTCCTTAACTGCCTTGATTACTTGAGCAGCAGACTGCTCCCGATCTGTAATCATCGCGTTCGGCTGAGAGCGGGAAGTGAGTGAACCATCTGCCTGGTATGTACGATCTGCAAAAAATTCATGTGCCGTACGCAGCCCTATTTTCTCGCCTGCCTTTGTCAGCTCGCTATCGGCAAGGCCAAACAAAATTAATGATGGCGAAACATCATAGACTGCCTGGGCAATCGCCTCTGCAAGAGCCTGGTCTTTTGCTGCCATATTATACAAAGCACCATGTGGTTTTACATGCTGCATCTCTTCGTTAAATGTTGCCAGAAAGCCTTGCAACGCACCAATTTGATAAACGACCATATCATAGCCCTCCTGAGGCGTAATGGCCATCTCTCGTCGGCCGAAGCCATTCAAGTCAGGCAAACCTGGGTGGGCACCGATTTTCACCCCATGATCAATAGCGAGTTTCACTGTTTCTCTCATTACAGTTGGATCACCGCTATGAAAACCGCATGCAACATTAGCTGATGTGATATATTTTAAAATCTCCTCCTGCTCCCCTAATTTGAAGCGGCCGAAGCTTTCCCCTAAATCACAATTCAAATCAACATGATACATCCTATCCCCTCCAAAATACTTATTCCCTACCACTGTTCCGAAAATTGGAACTTTAGTTTTAAAATACAGTCTCATTCTAGCACACCTTTTTTTCATTTGAAAAGAGTTAAAGTTAGAATTAATAGAAAAATTAAATAGTTGCAAAATATTCGTTTGTTTTTCTTTCCGAACCATCTATAATAGAGTCATTATCCATTTTACAGAACTTTAATTCCAAATTTCGAAACTGAAGGAGAGAACCCTAATGACCATTCAACAGATAAGCGAAACGTTTCGTCCTTTAGGAGACTCAGCGCTCGTCGTCCATTTGGGAGAGGGTATTAATCCAGCTATTCATGAAAAGGTAAAGCAGCTGAGCTTATTACTGGAGGACAATCCTTTCCGTGGTTTTATAGAAGCAGTACCGGCTTATAATAGTTTAACTGTTTACTATTATCCTCCTGCGGTGTGTCCGTTACGTTCCACGCAAAAAAAGGAAAGCCCTTATCATATAGTGAGCAGCTTTTTATCTAAGCTGCTAATGAAAATGGAAACGTCCCGTAAATCTACACAACGGCTTATTGACATACCGGTGTTATATGGTGGAGAGTACGGTCCGGACCTTGAACATGTTGCTGCCCATAATCACCTTTCTGTTGAGGAAGTTATTCATATCCACTCATCTGCCGAATATCTCGTTTATATGATAGGATTTGCACCAGGATTTCCGTTCATGGGCGGTATGGACGAACGGATCGCTACTCCCCGAATGGAATCGCCAAGACTGTCTATAACACCTGGCTCCGTAGGTATCGCAGGTAAGCAGACAGGCATTTATCCACTAGAAACACCAGGCGGCTGGCAAATCATCGGACGTACGCCGCTTGATCTGTTTCTCCCAGATGGATCTCCTCCAACACTATTACAATCGGGCGATAAAGTTCGCTTTGTTCCGATTTCTGTGGACGAATATGTGAGCTATAAGGAGAGAAAACAATGAGTGTGAGAATTCTACATGGCGGGCTACTGACAACAGTACAAGACTTAGGAAGATTTGGTGCACAGAAATATGGCGTCATCGTAAGCGGTTCTATGGACAGGACTTCAATGCGGCTGGCGAACTTACTTGTTGGAAATGAAGAACAAGAGGGCGTGCTGGAGATTACGATGTTTGGTACGAAGCTTTTGTTTGAGCAAGATCAGCTTGTGGCCATTGCAGGTGGTGACCTGCAGCCGACCATTGATGGGCAAAAAGCGCCGATGTGGCGGCCAATCTTAATACGAAAAGGATCAGTTTTACAATTTAAATCGGCTGTCAATGGGTGCCGGGCTTATGTCGCTTTTGCCGGAGGGATTGATGTGCCACTTGTGATGGAAAGCAAGAGTACGTATCTTCGCGCAGGAATCGGCGGACTGTCAGGTCGTGCGTTACAGAAGGGTGACCGTTTGCCTTTAGGTAAAGCAGCCAGTGACATCAGCCTTGCATTCATCCGTCAATTAGAACAAACAGATCAGCCCATTACATGGTCCCTCGATTACACGCAGCTGCACTTATTTGAGAAAACCGAAGCAATTCGAGTCATGCACGGATCGGAATTCAACCGCTTTAAGCCTGAAAGCCAACAAACTTTCTTTTCAACTCCTTACAAGATCACAACACAATCGGACCGGATGGGTTACCGGCTGGAGGGAGAGCCGCTGAACTTATTAGAAAAATTCGATTTACTCTCCGAGGGTGTCACATATGGAACAATTCAAGTACCATCAAGCGGACAGCCCATTATTCTGATGGCTGATCGGCAAACGACTGGCGGTTATCCAAAAATTGGACAGGTCATCTCTGCAGATCTTCCGCGTTTGTCTCAAATGCAGCCAAACGCAGAAATTCACTTTACTGAAGTTACGTTGGAGCAGGCTGAAGCAGCTTTGTTTGCAATAGAAAAAATCATTGCGGACATTGCACTGAGCATTCGTCTGAAGGCCCAGATATGAAAGGCATAGAACGATAAAAGGGAGCTCCCATTAAGGAGCTCCCTTCAGAGCGAAGACAAAGTCGTTTTATGACTTTGTCTATGCGTCTTTTTAGATACTTTGGTAAAAAGAAGATTTTACCCAGCCTGTCTTGAAAACGCTTGTCAGACAAGGCGCGCCGACGAGCGAAGACGCGAATAGAACCTAAGTTCATTCGCGGACGAGCGAGGCAAGCAACGATGAATGAAAGCGTTTGTCAACAGGCTGAAGGGAGCTCCCTTCTTTATCACTGTAAATAGCCAAGCTGTCTGGAAATTTCGAATGTAGCTGCTTTTACTTTCTCTTTTAAAATCTCCATCTTCTCTCCCACATAGTTTGCCTCGATACCGGCAATGCTGAGACCTGCTACGACTTCTCCTACATTGTTATAGATAGGCGCTGCAACAGCTGATGTATGATTCTCTAATTCCGAATGACTGACAGTGCACCCTTCTGCTCTTGCCTGCTGGATCATTTCGTACAGTTTGTCCTTACTCGTAACCGTCCCGTTGGCGATCGGCTTAAGTTCAACTGCGTCCAGATAGGCATTGATTTCTTCGTCCGGCAGAAAAGATAAAATAGCCCGCGGACAAGCACCTGCATACAACGGACTTCTGCGCCCAATCGCGGTATAAAGACGAACCTTTTGATACGTGTCTATTTTTTCTATGTAAATCGCTTCATACCCCTCGCGGATAATTAAGTTGATGGCTTCTTCCGTATCTTGATGAAGGGCATTCATGAAAGGATAGGCGACCTTTCGGATATCGAGTCTTGAAGACACTAAATGGCCAAATTTCAAAAAGAGCAGACCTAGACGGTACTTGGCGTCACTCCCCTTCTCCAGAAACCCCATTTCTTCAAGTGTAGCAAGCATGCGGTATACCGATGTTTTCGGCATTCCCGACAATGTGATGATCTCCTGAAATGAAAGCTCACTATAATTGATAAATAAATTCAAAATATCCATCGAACGGACAACGGTTTTATTTTTATTATTCACTTTATTCTATCTCCCATCCTTATCCAATACCTGTATTTCTTCTTCATATGATAAAACACTTTGTGTAAATAAGGTACTGTTCATTTGTTTTTGCTGCCTAAAATGATGGAAGCAGTCATGTAAAATTCATATAGGCCTTCGAAATCCAGTCTGTTATGTACATTTATCCCGATTCGAGCGAATCCCCGCTTTGAATGGAGACGATTATGCTATAATGGAATGCAACATCACGTTATAACATCGAAACCTTTCTTTTGTATCCATTTGAACTCATACATTCGGATGAAAATAACGGTTTCACGGTTGAAAAGTAGAGTAAACCGATTTAGAATAATAAAGAAGCTTAGGGAAGAGCAATGATAAAAGGAGAGATAACAATGCCGAAATATACAATTGTAGATAAAGATACATGCATCGCTTGCGGCGCTTGTGGAGCAGCAGCACCGGATATTTACGACTATGATGATGAAGGAATTGCCTTCGTTATTTTAGACGAAAACATGGGTACTGCAGAAGTTCCAGAAGATTTACTGGAAGATATGCAAGACGCTTTCGAAGGCTGCCCAACTGATTCTATCAAAGTGGCAGACGAATCATTTGAAGGCGACGCATTAAAATACGAATAGACTAACGGTACATTCGCGCAAGCTCAAGCTGCCGCATGAATGTCTAGATAGGAACAGCAACTTTACTTCATGCAAAGTTGCTGTTTTTTATTTTGCTTCGCGCCATTTTTTTAATCCGTAAGCAGTTAGAAGAAGGACGACGCCCACAATCAATTGCGTATACTCGCTCACTTCCATCGCTGGTCCAAATGGTTCGACCCACACACTAAAGACTACTACTGCCAAAATGAATAGCCCTGACGCCAAAGCCCATGACCAAATCATTTTTTTGCTTTTCGGATTTTGCTTGAATGCATCGGACTTTAATAGCTTTAATAAAAATGCAATGAGCAGCAAGATTCCGACCGTTTGCACAGCGACGAGCAATAGTGTAGAGCCAATGTGGATCGTCTTTGGTTCCCCGCCTATAATAGTAACCATTCCTGTTATCGCTATAAAAACGCCTAAAAACTGCGCTATAATTTCTGCCATAAAGGCAGCTGTCTTAGCAGGTTTTTCATTCGGCAGTCCCGCTATGATTTCATCCGCTAATTCCTTTGGCGCCTTGCCAAACACATCTTCTGCCGTTTTACCGTCCTGCTGCGCTGATAATAGATGCTCCAGCAGCTCTACAAGCACTTCCTCTGTAGCCTGGTCATCCTTGAATGGTGAAGTTCGAATATAAACTAATAGATTTTCATAGTAAGCCATATTTTCTTCATTCAATAATTTTCTGCGTTCATTGTTTTGTTTAATTAATGTGTTGATCTTTACCATGTCACTCACCTCTCAATAAAGTAGTTATCGGATTTGCCAACAGCTCCCATTCGGTCCGGATTTCATCAAGGGCGTCTTTCCCTTTTTCCGTCAACGAATAATATTTACGATTCGGCCCTGATTCGGAAGGCCGCATTTCTCCAGCAATGAATCCATTTTTTTGTAAACGTAATAAAACGGGATAGATTGTTCCCTCACTAACATCTTTTAGGCCTGCTCGTTGTAACTTCTCTGACAGCTCATAGCCATAGACCGTTTCCTTATCGATAACTGCGAGCACACAGCCGTCCAGTATTCCCTTCAATAACTGACTTCGAATCGACATTCCACCACTCCCTTGTAAAACAAGATAGCTTCACAAAATTACACTACCTTGTAAAACAAAGTAGCTATCTTAACTATATTGTATAACAAAATAGCTGTCAACTTGTTATTGCATGACCGTACAAGAAATGTTATAGTTACAATTAGTAGTTGGTACTAATAACTGATATTACTTAGGGGTGTTGACTGTGGATTTAATACAATTAGCTGGGAAAAATATTGTCGTAATGGGCGTTGCCAATGAACGAAGCATTGCTTGGGGCGTAGCGAAACGTTTGATGGAAGTCGGTGCGAACGTTATCTTCACCTACCGTAAAGAACGTTCAAAAGGGAAAATCGAAAAATTACTCGCAGATTATAGCGATCACAAGACAGCTGTTGCAGAATGCGATGTTAATAGTGATGAGTCTATTGCAAAAGCATTTGAAGAAATCGGTACAAAGTTCGGTACGATTCATGGAATCGTTCACTCTGTTGCATTTGCTCATGCTGAAGATTTAAAGAATCGTTTTGTAGAGACAACACGTGAAGGCTATGCATTCGCTCAAGATACAAGTGCCTACTCACTTGTTGCTGTCAGCAAAGCGGCAAAGCCTTACTTGGCAGAAGATGCATCGATCGTAACGATGAGCTACCTTGGAGCTGAGCGTGTGCTGGACGGCTATAATGTGATGGGTGTGGCAAAAGCTGCGCTTGAAGCTGCAATGCGTTATCTGGCTGCTGATTTAGGTTCTGATGGTATCCGTGTTAATGCTATTTCTGCTGGTGCGATTCGTACACTCGCAGCAAAAGGTGTGCCAAGCTTTAACCAGATTCTTCATAAAGTAGAAGAGACTGCCCCTCTTAAACGCAACACAAATCAAGAAGAGGTTGCAGATATGACAATGGTGATGCTGAGCCGTCTATCCCGAGGCGTTACAGGTGAAACAATCTATGTGGATTCCGGCTATAACATTATGGGGTAATTCCTATCTATTTATTTTCATAAAAATCTAGTACAAGAGCGAATCTATTTTAATAGGTTCTGCTCTTTTTTGTCGTTATTTTCTTAATTATCACTATAATCTATTATTTCTACGATTTTAGGGAATTGTAGTATTGTTATACTATCAAGGAGGTAGAAAATATGACATTTATCGAAAATATCGTAGCGAATATTAATAATCTTATGTATTCGTACCTACTCATTTACATGTTAGTCGGAATTGGTTTATTCTTTACGATTCGTACAAAATTCGTACAGTTCCGCTTGTTACCTGAAATGTTCCGCGTCATTACGGAAAAAGCTCCAGTTGGTAAAGACGGAAAAAAGGGAATTTCCTCATTCCAAGCCTTCACGATTAGTGCTGCTTCTCGAATCGGGACAGGTAACGTTGCCGGTGTAGCAACAGCCATTGCACTTGGTGGTCCGGGCGCAATCTTTTGGATGTGGCTGATCGCGCTAATCGGCGGCGCTTCCTCATTTATCGAGAGTACACTCGCACAAGTATACAAGGTGCCTGAAAAGGACGGCCTATTCCGAGGTGGTCCTGCCTATTATATGGAAAAGGGCTTAAACAAACGTTGGATGGGTATTATCTTTGCTGTTGCCATCACACTTTGCTTCGGCTTCGTATTTAATGCTGTACAGGCAAATACAATTTCCATCGCATTTAATGAAAGTTTTGGTGTTTCACGTACAGTAATGGGTGTCATCCTAGCTGTGTTGACAGCAATTATCATCTTTGGTGGTTTACGCCGCATCGTTAGCGTTACTACTTATTTGGTGCCTGTTATGGCAATCGGCTACATTCTGCTTGCCCTGTTTGTTGTTATTATAAACTTTACAGAAATCCCTTCTGTATTTGCATTGATCTTCAAATCTGCATTCGGCCTTGAAGAAGCATTTGGCGGTATGATCGGTGCAGCTGTTCTAAATGGTATTAAACGCGGTCTTTTCTCAAATGAAGCAGGTATGGGTTCTGTACCAAACGCTGCTGCTACTGCGGATGTATCGCACCCAGTAAAGCAAGGACTTATTCAGACATTAGGTGTATTCATTGATACATTAATCATCTGTACATCAACAGCCATGATCGTCCTGATGAGTGATGCGTACCTGAACCAAGACGCCGCATCTATCAACTTGACGCAAGTTTCATTGGCAGACCATATTGGCGATTGGGCTGGCATTTTCTTAGCGATTACGATCTTCCTATTCGCCTTCAGTTCCGTTATTGGAAACTACTACTACGGAGAATCTAACATTGAATTCATTAAGCATTCAAAGGTCGTTTTAAATATTTTCCGCGTGCTGGTTGTAGGATTTGTATTTTTCGGGTCTGTCGCAAAAGTACAGCTTGTATGGGACTTGGCGGACGTTTTCATGGGAATCATGGCCTTCATCAACCTGATCGCTATCCTGATGCTATGGAAAGTGGCCAAAAAGGTACTCGATCATTATATTGCGCAGCGTAAGCAAGGAAAAGATCCAGTCTTCTACGCTGACGAAGTCGAGGATATCGGTGAAGTAGAATGTTGGGGTCGCGACCGACATCACGGATAAGGAAAAAGAGATGGCAAGATGCCATCTCTTTTCTTTTTTTTACGTATCTTTATTTCATATACTTCAGTGCTTCTTCTGAAATGTAGAAGCTGCTGTCATTGTATACAGTTACATACGGTACCGTATGCTGCTTAGCCTCAGTTTTGCCATCTTTACCTGTTGTTTTAGAAAGGATCGTATTTTTATTTTCTGGCATTTCGTATGTTGTGTTCCCCTTTTGTGCTACTAGAACTGGATTGTTGCTATCAGATTGATCGATCGTTACCTTGAATCCTTTTTTCTCTAGTGCAGGCTTTGCGTCAATGTAAAGCGAGGATGTTAGCTGGTCCAGTTTAAAGCCCATTGTCTCGGCCATAATGTTCGCCAAATCCGTATTTTCTACTAGACCAGTCGGCTTGTTTGGTCCGTATGCATATAGGAACACATCATCGCCTGTATGTCCGCCTGTCGTATAACCGATATTAGCTCGTTCAGCTAACAGCTTCGTCATTGTCGCAGCTAGTTTTTCAGAAGTCTCCAACGCTGTACGTTCTTTATCCGTTAAATTCTTTAAACCGTATAAAGCAGCTACCTCTTCAAGATTCGATTTATCTTCCTTCAGGACAGATAATGCTCCTTCTACTGTCATCGTTGCTTCTTTCAACGGATCAATGTAGGCAGAAACAGGTGTTGTATCATATGTGCCTGTTGTAGCTATATTCCCCATTGTAATACCACTGTTGCCATGGTCTGTCACTGCGATAACAAGCGTATTTTTATCCTTTTTCGCAAATTCAAGTGCTTCCTTCACCGCGTCATCGAATGCAAGGAAATCACTAATCATCCCAACTGCATCATTTGCATGGGCAGCCCAATCGATCTTGCTGCCTTCTACCATTAGGAAGAACCCGTCCTTATCCTTATTCAATGTATCAATCGCCTTCTTTGTCATGTCAGCAAGAGTAGGCTCTTCTGCTTTTGTATGCTCGCGGTCAAAATCATAGGCAAGTGCTGCAGGTGCAAAACTCCCCCAAATTTTATCTGCATTTGTCTTTAGCAGCTCTTCACGTGTCGTGATGAGCTCATAATTCTGCTCTTCCAGTACTTCCAGCAGATTCTCTCCGTCTTTTCGTGTCTCTTTCAGCGAATTAAGGCCCCCGCCAAGCACGACATCAATCCCTTGATACACTTGCTGCTCTGCGATATCGTCATAATTACTGCGTGACGTTACATGGGAGGAGAAGCCAGCCGGCGTTGCATGCTGGATTTCTGAAGTAGAGACAATTCCTGTTGCTCTTCCAGATTGTTTAGCACCCTCCAACACGTTTGCGACCGGTTTAAAAGCGTCTTCCTCTTTTATTTGCTCGGCACCTGGTGTTGTTACCGATGATGGAAGGATACCAACGTAGCCTGAGTTTGATTTATGTCCTGTTGCGAGTGCTGTTGCCGCAGGGGCAGAGTCTGTAATAGCTGATTCAGCGGAGTATGTACGCGCCCCTCCAGTCAAGATTTCATCCAGTGCCAGTGATTCTCCTTTATACCAGCGCGAAAGTGTAGATACATTATCGCTTGAACCATCCATAACAAGCATAATGACATTTGTAGGGTCTTTTTTATTACCCTTTTCCTTCGCTTCTGCCTCTGCCATGTCCGTTTGAATCATTGTGGCTGCCGAGGATACAAGCAATGTTCCTGCAAGAGCGGCAACTGCCAGCTTTTTCGCCTTTTTCATCATTCCAATCCCTCCCAAGTATGTTTTACATATTTAGCATACAATCAATTTATTAACAGATTATTTTGTCAGTATTATGTTTTGTTATTTGAATGTAAATTACACGTTTATATTGTGAATTTGTTTTACATTCTATTAGAAGAAACTTTCTAATTGTATGGGAAAAGAATGGTTGATAAACCCATGGTAAATTGGAAGTAATTATGAAGGACTTTATCAGGAGATAAAATGTTAAAATATGCAACAGTAAAACCTTATATATTTGATTGTTTAAACAAAAAAGAGATGGCATGTCGCCATCTCTTACATTCTATCTATTAGTACATTTTCAAATATTGTTCGCGCTCCCATGGGTGAACAGCTGTACGGAACATATCATATTCTACTTCTTTTGCTTCCTTGAAGTTTTCGTAAATGTGCTCACCCAGCGCCGCCTTGATGACTTCATCGTCAGCCAATGCCGCTAACGCTGCGTCAAGGGATGCAGGCAGGTTTTCGATGCCATGCTGCTTACGCTCTGCACTGTTCATCACATAAATATTACGATCAACTGGAGCTGGCGGCTCTAGTTCATTTTTAACGCCGTCTAAGCCTGCTGCCAAAATAACTGCCATTGCTAAATATGGGTTAGCCGATGGGTCTACTGAACGCAGCTCAATACGAGTTGACAGGCCGCGTGAAGCTGGGATACGAATCAGCGGAGAACGGTTTTGTGCTGACCACGCTACGTAGCACGGTGCCTCGTAGCCCGGCACGAGACGCTTATATGAGTTGATTGTTGGGTTTGTTACAGCTGTGAAGCCCTGCACGTGTTTTAGCACACCTGCCATAAAGCTGCGGGCAGTTTTCGATAACTGTAAATCAGCTCCCTCATCCCAGAATGAATTTTTGTCTCCTTGGAACAAGGATAAATTGAAATGCATACCCGAACCGTTTACACCAAATAATGGTTTTGGCATGAATGTTGCATGCAGGCCGTGCTTACGTGCAATCGTTTTAACAACTAGCTTGAATGTTTGAATATTGTCGCACGCTTCTACCGCATTTGCATATTTAAAGTCGATTTCGTGCTGTCCAGGTGCTACTTCATGGTGAGAGGCCTCGATTTCAAAGCCCATTTCTTCAAGCTCTAGTACAATGTCACGGCGGCAATTTTCACCAAGGTCTGTCGGTGCCAAATCAAAGTATCCTCCGTCATCATTCAGCTCTAATGTCGGCTCACCCTTTTGATCTAATTTAAATAAGAAGAATTCCGGTTCCGGCCCCAAGTTGAAGCCTGTGAAACCAAGCTCCTCCATTTCCTTTAACATCCGTTTCAAGTTAGAACGCGGATCGCCTTCAAAAGGAGTGCCGTCAGGACGTGCAATGTCACAAATAAGACGTGCCACCTTCCCTTTTTCAGCTGTCCACGGGAAAATCATGAAAGTATCGAGATCTGGACGAAGATACATATCTGACTCTTCAATACGCACGAAACCTTCGATGGAAGAACCGTCGAACATCATTTTATTATCCAACGCTTTATCAAGCTGGCTCAAGGGAATTTCAACATTTTTGATCGTCCCTAGAATATCTGTAAACTGCAGACGGATGAACTTTACATTTTTATCTTCCACGATGCGTTTAATGTCCTCTTTTGTGTACTTGCTCATCGTTTTCTCAATTGCGTTTGCCATACTCATTCACTCTCCTAATTTTTATTTATTCACTTCTAAGATGGAAGAAACGCGATAGGTCGCCTTGACGTAGCGAAGATTTTTGTAAACGCTGTGCCTGCAGCATTTCTTCCCTTAAAATAGCCCGAAGTTCCGCATCTGAAATGATAGGACCGTCAGGAATTCTTACATCACTTGTTTGACGCATATCAAATACTTTTTTTATGCCTGCCATGTTAATTCCTTGGTCAAGAAGCTCTCGAATTTCTAACAGCGCATCCACGTCATCTAATGAAAACATTCTTCTGTTCCCCTCTGAGCGTGCCGGCTGGATTAGTTCATGTTCTTCGTAATAGCGAATTTGTCTTGCGGTTAACTCCGTTAATTGCATCACCATGCTAATTGGGAGTAACGGCATTGCTCTTCGAAACTCTCGACTCATCGTCATCGCCTCCCTTTCTTATCTTTACTTTACAATATGTCACTTATAATATCAATATCACGTAAGGAAATATAACATACGTTTTTTAGATTAATTTAATCTCAATTTGAGATAAAAAGCCGGCTGACATATAAAGTCCGCCGGTCTGCAAATAAGCTCTGTTTAAACAAAAAAGCCGACCCTCTTTGGTCAGCTTCTTTAATTCTATTCGACTTTTCGAATAATTGCCCTAATCGGAGATGCATCTCCGCCCTGTATGGCCAAAGGGAGACCGATAAACTCGTATAATCCTGCTTCCACATCTTTTAAGTACAAGTTTTCGATAATATAAATTCCTTCTTCATTACAAGCGTGATGAGCCTGTAATGCCACATCCTCTACTGCATCAACAGAAGGCGCATCCGTCCCCAGCACCTTAATTCCTTGAGCAGCTAGAAACGCAACTGTCTCAGGATGAACCGTTGTATAGGAAGGGTCGAAACGGTATAAGTCATGCTCTTTTTTCGTTTTGAAAAATATCCGTTCTATCCCCTGCAACGGAAGCATCTCGACATGCACTCTTTGAATTTGCTCTACATTTGTCATCTCTACCAGCAGTACAGCTCCCATGAACAAGTCAAGCGGCAAGGCATCAATCGATTTTCCAAAATCATCATAATGATAGGGAGCATCAACATGAGTGCCCGTATGTAGACTCATCATCACCTCGCCTACGTTTGCCCCGTCCGGCTCGAGTTTCGCCGCCAGCCGGTAATCAAATGGTGCATCCCCTGGCCATACGGGTATATTTTTATGTAATGGTATTGTAATATCGATCCACATATCTTTTCCTCCTCAATTCATCGACAAATCAATTTAGCTCTTATCATTCATACGGCGTTATTGTATCATGTCGAAAGGCAAAATAAAACGCAGCTACCGAAGCAGCTGCGTATTCGTTACGATAAATATTGTAAACGCTGGTTTTGAATCCACTTATTCATTGTACGGAATAGGACCGTCACAATAACAATGAGCATGACCCCTTTAAGCAGATTAAACGGTAAGATTGCCTTCACTGCCATCTCAGACATATTCTCCACATGGAAGTTCATGAAGTATCCATACATCGGTAAAAATGCGATATAGTTCAAGAAGGCCATTCCTACTGACATGATTAACGAACCAACGATCAAGCCGAAAAATAAACCTTTTGCAGAAGGTAGTTTTTTGTAAATGTAATAAACAGGCAAGATGAACAAAATACCTGTTGCAAAATTCGCCATGTGCCCTACCGGCATACCTGTTGGCGAGCCTGAGAAAATCCAGTCCAGAATATTTTTCATAAGCTCTACTAAAATACCGGCAACCGGACCCATTGTGATAGCCGCAATCAATGCTGGTACATCACTGAAGTCGATTTGCAAAAATGCTGGGAACCATGGTAGCGGAAAGTTAAATAGCATTAAGATAAATGAAATACTACTCAACATCGCAATTGTTACGAATGAACGCAACTTTTTGTTTGTCTTCGTCATAAAAATCTTCTCCTTTGCTGATTCCATCTCGCAAGAAGAAAGGTACAACCGGCGTCGCGTTCCATGAAAAAACCCTTATACAATATTGTATAAGGGAGAATAAGGCACACTTAAATAAAGGTCTTAACATCGGTATTTTGCGTACAGCGAAATAAAGCCAGTTCCCTTTAGCTTTAAGGCGTACACAAAACACGACATTTCTCATGAAATGACGACCGTACCTTCACCTTCTCCCATCCAGACTATACTGTCGGCTTTGGACTCTCACCAAATCCTGCGCACTATAAAAGCGGCTCGCGGGCTGAAGAAGGGTTGCTGCAATATCCTCCAAAAATGGTCGGATATCGCTCCTTCTATTACCGCCGGTCGGGAATTACACCCTGCCCCGAAGATGAATCAATATAAAATTATGTTACACTTTTTATTATAAGAGAAAAACGAGAATTGTAAACCCTTTTGCCTACAATTCTCTAAAGTTGTCTATTTAGCCTGGATAAGATCAACCGGTAATTCGTTTGGCCCAACTGGCTTCGGAAGGGGCTCAGCGAAATAGAAACCTCTCCATTCCGTTTGTACAATGTTTTCAAACAGTATCTGCTTATTAAAGCCTGAAGCCGTCAACAGCATCGCTTCAATCATATGCATCGCCTGCTGTGAATCAACCGTCTCTAAATCCAGAGGAGCTGTAAAAGTGACTTTCACGACATTGCCATCTGTTACCTTATAATCTACGCCTGGTAGAATGGCCGTTTTATAAATATCATTCTCTTCTACCTTCATATATTCCAAAGCTTCTGTTACCGTCTGAAAGGTCTGTCGGAAATTCGGGGCTAAAAAGACACCACTTTCCTGTTCATCCAGGAAATAGCTATAGCGCGAAGCATTTTTCAAATCTAAAGGTTCGCTTGGTGTTCCTGCCTCTTTAAAAGTCATCGGTGTCCCATCTTGATTTTGCATAATTGCCTTATCATAATTTTTGCTAAATGTGTCCGTCAGCATTCCCGTATAAACGGCTGCCGCTCCGGATGACACATCATATCCATGATCAGCAGGTAAAGTATGGGTCACTGTTTTTCCCTGTTCTTCAATTTTTCCTTTTACCGGATGCAACTCATTGAATCCTGCTGCCTGTTCATCCAGCTTCGAAGCATATTTATTATACATTTCAACCTGAGTCGGTGCTTCTTTGCCGAAGTCCTCCACAAGCTTTTCTTTCGGAATAACAATCGTAACCGGTACACTTTCTGCATCATTTCCAGCTAGACCGATGTGAAATGCAGAGGCCTCCTCCAGCTGTTCCTCATATACTGACGTGCGGATGTCCTCTTCCGGTATTGCCCGGATAGCCATCTCTTCGATTTCCGCTGTGTTTTCAGCTGTATCCAGCGTTTGTTCCTGTTTATTTGAACTCTCTTCGTCAAACATAGAGATACTTTTCTCCTCAGAAGAATTTTGCGAAAAGTAGTATACACCACCAAATGTTATAAATGTCAAAGCAGCCGTCAACCCGAAGAGCATAAAAGGATTTCGTTTTTTCTTTTTGCTTAATTGTACTGGCTCCTCTTCAAAAGCACCAGCCTCTTTCAGTCTTGCGAAGACGTCTTCCTTTGAACGATGATCTTGAATTTTTGGGGCTTTGGATAAGAGCTCTTCCAGCTGTTGATCGTCCCATTTTTCGTTCTTCATAATGAATTCGCCTCCTGTTCACTCAATTTCTCCCGCAGCGCTTTGATTGCCCGATGCTGCGTTGTTTTTACTTTACCTTCCGTCCATCCTAAAATTTCGGCCGTTTCTGTAATAGAAAGCTCCTGGAAGTAGCGCATGACAATCACCATCTTCTGATCACCCGTACAATACTCCAGTACAGTCAGAAGGCGATTCAGTTCTTCATTCAGCTCTGCAAACTGCTCAGGAGATTTGGTAGGCGACACGAGCTGCTCCTGCTCCCAATCAAAAGCATCAAAGGAATGGCGGCCTCTGACCCTTGCTTTCCGAAAATGATCAATAGCTACATTTTTCGCGATGGAAAAGAGCCATGTCTTTTCTGTACTTCTCCCCTCAAAGCGGTCATATGCTTTCAACACCCGCACATACACTTCATGGGAAAGGTCTTCGGCCACGGTCCTATCTTTCACGAGATAAATTAAGAACTGAAAGACATCCTGGTGGTACTCATCATATAATCGATGGAAAATGGATTCCTTCATCCACTCCACCTCCGTTCTCATTAAATTAGTCGAATATGTAATAAAAAAGTTTCATATAGAACAAGGGAGATTGCCCTTCTCTACTAAGCGCTTGTCCGATAAAAAGAGAACACCTTTATTTCAGCGTACTCCCTGGGCAAACGTTTTATTATTTCCTAAAAAATAAAAAGATAGGGTACGATGACCCTATCTCCTATATTATTACATTGGGAGGTAGAACGTAAATGACGTTCCTTCTTTTTCCACACTCTCGACCTTAATTTTTCCTTCATGGGCTTCTACAATATTACGGGCAATCGCTAAACCAAGGCCTGTTCCGCCTTTCGCCCGCGTCCTTGCCTTGTCCGCCTTATAAAAGCGCTCAAATACATACGGTAGATCATCCTTTGGTATACCTATTCCTGTATCGCTTACAGAAATTCTCGCGTATGATAATTCATTTGTCAGAGATACCGTAACCGTACCTCCTTCTGGTGTATGGCGGAGGGCATTGTCAATAAGGTTCGTTAATACTTGCTCGATACGGTCCTCATCAAGTGAAATGATCGTATCATCCGGCAGGTCAGACTCAAATTTCAAGTATACCTGCTTTTCCTTAGCTACCTGCATGAACTTCTGTGTCATACGTTCTAGCACATGGACAATCGGGACTGAATCCTTGTATAGACGAATATGGCCAGACTCCATACGTGCTAAATCGAGCAAGTCCGTCACAAGCCGGCCCATACGCTGAGATTCATCATAGATAATCCGGATCATTTCATTCCGGTCTTCTTCAGACTGTACGACATCATCGAGTATAGCCTCCGAATAACCTTGCAGCATGGCTATTGGCGTTCGCAGTTCATGCGAGACATTGGCAATGAAATCTGACCGCAGTTTCTCCAAACGGTTTTTCTCTGTCTTGTCACGAATAACAGCAATCGCCCCACGTATCGATTCACCGCTGTATAGCGGACTGATTGTAATACTATAAAATGAACCGTCCATTTCCAAATCTTCCTCAATCTTGTCCTCAAAATCAAGGACATGATCAAGCATATGGTAAATTTCCGGTGGAATCGGACGTTCACTCTTACTCCCCTTGCTGATAAACCATGTTTGCAGCAATTTTTCAGCCGGCGGATTGCTCAGCAGAATTGTCCGATCGCGGTTGAAGGTAATAACAGCATCCGTCATGGATGTCAAAATGCTTGATAGCTGTTCCTTCTCCTGGTTAATGACTTCTAAATGATGCTTCAGCTGCCGTCCCATTTGGTTGAAAGCAACAGCCAGTTGACCAATCTCATCACTGCTCTGAATCGCTGGCACCTGCGAATCAAATTTACCCTTTGAAAGCGCAAATGCATGCTCCCGCATTTGACGCAGCGGATAGGTAATACGGCTCGACAGGAAGAAGGCAAAGAACGTCGTCAGGACGAAGGCGATCAAGGCAGAGATAAAGACAATTTTCGTCGTTTCTTTGCTTGTTTGATGCATAGCATCAGGGTTTTGATAAATAAATACTGCACCGTGCAGTTCGTTTTCCGATTTCAGTGGGAAGCCAAGTACCACATAAGACTCCATTTTCTCCGCTTCAGATTGAGAAGGGAGTATCATTTCTTTTAAAATCGGCTTATCTGATTCATAAATCGTTTGAAATGCCTTATTTCCCAAAATTGCCTGCTGAATTTCTTCTTGGTTTTTCCCCTCTTGTACCGCATAGACAATATCATCCGGACTATTTGCTACAAGTGCATTCGTATATTCATCCAGTACAACCTTGATGACTTCAATCGGGGAATGGCTATCGCCGTATTCATCTACAATACTTGCGATCGCTGCCGCCGTCTGACGAAGGGAGCTTTCAGCCTGCTCACTATGGTAGTTTTCTAAAAACTCCAGCATGAAGACCGTGAAAATGAAAAGGACAAATGAAACGAGAAGCAATATGGTTACCCACAGCTTCCCGACAATACTATTCCATATTCTATTCATTCACGACCTCGAATTTGTAGCCGACGCCCCATACTGTCACGATCATCTTTGCCGCATTTTCAGAAACGCGGTTTAGCTTTTCGCGTAAACGTTTCACATGTGTATCAACAGTGCGAAGGTCGCCAAAGAAGTCATAGTGCCAAACTTCCTTTAATAACTGTTCACGATCAAACACTTTATCTGGAGACTTTGCTAAAAAATACAGCAGCTCATACTCTTTCGGCGTCAGATTGACTTCCTTGCCATCTGCTGTTACACGATGGGCATCATGGTCAATCGTCAGATGTGGGAATACTACCAGATCTTTCGAAGTTGACGCACTTGCGACAGGCGAGAATGCAGCAGAACGACGCAGGATCGCTTTCACACGAAGCACCACTTCACGCGGACTGAACGGCTTTACGATATAGTCATCAGCTCCTAGCTCAAACCCTTGTACACGGTTTGCTTCTTCCCCTTTTGCTGTTAATAAAATAATAGGTGTTGTTTTCTTTTCACGGATCTCTTCACAAACTTGCAGGCCATCTTTTTCCGGCATCATGATATCTAAAAGAATACAGTGATATTCATTTTCAAACGCCTTTTCAATCGCTTCTTCACCGTTTTCGGCTTCGTCTACCATGTACCCTTCTCGTTCAAGGTACATTTTTAAAAGACGGCGAATGCGATCTTCATCGTCCACTACTAATACAGAAATATTCTCAGACACTGGTGTGAATCTCCCTTCAAGCTTTATCTACATCTTCTATTGTACAGTTTTAGTCAGTAAATGAAAAGAAGAGGAGCCGTAAAATACGACTCCTTTTGCCAATTTTTCTCTCTATTTATGCGTAAGAATGCAAACCTGCGATTACAAGGTTTACTACTACCAAGTTAAACATGATGATGAGGAAGCCAATTACCGTCAGCCAAGCAGACTTTTTCCCTTCCCAGCCTTTGGATAGACGAAGGTGCAGGAATGCTGCATAGAATAACCATGTAATAAGCGCCCATACTTCTTTCGGGTCCCAGCCCCAGAAACGGCTCCATGCAATTTGAGCCCAAATCATCGCGAAAATGAGTGCTCCTAGTGTAAATACCGGGAAACCAATTAATACAGCACGATAGCCGATTTCATCCATCAACTGTGAATTAACGCGTTTTACTAACGGCTGAATCATCGATGATACTGAACGGCGGGCAATCAAACGGATTAATACATATAGAATGGAACCAAATAGAATTGACCATACAACTGTTGTCAGCTTACGTGCATCAATTAAAGCAGGCACTTCGACAAACGGTGTCATACGATTTTCAGAAAGTTCGACATAGTCATGCGGTCCGAAAATCGGAGGCATTGTATATTCTACTACTTCTGTATTACCTTCTTTTGTTACATGTTCGAAAGTTGCCTCATAGCCTGTAACTCTGAATGCGGATGTCGCTACTACAAACCCGATCACCAGTACACAGAAAAACATAACTGCTTCCAGCCAGAAGCGCTCTTTTGTCGCTTTTTTTACATCCACATTTTTCAGCAGGTAAATCAGCCCTGCTACAGCACTCATCGCCAATATCGATTGGCCAAGTGCCGCTGTAATTACGTGGATTGTCAGCCAGTGACTTTGTAAAGACGGGACAAGCGGACTTACTTCCTTTGTGAACATGGAAGCATACGCAATAATTAATAGTGCGATCGGCAATGCTACTACACCTAGTGCCGTTACTTTATACATAAAGTAAATGACGATGAAAGATAGCACGATGAACATGCCGAATGCTGTTGTGAATTCAAACATATTACTTACAGGAGCATGTCCAGTGTACATCCAGCGAGTGATGAAGTAACCCAGCTGTGCAAGGAGACCGATAATCGTTACCCCGATTGCGATTTTTCCCCAGCTGTCAGCACGTTTTGCTGCTGTATCATTCTTCTCCTTGATTGCTCCTCCAAATAGGAATGTACCAATCAAGTAACAGATGAATGCTACAAACAGGAGGTTACCACTTAAATCAATCAAACTCATAAGGTGTTGTCACCTTCCTTTTTATTTTCTTCCTTTTCTGTTTCAGCCTGATCCACATAAGCTGGAAGATGTGCGAACGCCGTAACGGCATCCAATTCTTTTTTCATACCAAACCAGTTTTTATTTGTATGCGCTGCTAGACGAATCGTACCGTCCGGAAGCTCTTCCACCCATAAGCGGCGGTGCGCCCAGTAGGAGCCGACAGCAACACCTAGCATGAATATCATACCACCTATGAATAAAAATGGAATGGTTTTATCTTTACGAATTGTTAAACCTGACATGTTACGTGTTTCGACACCTTGGAAAGACATTTTGTATGCGTTTTCTCCTAAAGGTTCAAGCGTCTGCTGAATCGCTACGAAGCTTGTCTCTCCCTCTGGCTTTTCAGGTGTATACATACGGAAGATAAATGCCGGATTATTTGGTGTTGGAGAGGCCGTCTGCGGCACCCCTTCCTCAAATCCTGAGAAGTCCGGTAAGTATGATACAATTTCAACACGTGTATTGTCACTCAGTACATATTCCGTTTCAGGGTTTGCCAGGTCAATTGTCAATTCACCTAGTGAATCGCCTGATGCTTTATTTGTTAATGCAAACTTCATTGTTTTTAATTCATTCAAACCATAGTCCATTTGATACATTGCATACCCCTCATGCTTAAGCGGGGAATTTACTTTGATTTCAAATGTGTCGACAACTTCCAGGTTATCTGTCTGACCAGGCAAGTCACCTTCTTGCTGTTTATAGAGCGTTACGTTTGTCTGATAGTTTTTTGCCATGACATTGACGCCCTGCTTTAGTTGTTCACCCTGTGGTTCATTGTCGTACGTCTCCAGAATAAACTCGTCATTGTGAATGAAGTAGCCCTCCATGCCTGGAACAGCACGTAGCTCCCCTTCACGCAGCCACATGGATTCATCTATGTAGAAGCCGGGCAATAAGCGCAGCATGACAGCACCTAGGAAAACAATCAATCCTACGTGATTAATATAAGGACCGTAACGGGCAAAGCGGTTTTTTTCTGCCATTAGTGCATTACCTTCACGGCGCACCTTATATTTCATCGCTTTCATTTTCTGTTCGACTAGATCAAGCGTTTTATCTTGCTCTGCGGCAGGCGCTCCCTCTGCAAAAATGCGTTGACGCTTCATAAAGCTTTGGTGTCGTTTTACACGCTGATTTTTCAGAGATTTATGCAGCGGCAGTCCTCGGTCGATACTGGCAACGATAATTGATACAGCCAGCATACCTACTAAAATTTGGAACCACCAGGATGAATAGAGATCCGATAGTCCCAAATTGTAGTAAAGCGTACCAAAAGCACCGTACATATCCTCATAGTACTTCGCTTTTTCCGCATCCGTTGATACGCTTACATAAAACTCCTGCGGCAAAATCGTACCAATAGAGGCGGCAATTAAATTCAAAATAATCAGTGCAATTCCAACTTTTACGCTGGAGAAAAAGTTCCAAATCTTGTCGATAATCGATTTGTTGTGGGTTTTAGAACGAATAGCAATTCCATCGTACCGCATGTCTAAAATCTTTTTTTGTTTTTCCTCTTCCGTTAACGGACGGCCGCATCTGCCGCAGATTTTCGTTCCGACAGGGTTTTCATGGCCACATTCACATATAATTTTTTCCATATTGTAAAACTCCTATTCCGGCTTAATGGATTCCATATGCGCGGCAATCTGTGCTTCTGTCATTTCACCTGTCACGATCTTTTCTATTTTTCCTTCTTTATTGATCAAAATAGTGGCAGGCAGATTGGTCACGTTATAGGCGTTCATGACGCTTTTCGTTTTATCAATTGTCACCGGGAATGTCATGTTCATACTCTTTACGTAGTTTTTCACTTCAAAATCCGACTGGGCAATATTTACCGCCAATACATGAACACCTTGTGTTTCAAAGGATTTGTATTGACGTTCAATAGCCGGAAACTCTCTTTTACAAGGCTCACACCATGTTCCCCAGAAATTCAGCAGTACGCCTTGTCCTTTGTACTCTGAAAGCCGGTGCATTTCCCCGTTTAAATCCACCAGCTCAAAATCAGGTGCCTCAGCTCCCACCTTTAATACATCGACCTTATCTTTTGTAATTGTTGTATAAACCGTATAGCCGATTGCTACTGCTAGCAGGGCTAAAATGATTCCACGAGTAATGGATCTTTTTTTCTTTTTATCCATTTTTCGCATCCCTCCCCAATCAGGCGAATTCCTAGTCCATTATACCAAAGAATGCGTTTTGGCCTTCTGTGGATTATGAATGATTTATGAACGTTTACACTATCTGGTTAGTGTTAATCCAAACGTCCTGTTTCTGCGAGCACGCGCAGTTGCTTTACTTCATGCTTTGTCAGCTCACGGTATTCCCCAGGATGCAAGTTCCCTAAGTCAAGAAACGCAAAGCGCTCACGCTTCAGCTTTACAACCGGTGTACCGATTGCCTCAAACATACGTCGCACTTGGCGGTTGCGCCCTTCGTGAATCGTAATTTCACAAATCGCTTTTCCTGCCTTCTCATCAAATGATGTCATGCTTACTTTTGCCGGAGCCGTTTTACCATCCTCCAGCTTAATGCCGCGCTGCAGCTTTTTTAGACCTTCAATTGTCGGTACGCCTTTGACACGGGCAATATATGTTTTATCAATTTTAAATTTCGGATGCGTCAACTGATATGAAAACTCTCCATCGTTCGTCAACAGCAAAAGTCCCGTTGTCTCGTAATCAAGCCGTCCCACTGGGAAAATACGCTCTGGTACGCTCTTTTTAAAAATATCCACGACCGTTTTGCGCCCTTTGTCATCCGTTACAGCAGAAATATAGCCCTTTGGCTTATAGAGCAGGAAGTATACCTTGTCCTCTTTTTCCAGTTTTACTCCTTCTACCTCGATTGTGTCAGAATTGGAAACTTTTGTTCCAAGCTCTCTTACAACCTTCCCGTTCACCTTCACTTTACCTTCCGTTATTAACTGCTCTGCTTTACGTCTCGATGCTACACCTGCGTAAGCAATGACTTTCTGTAGTCTTTCCATAAGTTCACCTCATTGATTTTTTCGCCACACATAATGTGTAACTAGACTAAGTTATTCCCAATAATCTGTTGAAAATTATGTCATACTTTGATGAAAACATAAAGAGAAATAGTTTTATTCCTAACTTTTTGCATATTTTGTTCTCCAGGCGCCAGCAGCACCGTTCCCAGACTGCTTCTAATCGTCATTAACAATAAAAAAAAGAAGACCTTCATCAGTCTTCTTGAATGGATACTGCTTTTGAAAAAATGACTTCCTCCCCAAGTGAAACCTGCCAGATGGCTCTTTGGTAATCACGCCGGGCAATGAGTGTATGATGAATGTTCTCTCGCTCTTCTTTCGTAAGAAGTAAAGATATCGGTTTTTTCACTGTAATTGTGGCATTCGGAATTAGATAATCTCCTGCTTCGACAAGCTCGTAATTTTCATACTGCGCTTCTACTCGATCAGCAAGATCCTTATGGAATACCCAGTCGTTTGATTCGTTAATGGTTACAACAACAAACTCCTTTTCTCCACGCTCAAAATAAGTCGCTAATGTACGACCTGCCACCTTCGTATACCCCGTCTTCCCGGCAATCGCCCCTATCCCCTGGGACAATAATTTATGCTTGTTCTGCCACACATTTTCTCCTTTATAAAGAACGGTTGTGGCAATCTTTTGGAATGTTTCATTCTGCATGGCAATCTGCAGCATCTTTGCTGTATCTTCTGCTGAAGAAAGATGCTCTTCATGATGAAGACCAGATGGATTTGTGAACATTGTGCTATTTAGACCATAAAGCTCAGCTTTATCATTCATCAGCTTGACAAATCCATCAACCGATCCGCCTACATGTTCAGCGATAGCGGTTGCGGCATCATTTCCTGAACGCAGCATAAGGCCATACAATAAATGCTCCAGTTTAATCTCTTGTCCTTCCTCCAAATAAATCGAGGAGCCCTCGCTGTAAGCAGCACGCTTGGACACGGTAACCATATCATCTAGGTCGCTGTTTTCGATTGCGATGAGGGCCGTCCACATTTTTGTTAGACTAGCAATCGGCAAGCGTGCATCCTCGGCTTGCCCTAGTAATAGTCGTCCAGTCTGTGCATCAACTACTGCATAGCTGGACGCTGCTTCCACATTCACCGGCACAAGCAGCAATAACAACATCAGCCAAATTTTCTTCAAGCATACGCTCCCTTATTCGTTAAATGCTTCTTGGAACTTGGTCATGAATAAATCTGTTGCTTCCTCCTCTTCTGATTCCTCTGTTGGCAGAGGTGGCAGCTCGGAAATATCCTTTAGACCAAAGTAATTGAGAAATTCCTTCGTTGTACCGTAAAGGATGGCACGTCCCGTCTTTTCAGCCCGGCCTACTTCCTGTACTAAAGCCCTTGATACGAGCGTTTGAATCGGACGCTCACTCTTCACTCCCCGTAAGTCCTCTACTTCCGCACGTGTGATAGGCTGCTTATAGGCAATAATTGCCAATACTTCAAGCGAAGCCGATGTCAGCACTTGGCTTGTTGGATTTTCGACAAGCTTTTTAATCGTGTCGGCTACGGACTGCTTTGTGGCCAGCTGGTATGTACCCGCTAACTGTTTGATTGTGATGCCATGATCCTCCGATTCATTATATTTCGTCTCAAGCTCACTTAGTCCAGCTTCAATATCAATTACTTCCACATCTAAATATTGTGCAAGTTGGCGCGACGTCATACCATCATCCCCTGCAACAAATAATAATGCTTCTATTCTACTCATCAAGTTCTTCGAGTCCATCGCCAATTTCCTCCTTTTGCAGTAATACGGTCAGTTCTTCGAAGTTGTTTGTCTGCTCTACAAAGACGACTTGGCGTTTCATTAATTCTAGCAATGACAAAAATGTCACGATCAGCGTTTCCTTATCCTCAAACGGGAATAGTTCTGTAAACGTCGTGCGGCCGCCGTTTTTTTTCAATCGTTCCACTACCGCAAACATCTGATCCTTAATAGAAATTTCCTGCCTTGCAACACGTGTATTAAGCGGTTTTTTCAGCTGTTTACGACGAAGCAGCTTCTGAAATGCCGACAGCATATCATAGACATTGACCTCTGCCTCAAACAGTACTGTCTGCTCAGGCACGGCATATTCCGAAAGATCTGCAGGCGGTCTTGTATAAACTTGGGCCCGCTCCTCTTCGAGTGATTGCAGGTTTGTCGCTGCCTCTTTGTACTTCTTATATTCGATTAATCGCGTTACGAGTTCTTCACGCGGGTCAGGGCCTTCCTCGAGAAATTCAGCGTCCTCCAGCTCTCCCTCATGGATGGGAAGGAGCATCCTGCTTTTTATCGCCAGGAGCGTTGCCGCCATGACTAAATACTCGCTCGCTTCATTCAGCTCCAGCTCCTTCATCGCATGGATGTGATCGATATACTGTGCTGTCAGCTCAGCCATCGGAATATCGTATATATCAATTTCCAATCGGTGAATTAAATGCAATAATAAATCGAGTGGACCTGTAAATGCTTCTAGTTTCACTTCATAACTCATTTGTATGCCACCTGTCGTTTGTATATAAATGGTTCAATCATAGTATAGAGGAAAGGTGATTCATTTGCCATATACCCATCCATTGTATGTCGATTATTGTACATATTTTAACGGCAATCAGGATTATTTTGAATGCCACGAAGTACTGGAGGAGTACTGGAAAGAGGCTGCACCTGGTGATAAAGATCATGTCCTTGTCGGCCTTGTACAGCTTGCTACTGGAATGTATCATTGGCGACGAGGCAACTTTAATGGCTCTGCAAGAATTTTAACAAAATCTCTTCACAATCTTCAACGGAATCGGTCCTCCGACTTTTTACAGCCATTAGATGGTAGATTGTTAGAAGAACAATTAACGGACGCTATTGAAGCAGTCAGCCAGCGAAAACATTTTCAGCCATTTAAGCTGTCTATCCTGGATCCAGAACTAGAAGAAACCGTCATGTCAAAAATAGCCGCGCTTCCTTATGAGAATGAAGAGTTTCTTCTCCATAAACATATGCTACGTGACCGGAGTGAAGTACTCGAAGCGCGCGAGGCAAAAATAGCACTAAAAAGAAACAGAGAATAATCATTGTTTTTTATTCTCTCATTCTCTTATATTTACCGTCGAATAGTCACTCTGCTGCCTCCAGCGTTTCTTCCATAATAAAAAGGATGGCTCAAAATTGAGTCATCCTTCTTTTAAGATTGGCATGCATTTTTGTACAAAAGGCTCGGTTTCATCGTTCGGTTTAATCTCCGTAAAGAGATTCAGATCACGCAGCTGCTGCAGCATTTCCAGAGCTACGCCTTCTCCCCGATACGATGGAACAACGGTAATATGCTGAATCGTCGCTACAGTATCTTCCGTTTGTACGCCGATAATGCCAACATACTCCTCGTCCTCTTTCCATAAATAAAGCATCCAGTTATCCAGTTGTTCATATTGCTGAATTGTTTCCATTAATCGCCGAACATCCTTCTCCTGCGGCATGAAGGATAACAGTCCCATGGCGATTTTTTCAAGTGCTTTTTTGTATCGTACTAGCATTGTCATATTCCCTCAATTCTACCACTGCACATCCTACCAAAACTGCTGAGGAAATGCAATATCACAATTTTCCAGTTGGCAGTCTGTGGCCTTCATTACAGTAAAACGGATTATTCTCCGTTGAAAATCGCAATTAATGGACTGATGACATAGATAAATAACAGTGCCCAAACAATAACACCTACAAATAAACCAAGGCCCCATTTCGCCTGTCTTGATAATTTCAAAGCTTACTCACCCTTTTTCAATGTTAACGGGAGATCATTGGCTACGATATCTTCATAGCTTTCGCGCTTAATCACCAATTGGTGCTCGCTTGCTTCAGCAAAAACGACAGCTGGGCGTGTTACGCGATTATAATTGGAAGCCATTGAATATCCATATGCCCCTGTACAGAACATCGCTAAAATATCCCCAGCTTCTGCCTGCTGCAGAGCTGCATCAATTATTAGCTTATCGCCTGATTCACAAAGCTTACCTGCCACCGTGTAGGTAGCATTTTTTTCCTTGTCTGCTTTGTTAGCAATGATTGCCTCGTATTTTGCATCATAAAGGGCTGGGCGGATATTATCGCTCATTCCTCCATCGACTGCAATATATTCGCGTATACCTGGCACACTCTTATGTGAACCTACTGTATAAAGCGATGTACCTGCGTCTCCTACAAGCGAGCGGCCCGGCTCAATCCAAATCTCCGGCATTGTTAATTCTACCGCTTCTGCTTCTGCTTGTACAGATTTAATCATTTCCTCCACGTAAACATGAGGCTCAAGCGGCTTATCTTCTTCCGTATACCGGATACCAAAGCCGCCGCCGAGGTTGAGTACTGAACATTCAAATCCGTGGTTCTGTTTCCAGTCGCCCATTTTTTTCATCACTTTCTCCGCTGCCAATGCAAATCCGTCCGTTTCAAAAATTTGTGAACCGATATGGCAGTGCAGACCAAGCAAGTTTAAAAATTCATGATCCTTCACTTGAGCAAAGGCTTCATCTGTCTGTCCACTATTTAAATCAAAGCCGAATTTCGAATCGGCTTGACCTGTTGTAATGAAGTCATGTGTGTGGGCTTCTACTCCAGGTGTTACACGAAGCAGAATATTCATCTTTTGCTGTCTTTCTTCTGAAATCTCCTTTAATAATGAAATCTCATGGAAATTATCCACAACGATACAGCCGATTTTTGTATCGAATGCCAGTTCTAGTTCCACTATAGATTTGTTATTGCCATGGAAATGGATGCGCTCTGCGGGAAAGCCCGCCTTGATCGCTGTATAAAGCTCTCCGCCGGATACTACATCCAATGAAAGGTTTTCCTGTGCAGCCAGCTGATAAGCAGCGACACATGCAAATGCTTTTGAAGCATACGCTACCTGTGCCGTCACACCCAGCTTTTCAAAAGTATCTTTAAATCCACGTGCGCGCTTACGGATAAGCGCAGTATCGTATACAAATAGCGGTGTACCGTACTGTTTTACCAGTTCCACTGTATCTACGTTACCAATTGTTAAATGCCCATTCTCAATTTTCTGTGTCCCATATAAATGCATCTTTTTCTCTCCTCACTGAGAAAATAGCAGACGCTAATTTTCTCAAAAGTCACAAATATTATATGTGAACTTTAACATAGTGAAGAAGGCTGCGCAACGTATGTTTATACATCACAATCAAAATTATGCATAAATATTTAATTTTCAGACATGTTTATTCATTAGCGTTTTCGTTTCTTCGAGCCGACAATATATGGTCTCAGCGCATCGTCTGACATTGGGAAACGAATCATTACCCGTGCAAATGCTTTGGGGAAGAATGGAACCAATGGCCATAAATATGGAATTTGCATTGGACGTAATGCATATAAATACAGGAAAATCGCAAGGCATCCAAGGAAGAAGCCATTTGCAGCAAAGATTGCCGTAGCGGCAAGAAGAAGCTGCCTAAATACTTTCATCGAAATACTTAACTCATAATGAGGAATGGCAAATGTCAGAAGTGCTGTAATAGCGGTATAAAGAATCGCCTCTCCTGTGAACAACCCAACATTGATCGCAATGTCCCCAATCATAATCCCCGCAATTAACCCCATCGCTGTAGACAATGGCGAAGGTGTATGAATGGCGGCAATCCTCAGGAACTCAATCCCTATATCCGCCAAGACCAGCTGCAAATATAAAGGAATATGTGATTCTTCCGATACGCCGATAAAATCAATCTTATCAGGCAGAATTTCCGGATTTGTTGCCATCAAATACCAAAACGGTAACAGGAAGAGACTTAAAAAGGCAGCCATATACCGCAGTCCCCTCATAACTGTTCCAATTAATGGTGCCTGCCTGTATTCCTCTGCATGCATAAGTAAATGAAAAAGAGAAACAGGCATAAGCATTACAGATGGCGAGGTATCTACCACGATGGCAATATGTCCCTCCAGCAAATGTGCTGCTACAATATCCGGCCGCTCCGAGTAGCGGACAAATGGTACTGGGTTGTATTTCTGCTTAAAGATCCATTCTTCAAGCGATTTATCTGCCATTGTCAGCCCATCGTGATGAATCTGCTCGAAGCGCTTTTTAATCCATTCTAAATGCTCCTGATTGACAAGATCATTCATATAACAGACAGCCACATCGGTCTTGCCCAGTGTTGAAATTTGCTGCAGCTCAAACCGCAGCTGAGGACTCCTAATACGACGTCTGATCAACGAAGCATTGATAATGATATTTTCCGCAAAACCATCTCGCGAACCACGGATTACCCGTTCATTATCAGGCTCTTCCGGATTCCGTCCTGGATAACTCCGAAACTCTGTCGTATAGGCAAATCCGCTTTTTGTAATAATACCGACCTGTCCGCTTAATACAAAAAGCAGAAATTTTTCCCTCGATACCGATGGGGTAATGCTTTGGAAATTGAAGTGGGCATAAAAGTATGCCTCTTCATCTTCAATATCATCATGATGATTATGCTGTAAATGAACGAGCATATTGGCAAGATTTGCATTATCGACAAGCCCGCTGACATACACAAGCAGCGCAGGAAGCTCTTGAATATATACCTCCTGCATAACTAAATCGAAAGATACGTTCTTACCGAATTGGTCTTCACAAAATTTGCGTCCTTCTTCTAATGATGTAAATAGTTGATTTGTCATTTATGCACCGTCTTCTTTGTTGTCGCTTCCATCCAGACTTTCAACTGCGCCAGTATCTTTTTCTCAAGACGTGACACTTGTACTTGTGAAATCCCTAGGCGTTCTGCAATTTCCGTTTGGGTCAAATCCACAAAATAGCGTAAGTAAATGATGGATTGTTCCCGCTTACCAAGACGTTTGAGCACCTCCTTTAATGGAATATAATCAAACGGCAGCTGCGATTTATCATCGCGCATTTGATCCATCAATGTGACAGAATCCCCATCGTTTTCATATAGCTGTTCATGAAGGGATGCCGGGTCGCGCATGGCGTCAGTCGCCATGATAATGTCATCAACCGAAACTTCCAGCATCTCTGCCAGCTCTACCATAGAAGGGGGTTTTTCATTGGTCTTCATATAATTTTCTGTAGCATGCCGGATTTTGAAGTTCAGCTCACGGATGGAGCGGCTTACCTTTACCATCCCGTCATCTCTTAAAAAGCGCTGAATCTCCCCAATAATCATCGGTACAGCATACGTCGAAAACTTCACTTCATATTTCAAATCAAACTTATCAACAGACTTCATCAGGCCAATACAGCCAATTTGAAATAAATCATCCAGTTCAATACCACGGGACGAGAAACGTTGAACGATAGACCAGACAAGTCGGGTATTGCCCTCGATCATCCTTTTTCGCGCTGCATCATCGCCATTTTGCGCCCGTGCAATCAAATCTCGCATTTCTTCCTGTGTCAATAACGTTTCTGACGGCTGTTCGATTGTCTCCATCCCCCTAATTCATCACATCGCTATAGCCTGGATGGGCGAAAATTTTTTTGTAAAGGTAATCGTCGTACCATGTCCTATATGTGATTCAATCGTGAATTCATCCGAGAAGCTTTCCATAATCGTAAAGCCCATACCAGAACGCTCCAGATGCCCTTTCGTTGTAAACAACGGCTCTCTTGCCGACTCGATATCAGGAATGCCGCGCCCCTCGTCTTTAATTGAGACGCTTAACACTTCCCCGTCCAGAATAGCGTGGACCGTTACCATGCCATACGCCCCGTCATAGCCGTGGATGATCGCATTTGAAACAGCTTCCGACACTATTGTTTTACATTCAGCCAATTCTTCAATCGTTGGGTCAAGGTGTGCAATAAAACTCGTAACAGCAAGCCTTGCTAAACTCTCATTTTCGCTTTTTGCTAAGAATGAAAGGATCATTTCGTTATCCATTTACAATCCCCCTCGCCTGTGAAATTGCTATTTCTTCTCCCCCATGCATCATATAAGCAGCAAGTCCAGAAAAACGGAAGATTTTTTCCATGGTTGGTGAAGGATTTAAGATGATTGTACGGCCGCTTACCGCATGCAGCTCTCGCATACGTCCTAAAATTAACCCTACACCAGCGCTGTCCATAAACTGTAAATATTCTAAATTCCAAATAAGTGTTTTTAAATCTCCTTGCAGAATTGTCGAAGAAATTTGAGATCTCACTTTTTCTACTTCATGGTGATCAAGCTCACCGTATAATTTAATAATCGCTACTTCATTTGGATACATTGTAATTTTACATTTCATCGCTTCTCCTCCTTCGTCTCCTTGATTTCGAGAGCAGGAGATAATCTCCTTTCCAACCGACAAAACTAGTGTTCATTCTGCGAAAGTAGTGCTTAATAGACAAAGGGTTTACTGTCAGTATAGGAAGGCTTTGCTATTTTTATACATTCGAACCGTTAAAGGGGATAGAAAAGAATCGTTATAAGGACTATTAAATAAAATGCTCCATGTATACCTTTATAGAACACAAAAAAACAGGAGCGCACTCGCTCCTGTTAGATTATTAGGTTTTCTTGTTGAGCAGCTATATGCTTGCTATTACCGCCTGCAAACTTTGTACATTCTTTAAATGCGAAATGCTTACAGCCTAGACACTTCGGCAGCTGGATACGACGGATTGCTTCATTAATAGCATCTCCTGTATGATAGAAGAAATTCTCCTCCCCGATTTCCCGCAATAGTCCGTTTGTATCTAGGATGGCTTTTAATGTCGGCTGTACACCTGTAATAAGCAGCGTACCGCCTGATGCTTTGAACTCCCGTACGATATTCCGGAAGTATTCCTCTCCGGTCGTATCGATGAACGGCACTTTTCTCATCCTTAAAATCAATACTTCCGGCCGGTCATTAACAGCAGATAAAACAGCGCGCTCGAATGTCTGGGCCGCGCCGAAAAATAACGGACCCTCCACCGTATACATGCTGATCTGCGGGCAGTCATGTCCCTCCGTCACAACATGCGGGAGCACCTTTCCTTGCCCCGTACTATGATCCGGCAGCACCTTAGCTACAACGAGCATTTCGCTCATCCGTTTAGCAAATAAGACAATAGCCAGCCCAAGCCCGATTTCGACAGCAAGCGTAAGGCTTGTAAAGACTGTTAGTAAAAAAGTGGCGACAAGAACAAGAGAGTCTCCTGATCTCAATTTTAAAATATGGGCAAAATGATGACGCTCACTCATATTCCATGCGACGACCATTAATACAGGTGCAAGGCTCGCTAAAGGAATATGGACCGCTAATGGTGCCAGTATAAGCAAGGTTAGTAATACAAAGATCCCATGAATAATACCAGACATCGGAGATACTGCGCCTGAACGAATATTCGTTGCTGTGCGGGCAATTGCTCCAGTTGCGGGGATACCACCAAAGAATGGTGTAACGATATTGGCAATCCCTTGTCCAATGAGTTCTCTGTTACTGTTGTGCTTGCTATTTGTCATACCATCTGCTACTACTGCTGATAATAGCGACTCAATCCCGCCAAGCATAGCGATGACAAAGGCCGGTCCAAGCAATGAATAAATGACTTCCCATGTCACATCTGGCATACGGAATTGCGGTAATGTCTGAGGAATCTCCCCGTAAGTAGAACCAATTGTAGCTACTTGTCCGTTAAAAAAAATAGCCGTCGCAACAGCTGACACAATGATTCCCACTAAAGCACCTGGTACTTTTGGTGCGATTTTCGGTGTCAGCAAAATCATCACCAAACTAATCAGCGCTACAAGGATACTCGCAAAGCTGAACGTATGCAGATGTACAGCAATGTCCTTCAATGTATCTAGTAAATATTCATGCTGTCCAAGTCCTGTCAGGCCAAGGAAATTACCGATTTGCCCTGTAAAGATGATGACAGCGATTCCGGCGGTAAAACCTACCGTTACCGGGCGCGGAATAAATTTGATAAGGGAACCCAATTTCAGTACCCCCATCAATAGAAGCAGTATACCTGCCATAATCCCGGCAATTAACAAGTTTTCATACCCATATACGAGTACGACGCCGAGTAAGATCGGAACAAATGCGCCCGTAGGTCCACCAATCTGGTACTTTGAGCCACCTAGCAGCGAAATGAGTATACCAGCGATAATCGCTGTATAAATTCCGTACTCAGGCTTCACACCAGAAGCAATGGCAAACGACATGGCTAGTGGAACTGCAACAATCCCCACAATTGTCCCCGATAGTAAATCCTTTCTAAAATGGTTGAAAGTATAACCTTCAAACCGCCCCGTCCAAAAACGTCCCATACAACCCCTTCTCTTCCATAAATTTAAGAAAAAATAGCATTTTCGACAAAAATTCATCCTTATTATATCATATGAACTGTATTTTAAAAGAGAGCCTCATAAATTATTACGAGCAATTCTCCTGCTTTTTAATATCCTAAAAAAGTATATTAATCTAGTTTTCTTCTTTTTGTTGCTATATCAAAATAAATACATGTTGGTTCATATGGACTGAAAATAAAAAAAGCTCGACCTCTAATGAGATCGAGCTTTCGTAATTATTTAATTTGGAATGCTGCTGTTGCCTTTTCTGTCATTTCATCCGTTACTGGGATGTTTGAAAATAGAATTGCCAAAGTATCTCCTGCCTGAATGGAATCCCCTGTTTTTGCTATAATCTTGATCCCTGCATCGAAGTCAAGCTTAGATTCCTTAGTCAGTCGTCCAGCACCTAGCATGACAGACAATTCACCAATTGCCAGCGCATTTACACTTGCAATCTGTCCAGAAGCCGCAGCTTTCACATGGTGTGTAACTGCTGTTCCCTTCGCTTTCAAGTCAGCAACGTTTCCGCCCTGAGCTTTTACGAATTCAAGGAATTTATCCTTCGCCTTGCCGTTTTCAATGACTTCACGTACTTTGACAGCCGCCTCTTCCTTCGAACAATCAGTAGCCAGCATGTACATTAAAGAAGCAACCTCTACACAATCCTCAACTAAATCCTCATGTGTATTTTCTACATTTCCACTCAATACGTCCAGTGCTTCTACTACTTCCACTTTATTACCGATAAAACGGCCTAACGGATTGTTCATATCGCTTAATGTATAGACAATCTTGCGGCCAAAACGTTTTCCGATCTCTGCCATTTTGTCTGCCAGAACCTTTGCCTCTTCCTTCGTTTTCATGAAGGCACCATTCCCGTATTTAACATCAAGTACGATACCGTCTGAACCGCTGGCAATTTTCTTACTGATGATGGAAGATGCAATCAGCGGAATAGAATCAACTGTTCCTGTTACATCACGCAAAGCATATAGCTTTTTATCGGCTGGACAAAGATTGCCTGTCTGCCCTGCTACAGCGATACCATGCTTCTTCACATTCTCAATGAATTCTGATTGGCTTAGCTCCACATGGAAGCCTTCAATTGATTCTAGTTTATCTACTGTACCGCCCGTAATACCCAGACCGCGACCGCTGAATTTTGCGACCGGAATATCAAGCGCTGCTAAAATCGGCGCAACCACTAAAGTTACTTTATCGCCGACCCCGCCTGTACTGTGTTTATCAACTTTGAAGCCTTTGATGTCCGAAAGGTCGATAATGTCTCCTGAGTTTACCATTGCCTCTGTCAGATAGAACATCTCTTCATCTTCCATACCGTTTAATCGGATGGCCATCAGCAATGAAGAAATTTGATAATCGGGAATTTCTTCTTTTGTATAGCCGTTAATGAAATATCGAATTTCTTCCTTTGTTAACGGCTGCTTGTTTTTCTTCTTTTCAATGATTGATAAAATATTCATATTAACACTCCCAGCATGCGAATTTAAGACGCTTCATTTCAAGGTTGATGACGCTTTCATAGTAGATGGCAAATTTCTATCGCTTATTTCAAGTCCGATAAGAAGCTTTTACCAAATTGCGGCGCAGCTACACCAAAGTTTTCGGCTACTGTTGCAGCAATATCCGCAAATGTTGTACGAAGCGGCAATTCAGCACCTGCTGCAAATCTTGGCGAATACACGATCAACGGTACATATTCACGTGTATGGTCTGTACCTGTAAACGTTGGATCGTTTCCATGATCCGCTGTAATAATCAGTAAATCATCCTTCGTTAGCGCTTCCAAAACTTCTGGTAAGCGGCGGTCGAATTCCTCTAGCGCTTCGCCATATCCAATCGGATCGCGGCGGTGGCCGAAGTTGGCATCAAAGTCCACAAGATTCAAGAAGCTCATACCATGGAAGTCACTGCGAACTACTTTGTTCAACTGATCCATACCATCTGTATTGCTTTTCGTACGAATTGCTTCTGTCACACCTTCGCCATTAAAAATGTCGGAAATTTTTCCGATAGCGATCACATCAAGACCCGCATCCTTCATTTCATTCATCGTTGTACGCCCGAATGGAGAAAGCGCATAGTCGTGGCGATTAGATGTACGTTCAAAATTGCCTGGCTCTCCAATGAATGGACGGGCAATTACCCGGCCTACTAAGTATTCAGGTACAAGTGTGAGTTCACGAGCAATCTCACAAATTTTATACAGCTCATCAAGCGGGATTACCTCTTCGTGTGCTGCAATCTGTAAGACCGGGTCAGCAGATGTATAAACAATGATTGCACCTGTTTCCATATGCTCTTTCCCATAGTCTTCAATAACAGCTGTTCCGCTATACGGCTTATTGCAAAGCACTTTGCGTCCTGTACGCATTTCTAACTCTGTGATTAATTCAGGCGGGAACCCGTCTGGATACACTTTAAAAGGCTTGTCGATATTGAGACCCATTATTTCCCAGTGACCTGTCATCGTATCCTTTCCGACCGACGCTTCCTGCATCTTTCCGTAATATGCTTTTGGTGTTTGTGCGGGTTCAATTCCCTGCAGCTTACGGATATTCGATAATCCTAAAGAACCCATTACTGGCATGTTCAGCCCGTTCATTTCTTTTGCAATATGACCCAGTGTATCAGAGCCAGCATCTCCGAATTTTTCAGCATCCGGCGCCTCGCCAATACCGACTGAGTCCATAACGATTACATGTACTTTTTTAAATGAATTCATGACTTTTACGTCCTCCTCTTTCCTACCTTTTCATTTTATCAAAAAACTTGAATAAATAAAGGTCAGACATCCGACGCAAGAAATTTTTTTCAATATTATTACCGTTTTTATTCTCAAGCACGCGGGTGGAACTGTTTATATACTTCAGATAAACGTGTTTTGCTGACATGCGTGTATATTTGAGTCGTCGAAATATCCGCATGTCCTAACATTTCTTGAACGGCACGTAAATCCGCCCCGTTTTCAATCAAATGGGTTGCGAATGAATGCCGTAGTACGTGGGGTGTCAGCTCTTTTTGAATATTTGCCTTTTGCGCATGCTGCTTAATCAGCTTCCAGCAGCCCTGTCTTGTTAATCTTTTCCCTCTTTGATTAATAAATAACGCACTCGTCTTCGGGTAACTTCCCTGCAGCTCATAACGGGCACGCTCTAAGTATTTGCTCACCGCATTCAGTGCGCCGCGTCCTAGTGGAACGATGCGCTCTTTACCGCCTTTACCGAATACACGAACAAAGCCCATCGTCAGATGAATGTCTTCTATATCCAGCTCGATTAGCTCTGAAATCCGCATACCTGATGCATATAATAATTCCAGCATTGCTACATCGCGCATTCCTTGGGGTTTTGATCGATCTGGCGCAGCAATCAATGCATCCACCTCTTCAATTGACAGTACTCTCGGCAGCTTCTGCTCCAGCTGCGGCATTTCAAGATGAACTGTCGGGTCAGTTGTCGTCACCTTTTCGCGCAGCAGAAACTGATGGAAAGAGCGAATCGACGAAATGTGACGCGCCACCGTACGCGCTGTCTTCCCGGTATGCCGCAAATTTTCCAGATGCAGAAGGATGTTTCCACGGGTTACCTCATTAAAATTTTTCAGCTGCTGCTCTTCTAAATGCGCTGCATATGCCTCCAAGTCTCTCCGGTAAGAAGCCAATGTATTCGCGGAAAGTTGTCTCTCCACACGGATAAAATGAATATAATCTTCTATTGGATATGTAAATGCGTTCACCGTTTCGCCCCCTGTTCATACTTATATAATATCTTTTCCATAAAGATGTAAACTACATTTTAAAAGCCTTATAGTATGCATTCTACTATAAGGCTGTTTCCTATATTTTGTCTATTATCTCCTACGCCTCTTTCCCCTGCCGGCACTTATAAATCAAGCAGCGTGGAAGGTACTAGGATGACGATCTAGCCGATTAACGTAACCTTGCCTTTCCCTATTCAGAGAAAATAAAAAGAACAGCCCCCTCAAGCTGTTCTTTCTTTGTGAGTTATTTATTCCTCTTCCCCGTTATCCTGGCAACGGTGGCAAATCCCGTGGAATGTCAATCTGTGATCTTTAATGATAAAATTCCATCGCTTTTCTACAATCTGCTCTACATCTTCCAGTAAATCTTCCTGGATCTCGTCTACTGCACCACACTCGATACAAACTAAATGATGATGGAAGTGTGCGGCACCTTCTTGACGTAAGTCATAGCGCGATACGCCATCACCGAAATTAATTTTATCGACAATTTTAAGCTCCGTCAGCAGCTCTAATGTTCGATACACTGTAGCAAGACCAATTTCAGGTGCCTTTTCTTTTACCAGCAGGTAAACATCCTCAGCACTTAAATGATCCTCCTCGTGTTCGAGCAGAACTGCTACCGTCGCCTCTCGCTGTGGCGTCAGCTTATAGCTAGCACTATGTAATTGCTTTTTAATTCGATCAATACGGCTCTCCATGTGACGCCCTCCTAAACTCTCTTTATTATACCAAATGAGCAAAACTTATTACAAGATAATGATTTATTTTAAAACATACGAAATGACTACAATTTCCAAGAAAAAGATGACGCCGATAAATAATAAGAGGATACCGCTCTCCCGAACAGAAAAACGCTCCTTCTTTCTTGAGGCTTTATGTGTCGCCACTAAATATTCACAAAATACGACAAGCATAACGATATACAAGAACTGGAATGGGAACCACCAAAGTCCGTAAGCGAGCAATTCATTTTTTTGTGCGAGTAAATACACTGAACTGAACCCAAAAAAGCATGTTCTAATCGCAATTCCTACTTTTGCAATGCTAAAAAAATAAGGATGCGTTGCAAATAATAGCACAATACTTATAAAAATAGCTATTGGAATGATTGACTCTACCAGTGTAGGCGTTGATTCGAATAAGAGACGCCTGTCCAATATTTTAATAACTTTTGTTGCCTGGTCAAGTGAAAATAATTGAAAAAACGCAACGCCCGCTATAAAGCTGACCGTAATCATCGCTGTATTTTGCCATAAAATACTTTTTCGCATTTCGTCCCCCCTTGTCCTACACTGTATGCTCAGACAAGAGGGATATGACTAGTTTTTAAAAGGCCTTTTAATTGAGATTTTCATAGAATGGCAATATCTATTCCACTAGTGCTATCTATGTCCTTTACTAATTTCTCAGCCTTGCATTTTTAACCATAGAATAGCGAAAGCGGTTTTGGCATCAAAGATTTTCTGCTCTGCTACCATCTGTTCGCCCTCTTCCACTGTAATCTCCATTAACTCTACGAATTCATCCTCATCCATAGCAGCCCGATTTTCAATTTCATATAAATCACGTGCGACAAATAAATGAATCACTTCATCTGCAAAGCCAGGGGATGTTGCAAAAGATTGAAGGTATGTCAGCTCCTTACAGCCGTAGCCTGTCTCTTCTTCTAACTCACGGGCAGCCGTTGTTGCCGGCTCTTCTCCTGGTTCTAGCTTTCCAGCCGGGATTTCAATGATTGACCGCTCCAATGCTTTACGGTACTGCTCTACAACTACAAGCTTTCCTTCATCTGTAATGGCAATAACAGCTACCGCTCCTGGATGATTTACTATTTCCCTTTTACCCGTTTCTCCATTCGGTAATGTAACATCATCTACCTTTAAAGAAATGATTTTTCCGTTATAAATCTCTTTAGAACCAATCGTTTTTTCTTCAAATTTTTTCATTTGTTGGACCTCACTTGTCGTTATGATTGATTTCATTGTAACATTAGAAAAAGCACGAACAAATAGATAAGGGGGCAATATTGATGAAAAAACGTACACTTGGCAAAAGCAGCCTGGAAATATCTGAACTGAGCTTAGGCTGCATGTCGCTGCCACCAATGATTAACGACGCACGCCCTATTGTAGAAGCCGCACTTGACGCCGGAGTTAATTATTTTGATACAGCCGATTTGTATGATAAAGGAATGAATGAAGAAGTGGTTGGAGCCGTTTTGGCACCTTACCGCAAAGACATCATTCTTGCAACAAAAGTCGGTAATCGATGGACAGAAGGCACAGAGAGCTGGACATGGGACCCCTCTCCCACTCATATAAAACAAGGGGTAAAGGAAAGCTTGCTTCGCTTGCAGACAGATTATATTGATGTATATCAACTGCACGGCGGGACAGCAGATGATCCGTGGGAGGAAATTATCTATACATTTGAAGAGCTGAAAAAAGAAGGGTTGATTCGTGAATATGGTATTTCTTCCATCCGTCCGAATGTGTTTGTACCGTTTTTAGAAAGCAGCAATGCCATCAGCAATATGATGCAGTTCAGCATGCTTGACCGTAGAGCAGAAGAATGGTTTGAAAAAATTGCTGCTTCAGGCGCCTCTGTTGTCACACGCGGCTCGATTGCAAAAGGCTTGCTGACAAGCGAGTGGCAGACACGTCTAAAGCCTTATATGAGCTATAGTGAGGAAGAGCTGCAGCAAGTGATTGGTCATCTTGAAAAAGAGTACAACGACATCCATGCACTGTCACTTGCTTTTAACCTTTCCTTCGATGTGATTGCCTCTACAGTCATCGGGGCTCGGACAAAAGAACAGCTTGCAGCTTCGATTACAGCTTACGAAAAGGCGCAGCACATCAGTGATTTATCAGGAGCGGTGAAACAGCTTAAAAAGGACCTTTATACAGACCATCGATGAAGAAATATGTTTTTTTCGTTGTACTCGCCCTCATCATAGTCTTTATTGCATCAAATATGTCTTATGAGCAGCAAACGATCGTACCACAGCTTGAAACAGTCCTAGAAAACAAGCCGTTAGAGGATGAGCTGAGCAAACTTCACCTTACGTATTGGGGAAGACCGGTTTCTGTGGAAACAAGAGGATATTTTTACTTTGTGGAATTTTTAATCCGGAAAGGCACGCATTTTGCCGGCTTTGGCATTATCGGCATGTTATTTTTCCTGTTTTATCGCAAGCTCGGATGGCGCTTCCCTGCATTATTAGGGATAGGCAGTGTTTTTCTGATTGCATCACTCGACGAGTTCCGCCAGACGTTTTCTGACGGCCGTACCGGCATGTTTGGGGATGTGCTGATTGATACGGCAGGTGCTATCTTTTTTGTCACAATCACGAAAATCTTTCTAGCGATTAAAAAACGAGTTTTCTCTTAGGAGAAACTCGTTTTTGTTTTGAGATTCGATTTTTACTATAGACTCGCTGACCGCTGATTTGATTTTAATAAGTTAGATAAATAGTGTAAGTAATTTCTTATATCTGATTCCGACATTATGCTAGGATGAGTTCTTTTTATTTTCTATTCGGCAGCAAGTTTGGCTATAAAAATACTCCTAAACCATTAGATTGGGTATCTAACAATTTAGGAGCAGTTCATTGACTAATATTTTGAGCCTTTCTCGCCATATTGATTCAGCAATTCCTCAAAGCTCATATTTTTTTCACGCTGTTTCCGTTCAAAAGCTGCACGTGCCTGACGTTCTTCCTCTTTCTTCTGCTCTTCCGCAGCCAAGGATTGCTTCGCCTCTTTCAGCTTTGCCAGTACATCTCCGCCCAGTTGATCAGCAAGCGTGATCTGGTCTTTTTCCTCTTTTGGTTCGCCAGCTTGCCGCTGTCCTCTTTTCTTTGCCAATGAAATCACCTTCTTTACCGACATTCGGCTAAATTATAGCATTTTTTCTGCTTCAAGGCATCATCGGTGACAAAGTTAGCGCTGGATAATTGTGGCCACGCCTTGGCCGCCGCCAATACAAAGCGTCGCAAGTCCCATTTGTACATCGCGTTTCTGCATTTCATGAAGAAGTGTAACGAGCACGCGCGCTCCACTCGCACCGATTGGGTGACCTAGTGCGATGGCTCCGCCGTTTACATTCAGCTTTTCATGGTCAAAATTTAGTTCACGGTCAACAGCAATAGCCTGTGCCGCAAACGCTTCATTTGCTTCAATCAAATCCATTTGTTCAAGTGTCATATTGGCTTTTGCCAGCACTTTTTTCACTGCCGATACAGGACCGATCCCCATAATAGATGGATCTACACCAGCGCTTGCATTCGCTACAATCGTTGCTAGCGGCTTCAGGCCAAGCTCATAGGCACGTTCCTGTGACATAACGACAACAGCTGCTGCCCCGTCATTAATACCTGATGCGTTACCTGCTGTAACCGAACCATCCTTTTTAAACGCCGGACGTAAACCTGCAAGTTTTTCAGCAGTTGTACCTGCTTTTACATATTCATCTTGATCAAAAATGACCGGAGCACCTTTACGCTGCGGGATTTCTACGGGTACAATCTCATCTGTAAAACGGCCTGATGAAATGGCTTCTGCTGCTCGCGCTTGAGAACGCGCGGCAAAAGCATCCTGCTCTTCACGCGTAATAGAATAAGCGTCACATAAATTTTCAGCTGTTACACCCATGTGGTAGTCATTTGTTGCACACCATAATCCATCATGGATCATTGTATCTATTACTTTTTGGTCGCCCATACGGAAGCCGTCACGGGCATTTTGTAAAATATATGGTGCTTGGCTCATATTTTCAAAACCGCCGGCTACAACGATCTCTGCATCACCTGCTACAATAGCCTGCGCTGCCAAATGAATCGCCTTTAGACCTGAGCCGCACACTTTATTAATAGTCATTGCCGGAATGGCTGTTGAAAGGCCTGCCTGCAATGCTGCCTGGCGTGCCGGGTTTTGTCCAAGTCCTGCTTGTAATACATTCCCCATAATTACTTCGTCGATATCTTCTACAGGAACTCCTGCACGTTCAATTGCTGATTTGATGACGATACTGCCCAGCGTTGTTGCCGGAATATCCTTCAGAGAGCCTTGAAATGCGCCGATTGCTGTACGTACCGCACTTACGATTACTGCTTGTGTCATAAATAATTCCCCCTTATTTCCCGTTGTGTATGTAAGTAAACTACTTACCTCTTCATTTTATCAAATATACCCTGCTATATCGATATAGCCCAAAACTTCATATCCCAAACTTTTTTCCTTTATGCATAGAGGAAAATATCAGAGACAACATAGTATATAAGGAGGTGAAAACGATGAAGAAAAAGGTCATGCTATTATCCGGCATCGCTACAACGTTACTCGCTACCGCTACAGCTGTATCAGGATACGTCTTATCGAATAAATTAATGTACATCAAGCAAAAAGACTCTGAGTTTATTTTAGAGAGGGAAAAGAAGGCCCAGCGCTTTGACGAAGCATGGTTTGACAGCGTATCGAAGATGGAATTGTCCATCTCCTCTCCGAACGGCTATGACATTAAAGGCTACTTCTTCAAACCTCTTTCAACCAAGCATACGATTATTATTTGCCACGGCGTGACAGAAAACAAAATCAATTCTACAAAATATGCACGCATGTTCGAGCGGCTCGGTTTTAATACAGTCGTGTATGACCACCGGCGACATGGAGATTCAGGCGGTAAAACGACAAGTTATGGCTACTATGAGAAAATCGACCTTCAAGCAGTTGTACGTTATATACGAGAGCTTATAGGTGAGGAAGCTGTTCTTGGTATACATGGTGAATCGATGGGGGCTGCTACAACGCTGCTTTATGCTGGAACAGTGGCAGATGAAGCGGATTTTTATATTTCGGACTGCTCGTTTTCCGATTTTCGCAAGCTGCTCTACTTGATCGTTAAAAATTCTATTTCAATCGACCTGCGTCTCGCTGTCCATATTACAGATTTGTTCATGCGGATGCGGGATGGCTATTGGACAAAAAATATTTTGCCGATTGAGGCCGTAAAAAATATTGAAAAGCCTGTTTTATTTGTCCATACCATAAACGACACATTCATCCCTTGTTCAATGACAGAAGATTTATATGAGAAAAAGGCAGGCCCTAAAATGCTTTATCTTTTCGAAGAAGGAGCACATGCACAAGGTTTCAATGAAAATCCAGCAGCGTATGAAAAAATGGTGTTTAATTTTCTACAGCGTTATGTTCCCGTGATCGCTCATGAAAAAAGCCCATTATAAAAGTCGAGTCCCGGCAAATACCAGTGACTCGACTTCTTTTATAGTACATAGGTTATTTAAGCACCTGCTGCCTGCTTCATTTTATTCCACAAAAACGGTCGGCCATTCTGCACGCTTTTCTAAAAATTCCTGCGCCAATGCTTGTGCACCTTCCAGGCTGTGGCTCGCTGCCCATCCGCATTGTACTTCATTGCAGGCTGGTACAGCATCTGCAGCTAATACGTCCTGAAGCGTTTTTTCTAAAACTTCTAATATTTCCTCATAATGATCATGATTGATCACGGATAGGTAAAAACCTGTCTGACATCCCATCGGCGACACATCCACAACATAATCCGCATGATTACGAATGCGGTCTGCCATTAAATGTTCTAAAGAATGAAGCGCTGGCATTTCCATATAGGCCTTATTTGGCTGTTTGAAGCGAATATCGTATTTTACTACCACGTCCCCGTGCTTCCCTTCTTTTTTGCCGGCTAAACGCACATAAGGGGCTGCTACCTTCGTATGATCAAGGTCAAAACTTTCTACATTTGTTTTCTCTTTTACCATTCTCTTATCCTCCTAAATAAATTGCATAGATTGAATAAACGATTGAATTCGATCGTTTTCTTTATTATCAAAAAACTTTTTCGTTTCGCCGTCAAATAATACTTCTCCATTTTCTAAAAAAAGTATCCTGTCTGCTACTTCTTTGGCGAAATTTAAATTATGTGTGACGATGATCATTGATTTCCCTTCTTCAGACAAATCCTTCAGCACCTTCAATACTTCTCCTTCCAGCTCTGGATCCAGGGCACTTGTAGGTTCATCGAACAATAAAAATTTCGGTTCCATCGCCAAAGCCCGGGCAATAGCGACCCGCTGCTGCTGTCCTCCAGATAGCTGTGACGGATAGCTGTCCATCTTATGAGAAAGGCCTACTTTGGTCAAAAGTCTTTTTCCTTTTTCCATAGCCGCCGCACGTTCTTCCTTCAGTACGGTGACCGGCCCTTCCATCACATTCTGAAGTACCTTCATATGAGGAAATAAATTAAAGCTTTGAAATACCATTGCTGTATTTTGCCGGATCGCCAGCCGCTCCTTTTTCGATATCGGCTTCGATAAATCCACAATAATATCCTCTATTGCAAGTGTGCCGCGTTCAGGCGTCTCCAAAAGGTTGATACAGCGCAGGAGAGTAGACTTGCCTGAGCCTGAGGGACCCAATATAACAGTCGTTTCTCCCTTGTTGAATGCAAGATTAATATTTTTTAATGCTTCATGTCCATCAAAAAATTTATGCACGTTTGAAAACTGTACGATAAGGTCCACTTCCCTTCTTAAATATATTTCGAAGCATATTTTTCAAGCCTGCCCTGTACGAATGTCAGCACGGTAATGAATAGCAGGTAGATTGCCGCTACCAGTGAATAAATTAATAGCGGTTCATATGTACGAGCTGTAATCTGTTGGCCGATCATAAACATATCAGCTAGTGTGATGCTTGCTACAAGTGATGTCCCCTTTACCAAATCAATGAAATCATTTGTCACCGGCGGTAAGGAAATTCGGATTGTCTGTGGAGCAATGACACGCCGCAGCACCTGCCAATATGTCATCCCTAGTGATTCGGCCGCCTCCCACTGTCCTTTTGGAATGGCAAGTATAGAGGCCCTGATCGATTCGGAGGCATATGCTCCCGTATTTAAGGAGAAGGTAATGATAGAAGCTGTCCAGGCATCCAGCACGATACCTATATTTGGCAGGCCGAAAAATACAATGAAAAGTTGAACCAATAATGGTGTGCCGCGGAATATCCACACGTAAAGACCAAAAATATAACGTAAAATGGATACATTCGACATTCTAGCCAATGCTGTAATAACTGCTATCACCATTGCAATGGCGAAAGACAGTAGCGATAACGGAATCGTCACGGCAAGCCCCGCCTTTAATATAGGCCAAAATGACTCCATTGCAATTTCCATCTCTCTGCTCATCCATCAGCGCCTCCTTTCTACAAACATCAGGACCATCCTCCTTCCTCGGTCTGATGGTCCCGCGTTAATTAATTATTTTGTTATGATGTCTTCACCAAAATACTTTTGAGAAATGCCAGCAAACGTGCCATCTTCCGTTCTTGTCTTAATGATGTCGTTTAGCTTTTCACGGAATTCTTCATTATCTTTGTTAAGAATTAGTGCGATATCCGAAGAGCTGGTCGAACCTTCCACAATTTTCAGCTTCGAATCCGGCTGCTCCTGCATGTACGTTAAAAATGTTACACGATCATGAATTGTCCCATCGGCACGTCCCTGCTCCACCAATTGAATAGAGCCTGTTAAATCAGTTGTAGCAACGATTTCAGCGCCAAGCGCCTCAGCATCTTTTGCAAAGTTACTTGTTACTGTTTGTGCTGCATTCTTCCCGTCTAAATCTTCTATTGTCTGGATTTCTTTATTATCCTCATTAACTGCTAGGACTGCGACCGATTCCATATAAGGAATTGTGAAATCGTACTTTTCCTTACGCTCGTCCGTTATTGAGATATTGTTAATGACAAAATCATATTTATCCGTATCTAGTCCGGCAATTAGCGAATCCCATTTCGTTTCAATATAGTTTGCTTCAACACCTAAATCTTCCGCAATTTGTGCGGCAATTTCATATTCGAAGCCTGTCAGTTTTCCTGATTCATCATGATAGCTAAATGGTGGGAATGTTCCCTCCAAACCGATATTGATGACGCCGGCTTCTTCAATTTTTTCTAGTTTATTTGCCTCTGATGTTGTCGCTTTCTCTTCATTCCCGCAGGCAGCCAGCAGCAACATGGCAAACGTTAATAATACTACTATTTTTTTCATATGATTTTCCTCCTAGACTTTAAAACCTAGTTTGTAGGTTTGTTTTATAATATTACATTGTTTACAATAAATCAATAGCAATTTCTGAACATTATAAATTTACAATAAATACTGTAATAAGCTGATAAAAGAACGTAAAAAAAGAGCACAGATTCAATATCTGCACTCTCTTCATATTATTTATCCTGGAACTTGTTCATTTGTGACATCATTTGACGAACTTGCTTTTCAGATGGTTTACGTCCCATCTGTGCCATCATGACACGAATCATTTGTTCATTGATTGGTGGATTTTCTTTCAAATACTTCATCATATATTGACGAGCTGCGTAGAAACCAATCGCAACGCCCCCGATTAAAGCTACAATGATAAGTCCAATACCAAGCCATAAATTCATTTGTATCCAACCTCCTCCACTTACGTAATCCCGAGAAAACTCTCCAAAAAGGATTATACACTAATTCCAAAATGGTTGCTATAGAATTAATTGGACAGGCCCTGTTTCATCGCAACATTCTTACTCCCCGCTTCTTTTTTGAACCTCTTATATAAAAATGGCCTGCTATTTACAACCGGTAATATTTAGAGCTAGAGGTCGTATCATGTATTAGTTATTCAATAATCTTAAAGTTAGAGGTCCCTTTTTCCTGCTGCATCTGATCTTTCTGTCATCTTCTTAGCTGTGTTATTTCTTACCTGATCTCGATGACCGCTTTATTAAGCGTTTTTGCCCGCCGTAGTTGCAGATGCACTGGACCCCGGAGGAAATACTGCGTCCACATATATACTGTCTATATGATTTCTTACTTGTCGTGGTACTAAACAATCAAAACAAAAGACGGCCCGCAAATAATTGCGAGCCGTCTTTTTGAAAAGATAATTTGTTAGAGAAGATATATCTAACATTCGAGCCGGCTGCGAAGTGCTTCAGTCTAACAGGATGTTAGCACGAAGGGGCTGTCGCAGCTTAATGAGCGCAAATACGCTTTTGTAATGATTATAGGGCTTTTACTTTGTTTACTACGTTTTCTACTGTGAAACCGTATTTCTCGATTACTAACTCACCAGGAGCAGATGCACCGAATTTATCGATTGCTAGAACGTCCCCTGCAAAGCCAGTATATTTATGCCAGCCTAAAGAAGCACCCATTTCAATTGCAAGACGTTTTGTCACTGCTTTTGGAAGAACTGATTCTTTATATTCAGCCGATTGCTGTTCGAAGCGGTCCATTGACGGCATCGATACAACAGATGCATCGATTCCATCAGCAAGCAATGCTTTTTGTGCTTCCACCGCTAATGATACTTCTGAACCTGTTGCAATCAAGATTGCATCCGGTGTTTCTTTTGTTGCCGGTGAAATTACGTAAGCACCTTTTTGAACACCTTCGCGCACTGTTTCGATTGGTGTGTCAATGACCGGTAAGTTTTGACGAGACAATACTAAAACAGTTGGTGTTGATTTGCTTGTAATAGCAATACGCCAAGCTTCTGCTGATTCGTTTGCATCTGCTGGACGGATCACAGAAAGGTTTGGCATTGCACGTAATGATGCTAAATGCTCGATTGGTTCATGCGTCGGGCCATCTTCCCCAACAGCAATTGAATCATGCGTGAATACATATGTTACTGGCAGACCCATTAACGCAGATAAACGAACTGCTGGGCGCACATAGTCAGAGAACACGAAGAATGTACCGCCAAATACGTTCACACCACCATGTAATGCCATACCATTTAATGCAGCACCCATAGCGAACTCACGTACACCGAACCAAATATTACGGCCTGCGTAATCATCCGCTGAGAAGTCCCCTGCACCCTTCATTGTCGTTTTGTTTGAGCCGGCTAGGTCAGCCGAACCACCGAAGAAGGAAGGAACTTTTTTCGCTAATGCATTAATTACGTCACCTGATGATGAACGTGTTGCTACTGATTTACCTGCCTCGTATACTGGGATTTCAGCATCGTAATCTGCTGGTAATTCATTATTCATTGCTTTAACGAACTGCTCAGCTAACTCAGGATATTCCGCTTTATATGACTCAAACTTGGCATTCCAGTCATTTTCGGCTTGTACACCTTGTACATCAGCAGCTGCCTTGAATGTTTCATAAACTTCCTCTGGTACCTGGAATGGCTCATGTGCCCATTCGTACGCTGCCTTTGTTAATAGTACTTCGTCCGCTCCAAGCGGTGCACCATGAGAATCTGATTTACCTGATTTATTTGGAGAACCGAAACCGATTACTGTTTTAACTTCAATTAAAGTTGGCTTGCCTTTGTTTGCCTTCGCTTGCTCAATTGCTTTATTAATTTCATCGATATCTGTACCATCTTGTACTTTTAAATAGTTCCAGCCATTTGACTCAAAACGTTTTTGCACGTTTTCAGAGAATGATTTCTCCAAATCGCCGTCCAATGAGATATCATTTGAATCATACAGCACGATTAACTTTTCAAGCTGTAAGTGACCTGCAAGCGAGATTGCCTCTGAAGCGACACCTTCCATTAGGTCTCCATCACCACAAAGTGCAAATGTATAATGGTCTACAATTTCATGCCCTTCTTTGTTGTATGTTCCTGCAAGGTGGCGTTCTGCCATTGCCATACCAACTGACATTGCAATTCCTTGACCAAGTGGACCTGTTGTTGCTTCTACCCCAACTGTATGGCCGTATTCAGGGTGACCTGGTGTTTTAGAATCCCACTGACGGAAGTTCTTGATTTCTTCCATTTCCAAGCCGTATCCACCTAGGTGAAGCAGGCTATATAAAAGCATCGAGCCGTGACCAGCTGATAATACAAAACGGTCGCGGTTATACCATTTTGGGTTTTGTGGGTTGTGGCGCATTTGTTTTGTCCATAATGTGTACGCCATTGGTGCTGCACCCATCGGTAGACCCGGGTGGCCTGAATTTGCCTTTTCGATTGCATCGATTGATAATGTTCGGATAGCATTGATTGCTAACAGATCCGCGTATTGTGTCATGTTTGACATCCTTTCTCGCACTGATATTGTTCTTATATAGTTTAGTCATAAACGCTTAAGAATACAACGTTTTTTCCGTAAATATGTTATACTTTTCAACTTAATGTGACATATTAATAGAAGGCGTTGTTTGATTGATTTTTCTCTCGAAATTTAATAGAGAATTTTGTACTCCTTCCTGCTATTTGTTCGGAGAAGCAACATAGATCATTCTAAGAGTTAATCAAACTCTCCCGCCTTGTATATTAGTTTAAGAATTTATTTTTCTTAGCTTCTTTTACCTTTTCCGGTGTCACATCGTTGCCTTCTGCATCGATGACCTTTACGCTTTCAATCGTGTCACGCATCGTACTGCGGAACGTATCCAAATATTCTTTGCGTAATTGAGTCTGCTCTTTCGCTTCTGCTTCCGTTAATGTTCCTGCTTTTTTCTTTTTCGAAAGCTCATTGATCCGAGCCATTTTTTCTTTTGATAACATTTTCGTCTCACCTTTCTTAACCGACTACTACAAAGGTATGAGAAAACGGCAGGAAGTGCAAGCGATTGCGCTTTATTTTCTTTCTATATGCCAAAAAGAGCCGCCTAATTTTATTTGGGCAGCTCTGAGGCTTGTTGTCGTTCATATTCTTCTACATATTCAATATATCGTCTATGGACAGTTGCCTTACTTACCTGGAACCCTAGACCCTGTAATGTACTTGCGATTTCTTTAAAGGTCATGCCCTTCTCACGCATCTTGACGATTTCCTCTATTGGCACTTCAATCCGATCACGGCCTTCTAAATTGCCGCGTTCCCGGAGATTCAGCTCTGGTCTGTACCCTCGTTCTACTGCACGTTTCATTCCTCTGCGAATTTTCGCGTTATGCAGCTTTCGCTGGTATTCTTCGACTATTGAGAGGATTTCAAGAAGCATCGTGTCCATTTCATTTAGTGACAGCGGTCCTGCCTCATTTAATGAATAAACCGTCACATCCTGTTTCATTAACAGGTGAAGCACAGCCATCCGTGCATTTCCGCGTCCAAGACGTGTCTCATCCTGAATAAAAAGAACAGGTATATCGGATTCCTTCATAAAATCAAGCATCTCTAACAGTCCTTCACGATCTACATCATAACCACTATGCTGATCTTCAAAGACTGCCTGTACGCTAAACCCCTGTTCTGCTGCATAGCGGGTTAATTCCTCTCGCTGCCTTGTTAAAGATGTTTCCTGTGTTTCCTTTGTCGTACTAACACGGCAGTATACGACAGCCAATTGCGGCTTTGTCATTTTTGATCACTCGCTACTTTAATGGATTTGCCATCCTCTCCAATTGTTCGGTTGGCTATGTATACTGAATCTTTCGCTATAGGAATCGTAATTGTTTGACCTGTTTGTAAGAGTCCATCAAATAATTGATTCTCTTTTTTTACGAAAACGACCCAGTCCTGTGTAGACATCTTACCACGGTATTCGTCTGCTAACGACCATAAAGTATCTCCATGTTCGATTGTAATCTGTTCGTATTGGTGAATTTTCTCGTCTGTGATATATATGTATGCAATAAAAGCTACTGCCACCCCTAGAAGTACTTTTACATAGCTGTTTTCCTTTACCCAATTCATTTGACCATCTCCTTGCAGAATGTTTGTTCGGAATATATGTTCTCATTTTAATGCGAACATTTGTTTTTTGTCAACACTTTATTTCGAACTTACGTTTGCATTTTTGTTCGCATATGGTATACTGAAAATAATTTAAAAAGGAAGAACTCTGGTAGAGAGGTGAACATTATGACAAAGGTATCTAAACGCCAAGAAGCGATTTTGGCATTCATCAAAGAAGAAGTACGCTCTAAAGGCTATCCGCCTTCCGTTCGTGAAATCGGAGAAGCAGTCGGTCTTGCTTCAAGCTCAACAGTTCATGGTCATCTGGCCCGTCTTGAAAGTAAAGGACTAATCCGCCGTGACCCTACAAAACCACGTGCCATTGAGGTACTGGATCAGGAAACAGTGCTCGTCAACAAGCAAAGTGTTATTCATGTCCCACTAATCGGTAAAGTAACGGCAGGTTCGCCGATTACGGCGATTGAAAACATTGAAGAATACTTCCCGCTGCCAAATACATACGGCACGAGCGAAGACCATATCTTCATGCTGGAAATTATGGGTGAATCTATGATTGAAGCTGGTATTCTAAACGGAGATTATGTCATCGTAAAACAGCAGTCTTCAGCAAATAACGGCGATATTGTCGTAGCGATGACTGAAGACGATGAAGCGACAGTTAAGCGCTTCTACAAAGAAAAAACACATTTCCGCTTACAGCCTGAAAACTCTTCAATGGATCCTATTCTAGTAGATCAAGTGAAAATTTTAGGAAAAGTAGTAGGCTTATATCGTACGGTACATTAATTTCCCCTAAAAATTAGAACAGCGCCCATCTCCAAAGATGAACGCTGTTTTTTTATCTGCATGCTTGAATGAATGCCTCAAAAAGCTTAACAGAGGCACTGTCTCCATAGACCGCCGTCTCCTCTGGATGCCATTGGACCCCTAGACAGAAAGCGTACTCAGGATGTTCTATTGCCTCAATTATGCCATCATGGGCCCTTGCAGAGACGATTAGCCCCTTACCAAGCTCCTTGGCAGATTGGTGATGGAATGTATTTGTCATAATCTCTCCTCCAATAATAGAAAAGAGCTTTGTTCCCTCTTTTACTGTTATTGGATGAACTTTTTCATAGCGAGCGGATTTTTGGGCATGCTGGACTGCTCCCTCTACTTCTGACGGAATATCCTGATACAGTGTACCGCCAAATGCTACATTCAACACCTGTAAGCCCCGGCAGATGGCCAGCACAGGTAAATTCTGTTTTAGCGCCTGCTTCATGAGCTCTAAATCACTTTCGTCCCGCTCTGTTACAATGGCCCCTGTTTGAGGGTGTGGATTTTCCCCATAACTCGCCGGGTTCATATCACCCCCGCCAATCAATAAGAGCCCGTTGAGCCTTGTCAGCACCTCATCAATCCCTTCTCGAATGTGCGGGATACAGACAGGTATTCCCCCCGCCTGAATAATAGACTTGATGTATGATGCGTTTACTTCCTGCTTTCCTTCTCCGGAATGCATCGTTATGCCAATGATAGGTTTCATTTTTCTCTCTTCCTTTCTCCTATTTACTGTACCCGGTAGAAAAGAAAAAAGTCCGCCATATAGACAGACTCTATTCACTCAATGCTGGTCCACGCTTATTATATATGATAATTCATTCATCATTAAAACAACTGCCAATACCAATCGATCAGGTCTGCTCCATAAAAATAAGCAATGACAGCCCCCAACGCAATTGAGGGTCCAAACGGGATTGGTGTTTTCCTTCCCTGTCCCCGCACTTTTAGGACGATTATTCCCACAACCATACCGATGAGCGATGCCAAGAAGAGGGTTAATAATGTATAGACGGTGCCCAGGACGAGCCCGATTAGAAAGAACAATTTGATATCTCCCCCACCCATGCCGCCTTTTGAAATAACAGCGATAAGCAGTAGAATACCAAAGCCGATTACAGCACCCAGCAGGCTGTCCCACCACGGGTCAAGCGGTGAGAAAATCCGTGCGATTATTAGCAGCGGAAGGAAGAACAACAGAATTTTATTTGGAATTAACATATATGCAAGGTCCGATACGACAATGATTAATAAAAGCGACATAAACAGCAGCGCCACTGCTAACTCTGCCGTAAAGCCAAATTTTAAATAGCTTATCACAAATAACACAGCCGTCGCGATCTCCGTTACGCAGTAAATCGGCGACACCTTTGCCCCGCAGCCTTTACACTTCCCACCCTGAATTACATAAGAAAGTACGGGTATCAGCTCAAAAGCTGTCAGTCTGCGATTACAGGCTGTACAGTGGGAGGGAGGATTGACAATGGATTCCCCTTTCGGAACCCTTAACCCGACCACATTATAAAATGAACCAAGTATCAGTCCAAATAAAGCAATAAAAATACTATATACAATTTCCATATGGTTGCCTCTTACTCAAAATAGAATGTCGTCACCTGGATGCTCGCGGAAACAATCGCGGATGCGTCGTTCATTAACGTGTCCTCTTCACCCGGCAGTGAGTATTCAATTGTATCAATGTGCATGACGCGCTCTAATGCTTCGATTTCTTTAATGAACTGCTGCAGCTGCTCATCATCAGGTGATTCAATCTCTATTTGACATGTAATTAGTTTTAAATTTGCCGGCAGTGCCTCAGCTGACATAGTGGAAACTGGTACAGGCTCTCCCTGCTGGTCCGCTGTCTCGTCCGCTGCCCCTTCAACAGGCGCTTCTTCTAGAGCGCCATCCATTTGATTTCCTTCCGTGTTTGCATTCGGATCAGCAAGTCCTGATGCGGAAACAAGACTATCGTAATTGTTAAAACTAATCCCTACAATACGAGAGTTCGAAATATATTCAATCTCCTCAAAGGATAATAGAAGCTCATCAATCTTGCGGCTCTCCGGCAGCTTTTTACGAACAGCAAATTCATTACTGACTGCACCGTTATTATCCCCCTCAATAAGAGCGATTTGCTCTTTCATTGTAGAAATCTCACTATTTAAAGTGTCGACAGTGCCTTGCTTTATTTCTGCCTCATCCTGTTTCGGTAGAACGACATAATAATACACCGCAAATAATAATACTAAAACAAGTGCCGTCACAAGAAGCGGTCCTGAATTTTTGCCACTAGAAAGCTGCATTATGAATCACCCCCGGTAACCAACTGTGCATCATTGATGGCCAATATTACCTCTACCGTATAACGAGGCACCTCACTGAATCGTGTCTCATCCTGTCGTTCCCCATTAGAACCAAGTTCGAAGTTTTCAATTGTTCCTACTTGCACATCCAGGAAGTACGGACTGTTCTCAAGCCTGCTAATGTAAAGGGACGCTGCATTTAATGTTTCAAAATCAACAGAGAACGTCACCGCAGATTCTCCGAATGAATAATCACGCAAATACGTATTCTCCGGCAACAATCCTTTTGTTTCATCAATCAGCGGGGTCACCGGATAGGATATATGTTCAATAAACGCTAATGACTCCTCAACAGAGCCTTGTCCAGCACCCTGCAATGTAGTGAGTTCCATTTGCAGCGTATCTCGTTCACTTTGAAGCATCTGCTCTTCGTTCGATAAATTTGTTACCTCCGCCTTTGCACTAAAATACATCCAGGACATGACGGCAAGCAGGGCAATGACAATCGTGCCAAGCAATATGAAGAACACTTTGGAATTGCCGTCCTCCTGTTCCGCATTCGGCATCAGGTTAATATCCGGTATCATGCTCATACATTCTCCCCCTTCAGCGCAAGACCAATGAGAGAAGCATGCTTCGCCTTAAAGCCCGGATATTTCTTTCCAATGAGCGTATCATTGACTTCGATAATTCGATTGTCAAAGTTCTCCGCCAAAAACTCCGTAATATTGGAAAGCAGCGGATTATCCCCTAAAATAATGATCTCATCCACAGATTTTTCACCTTTATGCAGCGAAAATTTAAAGAAGTTCATCATACGGTCGAGCTCCAGCACCTGATCGGTCACAATCATCCGGTAGTCCTGGATATCACCTTTATATGTAAATGAAATATCATATTCGTTGTCTCCGTCATGCTGTGTTTGCCATTTCTCTAAATCCGTTTCAATTGCCTGGAAACGCAGGAACTCCACATTTCCCTCCGAGTAAATGCAAATCGATAATTCATTAATCGACCAGTCCGCGATCAGGTATGTTTTCTTGTCATTGATTAACTCCAGTGACTCAAGTAAACGCAAATTTGCCAGCGCACGGATGTCCGCTGCCTGAGGTGATAGATGGTTATCGAGTAAGATTCCCATGAACTTCCGCACTTCTTCCGGAGGAGCCGCAAACACTACCGCTTTCCCATCCTCCGGCACCGGGTCATATACATCAACAAGCGGCTCCTGGAACGGCAAATGAATGGAATGCCCTACCTCCATCTGAACATAGCCGCGTAAATCTTTCATATCTGCAATATCATCTGGATGCTCAATCGTTTTCAATAATACCGATGTATCCGGTACAAAAAAGCGTACATTTTGCCGCTTCCCGCCCCACTCAGCCACATTTGCCTTTATAATTTCAAACAGGCTCATTTCATCGATGATGGCGGCATCCTGTAAAACACCTTGTGACAGCGGGATATCGAAGCATTGTGCCTGTGCCAAATTCGGCCCCTTCGACACGAGTGCACGCAGCACATAATCATTCAGTTCAATGCTGACATGGGATTTTTTTCTTGGAGTTAATAGTTTCAGCATGGCAGGGCCTCCTGTTCTTTGATGTTAGTTTGATAGAATTTAGTGTTAATCACTCAATGGAACACCCAACCGCAGTTGGATGTTCGATGAAGGACTACTTAGTCTAGCCATCCTTGGATTTGAGCCTCAGTAACATTTGATGTACTAGCTCCTGAAATTTGTGTAAATGTTTCTCCCGAAGCCCATGTTAAAGTATAAACTGCACCATTCTTGACAACAGTATCAGTGTCAACCAATGTAATACCCTCTATAAACGGATTAAGTTGAGTTCCCGTACAAGTATTTCCTGTACATGCACCATCTGCAATTGCTAATTTTGCTCCTGAAATAATTAATTGTGCATCACTTAACACAGCTTTTTCTCTTTGTTTCTCAATAATATTCCCAATCGCCGGAATAGCAATTGCCGCAATAACGGCCAAGATAACAATTACAGCTAAAAGCTCAATCAATGTTAAACCTTTTTCATTTTGAATACGTTTTTTCATTTGTTGAAACATATGAAAATACCTCCTCTTTTTAATTTGTTATTTTTTATTTTGCACGGACGTCAAAGCTACTTTGATGCCTCCTTACAAACGTCCAATTCATTTTTAATTGTTGAGGTTTTTACCCTAGTTAAAGCTAGAATTCTAAAATTTAAACAAACTCTTACATTTGCTCATAAAGGCTAAACATCGGCAGCATAATCGCTGCTACAATTGTTCCTACAACTATCGCCAATAATAGAATCATCATCGGCTCTATTAGTGACTTCAGCGTATCAACTGCCCGATCTACTTCTTCCTCATAGAAGTCGGCGATTTTCTCCAGCATGTAGTCAAGCGACCCTGTGGATTCTCCAATTTGCGTCATGCTTGTCACAAGCGGCGGGAACAGCCAGCTCTTCTCGAGCGGCTCGGTTAACGTGCTCCCCTTTTCCAGGCTTTCTCTTGCTTTGATCATGACCTCACTGATGACCGGGTTTCCGCTGACCCGTTCGGAAATCGTAATTGCGTGTAAAATTGGCACTGCACTGCTGAATAAAGAAGATAGTGTACGTGTCAGTCTTGAAATAGCCGTTTTCTGCAGCAATGGACCGAATACAGGCAGCCTCAGCATCGAGTAATGGACCATATAGTGAAATCTCTTGTTCTTTTTATAAAGTGAGTTGAAACCTATTGCTGCGCCTAAAATCACTACTAAAATGAGCCACCAAAAACTCACAAGCCAATCACTTATTTTCACTGTAATGACAGTAATAAGCGGCAGCTCTGCCCCCATCTCTTCAAATGTTTGAACAAAGGTTGGGACAATATAAATAAGAAGAAAGAACACGACGCCAATTGTAATCAGCAGCAGAATCGCCGGATATGTCAGCGTTGACTGAACCTTTTTTTTAATGCGAAACTGTTTTTCAAATGTATTGGCAAGCCGCTCCAACGTTTCATCGATATTTCCGGTTGCTTCTCCTGACCGCATCATATTGATAAATAAATCCGGAAATACCTTTGGGTGCTTTGCAATCGCCTGGGAGAATGCGGTACCTGCCCGAACATCTTCCTCCACCTCTTCAAGAGCCTTTTTCAACGGCTTGCTTGTCGATTGGCGGGCAAGGATGTTCGTTGCTTCTACAATCGAAATACCAGCTCGAATCAGTGTCGCAAATTGGCGGCAGTAGATGACGAAATCTTGGTTTTTGATACCACCGCCAATAGTCAGATCCTTATGCAGAATACTGTTTGACTCTTCGACTTCCCGCGGGTTAATCCCCTCTTCGCGCAGCTTTAAGATGGCGGCATTTTTATTCATCGCCTGAATCGTTCCTTTTTTTAAAGCACCGGTTTTAGAGCGTCCGCTATATTTAAAGACGGTCAATTGTACTCACCTACATTCAAATACGGCCGTGCTTCTTCCAGGGAAATCTGTCCCTCTGAAATAAGCCCCTGGATGTTCGATTCAAGCGTATGCATACCAAGTGCTCGGCTCGTCTGCATCACACTTGGAATCTGATGAACTTTCTCATTACGAATCAGGTTCGTTACAGCAGGGACGCCTACCAAAATTTCCGTCGCTGCAACCCTGCCCCTGCCATCTTTTTTGACAAAAAGGCGCTGTGAAATAATGCCCTGCAGGACATTGGCTAACTGAATCCGAATCTGCCCTTGCTGATGCGGCGGAAACACATCAATAATACGGTCGATCGTTGTCGGGGCACTTGATGTATGTAATGTTGCGAATACCAAGTGTCCCGTTTCCGCCGCGGTAATTGCCGTCGAAATCGTCTCCAAATCTCGCATCTCTCCGACTAAAATAATATCCGGATCCTGCCTTAGGGAAGCACGCAGACCGTTAGCAAAGCTAGCTGTATCTGTTCCGACTTCCCGCTGATTGATGATCGACTTCTTATGGTGATGGACGTATTCAATCGGGTCTTCAAGCGTAATGATATGCTTCGCTTTATTTTCATTAATATAATTGATCATCGCTGCTAGAGTCGTTGATTTTCCTGAACCGGTAGGACCTGTGACTAATATGAGTCCTTGCGGTTTTTCCGCTAAATCATAGAGCACCTTTGGCATATTCAGCGATTCGATTGTCGGAATGTTACTGGAAATAAGACGTGCAGCAATTGCACCGGCATTACGTTGATGATAGGCATTTACACGAAAGCGGCAATAGCCTTCCAGCGTATAGTCAAAATCCGTTTCTCCCTTTTCATCGAACTCTTCTGCCTTGGCTTGCGGTAAAATTTCCCGTACCATCTTATTTACCATATCCGGTGTAATGGACGTTTCTCCGTAGTGAGCCAGCTTGCCGTTTACTCGATACACAGGCGGCACGCCGACAGTCACATGCAGATCAGATGCATTCTGTTCATAGGCATAGAGCAGCAAGTTTTTAATTTGCAGGGTGTCAGTCATTGTCATTTCTCCACTTCCTATTCCGTCGTCGCCACGCGCAATACTTCCTCGGTAGTTGTAATGCCGCTCAATACTTTCAGAAGGCCGTCCTGCAGCAGCGTATTGAATCCTTTTTGCTTCATATAGTCACGGAGCACATTGCCGCTTACCTGAGAAAGTATTAACTCCTTCAATTCCCGGTCAATCGGCAGAATTTCGTGAATAGCCATACGCCCTCTGTATCCAGTGTTACTGCATGCAGAGCAGCCACGTCCTCGATAGACAGTCGTAACAGCCATTCCATTTTCCGCAAAAATTTCTTTTTCACGATCCGTTGCGGATACTTCTGTCGAACAGTCCCGGCAGATTTTCCGTACGAGCCGTTGAGCCATGGCCCCTACGAGAGAAGAAGAAATAAGAAACGGCTCAATTCCCATATCCTTTAATCGGGAAATTGACTCTACTGCACTATTCGTATGCAATGTACTAAGTACTAGGTGCCCCGTAAGAGAAGCTCGTATCGCAATTTGCGCTGTCTCCAAGTCCCTTATTTCACCTATCATTACAATATCTGGGTCCTGACGCAAAATTGAGCGGAGTCCGGCTGCGAATGTCAGCCCGACCTCTTCTTTTACTTGAATCTGGTTAATGCCTGTCATCTGATACTCAACAGGGTCTTCAACAGTGATAATGTTGACTCCCTCATCGTTCAATTCAGAAAGTGCAGCATATAATGTGGAGGATTTCCCTGAACCAGTTGGGCCCGTTATCAGAACAATTCCGTTTGGACGGTTAATAATTTGTCCAAAGAGGTCCTCGTTTTCCGGCGAAAATCCAATTTGTCTAATATCGTTTGGTGCATTACTTAAATCCAAAATACGCATGACGATTTTTTCACCATATACAGTCGGCAATGTCGACAACCGGATATCAACCGGCCTAAAATTCACATTAATTTTAATCCGCCCATCCTGAGGAATCCGGCTTTCCGTAATGTTCAAATTCCCCATGATTTTTACACGCGCTGTCATCATATTTTGCATATGCTTTGGCAATGACCGTTCGGTACGCAGCACACCGTCCACACGGTAACGTACTCTGAATTCTGTTTCCTGCGGGTCAAAGTGAATATCCGACGCGCGTTGAGCTACACCATTTGCGATAATTTGGTTGACGAGACGTACAATGGGAGAATCTTCATCCGTGATTTCCAGCTGAGAGTCTTGCATATTCGCCTGTACATCAGATAAGGCTGCTTCCATCGATTCCTGGAGATCATAATACTTCGTAATCGTCCGGTATAGATCATCTTTCGCTGCAATAGTCGTCTCGATCTGACAGCCTGTCGCCATCCGCACTTCTTCAATGGCAAAGTAGTCCATCGGATCAGCCATAGCAATGAACAATTTGTTTTTCTCACGCCGAATCGGGATAAGCTGAGCCCTTTTTGCCAGTTCAGCCGGGACAAGCTGCAAAAGCTCTGGGTCAATTGGGATTTGATTGAGCGAAATATGGGGAATCCCAAGCTGGAATTCTAATACCTCAATGAGCTGCTGTTCTGTTAAAATATTTTCCTTGATTAGGAAATCTCCTAGCTTTTCATCTCGGCTTTTATTCTCGAGCGCATGCGTCAATTGTTGTTCCGTTATAACACCTGCCTCTAAAAGCAAGTCCCCTATTCGTTTGCGAGCTGCCGTTCTCATCATCAGCCCCCCTTTTTTATGGTGTAATTAAATTGCCGCCTTTATCGTAATAGCTGCCCGGAGGTAGGATTGGATTCCCATTCTCATCTACCTCAAGCTCGTTTTCATTTATTGTTTCGCCTTCCACATCGTCACCAGGCTCTACATCAGCTAACCCGTCACCATCCAGGTCCATCTGAAGATCCGGATCTGTTTCAGTTGGCTGCTGTGTCTGCAGCTGGTTTGAAGAGTTTAGTAAAATACGATTGACCGGCGGATAGTAGTCCCGACTGACCAATTCCTCCACGCCGTCCAGCACCCGGTACACTGAAACGCGCATCCCCTGTTCTCCTTTTTGAACTTCTTTTACTTGTCCAGTTGGGAGTTCATTCGAATAACGTGTGATAGTACGCGGTTTAATTTCTTCATCTCTCACAACTCTTGTCTTTACACTTGCTTCCTGCTGCGTTGTGTAAACTTCCACCTTTAGCTGCTGCGCCTCTACCGAGAGCTTCAATTTGATTGGTGTCACCAGACGATTAATAAACTGTAAATCTTCTCCGTTTCTATTGATCGCCGCCTCAATACCAGGCTCCGAGTAATCTGGCACTTTTTGTTGAGAGTGACGCTCTAGAATTTCAGAATTGATATTTAGAGCACTTTGATAAACAAGGGAAGCTGTGAAGTTAAGCGCCTCACTATTTGCTGCATCAATATTTTCTCCAAGCGCTTGGATGAATGAAAATGTTTCATCCGGCGCAATCACCTGATCATTCAATGCGTGAGCAATATCATATGTACCGAAAGCCGTTTCAGGAATTTCTTCTATCGCAAGTGCGATACGGTTTGCTTCTAAAGCAGTTGTATCTTCCACTACTGCTTCTACTTTCCCCGCCTTTAAATAGCCGGCAGTATTCATGACCTGTGTATAGGTCTCTTCCAGATTCCATATCTTCACCTTTGAGATTTCAGTCTTCAACTCTTCACTTGGTAAAATCTCCAGTGGAATATGTACAACACTTTCTTTCTCCCAAAAAGCATACCAGTCTTTTTTTACTATCGAATTATATAAATCTATCGTACTATCAATATCATGGTGGATAATTGTGGTATTTAAGACAATCTCACTTTCTCCTCCCGAAATAATAAGAGGCTCATTCATCCACTGATTGATCGCATTGGTCAGTTTCCCTCTTATCTCATTTTCTGTTAGATTACCAACTTCAATACCGGCAATCGTTGAAATAGCGGCTTTCTCTTCAGCATGTGCCGTTTTGAATTTAACACTGCCTAGAGGGGAAACAACATAAATCAGCACACTTACCAGCAGAGCCAATACCATTATATTCTTCTTCACCCTCACCACTCCTACCATATTTTAAATTTTCTATACATTAGTTACATTTAGACTAGAAAATAACTATAAGGATAAGATACACTACTAATATACACTTTGTATAGTCCTTTAGTCTTTTTTATATTTTTTATATGTTCAAAATAGGAACTTTATGTAAAAAATATAGAGTTTATTTCACTTTATCAATATAATAAATAGAATATTTTTACTTTTAAAGAAGTATTATTACCTAATGTTTAAGGAGTGATATATACCTTGAAATTATTATCCAAATCCCCTTCCGAGCAAGGGTTTTCGCTTATCGAAGTAGTTGCTTCCATAGTAATCGTTGCAATTTTACTCATTAGTTTCGCCCAATTATTTGTACAAGCAAACAAGACAGCTGCACATAATAATGAGAAATTAGTAGCTATCAACTTAGCAGATGCAGCTCTAGCTAAACTACAGGCGGAAACACTCGCTAAAAATTCAAGTATCACTGATGTAAACCATTACTTTGTTGACAATAGTGTTAATGATCCTACACAGAAAAAACCGCCTCTCGCTATTTTTATGAATGGTAAAAATTACTCTATTACCTATAAGGCTTCACAGAATAATAAAAAAGAGTTAATTACAAACTCTACTTATTCTGAAAAAGAATTAGATTTAATTAAGGTAGTAGTAACCGTAACTGCACCAGATGGAAAAATTAAAGGTTCTTCGGAAGGATATGTTTCACTTGAATAAACACCAAAAGAATGAAAGAGGTTTAACGTTAGTCGAGCTTTTGGCAAGCATTGTGCTGCTAACTATCATCTCTATTTTTCTGTTCTCTATTGTGACAAAAACGATGGAGAATAACCGCATCATTCAACAAGAAACGATGCTGCGGGATGAGGCTGATATTATTGTAAGTAAATTTATAAAGTCCCTTTATTCCACGAAACAGGGATATATCATCAGAAACACAACAAATAGTACTGGAAATAGCTATATTGAAGTGACAAATGACTTGGGGAAATGTCAGAAAAATGAGGAGGGTGTTTTAATTGATAAAAACGCTTGTGACAGAACCTTGAAACCAATCGGATTCAAAACTGCCAACGGTGTTACGAGCCTATATATTTTAGATGAGCAATATTCTGTCGCACATCCAAACATAAAAATATTATCTACCTCCCATATAAAAGGAGATCCCAATAACACTACTTTATACGAGGTTAATTTAACATTACAGATCACTCATAAAAGAGGAAATAAAGAGATTCCAAAGCAAAAGACATTCATTAATCGAATTCAGCCTATTTTAACTTCAAAATAAAAGGAATGAAAGGAGGATTAGAGAATGAAGAAATATTTACAAAACGACAAGGGTTATTCATTATTATTAGCAATTGGCGCTATTCTTATTTTTACTGTTCTTGGCTTAAGTTTGATTACTTTGACTACAAATGGAATTGCAAAAAATTCACACCGCGAAGACACGATCTTAGCACAAGATCTATCTGATAAAGGTATTGATTTTGCAGTAAACGATATACAAAATACCCTTGAAAAACAAATTATAGCTACACCCATGGGGAAAACCGAATTCGGTACTTTCTTAGACACCACTTTAAATAAAACAAACTTAAAATGTCCAGCTGCCGGGCAGCCACTCCCTGCTAACATCGGCTTTCATATACCAACAGAAAATAATAATATAACCAAGGTCTGTATCGAAGCAGTCAAAATGATAACAAATTCTTCTGGTATAACGGAAGAGAAGGATAAATATAAGCGGCTCGTCACGTTTAGAAGTTATGGGGTCGTTAAAAAGAAGGAACATATTTCAAAAACAGATGTAATTATTGGGACAGATGCAATACCAGATCAGCTACGTTATGCAGTTTCTACAAACAATGGAGGGAATTTATTCTTACATGGAGGGGTAGAAGTTCAAGGAGATATTAAAACAGATGGAAATTTAATAATTTCCAACTATGCAAGTTGGGGTACTGCTACGAGTAATATAAATAGATGGACAGCAAGCGTATTTCCTAGAATAGTAAAAAACGTAAACAGTGTAAATCCTAAAATCATTACATCTGAAAACAAAGATATTTATTATTTCAAGTTAAACTCTAATAATGATTCTACCAATTTTTACTACAAGCACGAAGCTGGTACAGAGCTCAGTAAGATTCAACATTATGATAAGCTAAGTTTTAAAGAGAATGCTATTAATCCATTTTTATTTAATACCACTAACATATCTTTAGTGAGGAAGAAATTAGAAGATGATAAATTAGATATTCCCAAAGAATTCAGTAAAATCTCTTCCTCCGCTACTACTTATATGGAACTTACTAACACACCATCTAACAATAACAAAAATAAAGTTTATTATATCAAACAAGAAACATACTGTAGTGCATATAGTCGGTGGAGCGGAAAATGTATCGAATATTCAATGTCTTCAGGGAGTATCAATCTTACAGGTAGCACTAACAATAAAGCAAATATGAATTTAGTTGGTACATACTATGTTGAAGGTAATGTAGACATCGATTATACCAATCTCAAAGCAGATGCTATCCTATATGTAAAGGGTAATGTCAGTATAAATCAGAGTACATTAAAAGGCGTTAATACTGATAGTACTTTATTTATCTTTGCCGAAGGAGACATTACTTTCTCAAATATGCATGACCCTAGCTCCTCACCTACAGATAATATTAATGAGGTAAAAGGTTTCTTCTATAGTAAATCAAATATGATGCTCTTAGGAGTGAAATCTTATATGAAATTTATAGGAGGAGTTTCTGGAAAAAGAGTGATTTTAACGGGTGTTAGAGGCATAGGAAAAGATAATATTTTTAATGATGTACACACCCAAAAAAATAAAAGTGCTCGTTTACAAATTATTTATGATGAGAATTTAATAAAAATGTTTCATGAATTTAAACGAGATGAAAAGGAAGAATATGTCACACAACTAAACGAACCCGAAACAATCAAGCGTTATTAATCTTAAGGATGATTTGGCCAATTCTTTTATCATTGGCCAAATCATCTTTTTTTATTTAAATTCCTTCTAAAAATTCATCCTCTAATTTTCTTGCTGTTAAAAATCTAGATACGGAGAAAACATCTGCAAGCTTTTCTTTCCCACATTAGACATAGCAACAAATTATTTACACAAAATACTACCTTACAAACTGAAAAATCAAAAGATACCTGTGATTACTTTTTTTATATAGATTATACTGTTTATTTTACTTCAATAAGCACCTTAAGGATACGCATTAAAGCATTACACGTTTATCCGTTTTCTTGATTTTCAAAATTTAAATGCTTCTCCTCTGTAGAAAAGAACTAATTGGCATAATTAACCTTTATATCTCTATTTAAACCCAACTTCCTAATATACCTTATATAACAAACATATAATAAAAACTTCATATAAAATTTTTAGAGAGAAATTTCTTATCATTAAATCTACTTTACAAAAGCCCCTCTAAATCAACAGAAGTTCTAATTAGAACAAAACATCTTGTCACACCCCCCATTGTGCTTCTATTAACAAAACCGCAGACACGCTCTTATAAACAAAAAAAGCGTTGAAGCCCTTCCGCTTCAACGCTTTTTCCTATTAGTACATTTTCATGTACATATCACGTTCCCACTGGTGTACAGTTGTACGGAACATTTCTGATTCGATTTCTTTTGCTTCTCGGAAGTTTTCGTAGATGTGTTCACCCAGAGCGTTTTTCACTACTTCGTCTTGTGCAAGCAATTCCAGTGCATCGTCTAGAGATGCAGGCAGGTTATCGATACCGTTTGATTTACGTTCTTGTTCACTCATTACGTAGATGTTACGGTTGATTGCTGGCGGCGGCGTCATTTTGTTACGAATACCTTCCAAGCCAGCTTCTAAAATAACTGCCATCGCCAAATACGGGTTAGCCGATGGATCTACTGAACGTACCTCAATACGCGTTGATACGCCGCGTGAAGAGGGGATACGGATTAGTGGTGAACGGTTTTGCGCAGACCACGCTACGTAACATGGCGCTTCATAACCTGGTACTAAACGTTTGTAAGAGTTAATTGTTGGGTTAATGACAGCTGTAAAGCCTTTTACGTGTGCAAGAACTCCAGCCATGAATTGCATTGCCGTCTCAGATAAGCCAATCTCCGTAGACTCGTCATAAAATGCATTTTCTTTACCCTTGAATAACGACACGTTAAAGTGCATACCTGATCCAGCTTCGCCGAATAATGGCTTTGGCATGAATGTCGCATGCAAACCGTGTTTACGTGCGATTGTTTTCACAACTAGTTTGAACGTTTGGATATTGTCACAAGCAGTGACAGCATCTGCGTATTTGAAGTCGATTTCGTGTTGGCCTGGTGCTACCTCATGGTGAGACGCTTCAATTTCAAAGCCCATTTCCTCAAGCTCTAATACGATATCACGACGACAGTTTTCACCAAGATCAGTCGGTGCCAGGTCGAAATAACCGCCGTGGTCATTTACTTCTAACGTCGGCTCGCCCTTTTGGTCAAGTTTGAAGAGGAAGAACTCTGGCTCTGGCCCTAAGTTGAAATCTGTGAAGCCCAGCTCTTTCATTTCTTTTAATAGGCGTTTTAAGTTCGAACGTGGGTCACCAGCGAACGGTGTACCATCCGGACGTGCGATGTCACAGATAAGACGTGCTACTTTTCCTTTTTCAGCAGTCCATGGGAAAACCATGAAAGTATCATAATCTGGGAATAGATACATATCGGACTCTTCAATACGCACAAACCCTTCAATAGAAGAACCATCAAACATCATCTTATTGTCCAGTGCTTTATCAAGCTGACTTACTGGAATTTCAACGTTTTTGATTGTTCCTAAAATGTCTGTAAATTGTAAACGAATGAATTTTACTTCTTGTTCTTGCACGAGACGTTTAATATCATCTTTTGTGTATTTACCCACAATTCCACACTCCTAAAATGTTTAAGCTATCCGAGGTTTTCCCTCATTCTTATATAATTTACACGCTCATGTACCGCACCAAATGTTTCTTCTTCCTTTCCGGTTCTCAAACAGCAGCTGTTTGCCTTCGTGCTACTAGGCGTACTGTTTAAAGAACAGGCTGGATAGAGGGAACATCATTATTATTGGTAGAAGCGCGATAAATCCCCTTGACGTAACGAAGTCTTTTGCATACGTTGTGCCTGACGCATTTCTTCACGTAAAATTTTACGCAGTTCGCCATCTGTAATTTCTTTTGCCTGCGCCTGAGCTGCGGGGTCATTTTTCATCGCGAACACTTTTTTGATGCCCGCCATATTTACGCCCTGCTCAAGCATGTCCTTGATTTCTAATAAAGTATCGACGTCATTTAAACTGAACATACGACGATTCCCTTCTGTACGGTGCGGCTGAATTAAATCATGCTCCTCGTAATAGCGGATTTGCCGTGCTGTCAGCTCCGTCAATTGCATTACAATGCTTATTGGTAAAAGCGGCATTGTTCTTCTGATTTCACTACTCATTCAATCAACCTCCCTTACCGTTATATTACTCGCCGTCATATACATTGTCAATCATATGTAAGAAAAACTAACACATTCGGGAAAATAAGCTCAAAAAAATGGTTAAAAGAGCAAATAATCTTATTATTTTTAATATTATTTATTTCCTCTTTCATACGAATTTAGCCTATGCCTTACGGAAATAAGGAAATATAGTAGTGACCTGCTCCTTTTAGGTATGCAAACAGGAGCCGAATCTTTTCTCTCATTATCTGCATAAAGGTGCTCCGTGAGTCCCTTCAAAGCAGCAAAAAGCGTTGAAGCTTTTTGCTTCAACGCTTTTCCGATCAGTACATTTTCATATACATGTCACGTTCCCATTTGTGTACGGTTGTACGGAACATTTCTGTTTCCATTTCTTTTGCCTCTAGGAAATGTTCATGAATATGTTCCCCAAGGGCTTTTTTAGCTACTTTATCTTCTGCAAGCAATTCCAATGCATCATCAAGAGTTGCAGGCAAGTTAGCAATGCCGCTTGATTTACGTTCTTGTTCATTCATCATGTAAATATTACGGTCGATTCCTGGTGGTGGTGTCATTTTGTTACGGATTCCTTCTAAACCGGCTTCCAAAATTACAGCCATCGCTAAGTACGGGTTAGCCGATGGATCTACGGAACGTACTTCGACGCGTGTTGAAACACCGCGTGAAGATGGAATACGGATAAGCGGAGAACGATTTTGTGCAGACCACGCAATGTAGCACGGCGCCTCATAACCCGGTACTAAACGCTTATAAGAGTTGATTGTTGGGTTGGTGATTGCTGTGAAACCTTTCACATGTTCAAGCACACCTGCCAAGAATTGCATCGCCGTTTCAGATAAGCCAAGCTCTGAAGACTCGTCATAAAATGCGTTTTCTTTGCCCTTGAATAACGACACGTTAAAATGCATTCCTGAACCTGCTTCGCCGCCTAACGGTTTTGGCATGAATGTTGCGTGCAAACCATGTTTACGTGCAATCGTTTTAACGACAAGCTTGAACGTTTGGATATTATCACATGCAGTGATCGCATCTGCATATTTAAAGTCGATTTCATGCTGACCAGGTGCTACCTCATGGTGTGATGCTTCAATTTCAAAGCCCATTTCCTCAAGCTCCAGTACGATATCGCGGCGGCAGTTTTCACCCAGATCAATCGGTGCCAAGTCGAAATAGGCGCCTTGGTCATTGACTTCCAGTGTCGGTTCGCCTTTTTGATCAAGCTTGAATAGGAAAAATTCCGGCTCAGGTCCTAAGTTGAATTTTGTGAACCCCAGCTCTTCCATTTCCTTTAATAAACGCTTTAAATTCGATCTTGGATCACCAGAAAATGGTGTGCCGTCGGGACATACGATATCACAAATAAAGCGTGCTACCTTCCCTTTTTCAGCAGTCCACGGGAAAATCATAAATGTATCATAATCAGGGTATAAATACATATCGGATTCTTCGATACGTACAAATCCCTCGATAGAAGAACCATCGAACATCATTTGGTTATCCAGTGCTGTGTCCAGCTGACTTACTGGAATCTCCACATTTTTAATTGTCCCTAAAATATCTGTAAATTGTAAACGAATAAATTTTACTTCTTCCTCTTTCACAAGTCGTTTAATATCTTCTTTGGTATATTTACCCAAAATTTCTCACTCCTATAATGTTTAAGCTATTTCGTATATTCCTTATCTCGTCTACTTTAAACATCTTTCTATTATAAGGAATCGCGAATACTGTCCTTTTTCTCCTTTCACCAGTATCCACGCAGGACTGTTTTAATAGTGTTATAACAAACCTGATGAAAATAAGTTTTAGTCATTATAAAAAGTTGAAAATAATTTTTGGTGCAAGTATATTGGGCAAAAATATAAGTGTTCCTTATACTTTTTTTACCATCTGGAATTAATTTATATTTTCTTTTCAACAAAAAAAGCACCTTTTCCAGGTACTTTACTCATGATAATTTTCTGTGTAAGGTATTTCATGTTCGCGGATTGTGGATAAGAGTTTTCCTCTTACCTGCATCAATTGCCCATTTTCCGTAATCTCAAATGAATGCCCATTTCCCATCTGAAAAATATAATAGCTTACATCATTATAGTACACTTCATAGACGATATTTTTCATATCCTTCCAGTAGTAATTCTTTACATTCCCATAACTAAGCATCTCGATTCCGCTCTCTTGAAATGAGATATAGTTTCGCTGCGATTGAAAAACGATAAAGATACTTCCGACAAGTAATACAGCGCCTAATATATATGTGATTATCTGCCGCTTCCATGCAAACAGCACGAGGATAATAATAAAACCGAAACACCCAACGCCCAGCAAGATGAAATTGCGCATCGGGATCATCATCAACCAGCTTTCAATATGTACATATACCGTTTCAAAATAAGCTAATGGTACAAAAAAAGCGAAAAATGGCGTAAGAATTGTCAATGCTAATGCAAACACAAGCAATTTCACTTGAAGACTTGTACCCCCAATCATATAACGCCCCCTTATCGGATTTATACGTTAAAAGGAAGGAAAAGCTGCCCAGAAGTTGAGGATAACTTTCTTCCCCTTTACATCTCCCTGATTCATCGGTTTACCGTCGACTGTCGCGGGGAGGTAAACTACGGTGATGTATCCCCCTTTATAAACCCTGTACCGTTATTTGTCAAGCTATATTCTGCTGCCAGGTCTCGAAATCCAGTCCATGCTGCTATACCAATTAAGCTTACAATAATAGCTATGCCTACCCATTTCTTCAATTTAAAACACCCCCACCGTACGCATAGCAAATGGTGGAGGTGCAGTTGTAAGGTTTATGTGAATACTATCTTAAAGCTTGTACCGCACAGCAAGTTGCATATTTTACATGCTCATATGTTAGGCCGCCTTGAATAAATGCTGTGAATGGCGGGCGAATTGGGCCATCAGCCGTTAGCTCAATACTGGAACCTTGGACAAATGTACCAGCTGCCATAATGACATCATCCTCATAACCTGGCATATAAGCCGGCTCCGGTGCGAAATGGGCATTAATGGGAGAAGCCGCTTGAATTTGGCGGCAAAATGCCACCATTTGATCAGCTGTTTGGAATGATACCGATTGAATTAAGTCAGTCCGTTCATCCGTATAATGAGGAGAAGTTGTCATTCCTACTTCCTCTAACATAGCTGATGTGAAGATAGCCCCCTTCAAGGCTTGTGCTACTGTATGAGGAGCCATGAAAAAGCCTTGATAAAAATCAGCCAATGTATTTAGTGTCGCGCCAGCTTCGGCTCCAATGCCTGGAGAAGTCATACGATATGCGCATTTTTCCACAAGGTCAGCACGTCCCGTAATATATCCGCCAATCTTTGCCAGTCCGCCTCCGGGATTCTTAATAAGTGAGCCTGCCATTAAATCCGCGCCTACCTCTATCGGTTCCATGCTCTCTACGAATTCACCGTAGCAGTTATCAACAAAAATAACAGCATGAGGAGCAATTTCCCGAATACGCTCTACCATTGCAGCAATCTGTGTGACTGTGAAGGAAGGACGCGTCGCATAACCTTTCGAACGCTGAATTGCTATCATTTTTGTCTGTTCATTTACTGCCTGTTTAACGCCGTCCCAATCTATTTCTTTATTGTTAATTAAATCAACATGGCTGTAATGAATTCCGAAATCCTTCAGTGAGCCTGTATCTTTCTCGCCGCCGTCTACAATCGATTGCAATGTGTCGTACGGTTTACCTGTAATATAAACTAGGCCGTCTCCTGGACGCAGTACACCGAATAAGCTGAGTGTAATAGCATGCGTACCTGAGATAATCTGCGGTCTGACAATCGCTGCCTCAGCCCCAAATACTTCCGCATACACACGTTCAAGATTATCCCGCCCTTCATCATCATAGCCGTAGCCGCTTGATGGATGCAGATGATAATCACTCACCTGATGCTTGCGAAACGCGGCCAGCACCTTTTGCTGGTTGAAAAATGCCATGTCGTCTGCCTTTTTATGATAAGGACGGACAAGCTCTTCTACTTTTTGAGCTAATGCCAATGTATCGTTTGTTAATATGGTCTGAAATGCCATGATGATTCTCCTATCTTTTCATACTCCTTTACCATCTTAACAATTCGGGAGAATGCGTCAACTATTTCATGTTGCCTAGTTGTATAAAACCTGCTATTCTCAAAGTTCAGAAATCGTTTAGGAGGCTTTTTTGTGGCTTGGATTTTTTTTAGTGTCATCGGGACCGTAGCGTTCGCTATATCAGGTGCCATCATTGCAATGGAAGAGGAATACGACCTGTTTGGCGTCTATATATTAGGGATCGTCACTGCTTTTGGCGGCGGGGCAATTCGAAACGTGTTGATTGGTCTGCCTGTTTCTACCCTTTGGAACCAGGAAATGCTGTTTCAGATTACGCTAGTAGCCATTTTGCTATTTTTCCTCATACCTCACCATTTAATTAAGCATTGGAACCGATGGGGAAATATTACCGATGCAATTGGATTAGCCGCTTTCTCTATTCAGGGAGCGATGCATGCGGTTAGATTAGAGCTGCCGTTAAGTGCAGTGATAGTGGCAGCTATCCTAACTGGCTGCGGCGGCGGGATCATCCGCGACCTGCTTGCCGGCAGGAAGCCGCTTGTGCTGCGGGATGAAATTTATGCATTATGGGCTGCTATCGCAGGACTGCTTATCGGACTGGAGCTTATGACAAGTGACTGGTTACTATATGTATTGTTTGCCGGCATCATATTCTTCCGTTATATGTCGTATTCCCGAAAATGGCAGCTGCCTCGGAAAAAGCTGTATATAGAGAAGTAAGAAATGTAGTTTGTTTCACACCCGCAAAAACCACCCGAAATTTTACTCTTTTACCGACGAAGGGGCTCTTTACCCCTTCGTTTTATATTTTAACAAATAGGTAGATGTACCTTTTACTGTTTATATCTTCGTATAAAAAGTTAGTTTACGCTGCAGCCAACTTCTTCCATTACGTATCAAATACGTCTCTTATATACTCATTCTTTTCCTAAGAAAAGACGCAGCGGAAAACCGCTGCGTCCATGCTTGTTATTTGAATTCTAATTCTCCGTCGTACGCCATCATGCCGCCCTCTAGGTTTGTTACATCGTAACCTTGTTCCTCTAGGTACTCACATGCATTGGCACTGCGTACGCCGCCTTTACATACAAGAATATATGCCTTCGATTTATCTAATTCCTCTGCGCGTGCCGGGATATCGCCAAGCGGAATATGCTGAGCGCCCGGGATCATGCCTTGCTCTACCTCGAAGTCTTCACGTACATCGATTACATTCAAATCTTCATTTGCATCCAGTAGATTCAATAATTCATCTGTTGTCATTGATTTCATAGCTTTCGCCTCCTCTATCAGCATTCCTTGTCATTATAAGGGATACAAGGGGAGGTTGCTAGTATCGAGATAAAATTACTCTTCTTCTGCATTCAAAGTTACTTGCTTAGCAGGGGCAAATGTAGAGATGGCATGCTTATAAATAAGATTCTGCTTTCCCTCTGATTCCAACAACACGGTAAAATTATCATAGGATTTAATAAGGCCTTTAAGTTGGAAGCCATTCAAAAGGAAAACTGTTACGAAAACATTGTTTTTTCTCAAATGATTTAAAAATGTGTCCTGTAAATTCATTGATTTCACGAGAGCTCCCCCTGATCATTATATTTCTATAACTGTATTATTCGGCATTAATATAGATATTCCTTCAATTTTAAGAAAAAACTAGAAAAAACTTTTTACTTCCTCTATGTTTCCTGTTACCCACTTCACATCCATCTTATTCCGGAAATAGGTTAGCTGGCGCTTTGCATAGCGTCTGGAGTTCTGCTTGATCGCCTCTATTGCTTCTTCTAACGTACTGCGACCGTCAAAATAGGCGAACAGCTCTTTATAGCCGATCGCTTTTACCGCTTGTGTATCACGAATGCCTTCATCGTAAAGTGCCTTTGCCTCTTCAAGCAGGCCTTTTTCCATCATGATGTCCACACGTAAATTGATACGCTCATACAGCTTTTCCCTGTCCAAATCCAGTCCAAGGATTAAATGATGATACAGCGGCACGTCACCTCGGTTATGCTCTTCGTTTGCCTTCGATGTACCGCTAAGCTCGACCATTTCCAAGGCGCGGATAACACGACGTGTATTGTTTGGATGGATTGTTTCCGCCGTCTTTGGGTCAAGGGCAGCTAATCTAGCATGCATGGCTTCCGGTCCAACCTTCTCCAGCTCTGTGTAATACGCATTTCGAGCCTCTTCATCTATTTCATCTTTTGTAAAATGAAAATCATAAAGAACTGACTGAACATAAAGGCCTGTACCGCCTACAATAATCGGCAGCCTCCCCCTCGACGTGATTTCTTTAATTTTAGCCCGGACTAGCTGCTGATATTCAGCAACCGAAAAATTCTCTGTCGGCTCCTTTATATCAAGCAGATGATGTGGGATGCCCTGCATTTCCCCCTCGGTAATTTTTGCAGTACCGATATCCAGCCTTTTGTACACCTGCATGGCATCTCCGTTTATAATTTCTCCACCCAGTAAAGTCGCCAGTTCAATACTTAAGGCCGTCTTTCCAGATGCTGTAGGGCCAATAATGGCCACTACGTCAAATTGTTTGTTCATATTTTAACCACCGTATTATTACATCATATACTTGTTCTTTATTTGTTTCGTTTAAAATTTCATGGCGCAGGCCTTCGAATATATGGACACAGACATTTTCCAGTCCCGCTTCCCTAAGCTGCTCTGCCACTTTGAAGACGCCCTTGCCATAATTTCCGACTGGATCTGCGCTTCCACTGATCAATAGCACAGGCAAGTCATGACGGATACGGGCATTTTCCGAGTCTTTTCCAATAAGGTGGATACCGTATGTCAGGTCGGCAAAGAACTGGTTCGTCGCTATAAAGCCACATTTGGGATCTTCTATATATGTCTGCACAGCGCTTGTATCACGGCTCAGCCAATCGTAAGCCGTATTTGGGTTTAAAATCGACTTATTGAAGCTGCCAAAACTCATACCCGTCATGAATTCACTTGGCAACGTTTTTCCCTGGGTCATTGCTAACATATTAGCAAGCCGATTGCCTACCGCATGCATTGGGGTAGAAGCTCCTGTTCCACACAAAATGAGTGCCTTTATTGTGGAGCTGAAAAGCTGGGCATAACGCCGGGCAATGAACGATCCCATCGAATGACCAAATAAAATCATTGGAGGCAGGTCACGATTTTTACGTACAAGCTGCGTCACTTCAAAAACATCCCTTACGACACGCTCAAATCCTCTTTGCTCGCTAAAAAAACCAAGCTGCCCGCCGCGGTCGACTGTTCTCCCATGACCTCGGTGGTCGTGCAAGGATACGAAGTAGCCGATTTTCGCTAATGCTTCTGCATATGCATCATAACGTCCGCAATGCTCTGCCATGCCATGCAGAATATGAATATGCCCGCGTACTATTGCACGTTCCGGTTCATATACTGCGACAAATACTTCCTGACCATCACTCATTCTGAGAAAATCCTCATGTCTTGCCATTTACATCCCCCTTTTACATGACACGCTTAAACATTTTTTCTACTTCATATGTTGAAAAATGGACAAGCACTGGACGTCCATGCGGACATGTAAACGGATTATCTGCTGCACGTAAATCATCCAGAAGACGCACCATTTGTTCCTTCGTCAAATAATAGTTTGCCTTGATGGATTTTTTACAGCTCATCATTATAGCAGCTTCTTCCCGTAATTTTTTCACATCCGCTTTTTTTGTTCCAAGCACCTGTTCAATTAATTCTTCAATAATTTCCTGTTCAAATCCTTTTGGAAACCATGCAGGATGTTCCCTTACAATAAAAGAACCATACCCAAATTCCTCCAAAAATACACCTATCTGCTCTAAGGCTTGTGCATGTTCCTTTAAAATCAATGCTTCGTCCGCTGAGTAATGGAAGGTTAGCGGTAATAACAGCGCCTGGCGTTCATTCGGATTTACCTCGCCTACCTTTTCACGGAAGTATTCGTACTTAATCCGTTCCTGGGCAGCGTGCTGGTCAATGAGATAAAACCCATCCTCCATTTGTGCCACGATATAGGTTCCATGGATCTGCCCTACTACTTCTAGTTGCGGGAACGGTTCCTTTTTCGGTTCAGGCGGTGCGGCAGGTACTGATGGAAGAGCAACTCCCTCTTCTGGTGAGGTGTCTATCTCTACCGGCTCCTCAATAGCTGGCTGCGGTCGTTCAAAAGAAGCGGCCGTCTCAATAGGCTTTTCGTAAACCGTCTCCCTGATAACTGACTTTTCTTCATTCAGCCGCTGAACAAGGTCATCCATCTTTTTTGTATCAAATGACGGCTGCTTCCATATATTCATCTGCTCGGATGGCAGTTTAACAGGCTTTTCCTTTCTTTCTACAAGCGGAACATGTATCTCTCCGCGCACAGCGCTACGGACTGTATCCTCCACCAAGCGAAGCAGCTCCGGCTCCTTACTCAGCCTTACCTGATGTTTCGCAGGATGTACATTGACATCTGTCAATTGGGGGTCTCCTTCAATATACAGAACAACAATCGGGTAACGACCAATCGGCAGGTACGTATGATATGCATCTACAATCGCCTTTTGAACGAGGTAATGCTTTACCCAGCGTCCGTTCACAAAAAGAGACATATAATTTTTCGAAGCACGTGTCACCTCAGGAAGCGTAGCAAATCCGTATACTTTATAGTCGTTTGACTGTCCCTCAAAGGCAATCATTTTTTTGGCATTGTGTGCCCCGTAAATTGCCGCAAGAACCTGCTGAACATTACCTCGTCCATTTGTGTGAAGGAGTGTCTGGCCGTTGTGAACAAGTCTAAAGGAAATCGCCGGATAACCAAGCGCCAATCGATTGATTAAATCAATTGTATGCCCAAGCTCCGTTTGAATTGTCTTTAAATATTTCAAGCGGGCAGGCGTATTATAAAAAAGCTGCGCTACTGTCATATCTGTTCCTTTACGGAAAGCTGTCGGTTTCTGCTCTTTTACATGTCCGCCTTCTAAATACAGCTCAATCCCGCTGTTTGTTCCGTCGGACGTTTTTAAGGTTACTTTCGAGACAGAGGCAATGGAGGCCAATGCCTCTCCCCGGAATCCAAGTGTCCGGATGCGGAATAGATCCTGTTCTTTTTCAATTTTGGAGGTCGCATGGCGGGAGAAAGATTTCAGTGCATCTTCTTCATCCATTCCATTTCCATTATCGACAACTTGAATGCTTGTCAGACCCGCTTCCTCCAAAAAAACCTCGATAATGCTACTGCCGGCATCGATGGCATTTTCTACAAGTTCCTTCACGACAGAGGCGGGACGTTCAACTACCTCCCCTGCCGCAATTTTATTGGATAATACTTCATCCATTATTTGAATGGTGCCCATGCAACCATCTCCTTACTTTTTGCTTACTAATTTTTGCTGCAGCTCATGCAGCAAATTCATTGCCTGCAGCGGCGTCGTTCCCATGACATTGCATTTTTCCAGTGCTGCCAATACTTCCTTTTCTTCCTGAGAAATCTCCTCTATAGGAGCAAACAGCGACAGCTGCAGATCCGTTTCCTCCTGTACCGGCTTATTGACAGGTTCTAGCGATACAGGCGTTTCTGCGACCGATACTGCAGCAGATGGCTTGTCCTGTGCCTCAAACTGTTCTAGCAGAATCCGGGCCCGCTCAATAATTGGTGCCGGCATTTCTGCAAGCTCTGCCACATGAACACCATAGCTTTTATCTGCTGCACCGTCTTTCACCTTATGAAGAAACACGACGCGTCCGTTTTGCTCTGTTGCCGATACATGCACATTTTTAAGTCTCTCAAGCTGCTGTTCTAGTTCCGTTAATTCATGATAGTGCGTAGAAAACAGGGTGTTTGCACCAATCTCTGTATGAATGTATTCCATCATCGCTTGAGCAAGACTCATACCGTCATAAGTAGATGTACCGCGTCCAATTTCATCGAATAACAGCAAGCTGTTCTTTGTTGCATGTGTAATCGCATGCTGTGATTCCATCATCTCTACCATGAATGTCGATTGCCCTGCCGCTAGATCATCTGCTGCACCGATTCGTGTAAAGATCTGATCAGTAATTGGCAGCTCTGCTTCTGCCGCCGGTACGTAACAGCCCATTTGTGCAAGGATAACAATTAATGCTACCTGACGCATATACGTACTCTTACCGGACATGTTCGGCCCTGTAATAAGCATCATGTTCTTTTCTTCCATTAGGAGACAGTCATTCGGCACATACATCTGCTTTCCAAGCATCTTTTCTACAACAGGATGCCGCCCCTCTACAATCTTTAAGGCACGCCCTTCATGGAAGAAAGGCTTCGTAAATCTGTATTTTTCCGTCACCACAGCAAAGCTCATAAAGACATCCAGCTCACTGATCGCTGATGCAAGTGCCTGTACACGTGGAATATAAGCCTTCAGCTCTTCTCGCAGCTTAACAAACAAATCATATTCAAGCGCCAGACTTTCCTCTTCTGCATTCAAGATAAGCGCTTCCTTTTCCTTCAATTCCTCTGTAATGTAACGTTCACAATTAGCCAGTGTCTGCTTGCGCTCATAACGTGTTAAATCTGCCTTGCCAATATGCGATTTTGTTATTTCGATATAATAACCAAAAATACGATTGTAGCCGATTTTCAAGTTATTGATTCCTGTCAGCTGGCGTTCTTTCTGCTCAAGCTGCATAATCCAATCCTTCCCATTACGTGCTGCATAGCGCAGTTCATCCAGACGTTCGTTATAGCCATCACGAATGACATCGCCTTCTTTGATTGCAATTGGGGGATGGTCAGTAATGGCACGTGCCAGCAGCGCTTCAATATCATCACACGTATCAAGGGCTTGTCCTAAATTTGCTAATGTCTCTTTGCCACTTTCAAGCAGCTGTGCTTTAATCGCCGGAACTTGTCGAAGCGATTCACGCAGCTGGGCCAAATCACGGCCGCCCACATTCCCGAATGCAACACGACCCGCAAGGCGCTCTAAATCGTAGACATTTTTCAGCAGCTCGCGAAGCTCTCCCCGCAAGAAAAACTCTTCCAGTAAATCTGTCACAATAGCAAGCCGGGCTTCGATTGCGCTGCGCGTTGCAAGCGGCTGGTGCAGCCATTGCTTTAATTTTCGTCCGCCCATTGCTGTAACTGTTTCATCGAGCAGCCATAGAAGCGTCCCCTTCTGATCTCCCCCTCGAATCGACTGAATCAATTCCAAGTTTCGCTTCGAATTAGTATCAATTCGTAGGAACTGCTTCGTTTCCGTATACATAAACGCCTGCAAATGGGAAAGTGAGCGCATCTGTGTTCTCTCTACATATTGAAGTAATCGAAGTGCTGCTGGCTTCACTTGCTGTGGCAAGTCCGCAATATAGTCAGCCATCATATGTACGTCGATTTCCTGGTCTTCTAGTGATATGACGATACCTGCGGCTGCCGCAAGCTCAGCCATTTCAAGCTGAAGTCCCTCTGTAACAATGACTTCTCGGATTGCCAGGCTTTGCAGCTGCTGGATGCATTCTTTCGCGCCGCCTTCGATAATTTGTGCATGGGCCTCCCCAGTGGAAACATCCAAGTATGCAAAAGCAAGTTCATTTTCATTCATGCGTTCTGCACACGCAAGGAAATGATTTGTTTTGCTATCGATGGTTTTCCCTTCTGTAATCGTACCTGGTGTAATGAGCTGTACTACCTCACGCTTCACGACACCCTTCGCCTGCTTCGGATCTTCCGTCTGCTCACAGATTGCCACCTTATACCCTTTTGAAACAAGCGTTTCGATATAATTCTTAGCAGAATGGTAAGGAACACCACACATTGGGATGCGCTCCTTGCCCCCTGCATCTCGTCCTGTCAATGTAATCTCCAGTATTTGTGACGCTCTTGTCGCATCGTCGAAAAACATTTCATAAAAGTCGCCTAGCCGGAAAAACAAAAAGGCATCCTTGTAATCTTCTTTAATCAGTAAATATTGCTGCATCATTGGCGTATACATAATCTAACCTCTTTACATTCAGTAGTATCCTCCATTATAACAAGAAAAGGGGTCTTCCCAAAAGTTTTTGAGAAACCCCTTTTTTTCTTAATGGAATGAGGAAGATTCGATAATAGGACTACTGCTGGAACTGCTAGAGCTGCTGGAACTAGAGGATGTACTCTCATCCTCAAATGACCATTCTTCCTCAAAATCTAGCGGATGTACATGGATACAAACCTTCGTCTCTCCTACAACTTCTACTAAAAACTCACGCTCTACTAACACCTTAATCTTTTCACCACATGGTGCAATGACCGCCTCGATACAGTTAGGCTGCTGGATTACACGTGCATGCACATCATTTGAATCGCCTACTTCATCATCCCGGTAATGCAACTTGATACGATCGCGGTACGCAATTGTTTCGGTATATACGGCCGTTTTCGAATGATTATTGTAAGCATACCAGACATTCACATCGAACTTCCCGGATACATCGACAAAATCTCCTACTTTTTTTGCTTGATATTGGTGGTTGATCACCCAGCAGCCTAATATATTTGTCGGTGTATTAGGAGGCTTTAATAGCTCCTCCTGTTCCGTTCTTTTCTTACCTTTCGCAATGACCGCCTTCGTTACAATCTGACGTAGTCTTTTCACCGACGCCTCTCCCTTCCTATTTCTCGCCCTATCTTATGCGATAAGCGCCTAAAGTGTGAAAAAGAAAAAAGCCATGAATTATTCACGGCTTTCATCATATTGCAGCAAGAAGGAATCAACCTCTTTTAGCTTCATCGGTTTATAATAATAGTATCCCTGACCGATATTACACCCGATTTTTTTCAGTTCTTCATGCTGGGCTTCTGTTTCAACACCTTCAGCTACGGACTTCATTTCCAAATCTGCCGCCAGTTGAATGATTGTCTTCACGACCGCATTCATGCGCGGCTCTGCGATAGAATCAGTAAAGCTTTTGTCGATTTTTATTTCCTCAAAAGGAAGCTCTTGCAAATACCCGAGTGAGGAATAGCCAACACCAAAATCGTCCATTGATGTAGCAATACCGATGCTCCTCAGCTTCTCAATATTCTGCTTGGCATACAGTACATTTTCCAGCTCTATGCTTTCTGTGATTTCTAATATCAAATACTTCGGCTCCACTTCGTGTTCATTCACTAGTTTTTCAATATTTTCTACAAAGTTAGGGTAATAAAAATGGTTTGCTGAAATATTCACTGATACAGGAAACAGACGCTTCCCATGTTTTTTACGCTCTCGCTGCCATTCAAGCACTGACTTAAGAATAGCCCTATCTATCTTATGGATATTTCCTGTCTTTTCCCCGACTGGTATAAAAATAGCAGGCGATATGAAGCCAATTTCCGCTGATTCCCACCGCGCTAATGCTTCAAATCCGACAACTTCCCTTGTCTGTATATCTACTTTTGGCTGCAGCATCGGGAAGAACTCTTTATTTTTTAGTGCACTTGCAAAAAGCGTTAATACTTCTAGTTCCTTTTCAATGGAGTGCCTTTGCGATTCCTCATAGAGATGCAGGACTGTACCTGGCAGTTTCGAAGCAGAAAATAATGCTGTATCTGCGTGCTGAATAGCGTTGGTCCCAGTTACCTCGCCCTTGAATATGGCTACTCCTAATTTTAAGGTAATCGAAACATTCTTCCCATCAATTATATATGGCTCAAACGTTAAATCATTTATATATGGACGTAAAATGTCCTGGTCTGGATTTGCATGTGAAATAGCAACAATAATGGAGGAACTTGTATAGCGGGCAATAATCGCTTCCTGGAAACCCGGAATGAAGCTCAAGCGGCCTGCCAGTTGTTTTAGCAAAGCATCTCCGCCAGACCTGCCGTATAAATCAACAATATACTGATGTTCTGTTGCTTCAATAATATAAATAACTCCGCTGCCTTTTTGATCGCTCAGCTGCTCCATTTCCTTTTCAAAGCTTGCAATATTCCGCAGGCCGGTTCTTTCATCATAAAAGGCAAGCTTTAATATTTCATCTTTTTGCTTGAAATATTGGAGTGCCAAAGTCACGATAGGCGCCAGCCGGTCTAAAAAAAGATAATCGACAGGACGTGGTGTTGTCGGCTCCTCAAAATACATAGAGAAGATACCGACAACCTGTCCCTCATGATTTTTAATCGGCTGACTCCAGGACGCAACAATGTGATATTTTTTTAAGATAGAATGAAAGTCACTCCAGCCTTCATGCTCCTGTATATTTGTGTTAATAACTGCTTCGGTTAAAAAGCGGCCTGATTTTTCATCCACTAAATAGCTGCTTAAATCCAGATTACTCACACTATTTTTAAATTCTTCTGGGATTGAGCTTTGTGTTAGGACCTGCAGTCTATTGTCCTCTAATAAAAAGATGCAGCATTTGTTCGGCTTGTAAAAAGAGGAGGAAACATAATCACAAATCTGTTCAAATACAGTGGAAAGTTGATAGCCCTGCTCCAGCGATAAATACAGATTTCGCTCCAATTGTACAAGCGTATCCATCTGCACTACCTCTGTGACATCATTCACTACAAAAAAATAAAATTGTACGCTCTTTTCATCCGCAAAAAAAGGGATAGCCGTAATATCGCCCCAAAACCCGCTTCCACTCTTCCTATAATGAAACAGCCGCCGCTTTACAGGCACTCCTGCCTTTAACACCTCCTCTAATTCTTCAAAATCCTTCTTTTCTGCCAGCGTTCCGTTCAGAATCGTAATCTTTTCATCAATAATTTCTTCTTTTTGGTATTCGGTAAGATCAGCAAAATGATCATTGGCGTATTTTACTACTAAACTATTGGCATCTAAAATGACAACACCCGAATCTATCTTCTTTGCTAAGCGGCATAACCACCAATATAAGAGCTCCCTGTTCGGGACTAAAAACTCATTTTCTTCCATCGATGCAAAACCCTCTCTGTGCCTCAGAAGTTTCACTCAAGTAGCAAAACGTCCCTGTTATTTAGGTAATAATATTCATAATCTTATAATAATAGCAAGTATATTGATATGTATATATGTAAAAAAAATAAAATGTTACTTTTCGCTAAATTTATTTAAGTAAAGTAACTTCTTTTTATATCGGATACTTACTATTTCCTTTCAATTATTTATTACACTGCTCCAGCAAAGTAAACAACCAGCTGTTTTACTATCATTCACTTTATAAAAAATACATAAACAAAAAAGGATTGGATAAATCCTCCAATCCTCTCAAATACTCTTCCCAAAATAAGGGCCATTATGTGTTGTTTTTTCCATCAGTAGAAGTTCAGATATAGTAATAAACTGATAGCCCTCCGTTTGTAATTTCTCAATTAATTGTGGTAAAGCTTCAGCCGTCGCTGCGTGTATATCATGCATTAATACAATCGATCCAGTTGCAGCATGCTGTGTCACCATATTATTGATCGCTCCAGCATTTTTACTTTTCCAATCTTGAGAATCTACAGACCATAAAACAGTTGAATAACCATTTTGTTCTGCATATTCTAATACCTCACTTGTATAATTTCCGTAAGGCGGACGAAACAGCATCGGCTTCACACCTGTAGCCAGCTCAATCATTTCGCTCGTTGTACGAATTTCCTCTGCTACTTCTACCATTGTTCGTTTTCTCGCATTCAAATGACTATATGTATGATTACCTATTTCATGACCGTTATCAGCTACCTGTTTAGCCATATCAGGATATTTTTCAACCTGACTTCCCAGCATAAAAAAAGTTGCCTTTACATTCTGCTCTCTCAATGTTTGTAAAATCTGCGGGGTAACATTCGGGTGAGGTCCATCATCAAATGTTAATGCTATATATTTTCCAGATGGATCGAATGCTATCGGCACATCCGGAATTTCCTCTTGTACAACGGGTTCTTCTTTCTTACTATCTAGCCCGTTTGCTTTCGTTTGATCAGCAGCCCCTTCTTCATTTTCTGCTTCTTCCTGAATTATCTCCTCCTTGCCATCCGGTTCCGCTTCTTCTTTAGCAACAGCTTGATGCAAGGATTCATTGACTTCGACATAGGCTTCTGTTTTCATGCTTGTAAAATGATGAATTGCACCTGATATCAATACAAAAAACAAAACAAGCACAACCCAGCCAGGCCATTTAATACGTTTGATCACGCTCATTTTTACCGCCCTTTCATTTTCCTTCTATAAGAATAGACGGATGAGAAAATGAAATAGTTGATTGATTAAGAGAAATTTTCTATTCATCTATTTTTAATAAACCCTCTGCGTAACATCAACCACTACAGCTACTTCCAAAAAGGAAATACAACTGCTATTTCTCTTGAAGTGTTTCTTTACATAAAAAGCTGCATCCCTTTACAGTTTGGATTGAATCTCTTCTTCCGTAAACAAATTTAATGATTTGATAGCATGCAGTAATTCTTCATGCAGGGCTTGATTTTTATTGATAATTTCACATCCCCGGTCATCATACAAATGAAAAATACACTTCGTTCTGACATTCACCAAAAATATATCTGGAGCATACTTACTATGTTTTTTTCTTAACTGTGGCTTTAAAGAATAAAAATCCTCATGAATGAGTGTTTTGGTAAGCAATTCTAATTTTATATCTGCTGCTTTGCAGGAAAGCCCCATCTGCTGCACTAAAATAGACTCTTCTTCATCTACCCAATTGAATGATCGCAAAAGAAGTGTGTACTTTCTGCTCTGTTCTCTTATATAACGTTGAAAAAAGTTTGGATATGTTGTGTGCTCCGCTTCATTAGGAAAAGACTGTACTACGACGATGATGTCATCAGTTTTTTGAAAGAGCAAAGGAAGAATGCAAAAAACTTGTCTATACGCTGTTTCAAATCTCACCATATTTAACTTTCCGTTTTCTTTCAGCTGATAATGTTCTCCCCCGAGTTCAACGTGAATTCCGACATTCCATTGGGAATAAAAATTGGGAACTAAAGCTAAGTCGTTATAATTTTCTTTCATTAACTGTTGAATTCTCATTAAAGTACCTCTCGTTTCTCCATATTACTTTTTTTCATCATGTATCTCCTTTTAAAGAATCAATTGTATTCTGCTTTTCTGCCTAACCATTATAATTCTTAATAGTATTATAATACCAATTATTTTAATATTTGAAAATATTAGAAGGAGTTTATTTACGCTTATCGAAATATTACTCAAACTTATTATTAGGAGGTTTTATATGAAAAGTTTAGCTACTCTTATTGTTTCATTGTCACTGGCAGTCCCGTTATATGTTGTAGATTCAAGTACCTCACATTCTCATTCTCATGCAGACGATGTTTCTAGTAATTCTACTCCTATTATTCACTCACTTCCTGTCGCACCTGAATATCAACCTGATAAAGCAACCGTCAATATTGAATCGACTACAAAGGTAAACGTATTAAATGAAAATGGTGAAACGGTCGATACGCTTACCACATATCAAACCGTTGCTCAATCCCGCAACGGTATCCAAGCTGCCAACCGTACAGTGACTGTACTTGCGGTAGCAGATGAGGAATATAGAAGTGCATATCCTGATTGGCAGACTCGTATTCAAACAATTGTAGAAAACTCGGATGATGCCTTCATCCGCGATCAGGGAATTGATTTCCAAGTGCAAGCGGTGGGCAGCTGGAGCTCGCAAGGCGCAGACAGCTCACAAATTTTAGCGGATTTAAGCAGAGACTGGAGCGGCAGAAGCTATGATTTCGTAGTTGGTTTTACAAAGGATGCGAACTTTGATGCTGGCGGTATTGCCTACGTGTATTCATCTGACCCTGCAGGCAGCGCATTTAGTGTCAACCTTGATCAAGGAATGACCAATACAGCGAAAGCTGCTCAGCACGAATTCTCCCATAATTACGGTTTAGGCCATGATAATCAAGGAAGCGGCATCCGCTGCGTAATGAACTATGATTATGCATATACGGTGGATTATTGGCATGCAGATCATAGCAGCCAAATCCAGCGAAACAAAACATGGTATGGTTATTGATCAGAGGTTAATATCATCACTATGAAAATAACCCCTGTAATCTAACGATTGCAGGGGTCAAACTGAATACACGCAATTGAACGACTAAATACTTCTAATGTAAACTACACTCAATAGAGGTGCACTAAAAAGCGTTTCTCCCTCTGTATCGTATAAAAAGTATGCTTCCTCTTCTACTACAATATCATCTACACCATATACAGTTTGTTTAATCAACCCTTCGTTTCCATGAGCTACTGCTACTTCATAATTCATAATAAATCCCCCTAGTTCGTTAATAATCCGATGTAAATTATACCATTTATTGTATTTATAAATAAATGTCTCGTTTCGTAACGAAGTAGTTAACTATTCATTTGTGACTAGTTAACTACAGCTTATTGTATTCTCGCATAGTGTCTTCCATACTTTTTCACCTCAACTATTTCATTATTAATTTCACCGTCTGAGATAGATTGTTTTAAATGGTATTTCATGCGCTCTATACTCACAATTTTAAGTAGCTTGTGACAGAAATTTCTCCATCGTGTCTTCTCCTGGAAACAATTCACTATAAATGGTCACTCCCTCTATTTTTCCGGAAATCCTCTGCTCTAATGCAAAACTGATCACTCAAGCTACACTTTTAATAAAAAAACGCATAAGATGCAGTGAAGGCGATTTACGTTTCCATTTTCATTTTGAATCAAGGAGGCACTAGAAATGAGTGACAAAAAAAATGCAAAAAACTCCTCTGACTCACAAGAGATTCAAATCGCAAGACTCGCGTTTATTGGCGCATCGATTGTTACACTCGGAGATGCTATCGGCGCAATTGCTGCTGGCCTGGCATTAGAAGCTTTAGAGAATTCAAGTAGTCAAAGTCAAAGAAGTTCAGATGAACAATCAAAACAATCCTACAAAATGCAGCGGGAGATAGACTATATAATAAACGAATTGAAGGAAGTCAAAAGGATGATGAAATAAAAAATGCTGCTCAAAGCTGCGTGAAGAACATCCAGCTGCTAAATTTGCTTTACCAGATCCTCTATAATGTTAAGGGACGGCGCTTTTCTAAAAGTTCCTCTAATTTTGATATTTAGATCATCTGGTATGTGAAAAGGACCATCAGCGTACCAAAACAGAAACAAGTAACAAATCCCATAAATATACAAAACCCCTCCAACCGTTGATATTGAAGGGGTTTAACAGAATATATTACATTACTTCGAACTTATGAACAGCTGCCAGGCTGGCTGTTACGGACTTTGGAGCCTGTTTCGCCGCGCAGCTGGTCACCGCCTGTTGATTCGATGATTTCGTTCGTTACATTATTCGCAATAGCGTTAGAAACTAGTTGCAGCAATTCATTTACTTCTACTTGAGATTGCTTGAATTGTTGAACAACTGGTACTTGATCGATTTCTTCTTCGATATTAGCAATTTTGCCTTCAATCATTTTCAGCGCCTTCTCTTTGCCAAGGTGCTGGAAGTTGACAGCTTGCTTTTGTAATGTTTTTAATGATGCAATTTTTTCACGTACTTTTTGGTTTTCATTAATTTGCTCTTCTGCTTTTTTGAAGAATTCTACTTCTTCTGTGTTGGCAATCATATGCGCGATTTCTTTAGCTTTTGCTACGATTTCGTCTTTTGTATACACCTTTGTCATTATGCATGCACCTCTGTTTGTTTAACCACTTCCACGAATTCACCACGCAGGGAGTAAGATTTCGCTTCCATGATTTTTACTTTTACAATCTGACCAACTAACTCTTTTGGACCTGCGAAGTTTACGAGCTTATTGCGGCGGGTATAGCCAGCTAGCACGTCGTCTCGTTTTTTACTGCTGCCTTCAACTAATACTTCTACTACTTGGCCCTCATATTTTTTCAGGGCATTTGTCGAGAATTCTGCGACGACAGCATTCAGGCGCTGCAGACGCTCTTTTTTCACTTCTTCCGGTACATTGTCCACCATTTTAGCAGCCGGTGTACCTTCACGCGGTGAATAGATATATGTGAAGGCCATTTCAAAGCCTACTTCCCGGTAAAGATCGAGTGTTTCCTGGAATTGTTCTTCTGTCTCGTTCGGGTAGCCCACGATGATATCCGTCGATAGGGCTACATCAGGAATCGCTTCTTTGATTTTCTCTACGAGATTTAAGAAATGCTCACGCGTATATTTACGCGCCATAATTTTCAAAATGTCGTTTGAACCAGATTGCACTGGCAGATGAATATGCTCTACCAGATTGCCCTTTTTCGCCAACACTTCGATTAAGTGGTCGTCGAAATCGCGCGGATGTGATGTCGTGAAGCGAATGCGCGGGATATCAATTTTGCGCAGCTCATCCATTAAGTCACCAAGCCGGTAGTCGATATCCGTAAAGTCCTTACCATAGGCATTTACGTTTTGACCAAGCAGCATAATTTCCTTATAACCTTGTGCAGCTAGTTCACGCACTTCTTGTATGATTTCTTCCGGACGGCGTGACCGCTCCTTACCACGTGTATAAGGAACAATGCAATATGTACAGAATTTATCACAGCCGTACATAATGTTTACCCATGCCTTAATGGAGCCAATGCGTTTCTTCGGAAGGTTTTCAATGACGTCTCCTTCTTTTGACCAAACCTCGACAACCATTTCCTTTGACATGTATGCTTCTTTTAAAATATGCGGCAGACGATGGATATTGTGTGTCCCAAACACCATGTCCACATGCTGATATGTTTTTAAAATTTTATTTACAACCGATTCTTCCTGCGACATACAGCCACAAACACCGATTAGCATCTCAGGGTTCTTTCGTTTATATTTAACAAGGAAACCAAGCTCACCAAACACTTTATTTTCAGCGTTTTCACGAATTGCACATGTGTTCAGCAAAACAACGTCAGCTTCTTCAATGTGCTCAGTCGGTTTATACCCAAGCTGCATGAAAATACCAGCCATCACTTCTGTATCGTGTTCATTCATTTGGCAGCCATAAGTACGGATGTAAAATTTACGTCCTTGGCCCATACCTAGGAACTGTTCATCGATTGCAAAGTCTTTGTGGTACTTCACTTCTTCTTTCCCACGTTTTTTTGCATCTTTTAATGAAGGCGCTGTAAAGACGCGCTCAAAATATTTGCTGTAGTCTTTTTCCTGCTTTGGTTGATTTACCTGTTGACTAGCTAGTCGTTGTTCTTCATTCATCGACTAAAGCTCCTTTCATTCAAATACCCATTGAACTATTATAGCGAATAGTCCTCCTCCCCGACAAGCTTAGCGTATGAATTGTTGATAGCTGTCTGGGTCATTTGTGCGTAAAATTGTAAGAAATGTGACAGCAAGACGTACTACCTGTCCCCAATTCATATGATAGCATGCTTCAAACTCGAACTTCGGGAGGTTAATGACATCTCTAAAAAGCTGCTGCGGCTCAATTTGCTCTTCCTCCAGGTAAGCAAGAAATGCAAGGAACAGCTTATGATCTTCTACCTGTAAATGTTTCGTTTCAATTAATGCATCGAGTCTTTCATCAAGTGAATGCGCCTTCTGAAACAGCTTCTGGAGACGTACTTCTTCTTTTTCATTTTTATATTGCAAGAAATGTAGAATGTTTGTCATGGCCCATTCCTCTTTTTTATTTTCATATGAATTTCGCCAACTGATTGTTGAATTTCGCCAGCTTCATCCTTACTTTCGCCAAATCGGGGCATAATCTCGCCAAATAGTTACTTATTTTCGCCAAATATCTTCCGGAATGAGGTACCGCCTGGATTTTGTATTCCCTTCATAGTAAAAATCCGCTCTAACTAATAATTTATTAGCAGCATCCTTACTTGTAATAAAGAGAAAATCTCTCAACCCTTTGCTTGTAATCCATTCATCAACAAGCAAACGATAATCATGGAGCCCTTCGAAAAAGGCCTCACTTGAAGTATGACCGCATCTGCAGGCAAATTTCCCCCGTCTGTACTGCATTACTTCCCCGCACAAGCACAGAGCTCCTCGCTGAATTAACACTTTGCCGAATGGATGCTGCCATTTCTTTGGCTGATGATGTGCCAACAGTTCATTCCTTACTAACGATACCATACTTTCCAGAACTTGCACCGGATAAGTATTGTTCCATTCCTGCAGTTTGAAGCGCAGCCCTGCCAACTTAAATATATGAAATCTTTCAGGCATATTTTCTAAAATCGAAGAAGAACTTGTCATAATAATTGCAGACAAAACCGGAAGCTTCACACCAATACCATCAATCAGCTGCCTGATGAACATCTCATGCCGCTCCACCTGTGCAAACGGATCTGTCAGGCTCATCCTTTCTCCATTCTGCTCACGGAGAAATTGATGTGATCTTTCCTCATAAGTAAGGACCCCTGCTATATTTTTCAGCTCTACAATTAACACGAAGCGCGCCGTTACAAGAATCGTATCAATTTGATGAGTATACCCCCGGCTGCTTACTGCTTCAAACCCATGCAGTAAAGCGTAAGGTTCTGCTATATGTAAATCATCCCAATGATCATCTGCCCGCTGCTCACCCTCATACCCTCTCTCAGCCTTCCAAAGCAGTTCATCAAGCACTTTCCTTTGATGATCAGCCAGTATCGCTCTTCTTGCCAGCGCTTTCCCAACAACCAACATTGACGGCGGCTGCCTTTTCAGCATCTTCGTTCCTCCCTTTTTGGCTCATTATAAAAAGAAGGTAATGAAAAAGCTATAAAGTGCTTAAAAATTTCATTTTGAAACAATAGACATTAAAAACCCTCCTCCGTATTCAGAGAGTTCCCAAGTGAAGAAAAAGCTGGTTTGATTTGCCTTTACGTTTTATTAGGCAATTTTACAAAATAATGATTTACTTAGCCTGTCTTGAAAACGCTTGCCAGACAAGGCGTGCCGACGAGGGAAGACGCGAATAGAACCTAAGTTCATGAGCGCATGAGCGAGGCAAGCAACGCTGGATGAAAGCGTTTGTCAACAGGCTGAAACCCCCTCCGGATGGAGAGGGTTCCAATTACTGTGTCGTAAACCTGCTCACAGCATGGAGCAGAGATTGTGTGTTTTTAGAGATTGAGATAATTTGTGTATGAATATCTTCTGTCGCTGCTAGCTGTTCATTTACTCCTGAGGAAATAGCTGCAATCCGATTAGCGTTTTCATCCGTCCGTAATGTTATTTCATGGGAGGCAGTTGCTACGTTTTCTGTGTAAGTATAGACCGAGTCTACAATATGCGCTACCTGACGCAATTGTGGGGTAACGTCTTTTACCTGCGATGAGATACTTTCAAACTTAGCCGCCATTTGTTCGGTAGCAGCACTGCCGTCTGCGACACATTCCTGAGCCTCTTGCATTTTGAGTACAGCCTTTTCACAATGTTCCTGTATAGTACCAACCAATACAGACACCACTTTTGTCGCCTCAATCGAATGAGCGGCAAGCTTTTTCACCTCATTCGCCACGACGGCAAACCCCTTACCTTCCGTGCCTGCACGCGCAGCTTCAATTGATGCATTCAATGCGAGCAAGCTTGTCTGACTTGCGATCGATTCAATAAGGTCAACTGCCTGATGAATATCCCTTGATTTTTGCTGCAGTTCATCCATAACAGCGGTAGCATCATATGTTACCTGTTCTATTTGCTGAATAGCCCCTATATTTTGCGTGATCAGACGACTGCCAGATACCGATTCCTCATAGGTCTTCTCCATATTTCCCTCTACTTCACCAATCTGGTTTTTGATTTCCTCCATATGAATAACAACCTGCCGTACTGCTTCATTATTATCAATAAGCTGGGCTGCTGTTTCACTTACTGTCCGTGTCAGCTGCTCAGTATCAGCCGTAATATGTACTGCTGCCTTCGTTGTTTGCTTAGAAGACTCTTCCAGCTTCCCATTTGAAGCAGCGACCGAGTTTGCACTTGTCCCTACAACTGTAATAAGCTGCTGTAGATTGTGCATCATTTCGTTATAATAACGCATAACCTCTCCAAGCTCATCCTTGCCATTGTAGGTGGCAAAATGACCAAGCTTCCCTTGCTGCGTAAGCTTTAATAGTTTTTTGAGCTCCATTGCTGGTTGATGTACCGCCCTTGAGGCACTAATCGCAAAGCACATAACAAGGACTACCATTACCGCACACACACTTATAATAAGCCAGTAACCCCGCTTGACGTCTTTCTTATATTCGTTTACCTGTTTTTCGGCCCTCTCTAAAATGTAAGCCTCTACTTCCTCAGCAGCTGCATTGGCATTTTGAAAAAAGGCCATCTTTGAATCAAATTCAATAAGCTCATCTCCATGATAAAGTGCATTCAGGGAAAGAAGTTTTTCTTCGTACATCGCTTCCGTGCTGCGTTCCATCTTACGTAAATAATCCATACTGAATACGGCGAGCAGAATATTCGAAATGATGCAGACAAACATTAGTATGGTCAACCGGTCTTTCACTTTTATGTATTTTCGCAACGTATAAGCCCCCTTTGGCTTGAGCATAGCAGATGACTTTAAATACATTGCGAATCGGTTGTAAATTATATGTAAAAAATAGGTTTAAAAAGGAATTAGAAGGAAAATATACTGATGTCTATCTAGTTTCCTAGGAGGAGCCTTCTCTCTTTTACTGTAAAAGTAAAAACCCGCCAGGCTGACAAGCAGCATAGCGGGCCTTGATGATTCAAGTCTCTATAAATCAGAGCCTTGATTACATAAATTCTTTCACTAGTGTATCGAATTGGTCTTCGCTTAATGAGATATCAATATCTGTTAGCGGAAGCTCGGAGTAGCCTTCCACTTTTTCTTGATATGACTTTGTTTCTTGGTCGTGATAAACGATTCCTGTCACTAACCCTTCGTTCTGCATCACTGTTTGCATTGCAAGTTCACGGTTTGTGTTGTCATACCCTTCAATATCAGCAAGCTTCGTCAAGTTTTCCTTGAACCAGTCGTATGTGTTTACCTTATTGTACGTCACACATGGTGAGAATACGTTAATGAATGAGAAGCCTTTATGGTTAAGACCAGCTTCGATCATTGCCGTTAACTCTTTAATATCAGTAGAGAAGCCTTGTGCTACAAATGTAGCGCCTGCAGTAAGTGCGACTTCCAATGGTTTTAATGATGGCTCAATTGCCCCGCCTGGTGTTGATTTCGTAATGAAACCAGCAGCAGAACGTGGAGATGTTTGCCCTTTTGTCAGTCCGTAAATTTGGTTATCCATGACCACATACGTAATATCGATATTGCGGCGGATTGCATGGATAGTATGTCCCATCCCAATCGCAAAGCCGTCGCCGTCACCGCCGGAAGCAATAACTTTTAAATCACGGTTAGCCATTTTTAACCCTTGGGCAATTGGCAATGCACGGCCATGGATGCCATGGAAGCCGTAAGAGTTAATATAACCGGAGATACGTCCCGAACAGCCGATTCCTGAGATCACTGCCAGTTCATGTGGTTCGTAACCGACATTGGCTGCTGCACGCTGGATTGCTGCCTGTACGGAGAAGTCCCCGCATCCAGGGCACCAGTTCGGTTTTACACTGTTACGGAAATCTTTGAATGTAGCCATTATTAGATTTCCTCCTTCACTAGATTTGTTAATTCACGCGGCAAGAATGGTGTCCCGTCATATTTTAATACGTTGCGGATTTTACCGTGGCCGCCGATAGACATTTTCATGATGTTTGCTAATTGGCCTGTTGCGTTATTTTCCACAACGATGACCTTTTTCGCTTTATTTACTAACGCGCTCATTTCCTCCGCTGGGAATGGAGAGATCAGGCGGATTTGCGCGTGATTTGTTTTAATACCTTCTGCATTCAATGCATCCTGCACTTCTTCAAGTGCTCCACGAGTTGAGTTGAATCCTACAAGCAGTACATCTGCTTCATCATGCGGTGCGTTTACATGCACTGGATTGTCAAAGCGAAGGTGCTCCAGCTTGCGGAAACGCTTATCCATTTGTGTACGGCGATTTCCTGTCGCCTCAGACGGTTTCCCTTGTTCGTCATGCTCAACCCCTGTTACGTGGTGGATACCGCCAAGCTTGCCTGGCAGGACACGAGGCGAAATGCCGTCTTCTGTGTTTTCATAGCGTTTGAAGTATTCTTTAGACTCCGCATCTTCCGGAATGACTAGTTTACCACGGCGAACTTCAATTTTGCTGTAATCAAATGGATCCACAGATTGCTTACCAAGCGATAATTGTAAGTCTGTCAATAAAATAACCGGCAGTTGCAGCTCTTCAGCAATATTGAATGCCTGGATCGTATCATAAAACGCTTCTTCCATTGTCGATGGCGCGATAATCACCTTTGGAATTTCACCATGTGTTCCGTATACCATCGCCATTAAATCTGACTGCTCCTGCTTCGTTGGCAGACCTGTTGACGGACCGCCGCGCTGTGTATCGATAACAACAAGCGGCTGCTCTGTCATCCCTGATAGGCCGATTGCTTCCATCATAAGTGACAGACCCGGACCAGCTGATGCTGTAAAGGCACGAACACCGCCATAGTTTGAACCAATCGCCATTGTTGCTGCTGCGATTTCATCCTCTGTTTGGATAACTGCACCGCCAACAAGCGGCAGCTTTTTAATCATGTATTCCATAATTTCTGATGCTGGTGTGATTGGATAAGCTGCCATGAAGCGGACACCTGCTGCAAGTGCACCTAATGCCACTGCATCATTACCGATCATGAACATGCGGCGCTTGCCATCTGCTGGTGCAAGCTCCCATGAACCTGCACGCTCACCGACCTGCTCCGTAATAGCAATACGGCCACGCTCGATTGCCTGCATGTTTTTTGCAACAACTTCTTCTCCTTTACGGCCGAAGATATCCGTTACAACATTTTGGAACACGGCTTCACTCAAGTTCATCAATGCAGCAGTTGCACCAATCGCTACCATGTTTTTCATCAATGATGTTCCAAGCTCGGCTGCAATCTCCGTAAATGGAACCGCATAAAGCGATGCCTTGCAGTCTTCCGGGTTTTTCGGATCAAACTTCGCATCCGCCAAAATGATCCCGTTTTCCGTTAATTCCTTATAGTTCACATCGATTGTTTCTTGATCAAATGCTACTAAAATATCTAAATCATCCGCAATAAAGCGTACTTCTTCCGGACGTACAGTAATTTTGTTATTCGTATGGCCACCTTTGATACGAGAAGAGAAATGACGATAGCCGTATAAATGATATCCTAAACGGTTCATGGCCGTTGCAAAGATTTCACCCGTTGACTCAATCCCTTCACCTTGCTGCCCACCGACTTTCCATGAAAGCTGATGTAACATTTCAACATCTCCTTAAAAAACAATTTATATATGAATTTCCTTCATCAGTTTAACATGAACGGGTTGCCTGTACTATTGAAAATATCCGTTTCTACAAAAATTTCAGTCCTAAGTAGGAGGATTGAGCGAATGGCTTCCATTGTGTGAAAAACGAGGGTTCAGTATGTAATAGAATATAATTTTCCCTACTAGTTATAGCAGCAACATATAAAAAGGAAATACCAAAGAGGTTAGCAAAAGTTTGTTATGGCTGACAGCTCGTCTACTAATTTATTTGCCAAATAAAAAAAGCCGGCCGCCGAAGCAGCCAGCATACATTTAAATTTTTATCGACTTCGTTTTTCAACAACCAATTTTAATGCCGTGCGGTCCTCGCCTGCGATAGTAATATCCGCAAATGCCGGAGCACAAATTAAATCCGTTCCACTTGGTGCGACAAATCCGCGTGCTATTGCCACTGCTTTTACTGCTTGGTTTAATGCCCCTGCCCCGACTGCCTGCATCTCGACATACCCTTGCTCCCGAATAACAGCAACTAATGCACCTGCAACCGAATTTGGATTAGAGCGAGACGATACTTTTAATGAATCCACAACTATTCCTCCCCAATTAGCTTTATATACGGCTAACAAATTTGTTGTCCGATAGCATAATGTATGCGGTGGAAAAACGAAATAGACATGCTTTCACGAAAAAAATCGGCTGCCCTTCCCCTAGGAATCAGCATTAAACGTTCCACAACATCAGAAAAGCGGAGATAAGTGCTGTTACATACAAAGCGAATGCAATTGTATATTCAACCGCTTTTTTCCAGCCTCCGCCTTCTGGTTTTCGGTTTGGCTCCTTTTGCACGAACGGCTCATATTGCCGCTTCAGGCCTTCCTCCTTGAACTGCTTCTTCTCCTTAGTCGGCAGCGAATTGAACTCCTTCACATAACATGAATATTCATCGAGCACTGATGCCGCTTCACCAAATAGCCTCGCCTCACCATGTTCAAGCCACAATACCTTATCGCAGAAGTTTCTGACCTGACTTTCAGAATGACTGATGAAGAAGATCGTTTTTCCTTTCTCCTTGAACTCATTCATCTTATCAATACACTTCCGGTAAAACGTTTTATCCCCGACGGATAACGCTTCATCAACTATCAGGATATCCGGATTTGTATGGATCGAGATGGCGAACCCAAGCCTTGACTTCATTCCGCTCGAATAATTTTTTACCGGCTGATGGATGAAGTCGCCAATGTCTGCAAACTCAATGATGTCAGGCATCAGTTGGCGGATTTCCAGGTGACTGAGCCCGTGCATAAGACATTTCATTTTAATATTATCGATTCCGCTTAGTTGATTATTTAGTCCGACTGCAATAGCAATAAGAGAAGGCTCCCCATTAATGATCACCTCTCCTGTTGAGGGAGGGATAATTTGGGCAATCAAATTGGATAGGGTAGATTTCCCCGCTCCGTTCAACCCTACAACGCCTACTACTTCTCCTTCATACACTTCAAAGGAAATATGACGAAGTGCATGGAACTGCTTAGCCTTCTTCCCATTGAACAAAAACAACTCTTTTAGCTTATCAGACTGCTTATTATAGATTTTATATGATTTACTTACATCTTTAAAAATTACTTTCGGCTCCAATTCGAAACCTCCTACATCAAATCAACAAAGTGATTTCTGAATTTCACATGCAAACTGCTGGCTATAACAAGGATCAATAATGCTATACTCCAAAAATAAACTGTATAGGTCATATCCTCAAAAAACCATGTATCGCCTATGATCGATGCTCTTACCCCTTCAATAATGTAGAAGAAAGGATTTAGTTTCAGGACGACAATAAGGACTGCATTTAAATTCCCCATATTCCATAAAATCGGCAGAAGGAACATCATGAACCTAACAACCGACTGTACAAGAAGCTGAATATCTCGTGCAACAATGGATAATGTTGCAGTCAGCAGCGTTACACCGTAAACAAGTACCGCCATACATAGCAAATAATAAGGAAGCTGTACTATATAAATGCCTGAAAATGCACCGTTGACGACCACCAATATGATGCCGATTATCATCATGACGACGAAAGGAACAACATTATTGAGCATGGCGATCGTTGGCAGTATACTGACCGGAAATTTCATTTTGGAAACCATATTGATTTTACTTGATATACTTTTTGTCCCTTGATTCAATACGGGTGCTATGTACAACCAAGGAATCAGACCCGTGATCAGCCAAAGGAAAAAAGGGACGTCCCCCACTGGAGACCCTCCCCTGATTCCCAGTCCGAACACAAACCAATAGACGCTGATTTGCAATATAGGATTTAAAAACTGCCACAGCCCCCCTAAATAATGAGACTGGTAGCGGCTTTTAATATCATTTGCACTTACCCGGAAAATCAGGCTGAAGTGACTAACTTGCTCCTTTAAGACTGTAGATAAGGCAATCATTGCATTACTGGTTCCTTTTTCATCGCCTCGAATAGATTCCCATAGTTGTAATATTCAATACCTTCTTCTACGGAATGTACAATATTTTTTGTATCGAAAATCAGCTTGTCCTTCATCCCTGCCAGGTCGATGTTTGTAAATTGTTTGAATTCATTATGGTCTGCCAGGATCAGCACCAGATCCGAATTAGCGACTGCTGTAGTCAAGTCCCGCTCGACCCATGACTGGTTGACGTGTGGATCATATGCCCGCACATCGAGCTTTCCTTCAGCTCTTAACAAGTTATAAATATCCATAGCTGGACTTTCACGAATATCATCCACGTTTCCTTTGTATGTCAAACCAAATACTGTCACTATTTTCCCATCGCGGATTTCCATTAGCTCGTTCACCTTTTGTACAACATATTCGGGCATCGATACATTGATCTCACGGGACAGATTAATCAATTTCGCCGTTTCCGGTGCTTTTGCCACAATGAAGTATGGATCCACTGCAAGACAGTGTCCGCCGACACCCGGACCTGGGGTATGCAAGTTTACACGCGGATGCTTATTAGCCATCTCAATAACTTCCAGTGCATTAATTTCCAGTTCGTTACATACTTTTGCCAGTTCATTTGCCAGGGCAATATTTACATCACGGAATGTATTTTCCATAAGCTTGGACATCTCTGCTGTCTTTGCATTTGTTCGAATGATTTCACCCTTAACAAACGTCCCGTACACACGAACACCCGCCTCTGTACAAGCAGGAGTAATACCGCCGACGATACGGTTGTTGTAGATTAGTTCATGCAGGATTTGACCTGGCAATACACGCTCAGGACAGTGAACGAGGTAAATATCCTCCCCTGCAATAAAGCCTGCTTCTTCCACAAGCGGCTTAACAAAGTCATCCATACTGCGTGGACCGATTGTGGACTCCACAATAATGACATTGCCTTTCTCTACTAGCGGCAGCACTCGCTTTATCCCATCTAATACGTATGTGAGGTCGCATGATTTATATTGGTCGTCATTATTTGGAGTCGGGACAGAAATGATGAACGCATCTGCCTTTTCTGGTTCCATTGATGCCTTAAATTTATTGCTCGCAATCACTTCTTCTAAAGCATTCTGCAAACCTGGCTCCTCGATATGAATCCGACCGCTGTTCAATGAATCAATCACCGATTGCTTAATGTCGACTCCTACTACTTCCACCCCGTGTTTTGCAAACATGATGGAAGTTGGTAGTCCAATATATCCTAGTCCGATTGTACATAGTTTCATTGCGAAATCTCTCCTATACATTTACAGTTAATGTGTAATTTTTTTTGAGCGCACCTTTTTTTACAAAGACAACGCATTTTGCCGTTTCTACTTCTTCACGTTGGGTCACTGGGAACTGGAAATGGGTATTCCTGCTATACCATTCTTTATGAATTACCTGATCGTTAATGATGACATAGTACGCGTACGACGCATCCTGCAATGGTCTATTGACCTGTATATCCAGCTTGTCCTCGTTAAGCGAAACGGACGTATTATCCTCTAGATTTTTCAGCAGGTTCATAAATCTCTCTTCTTCCAACTCTCCGCTAATGAGTTCATATGATTTTTCAAACCGGTTATTAAATCGATCCCTCAATTGAATCGTCAGTATATACTCCGTCTTGTTAAAGACAAAAGAAAAACTCTTTTCAAATGTATCAAGCACTACCTGATCAGGCTGACCCTTACGAGTAATGCGGGCAGAGGTCATCCAACCATCCTTGCAGCTTATTTCAAACCGGGCAGATGAGCCGTTCAACTGTATGGATGATTGCTCTGTCATATCTTCCGGGCCTGTCATCAGGCGAAAGCTTGTGTCTTGAAAGTCTGGGTAGGCCTCAGCCCCTTCTACGTAGGACAGCCACCTTTCTGCCACCTCTTTTAAGCGCTCATCCTCTTCAATAGAACACAGAAGTGATAAATACTCAGCATTCAATAAATGGAAACCGGCACTGTATTCAGGCAGGCTGCCGTCATTCAATATATGGTGGAGATTTTCAGCTGTCATCCCACCCAACTCATAAAGGGGCAAGACCTTTACCATCTGTTCTTTTCCTTCATTGTACAACGAGGCGTATCGTGCATCTTTCGTATATTGCCAGACATCCTGCAGAGCAAATACTGCCATGACATTCGACGGCAGATCAAACAGCGGCTCTTGATAGTAAAGTGTTGTATACAGCTGTTTATCTTCCCGATTAGGAAGAGGCCGCTTTTGTGTGCAGAGCATTTCAGCTAATTGCCGTATTACTTCTCTGTGTTGGCGGCTCCCTGTTAGAAAATCATAGCGTACGAGCAAGGTGATAAGCATCCCCATTAAATAGGAAGAATTTCTGAAAAGATCCTCTTCTGTTTCATCTTCTATTTTACCTAGCAGCTCTGCTAGATTCGTATCGATCTCTTGAAAGTTTTCTGTTTTGCCAGATTGAACAGCTTCATTTAATAGAGCGAAAAGGCGCTGTAAAACCTTATTCGTTTCCTTAAATTTTGGTATACCCTCAAAATAGTCGCAGTCTCCTATGTCTGTTCCATGTTCCCCGGTAAAAATACTGCCATTCAATGTCGGTACTCGATTTCCTTCTGGCCGAATCACCGTGTTGAAGAATAGCTGCAGCTTCCTTCCATTGATTGTTTTTTCATAGATTGAAGAAGCCCATGTATCCGTTATTTCAGCGAGTTTTTGCAGAAGTCTATGATAATAGTGATCCTCGAAATGATAAGGGGCTAACCCCCACTTATGAGATGCACTTGCATAATAACGATTGTCCGTCATATCAATAAAAATGAACTCTGGGAAATGTTTCTCGACGAATCTATAATAGTTATCCAGTTCTTCATTTCGAAGCTCGATTTCTTCTACATTTGGAAATGCCTGAACAGCCCCATCTGTATCGAGATAATGATGTCTCCATTTCGTTTTGTGGATAATAATGTGGTTCCCAAAGTAACCTTTTAGTTTCTGGAAGAACTGCAGCGCATTTTCTTTCCATAACTTTTGCATGCTATCATCCAGCTTTTTGACAATCTGGCAGTCCTTCAGTTTATCAAGCACCTTCGATTTCACCAGTTCATTGGAACGAGTGATGTAGGAGTCTCCAACCTTCACTAAATTCAGCCGCTCCGAAATGAAATCAATTACTATATATTGGCCCCTCTTCTTTTCAAGCTCACTGAAAAAAGTTTTGGAGATGTCCCGCATCACACATCTTTTTTGGAAGCTTGATGACAAATCGATCAAGGAATGATCAATGTCGGCGGCTGTTGACATCGTACTAATGATGGAGGTGCGGGCGAAGTATTCGCTCAGTTCAAAGTTATTCGGGGCACATTCCAATACATCTCTTGTTGTACATCCGCCTAATATAGTTAAAGTAGTCATCTCTTCACACCCTTCTTGCCTTTTTTCAATTCAGCCATCGATCCCCTGGAATTGCCCAGAGGCGATTTCAACTTTGTATTCACTGGACTTTCGATACACAATTCGATTATCCGTGTCTTTAACAAACGATACGAAATGGTAACAACCGGATTCAACTGCTATAAAACGCAGTGTACCGCTATCTGTATACGGGAAGGTTTTCACCTTTTCCTTATCCTTGAAAATATACCAGGCATATTGGACTTCTCGATTGCTTTGTGTGCTGAGTAGGAATTCATGATGATCCTGCTCTACTATAAATGACGTAATTTCCAGTGGATCCTCCAAAAATGGAACGATTTCCTTCATTTTTGAAACAAGTAATTTTTGATAAAAGCTTACCTCTCCGTGGTTTGCAAACTCACCGACATCCAGCTCACATGAGAAGCCGCGCTGTTCCAAGTGTTCAATAAAGGGCAGGACATGTCCTTTGTAATGATGATCCCCGCGACCAACATGGATCATCATTTGCGGCACCTTTCTTGCTTTTCTCACAAGGTCGAATAAAAGATCATTACAAAACGCCACGTCTTCCTGCGATACACCTCCTGCTATGTACTCTAACGTCGGATATTCCCCGACATTATATAAATACCGCCCAAGATACGTCTGCGGCGCTGCCACAATTGCATGCCCGAATTCGTATTTGATGGAATAATACAAGGCGGCATATCCTCCCTTACTTGAACCACAGCAGATAATATTTTCATCCTTTATACTGTTGTCCGAAGCGATCTGCCGGATTAATACATAAACCGATTCCTCTACATCGAATACTCTGTTTTCCCCGAGATAGTAACAGCCTCTGCTGCCGTAGTCATCAAGAATATACAGCTTATTTACATCCGTATGCTGTAATGTGCGGATATAATTATAGGCTGGCGGTGTCCCGATTGGATTAAAGCCGGAAAACATGACAACCAAATGCTCGGTTTTCTTCCTGGAAGGGATAAATAAATATTTAACTTTCTGTTTGCCATTAAATATTTGTTCGTTTTTAAGTAATGCTTTCATGTATTTCACCCGCTGTCTTATTCGGATTTTGATCGTTCAGTACTTCTTCTATTTCCCTGCAGACGACCTCTAGACCATAATTTGAGGAAACAAAGTCTTTCAGCATATCTACATCGGCTAATTGGGTTTGCAAGATTGACTCTACTGCTTCATCATGGGTTTCAACAATAAACTGCTGCGGGAAGATCGTATTTACTCCTTCCCTTCTTAGTACTACTGGTAAGGCCCCTGAAGCCATCCCTTCTATCGGGGCCATATGGAAGCTTTCGTAATCACTGACTGAAAGAACATAGCCGATGTTTTGCAGCCATTCTGCTACATCCCCCCAGCCTTCAAATACTACATTCTTTTTATAATTCGACTTATCGATACGCTTAAAGATTGCTTCATAATACTCGCGCTGCTCGGTATTATCCCATACCCAGCCGAAATCCTTCGGGTGCTTGCCCTTGATAAACAGCTTATAGCGGGGATCCTTTGCGTAGAGCTTTTCAAAAATATCGATTGCCCGGTCCAGGCGTTTTAGCTTCGGTACGTAGCCAATGATGCCCAGGTGGAAACCTGCCTTCGCCTTTTTCGGTTTATTGAAACGTTCCGTATCTACAGCATTGAAAATAACTTTCATTTTTTCCCTTGGCACTTTAGCCACTCTATAAAACTCTTCAAATATATAAGGAGAAATCGCGATACACATATCAATTTTTGTGTAGTCGAACATTTTCACATACTTCGTATCCATTTCAAAACGGTGAAGACGCACGATGAGTTTCTGATGCTCTTTTTTTCTTTCCTGGTACCAAATAACATTACCAAGCCCCCATTCACAGAACAGGATATCTGCCCACTCTACAATCTCCAGGCTTCTTGCTTCACTATGTGCTTCATGGCCCTGCCATTCGTCCTTCTTCACCTCATACTCCGAATGCGCATCGAAATAGTCGATAATATGATTGATAAACTTCAAGTCATGTCCTATAAAAGCTATTTTTCTCATAATTCACCTATACCATCTTATATTGAATTTCCGCCTCAATCTCTTTTACACCGTGATAGTTTTCAATGAAGTTAAAACCATCGATGTTGAAAAATTGAGAGCCGTTTGTAAACCATTTACTGATTTCACAATCCTGAGACAAGCACTCCATTAACTCATTCGGATTTTTCGTAAAGAGTTGTTCTACCTTCAGAATCCCTTTATCGAGGTAGCCGCAAGTAGAGAATCTATACTGCTCACCGCCGGCCTTCATCACATGAGCGTCTGGTACATACTTTGTCGCCAGCATTAAATCCGTCAGGTAATTTTCTCCGTAATAATGTACTGGGTTAAAGAAGGCGATATATTTTGCCCCGACCATTTGCTCGATTGAATTGTAATGATGCATATAATCCAGCAGGAATGTGCTGATGTTTCCTTGATTATGTGTATTGAAAATTTCCAAATAGCCCGGGAAGATGTCAAGGAGGATAATGCATTTCTTATGGGCGTACATTTGTCGCCCATACTGTGCCATCAAGCTTTCATAATCGTCTCTTGACCTCACGATACCTATTACCGCTATATCTGCTTCAGCCTGCTTGTATTCAATCTTCATGAAATCCAGCATCTGTACGATTCGTTCTTCATACGTATGTTCCTGCAACACTTTGCGTAAGCCAAGCAACCTTGATTTCTCGTAATACTCACGGTCCTCAAAATAGTTTGAAATGCGTGTCTGAAGCTGATCGAAATCATTCGATGCGACAACGAGATCACCAAACATAGTTTCAATACCGAGTGATTTCGAGCTGACAACCGGTGTATTAGATGCCAGTATTTCAAATACACGTCTTGCGAACATCGTTGGTGAATCTACAATACTATTAACATTCAGGGCAATTTTATAGCCTTTATATGCGTAGTCAATTTCATCCCCGCGCAGTGTGCCAACGATATAATCCTTGAAGCGCTCAGGGAACTGGTTCGGTGACGCAGGATTATTGTAATTTCGGTCGAAGATTTCCAACCCGTATTTACCGGAAATTTCAATCATATTATTCATAACTTCTGTACGCTCAGGGAATTTGTCTCCATAATACGCTCCGGCAAATACGACCTTTTCCTTCCGGTCGTATTTTTCAATTGGGTTATGAAATTTCGGCTGTGCCGCGAACGGAAATACATCTACATTTCCACAGCCGTCTTTTTGATAGTGCTCGATGGATGTGGAATCCGTCGTAAATACGTAATCAAAATGCTTTGCCGTTTCGATGAATACGTCATAATGGAACGGATCTTCTTTATTCCAAAAAACCGTAGGGATATCATTATTTTTACACCATCTCACCAGCTCTAATAAATGCGAGTTATTCCGTGGTCCTTTTGTGCCAACCATGTTCTTCCAATGGCCATCATTGCCGACCCATGCAGATTCACAGAAGAACAGGTCGATGTTGTTAGCATTCAGCTCGCCCTTCCATTTGTACGGCTGCACTTTGATCAGATTAAATTCTGGTTCAAAGCTTCTCGTTGTAAATTCATCTCCGATAAAAATGACATTGAACTGTTTAATTTCTTTGTCGATTCTCTTCACCTTATTACTATTTGAATCACGGCTGACCGTATACAGGAACGGATTTTGGATATAGACATAGCCTTTTCCAGTCGTACGAACCCCAAACTTAATACCGGTCAATTTCTCCTTATTTGTCGCTTTCAGGTAATTGAAATTATCACCCAATAAGCGGTAGCTCTTCCGGTCTCCATCTTCATATAAAAGGATGAGATGGACTTCCGTATTTGTCTGCTCTTCTTGGTACATTTTAAATTTGATGGCTACTTCCTCATGCTCTTTCAAAACATTTTTGATTTGATCCAGCATGTCCAGATCAACGAAGTAGGAGTAGCCGAATGCTTTCTCTTCATAATTGCATTTAATAGCAATACCATTTTCTTCATTTGTAACTTGTACGTGCTCATTTCTGCTGAATTTATCCGCAGAAAATTGGAGATCCAGTACGCTTGATAGTTTACACCCGTCAAAGCTTGGATTAATAGTGTATAGCTGCTCGACCAATTTCTTTCTCAGCTCTTGAAATTCATGTTTTTTGTCTTCAATTAATTGCATCACTATTATCTCCTTTTGTTTTTAAGTCCCCAGTATTTCAATGTCAGCTTGCCTAGCTTTGAATTTTTTAACGCCTCATATCTTCCTTCTAATACCAGGTACCGCTCTTGAAGATCGTTGAACTTCCCGCTCATTTCTTCATATTTACTCTTGAAGTAACGATTCTCGTTCACAAGCAAAGTTGTCTCGTTTATATAGATATCCATTTCATCCACAATGCGCAGCTTATCAACAATTTGTTGTTCAACTTGTGCCTGCAGCTCTGTATGGTGTGCAGCAGCTGCTAAATATTTCGTCTCAAGCTCTTTATTTTGCTGCTTGAGCGCTTTCTCTATCTCTGCTTTCTTTTTTAACTGTTCCTGTAATTCCTTCATTTGCTGTGTCAAATTCACTTTTTCCTTCTGTAAGGATTCAATCTGTTCTGGGATAGACTGAATAAGCATATTTGTATCACTTGTCTTTTTAGCAAACTCACCTTTTAATGAATCAAGTTCACGATGAAGTGTGGAAATTTCCTTCAATACCTCCAGCTCAATTACTTTGGATTCGAGCTTTTGAGAAGGTAACTCTTCCTGTCTCTGTGCTGGACTAGCAGCGCCCAATTTCAAAAATACCTCTTCTTGATCCGCTTCAGAATAAAAGGAAGGGAAATATAATGTTTCATCAAGCAGCCCTTCGCTGTACTCATTAAAATTATTAGTACGGAAAACATTCAACAGGTCATCACTTGCCGATGGTGTGATGATTGGCTTTTGGAAGGGAATTAATTTATTTACGATTTTCATTAAGTTTTTTCTATTATTAATATAAAGAAAAAACACATCCGGCTCTTGCAGGTTTTTCTCTTCGATAATGCTTTGAATCGTAAAACTATTGGAGATGAAAGGAATGGAAATTTGTTCGCTGCACTCAAAATTATGGATAACACTTCGATTGCCGATTTTGAATAAGTAGATTAACTCATCCATACTGGCATTTTCCGTATGTGATTGTATATCCATGTCACTGAAAATATATTTAACGAGCGTTTTTTGTTCGCTGCCTTTATAGGTTTGTTTATCAATTGTTAACTGATACATTACTGTTTGCCTCCTCTAACTTGTCATAAAGTCCAATCAATATTTCCTTTTCTAGATCCCAATTGTACTTTTGTCTTGCGAGTATAGCGTTTCTGCTAAAGGTATCCCTTTTCTCACGGTTTTGCGCCAGCTCATTTACTGCCCAGGCAATTTCGGCCGGATTGTGGGAATCAATACAGAGACCGATTTCCTCCCCTTCTACGACCTTTTTGATTTCTGGAAAGCTGCAGGCAACTACTGGAACCCCCGCCATCATATATTCAAACAGCTTGTTGGACGATGCAGAATAATGGTTGAAGCACACATTGTTCAAAATCTGGAACCCTACATAAGCATTTGCTGTATAGGAGGGCAGATCTCGCAGCGGGACTTTCGGCAGAAACTTTACTCGTTCCTCGAGCCGCATTTCTCTTACTTTGTGCATGAGCTCTCCCTTTATCTTTCCATCTCCGATCAGTACAACAATTCCTTCCTTGATCAATGGGACAGCTTCAATCAATTTGTCTAAACCACGGCCCGTTTGAATACCTCCTTGGTAAAGGAGAATTTTTTCTTCGTTCCTCAAACCTAACAATTCATGTAAATTTACTATGTTTTTAGTCTCAATTACGGCCTTAAACGGATAATTATGAACGACATTCGGGTAAAAGCCGTATAACTCCTCGTTGTATTTAGCCCTTGTATGATTTTCAACAATCATCGCATCTGCCTTTTTAATAAAATACTTTTCTAACTGCGCATGCATTCGGCCATAGCCTGTCCGGCTCGTTTGTACTTCATGGGAATCATATACGAGCTTTTTTTGGCTAAACCTGAGTTTTGCACATGCAATGCCTTGCGGAAGCGTATTTAAATCATTGGCATGATAAATATCGTACTTTTTTTGTATCCCCCTTCTAATCATCCGAATGAGGATACAAAGATTGATGACGATTTTTTTCAGTTTCGTTTTGAGTAAGGCAAAACTGATAAGCGAGAGAGCAATTGTTAGCACCGGCCACAACCATACACAAGCCAACCAGCCAGCGAGCAGCAGCACAGCCAGCCATTTATTTTGCTTTAAGGTACGGATAGCTCCCTGCATCCATATCAGGAGATGAGGGTAACGACGTACTCTCGAAACCGTAAAACGTTCATTAATTCTTTCCTCAAAAGGCATTGATTTATTATTTGGATCATGGATACATATCAGGTCTACGTGATATCCTTCTTCAGATAAGGCGGTACATTCACGCATCACGCGCGCATCATTGGTAAAGTGATTCCACACGAACATACAAATTTTCTTTTCCATTTTAATTAACCTTACTATCAATATTTATCATTTCTTTTTTAGGTTCCAGCTTGCAGACTTTCTGCACTGCTTTTTCATCCTCAATTGCATCCATCAGTGTGCGTATATTCGACTCCCACAGGAAATCCCGGTGAATGACTTTTTGGTTGTTTAGGGCGATAGCCTCTGCCACATGTTGATGATTTTTAAGGTGGACAATAAATTGAACAATTTCCTCTACATTTCGTGATTCCGAAACGTAACCAATTCCCTTTTCCTCAATCAATGCCTTAATATGCCCTGAAGCACCTGCTGCAATCGGCAGTCCACAAGCGATATAGTCTATCAGCTTACCAGGCAGGACTGTATCAAAAACTTCCTCATCCTTCAGGCAAAGAACTCCAACATTATTTTGCTTAATCAAATTCAGGCATTCTTTTCTCGTCATTGCACGGATGAAATGAACATTATGAAGTTTATGTTCCTTGACGAATTGCTGAAATTCTCCTTTTTTCAGCCCAAACCCTACTACATTCAAACGAATTTCCTTTTTATAGAGAGCTTGTGAGAGTTGTTTGAGAAATTCAATGTCCTGAGCGAGCCCGATATTTCCTGAATATACAGCTGAGAATTCTCCTTTACGCTGCTCTTTAAAGACTAGCTCTTCTTTTCGAATGGAATTAGGTACAAAGTAAATAGGCTTGTCCTTTTTTAAATTGGCCGCAATATGACTGTAGAAGCCTTGGCTGTTGATGACGATGGAATCCGCTCTGTTGTACATGGACTTTTCCATCATTCTAAATAACGAAATAATCCATTTGTAATTAAAAACACCTACACCTCTTAAAGAATCCGGCCATAAATCCCGAACATCCAAAATCAATTTTGCCTTAAACCGGAATTTGGCCAAGATACCTACTACTCCAAGGAAAATCGGAGGACTTGTCACAAATACTGCGTCATATATGCTTTTCGAAAACAAAATCATCCAAATCATCCGGCACATCATCTCTAAATAATAAAGCAGCCGATTGAACATGTTCCTCGTATATTTCCGGTTCGCCACTTTCACTCTGTAAATCTGTTCATCCTCATTGAGTTCCCGGTCATGCCAAAATTGCTCTTCTGAATATAATTTTTTGTTCGGATAAGAAGCCTCCGTGGTCAATACATGGACTTCATACTCTTCATTTAAAAGCTGATAAATATTTTTAATCCGGTTGCCTGCGCTACCGATTTCGGGATAAAAATTTTGACTGATTACCAATAGACTTTTTTTGGACATTTTTTAGCCCCTTTACCTGTGAAAATGTTGTCGAACACTGAGGCAAGTTCTCCCACCTATTCCGGTCACCCCCTATTGGCTATTTCACTTTCGCAATCTTTCTCTCTGTGAATCATTGCTTTCCGTTTCTACCAGTCAATTTCCACCTTACACATCCACAACGGGATAGCACCTCGTTGGAAGTACAGCTAACTAACAGGAGAAACAGGGAGGATTCCCTTCCCTGCTTATTTTCACATTAGCAGCCGGTAGTAACGCAGTAGTATATTAAGCCCTATTACCTATCTCATTTCCGCTAACGCTCTTTTCATAAGGCTGGAACGCATCTCTTCTTTTGTCTGGTTATATTCATCACGGAAGCTTTGCGCCTCTGATTTATTAAATCCATTAGCCGCAAGTTCGGCTTCCAATGCTTTCATTAAGCCTTCAAAAGCTGCATCAGTTGAGGATTCTAGCGAGCCGGAAGATCCCATATATTTCGTGTAGAAGTATCCAGCACTAATCTTTTCGCCGTCAGCCTTTTTTTGAGCATATTCTTTTTTCGCAGCCTCAACTAGATTGTCCACCCGTGTCTCTGCCTGCTGCTGGAGTGAAACAAGTGTCCCTCTATACTTTTCCTTGATGGATTCAGCCGTTACCGGTTTAGGTTTGGCAGCTGGAGGAGTACTTGGCTGCGGATTTGCCGGTTTAGCAGATGCCGGTTCCTCCTTAACAGGTGCTTCTTCTTTTACAGCTTTATCAGCCTGTGTTTTTTCAGGCTGTGGGGCCGCACTTACCGAGCCTGCTGCTGGTTCTTGTGAAGCAGCATGAGCCGTAGGTACTTCTTTATTTGGCTTTCCCTCTGACTGCTCTGCTTCCCCAGCATTTGCTTCGTTCTTTTCTTCTATAATTGTCCCGTCACTCGCAACTTTCATAGTCGTTCCATCGGGTAATTCAATTTCATACCCTTCTTCTACTATTTGATCCACTTCTGCATCTGCTACATCATAGGTCTTGAATTTAAATTCATAGAGAATGTAGCCGCCACCGAGTAAAACAACAACACCAAGAGATAGTAAAAACCATTTGAGTATTTTCATATCTGTTAATTTCGCCTTCTTCCTGTCGTTTAAGGTGAAACACTCGAAAGGAAATCCCCTAAAGCATCTCTGCTTTAGGGAGGTACATCCTTACTCGATGTCAAGTGTATACGTTACACCGGCAACTGTAATCGTAATATTGTTATCATAGATTTCTCGAAGATCTGCCACAGTCGCTGCTGTTCCATTTACACGATGCGCTTCATCGATGAAACGGTCTGTATTTTCAATGACTGCTGTACGATTAATGTCCAAAGTTGCATCATCAAAGTAATCGCCGCGTGCAAATTCTTGTGAATGATCGCCTGCTGTTACTGTAATTGTTTCAAGATTGTCGAATAGCAGAGTTGCAGCCGGAATCGGCAGTCCTTCCAATAATTCGCCAAAAGTAATTCCATCCTGAGCTTCCCTTAAAATGGCACGAATTTCCGTTGTCTCTAAATCATCTGAATTGAATGAAACACGGATTGTGTTGTCTTCTAGTTCAAAGGTTGCCACACTCGCTGCTTGTTCTCCGTAACTTTCCAGTAAATTTTCGATTGCGACATCCAGAGCTTCTTCGATTTGTTCTTGATCAGGATTTGGGGGATTAGTAGGTGTACCTCCATCACCCGGTCCTGGATTTGGAGCTGGTGTGCCGCCTCCACCTGGTCCTGGATCCGGAGTCGGTGTACCGCCTCCTGTATCTGGATCTGGGTTAGTACCAACATCCGGATCTACTCCTGTATCTGGATTTTCTCCATCTGTATTTTTAGCTGCTTCTTCCGCGCGAATAACGAATGAGGCAAACTGGCCGCGCTTCACCGAGGTAAACGGGCTGTATGTATCTGCCGTTGTTCCCGTCGTTACACCATTAGCGTAAAGTGTTTCAATATAATCGATAAAGCTTCCTGCTCCTGTAACATCTTTAAACGGTGTTTCCTTTGACCCCGTCAGCTTAAAAGCTTCTACAATAATCTTTGCAATTTGACCGCGTGTAATAGGAGAGTGCTGTCCATATGAACCATCTGGAAGTCCTGAAATAATTCCTTCAGCCTTCAATGCAGCGATAGCTCCGTAGTATTCATCTGTTTTTTTTACATCGGTAAATCCTGGATCAGTAATGTTTTCTGTATCCAATTCTAGTATGTTCGCAATAATTTTTGCTGCCTGTCCTCTCGTTAAAGCGTTCGCCCATCTGAAAGTACCATCAGAATACCCTTTTACGATTCCGCGTTCAGCTAATTGATGGATAGCTTCTGCATGGCTGTTTGTACTTTTTACATCCTTGAACACTATTGCTGCTTCTGACTTTGTTGGAGCTACTGCAACGATTCCACTGGCAGCTACGGCTGAGGCGATTGCAATATTAAATACTTTTTGGTGTTTCATATTGTTCCCTCCATTTTTAGAAAATTTTAAATACACGCTAGAGTATAGCACTATAAAACGGGAAAGTTTAGCGCATTTTTGTTAAGAAAATATTACAAACATTACAATGGGCCTAAAAAATTAAAATTTATTATTTTATCCTCACAGGACAATTAGACTATATTACCCATTTTTCTAATGTACTAAATTGTAAACTACTGAATTTCACCCAACTTTTCTTTTCAATAAATAAGAAAAACGAGCCCATTTTTCATGAGCTCGTTTTGTATTTCTTAGCCTTTAAAAGGATTATCATCATTAATATAAATTCTTTCCTGACGCAGTGCTTTCCCTGTTTTATCATCTATTTCGACAAAAAAGCCGCTTAGGACATCTCGCCCTTTTTTCGGCACTTCAAATCTTGCAGGCATATTTGTTTGAAACTTGTAGATGACACTTTCCTTTGTCATGCCTAGTATTTCATCGTATGGGCCAGTCATCCCAACATCCGTAATATAAGCAGTGCCGCCAGGATAGATACGTGCGTCTGCTGTCTGCACATGTGTATGCGTGCCCACCACCACAGATGCCCGTCCATCTAAATGCCAGCCAAGAGCAATTTTTTCACTTGTTGCTTCAGCATGGAAATCGACAAACACAAGAGGAGATACTTTCTTTGCCTCCGCTACTAATTCGTCAGCCATTGCAAACGGGTCTTCATGCGGCGGTAAAAATACACGGCCGTGAAGATTAATGACACTCAATGTTACACCATTCTTTTGAATTTGTACCATACCTTTACCTGGTGCATCCTTTGAAAAGTTTGCCGGACGAATCAAATAATCTGCATCATCGATAAACTCAAAAATATCTTTGTTATCCCACGTATGGTTCCCCATCGTAATAACATCAACGCCCATCTGCAGCAAATCGTTGTAAATATTACGTGTAATTCCACGGCCTGCTGCTGCATTCTCTCCGTTTGCGATAACTACATCTACCGCATATTTCTTCTTTAGACGAGGCAAATACTTTTCAACTGCATCTCGGCCGATCGAGCCGACGATATCGCCAATAAATAATACTTTCATTTTTCCGACCACACTTTCTATCAAATACCCCTTATTTTAGCACTGTCTTGATTTATAAGGCAAATATGGCTGTGAATTGACCAAATAATATAAGCCATTTGATAATCGTCCTGCGATATCAAATGGCTATGTAAAAACCTTAAGCTATATTAATATATTTCGTTTTTCAAAATTCCATGCATCCCTGCACATATTTTCAATAGTCCGGTTTGCTTTCCACTGCAATTCACTCTCTGTTTTGTGCACATCTGCGTAAACAGAGGCTAGATCACCTGGACGGCGTTCAACAATTTGATAGGGTACCTTTATTCCATTTACCTGTTCAAAAGCACGGACTAATTGCAAGACACTTGTCCCTCTGCCTGTCCCCAAATTATAGATATGAGCTCCCCGTCTTGCATGCTCAAGCGCCGCTACATGTCCTTCTGCAACATCCATGACGTGGATGTAATCCCTTACCGCTGTACCATCTAGAGTCGGATAATCTCCTCCGAAAATTTTTAAGATTGGCAATTCACCTTTCGCAACTTTTGTAATATAAGGCATTAAGTTACTTGGAAGACTGGTAGGTGACTCACCAATGAGGCCGCTTTCATGAGCTCCTATTGGATTAAAGTACCGAAGAAGAGAGACCCTCAGCCAAGGATTGGCATATGCTACATCCTGTAAAATCCGTTCACATATAGCTTTTGTCTGCCCATACGGACTGCTCGCCGGCAAGAGCGAATCACTTTCCTTAAAGGGGCTCTTCCCATTTCCATAAACGGTTGCGGAGGAGCTGAAGATAAAACGCTCTATTTTGTAGTGCAGGCATTGCTTTACTAAATTTAATGTTCCTTGAATATTATTCATATAGTATTTGAGAGGATTCACAACAGACTCCTCTACTGCCTTATAACCTGCAAAATGAAGTATTCCATGAAAATGATATCTATTAAATAAATGTTCAACAGCCTGTTCATCACATAAGTCAAGCTGATGGAATACTATGCTATCTCCTATAACTTCCATTAAGCTATTCAATGTTTGTATCGTACTGGTCGTCAAATTATCAACGATGACTAGTCGTGCATTTGGAAACCGTTTACGTAGAGAAATATAAGTATGTGAACCAATAAAACCGATTCCACCCGCAATTAGAAAACCCACTTCCCCTCTCCTCGCCAAACATACTTAAAGTAGATGAAGTATTCATCTTTCGCATTATTCGTTTACGATGATAAGAATAGAAAAGCCGAAGATCATTCAGTGCTCGTTTGCCTGCTCTATTACTTTCTAAAACATAACTTTTACTATCTCTATTCATATTGATAATAACGCTTTCGGTTCTTAGCTATTTTATAATTATTCAGGACTACCCCCATGATACGTGCTTGAGAACCGGCCAATGCGGATTTTGCTTTTATGACAACTTCCTTTGTCACGATACCTGCATTAGCAATTAATAACGTGCCATCACATTTATTGGACAAAATTTGGGCATCTGTTACCGGAAGAACGGGAGGTGCATCGACAATAATGATGTCATATAATTTTTTTAGTTCTTCGAAGAGGGCATCCATTGTTTTTGATGCAAGCAGTTCTGCTGGATTAGGAGGGATGGGGCCGCTTGGCAAAAGATTGAGGCCGGCTACCGTTGTTTCCTGAATAGCATCGTAGAAGGCATTTTTCCGTGTAAGCACGCTGGACAGCCCTATTACATTGAATACGCCAAAAGCATAATGCAATGTCGGTTTTCGCAAATCTGCATCAATCATTAAGACCCGCTTCTCTTCTTGGGCAAATACTACACCGAGATTCGCGGCGGTTGTTGACTTTCCTTCCCCTGGGATAGAGGATGTCACCAAAATTGTTTGGACCTCATGATCCGGTGCAGCAAAGGTAATATTTGTTCTCATAGTCCGAAACTGCTCTGATATAAGGGATTTACCATCTGAGACAGTAATAAGCCTACCCCCTGCCTTCGGTACATTCCTCTTTTTTCTCTCCTTATTTCTTTTTCCGAGCATCCGGCTTCCCCCTGACTTTTTCGGATTTAAATGAAGCTTTCATTTCTCTTTTTAGTGGAATAGTTCCTACCACGCCCATAACTGGCAGCTGAAGAAGCTCCTCTACATCTTTTTCCGTCTTTATGGTTGTATCCAGCAATTCACGTAAAAATGCTATTCCAATCCCCGACATTACTCCGATCACCGCCGCTATTAGAATGTTAAATGTTATATTGGGCTCTACAGGATCAGGAAATTGTTCCGGCTTCGCTGCAGATAAAATATTAATGTTATCAATACTCATTAAGTTAGGGATTTCCATTTGGAATACATCCGCGATTGTATTAGCAATAGCGACAGCTCTTTGAGTTTCATCAGCTCTTACCGTAATAGTCAAAACTTTTGAATCATTTTCGTTTGATACTGTAATTTGATTCGTCAGCTCTTCTTCGGTTACCGGCAAATCGAGCTTTTCTATTACCTTATTTAATATAACCGGGCTTTTAATAATGACATTATACGTATTAATTAACTGCAGATCTGTCTCCGTTTGAGCCCATGCATTCTCCTGGGAAATATTTTTTTGGTTAACTAGCAATTGTGTCTTGGCTTGATAGACAGGGGAAATGAGGTAAAAGCTTAGATAGGCTGCTATACCTGCGCAGCAAATGGCTAGACCTATAATTGAAAATAGTCTCTTTCTGATCAATTTTAATAGCTCTTGCAAACTAATAGTTTCCCTCAACGATATCCCCCCTTCTATTATTACGATAAGCTTTATTTCCGCTTGGCGGCTTATATATTAGCTCTCTAGTTTCCTAGAATATTTGTCATATTATTATATGAATACCACACTTTATTTATCCCTCGGCAGGAGCGCTTTTCATAGCATTATGTGTCAAAGAACAAAAACTTCTTATTCAAAATACGACAAGAAAGATGGAGAAGCAGAGATTGTTGTATATTTCCCCTATTCTTTTACTGGTTGTTCACTAAAGATTGTTCCACAACTACCTTTATCCACTTCTCCATATCTTCCATCTTTTGCAGCATTTCATCTATTGACGCATATGTCAGAACCATGGAACCTAACTTCTTATCTGATCCAGTAAACACCTCAATGTTATCTCCCGGTCTCACAAATAACTCATACTCGATTACATTCTCCTTCATAAACTCCTCATTTATTTCAAGCCCTCTGAATATGCCGTTTTTGTGACTATTTATCGTATAGCAGGACCAACAGCCTTTCGGTTGGATCATCTTTAATTTACAGCAGTCCTCGCCTATAGCTGCTTTGATACTATATTCTATTAAGTCGACTCCTGTAGCATATTGTGTTATACGTGGGATTAAGTTGCCTCCGTTCCTTGCACCCATCTCGATGAAATAAACGTTTTCATCCTGATCTATTCTTATATCAAAATTGTAAGCTCCTGTTTTCATCTGCAGGAGATCGAAAAGCCGTTGAATCTCATTATGGACTTTAGTTTGAAGGCGTTCTGGCAATATACTCGGCCAGCTTCCCCCTAACGGAATAAAGGGGTTGATCGATGCATGTGAAAGGTGATTATTGGAAAAACATCTGAATACAAGCCGACCATTTACCGAAAAGCCATCTCCGCCAACCTGATATCCTTGCTTTTCAATATATTCTTCTATTAAAAAACGTTTTACTTTTGAGTAACGTAAAGCATACTCTACCTTTTCCGGAAGTAACTCAATGGAGTCAATTTTTGAAATTCCTCTGCTTCCCGATGAATCAACCGGTTTAATCATGACAGGCGTTTTAAAATGATAAAATTCTGCTTGGGCTTTTTCTAAAGAAGTATAGCTTTTTGCTTGGGGAACATGGAAATTGTGTTTTTTTAAAAACGCGCGAAATAGATCCTTACGATTAATGATTTCGATTGATTTATATGGATGAGTAGGTAGCCCCAATTTTTCAGCAACATAGGCTACAGTTGTTGCGGCTTCATCTGCTGCAAAGCAAATAATGCCGTCAATTTCCAATGCTGCTGCTAACTCTAGAACCCCTTCCTGATCCATATAGCTGACGTTATGATATTCGTCAGAAAATTGATGGCCGGGATTATTCTCGAAAAAATCGCATGTAATGACATAACAGCCCATTTCCTTCGCCTTTTTGATGAACGGGACGTGATAAGAATCGCCGCTTAATACGAGTAGTTTTTTCATTTTATGAACTCCTTTATAAGAAATCCTGCCTTTTTTATTACCATCAGCATTTTATATTGGCATCTTCAACTACAGCCTTGATCTGCTCGGGCAGCCTTTTCGTTTTTTCCTTCATTTCCTTCATTGAAGAGAACTTCAAAATCATAAGGCCTAAATAGACATGCCCATTTGGAGAAGGGCAGATTCTCTCATCGAGTTTTACTGTTAACTGGGACTGGACAACATTCTTTTTTAACTCTTCAGCAATCTTAACATCTTTGAATACACCCTCTTTTTCACTGTGCAAGACATAGCTCGCCCAATATCCATGAGGCTTGGCCATCTTCAGGCTGGCGCAGTCTTCCCCTAAAGCAGCCTTGATCGTATATTCAATTAAATCGACCCCGGTTACATAATGTATGAGGTCGGGGTTCCAATCTCCTCCGTTACGTGCTGCCATCTCTATTAGGTATATATTTTCGTGCTGGTCTACTCTAATATCAAAGTTATATGCCCCCGTTTTCATCTCTAATAACTCCAGCATTCTCTGTATCTCCCCGTGTATTTTATTTTGGAGACGTTCAGGTATGATAGAGGGCCAAGTGGCGATGATAGAAACAAAAGGATTAGAACAATTCGTAGAAAAATACTCATTTGAAAAACTTCGGAATACTAGTTGACCATTCACCGAAAAGCCATCCCCGCCTATATGGGGTCCGTAACTTTCGATATACTCCTCTATAATAAATCGTTTAGATTTGGAGAATCGTAAAGCAACCTTCACTTTTTCTTCAAGATGATCTAATGAATCAATTTTCGATATCCCCTTACTTCCTGAAGAATCCACTGGTTTGATGATAACCGGCAGGCTAAAGCGATGAAAATCGGCTTTGGCTTGTTCAAAGGAACTGTATCCTTCTGCTTTCGGAATATGAAAGCTATGGGCTCGTTGAAATTTCCGAAACAGTTCTTTATTCGTTACGATTTCTACAGAGTTGTAAGGATGAGATGGCAGCCCTAGTTTTTCAGCAACATACGCTGCCGTCAACACACCTGAATCAGCAGCATAGCTAACAATTCCGTCTGCCTGCAGGCATTTTGCTAAATGTAATACAGCCTCCCTATTTGTCGTACATACATTGTAGTATTCATGGGCATATTTTTTCCCCGGTGCCTCCTCCGTTGCATCACACATGATAATGTAGCATCCCATATCTCTTGCCTTTTTAATAGCCGGAATTTGGGATTGTGCACCACCAAGCATCACTAGTTTCTTCAAACGATTACACCTCTTTATCTCACATTAGGATTGTCGAATCTCTACATTAAATAGTTATTTTTCTTTCACTTTTCATCATATGTTTCGTTGTGAAAATAAGATAAGTAAAGGATTCCATTTTAAATACGGCGGCTAGCCCAATATATAATGCAGCACCTACAATCATTTGTAATACGATGGTCAGCATATCTGACAATCCGGCAAAATGGATACTGTAGGCAATCGCTCCCGCCCCTATGGATAAAAGCAAGGATGGCAGTATATCCTCCATTTGAGCAGCCAAGCTATAACCAAGCAACGACTTCATAGGATAAGCATCCAAGATGGTTGTAATTATTCTGTTCACCAATACACCGATTGCAACGCCATAGACACCAAAGGGCAAGCTTATGATCAATATAATTGTACCGACAATAAACTTTACGATTTCCAGTCTTAGAAAAAGATCACTTCTTCCCACAGCTTTAATGGCATGTAAATTAGCAGAGTCAATGGTCCATAATGCATAATAACCGCAAAAGATTTGGAGAAATGCCGCTGTCGGAAGCCATTTTTCTGTAAACAATAGTCTTACTAGCGGCTCTGCTACAACAGCCAACCCCATCATTAACGGAAATAGCACAAAGGAGCTGGTAATGATTGATCTTCGTATCATTTCCTTCATTCGATCTTTATCATGCTGCTGGGAGGCTAATGCCGGAAACATAACAGATTGTATGGAGCCATTGATATTAGACACTAAAATGTTGGGTAATTGTGCGCCTCTGCTGTAGTACCCCAATACAACTGGACTAAATAGCTTACCAATCACAAAGCTTTGAAGGCTTGTATAAAAATTATAGATCAGCGTAGAAGCTACAAGCTTCCAACCGAATGAATATAAAGTGGATACATGCTTTATTGAAAAAAGCCATTTGGGCCTCCATTTTACTGAAAACCATAGGAGGACTGTTGAGAGAAACTGGCTTGTCATCTGTTGACCAACTAATGCCCATATGCCAAAGCCTGTGTAAGCCAGTGCTATACCTACTAAACTAGCTATGAAGGTGGCAGCCAGGCTGCTTTTAAATAATTTTTTAAACTGCATATTTCTCGCTATGATGGCATGTTGAATGGAATTAAAAACACTTATGAATACAGTTAAGGATAAGATTCTTAAGATGACCTTTAGTTGAGGGGATTCAAAATAGAAAGCTACATATGGCGCTATAAAAAAGAGAGTGATATACAATAGGCATGCGATAAATAGATTTAAAAAGAAAACAGATGAAAAATCAACTTCCTCCACATGTTTTTTCTGAATGAGTGCTTCACAAAAACCACTATCAGCCAGCAAGGCAGCTATACTCGTAAAAACCGCTACAATTGCTATAAGTCCATAATCCTCCGGCATAAGAAGACGAGTAAGAATAATCATCACAAGCAGTTGAATAACTTGTGAACCTCCTCTTTCAAGGAGCTTCCAAAATAGAGAGTGGATAATTGCTGTTCTTGTTATTTCACCGTTCACCTTTCCCCTGCCTTCCTTCCAAATTTCTGAAAAATTTTTAGAGCTTTTATTTCTCTATATAGCCTTGAATGTCCGGCTTTTTTGTTTTGCCTTCTATATAATCTTTTCCTACAAGGAATAGTAAGGGCATGAGAAAAAACTCATCGGCAAATAAAATATCCAAGGCAAGCCAAGATCCATAGCAGGAAATAACAAGAAGCATGACGACTATTACCGGTCTTGTATAGGAATAAGGAGCTATGGTATTTCCTTCTCCTTTGATGGAGAACAATTGGATAAGCCATATCACCAGAAGCAGCGAACCGATAATTCCTAGTTGATAGATGATCTGAACGAAACTATTATGTGCCGCATAAATGATTTCCCCCGTATAAACTTGCGTTATGCCTTGTCCAAATAATAAAGCGAAAGGGTGATTGATTAAGTAGGAAAAATAGTCTTGAAGGATGTCACTCCGCCCTGTAGTAAAAGAAGATATATCACTGACAATACGGAAACGTACTGCATACATTTGGATGAGTTTATCAAATAGCGGAGACATGACAATGAAGATAACACCCGCAGCGAAGGTAATCAGCATTGAAATCTTAGTCATCGCCCGCCCTTTTTGAATCAATACAGACAGCAGCCAAACGCCTGCCGCTGCTGCTAAAACTAATATGAACATTTTTGACACGGATAAAAAACCTAGGTAAACAAGCGTAATAATGCAAATAAACAATAGGATTCTCTCGTAATTTCTTTTATTGAATAGAAGGATGAGCAGTCCGCAAATTGCCGTCAAAATATGGGCGGCATAATAATTAGCGTCCCCGTAGAAGCCGCTTAACCTTGTTAAGCCTCCCGCCTCCCAGCTGGTAATTTCTATAAATCGCAGCATATGTGGATAATTCATTAAAATTTCGGATGAGAAACTTGCTGCCATGATTCCTGCTGAAAAAAAGATGATACATTTCTCGAAAGAAAGTTCATTTCGGTATATACGGAAATAGGCAGGAATTAAAATAAGCATCACAAGAAAAACAATATAACTTAATGAAATGTCATAGCCTAATGCCAACTTTACAGTCAACGTATAGATTGCTATTACACTAATTAACAGCAAGTTTTGTAATCTTAATACCGCCTTCTTTTCAAAAAGCTCTTTTATAAAGAGGAAATAACAAAAGAACAGAAGAAAACCGATTGTATAGAATGTATAATCACCCGAATTGAGTTTCATAACAGGAGACCACGGAAGATAGAAAAGCATAATAGCGAGAAAATTTGAGCCATGGCTGACTAAGAGCAAAAGAAAGAAAACCAGCACACCGCCTAACACAGCAGGGCCAATATTCAGAGCATGACCTATCGATAGTATAAGCACGTCCGTTATACAAAAAAATAAAAGTGCTCGATAGTTTTGCTTATTGTCCATAGCCGCATGCTCCATCTATTACCGCTTCTAGCTGGTCCACCCCGGTGTTTTGGGGAAACTGCTGTTTTTTTAGCTTCCCGCTGATTTGAAGCAGCTCCTCTCTGTTGTTTAGGATATATTCAAGTGTTTCCCTTATGCCAATAGCTGAATTTTGACAAACCCATCCCGCACCGCATTGTTCCACCATTTCATTAGCGGATGTTGTGTTTGTTGTCAAAATAGGGAGCCCTATACACTTCGCTTCCTCCAATACCATCGGAGCTGCCTCATGATAGGAAGGCAATAAAAATAAGTCAGCGTTTTTCATATACTTATACGGATTTTCCTGCTCTCCATACAGGGTAATATGTCCCTTTAGAGATTTAGAGGAGACAAGCTGCTCGATCTCTCTTCTTAAGCTGCCTTCCCCAATGAGGTGCCAGCTGATGTTATAACCCTTTTTCACCAGCTCATAAATGACTTCTATCGTTCTTATAATGCCTTTTTCCTCACTCAGTCGTGCTACTGTTACAATCGAAAACTTCTCACTGTCATAAAGAAATGGTGTGTGCTCCGCTTTTTTTTGAATGTCCAGAAAATCGGTGCAATTTTTCACGCTGTACGTTTTAGATGATAAGGATGGTATTGCCTGTAAAAAGTGCTTTTTGCATCCTTCAGAAACGGTAATAATACGGTCGAATTGTTTGTACATTTTCTTATTGCGGAGTGTGTTTCCCCCGTAGTGCAAATAATCACAATGTATATAGGCGAATTTTTTTTTTGCATCTATTTTCTTTAGAACAAACTCGTTGCATCCGCCGTAAAACGATTTATCATGCGGGCTTTGTACATAGGAAATAGCAATATCATACCCTTGTAACCGGCCTTCTGTAGACAGCAGCAGCGATATCGGTAATGCATTTGTAAAAATCTTCGTCCACAATACAAGCAATGCCCGAAGGAAGTAGAAAAATATCCCTTCCTTTTTTGCCTCAGCCTGAGAAATACCTAACAATTTCATATAAGGATTCGCCTTTATGATTTTTATTTGCTTTGGTAATTCAAGGAGGTATTGTCCACTATAGCTGTATATAAATACGGTTACATCGTACTTGTCTGCTATTTCATTTAAAAGATTGACTAACGCTTTTTGAATTCCTCCGGTAGCCAAATTGCTGCTGACAATCACTAATCTTTTCTTATGCCTCATCAAGCTCTCCCCCTTATTAGGGAAATGATCACTACATATTGAAATTTACTGGCGGCCCAGAAATGTCAGTACATTATTTTTAAAAATCGTATTCTCTTCAATCACCTTTGAAAAAAAATCTATTCTTCCTTGCCGATATGCCTGTAAATCAAAATCTCTTATATATTCAATTATTAATTGATCAATATTTTCCAACGTATCTGCGACTATTCCTAATTGATAAGTTAAAATTTGCTCCGCTAAATAACTTCCTTTTAAAGTGACCAGCGGCTTACCGTATAAGGCAGCCTTGTACAGCCTATTTGGCAATGCCGTACGATTATTAATGCTATCATTCAGCCGAAAAACATTAATCAAATCGCTGTTTTCATAAAATGATGCTTCCTCCTCTGCAGTATATCTACCTGTCACGGAGGCATTGGAGATATGGTTTTCATTTAAATATCTTTTTAATAATGCATTGATTTCTCCCTCACCATGATAATTCAGCTGGAAACGGTCCTTGTTTTTGAGTTTATACAACAGCTTCCTGTTCACTTTATAATCTCTTGTTGCCCCTATGTTAGTCAGGGACAGCTTTTCTTTGCTGAAAACAGCCTGGGCTGGCACCATTTCTATCATACTAGTTATTTGAGTATTATGATTGATGACATATTTATCACTCTTCGGAAGCCATTTTTTATATCCAGAAGAGGATAAAACAATATGGTCAGACGCCTCGATTATCTTGCCTATATCAAAAAAGTGCAAAATTTTATTGTAATCTCTTATGTCCACAATAAATTTCCCATTGAAACTCTCGAGCAAGGTTTCCTTTAAAAAATAGGTCAGTTGAATACCAAAAATAATCAGTTTATCATATTTTTGATTATTCAACCTTTGGATGATAAAACGCTTGTACTTGAGGTAATCAAAAAAACCTCTTTGATGCCCTGCTTTTTCATCTCTATAAGTATTGCGGCTCTCCTCTTCTATATGGAACCTGTCCCAGTTCATCATGTTATAATCGATCTTTTGTTCCATCAATATATGCTCGTAATTTTTGACATAAGGCATATACAATTTATTGGAAGGACAAATCAAAGCAATCTTCATGGATGAGCCTGCCCCCAGACTATACGTTTTACATAGTCCGTGTATGATAAAATAATGCGCAGTACTTTATCTGATACATTCGGCATTCGGTAATCTTCTACTAGCTTCAAGGTATCCTTCTGCTGCATTTCCAACACTTTCAGCCCTTGCATCACGCGCTCTTTACCAAGCCCCACCATCATGACTGCCCCTTCTTCCATAGCTTCCGGTCTTTCATGGGCCTGCCGGATATTTAATGCCTTGAAGCCGAGCACAGAGGCCTCCTCGCTAATTGTTCCACTGTCGCTAAGTACAGCCCGGGCACCTAATTGAAGCTTTATATAATCAGTAAATCCTACAGGCTTAATCGTTTTGATGAGTGGATGAAAAACGATTTCTTTTTCCTCAATCATCCTTTGTGTACGGGGGTGTGTGCTGAAAACAACCGGTTTGCCATACGTTTCTGCAAGTGCCTGTAATGTATCGACCAGTGTCATAAAATTTGCTTCTGTATTGATATTCTCTTCTCTATGCGCAGAAATAACAAAATATTCTTGTTCTTCAAGCCCCAGCCTATGCAGGATAGTTGATGATTCAATATCACTTACTTTGGAATTCAGCACTTCAAACATGGGACTGCCAGTTTTAATAATACGGTCTGCTGGGAACCCCTCCCGCAAGAGATACTCTCTGGCGATATCACTGTATGTCAGATTAATATCGGCCACGTGGTCAACAATTTTCCTGTTCGTTTCCTCCGGCACACGCTGATCGAAGCATCGATTGCCTGCCTCCATATGAAAGATGGGAATATGTTTTCTTTTCGCGGCAATCGCACATAGACAGCTATTTGTATCACCTAATACTAAAAAGGCATCTGGGTTAACTTCCTCAAGCACGGAGTCGATTTTGTTTAACATTTTGCCGATTGTCTGCATCGCTGTGCCGGCAGCCGCATGTAAAAAGTAATCCGGCTTTTTTATCTCGAAATCTTTGAAAAAGATTTCGTTCAATTCATAATCATAATTTTGACCTGTATGCACAAGGATATGGTCAATTGCATTTGACTGCTCAAGCTTATTGATTACAGCCGACAACCTGATAATTTCCGGTCTTGTACCTACTACCGTCATCACTTTGAGCTTCTTCACCTTTTATACCTCCAAATAATACGTATCAGGCCTTTCGGGATTAAAGCATTCATTTACCCATATGACGGTAATGAGATCTGTTTGACCGATATTCACAATGGAATGTGTGTAGCCCGCAGGAATATCTACCACCTGCATTCTTTCCCCGCTGACGTGGTATTCAATAATTTCTGTACAATCGGGTTTTCTAAAACGAATTATTCCTTCACCACTCACAACGAGAAACTTCTCGTTTTTTGAATGATGCCAATGGTTACCCTTTGTGATGCCTGGTTTCGAGACATTGACAGATACCTGGCCTCTGTCGGGTGTCCGAAGAAATTCAGTAAAAGAGCCTCGCTGATCAAGATGCATTTGCAAGTTATAAGCAAATTGATTCTCGGGTAAAAAACTTACATAGGTACTGTAAAGTTTTTTTGTCAGACCGTCCTCCATATTCGCTATGTGCAAATTTTCCCTATTCACTTTAAAGCTTTCCAGCAAGCTCGCCAAGTCACCCAGCGATATTTGGTAGGTAAGCGGTACCGTACAGTAAGGGGACTGCATTGCAGGTGATCCTTTCAAAGCATTCAAAAACTCATCCAGCACATCATCAATGTAGCAAAGTGTAAGTTCCGTCTCTGCGTGATGAATATGGATCGGTAAGTCTCGCGCAATATGATGGCAGTATGTGGCTACGACAGAATTGTAGTCGGGTCTGCTCCACTTGCCAAATACGTTCGGTAATCTGTACACATACACTTTCGCACCTGTTTTGCTTTCATGGAGGAAGAGCGCATCTTCCATTGCCTTCTTACTCTTTCCGTATGGATGATCTTGTTTTGCCTGGATAGAGGATGCGGCTACAATTGGTGCTTTATTGCCAAACTCCTCAAGCAGCCTAAGCAGTTTTTCAGTGAACCCGTAGTTTCCTTCCATGAATTCCGCTTCATGGATGGGTCTATTTACTCCAGCTAAGTGAAAGACGAAGTCGCACTCTTTTGTATAGTTCTCCAGTAAAGCCGGGTCGACATCCTTCGTATAAATCAAAATTTCTTGAAATCCTCTATTTTTTAACTCTGCGATCAAATTCTTCCCGATAAACCCCTTCGCACCAGTTACAAGAATTTTCAATGTGCCCCTCCTTGTTTTAGTTTATTACCTGAAGGTGCTGATTCCATCCCGAGAGTTCTTGTTGTATATATTTCAATTGCAATAGCTTCTGCTTAATCTCTTCCACCGTTAATAGCTGTGTATTATCCGAATTATATTCCTCCATGATTGTAAGCCCGGGGTCACCTTCGACAAAATATCCATTATAATTTAGATCCCTCTGATCTGCGGGAACTTTGAAAAATTGTCCTGTATCTTTCGCTACTGCATATTCCTCTTTTGTTAAGAGGGTTTCACAGCGTTTTTCCCCATGTCTTGTACCAATAATTTTGAGTTCATTATTTGCATTGAACAGTTCTTTTAATGCTTGGGCCAAGTTGCGGATTGTACAGGCAGGCGATTTCTGGACCATAATATCCCCCGCTTCTCCATGTTGAAATGCAAACATCACCAACTCCACGGCCTCTTCCAAGCTCATTAAAAACCTTGTCATATGCGGGTTTGTTATTGTTAGAGGGTTACCGCTCCTGATTTGTTCGATAAATAAAGGAATGACCGAGCCGCGGGATGCCATTACATTGCCATAGCGCGTCCCGCAGATCAGCGTCCTATCAGCTGAGACAGTTTTAGCTTTGGCGACGAATACTTTTTCCATCATTGCTTTCGAAATGCCCATGGCGTTAATCGGATAGGCCGCTTTATCCGTCGACAGGCAGATAACCTTCTTCACCTGATGTTCAATGGCGGCGTTCAATACATTTTCGGTGCCTAGAATATTTGTTTTTACCGCTTCTAGCGGGAAAAATTCACATGACGGTACTTGCTTTAATGCTGCCGCATGAAAAATGTAGTCAACTCCGTACATGACATTTCTGATGCTGTCGATCTGCCGGACATCCCCAAGATAGAATTTCAGCTTCTCGTTGTTGTATTTCCTCCGCATATCATCCTGCTTCTTTTCATCTCTCGATAATATCCGGATTTCTTTAATATCAGTATCCAGAAATCGTTTCATTACGGCATGGCCAAAAGAGCCCGTGCCGCCTGTAATTAATAAGGTCGCATTTTTAAACACTCAAGTCCCCTCCTTCCATTATTCAAAATGCTTCATTATCATTTCGTAGGAATGCCGAGTTGTATAATTCTCTTCTAAATACTTTCTTGCGTTTCTTCCCATCATATCTCGTACAAGCGGGTTCGTTAATTGCTGGAGTTTTTCATTAAACTGGTCTACATCGGAGCTGTTGCACCATAAACCAAAATTCCCTTGTTCCAGAGCATATCTGAGATCTGTATGTTCGTCAGTCGCTGCGAGCACAGGAATAGATGCCTGCATATAAGAGAGAATACGTGATGGGAAATTTGGAATTGTAAACTGATGATGAAGAAAAATCAAACCTATATCGCAGGCGTTAGCGAGTACTTCATATTCATCTTTTGGTAATTCTTTGATCAGCTTTGCATTTGAAGGCTGCTTCTTACGAAAATAGGCTTCTATTTTGCCGAATTCTGTCCCAGCGCCAACGATGACAAAAAATGCTTGATTATTCGATTGATTCGTTTCTATACACTCAAGGAGAAAATCGATTGCCTGAGGCTTTCCTAAATTACCTCCGTACAAAAAAATCGTTCGGTCTGATGGGATATTATATTTTTTTCGAATACTGTTTATTTTGTCCTCATCCTTTTGAATCACAAGGGGAGTAATACTATTAGGACATATTTCAAGGATATTTGGTGAGAGTTGTGGATTGTGATTTTCTATGAAGTCTACATTTGCCTGTGACATGCATCCGATATGATCGGATATACGATATAATTTCTTTTCTTTCATTCTGAAATATCGGTAAATAAAGCTGTCCTTGCGAAGCATTTTTAGATCAACAGCATTTTGCGGGAAAATATCTTTTAGGAGTAAATATGTTTTCGCATTGTCCCTTTTTTTTATATAACGGATGACTTTTTCAAATGTGATAGGCGGAGTTGAATACATCACTAAGTCAAACATAGTAGTACCGAAATATTTCTTAATAGCTCTTAAAAATTGAAACTCAATCATCAAGGTGGAAATACCTTTCTCCAGCAGACAGTTTTGTGTGATATTGCCGATTTTCACTTTGAGAAGGTGTATCCCATTTTCCGTTGTATATTCAGTCGGCTTTTTCAAACGCCTTTCTCTGGCATTCACAATGTATACGTCATGCCCATTATCACGAAAATGCCTCATTAAATCTGAATAAATCCCCTGGGTTTCTATGCTTTCAAAACCGCCCAATGATAAAAACAAAATGTTCATTCAGCAAACCTCACCTATAAAATCATTGTGCAAGCTATAATCGATAGAGCGGGAAGAATAAAGCTGATTCATCAAATTCGTCTTCCATTCTTCTCATTTCCACCAAGTCGTTATAGACTTCCTCATTAAATATTTTCTTTCCAACCGAAAAATAGGTTTCTGATTTTTTATTGAACCCCTGCTTGAACTGATAGAGAGAATCTTCTTTGCTGCCAACGCCTCCACCCATATGGAAGCTGTCAAACCCCTGTTTACTCCCCCAGCAGGCCACTTCATACATTAGCAAGTTGGTTGGCGCGAGATGCTGAAATGCTTGTTCCGAGGCAGATAAGTGATGATGGATCTGCCTATTTCCATAGATCACCAAGACCATTGCTATTTTCTTGCCCTTATATATTGCATAAAAGATCATGGAATGGTTTGGCAGCTCGCCAATCACACTTTGATAAAACGATTCGTCGAAAAAGTAGTAATCTTGTGCATTGTTCTTTCTCATTGTCTTTTCATACATGCGTTTAAACTCTTGAAATAACGCAGGCTCTCTTCCTGCACATACTTCTACGCCAGCTTCCCGTGCTTTTTTCACCCATCTTTTTTTGTTATTACTTAAGTTTCCCCATATACTTTGCTGTGAAGATAATGATACATTCACTGTTCTGCCAAGCTGCGCTACATCATAAAAGCTTTTCGAGCATTCGGCATTCTTTATCACTGGATGGAACCGGACAAATTCACTAATGATCCCTTCACTTACACAGAAAGAGCTATATTCTCTTGCTAAAGCTTGCAAGGCGTTTGTTGTCTTGTTACCTTCTATTAAAAAGCCGCCGTATCCATAGGGTGTCGCCAAGTCATAAAGCGTATTGTTCGGCAGTTTGCCTTTAAATTTTATATCATTCGCTATATCTCTTTTCATTACCACATTGATGGCCTTTATATCTTCATCCTTATAATGAAAAAGGATAGGCTCGCCATCGCCATGCTCTTTAAATGCTTTTGTATAGTTTGCAAGATAGTACACATCATACTTCTTATATTCTTTTACTATTGCATTCCATTTAGCAGATTCATCAACTGTCAAAGCTGTTAACATATTTCCCGCCCCTTTAATCAAACCGTTAAACGGCTATCCTCGGTCATTATTTGAAATCAACTGAGTGATGCTTTCTGTTTTTCTTTTCTGTACTGATCAAAATCCATCGGCGTATCTACCCCTGCCTCTCCAACATCTGCTCTTTTCATTACTTTCACCAGCGTCTTCATCATAATTTTTACATCATGGAAGAAGGTGATATTGGCTATATAATTCAAATCATCTTGAAAGCGCTGCTCCCACGAGGCTGTATTACGTCCGTTAATTTGTGCCAATCCCGATAAACCCGGTTTAACAGAATGCCTCATTCTTTCCTCATCCGTGTAATAGGGCAAGTATTCTACAGCTAAAGGTCTTGGACCGATAATGGACATATCGCCTTTGATAATATTCATCAGTTCGGGCAGCTCGTCCAAGCTGGTGGACCTTAGGAATCTCCCAAACTTAGTCAGCCTTTTACTATTAGGCAGCAAATGCCCTTCTGCATCCCGCTCGTTTGTCATCGTTCGAAATTTATATAATGTAAATATTTCTTCATGGCAGCCTGGTCTTTCCTGTTTGAATAGAATAGGGCTCCCTAGATTAATTCTTACTAAAATTGCGGTTCCTATTAAAACCGGGCTTAACACAATGAGCGTGACCGTAGCTACTATGAAATCCATCGGCCTTTTTATATAATTCTTATACAGCTGCATGACCATTCACCGCATTCTTTATTGTTTCCACAACTTTTTCTAAGTCCGTATCGCTCATCTTTGTATCCGAAGGCAGGCAAATCCCTTGCTCAAACAAGCTCTCTGATACATTGCTGCCGATAAAATCATATGCCTTAAAATAAGGTTGAAGATGCAGCGGCTTCCATACAGGCCTTGATTCGATCTCTTCTCCTTCAAGCGCTTCTATCACTTTCAGCGGGCATTCATTTCCTTTTAACATCATTACACTCAACCAATAATTCGGCTCATTCCATTCATTCACCGGCATAAATTCAATGCACTTCAAACGGCTAAGCTCCCTCTTATAAAATTCAAAAATATATTTCTTCTTTTCTATTCTTTTCTCTAGTACATTCAACTGCCCTCTCCCAATTCCGGCCATGATATTGCTCATCCGATAGTTATAGCCTAGCTCACTATGCTGGTAGTGCCTGGCCGGGTCCCTAGACTGGGCCGACCAGAATTTTACTTTGGCAATCCGCTCTTCATGGTCGGAAACGAGCATTCCTCCTCCGGAAGCAGTAATGATTTTATTGCCGTTAAATGAATAAACTCCATAGTCTCCAATTGCCCCTGTATACATCCCTTTATAAAGAGAACCAAGGCTTTCAGCAGCATCCTCGATTACTGGCACATTGTATTTTTGACAAATCTCTAGAATGGCATCCATGTCGGCACACAGTCCATACAGGTGAACAACCAATACCGCCTTTACATTAGGATATTTGCGAAACGCCTCTTCCAATGCTTGCGGGCTCATATTCCACGTCGCTTTATCACTGTCTATGAATACCGGAACAGCATGCTGATAAATTATTGGATTAGCTGTTGCCGAGAATGTTAGTGTCGGACAAAAAACAATATCCCCCTTCTCTACCCCAGCAGCTTTTAATGCCATATGGATAGCCGCTGTACCTGAGGATAATGCTGCTGCCGCTTTGCTTCCTACCATCAAAGCAAGTTGTTTTTCAAACTCATTTACATTTTCGCCAAGGGGGGATATCCAATTCGTCTGAAATGCCTCCTGAATCCATGCTATCTCATACCCTTCTTCACTCATATGAGGGGATGCTAAATAAATCCTTTTCTGCTGACTATGATCAGATCTTTGGATATACGTATCATAATTTTCTTTCAAAGGACCTCTCCTTTTTTGTTACTTTAAATATGCCTGCTATTTTAGTATTTGATCATTATGCAATTGTCTTTGGGGTAAGTTCCTGGCTATTCATCCAATCACCATTTGCTAATTCAATAACCCTTTGCTTCATTAAATCTATAGGAAGGAATTCTAATTGTGCGAGGAACTCGATGAGCACACTTTCTTCAGGGCAATGGGCTTTTCCAACATGAATTTTTGGATGTATATACTCCTCCTGAATTTCTTCCGCATTCAGCAATTCTTCATACATCTTCTCACCTGGACGGATACCCGAAAATTCGATATGAATCTCTTCTTCTGTAAAGCCCGATAATCGAATAAGATTTTTTGCCAACTCTACTATTTTTATAGGTTCACCCATATCCAGCACAAAAACTTCCCCTCCCCGAGCCAGTGTGCCTGCCTGTAGAACAAGACGTGAGGCCTCCGGGATTGTCATAAAATAGCGTGTCATTTCCGGATGCGTCACTGTCACTGGCCCTCCCGCTGCAATTTGAGCCTGAAAACGCGGCACAACACTTCCACGGGAACCAAGCACATTGCCGAAACGAACGGCCGTAAAGTTCGTTTCACTGTATCTGGACAAATTTTGGATAATCATTTCTGCGATTCGCTTCGTTGCACCCATTATATTTGGGGGATTTACCGCTTTATCGGTGGAAATCATTACAAAGTTCGCAACACCATATGCATGTGCGGCCTCTGCGATATTTTGGGTTCCGACAATATTATTTTTAACGGCCTCAGCAGGATTGATTTCCATCAAGGGAACATGTTTATGTGCGGCAGCATGATAAATAACATCGGGCATAAACTCATGGACCACTTCAAAAATTCGCTTCCGGTCCTGTACATCCGCAATGATAGGTATAAACTCCACTTCCCGGTATTCTTTGCCCTCTGATAATTCAGCATGAATGTTGTAAATTGAGTTTTCTCCATGACCCACTAAAACTACCCGGGATGGCTTGAACCTGGAAACCTGGCGGCAAATTTCCGAGCCAATCGATCCACCTGCCCCTGTCACTAGCACAACTTTATCTGTTAGTTTATTAAAAAGGGCAATCATATCCAGCTTCACTTCCTCCCTTCCGAGCAGATCCTCAATTTTTACCTCCTGCATGTCATTGACAGATACTTTGCCGATGATGATATCCTCCATTTTCGGCATAATTTTAATTGGTATTTTTGTACTTAAACAGCGCTCATACATTTGACGGATACCGATCTTTCCAAGAGAAGGAATGGCTAAAAAAATCTCATCAATTCTTTTTTCCTGCACAATCCGGCCGATATCCTTTGTCATACCGCATACTTTAATATCCATCAGTTTCATCTTTTGTTTATGAGGGTCATCATCAACAATAGCGACGACCTGATACTCAGTCAGCGGATCTCTCTTTATACTGCGTAACAGTATTGTTCCAGCCTCTCCAGCACCAATTACCAGTACACGCTTCAGATTACCCTGAGCTTGAAACAATGACCGGTCATGTATGACACGTAATAGAAACCTCGATCCACCGATCAGGAGAATATCTAAAACCCAGGTGATGACCATCACTCGAAAATGAATATCCTCTTTCATAAAAAATTGAATGATGCTAGCTATCAGCACAGAAATGGTCACTGCATACCCGATTGCTAATAACTCTCTAATTGATGCTACGCTCCAGATTCGATTGTACAGATGGAAAAAGTAGGCCATAATATGGTGGCTAATAAGCAGCGTTAGCGAGCCTACAAGAATAACGGAATTAGAATGAATAAGATGTGCTGGATCAAGCAGCCAGTAACTAATAAAAATTACAGACAGCACAATAAGGGAATCCAACATAAAGAAAATGGAATACCGTATTGTAGAATTCACTATTTACACCTCTTTTATTTGCACATAAATATTAGGTTTCTCTTTAATAGCGGAGAAAAATCCCTCTCTTATTTTCCATAGGGAAGCCAGCCGCTTACCGGACATTGATCACAATAAGAAAGGCTTGTACTATTATTTACGTTTCGCCTATAGATTACCGATGTGTAACAGCCTGCCTAAAGAAATTGGTGTGAGGGTATCCACCCTTTTATTTGAAGGATGATCTTGATGTAAATTGGTGATTTTTATGAAGCAGGGATTTCTCCCTCATTGAAGCAGTGCCTTGTAGTAAAAACAGGTGGAAGGAAACGAACTCCGATTACTTACCAGCAAGTCCGGCCTCTCTCACCTTGAAGATTAATCGCTTTATATAGCAGATAAAAATCAGGCCGTATAAGACACTTCTAATTTGCATCTATCTTTCCTGTGGAGGGCTATATAAAGAAGATGTTATTGTCCCAACTAGCTACAAGCTTTCCCCCTCTTTAAAATCTTCTGTGAGGAGAAAGAATTAGCTAAAGTAGAGAACTTACATCAATTTTATTAAGAGAGGTTAATAAATATTACTTAAATTTTCGACATACCTTCTATTTTTTATTTATACCTCTCTTATACTCTTTACACATAGATAGCCAATGGGTTTTTTCATTCTTTCTTAATAGAAAGTGTACAAAGGTTTTTAGATAAAAAAGCAGATTCCATCCTTTTCTCTTGCCTCTTCATTAAATTTCTAGATGTTCTTGTAAGGTCGTCTGTATGGATTTCAATTCCACTTCATCCGGCATATAATAATAAATACCTTCCATTCTTGTGTCAGTTCCTTTATTCAAATACAGCTGCTCGATTGTTTGGAAACTGCCTCCATAATGCTTGCGAACGTTCATCAGTTCATCAAACCGGATATTCATTTCTACATTTTTCTCCAGCGTTTCAAATATGGACTTATAGTTGAAAATGGTGTTCATCGATAAGCTTTCCTTCAGAACCCCTTGAATGACCTGTTTCTGGCGGTTTTGCCGGCCAAAATCGCCCTGCGGATCTTCATAGCGCATCCTTACATACTTCAAAGCCTTATTTCCATCCAGCTCAATTTCACCGATTGGAAAATGCTCCCCGTCGTAAGAAAAATCCAGTTCATTGTTCACTGTTATACCGCCTACAATATCAATAATTTCCTGAAAGCTTTTCATATTAATTTTGGCTACATAATCAATCGGAATATCTAGTAATTGTTCCACTGTGAGCTTGGACATTTCCATCCCGCCGTAGGCAAAAGCATGATTGATTTTGTCTTTCATGTCAGCTCCAATAATCTCTGTATACGTGTCCCGTGGGATACTTAAAATTTTTGTTGTACCGAGGGACGGATTGACTGTCAGTACAATCATCGTATCCGAGCGTCCTGCATCCCCCTCTCTTTCATCTACCCCTAAAAGAAGAGCAGAGAAAGGCTCTTGCTGCTTAACATCTACTAACTCTTCCCGCTCTGCCGGCACTTCTTGTGCAAGGGGGGTATAGAGCTTCTCGGCAGTTGTTTTCATATCACTGTAAACCTTAACCCCCACACCGACGATGAAGATACAGAGAGTAATTCCAATTACTCCTGCCCATTTTACCCATTTTCTCATCTAAATCCTCCTAAACTCTGCTGTTCCAACTGGCATGTAATGAGTTACTCTTTTAGCCGCCTATCTTTAATATCCACCATTTTCTTCTTCGGATTACGGACGGCTCTTCTATAAGAAGCGGCTTATTTTCAATAACTCGTCTATTATTTTCTAATAGTAAATCAACTGCATTAAGCTCCTTTTTTCTCTCCAAATAATAAAGACCTTCCCGAAAAAGAAAAGGGCGGGAAGTAAGGTTATGAACATCTGATCCATACGTATGAATAAGGTTTGCCTTTAGTAATTCAAATGAAAATTTCTGAACGGCGCGCCCAAAATGCCCGGTCAAACTGCCTGCTGTGAGCTGAGTGACTGCTCCCTCTATCACTAGACGTTCAAGAAGACTCGGATTTTCCATAATTGCTCTATTTCGTTCAGGATGGGCAATAATAGGGATCAGGCCTTCTCCAATAAAGGCTCGAATGATATGGGTGGTATAATAGGGAACCGTATGAGAGGGCAATTCTAATAAGAAATAATTTGAGTGCGCCAATGTGTAAAATTGCTTTTCTCGATAAAGAGATAATATCTCCCCTGTCAACCGGACTTCATGTCCTGTGTGAAGTAGAAGAGGAATATTCGCCTTTTCTATTTCTTTTTGTAAAAGAAATAGCTGTTTTTTCACACTTTCTTTTTGAACATGATAATGAGGGTGGGCATAATGAGGCGTGATAATTATTTCTGTAATACCTTCTTGTTTAGCAGATACGGCAATATTTAGTGTTTCCTCTAAGCTATGGGGACCATCATCCACCTGCCAAAGTAAATGGCTATGTAGATCAATCATGTAAGCATCTCTCCTCTATCGTAAGTAGATAGTACTAATGCCTTTCTTTATGCAGGCCAGCCTTGCTTTATGTACGAAGAGATAAAATACTGTAATAAGGCCCCACCGTTTCTTTCTTAAAACAAATTTCATTACGTAACACGCTTGATTATATTCAAAAAAATTGGAAAATGGACGCACCTTTAGCAGTAGAATTATATTTACCATTTACACATTACTATATACACTTTTAACCAAAATATTCATTTTTACTCAAATAATCGTATTAAACTTTTCTCTTCGCCGCACATCCAAAAATTCTCTCTTTTATTCATAGGTAAACAGAAAAAAACCCCTACACCGGTCCACTTTTAAGTGTCCCGGAATGTAGGGGGAATTTGTTTTTAATGATTATTTTTTAGAAATGTCCTCACAACGTAAGACGAACGAGGCAAGCTGGCCACGCTTTACGGGTGTGTTTGGACTGAATGTTGATTTGGATGTACCCTTTGTGATACCTAGTTCATATAAAGTGTTAATAAAGTTAAGGTACTCGGAACTGTTCACATCAGTAAACGGTGTCGCAGCGCTTCCTGTCTCTTTGAATTGGAAAGCCTTTACGAGGATTTTTGCCATTTGTCCACGTGTTAACGCAGCATTAGGATGAAATGTACCATCCCCGTACCCGCTTAAAACGCCTGCATTAACAAGCGCTGCAATACCATGATAGTGGGAGCTGCCCGGTGTTACATCGGTAAACCCCGGATTTGGCACATTTGTTGTATCTATGTTAAGTATGCTGGTGATAATGCTGGCTACTTGTCCCCGTGTCACTTGCTCGTTAGGCCGGAATGTACCATCTTTATAGCCTTTGATGATTTGACGGTCTGCTAATTTGTAAATGCTGGCCGAATGACTATGTCTGTCATTTACATCTTTAAATTTGTAAGCGCCGGGTTTTCCGCCTGCTGGATGGGCATCTACACTGACTGGTATAACAACGGCCGCTGTCATGAGAGAGGCTGTAGTGGCTAATGCAACAACTTTCTTTCGATTCATTGGTAATATCCCTCCATAATCCAAAAGTTATCATTAGCATACTCCCTTTTTCTATTACGTGAGATGCCAAACTGTTAACAATTATATTTCACACAGTAAACTTCGTAATATTCTATCATTTATTCGATTTTTATAGTTCAACCTGTTAGAAAACACTTCCAAGACAGGCTTGGTAAAACTTTATTTTAAAAAAACCAGCTAAAAAATATAAAGACAAAGTCAAAAAACGACCTTGTCTTTACTCTGATCTGTAGTTATTCGATCCTATTGTTGCTGCTGAAATTTCTTAGAGAATATTTTTTACTTCCTTGCTTTCATCCTTCTTCTCCAAACATATATCCCTGTAAGCAACAGTGAAATAATAGAAATAACAAGGCTTTCTTTGAAGAACGGTGACACATAAGACATTTCGATTTTGTGTTCACCTGGTGAAAGCGGGAAGCCGATAAACGCATGGTTTACTTCATAAATATCCTGTTTCTCCCCATCCACTTTAACACTCCAGCCCCTGCTGTACGGAATGGACATAAAGAAGATGCTATCTTCGGCAATCGCAACATCACCTGATAGTTTGTTACGATGATATGTTATGTTTTCCAGCCCTTGCTGCTGCAGCGTATTAACTCGCTCCTCAAACGGCTCATAGCTGTTGCGGTAAATCCTGACTTCACCAATTTCATACAAGCCAGGCGTCAGCTTGATCTGGATTGTTTCTTTTTCATACATCCACCCTAAGTTAAATGTAAAGGATTCCTTCGGATAGGACCAGGTCCATTTATTTGCATACTGAAGCATCTCTTTGTCTTGGATCGTGATAGTAAAATCTTTATCCTTAAGCGGCTTTATATCAATTTCTACTATCAGCTCCCCAGTTGTATCTGTTTTTCTATATGGGACCTCAATGTAGGCATCTTCTTCTACGCTATATGTTTGCCCTTCCGTTTTTTCCATATTTACAAGGGTAACGTCCTCCATACCAGTAAAGAGTGTTTCTACCTCCAATACTCGAGGATCGAACGTAGAAGGCGTTTGTTGAAGCTCCCTATCCTTTACAGTTACTGCCGAGAGAATCGATTGATCTTTTGCAGGAGTCGATAAGGAATCGAACGTTTCTTCTGTCATCCATGAATCTGAGGGATACGCAAAGCCAATAGGCAGCTTATTTTCATTTTGCCGCACATGCCAATTCGTCGTCATATATACTGATTCGTATCCATAAGGCTCATACCATGTCTTCGCCTCACTTACATAAAATTCATTACCAAGAGCAGTCTCTAGGTATAAACGATTGTCATAATTATGATATAGGCTGACTGTTCCTGTCTGGCGGATATTATACTTCTCTTTATACAACTGGTGAAGATTACGCGGAATGAGACTATGGTAGGTACTGTGCGTCTTCAAGCCGTAATACATGCCTGAATTGTGCTGCATTTTTGGCGAATCCCAAATCGTTCGGCCAAATTCTTCTTCTAACTGCCTAATTTTATTGGATACTTGCAGTCCCTCATAATGCCCATAGCCGGCCGTATCAAAATAATTATCGAATTGCTGTATTCCATCCGTCACATCTTCATTGATCTTCGTAAAATAAGCATAGTACTGAAGGGCTCCTGTCCAAATAAGACTTACAATGATGAGTCCGCTCGCAAACGGCCGCCACTTTCTTTGTGCTGCCCCGTAAATGACAATTCCTACGATTCCTGCAGCCCCCAGCAGGAGGAGCTTCTGGTCATAATCAACCGCAATCTCCGGACGATCGGGCCAGCGCCAAAGCATATAGGCTGTCAGTGCCGCGAGAGACAATACAGCAGGCATCCAAACCTTCTTCCGCTCTACTACCTCGTCAAAGAAATAGCCTGCTATGAAACTGCAAGTAAAGGCGATTAAATAATACCAGCGATTTTGCATCGCGGATAATCCGTTAAATAGAGAGTACATAAAAGGAATAAGATAAAAGCTCATTACAACGAGTACAAACAGCTTCTTCGGCAGCAGCTCGCGCTTGCGAATGCTCCACCCGCTAACAAGGAGCACAAGAACCAGCACTGACATACCGATTGTATAATTACTATGGTAGGACATGAAAAACAGCTGTGGCACTTTTTCATAAAAAGTGTTCGCAAAAGCTGCTGGAATATCGTAATCCTTGGCCAGCCGGTCGCTGCTTAAAAACTGATAGACAGCAGGGAAGAAGCTGAAGGCAGCTATTCCAATACTGGCTGTATAACATAACGCCAGCCGAAGTGTATATCTCCCGAAATGTCTGATACTTTTTGGTTCATTTAGCTCTGTATATTTGTAAATGGCGTAAATAATAAAGTAAACAGTCGCAATAAAAGCGAAATAAAAATTTGATATCACAATGAATGCAAAGGTAAATATAAAGAATAACGGCTTTTTCGTTTTAAGATAATGATGGAACGATAAAATCAGCAGCGGAAGCCAGACAAACGCATCCACCATAAAATCAAAAATAAAACTGTAAATGGCGAACGTAGCTGATCCACCGTATAATAGACCGCCAACGATCGATGCTGTAAAGCTGCGTTTTTCATATTGCAGCAGTAAAAACATAAAGAACATCGCTAAAAATACTTTACCAATGGACAATGGTAAATTCAGCGCTATGACATCTTCTATCGTGCCAACGTCAAACAAAGCTGAAAGTAAAAAGAAAATGGATGTGGAATAATAGTAATTGAACTGTGCAAATAGATCACCGCCAAGCCCGTAGGACCAGGACCAGAAAAAATTTAAATCGCGGTATTCATCCGTTAATAAATAACGATAGAAAAGCATCTGCCTTGTCGCATCCGTCCCCCGTGGCGTGAGCGGCAGTTTGGTTAATAGAAAATAGATATGTATGAAAATAGAGCTTATGAGCAGTGTCATACAACCAAGCGTTATTTTTTTCATGCTGTCACCTCTCTTTCATTATAACAAAGCATACAGCCTTGATTTGCATTATTTCCTGAGAACGATACAATAGTAATGATTTAATAAAAAATATTGTAGGTGTAATATGAAATTATCTATAGTTGTACCTTGTTATAATGAAGAATCAGTTCTGCCAATGTTTTATGAGGTGATCAATAGCGTTCTTCAACAGTTAAATACCTCTTACGAAGTAGTATTCGTCAACGATGGCAGTAGAGATAAAACACAGAATATATTGCAGATGCTTTCAGAACAAGATCACCTGGTAAAATATGTGTCTTTCAGCAAAAACTTTGGAAAAGAGTCTGCTATGCTAGCCGGGCTTTCCTATGCTTCTGGAGAGTATGTGCTCATCATGGATGCAGATTTACAGCATCCTCCTTCCCTTATTCCAGCAATGCTTGCAAAGGCGGAAGAAGGCTATGATCAGGTTATTGCCAAACGGGATCGTTCCGGAGAAAAATTTACCCGTTCCTTCCTGACAAGAATTTATTATAAGCTGATTAACTCCCTTGTTGATGTCCGGCTTGAAAATGGGATTGGGGATTTCCGTCTGCTGAGCCGGCAGGCAGTCGACGCACTGCTCTCTTTAAAGGAGTATAACCGTTTTTCAAAAGGTTTATTTTCGTGGATTGGTTTTAATGAAGCTATTATTGAATATGAGAATATTACCCGTGAAGAGGGTGCGAGCAAATGGTCCTTTGCGAGCCTGCTGAATTATGGGATTGACGGGGTAATTTCCTTTAATAATAAGCCTCTCCGTATCGCCATCTATCTGGGGCTTACGGTGACATTGCTTGATATTTTATATGTTCTTTATATGCTTGTGCAGATTACGATTAAAGGCATTGATGTACCGGGTTATTTTACGACAATTGCTGCTATTTTGCTCGTCGGGGGTTTACAGCTTTTCTTTATGGGGATTATCGGTGAATATATTGGCCGTATCTATTATGAAGTGAAAAGACGTCCGCACTATATCGTCGCGAAAACTGCCAATTTTGAAAAGGAGAAACAGCGTGAAAAGACTTATTAACGGCGAGGTGCTTCGCTTTATTATTGTCGGATTTATGAATACCGGCAATTACTATATTCTCTATCTATTATTTTTGCATGTATTCAAATGGAATTATATGCTTTCCCATATTTTGGCCTTTTTGATCAGCATGGTCGGCTCTTTTTTCCTGAATTCGTATTTTACATACAAAACAAAGCCCACATGGAAAAAGTTTATGCAGTTTCCGTTGACCTATGTAGTAAATATTTCGGTGACAACTACAAGCATTTATATTTTAGTGGATGTGCTTAGGTTAAATGAAACGATTTCGCCTTTGCTTGCCTCTCTCATCGCTATCCCATTTACTTTCTTCATTTCTAAGAAGATACTAAAAAGCGGCCCCACCCAGTAAGGGGCGTCCGCTAAAATCAACATATAAACATGGCCTGCAATTACGAAAGGCTTATTCAAAGGCTCTAGGATATCTTACTGAAAAAAATGCGGCATTCCCAAAGGAATGCCGCATTTTTTTATTTCGCGTATTCTACTGCACGTGTTTCACGAATAACTGTAACTTTAATATGTCCTGGATAATCCAGTTCTTCTTCAATTCGTTTGCGAATGTCTCGTGCAAGTCGGTGCGAGGCAAGATCGTCAATTTTATCTGGTTGAACGATGATGCGGATTTCACGACCAGCTTGAATCGCGTATGATTTTTCTACGCCATCATAACTTTCAGAAATTTCCTCAAGCTTCTCTAGACGGCGGATATAATTTTCAAGCGTTTCACTACGTGCACCTGGACGTGCTGCTGATAGTGCGTCAGCCGCAGCGACTAAGATTGCGATGACAGAAGTCGGCTCTGTATCCCCGTGGTGGGAAGCGATACTATTAATAACAACCGGATGCTCTTTATACTTCGTAGCAAGCTCTACGCCAATTTCGACGTGGCTTCCTTCCACCTCATGGTCAATTGCCTTACCAATGTCATGCAGCAGGCCTGCTCGTTTTGCCAGCGTTACGTCTTCGCCAAGTTCCGCAGCTAATAATCCCGCTAAATGTGCTACTTCGATGGAATGCTTCAGCACATTTTGACCATAGCTTGTACGATACTTCATTCGGCCAAGGATTTTCATTAAATCTGGATGCAGATTGTGGATGCCAACCTCGAAAGTTGTCTGTTCACCTGTTTCACGTATCTGCTCGTCCACCTCACGACGTGATTTTTCGACCATCTCTTCGATTCGAGCCGGGTGGATACGTCCATCCTGCACCAGCTTCTCCAATGCCAGGCGAGCTGTTTCTCGGCGGATTGGGTCGAAACCAGATAAAATAACCGCTTCCGGTGTATCATCGATAATAAGATCAATACCCGTAAGTGTTTCAAGAGTACGAATATTACGACCTTCACGGCCAATAATCCGGCCTTTCATTTCATCGTTCGGTAAGTTCACGACCGATACAGTCGTTTCAGCCACATGGTCTGCAGCAAAACGTTGTAGCGCAAGTGATAAAATTTCGCGTGCCTTTTTATCGGATTCTTCTTTTGCACGTGTTTCTGCCTCTTTTGTCATGACAGCGATGTCCGTCGAAAGCTCGTTCTCTACTTCCTTTAAAATAAAGCCTTTCGCTTCTTCGCGTGTCAATGCAGCAATACGTTCTAGTTCCGATTTTTGAGCCGCAACAAGCTCTTCCACTTTGCTTTCCATCTGTTCAATATGCTGTTGTCTCTCGGCTAGAGCTTCTTCTTTACGCTCTAGGCCTGTTTCTCTCTTGTTCAGAGCATCATCCTTGCGATCAAGATTTTCTTCTCTTTGCAATAAACGGTTCTCTTGTTTCTGAAGTTCCAAGCGACGTTCACGAATGTCATTTTCAGCTTCAGTACGAAATTTGTGAGTTTCATCTTTTGCTTCAAGCAGTGCTTCCTTTTTCAGTGCATCAGCTTCGCGTTTTGCCTCATCGACAATAGCAGCAGCCTGATGTTTTGCACCAGTCACTTTTGATTCATTCACTTGTTTCATGTAGAAATAGATAACAGCGGCACCGACGATGAATCCAAGCAAAGCGGGGATAATCATTTCCATCATGTAACCCCTCCTACTTGCTCATTATGTCTGATGTTCCAATCAGCGAATATTAGACAATCTAATATGTGCCTATTTCATTTCAAATGTAAAAAATTATACATGATTAATTGTATAGTTCCAACCTAGGTCTGTCAAGGATTCCCGTCATACAAGGCATTTGGGCTTATATATACAATAGCATGATTTTATGCTATATATTCTTCTAGAAAGCTAGAATACCTGCCAGCTTCTATAAAAAAAACCATCGAGGAAAATCTTCCCCAATGGTTTGAACTAAAATATAAGGCTGGATCAGTATTGCTTATTCTTCACCTAGATCAAGCAATAATGCTTCATCCATTTCCTCGTCTTCCTCAATCGCATCGATTTCATGAACGCTGCCTTTACCAATTCCATAAGCATCGCGGATTTTTTCAGCAATTTCGTCACGAATAGCAGGATTTTCTTTTAAGAACTGCTTAGCGTTTTCACGCCCTTGCCCAATTCGCTCATCGCCATATGCATACCAAGAGCCGGACTTTTGAATAATATCCAGTTCTGCACCGATATCAACGATTTCTCCCTCTTTAGAAATCCCTTCTCCATACATAATGTCTACTTCTGCTGTACGGAATGGTGGTGCAACCTTATTTTTTACAATTTTAATTTTTGTTTTATTACCGATCATTTCAGTACCTTGCTTGATTGTTTCCGCTCTACGTACCTCTAAACGTACAGAAGAGTAGAATTTAAGTGCACGGCCCCCTGGTGTTGTTTCCGGGTTCCCGAACATGACGCCAATTTTTTCACGTACTTGGTTAATGAAAATTGCTAACGTTTTAGATTTATTGATTGCACCTGACAACTTACGCAATGCTTGAGACATTAAACGTGCTTGAAGACCCATATGGGAATCACCCATTTCGCCTTCAATCTCTGCTTTAGGCACTAACGCAGCTACGGAGTCGATGATCAGGATATCGACCGCACCGCTTCGTACTAATGCTTCAGCAATTTCCAGCGCTTGCTCCCCTGTATCTGGCTGTGACAGCAATAATTCGTCAATGTTTACACCTAGCTTTTGAGCATATACCGGATCTAAGGCATGCTCTGCATCGATAAATGCAGCTTGTCCACCATTTGCTTGGATTTCTGCAATCGCATGAAGTGCTACAGTCGTTTTACCTGAAGACTCTGGTCCATAAATTTCAATAATACGGCCACGAGGGTAGCCACCTACACCAAGCGCTGCATCAAGAGCCAGCGAGCCGCTTGAAGAAGTTGCAATTTGACGATCTGTCGTTTCCCCAAGCTTCATAATAGAACCTTTACCGAATTGCTTTTCAATTTGTTTTAACGCCATATCTAACGCGGCTTTACGATCACTCACGAATGTTTTCCTCCTTTAAATACGAACTCTTTTCGTTATGTCTCTATTATACTTCTTATTGAGACAAACCACAAGAAAAAAGCGAACATATTTTCGTTTTTTAGGGAAAATAAAAATTTGGGCATAATACCTATACCCAAATTTAATGTTTACCTTATCTTTTATAACCTTTTTCTATTAAGTTACGCATTAAATAACTGCATGTAAATTTCACAGTGCGTAAACGGTTCGTATTGCGTGAACCAGATAACTGGAGAAGATAAGTCAATGGGGGCTCCTGTCCGATACTAATTCCTATCCAGACTGTGCCTGCCGGTTCATTGCCGTGCGCATCCGGACCGGCTGCACCTGTCAGCCCTACACCGATTTCCGTACCGAATTTTTCCCGGACATTAAAGGCCATAGCCGCAGCACACTCGCTGCTTACTACACTATGTTCTTTAATAATTTCTACAGATATGCCCAGCTGTTCAATTTTCGCCTGTTCTGTATACGTTACTACGCCGCCTGCAAGAGCAGTGCCTACCCCAGGAATCTCAGCCAGCTCCGCTTGAAATAGCCCTGCAGTCAAACTTTCAGCTGCTGCAATCGTTAAATTATTATCAACAAGCATTTCTACCAATTTTGAAGGAAGGGAATCATTATCTACTCCGTAGCAGTACTCCCCTACAACTTCTAAAATTTCCTCTTTTTTCTCATTAATCATTGTCCATGCAGCTTCTTCAGTATCCGCTTTAGCCGTTATACGGAGTGTTACCTCCCCATCTGCAGCTAACGGTGCAATCGTAGGGTTACTTTGACGCTCTAGAATGTCTTGTAGACGGACTTCAAGCTCCGCCTCCCCTATTCCGTAAAAACGGAGTACATGAGAAATGATTTTCGAACCTTTCGCCTGTTTTTTAGCAAGATATGGTTTTGCCTCATGCTGAAACATCGGCTCGAGCTCTTTTGGTGGACCCGGCAGCAGAATATACGTATGCTCTCCACGCTCTAGAAGCATACCAGGCGCCATGCCGTTATGGTTCGCCAATACATGGCTCCCTTGAAGGACTAAAGCCTGTTTTCGGTTATTCTCCGTCATTTCACGTCCATGCTTCGTAAAATACTCTTCTATCAATTTAAGTGCTTTCTCATCGTGAACGAGTTCCACTCCTAAATGATCAGCGATTGTTTCCTTCGTCAAATCATCTTTTGTCGGTCCTAAGCCGCCGGAAAAGATAATGCAGTCTGCACGATTTTCCGCTATACGAATCGCTTCTTTTAGCCGTCCAGCATTATCTCCTACTACTGTATGGTAGTAGACATCAATTCCCAGCTCTGAAAGCTGCTGGGAAATAAATTTAGCATTTGTATTCGCGATCTGTCCTAATAGTAGTTCTGAGCCTACTGCAATAATTTCTGCCTTCATAATTAACCTCACTTATTTGGAGTCTAATAATACACGGCGGTTTAAATAGAAATAATCCCAACCAGACCAAATGGTAAAGAATAGCGCTACATAAAGCGCAATATCATCAAACGGGATGCCCATCATTGTAAAAATGGTATTGTGTAAAAAAAGTGCTGAAATGGCTACAATTTGCGCCCACGTCTTAATTTTGCCTAGTTGATTTGCTGCTACTACTTCGCCTTCACCCGCCAAGATCAGGCGAAGACCCGTTACAGCAAATTCCCGGGAAATAATAATAATAACGATCCAAGCAGGAGCCAGGTCGATTTCCACCAGCAGGATAAGAGCCGCCGAAACAAGCAGCTTGTCCGCCAGCGGATCTAAAAACTTCCCTAGATTTGTAACCAGATTGTATTTACGTGCATAATAACCGTCCACCCAGTCAGTTACTGATGCGGCAATGAAAATCATTGCCCCTACAAAATGATGGACGGGCATTTCTGCACCGAACAGTTCCATCGTTCCCCAGCCAAAGTCAAACATAATTACAATCATAAAGAATGGTATCAAGCAAATACGAGAGACTGTAATCTTATTTGGAATATTCATTTGTTAACACCTTTCATTTGAAACAAAGTAGCCATCGTAAAGATGACTACTGAGCTTGTTGTTCTTGAGCTAATTGGATAATGAAGTTTTGTGTTACACCATTTGAAGGTGATGTCACTTCCTCATCATTCACAAATACTTTCGCACTTGCTGCACTGCCTAATCGGATACGTACATACCCATCGGCAGTAGCATCATATTCTACTGTTTCACCCGGATTGTACATTTTGCCAAGGTTATCTACGCCTTGTGTATTACGGAAAGCAATCCAACTAGCGCTGTTGATAATTTCAACGCGTATTTTTAATTCTTCCGTGCCAGTCACTTCAAAGTTTACATCTTCCCCATTTACTTGCCCTGGCGAGATGGCTTGAGCAGGCTCTTCCACTACAGGCTCTTCTTCCTCAACTGACTCTTCTGTATCCTCAGTTGCTGCGCCATCTTCAGTGCCCTGCTGATCTTCATCTGTCGTCGGCTTCACGTACTCGATTGGCTTTGCCTCATCCTCATAAACATCATTTGATTCCTGGGATTTTGCCCAGTATAATATCGAAATTACCGCGATAATAACAATAATAAACAACGCCACTATAACTTTTGGCATCACTTCCATTGTTTTATTAGAAGAGCGATTTGCCAGTTTACGCCGGCTTGGACTTTGTTTGTATGATTCCACTACCTCCGCTGTCTGCGTTCCAGGTACATCCTTCTTGAACTGGTCAAGCAGTTCCTCAGGATCCAGTCCTACAGCCTCTGCATATTGTTTTATAAATGCTCTCACATAGAAGGACCCTGGCATGATTGAATAGTTTCCCTCTTCTATACCCACTAAATACCGTTTTTGAATCTTGGTAAGCTCTTGTAAATCTTCTAAGCTATATCCTTTTGCTAATCTCGCTTCTTTGAGGCGAGTTCCTAATTCTGTCAACCATAACACCTACTTTTTATTTAAAAATTAAATCCTCCAAAATCATTTACTGAAGACATCATATTATTTTTATCAATCAATTCATACGTAATTTCTTCGTCTGGATGATTACGCAGCTCTATAATATAATCAAAGTCCTCCAATTTATATTCGGAATGTTGTACGAAAATATCCGGATGTTCCACTACTTTGATCGTATCCATATGCATCATTTCCCGAACGAGCTGTTGATGCCGCTCATCATTGGACCTTCGCGTCACAGCACCATCTAATATAAAAATATTATTCCCGTTAAACTCATCACCTATGAGTGAGCTTCGGACCGTCTGCTTGATCATTGTGGAGGATAGGAAGATCCACCTTTTATTAGCACAGACGCTGGCCGCTACGATGGATTCTGTCTTGCCGACCCGCGGCATTCCCCTTATCCCTATCAGCTTATTGCCATCCTTTTTAAAGAGCTCAGCCATGAAGTCGACTAAAATACCTAGTTCGCTGCGTACGAAACGAAATGTATTTTTTTCATCCGCGTCTTTAGGAATATAATGTCCGTGCCGCACGGCTAATCGATCTCGCAGCTTAGGGACCCGGAACTTTGTAATATTAATATGCTCCATTGTAGAAACAATGGATATGAAACGCTCGATTGATTCGTCTTTTTCAGCCTTAACAAGCATACCACGGCGGACTTCATCCACGCCATTAATGGTAACAATATTTACACGAAGCATCCCTAGCAGTGAGGCGATATCTCCTAGCAGCCCCGGTCGATTTACTTGAATTTCATACTCGAAATACCATTCGCCCATGAATGTATCCGTCCCCTCTATTTAGAAACGCCAAAAACTTTTATAAGTTCCATGATAGCGGATTTTGTATGTATTGAAAAGTTCGAAAGCACTGTTTTTTACTACAATAATAAAAATAAAGTTACTGGAAAGTTATCCTCCCTAATTATTCACCAGAAAATCAAAAGGGAAACCTAAAAAGGCTCCCTTTTCATTGCTTTTTATAAGCAGTTACGAAACTTTATGTTCCACTAATTTAACAACGCAGCTTGCAAGTGCTTTCTTTTCATCCGACGACGCCACTGACCATAAGTCGGCCAAGACACGCTCTTGCTCATTTTGAGGTTCAACATTTTTAGCTAAATATTCCCCAATTTGAAGAGCTGCTTGATCGATCATTTTTGATGAAACGCCATCGCCTTTTGCATCTTCAACCTTCTCGCCTAAGAAGTGCGTCCATTGCTGCCAGCTTTCAAGTAATCCCATGTTCTCGCCTCCTCTCGACAATAGTATGTCCGAGGTAAACGATTATATGTACCAGCCGCCATTAACATGAAGGATTTGTCCTGTAACGTAATCAGCAGCACCGCTCAAGTAAAAGCGAGTAAGCCTTGAGACGTCGTCTACAGAACCAAGCTGCTGCAACGGTATTTCTTGTGCAATTTCCTGTTTTTCCTCTTCATTTAAATGGCTATTCATCTGCGTATTAATAAAACCCGGTGCTATAGCATTAACACGAATGCCATTATAAGCAACTTCTTGGGCATAGGCTTTTACAAAGGCATGCTGCGCTCCTTTAACAGCCGAGTAGACTACTTCTCCTGCCGCCCCTGCAGCACCCCAAATAGAGCCGATAAAGAGTACATAGCTTTTTGTATTCGATCGCAGCTTATGTGAGACACATGCAAGCAGTCTCATCGGATTTTGTACATGAACACGCCAAAGCTTTTCCATTTCCTCATAAGGCGTGTCCTCGAGCAGCTGCGTATAAGCATGTCCATTTGCAAATACAACTGCATGCAGGGAGAAAATTTGAGCAGCCAACCGGTCGGCTCCGCCAGAATCGGAAAAGTCCGCCTGTACAGGAAGAAACTCCTGAGATGGATAGGCGTCCGTATAAGACGCCGCCATCTTTGTTACACGTTCTTTCCCTAAATGGTAATGAAGATAAAGTGACCAGCCGTCTGCTGCCAAATCATCGCATATCGCTCGGCCGATTTCGCCGGATGCGCCGCATACTAATGCAAATTTTTTCATTTTTGGCGCTCATTCACAGGCAGAATTTTAAATACAGTCTGCTGCTCCTCGCCTTGAATTGACTTGAACGCTTCTTTAATATCTTCCACTGTCAGCTTTTCAATTGTAGGTACGGCGTCAAATAAGTTCATCTCATTAAATTTATAGCGCGTAAATTGGTTTGCTATAAACTCAAGAGAGTTCAGTGCTCGCAGGAAGTAACCAATCTTCTTACGTTTAATACGCTCTACATCTTCTTCCTTGAAGACAGAACCGTCCTCTGCTTCAGCCAAACGTCCTCTAATCGCCTTTTCAAGTTCGTCCGATTTCGGTGTATCCGAGCCTATGAGTGCAAAGCCATAGCCTTTTTCCAATGAGAAATCAAATGCATACGATTCGTCGATCAGACCGTTCTCATATATATTAGTATAAAAATCAGAAGCACGGCCGAACAGACATTCAAGAGCGATTGACATTGCTAATTCGTGCTTTAACATTGCCTCCCCTGACAAATTTACTTCCTTTGCTTTAAGCCCGACATATACTTTTGGCTGCTGTACATCCATTTTCATTTCTCGTTCTTTAACCGCTACTTCTGTTGGCTCATCTTCAAAGATTCGCGTTAATTGTTCGGGCTCCGGAAATTCTTTCTTGTTTTGATTGCCCTCAATGAAGGCCATCATTTCTGTCGGGTCGACTGCACCAACGACAAATAGCAGCATGTTAGAAGGATGATAAAACGTGTTGTAGCATGTATAAAGATGTTCTGCTGTAATTTTATCAATGGATTCAATTGTACCAGCAATATCAATTTTTACCGGATGATTATGGTACATGTTTTCAATCGCGCCAAAGTACAGGCGCCAATCCGGTTGATCATCGTACATCGTAATTTCTTGACCGATAATCCCCTTTTCCTTGTTTACCGTCTCTTCCGTGAAGTAAGGTTCCTGAACAAAGTCCAAAAGTGTTTCTGTACTCTTATAAATATGGTTTGTTGCAGAAAATAAATATGCGGTACGTGTAAAAGAAGTGAAGGCATTTGCCTGCGCTCCTACCTCACTGAATTTCTGGAAGACATCTCCTTCTTCTTTTTCGAACATTTTGTGCTCTAAAAAGTGTGCAATACCATCTGGCACTGTAATCGGCTCTTCTTCACCGATAGGGACAAATGTGCGGTCAATAGAACCGTATTTCGTTGTGAACGTCACAAACGCTTTAGAAAATCCCTTTTTCGGCAAAATATACACGTCCAGGCCATTTTCCAACTGTTTATAATATAATGTTTCATCTAGTTGTTGAAATTCAATTGTCTGCAAAATTAATCCTCCTTACCGCTTAAGAAATAAACCGCTTCCTGGTTGACTTGCTGGGCCATCTTTTGAACATCTTCCTTTGTAACATCTTGCCAACGAGCTGCCCATGTATCAATCGTAAATGCTTCGTTTAAATCTTTGTATTGGTCATAAATCTCAATCTGCCCGCGTGCAGAATCCAAAGCTTCCTTCAATTGGTTTATCAGCATCGCTTTTGTTTGTGCCAATTCCAACTCGGAAACCTCTCCGTTTTGCATCGCTTTCAACTGCTCGTTAATGACATCAATCGCCTTTTCCTCATTTGAAGGTTCGATACCGGAAACGACAAATACAAGGCCATATTGAGAAGAGTAGGAGCTTGATGCATAATAAGCAAGGCTTTCACGTTCCCGTACATTCATAAATAGTTTCGAATGTGCATATCCCCCGAATATTCCGTTAAATATCTGCATTTTAGCAAAATCCTCGTGTCCGAAATGAACAGGTGTCGAAAAACCGATATGCAGCTTTCCTTGCTTCATTTCCTGGCGCTCTTTTGTATAAGCTTCTGGTTTGGATTCTACCTTAATTGGAGCCTGCTTTTCATGTAGCTCCCGGTCCCCGAAAGGCAACGCTTTACTTAATTTTTCTTTTATTTCTTCTGTATTAATATCGCCTACGACATAAATATCGATTGTATCATCAGCCAGCATGGAATCATATGCCTGCTTCAGTGACTGTGGCGTCACTGCGTCCACTTGTTCGATTGTACCGTTTGCCGAAATGGAGGCAGGATGGTTTGGACGAAGAATTTGTGTGAGACGGTATTGAGCATAGCGTGACTTATCATCGAAAATAGACTGGATACGCTGTTTTACCATTTCTTTCTCACGCTCAACAATGGCTGATACAAATGCATTGTTTTCAAGATTTGGTTTAAAAATAGCTGTATGAAGCAGATCAAGAACATCATTCAGCACGTTTGAATTCGCTAAATACTGCTCATTGACTGTTTCTACATTCATTAAAACAGTATGCTCATTTCCGCGCTTTGCCGTATCGAAATATAAAATTGTGCCGAACAGGTCATCTAAATAGCTGCGGAATGCTGCGGATGTGTTGAACCTTTCGTTTGAATGCTGTAGCACATTCGTCAATACCGTTCGCTCTGCTGCATCTTTCTCTGTAAGCGGACGTCTCCATTTAATCGAAAAATTGACCGTTTTAAACTGGGCCGTTTGTCGAATATGTAAAGAAACGCCTTTCGCCAATTGTGTCGTTAAAAACAAAAAAACTCCTCCTGACTACCTATTAAATACAGTTCTATTCTTTATTACTATACATGTGAATATGCGCATAATGCAAAGTTATTATACGACTTTCTGGAAAAGACTACGTTCATAAGAAAAAGCCGCCTCGAAACGAAGCGGCTTATAATTAAATGCTAGTTATTCTATATTGGCTGTAATTTATTTTGCAGCTGAATGCCCAAAACGATTATCGTTTTCCTTTAATATAAGGAATACCCGATGCTTTTGGAGCAGTTGCTTTTCCGATAAATCCAGCTAACGCTAAAATTGTTAGGACATACGGCAGGATTGTTAGGAATACTGGCGGTACTTCCTTAATATATGGAATAGATCCGCCTGCGATTGATAATGCCTGCGCTAAACCAAAGAATAATGCTGCACCCATCGCGCCAATTGGGTGCCATTTTCCGAAGATCATTGCGGCAATTGCCATGAAGCCTTGTCCATTAATCGTGGCATGGCCAAAATCGTTCGTAATTGTTTGTGCATAAATCGCACCGCCAATCCCTGCCATAGCGCCAGAAATCATCACGGCAATATAGCGCATTTTCGTTACGTTGATACCCATTGTATCAGCCGCCATTGGGTGCTCCCCAACAGCCCGGAGACGAAGGCCAAACGGTGTTTTATAAATAACAAACCAAGCAGCAAAAGCGACTACAATTGCGAGAATTGAAGTTCCATATATATCTTGGAACAACAATGGTCCAAAGAAGGGGATGTCTGACAATAACGGGATATCAAAACGGGCTAGGCGTTCAGAGATAAAGTCTGTTTGGCCTTTTCCGTCGAAAATTAACTTTACTAGGAACAATGCTACTGCAATACCTAATAGATTAAGTGCTACCCCTGTTACCGTCTGATCCGCACGGAATGATATTGCTGCAACAGCAAGGAATAGTGAGAATACTGCCCCGACTATCATTGCTGCAACCAATGCTACCCAAGGTGTTAATCCGCCAAGTGCATCTGCTGTAAATAGATTAAATACAATCCCTACGAAGGCACCAATAACCATGATTCCTTCAATCCCGATGTTTACTACACCTGAACGCTCAGAGAATACGCCGCCGATCGCGCCGAAAATCAATGGAGCTGCGTAGAAAATAGCAGAAGGGACGATGAAATACAATACTTCTATAAAGCTCATATTATTTGCCCTCCTTTTTGCTACCGAACTTTTCTAGTAATATGCGAATCACGTAGCCACATGCTACAAAGAAAATGATTAATGCAATAATAATTTCTACAAGTTCAACTGGAATACCAGCTTCATTTGGCATGTTTAACGCACCAAATTTCAGGGAACCGAATAATGACGCACCAAACACAACGCCAAGTGGTGTATTAGCACCGAGTAAAGCTACGGCAATTCCATCGAATCCAATCCCTGTGAAACCGCCTTTAATAGATGCATAACCAAATGTACCTAGCGCTTCCATTGCCCCAGCAAGACCTGCAAACAAACCGGAGATTGTCATCGCTAAAATAATGTTCTTTTTCACATTCATTCCTGAATATTCAGCTGCATGCTGATTGAAACCTACCGCTTTTAGTTCAAAACCTCGTGTTGTACGTTCTAGGATGAACCACATAACAACTACCATAATTAATGCTACAATGATTCCCCAGTGAAGACGGGAATACTCCGTCATTTGTTCTAACCATGTTGAACGGAGTGATGCCGATTCTTGAATCTTGTCCGTCCGATCCCCGCCATCTGACAAATACCGAATAAACGCATTTGTAATATGAAGGGCAATATAGTTCAACATAATTGTTGCGATTACCTCATGTACACTAAAGCGTGCCTTCAGAACACCTGCAATAAATGCCCAGAATGCCCCTGCTGCTGCTGCTGCAAGCAGCGTCAATGGCAAGTGAATGAATTTTGGCAATCCTTCAATCGCAAAACCTACATACGTTGCAGCTACCCATCCCATAATCAGCTGTCCTTCAACCCCGATATTGAACAGCCCTGTACGGAAGGCAAATGCTACAGCAAGACCCGCTAAAATATATGGTGTAATTTGACGAATTGTCTCGCCAATTGTATAGGAATCTCCAAAAATACCGTTCCATAGCGCAATGTAACCATCTACTGGGCTATACCCAGAAGCAACCATTACAATTGCCCCGACAATTAAACCAAGAATAACCGAAATGATAGGAACGAGAATGTTAATGACTCGATTTGACATAAATTATTCGTCCCCTTTCTGCGCTCGACGAGATTGTCCTGCCATTAGCAGACCAAGCTCTTGTTCAGTTGTTTCGCGCGGCTCCAATGTATCAACGATTTGACCATCATAAATAACGGCAATACGATCAGATACATTCATTACTTCATCTAATTCAAACGAGATCAGCAATACTGCTTTTCCTTTATCACGCTGCTCAATGAGACGACGGTGAATAAACTCGATTGCTCCTACATCAAGACCACGAGTTGGCAGTGCAGCAATCAGCAAGTCAGGGTTGCGGTCTACTTCCCGGCCGATAATAGCCTTCTGCTGGTTTCCTCCAGAAAGTGCCCTTGCCGGAGTTGATTCCCCGTGCCCTGTACGAACATCGTATTCCTCAATAATTTGGTTTGCTTTTTTCGAGATTTTTTTATAGTCAATAACCCCAAACTTAGAGAATTCATCCGTATAATAAGTCTGCAGTGCAATATTGTGTCCGATTGAGAAATCTAATACAAGTCCATGCTTATGACGATCCTGCGGGATATGGCCAAGACCCGTTTTCGTAACTTCACGCGGCTTCTTGTTCGTTACATCAATCCCATTCATCATTACTTGTCCGCTCTTCACCTTACGAAGACCTGTAATTGCCTCGATAAGCTCGGATTGACCGTTTCCATCGATACCTGCAATTCCGACAATTTCTCCTTGTCGTACTGAAAGGTTTAAGCCCTTTACTTTATCAATACCTCGATAATCAACAACAAATAAATCCCGTACGTTTAATACTTCCTTCGTAGGATTTGGAGCAGCCTTCTCCGTTTTGAAAGTCACTTGACGTCCGACCATTAATTCGGCAAGTTGGTCTGGATTTGTTTCTGATGTTACTACCGTCCCGATACCTTCACCTTTACGAATAATTGTCACTCGGTCTGATACTTCCATAATTTCTTTTAACTTATGTGTAATGAGAATAATCGATTTTCCTTCAGCAATTAGACGCTTCATAATCTGAATTAACTCTGTAATTTCCTGAGGCGTAAGCGATGCGGTTGGTTCATCAAAAATCAGAATTTCTGCGCCGCGATACAATGTTTTTAAAATTTCAACACGCTGCTGCATTCCTACTGAGATATCTTCGATTTTCGCATAAGGATCAACGTCCAAGCCGTATTTTTCAGATAAAGCAGCAATATCCTTTGCCGCAGCCTTGATATTTACAACGCCTACTTTGGTAGGCTCGCTTCCAAGAATAATATTTTCAGTAACAGTAAAGTTCTCCACTAACATAAAGTGCTGATGAACCATGCCAATCCCTAGGTCATTTGCTACATTCGGGTCTGTAATCTTTACTGATTTCCCGCGCACCTTTATTTCACCAGCTTCTGGCTGATAAAGACCAAAAAGTACGTTCATTAAAGTCGATTTACCTGCACCATTTTCCCCAAGCAATGCATGTATTTCGCCTTTTTTGAGTTGGAGCGTGATATTATTATTTGCTACGAAACCGCCAAATTCTTTACGGATACCAAGCATCTCGATCACATATTCCACTTTACTCACTCCTTTAGGCACATTTATATAAAAATATGAAAATTAATACAAGAAAGAATAGAAAAGGATATCCGCCATTGTATCAGCGTATATGCCTAGGCAACCTATTATCTCTAGTTATAAGTGACCTTCTACTCTTTCATCTATCAATTTGAACAGCGATAGAACGCTTACATTTTGAATTAATAGAATTTTAAAAATGAAGTCCATTATCACAAAATCATCATAGAGATTACGCAGAATCTCTATGATGAATCAAAACGATTACTTTTCTACTTCTGCTGGAACTGTAATATCGCCAGAAACGATTTTTGCTTTATATTCTTCTACTACATCTAATACCTCTTGAGGGATTGCACCGCGAGAGTCAGCTAGGCCAACACCATCTTCAGCTAAACCATAAGTAATTGTTTCGCCGCCTGGGAAATCGCCCGCTTTAGCACGATCAGAAATATCGATTACTGCATTTCCTACACCTTTTAACATAGAAGTCAGTGTTACGTTATGCTCGCCAACTTTACCTTCTTCGTATTGGTCAGCATCTACACCGATTACCCATACGTTTGCATTTGGATCTTTTTCTTTACGCTCTTTTGCTTCTGTGAATACACCGTTACCAGTACCGCCAGCAGCATGGAAGATAATGTCTACACCTGAAGAGTACATACGGTTAGCAGCTGTTTTCCCTAATTCTGCTTTATCGAATGCTTCTGCATAGTATACATCGATTTCAATATCAGGATTTACTGCTTTTGCACCAGCTACATAACCAGCATGGAAGCGTGTAATTACAGGGATAGATTGGCCTCCGACAAAGCCGATTTTTCCTGTTTCAGACATTGTAGCCGCTACTACACCTGCAAGGAATGCACCCTCTTGCTCTTTAAATAGAATAGAAGCAACATTTGGCGCATCTACTTGAGAGTCAATGATTGCCAGCATTTTATCTGGCTGCTGTTCAGCAATTTCAAGAACAGCATCATTCATTAAGTAACCTACACCGAATACTAGGTCGAAGTCACGGCGTAATAATGCGTTCAAGTTTGTGTTGTAGTCAGCATCAGAAGCTGATTGCAGGTAGTCAAAACCTTCGCCTTTTTCTAATCCATTGTCAGCGCCCCACTTTTGTACGCCTTCCCAAGCAGATTGGTTAAATGATTTATCATCTACACCGCCAACATCTGTTACCATGGCAATTGATAAGTCGCCGCCAGCTTCCTCTTTACCAGTATCACCAGCTGTATCATTGTTTGAAGTATCCTTTTCATCATCGCTGCCACATGCTGCTAAAATAGCACCTGCTGCAACTACAGATGAGATTAATAAACCAAATTTACGTTTTTTCATTAGTGAGTCCCCCCAAAAGAATGTTTTAATTAGCAGGAAAAATACCTTGTTCTACACCCGTTTACGAACTACATGGAAACTGAATTTATCAGCCCGGAAGTAGTTCTTTGAATAAAGTACTAATTGGTCATTGTCATCGTAATGAAGCTGCTTCAATACGAGCAATGCCGTTTCTGGCCCGCATTTTAAAATTGGCGAAACCGTTTCATGATAGCCGATCGGATCAATATATGTCACCGCATATGCTACCCGCAGGTTCCCTGATTTTTCAAGGGCAGAAAAAATCGATAAGTCTTCGTTTTTCAGAAACTGTTGCGGCAAATAGCTTGACGGCACCCTATCGATACAATAGACAACCGGTTCGCCATCTGCTGTTCTTACACGTTCAATTGTGATTACATTGTCATCAATGTCGGTTTGGAATCGATTCAAATCGTCTTCAGTAGGTTCTTCTTCCTTTGCACTCATAAAGATAGTCCCCGGCTCCATCCCAGCTTTTTCAATCATGGAAGATACACTTGAAAGGTGCTCGATACCCGATGTAAAAACTGGTTTTGGATTTACGAATGTACCTACTCCATGACGACGCACGATAACGTTTTCCTCTTCCAATAGCCGCAGTGCCTCACGAAGAGTTGCACGGCTTACTCCAAGTGATTTAGATAGTTCAAACTCGGAGGGGAGTTTTTCATTCTCATGATATACCCCTTTTTCAATATCCGATTTCAAACGGTCAATCACCTGTAAGTATAAATGACGATGATCAGTTTTTATTGTCACCTACACCACCACCAAAATTAGAGATCAGACATCTGATGTACAACAATTCCTACTAATTCGTTGATTAATATAACACTTTTATCCGAATATGCAAACACATTTTAAGAAAATTTTTATATAGTAAATCCTACTTTTTTTCTACCAAGCTAAAAATCGACACATTTAAATCATACTATTTTTTCTAACTATTTTGTGATTATTCGATCATAGCCTTAGTCATAAGGACTTGTCTTGGCCTGCTGCCATCAGGTGGACTGACGACTCCTCTCATTTCCATCTGGTCCATAATACGTGCTGCTCTGGCATAGCCAATACGGAATTTACGTTGCAGCATAGATACAGATGCGCTTTGCATTTCGACTACAAGCTGTACCGCTTCATCATATAATGCATCTTTTTCTTCCGACATCTCATGGACAGGCTCATCGGTCGGAATCATTGTTTCTTCATATTGTGCCTTCTGTTGCGAAATCACATAATCAACTACCGTCTGCACCTCCATGTCGGATAAAAAGGCCCCTTGCACACGTGTCGGCTTGGAAGCACCTGCAGGAAGGAAAAGCATATCTCCACGTCCAAGCAATCGTTCAGCCCCCCCCATATCTAATATCGTCCGGGAATCAATAGCACTTGATACGGCAAACGCAATTCGAGAAGGAATATTTGCTTTAATAATACCGGTAATAACATCCACCGACGGACGCTGGGTCGCTAAAATCAAATGTATCCCTGCAGCGCGGGCCATTTGAGCAAGACGAGTGATCGCATCCTCCACTTCTCCCGGCGCTACCATCATTAGATCGGCAAGCTCGTCTACTATAACGACAATGTAAGGAAGCTTCGGCTGCTTGTCTTCATTTTCCTTATTATACGCATCGACATGTTCATTATAACCCTCTATATTTCGTGTACCAGTATGGGAGAATAGGTCATAGCGCCGCTCCATTTCAGACACGACCTTCTGTAACGCCTGTGCTGCCTTCCGCGGATCCGTCACAACGGGTGCCAAGAGATGGGGAATTCCGTTATAGACATTGAGTTCTACCATTTTCGGATCAATCATCATCATTTTTACTTCATGGGGAGCAGCCCGCATTAAAAGTGACACAATAATGCCATTAATACATACTGATTTACCACTCCCTGTTGAACCTGCGACAAGTAAGTGCGGCATTTTATTAAGCTCGGCGAGTTTGGCTTGTCCTGTAATATCGCGGCCGAAGCCGATAAGCAGTTTTGCATCAGGACGGTTGTTTTCTTTTGCCTCCAACACTTCACGTAACGTAACAATAGCCACTTCACTATTTGGAACTTCAATTCCAATAGCTGATTTACCTGGAATCGGCGCCTCAATCCGGATATCCTTTGCTGCTAAAGCCAAAGCTAAATCATCCTGCAAGCCGACAATTTTACTTACTTTAACACCTACATCCGGCAGGATTTCATATTTTGTCACAGCGGGACCAAGATGGACTTGCATAACACGTGCTTTTACACCAAAGCTATGGAATGTCTGTTCCAGTTTTTTTGCATTCGCCTGTATGACACTGTACTCTCCACTTTGATCATGCTCAGGAGGAGGATTTAACAGTTGGAAGGGAGGTAATGTATAAAGAGCATTTTCAGGAGTACTTTCTACTGAAACGACCATTTCTTCTGCCGCTGGCGGCTCCTCTTCCTTCGGCTTTACCCTCTCTTCGCTTCGCTGCATAACATTTTCCGTAAAGGCAGAAATAACCGGTTCGGAATACTCTGTCCGCTCCTCCTCTATCGTCGCGACCGTCTCCTCGGGCTCGCTGCTTGCTCTCGTTCGTTTGGGACGTGTGGAGCTTGTGGAGCGTGCGGTGGGCTTTTTCCCTTTACGCCGTTTAAGCTTAAACTGCATGCTTGGACCCTTTTCAATTAATATAGGAATGAGCGCCTTACCGGTAATCAAAATGACACCGATAAGGAAAAGAACAAATGCTGCAATTTTGGCACCTGAAGCATCAAATAAAACATGGAACATGCTAAATAGAAGCGCTCCGACCATCCCTCCCCCGAGTGAGTCTCCCCGATTTGCAATCCCTTCTGTCTCGATTAAAATACGCCATGTTTCACGAAGTACAGAATCAGTCAATAAGAGATTGGCTTGATGCAGCTGTTCAAAAAGAATGGAGTGGCTGAATACAGCGAAGCTTGCCAAAATGCACTGCAAACCGATTACCATCCGATTTGTCATCCTTACGCCACGCCTTCTTACCATCAGCATACCTGCTACAAAAACGCAAAGAAATGGTACAAAGAAATGCAAATTACCCAGGAAGAACATGGAGACTGTCTGCACAAGCCGTCCAACAACACCCATTTCAAAAAATGAAATCATCGCGAATGCAATTAGTAAAATACCGATAATTTCATATGCTAACGGATGCAGCTCCTTACTTCCTTTGCTCTTTGCTTTTGTTTGTCCCTTCTCCCTCTTTTTATTTTTCTTCTCAGCCATTAAAAACACCTGCTTTCTTTAATAAGGACACACATTTTCCCGAAATCAATTCTATTGCTTCTTGACGTCATGATGTCCATCTTCAGCTTTGTGTAAGCTAAAACTATCACATCCGCTGGAGGCTTTCACTTCTTTCAGCGAGCGTCTAGACATTCAGTGGAAGAAGTCGAAAAAAAGGATTTTCTTTCTGCTGCACGAGCGAAAGAAAATCCTTTAGTCTTAATATTCCATAATAATTGGGATGATCATTGGGCGGCGTTTCGTTTTTTGGAATAAGTAAGTGTTTAGCTCGTCACGTATCTCTTGTTTAATGTTCGTCCATTCAAACGTGTCTTTATTTACATACTTTTCAATAACGGTACGCGCGATATCTGCTGCCTCGACCATCAGCTCTTCGGATTCTCTTACATAAACGAATCCACGGGATAAAATTTCCGGACCAGAGGCAATTCTCTTTTGAGCACGATTCAACGTAACAACCACGATGAAAATACCATCCTGGGATAACAGTTTCCGGTCACGAAGTACAATATTACCAACATCTCCTACACCAATTCCATCGATAAGGACATTTCCTGCTTGTACTCGGCCACTCATGCGCACTTTTCCATTTTTATGTTCTACAATATCCCCTTTATCAGCGATAAAAATCTGGGATTTTTGCATACCAATTGATTGTGCCAGCTTTGAGTGGGCAATCAGCATACGATACTCTCCCTGAATAGGAACAAAGTATTTTGGACGCATTAGATTCAGCATAAGCTTCAAGTCTTCTTGGCTGCCGTGTCCTGATACATGGACTTTTTTATCCGCTGTCAATACACGTGCCCCAGCCTTAGCGATTTGGTTCATTGTGTTATACATTTGTACTTCCAAGCCTGGTGACGGCGTAAATGTAATCAGCACTGTATCTGTTTCTTTAATTTTAATATCACGGTGATGCTTACGAATAATCTTATCCAATGCATCAAGCGGCTCCCCTTGATTACCTGTTGCAATGATGACAATTTCATCCTCCTGGTATTTATGGATATCTCCTACCGGAATCAATGTATCTTCATCAATCTCTAAATACCCAAGGTTCAATCCAAGATTTACTACCTTTTCCAAGGATTTACCTACTACCGCTACTTTACGATATGATGCCTGCGCCTGTGTAAATACCTGCTGAATCCGAATAAAGTTTGATGCATACACCGCTACTAAAATTCGTCCTGGTGCTGCATGGAATGTTTTAGCCAGACGTTCAGCAATTACCGTTTCACTCGTTGTATAGCCTGGACGCTCAGCCTCTGTTGATTCGGAAAGAAGAATAAACACGCCTTCTTCCCCAAGCTGAGCCATTTTTGCTAAATCCGGGCGGAATTTACCTTGTGCCGACTGGTCAAACTTAAATTCCCCTGTGTGTACAATAGCACCTTCCGACGTATGGAATACAACACCAAGTGAGTCCGGAATGGAGTGTGTTGTATGGAAGAAGGTTACATATGTCGACTGGAAATTCATACGACTTTTGTTCGTCACTTCAAAGAACTTCACCTGATGTGGAGCAGGAAGTTCCTTAAGATGTTCTTTTGCCAAAGCAATCGTTAATTTCGATCCGTACACTGGCGCCTTAATTTTTTGCAGGACATAGGCAATCGAACCAATAGCGTCCTCATGGCCATGTGTCAGGAAAATCCCTTTCACACGCTCTTTGTTTTCCTCTAAATACGTAATATCCGGAATAACAATATCGATCCCTAGCATTTCATCTTCTGGGAACATCAATCCGCTGTCTACGACGAAAATCTCTTCATCGATTTCTACTACATACATGGCTTTACCGATCTCTCCCACTCCTCCAAGCGGGATAATGCGGATTACTTCGTTTTTCGTTTTATTCACTTTATTTCCTCCTATGAAATGCATTTCCGCATACGTACAGCTATTGCGGGTAAGAAGGATGGTTAATAGCGATTTTCCATTTTTAAAAGTTAGCTCTCCCTATGATTCTTCCTATAAAGAGCATCTAGCTTTCCTCTCCCTTTCAACCCTGTAAATAGGTAGCGCAAATGCCTAGACATTACTTAAATTAATTATTCATCATTTTCTATAACAGAAAAATTATCCCGAACAGCAACCACTTAAAATTCATTATACGTTGAGTTTCCCATAAGCACAAATCAAAAATACACATGCCCCGTTAGTGACGCCATTTCCTATCTTTACAACCCGTAATAATGTGCTGGTACTTATATCATTTAAAAGCAAAGCCCCTACCTTAAGGCATCAGAAAAGTGAGAGTCGTAGACGTAATATCATCTACATACATGTACTTAATCTATTGAAGCATAGCTGTTCTAGTACTCGTCGTTACGAGTAAAAGAGTTATCCATCCTATTACTTCTTCTATACCATTAGCGAGAGGTTTTCATTCGCATTGATTGAACTTTCACTATATGTATGTGAATGAAAATTACATATCCATTCTTCCCCCCCAGCTTCTTGTTTCTGCACTATTCTTTGCAGGATACAATGCTTCCAGCCATGTAATAGAAAAACCAGCGTGAGAAATACGCTGGTTTTATATCTTTAACTTTAGAGTATGTGTTGCTTAGTATGCATTTAGTGAATCGTTTATTATTGAATCGCCAATTCGCGGAAGTCTTTCGCTTTTTCCTGGTACGTATCCCAGATACGGTCGAATGCCGCTTTTTCTTCTGGTAACATTTCCATCATCGGCATCCGCACATCCAATGTATCAAAACCTAACTTCGTCATCGCATACTTGATCGGTGACGGGTTTGGCTGTGCAAATAACGCGCGCACAAGTGGCAGCAATGCGCGGTGAATTTTCGCTGCCAGTACATGATTTCCTTGTTCAAACGCCTTCATCATCAGCTGCATGTCATTTCCCACGACATGAGATGCCACTGAAATAATCCCAGCGCCTCCAATGGCAAGCAGCGGCAATGTTAAACCATCATCCCCAGAGTAAACTAAAAAATCTTTATCAACATTTTCAATAATATCACCCATTTGATCCAGGTTACCACTTGCTTCTTTAATGCAAGTAATATTAGGAACATCCTTGCTTAGGGCAATTGTCGTTTCTGCCAATACGTTTGCACCTGTACGACCCGGTACATTATATAACATGACAGGAAGAGAGGTTTGCTTCGCAATTGTTTCGAAATGGGCATATATACCTCGTTGATTTGGTTTGTTATAGTACGGCGTTACAAGCATAATACCATCCGCACCATTCTTCTCAGCATTGTGCGTCATCATAATAGAATAAGCTGTTTCGTTATCTCCAGTTCCTGCAATAACCGGAATACGTCCAGCAACTTTTTCCACCGTAAAACGAACTACTTCGATTTTTTCCTCTGTTGACATTGTTGGGTTCTCAGATGTTGTACCGCATGCAATAATTGCATCCGTTCCATTATCGATCAAGTGATTAATAATGCGTTCTAATTCTGGATAGTTAATTGTGCCATCTTTTTTAAACGGCGTAATCATCGCCGTTCCAATACGACCTAAATTCATACTCCGCACCCCTTTTATAATAAGTTATCCTCAATCATCGCTTCAGCTATTTGAATCGAGTTTAGTGCCGCTCCTTTTAACAAATTGTCAGCTACAATCCACATATGGAAGCCCTTCGGATTATCTAAATCTCGACGAATACGGCCAACAAACGTTGGATCTTCACCTTCAGCATAAATCGGCATTGGATATTCCTGCGTTGTTATATCATCTTGTAGAACGATACCAGGTGCATCTTTAAGGGCTGCGAAAATGTCTTCAACCGTCGCTTCCTTTTCAAGTTCAATATAGACAGATTCAGAATGTCCTGAAACGACAGGAACGCGTACACAAGTGGCTGCAACATGCAGACTTGGAAGTTCCATGATCTTCTTCGTTTCGTTAATCATTTTCATTTCTTCAAACGTATAGCCATTATCCGTAAATTTATCAATTTGCGGAATAACATTGCGAGCAATCGGATAATGTTTTTTATCTGATTTTGCAGGAAGGACGTTTGCTTCTACATCCTTTCCTTTTTCCCACTGTGCAGATTGTGTTTTTAACTCTTCTATTGCAGCAATACCGGAACCTGAAACTGCCTGATATGTAGATACTACAACTTTTGTTAAGCCGAATTTCTCACGGATTGGTTGGAGTGCTGCTACCATTTGGATAGTTGAACAGTTCGGGTTAGCGATAATGCCTTTCGGAATTGTTTTTAATACATGACGATTTACTTCTGGTACAACAAGCGGTACTTCTGGATCCATACGGAAGTGACTTGTATTATCAATGACAATTGCGCCTCGTTTCGCCGCTTCTGGTGCAAGAGCTGCTGATACCGACCCGCCTGCAGAGAAGAGGGCAATATCTACACCTTCAAAGCTTTCTGGTGTAGCTTCTTCAATTGTATATGTTTGGCCATTAAACTCGACTGGCTTGCCGGCTGATCGCGCCGATGCTAAAAATTTAATAGATCCGATTGGGAAGTTGCGTTTGATTAAATGCTCCATCATCTTTGAGCCGACCGCGCCAGTTGCTCCGACAACAGCGACATTGTAGTGTTTTGTCATTGTCTCATCTCTCCTAAAAAAAACTAGTTACATAATGTTGCATATTGTATCACAAAATAAGAATATTGTGTACGGTTATTTGACTATTTCAAATACTGAATAAATATTGGCTGATATTGTTTTTTATAAGTAATTGCATGATGAACAGTTTCTACCATCTTAGTGAAATCTGCTATCATTGACGTAGGTTTATTAATTGGATCATCTTGCCCAAACGGTATAAAGTATACATTCTTCGCATTCAAAAGCTTCATGATGTTCATTCCATTTAAACCAAGGGCATCATTTGTAGAAATGCCTAGAACTACTGGGCTTCCGTTACGTAAGGTTGCCTTTGCTGCCATTAGTACAGGTGAGTCTGTCGCAGCATTTGCAAATTTACTAATAGAATTCCCCGTCATAGGAGCAATAATCATACAATCCAATGGCTTACTCGGTCCAAGCGGCTCTGCCTCTGCCATTGAGGAAATAACCTTTTCACCCGCAAGTTCCTCAATTTTTTTTATCCATTCAGCTCCCGTGCCGAAGCGTGTTGCTGCATGCAAAACAGATGGCGTGACAATCGGTACGACGATTGCACCCGCATCTGTTAAGTTTTTGATTTTTGGGATGACATCCTCATATGTGCAGTGGGAGGCAGTAATACCTAGCCCTACACGCTTTCCCTCTAACATTCACACCCCTCCATAATTGAGTCATAAAGAAGATTGGCTGCATCTTCTGAGAAATATTTCCCAGGCAATGCAAGTAACGGTGTATAATCCTGCCGCGTTACAAAGTAACAGCAGCCAGGTGCTGAAGCAAGGTCATATATTGGCATTTTAATTACATCGCTGAACGGCTGTGTCAGCCATTGGGCAGGTATCGTATTTATAAGAGCAGTTGCATCCTTTATATACTCTGGCTGTAAACAAATCGTATCATATCCAAGAAGCTCTGCCTCGAGAAGTTGCGGGCGGGAACGCACGGCAATTGTCACATCAGCATGCAGGCCAGTTAAAGCTTGTGCAAGCAGTTTTGCGACACGGCCGAACCCGGTTACAATAAAATGCTTCCCGCGCAGTGTCCATTCTTTTTGATACCAATAAGAAATGAAGCTCTCTGCAGTAAGCGCAGCATTCTTCCATATAAATGATTCATTTTCCAAATACTGAATGACTCTTTCATTTTTCAACATTGCCCGCCACTCATCTGTTAATCTTCCCGCATAGAATTTTACATGCTTTGTTCCAAGCAGCAGCGGGACATCTATTGCTAATGGTTGTATAGGTAAAACAATATGATCCGGACCAAAATCAAGAACAGTAGCATTTACCCCTGCATCCCAGGTTGCCGCATTTTTATAGAAGACAGTACGGTGCGGCGCTGACATCATCTTCGCCAGCTCCTTCATCCTTGCGTCTCCGCCAATTACCAGCCATCGTTCCGTCATGACCGATCATGCTTTTTCCCATGGATTTTTTGGAACAATATACGGTCCTCTCCAATTAGCAAAATTTCCTCCCATGGAATAAATCCATGTTCTTGTTTCTTTTTGAGAAATGGCAAACTAACAGGAGAGGCCAATTCAAAGCCATGAATTTTTCCTGTTTTCACATCAAATAAACATTCCGATTCTGATAAGAAGCCATACCTCATCCCATTTTCCATTTCAATCAGTTCTTTTTCTGCAAGCTCAGATAATCGCATCATTTCCCTCCTCCCAAGCGAGCTTACCACTACTATATGCATACAATTTCTCATTGTGTGACCGTAAACATAATTCTTTTTAGTAGACATGTAAGGAATTAACTGTATATACTGTATATATACAGTTTAACTTTTAGGGAGGGAACAGTTTGATCATTAAATTAAGCAATGCCAGTGATAAGCCCATTTATGAACAAATCACTGAGCAGATGAAACAGGCAATCCTGAGCGGTTCCCTTCTGCCCGGCGATGCACTTCCTTCGATTCGTATGCTTGCTAAGGAATTAAAAATCAGCGTCATGACGACAAAGCGTGCATATGCGGACCTTGAAAGGGATGGATTTATCGAAACAGTAGCAGGCAAAGGCAGCTTTGTCGCTGCGCGCAATCAGGATTTTCTAAGAGAAGAATTAATTCGTCAAATCGAGGAGCACCTCGTCAAGTCAATGCATCTTGCGAAAACAGCGAATATGTCAAAAGAAGTGCTGCTGGAGCTCTTTACACTATTATTGGAGGAGGAATAAAAATGCCTGCAATTTCTATTCAAAATTTACATAAATCATTTTCTCCCTTAGATGAATTAGCGATATTTTTAAGTAAATATTTATCCAAGTCGAGAATTTCAATTGAAGGGAGTGCAAGATGGTGAACGCAATAGAAGTGAAAGACGTGTCTAAAAAGATAGGTAAATTCGAATTGCAAAATATATCATTTGAAGTAGAACAGGGAACGGTCATGGGTCTTATTGGACAAAATGGAGCCGGTAAATCATCTATCATTCGCTGTATTCTGAATCTATTCAAGAAGACGAGCGGTGAAATTACCATTTTCGGAAAGGATCATGCTCATTTTGAAACCGAAATCCGTGAAGATCTTGGTATCGTATTTGATGAACTGCACGTCCCCGACAATCTGACAGCGATTGATTTGGATAAAATCTATCAAAAGGTATATAAACGTTGGGATAGCGAGTTTTTCTTTTCCCTGTTGGATCGCTTCGATATATCAAAATACGATAAAGTGAAAGCAATGTCCCGAGGGATGAAAATGAAGCTCGCTATTGTGCTTGCCCTCTCCCATCACCCAAAGATGCTCCTGCTGGACGAACCGACAAGTGGTCTCGATCCGATTGTGCGGGATGAAATGCTGGATTTGCTGCTAGGCTTCATGGAGGACGAAACGCACTCGATTCTGTTCTCTTCCCACATTACGAGTGATTTAGAGAAGATTGCCGATACGATTACGTTTATTCATAAAGGTGAGGTGTTGTTCACCGAGACCAAGGATTCATTACTTTACGATTATGGTTTATGGAAAGGGACAAAAGAGCAGGCAACGGAGATCCCATCACACGCTATCGTCGGAAAACGCCCCGGCACGTTTGGCATCGAGCTGCTTGTGAAGCGGGAGTTCGTCAGTCAAGCCTTTCCACTGGAAAGACCGACGATTGAGGAAATCATGGTGTTTCAGGTGAAGGGAGGATGAGCCATGCGTAAGATGCTCCTACAATACTGCTTTCGCAATATGGAAGGCAAATTGCTCGCCATACCGTTCTTCATTTTTCTTTTCATGGGTGTTTTCCTATTGTTCGAGCAAACTTCCTTTGCATTCAGCAGCAGCCTGATTGTATCCGTAGGTATCGTTACGACGTTATTTTTGCAGTTTTGTCGCACAAACGAAAAAATGTTCGCCGTCATGCCTATTCCTAAAAGGGAGTTCATTCAGGTGAAATTCATCTTCCTACTGTCTACTACCTGTATATACATGGTCTTGTTCTTTACGTTATCTATTTCTCTGATACGTATACAGGAAGGATGGTCCTGGAATGTGTGGGCGTCGACAGCTGGAACTGCTTTGTTTATCGCTCTTTTGATTGTCAATCTGCTCCTGTTAGTTGATAACATACCAACTCAAGGGGCATCTGCTATTACACTTATCTTACTTATGTGGGGGATTTTCTTCGCTTTGTTTCTCAAGCCGGCCATTCTCCCCTGGATGACAGAAGTTTTTCACGAACGCGTAATACTCTTAACAGCTATCTTCACCATTTTCCTGGCAACTATGCTGAACTACCGGCTATCTGTTTTGCTAATTCAAAAAATTGATGTACCCTAGGAGGAAGAAAATATGAAAGCCATGCTTCACCTACAATACGGGATGAATAAGAGGTCGCTGTTAATTCGGCTGGTTGGGCTTGCAATCGTCGGCTTGATTTTTATGCATTCCTCAAGTGAAATCAGCATTCCAATCTTCGCGTTCGTTTCCTGCATGGGGGCAGCACGGAGCATTACACTACTCAAGGATAAGAATACACGTATTCTCGTACATTCCTTTCCGATTGAAAGAAAAACGATTGTAACAGGAACATACATACCTGTCCTACTCCATGTATTCATGATTTATGCCCTCCTGTCCCCCTTCCAAGTCTTTAAGGGGCAGGAGCAGGGAGATCTGCACAATTTCCTCATTCCGTATATCGGCTTATTTGCCGCGACCATCGCCTATGCGGCACTGGACCTGCGCGGTATATTCAAGGGCGATCCTTCCCTGGACAGCATGACCGACTCACTCCTCATCTCGTTCGGCACGCTCTTTTCCATCATGCTGCCGCATTGCCTTTTATGCTGGTGGGACCACGAGCCGTCATTCTACATACGCCTGCTTGTCTTCCCGACCATCAGCATCATGCTTTTCTATTGGTCGCTGAAAAAATCCATTCGTCTATATGAAACAAAAGAAATCATTTGATAAAACGGGACGTCCACCCGATCATTAATAATAGTTCATACGCTAACTATCCATATCCAAACTAACAGCAAGCAAAAACGGAGCTAGTCAGAAAGTAAAAACTTTCTAGACAGCTCCGTTTCTTACTAAATCCCCAAGCAGAAGCATTACTCCTGCGGTAGCAGCATGAAAATGCCCCTATGCTTATTTGGGACCGATAATGGCAATTGCCGGTTCAGCTTTTAAAACTTTTTCAATAAGCATATCGACTGATTCCATCGTAATCCCATCTATCCGTTCTAAAATTTGATCGACTGACCGGTGCTTACCATGAACGAGCTCGTTGACCCCGTTTCGGTTCATATGTGCCTCCGTGCCTTCAAGCCCTAATACAAAGCTGCCCTTCAGCTGTTCCTTTGCATTTTCCAGCTCTTCTTCTGTGACACCACCTGTAACAAGATCAAACAAGGTTTTGTCAACTTGATGCTGCAGGGCATCGAGGTTTTGTTTGGATGCACTCGCATAAATTGTGAAAGCCCCCACATCTGCGTAGCTGGATTGGTAACTGAACACCGAATAGGCCAAGCCACGCTCCTCCCGCACTTCCTGGAAAAGACGAGAACTCATGTTACCGCCAATGATGTTGTTTAATGCAATAAAACTATACATATTCGGATCCTTCACACCCATTGCCGGAAAGGAGATCGCAATATGGGCCTGCTCTGTATCTCGGATTTTCACAATCTCTCCCGCTTGGAAGGACGGATATGTCAATACCGCTTCCTCTGCCTGCAGCGAAGCTTCAAAATCACCAAACAGCTCTTCGATTTTTGCAAGCAGCCCCTGCTCGATATTCCCAGCTACCGAAATAACTACATTTTGTGGCGTGTAATGCTTTGCCATATAACGGCGTATCATTTCTGCATCAAATGTCGCAAGCGTTTCAGCTGTTCCCAGAATTGGTCTTCCAAGTGAATCATCCGGATACATGACACTCCATAATATTTCATGGACGTCATCATCAGGAGCATCTTCACTCATATAGATTTCCTCCAGCACAACTTGACGCTCCCTTTCAATTTCTTCCGGAAGAAAGGCAGAGTTGAAGAACATATCCGCCAGCACCTCGATTGCCAGCTCCCCATGATGATCTAGTACTTTTGCAAAATAGCACGTATTTTCTTTTGACGTGAAGGCGTTAATTTCGCCGCCAATACGGTCAAATTCCTCAGCTATTTGTCTTGCCGAGCGGGTATGCGTACCTTTAAATAGCATATGTTCGATAAAATGTGTAATCCCATTCTCTTCAGGGCTTTCATATCTTGAACCGGCATTTACCCATATACCTACTGATAATGAACGGACATGATCAATCTGCTCTGATACAATTCTTACACCATTTTTACATTTTGTAACCTTTACCATAGTTCCCCCAATTGACTAAATAAGAGGCTGCACCGAAGTACAACCTCTCTATCTTGTCGTTATCTATTCATTTGCTCCGGCTAACCATTCGGCAAGCGGCAAATTGATTTTTATTCTTGCTCAGCACGCTCTTTTTCTTCTTTAATAACCACTTTACGCGATAGGTTTACACGGCCTTGGTTATCGATTTCAATACATTTCACAAGAAGCTCATCGCCAAGTTTTAAGACGTCCTCCACCGCTTTCGTACGTTCCTCTTGGATTTCCGAAATGTGCAGCAGGCCATCTTTGCCTGGGAAGATTTCGCAGAATGCACCGAATTTCTCGATACGCTTCACAGTCGCCATGTAGTACTCGCCGACTTTTGCTTCACGGACAATTGATTCAATAATTTCCTTAGCGCGCTGGTTCATCTCTTCATTTGCAGAAGAAATGTAAATTGTACCATCTTGTTCAGTATCAATTTTTACGCCTGTTTCATCAATGATTTTGTTAATTTGTTTACCGCCAGGTCCGATTACGTCACGGATTTTATCTGGGTTGATTTTAATAACAACAATTTTCGGCGCATATTTTGAAAGTTTTTCACGAGGTTGTGAAAGAGTTGACATCATATGATCTAAAATTTGCATGCGGCCAATTTTCGCCTGTGTCAATGCTTCTTCTAGAATTTCACGTGATAAACCATCGATTTTAATATCCATTTGAAGGGCTGTTACACCTTTAGCTGTACCTGCCACTTTGAAGTCCATATCACCAAGATGGTCTTCCATACCTTGGATATCTGTTAATACTGTATAGTGCTCGCCTTTTTTCACAAGCCCCATCGCAATACCTGCAACTGGTGCTTTCAATGGCACACCTGCATCCATCATAGCTAATGTAGAAGCACAAATCGATGCTTGAGAAGTTGAACCGTTTGACTCAAGTACCTCAGATACACAACGGATTGCATATGGGAAATCCTTTTCATCCGGAATAACCGCTAATAGTGCACGCTCACCAAGCGCACCATGACCGATTTCACGACGGCCTGGACCACGCATTGGCCCTGTTTCTCCTACAGAGAACTGCGGGAAGTTATAATGGTGCATCCAGCGTTTTGATTCTTCTACACCTAGTCCGTCAATAATCTGCACATCGCCTAGTGCGCCTAATGTACAAATCGAAAGGGCTTGTGTTTGACCACGTGTGAATAGGCCAGAACCATGTGTACGCGGAAGAATTCCAACTTCTGAAGATAATGGACGAATCTCATCTTGTTTACGGCCATCTGGACGTACTTTATCTTCAGTGATGAGACGACGTACTTCGTCTTTCACCATTTTATCTAAAATCGCTTTTACTTGCTTTAATGTCTCTTCATCAGCTTCTTCAGCTTCATATGTTTCAATTACACGTGTTTTTACCGCTGTAATGTTTTCTTCACGTTCTTGTTTGTCGACCGTCTGAATCGCTTCGTTCATTTCAGCTTCGCTAGTCGCCTTAATTGCTGCTGTAAGCTCTGCATCAAGCTCATAAAGCTCTACTGGACGCTTTTCTTTTCCTACTTCTGCAACAATTTGCTCTTGCAGTGCAATTAATTTTTTAATTTCCTCATGCCCAAACATAATTGCTTCAAGCATAGTTTCTTCCGGCACTTCCAATGCGCCTGCTTCTACCATGTTGATGGCATCTTTGTTACCCGCTACCGTTAAATGAATTGTGCTTTCCCCAGCTTGGTCCACTGTTGGATTGACAACAAACTCGCCATTGATGTAGCCAACATGTACACCTGCAATCGGTCCATCGAATGGAATATCTGAAATTGCTAAAGCAAGAGATGATCCAAACATTGCGGCCATATCTGAAGGGCAGTCCTGGTCATTAGACATAACCATAGAAATGACTTGTACTTCATTACGGAAGCCATCAGGGAACATAGGGCGGATTGGGCGGTCAATCAGACGGCTTGTTAATACCGCTTGCTCTGATGGTCGGCCTTCACGTTTAATAAAGCCTCCAGGGATTTTACCTGCTGCATATAATCGTTCTTCATAGTTTACTGTTAACGGGAAGAAATCTAAAGGCTTTGGAGATTTTGACATTGTTGCAGTCGCTAGTACCGCCGTTTCTCCATAACGCACCATTGCTGCGCCGTTTGCTTGTTTTGCTAACTGTCCTACTTCAATTACTAAAGGACGGCCAGCCCATTCGTAAGAATAGACTTTTTTGTCGTTCATCTAATGAACCCCTTTCTACATTGAGACACACTACGTTACTTTTATTATGTACCATAGTTAGTGTATCAAAAAAGCGTTTTCTATGCTAAATATTTTCAATAAATTACGTGAATTTTCGGAATGCCAATTTAGGAGATGATTGCCACGCTAAATACATAAAGAAAAAGCGGGAAAAATCCCGCTTTTTGTCATGTCTAGCTTTACGCGCCCGCTCTCCGCCACGCCTGATCCAAACAGTTTGTGTGCAGGAGCTAAATGAACGCGCTCAGCCTTTCGAATAGATTAGCGACGTAATCCAAGTTTGTTGATTAGTTCACGGTAACGTTGTACGTCTGTGTTACGTAGGTATTTAAGTAAGTGACGACGACGACCTACCATTTTAAGAAGACCACGTTGTGAGTGGAAGTCTTTTTTGTGAGTTGCTAAGTGAGCGTTTAAAGCGTTGATTTCAGCAGTTAATACAGCGATTTGTACTTCTGGTGAACCAGTGTCGCTTTCGTGTGTGCGGTACTCAGCAATGATTTCGTTTTTGCGTTCTTTTGTGATTGCCATGTGAATGGACCTCCTAAATAGTGAAAAATATCCCCATTAGCTAAGCTATCGTTGGAGTAACGGAAAGCCGGGCTAAGGTTCGTACGGTTTTTGTACTGATAAATCGTAACATATTTTGTATAGACAAGCAACTATTAAGCGTGGTCGTTTAAATATTCGATTGCAGCCTGCTTATCTTTTTCGATCTGCGCTATCAGCTCATCAATTCCATTGAACTTCTTCTCACTTCTGATCCGATGGTACCAGCCGACGATTACTTCCTCGCCGTAAATGTTTTTATTAAAGTTGAAGATATGTACTTCAATGGATAGCTGTTTATGATCTGGGTTATTGAATGTCGGTTTATAGCCAACATTGCACACGCCGTCAAACCACTCGTTCTGTACAAGAATTTTGACAGCATAGACTCCTGTGGCCGGAATGAAGCAGCCTTCCATATGCTGTACATTCGCCGTTGGGAATCCAAGTGTCCGCCCACGTTTATCGCCGTGCACTACAATGCCCGGTACCTCAAAAGCACGTCCGAGCAGCATGCGCGCTTCTTCCATATCTCCATCTTTCAATGCTTTACGAATGCGTGTTGAACTAATCTTCTCGGAAACATCTGTATACTTGTCGACAACTGTCACTCCAAACGATTCTGCGCCCAGCTGACGCATCAGCTCCATATCTCCTTTGCCGAATGCACCAAAGGAATAATCAAAGCCAGCTGTCACATGCTTGACATTCAAATCACGAATGAAGTGTTTGACAAAGGCTTCTGGTGAAAGCTTTGCAAAATCAGATGTGAAGTTCACGACAAACACCGTATCTATATCCAACGTAGCCAGTGTATCTAGTTTTTGCTGAAGCGGTGTAATATAAAACACCTTTTCATTACGTCCGCCAAGCACAATAGATGGGTGCGGATCGAATGTCATAACCGCGCTCTTATAGCCTTTTCCTTTTGCCGTTGCAATCGCTGATTTGATGACAGCTTGATGCCCTCTATGCACTCCATCAAAAAAACCAAGTGCTAGAGAATATGGTCCTTCCGTCGATCCCAGCTGATGCGGGTATTTTAAATGAATTACGTCCATAACTGCGCCTCCTACTCGATTTCAGGGAACATTTTATCAGGTTTCATCTGTCCATGCTTTGTTGGATGCTTGATATAAACCGCGAACGCCTTCCCTTCCACCCCAAACACTAATTTATCATTTACTTCTAATAATGGATGAACCGGCAGGACTTGTCCATTAAAAATTTGCTTGCGGTTTGTATCATCAATTTCCACATATGGATAATCACTAAGTACATATTCAACTGGGAGAATGAAGCTTGTGTCTTGTGTTTCCATTTTTTCTGCTACTTGTTCCAGCGTTAAACAATGTTCTTTTGTAAAGGTTCCAGATGAAGTGCGTACAAGCTCATACATATGTGCCGGGTAGCCCAATACTTCACCAATCTGGACAGCAAGCGTACGAATATATGTCCCTTTGCTGCATTTGATGCGGATAGAGAATGTTACTTCTTCTCCTTCGAACATGTCTCCGTCGCTCAGCAGCTCGAGCTCATAGATATTTACCTTCCGTGTAGGCCGTTCTACTGTTTGACCAGCGCGGGCATATTCATAGAGCTTTTTACCATTCACTTTCACAGCAGAGAACATTGGTGGAGTCTGTTCAATTTCTCCTGTTAATGCAGCAAGTGCAGCAAGAATCTCCTTGCGTGAGAGCGATTTATATGTTGTGTCCTGCTCTACTGTGTCTCCTTCTGCGTCCTCTGTTGTCGTCATTCTTCCGATAGAGATAACGGCTTCATAGGTTTTCCCGGCATCCGTTAAATATTCAGCGATGCGTGTTGCCTGGCCGATGCAGATCGGCAGAACGCCTTCTACCCCTGGATCAAGCGTGCCTGTATGGCCGACTTTTTTTGTTTTTAAGATTTTTCGCAGTTTGAATACACAGTCATGGCTGGTCATACCGCGTTCTTTCCATAATGGTAAAATGCCGTTCATCAAATTGCTCCTTTTTAGTTAGAAAGACATTTCTGTACCAATCTGATAAAAAAATGTCCGCTTGTTAATATTGTTTTCCACTATAAGAAAACCCGCAGCAAATTGCGGCGGGTTTTTTCTTATTTGTCTTCATGTAAAGAACGAAGCAGTTCATCAATTTTATTTCCATATTCCACTGAAGAGTCGAATTCAAAGGAAATTTCTGGTGTGCGGCGTAAGCGAATGCGAGAACCGACTTCTGATCGGATAAAGCCTGAAGCTTTTTCCAATGCTTTCAACGTTTCTGCACGCTCACGTTCACTGCCTAAAGATGTGATATACACCGTCGCCTGCTGTAAGTCGCCTGTTACATCTACATCTGTTACGGTAACAAAGCCTACGCGAGGGTCTTTGATTTTACGAGTGATAATTTCGCCGATTTCTTTCTTCATTTGTTCAGCTACTCGGTTAGAACGTAGAGACATACATGTCACCACCTTTTGTTTAAACATTCGATATCGCTTTTTCCACCTACATGGTAAAGCTGCTGTTATAAATATTCACGCCATATATCAAGCATTTCCCATTCCGGATTTGACTGCAGGTAGTGTATTGCATGGTTCATTTCACGGTCGGCCGCCTCTTTTGAAGAAGAGACAGTTACGACTGCTAAACGTGTACGCTGCCACACATCCTGATGGTCAATTTCCGCAACGGAAACATTAAACTTCTGCTTTGTGCGTGTGATCATCCGCTGTAAAACGGCGCGCTTTTCTTTTAACGAATGGGCAGTTTGAATGATGAATTCAATTTCCGCATATACGATCATTATGCGCGTTTAATTTCTTCCATTACGAAGGCTTCAATAACATCGCCTTCTTTAATGTCGTTGTAATTTTTGATTGTAATACCACATTCGTAGCCTTTTGCGACTTCTTTTGCATCATCTTTGAAGCGTTTTAAAGAATCAAGTTCGCCTTCGAACACGACAATACCTTCACGGATAATACGAACGCCTGCATCACGCTGCATTTTTCCTTCTGTTACATAAGAACCGGCAATCGTACCCACTTTGGATACTTTGATTGTTTGACGAACTTCTGCCTGGCCGATGATTTTTTCTTCATACTCAGGATCAAGCATACCTTTCATCGCCGCTTCGATTTCTTCAATTACTTTGTAAATGATACGGTGCAGACGAATATCTACGCCTTCCTCTTCGGCAGCACGTTTTGCGTTTGTATCTGGACGAACGTTGAAACCAATTACAATCGCATTTGAAGCAGCAGCAAGAGAAATATCAGATTCTGTAATTGCACCTGCGCCTGTATGGATGATTTTTACATTTACACCTTCTACATCAATTTTCATTAAAGATGCAGCCATCGCTTCCACTGTACCTTGTACGTCAGCTTTTACGATCAGGTTCAATTCTTTTACATCACCTTGGCTCATTTGCTCAAATAGGTTATCAAGCGTTACACGCTGCTTTTCAGAACGCTGCGCTTGAATAGCTGTCATAGCACGAGATTCACCTACAGAACGCGCTGTCTTCTCGTCTTCAAATACAACGAAGCGATCTCCAGCTTGTGGCACATCATTAAGACCTGTAATTTCAACCGGCGTTGAAGGACCTGCCTCTTTTACACGGCGACCAATATCATTTACCATTGCACGGACACGTCCGTAAGCATGACCTACTACGATTGGATCTCCAACACGTAATGTTCCATCCTGTACTAATAAGGTTGCCACAGAACCGCGGCCTTTATCCAACTGAGCTTCGATTACTGTACCAAGCGCAGCACGGTTAGGATTTGCTTTTAGTTCAGCTACTTCCGAAACTAATAAAATCATTTCTAGAAGCTGTTCGATTCCTTCACCTTTCAATGCTGAAATCGGTACGAAAATTGTATCGCCGCCCCAGTCTTCAGGAACAAGAGCATGTTCTGTCAATTCCTGCATTACACGATCTGGGTTAGCAGATGGTTTATCCATTTTGTTAACCGCTACGATAATTGGTACTTCGGCTGCTTTCGCATGGTTGATCGCTTCTACAGTTTGAGGCATCACGCCGTCATCTGCAGCTACGACGATAATCGCCATGTCCGTTACTTTCGCACCGCGCGCACGCATTGTTGTAAACGCAGCATGCCCTGGTGTATCAAGGAAGGAAATCTTTTTCCCATTTACTTCTACTTGGTAGGCACCAATATGCTGTGTAATACCGCCTGCTTCTCCAGCCGTTACTTTTGTGTTACGAATTGAGTCAAGAAGTGTTGTTTTACCATGGTCAACGTGTCCCATGATTGTGACAACCGGCGGACGCTCTTCCAGCTCATTTTCATTTACTTCAGCTTGTTCGAAGTGTGTTTCTAAATCTGTAATATCCACACGTACTTCTTCTTCTACTTCTACCCCGTAATCCGCACAAATTAACTCGATTGCATCTTTATCCAACTCTTGGTTAATTGTTGCCATTACACCAAGCATGAATAGTTTTTTGATAATTTCTGAAGGCTCCCGGTGAAGTTTTTTTGCAAGCTCTGCAACGGATAAGCTTTCATAGAATGTAATTTTTTCTGGTAATGGTTTTTGAACCATTTGCACCGGCTGCTGCGGCTTATGCGTACGGCGCTTTCCGCCATGAATTCCTGGCTTGCGGCGTTGCTGGCCACCTTTATTATTGTTGTTACGGTTGTTATTATTATTGTTTCCGCCTGGGCGGTTATTATTGTTGTTTTGTGTCATATTTCTATTTTGGCTACCTTTATTCTTTTTTTCGCCCGAAGACGATGGTTGATTTGCTTGAGAAGCATTACCTGCTTTTCGTTGTTGGTTCGACGCTTGTGGACGCGTTTCTTGCTTTCTGCCCTGCTCTTTTGCTTGTGCATTTGCAGGCGCTTTAGAAGGAGTTGCTGCTTTCGGTTCTGCTTTCTGCTTAAAGACAGAATCAAGTTTTGAAACAGTATCAGCCTCTAGTACAGCCATATGATTTTTCACTGGCGTGTTCAGCTTTCCTAACTGTTCAATTACTTCTTTACTCGTTTTATTTACCTTTTTCGCATATTCATGAACTCTAACTTTGCTCATCTGCTCACCCCCGATTATTTTTCGTTGAGTAGACTAGACATTTTCTTCGCAAACCCACTGTCTGTAATAGCTAGCGTGACACGGGCTTCTTTCCCTGTGGCATGTCCGAGATCATACCGACTCCCGAGTACATGCAACTCAACGTTGTAATACTTACATTTATCTGTCAATTTTTTGCTAGTATTCGCTGAAGCATCGGATGCAAGCAACACAATTTTTGCATTGCCATGACGAATTTCTTTTATGACTAGCTCTTCTCCAGACACCACTTTACGTGCTCTTGCTGCCAATCCCAGCAATTGCAGTACAGCTTGATTGGTCATAGAATCGACTCCCTGCGAATCAGGTGGAGTAATTCTTCATATACCTCATCTGGAATGTTAGCCTCTAATTGACGTTCTAAAATATGTTTCTTACGCGCTAATTCAACTGCTTCTTCTGATTTAGATACGTAGGCACCACGACCAGATTTCTTTCCCGTAGGATCGACAGACACTTCGCCTTCCTTCGAGCGGACGACACGGATCATTGCCTTTTTAGGAAGCATTTCTCCTGTGGCTACACATTTGCGTAATGGAATCTTCTTATTTGTCGACATCAGAATTCACCTCTCTACAGTAACAATATACAATATGCCTTCCAGTTTTTAGCGCCGGAAACCTTGTGATACCCTGGCTCAAAAGAAAAAGGGCTCCATTTATTCAAGACACCTGGACAGGCACAAAAAACTGTTTCCCCGATTATTCTTCGTCGTCGGCGTACAAATCGTACTCGATATCTTCATCATCCATTTGTGGAACGAACGTGCTTGTTTCGCTAGGATAAATGCCTAATTCACGGGCATCTGTTTCACTTTTAATATCAATTTTCCACCCTGTCAATTTTGCAGCAAGGCGGGCATTTTGACCACGTTTACCGATTGCAAGTGATAACTGGTAATCCGGTACAACAACTGTCGTTGATTTTTCCTCTTCATTTACCTGTACATCCAATACTTTAGACGGACTTAAAGCATTCGCTACAAAAACGATCGGATCTTCAGACCACTCAACGATATCAATTTTCTCACCGTTCAGCTCGTTAACAATTGTTTGTACACGTGCACCTTTTGCTCCAACACATGAACCGACTGGGTCTACTTCTTCATTATGCGCATAAACCGAGATTTTTGAACGGTCACCCGCTTCACGGGCAATTGACTTAATTTCCACCGTACCGTCAAAAATTTCCGGTACCTCTTTTTCAAATAAGCGACGTAACAGACCAGGGTGTGTACGGGAAACGATAATTTGAGGACCTTTCGTTGTACGTTCCACTTTCGTGATGTAGACGCGGATATGTTCCTGCGGTTTATATTGTTCCCCTTGAATTTGTTCATTTAATGGTAACGCGGCTTCGACCTTTCCAAGTGACAAGTAGATATTTCGTTGGTCTTGACGCTCAATTGTACCAACAACGATATCATCAACTGAATCTACATATTCCTCATAGATACGGCCACGCTCTGCTTCACGAACACGCTGCGTAACAACCTGCTTAGCAGTTTGAGCTGCAATACGGCCGAAGTTGCGAGGCGTTACTTCCTGCTCCACAACATCATCTACTTCATAAGCAGGGTTGATTGCTTTCGCATCTTCCAAAGAAATCTCCAGACGATCGTCTTCTACTTCTTCCACAACATTTTTACGAGAATAAACAATCATAGAACCTGTATCTAAATTCAAGTCGACGCGCACATTTTGTGCCTGGTTGAAGTTGCGTTTATACGCAGTTACCAACGCCGCCTCAATCGCTTCGATCAATACTTCTCTCGAAATGCCCTTTTGCTGCTCCAGTGCCGTTAAAGCATCTAGTAAATCACTATTCATTTTTGTTTTCACTCCTAAATTTGCTTATCTGAAAAGTCAATGGCATATCTCGCCTGTGCGACTTTTTCTTTTTCAATTTGTACATTTACTTTGCGTGTTTTAATACGGACTTCCATGGATAAGCCTTCCTCATTATATGCGGTTAAGTATCCTTGGAATTCTTTCATATCTTTGACTGGCTCATACGTTTTTACGTAGATGTACTTGCCTACCGCTTTTTCAAAGTCCGTCTCTTTTTTAATCGGGCGCTCAGCTCCAGGTGACGATACTTCCAAATAGTAGTTTTGCTCAATCGGGTCTTTTTCATCCAATATGAGACTCAACCGTTCGCTCACTTGTGCACATTGGTCGATGTCAATTCCGCCTTCCGGTGTATCGACATACACACGAAGAAACCAGTTGCGGCCTTCCTTTACGAACTCGATATCCACAAGCTCCAAGTTTAACTCTGTTGTAATGGGCGTTACCAATTCTTCGATCATTGACGTAACCTTGCTCATTATATCCTCCTTACGCCACCATTTTTCTCGTAATTAGAAAGACACATCTCGCCCCAAATAGAGCGAGATGATGTCCTTGCTTATGTAGAGAACAACGCAAAATTTGTCCTCTACTAAAACACAAATTCCACCAGCAAGTGGTGAAATTCGGGTCTCAACAGCTGTTGTTTGTCATCGGAAATCTGCATCCAGGCTCAGACAACAGAAAAGAGCGGGAGAAACCCACTCTTTTGCTGTGTACCTATCAACAAATTATTACATTTAGGATAGCATACCTTATTTCATAATGCAAATGAACATATTTTAACTTCTTTCGGCACACGTCTTCTATCTTTAAAAATGATTAAAGGAATAAGGATATGGCAGTCTCTTCAATTGGTCTCCTGCTGTCCGAATAAAAAAGGACGGAATCCCTCTACCGACTGACTGAGGCTACTATGACGCTGAGACATCATTGATACCCGATTGTCTTGCTTAGAATAGCGATAATTGGTTGGCATCCGGCATTCCGTCCAGACAGCCAAGCTGATCCATATAATCGATCAACGTCTTCGATACACGGCCGCGGCGCTGTAGGTCTTCCTTCGATAAGAACTCTCCTTGTTCGCGAGCTGCAACAATTTGTTTCGCTACGTTTGTACCTAGACCAGGAATCGCATCGAATGGAGGGATGAGTGTGTTGCCTTCGATAATAAACTCACTTGCCTGCGAACGATACAAATCAACCTTTTGCAAGCTCATGCCGCGCTCGCACATTTCAAGCGCAATCTCAAGGACTGTCATTAAGTTTTTCTCTTTCGTAGAAGCATCAAGCCCTTTAATAGCAATTTCATCGATTTTTTGGCGGATCATCGCTGAACCTTGTGTCATTGCAATCAAATCAAAATCATCTGCACGAACCGTAAAGTACGCTGCATAGTAAAGAATTGGATAATGCACTTTAAACCAGGCAATACGCACCGCCATTAATACATAGGCTGCAGCATGGGCTTTCGGGAACATGTATTTAATCTTTTTACAAGAATCGATATACCATTCCGGTACTTTTTTATCGCGCATCTCTGCTTCCATATCTTCTGTGAGCCCTTTTCCTTTACGGACAGATTCCATAATTTTAAAGGCGAACGACGGTTCAAGTCCTTGATAAATCAGATAAACCATAATGTCATCCCGACAGCCGATTACCTCTGACAGCACACATGTACCGTTTTGGATAAGCTCTTGCGCATTGCCAAGCCATACATCGGTACCATGGGATAAACCAGAAATCTGTACAAGTTCACTAAATGTTGTCGGTTTTGTACTTTCAAGCATTTGACGAACGAACTTGGTACCAAATTCAGGAATTCCAAGCGTTCCTGTTTTTGTACCAATCTGCTCTTCAGTTACGCCAAGTGACTCTGTTGTCGAAAAGATTTTCATGACTTCAGGATCATCAGTCGGGATTGTTTTTGGATCAATACCCGATAAATCCTGCAGCATACGAATCACGGTCGGATCATCGTGTCCAAGAATATCAAGTTTTAAAATATTATCGTGGATTGAGTGGAAGTCAAAGTGTGTTGTTTTCCACTCTGCATCCTGAGCATCGGCCGGATACTGCACTGGCGAGAAGTCGTAGATGTCCATATAATCAGGAACTACGATAATCCCCCCTGGATGCTGGCCGGTTGTACGTTTTACTCCTGTACAGCCTTGAACGAGACGATCTACCTCCGCATTGCGGAATGACAAGTTATTGTCGTTGGCATACCCTTTTACATAACCATAAGCCGTCTTTTCTGCAACCGTACCGATTGTTCCGGCACGATATACATAGTCTTCCCCGAATAATACTTTCGTATAATTATGGGCTTGCGGCTGATATTCACCAGAGAAGTTCAAATCAATATCCGGTACTTTATCTCCTTTAAACCCTAAGAATGTTTCAAACGGGATGTCCTGACCATCTTTTTTATACGGAGTTCCGCATTTTTCACAATCTTTGTTCGGCAAGTCATAACCCGATGCGACCGATCCGTCTGCAATGAATTCCGAATGCTTACAACTTGGGCAGACATAATGCGGCGGTAATGGATTCACTTCGGTAATTTCCATAAATGTCGCGACAAGAGAGGAACCAACCGAACCACGGGAACCCACTAGATAACCATCTGCCAATGATTTTTTTACAAGTTTGGCGGAAATCAGATAGATTACACCGAATCCATGTCCCAGAATAGACTTTAGCTCTTTTTCAATCCGTGCCTGTACAATTTCCGGAAGTTCCTCACCATAAATACGGTGTGCCATTTCATACGTAAGGTTCGTTACTTCATCATCAGAGCCTTCAATTTTCGGTGTATAAAGATCATCTTTAATCGGTTTGACATCACCAATCATATCCGCAACCTTCCGTGTATTCGTTACAACGATTTCTTTTGCAAGATCCGGACCTAAAAATTCAAATTCCTGCAGCATTTCATCAGTTGTTCGGAAATGTACTTTTGGAAGCGGGCTTCGATTGAGCGGATTCGCCCCACCCATTGAACCAATCAATATTTGCCGGAACTTATGGTCTGTCTCGTCTAAATAATGCACATTCCCTGTTGCACAAACTGGTATATCGAGCTTCTTCCCAAGCTTTACAAGGCGGCGGATAATATCTTCGAGATTCCATTCGTCATGCACGACGCCTCTATCAATTAATGGTGAATATACCGGTTTTGGATGCACTTCAATGTAATCATAGAAGCGTGCCACCTTTTCAGCTTCTTCCGGTGTCTTGTTCATCATCACTTCAAATAGTTCACCATTTGAACAGCCTGAACCGACAATTAATCCTTGGCGGAGTTTCTTCAAATCAGAACGACGAATGCGGGGCACGCGGTAATATGTCTGTGTATGAGCAATAGAAACGAGCTTGAATAAATTTTTCAATCCGTCGTTATCTACCGCTAAAATTGTACAGTGGCTTGGACGTGCCTGCTTATATCCATCCGCGCCGCCTACATGGCCATTGAATTCATCATGATAAGCAATACCCAGCTCGGTCGCCTGCTTCATAAGATGAAGCAGCAGCTCACCTGTAGCCTCTGTATCATAGATTGCACGGTGATGCTGTGAAAGTTCAATATTGTATTTTTTCGTCAATGCTTTCAGATTATGAGCCTTCTGCCCCGGGTTCACAAGACGCGACAGTTCAACCGTATCAATAGCCGGATGTTCTACGCCCTCAATGCCTGCCTTCTTATACGCTACATATAAGAAACCAAGGTCAAAGGAAGCGTTGTGGGCAACGACAATGGCGTCACCGATAAAATCATGAAATTCGGTAATGACCTGCTCAATATCAGGCTGGCCGACGAGCATATCATCTGTAATATGAGTAAGTTCAATAATTTTTGCTGTTAATTTTCGATGTGGATTTGCAAAACGCTCGAACCTGTCTACTATTTGGCCGTTTTGAATTTTGACGGCTGCAAGCTCGATAATCGTATCATAAACATTGGAGAAACCAGTTGTTTCCACGTCGAATACAACATAGGTTGCATCTTCAAGGGCAGTATGCTGCTCGGCATAAGCAATTGGTGCACCATCGTCTACTAGATTTGCTTCCATCCCATAAATGACCTTAATGCCGTTCTTTTTCCCCGCTGCATACGCATCCGGGAATGCCTGAACGACTGCATGATCCGTAATAGCAACAGCAGGATGCCCCCACTTTGCTGCCTGTCCAATCAGCTTATCAATTGGTGTCACAGCATCCATCTGGCTCATTGGGCTATGCATGTGCAATTCTACTCGTTTTTGGCCTTCAGGAGCTAAATCTTTCCGTGACTCTTTTTTAATTTCATTAATATCGCGTGCCATCATAACCATATCTCGGGCGAATGAATCGAACTGAATAGAGCCGCGTACACGTACCCACATGCCTTTTTTCAATTGTTCCATCATCGCTACATCATCGTCTCCGCGTGAGAACATTTTGATGAGCATAGAATCCGTGTAGTCTGTCATTTTAAACTCTAGTAATGCCCGGCCGCTTTTCAAAATTTTAATCTCGCTTGCAAATACAAAGCCTTCAAGAATGATGGAGCCTTCTTCTTCCACAATTGAACGAATCTCAGCCACTTCTGGGTTTTTAATTGCCCCACCTAATTGGAAAGGACGATCCTGAAGCACACCTGCTGGATTTTCAGCCTTCTCTTTTTCACGACGTTTGAAGTCTTCAAGCGCCTGCTGCGAGAACCGCTCCTCTTCCTGTCTGCGCTGCTCATAAAATGCTTCTTGCATGGCAAGCATTTCTTCGCTTGGATCTACCAGCTGAAAGTCGATTGGCATTTGCGGAAAACCTAATGCTTGATATTCTTGGGTAATACGTTCTGCATATTTGGCCTTCAATTGCATGTGCTGGATATCATGCTCGACATTTGCAACAATTTTATTACCCGTCCATATTGGAATCTGCTTTACAAGCTGATTGCGCAGCGGCGGTGACATATCATCGATTGCATCAATAACAGCCAGCCAGTAATCATGTACAAGCTGTTCTGTCACTTGTGGTGTGCGAGCCTCTACTGATAATGACGCTTGAGCAATATGAGCAAACTTCTCCGCCATTCTGAGCTGCATCAATTGATAAACTTGGTACGGAAGAATTTGTTCGACTATAATGCCAAACTGCCATACTCGTCTTTTCTTATGAACGGTCATTCGGGATAGTTCCCCACCTTCAAAAAACGACATATACACATCATCTGTCAGTTCAAGCTGTTGGAGCAGCAATTGAAAGCGCTCTTTAGCCTCTTGGGTCACAATTTCCCCCTCCTTATTTTGAAAAAGAAAGGAAAGCACACATCGCATGCTTCCCCCCTTTTTTTCTTTCTATTAGTTCATGCTGAAGAATTCGTTCAGTCGATCGAAGACTTCTTCTTTTGCCCATTCGAACGTTTCGCCTGAGTGACGGAATTTCACTTCGACTAAGCCTTCTGCTGCTTTCTTGCCCACCGTTATGCGTACTGGCAGCCCGATTAAATCGGCATCAGCAAATTTTACACCTGCACGCTCGGCACGGTCATCATATAGGACAGCGTAACGGAACGATTTCAATAAGCCGTATAACTCATCAGCAAGTTGTACTTGCGCTTCGTCCTTTGTATTAACCGGTACTAGGTGTACGTCATACGGGGCCAATTGCTTCGGCCATACGAATCCTTTTTCATCTTGGAAGTGTTCTGCAACGGCTGCCAGGATACGGGAGACTCCAATTCCGTAGCAACCCATAATAAATGGCTGTGCTTTGCCGTTTTCATCCAAGAACGTTGCATTCATTTTTGCAGAATACGTCGTACCCAGCTTGAAGATATGACCTACTTCGATACCTTCTGCAAACTTGATGATCCCTTGTCCATCCGGCGATGGATCACCCTCTTGAATGAAACGGATATCTTCATAAGAATTAATCGCAAAATCGCGTTCAGGATTTACATTCACGAAGTGGAAGCCGTCTTCATTTGCTCCTGCCACACCATTACGGATTGATTTAATTGCATTGTCTGCTATAACTTTTACGTTTACCGGCAACTTCACAGGCCCAATTGACCCGATTGTGCAGCCAAGTAATTCTTTAATCTCTGCCTCTTCTGCTAATTCAACAGAATCTGCACCTAGAGCATTCTTCAATTTAATATCATTGATTTCATGGTCTCCACGTGCCAGTACAACAACTAATTCCTCATCAATTTTGAAGACAAGGGATTTGATGCAGTTGTCAGCAGATGTTTCTAAGAAGTTTGACACTTCTTCGATTGTTTTTACCTCTGGTGTTGCTACTTTTTCTAATTCCTTCATGGCAGCATCACTCGCTTTATAATCTACTACTACTTCTGCCATTTCAATATTTGCTGCATAATCAGAAGAATCCGAGTAAGCGATCGTATCTTCACCAATTTCAGAAAGAACCATGAATTCATGCGTTCCTTTACCACCAATAGAACCTGCATCCGCGATTACTGCACGGAAGTTCAAACCAAGGCGTGTAAAAATATTTGAATACGCACGATACATATCTTCATATGTAGCATCCAGGCTCTCACGCGTTGCATGGAATGAATAAGCATCCTTCATAATAAATTCACGGCCGCGAAGTAAGCCGAATCGCGGGCGTTTTTCATCACGGAACTTTGTTTGAATTTGATAAAGTGTTAATGGTAATTTTTTATATGATTTAATTTCGTCACGAACTAGTGTCGTAACTACTTCTTCATGTGTTGGTCCTAGAGCAAAGTCACGGTTATGACGATCTTTAAAGCGCATTAATTCCGGACCGTATTTTTCCCAACGGCCTGACTCTTGCCAAAGCTCTGCCGACTGCATTGCTGGCATTAGTAACTCCTGTGCGTTTACTGCTTCTAATTCTTCGCGGATTACTTGTTCAATTTTTGCCAGCACTTTGCGCGCCAGTGGTAAGTATGAATAAATACCGGATGCATTCTGACGAATAAATCCTGCACGAAGAAGCAATTGATGTGATTTCACTTCCGCATCAGCCGGCACTTCACGAAGTGTTGGTATGAAAGTTAGACTTTGTTTCATAAAGTTGTTCCACCTTTTATGTTTTATAACTTAAGCATAATCAAATTTAGCTTTGGACGCTACTGTTATTAACACAAGAGCGCCCAAAGCCAGAAGAAAAGGACCTCGGACAAAGAGCCCGAAACCCTCTACATTCATTTAAAAATTAATTAGAAGAAGAATCGTTGAATATCGTTCCATGTTACCACAACCATCAAGATCATTAAAAGAACGATGCCTACAAAATGGATAAGCCCCTCTTTTTCACGATTCACCGGTCGGCCGCGTACTGCTTCAAAACCGAAGAACAGAAGGCGTCCGCCGTCTAATGCTGGCAGAGGAAGGAGATTCATGATTCCAAGGTTAATGCTCAGGACTGCTGCCCAGTGCATCAGATTATAGATGCCGTACTTCGCCACTTCTTCTGTATTTTTATAAATTCCTACAGGACCGGACAAGTCATCAATGGAAAATTGCCCTGTTACTAGTTTGCCGAGCATTTTTACAATCTGTACTGTCCACGTATAGGTATTTTCAGCAGCGTTAGGAATAGCTTGGAGCGGTGCTTTCTCATACGGAGTTTCATAAAGGACACCGATTTGGCCGACCTTGCCTTCTTCTGACTCAACCGTTTTCGGTGTAATCGCTAACGGTACGGCTTGTCCTTCTCGTTCTACTACAAACTCAAGGCGGTTTCCTGGATTACGGCTAATTGTCTCGGACAATTCCTGCCATGTAGTAATTTGTGTGCCATTTATCGATTTCACATAGTCACCGTCCTGCATTCCAGCTGCTCTCGCAGGACCATCATCTGTTACTTGTGTAATAACCGGCTCATACGTAGGAACCCCTTGGAATAAGCCGATAAGGATAAAAATGAAAAACGCCAGGATAAAGTTAAATAACGGACCCGCAAAGATCGCCATTGCACGCTGACCCACTGTTTTTGAATCAAATTGTCGATCGTATGGGGCAATAATTGTTTCCTTGCCATTTTCCACTATTACAGCTGTCCGCGATACTTGATAACGAATGAGACGCTGTTCCTCACTCTCGTCATCCTCGTCATACCCTTCGATCCATAGTTCCTTATTTAAATCTGCGCGCTCTACCTCTAAAAACACCACATTCGGGTGATGGTTGTTTTGATTTAAAATGATTTTTTCAACAACATTGTCTTCGTTTGTGACAAGCGCTACACGATATCCTGGCTGAAGCTCGACCGAATCGAAGTCCTCTCCTGCCATCCTTACATATCCTCCAATTGGAAGTAAGCGGATTGTATAGAGTGTATCGCCCTTCGTCATACTGAAGATTTTCGGCCCCATCCCGATCGCAAATTCGCGAACCATAATACCTGCACGCTTTGCGAAAATAAAGTGCCCCAGCTCATGAAAGAATACGAGCGAGCCAAAAATGATTATAAATGCAATAATTGTTTGCATACTTTCCCACCTTCACGAGCAAATTCCTGTACGATTTTATTTTACCATGTTCTGTACGCTTTTTCTCGTCTCGCTATCCACATGTAAAATCGTTTCCAAATCCGGCAGCAGAATATTTTCATGTGTATCCATTATACGTTCAATACACTCTTCAATTTGTAAGAATGTTATTTTTTCCTGAAGGAATAGCGCAACAGCCGCCTCATTTGCCGCATTCATTGCTGTCAGCATCGTCCCGCCTGCACGCCCTGCATCATATGCAAGCTTCAGTGCACGGTAGCGGTCAAAATCGGCTTCCTCGAAATGCAGCTTACCAATTTCAGCTAAATTCAATCGCTTTCCTCCAATGAGCGGAATCCGGTCAGGGAAAGTCAACGCATATTGGATTGGCACACGCATGTCCGGAGTACCCAGCTGTGCCATAACACTTGTATCATGATATTCAACCATCGAGTGAATAATGCTTTCCCGGTGTAAAAGTACATCGATACGGTCATATGGCATATCGAATAATACATGAGCTTCAATGACTTCTAGACCTTTGTTCATCATTGTCGCCGAGTCGATTGTAATTTTCGCGCCCATCGCCCAGTTCGGGTGATTGAGTGCATCCTTCACTGTCACCCCTTCTAACTCCGTCCGTGTCCGGTCACGGAAAGAACCGCCTGAAGCCGTAAGAATTAAGCGTTCAATTGCTTTTGGATTTTCTCCATTCATTGATTGGTAAAGAGCAGAATGCTCGCTATCCACTGGTAGAATAGCTACGTCATACTTCTTTGCCTCTGTCATGACAAGGTGACCGGCTGTTACAAGCGTCTCCTTGTTTGCAATTGCGAGAGTTTTGCCCATACGAATCGCTGCTAAAGTAGATTCCAAACCGACACTTCCAAGTACTGCGTTCAGCAGTACCGTTGTATCTGGATGAGTAGCAACTTCCACCAAGCCTTTTGTTCCGTATGTAAATTGCACATGCGGGAACTCTTTGGATAACGCATGTGCATCAGTCTCTTCTTGTACGGAAACAAGTTCGGGGCTCAACTGTAAAATGATTTCTCTTGTTTTTTCAATATTTCTTCCTGATGAGAATGCAACGAGCTGAAATGCTTCCCGGTTTTCGGCGATAATATCAATCGTCTGCAAACCGATGGAGCCTGTTGCACCAAGCAAACTAATTTTCTTCATTACGGAGGACTCCTTTATTAGCTAACAAAATGCAGTAAGTTCAATAATGGTAAAACAAATAAAAGACTATCAAAGCGGTCTAAAATACCGCCATGACCAGGTAGGATTGTACCTGAGTCTTTTACATCATAATGGCGTTTGATGGCTGATTCCACCAAATCTCCCATCTGTCCAAACACCGAGCTGACGACCGCTACAATGATGAGGCCTGTCCAAGAAATATTAAACGGCGTAATAAATTGCATAATAATTGCTGCTACAACAGCAATTACGATCCCTCCTACAAATCCTTCTACTGTTTTATTCGGGGAAATGTCCGGCCATAACTTCCGTTTACCAAAGCTTCGCCCCGTGAAATAGGCACCTGAATCCGTCGTCCACACAATCAGCAGAGCAAAAACAATGTACTCTAGACCAGCGCCGCGCGTCTCAATTAAATAATAAAAACCTATTCCAACATAAAGGGTGCTCAAGATAACGAAGGCTGCATCATCGAAAGTGAAGTGATTTTTCACTATGACAGAGTAGACTAGCAGTAATACTGCTGCAATAAATAATAATTCTAGTTTCGAATAGGTTGTCCACGCCTGGATCTGCTCTTCCCAACCATCAGGCATCATTAAAACAAAAGTGGCAAGTAGGCCTAGGATGCCCGGCACTGAGAAAATCGGCAGTTTTTTCATGCGTAATATTTCATATATGCCAACTGCCGCAAGCGCATAAACTAACAGCGTAAACGGCAGTTTTCCATATATGACAAACGGGATAAAAAGAGCTGCTGCTACGACTCCCGTTATGATTCGTGTTTTCACTCTGTTCCTTCTCCTTTCAGCCCCCCATACCGGCGATTCCGGTTCTGATATACATCAACAGCCTCTTGAAGACATGCCTCATCAAAATCAGGCCATAATGTATCAGTAAACCAAAACTCCGTATAGGCAAGCTGCCAAAGCATAAAATTGCTCAAGCGGACTTCTCCACTCGTGCGAATTAACAAATCCGGTTCAGGGAGCTCTGCTGTCATTAAATAATCGGTTACCCGCTCTTCAGTTATATCTTCCATCGTAAGCGTCCCGGCCTGCACCTCTGCCATCATTGTTTTCATCGCTCTTACTATTTCATCCCGGCTGCCATAATTCATCGCAAAGTTCAAAATCAGTCCTGTATTGTCTTTTGTTGCCTCCATAGCAGCATCAAGCGCTTTTTGCGTATGTACAGGCAGCACCGCTTTATCTCCAATCATTTGAACCCGGATATTCAATTCCATCAATTCCGGTAAAAAGGAATTTAAGAATTGTCCTGGCAAGCTCATTAAAAATTCAACTTCCGTTTTTGGCCGTTTCCAGTTTTCTGTGGAAAATGCATAAAGAGTTAATACTTGAATACCAATCTTACTCGCATAACGAGTCACTTTTTTTACGGTATTCATCCCCTCATGATGCCCTTTTATACGTGGCATGGCACGTTTTTTTGCCCAACGACCGTTCCCGTCCATAATAATTGCAATATGTGAAGGGATACATTCATCATTAACTAAGCCCTTTTGCTGATTCATCGTATTCTTTTTATGTGTTTTTTTGCCAAATAGCTTGTTAAACATCGTAACTCCTCCAACTGCTTCACATTAGGACTGCAAGTCTATCATATCAAAAACGGCTAGGTGTGTCCCTTTTTTCTTCAATGTTACATGAATCAAAATGGCGCTGTATTTATGTATATCCCCTTGTGTAACCTTTTCACCTAACGATAGAAAAGACGCCCTGAGTTTAGGACGTCTTAATCCATGAAAAGTTCTAGACTGTTTGATACGTACTTACATACCCAGTAAAGTCTATGCAGTTACACTGATAAAATTTCTTTTTCTTTTTCTTTTGCTGTCTCGTCCACTTTTGCAATGTACTCATCTGTTAATTTTTGGATATCATCTCCGTAACCACGTAGATCATCTTCTGTGATTTCGCCGTTTTTCTCCAATTTTTTCAGATCATCGTTTGCATCACGACGCACGTTACGTACTGCAACTTTTGCTTCTTCTGCTTCTTTTTTCACTACTTTTACAAGCTCCTTACGACGGTCCTCTGTTAATGCAGGAATCGCAAGGCGGATGACATTACCATCATTTGTCGGTGTAATACCGATATCTGATTTCATAATGGCCTTCTCAATTTCACCTAGAATTGTTTTATCATAAGGTGTTATCACAAGAAGACGCGCTTCTGGTACAGATACACCAGCAAGTTGATTGATTGGTGTTGGTGCCCCATAGTAATCAACTGTAATACGGTCCAGCAGGGATGCACTAGCACGGCCAGCACGGATAGATGCTAGTTCACGACTGAATGCAGCCAATGATTTTGTCATTCTTTCTTTTGCTTGATCTAATACTTGTTTCGTCATTATGAATTCCTCCTAACAACAGTTCCAATTTTTTCGCCCATAACAGCGCGTTTAATATTGCCTTTTTCCATAATGGAGAATACAACTAATGGAATATCATTATCCATACATAGTGTTGAAGCTGTTGAATCCATTACTTGTAATCCTTGTTGAATAACGTCTAAATAAGTGAGTGTGTCATACTTAATTGCAGAAGAATCTACTCGTGGATCTGCAGAGTAAACACCGTCTACATTATTTTTCGCCATTAAAATTGCATCTGCACTAATTTCTGCAGCACGTAATGCAGCTGTCGTATCTGTTGAGAAGAATGGGTTACCTGTCCCTGCGGCGAAAATCACCACGCGCTTTTTCTCTAAATGACGTACAGCTTTACGGCGAATATAAGGCTCTGCCACTTGTGTCATGACGATGGATGACTGTACACGTGTTTCAATGTCCAGCTTCTCCAATGCATCTTGTAACGCCAAAGAATTCATTACTGTTGCAAGCATTCCCATGTAGTCGGCAGAAGCACGTTCCATGCCCATTTCACTGCCTACTTTGCCGCGCCAGATATTACCGCCGCCTACTACGACCGCAACTTCGACACCAAGGTCTACAACTTCTTTTACTTCTTCAGCAACAGATTTGATAATTTCCGGCGATAATCCAAACCCTGCATCTCCTGCTAATGCTTCGCCGCTTAATTTAATTACTACTCGCTTATAATGTGCCACACTCATAGTAAGCCCCCGTTACTCATTTATTTAAAAGGAAATAGATTGCTATTTCGCTGTTTTCCATTCATTTCTTGAAAAATAGGGAACACATTATGTGTTCCCTATTTGTAATCACACAATTGTGTGAACATATTTAAATTAGTTGCCTTTTACTTGGTTCATTACTTCTTCAGCAAAGTTATCTTCACGTTTCTCGATACCTTCACCTACAGCGTAACGAGTGAAGCTAGTTACGTTACCGCCAGTTGATTTCACGAAGTCACGAACTTTTTGGTCAGAGTTCTTAACGAATGTTTGATCTAATAGACATACGTCTTCGAAGTATTTACCAAGACGGCCTTCAACCATTTTCGCAACAATGTTTTCTGGCTTGCCTTCATTTAGAGCTTGTTCAGTTAATACTTTGCGCTCACGCTCTACTTCTTCTTCAGATACTTCGTCACGTGATACGTAAGTTGGGTTGATTGCAGCGATGTGCATTGCAATGTCTTTTGCAGCTGCTTCATCAGTAGAGCCTTCTAAAGCTACTAATACACCGATTCGACCGCCCATGTGCAGGTAAGCACCGAATGCATCTGCATCCGTTTTTGTTTTAATTTCAAAACGACGAAGTGTGATTTTTTCACCAATTGTCGCAACAGCTGTAGAAATTTGATCAACGATTTTTACGCCGTCTTTTTCTAATTCTAAAGCAGCTTCTACTGATTCTGGTTTTGCAGCTAATAATTGCTCAGCTAAAGAAGCAACTAACACTTGGAATTTTTCGTTTTTCGCTACGAAGTCAGTTTCAGCGTTTACTTCAAGGATGATTGCTTCATTACCTTCAGTCAGGATATAAGTTGTCCCTTCTGCAGCGATACGATCCGCTTTTTTAGCAGCTGAAGAAAGACCTTTTTCACGTAGGAAATCGATTGCAGCTTCTAGGTTGCCGTCAGTTTCCACTAGTGCTTTTTTACAGTCCATCATACCTGCGCCAGTTTTTTCGCGTAGTTCTTTTACTAATTGTGCAGTAATTGCCATTTGAGTTTCCTCCTTGAGTTTGAAAATCAATATATTTAGGAGCAGCAAGGGCTCTAAATCTTAAAAAAAGGTGATAAGAGGGATCATCCACTTATCACCATTTGTACGAGTGAATTACTCAGCTGTTACTTCTTCTTCTACAGCTGGAGCTTCTGATTCACCTTGTTTTGACTCGATTAATGCATCAGCCATTTTAGCAGTTAATAATTTAACAGCACGGATAGCATCGTCGTTTGCTGGAATTACGTAGTCGATTTCATCTGGATCACAGTTAGTATCAACAATACCAACGATCGGAATGTTCAATTTACGTGCTTCTGCAACAGCAATACGCTCTTTACGAGGGTCTACTACGAACATTACGTCCGGAATACCTGTCATATCACGGATACCGCCTAAGAATTTTACTAGACGTTCGTGTTCTTTTTTAAGTTGGATAACTTCTTTTTTAGGAAGAACTTCGAAAGTTCCATCTTCTTCCATGCGCTCGATTTCTTTTAAACGAGCAACACGTTTTTGGATTGTACCGAAGTTAGTTAACGTACCACCTAACCAGCGTTGGTTGATGTAGTAGTTGCCTGAACGTTCAGCTTCTTCTTTAATAGCTTCTTGAGCTTGTTTTTTCGTACCAACGAAAAGAACTTTACCACCATCTTGGCCAACTTGGCGCATGAAGTCGTAAGCTTCTTCTAATTTTTTAACTGTTTTTTGTAAATCGATAATGTAGATACCGTTACGTTCAACAAAAATGTATTTTTTCATTTTTGGGTTCCAACGGCGAGTTTGGTGACCGAAATGTACACCAGCTTCAAGTAATTGTTTCATTGAAATTACTGACATGAGTTTGTCCTCCTAGTATGTTTGGTTTTTTTCCTCCGCACTTTTCATCTGTAACAAGCAACCCGTACGCATACGAGCACCACTTACTACATCAAAATGCGTGTGTAATGTTAACACCGTTAGATACTATACCATACAGTTCACAGGCGGTGCAACTATTTTAAGTATGGAACTTGAGCAATAACTCAATTTCCGTTTTACCTTTCTGCGTTTTCTTCGCAATTTCTTCAATTGTTTTGCCCGCCCGATACATCTCTACTACTTCCTCATCAAAAGATGTAAGGTATGCCTGCTCCTCTTGCTTTTTCACTGGCAATGCCTTTTCTAGTTTTTGTTCAGCCGGCTTATCTTCAATTGCATCATGCTGTTTTTGCCTGTTATAGGCATTAGCAGCAAAGGCAAGAGGCACATACTTTCTTTGTTGTGCCGCATTAGATTCAGGCAGTAAATCTGGTTCTGAAGAAGCGACGCTGTTCTCGATCAATTGATCACCATTCTCTTCTTCAGCAAAATGTTTTTCCTCTACAGACGGCTGCTTTACTGCTGTAAGTTCCTGAATCAAGCGGTCATTCTCTTCCTTCATCTCCATTAAATATAAGCCAATGGCATCGTCCAGTTCCTTAGTAATCCGTTCCTGACGTTGTTCTAAATCTTTGAACTTTGCCAGCTTGCTATTCAACAGGATGATGAAGAAAAAGCTCAGCAGCTGGCTGATGAATAATACAGCTAATATGATTGAAACCATTGTGTCTCCTATCCGGTATAATCAATAAAATTCCCCTTAAATGGATGGTGGGCTTTCGGCCGCTCCTGCTCTCCATTTTTCTTTTCTCCCATTGAGGATTGACTCCCTCCATTGCCGCTCCCCTCATCCTCTTCTGTAACAGCATCCGCATTTTCAGCTGTATTGACGGCCAGCTGCTTCCGCTCCAATTCCTTCTTAAGCGCTTCATTCGCATTCATTTGCTGATGAATGACATTTTGCTGATGCTGATCCGCTATTTTTCCCGCTTCGAATGTTTTTGGAATCGCAATTTGCAGTTCCACGGCTTTTAAACTCATGGCTACTCCTCCTATGCATTCATCATTTCAGAAGATAAAAACCTGCGCAGCTTAAACAGTGCCTTTGAATGGATTTGAGATATTCGAGATGTCGACAGATCAAGCATTTCTCCGATCTCTGTCAGAGTCATTTCTTCCGTATAAAACAGGCTTAAGACAAGCTGCTCTTTTTCATTGAGCTTTTTAATATTCTCTGCCAGATCCTCTAATAACTCCGAACGCACCACATGTTGTTCAGGGGTTTTGGTCTGCTCATCCCGGATAACGAAACTTTTCCCTTCCGAATCTTCTTGATCCTGCTGTTCATTAATAGATAGGACATTCGAGAAAAAATGCTCTTGAACCGTTTGATATACATCTTCAACCGGCAGATTCATATGTTCAGCTAATTCTTCAGGAGTTGCATGCCTCATCAGCTTCTGCTCCAGATGCTCAATCTGTGCTTCTAGCTTCTTTGCCTTTTCTCTTGCCGAGCGGGGGAGCCAGTCCTCTTTCCGAAGACCATCGATAATAGCCCCTCTTACACGGAAGGAAGCATACGTATCAAACTTCAAATCTCGATTTATATCAAATTTATTCAACGCGTCAAATAGGCCCATCATTCCAAGGCTGACGAGGTCATCCCGCGACACATTTTTCGGCAAACCAGCACCTATTCGTTGTACATGGTAGGAAACAAGAGGCTTGTATTTTTTAACCAGCAAGTCTCCTGCTTGTGGATCCCGATTGTTTATCCAGCTATTCCAAAGCTTTAGTTCTTCACTACTCGGTTGCGTCATTCGTATCCACCTCTCTTCAACAAAACGTACCTACTGTATATTATACCAAATTTATAGCTATTTTACACACGCTTCCTAAGCACTAAATCTAGTATTCTAGGAGCAGAAATCCTATTCTTTCTTAAAGAAAAAGAGAGCTTTTGCCAATGCTGGGCGACTCCCTCCTTTGTCCTTTAAAAAGTTTATAAAAAAAGAGCCGATTTCTCGGCCCTGCTTTTCTATGAAGGAATTGCTGGTTAATGATTCGGCAAAGTTTTCTCCTCTGAATGCATCATTGTCCGTACCACCTTAGCAATCTCTTCCTCATCTTCTATAGTTGACGTTCGATTGAAAGATGGAATCTCCAGCTCTTCTTTTTGCTCTTCTATCTCTTTTTTTACTTTTATTTCCTCAAACGTTACCTCTTCTGGTGTGAATAGTACATACCCTAAAAGCCAGCGTGCAGGATATGCGCATAAAAACACAACAAGCGCTGTGACGAATGAGCCTAGCAGTGTTTCCAGGGGCATCGCATATGGCTGTTGAAGTGCCAGGGCAAAGTATGCAGCGAAGCCCAGTAACGCTGCCCAGCAATTGTACAAAAACGAGCCGTACATCATATTTCGCTCACTCCTCTGTTCACTGTCCGGATATTCAATTTAGCCGTAGCCGGATCAAATTCAATCGTCCGGCCGCTATTTCCACCTGTATCTTCAGCAACAAGCGGGATGCCGTTCTTTTTTAGTTCAGCCTTTACCGCTTCGACATTTCTCGGTCCGATCCTCATAGTATCCTTGTCGGAGGTAAACTGGAACATTTGTGCCCCGCCTGCAATTTTCGCCTTCAATCTAAATGTTTGGACACCTTCAATTTTTAATAGATCAATTAATGCTTTAATACCCGTATCTGCAAATTTCGCGACATTCAGCTCTTGCATACGACCTAAACTCGAATCTGGCAGCATTATATGCACCAGCCCTGCAATGTGCTTTACCTCGTCATATAAAACAACGCCGACACAGGACCCAAGCCCTGACGTCCGAATCGTATTCGGTTGTTTCGCTACATCCATCTGGGCAATCCCAACCTTGACCACTTCATTTATACCAATCATATTTACGCTACTCCAAGAGCCTTGAAAATGGCCTCAAACGAATCTGGATCAGGCAGCAGGAAGAAATGACCGCGTACTGACTCTTTGTCTTCAAATTCGTCGTCTAAAATGGATGTATTGATGACGATGACATGATCACTTATATGGGATAACTCAATTAATCCAATACTAATAATAGCTCCAAACATATCTACACTTAATCCAGGTACCGTTGGGTAGATTTTCAATCCCGTAAAATCGGATAATGCTGAAAGATAGGAACCCGATAATATATTCCCCATCTCCTGCATGGCAGACAACCCTAACTCCGACACAGGGAAGTTCGCAAAATCAAATGTTTCATCATGAATCAATCTCCGGATGAATCGGTTTGCCTGCTCAATCGGCAATACAAAGAACATGCTTCCTTCAGCATCCCCTTCAATTCGCAGGAAAATGCCGACCACCACATTTTCCGAACCGCCGACAAGTTCCATCATGTCGTTGAATGAGACCATCTCCACTTTTGGTACCCGCATATCAATCTTTTTATTCAATAAATCTGATAAGGCTGTTGCTGCATGAGCTGCTCCGATGTTACCAATCTCTTTTAATACATCTAAATGGAGCGAAGTAATTTTTTGATGAAAGTTCATATAGATCCCTACTTTAGTAGATTCGCCTGATGCCTGCACTATTTTACACAGGCATCATTAAAAATTAATCATTACCCTAATGGATTTAAAACTTTATCTAAATGCAGCAAAATCAATAAACGTTTATCCAATTTTGCTACGCCTGAGATGAAATCTTCCTCGGAAGAACCTACTACTTCAGGCTGCTGTTCGATTGATGAAGATTCGATATCCAGCACGTCATTAGCGGAGTCCACTACAAATCCAACTTCCATATCTTCCAATTGAATAATAATAATACGTACTGTTTCTTCATTTTCTGAAACGGGCAGGCCAAAGCGCTCCCGTAAATCGATAATTGGTGTCACAACCCCACGAAGATTAATGACGCCCTTTACATAACGGGGCGTTTTAGGGACCCGTGTTATGTGCATCAACTTTTCGATTCCTCGCACATAGGAAACCGGAATTGCATATTCTTTATCTGCCAATTGAAAAACAATTACTTTAACGTATGCTTGTTCGACAGCGTTTGTCATAATTTACACCTCTTTTTTCATCCTATTTCCTACATAAGAGCGTTGCAGTCTACAATCAACGCTACTTTACCATTGCCTAAAATTGTCGCACCTGAGATCGCAAAAATATTCGTCAAATAATTCCCTAATGATTTCAATACAATCTCCTGCTGACCGATGAACGAATCCACTACTAATCCGGCCATCTTTTCACCTTTACGCACGATGACTACCGAATGGAACTCGTCATCTTTTGATTCTGTGCGAGGTACTTCAAATACTTCTTCCAGGAAGATAAGCGGCACTACTTTTCCACGGAAATCAATCACTTTCTGATTATGCGCATTCAAAATATCCGAGTGGCGAATGATCGATGTTTCGATAATAGATGATAGAGGAACCGCATAAATTTCTTTTTCAATCTCAACCAGCATGACTGAAATAATCGATAATGTTAATGGCAGCTGAATAGAGAAGATAGATCCTACATCCTGCGTCGATTCAATCGAAATATTACCGCCTAAGGATTCAATTGTTGTTTTTACAACATCAAGGCCAACACCTCGGCCAGAAATATCCGAGATAACATCTGCTGTTGAGAAACCTGAGGCCATAATAAGTTCGTTAACCTGTTTATCCGATAAGGAACTGGCTGCTTCTTTCGATACAATTCCTTTCGAGATAGCTTTCGTCAGTACCTTTTCCCGGTTAATTCCGGCACCGTCGTCTTCAATTTCGATGAAAACATAGTTACCGCTATGGTAAGCGCGCAGCTGGACAGTTCCTTCTTCCGGCTTTCCTTTTTGACGGCGTACTTCTGGACTTTCTACTCCGTGATCTAGTGAATTGCGGATTAGATGGACAAGTGGATCTCCGATTTCATCAATAACTGTACGGTCAAGCTCTGTTTCTGCTCCGATAATGTCAAGGTTGATTTTCTTGTTTAAGTCACGTGATAATTGGCGCACCATTTTCGGGAATCTGTTGAATACTGTTTCAACCGGCACCATTCGCATCGTTAGAATAATATTCTGCAGGTCACCCATTGTACGGCTCATGCGTTCTACTGTTTCACTTAATTCCCCGTGGTTCACTTCTGCTGCAATCGATAGCAGACGGCCACGATCAATAACAAGCTCTTCAAACAGATTCATCAACACGTCAAGACGTTCGATGTTAACACGAATTGTTTTGCTTGTCGCCGGGGCATGTGCTTTCGTATTGTTGGCAGCCGGCTTTTTCTCAGCAGCAATGGGAACTGTTTGCTGTTCAGGGACAGATTCAATAATTGCAGGCTGTAAAGAAGACTCGTCGTCGCGGGAGATCACTTCTCCCTTGACCTCTTTAAAGGAAGAAGGATCGATTACAAGTACTTCCACCTTCTCCACTTCCGATACCTTCAGTAGCATTTTTTGCAGATCATCTGCTGTTTCTTTCGAAATAAGCGCAACATGGAATACACTATCAAACTGTTCTTCTTCTAATTTATCAACAGTCGGAGAGGACTTGATGACATCCCCGTTCTTTTCTAGAATTTCAAACACCATGAATACACGAGCCGCTTTTAGGAGGCAATCTTCACGTAGAGAAATAGAAATTTCATATGCCATATATCCTTGCTCTGTTGATTGATGGAGAATGGTCTTTTCAAAGTCATCATACTCCAGCTTCCGCTCAGCCGACACGATACTCGTTGCAGCCTGTTCACTTGCTGCCATTTGTACAGGTACTGTATTAACTTCCGTATCACCAGATTCAATACGCTTTAACATTTCTACAGTTGCTTGTACATCCCGTTTTCCGTCACCGCCGCTTGCAATGTCCTGCACCATTTCTTCAAGATGATCTACCGATTCGAAAACAACATCTAAAATCTCTGGTGTTACCTTGATTTTATCGTTTCGGATAGCATCAAGTACATTTTCCATTTTGTGCGTGAGGTCTGCTAAGTCTTCGAATCCCATTGTTGCAGACATTCCTTTTAATGTATGAGCAGAGCGGAAAATCTCTCCTACGATTGCCAAGTCTTGCGGATTTTTTTCAAGTTCTAATAAATGTTCGCTGCATGCCTGCAGATGTTCTTTACTTTCATCTATGAACATTTCTAAATATTGGTTTACTTCCATTAAGAGAACACCCCTTTAAAGCATATATTTCATAATACTTTGTGCAATATCATCAACATCGGCTACCTCATCGACAAGCTGCGTTTCCACGGCAGCTTTCGGCATCCCATATACGATACACGTATCCGCTGACTCTGCAATGGCCATTACGTTGCCTGTCTGCTTTAATGCGACCAGACCTTTTGACCCGTCATACCCCATTCCAGTCATAATGACAGCGATTTTATCAAATTCATTGAATCTGCTTACATCTTCAAATAACACATCCACTGATGGACGGTGTCCTGAACGTGGAGGCTCTGTTTGATCAAGAACTATTCCAAACGTTGTCCCTACCTTACGCAGTTTTACATGATATCCTCCCGGCGCAATATAAGCCACACCATTTTGTAAAATATCACCATGTTCTGCTTCCTTCACTTTGATGTCACTCAATTGGTCCAGCCTATTCGCCAATGATTTTGTAAATCCTGCCGGCATATGCTGAACTATTAGAATAGGCGCTTGAATGTCTGAAGGAATTTTAGTTATGACTTCCTGCAATGCACGCGGCCCTCCCGTGGAAGTGCCAATTAACACTACTTTTCTTGATGCTTTGCTCCATTCCTTTCTTACCGGATGTAGAAATGGTTTGGGAGAAGCCGGTTGTTGTGGTGAAGCTTCCTTTTTCCATCTTGGCGGTGTTTGTATAGATGAAATGGATGGCTCTGAGCGCCTTGTACCAATTGGTTTTTTTAACTTTGTAATGGAGACTTGCGTTGCCTGCTCCACCTTATGGACAAGCTCATTCTGAATTTTATGTAAATCTAACGAAATCGTTCCACTTGGCTTTGCAACAAAATCAACAGCACCATATTCCATTGCCATCATTGTCGTATCCGTTCCGCTTCTTGTTGTACTAGAAAGCATGACGACCGGTACAGGACAAATTGCCATAATTTCTTTTAATGCTTCAAGCCCATTCATTTCGGGCATTTCGACATCCATTGTTACAACATCCGGCTGCAGCTGCTGAATTTTCTTGATTGCATCCTTCCCGTTACGAGCCGTTCCCACTACTTCTACCCTCGGGTTTCCAACAAAAAAGTCACTAATCAGCTTCCTCATAAAAGCAGAGTCATCAACAATCAACAGCTTGCTTTTTTTAGAGAAGTCCAATCAATCACGTCCTTTCGAAAAAATACTTTTCAATTTTGATAAAAAACCTTTGGCTTCAGAAGGTGCGTGGATTTCTTCATGACGATGATCAACAAATCTACTGACTATTTGATTCATCGTTTTTGAAATAGGAGCCTCAGGGTAAGCTAATGTAAACGGTACTTGTTCTCTTACTGCCCGCCGAACGATAGGGTCTTCCGGTAAAGAACCTAGAATCGTTACCTCTTTCGAGAGAAACTTTTGCATTGCACTAGACAAACGATTCAATGTGTCTTGTCCTTCTTCCTGTGTAAAGGCTCGGTTGCATAAAATTGAAAATCGTTTCTCACTATCTTTTAAATAAATGTATTTCATCATGGAATAGGCATCCATAATAGCTGTTGGCTCTGCGGTAGAAATTACGATAATTTCATCGACTGCCGTCAGCAGGTCTAATGACCAGTTCGCTGCTCCTGCTCCCATATCAAACAAAATATAATCGAATGTTTTTTGAAGGTGCTCAAACCCTTCAAGCAATCGATTAAACATCCCTTCTGACCACTCCATTAGAGAGGACATACCTGAGCCGCCTGAGATGTACCGTAAGCCGCTAGGACCTTCATGTATCACCTCATCGAGAGAGAAATCACCATCCAGATAATCTTTTAAACTAGTAGATACGCTTTTCCCCATCAATATGTGAATATTGCCCATTCCAATATCCATGTCTAAGACAACAACTTTTTTTCCTTCTTTTGCAAGCAGTGTAGCGAAGTTCATCGTAAAATTACTTTTTCCGACACCGCCTTTCCCACTGACCACAGCAATAGATCTTCCTAAGGCACCCTCATTCTCAAGCATCTTCATTCTTAATTTTTCGGCTTGATCTCTCATTCAACTTCTCCTTGAAAGAACAATTCAAATAATTTTTCTAGGTCTGGCTGCTCAATATCCTCTGGTACTTCTTGTCCATTCGTATAGTAAGCAAGTCCCTTTTTATATTTAATCATTAAATTGAAGATAGTGCCAATAGAATTTGTTTCATCCAATTTTGTGAAAATAAACTTTTTAATTGGAATTTCTTCAAATTGTTCTACCACCGATTCTAAATCTCTCTCTTTTGCTGTTAAAGATAGTACTAAAAATGATTCAGCCTGTGCATTAAAATCAATTAAGTGCTGTAAATCTTCCACATATTTAGCTTCCCTATAGTTGCGGCCGGCTGTGTCAATGAAAATTACATCCAAGTAATCAAGCTTTTCTAAGGCATGCTTATAATCTTCCGCATTATAGGCAATCTCGATTGGTGCCTGAAGCAACCCTGCGTAGGTTTTCAATTGTTCAATTGCCGCAATCCGATACGTATCTGTTGTAATAAAGCCAATCTTTTTCTTCTTTTCCAGCACAGAACGTGCTGCCATTTTGGCAATTGTTGTTGTTTTGCCTACGCCGGTCGGTCCAAGAATATTAATATATTTTTTATCGTATGTTAAACCGCCAATTTCAACATCCTTCAACTGGTCACGTAAATATGCTTCTGTCACAACCTGCATCTCACCAAAGGCAATTTCCTCGTTTTTGTTTTTGAAATGCTGAAAAAGCTCATCACTAATTGCTGTGATGAGCTCTTTGCTAAGCTTCTTGGCGCTTCAGAAAGTCAATAAAGGGCAAGAGTTCATCCGGATATTGGGATTGGATTGAATGGCGTTGAAGCGACTGCATAATCGATTTTAAATCAGCTATCTCCCTCTTCAGCTCTTCATTCATTTGTGTATCAACTTTCTCGTGCTCTGTAACAGAAGAAGTCGCCGCGGCTTCTCCATAGGAGGAAGCAGGTACTGAAAAATCAGGCAACGGAGAAACGGGCGGCTTTTTTTCCACCCGGTCTACTCCTGCTACTACTTCAAAACTCTTTTGCTTTACCAATCCAAAATACTTCTTTGTAGTCACCACTTTGGAATTGAGAATGACTGCATCTTCTCCTAAATCAGCACGAATTAATTTCATCGCCTCTGCTATTGAGGGTGCATTATACTTTTTCATTTTCATTCTACATTCACCACTCCAACACTTTGAATTTCAACCGCGGCATCCAACTCGTTATAAGATAAAATAGGAATTTGCGGGAAATACCGCTCTGTAAGCTGTCTTAAATACATTCGAACTCCGGGAGAGCACAGAATTAGCGGAGACTGCTCCATAAAGGATACTCTCTCTACTTCTTTGGCAATCGCTTCTAATACAAATTGCGAGTCTTGTGGATCCATTGCTAGATAATTACCATGATCTGTCTGCTGGATACTATCTGCCACCATTTTCTCTACCTTACCCGAAACAGTGATGACTTTTAAAGCCGGCTGCCCGTTTACAAACTGGGTTGTAATTTGACGTGCCAAAGCCTGTCTGACGTACTCAGTTAAAATATCGGTGTCGCTTGTCAATTTTGCATAGTCTGCGAGCGTTTCAAAAATTATAGGTAAATTGCGGATCGAGACATTTTCTCTCAATAATTTCGCCAATACCTTTTGAATTTCTCCTATTGATAACGGTGCAGGGGTTAATTCATCGACTAAAATCGCATGTGTTTCACGTAAGTGATCAATCAGCTGCTTCGTTTCCTGGCGGCCTAGTAATTCATGCGCATTTGCACGGATCATTTCTGTCAAATGAGTCGAAACCACGCTCGGTGGATCTACCACTGTATACCCCAGCATTTCTGCGTCTTCCTTAACTTGCTCAGTAATCCATTTTGCAGGAAGTCCGAATGATGGTTCAATCGTATCAATTCCTTCAATTGAGTTATCATCGCCAGGGCTCATAGCCAAGTAATGGTCAAGTAATAATTCGCCTCTTGCCATTTCATTTCCTTTAATTTTGATACGGTACTCATTCGGCTGAAGCTGAATGTTATCACGTATACGAACAACCGGAATAACAATTCCCAGTTCCAGTGCAAGCTGCCTCCGGATCATTACTACTCGGTCGAGTAAATCACCGCCCTGTGCAGCATCTACCAGCGGAATCAAGCCGTAACCAAATTCAAATTCGATTGGGTCGACACTCAGTAGATTGACGACATTTTCCGGACTCTTCATCGTATCGGCTGCCACTTCCTGCTCCATCTCGAGAATTTCTTCTGGATCCTCTTCTTTCTTACGGTCAATTAAGAATGCACCTAAAAGTAATGATGCTGCTATAGGAACCGTAATCCATAAAGGAATTGGCGTGAATAGACCTAATAGCAAGATAGTAGCGCCGGCAACATAAAGTAACTTTGACTGTGCGAATAACTGATTTGTAATATCTACACCAAGGTTACCATCTGAAGCTGCACGTGTTACAACAATCCCTGTTGCTGTTGAAATAAGCAATGCCGGAATCTGGGCAACAAGACCATCCCCGACTGTCAGGACCGAGAATTTATTGGCTGCCTCGCCGAATTCAAGACCCATTTGTGCCACACCAATAATCATCCCGACTAATAGGTTGATGAATACCATAATGATAGAGGCAATGGCGTCTCCTTTTACGAACTTTGTTGCCCCGTCCATCGCTCCGTAAAAGTCCGCTTCTCCCGCTACTTTTTCACGGCGCTCACGTGCTTCCTTCTCCGAGATAATTCCCGCATTTAAATCTGCGTCAATACTCATTTGTTTACCAGGCATCGCATCTAACGTAAAGCGGGCTGCTACCTCTGCCACACGCTCCGCCCCTTTTGTAATAACGATAAACTGAATAATAACTAATAATAAGAAGATAACAATACCGACCAGCACATTTCCGCCGGTTACAAAGTTACCGAATGTTTCAACAACATCCCCTGCATCACCTTCTGCTAAAATGGCACGTGTTGTGGATACAGACAATGCCAGACGGAAGAGGGTTAAGAGCAGGATGACTGTCGGAAATATGGAAAAGTCCAATGCTTCTTTCATATTCATCGATGTTAATAACACCAGTAATGCTAATGTAATATTGATGATAATCAAGAAACTCAGCAGCCAGTGTGGAAGAGGGATGACGAGCATCGCTACGATTAAAATAACCGCACCTAAAACCCCTAAATCGCGAACTTGCATAGTTGTCCCTCCTAAAAATGTTTCGTGCTCTAAATTTTGCGTTTTATGCGGTATACATAAGCAAGAATTTCTGCTACCGCTTTGAAAAACTCCTCAGGAACTTGGTCGCCGATTTCTACCTGATCATACATCGCACGGGCAAGCGGTCTGTTTTCCACCATCACGACATCATGTTCCTTTGCAATTAACTTAATTTTTTGTGCAACAAAATCTGTTCCCTTCGCTACGACACGCGGTGCATCCATACTATTTTCATCGTACTTCAGTACAATTGCATAGTGCGTAGGGTTTGTAATAACTACATCTGCATGAGGCACTTCCTGCATCATACGCCGCATTGCCATTTCACGCTGGCGCTGCTTAATCTTCGATTTGATGAGGGGGTCACCTTCTGCATTTTTATGCTCATCTTTAATATCCTGCTTGGACATCTTTAAATTTTTCTCATATTCATATTTTTCGTATATATAATCTAATAGAGCGATAAATAAAAGCATGACCGCTGCTGCTATCCCCATAATTCCTGTCAGAAGTGCTACAGTTGACAGTGTTTCCCACGGGCTTTGGAATGCTAGTGAAAGTACTTCTTCTAAATTGATCCAAATAACGGCGGCTGTTACGACCCCGAGAAAGGTAATTTTGAGAAGCGACTTCACTAGATTAATAAGCGCACGGACTGATATTATCTTTTTAATCCCTTTAATAGGATCAATTTTTTTCAGATCCAGCTTGAGCGTTTCTGTCGTAAAAAGAAACCCAAACTGCAAATAGTTTGCTCCAACGCCTGCAACCATTGCGATTGCCATGATCGGCAACACAACCATTGCCATTTCTTGAATCGTATCCGTATACATCTTCATAACGGTCTCAATCGATACGGTGTCGATGAGCATATTTCGCTGAAAAGCTTGAATAAGGAAAGCAAAGAGCCCTTCCTGCATCATAGGAGCCGCAAAAAACAAGAAGATGAAAATGATGAGCAGTAAAAATGCTGCTGACACATCTTGGCTTTTCAATACCTGTCCTTTTTTACGAGCGTCCTGGCGTTTTTTAGGCGTTGCTTTCTCCGTTTTTTCACCGGCGAAAAACTGCAGGTCTACTGTGATTAATAACTTCATCCTACCCACCACCTAAAATCGCCATCACATTACGCATCGCTATTATGGCCATCTCAATAACACTTTCCATTACTTCTACCATTACAGCCATCATGATCACCAATACGATAAAACCAATTGCAATTTTAATAGGAAAGCCGACAACAAAAATATTCAACTGAGGTACTGTTTTCCCTGTAATCCCTAAAGCGAATGTCACTAAAAATAAGGTTGCAACTATTGGAGCAGACATTTGGAATGCGATCGCAAAAACTGCTACAAATAATTTCATAATCATATCTACGAACTTCTCATCTCCAAAATGCGGGAAAAACTGGTCAATGGGCATGAACTGGTAGCTATAAAAGATACCATCCATGATAAGGTGATGGCCGTTGATGGCCAATAGCACCAATAATAGGAGGAAGTTAAAAAACTGCCCCATCAATGGACTCTGTGCTCCTGTTTGCGGATCGACAATGTTTGCCATGGCAAAACCCATCTGGAAATCAATGAATCCGCCGGCAATTTGGACTGCAGAAAATACAATATAAACCGCTAATCCAAGCGTCAACCCAACAATTGCTTCTTTAATGATGAGTAATATGTATTCTCCGTTAATAGTGAATGCCTCAATTGAAAAGGTATAATACATCATCCAGGATAATACCAATGCAAAGCCTATTTTCAATTGAGACGGAATTGTACGATATGAAAATAATGGGACCGATACAAAAAATGCAGCTACCCTTACAAAAATCAACAATAAAACTGAGATTTTCGGTACTAATTCCGTCATCTAACTCACCCTATATAGCGCACGAGATTATTTAAAATATCATGCACATAGCTTGTTATTTGTGATAGCATCCAGGCGCCGAAAAAGATAAGAGCCAGCAGCACTGCCACAATCTTAGGCACAAACGCCAGTGTCTGTTCCTGGATGGAAGTGGTCGCCTGAAAGATACTGACGATCAAACCGGAAACTAGCGCTACTAATAACAGCGGACCCGAAACGATGAGGACAATAAAGATGGCTCTTTCTGCAATTGAAATGACCATTTCCTGTGTCATACTTGTATCATCCCCTAACTAAAACTCTGAAGTAACGATTTCATGATCAAATACCAACCGTCAACTAGTACAAATAATAGTATCTTGAACGGTAAAGAAATCATAACTGGAGGCAGCATCATCATCCCCATCGACATCAAGACTGAAGCGACAATCATATCGATTACTAAAAAGGGAATGAAAATCATAAAGCCCATTTGAAATGCTGTTTTTATTTCACTTAAGGCAAAGGCTGGTACAAGCATTGTCAAAGGAATATCCTCGACTGATTCCGGACGCTCTGCCTGATTGTATTCTATAAATAGCTCTAAATCCTTTTGCCTTGTATGCTTGGCCATGAACTCCTTAAACGGAAGAGAAGCACGCTCATACGCCTCTTCTAATCCGATTTCCTCGTCAAACAACGGCTGTAACGCCTGTTCGTTCACCTGCTGGAATGTTGGTGCCATGATAAAAAAAGTTAAAAATAGTGCCAATCCGATAATAACCTGATTCGGGGGCATCTGGTTTGTTGCAAGCGCTGTTCTCGTAAAGGAAAGTACGATGACAATACGTGCAAATGAGGTCATTAATATTAAAATGCTCGGTGCTAAAGAAAGTACCGTTAATAAAATTAATAGCTTTACAGAAGTAGAGACATTGGTCGGATCACTTTCAGAAAAGATTGAGATAAATTCGTTCATTCCTTATCATTCTCCTTTTCCTTCCATCTTTCCAATTCATCACTACGCTCCTGTTTAATTTGCGACAGACGCTTGTCCAACATATCGCTGAAATTTGCTGGTGGTTTCTCAGCAGGCTTTTTTGTTTTAAATTTGCTAAATAGCTCAGCAATATAAGGAGAAGTGGTTGTATAACCAACCTTATCATTGTATTGCGCCAAAATTCGTTCAATTTCTTCCGGGTCATTAATCACTTGCAGCAGCTGCACATTATCGCCTACTCCCACAATGTAGACCTTATTGCCGATTTGCAGGAGCTGGACGGATTTTTGCGTACCAACTGACTGGCCCCCGAGGTTCTGTATCATGCTATTTTGCTGGTAATTTAAATTCCGCTTATTCAAAAAGCGAAGAACAAATAATAGTAGACCAAGCACAAAGACTAGAGCTAGGAAAATCTTTATGTATTCCCAAGCCCCCATACTAACAGATGCCGAATCACTTGTTGGCGTGTCGGCATCTGTTCCATTGCTTTCTATGTGGCGATCCGGATTATCAAAATATTCATCACTGATCATGGCATAGGAAGCGGGAGCTACTTGTGTAAGTACTACAAAGATAAGCAATAATACAAAAACCATCCTTGAATAAAATGATTTTCTTACATGCATTTGATTAACCTAAAGCTTTTTGGATCGCTTCAATTACACGGTCTGCTTGGAATGGTTTTACGATAAAGTCTTTTGCACCAGCTTGAATTGCATCGATAACCATTGCTTGCTGCCCCATTGCAGAACACATGATGACTACAGCGTTCGGATCTGACCCTTTAATTGCTTTAAGAGCGGCAATACCATCCATTTCCGGCATTGTAATATCCATTGTTACTAAATCCGGGCGTAACTCATTGTACTTCTCTACTGCTTGGACACCGTCAGCAGCTTCTCCGACTACTTCAAATCCATTTTTTGTTAAAATGTCTTTGATCATCATACGCATGAATGCTGCGTCATCAACAATTAAAATCTTTTTAGACATAGTAAGATTCCTCCAATTAAAACTATCTTAAATTATTCAAGCGATCTGCTTGGCTTAAAATATCTGTAATACGCACACCGAAGTTTTCATCAATAACCACTACTTCACCTTTAGCAATCAGTCGGTTATTTACTAGGATGTCCACCGGTTCACCGGCAAGCTTATCAAGTTCGATGATTGATCCACCGGACAATTCTAGAATTTCCTTTACTGAACGCTTTGTACGACCCAACTCTACCGCTACTTGCAGCGGAATATCTAATAGCATGTTTAGATTGCGTGCTTCCGACTGCGTAATATTCGGAGCTTCAAAATGGGCAAACTGTGCCTGTTGTACATTGACAGGCTGCTGCGGCGGCATTTGATACGTCGGTTGCTGATATACAGGTGCAGCCGGCTGCTGAGCATATATTGGCTGTTGAGGTGCCTGATTCATATAAGGCTGCTCATACATCGGTTGCTGTTGCTGCATAGGAGGTGCTTGCGGCGCAGGCTGCGATGGCGCTTCTGGTCGCGGCGGTGTCGATGGCGCTTCCGGAGCGATTGTCGGAGCCAGTTCCTCTTCACTCTCTCCCATTAATGACTTTACTATTTTTTTACTAAAGTTTAAAGGTAATAATTGCATTAAATTCGAATCGATCAATTCGCCAATCCGCAATCTAAATGAAATCTTTACTAGTAAATCATCATCAGGAATATTATCCGCGCCTTCATCTTGTGAAATATTCATCAAATCGATTGTCGGTGGAGAAATATCTACCTTTTGATTAAATACAGTTGACATTGACGTCGCAGCAGACCCCATCATCTGATTCATAGCTTCCTGCACAGCGCTTAATTGGATTTCACCAAGCTCTGGTTTTGGATTTAGTCCATCACCACCAAGCATCAAATCTGCTATAATCGCAGCGTCCGATTGCTTGATTACTAATAAGTTCATACCAATTAGGCCAACTGTATATTGTACTTGAATCGCCACATATGGATGGGGAAACTCTTCTTCTAACTTGTTTCGATTAATCATGCTGAGACCCGGTGTTGTAATATCCACCTTCTGTCCTAATAATGCAGATAAAGCTGTTGCCGAGCTGCCAAAGGAAATATTTCCGACTTCTCCAAGGGCATCCTGCTCCATCGGGCTTAAATAGTCCTCTATTGACAACAATTCTTCCTGTGTTTCGTTTTCATTCGTATCTGGTGTTAATTTGTCTTCCAATGTTTCCCCTCTTAACAGGGCTTCGATTTCCTCTTGGGAGAGCATTTCATCACTCATTGTCGTCTCCTCCTTCCAACGGGTCGATCACCTGAACAGCCATTTTTTTATTTAGCTTTCCTGGTTGAGCGGTAAATTTCGGCAGCGTACCTACCTTTAAAATAAGAGGATCCGTTATTTTTTGATCCAATTCAATAACATCACCGATATTCATCATAAGAAAATCCTCTATAGAGATAGAAGTAGATCCTAGTTCTGCGACAACCGGCAGGGATGCCTGTTTCACCCGGCTTTCAAGCATTTCTACTTGTTCAGGTGACATTGCCTTTGTATTTGACTGCATCCAGTAACGTACTGATAAGTTCGGTACGATTGGTTCTAACACGACATGCGGCAGACAAATATTTATCATTCCTGTTGTTTCACCAATGATTGTATTAAGAGAAATAACGACAACCGTTTCATTCGGTGAAATCATTTGCAGGAATTGTGGATTTACTTCAAGTTCAATCAGCATCGGGTCGATTTCTACAATATTCTCCCATGCCTCACGCAAGTTATCAAACGAGCGTTCAAACAAGTTCGTCATAATTTTTGTTTCAATTTCTGTTAAATTATCAACATTACTATGACTTGTCCCTGTTCCTCCCATTAAACGGTCCAACATTGAATACGCAATGTTAGGATTGATCTCCATCAAAATATTCCCATCTAATGGCGGTACTTCAAATACATTAATCAACGTCATATTCGGTATGGAACGAACAAATTCTTCAAACGGAATCTGGTCTACCGAAGCGACTGTAATTTGGACATATGTTCTAAGTTGTGCCGAAAAGAATGTTGTCAGCAATCGTGCAAAATTTTCGTGAATCCGGGTTAAGCTTCGGATTTGATCTTTTGAAAAACGCAGGGCCCGTTTGAAGTCATATACTTTAACTTTTTTGGCCTCATCTTCCTTTTTCATATCATCCGCTGACATTTCTCCAGTTGAAATAGCTGAAAGCAACGCATCAATTTCGGATTGGGAAAGCACATCTCCTGCCATTTGCCCACCTCCTGTTTCAAGATGTTTCTATCTAATTATTGGATGATGAAGGAGGTCATATATACTTTTTGTACTTCACCCGCTTGCATCAATTCATTTACTTGAGCCTTAATGGCTTTTTCAAACAAGACTTTTCCTTGTTTGCCCTGTAAATCTTCTTCTGTCATCTCTGAGAGTTCTTGAATGACAATGTTATTTACCTGGAATATGCGCTGTGTTAATTCTCCTGCTGCGTCTTCGCTATCTGTTTGAATCTTAAGCTGCATACGCGCATAATGGCCATCTTTCAGGTTTGTTGTAATTTCAGGAATATCTACAGAAGCCAAAACAATTTCTTCAATAGAAGCTTCTGTTGGCTCCGGCTCCTTATTTAGCTGCGTTAATAAGACATAAGCAATAACTCCAACTAACGCCAGCGCTGCCAAAATGATAAGCATCACCGTCAGCAATTTATTCTTCTTCATCTTCATCACCTCTTAGATGAGGATTGGATAAAACTTGAACCTGTCGATAAAACCGTTTAATCCTTTCCCGCACCTCTATTTCCGATTCTCTTACGATAAATTTACGCCCAGTCGTCAGCGTAATCGTAGTGTCTGGAAAAGCTTCGACTGTTTCTATGTATAAAGCATTCAATGAGAATGCTTTGCCATTTAGGCGAGTGACCTCTATCATTGTAAGCGGCCGGACCTGCCTTGAGAGCCGGCCCGACCCTCCTTTGCAATGAAATTATAATATTAATTAACTAGCGTTTTAAGTTTACAAGCTCTTGTAGAATTTCATCGGAAGTTGTAATGATACGTGAGTTCGCCTGGAATCCACGCTGTGCTACGATCATTTCTGTAAACTCTTCTGAAAGGTCCACGTTGGACATTTCAAGGAAACCTGATTGAATTGATCCAATCCCTGCTACAGTGGCAACTTGACCATATGGTATTCCGGAGTTAGCTGTTGCTTGGAAGTAATTGCTTCCCTGTTTCTGAAGACCTTCCGCATTCGGGAACTTAGCCATAATGATTTGACCTGCATATTGCAAATCTCCTTTATAGTCTACATAGGAAATTGTTCCATCTTGTTGAATAGTCATGCTTTGTGCTGTTGTTGGGATTCTGATTGGCCCTATTCCATCCACTTCAGCTAAACTGCCGTTTTCATCAAATAGCGTCTCTGTACCTTCATTCTCTAAACGATCTGCTCCATCGAATCCTGTACCATCAATTGTGTCTCCATCAGCTGAAACGGATAATTCGTCAGTTGCGTGACCTACTAAATAGTATCCGTCTGCGTTCACTAAATATCCGTTTTTATCCATATAGAAATTACCAGCACGTGTGTATTTAGTATTTGCAGGGTATCCTTCTCCATCAATTACTCCATCTTCCGGTGCTGCCGTGGATTCAGCTACCATGAAGAACCCTTCCCCTTCAATCGCCAAGTCAAGTGTACGTCCCGTTGACTGTAATGCTCCTGTTCCGTGTACTGTATCGATTGCAGCCAACTGTGCACCTAAACCAACTTGTTTTGCATTCACACCGCCACGAGTAGCTGTAGCGCCTGAAGCACCTGCTTGTGTTTGTGAAATTAAGTCTTTAAAGATTGTACGCTCTTTTTTAAAGCCGTACGTGTTTACATTTGAAATATTGTTCCCGATAACATCCAATTTTGTTTGGAAGTTTTTTAAACCTGAAATACCTGAGTACATTGAACGTAACATATTGTAGCGTTCTCCCTTCATATTTGAGTATACCGCGTCAATCAGTCGGCGGTATGAGGCATCCTTTTCGGTCCTGCCTACAGTACAATCGTTCCATCAATATTTGTAAATAGCTGAGATTTAGCTTCCTGACGGTCCATTGCAGTAATGACGGTCGCATTTTTTGCACTGACGATCAGCGCTGCCTGGTCGAGCAACACCAATGGTTGTTTCACACCTTTGTCCCTAGCTTCCATTACTTTGCTTGTGACGTGCTGCCATTCATCTTTTGAAATCTCAATATTCCGCTCCTGCATCCGTTCAGAAGCATGTCTGCTAATCTTTAACTCTTGCTGCTTTGCCTCCTGTAAGTGCTCTAAAAACGATGTTTTAGACTGTGTTTCTTTCACAGGCTGCTTTGGCGTTAATGTAGGATGAAACGGAACATGCTGAATAGTAATTTTATTCATCACTCATTCCTCCTTTATTTGCCAGCTACTACTTCAAATTGATCCTTCGTCAAACGTGAGCCATTGTTTAAAATGTATTCGATAACTCCGCCGCTATTAGTTGTAATTGCTTCTATAATTGCTTGTATAGATTCGTCCGCTGATTGATATGCAACAGTTTTTCCAATTAGCTGGCTTGCCTGAGCAAATGGATTCTCTGCTGCTTCACTAGGTGGATTGACTTCCTTATCTCCTAAAATGGAAGAAATGTTACCTGTTTCAATTTCTTTTCCACTATCTAATACGAATAAAGGAGCCCCATCTTTGAATTTCACCTCAACTATTGTTCCGGTTCCTTCGTTAACAATCGGTTTTCCGGCCTCATCTAACTTGTCAGTAACTTCATGCCATTTTACTTCTTTTCCAACAAATGCTGTATAGGCCATTAATTGCGTTTGCTTTTGAGAATCAAGCAAAGCCTCCATTGCTTTGGTCATATTTTGCATCTGCTCTAAAGAAGAAAACTGCGCCATTTGAGAGATAAACTCCCGGTCATCCATCGGATTTGTCGGGTCCTGATTTTGCAGCTGGGTAATTAGAATCTGCAGAAATGCATCCTTTCCTAAAGTACTGTTATCAGATGCTGTTGTATACTTATACTTAGATGTATTTAAGTAATAATCGTTTGTTATGCCGTTTGTATTTGCTGCCATCATTACACCTCCTCATTAAAAACTTGTTCTGCCAAGAATTCATCAAATGATTGCTGTTCTTCATCCTCATTTTTCTTTTCTTCCTGCTCTTCCTGCTGCTGGCGGAAGAAGTTGCTAAAGAAGTTTTGATCTCGGCTGCGTTCTGCATCCTGCAGGGACTGCGCTACATCAATACGATCCATTTGGATGTTTTGTGCTGCAAAGGCAGTTTTCAGTTGTTGAAGGTTTGAATCAAGTAATTCTTTGCCTGAAGAAGTTGTTGCTAGCAGGCGTGCCTGCATCATGCCATCTTTTTGCATAACTTCAATCCTAATTTGTCCAAGGTTTTCAGGGAACAGCTTCAATACTAGACGCATTGTTCCTTGGTTGTTTGACAACTGGCTGCGGTTGATCAAATTTTGAATTTCTTTTGCCAGTGCTTCTGATTGTGCCGGCCGCTCTGCTGGAAGTGTTACCGTCACCGTTTTCGTCGTCACGGAAGTATTATGATGCTGGCCTTGAACTTGTGTTACATCTGTCTCCTGTTTTGCCTGTGTTTGGCTGGCTGACGCTTGCTGCACTACTTGCTGAAAGACAATCGGCTTTGCTGTCTCCTGTTGAGGCTGTTGTGGTTGAAGCTGAGCAACAAGTGATTGTAGTGCATTTTTCGTCTCATTTAATTGAAACTCCTGCTGATAGACCGTATCTGCCTTCATGCCGATCATTTGTGCCAATTTCAGAAATTCAGCAACTTTAGCTGCGTCTTTAGGTGGTACCTGACTGCTTTCCCCCTGCAAGATTGATGTTATTTGTGCAAGCAGCGCTGGTGCCTGTTCGAGCATCGCCCATACATCCTCAAGAGGCATTTCCTCTTTTAGCAATTGCTGTACAATAGATTCCAGCTGTTCCGGCGTCATCTCTAACATGGCTGCTAAATTTTCAAGGTCCATCATTTCATTAATTGGGAGCATTTGACCTTCCAAATTAATAAGCAGCATGCTCTCATCGTATTCAATCCCAAGCTGGTCAAATACATCTTTTAATGTAGGAGCCTCTGCCAGTTCGACAACTTCAGCTGCTACTTCTTCAACAGGTGCTGCCTGCTCTTTAGTATTCGTTGTTTCTTTCGGAGCAGCTTCCACTTTCTCTGTTGATACCGTTTCATTAAGCACCTTGTCAAAGGATTGGGAATCCTTTACTTGGCTAGCCGTAGATTGTGCTGGTTTTGCTATTGGCGTACGAGGTTGTGCCATCTGCAATAGTCCAATATCCATTTTCTATTTCACCTCCTTTTACTGCTGTGATAGTAGCTCTGTATAGCGGGCTGCGTCCGCCGGGCTCATCTTTGCAAAGATGGCCGCCAGTGTATCAGATTTCATACTCGACATAATGCGCAGCGCTTCTGCATCGCTCATTTCCGTTAAAATTGGGGCTGCAGTTTTTGCAGACATATTTTCGAACGTTTTTAAAATCTCCTGGAATTCAAGCTGGCTTTCCTCCTGAGCACGCTTTAGCTGCTCAATCTCATACAGAAGTCGCTCCTGCTCGGTCTGAAGCTCTTCATTAGTCGTAGTTGTCGAGTCGATTTCTTCTTGCAGCTTTTCTATTTCAGCTTCTTTTTCTTGAATCTCTGCTTGTAACTTGACGACTTTTTCTTCACTTAATGAAGCATTTTCGGTTTCTCCTTCTTCTGAGGAAATGAATGGTATTTTCTCTTTTAACCCGTCAGCCATTTTAAATACATTTGTATCCGTAAATGTAGCAATAATCAGTAAGATTGCTAGTGTAAATACGAGTGGGATAAGGAACCAGAAAAATAGTTTTTGAAAAAAGCCAGGGCTATTCTGCTCTTCTTCCACCTCTTGTAATTTCTCGACGTCGTTCTTCGCCATGACATCACCTAATTTCTCTCTTGTTATACGTAAGAGAAGAAATCTCATCTAAAAGAATTGCTTCTAAACGAAGCTGTTCTTCCTTATAAGTTTCGAAATCTTTTTCTCTCATTTTTTCAAATTTACGTACTTCCAAGTTTTTTTCTAATAATTTTTGTTCTTGCCAATTCATTTTGGTACGTGCTTGCACCACTTTTTTCTGAACATCTTCTATTGTTTTTTCCATGCTATCGATAAATCGCGCATAATGACTGATCTCATCAATGGATGACCCCGTAACAAGACGTTCCTGCTGAAATGCTATCAAATCTTCCTTTTTCTTTAATAATTCATAAAGTTTCGTAGCAATCTCTTCAAAGGAGCGCACAGCCTCCTTATAGGCAATTTCCGTCTCATTTTTTTCTTGTTCACGGACGTTTAAAATGTTTTCGAAACGGTAAATATATTGTGTCATGTATTTGCTCCACCATTCGACAACGCGATTATTTCATTGACTGTCTGCTCTAACGACACTTTATCCATAAAGCCTTGCTTTAAAAACCTTGTAATCAACGGCTCGTAATGAATTGCCTCATCAATTTCCTTGGAAGTGCCTCGCTTATAGGCTCCAATATTAATTAAGTCCTCGGATTTCGAATACGTATAGTACAGCTCGCGCAAACGTGATGCTGCAGCTACATGCTCAGGGGCAGTTATATGATTCATGAGACGACTTACACTCTTTAAAACATTGATGGCAGGATATTGCCCTTTGTTCGCCAATACCCGGTCAAGAACGATATGGCCATCCAAAATTCCCCGTACAGCATCGGCAATCGGCTCATTCATGTCATCACCATCTACTAGCACCGTGTAAAATGCAGTAATTGTACCGTGAAGATTTGTTCCTGTTCGCTCAAGCAATGTTGGCAGAATAGCAAATACTGAGGGCGTATATCCCCGTGTTGCAGGTGGCTCACCGACAGCAAGTCCCACTTCACGCTGCGCCATGGCTACTCGAGTAACGGAGTCCATCATCAGCATGACATTCAGCCCTCTGTCTCTAAAATATTCAGCAATAGCTGTTGCTGTAAATGCTGCTTTAATACGCATAAGAGCAGGTTGGTCACTTGTTGCAGCAACGACGATAGAACGGCTCAAACCCTCAGGGCCAAGGTCACGTTCTATAAATTCCCGCACCTCACGTCCACGCTCTCCCACTAACGCAATGACATTAAGATCAGCCTTCGTATTACGTGCAATCATTCCAAGCAGCGTACTCTTACCTACACCTGAGCCGGCAAAAATACCGACACGCTGTCCGCTGCCAACTGTCAGCATTCCGTCTATTGCCTTGACCCCAACCTCCAGACGTTCTGTAATAGGTGGTCGCGTCATTGGGTTAGGAGGTTCTTTTTCTGTCGGTACGGATACAAGACCCCTCGGCAAGGAATAGCCATCATAAGGCTCCCCCATCGAATTGAGTACTTTACCAATCAGTTCCGGACCAACTTTTACCTCAAGTGGTTTACCTGTTCCTTCTACTAGGCACCCAATTGAAATTTCCCGTAAAGAAGAGTACGGCATGAGCACCACAATTTCATCCTTAAAGCCCACTACTTCCGCTAAAATAATTTGATGACCGTTCGCCGGCGAATTCACGTGGATTTTACATACGTCACCAATGGAACTATCTGGTCCCTGGGACTCTATCATCAAGCCGACAACCCGTGTCACTTTACCAAACTTTTTGAGTGTCGGTATATCTGGAATATGTTCGATTAATTGGGCCGCTCGCATGCGATCATTCCTTACTATCTAAAATTTCCCGAAGCTTTAGTCGAAGTTCATTTAATTGTATATCGACAGAAACAACGATACGCCCATGGCTCGTTTCAATATAACTTTCTGCCTCTGCCAGATCTTCATTAACAAAAATAAGGAAAGGCACATCCGGCGGGAACATTTCCGCCAGTTCGTCTCGATTTTTAGAAACTATTCCATAGTATTCAGGAGAGACATAAATTTTAATTTCCTTCATTTCCCGTGCTTCTTTCAGTGCACGTTTAACAATTGAAACAAATGTTTCTTCTTCTCGATCAAGCACCGTATTCACAATTCTTTCCGCAGATGTCATGCTAAGCTCAAGAATGACTGCCTCTTGGGAATCAATGTATTTCTGTGCATTGACCTGTGCATTAGTCATAATTTCATTTGCCGCCTGAAGGGTCTGCTGCATATCTGCATTAGCTTTTTGTACGCCTTCTTCATACCCTTGAGCAAAGCCTTCCTCATATGCCTGCTGTTGCAACGCCAACTTCTCTTCTTCCCACATTTGCTTCGATTGTTCAATCATCTGCATCTCATGCTGTATAGACTGCTCAATTTGCTGTTTCTCCATCTCAAGCTGCTGTCTTGCTTCCGCCAGCAGCTGATCACGCTCCGCAAGGATTTCCTCACGTGTAATTTCAGGTACTTTTTCGATCTGCTCTAGATCATTCATAGAATGCGGTTGAAAAAACTGAAATGGCTGGATTTTAATTTCTTTATCATTTGTCTGCTTTGCCTCGGTTTTCCGGATAATTCTAGACAATGACGTCATCTCCTCCGCCACGTGCAATGATAATTTCTCCAGCATCCTCTAATCGGCGGATTACCGCTACTATACGGGATTGTGCTTCCTCTACATCCCGCAGTCGAACCGGTCCCATTATTTCCATCTCTTCGCGGAATGTTTCAGCCATACGCTGTGACATATTGCGGAAAATAATTTCCTTTACTTCCTCGCTTGAAACCTTCATAGAAAGTAGCAGGTCTTCATTTTCACAATCGCGGATTACACGTTGAATTGAACGATTATCCAGCGTAACAATATCTTCGAATACAAACATGCGCTTTTTGATTTCTTCCGCCAGCTCCGGATCCTGAATTTCCAGTGCATCCAAAATTGTTTTCTCTGTCTGTCTGTCTACTCCGTTCAGTACTTCCACAACCGCATCGACACCACCCGTTTCCGTGTAATCCTGCGTTACTGTCGAAGAAAGCTTGCGCTCTAGAACAGACTCAATTTCGCTGATAACTTCTGGTGAGGTTGAATCCATTACAGCAATCCTTTTTGCGATATCCGCCTGTACCTCCTGAGGCAGAGAGGATAAAATAATTCCCGCCTGGCCAGGCTCTAAATAAGATAAAATGAGCGCAATTGTTTGAGGATGCTCATTTTGGATAAAGTTAAAGATTTGAGACGGGTCTGCCTTGCGTGCAAAGTCAAACGGGCGCACCTGTAAGGAAGATGTCAAACGGTTTAGGATAGCCTGTGCTTGATCTGCGCCCAGTGCCTTTTCTAAAACCGTTTTTGCATACCCGATCCCGCCTTGTGTAATATAATCTTGAGCTAATGCTATATTGTGAAACTCTTCAATAATATTCTCTTTTACATTAGATTCCACTTTTTTCACGCCTGAGATTTCAAGCGTTAAGCGCTCAATTTCTTCTTCGCTTAAATGTTTATAAACAGAAGCCGAAACTTCTGGCCCTAGAGAAATCAACAACAAAGCGGCCTTTTGCTTTCCTGATAACTCCTTGTCTTTCTTAGACACTGCCGAACCTCCCATTACTCTTCAGCAATCCAGCTACGCAGCAGCTTTGCAAAATCTTCTGGCTTGTCCTTTGCCATTTTTTCAAGCTGTTTACGGCGCACAGTCGCTTCAGTCTCTTTTTCTTCTGAGATATCTTCTACCTCTATTAATTCCTGCTGCTGCTCCATAATACTTAGCTCTTCTTCTTCACGCTTACGCTTTCTTGAACGCAGGATGAAGAATACAAGTAAACCAATGGCAGCTAATAGAATACCGCCAACTACCCATGCCCACCATGGAATAACTGACTCAGGCTCCGTTTCTGTTACGGCTTTACCATAGAATGGCTGAACAGAGACAACTACTTTATCACTTATTTCTTCTTCCGTTAAATCACCAGCTGCCTCTTTATCTAGCGTCGTACGAACGATAGTTGATAGAATTTGTTCAATATCTTCCTGAACTGCTGTATCTAATGAAGTCGGATCAGTAGCATCAGGTGGCTCTACCATCACTTGAATACCTAGATTGCGAATTTTATAAGGGCTTTCCTGGATTTCACGACGAATGCGGTTCACATCATTATTGATTGTTTCCTCTACTCGTTCATAATCTCCATCTCCTGTTGTCCCCTCTTGGTAATCTGTGAAGTTATCAGTCACATTTTCCGCTTCCGGTACACCAGCCGCTGCAGCACCGCTTCCTGTATATGTCTCGGTAATACGCTGTGCACTGATAGCAATTCCCTCAACATTTTCTTCATCAACCGGCTGTACTAAGTTTTCTTCCCGATTTTCCTGTTTAAAATCAATATCCGTTGTAACGGAAACAATGACTTTATCTTGTCCCATCATCGTACCAAGCATATCTTGCACTTGACGTTGAATATCTCGTTCCACTGTTTTTTTGACAGCCATCTGCCCTTCGGCGGTTGTTGTTGAACCACTGTCGTTTTGTGCGGTATTCAAATCGTAATACTCTGCATACTGATTGGAAATCTCAATATTCTCTGTACTTAAGTTTGGAATGCTTTTTGCTACAAGGTTATATAATGTCTGGATTTGTTCATTTGTAAACTTATGGCCCGGCTCTGTATTTAAAATGATCGCCACGCTTGATTCAGAAGTAGGATCTTGAATAAAAATTCCTTCCTCCGGCATCGAAATCATTACTTTTGCATCCTTGACGCCTTCGATCTGCTTAATTAGGTTAGCAAGCTCTGTTTGTGTTGCTGCTAACTTGATTACATTAAATTCATTATCCGTCATACCAAACCCGGCATTTTCCGTAAAGAAGGAATTACTGATAGCCCCCGTCTCTGGGTAGCCTTGAGAAGCAAGAGATACCTTTAACTGATCTACTTGTTCTTCCGGCACTAATATAGTAGTTCCTCCATTTGCCAGCTCATATGCCGTTCCCTGTGCTGTCAATACATCTGCAATTTGTCCTGCCTCAGTAGTAGATAGACCCGTAAACAATTGAGCCATCGTTGTTCTAGTAGAGAAGTAGGTAAGTGTTGCCGCTATTGCAATAATTGCTACGATTGTACCGATAATCGCACCTTTTTGATTTCTTGTACGACTCGACCAAAATTTTGTCGAATCCGTTTTTACTTTTGTTAATCGTTCATTCATTATGAATCCTCCGGTTATAGTGAATGCTCCAACAATTTATGATTCGCTTTCACCTTTGGATTATACAGACATTCTCATAATCTCTTGGTAGGCTTCTATCACCTTATTACGAACTTCCATTGTTGCATTTAATGTAACACTTGCTTTTTGAGAAGCAATCATCACTTCATGTAATTCAACGTCTCCGCCGTTAATCAATTTTTCCGTCATCGTATCTGACTGGATTTGCTGAGCATTCACATTCGCTATTGCATCCTTCAGTGTAGTTGCGAATGTTTGCTGTGCTTCTGAAGATGTAACGGGTATCGAGACTTTTGTTGCTTCATTCACCATTGGCGGTGTCATCATTGAGACAGAGTTAATTGCCATTTCCTATCCTCCTAAATCTTATCCTTTACCGATTTCCAGCGCTTTTGTTAACATTGCTTTATTTGCATTAAACATTGTGATATTTGCTTCGTAAGATCGTGAAGCTGAAATAAGGTCAACCATTTCTGTCAATAAATCTACATTGGAGGTTTGTACATATCCCTCTGCATTCGCATCTGGATGAGTTGGATCATATACAAGCTTAAATGGAGTTTCTGTATTTTCTTTGATTTCTCTCACTTTTACTCCGTTACCAACCGCTTCTTTTGAGGAATTGCCCATCGCCACATTGAGAAAGCTGTTGAAGCGGCCGTCTTGCTGCTCTGCCAATACAACCGATTTTTTGCGATAAGGCTCCCACTCGCCATTTACCTGACGAGCACGAGTCGTGTCGACATTTGCAATGTTGGAAGAAATAACATCCATTCGAAGTCTCTGCGTAGTTAATGCAGAAGCTGTCGTATTCATACTATGGAAGATTGTCAACGTTATTTCCCTCCTTTTATAACATTATTCAGCGAACTCAATTTCCCGCCTACACGATCTATGAGTGCATTGTAATAAATTTGATTTTCTGCCAGGCTTGCCTGTTCAGCATCCATATTCACTCCGTTACCATTTGGGCGTGCGCGGAAATTGTCATAGCTGTATAAACCCGGTGTTGACTGCCCAATTTCAAAATTATAGTGCCGAGCGTCTGTTTTATAAGAAGCAAGCGGCTCCTTTTGAACATTCTCAAAGATTTGTTTGAAGCTTACTTCTTTTGCCTTATAATTCGGCGTATCTACATTCGCTATATTTTGTGCGATCGCCTTATTTTTTAATGTTGCATAAGAAAGCCCTTTTTCTAAACTGCTAATTGTCCCACCAAACAAGTCCAAAACTTTCACCTCAATAATAATAAACTGAATATTTTCACATGAAATCTTATCCAACTTAACCAATAAACCAATTGTAATGAAGTTGTAATATGTTGTCTATTGACTTTTGTCGCTATTTGGTAGGACATTTAACCTATTTTTCTTCACAATTCATTCATATTCGACAAATACCCTCTAGTTTCTCTGTCATTAATGCCCTGGTTAAACTCCTATACATTCGACTCATTAAGATACGAAAGGCATATTAAGAAAGAATTACCAAAGTGTTATTTTTTGCCTCCATTATTTTACTGGCATCATATTTAAAAAGCAATATAAAAACGCAGATAAAGTCGATCCGTGACTTTATCTGCGCTTCCTACACAAGAAAACCCTTATTTCATCTTGATTTCAGCTAATGCAGCTAGGAACTTATCATTCAATACTTTGATGTAAGTACCTTTCATGCCTAAAGAACGAGACTCGATTACACCCGCAGACTCTAGTTTACGAAGAGCATTTACGATAACAGAACGCGTAATACCGACACGGTCTGCGATTTTTGAAGCTACCAGTAGGCCTTCATTACCATCAAGTTCTTCAAAAATATGCTCAATCGCCTCTAGTTCTGAGTAAGATAAGGAATTGATGGCCATTTGAACAACAGCTTTTGAACGAGCTTCTTCCTCAATTTCCTCAGCTTTTTCGCGCAGGATTTCCATCCCTACTACTGTAGCACCATACTCAGCAAGAATTAAATCATCATCCTCGAACTGGTCATTGATGCGAGCTAAAATTAATGTACCTAGACGCTCACCGCCGCCAATGATCGGTACGATTGTTGTTAAACCTGATGCAAATAAATCTTTATTTTCTACAGGAAATGCTGTGTATTCGCTTTCGATGTCAATATTCGGCGAAGTTTCTGTAATGCTGAACAGGCTTTGTGTATAACCTTCTGGGAACTGGCGCTCTTCAAACATTTTTTTCATACGCTCATTTTCGATTTGCTGGTGGATTGATATACCTAATAATTTCCCTTTACGGCTGACGATAAAGACATTGCTATCAATAATGTCCCCTAATGTGTCTGCCATTTCCTTAAAGTTTACCGGCTTACCTGCAGACGCCTGAAGCATCGCATTAATTTTACGAGTTTTTGTTAATAAATTCATTATATGTGTCCTCCTACTTTTACTAAACGATCAATTCACTAAATATTCTAAAGGTTTTTACAATTTAAAGAAACTAATTCGACTTTTTATAAAATAAATTGTGACAAATCTTTGTTTTTTACTATATCTCCAAGTTTCTGATCTATATAACTTGGTGTTATCTCGATATGGGCCGGGGCAATTTCAGAGGCTTCAAAAGATAATTCTTCCAACAGCCGTTCTAAAATTGTATGCAGGCGCCGCGCTCCAATATTGTCTGTTTCTTGATTCACTTCTGTTGCAATCTCCGCAATTCGTTCAATTGCTTCATCCGTAAAATCAATCGTAACGCCTTCTGTCTCTAATAATGATTTATACTGCAGAATTAAAGATTGATCCGGTTCTTGTAAAATCCGTACAAAGTCTTCCTTTGTTAATTTCTCAAGCTCTACCCGGATTGGGAAGCGTCCTTGAAGCTCGGGAATCAGATCGCTCGGTTTTGATACATGGAATGCACCTGCAGCAATAAATAACATGTAATCAGTTTTTACCGTACCGTATTTTGTTGTCACAGTTGACCCTTCCACAATTGGAAGAATGTCTCGCTGTACGCCTTCTCGTGAAACTTCAGCAGATGTGGAACCTTTGCTGGCAATTTTATCAATTTCATCAATGAAAATAATCCCAGCCTGTTCCGCACGCATAATCGCTTCCTGAGCAAGCTCATCAGCATCAATGAGCTTATTTGCTTCTTCTAATGTAAGAAGGCGGCGAGCATCTTTTACTTTCACTTTACGCTTTTTCGTCTTTTTCGGCATTAAGCTTGAAAGCATATCCTGCATGCCTGCATTATGTTCCATACCCGGCATCATATCAAACATGGACGGAGCCTGCTCTGTTACTTCAATTGTCACCCATTGTTCCTCAAGCTTTCCTGCTTTTAAATCCTCCGCTATCTGCGCACGTCGTGAACGAACTTCCGCCTCTTCCTGAGGCGAGCTTTGCTGCTGCTCTTCCTGCTGACCTCCAAACAACATCGCAAAAGGATTTTGCGGCATTTTTGACTTGGACTTTGACGGTACAAGAAGTTTTACTAACGCATCGTTGGCCATTTTTTCTGCCTGTTCCTGTACAGCCTCTGTCATCTCTTCTTTTACTAAACGGCGAGATGCTTCCACTAAATCACGAACCATTGACTCTACGTCCCTGCCGACATAGCCGACTTCTGTAAACTTCGTTGCCTCTACCTTTATAAACGGTGCATTTGTCAGCTTAGCAATACGGCGGGCAATTTCTGTTTTCCCTACTCCTGTAGGCCCAATCATCAAAATATTTTTCGGAATGATTTCCGTCTTCATTTCTTCTGATAATAACGATCGGCGGTAACGGTTACGCAGGGCAATAGCTACCGCTCGCTTAGCTTCATTTTGACCTACTATATGACGATTTAAACTTTCCGTAATTTGTCTTGGCGTCAGATTTGCATTTTTCATTATAGCGCCTCCACGATAATATTATGGTTTGTATAAACACAAATATCAGCGGCTGTTTTTAAGGCAGCCTCTGCAATTTCTTTCGCAGACAAATGCTCCCCAGCATGTATTTTTAATGCACGGCCTGCCGAAAGGGCATAATTCCCGCCTGAACCAATAGCCAGAATTCCATCGTCCGGTTCGATGACTTCCCCAGTACCGGAGACTAACAATAGCGTATTTTCATCCATGACCAATAACATCGCCTCTAGCTGGCGGAGCATCTTATCGCCACGCCACTGCTTTGCTACTTCTACAGATGCACGCATAAGATTCCCGTTGTACTCATTCAGCTTAGCTTCAAACATCTCAAAAAGTGTAAAAGCATCTGCTACAGAGCCAGCAAAACCAGCTAAAACCTTCCCATTAAACAGACGTCTGACCTTTCTAGCCGTGTGTTTCATTACCACTGCATTGCCCAAAGTTACTTGACCATCGCCAGCCATTGCACAACTTCCGTTATGATGAATAGCAAAAATCGTTGTTGCATGAATTTGTCCCATGTATGTTCCTCCTTCAATTAAGCCCTTGGATGAGTATTCATATAAGTATTGCGAAGATGCTCTTTTGTAACATGCGTATACACTTGTGTAGAGGCAAGATGTGCATGTCCTAGCAATTCCTGAACCGTACGCAGATCAGCGCCATTATTCAACAAATGCGTAGCAAATGTGTGGCGCAGCATATGCGGATAAATTTTTGAATGAAGCGAAGCATCCTCCATCATCTCGCTTAAAATATGACGTACCCCACGGGCTGTAAGTTCTCCGCCCCGCATATTCACAAATAAACGTTGATGATCTTTATTTTTCATCAGCTTCGGTCGTACTTCATCCATATAACGTTTTAATGCATTATGGGCATACTGGCCAAATGGCACAATTCTTTCTTTCCGCCCCTTACCCATTACCCTTAGAATGGAATAGGCAAAATCAATTTGATTTACTTCAATCGATATACATTCACTTACACGAATCCCTGTTGCATATAACAATTCCAAAATCGCCATATTACGAATTGATTTCTCATCTTCGCCACTAGAAGCTGCAAATAGCTGCTGCAATTCCTCCTCATAAAAAAAGCTCGGAAGCCTTTCCTCTTTTTTAGGATGATATAGTGAGCGAAATGGTGCATCATCTAAATCAACTTCACGGTTTAAGTAGCGGAAAAACGACCTGATGGATGAAATCTTTCTTGAAATCGATGTTCTTGCCATATTTTCTTCATAAAGCGTTGTTACGTACAGTCTCGCATGGAGATACTCTACATCTGTTAAACAATATACGCCTTCTTGTTCAAGAAAATGTAAAAACTGCTTAATATCTGCTTCGTACTCACGCACTGTATGTATGGAAAAGTTTTTTTCTAGCTGTACGTATTTAATAAAACTCGTTAATGCTTCTGTCGGATTATTCAACATGGTCCTACCTCCAAAGCTATCGTTTGGTAGTATTTGAACAGGCTTATATCAGTTATGTAACTATTAATAAAAAAACATACATCCTGACACTATACCCATCCATCAAAATGTGCAAGAGAAATATGCGTAATATATTAAAATTTCCATGTTTCATTCACAATTTGATGATTCTTTTTCCAATTTAAAGCAATTCAGTCGTTCAGACATAGGAAAAAGCCTCTCAAATTATAACAACTTCAAGAGGCCTTTTGCAATTATATCGTTTGTGAATTCACAAAATTTCGAATTTTATCCAAAGCACGTCCAGCATGACGTTCTGCACGTTCTACTTTTGACTTAATTCTTTCTCCTAAATCTGGGAATAAACCAAAGTTTACATTCATCGGCTGGAAGTTTTTCGAGTCAGCTTCTGTAATATAGCGTGCCATTGATCCTAGCGCTGTCTCATGCGGGAATCGTAATAGCTCTTCGCCTTTCGCTAAGCGTGCTGCATTAATGCCTGCGATCAATCCGCTGCCAGCTGATTCTACATAACCTTCTACACCTGTCATTTGACCAGCAAAGAAAATGTTTGGATTTGAGCGCAGCTGATATGTGCTGTTCAATACGCGCGGCGAGTTAATAAATGTATTACGGTGCATTACACCATAACGGACGATCTCAAGATTTTCAAGCCCTGGTATCATAGAAAATACACGTTTTTGTTCTGGCCATTTCAAATGGGTTTGGAACCCTACAATATTATAAAGTGTTCCTGCTGCATCATCTTGTCGCAGCTGAACAACTGCATATGGACGTTTGTCTGTTTTTGGATCTTCAAGTCCCACAGGCTTCATTGGTCCAAACAGCATTGTCTTCTCTCCGCGTGCTGCCATTACTTCAATCGGCATACAGCCTTCAAAGTATTTTTCCTTTTCGAACTCTTTCAAAGGTGCACACTCTGCTGTGATCAATGCTTCACGGAATGCATCAAACTCTTCCTTTGTCATCGGACAATTCAAATAAGCAGCCTCGCCTTTATCATAACGAGATTTCAAATAGACTTTATCCATGTTAATGCTATCTTTTTCAAGGATTGGTGCAGCGGCATCATAAAAGTATAAATACTCTTCACCAGTTAGTTCTTTAACTTTGTTTGCTAATGCTTCCGATGTTAACGGCCCTGTAGCAACAACAGTAATACCTTCTGGAATCTCTGTTACCTCTTCATGAATCACTTCCACTAGAGGATGGTTTTTCACCGCTTCTGTTACATAGCCAGCGAATTCATGACGGTCTACTGCTAGTGCTCCACCAGCAGGTACCGAACATTTATCGGCTGCTTTCATAATCACTGAATCTAAAATGCGCATTTCCTCTTTTATAACCCCTACTGCATTCGTCAGGTTATTAGCACGAAGCGAGTTAGAGCAAACAAGCTCCGCAAATTTATCCGTGTGATGAGCAGGTGTCTGCTTTACAGGTCGCATTTCATAAAGTCGTACCTTTACGCCACGTTTGGCGATTTGCCATGCGGCCTCGCTCCCTGCAAGGCCGGCACCGATTACATTTACAATTTGTTCTGTCATTTCTTTACCTCTTTATTCTGATGGTGTCTCTTCATAGTCACAATCACTGTTTGTACACTGGATTTGAACACCTTTTTTCAACTTCTTCTCTACTAATAATGCACTACATTTCGGACAAGGTCTACTAATCGGCTTATCCCATGAGACGAATTCACAATCCGGGTAACGATCACATCCATAAAAGACGCGTTTCGTTTTGCTTTTCCGTTCTACTATTTCGCCTTCTTTACAAGATGGACACTTAACGCCTATCGGTTTAACAATTGCCTTTGTATTACGGCAGTCCGGGAAATTAGAGCAGGCCATGAACTTACCGTAACGGCCTAGCTTGAAGACCATCGGCGAGCCGCAGTTTTCACAATCTTCGCCTGCCGGTTCATCCTTAATCTCAATTTTTTCCATCTCTTCTTCCGCGTGCTTTAAGTGTGGCTCAAAATCTTTATAAAAAGCATCAATGACCTCTACCCATTTTGTTACGCCTTCTTCGACGCCATCCAGATCTTGCTCCATTTGAGCTGTAAATTCGATATTAATGATTTCAGGGAAAAACTCAAGCATCGCCTGATGAACGATTTCTCCTAACTCCGTCGGTACAAAACGTTTCGCATCCAGCTGCACATAGCCGCGCTTTTGAATTGTATCAAGCGTCGGTGCGTATGTGGACGGACGGCCTATTCCGAGTTCTTCGAGTGTCTTAACAAGACGCGCCTCTGAATAGCGTGGCGGCGGCTGTGTGAAGTGCTGTTTCGGTTCAATATTCACTGTTTTAACCTGATCGCCTATTTCCATTTCCGGCAGTAATTTTGTTGCTTCTTCTGTTTGGTCATCCGTTCCCTCAATGTAAAGCTTCATAAACCCTGGAAACTTCACTTGAGATCCATTGGCACGGAACTGAACATCATTATTTTTCAGGTCCACTGTTACTGTATCTAAAATAGCAGGTGACATCTGGCTTGCGACGAAGCGGTCCCAGATCAAACGGTATAAACGCAGCTGGTCACGACTAAGTACTGTCTTTAATTCCTCGGGGCTGCGCATAACGCTTGTCGGACGGATCGCTTCATGGGCATCTTGGGCATTCGCTTGCTTTTTCGCTTGCTTTGCTTCACCTACAACATACTCTTTGCCGTATTTTCCTTCGATATAGCTGACTGCTTCTGCCTTTGCTGTATCAGAAATACGTGTTGAGTCTGTACGCATGTAGGTGATTAAACCAACTGTACCTTCTTTTTTTCCGATATCGATCCCTTCGTACAGCTGCTGTGCAAGCATCATTGTTTTCTTTGCACGGAAGTTCAGCTTTCGTGCCGCCTCTTGTTGAAGGGAAGATGTAGTAAAAGCAGGCGCTGCATTTCGTTTGCGCTCTCTTTTTACAACATTCGTTACTTCGAATGCGTCACCTTTCAATTGGGACAGAACAGCCTTCACTTCTGCTTCATTTGTTAATTTTACTTTCTCATCTCCTGTACCATAGAACAGGGCATCAAATTGTTTTTTGCCTTTTTCAAAAAGACCTTCAATTGACCAGTATTCTTCCGGTATGAAGCTTTTGATTTCGTTTTCACGGTCAATAATCAACCGAAGTGCCACTGATTGCACACGTCCAGCTGATAAGCCCTTCTTCACCTTTTTCCATAAAATCGGGCTAATATTGTAGCCCACAAGGCGGTCTAAAATACGTCTCGCCTGCTGGGCATCTACTAAATCCATATCGATTGGGCGGGGATGCTTAAAGCTTTCCAAAATAGCATCCTTTGTAATTTCATTGAACACTACACGGCAATCCGATTCTATATCAATATTTAAAGCATTTGCAAGATGCCATGCAATTGCTTCCCCTTCACGGTCGGGGTCGGATGCAAGATAGATTTTTTTTGCTTTTTTTGCCGCTGTTTTTAATTCCTGAAGTACTGGGCCTTTCCCGCGAATCGTTATATATTTAGGTTCATAATTATTTTCCGTATCAATGCCTGTTTGACTGCGCGGTAAATCACGCACATGGCCAATCGATGCTTTCACTTTATATTTTTTTCCTAAATAACGTTCGATTGTTTTCGCCTTTGCAGGTGATTCCACTATTACTAAATAATCTGCCATTATTCTTTCCCCCTTATAGAGGTTACTCGTTGTTTTTACAAAGCAATTCCTGTTGCAAAATGTATAACAGATTTACATAGAATGCAACTTTTTTTCAATTTTTCATTTGAAACATTTGTAATTCCTCGATGATTTGATACCCGTTCCACACAGGAATCGCCCCATCTTTAATTAAATTATTCGTTCCACTCGAATGGGGTGATGTGATCGGCCCTGGCACGGCAAATACGTCCTTTCCTTGCTCGAGTGCAAGCTCGGTTGTAATGATCGTACCGCTACGCATTGCTGCCTCCGTAACAACCAATGCAGCTGATAAACCACTGATAATCCGGTTACGCATTGGGAAGTGATGTTTTCTCGGCCCAATATGCGGCGGGTATTCTGAGACTAATAAGTGGTGCTGTGCCATATATCCAGCAAGCTCCTCATTGGACTTTGGATAAATTGTCTGCAAGCCATGACCCAAAACAGCAATGGTATGTCCACCATAATGGATGGCAGAGCGATGTGCAAGTGTATCGGCACCCTTCGCAAGTCCACTGACAATTACATACCCATCAGCAATAAGCGGAGGCATAAGCTGTGTGAGGGCCTCAACAGAATACTGTGTAGCCTGTCTTGAACCGATACATGCAATTTTTTTCTTGGATGTTAGTAAGCTGCGATTTCCTTTAGCATATAAAATAACCGGTGCATCAGATAGCTGTAATAATTCTTTTGGATAGTCGGCACTTGTATAGGGAATTGGTTCGATTTCAAGCGAGGCATAATATTTTCCTAAATCCTTTTCCTGCCATAAGGAATAAGTCCTTTTCAATGCCAGCGCTTTTGTCATTCCAATATTCAGTATATGTGCCAGATCTGAGGCTGATAGCCATTTCAATTCGTCGATTGAACGGGCTTCATGTAATAATATGTGCAGTTTATTCAATGTAAGTGGATAAGTATGATGAAGTGCTAATAAAAGCTGTAGGTTTGTCATTTTATCGCTCCTTTATAATAGAAGAAAAAATGACTGTACAACAAAAGATGTAGCACGAACCCCCATCCGTGCTACATCTCCATTTTAATGTGTCTTACATTTTTCGTATAGACCTTTTTCCTTGATCACCTTGATTAATGTTTCACCAATGACAGATGGTGTCGGTGCTACTTCAATACCTGCTTCATTCATTGCCTTAATTTTATCGGCTGCTGTTCCTTTTCCACCTGAAATGATAGCGCCTGCATGTCCCATACGCTTACCTGGAGGGGCTGTTTGTCCGCCGATAAAGCCTACAACAGGTTTTGTCATATTTGCTTTTATCCATTCAGCCGCTTCTTCCTCAGCTGTACCACCGATTTCTCCAATCATCACGACCGCATAAGTTTCCGGGTCTTCATTGAATGCTTTTAATACATCGATGAAATTCGTACCGTTTACAGGGTCTCCGCCAATCCCGACAGCTGTCGTCTGTCCGATGCCTTCTTGTGTCAATTGATGAACTGCTTCATAAGTCAATGTTCCAGAACGCGAAACAACACCTACGTGACCTTTTGTATGGATGTAACCAGGCATGATGCCAATTTTACACTCATCCGCTGTTATAACCCCAGGACAGTTTGGACCGACCAGACGTGTCTTTTTCCCTTCCATATAACGCTTTACCTTTACCATATCCAAAACTGGAATATGTTCCGTGATACAGATCGTCATATCCAGCTCAGCATCTACCGCCTCCATAATTGCATCTGCTGCAAATGGAGCTGATACATAGATAACAGAAACGTTGGCACCTGTTGCGTCTACTGCTTCCTGCACGCTATTAAAGACAGGTACTCCCTCTACTTCCATTCCGCCTTTACCAGGAGTTACCCCTGCTACGATTTTCGTACCATATTCAAGCATTTGTTTTGTATGGAAAAGCGCTGTTTCACCTGTAATACCTTGAACGATTACTTTTGTATCTTTGTTAATATATACACTCATTGATATCCCCTGCCTCCCTTAGCCTACAAGTCCTACGATTTTTTGGGCGCCATCAGCCATTGAATCCGCTGCAACGATATTCAAGCCTGATTCGTTCAGTAACTGTTTACCTAGATCAACATTTGTTCCTTCTAGACGTACAACAAGCGGCACTTTAAGTCCCACTTCTTTTGCGGCTGTAATAACCCCTTCCGCAATGATGTCGCATTTCATAATTCCGCCGAAAATATTAACGAAAATACCTTTCACTTTCGGATCTGACAGAATGATTTTAAATGCTTCTGTTACTTTTTCTGCTGTCGCGCCGCCCCCAACATCCAGGAAGTTGGCAGGTGATCCGCCGTAATAGCTGATTGTATCCATTGTTGCCATCGCCAATCCTGCACCATTTACCATGCAGCCGATGTTACCATCAAGGGAAATATAGCTTAAATCATATTTTGAAGCTTCAATCTCTTTTGGATCTTCTTCATCGAAGTCACGTAACTCTACAATATCTTTATGGCGATATAGGGCATTGCTGTCAAAGTTAAACTTTGCATCAAGCGCTACTACCTCATCATCGCCTGTGACAACAAGCGGGTTGATTTCAACGATTGATGCATCCTTTTCAATAAACGCATCATAAAGTCCAAGCATCAATTTTGCCGCTTTGTTAACCAGCTTTGTAGGGATATTCATGTTGAATGCCATACGGCGTGCTTGGAAAGGCAGAAGACCTGTTACTGGATCCACAACTTCCTTGAAGATCTTTTCAGGATTCGTTTCGGCCACTTCCTCTATATCCATACCGCCTTCTTCCGAGCCCATTAATGTGACACGCGAAGTTGCACGGTCTAATACAAAACTTAAATAATATTCTTTTTGAATATCCGATCCCTCTTCAATGTAAAGACGCTTTACTTCTTTACCTTCTGGACCCGTTTGGTGCGTTACTAAAATTTTACCAAGCAGCTCCTTTGCATAAGAGCGTACTTCATCAAGGTTTTTTGCAATCTTGACACCGCCTGCCTTACCGCGACCCCCCGCATGGATTTGCGCTTTCACAACAGTAACGTTGCTACCAAGCTCCTTTGCGACTTTCACAGCTTCATCCGGAGAAAAAGCAACTTTCCCGTTTGGCACTGCCACCCCATAGCTTCTTAAGATTTCTTTCCCTTGATATTCATGGATATTCATAATACATCCTCCCATCAGACAATTGGAAATATTTTTGCACTATAATCTATTTTATACAAACATTCAGACAATGTCTATCTTTGTCTTTTATGCGAAATTTTCAGTCTTTTTGGACCTATTATTCTATTTTATTCGCAATGTACAAAAAAAGCCGAGTAAGTGCTATCACTTACCCGGCTCATTTCGACGTTTTAATTCCCCATGCCTTTTATCTAAATGGTAAATAAAAGCAAATACCTCCGCTACGGCTTGATACAATTCCTCAGGTATGGACTCGTTTAAATCCAGCTGTCCCAATAGTTGGACAAGATTTTGATCCTCATGAACGGGCACATTATGGAGGGTAGCCTGCTCCAGAATATTTTCGGCAATTTTCCCCTTTCCTTTGGCTACTACTGTCGGACCGTTAGAAGAGAGTGGATTATAAGAGAGCGCAATTGCTTCTTTTCGTACAAATTTCTTGTCGCTCATACGCGAATATCCACCCCGTTCCATTGCTCAGTAGTCTTTTTTGAATTTTGTGTGGCTTTTTCAGGATCTTTTCTTTCAAGTGATTTGATGAAAACCCCTGAAAGCTGGTATTCCTTGTCACTTAGCCCGCCTTTTAATGACTGCTTGAGCGGTTCTGCCAACATGCTGAGCTGCGGATCATCATTGAATACAGTAATCGTGACCACTCTGTTCTGGACCTGCATATCAATAACCGTCTCATGTAGAGATTCCATATTTAAATAGAATAAGATGCGGGCAAAATTCGCATCAATTTTCCCGTCTTTTCCCATACGTCCGTTCCATTGTAGTGTTGCATCCATCTGTCTGCCGAAAAATTCAAGCGGTAGTTGCATAATAAGCTGATGCTGATGGCCATTTTCCCCTGAAAGCAGCTGCATCCCATTCATCCGTGCCATTAATAACTCAGCTGATTCACGTAATGCAGGGGGCAGCTGTGCATCTTGCAGCAGAGAAAGCAATTGCGGCTTAACAGATTGAGCAAGTGAATGAACATCACTAGCCTTACTGTTTAATGCAGCCTCATAGCTGATGCCAAGCCCTTTTAAAACCGTTTTTATTGCTTGTTCCGCCATCCTGCCATCCACAGCATTACGTACAATTGCTTCTGCCTCGGTTAAGAGCGATTGAATGGCTGGCTGTGATGATTCGGCACTTGAACGTACAAGGTTTCTCATCACCGTATCATGGGTAGCATCCGGCTTCAGGAGAGATAAAAGCTGATTTTTGACTGTCAGACCGCTGTCATTTTGTGTAAACAGGCGGTTATCATTATTCATAGAAAAAGCTTTGAGCAGCTGATCCTGGAGCTGGCGGGCAAATACCTCTATTGTCTGTTTTGTCTGTGGAAGCTGTGTAAATCGTTCTACCATTTGATTCAACTGATTTTTTTGTTCCGCCGTCAATAACTTTTCATTTTGCAGGAAGTTGCGCACCTGTTGAATGATCTGAGTACTGTCTTCTGGCTTAGCTGTCATGATTTGTCCAATCAGCTGTCCCGCTTGCCCTGGCTGTAACGATAAAGACGGACTTGTCGTCTGTGCCAGCTGGGATTGCCAATTAGTCATAGAAGCGGTTTGAGGAATCACACCCGCTTCTTTCAAGAGCATCAAAGCTTGTTGGCGATTCGTCGCAGAGGCTGAAGTATCTGTTAGTGTCTGGACAGCACGCGCCAGTATAACACCTCCCGTTTCATTATCAAGCGGCTTAGCAATTGTTTGCAATTGTGTCAATAAGCTTGTTTTAAGTTCGGTGTTAAGGTTCGTTTCATTCGTTAACTGACTTATGAAGTTTTGAAGCGCCGTGTTCATGCCAGTCGTTTTCGCTCCTTGGACAAGTGCCTGAAACACATCGTTTGTAAATGGCATCTTTAACTCCACCATACGCTGCATCGCGCTGAGAGCATCTTGCTTTGTAACTCCTTGCGGCAGTGCCTTCATCCAAGCTTCAGCTTGCAGAAGCTGCTCACGTGTTATCGGCATCTGTGTTTTTAGGAAATGCCCCATTACTTGCTGCATTTCTTTTGTCTGAGGCAGATTCATTGATTGCAGCAGCTGTGCCATCTGCTGTTGTGTACCCATTGCCTGAGGCATCGGACCGGTCACTACCTTCAGCTCTGTCTGGGCCCCTGTACTGGCTACTTGGAAAAAGTGTGCATCTCCAGCCGTCAGCGGTACCTCCAGTTTGGCAATTAGTTTGTGTCCACCCACTTGAATCTCTGCCATTTGATCCGGGTACAACTGCTTTATTGTTCCATGGAATACTTGTCCTTCCCGCAGTGTTAGAGCTTGATTTGTTTGCAGCGTCTGCTGTTGCGGTTGGATAGGATTAAATGATGTAGATGTCAACCTATTCACCCCTTTATCATCGATTTAATAGGTTCAAAACTCTTTCTATGGTGTTTCGTCGGCCCAAACTGTTCAAGCGCTTCTAGGTGCTGTTTTGTGCCATATCCAGCGTGCTGTTGAAAGCCATACTGCGGATACTGTTCATGCAGCTGCTCCATATACTCATCCCGCGCTGTTTTCGCTAAAATGGATGCAGCAGCAATTGCCAGACTTTTTGCATCTCCCTTAACAATGGAATGCTGTGGTAACTGAATGGGCAAGATCATGGCATCCACCAGGACAACTGCAGGCTGTACGGCAAGCCCGGCAACACTTGCAGCCATTGACTGCTTCGTCGCCTCATAAATATTTAATTCGTCAATCTTTTCAGCCGGCTGAAAATGGATATGATAGCAAACAGCATGTTCTTTGATACGTGCTGCATAATTTTCACGTAGTTCCTTTGATAATTGCTTTGAATCATTAATGCCGATAAGTGCTTCACAGAAATTCGGCAAGACGACAGCAGCTGTTACAACGGGCCCCGCTAGTGGTCCCCGCCCCGCTTCATCTACCCCTGCCGCAAATGCATCAGCATGTGGCAGGAATGACATATCGAATTGACATTTCTCTTTATGAGCAACAGTCATCTGCTGCCTTTTAGCCAACCGCTTCTCAAAAGATCCCCAAGCCTTCTGCACCCCTGCTCGTGTATCTTGTTTAATTTCTTCCATCCAAGGTTCAATATATTCTGCACTCTTTAATGCAGCTGTAATTTCTTTAATCGTTTTCATTTCTATACTCCTTGCCTATTCTATGTTATATATCGGCATGTATTTTTTTATTATAAAAGAAAAAAGCCTTTCCACTGGAGTGAAAAGGCTTATTCAATTATTGTTCCATATTCTCTTTTTCTATTTGCTCATCCACAAAATCAAATGTCAGCTTTCCTAGGTGCTCCGAACGGATATCTCGTACAATAAGCTCTGCAACCTGATCGTAGTCAATTTCTCCGCCCGTACCAAACACACGGCGAAGCTTTCCGATATGGTCGAAAGTCTCTACTAATTCTTCATGCACAAATTCAAGCTGATACCGTTCTTTCATCCGTGCAGGGTAGTGGGTAGCAAGAAAACGAAGTCCGTATACCGCCAAATCCTCCATATTCGTCACTGTATCCTTGATTGCCCCTGTTAACGCTAGTTTATAGCCAACTTCCTGATCTTCAAACTTGGGCCACAAAATTCCCGGTGTGTCCAATAATTCTAATTCTTTTCCTACTTTTATCCACTGTTGAGCCTTTGTTACCCCTGGAGTATTCCCGGTTTTTGCTATGTTCTTCTTCGCAAGACGGTTGATTAATGTTGATTTTCCTACGTTTGGAATGCCGACAATCATGGCACGGATAGCACGGGGTTTCATACCTTTTGCTTTCATACGGGCCCATTTTTCGGCCAACATTTCCTGTGCTGCTTTTGTTACGACCTGCAGCCCTTTTCCTTCAAGCGAGTTGATTGCAACCGCCTTATGGCCTTGTTTATCGAAATACGCCAGCCATTTACGTGTTTCAGACTCATCCGCCATATCCTGCTTATTTAAAATAAGCAGCCGCGGTTTTTGGTTAATCACCTGGTCGATCATCGGGTTGCGGGATGAAAGTGGTAAACGAGCATCTACAAGCTCAAAGATGATATCTACTAGTTTTAATTTTTCAGAAACTTCACGGCGCGCTTTCGCCATATGCCCTGGAAACCATTGTATTGTCATTTGAAACATCCTTTCTCCTATGGCATGGCATCATCTTGAAACTAGAAGAGATTTCCTTGCCAGTGTCTTTCTTTATACTAAGAAGTAAATTTACCTGCAGCTATAGTGTATCCACATTAGCTTTTTTCATATAAAAAGAGGAGACTCGCATCCCCTCTCATAGTCATTTTACAATTTTAATATCATTTAGAGGCCAGAAAATCAAATTTGTATTCCCTATGATTTCATCTTGGCTGACAATTCCAATATGGCGGCTATCTTTACTGAAGCGACGGTTGTCTCCCATCACAAATACATAACCTTCGGGAATCACTTCAATTTCAGGATCAATATCCTGCAGTCTAAAATCACCAGTGAGATTTCCTTCTGTAATTTCCGCTTTATACTGATCTAAATAAGGCTCCTCAAACGGTTCCCCATTAATATATAGCTGATCATCGATGTATTCGACATGATCTCCCGGGAGACCGATAACACGTTTGATGTAATCTTTTCCTTCCGGTGCATGGAATACGACGATATCAAAACGGTCCGGGCTTCCAATTTGGTAGCCGATTTTATTAACAATCATCCGGTCACCGTCTTCAAGGGTTGGCATCATGGAGTCTCCGTCAACTACGATAGGCGTAAATAAAAAATATCGAATGAATGCAGCAATCGCAAAAGCAATCAGCAACGCCTTGATCCATTCCCAAAGTTCGTTCTTTTCTTTCTCAACTTTTTCCACGCAAATATCCCCCTCGTCTATCAACATTTATTGTAAACGAAATATAGTTCTCAAGCAAAAAAATCGCCTATTGCCATATGTAAAGAGAAAAGAATGGAGCCTGAAACCAAGCCCCATTCTTTAAAAAGCTATTATCGGATTTCTTTGATACGTGCAGCTTTACCACGTAGGTTACGTAGGTAGTAAAGTTTAGCGCGACGTACTTTACCGCGACGAGTAACTTCTAATTTAGCGATTTTTGGAGTGTGTACTGGGAAAGTACGCTCAACACCAACACCGTAAGAAATTTTACGAACAGTGAAAGTTTCGCTGATGCCGCCACCGCGACGTTTAATTACTACGCCTTCGAATAACTGGATACGTTCACGAGTACCCTCAACAACTTTAACGTGTACCTTTACAGTGTCACCAGGACGGAACGCTGGAAGGTCTGTACGAAGTTGTTCTTTAGTAATTTCTGTGATAATGTTAGACATTTTATTCTCTCCTTAGACAGATGCTCTTGCACGCTCTAGGCCACAGCGGAACACCGTAATTCAGTGCTTCACATAGAAGCACAAAATGAATATTACCATAAATCTTTTCAGGGCGTCAAGTATCTTTTCTTTATAGCAATTCTTTTTTTAGCACTTCTAAAACCTTTTGCTGCTTCGGTGTCAGCTCAAGTACCTCAAGCAAATCGGGACGCCGCTCAAATGTACGTTTTAAAGATTGTTCCATACGCCATTCTTCGATTTTTGCATGGTTGCCGCTTGTTAATACATCCGGTACCTTCATTCCCCGGAAATCTGCTGGTCGTGTATAATGCGGATGCTCAAGTAGTCCGGTAGAAAATGAATCCTGAATATGGGAATCTGCCTGTCCTAATACACCTGGAAGCAGGCGCACAACCGCATCAATGACCGTCATAGCAGGCAATTCACCTCCTGTCAGCACGAAATCACCGATGGAAATCTCATCTGTTACAAGATGTTCACGGATTCGTTCATCATATCCTTCATAATGGCCGCACAGAAAGACAAGATCTTCTTCTTTAGCCAGTTCCTCCGCCTTTTTCTGCGTAAAGCGCTCGCCTTGCGGACACATAAGGATGACGCGCGGTTTGCGCCCTTCTGTAATCCTTTCAACAGCATTGAACATAGGCTCTGGTTTCAATACCATGCCAGCACCGCCGCCGTAAGGATAGTCATCCACCTGTTTATGCTTGTTGTCGCTATATTCCCGAATGTCTGATACAGCTAGCTCAACTGCGCCCTTTTCTTGTGCTTTCTTTAAAATAGACGCACCAAACACACCTTCAAACATTTCCGGGAAAAGGCTAAGTACGTGAATTTTCATCATAAAAGGCCTTCCATTACATGGATGATGATTTTCTTTTCTTCCACATCAATATCTTTCACTACATCTTCAATATATGGAATATAGTGCTTCTTGCCGTCTTTAGACTTAATTTCCCAAACGTCATTGGCTCCCGTAGACAGGATGTCTGTTACTGCACCGATGAGCTCTCCTTCTTCGGAGAAGACTTCGCAGTCCATAATTTCAAAATGGTAATATTCGTTCTCTTCCAGCTCATCCTCCGCTAATTGGTCCATAGTGACCTTAAGCAGACCTTCTTTAAACGGCTCCACCAGGTTAATATTATCCATTCCTTCAAATGTCAGCAGGATAAAATTTTTATGGCGGCGCGAACTTTGGACTGTCACCCAAATCGGATGCTTTTCCTCCTTCTTAAATACAGCCAGCTTACTCCCCGGCGCAAAGCGAATCTCTTCAAAGTCCGTCGTGGATAGTACGCGCACCTCACCTCGAATACCATGTGTATTAACAATGCGACCTACATTAAACCATTCCATCATATCACCTCTTGTATAGAAAAAGAGAAGAAAGCCAGCGCCTCCTCCTCTTTTTATTGTGTGGATATTCACTCAGAATATCCTTTTTTAATCCAATATATCGACATACGTCTTCTTCTTATGGTATCCACTAGCTGCTGAATAAACAATTGTGCGAATCGCCTTGGCGACGCGTCCCTGTTTGCCTATCACTTTTCCTCGATCCTCTGGATGAACAAAAAGCTTATAAACAATTCGACTCTCGTTTTCGTCCATCTCGATCCGGACGTCCTCTGGATAATCGACTAACGGTTTCACGATTGCTTCAATCAGCTGCTTCATATAGATACCTCCGATTATTTACTGAATTTTTGGTTGTGGAATTTCTCCATGATCCCTTGTTCTGAGAACAGGTTACGTACAGTATCAGATGGTTTTGCGCCATCAGCTAACCATTTAAGAGCTTTCTCTTCATCGATTAGTACTGTAGCTGGAGTTGTTAGTGGGTTGTAAGTACCTACTGTTTCGATTTGACGGCCATCACGTGGTGAACGAGCGTCAGCTACTACGATACGATAGAAAGGAGATTTTTTAGCTCCCATACGTTTTAAGCGAATTTTAACTGCCATTATTTTAGCACCTCCGAATAAGTTTCACACAAGATAGTATATTATCAATGTTTGTGTGGTTTGTAAAGTGTTTTTTCTTAACACCTAATTTTTTTATTTAAATAATGAATCTAAGCCTGGTAATTTCATTTTTTTCTTGCCTTTTCCTTGCGCCATACCTGTCATTTGCTTCATCATTTTCTTCATTTCTTCAAACTGTTTGAGCAGTCGGTTTACTTCCTGGATCGTTGTACCTGATCCAGTGGCAATCCGTTTTTTACGGCTTGAATTTATAATTTCGGGATTCGTTTTTTCAGCTGGTGTCATCGCATAGATGATTGCCTCGATACGTCCCATCTGCTTTTCATCGACCTTTACATTGTCCAGACCTTTCATTTTGCTTGCACCAGGCAGCATTTTGAGAAGTTCATCTAAAGGCCCCATCTTCTTTACAGCCTGCATCTGCTCAATGAAATCATCGAATGTGAAAGTCTGCGTCATGAACTTTTCTTCCAGCTCTTTCGCCTTTTCCATGTCGACATTCGCCTGCGCTTTTTCAATCAGTGAAAGCACATCGCCCATCCCTAGAATACGGGATGCCATACGTTCTGGGTGGAATGATTCTAATGCGTCCATTTTTTCGCCCATACCAACGAATTTAATTGGCTTTTCTGTTACTGACCGGATCGATAGCGCTGCACCACCACGTGTGTCCCCATCAAGCTTTGTTAAAACAACGCCGGTAATACCGACAGCCTCATTAAAGCTTTGTGCCACATTGACAGCATCCTGCCCTGTCATCGCATCAACAACAAGGAACACTTCGTCAGGTTCTTTCAACGCACGAATATCCTTTAGCTCTTGCATTAGCTGCTCATCAATATGCAGACGACCTGCTGTATCGATGATGACAACATCATGATGCTCCTCTTTTGCATGCTCAATCGCTTGACGGGCGATCTCAACTGGTGAAATATCTGTTCCTAAAGCAAAAACAGGTATAGAGAGCTGTTTTCCGATTGTCTGCAGCTGATTGACAGCTGCAGGACGGTAGACGTCAGCTGCTACTAAAAGCGGCTTTTTATTGTACTTTTTACGCATAACATTTGCCAGCTTACCTGTAGTCGTCGTTTTACCGGCACCTTGGAGACCAACCATCATAATAACCGTCGGCGGACGATTATTGAACTTAATTGGACTCTGTTCGCCGCCCATTAAAACCGTTAGCTCATCCTGTACGATTTTGATAACCTGCTGACCCGGTGTTAATGACTTCATTACATCTGTACCTACTGCACGTTCACTTACTTTTTTCACGAACTCTTTAACCACTTTTAAGTTAACGTCGGCTTCGATTAAAGCAAATCGAACTTCACGCATCATTTCCTTTACGTCCTGTTCAGTAACTTTACCTTTACCTTTAATTTTTTGAATGGTTCCCTGGAGTCGTTCTGCCAAACCTTCAAATGCCAAATCGTTCGCCTCCTAATCCGATTCCTTCAATTGCTCAATCAACGCGAGAAGGACTTCTTTTGTAGTACTTTCATCTTCTATCGCGTCTGTCAGCTCTTTTAAAATACGCTGACGCTGCTGAAATTTCTCTAATAAGCTTAATTTATCTTCATATTCTTCAAGCATTGCTTCTGTACGGCGAATGTTATCATAGACCGCTTGTCTTGATACATTATAGGACTCGGCAATCTCTCCAAGCGAGTGATCGTCCAAGTAATAAAGCTCCATATAACTACGTTGCTTATCCGTCAATAATGCCTGATAAAAGTCGAATAGAAAGTTCATGCGTGTTGTTTTTTCAAGTAGCACTTTTATCTCTCCATTCATATTTAGTCTACTGTATCATAAATCTTTTCCCTGTCTACTGTCAAGGTGATTTCCTTGTCTTTTAAACCGTTAGCGATCCTTCTAAAGACACCTTGCCTATTATACCATCTCTTATTTGTGATCACCATTAAGGACCTGCAAAAAAGACTCCCTTTTCCACTTTACGGAAAAGAGAGCCCCTTCTAGTCTTCCATGTTTTTCAGTTCGGCTTCTAAGCCCTCTGCAAATAGACCATATACATACCGTTCTGCATCGAACGGCTGCAGATCATCCATTTTTTCGCCTAGCCCAACAAATTTCACAGGGATATGCAGCTTGTTGCGGATAGCAAGAACGATACCGCCTTTCGCTGTACCATCAAGCTTTGTCAGCACGATTCCTGTTACATTTGTCACCTCTTTAAACATCTGTGCCTGTACTAATGCATTTTGTCCTGTTGTTGCATCAAGTGCCAATAGCACTTCATGAGGTGCATTTGGAATTTCGCGTGAGATGACGCGGTGCACCTTTTCAAGCTCGTTCATTAAGTTCACTTTGTTTTGCAAGCGTCCTGCTGTATCGCAAATGAGCACATCGGCACCGCGGTTTTTCGCCGCACGAATAGCATCGTACATAACAGCAGCAGGATCTGATCCTTCCGATTGCTTAATAACTTCACAGCCTACACGGTCACCCCATACTTGGAGCTGATCGATCGCTCCTGCACGGAACGTATCTCCCGCAGCGAGCAGAACGGATTTTCCTTCTAATTTCAGGCGGTGTGCCAGCTTACCGATTGTTGTCGTTTTCCCAACACCATTTACACCTACAAATAGAATGACTGTTAGTTCACCAGCAGGCTGCATATTTAGCTCAATCAGATTCTCTTCTCCTGCTTCGTAAATTTCAACAAGCTTTTCAGAGATGATTGTCTGAATGCCTTCTGTATCCTTAATATTCTTACGCTGCACTTCAAAGCGTAATTTATCCATCAATTCCATTACAGTTTCAAAGCCAACATCCGCCTGGAGCAGTAAATCCTCAAGCTCTTCGAAGAAGTCCTCATCCACTTTACGGTAACGAGCAACTAAATCATTTACTTTTGACGTAAAGGAATCCCGCGTTTTAGCAAGACCCATTTTGAACTTTTGTGTAATAGACCAAGCAGAAGGTTTTTTCTCCTCTTTCTGCTCTTCCTGCTCTTCCTGCTCTTCTACCTCTGCTAAAGCCGGAGTCAATTCTTCAGCAGGAATTACTTCTTCCTCTACTGGCTCTGTAACCGGAACCTCTTCCTGGGCAGACTCCTCTACTACAGGTTCTTGTACGCCCTCTTTGTCAGCAGGGGCTTCATCCTGCACTTCATTTTCTGCCTCAGGTTCTTTTGTTTCTTCCAGAAGTTCTTCTTTTTCTTGTTCTGTAGAACCGACCAATTTCTCTTTTAATCGTTTAAAAAAACTCATTTCCTACACTCCTTTATCCTACCGGCAAGTCTTCTTCCAATTTTACCGAAACAAGTTTCGATACACCGGATTCCTGCATTGTAATTCCATATAGGACATCCGCCCCTTCCATCGTCCCTTTTCGGTGCGTGATGACAATGAACTGTGTTTCCTTACTAAATTTCTTCAAATATTGACTGTAACGGATGACGTTGGATTCATCTAGTGCAGCCTCTACTTCGTCCAGAATACAGAAAGGAACCGGACGTGTATTTAAAATGGCAAACAATAAGGCGATGGCAGTCAGAGCACGCTCTCCACCCGAAAGCAGGCTTAAACTCTGCAGTTTTTTGCCTGGCGGCTGGGCGACAATCTCTATACCTGTTTCGAGTAGATTTTCAGGGTCGATCAGTACAAGATCTGCCTGTCCTCCGCCAAACAACTCACGAAATACGTCTTTAAATTGTGAACGGACATTCGTAAACGTATCATGGAAACGGGTCGACATTTCACCATCCATTTCCTTGATAGCCTCATGTAATGTCTCCTTTGCTTCGAGCAGATCATTACGCTGCTCTGTCAAGAATGCATGACGCTCCTGTACACGCTCGAATTCATCGATTGCCGTCAAATTGACTGGTCCTAATTCTTCAATCGACTGCTTCAAAAGCTTCACTTTTCGACGCACCTGCTCTACGTCCTCAATTGCCTCTGCTAATTCCTTTGCCATTTCAAATGTCAGCTCATAGTTTTCCTCCAACTGTGTCAGCAGGTTTGTCTGATCATACTGAAGGCGGCTGCGTTTAATAGACAATGCATTAATCGCTTCTACAAAGCCTTTGTGCATGCGCTGCTTTTCTTTTACATCTTCTTCTATTGCAGCAAGCTTCGCCTGCATCGTTTCTTTCTGATCGCGTTTTTCCGCAATAATATCGAGCAATGTCTGTCTCTTAACACTCCATTCGACAATCGACTGCTCAATTTCCTCCATTGAAGGTCCATTTAAGCCTGCATCCGACTGGAACCACTCGATTTCCTGGGAAATTTTTTCGATAGATTCGTTCGCTTTCGACAATTGAACAGCAATATCTGCTATTGTCAGCTGCAACTGAGATAGCTGCTCCTGTGCAACAGCGAGCTGTGAGCGCTTCTCTCCAATCTGATCCCGCAGAACATCCTTCTGTGTATCTCCTTGCGCCTTGGCGAGTGTCAACTGTTCGACTAGTTCATTGATTTCAGCAAGTTCAACCGAGAGTTCCTGCAACCGTTTCTCTGCCTGTTCCTTTTGCTCAGCAAGCGTTTCATGTCGTGTGGACATTGATGTCTGCTCACTCGTAGCAAGGGTCACACTCGTACGCAGATTCTTCTCCTGCATATCAAGCTCCAATAGCATCGATTTTTGCTGCTGCTCTTGAGAACGCAGTTCCTCTCCGAGCAAACGTACTTCCTCCAGCTCATCTCCTAGTGTCGCAGCCTTTTCCTTATCAATGGCCACTGTACGCTCCGCTGATTGGATAGACTGCTCCATTTCTGCGATTTTCACCGACAATGTATCCAGCTCTGCTTTTCTTGTGAACAGAGAAGTTTGCTGTTTAACAGATCCGCCTGTCAGTGATCCACCTGCATTCACGATATCACCATCAAGTGTCACAACACGGAATTTAAAACCAAGCATACGGGCAATTTGACTTGCCCCATCAAGGCTGGCAGCAACAAGTACATTTCCAAGGAGATTTTCAACGATAGATCGGTTCGTTTCCTCAAATGTCACCAGGTTATACGCCATGTCAACAAATGAAGGATGGCCGGAAACCGAAGAAATCTGGGCTTCACTCAACCGGCGAGACTTCATAACAGATTTCGGTAAAAATGTTGCACGACCCGCACGACGTTTCTTCAGCCATGCAATTGCCTGCTGTGCATGCTGCTCGTTTTGCGTCACGATATGCTGACTTGCCGCACCAAGTGCCGTTTCAATAGCCTGGGAATACTCACCCGTTACTTGGACAAGTTCGGCAACCGCTCCTTCAATACCTGTTAATTCACCTTTATCGCGCGCCAGCAGTATTTCTTTAACGCCGTGGAAAAATCCTGAAAAATCTGCTTCTAGCTCTGCTAATGTTTCACGCCGCGATTTTAACTGCTGCTGATGCTGGTATGCTTTGTAGAGAAGGTTTTGCTTCTCATCCAACTGTGAAGTAAGCTGCTTTAAAGAATTTTGCATAACTGCATACAGATCAAGCTTTTCCTTTAACTCTTCCTGCATTTTCTTTAACTGCTTGTTTACTATTTCCTTCTCGGCAATCGTACGGTCTAAGTCTTTTTGCATGTCAGCCGAGCGGTCGGTAATACGTTCTGCCGTTTCCTGCTGCTGCTGCAGCTGCTGGTCAATATGCTTTAGTTCATTCTTGACCGTTGCTTCCTCATTCAACAAATCAATATATTTATTTTTCGATGCTTCGATTTCTTCCTCAATTTCAGAAACAGAGCGCGTTAAAGCCTGCTCCAGCTGTTTGATAGCCTGCCTTAATGTGGACACTTCCTGCTGCTTTTCGGAGAACAGCGCTTTTTTCTCTGTCTCTTGTAACGCATGTTTCTTTGCTTCCTCTGTTGCTGTCTGCAGATTAGCTTCCAGCTGCTTCATATGCTTTTCGGCATTTGAGCGCTTTTCATGCATCAGAGCCTTTCGACCATCCCAGCGTTCCACTTCAGCTGTTGCTTCCACTAATTCTTCCTGAGAACCGTCTAACTGTCCATCTAATATTTTCAGCTCTGCACGCACTTGGCGCAGACTCTTTTCAAGAGTGCTTATTTCACCGGCCAGCAGAAGCTCATTTGCTTCCAATTCAGCAAACTCTCTTTGCATTGCCTCCAGTTGTTTGGCACAGACATGTAAATCGTGAACGATTAAGGAAATATCGAAGTCCTTCAATTCTGCGCTCATCCGGACATAGTCTTTGGCAGCTGAAGCTTGAATTTGCAATGGCTCCAAGCGGTTATCGAGCTCATGTAAAATATCCAGTACTCGATGGAGATTCTCATCCGTCTCAACGAGTTTATGTTCCGCCTTCTTTTTCCGCTGCTTGTATTTTAGCACGCCGGCCGCCTCTTCAAAGATAAGACGACGATCATCCGGACGACTGTTTAATACTTCATCGACCCGTCCTTGCGAAATGATAGAAAACGCTTCTTTTCCAAGCCCGGAATCCATAAACAAGTCCGTAATATCCTTCAGGCGACATGTTTGATTATTGAGCAAATACTCACTATCACCTGAACGATACACACGTCTTGTCACACTGATTTCAGTATACGGTACAGCAATTCGTTCGTCCGTATTATCCAAAACCAATGTCACCTCTGCAAAGTTCAGCGGTTTGCGTGACTCACTGCCAGCAAAAATAACATCTTCCATTTTCGATCCACGAAGTGATTTCGCCGATTGTTCACCAAGTACCCAGCGAATTGCATCCGTTACATTACTTTTACCACTGCCATTCGGGCCTACTACTGCGGTTACACCTGGGACAAAATCTATACCAATACGCTCTGCAAAAGATTTGAAGCCCATTACTTCAAGTCGCTTTAAGAACATATTACTCCCCCTCTTGTGCCTGCTGCTTTAGCTTCTGCATCGCACTTTGCGCCGCTTGCTGTTCAGCCTCTTTCTTCGATTTACCTCGTCCTAACCCAAGCTCCTGTTCATTCAACAGAACACGAGACACGAAGGTACGGTTATGAGCCGGTCCTTTTTCATCAACGATTTCATAATGCAGGACGCCGTTATTTGATTGCTGCACCATTTCCTGCAACTGACTCTTGAAATCCATCACATGCGAAAAAGCACCGAGTTCTACTTTCGGGAACACGACTTTTTCCAGGAATGCTACTACCCGCTCTAATCCTTGGTCCAGATAAAGTGCACCAACAAATGACTCAAATACGTCTGCTAAAAGCGCAGGACGCTCACGGCCACCCGTTAATTCCTCACCTTTTCCAAGTAATACATATCGGCCAAATTCCAATTCATTCGCAAAAATAACTAAAGACGGCTCGCAGACAATTGATGCACGTAATTTTGTCAGCTCACCCTCACTCATTTGTGGGTATTTTTCAAATAGAAATTTTGACACAGATAGCTCTAAAACAGCATCTCCTAGAAACTCTAGCCGCTCGTTGTCCGTAAATAGCTTTCGACGATGTTCATTCACATAGGATGAATGGGTAAATGCTTGATATAGCAAATTTTTGTTATTGAACGAAACGTTCAAATCGCTTTGCAATTGTTCGAAAAGTTCCCGAACCTTTTCTGGGAATACGCCAGTTTTCTGATTATTTCCTTTTTTTCTTATCGTCATGGACAATCTGCCTTCCTTACTCAGTTTCTAACGTTTAGTTTACATCGTTGTACCAGTTAACGCAAAGAGATTCTCATAAAAAGTCACGTTTTACAAAGGTTTTTCCTCTATTGTATAAATATCGCTATGAAAAAGAGGTACATGAACACGAATACCCGCGTTTATGTACCTCTGTATCATTAGCTGATTTTGCTTTCAATGTAGTTGATGGCATCACCAACTGTTGCAATTTTTTCAGCATCTTCATCTGAAATTTCCATGTCGAATTCATCTTCAAGCTCCATAACAAGCTCAACAACATCTAATGAATCCGCACCTAGATCTTCACGGAAAGAAGCTTCTACTTTCACTTCGCTCTCGTCAACACCTAGACGGTCTACGATTACTTTTGAAACACGCTCTAATACTGTAGCCAAATCGGTCACCTCCCCTCAAATATATATCAATTACATAACTAGGCCACCATCAATATGCAGCGTCTGCCCTGTAATATAATTTGCGCTGTCAGAAGCAAGGAATATAACCGCCTTTGCAATATCCTCCGGCTGCCCAAGCTTCGCCAATGGAATTTGCTTCAACATCGTTTCCTTGATTTCTTCCGGCAGAGCATCCGTCATTTCAGTCGTAATAAAACCTGGCGCAATAGCGTTCACTAAAATATTGCGGCTCGCCAACTCCTGGGCTGTCGTCTTCGTCAAGCCAATTACCCCTGCCTTAGCAGCGACGTAATTCGCCTGCCCTGGGTTCCCCGCTACTCCTACGATCGAAGAGATATTAATAATACGGCCTGCACGCTGCTTCATCATCGGACGCGTTACTGCTTTTGTACAAAGGAACACTCCCTTGAGATTCGTATCAATCACATCATCCCATTCCTGTTCCTTCATACGCATTAATAAGTTGTCGCGTGTAATTCCCGCATTGTTGACTAGTATGTCGATAGAACCGAATGTTTCCAATGCCTGCTTCATTAGACTATCTACAGAAGTGCTGTCCGCTACATTCGCCTGTACTGCTATAGCTTTTGGTCCCAGCGCCTCGATTTCTTTCACAACTTCCTCTGCTTTTGCTTCACTTCCGCTGAAGTTGACCACAACATTTGCCCCCTGCTTTGCCAGCTCAATGCAAATCGCACGACCGATCCCGCGAGAACCGCCCGTTACAACGGCCGTTTTACCTGTTAAACACATTGTGTCCACTCCTTAGACGCCTCGACGACCTGCGCCAGTGTCACTTCATCATGCACACTATAAACAGTCGCTCCGCGATCGATTTTCTTCACAAGCCCAGACAACACCTTGCCCGGACCACATTCAATAAAGATATCCACGCCCTGTTCAAGCAATGTGCGTACATTTTGCTCCCACTGGACAGGACTCGATACTTGATCCACCATTTCCTTCTTAATATCTGCCACCTCTTCAAGCAACACAGATGTTACATTGCTGATAACAGGAATGGCAGGTTTCTTCATTTCTATTTCTTCTATTGTCGCTGCCAGCTTTTCAGCAGCAGGTTCCATCAATGAGCTGTGGAAAGGTCCACTTACTGTTAAAGGAATTACACGCTTTGCTCCACGTTCTTTTGCTAAAGCTCCGGCTTTTTCAACGCCTTCCTTCGTCCCCGAAATGACGATTTGTCCCGGGCAATTTAGGTTTGCAAGCTGCGCTACCACCCCTGATGCGCTCACTTCCTCGCAAACTTGTGCTAACTCGGTAGATTCCATGCCCAGCACTGCTGCCATGGCCCCCTCACCCGCCGGTACTGCCTCGTCCATATATAAACCACGTTTATGAACAATCTGCACTGCATCCTCGAATGTCACTACTTCTGATGTGACGAATGCACTGTACTCCCCTAATGAATGACCTGCTGTATAATCCGGTCTGATGCCTTCTTCCATCAATTGACGTGCAATCATGACACCTGTTGTCAAAAGTGCCGGCTGCGCATTATAAGTCAATGTCAGCTCCTCCTGTGGTCCTTCCAGCATCAATTTAGATAATGAAAAGCCTAAAGCAGCATCCGCTGTCTCATAAAACGTTCTGCTATTTTCATTTACTTTGACAAGTTCCGAACCCATTCCTACTTGCTGCGACCCTTGTCCCGGAAAAATAAAAGCAATTTTTGTCATCTTTAGCTCCCCTTTGTGACTGACAATTACTCTGCTGTAATCGTCTCTTGAATCGTTGTGCACACATCATGCTCGACCATCGTGCGCGCCTGCTTTATAGCACTGCGCACAGCCTTCGCATTTGATGAACCATGTGCCTTAATTACTGGTGCTTTTAAGCCGAACAACGCGGCGCCACCATATTCTGTATAATCCATTTTTTCCTTTAATACTTTCAAATCACCTTTTACAAGCGCGGCACCGAGCTTTGCTTTTGTAGAAGAGGTCAAGGCATCCTTCAGCATAGAAAATAATGCTCCCGCTGTACCTTCGATCGTTTTCAGAACCATATTACCCGTAAAGCCATCCGTCACTACGACATCCGCCACACTATTTAACAGCTCACGTGCTTCTACATTTCCTTCAAAGTGCATGTCAGCATCTTTCAACAAGTCAAAAGTCGCCTTCGTCAGCTCATTTCCCTTTTTGTCCTCCGTGCCGATATTCAAGAGACCGACACGAGGTGCTGAATAGCCCCGCACCTTTTTCGCATAAATATTTCCCATAATAGCATACTGCACTAAATTCTCTGGCTTTGCATCCGCATTCGCACCAAGGTCCAGCATTAAGAAACCTTTGCCGTCAAGTGTCGGAAGTGTAGTTGCCAATGCAGGACGCTGCACGCCTTCGATTCGTCCTACTTTAAAGAGGCCTCCTGCCATAAGGGCGCCAGTATTTCCGGCTGAAAGGCAGGCATCTGCCGTTCCTTCCGCCACTGCCTCCAGCATACGGGCCATAGAAGAATCTTTTTTACGACGTACAGCACGAGCCGGGTCGTCATCCCCTTCTACTACTTCCTCACAATGGATCACCGTTAGACGCGGGTGGGCCTTTACATAAGGCTTCATTGCATCCTCACGGCCATATAATAAAATCTCTACATCATTAAACTCTTCTAATGCCTGCATGACACCTTCTACGATTGCTTGAGGGGCGTTGTCTCCGCCCATGCCATCTACTGCTAGTTTCATGTCTCGTTTCCACCTTTCGTGCGGTACATTTCAAACTCTCCTGTAAATACTATGTCATTATTTACTGTCGAAGTAACATCTATAATTGTACGATTTTTTTCCGTCTGTTGTGTACGAACAACTGCCTTTGTCACAACACGGTCTCCAGCCTTTACAGGTTTTACGAATGCAACGCTGGATTTTACCGTCAATGCCAGTTCATCATCAATTACTGCTACTGCAAGAGAGTTTGCCTGCGCAAATAAATGGTGTCCGCGGGCAATACCATTACGCTGGAATACGTGCTCTTCTCCAACATCAAAGATGGATAGCGCGCGTTTATCCAGTTCGATATCTATAATTTCACCAATCACTTCGTCAATCGGAAGTGATTTAACTTCATTTTCATAGTTTTTTGACGCTACATCTTTTATACGTTCCCGCAGTTCAGGGATAGACAGTTCCATTCGATCAAGCCTGATTGTCTGGACACTAACGCCAAACTGCTGCGCTAATTGTTCATCAGTGACGAATGGGTTATCTGCAATCGTTTCTATAAGCAATTGCTGACGTTCTTTTTTTGTACGCTTCATATCACTCGTCACCTTCTTATTAAGTATTAGCACTTGGTACTAATACCAATATACATAACTACTAAAAAGAACGCAACAACTTTTTTTGTCATTGCGCTCTGCTCCATTCGTTTTCATTCTTTCACTTTTCCATTAATCAATACGCTCACCCTCTAAAGCACCTGACTTTGCGAGCATATTTCGCAGCGGTTCATATTCATCAGATGACCAGAATACTTCACTTTCAATAAGCCGTACCGCATCCTGACGCGCTACCTCGAGTGCACGATAATCATGCACGAGATCAGCCATTTTAAACTCTGGAAGACCACTCTGCTTCTTGCCAAAGAAATCCCCTGGCCCTCTAAGTTCTAAATCCTTTTCTGCTAAACGGAATCCATCATTTGTTTCTGTCATCGATATCATCCGTTCTTTTCCTTCATCTGTTTTCGGGTCAGCCAACAATACACAATACGACTGGTGTTCTCCACGCCCGACGCGACCTCGAAGCTGATGAAGCTGTGCCAGGCCAAAACGTTCTGCATCATAGATCGTCATAAACGTTGCATTCGGAACGTTCACCCCAACTTCTACGACTGTTGTCGACACAAGCACCTGGATATTTCCCTCGCTGAACGCACGCATGACGGCATCCTTTTCATCCGAGTGCAAACGTCCGTGCATAAGTCCTACAGTGAAGCGTCCATGGAAATAGGTAGTGAGCTGTTCAAATACTTCAACTGCATTCTGCACATCAATTTTATCGGATTCTTCAATCAATGGACAAATAACATATGCCTGACGCCCTGCCGCCAGTTCAGTTTCCATTTTCGTCAATACAGCACCAAGCTGTTCATGTTTCATCCAGTGCGTTTCAATTTGCTTCCGCCCTGCCGGAAGTTCATCGATAATCGATACATCCATTTCTCCGAATGCCGTAATCGCTAATGTACGGGGTATTGGTGTCGCTGTCATGAAAAGTACATCCGGATTTTGTCCCTTATCACGTAATATACGGCGCTGCTCAACTCCGAAGCGGTGCTGTTCATCCGTGATGACAAAGCCGAGTTGCTTAAATTCAACATCCGGCTGAATGAGCGCATGTGTTCCGATTAAAATATCAATTTCACGGTTTGCCAGACGTTCAAGTATTTCCCGTCTTGCCTTTGCTTTTGTAGAACCGGATAACAGTGCAACCCGGACACCGATCGGCTCGAACCAAGCGTATAGGTTTTCAGCGTGCTGCTCTGCCAAAATTTCCGTCGGTGCCATTAATGCTCCCTGAAATCCTGCCGTGACCGCTGCATATAATCCGATTGCCGCCACTACGGTCTTCCCCGAACCAACATCCCCCTGAAGCAAACGGTTCATCCGGTGATGAGATTTCAAATCCTTACAAATTTCATTGACCACCCTTTTTTGAGCGCCTGTCAGCTCATAGGGTAATGTGTTAATGAAAGCGCGCAGTTTTTCAAGATCGTAATGAATCGACAGTCCTTTTTCCTGGTCTTGTCTTGCTTTACGAAGAGCTTGAATACGCAGCTGGAATGCCAGCAGCTCCTCGAACACAAAACGCCTTCTTGCTTGCTTTACATGGTCTGTATCCTTCGGAAAGTGAACCCCTTCAAGCGCCTCTTGCAGCGGCAGCAGTTTATACTGCTCACACATAGAGGGCGGGAGCGTTTCAGGAATATTGTCTCCTGCTTCATCAAGAGCCTGCCGCATCATTTTACGGAAACGATTTTGATGAATTGTATTACGCAGACTATAGACTGGTTCAAAGTCGCCCTGATCCTGCTTTGGGCCAAATTTAATCGACGAGCCGACAATTACCTGGCGTCCGCGGTCCCATTTCCCTGAAACCGTAACAATAGCGCCCGGTATCAACTTTTGCTTTAAATAATGCTGATTGAACATGACGACCTTCACTAAATGCCGCCCTGCCAGCACAGTGACAGTTAAACGGGATTTTTTCCCCATATAAGTAACAGAAGGGATACTCTCTACCCTTGCCTCAATTGTTACTTTTTCATTATGGGGTGTTTCTGCTAAATTTTTTAATGTAAAATCTTCGTGCCGGTATGGAAACGTCCAAATCAAATCCTCGACTGTCTCGATGCCGAGGGATGCCAACTGCTCTGCCGTTTCCTTGCCGACACCCTTCATATTCGATACTGGTTCGGTAGTGTTCACTTGCCCGACAGCTCCTCCAAAATTCGCCCAGCAAAAACTTTGTCTGCTAGTAGAAACAAAGCTTCGCTCAAACTCTCCAGGAAGAGCCTTCCTCCTTCCATTACGATTGCATTTTGCTCTCGCATTTTTTCTATTTATGCACTGTTGCACAACATACGTTCTGTTTTCTACAATTCAATTGTATCATTTATTTTTCTTGTTATCCTCTAAAGATATCTTTTCATCAGCTGCTGACTTATAGGTCTCCGTGCACCAGCAAGAAGGCAAAAAAAAACACACGATTTAGCTCATCGTGTGTTTCTGTCTTCCTTATTGCAGTGATTTGATGCTCTGTAATCCACCGTTATCAAAAATTGCTTTACTGATCGCCTTTCCTGTCGGTGTTGCAGCCAGGCCGCCTCTTGCTGTTTCTTTTAAATTCGGACTCATTGCCTGCCCGATCCGGTACATTGCTCCAATTACTTCGTCGCATGGAATACGGCTTGTCACACCGGCAAGCGCCATATCTGCTGCTACAAGAGCATTCGCTGCCCCCATGGCATTCCGTTTAACACATGGTACTTCCACAAGTCCTGCAACTGGATCACATACAAGCCCAAGCATATTTTTCAATGTAATAGCAAAGCCCTCTGCACTCTGCTGCGGTGTACCCCCAGCCATTTCAACAATAGCCGCTGCCGCCATCGCTGCTGCAGACCCTACCTCTGCCTGACATCCACCAGCTGCACCAGAAATGGATGCATTATTCGCTACGATAAAACCAAATGCGCCGGATGTAAATAAATAACGAATCATTTGTTCACGAGTCGGATTCAGCTTATTTTTAACAGCAAACAGTGTACCCGGCACAACGCCAGCTGAGCCGGCTGTAGGCGTAGCACAGATTGTTCCCATGGCTGCATTCACTTCATTTGTCGCTACCGCTTTACTTACTGCATCAAGCAGCAGCTCACCTGATAATGATTTTCCGCTTGCAATATAGTTTTGAATAAGTACAGCATCTCCACCTGTCAAGCCTGTAACAGACTGAACTCCCTTAAGTCCGCGTTCAACTGCCTCTTCCATTACCGTTAAGTTACGGTCCATCTGCTCCATGATCATTTCTCTACTGCGTCCACTAATCAGCATTTCTTGTTCGATCATAAGCTCTGAAATACTTTTATTCTCTTTTTCCGCTAAGGCAACCAATTCTCTTACATTTTGAAATAACACGTCCACTTTGCGGTCCTCCTAATTATTAATCTTCGAGACTTTTGTAATATGCGGAATATATGAAATCTGGTCCAGAACTCGTTCTTCTATATTTTGGTCCACTTCGATTACCATTAACGCAGTATGTCCTCGTTCGATACGGGATACTTCCATATGGCCAATATTTACGTTATGCATAGCCAGGCAGTTCGCTACATTGGCAATACAGCCTGTGCGATCATTATGCACTACCAGAATAGCCGGCATACCTCCAGTCAAGCGCAGCTTAAAGCCGTTTACTTCACTGATTTCAATTTTTCCGCCCCCAATGGAGATGCCTTCTACACTCATCTCTCCGTCATCATCACTCATGACAATGCGGGCTGTATTTGGATGTTCTTTATGTGCCTCTTCAGGAATAAATTCAAACTCCATCTCAGCTGCTGCTGCATCTTCAAACGCCGTTTTAATGCGCTCATCATACGTATCATAGTTTAAGAGACCCCCAACAATCGCTACGTCCGTTCCATGACCTCGATACGTTTCAGCAAACGAGCCATATAAATGGATTTTCACCTGCTTCGGCTGCCGGCCGAATAAATCACGCGCCACTCTGCCAATCCGTGCTGCCCCTGCTGTATGCGAGCTTGACGGACCGATCATTACTGGACCGATGATATCAAATACAGATGTAAATTTCATCAAGTCACCTTCCCACTTCAATTTTCTCACAATTTTTTTCTTACCTTTAGTTTATCAAGCAAGCCTATCACATACAAATCTTTCAACTTTTCATATGAAAAATAATGTATCCAAGCTGAAATCTCCTCTTTTAAGAGGCTTTTCTTCCCGATTATACACGGGATTGATACGAATCAAAACAAATTTTAATTAAAACGAAAGAGGCTCCCCATAAGCATATACTTACGGGGCAGCCCCTGATCCTTTTATGCATTATTCAACTGATAGGATAAATGGATATAACGATTGTTTTCCTTCAACGATTTCTACTTCTGCATCCGCGAAGTTCTCCTCGATGAAGCTAGCTAATTCGTTCGCTTGTTCTTCCGTTGCATCTTCCCCATAAATGATGGTAATAATTTCGCTGTCTTCATCAGCTATGCCGCCGATTACTTCTTTTGCAGCATCCATCAATTGTGGTGTTGATAAAACGATTTTGCCCTCTGCTAGTGCCATATAGTCATCTTTACGGATTTCCACACCGTCAATCGATGTATCACGTACTGCATATGTCACCTGGCCTGTTTTTACATGGGCAAAGCCTTCTGTCATATTTTCTTTATTTTCTTCGATACTCAGCTCAGGATTGAACGCCAAGATAGCTGCCATCCCTTGAGGAATTGTCTTTGTTGCTACAACAGCCGCTTCAATATCAAGAAGCTCCACCGCTTGTTCTGCCGCCATCACAATATTTTTATTATTTGGCAGGATCAGTACACGCTCTGCGCCGATTTCCTTCACAGCTTTTACAATATCCTCCGTCGATGGGTTCATTGTTTGACCGCCCTCAATGACATAAGAGGCACCGATCGAACGAAGCAGATTGGCAATCCCTTCCCCCATTGCAATCGTGACAACTGCATAAGGGTGCTGTTCTTTTTTCGCTGGCGGAGCTGCAGGAGCTGAAGAATCACCTACGATAGCCGAGTGCTGCTCGCGCATATTATCTACTTTAATTTTAATTAAGCTTCCATACTTTTGCCCTGCCGATAAAACTGCACCAGGCGTTTCTGTGTGAATATGTACTTTCGCAATTTCATCATCAGAAATAACTAGCAGCGAGTCACCAAATGGATTTAGCTCATTGCGGAACTGATCTTCATTAAAAGGCTCTTTTTCATCTTCAAAACGTACCATAATTTCTGTACAGTAGCCGAATTCGATATCTTCTGTATTCATAAAATCTTGAACACGATGGTGCTCTGCACTGATTAAATCATCCAAGGATGCATCATTTCGTTCAGGAAGCTCCTCACCTTTTAAAGACGCAAGAAAACCTTCGTACACAAACAGCAGTCCTTGTCCACCACTGTCAACTACGCCGACTTCTTTTAATACAGGTAATAGTTCAGGAGTACGATTTAAAGATGCTTTCGCCTCTTCCACGAATGCCTCCATCAATTCAATTAAATCATCTGTAGTCTCTGCAGCTTCGACACCTTTAGCCGCTGCTTCGCGTGCCACTGTTAAAATCGTTCCTTCTACCGGCTTCATCACCGCTTTATACGCAGTATCCACACCGCCTTGGAAAGCTGCAGCCAGCCCTTTCGCATCGATTGCCGCATCTTTTTCAATCGCTTTTCCAAAGCCGCGGAATAATTGCGATAAAATAACGCCTGAGTTGCCGCGCGCACCCATTAATAATCCTTTTGATAACGCCTGTGCTGTCTTCCCGATATGCTCACTTGTGTTCGCTTCCGTTTCCTTTGCACCTGACGTCATCGATAAATTCATATTCGTCCCTGTATCACCGTCTGGTACTGGGAATACATTTAACGAATCTACATAACTTGCATTTTGGTAGAGGTGATGTGCACCCATCTGTACCATTTCTGCAAATTTAATTCCGTCTAATGACTTCATTCGCCTTGAATCCTCCTCTTACACATTCATTACGCGCACGCCTTGAACAAAGATGTTCACTGATTTTACGCTCATGCCTAATGTTTTGTTCACTGTATATTTTACTTTTGATTGTACTTGGTATGCGATTTCAGAAATTTTCGTTCCATAGCTTACAATGATGTACATATCAATATGCAAATCTTCGCCATCCTGGCGGATCAATACGCCCTTTGCAAAGTTTTCTTTCCGTAAAATATCTGTCAAGCCATCACGAATTTGGTGTTTACTTGCCATACCTACAATTCCGTAGCATTCGATTGCAGCGCCGCCTGCAATTTGTGCAATGACGTCATTGGAAATATCAATTTGGCCGAATTCATTTTTTAATTCTACTGACATACATATGCCTCCTTGGCTCTTTTTGACTGTCTATATTGTACTACACAAAGATTGATTATAAAAGAAAACGTTCATTGAAGTCTAGCGGTTACAATGAAAAGCGATTGCACCCCTTATAATTGACAATGCTTTACAAGGTGTAAAGGTTTTTTTCTTGAAAGTATGTGCGAAATGTCTTGCAAGCATGTAGAGTCTATGTTAAATTATTATGGTATGTGAAATATCGAACTGAAAAACAAGCTTTCAGATTCATCTGTTAGGAGGGAATTTACATGCCAAAGAAATGTGTTATCACTGGCCGTAAAGCTCGTACAGGCAACAACCGTTCTCACGCTATGAACGCTTCTAAACGTACTTGGGGCGCTAACTTACAAAAAGTTCGTATCCTAGTTGACGGTAAGCCAAAACGTGTATGGGTTTCTGCTCGTGCATTAAAATCAGGTAAAGTTGAGCGCGTTTAATCGCGTACTGGGCATCAGCATTTACTGTTGATGCTCTTTTTTATCAAAAAACAAGGGAGTGAGTAGCCATAACGGTTACCCACTCCCTTTTATTTTTTCTCCCGGCGAAAAACCTTGATGCAAGCTCTTGTCATACTGCTTAAAAATTTTGGAATTTGAAAAGTGTATACTTTCACTATCGCTCCCCCTTAGTCCATGCTTCTTACCATTAAACATATGCCAGAGGTGAACGCGATATACGCATCATCTTGTATGATTTCATTACTTGTAAAACGGGATGTCCCCTGCTCAATCATTTCCTTCGTCGTTTCGTATTTGACTCCCCGAAGCGTAACTCCCTGAATTGCCTCCCCATAGGCAAAAAAGGAAAGGTATTGGTGCTTCGTATTTTTAAGTTGATGGTGCCCCGGCAGCAAAAACTGCAGTTCATTTTGCTTGTTAATAATTTTAAACTGAATATTCGGATATGCAAGCTGGAAACGGTATAAGGAGCGCAGCGCTGCTTCATGGTGGTCAAGCCGCCCTCCCGTAACGCCTGTTAACAAGACGGTGTGCGGGTGGAACTCAAGTGCCCGCTCAAGTGCCAGATCAGTATCCGTTTCATCCTTTTCAGCCTGGAACATTTCAACATGTATTACGGTTTCGGAAATACGTGCATACTCTTCTTCCGTGACCGAATCAAAATCACCCACGATTGCATCCGGTATAATACCCTCTTCAATTAAATGATAGGCCCCGCGGTCCACCCCAATCCACCGGTCTGCTTTTAAATGAAAGACGGCCTCACGAATGGGGCCGCCTGAACAAATGGCTACGATCATTGAATAGCAGCTAGGCCGGCTTGCTTGATTTCCTGCAATGCTGCCGCCCGGTCTTCCTTACTATAAATGGCAGATCCTGCCACAAAAATATTGGCACCGGCTTTTACACAAGGGACAATTGTTTCTGCTGTAATACCGCCATCAATCTCAATATCTATCTCCAATCCTCGCTCTTTGATGATGCTAGATAATGCCTCGATTTTAGGCAGTACAGAAGAGATAAACTTCTGGCCTCCAAAACCTGGGTTTACTGTCATGAACAATACCATATCTACATCCTCTAAAATATGAAGAATCGATTCGATTGGGGTATGCGGGTTTAAAACGACACCTGGTTTTACGCCGAATGAACGGATCAGCTGAATCGTACGATGCAAATGGCGGCAAGCCTCTACATGTACCGTTATATAATCCGCGCCTGCCTTGGCGAACTGCTCGATATACTGATCTGGGTTTTCAATCATTAAATGGACATCCATTGGTAAAGTCGATAAAGGACGGATCGCCTCTAAAGCAATTGCTCCAAAGGAAATGTTCGGTACGAAATGTCCGTCCATTACATCAATATGAATTAATTCTGCTCCTGCTGCTTCCACTTCCTTCACTTCTTCACCTAATTTGGCAAAGTCTGCAGCTAGAATAGATGGTGCAATTTTTATCATCATTAATACCTCGGCTTTCGATCAAGTATTTCTTGCAAAAACTGTTCATAATGCTCATAGCGGTATGCTTTTATCTCACCCGTTTCAAGCGCTGCCTTTACTGCACATTTCGGCTCCTTTATATGTAGGCAGCCACGGAATTTACACCCTTCTGCGATGCGCTGAAATTCTGGAAAACACGCTGTTAATTCTTCTTTTTCAATCGTATCGAAATCAAATGAACTGAATCCTGGTGTGTCAGCCAGCAGACCTCCACATACTTCAATTAACTCAACGTGACGTGTTGTATGCTTTCCGCGCCCGAGACTTTGCGAAATAATGCCAGTTTTTAAATTTAAGTTTGGCAGGAGTGTATTCAAAAGTGTTGACTTTCCGACACCTGATTGCCCTGCCAGGACTGTTGTTTTTCCTTCCAAAACTGGCTGAAGGCGATCAAGCAAGGAAACATCTTCTTTATAGGTCGTAATAACTTCATAGCCGATTGCCTTGTAATCTTCAATATAAGCTTCCAGCCCAGCGTGCTCACTGTCTGCCAATAAGTCCATCTTTGTCAAACAAATGATCGGCTCAATATGAAATGACTCTAAAACGACTAAAAAGCGATCTAGCAGGATTGTATTGAACTCCGGCTCCTTTACTGAAAAGACAAGAATCGCTTGATCAATATTTGCAATCGGCGGTCGTACAAGCTCATTTTTACGTGGATGGATTTTCATTACATAGCCATCCGATTCACCATCTTTCGTAAAATCAACGACGTCACCGACAAGCGGAGCTTCACCACGGTTGCGGAATACCCCACGGCCTCTACACTGAATCAGTTCTCCATCCTGCTCAACATAATAATATCCGCTTAATGCTTTTCTAATTTGGCCTTGCGCCATGTAAACCCTCCCATCAATTCTGCCTCGGCATCATCATAGTCGGATACAGCTTTGTGCAGACACAAAGCTGTATCCGTGACATTCACCAAAGGCTTTCACTGCTTTTTAGACGAGCAGTAAATGCTCGCTGACAATAATCTAAATCCTTACTCATTCGCATCAATAAATCGAAGGACTTCTATTGAACAACATTAAAAATCATCAAAGGAAATAGTTTCTTGGGCAAACGTGACTGAATCCAGGATGATTCGGTATGCCGCTTTTTCTCCTTCTACAATTTCCAGCTGAATAGGATATGTTCTATCTTCTGTAATAACAAATTCCTCAATAGGCTCCGCCATTGTATGAGTCTTATCCTGGATATAAATTTGGACGGTCTGCGGAATTGGCTCACCGTTTTCATCTAGCTTCTCCTCATACTTAATTGGAATGATTTTGTTATATAATTTTGTTCTTTTTTCTGCTGGGCCCTTCGAAAGGACAACAGTAATTGTCGTTCCTTCTGTTATTTGCGAGCCGGCTGAAGGATTTTGTGAAACAACGCTTCCTTTGGGAATTGTATCCGAATTAACCGGATTCCCCTTTTTAATATTCAAGCCTATATTTCGTGCATAATCATTCACTTCCGCCTCGGTATAACCCTTTAGATTATCAACGGTCAGCACCTTTTTTCCCTTGCTCACCTGCAATGTGACAACTGTATCCTCTGCCACTACTTCTTCTCCTGCTGCAGGTTCTTGATTAAGAACCTCACCTGCTTGTGCGTCAGAATTGACCTCTATAGTTTCAACGTCTTGGAACCCGGCTTTTTCAAGTAAAGACAATGCTTGACTAACCTGCTCTCCTACATAATCATCCATTTCGACCATTTCTTCGCCAAGGCTGACAATTAACTGTACCTCAGTCCCCTTTACTCTTGAAAGCCCCGATTTTGGAGTTGTACCAATTACCTTATCTTTTTCAACTTCCTCTGAGTTGCGTTCAATCGGTTCACCAACTGTAAAGCCTGCCTTTTCCAAATCGGCTGTAGCTTCTTCTACCGATAAATTAGCAACATCCGGAATTTCTACCTTAGATGGCGTCAATGCAAAAATCAGCACGAGTGCCAAGATAGCCAGGGTCACTACAGCCCCTAGGAGAATCGGCCATTTCTTTCTTTTCTTTTTCTCCTTTACTGGCTGTTTTGGTGGTTTGGGCTGCTCTCTTTCAATAGGCTTTACCTTATCAATCGGTTTTGTCTTTAATAGGTCATCGACAGGTAACTTTTCTCTAATAATTGGAATAGCCTTTGTTGCCTCATCATCAATAGGCAACGCAAACTTCGGCTCATTCACCCGCGCTGCTGACAGGCATGTTTGCAAATCTTCTTCCATCTCATTCATGCTGGTATAGCGATGATTTGCATCCTTTGCAGTCGCTTTTAACACTACATTTTCAAGCGCCTGTGGAATAGATGCATCAAAAGCTCTTACAGAGGGCGTTTCAGACTGTAAATGCTTTAAGGCGATCGAAACGGCAGATTCACCTGAAAAAGGCAGTTCCCCTGTTAACAGCTCGTAAAGTACGATTCCTAATGAATAAATATCTGACTTTTCTGTTGCGCCTCCTCCACGAGCCTGTTCTGGAGAAAGATAGTGAACTGTTCCCATTACAGAGTTCGTCTGCGTATAGCTCGTTGCATTCAAAGTTGTCGCTATACCAAAATCTGTAATTTTTACATTCCCTTCTGCGTCCATCAAAATATTTTGGGGCTTGATATCACGATGGATAATCCCATTTTCATGCGCATGTGCAATCGCCGATGTCAATTGCTTCATAATGTGTACACTTTTCGCAGGGGACAATGGGGAAAACTCCTGTATGTATTGCTTCAATGTCTTCCCTTTAACATATTCCATTACAATATAGTGCATATCTCCGTCTTCACCGGCATCATAGACACTCACAATGTTGGGATGTGTTAGGCTTGTAGCAGATAATGCCTCTCGCTGAAAACGTCGATGCAATTCTTCCTCATTTGAAAAATCATACCGCAAAATTTTAATTGCCACATCACGGCTCAAAATAATATCGTGTGCTAAGTAAACATGACTCATCCCACCGCCGCCAATCAGCGATAAAATTTCATAACGTTCACCTACCCGTTTTCCAATCAGCATGCCTACACCTCCTCTTTCATCGTCATTAATATAAGGGAAATATTATCTTCACCACCGCTGTCGTTTGCCAGCTTGACGAGTTTTTCTCCTTTTTCTTTCAGTGGCATAGGCAATGTAATGATTGCGGCCATTTCATTTGCCGTCAACTTATTGCTCAGTCCATCTGAACAAATGAGTAAATAGGAGTCTTCCTCCACTTTCGTATCATAAAAATCCGGCTGGATAGAGCTTTCTGTTCCAAGTGATTTTAGTATGAAATTTTTCTGTGGATGGTTTTGAGCTTCTTCTTCACTGATTTGACCGCTTTCTAATAAAACATTCACATATGAGTGGTCACGCGTAATTAGCGTAACCGACTCGTTAGTGAAATGATAAACCCGACTGTCACCTATATGACTAATAATGCAGTCCATATGATGAACCAGCACGGCGATGAGTGTAGTCCCCATTCCTTGACAGTCTTCATGTGATAGGGAGTAACGATAAATTTCATCATTAATTTGTGATACAGCATCACGAAGCCACTCCTTGCGGCTTTCTAGGGAATGGAAGCGGGTGCCTTCCTCCTTAAGGAAAAGCTTTCGCATCTGCTCAATCGCCATTTCACTTGCTACATCGCCTGCATTATGACCGCCCATGCCGTCTGCCAAAATAGCAAGTTTGAATTGATCAGGCCGCTCGACAAATGCGACCCGATCTTCATTAACTGCACGCTTTAATCCAACATCAATTTCGACTGTAAAGTTCAAAATGGTCACCTACCTTACTTCATCTTGGCGTTCTTGTGCACGTAACTGTCCACAAGCTGCTGCAATATCTGCTCCTTGCTCACGACGAATTGTTACATTCACGCCACGCTCTTTCAATGTACGCTCAAATGCAAAAATGCTGCTGCGTGATGTACGAACATAGTCACGCTCCGGTACATAGTTGATTGGTATCAAATTGACATGGCACTTAATTCCTTTGATCAAATCAGCTAATTCATTAGCGACTTCGACTGAGTCATTTTCACCAGACATCAATCCATACTCAAAGCTTACACGACGGCCTGTTTTCTTTGTATAATAACGGACTGCTTCCAATAGTTCGTCAATTTTATATGCTCGGGCAATCGGCATCAATTTCTGACGTGCTTCCTGGTTAGGGGCATGCAGTGAAACTGCAAAGTTGATTTGCAATTGCTCATCGGCAAATTGATAAATCTTTGGTACAATCCCAGAAGTTGAAACAGTAATATGGCGAGCACCGATGTTTAAGCCCTTATCATTATTAACAATTTTCAGGAAGTTCATCATTGCATCGTAGTTGTCGAACGGTTCGCCAATCCCCATGATAACAATAGAGCTTACACGTTCGTCCACTTCATCCAATGTTTGCTGGACTTTTACAACCTGCTCTACAATTTCTCCCGCCAGTAAATGGCGTTTCAGCCCGCCTAATGTAGAGGCACAGAATGTACAGCCAATACGGCATCCTACCTGCGTCGTGACACAGACAGAATTCCCGTAATCGTGGCGCATCAATACTGTTTCAATAGAATAGCCGTCCTGCAGCTGGAATAAAAACTTGATTGTCCCGTCCTTTGATTCCTGCTTTATAAGTGTCGACAACGTTGTTAACGCGAAATTCTCCTCTAACTTTTCACGCAGCCCTTTAGAGAGATTAGACATTTCTTCGAATGTTTTGACACGCTTGTCATACAGCCATTCGTAAATTTGTCCGGCCCGGAACGGCTTTTCTCCGTTTTCCTTTAACCATTCCTGCAGTTCATCTGGGCGCAGGGAATAAATCGATTCCTTCAATTGAGGCTTTTCTTTTTTCTGACGACGAACCGGCTTGACTTCCGTCTCTTCCACTAAATCTTGAATACGTTCATCAAATTTATTTTGATCCATTACTTAAATTGTTTCTCCTTTTTTACGAAACGCTGCGACGAAAAAGCCGTCGCTGCCAAAATCTTGCGGGAATACTTGCAGCATCCCGTTATTTTGTTTCGCTAATAGTTTTTCTGGTAAATTTGTTATTTCCTCACGTTCCATTTCCGGGTGTGTAGAAATAAATGCCTCTACCGTCCCTTCATTTTCACGCTTATCCACTGTACATGTACTATATACGAGGCGTCCACCGGGTTTTAGTACTTGTACTGCATTAGCTAAAATCGCTAATTGGATCGCCTGTAAACTCTCTAAATCCTCTTCGCGCTTTGTATATTTAATATCAGGCTTCCGGCGCATAACGCCCAATCCTGAGCAAGGGGCATCAACAAGCACCGCATCATAACTTTCCTTTGCAAGAAAGTCTGCAGCCTTTCGTCCATCGACCGGCGCTGTCTGAACAATATCCAGTCCAAGACGTGCTGTGTTTTCATCAATAAGATCGAGCTTATGTGGATGTAAATCCATCGCTAAAATAGAGCCATCATTCTCCATTTTTTCTGCCATATGCGTCGTCTTGCCACCCGGGGCTGCACACATATCGAGCACCTTCATTCCCGGCTTTGGATCAAGAACATTTGCAGGCATCATGGAGCTTTCGTCCTGAATAGTAATAAGCCCTTCTTTAAACGCTTTTGTACGTGCCGCTGTTCCATTTGTCAAATGGATACATTCAGGCATCATATCACTCTGCTTCGCCTTCACGCCTTCTTGCTCAAGAGACGCTAATACATCTTCTACAGTTGCACGTGTCATGTTGACCCTAACCGTCTGTACTGGCGGTATATTATTTTCATGAAGCATAGCGGCCGTTTCATCAAAGCCATAGCTTTCTACCCAGCGTTCTACCAGCCATTGCGGATGACTCGTCTCAACCGAAAGGCGCTCCACCGGATTCTTGATATCCTCAACCGTTGGTACACCTTGACGTAAAATCGAACGCAATATGCCATTGACCATTGAAGCAATCCCTTTATGGCCTCGTCGCTTTGCAATTTCTACAGCCTCATTTACAGCAGCATGCGCTGGAATGCGCGTCAAATATTCCATTTGATACAGCGACAGGCGTAAAAGCCAGCGTACCCATAAATCCACCTTGCCTTTGATAAAAGGTTCTAGATAATAATCTAGTGTCAGCTTATGTTGCAAGGTACCATACGTAATCTCCGTCAGTAAACCTCTGTCTTTCACATCGATTTTATATTTCTCGATCGTCTGGTGGAGCAATAAATTGCTGTATGCCTGATTTTTATCGACCGCCAGCAGGATGGAAAGAGCAGCATCTCTTACGTTGCCATCCCAGATTTGTTGCTTCTTTTTACTCATTCAAAACGGTCTCCAATCTGTAATTTCGAGCCTGTACCACGAAGGTATTCCTGTGCTGTCATACGCTTTTTACCTGCTGGCTGCAAGTCATATACAGCTAGAGAGCCGCCCTCTCCTGTAGCAATCTCGAAATTGTCTTGATGGATAGCCACCACTTCACCTGGCTGACGATCATTGGCTGTCGTACCGACTTGCGCCCACCATATTTTAAAGTTGGCGCCTTCAAACGTTGTATAGGCAACAGGCCATGGATGAAGACCGCGTACTTGATTGTAAATTGTACGAGCCTCTTTTGACCAGTCAATGCGCTCCTGTTCACGGCTAATGTTAGAGGCAAACGTTACCTTTGACTCGTCTTGTGGGATTCGAGGATTTGTCCCATCAATAATTGAAGGTAAGGTATTCTTTAAAAGCTCCCGGCCCACTTCACTTAATTTTTCAAACATACTGCCGGTATGGTCAGTATCTTCAATTACAATTCCCTGTTGGGAAATAATGTCGCCGGCATCCAGCTTTTCAGCCATATACATGATTGTTACACCAGTAGTATCCTGTCCGTCGATAATGGCTTGATGGATAGGAGCGCCCCCCCGATACTGCGGCAGTAAAGAAGCATGCACATTGATACAGCCAAGACGCGGTGCCTCAAGCAGCTCCTTCGGCAGGATTTGACCAAACGCAGCAGTAATGACGAGATCAGCACCAAGATCAATAATTTGCTGAAGTTCTTCAGAACCTCTTAATTTTTCCGGCTGAATAACCGGCAGTCCTAAACGTACCGCCTCTTCCTTTACCGGGGGCGGCGTTAGCACCTTTTTACGACCTACCGGGCGATCCGGCTGTGTCACAACAGCCAGCACCTGATAGCCTTCTTCATGAAGCATGCGCAAAATTGGTGCTGAAAAGGCTGGTGTGCCCATAAAAACAACAGATGTCATATTACTCCTCCTCAACGTCCGCGTACATTTCATCAAGCTCTTCTTGTGTCAATACACGCGTCATTTTCGAGTCGAACAGCACCCCATCTAAGTGATCAATTTCATGTAAAATACAACGTGCTTCAAAATCTTCTGCTTCTAACTCATATATACGGCCTTCACGGTCTGCCGCCTCAATTTTTACGTAAGTCGGACGCTTTACCATCCCGAACAAGTCAGGGAAGCTCAGGCATCCTTCTACATCTTCGGCTTCACCGCGTGTTTCAAGAACTACCGGATTGATCATCTCTAAAATATCTTCTCCAAGTTCCACTATAGCTACACGCAGATTTACACCGATTTGCGGAGCAGCAATTCCTACACCGTCGTATTCCACCATTGTGTCGTATAAATCATCTAAAAGCGCAATGATTTTCTCATCGATCACTTCAACTTCTTTTGTTTTAGAAGATAAAACCTTTGCAGGCGCCTTCACTACCTCTTTAATTGCCATATATTTTTTACCTCTTTCACAAGCTCAAATCATGGAAGGGTCCAAATCGATTGTGAGCTGAATTCCTTTTTTTATCCATTCCGAGCGGTACAATTTTATTAACTGCAATAACACCGGAATCAGATTTGGTTCTACTTTATATTTTATCAAACATTGATATCGATATCTATTTTGGAGGCGGCTGATACTCGCCGTTGTAGGGCCAATGATAGAGACAGTAGACGATAGATTACCCCGTAAATATTCTGCAGCTCTTGCAGCATATTCCGCGGCCATCATTACATCTTCATGAGAGACCTGAATGAGCGCCAGATAGTAATAGGGAGGATAATTAGCCTGCCTTCTGACATACATCTCATGTTCATAAAATGGCTCATATAACTGTTCCTTCGACAGCTCGATTGCATAATGCTCAGGGGTATATGTTTGTATGATGACTTCCCCTGCCTTATCATGCCGCCCCGCACGCCCGCTCACCTGTGTCAGCAACTGGAATGTCCGTTCTGCTGAACGGTAGTCTGGCAGATGAAGGCTCGTATCGGCACTTAATACCCCAACAAGTGTGATATTCGGGAAATCAAGTCCTTTAGCAATCATTTGCGTGCCAAGCAAAATGTCTGCCTCTCCACGTCCAAAAGCATCTAAGATGACCTCATGGGAACCCTTTTTATTCGTTGTATCTACATCCATCCGGAGCACTCTCGCCTCTGGAAATAATTTATGGAGCTCTTCTTCGACCTTTTGTGTACCCGTTCCAAAAAAGCGGATATGGTCACTTGCACATTCTGGACAAGCTTGCGGTACATATTCTTCGTGTCCGCAATAGTGGCATTTTAACTTTTCACTAAAACGGTGGTATGTTAGCGAGATATCGCAATTCGGACATTCCACAACCGTTCCACAGTCCCTGCATAGCACAAAGGAAGAATAGCCTCTACGATTTAAAAACAATACCGTTTGCTCTTTTTTTACAAGACGTTCCCGTATTGCATCCGCCAGTTGAATAGAAAACATCGAACGGTTACCAAGCTTTAGCTCCTCGCGCATATCTACTACATGTACAGTAGGTAAGCCCTGATTCATCGCGCGCTTTTTCAATGTTAGTAGCGTGTAGACACCTTTTTTCGCGCGCGCAAATGATTCCAGACTCGGTGTTGCACTTCCTAAAATAACCGGGCATTTATGGTACTCGCTCCGCCAAATAGCCACATCTCTTGCATGATAGCGCGGCGAATCCTCCTGCTTATAGGTAGATTCATGCTCTTCGTCGAGTATGATCAGCCCAAGGTTTTCAAAAGGTGCAAAAATTGCTGAGCGTGCACCGACTACTACCTTCACCTTGCCCTGCTGGACTTTTCGCCATTCATCATACTTTTCACCGACGGACAAGCCACTATGCATCACTGCCACGAGCTCGCCAAAACGCGAACGGAAACGCTCTGTCATCTGAGGCGTAAGGGAAATTTCAGGGACCAGGACAATAGATTCCTTGCCTTCTTGGAGCGTATGCTGGATAGCCTGCAAATACACTTCCGTTTTACCGCTTCCCGTAATTCCTTGAAGCAGAAATGTATCAGCGGAATGCGCATCCATTGCGCCGGTAATAGCAGAAAGCGCCGTCTCCTGCTCATCTGTCAGCTTTAGAAAATTCGTTTTCGCAATTTCCTTTGTAAACGGATCCCTATATACTTCCTCTTTAATAAAGGCGGCTGCGCCTTTTTCTATAACGGATTGCAATACAGCCATCGTGACGCCCGCTTCGCTGCATACTTCGTCTGGTAAAAGAACTTGACCTGGGCGTTCTGTCATCCATCGTACAAGCTGCTTTTGCTTTGCCGCACGCTTCGAAATTTCCGCCTCGATCCGCCCAAGCTTCGATACATCCATTTCAATTTGCACCTTGCGAATTTCCTTTACTGCTCCTTGCTGCTTTACGCTATTTTCGATTGTGACAAAGCCATCCTTAACAGCCTGTTTGAGCTCATGCAGCAGACCAGCTTTTTCAAAACTTTTAAAATCCGCCTTGCCGTTTCGATTGAAAAATGTCTGTAGCTGCTCAGGAATCGCTTCTGCCTCGACTGATAAATGTACGATTTTTTCGTATTTTGCTCGAAGTGCAGATGGCAGCATGGCTTGCAGAGCATCAATTTCATAGCAAATTGTCTGTTGCTTCAGCCACTTGGCCATCTCCAACATTTCCTCTGTTAATACCGGTTCAATATCCAGCACCTGAGATACCGGTTTAATTTTGTTCATTGGCACGTCCGTTTCATTTTGGAGCGCCACTACAAATCCTAATACATTACGTGGTCCAAACGGAACCTTTACACGGCTGCCCGCCTCGATTAAATCATGCCACTTTTCAGGTACGAGATAATCAAACGGCCGGTCCACTGGATACGCTGCTACATCAACGATGACTTGTGCAACGACTAGTGTCATTTGAAATCTTCCCTCTCTGCTATCGTTGTGAGAAGCCGGTACGCAAGCTCTGTTTTCGGAAGGTGGGTAAAACTCTTTTTGTAATCATGTCCAATTAAAATAACGCTGTTCGTATCTGTTCCAAAGCCAGAGCCCGCCTCCGTCACATCATTTGCTACGATGTAATCGGCCTTTTTCTTTTGCAGCTTCTGCATCCCGTAGTTCTCTATATCGTTCGTTTCAGCGGCAAATCCGATCAGCAGCTGATGTTTTTTATGTTCACCAAGTGCTGCTAAAATATCAGTGGTCCGTTCAAGCTCCAATACAGCTTCGCCCGGCTGCTTTTTCATCTTCTGGTCATGCATATTTTTAGGTCGATAGTCAGCTACTGCAGCTGTCTTAATAACAATATCAGCAGATTCGTATTCCGCCCAAATAGCTTCAAACATCTGCTGTGCACTTTCGACATTCATGACCTTCATCCCGGAAGGCTTTGTGAGGTTGGTTGGTCCGGAAACAAGAACTACCTCCGCTCCCAAGTCTCTTGCTGCTTCCGCCATTGCATATCCCATTTTGCCCGAAGAAAAATTCGTTAGAAAACGTACGGGATCTACTTTTTCACGGGTTGGGCCGGCCGACACTACCACTTTTTTTCCCTTTAACGGTTGAACAGCAGGCTGAAAATGCTTTTTCACCAGCTCGGTAATTTTCTCCGGCTCCTCTAAGCGGCCTTTTCCTACATAGCCGCATGCTAGGTAACCTTCGGATGGTTCAATAAATCGATATCCATCCGTATGGAGCTGCGCAATATTACGCTTTACCGCTGGATGGTCATACATATGAACATTCATCGCTGGTGCGATCCATACAGGTGCTGTTGCAGCGAGAAGCGTCGTAGTTACCATGTCATCAGCAATTCCATTGGCAATTTTCCCAATAACATTTGCTGTAGCTGGTGCTACTAGAATGAGGTCCGCCCAGTCTGCCAAATCAATATGAGCAATGACATTTGAATCCTTTTCATCGAATGTATCGAAAAACACATCATTTTTAGACATCACTTGAAAGCTTAATGGGTTTACAAATTTCTGTGCAGATGCTGTCATGATTACTTTTACGTTAAAGCCTGCTTGTGTCAGTTTACTCACAAGCGCAACTGCTTTATAAACCGCAATTCCACCTGTTACACAAAGTAAAATATTCTTCGATTGCATAAAAATTTCTCCCTTTCAAATGATAAGCTCCCAAAGAAACTTCTCCGGGAGCTACCTGCATCAATTATTAAACTTCGTCCTCGTAAATAGTTGACTCATCCTGCTGCTCTTTTTTCAGCACACCTGTTGCCACTTCTTCTAACGCTTTTCCTACTGGCTTATAAGATACGTATTTATGAAGGCGCTCGCCGCCCTCTTCCTGCATTTGACGAGCACGCTTAGAAGCTAGGCTCACTAATGAATATTTTGAATCGATTTCCTTTTTTAAAGCATCTACTGATGGATATAACATGGATTATTCCCCCTTCAACATGGATAAGTAAATTTTTTCTACACGCTCACGGCGGCAGTGTTCCGCCTTAATGATGGCATTGATTTTGTCGCACGCATTTTCTACTTCATCATTTTCTACAACGTAATCGTATAAACTCATCATTTCCAGCTCCGCCTCTGCGGTTGCAATACGCTTCGCAATGATATCGTCTGTTTCCGTGCCTCGGCCAACAAGACGAGCCTTCAGTTCCGAAAGGCTTGGCGGTGCCAAGAAGATGAACAGTGCATCCGGTGCCTTCTCACGAATTTGTTTTGCGCCCTGTACCTCAATTTCCAAAAATACATCACGCCCGGCATCCAGTGTTTCATTAACATAGGCAAGCGGTGTACCATAATAATTGCCTACGAACTCGGCATGCTCCAATAAGCCGCCTTCTTCGATCAACGTCTCGAATTCCTCGCGTGTCTTAAAGAAATAGTCTACACCATCCACTTCTCCTTCGCGAGGATTACGCGTTGTCATTGAAATCGAATATTCATAATTCGTATCGGCCTGCGAGAAAAGCTCTTTACGAACCGTTCCTTTTCCAACACCCGATGGACCTGATAATACGATTAATAAGCCACGTTGTTTCTTCATTTATAACTCCTTCTAGCTATTCAATATTTTGAACTTGCTCTCGCATTTTCTCTAAGATTGTCTTCGCCTGTACAACAGCGATCGAGCTTTCCGAAGACTGATTTTTTGAGCCGATTGTATTAATTTCACGGTGCATTTCCTGCATTAGAAAATCGAGCTTACGACCGATCGGTACATTTTCCTCCAGCGTTTCTGCTAATTGAAGAAAATGGCTGTCTAAACGATCCAGTTCTTCGCTGATATCTACACGTTCAGCGAACAAGGCAACTTCCGTCAGTAATCGGTCTTCTAACAGGTGTCCATTCGTAAACTCCTCGACACGCTGTTTTAAACGCTCCCGATATTTTGCAACCGCCTCTCCCGATGTTTCTCGGATACACTGTACCTGTGCCTGCAGCTGCTCCTTATATTGCAGCATAACTGCTTTAAGCTCGGTGCCTTCCCGCTCGCGCATCGTAATCAGCTGGGTAATAGCATCGGCCAATGCCTTTTCTACTGCAGAAAGCACTTCATCATTAACAAGTTCTTCTTTCTGCACGGCTAATACTTGATCGAGCATCGCGATCTCCTGCATTGTCCATTTTTCCTCTACCAGCATGTTTAGCGACAATTCTTCCTTCGCTTTCCGGTACGCCTCTAATAACGGCCAGTTAATTTCAATTTTCTGTTCAGCTGTCTGAAGCTCCTTTAAAAAAATAATTACATCGAGCTTCCCCCGTGATAAAGTCTGTGATAGCATTTTTTTTGCCAACACTTCCGACTCCATCCACTCTTTTGGGAATTTCGTATTAATTTCTAAAAAACGATGATTCACACTACGAACTTCAACGGTTAGTTGATGAGATTTCGTCGTTGTGACACCCCTGCCAAAGCCCGTCATACTACGCACCAAGGTTCGTCACACCCTTCTTTGCATACTGCAACAATTATAGCATATGTTAGACCTGTTATGCCGATTGAATTATATAAATATGTAAACATCGGCACCCGTAAGAAAAAATGCTATCATAAGAGAGAATGAATTGACAATGGCATATCTAAATAAATGTGGAATCCCCACAAATGAAAGAGGAATGAACTATGGCTTTTGACGGATTATTTACACGTTCTATGACAAAAGAGCTTCAAAAATTAGTAACAGGACGTATTACGAAAATTCATCAGCCGAATGCACTGGAAGTGATGCTGCAAATCCGTGCTGGCGGCGCTAATCATAAACTACTGATTTCTATCCACCCTTCTTATGCTCGCATACATATTACAGGGCAAACAGTCGACAACCCAGCGGAGCCGCCAATGTTCTGTATGCTCCTCCGCAAGCATTTAGAGGGCGGCTTTATCCAGAGCATCAAAGCACAGGATGGGGAACGAATTATTGAAATGACAGTGGAAAGCAAAAATGAAATCGGAGATCCAGTAATACGGAAGCTAATTGTGGAAATCATGGGCCGTCACAGCAACTGTATTTTGGTCGATGCAGACAATCTGCGGATACTTGACAGTTTGAAGCATCTTCCTCCGTCCTTAAATAGTTACCGAACTGTGCTTCCCGGCCAGACCTATATCGGTCCTCCTGCACAGGAAAAAGTAAATCCATTTACCACTTCAGATGAGGAAGTCATTTCCTTTTTCAACCGCCCGCGCGAACCAAAGGAAATTGTACAGCATTTCGCCGGCTTTTCCCCTTTGCATGCAGCAGAGCTGTTATACAGGTTGGATAATACAAATCATCCGCACATTTTCCGCGACTTTTTAACGGAGATTGAGGAAGCAGTACAGCCAACCTACATGGAAAATGGTAAAGTTGCTTTCTCACCTGCAGCCCTCCGTCATGTTGAAGGAGCACAAGCGACATATGCTACACTTGGCGAGCTGCTAGATCGTGTTTTCTTTGCCCGGGCTGAGCGTGACCGTGTAAAACAGCAAGCAGGTGATTTAGAACGCTGGCTATCAAATGAAATTGACAAACTGCGCCTAAAGTTAAAAAAATTAGATCAAGACTACGCACGTGCCAGCAAGCTAGAGGAGTTTCAATTATATGGTGAGCTATTGATGGCAAACTTATATCAATTCGAAAAGGGTACAGAACGTGTGTCAGTTGAAAACTATTATACAGGCGATCAAGTAACGATTCCGGTGAGTCCACGTAAAACACCAATTGAAAATGCTCAAAGCTACTATACAAAGTACAACAAGGCAAAAAATGCGCTTGTGATGATTAAAGAACAGAAGCAAAAAACAGAAGATGAAATTCAGTATTTTGAAATGCTGAGCCAGCAGGTACAGCAGGCGGCGCCAGCCGATATTGAAGAAATCCGTGAAGAACTAGCAGAGCAAGGCTATCTGCGGCTTCGTGCTTCAAAGAAAAAGAAAAAACCGACAAAACCGGAACCCGAGAAATTTATTTCTTCTTCAGGCATTCCCATTTCAGTCGGTAAAAATAACAAGCAGAACGATTATTTGACATTCAAACTGGCTAAAAAAAGCGATATTTGGCTCCATACAAAGGACATTCCAGGTTCGCATGTTGTTATCCATTCAGACCAGCCGGATGAGACAACGCTGCATGAAGCAGCCGTCTTGAGCGCCTACTTCAGTAAAGCGCGCGACTCTTCCTCTGTACCTGTGGACTATACGGAGATTCGGCAAGTGAAAAAACCTAATGGATCAAAGCCGGGCTTCGTCATTTACTTCGAGCAGAAAACATTATTTGTGACGCCGGATGAAAATACTATCCTTCACTTGAAAAGAAAATAGCAAAATAGAGGAAGTAAAAATTTGGAGACGGAATCTTGAATAGAACCTGCAGTTATAGGTATCTATTCGAGGTTCCGCTTTTTATTTCGTATACTTCTTCACCTGCGGCAAAATATCATTACCAATTATCTCTATCGTCTTCACTACTTCCTTAAACGGTACGCCACCAAAATCAATTTGTGCGAGGAAACGTTGATGTCCGAACAGCTCATGCTGGTGAAGAATCTTTTCAATGATACGACTAGCATCACCTACCATCAGCACATCCTCAACTGCATCTCCATCCATGAAAAGCTGTGCCGGGTAGCCTCGCCCATTGACATGAATCATTCCTTTATTCAAGTAAGGATACATTGTGTTCATCGCATGCTCAATATTTTCTGTCAGGTACATTAAACTTGTTGTTGCAACAGGTAAACTTGATGAATCATATCCCGCTTTTTCAGCAGAAGTACGATATAAATCGATGAGGCGTTTAAAATGGTGTGCATTGCCGCCTAACGCAGCCAATGCCATCGGAACGCCAGCTTCCCCAGCCTTTACAGCACTTGTTGGTGTTCCACCTACAGCGCGCCAAATCGGTAATTTTCCATTAAATGGACGCGGCAAAATTTCAGCATTTTTTAGTGGTGCCCGGTACTCCCCATGCCAATTAACTACTTCCTGTTCATTAATTAGGTTCAACAGCGCAAATTTTTCTTCAAATAATGCTTCGTAGTCAGTCAAATCATAGCCCAATAATTCGAATAGACCAATCCGCGAGGCACGGCCTGCAATAATTTCTACCCGTCCGCCTGATAATAAATCAATAGTAGCAAAGTCTTCAAATACTCTCACGGGATCTGAAGTACTAATAATAGTGGAAGAGCTGGAAATCTTTATTGTTTTTGTAGCCTGTGCAATAGCACTCAATAATACCGTGTGTGCCTGTGTCGTGAAATATTTCTGGTGACTCTCACCGACACTGAATACATCAATTCCTACCTCTTCCGCTAGCTTTGCCGCTTCAATGATTTCTGTTAAGCGCTGGCTGGCAGGGATCCACTCATTTGTATGTGGATTCGGCATGTGATCTCCTAGTGAATATAGTCCAAATTCCATAAATATCCCTCCTTTTCTCTAGTTAAACATCTTTTTAAGCACAAAAAAAGCATAGAGACTTTGAAATAGCTCTATGCTTCAGTATTATCTGCTGATTTTGGAAGGCCTCTTCTTTCAGCAGTGAAGCCCGGCTTATGCCGCGCCCCCATTCATTATGCTCCTGCGGTTGTCATTGCCTCGCAATCACAATCCTCGTCGCATGGAAAACTTAAAGCGTTCCAGCCTTAAGTTTTCCAATGTGGCTGTCGCTTTGCTTTCGCCACAGCTCTATCTAAATAAATTGTATCCTATCCTTTTTAGGTGTACCTTCTTTGCTTTTATAGGTTCCCTGCTTTAAGCAGTGAAGCCCGGCTTATGCCGGCCCCCATTCATTATGCTCCTGTGGTTGTCATTGCCTTGCAATCACAATCCTCGTCGCATGGAAAACTTAAAGCGTTCCAGCCTTAAGTTTTCCATGCCACTCCTTAAGAAATGGGATTTGCTCCTGGGAGATGGCGCCGGACTCGTTTGCTGCTTCTACTAGATAGTCGAAGTTTGTGAGTGACACATATTTTATACCGGCTGCATCAAATGCTTCTTCAGCTTTTGGAAGATTGTATGTATATACACATACGACACCAAGCACTTCACAGCCTGCTGCACGTAATGCTTCTACTGCGGTGATAGAAGAGCCGCCTGTTGAGACAATGTCTTCTACTACAACAACCCTTTGGCCTGGCGCGTATTTTCCTTCAATTTGATTACCGCGGCCGTGTTCTTTTGCTTTGGAGCGCACATATACCATCGGCAATTCTAGAATATCAGCAACCCAGGCTGCATGCGGGATGCCGGCTGTCGCTGTTCCAGCTACTACCTCTGTTGCTGGGAAAAACTCTTGAATATTTTGAGCCAATCCATTCGCCAGCTGCTTACGAATGGCAGGATCTGAAATCGTTAAGCGTGTATCACAGTAGATCGGTGATTTAATACCCGAAGCCCACGTAAAAAGTTCTGTCGGATTTAGCTCAACCGCCCCAACTTTTAGCATTGCGTGTGCGATTTCTTTTTGTAATGTCATATTATTTTTCCTCCCATAATTCACAAACTTCTTTATATGCTGCGCGTTTATCGGCTGCCTCTGTAATGGCACGACCTACAACAATCAATGATGAACCGTCACGGCGGGCACCATCTGGCGTAGCAACTCGTTTCTGATCATGTGCCGCCCCGCCGCTCATACGAATGCCTGGTGTCACACGTAGAAAATCTTCTCCACATACATCAGCAATTGCACGTGCTTCATGTACTGAACATACAACACCATTGAGGCCAGCCTGTTTTGTCAGCTGTGCATAATGTAATACTGATTCAATCAACGACAGGTCAATGCGCTGTTCACGCTGCATTTGTTCCTCTGTCGTCGATGTCAGCTGTGTTACGGCAATTAAAGCAGCCCTACTTTTACCAACCGGAGTTCCCTCTTCAAGGCCTTCTAATGCAGCCTCCATCATCTGTTTGCCACCTGCTGCATGAACATTTACTAAGTCCACGCCTAGACGTGCTAAACCTTTCATTGCCGACTTTACCGTATTCGGGATGTCATGGAGCTTTAAATCCAAGAAAATCTCATGACCCTCTTCTTTGATTTTTCTTACAATATCCGGTCCTTCCTGCATGTAGAGCTCCATCCCTACTTTGACAAAAAGCTGTTCGTCAAATTCATTTAAAAATTGGAATACCTCTTTCTCTCCCGGAAAGTCCAATGCAATAATCGGTTTATTGTTCATGTTAACGATGGCTCCTTCCAATAACCTCTGAAATATGTTCTATCCCAAGCTCTTCTAACTTCGATGGCAGTTCATCAATAATATTCGGACATACAAAATGATCTACGAAATTTGCCGTTCCTACCGCAACTGCTGAAGCGCCTGCACTCATAAAATCAATGACATCCTGTGCGTTGGTCACGCCGCCCATTCCGATAATCGGAATAGTAACATTTTTATAGACTTCGTATACCATCCGGATTGCGACAGGCTTAACCGCAGGACCTGAAAGCCCCCCGGTGCCATTGGCAATAACTGGCCTGCCTGTCTTTTCATCTAGACGCATACCGATCAATGTATTAATCATAGTGATACCGTCCGCACCGCCTGCTTCAACAGCTTTTGCAATATCAACGATGTTCGTAACGTTTGGCGAGAGCTTTACATATACCGGTACACTCGAAACCGCTTTTACCGCCTCCACTAATTGCTGAGCTGTTGCTGGATCTGTACCAAACTGAATACCTCCACACTTCACATTTGGGCACGAAATATTCAGCTCCAATGCCTGGACATTCGGCGCTTTTGAAATGCGGTCAGCCACTTCTACATAATCAGCAATTTCAGTACCCGCTACATTCGCGATAATCGGCACATCATAAGATGCTAAAAACGGCAGTTCTTCCGCCAATACTTTATCAAGGCCAGGGTTTTGGAGACCTATTGCATTCAGCATCCCTGCCGCTGTTTCCGCTACACGGGGTGTCGGGTTTCCTGTGCGTGTCTCTACTGTTGTAGCTTTAATCATGATGGCACCTAGCTTCGATAAATCATACAACTGTGCATATTCACGACCAAATCCGAAGCAGCCGGATGCCGGCATTATTGGATTTTTCAATTGTAAACCTGGTAATTCAACATTGATACGGCTCATAGCGCCACAACTCCTTTCGGGAATACCGGCCCGTCTGAGCACACTTTTACATAGTCTTTCTCTACTGCTTCCGTTGTGTTACACACACAGGCAAAGCACGCACCAATGCCGCAAGCCATCCGTTCTTCAAAGGACAGGTAGCCGGGCTTTTCGGGGAATTGTGCTTCTAATGCCTTTAACATTGGCAGAGGTCCGCAGGAGTAAAACACATCAAATTCCGGTTTCAGCTCATCCAACAGATTCGTCACAAAACCTTTTGTCCCCTTTGTACCGTCAGCTGTGACATAGTATGTTTCTCCAAGAGCTGAAAATTGTTCCTCATAGAATGTAACATTTTCAGATTGAAATCCTAACACATGAATTGTTCGAACCCCTCGTGCGTTTAATTGCTTCGCTAATTCATAAAGCGGCGGTACACCGATCCCTCCCCCGACAAGCAGTGCGGTGCCACCTGGTGCCACCGCATCTACTGGGAAGCCATTGCCGATCGGACCTAATACGTCTGCTGTGTCGCCAACTTGTTTTTTTGAGAGAAGCTCTGTACCACGGCCCTCCGCACGATAGATCATCGTAAACTCATTCATATCTTGATTAATATTTGCAATACTGATTGGACGTCGTAAAAGCGGCTCAAAACTTTCCCCCACACGTACGTGAACGAACTGTCCAGGAGCCATGTCCTGAACAAGTTCGCCTTGTAGTGTTAATTCAAAAATGTTATGAGCAATTTTCGCTTGATGAACGACTGTCATGCGTTCGTTGCGAATCATATTAGTGTACTACCTCCGCTTTCGGCATTTCTTCGGCAGTAAACGTCATTGACTCGATAACACGCAGCATCGCCTCTGCTGTATCAAGTGACGTTAAGCATGGTACTCCGTTTTCAACTGATTCACGTCGAATACGGAAACCATCGCGAGCCGGCTGTTTCCCTTTTGTTAATGTGTTCACAACAAGCTGTGCTTCACCGTTTTGGATGACATCGATTAATGTTTTTCCTTTTGCGCCGATTTTTTCTACTACATCTGTACGAACACCGGCCTCTTCAAATGCTTTTGCCGTTCCTTCTGTCGCCATGATGCGGTAGCCGACTGTTGAGAAGCGTTTTGCAAGTGCAATGGCTTCTTCCTTATCTTTATCAGATACAGTAAACAATACTGTACCGTGCGTCTTAATTTCCATACCGGCTGCTACCAAGCCTTTGTATAACGCTTTTTCTAATGTGGAGTCTTTCCCCATTACTTCACCTGTCGATTTCATTTCAGGACCTAATGTAATGTCTACACGACGCAATTTTGCAAAAGAGAATACCGGTACTTTCACGAATACACCTTTTTGCTCCTTCGCTAGACCTGTCGGATAGCCTTGTTCCACGATTGTCTGGCCAAGGATTGCTTTTGTCGCGATATTCGCCATCGGAATGTTCGTAATCTTCGATAGGAAAGGTACGGTACGAGATGAGCGCGGGTTTACTTCAATAACGTAAATTTCTCCTTCGCTCATTACATATTGAATATTCATCAGACCAACAATGCCCAGGCCTTTGGCTAAACGCGTTGTGTAATCTACCAGCGTTTCCTTCTGTGCTTCTGTTAGTTTCTGAGGCGGGTATACGCTGATCGAGTCACCGGAGTGAACACCTGCACGTTCAATGTGCTCCATGATACCAGGAATCAATACATTCTCTCCATCACAAATTGCATCTACTTCTATTTCCTGGCCAGTCAGGTAACGGTCGACTAGTACGGGATGATCCGGTGATGCTTCTACTGCATTTTCCATATAATGTTTCAATTCATCCTCGTTATAGACAATTTCCATTGCACGGCCGCCAAGAACATAAGATGGACGTACTAGTACAGGGAAGCCAAGATTCTTCGCAATTTTAAGTGCCCCTTCAGCAGATGTGGCCGTATCTCCCGGCGGTTGCGGGATGTCTAACTCTTTTAACGCCGATTCAAACTTATCGCGGTTTTCTGCACGGTCGATATCCTCTAAAGTTGTACCAAGAATTTTCACACCATATGCTGCTAATTTATCTGCAAGATTGATCGCTGTCTGGCCGCCAAACTGTACAACTACACCGATCGGCTGTTCAAGATCAATAATGTGCATAACATCTTCTATTGTCAGCGGCTCAAAATATAATTTATCCGAAATAGAGAAGTCCGTTGATACTGTCTCGGGATTTGAGTTGATGATAATCGCCTCATAGCCTGCTTCCTGGATTGCCCATACAGAGTGGACTGTCGCGTAATCAAATTCAACTCCCTGTCCAATACGAATCGGTCCCGAACCAAGGACCACAACAGATGGCTTATCTGTTTTGATTGATTCGTTTTCTTCCTCGTATGTGCCATAGAAGTAAGGTGTTTGAGAATCGAACTCTGCTGCACATGTATCAACCATTTTGTAAACAGGAATGATGCCGCGCTCTTTACGGAAAGCATACACCTCTTCCTGTGTCGTTTCCCAAATTTCAGCAATTTTTTTGTCTGCGAAGCCCAGGCGTTTTGCTGTACGTAATACGTCCTGATCCTGTTTGTTTTCTGCCAATGTTGTTTCCATATCCACAATTTTTTTCAGTTTGTGGAGGAAGAATAAATCGATTGCTGACCAGTCATGGATTTGCTCAATTGTGACACCGCGGCGCAGTGCTTCACCGATGAAGAATAGACGCTCATCTCCGGCTTTACGGATACGCTTTTCAATCCAGGAATCCGATAATTCTTCCGGATGTTTCATCTCGATATGAACATGGCCTGTTTCAAGAGAACGAACTGCTTTCAGTATTGCTTCTTCAAATGTACGGCCAAGCGCCATTACTTCCCCAGTCGCCTTCATTTGTGTGCCTAGATTACGTTTTGCAGCTTCAAATTTATCGAATGGCCAGCGTGGGATTTTCGCCACGATATAGTCCAGTGCCGGCTCGAAGCAGGCAAATGTTGAACCTGTTACCGGATTTTTGATCTCATCAAGTGTCAAACCTACGGCAATTTTAGCAGCCAATTTTGCAATCGGGTAACCTGTTGCTTTTGAAGCAAGTGCTGATGAACGAGATACACGCGGATTTACTTCAATAACATAGTATTGGAAGCTGTTTGGATCTAGTGCTAACTGTACGTTACACCCGCCTTCGATTTTTAAAGCGCGGATAATATCCAGAGAGATATTGCGCAGCATTTGGTTTTCACGGTCAGATAATGTCTGTGTCGGTGCTACAACAATCGAGTCACCTGTGTGAATACCAACCGGATCGAAGTTTTCCATATTACATACGACAATGGCATTGTCCACTGCATCACGCATTACTTCATACTCAATTTCTTTATAGCCTGCGATCGACTTTTCAAGCAGACATTGTGTTACCGGTGAATACTTCAAACCGGAAGTAACGATTTCCTCTAATTCTTGATCGTTATTACAAATACCTCCGCCTGTACCGCCTAATGTGAATGCAGGACGCACGATGACAGGGTAGCCGATTTTTGCAACAAATGTACGTGCTTCGTCTAGATTGTGAATGATATCTGACTCAGGAACAGGTGCACCAAGCTCATACATTAAATTACGGAACAGATCCCGGTCCTCCGCTTTATGGATTGCATCCAGCTTTGTCCCTAAAATCTCGATACCAAGTTCATCCAAAATCCCTGACTCATCTAGCTCAATAGCCATATTCAGCCCTGTTTGGCCGCCCAATGTAGGAAGGATTGCATCTGGACGCTCTTTACGAAGGATACGTGATACGAATTCTAACGAAATTGGTTCGATATAAACTTTATCTGCAATTTCTGTATCTGTCATAATTGTCGCTGGGTTGGAGTTAATCAGGATGACGCGATACCCTTCCTCTTTTAATGAAAGACACGCTTGAGTTCCTGCATAGTCAAACTCCGCTGCTTGACCGATCACGATTGGACCTGAGCCGATTACTAAAATTGTGTTGATATCTGTACGTTTAGGCATGTTGTTTCTCCTTTGCTGCTTCATTTTCCATCATTTCAATGAATTCATCGAATAAGTGGTTTGAATCTTCCGGACCCGGGGATGCTTCTGGATGATATTGCACTGTAAAAATCGGATATTTCTTATGGCGAACACCTTCACAAGTACCGTCATTCAACGCAACGTGTGTCAGTTCTAGATCCGTATTTTTTAATGACTCAATATCAATGGCATAGCCATGGTTTTGAGAAGTTAAATCCGTACGTCCTGTACGTAAATCCTTTACTGGGTGATTTCCCCCGCGATGTCCAAATGGCAGCTTGAAGGAAGCAGCACCGCAGGCCAGGCTGAACAGCTGATGGCCCAGACAAATACCGAACATTGGCACTTTTCCGATTAAATTTTTGATCGTTTCAATTCCTTCTGTCACATCCTCTGGGTTACCAGGACCGTTCGACAGCATGATACCATCTGGATGCCAAGCAAGAATCTGCTCTGCCGGTGTATTGTAAGGAACAACAAGTACATCACAATCACGCTTGTTTAATTCCCGTAAAATACCATGCTTCATACCAAAGTCAAGCAGCACAACACGTTTGCCGCGCCCTGGAGATGGATAGGCAGCTTTTGGTGATACTTCCTTTACATGATGTGTAATCAATGGTGTTGCCTGTAGCTTTTCTACAATTTCCTCTACATTTACTTCTGCATCTGCCGCTGTCAGGATGGCACGGACCACACCTTTTGAGCGAATGATACGCGTCAGCTTACGTGTATCAATCCCTTCGATACCAGGGATATTTTGAGATGCCAAGTAATCATGTAGAGACGTATCTGAACGCCAGTTAGACGGCTGTTCCGCAAGTTCGCGGACAACGAATCCGCGAATGGCTGGTGTAATCGATTCGAAATCATCACGATTTATACCGTAGTTACCGATCAATGGATATGTCAGAGTAACAATTTGTCCGTAAAATGAAGGGTCGGATAATGTTTCCTGGTAGCCTGTCATCCCTGTTGTGAATACGACTTCCCCTTGTGATTCTCTTTCACTGCCAAATGCTGCCCCGTGGAACACTGTACCGTCTTCTAAAATTAAGTAACGTTTTTTCATTATTCTGCCTCCTGATATACGATATTGCCTTCAAAAATTGTCATGATCGGCCAGCCTTGTGCGGCCCAACCATTGAATGGCGTGTTTCGTCCTTTTGAGATGAATCCTTCTGCGTCCACTGTCATTTCTTTTTCTAAATCAATAATAGTGAAGTCAGCAGCAGCTCCTACTTCAATTTTTCCGTATGGTAAATCAAAGATTTCAGCCGGTTTTGTCGCCATCCAGTCGACTAACTGTTTCAATGTCCATTTACCTGTTTTCACAAAGTTTGTATATAGCAATGGGAATGCTGTTTCAAAGCCGACAATGCCAAATGGTGCCCCTACCATACCACAGCATTTTTCTTCCACAGTGTGCGGTGCGTGGTCCGTTGCGATACAGTCGATCGTTCCGTCAAGAAGCGCTGCATGCAAGGAATCTTGGTCATCCTTTGCACGAAGCGGCGGATTCATCTTCCAGTTCGCATCATCCGAAGGGATATCCATTTCTTCTAGCAGAAGATGGTGCGGACAAACCTCCGCAGTTACTTTGATACCAGCTGCCTTTGCATCACGTACAGCCCGTACAGATTCCTTCGTCGACACGTGGCAGACATGGTAGCGGGCACCTGCTGCTTCAGCAAGCAGGACATCACGGGCAATTTGAACTGATTCACAGATCGATGGAATTCCAGGCAGCCCAAGCTCTTTATTTCGTTTCCCCTCATGCATAACCCCATCATAGATCAAGGAGTTATCTTCACAATGCGCTACGACAATCGCATTTAAACGGGCCGCTTCCTTCATTTGCTCATACATTGTAGAAGCGAGCTGAATCCCAATTCCATCATCAGAAAATGCAACTGCTCCTTGCTCTTTCAGTTGTTCCATATTCGTGCGTACCTCACCTGAAATATCCTTTGTCAGGGAGCCGTATGGCAGTACACGAATTACTGCACTGTCTTTAATTAATCCATTAATCAACTGCATATTCTCCACCGAATCTGGAACAGGCTTTGTATTCGGCATTGCGCAGATTGTCGTAAACCCGCCGCGAGCTGCTGCTGCAGAGCCTGTCGCTATTGTCTCTTTATGTTCAAAGCCAGGCTCACGCAAATGTGTATGTACATCGACAAAGCCTGGTGAAAGAAAATTCCCGCCGCCATCGATCACTTGGATTATCCCTTGCTCCTGTGGCATTTCTTCCCCGATTGCCGTAATCATTCCATCTTCCACTGTTATAGATGAAAGCTCTAAATCGCCGCTTTCATTTAACCGTTGTACATTGTGTATATAAGTGATTGTCATATTATTTCCGTCCCTTCAAAATCGTTTCAAGGATTGCCATTCGTGCATAGACACCATTGCGCACTTGCTGGAAAATGCGAGAGCGTTCACACTCTACCAATTCATCCGCAATTTCTACATCCCGGTTCACTGGTGCCGGATGCATGATAATTGCCTCCGTCTTCATACGTTTTTCACGTTCTGCTGTTAAACCGAATTCATCATGGTAACCGTCTTTCGAGAAATTCTTGCTTACCGCATGCCGTTCGTGCTGGATACGGAGTAACATGATTACATCGCTATCTTCTAGTACATCCTCCCATGAGTGAGCCGCTTCGAAATCGCCTGCCCATTCTTCCGGACATAGGAATCGGACATTTGCCCCTAATCGGGTAAGCGCTGAAGCATTTGATTTTGCGACCCGGCTGTGCGTGATATCGCCAACGATGGTAATGTTTAGATTTTCGAATGTTCCGAACTCTTTACGTATCGTGAACAGATCAAGCAGACTTTGCGATGGATGCTGGCCTGCCCCGTCCCCAGCATTAATGACTGCACAATCGATACCTTCAAGTAACTCATTGTAATACTCGTCTTCCTTGGCGCGAATGACTACCGCATCCATTCCAATCATTTCAAGCGTTTTTACGGTGTCGTACATCGTTTCTCCTTTTAATGCACTAGAAAAGCCTGCATCAAATGGGATCACTGTACAGCCAACTCGCCGTTCCGCCATTTCAAAACTTGTCTTCGTACGTGTACTTGGCTCAAAGAAAAGATTGGCTACGTTATAAGAGCGGTCAACTTGCGGCTGTTCACCATTTTCAAATGCCTGTGCCCTATCAAGAATGTGTAATATTTCTTCATTCGTTAAATGTTCCATTGACAATAAATTCTTCATGCAAACGCGCCTCCGATTCGAACGAATACTTTCTTATTTTCTACTAGCAAAAGAAAAGCCTCACTAGTGAAGATAGTGAGGCAATTTAGGGTGTGACAAGCTACAGCATCATATAAAAATTATGTGCCAATCCCTTGTCTTTCCCCTTGCTGCCTCTCTGGACAATCTTTAAAAGGTACTTCTATTTAATTATCATAGTCTTCTACATTTTTCTCGCGTCCTGGTAGAAGCAAGTTTAGAATCACACCGATGATAGCTGCAAGTGCCATCCCCTCGATTGCGAACGATTCATTGAAACGGACTGCCGCGCCTCCGATTCCTACAACCAAAATAACTGATGCAATCACCATGTTACGGTTGTTTCCGAAGTCTACCTTACTCTCTACTAGCATGCGCAAACCGCTAGAAGCGATAATCCCAAACAACAGGATGGAGATTCCGCCAAGTACTGCTGTTGGAATTGTGGAGATCAGTGCCATCACTTTTCCAAAGAAGGAAACGATGATAGCAATGATTGCTGCCCCTAGAATTACGTACACTGAGTACACACGCGTAATGGCCAGTACCCCGATATTTTCACCATATGTTGTCTTCGGCGGGCCGCCGATCAGCGCACTTGCAAATGTGCCAAGACCGTCCCCCAGCAGGGAGCGATGCAAGCCGGGATCTTTTACATAATTGCGATTCACTACTTTTCCTAGTACAAGCTGGTGGCCGATATGCTCCGAAATTGTCACAATAACAATCGGTACCATTGCCAGCAGGATTTTTGCTGTAATATTGAATTCATAGTCCACACCCGGGATTAAGAATTCCGGTAAGGCAAACATCGCTGCTTCCTTTACTGGTGTAAAATCTACTATCCCAATTACTAGTGAATAAAGGTACCCGACAATGAGGCCTAGCAAAATCGGCATGGCGCTTAAAATATTTTTAAAATACACCGTGAAAATAATCGCTGCGAACAGTGTAACGAGTGCAGCCGAGAAATGCAGACCGCTGTATTGTGAAACATTTTTCATTACACCTGTCGCTTCATCTAATACCTCTACATCGATATTCATCGCCATATTTACCGCTGTTCCCGACAATCCAAGACCAATTACGATAATTACCGGTGCTACAACAATCGGCGGCAATAAGCGCATCAGCCATTTATAGCCCGTCTTCCAAATTAATAAGGAAACAATTCCGTAGACTAGCCCTACCGCCATGGCACCGATCATCGCATTGCCCGGGTTGATGCTCATACGCGTTTCCTCATTCAGACCCGCTGCATAAATAATCGGTGAAATAAAGGCGAAGGATGAGCCTAGATAAGCCGGTACTTTAAACTGCGTGACAATCAAAAAAATGAGTGTCGCAATACCGCTTGTCAACAGTGCAATTGCAGGGCTTAATCCAACTAGCTGTGGTACTAATATTGTTGAACCGAACATTGCAAACATGTGCTGAAAGCTTAGTGTAAGCAGTTGACCGCCTGATGGTTTTTCATTGATATCTAATACTGGTTTTGACATCCTTAGTTCCCCGCTTTTATTTAATCTTCTTTATGAATTGTGACTATATCCTGGCCATCTGCTTCTACCAAATTAACTACGATTCTTTCATGACTAGCTGTAGGAATATTTTTTCCTACATAATCTGCGCGGATTGGCAATTCCCGATGTCCACGATCAATTAGTACGGCCAATTGAATTTGTGAAGGCCGGCCCAGATCCATTACCGCATCCAGCGCTGCTCGAACAGTACGGCCTGTATAAAGTACATCATCTATAAGGACGATCTTTTGATCATCAACTTGATAATTGATATCAACTTGCTGCACCTGTGCCTCATCGTTTACTTGCTTTGTCGAAAGATCATCTCGATATAAAGTGATATCTAGCTCACCTGTACGAATCGGCTTTCCCTCGATTTTTTCAATACGCTCCGCCAAACGTCGTGCCAAGAAGGCACCGCGTGTCTTGATGCCGACAAGGATACACTCATCGATCCCTTTATTCCGTTCGATAATTTCGTGAGCAATCCGCGTTAAAGCACGATTCAGTGAAGTACCATCTAAAAGCTCTGTAATTTGTGGCATATTTACCTCTCCTTTCTATGTATTTTATCCGTCCGGTAGTTTGTGCTATCCCAAATAAAAAATCCCCTAGAGTGTCTCTAGAGGATTGGAAAGTTTGCATGTGGAAATAGTGCGTACGTAAAGATTTGCAGCACAAATCATTCGTCGCTTCACAAGTACCTTCTCAGCCTCTCTGGACTGCTATTAAAGGTGAATATTCAATTTCACTCGTCAACAGATTCGCTCTCGTCGAATCTTTTGTTTAACTGTTGCTAGTATAGACCCGCGGAAATCGGAAGTCAAGGATATTTCAAGAGGTCGGACAACTAAACATAAATGTGTTTGAATTAAGAATTATCAGTTTTTTTCGGCCTTTTACTTCCAAACAACAAAAAGCATAGGAAAAATAAGTTCCCATGCTTTTTTCATCACAAAATAACTAGTTTTTATTTTAGCGATTGAAGCAGTTGTTCAAAATCTTCAGGAAGCGGGACGGAAAATTCAAGATACTTACCTGTGACAGGGTGCTCAAAGCCTAAAACTCCTGCATGTAACACTTGTCCGCCAAAATCGATTGTCTTCTTTGGCCCGTATTTTGGGTCTCCTACAAGAGGGAATCCAATATAATTCATATGAACACGAATCTGATGTGTACGGCCTGTCTCAAGTCGGCATTCCACAAGCGTATAATCTCCGAAACGTTCAATTACCTGGAAGTGAGTTACGGCATGCTTCCCTCCATCAACTACTGCCTGTTTCTGACGATCTTTCGGGTCACGTGCGATTGGTGCATCGATTGTTCCCTTATCATGAGCTATATGGCCATGAACTAACGCTGTATACTTACGCGTTACTGTTTTATTAACAAGCTGGTTGACTAGACTTTCATGTGCCACATCGTTTTTAGCAACCATTAAAAGCCCTGTTGTATCTTTGTCGATACGGTGGACGATACCCGGACGCAAAACACCATTAATCCCAGATAAGTCCTTACAATGATACATCAGTCCATTGACAAGCGTACCTGTCATGTGACCCGGCGCCGGATGCACAACCATCCCGCGCGGCTTGTTCACGACAAGCACGTCGGCGTCTTCATAAACGATCTCCAGCTGCAGGTCTTCCGCTACAACTTCAAGCGGCTCAGCTTCCGGTACATCGATTTCTACGATATCCCCTGCCTTCACCTTATACTTTGCTTTTATTGCAGCTCCGTTTACCTTTACAAGGCCATCTGTAATCCAGTTACTAATTTGTGTACGTGACCATTCAGATTGCTGGCTTGATAACGCCTTATCAATGCGCTCTCCAGCATGTTGTTCCTCAATAGTATATGTTTCGATCATTTTTTCACCTTTTTCTTTTCTGCTCGGTCATCTAATATAATGGCAATTAACAGCATGACTACGGCAATCGTCAATGCCGCATCTGCAATATTGAATATCGGGAAATGGTAATCGATCACTGGAATGAGTACATCCACGAAATCAACTACTTCTCCTAAAAATAGACGGTCAATAAAGTTTCCGACCGCACCGCCTAGTAAAATCATTAAACTTACCTGGAAAAATGGCTTGCCTTTCGCCTCAGTATGATAGAAGTAAATAATCGCTGCGATTACACCGACTGTCACAATTGTAAAGAGCCACATTTGTCCTTCCAGCATCCCCCACGCTGCTCCGCGGTTCCGGTGGGATAAAAGTCCAAGCCAAGGATCCCAAATAGCAATACGTTCACCAAGCTCCATATTTTTAACAATCATCCACTTTGTTATCTGGTCCAGAAAAATAACAAGCGCGGCTAAACTATAGTACTTATACACATTAGACGCCCCCTACACGATATCTTATCTATTCTACCATAGGAGGGATAGGGAAAACAAAAAAAGCATTGCCGATTTCTCGACAATGCATACATACATCTTCCTAGGCTGTTTCGGATTCTTTGGAATGCACCTTCACCATGAATTCATTTACATCGGCTGGCACTTTCCGGTCAATCAGCGACACAATGATGACCGCCAGGAATCCGACTGGAACCGTCACGATACCAGGAATTTTAAACGTTAGGAATGCTGGTACTGTACTCGGCAGGAAAATCATCCACATAGAGACGACCAGTCCGACAATCAACCCGGCGATCGCTCCTTTTTCCGTCATTCCCCGCCACCAAATGCCAAGGATGAATATCGGCGTAAACGTACTGGCTGCTACAGTAAAGGCTAATGCAACGAGATGGCCGATTGAAGCATCCTTAACAAGTAATCCGAGAGCACCGTAGACAACAGCTAAAATCAGAATAGCAACTTTCCCTGCCATTACACGTTGACGCTGTGTTAAATCCTTTTTGATAAACGTCCCATATAAATCATGGGCCAGCGCACCTGAGCTTGCAATAAACAGCCCGGATAAGTTTGAGAAAATGGCTGCGAACGCACCCGCGATGACAAGACCGAGCAGCCATTCACCGCCAAGCGCTTGGGCTGTAGATGGAATGACCATGTTATTCCCACCGGTCACCATATCAGCCATAACCTGATCACTAGCCTCTCCCCCTAAGAAGATAGCGCGTCCTACCGTTCCTAAATACACAGCGAATAAGAAGAAGACAGAGGCAATAGCGATTGCCATAATTGCCGATTTACGTGCTGCTTTTGCGCTTGGGTTTGTATAGAAGCGCAATAGAATATGCGGCAGTCCGATCGTACCGAGTGCCAACCCAATCGTCATGCTGATCGTATCCCAGAATGTAGGGAAATAGAAGCCTGTCCCACTCCAGCTTTCACCATCGAACTCCAAATCTTTACCGTCAATTGCATACGGAGAAGTATCAGCAATCGGACCAGTGAATGAATTGATGCCGTCTAACACTTTGTCGTAGTGAAGTCCGCTATAGATTGCAACCCCTGCCATAATGATGAAAGCGCCTAAACGGATCCATAATTCTAATGCCTGGTTAATCGTCGTTCCCTTCATTCCGCCGACACCTACATAAAATACCATTACTGCACATGTAAAAATAATACCGAATTCATAGGATGTCCCAAAGAACATGCTTAAAATTTGTGCAGCTCCTAAAAGCTGAGGAGCGGCATAAAAGCCGGAAATTGCAAATACGACCAGTACTGCAGCCAGCCGTGCTCGCTTACTGTGGAAACGGTAGCCTAAAAAGTCAGCTACTGTATAGGCTCCAAATCTGCGCAGCGGTCCTGCTACGAAAATAGCCAATAATGTTAAACCAATCGAAAAGCAGAAAGCATAGTAGGCACCATCATAACCAAGCTGGAACGTTAAGCCGGCAATTCCAAGAAATGTCGCTGCACTTAAATAATCCCCGCCGATTGCCGAACCATTCGTAAACCAACCAAAGCTGCGCCCCCCTACGAAAAACTCAGAAGCGTTTTCGTTCTTTTTTGTTAAATATGTGATATAGACAATCGTCCCCATTAAAAAGATTGTCATAATCATTTTAGGTGATAACAGTAGCTCCAGCATTATTCCACCACCTTATTGTCAGATGGTTGTTTGCTATGCTCATACTTGATGATTTCATCTTCATATTTTACTAGACGTCGTTCATAAAGGAATGTATGAATTCCCGCAATCACGACTGCCATTATCATGGCAACAACCGTTGTTACGAACCAGGTGAATGTCATACCACCCCAGAACTTAGAAAATGCCAAATCAGGTAAAAACCAGTTCATAATCGGAATAGAAAAGATAAAGACAAAATAAACAATGGTTAGTACGAGCCCAGTTGACAATTCACCCTTCATGATCCCCCTAATTTGCGGATCCAGCGGCTTTAAATCTTTCACATCCACCGTGCCTGCCTCTACATAGTCGTAATCTCTGTAATCTCCCGCCATAAAAGCCCCCCTCTATGAAATTACCAATCTTACAATTATTGTATAGGTTTTCATCTTTCATACCCTTACATTTTTTCACTGTACTAATACAACTTTTCGCTATTTTCTGTATAATAATTTAATATACTGATTATTTCTGCAATATCATTGGGGGGAATAGAGATGCTGCAAATTTATCTGGAAATAAGGGATGGCAAGGAAAAAGCAGAAATTCATCAATGGCTGGACAATTTTTTAGAGTCCAAATACGAGCTAGTACAGGAGCATTCCTGCGCTCATATTTATATTAAAGAAATCAACCGCCTTTTCGACTGGGTAGTCGTAAAGCGATTTAAAAAGTACAATCCCAGTTGTGTAATCGTACCAATTGTTCATGAACGCCTTGCCCACTCCTCACCAATTGCCATGGAACTGGAACTACCCTATTTACTTATTAAACCCGTACAAAAAAACAAATTTATGCGTGCCGCTAAAAAACTTCAGACAATGTTTGATGACCATATGGTGGAACCTGTCAGTTATGCGGAGTTATCCACTGAGCTTGCCCAAACGCGATCACCCTTCTATAAAGCTTTTCTCCGAAGACTCGTACGCGGAGAAATGACAGATGAAAAAGAATTTTTTGAGGCAAGATCGCATGTCCCAAATGGAAGTCTGCCAAACACGGTCCTATTCCTTCAAGGGTTTTTATTGCATGAAAAACAGCTGACGGTTGATTTATGCAGCAAAATCATTGAACATACATTAGATGAATTGTTCTCGTCTCTTACCGAGGTTTCTTTTCTGTACTTCAACAGCTATTTACTTGTACTCATCAAAGTGCCCACACCCTATGCATCCTTCAAATATTGGACTGCAGGCGTACATGCCCTGACCATAGCAATCGAACAGCTTAAACAGCAGCAAATTTATATGTATTTAGGAATAGGCAAAACCTTTGAAAAACCGCTTGATCTTCATACATCCTATTTACAGGCTCGAAAGGCGCGGAAAAAGCCGCCTGTAGATTGTATTCACATACGTTATTTCGAGGATTTGGCATCACATCCTTCAATTATCAAGGCAATCGATTTAATTGAAAAAACGTGCCATGAACCGATCAACATTCAGCATATTGCACGCCATGCTGGATTCAGTCCCACACATTTTGGACGCCTATTCAAAAAAGAAACCGGGCGCAATTTCCCCGAGTACGTTGCCTATACAAGGCTGATTCAGTCGTTGAAAGGGCTGCGGCGGACCAATCATACACTTGAGCAGATTTCGGCTGATTATGGATTTAACACACCGAATTATTATAGCGGTACATTTAAGAAATATGTCACTTTGTCTCCGAGTGAATACCGCCATACAAAGGAGATTTTCTTTAAATAGGCGCTTTTGGCGTGCTAATGAAGCATAAAAAAACTAGAAGGGCTCATCTCTACCCTTCTAGTTTTTTATTATCGTTTACTTGCTTCTGCCGCTCCCACTAAGCCAACTGTCTGATTTCGGCGCCAGACATCTTCCCACTGACTAAACGATACCGGTCCTTCACCAGAATACTTGGCAATTTCTACAGTCATCGCTGGCATCTTCTTTACTTTCGTAAACCAAGACTCAGATGCTGCAGTCGGTTTCTTTGGATTAGGGGGAATAATTGAATAGCCTGTTACGTTTGCTACACTTTTGACGAGATTATAGTTCCGAGTATGGTTACTCATACTGTCATAACCCCAATAAATAATTTGTCCGGAAGAATGATAAGTAATGTAAGATTTAAATGGCCGTGCTAATACAAAGTCTCGAAGCGCCTTTGCTTCTGGTTCAGAAAAAGGAGCAATCCCTTTATAATTTTTAAAGGCAGGTACATTGTATGGAGGCGTTAATATAATGGAGCTCCATGTTGCATCAAAGTTACGATTTAAATCTACGCCCCGGATATTAGCTTTCCACCGCGCAACATTGGGGCTGCCATTTATTTTTCTTACTAAATCTTTATTAGCAACGGCATTTAAGCCGCTTTGCACGAGAGTCACGCCATCTGGGTTCATCATTGGCACAAACCAGATACTTGCCTGATCAAGCAACGACTTCACCTGATAAGAACCAAATTTCGAACCTCTTACATAATGGTAGGAATATTGATCAATCATCTCCATCAATACATTTGTCGTCATATGCTCCCGTGCATGCATGGAAGCATCCATTAGGATTTCCTTTTTCCCGTTTCCTACCCGAAGTGCATAAATAGGGCGCCCTTCTACAGATTTACCAATCGTCTTCAACTCAGTAAATTCCGGATAAAGTAAGCTGAATACTTTTAATTGATATTCCATTTCATGATGTGTAACATTTTTCGTCGGATTAACGACGTCAGCATGGGTAAAATCACTAAGATTAACATAGCCGGCGCCACCTAAAAATTCAATAATCCCTACTGAAGCAGTAATATTTTTCAGCTCTACTGTTGTATTCGCTTTGATCTTCCCAATCACTTTACCTGATGAAAGTTTAACAGCTGTATCTGTCTGAGCCGTAATTGTCTCGGGATATTTAGCTGGTATCACTGCTGCCATACCCGTTGCTTCATCTGTTTCCACAACCGCTTGTCGAGGGAAGGTAAATGTTTTACCGCTTACTGCAATCTTGTAATGACTGCCATCAAAACCTGATGCCTTAATGACTGCCCCCGCGGCTAGCTCCCCAGCAGCTTTCCCTCCTGCTGAAAAGGTCGTAGCTTCCGCTAACTTTATATTTTTCCGGGTATTAATGTACGTTTGGCTAAGGGCAATATATCCGTCCTTCTGACCAAGTTTCACTTTATAATAATTATCTGTCATACCAATGACCTGAAGCTTCGTCATCCGATTGCCAGAAAGGATAGCCTTCCCATTTGGTGCATCCAGCAGTTGATACGCATTTTCCGTACGGACAGCCCCTACTATCTCGCCCTCTGATGTGCTTTCCTCTAATGCAGCAGGTACAACAGCATCAGGCGTTACATAATATTTCTCGCCTCCTGCAGAGACAACTACTAAATGCTTATCAGCCAAATACGTGATTGGTACAATAAATGTTTCATTTTGCCAAATACCAATTTGGTTTTTCATATTTCGAGAAGAATATAGAGGCGTACCACGCGTGATTGCAGCGCTTTTCACTTTTGAAAAATCTACTGGCTGTGCTGTTTCTGTAAACTCTGTATCAGATTCCAGATTTTCCGATGTTAGAAGCTCTTCTCCCAGTACTATGTCTGCAGCAGCCTGCTGTTCTAGCTGTTTCGTTTCGCCCATCCCTTCTTGACCTTCTGCTGATACTACCTGCCGATCTACTATGTCATTGGAGCTTTCTCCAGCCGGGTCAATTGGTTCGCCACCTGATTCAGATGTATTTAGCTCATTTTTTTCACCTGCTGTTTCCAAAGCTCTTACTAAAAATGAAGCGAATTGACCGCGTGTCACAGTATTAGAAGGATTGAATTGCTTTACGATCGTAATCCCTGCGTATTCAAGAGCCGTAATTGCTTCTCGCTTTTCATCATCAAGGGCCTTATGTATATCTGTAATGGATGTGTTAAAGCCTGCATCCTTGTATTCAGCTACTAAATCCTTTTCAAATACATCATGCATCATTCGTACAATAACAACCGCCATATGCTGTCTTTGCATTTGGTTATTTGGATCTAAATAGCCGGAAGCGCCCTGGAAGACCCCTTCCTCGTACAATAAAGCACTTAACTGTAATAATTCTTCATCACTTTCCGAGGGGATATCCTCAAAGCGGCTGTCCGTTAATGCATCTTCTGGAATTTCATAGCCTTCTCTTATAATAAATCTGCCTAAAAGACGGACAACCTGTGAGCGTGTAATATTTGCATCAGGCTTATATGTACCATCTGAATAACCGCCAATGATATCTTGCTCATACAATTGCTTAATGGCGGATTCATGCGTATTACCTGCAATATCTACAAGCGCGGCATTTGCAGGGGATCCGCTGAGCCCAAAACATAGCATGCCAGCTAAAAAAAGAGTGCCCCATTTTCGTTTCATTCACTATTTCCCACCTTTCCCATTTCCATTACCCATTATATTTCTCGTAAAACTATCATCGTGCAGATATTGATAGATTTATTTGATTATACTATTTAGGTGTACGGCCAGGTAGGGGCAAATGCAGTTGTTCATTCACTCTAATATAAAAAGCTGGAGGGTTTCCTCCAGCTTCAGCCTGTTGACAAACGCTCTCATCCATCGTTGCTTGCCTCGCTCGTCTGCTCCTGCCGCTTCGCTTTCGTCGCAAATAAAGAGCCATTCGCTCATGAACTTAGGTTCTATTCGTGTCTTCACTCGTCGGCGCGCCTTGTCTGGCAAGCGTTTTCAAGACAGGCTGTGTAAATTTTCTTTTTATTAAAGTATCTAAAAAAACGTGAAGACAAAGTCGATTTATGACTTTGTCTTCACTCTGAAGCTGGAGGGTTTCCTCCAGCTTTTCTCATTACACGTAATATTTCTCTACAACTTCTGCACAGCGCGTACATAATGTTGCATGAGCTTCGTTTGTTCCTACTGTTTCAGAAATTGTCCAGCAGCGCTCACATTTTTCACCATCGGCTTTTTCTACAACAAGTGCCGTTTGGCCAAGGACTAACGCATTATCAGGTGCATTTTCCTTACTGCCTGCGATAACGAATTGCGATACGATACATAGCTGTGCAAAATCAATGTTTGCATCATTTAGTAATTCCACCGTCTCACTTTCCGCATAAACAGAAATTTTTGCTTCTAGTGATTTTCCGATTACTTTCGCATTTCGGGCTTCTTCCAAAGCTTTCAATACTTCATCACGGATTTCGATGACCTTCGCCCACTTTTCACGTAGCTGACCGAAGTTTTCCTTCTCTTCTACTTCAGGGAAGTCTGTCAATTGTACGGATGCTTCCTCAGCACCAAGGTAACCCCATAATTCTTCAGTCGTATGAGGGATAATTGGCGTTAGCACCTTTAATAGCATTTGTAATGTGTCATACATAACTGTCTGCATCGCACGGCGGTCTTTGTTATCTGTACCTTCGATATAGACTACGTCTTTTGCGATATCAAGATAGAATGAAGATAATTCAACTGCCACAAAATTATTAATTGCATGATATACCGTCGAGAATTCATAACGGTCATATGCAGCACGTGAGGTCTTTAATACATCCTGCATGCGCATGTACATATATTGATCCATTTCACGTAAGTCTTCATATGCTACGCGGTCTGTCGCTGGATTAAAGTCGGCAACATTTCCGTGTAAGAAGCGAAGTGTGTTACGGATTTTACGATATACTTCCGATACTTGCTTCAGCATATCCATTGAGATACGAACATCCGCTGTATAGTCAACAGATGCTACCCATAGACGAAGAATATCTGCACCATATTGATCCATTACCTTCTGTGGTACGATGACATTTCCTAAAGACTTCGACATCTTCCGTCCTTCCCCATCAAGCACGAAACCGTGGGATAGCAAGCCTTTGTATGGTGCATAGCCATTGATCGCTACAGACGTGATCAGTGATGAGTTGAACCAGCCGCGATATTGGTCAGATCCTTCCAAATAAAGATCGGCTGGATATTTCATGCCGCGTTCTACAAGTACACCTTGGTGAGATGAACCTGAATCGAACCATACGTCCATAATGTCATTTTCTTTTGTGAAGATGCCATTCGGGCTGCCTGGATGTGTGAAGCCCTCTGGCAATAATTCTTTAGCCTCTTTTTGGAACCAAATATTTGATCCGTGCTCACGGAATAAATTTGCTGCATGTGCAATTGTTTCTGGTGTGATGATTGGTTCACCATTTTCCGCATAGAAAATTGGAATTGGTACCCCCCATGCACGCTGACGGGAGATTACCCAGTCACCACGGTCACGAATCATATTATAAAGACGTGTTTCACCCCATGCCGGTGTGAAAGTCGTATCTGTTACTGCTTGTAACAGCTCTTCTCGGAATGCATCAATTGAAGCAAACCACTGTGGTGTAGCACGGTAAATAACCGGCTTTTTCGTACGCCAATCATGTGGATAAGAGTGCGTGAAGAAGCCTAGTTTTTCTAACGCGTCCATTTCTTTTAGCTTTTCTGTTACTAATTTGTTTGCATCATCATAAAAGATTCCTTCAAATCCTGGTGCTTCTTCTGTATAGCAGCCGCGATTGTCTAATGGAGATAAAATGCCAAGGTCATACTCACGACCGATATTGTAGTCTTCTTCCCCGTGACCTGGTGCTGTATGCACACATCCTGTACCAGCTTCAGCTGTTACATGGTCACCAACCATTACTAATGAATCGCGGTCATAGAATGGGTGCTGCGCTACGACACGGTCAAGCTGCTTTCCTTGTACTTCCTGGATGACTTCGTAATTTTCCCAGCCGATTGCATTAGCTACAGTTTCAAGCAGATCTTTTGCGACGATGAATTTTTTATTCTCTACCGCAACTACCACATAAGTAAATTCTGGATTCAAGGAAATTCCCAAGTTCGCTGGTAGTGTCCATGGTGTTGTCGTCCAAATAATGAATTTTGCATCTGCAGGCACTACGCCTTTTGCGTCCTTAATTGCGAAACTTACATAAATAGATGGTGATTTTACATCCTTGTATTCAATTTCTGCTTCAGCTAGAGCTGATTCAGAAGATGGCGACCAGTAGACTGGTTTAAGACCTTTATAGATATATCCTTTTTCCGCCATTTTTCCGAACACTTCAATTTGGCGCGCTTCAAATTCAGGCTTTAATGTAATATAAGGATTTTCCCAATCTCCGCGTACACCAATGCGTTTAAACTGAGAACGCTGGCTGTCAATTTGCTCGTAAGCATATTTTTCACAAAGCTCACGGAATTCCGCTACAGACATCTCCTTGCGTTTGACTCCTTTATTCGTCAGCGCTTGTTCAATCGGTAGACCATGTGTATCCCAGCCTGGTACGTATGGTACATGATAGCCTGTCATTGATTTTTGACGCACAATCATATCTTTTAGCACTTTATTTAATGCGTGGCCAATATGAATGTCCCCATTTGCGTATGGAGGGCCATCGTGCAGCACAAAATGCGGGCGATCCTTTGTGCGCTCATTCACTAGCTTGTTGATATCCATCTCATCCCATTTTGCTTGGATTTGCGGTTCTTTCGTTGGCAGTCCGCCACGCATTGGGAAATCTGTTTTCGGCATTAATAACGTATCTTTATACTCCACCATTTCATACTCCTCCTAGTTTATCCGTTTATACAAAATAAAAAGCCTTTCATCCCTAAAAGGGACGAAAAGCTGTTATTCCGTGGTACCACCCTAATTTGCAGAACATACACCAAGTATAATTCTGCCTCTTAGCCGCTGTAACGTCGCGTATCACGGGTCCGCCTACTCGATTCAGCGTACCAGCTCCAGAGTGATTTTCTGTAAAAAAACGCATTGTTCGGGCTCTCACCACCCCCGAATCGCTAAACCGCCGTTTTTCCCATACTGTCTCTATCTTAGCCGATTATGCATATAAACGTCTTTTGTGTATCAGTATATGAAAAATCCTTGACATTCGTCAAGCTTTTCTAGCTAATTTGATTATTAGTCTTCATTGCTTGTCTGTAATTTCTCACGTGTATGCTCATAAATATCAGTCATTGGTATATCGTATTCCAATAGCTTATCCCAATCATCTGTATTCAATAGATCAAGTTGTGCTTCTACCAGCATCTTGAAACGATTACGGAATACTTTAGATTGCTTTTTTAATTCATCGATTTCGATTGTCACTTTGCGTGCCTTTGTCAATGCTTCATTAATAATACGGTCTGCATTCTTCTCAGCTTCTTTTACAATCAGTTTCGCTTCCTTCTGAGAATTGCGGCGTACCTCCTCGGCTGCTTCCTGTGCAACAACAATCGACTTTTGCAATGTCTCTTCTAAGTTATTATAGTGGGTCATCTGCTCTGACATTGTCTTGATTCTGTCTTCAAGCTCTTTTTTCTCACGCAAGATAATCTCATAATCTTTAATGATTTGATCTAAAAATTCATTTACTTCGTCCTCCGAGTATCCCCGGAATCCCCTTGTAAACTCCTTGTTATGTATATCAAGTGGTGATAATGGCATGTCGTTACTCCCCTTTACCCGTTACTGTTTAGTAATCATTATACTTTGTTGCCGCTTTATTAGCATCAGTTTTTCAGTAAATTTTGTCTAGCTTCACTGTTTTTGCTCTAATCGACCTATTTGAAGACGGATTTTGTCTTTTTTCGTTCTTCCCTCCGTCATAATAACCTTTAGGCGGCCAAATCCCCGTGCTGAAAGAATGTCACCCTCCTGCAGTTCAAAGGATACCTGCTCTCTTACTGTCCAATTTACTTTTACACGGCCAGCCGTAATTAAATTTTGAGATTTCTGTCTAGAAATGTTGAGTATCGTTGCTAATACTACATCAAGACGCATGGAAGAGACAGTTGTCGTACTCTCCACCCATTCCTCCTCTAAGCGCAGCAATGGCTGTGTCCCAACCTCTTCAAGATGTACTTTTACTTTCCCTATACTTGTCAAGTTCGCCCGAACATAATCTGCCACTTCAGCCGCCACTGCAAATTGAACAGTATTTTCAGCTACTCGGATATCGCCGAACTTGCTGCGTTCCATACCAACAGAAAGAAGGGCGCCCAATACATCCGGATGTTTCAACTGGACAAATTTTGATGGATAGCCAACAGAAAATACGGTGATTTGATAGTCCTCTTCGCCAGGTGTGAAATAGGAAGGAGCAATCATGAGACGCATACGCTCTGGTTCATCAAATACGCCCTCCTCATAAACAGACAAATCATCCGATTGGCCAACTACAGATGTGACGATGAAACGCTGCCTAGGATCTAGGAAATCAGTCAGCTTTGGTGCATAGCGGTCTTCCACTTCTCTCTGCCATCCGACAACTTGTTCGATAAAAGGCTGTTCATCTTTTCTAAAATGCTGAATTAAATGCTCCATTTTTTCGGCAACTCCTTGTACTAAACAAAATCCCCCTACAGTACGACTGTACGGGGAAATAATTACACAATGTAGCTTACAACAATCAGTAGACCTTGTTGAATAAATCGTAAAGCAAACAACGCAACGATTGGCGAGATATCGATCATGCCAATTGGCGGAATAAACTTACGGAAAAAGCCTAAATAAGGTTCACATACAGCTGCTAAAAATCGGCCTACAGCTGAGTTTTGTGCTGCTGGTACCCATGATAGCAGAATGTAAGCAATTAGCATAAACGTATAGATCGTAAATGCCTGCGCAATAATATAATAAATCATTTATTTACCTCTCTAGCATTTAAATTTCATCGATAATATAGTCAGAGATTTCTCCGGATACTTCTACGTTGTCTGGTGTGCAGAGGAAAATATTATTACCGATGCGTTGAATATCCCCATTTAAAGCATATACTGTTCCACTTAAAAAGTCGATAATTCGCACTCCCTGATCCCGATCAATGCGTTGCAGATTGACAATTGTCGCACGTTTATTACGAAGATTTTCAGCAATATCCTGTGCTTCTGCATATACACGCGGCTCTACTAACACGACTTTGGCGCCTTTCGCGGAAGCTGCTGTATGCAGGCTTACCACATTATTTTGTGCTGGAGCAGGTACTTGTTGCATTTGCTGTGGAACGACTTTCCGCTCTTTTTTAAAACGGTTGTTAATCGCTGGGGCAGGTACTTCAGACTGTTGCTGTTTCATCACAGGATTTTTATCTAATTCCTCACGCACTACGTGATCTTCTTCTTCTTCCAAATAGAAAAAGTTTTTAATGATGTTTTTCATGCTCATCCATCGTCCCTTCTTTCGTCATCCAACAAGAGCCGTTCCAATTCTTACAAATGTTGCTCCTTCTTCAATGGCAATTTCATAGTCATTTGACATCCCCATTGAAAGCTCCGTACATGGTGCATATGCTAGTTGTAAGGCGACAACTTCCTGCTGAAGGTTTTTTAATTCCCGAAATACTCCACGAATTACATCTTCATTCTCCGTATTCGGCGCCATCGTCATAAGACCGACAATTTCGATTTTCGAATAGGAAGCCAACTGTTTGATAAACGGTATTACCTCATCACGTGATAAGCCATGCTTTGACTCTTCTCCAGATACATTGGCCTGTATGAAGCACTTCACTGGCTTTTCCGCACGCTTTTCAATCTCTTCTGCCAAGCTCAATCGGTCTAATGAATGTAAATAATCAATCTCATTGATGATTTGTTTTACTTTCCGTGTCTGCAATGTGCCGATATAGTGCCAATGAGCGCCAGATTTGATTTGTTCTAGCTTTGTATGTAATCCCTCTGGACGATTTTCTCCCAGATGCACAAGCCCGGCCTCAAGGACCTCTTTTGTCCGCGCTACATCTACTTCTTTTGTAACAGCTACAATTTTCACTGATTGAGCTGCACCTGCACGTTTTTTCGCTTCATCTATATTGTTTTGAATTTTCTCTAGATTACTGATAACTTTAGTCACTTTATTCCCAACTTTACATCATTAGTTTCCCCTATTGTATCAAGCTAAACATCATTTATCAATGAATAGCGTGACCTATGCGGAGACACATTTTACTATAATAACATCCTTACCAATTATGAGAATATCACTAATTGCGACCTTTTTAACACTTTCTTCCCCCTGAATGAGCTGGTAAAACTTTCTTGGTTGTGAAACGAAAAAGTAGTCTATATACCCACTCTGTTCATTGATTTCCGCATCGATGATATAACCGATGAATCGCCCGCTTCCCGCCTCGATCATTTCTTTTTGCTGCACTACTGAAAAGCGCATCGAATCCTCCTTTTTTTAGAAAAACGCATTCGCATCTGCCCGGCTCCTACAAGCACTTGAGAAATGCTCCAGAAACACAGGCTAAAGCCATTATGACCTGTGACAACGTCTTTATGACCAACATCTTGTTAGCCTGATGTGACCCTGAGCAGCAGATACGAATACCTAGGTATATCTAGAACACGAAAAATTATCCTTTTTACCTTGAAGAAAAGCGCACGAAATGTGCGCTTTAGTCAAACTTATAATCTTTCTGCATCAAAGCAATTGCACTTTTTTCCAAACGTGAAATTTGTGCTTGTGAGATGCCCAATGTCTTTGCAATTTCTGTTTGGGTCTCACCATAATAAAAGCGTTTCGCCACGATTAATTGCTGACGCTCATCCAACTTCTGCATACTTTCTTTCACTGACACATAAGCAACCCATTGATCCTCTGAAACATCACCCTTCAATTGATCGAGCATGTACACCGGATCGGCGCCATCTGCATAAATTGGTTCTTGCAGAGACATAGGATCCTGAATAGCGTCTAAGGCATAAAGCACATCTTCCTGTTTCATTTCTAACATCTCGGCAATCTGGCCAAGCGTCGGTTCATATAGATTTTCAAGTACAAACTGCTCTTTTGCCTGCATGGCTTTATAGGCAATATCCCGTAGTGAACGCGATACTCGAAGTGCATGATGGTCACGTAAATGACGGCGTATTTCACCGACAATCATCGGTACAGCATAAGTGGAAAATCTTACATTATGCTTCAGGTCAAAATGATCGATAGCCTTTAGTAAACCAATACAGCCTACTTGGAATAAATCATCTGCCTGTTCCCCGCGATATGAAAAACGTCCAACTATGCTTAGTACAAGCCTTAGATTGCACATAACAAGCTGCTCACGTACCTCTTCCTCGCCTGCTTGCATACGTTCGAATAAAGCTTTCATTTCTTCATGTTTTAAAATTGGTAACTTTGATGTGTCAACTCCACATAGCTCAACTTTCATACGAACCATCTCTTTTCCTCCGAACTTTTTTATCGTTCAGTTTGTCCGTATGAGATAAGACTATGCGTTTTTGAGCTACGCCAAATTCAACCAATTATGCGATTGGCTCATTCAAATACTCTCGTAAATCCAGAATAATTTTCTTTTCAAGCCGGGAAATATATGATTGCGATATACCAAGATGATCTGCTACTTCTTTTTGCGTCATCTCTGTTTTACCATTAAGGCCGAAACGACATTCCATAATATATTTTTCACGCGGATTCAAACAATTAATTGCATGGAACATGTGCTGACGCTGGAGTTTTCTTTCTACATCATCTGAAATAATATGCTCCTCTGTCCCTAAAATATCAGATAACAGCAATTCGTTTCCATCTGCATCTGAATTCAGCGGCTCATCGAGTGATACTTCACTCTTCATACGGCTTGTTTTACGAAGGTGCATCAAGATTTCATTTTCAATACAACGTGAGGCGTATGTTGCTAACTTGATATTTTTTTCTGTATTAAATGTTTCAATTGCTTTAATTAATCCAATTGAACCGATGCTGATTAAATCTTCAATTGGTGTGGCTGTATTATCAAATCGTCTTGCAATATAAACAACAAGACGCAGATTGCGCTCAATCAAAGTATCACGCGCATGTAAATCACCATCCATAAATGCTTTGACAACAGTTAATTCTTCTTCTCTAGTTAGTGGCACTGGCAATGCATCATGTCCTCCTATATAGTATGTTCCTTGGCGTGATATTTTTCGCCAAATGTTTAAAAAAAGTAAGCGTAGCTTTTGAAACAATGATTGTCCCCCTTTGTTTATAGAATAGGAAGCATAGACACATGGAGAATGATCTCTACCTGCTTCGGAAATTTGGCATCCTTGGCTGTAAATACCATATAATGCCCATGAACAGTTTGTTCATCCATTGATAACCCATTTGTTCGAAAAGCTAGTGCAAGCGTATCCCCCTGCACAGTTTGAATAGGAACGACACGTAGCAATTTTTGAATTTCCTTTGAAAACATATGCAATTCATACGGAGCCTCTTGTCGCCAACTCATGAGTGCCTGTACAAAATCGGGAGGCAACTGGGCCTGCATCGCCTGTAAAGAAACAAAATGAACAGGCAGGGCACTAATTGGCTCTATGCATGTATTGCCTGTATCAATAAATGCAGCAAGAGAAAATTGCTGACCTAAAAATTCAATAGTACATGTCGTATAAAAGTGATTTTGTCGAACTTGCCAACGTAGTCGATAACGCCTCACAAGAAAAATAAGAACCAATGCCGCCAGCGACAGCCATAAAACCTGCATGTCGTATTTATTGCTAGCATATGATTGTATAGCTGTTAAAAGACCACCTACTATAAACGTTGCGATAAAAAGTATACCTGCTTGTCTATAGAGCGTTGCTTGTATCGGAAACGTTGGCAATAGCACAAGAAAACTTATGAATACGCCAAGCACGGATGGATAAAGCAACAGTCCGATCAAACCGCTGAGCGCCGCCATTGTCCATAATCGGATTTTTGCAACGCGGACGTCCGTGATTGTTGCTGTAAAGGTAAGCAACATATAGTTATAAAGCGTGTTCACTAGAAGTAGCCATTCCCCAGCCATGCAAAAAAACCTCCTACATATACAGTAGCACGTCGAGATTGTAGAATTTGTCAAACCAGTGAACGTTTTTCTATAAATTGCTTTACAAAAGTCGAGTACATCCGACATTTTATTCAAAATTAATTCCTGCTTGTTAATTTAAAAAACGAGGCTGAAAAAATACCGAAGCACAAAACAAGAAGATGAACCCCTTTTATTAGGTTCATCTTTTTCTGTGGTATGGGCGGACACTTAACCGAAGCACACACAGTTCCAGCCCCCTCTCGCTTCGCTCAGTCCAGGTGCTTGCAGCTATGCTGTCCCCCTGTGGTGTCATCGCCTGTCGCTATTCAATTAAAAAACACATCAAAATAGAACACATCTGTTAAATTGAAGTATCTGGCCTGAAAAGCTTTACTAGAAAGCAGTCATCCCTCTGTTTAAAGATATAGCATGAATCAATGGATCTTCCCACTGGGATTAAAGATCAAATTAAAAAAATGATCATGCTGTCTCTTCCATCAGTTAGCAGAAATAGTGCTCATTGAGCTTTCCTTCCATAACAAAAAGCGAAGTTGCTTGTATTTAGCAACTTCGCTTCTTACTAGGCTTAAATTAGGTATCTCTCCTCCCCTTCTTTTAGTCTTCCTCGGAAAAGTAAAAGAAGAGAGCTGCCTTATATTGAGGCAGTTCTCTTCTTTTCAATATTAGTGACGGTTTCGACGATTGCGTAAGAATGTCGGAATGTCTAATTGCTCTTCCTGTGGTGGAGCCTGACGTGTTTGCTCCGCCTGTACAGGCTCAGGGCGTGTATGTTGAATCGGAGGCGGTGTTTGACCGCCAAGAGAACGGCCACCCAATGATGAACCAGTTGATGTACCTGTTGCAATATCATCTGAGAATCCAGTAGCAATCACCGTAACAATGATCTCATCATTGAGGTTTTCGTTAATAACCGAACCGAAGATCATATTAACCTCTTCATCTGATGCAGATGCAACAATATCAGCCGCTTCCTGTACTTCATAAAGGGATAGGTTCATTCCACCTGTAATGTTCATAATGACACCTTTTGCACCGTCAATAGACGTTTCCAGCAGCGGACTTGAAATTGCCTTTTTCGCTGCTTCAGTCGCGCGGTTTTCCCCTGTAGCAATACCAATCCCCATCAAGGCAGAGCCTTTATCTGACATGATTGTTTTTACGTCTGCAAAGTCAAGGTTGATTAATCCAGGTGTTGCAATTAAGTCAGAGATACCTTGTACACCTTGACGAAGCACGTTATCCGCTTCACGGAATGCCTCAAGCATCGGTGTTGATTTATCAACGATTTGCAGCAATTTATCATTCGGGATGACAATCAGCGTATCTACTGCTTCTTTTAAATTTGAGATACCGCCAATTGCTTGTGTTTGGCGCTTGCGACCCTCAAATGTAAATGGACGAGTTACTACACCCACTGTAAGAGCGCCTAAATCGCGTGAAATTTGAGCAATTACCGGTGCAGCACCTGTACCAGTACCTCCGCCCATCCCTGCTGTCACGAATATCATATCCGCACCGCGCAATACTTCCTCTAGCTGCTCACGGCTCTCTTCTGCCGCTTTCTTTCCTACTTCAGGATTAGCTCCTGCTCCAAGTCCGCGTGTTAACTTTCCGCCGATTTGAAGTTTATAAGAGGCTTTGGACTGTTCCAATGCCTGGGCATCTGTATTAACAGCAATGAAATCGACGCCTTGCACGCCGTGTTCAATCATACGGTTGACGGCATTGTTTCCTCCACCGCCTACACCAATTACTTTAATGACTGCTCCTTGATCTATACTAGTATCAAACTCTAACATTTTGTCTCCTCCTGCTTCATAGCTTTATCGTTACTCGAAAAAGTTGTTAAAGAATTTTTTTGCCTTATCCATAATAGTCGTCTTATTTCCATGATCGACTTTCTTCTCAGTTGCATTAGACTTGTTTTTGGGAGGAGTTGGTTGTATGGATCCAGAAACAGTCTGCATTTCTGAGCTCCTACCATAAAATTCATCATCTGAATGCGCGTAACGAATTAGTCCTACTGTCGTTGTGAATCCAGGATCACGAACACCAATATAGTCTGGTGTATGTATACGCACTCGAAGCTGCATGACTTGACGAGCAACTTGTCCAATCCCTTCAAGTCCCGCAACTCCACCTGTCAGAACAATTCCTCCAGGTAAATCACGAACACCAAGCCGGGACAGCTCATCTAACACATATTCAAAAATTTCTTCCACACGAGCTCCAATGATTTCTGCAATATAGCGCTGGCTAAATTGCTGTGTTGCGCTTGTCCCATCTATCTGAACTTCAAACAGCTGGTCATCAGAGGCATCATCTAAAAATGCATGGCCATATTGCTTCTTAATCTTCTCTGCCTGTTCTGTAGACGTCTCCAATACAATCGATAAATCTTTGGTGATTTGATCGCCGCCCATACCAACAATCCCTGTATGCGTTAACAATCCATCTTCAAAAACGGCAACTGTTGTTGAACCACCGCCCAAATCAATATAGGCAGTACCTTGATTTCTTTCATCTTCTGTTAAAGCATAATAACCTGCAGCTAAAGGCTGTAGATAGATTTCACGCACGCTTAATCCGGCACGCTCTACACACCGCAGAACATTGTGCAACAATGTTTTCGATGTCATGATGAGGGTTGCATCCACCTCTAGCCGCGTACCAATCATGCCGCGCGGGTCCTTGATTTCAGATAGCAAGTCCACAGTGTATCGTCTCGGCAATAGATTAACAATTTCTTTCTCCGGCGGCGTTGCGATGCTTTCAGCTGAATCTAACACACGCGCCAGGTCGTCATCCGAAATTTCTCTTCCGTCCCCGTTTACAGCAACCACACCTTTTACAGGCTGTAATACGGTTTGATTTGCCGGTACCCCGAGTACTACTTCCTCAATCTTTAAACCTGTCATTCTTTCAGCCTGTTCAACCGCTTTCTTAATTGATTGAACTGTGGCATCTATATCTACAATTGCACCTCTACGAATGCCATTTGATTTTACTTGTCCGACCCCAATTACATGTAACTGGCTGTCACTCATTTCACCTATTAGTACTTTAATAGAAGATGAACCAATATCTAAAGAAATATAAATATCTTGATGATTCAACTCGTTGCACCTCCTTTAAATGCTCCTTTTTTTCATTCTATTGTAAAATCTAATCAATGTCTAAGTAAATTACCTATTGTAATCAAATTTTAACGTGACTCTGATGAATTTTCACGCTTTTTTATTCTATATTCTTCCCATCTTGTAATTAGTATCCTGCGGATGACGGCTATGTTCTGAAAAAGGCGGACACCAAACGCAAAAATTGCTGCTAAATAGAGATCCACACCGATATGAACACCGAGGAAGGCGAGCCCTGCTGCAAGCGCAATATTGAAGAAGAAGCCAGTGATGAACACTTTGTCATCGTATACTTGCTGCAATTGGGCACGGATACCGCCAAACATTGTATCCAGGGCAGCCAGCACCGCGATGGAGAGATAGTTTTCATAGACGGAGGGTATTTCGATATCTGTAAGGACACCGAGTGCAATCCCCAAAATTAATCCCAGCAGTGGTAACCACATAAGCTAATCTCCTTTGTATTCTGTCAAATAAGTACTTCTAATTTCCAAGTCTGTCGCATCTACTGTAATAGAAGGCTGTGGAGCTTCCACTGTCAGCAGCATATTGTCGATGAAGAACTCGTCCATGAAAGAGGAAGCCAATAAATAATTGTACAGTTTCGATGCTTCTTCCTCCGTGTCAGTCACTACCTTTATTTCAACATCAACTTTGCCTATTGGCGTACCATTAACTGTTGTCTTGCCATTTATATCGCGGATGGCAGAAGAATGGACAAGTCGCTGGCCTCCAATTTCAAGGTAATGACCTTTATAACGGTAAATTTCGTTGACGAGACGAATTAATAACTGTGGTGAAATTTCCTCCACTTGATATCCAAATTCCATTAATTCCTGAGACGGCGCAATATTCATTACAAGCCCTGGTCCACTGATTTCCTTTATCCCCGCAGAAGCCTGTAATTGATCGACAGTCCGTGCCAAAATTGCTTCAGGGTTATCCAGCTCTTCATCCTCATACTGGCGGATTGTTTCCTGTGCCTGGCGGATTTGCGTCAGCAGTTCTGAATGCCGGATTTTTTCATCCGAGAGGTCTTGCCGGATTTCCCATATGTCCGTCGTTTCAACCTTCTTCGGGCTTTGCACCGTATTATACTGAACAGCAAGCATGAAACCGATGATAAACGATATAACGGTAATATGAATGGTTGTCTTTTTCGTCATATGTTTACCCCCTACAGGTTCCCCTTCGTAATGGATGGCATCACAATTTGTTCTTTCTTCTCTACTGTAACGACTATATTATCATTCAATAATTGATCGAATACGCCGCCGCCAATTTCCAGGGCACCAATTAATCCATTTTGATCGCCCACTGCTTCTATGACAAAGGGCGCGGGATATTGGTTCCCGTCAATGGTGATGACAGGACCATTACAGCTGATGTAGGAATTTGTCTTTAAGCGCTGCCCATTAATGGCAATTGCTTCAGCTCCGGAAATTTTCAATTCATTAATGACATTAAAAACATGGCTTTCATGGACAATATAATCATTTGGATTCGTCACCCCTGTATAATCATCATCTCGTAAAGTGACAGAAATTCCTTTACCTGTAACAGGAAGCTCTCCCATCAAAATACGTAGACGCTCCGCCTCTTCTACTAACTCATCATAACGTTCTTCGTTTGTTGTATATTCTTTTTCATACTTTCGAATTGTCTCCAATATTTCATCCAATTCCTCAGCGAGCTCCTTATTTCTTTCCTGCTGTTCAATCAGCTCTTCCCGATATGCATCCTGCTGCTGTGTATATAATGTTGGACTTGAGGTAATCTGCCGGTTATCCTTTGACAAGTTGTAGGAATAGCCTATTATAAAGCCCGTTATAATACAGACAGTCAGAATAACAAAATATTTTCGGCTCCATAACCCGCTTTTTTGAGGATTATTCTTCATCCTCGCTCACTTCCTGTTCCTCCATAGCTTCTTCAATGTTGATGGCTTCATATTCTTTTGAATAAGGTTTGTAAGAAAGTCCTACCTCGATATCGATAATCCCCTTCCCATACTGCTCCTCGCTTTCAATTTGTGCGATGATAGCAGGATAGTAATTCAGCTTATCAGCAAGCGATGTAATCTCTGCCCGTACCTCATAGCCATCATTCATAAACAATGTGATGGCATAAGGGTCAGCTGCAGAAGGCGTCGCATTTATTTGAGAAATAAGAGCGACTACCTCGGGATTTAGCTTTGCCAGCTCTTTTAATAGTCTTTTACGTATTTTCTTATCCTCAAATTCTTGAAAGACAGGTGCATCGATTGGCAATAATTCCTCTGCTTCTTCAAAAAGAACTCCATTTTCAAGCATTGGATAAAAGCTATGATCTTCTGCCAAGTAAGCAACCTTCTGCCATTCTTTCACTTTAATCGTAACGGTGCTAAGCCACTTACGCTCGATTTCCACCGACTTTACCCAATCCAGTTCCTCTAACTGTTTGCTGATAGCATCACTATCGATGCTCCACATTGAACCTCCAACACGCAGACCAGACACCTCTTCATAGTATGTACTGTCTACAAGTTCAGCACCCGTAATATCGATTTTTTTTATCTCGCTATACGGGGACTGGAAGTAGAGGAGCGCGAGCAATAGAAAAAGAAATAGTGCTGTCAATAATATAAATTTGAAATTCGTTCTTCTACGTCGCTTTTTCCGAAATGTGGGTATGCGGTCTTCTAAATCGATTACTTTCTCCACGCTGCTTCCTCCTCTCCTTCTGTAGTAGCTCCAAATAAATAGATAATGCCGACTGTCAACCATAGTATAACGAGAGATGTCCCCCCGTAGCTGATGAACGGCAGCGTGACCCCTGTCACGGGCAAAAGTCCGATGACGACCCCGATATTTAGGGCAGCCTGTACAGCAATCATAGAAACTAGTGCACTCGTAATATAAAAATATCGAGCATAGATGGCGCGCGTAGCCAGCTTATAGCCGCTATATAAAAAGCACGCAAAAATACATACAATACAAAGCCCCCCGATAAACCCTGTTTCTTCTAGTATGATAGAAAAAATAAAATCATTCTGCGGTTCTGGTAAATATAAGTACTTTTGTCTACTTTTTAGGAAGCCATGTCCAAATAATCCGGCTGGGCCAATTGCAAGTAATGATTGTACTGCCTGAAAGCCTTTACCTAATTGATCTTGCCATGGATCAAGAAAAGCCTGAATCCGGGCAAGTCGATATGGTGCTGAGATAATTAACCCTGCCAATCCAGCGATTCCCAGCATAATACAAAGTCCATAAAATCTTAACGGATAGTTTGCAATAAAAAACAAAATAAAGGCTGCCACAATTAAAATGAAGGCTGAACCAAAATCAGGCTGCATCATAATCAGCCCAATTGGCAGCAGGAGAATAACGAAATGTTTAAACTTAATTACCCGTTCTCCGCGCTTCCATTTCGCTAATACGGCGCTTAAATAGACAAGTGTCGTTATTTTCACGAATTCGGCTGGCTGGAATGTTAATGGCCCTATTCCAAGCCAGCTTCGTGAACCGTTACGCCAGACACCAATTCCAGGAATTAGTACGGCAATTAACAAAACAATTGAAATGATGTAAAACAATCGCCACCATCTCTCGTGGAGCAGCCATTTATTTCTGCTGACAAATGTAAAACATAACAGTGCCACTATAAGGTACATTAATTGCTTCATATAAAAAGGCATCTGTCCTGCATAATGTACTTGACTCCAATAGGCGCTCGCTGAATAAATAAAGACTATGCCTATACAGCTAAGCAATAAAGCACTCCCTACAAATAACCGTCTATATATGATCAGCGAAAAAATCCTTTCCTACCGTATTAAGACAACTTCATAGCACAATCAATAAACACATCGCCTCGAATTTCGAAACTATCGTATTGATCCCAGCTCGCACATGCAGGCGATAGTAAAATGATATCACCTTCTGCCGAAAGCTTTGCCGCATACACAACGGCATCTTCTACATTCGTAGCAGCCACTGTTTCTTTTACCCCGCATGACTTCGCGAAATCTATGAAACGTGATCCAGTTTCACCAAATGCTACCACTGCTTTCACATTCACCATCGCTTCGCGCAGCTCTTCAAGCGAATGACCTCTGTCTAATCCGCCCGCCAATAGAACGATTGGCTTGTCGAATGCTTCAAGGGCACTCTTTGTCGCCAGGCAGTTCGTCGCCTTCGAATCATTGTATATCTTGCGTCCTTTCCATTCCCGTACAAATTGAGAACGGTGCCGGACGCCAGCAAATGTAGCAAGCACTTCTTTTATAGCTTTTAACTCACAGCCAGACAATAAACATGCGGCAACAGCACATAAAATGTTTTCAAGATTATGCGTACCTGGAAGAGCAATTTCATCCCGGTTCAAAATACGCTCACCTTGCCAATAGATAGCTTGCGTATCTGCACTGATGCCTATCTCAGCCCGGCCATTTGTTGTAAACGGAACTTTTTGTGCCTTGGACTTTTCTGCATAGCTACGAACAACTTCCTGGTCATTATTATAGATGAAATAATCTTCTTCCGTTTGATTACGTGTTACGCCAAATTTTGCGTTTGCATACGCTTCAAACGTACCATGATAATCCAAATGCGCATCATATAGGTTTGTCAAAATAGCAATACGCGGCTTAAATTCGCGTGTACCCATTAATTGGAATGAAGATAACTCCGTTACGATCACCTGATCGGGAGCAGCTTCCTTTGCTACCCTACAAGCCACTGTTCCGATATTACCCGCAATTAACGGATTGCGATTACCCGCAGCAAGCATTTCGAAAATCAATGTAGTTGTTGTTGTTTTACCATTTGTTCCGGTAATACCGATAAACGGTGCCTCACTAACTAGATAGGCAAGTTCCATTTCAGTAATTACTGGAATTTCACGATGAAGAGCATCGCTAATGATCGGGTTGCTATATGGAATACCCGGATTCTTCACAACCAGCTCAAAGCCCTCATCTAACAAATCTTCAGGATGTCGACCACAGATGACTGTGATGCCTTTTGTTAACAGATCCTGTGCTTCTGGATTGGCATCAAAAGGTTTTGCATCATTTACCGTCACGAATGCTCCAAGCTCATGGAGAAGCTCTGCAGCGGCAACTCCACTTTTTGCCAGACCTAATACCAATACTTTTTTATGTTGTAATGCTGTATATTCCCTCATAATAACGCCTCCGATAAGACTGCAATTAATGCCATAATGAGACCCGTAGACCAAAATACAAGGACAACTTTCCATTCAGACCATCCTGAAAGTTCAAAATGGTGATGAATCGGGCTCATTTTAAATATCCGTTTTTTTCGAAGCTTAAAGCTGCCTACCTGTAAAATTACTGAAAGTGTCTCGATTACAAACACAAGACCAATCAACAGTAATAGAAGCTCCTGCTTTACTAGCACAGACAGCATTGCCAGTGCCCCCCCTAATGCAAGAGAGCCTGTATCTCCCATAAAGACTTTTGCCGGATTAGCATTAAAAATCAGGAAACCAAGAAGGGCCCCTGTTACAGCAAAGGCAAATAAAGCGATATCTGCCTGCTCATTGAATAGAGCCAGCACACCAAAAGCCGCAAATGCGATAGAAGCTGTTCCTGCAACTAGACCGTCCAACCCATCTGTCAGATTCACTGCATTAGAGAAGCCGACAAGCCAAAAAATTAGGAAGCCGATGTACAACACACCTAGATCAAACTGCCATTCTGTAAATGGAATGGCAATCGCCGTATCAAATGTCCCTAAACGTAGTAATAAAAATGCCGCTATTGCAATGACGATTTGTCCGATTAACTTTTGTAATGACGTCAGTCCTAGATTGCGTTTAAAAATAACCTTGATACCGTCATCCAAAAATCCGATGATGCCGAACCCTACAAAAACAAGTAGTAAAACAACTGTCTGTGTAGTAAATACATCAAATAAAAGTCCGCAGATAATCGTCGTCACAATAATGGATAGTAAGAAAAGAATACCTCCCATTGTAGGTGTTCCAGCCTTCTTCATATGTGACTGCGGACCTTCCTCACGAATACTCTGACCAAACTTTAAACGACGCAGCATCGGAATGCCGGCCGGCGCCAAAATAACGGTCAGGATGAATGATGCAGCTAAAATCGTCACCGTTGTTGCCAATGTCATAAAAAATCTCCTTTAAACTGTCCTATTAAATGTATAAACATCCTTCACTATAATAGTTGTTTTACTGTCATTTTGAAAGGATTAGTTCCCTAAATACAGGTGAATGATTTCATCTTGCCCGATCTGTTTTCCTGCTACAGGCAATTGGTCGATGATCTTCTCACCCTCACCATGCCATTCTATTCTATAAGTGTATTGTTGCTCCATCATTTCTTCTCTTTTCTGCCCGATAAAATCCGGCATAGCCTCTGTAATTTCATCTCCCCACGCGTATTTTTTCGGAAGTTGATCAGAGGAGTATGGCAAATCTAAAATGGAGGCTCCTTCTTCAATAATCTGTCCGACAATCGGCGCCGTAACGGTACTGCCAAATATCGATGTTTGGGCTTTCGGTGAATCGACTGCCACATACACAAGCAGCTCTGGATCGTTGGCCGGTGCAAACCCGATAAATGATACTATATATTCGCCGTCTTTGTAACGACCATTTTCTACCTTTTGAGCTGTTCCTGTCTTACCGCCGATTCTTAGTCCATCGCGGTATGCACGTTTACCGGAACCATTCGCGACAACCGATTCCAATGCCTCTCTTACTTTTTTCGATGTTTCTTCACTAATGACCTGACGCTTAGCTGCCGGCTTATTGTCCACCAGCACTTTTCCGTTGGACCCAACTACCCTCGAGATAATATAAGGGGTATATAAGGTTCCTCCATTAATGGCAGCTGCCACCGCTTGTACCTGCTGGATCGGTGTTACTGACACCCCTTGCCCAAAGGCGGTGGTCGCACTTTCTACCGGACCAAAACCTTCCTTAGAAAAAAGAATACCGCTTGCTTCTCCTGCAAGGTTAGAGCCTGTTTTTTCCCCGAATCCAAATTTATGAATGTAGTCAAGCAGCTTATCAGAGCCGATTCGATTTCCCATTTCAATGAAGCCCGGGTTACAGGAGTTCTCTACAACTTCTAAAAATGTCTGGTGGCCATGCCCCTCACGCTTCCAGCATCGCAGCCGGGCCCCCTCAACCATTGTAAAACCTTGGTCATGAAAGCTTTCATTCTCTAAATCAACTACGTCTTCCTCGATTGCTGCACTCAACGTGATAATCTTGAATGTCGATCCAGGCTCAAATGTCATAAAGACTGGCAAGTTTCGGTTGTAAATAGATTGATCTACCTTTTGATAGTCAGTAGGATCATATGTTGGATAGGAGGAGATGGCTAAAATTTCACCTGTTTTAGGATTCATCGCGAGGGCTAATGCTTGCTCTGCATTATACTTTTCCATCGCCTGTGCTAACTCACGCTCCACAACCTGCTGCAGTTTAATATCCACTGTCAACTCGATTGTGGATCCCCCTTCTCCCTGACGCCATTCATCAGGCGTTTGCCTCATTGCATTTCCTTTAGCGTCTGTAAACAGACGAATAGCAGAAGCGTCGCCGGTCAATACATCATTATATTCATACTCAATGCCTGCTAGTCCTTGTGAATCGTAGCCTGTAAACCCTAGCAAACGGGACAATAATGTACCATATGGATAATGGCGCACATAATCCACTCCACTGTATAGACCATCAATCTGCATCTGCTGTACTTTTTCTGCTTGCTCTGCCGTAATATTTTTTCCTTCAGGCGCAAGCTTCGTTAAATACGCACGCTTTGACAGCTTTTCCAGCAGTTTTTCCCGATCTGTCTGCAAGACTGACCATAACTGGTCCGCGACCTCCTCGACATTTTCATTTTGGGCCTTCATAAAATAAAGTGTCGGAGCCAGTTTATTTGTCACAATTGCTTCGCCATGACGATCGGTAATATCCCCTCTCTCTTCCTGAAACGGAATTTCCCTATCCCAATTGGCCTTTGCCAATTCTGTTAATTCTTCATGTTGAACAATCTGTACATAAAATAATCTGATCATTATCGCAAGACCATACAATACAAAACAAATAATAATGATTTTTAAACGCCCTTGGGCTTGTTTAAAAATCCATTTCATTTGACAACACGCTCCGTTTTTAATATCAGCCTATGTTATAAATGGAGCGTGTATTCTACTTGCCAAGTTATTCACGTTACATAGATTCAAATTAATCCTGCGGCAGCTCTTCATCACCTTCATTTGTTTCTACTGTCTGGAAGCTTTCCTCCGGTGTTCTTAGTTTTACGACAATCGGCGAAGAATCTCCAATCGGCGTATTAGGTGAGGCGCTTTGGCTATAGACATAGCCTTCTCCAACAATCTCAAGCGGTAAACCAGACATCGTTTTATATACGAGCATATTTCGTAATGACCAGCCTGTAAATGATGGAAGGGTAACAGTTCCATCGGTTTTTAAAAACACGATGCTTCCTTTTGATAGCGGCGTACCTTTTTTGGGATACTGCTCGGTGATTGTCCCGCCTTCGCCAATAACAATCGGCGTAAATCCATCATTCGTCAGTTCCACCTGGGCCGATTCTGCCTGACCGCCTACTAGCTCGCCTACTTTTTCCATTTCTACCTCTGCGGTATTATTAGGATTGATGTTTAAATATTTCAAGCTGTTTTCCATGACGGAGTTAAATACTTCGGATACCGGTTCTGACCCTGAAATCGTATCGCTCATCTTCGGCTTTTTCACCGCTACATACATAATAAGCTGCGGGTCATCCGCCGGTACCATACCTAGGAAAGAATAAATATATTGGTGGTCGCCCCAGTAATAGCCGGAGCCAGTCTCTTTTGGAATTTGGGCAGTACCCGTCTTCCCGGCTACCTCATAGCCATCAATCTGGTAACGTTTGGCTGTCCCAGCCTCAGCCGTTACGGTAGAAGCCAAAATCTCACGAACCTGCTTGGCGGTATCGGCTGTTACAGGCTCCCCTTTTACTTTCGGCTCTTCATCCAGCAGTACTTTCCCTGTATTCGGGTCGACAATTTTATCGATGACATACGGCTGCATCATCTTCCCGTCGTTTGCAATAGCTGTCATCCCCTGGATTAATTGAAGAGGAGTGACGGTTGAGCCTTGTCCAAACGCCGTTGTCACGAGATCGACCGGATTTTTTTTCAAAATAGTGCCTGTTGCTTCATTTGGCAGATTGATACCGGTTTTTTCACCAAAACCGAAACGATCTAAGTATTCGATAAATGTATCGCTGCCCATGATTTTCAACTGATAGGCCATCGCCGTATTAGATGAGTGCTGAATTCCTTCTAAATAAGTGATTTCCCCCCAGCCTCTTCCATCATTTGCGTCACGAATTATACGGTCATATATTTTATACTTTCCAGATTGGTATTTAGCATTTGGATGCCAATTGCCCGAGTCGATTGCTGCAGCGAGGGTAAATGTCTTCATCGTAGAACCAGGCTCTATTACGTCTTCCACAACTGCATTTAGCCAGCTGCTTTCTAATCCTTCCCTTGTATCAGGATCAAACGTAGGGCGCTGTGACATTGCTAAAATTTCCCCTGTCTTTGGATCTGCTACTACTGCGGTCATTGACTCTGGATTGTATTCTTCCTCTACACGTTTCATGGCATCTTCTAAAAAGTTCTGGATTGTCTTATCAAGCGTCAAATAAATGTCGCTTCCGTCCTTTGCAGGTTCCACCATTTTTTCGGTGCTCGGCAGCAAATAGCCAAAGACATCACTGTCATAAGCAACCTTGCCGTCCTGGCCTGTTAATTCTTTGTCATATATGGACTCAAGGCCCATACGACCTACCGTTTTAAAAGATCCATCCTCTTGTTCTTCCTTTACTGCATACCCAATGAGATGAGAGGCAAAGGAGCCATTTGGATAATACCTCTTTTTATCATTCACAAAGACAATCCCTGGGAGCTCATGTTCCTCGATTGCTTCTTTCACTTCATGACTGAGGCTGCGGCCGGCAGCACCAAACTCTACTTGATACCGATCTTTTTTTGATGTTAGCTGTTCATAAATTTTCTCTTCGTCCCAATTAATATATTGGGCTAAAACACGGGCTGTTTCTCTCGCGTCTACAACGTGCCGAGGATTTTTAGGATTCTCAGTAGCCGATTCACGGACAATTGCCACTAACCGGTAGCTCATCGTATCCTCTGCAATCACATTTTCGCTGCGATCTAATATGCGGCCCCTGTTCGCTGACAAGACAGTTTCTCGTGAATATTTGTTAGCTGCTTCAGCCTGCAAATTATACCCATGCATTTCCCCGCTTGATTGAATATAGAAGAATCGCCAAAACAATAGGAAAAAGAGCCCTCCATATAGTAAAAACATTAGAAAGGCTCCTATTTGAAAACGAAACTTGAGCTTCTTCATTCGCCTGGCACAACCTTTACATTTTTTTCATTCAATGTCAGGCCCAGCTCTTTCGCCTTCTCCCAAATGCGCTCATATGTTGATAATTCACTTACTTGCACCTTTAAGTCTTCGTTTTGTTTCGCTATTTCTTGTACTTCTGATTCTATTTTTTGAACTTCCATTGTCGTTGTTTGGATTTGTCCCTGTGTATGTAATAGTGAGACTGCAAATAAAGCAACGGCCATGATAAATGTTATATATAGTACTTTTTCCTTCCCGGTAATCAGCGGCTGTCTGCCAGCTTTTTTCTGTTTCTGAGGTGACGGTTGATGCTGCGGCTGTTCCGGCATTGGCGGTTGCGGGATATATGATTGTTGTCTAACTCGAACTGCCATTTAAACACGTCCTTTATCGTTTATTTTTTCAGCGATTCTTAATTTTGCTGAGCGTGAACGATTGTTCTCTTCTAACTCCTCATCTGACGGTAAAATCGGTTTTCTTGTAATCAACTTTAATGTTGGCTTCATATCTTCTGGAATGATAGGTAAACCAGGAGGAAGATCCGGAATAGACGACGCTTCCTTAAATAATGTTTTACATAAACGATCTTCTAGTGAATGGAAGGTAATGACACTAATGCGTCCGCCAACCTTCAATAAATCAATCGCATCTACCAGTGAATCTTCCGCCGCTCCAAGCTCATCATTTACTGCAATACGAATCGCCTGGAATATGCGTTTTGCGGGATGTCCACCTTTACGGCGCGCAGCTGCTGGTATGCCTTCTTTAATCAAATCTACTAATTGCCCAGTTGTTTCAATAGACGTTTTTTTACGTGCCTCTTCTATTTTACGGGCCACCTGCTTTGAAAATTTTTCTTCTCCGTAACGGAAGAAAATGCGGACCAAATCTTCATATGCCCATTCATTCACCACATGAAATGCCGTCAGCTCAGCTGTCTGGTCCATACGCATGTCCAATGGTGCGTCATGGTGATAACTAAACCCGCGCTCGGGTGTGTCTAACTGAGGGGAAGAAACCCCAAGGTCATATAAAATCCCGTCTACGCTCTCTATCCCTAGTTTATATAGCTCTTCTTTTATATATCGAAAATTGGAATGTACAAATGTCACACGATCCAGATAATCTGCCAGGCGGACTTTCGCATTTTGGATCGCAACAGTGTCTTGATCAAAGCAAATCAGGCGTCCTTTTGAGGATAGCTGCTTTACTAAATACTCACTATGTCCTGCCCCACCTAATGTGCAGTCGACATAAATGCCGTCCGGATGGATGTTTAACCCATCAACGGTTTCCCTTAATAACACGGTTGTATGATCAAACATAAAACTTACTCCTTTGGGCTCTATTAAAAATCAAACCCTATCATATTTTCTGCAATTTCATTAAAGGATTCTTCAGATTCCTTAAAGTAATCTTCCCAAGCTTCCTTCGCCCATATTTCTATCCTTGTCGCCACCCCGATAATTACACATTCCTTAGTAATATTTGCATGTGAAAGGAGTATGCTTGGAAGATTTATGCGACCCTGCTTGTCTATTTCTACTTCAGTTGCTCCTGAAAAGAAGAATCGTACAAATGCACGTGTATCTTTTTTCGTCGTCGAAAGTCCTTTTAATTTTTCCTCGAGTTTTCGCCATTCATCCATAGGGTAGCCGAAAAGACAGTTATCAAGCCCGCGTGTAATTACGAAAGTATCAGTTAGACGCTCTCGAAATTTCGCCGGTATGATGAGCCGTCCCTTGGTATCAACGGAATGCTGATATTCTCCCATGAACATGCTACTCACCCCACTTTAGATAATAATGTACCACATCGCCCCACTTTCTACCACTAAAATCCCGCTTTTACCGCGTCATTAAAGGGATTTAGGAGTTTTGTCCTTATTCCTTTACTCGGTAATAATAAAATAGTCATAAAAAAAGAAGTCGACTCGGGTTAGAGACGACTTCTTCCTACTAATATTTTACTAAAAAATGCTGGGGCCCCACTACCAATGGCAGCTTCAATAATTCATCTACAAATGTAGGGCCATATTGATTTAAATATTGATATGGGTTATAGACCCGCTCCTGCAAAGCACCGTTCGGGAGAAACTCGGCATTGATCATTTCAAATTGACGAATGATCGTACTGTGCTTTTGTGATGTTTGTTCTTTAATTTTTTCTTTCAGATAAGCTAACTGTTTGTGATGGAAAGCTTTGTTTTTTTCAAGAATCTGCTCTAGCTTGAAGTCATTTTGAAGAAGATGAGCAGAAAGAACTTCATATTGCATGAAAAGTGATTCTTGCATCGCGTCCATCTGAGCGAGTGCCTCTTTGTCTTGAATATCAGCAATAAATTGTTCTTTTTTCGTCTCTGCCTTTCCTTCTAGAACATCCTCAAACATCAATTGATGGCGTTCCAATAACGGCTGAATTTTCCGAGTCGCTATCGAAACATTGAGACGCGGTGCGAAAATCGGCATTTCCAAATCCAATATACCAAAAGCCGGCTTTAATGTTGCCCAATACGCAAGCTCTCCGGGCCCTCCTACAAAGGCCAGTACAGGCAATGTCATTTCCTGCATTAACGGACGGGTCACTACATTGTTGCTCAACTTTTCAGGTGAGCGCCTTGCCGTCTGCAATAGCTCTTCCTTTGTAAGCCTTACAGGGGCGGATACATTGATAAACTCTCCCTCTTTTCGCTCCAGCAAGAAGCGTTCTCCCTCTTTTACGAAGAAGAGGTTGGCGTTATTCTCCGCTGCTTCGATTGGCTTTCCGTAGCCCGCTTTTTCTAAAGCTTTTTCTTGGATGGATACAGCCCGGGCAATTTCTTCACTATGTTCAATTAACCGTTCAAAATACTCACTTTCAAATTGGCGGAATGGACCGTATGCTGCATCAATCATCAGTAAACCATAATTGGCAAATAGGCGATTCATTAATCCGGTGAAGAAATCCGTAAATGTCTCACTCACCCGGCTCGCTTCCAGCACTTCCTTCAGCAGCGCTTCCGTATAGCTGGTTTCTCCGTAATCTTTAAATACCGTCTGAATTAATTGTTCTAGGGCATCATGATCAATGGACGTAGTGGAGGCCATTGTCTTTTTATTAGAGCGTTTACTGTAGCTGCGTTTTTTTACACTGCCATTGACGATCGTAAATGTATGGTTAATTTCATCTAGGTCATGATCTTCTCCCGCAATCCAGAAAACCGGCACTACCGGCGTCCCTAATGCTTGGCGCTGTTCATTTGCAAGTAAAATAACCGTTATTGCTTTATAGACAGAGTATAGCGGCCCAGTAAACACACCTGCCTGCTGCCCTCCGACAATTGCCAGAGCACCCGCTTCTAACTCTTCCAAATGCTTAGCCGTCTGTTCAGATACACCAAAACGCTCCATATAAGTTCGTATCACCTGCACTAGGGACTCTCGCTTATACTCTCGCTTCTGCACTGATTTTGCACGTTTTACAAACGACTCCTGCTCATAAGGATACGTAAAAAAAGAATGAATATCAGCATTTCCCTTCCAGTAATCTGCCAACACTCTATTATGCACTGGTATTGAAATTTGCTCCAGCTTCATGAAATAAACGCCTCTACTTTCTAACCTGACTATGTAGTTCTATCGTATAACGGTTTTGTTTACTATGGTAGTATATTTTCACTTTCGAATATGTATTATTGTATCTGTTTTATGCGCCCACGAAAAATTTTTTGCTCTAAGCACTCTTAAGATATTCCACAATGTTCACCGAAAGACCTATCAGCCACGCACTTATATATAAAATGCTCAACAAAATAAAATAAATGCGCCATATCTTTTTCAGTAAAATCGGGACATCAATTTCCTTCTTAGTACGCCAATCAATAAATGTCAGCCCAAGGGCAATCAGCAATGCAATACTGATAATATATAAAGAAAACGGCACTTCCCAAATACTTTTAAAAGCAAGAGGCACCGAGAAAAAGAGAATAAAGGTAGTGATATCGGCCGCGAACCCGACAGCATACATTTTCTTTATACGCATTTTTCTACAGATCATATAAGTCAATATTAGGACAATCAGCGGGCAAATAAGAATTACACCACCCACTATTTCAATGAATGTTTTCACACCTTATCACCACTCTCTAATTGTTCTGCCGCTTTGATCAATTCGTATAATGTATGTAAAGTTGGAAGCTGCCGTCCATTAACTGCTGCCTTCTTTATAATGGCCCCTACAATTGTATCCACTTCCGTCTTGCGTCCTGCCAACCGATCCGCCAACATAGATGATGTATTTGCTGCTGTTTTCTCGCACAGCCTCTTCACTCCCTCAAATGGAAACTGGGCGCGCATATCCGGAAAGGCTGCCATCAGCTCCTCATATAATGTTTCCAGTAATGAATAGGCATGCTGATTTGTCAGCAGTTCTCCATTTTTCACTTTTAAAATAGCAGTCAACGGATTAATAAAACAGTTTAATAGAGCTTTTTCCAGCAGCATTTTTTCTGCATCTTCTTCATAAGAGACCGGCATTATTTCACTATCCAATGCCATTACTGAGGCAAACTTTTCTCTATCACCACGACCTATCGCCAGCTTCATCATTCCGATACCTCTATGGATGACAGTATAATCATTTTCTCTCTGCGCTCCAAATTGGGCGCTGCCGAATGCTATATGATGTTGAGGCAGGCTTAACGCCTCTTCATAATGCGCCAAACCATTTTGTACGAATAACAGGGGTATAGACGCAGGCAATTCGCTAAGCAGCGGGTAAAGCTGCGTAAGTCCATTATACTTCACCGCTATAACAAGCAGATCTGTTTCCTCTGCAATACGGTCTTTAGCCGTTACCGCAAACTTCTGTTTTTCTGTTTTGTTATCTTGCCGGATAAGTCCATATGTATCTATACCTTCACGTTGCTCAGCACGCGTGGAAATTATATTAACAGCAAATCCTTTCTCTGCAAAAAAGCTTGCTAATAATAACCCGACAGACCCGCCGCCAATAATTTGAATGGTCATCGTCCCACCTCCTAAACGTATGAAAAGGCCTGTCATTATGACAGACCTCAGTTTATTATAAAGGAAAAATCATTCAATTTCGAGACATGCGCCTTTTATTTCAAATGCTCGTGTTCTCTACTTAGAAAGTTTGCTCCCTGATGCAGCCATTTAATGACACGGTCATACTCTGACTGCAGTTCCCGGTATCTCAAATCAAGTGAATTGTACGCTTCCGTCAGTTCTTCAAAATTAGTCAATGCCAGTTTTAAATGGCTGCGCATCATCTGTTTCGGGCGCTTGCGTACATTATCCAGCACATGGCCGTATTGCAGCCGAAGTGTTTTATTCCATCTAAAGCCGCATGCCTGTTTGGTTCTTCCAAGCACCTCTGCAGCATGTGAAAATGCCTCTAATTGCGTCTTTCCATTTTGGACAAACCCAATCACAATTTCTGCTAGTTTTTCATCATCGGCAGTTGTCCATTGATCTTTACGTCTTTTTTCTCCCAATTTGTTCACCTCGCATTTTTTACTACTATATGCAAGCCACTTAAAATTAGAATAAAAAAATGGATTGTCTTATTCTTTTTAGAGACAATCCATCTAGTCAGGCTATTTTTTTGATTTTGTTAAAAAGCTATTAACCGCCTCATGATGGGCTTCGCTTTCCCAAAGTTTCGCGCATGTGCGCACCTCTTCCATCACTCGTTCATACATATTACGTTCACGCCATTTGCGCAGCTCAATCTCTTTATAGGCTTGATGAACTGATGGATGAATTTTACTCATATGTTCAATAAAATCATTGAGCGCCTCTTCCTTCGTACCTTCAAAATACACCCGCATTGCCCAGCCAATCTCATAGAGTGTTTGCGCATCATATGGTTTCGCATCAACGAGCATTTTCAAAGCGCGGTCATGACGCAATCCCCGTTCAAACAAGTATGTACCGCCTCCCCAGCCGGATGTAATAGCTAGCGTACCTTGAATAAATCCTGCTTTTGCATGAGAAGCCATCAAACGGAAGTCGCAGGCTGTGGCAATCTCGCAACCTCCACCTACTGCCGTTCCATTGATTAGGGCAATCGTTGGAACTCGAAGTATTGCCAGCTCATAGAGAATGTCTGCCATCTTACTTAACATACCGAATGCCTGATCCTCTGTCTCAAGCGCATGGAAAACTGAAAGATCTCCGCCCGAGCAGAAAGATTTGTCTCCCGCTCCCGTTATAACTAGGAAGCGTACATCATCATGTTCTTTTACATATGTAATAACTTCTTGTAACCCATCCATCACTTCATCATTTACTGCATTTCGCTTTTCTTCACGGTTAATTGTAAATGTCAAAATACCATCTTTTTTGTCGATTAAATAAGCCACCACGCCATCCCCTTCGATATTATCCTGCTATAAAACCTTATTTTAATAGTATCGGACCTAAAAACATTTGACAAGAGAGCTATTCGAATATTCACGATATTTGAGCAACGGGGATTTTATATTATTTAACAGAGGCAGTAGGGTGAAAAGAATAAAATGGAGAGGGAAGGAAAAACTCCATAAACGCCACGAACCAGAAAAGAATATGTCCCGCGATTGCCCGTCACAAATACTTCTGCAGCTATAAGTTTGCGACCAGCATCCTATTGGTCCATATAAAAAGGCGATATAAGAGCCATGGCCTCTTATATCGCCTTTATAAGCGCAAAATACTGAATTATTTTGCTACTACTTCTTTACCTTTGTAGTGTCCGCAAGCTTTGCAAACACGGTGAGCAAGTTTCGCTTCACCACAGTTTGGGCAAGCTACCATACCAGGTACAGATAATTTGAAATGCGTACGACGCTTTCTTTTTGCAGTTTTAGAAGTTCTTCTAAATGGTACAGCCATTATGGCACCTCCTTACAGATACTCTATTCATCTGTTTGATCAAAATACTTAGCTAAAGCAGCCAGTCTTGGATCCAATTTTGGTTCGTCAGCTTCACGTTTCGCCAACACTTCTTCATCCGTTGAATAAGACCAGTCTTTCCCGCCTTGCACTTGTCCTTCGGTATTCTCTTTGAATACTTGCATCGGGATTTCCAGAAGAATTAATTCCTCCAGCACTGGCTTCAGATCGATAACTTCACCATCTATATAATGGATGTCGCCACCTTCATCTCCGCGCTTATCTTCATCGATCCAGCTGAATATTTCAACCGTATCGACTTTGATCGGATATTCAACATCTTCCCATGTGCGTGCACATGGAAGCGTAAGTGTTGCTTCAAGCGTAAATTGACAAGTCATTTGCGATGCACCAAAAGTACAAAGCCCTTTTACATGAACGGGTGAAATGTCGCGAATGTCGCTGTTGCGCTTCATCACTTCATCCAATTGCACTTCTGCATCAATAGGCATCCCATTTTGGCGATACTTCGATAATTGATGAATTGACCATTTCATTCGTTAATCACCTCGAGACAACAATGTTGATTATATAGCTAACAAAAATAGATGTCAAGATAATTTCTTGTCACTACTAAAAAACGCCCGTATAATCAGTATTAATTTATGTTTTCTAATTATTCGCGCCAAATTCATGTAAAATAGACTGGTGAATAATTGCTTTGCATAAAGTTTAATTTTACAGGGAGGTGCATGGATTTGCAAGCAGTCGGACTTGTAGTAGAATATAATCCCTTTCATAATGGACATTTCCACCATGTACAAGAAGCAAAACGTCAAACAGGGGCTGAAATAGCTGTAGCCGTCATGAGCGGTCAGTTTTTACAGCGTGGAGAGCCTGCCCTTGTGGATAAATGGACACGTACAAAAATGGCCTTGGCAGGTGGAGTAGATCTCGTTATTGAGCTGCCATATATTTATAGTACAGCTCTCGCAGGTGAATTTGCGCGAGGCGCCATTACGCTTCTCGATGCCATAAAATGTTCCTCATTCGCTTTTGGAAGCGAGCAAGGGACAATTAAGCCCTTTCTCAACACTTTTCTATTAATTGAATCAAATCGCCAGCAATATAATAAATCCATTCAACAGGCCATGAAAACAGGCGTCAGCTACCCTCAGGCACTGTATCAAGCGTATGAAGAATTGACAAAAGTTTACCCGGACAACTACATTGATTTATCACAACCGAATAATATTTTGGGATTTCACTATATAGAGGCTGCCCATTCATTAAAAAGCTCTATACAGCCCGTTACGATTCAGCGCATCGAAGCTGGCTATCACGAGGATGCAGACCATACTAAACATATCGCCAGTGCTACCGGCATTCGGAAAGCCCTGTCTGAGGGGCAGGAAGTTGAGCAATTTCTTCCTCAAACTTCTTATATGCTACTTCATGAATGGCTGACTACTCATGGAGCATTTATGAGTTGGGAGAAGTTATGGCCGCTTTTAAAATACGCCATTCTTCGCCATACGCCTGAACAGTTGACTGCCTATGCAGATGTGCAGGAAGGACTTGAAAATGCACTCATTAAACATGCTAAGACAAGTAACACATACCAAGAATTTATGACAAACCTAAAATCTAAACGCTACACATGGACAAGGTTGCAGCGCATGCTTTCCCATATTTATACAGGGAGTACAAAAGCACAGTTGCAGGCCTTTACCTCTCCCTCTTATATTCGTTTACTCGGAATGACAGAAGCGGGACAGCGTTACTTGTCAATAAACAAAAAGGAATTTGAACTCCCTCTCATCAGCAGAGTTGCTTCTATCAAGGATGAAATGCTGGCAATTGATATCCAGGCAACGACCATGTACGGGCTCGGTGTACAATTGTTCAGCAGCAAAAAAATAGACGAGGATATCAAAACCCCGCCTATTCGTGTTTAGTTTTTCGGCTCTAACTTCTCCAAATATTCGATTGCATCGTCAACCGTCTTTACCGGTACGATTTTCATAGTCGTACCGATTTCTTTTGCGGTTTTTGCGGCTGCTTCATAGTTAGATGTATAGTCAGGGTACTTACTCCGCATCTCTTCGGTTACCTCGTCGTCTGGAGCAAAGAAAATTTCCATGCCTGCCTTATCTGCAGCCACTACTTTCTTTTCAATACCACCAATTCGGCCAACTGTTCCGTCTTCCAGCATCTCACCTGTTCCCGCAATTGTATATCCTTTCGTCAAATCTTCTTCTAAAAGCTGATTTAACACTTCAAGGGTAAACATAAGACCTGCAGAAGGACCACCGATGCTTTCTGTTTGGATACTTACTTTTGGATCCGTTTTAATCGATTTACTTTCTGTAAACACAATTCCAAGACCTACTCTGCCTTCACTTCCCGGAATTTCTTTTAGCTTAATATTTTTTGTGAGCAGCTCATCATCACGATTGATGACAAGTTCAATTTCTTTCTGTCCTGCATCCCGTTTTTCTTCGATTTGCTCCGCAAGCATTTTTTGGCTTTCAATGCGTTCACCATCTATCTCTACAATTTCATCTCCAGCCTTCAACAGACCATCTGCCGCTCCTCCTGTAATAATGTTCAGGACATATACACCTTTAAACGTGACCTGATATTCCAAATCAGCACGTGAAAAAGCGACATACAGCGCATTAAATTGCGAATCTGTCATTAACTTTAATTGACGTACATTATACTCTTCATCATCTTCTTCCTCTTGACGAACTTGATTCATGGATAAGAGTTCATAATAGTCCTTGAAATTAGCATATATATACGTTAGCGGGGTTGCCTTTGACATAGAGACCGTCATCAAACTAAATGATCCTTCATCATCCTGATCGCCATTTTGTACATTTACGTATTCCGAAACAGTATACGCATGCCCAGGCTTCATAATATAAAGATCTAATGGGTATAGCACTAGGAAGCCAGCCAAAATAATACCGATAAAAATTGCTATTAAAGAAGATAATTTATTATTTTTCACTGTTCGAGAACCCCCTGCTTGTTAGACACAATAAAAACATTGATGTGCATATATTAGTTTAGCACTTCATACTTTACATGACAAAATATTGAAAAGAGCGGATTTTTATAATTTTAACCTTCCAATTGATTGTTTGTTTTCTTCTGCTGGTGCTGCTGCTCCTCTTCCCTGGAGTAGCTCATGAAGGTGCCGATATTGGTGTAGCACTTTTCATGGATTCTTTATTTCCTTATTTACTCGCCTATTTGATATTGACAAGCTGGCTTTTGAAATTAACTTCACCGATGCCATTGAGCGGTCGTCTCAACTATTTAAAAATATACATATTAAGCGCACTTGGCGGCTTTCCTACGGGTGCCTCAATCATTGCTCAATTAAAAGAACGAGATGAGCTATCGGAAAGACAAGCTTCCATCCTTCTCGGTATCTGCCACTGTCCAAGCCCGCTATTTGTCATCGGTTTTGTTGGACAAGATCTGCTCGGCGACACAGCTTTTAGTGTGCGATATTTAATTCTACTTCATGTATTTTCATTGATATTACTTTTTTTTCTGCCTGTTTATAAGAAAAAAACAAAGTCTCCGTCTGCCGTATCAAATGCCTTTACGTCAAGCATTAAAGAAAGCGTACCTACTGTATTAGTTGTCGGTTCTACCATTATTTTCTTTTCCACTATCTATACAGTACTCTTTAATTTGGCCGAATCCTTTCTATCGTCCGGTCAGCTGCTTTTCCTAGCAGCGGCTCTTGAAATGACAAATGGCCTTCATGAGGCTCATACGTTGATGGACGGCGAGTTATTACGCCTGGTTATCGTCCTGTTTTTAACAATGCAAAGCTTGAGTATCCATCTACAGGTAGCCGTTATTGCAAAGTCTGCTTCCATCCCTCTTTCGACATATGTATGGATGCGTCTCTTTTATTCCATTGCTATTCCGTTTCTATATTTCCTTATCTTTATCTAAAAAAAGCTATCCAGCAATTACAGCTGGATAGCCTTTTCATTTCTTATCAAACATCTTACTGCAGTTTTTGAGCTTATTGTGTCTCAAACTTCCCCTTCAATGCCTGCTCTACTACGCTAGGTACCAATTCGCTTACATTACCACCGTATTTCGCTACTTCCTTGACAATGCTTGAACTTAAGAAAGAATATTGATTTTTTGTCATGATAAAAAATGTTTCAATATTTTCATCAAGTACCCGGTTCATTGATGTAATCTGCATCTCATATTCAAAATCAGATACAGCACGCAACCCGCGGACGATTGCTTTCGCATTTTTTTCCTGAGCGTATTCAATTAACAGACCGGACGAGCTCTCAATCCGAATATTCGTAAACTGCTTTGTTACCTGATCGATTAGATCAATCCGTTCCTCCACCGTAAACAAAGGATTTTTCGATGAATTATTTAGTACAGCCACATATACTGTATCAAATACATCAGCTGCACGTTTAATAATGTCTAAATGTCCGTTGGTAATCGGATCAAAACTTCCTGGTACTACTGCAATTTTTTCAGACAACGCTTTCTCCCTCTTCCTCTTGTCTACGGTAAATCGAGACGATTGTACTACCGTAAGTTTCTTGTCGAGTACAGACAAATGCACCGTAATTTGAAGGGAGCTGTATTTCTGTCGAGTGCTCACAGACAATCGTTGCATTTGCTGTTATTTTTCCCCCTTGTACAAGTGTTTCCACTAAATCATAGTAATCCTTCTTATGATACGGAGGGTCAACAAACAACAAGTCTATTTGTATGTCCCGTTTGAGCAGTGCCTTCACTGCTCGTACCGCATCTGTACGGAAGCTTTCCGTATAATCTTCATAGCGGCATTTTTTAATATTTTCCTGTAATGTAGCGAATGCTTTTCCGTCCTTTTCGACGAAAATCGCTTTATCCGCTCCACGGCTTAATGCCTCTATCCCCAGTCCACCGCTTCCGGCGAATAAATCGAGCGCAATTCCACCTTCGAAAAACGGACCTATTATATTAAAAATAGATTCCTTCACCTTATCTGTTGTAGGTCTTGTTGTCGTACCGGCGATTGCCTTTAATGGCATCCCCTTACGCTCTCCTGCTACAACACGCATAATCTCACCAAACTTTCTATTGTTGTGCTGTTGTAGTAATACGGATTGACTGCTCATCTTTCTGTAAATCCACTAAAAATAAGCGCTGCAGCCAAGCCTCTTCAATATAATAATGACCCGCTACGACTGAAAGGGGCGAGGCTGCCGTATTATAACGGCGCTGATTAAAGACATAGAAGCCATGTTCAGCTCCTGGGAAACGGAATACACGCGTTTCACTATTTACATAGTAGCCATTTGGCCCGAAAGACGTCGTATAGCCTAACCCTTGAAGCAATGTATCGGCTGTATATAGTATTTTCCCTTCGTGTAAAATGATATCCACATCCTTCATCGCCTCTTCTCCAACGAAGACATCGCGTCCGTCGTTAAAAACGAAAGGATATGTTTGCTCAGTATCTACATTCATGGAAAAATATTCAGTATAGGTGCCTAATACAGCTGATAACTGGTCATCTAATACCGAGGCAGTAATTTTGCTTCCTTCCAGCTCTTTTAGGCGTTTTTTCCAGTCTGCAAGCTGTGCCTCAGACATTTGGCTGTTCACCTCAGCTATAACTGCTTTGGCGCGCGGGGTCCCAAATGTTTCCCCTGATAAATACATAGCAACCGTGTGCTTGATCCAGAGCGGCGAACTACTGAAATCATAAATAGACTCAATCTGCTTCATCAGAACTTCTTTTGTCAGGTTTTCAGAAGTTAATTCCGGCATGAACAACATGCGGTACCCTTCCTCTTTCTGACTTGTCCCACCGATGATAGCAATATGTTCCCCCCCTAATGCAGGTAACTTATCCATTAGTTTATTAATATCTGCTGGAATAGCTGCCTTTGCATAAAGCGAGAGCGCATCTGTTTTTTTCTGTAATGCAAGGCCTTCTGGCTGCCAATATAGGTCGTGTATAGGGCCTGTGCCGCTGAACATGGAATAATTGACAAGTGCCAGCGACTGCTGTCCAATCATCGGCAATCCTGTTACCCATTGTCCTGTCACTGTGTTATCTGTAGAGATATGTACAGTTGAAAACTGAACGTCCCCGTTTTGCAGCGAGGCAAAAACGTTTTTCATTAGTTTCTTGGCTGTCAGTCCGCCCTCTACTGGAATAATATAAGAGATAGATTGTGAACGATTCTCTCCTGCCTTGAACTTTGTCCTATCTTCACTCAGACGTGCACAGCTGTGTTCTGTCTCCAAAAAACATTGGGAATCTACCGCTGTAGATGGCCATACAATTTCTAGATCGTCATTCGGCAAATTTTTAAAATGATGTCGGACGTCCAAGCTGCCTGCTCGATACGTAATCTCGATTTCCTGCGAGTACTTATAGGCTTCATTCGTTGGGATTTCCTGGTCTGAATACACTTGGTATTGCATAAAGAGCATCGCTCCAATGACAACTAAAAGTGTGGTGAATAAACTTACTGCGATTTTCAAGTGCCTGTTCCTCCTGCATCATGATACTATATTGAATGGAAAGGACGTGACAAAGTATGATTCAACAATTCATAGAGCTTGGTCAGGGCTATGGCGATGTATATGAGCTATGCGAACTTATTAAAACGAATGAGGCACGCTTCCATGAGGCATTCATTTTTACATCTTATAAAAATGAACAAAAAGTTTGTTCACTTGCTGTCGCTTTACAGCCTGTAGGAGAAAGTAAATTCATGCCAATTTACGTATGCCGGGAAGGAATCCCTTCCAACGAGGACAAGCGTACCAAACGAATCGACTTGTTTGAAGAAGCGCTATCTGCTATTAATAAGCAGGCAACCACGCTTGAAATCAAGCATTCCTCTTTCTTCAATGAGCCGAATCAGTTTTATCAATATTTAATTGGTATATTGCGCATGAGCCATTATCTCCCGCCGATGCACTAATTAAAGCCCTATTTTATAATCATATTCCTTTGCTTTATCCGGCTTCGCATTCTCGAATTCGGTTTTTAAAAATGGGCGGAATGATTCGACAACGTCTTTCACAAATGGAAGACGTTGTAATTTATTTTTGATCGTTTCGACATCTTCTTGATTGCAATACATGGCTACATATTTCATTTTACGGGAAATATAATGGACATGGCCGTATTTCCGCAAAGATTTTGCATGCTTCAATTGATGCACATAGACGATAATTCCTTGCCTATCTGTCATGATAAATCCCTCATTTCTTGTTTAGAGCATACCATAGACACAAAAATGATAGCAACAGAGTTTAGCTGACAGGATGGAGGATTTTCCGTTATAATGTAAAACAATAGAGTGCTTCCTCGAAAGTTTAGTGTAATACGGCGCTCTATTCATGTCTTACATGTATATTGAAGCTTAACAAAGGAATACAGTACGTAAGAGGAGGACAAGTATGGGAAAGAAAACGAAAGTCGCACTTGCCATTGCAGCAGCTAGTGCAGCTGTCTGGGCAGGTACAAAAGCAGTAGCAAAACCACAAAAACGTGAAGATAAAGACGTTCTGAATTTTACAAGACCAATTGTATTGGCACGCCACGGCGGTGGTCACTTGGCACCTGAACATTCCATGCTGGCATTTGAAAAGGCAGCTGAGTATGGAATTGATGGATTTAAGGTTGATATCCGTCTGACAAAGGATGAAGAAATCGTCTTGTTCCACGACGCATCTGTGGAACGTCTAACAGGCGCTACAGGCTATGTAAAAGACCTGACGCTCGCTGAATTGCGCGAACTGAACATCGGTGAAAATTTCATTTGTTTAGAAGGAAATCCCCCGTACAAAGGGAAAAAAGTCGAAATCGTGACATTACGCGAACTGCTTGAGGCATTTCCTGATAAACTTATATACATCGATATTAAGGATGCTCCCGATACTTACGAAGGCAGCCTGATGCCGTCCAAGTTATGGCGCCTTCTCGAAGAACTGCAAGCAACAGGACGTATCATCGTATCTTCAAATTACAGTGAGCAAACTGACCGTTTCAATCTTTATGCACAGGATCGTGTAGCATTAGGAGCTGGTGATTCTGACCTGGCTAAAGCTTACACATCGTTGACTAGCCAATTCGGCCATCTATACTCTCCAAAGGTAGACGTATTTGAAACGCCATTAAAATCAAATGTAATGAATTTCGACTCTCCGAAATTTGTGAAGTTTTTAAGCGATCTAAATTGTCATGTATTGTATACAGGAATCAATGACCTTGTGACAATGTCTCGTCTTGTTCGCACAGGCGCATCCGGTATTGTAACAGATCGCCCTGATATTGCAGAAACATTACTAAAAAAATATGTACAATAAAAAAGAAGCTTGACCCTGGTATAGGGCCAAGCTTCTTTTACTGAGTCATTCTTTCTGCTTAGAAAAGCTGTACTTGATTGCGGCCTTGGTGCTTTGCTTTATAAAGAGCCTGATCAGCCTTTTCAAGTATCACATTTCGCGAGTCTCCTGCCTGCGGATATGCAGCGATGCCTGCGGACATTGTTACAGGCCGGCCGCAAGGGCTATTTGTATCCTGCAGATACTGGCGCAGATTCTCTGCTACTGCATAGGCTTCCTCTTCTGTTGTTTTCGGTAAAAGTATGATAAATTCTTCACCGCCATACCGACAGCAAATATCCTGCGGACGGCTATACATCCGCATAGTTTTAGCCAGATACTTCAGCACCTCATCCCCCACAGCATGTCCATATGTATCATTTACACTCTTAAAATGATCTAAGTCAACAAGCAATACTGCATATTCCTGATTTTCCTCCGTCCATCGAATTAGTGTTTCATCCATAGAACGCCGATTCATCAGCCCAGTGAGCGCATCTGTTGTAGATTGAGTCTGGTAATGACTGATTCGATTTTGCAGGAGGGTGAAGGCATGCACAAGCGATTCTTTTAAGATACGCGCTTCAAAATACCAGCTTTTCACTTTACGAAGTTCTTCAATCTTTATCCTCTCTTGTTCATTCATCGAGAGTAATGCCATCTGCTGCAGCGGCTTTGTAATAAATGATGCAATGATAAGAACAATGACCAATGCTAATAAAACAAAAGGCATTGAAATCAGCGCCACCTTCTTCACTAGATCTGTAGAAGGAAGCAATGTTACATCAAGCGGCCGCTGAGAAACAATTCCCCATTTCGGGAGTTCAACTGCGCTATAGCCAGCAAGCATTTCTACACCTTTTGTGTTCGTAACTTCTTCCGCTCCACTTCCGCCTTCCATCAAATGATCAACCACCTCATTACTTGCGACATCATCTCCAATTCTGTTTGGATCCTGATGATAGATGAGGGTACCGTCCTCATCTACTACATATACATAAGAGCCGTCATTATAAAAATGCTCCCCTAATAATTTGTGAAATATGTTGTCATACTCAATGTAAATTGTCCCGCCGACAAGTCCGATATACTCTCCTGCTGCATTAAAAATAGGCTGGGAAATAAAAATCAGTTTCCTCCCTGTTATGCCTTCATACGGCTTGGAAATATGCGGCTTTCGTCTCTCTAATGCTTCCCCTGTCTGTTCACTGCTAAGTTGAATTCCCTTCAGCTCTAATGTAGGGGGAGAGACAGCTAAAATAATTCCCTCATCGTCGGTAATTGCCACAGAGTTAAATACATCAGTCTGATATCGTAAACGCTCTACTTCCTGCTGGAGCAATGCTTCATTTTCATAATTCTCCGCAATATAGAGGGAGCTGAATTGCAGCGTTTTGAATGTTTCCTCTAAATAATTATTAGCTGTCGTAGCTAACTTTTGCGCATACACACGGTTTGTTTCCAATGTATTTTCAATTAATATATTTTTCGATATTTGATAGACACCCCATAAACTGCTAGCTATCGTTGAAATAAAAGCCATCATAACTACCCCGATGATCAAATATCGCAAACGAAAGATAAATCTTTTATTTAAACTCAACACCTCTTATTCCCCTCTATTAACATAATCTCGTACATTGTAAATGAATTGATTGGAAAAAAACACAATTTTTAATGAAAAAGTTATTTGTATAAGATTATTTCTTTATAAAAAGTAGTATTTTCGTATCCGGTAAGTGAAGGGAAACAGTTATACACTCGTAGAGCTCTTGTAAGCAGCTTTCAGTCATTCTTATAGGTGACAAGAAAAAGGAAAACTGTTTCTCTGCAGCGGTATGCAGGTATTTACTTGTTTGTGGATAAATAAAAAAACAGCAGGGAATTTCCCTGCTGTTTGAGTTATGCTGAGCACGAGCATGATCCACCTGAACCACAGCCACCTGTACTACAGCCGCCACCTGTCGAAAAGAATGGATTGCTTACAGGTACCTTTACAGCCTCCGAAACAGATCTTCCGATTAATAGACTCACTTCATCCAGCAAATCCTGATAATCGTTCTCTGCAACCTTTAGCTTGGCGACCTTTTCGTTCAAATCCAAAGCACGCTTCTGCTCACGGATTTTTTTCATAATTGTATGATAATCCGGGTGATATTTCCCGAAACGCTGTACATCTTCATAATGCTCCTTTAGAAGACTAAACGCCTTTACTTGAGCAGAAAGCTCTGTATCCTCATATACAGCCTTGTAGGCGATATGGAGATTTTGCGCCTGTTCAGATGAAAGAATCATGGTACTTAATCTATCAGCTTCGTCTAAAATAAATGCCCATTCTGAAGTCATCAACATCGAAAACTCCTCCAATCTCTTTCCTATCATAACAGAAATTATGTTACATTAGGTATAGATAAGATTTAGACAAAGGGGAGAGACATCATGACTACTTCAACAAAAGAAAAGGCTGAAGAACTTTTACAGCAAATTTTATTGAAAAGTACACCGGAGGATGAGGAAGTGCTGATGCATCTACTCGAGGGACTTCGAAACAAACAGACAGGCTTCCATCACCGATATATCAATGCAGCGCTTCATATGACAGGCGATTTTTATCCTGATCATAGTGTCATCCGTATTCCGGTTACCCCAGTCATTCATAATACAATTAAGCTTCCACACGGGGGAATTTTGGCCACAATGGCCGATGCAGCGATGGGCGAACTAGCAGCCCGTTCCATTGAAGCTGGTAAAAATGTGGTAACTACGAATTTACATATTAACTATTTAGCTACAACAACGAATAAAGAGCTAATCGCAAAAGGCTTTTTCGTCAATAAAGGACGCCGCATGCTTGTTATGGAATGTATCATTGAAGATGAAACCGGTAAAAAACTAGCTACGGCTTCCGCAACTTTTTTCGTCATCGAGCCGCGCAAGTAATGAGGTAACACATTCAATGTCGGAAAATGGGGTAGTGATATTCCCGATTGTCTGGGTACGTTCATGTCCCTTTCCGGCAATCACAATGACATCTCCCTCTTTTGCCAAACGGAGCGCCTTCTCGATCGCCTCTTCGCGCGCCAAGATCATTTCATAGCTTTGGGTCGCAAAGAAACCAGCGGCAATTTGCCTGTTGATTACCTCTGGATTTTCACTACGACAATTATCAGTAGTTAAAATAATATGATTTGCATATTTGGAAGCGACAGTTCCCATCTCCCGCCGTTTTGCCACGTCTCTTTCTCCTCCACAGCTGAAAACAACATATACATTTCGCGAAAAGGTATTTTTTACGGTTTGAAGGACAGCCTTTAATGCATCGGCTGTATGTGCATAGTCAACAATCACATGAAAGCCCTGCTTGCTATAGAATGTCTGCATCCGCCCTTCCGGCAAAGTCATCTCGGGAATGTATTCCATAACATCGTCAAAGGAAAATCCAAGCATTTTTAATACGGCTATCATCGCTGCCACGTTTGCCCGCTGATGATCTCCTATAAACGGCACAGTGACAACACGTTCTTTATGTGCGGTTTGTACCCAGCATGTGCTCTCATTTTTTCCTTCCGCTAATGTCTGCAATAGTACATCGACGCGTCCTTTTAGTCCAAAATAGCACTTTTCACGTTTCGAAAGAACGCCAACGCTCCTGCAAAAAGAATCATCACCATTTAACACCAGCTTATTGCTTAACCCTGCGAGACGCTGCTTAGCCAATTTATATTGTTCAAATGACCCATGATCTTCCAAATGATCTTCCGCTAAATTCAGAAATACACCAATATCTATATCGCAGTGATCCAGCCGGTACGTCGCTAATCCCATTGATGATGCTTCCATTATTACATATTCAACATTTTCCTTTATCGCCTTTAAAAATAAAGGGTGTAAATGTTTTGGCTGCAGCGTTGTAAGTTGTTCTATATCTGCATCGTACGGCGTACCATTTAAATAAACCCCGTTTGTTCCAATTACAAGTACGCGTTTATTTAGTTTTTGAAGCATCTGTCCAATGAAATGGCTGACCGTTGTTTTCCCGTTCGTCCCGGTGATAGCAACAATTTTCAGCACTTCTGATGGAAAACCGCATAACTTCGCGCTTGCATAAGCACTAAACTGCAATATATTTGGTACCCAAATCAACGGAACGTCGCATACAAAATCATCAAAAAAGACTTCTTCATCGACTACAATTGCTTTTGCACCTCGATCAACCGCTTGATCAATCCACTTTTTTCCGTCATATTTTTTTCCTTTTCGTGCGATAAATAAATCACCTGGTCGCACAGCTTCCAATGAATCCTCAATACGCACTACTTCTTCTCTTATTGAGCCTTTTACCGTGCACGGCCAATCTTTTAATAACTCTGCTAATTGCACGTTATACCCTCCTGCTTTACAGTATGTGGGCGCACGGAATTTGACACAAAAAAGCAAGATCCCCCTAATTTACAAATATTTAAAAAAATAGTACTTTTTTAAATTTAGTAAAAAACCTTATCCTGATACTTCGCTTTCGTCGCAAAATTAAAGCGGTCTGCTAATGCAAACCGCTTTTTTCAGGGAAGTTTTTCTTTATAAAAATTTGCGTATAATAATTATAATAAACACCAGTCCCGCCATGTGAATACTGTTCATCCAGCATGATTGCCCGATGATCAGCAGAATTCAGCAGACCATGAACAGCTTCAATCGCATCCAAATATGCCTTGGCTACATTTTCATTTGCTTCCTCATAGGAGATTGGTTTTTTTTCCAGCCTTTGTTCTAAAGAGCCATAAGTCGGTGATTCATGGGAAATATAATCCTGTAAAAACATATCTTCACTATGAGCCGCAGCTGTCTCATTTAATGGCTCAAAGGGAATCAGAGGCTCGACCCCGAACTTTTGACGGTATATATTGGTTAATTCAAAAAGCTGTTCAGCATTTGCCTGATTGATTTCAAATTGCTGAAACGAAGAAGGTGTTTCTTTTTCAATCATTTCTCCGACAAACTGCATTTCATAAGGCTGATGAAGGACAAGTGTTTTACCATTCATAAAGCGAACACCCGCTAAATTACCTTCCACCTCGTCTATGTATAACTGGGCATACAGTGTGTCAAACTTAACGAGTAGACGATTTTTCGTATCCTCTTCACTCATCGTGAACATATATATATTTTCATCGATGGTGACGGAAACTTCTGCATCCATAATAGTCATTCTGTAAATATCCTCAACAGGCTGACCAATTGTATAAGGACTTACATCCAAGTCCTCAGAGTTTGTGTATACTTGCGTAACCATGCCTTGTTCAATTCCAAACATGAGCTGCTCGTATATCCACCATTCGTACCCATAGGTTGTGGTATCCATCCTTTTAGGCTCTCCGTAATTTTGTATCAGTACATCACTGGGCTGGCCGATCATTGTCGAAATACCTGTCTCAGGTGGTGATAAAGCTGCATTATAGTCATTAATATACTGTTCGGAGGGTATCGCCTGCTGTACTGAATTAGGACCTTCAAGAGGAGCATGTTCATTATCTATAGTGGCATAATAAAAGATAAGGCCAATAATAGTTGCGACGATTAAAATGCGGAATAGAGCCTTCATGGATTTACCACCTTTTTTTGTATTGATTGTCTATTATTATAGCAATTTGGTAGTCCCTGACACAATGTTGTCATTGCAACAAATGTCGATTTGTTCTATTATTAACAATAAAGCATATAATATGTACGATTTGCTAAAGGAGGATAAAGCAATGTATTTCGAAAATACAAAAATTGAAAATATTGTTGTTGATCAGGAATTTCTAACGGACATCTTAAAAAAATACGGCCTAGAATGTCACGGGGCTTGGGACTACGACCGTATGACGTTCGACCGCCGCTTCGACGTACGTGAAGGCCGTTTCTATCTACGTGTATTCTGCGACGCAATCTCTGGCGATGTAGGTGCCCATGATGCGACGTTGAAAATCTTGAAGCCGGCACTTGGTAAATACTACTATCCGCACGGTGTCGAATATACTGACGAAGTATTCCCTGCACACCTTGTCAAAGACTGTGAGCAAATCCTAGATGCTGTGGCAAAGGAATTATCAAAATACGGAATTGCTGTCAAAAAAGATGAGCAAATCCAAGAAACTGCTACAAAGGAATCCGTAAAAGATGTAGCAGAAGAACGTGAAAAACAATTAAAATAGTAAATTACTGGCAGCCTAATAAGGTTGCCTTTTTTGCTGCCTTCTATCCTCCATTTCTTAATAAAGGAGCGCCTGCTAAAAAGGCCCCAGGAGGAGATTTTAAATGGCTATTGGGATACGGCCTGCTCTTTTCATCATCTGGTAGTACCAAATTCCTGCATAATAAAAAAGGATGTCGACAGCGACATCCTTTTTGTGCACTAAAATCCTAAAATCGCCTTGATAACCGACGTTGTTTCTCCGCCTTCATAAATTACATATAACAGCATGTATACCATTACACCTGTAATTCCTGTAAAGAACCAAATAATACTTGTAATCGGTCCAATTTTGCGGTGGATTTTCATATTATTTTTGTAACCTGTCCAAAGGCTCGTAATGCCAAAAACAGCCCCCACTGTCGCCAGTGTAATATGGAAAACTAAGAAAAATGTATAATATATCTTTAGTTCATCCGGACCACCGAATGCCGTATTACCAATAAATACTGTTCGTGAAGCATAAATAATGAAGAACACAATTGCTGCAACGCCTGCTGCAGTCATTACCTTTTTGTGAGCCTCGACTTTTCTTTTTACAATTAAAACCCATCCGATCGCTACTAAAATGGCACTCAGCACGATGAATGATGTACTAATCGTTGGTAAAATTGGTACACCCATTTCCTATTCTCCTATTCATTCTCTAAATTAGTTATAGTTTGTACGGTTTTGGAAATCACGTAACGCTTTCTCTGTAATATCCTCAGGATTAATTCGTTCGCTATTCCACCAAGCACGGAATACCTTGAACAAAATAACGCCAAAAATGATTTCCTGAATGATTTTCATCAATACGCCGCCTACTTGCTGATCACTTACAGGGTCCATATTGGTAAATAACTCTGGTCCTGATAAATTCAGACTCGACAAAGTATCAACAGGCACGCATAACTCCATCGCTTTTAACCAGGATTCCGCCTCAGAAAAAGTAGCATATAAAGGATGAGAAGCGAAAATAATCAATGCACAAGCAGGCGTTATGAGTACAGCATTCCCCGCAATATACGCCAGCTTATTGATATTTTTCATTTTGTGCTGTCCCTCTACTTGGTTAAGCAGCGGCCAGTACATGAACACAGCACTTATAAAAAGTAAAAATGTATAAATACCATGAAGTGTCATATCGAGCTTGATGACATCAAAGACTGCTGGGAGATGGTAGAAGCTAAACATGAAAACAAAGAGAAAAATCGCTACTAACGGCTTCGTAAAGATGTTAAAAATTATCCGTACTACTGGAGCTTCCACTACAACTTTCCATACCCACCATGGGATACCTTTAATGATAAGAATCGGAACTAATAATAGTAGCAATGCCATTTGTGTCATATGCATCGTAAATGTAATATGACCCATCAAATCGATTGGGGACCCTTTGATAATATAAAGAGAAATCATCCCTAGGACAAAGTAGATTGCCTCGCTCTTCTTTAGAGGCTCGCTTACTTTAAAGTCTTTTCTCCAAACAGTCGTCGTTAAAAAATAGACAACCAGCAAAAATACAACAATACCTACTAAATAAGGACTCCATAGCGCCTGAAAACCAAATATACTTAATGACATAAATTTGCGCTCCTTTAACTTCAATACCTCCATTATAGAACTGTCTTACGGAGACTTCAATGAACATAGTATGACATTTGCTTCTTTATGGCATTCCTAGCATTTTAAAATAGCATAAGGTATTCATTACAAAATAAATAAAGTATTTTCAGATACGCAAAATTTGATTTTATGTTACTCAGCAAAACAAAAAGCGGTCAACTTTTGTTGACCGCTCACTCGTTAAATATATCCTTTTTCCGATAGAATTTGCTGCAATTGCTCCACGCATTCCTCGATCGAATACTGCTCTGTATCCAGAATTATTTCAGGGTTCACCGGCTCCTCATATGGAGCACTAATGCCCGTAAAATGAGGGATTTCATTATTACGAGCTTTTTTATATAGCCCTTTAGGATCCCTTTTTTCACAAGCTTCTACCGAGCATTTCACAAAGACCTCAATAAATTCACCTTCCTGCACCAAGCTTCGTACTACTTGGCGGTCTTCTCGATAAGGGGAAATAAAAGCAGTTAATACAATTTGTCCGCTTTCTACAAATAGTTTTGCTACCTCACCAATACGGCGAATATTCTCTTTACGGCTAACCTCATCAAACCCTAAATCATTGTTCAATCCATGACGTATATTGTCTCCGTCTAGAACAAAAGCCTGTTTATCGTTTTCAAACAACTTGTGTGCAAAAGCATTCGCAACCGAAGATTTACCCGATGCAGAAAGTCCAGTGAACCAGAGAATAAAGCTTGAATGTCCATTTTTTTCGCGGCGTTCCTCTTTTTTAATGGAAGCTTCGTGCCATACAATATTTGTACTCATTTTCGTTCTCCTCCTAAACAGTCGCTTCTTCGCGTAATCCGCGGATCAACACTTCGATTACTTCCTTGCGGCTGAAAGTGCTTGGTGGGATTTCTCCTGCTCTCAGCATTTCGCGTACCTTTGTTCCAGATAAAATGACACGGGCTTCTGGGCCATGTGCACATGTTTTTGTTGTAGCCATACCCTCACATTCCGTGCAGTAAAAGCTATGTTCAAATTTTAAAGGTGTAATGCCGATTTCCTCCGGCTCGAACACATCAAATAACTTTTGAGCATCATATGTGCCGTAATAATCGCCGACCCCTGCATGATCCCGGCCAACGATAAAATGCGTGCAGCCATAGTTTTTGCGGACCAACGCATGGAAAATTGCCTCACGCGGTCCTGCATAGCGCATTGCTGCAAGGAATACGCCAAGCTGCACACGCTCCGTTGGATAATACTTCTCTAACAATACTTCATAGCTTTCCATACGAATGGCTGCAGAAATATCATCAGACTTCGTTTCTCCTACAAGCGGATTTAAAAATAACCCATCAACGATTTCCAGCGCTATCTTTTGGATATATTCATGAGCGCGGTGGACAGGATTCCGTGTCTGGAAGCCAACAATCGTTTTCCATCCTTTTTCTTTAAATATTTGGCGTGTTTCCTTTGGTTCGAATGTATATGCTGGGAATAGCTTTTCTGATTTTTTAATTAATTTGACGGAGCCGCCGACATAGACAGAAGGACGCTCAAATAATTTTGCTACCCCTGGATGGGCTTTGTCTGCCGTGCCATATACAGATTTCGCTTCCTTTTCTTTATCGGGCTCATAGACATCTCCAACTGTTAATGTTCCATACACAGTGCCCTCTTGAACAAGCTTTACCTCTTCGCCCTTTACCAATGTTCTTGCTATTGCTGGATTTACAGGTAACGTAATTGGAATACTCCATACAAGCCCAGAAGCTAGACGCATGTTTTCCACAACTGTTTCGTAATCCTCTTTATTCAGAAATCCCTCGATCGGGCTGTAGGCTCCAATACCGATCAGCTCTAAATCACTTAATGCAATGGCATCAATTTCGATTTCTTTAGTCAGTGCTGTCACATTTGTTTCCGGATAATACGCATCAATTAATTTTCCCCCGTGTGGTTGTAAACTCATTTCACATTCCTCCAATTTGTTTGGTTGGTTTAAATTCCAGAACCTTCGTCATTAAATGTTCGCGCCTCTTCTCGTACAATCTTCATAAGACTCATAGAACCGATAATGGCAATTGCCATGCTTGCTAGTACAACAATTGAATAAAAGTCATTTTCTATAAATAGCTTAACGAGCATATAAGAGATCGCTAATGAAAATAGCGGAGACACAATCCAAATTCTAAAAATCTTCTTTACTATATTTTTATCAAACACTTTCACACCATTTTTAGCTACACCCAGTCCGATGATGCCAGATGAAGTGACCTGTGTTAAAGGGACAGGCAAACCAAAGATCGAACTGATTGTTACTAAAACAGCTCCTGTGCTTGAAATTAAAATACCTTCTGTTTTTTCATAACGAGTAATTTTTTTACCATTTGTTTCAAGAACTCTCTTTCCAAGAAGCAGCGCTCCTATACCGACAAAAATTCCGCCGATCCAGATCCCCTGAGGAACTGTCATAATACTAGCTCCTACGAGCGGTCCTACAGCATTGGCCACATTGTTCATCCCGGCTGAAAAAGCTTCAAAGAAACCAGCCAAAATCAGCAAATATGTAAAAAGAGGACGGTCCTTCAAACGACCTTTTTCCTGCAGAAAATAGAGGACCTTCCCCCCGATGAATAACATGAAAAATGCAACGACCGGGATGATTACCCAAAAAGCCATGATATATAGTAATTTATTTATAAATAGAACTTGATAAGCAATTCCTACGCCGACAATCGCTCCAACAGTTACCTCACTCGTCGATAAGGGAATGCCCATTAAGTTTGCGATAAATAGTGTGCTTGTTGAAGCAATTAAAATAATTATAACGAGCTTTACTGTAATAATACTCTCAGGGATAATGCCGCCACTAATCGTTTTAACAACTTCCCCTCCCCCTATTACTGCTCCTAGTAGTACACCAATAGCGCAGAGAAGCAAGGCGAGCCGGGCACTCTTGATCGCGCCCGAGCCATACGCCACTCCCATAGAAGCAGCTGCCCCGCTGGCTCCTATATTTGCTGCAAAGAAGAGTGCGATCCCAATCGCAATATATTCGAGCATAGAAACCCTCCTTTAGCCGTGCAGGCCGCACTCCGTTTTTCCTTGCCCTGACCAGCGTCCAGAGCGCAAGTCTTCCATTGTAAAGGCAGGTTTTGTACAGGTTTCGCAGCCTATACTTGGATAGCCTTTGTCGTGCAGCGGATTATATGGCAAATCATGCTTTGAGACGTATCTCCATACATCCTTCCATGTCCAATGGATGAGGGGACATACTTTAATTGATTCAAACCGTTTATCCAAATTGATAAATTCCACATTGGCACGAGTTGGTGACTGTTCACGGCGCAATCCAGAAATCCAAGCTTTTGAACCTGTTAATGTTTCATTAAGCGGAACAAGTTTCCGAATATTGCAGCATTGATTTGGATCACGTTCCCAAAGCGCAGCCCCGTATTTTTCTGCTTGCTCTTCTAATGTCAAAGCAGGTTTTTTCATTTCAATACGAAGCTGTGGATACTTTTCTTTCACCCGCTCGATTGTTTCATATGTTTCCTTAAAATGGACGTCCGTATCTAAAAAGACAATCTTAGCGTCTGGCTTTACTTTTGAAATACAATCTATGAGCACAATCCCCTCAATGCCAAAGCTGCAGGCATAAACGATTTCCTCACCATAATGTTCGTAAGCCCACTTTAGAACATTTAGGGCTCCTTTGTAGGTTTCATCTACTTCAAATTCCAGCTCAGGCTTTTGCCAGGTAGAATAAGTTAACATGTCTTTCCCCCCTATATAAATAAAAAGGCGCTTTAACGCCCGCATCATGCCCGCATTAAAACGCCTCTAGTTTTTCTAGTCAGCAATTTTATAATCTCCCCCCTTGAACACGATAAGAAGCAATTGTGGAAAGGAGAGAATTTTCTTTATTATTAGTATACTATACATTCCCTATTAGTCAACTAGGTTTAAGGTTTATTCTGAATTTATTATGTATTTGTAATTTACACTTTATTATATAAAAAAACGTCTCCAGCTTTCGCTGAAGACGTTTCTTAGTGGAATTACCACCAAATGATTGTTAAGAACGCTACGAAGAACGTAAAGGCGATAAATCCGCCGCCCCAGATAAAGAATTGAATAACACCCATATGCGGCGCATCTTTTTCATCCATATGCATGAAAGAATAAAGCTGCTGCACTACTTGTACTCCTGCCAGTAAAAGGATTAATGGCTTGATGAAGTACGGTGAAAAATCTGCTACTACTGCTGCAAAGGCAACAAAAGTCAGCATAATCATAATCGCAAATTGTGTCACTTGCTTACGCATATGCTTTGCATTTTGAGCGCGGTCATATTCGTATTGGGCTTGAGAACGAGTTTCAAAATGAGTATCGTGTGCCATATTATCCTAACACTCCCATCAAGTAAACTACTGTGAAGATGAATACCCATACAACGTCGATAAAGTGCCAGTAAATTGATGCGGCAAAGAACTTCGGCGCGTTGTATAAAGTTAATCCACGCTTCGCGTTACGGATTAGTAATCCTGTGATCCAAACTAAACCAATGATAACGTGTAGACCATGCGTCCCTACAAGCGTGAAGAATGCTGAAGAGAACGCTGATTGCGTATAGCCAAAACCAATGTGTACATAATGATAGAACTCATAGATTTCTAGCGCCAAGAAGCCAAGACCTAAAAGAACAGTAATTGCCATCCAAGTAATGACACCTTTAGCATTATGGTTCTTCATGTGATACATTGCATAAACAGAAGTTAATGAAGATGTTAATAACAACATCGTCATCATAAACGCCAATGGCAATTCAAACAAACCTTGTGCAGTGAATTCCATACCTGCAGGACCTTGATCCTTCAGCGCTAGGTATGTCGCAAATACACTGGCAAATAATACTGTATCGGATGCAAGGAACATCCAAATACCTACGAATTTGTTTTTCCCTTCCATTGTAGCCGTTTCAGCATGCTTCGGCCAGCTCTGAGGAGTAAATTTTTGATTAACGTCCATTATCGTTTACCCCCTTTTGCACGGTATTCAGCAAGTTCCTTCTCGATTTGTACTACCTCTTCCTTATGGACGTGGTAGCCTAAATCATCCTTGAAGGAACGGATAATCATACATACAATTGTCAGGCCTAGACCACCGATTAGCAATGCTAATGATAAGCCCGGTGATACGCTTTCCGCAGTACCAGCTTTAGCTTGGTCTCCCCAAGGGCTGTAAAGTGCACCAAACGCTGCAACGAATGTACCGATTGACATAACGAACGGTAAAATTGAATTATTTGGCATATGGATATCGCCTATTGGCTCTGCATAAACCATACCCTCTTTGTTGCCTTCTTCTTTTTCAATCCAATACGGATCATATCCACGAACAAGTGGAGTTTGTTTAAAGTTATAGAATGGAAGCGGAGTTTCAAGCGCCCATTCAAGAGAACGTCCATCGCCCCAGTAGTCGCGACGATTAAGTGGTGCAGATTTAATTGAAAGCAATACGTTAATTACAAGTAGGATTACCCCAACACCCATCATTAATGCACCGATTGAAGAGATGAAGTTGAATGTATCCCAACCTTGGTCTGCCATGTAAGTGAATACACGACGCGGCATACCCATTAAACCTAAGAAATGCTGTACAAAGAATGTTAAATGGAAACCGATGAAGAAAATCCAGAAAGTAAGAACTCCTAGCTTCTCATTCAATGCACGGTTGAACATAATCGGCCAGTAGAAGTGTGCTGAACCGAATAGCGCAGTTACGATACCACCTACGATTACGTAGTGGAAGTGAGCTACGATAAAGTAAGAATCGTGTAATTGGTAGTCAAGTGGAGCAGCTGCCTGCATAACCCCTGTAACACCACCCGCAACGAAGGACGGGATGAAACCAAGTGCATATAGCATTGGTACTGTAACTTTGACGGAACCGCCCCAAATAGTCAGGATCCAGTTGAATACTTTCATACCTGTTGGTACAGCGATCGCCATTGTTGCTACAGCGAAGATTGCATTGGCTGTTGCACCAAGACCTGTTGTAAACATATGGTGAGCCCAAACCATGAATCCTAAGAAACCGATTAAGATTGTTGCGAATACCATTGAAGAGTATCCGAACAAACGTTTACGAGCAAATACCGGAATAATTTCCGAGAATAAACCAAACGCTGGTAACACTAAGATATATACCTCAGGGTGACCGAAAATCCAGAATAAGTGCTCCCAAATAATTGTGTTACCACCCATTGTATGGTCGAAGAAGTTTGCTCCAAACATACGATCCACTAACATTAGGAATAAACCTACTGTAAGAGGAGGAAACGCAAATAAAATTAATGTACTTGAAACTAAAGAAGTCCAAGTGAATAGTGGCATACGCATGAACGTCATACCAGGTGCACGCATCGTAATGATTGTTACGATGAAGTTGATACCGGAAATTAATGTACCAGCACCAGAGATTTGTAAACCTAATACATAGAAGTCAATACCATGTCCAGGCGAGTATAAAGATAACGACGCGTAAGATGTCCACCCTGCGTCAGGACCTCCACCAAGGAAGAATGAAAGGTGAAGGAATACCGCACCAAAGAAGAATAACCAGAATCCAAGTGCGTTAAGGAACGGGAATGCAACGTCACGTGCTCCAATTTGTAGCGGAACGATCGCATTCATAAAGGCAAATAGTAACGGTGTCGCTGCTAAGAATAGCATTGTCGTACCGTGCATTGTTAATAATTCGTTAAATAGGCCTGCTGAGATGAAATCGTTATTCGGAATCATCAATTGAACACGTATTAATAGCGCTTCAAATCCAGCAATGGCGAAGAACAGTGTACCGGCAGCTAAATAAAGAATGGCGATTTTCTTATGATCGACAGTCGTTAAGTAGTCCCAAATATGTCCCCCGAAGCCCTTTTTCTTAGCGACAGAGCTCACAACTTTAACCTCCTTCAAAGTTTCTATCTAGTGTGAATTAGTCTTCAACAGATAATGTCATTAAGTACTCAGCGATTGCTTGCGCTTCTTCTTCTGTCACTGAGTATTTACCAGTCATTAAGTTGCCTGGTTTGTAATATTCAGGATCCATGATCCAGTTAGTTGTTTCTTCAGTAGTGTGTTCCAAGAACCCAGCTACACGGTTACGGTCACCGAAAGCAGTTAAGTTTGGTCCAACACCTGCACCTGAAACAGCTGATACTGCGTGACAGCCTAAGCAGCTGTTCGCGAATGCCGCTTCCCCAGCGTCTGATGAGTTCTGGTCTGCAACATTGCCTTCAGTAGCCTGCATTGCTGCTACCCATGTATCGAATGCTTCAGGATCTAAAGTTTTTACTTTGAAATCCATTAAAGCGTGTGAAGGACCACATAGTTCAGCACATTTACCGTAAAATACGCCATCTTTTAAGCCTTCAGATTCTTCATCAAACTGTAGATAGAATTTGTTTAAGTTATCTACGTTTGTATCCATCTTACCGCCTACAGCTGGAATCCAGAATGAGTGCTTTACGTCAGCAGCTAGCAGGTTGAAGTATACTTTTTCTCCAGTGGGAACAACAAGCTCTTGAGCAGTGATGATTCCTAGGTCCGGATATTCGAACTCCCACCAGTATAATTTTGCAGTTACGTTCACAGTAAGTGCATTTTTGTTTCCTTCTTCATCCACTTGATCCATTGCAGCAACATCTGCAAATTTATAAGTGGCTGTTAATGTAGGAACAGCTAAGATTAAAAGTAACACGATTGGAATAACTGTCCAGATTACTTCAAGAGTATGGCTACCCTCTACTTGTTTAGGCATGAAATCTTCGCCTACTTTAGAACGGCGGAATTTAATAAAAGCAAGTAAATAGATAACTGAAACAACGACAACTACTAACGCCATAATGATTACTGATAAAATTAAAATATTTAACTGCTCTTGCCCTACAGGACCAGATGGCTTGAGTGTGGAGATGTATTCTTCACCACAAGCAGAAAGGAAAACAGTTAACGCTGATAGCAATGCAAATAGACGCCATTTTTTAAGCCCTTTCATCATAGCTTAATAAAACCCCTCTTTCTTTGTTGTATTTTCATGTGCAACCAGGACTGTGGTTTAGTTCTATGTGAATTCTTGCCATTTAAGAAAGAATTCCTACCTTTAGCTTATCACTGAAAGAACTATCTTAATAGCACATCCTTCATTCACTTATATAATAAATGAACAAAGTTTGTCCAACTCCGGTTCCTTCATCTAAAGCTGTGAATAGCTGGCAGCAGCCATTCATGTAGTTTTCTTTGTCGAACGCCTCCAGCTATAAGAACTATACGCGCTAGTCTTCACATGTCGGCACCTCGCCGCAAATAACAAAATTTCACTTACAAAACAGTTCGAATGGGTTCATGTCAATTCATAATTGGTATTTTTAACATTCTAGATGCATGAAATACCTTTTCTGCTGAAAAGCTAACCACAATTATGTAAAGGGTTTCACCAAATTAGAATAAATCGGTTCCAATCTATAATTGCAGATTGATGATCGTTTACACAAAATGTCGTTTGCAGTTCAATTTTCCATTGCCGTTAATAAACGGCTCAACTGACACTATGCCCCTCCTTTCATTTTTGTAAGCATATTCCGCTAACACTAACTATATCGAAATTTGTCTGTGATTTCTAGACGTTTAAACAAATTTCAATGAAAGTTTGGTGAAAACCAAGGGAACCCAATTCGAGGAAAAACAACATATATATAGTAATCGATTTCCCCAAAACATTTGTGAAGGTATGGGTACGAATTTATGAACAATTTGTGAAATGGAAGCCTCTTATAAAAAGGGATTTCTGTTTGAAGTTGTCTTTTACTAGTTTATTCGCTATCATCTTAAACTAGAGACGCTTTTTAGGAGCGATGTTGAAATCAGAAGTAGGTGGCACATTATCATGCAACGTAATAAATATTTGAAATGGCTTGCCGTAGCAGCAACAATCGGTATGTTGTTCATCCTGATAGGCGGGGCGCTCGTAACAAAAACTGACAGCGGCCTTGGCTGCGGACGCAACTGGCCTGATTGTAACGGGTCGCTTATTCCTCAGGAAATTACGACTGAGGTTTTAATCGAATTTTCACACCGGCTCGTGACAGGCGTAGTATCACTTTTTATTGTAGCTTTAGTGTTTTGGACATGGCGTACACTCGGTCATATTAAAGAAGTGAAGTTCCTGGGCTTTAACGCGATCTTCTTTCTTGTATTGCAAGCATTAATAGGAGCTGCCCAAGTTTTATGGGGACAAGGAGATTTCATTTTAGCTCTGCATTTCGGAATCTCGCTCATTTCCTTTACTGCTGTTTTATTATTGGCTCTCATTGTATTTGAAGTCGATCAAAAGTTTGACGCTGATAACGTATTTATCGACAGGAAATTAAAATGGCATATCATTGGAGTCACAATTTATTCTTACCTTGTCGTCTATACAGGCGCACTTGTACGGCATACAGATGCGAGCCTTGTTTGTCCCGACTGGCCGTTCTGTCGAAATAATGAACCGTTCGCGCTTCCATACAATATGTATGAATGGGTGCAAATGGGACATCGATTAGCAGTATTGGTCATTTTCCTTTGGATTGCTGCTATTACTTGGCATGTTGTGAAAAACTATAAAGAGCAACGCGTCATTTACTGGGGCTGGATTATTGCCTTTATCATTGTCATCCTGCAAGTATTAGCAGGTATGTTAGTCGTTTTGACAAAGCTGAATTTAGTCGTGGCGCTACTGCACTCTTTATTAATTTCTTTATTGTTCGGCTTATTCTGCTATATGATCTTACTTGTATATCGAAGCAATCAAAATCAAAAATAGAGTGCGAGGGTTTCCTCGCACTCTATTTTTATGTTAATTCAATTAATAGATCACCTGTTGAGATAGCATCGCCTGCTGAAGCATAAACTTCCTTAACAATTCCGTCTTTTGGTGCCTGGACAGTTGTTTCCATCTTCATTGCCTCTGTGATCAATAAATGATCCCCACGTTTAACTGGGCTGCCTTTTGATACGACTACTTTCAGCACAGTACCCGGCATTGTCGCCCCAATTTGATTTGGGTTGGAAGGATCAGCCTTCAATGATAGACTGCCGTCTACTTCTACTGTCATATCCTGAATGACTAGTTCCCTAGATTGTCCGTTGAGTTCAAAGTACATGACACGTGTGCCATCATGCTGCGGCTCACCAATTGATACAAGCTTGACGATCAACGTCTTCCCTTTCTCGATTTCCACTTCAATTTCCTCACCAAGTTTCAGGCCATATAAGAATGTCGGTGTATCGAGAACAGAGATGTCACCAAACTGATTGGCTGTTCTTGAATATTCTTCAAACACCTTTGGGTAAAGTGCATAAGCAAGTAAATCCTGCTTTGTTGGCTGGCATTCTAGCTTCTCTTCTAGTTCCGCTGCTAACTTTTCAAAATTAACCGGCTCTAATAATTCTCCCGGGCGAACTGAAATGGCTTCTCGGTCCTTCAGTACTACTTGCTGCAATTTCTCCGGGAACCCACCATGCGGCTGTCCTAAATAGCCTTGGAAAAATTCAATTACTGATTCAGGAAAATCGATGGACAGTCCGCGCTCGTAAATGTTTTCCTCGTCTAAATCATTTTGTACCATGAATAATGCCATATCCCCAACAACTTTTGAAGATGGTGTCACTTTTACAATATCTCCAAACAGCATATTTACACGGGAATACATTGCCTTTACTTCATCCCAGCGATCTCCAAGTCCTACTGCCTTTGCTTGCTGCTGCAGGTTGCTGTACTGCCCCCCAGGCATTTCATGAACATAGATTTCTGAATGTGGCGCATTCATACCGCTTTCAAAATCCATATAGTATTTACGTACATCCTCCCAATAGTAGGAAAGCTTTTCTAATGAATCGATGTCTGCACGAACCTCGCGCTTACTACCTTTCATCGCATAATAAAGGGAATTTGCACTCGGCTGTGAAGTCAGCCCTGCCATTGAACCAAGCGCTGTATCAATGATATCTACGCCCGCCTCAATTGCTTTGGCATATAAATAAATGCCATTTCCGCTCGTATCATGTGTATGAAGGTGGACTGGCAGATTCGTTGCATCCTTCAGCTCCGAAATTAGCCGGTATGCTGCTTCTGGTTTAAGAAGCCCTGCCATATCTTTAATTGCCAGGATATGTGCGCCGGCCTTTTCCAGCTCTCGAGCCATTTCTTTATAATAATTCACTGTATATTTTGCTCTTGTATCATCTAAAATATCACCTGTATAGCAAATAGCAGCCTCTGCAATTTTCCCGGTATTGCGTGCCTCATCAATCGCCACTTCCATTCCCTTAATCCAGTTAAGGCTATCAAAGATACGGAATACATCAATGCCTGATGCTGCAGACTCTTTAATGAACTCTCGTATTAAATTATCCGGATAGTTCGTATAGCCAACTGCATTCGCCCCGCGAAGAAGCATTTGGAACAATACATTCGGTACTTGCTTACGCAGTTTTTCAAGACGCGCCCACGGATCTTCTTTCAGGAATCGATACGCAACATCGAATGTTGCCCCGCCCCACATTTCCAGTGAGAAATAATTGTGCATTAGACGGCTTGTTGCATCTGCAATTTCAAACATATCATGAGAGCGAACGCGTGTCGCTAAAAGTGACTGATGGGCATCTCGGAATGTTGTATCTGTTAGGAGAACATCTTCCTGGTTCCTGATCCATTCGATTAATCCCTCTGCTCCGCGCTCATCCAAAATTTGCTTTGTTCCAGAAGGAGAAGGTGTCAGCAAATCAACTTTGGGCTGTTCCGGCTGGACAAAGATTGGCTTCGTGCGTTTTTCCACTCCTGGGAATCCATTTAAAGTGACATTCCCGATATAGCTGAGCAGCTTCGTCCCTCGGTCTTTGCGTTCAGGGAACTCAAATAACTCTGGCGTTGTATCAATGAAGCTCGTATCAAATTCCCCTGTTAGAAACTTCTCATGAAGCACGACATTTTCTAAAAATGGAATATTTGTTTTAACACCGCGGATACGGAACTCACGCAGGTTACGGTTCATTTTTGCTGCTGCTTCGTTAAACGTCATACCCCACGTCGAAATTTTTACGAGCAGAGAATCGTAGTAAGGTGTAACGACAGCTCCTTGGAATCCATTTCCAGCATCTAGACGGACACCAAACCCGCCGCTTGAACGGTATACCATAAGTTTTCCTGTATCTGGCATAAAGTCGTTCTTTGGATCTTCCGTCGTAACACGTGATTGGATGGCATATCCGAATAGTGGGATTTTATCTTGAGCAGGAATATTAATCTCCGGTGAGTGCAGGGTATGTCCAGCTGCTACTTTTATTTGTGCATGAACGATATCTATCCCTGTAATCATCTCTGTAATAGTATGTTCTACTTGGATACGCGGATTCACTTCAATGAAATAGAAGTCATCACCTGCAACAAGGAATTCTACTGTTCCGGCATTCATATAGCCTACATTTTTCATCAATTTTACAGCCGCATCACAAATTCGGTTGCGTAAATCGTTCGAAATTGAATTGGACGGTGCAATTTCTACAACTTTTTGATGTCTGCGTTGGATTGAGCAGTCTCTCTCGTATAAATGCACAATATTCCCTGCAGCATCACCGATAATTTGTACTTCAATATGCTTTGGCTTCACAATACATTTTTCTACATATACTTCATCCGAACCAAATGCTGCCTTCGCTTCTGACTTTGCACGCTCATAAGCCGATGCCAATTCCTCTTTTGACTGGACCATACGCATGCCTCGTCCACCGCCGCCAAGTGCAGCTTTGATCATAATTGGGTATCCATAATTTTCTCCGAATGCTTCTACCTCTTGCAGGCTGCTAACGGGACCATCTGTACCCGGGATGACAGGTATACTCGCGACAATTGCCTGTTCACGCGCTTTTACCTTGTCTCCAAACATATCTAAATGCTTCGATGTCGGTCCGATGAATATAATACCTTCTTCTTCACAACGGCGAGCAAATTCTACATTCTCGGATAAAAAACCATAACCGGGATGGATGGCATCTACACCGGCATCCTTAGCAATATCCAAGATGCCTTCGATGTCTAGGTATGCATCAATCGGCTTTTTTCCTTCTCCGACAAGGTACGCCTCATCCGCCTTATAGCGATGGAACGCCCCGCTGTCTTCACGCGAATAGATAGCCACCGTTTCCAAGTGTAATTCCGTACAAGCCCGGAAGATACGAATGGCGATCTCTCCCCTGTTTGCTACTAATACTTTCTTGATTTCTTTCATTTCTCCTCAACCCCTTATGAAAGCTTTTTCTTGTCCCTCTTATAGTACATGGAAACATTGATTAGAATGCCCATCGCTAAAGAAAGCATCATTATAGAAGTACCGCCATAGCTAATGAAAGGTAGCGTTACTCCGGTTAACGGGATTAATCCCGATACACCCCCAAGATTGATAAATGTCTGGAATCCAATCCAACTGCCGATTCCCCCCGCGATCATACGTGCAAGCGGATCTTTTGTTGTCATCGCAATATAGAAACTGCGCAGAACGATGAGACCAATACCGATGAGAACAATCACCACACCCATGATCCCTAATTCTTCCGCAATAATTGCCATTATGAAGTCATTTTGCGGTTCCGGTAAATACCCAAGCTTTTGAATCGATTGGCCGAGTCCTTTCCCTTCAAGACCGCCCTGGCCGATTGCTAAATAGCCGTTAATGATTTGATAGCCTGAGCCTTCCGCATATTCAAACGGGTTCGACCATACCTTCAGTCGTCCGGCTCGGCTTTCGTTAAAAATCGTATCGTACTTAAATAACAGCAGAACAGCGGATAAAAGGCCCCCTACACCGCCTAGCACAACAAAGAATTTACCTAGCGATTTTCCTTGAATTCCACTCAGCCACGCAACAGAAATGGCAATAAAGAAAATAATAATAAATGCCCCTAAATCGGTTTCCGTCCCAACCCCAGCTAAAATAAGCAGCCAAATAAGAATCGGGTTAAGAATGTCATTAGGCGTCACATGTTGAATCGATGAATATTTAAGGCTCTTTTTATAAAAGGAGCCGCCAAGATATAAAATTATAAATAGTTTCGCAAATTCAGACGGCTGAAATGACATACCAAACAGCCTGATCCAGCTTTGGGAACCTGTTTCTTCGAGACCCGTCCCGCCTACCTTTACCCAGACTAGCAAGATGATCATGATGAACATACCGAACATCATTACCGGTTTACTGCTATAGTGCTTGTATGGGAAAAAGGCCCCGAGACAGAACACAGCTGCCCCAACGGTCAGATTCATTACCTGTTTACGGTAGAAGTAATCCGGAGTCCCATCTTCATACATGATACCGACCATCATACCTGCACTATAAATCATCACTAGTCCAAACAAACATAGAAATATGTATGTAAAGAATAGTAGATAGTCGAAGTTTCGTAAATATGTTACAAAATATTTTTTCATACTAAAACCTCATCTTAGAAAAAAAACTCAAACGCACTCGGCGGTTTGAGTTTTTCTATTATTTGTCTGTATAAGCATCGTGCAGTAAGGATAACTCTTTTTCTAAAGCATCCAGAATTTCCTTGCCCCGCTCGCGCTCAATCAAGCCCAGCTTCACAGCGAAATCAATTTCGCGTGATAAACCGAACATTTGTGTATCCAGCACTTCCTCATATAGAGGACATTGTGGCATTGTTAAATTGTCCATTTGCACCTTGATCAATTGAGCAATTTTATCAGCATCTGTTTGTAACAGTTCTATTGCTTTCTCCTGGAAGGAAGCTTGTGATTTCGTATCCATGAGGACGCCCCCATCATCTGATATTTCTTCGATTCTATCTTAATAAAGTTTATCTTTTCGAAAGTAAAATTGCAAGTGTCTTTCCATAGAGAGTCGAATTTCATTTAAATGTTTCTTATTTTATAGAAAAGGCGGTATACTGTATTAGGATATTAGTAAAGGAGGATTCTTGATGAACTCAATTATTCCTATTAAAGGTGCAGTTACGTATACTCTCACACTCGATCCAACTGTTTGGATTTTTGATGACCGACGTTTGGACTTAACTACTTATTTTTCAACAGAGAAAGCCCCTGATGATTCAGAGGAAAAATATTTAGCCGACATGGGCGCCCATTGGTCACGTGAAATTATGGAAGGTGCGGTATTCCCTCCGACATTAAAGACGGAGCGTAAATTTGACCGAAAAGGCATGATGACAGGAACATTCGGGATGGAGTTAGGCCCATTCCTGAAAAATGCTGAAATCAAACCTGAAGCGACTGAAGCAGTATTTGAATGTGAAAATGGCGATGAGCATGTCTTCCCGCTTGAAGAGGCCAAAAACCTCGTCTTTAAATTCAGCCAGGATGGCAAGCCAATTACGGAAGGCGGACCTGTCCATCTTTTATTCGCGGACGGTTCTAATGTAGACAACCCAATTAAAGGGGTACTGGCAATCCGCATTCAATAAGGAGGTATAGCATGCGCGTCAAATGTGTTATTTGTGATGCAATCCACCAACTACCTGACGATCTGCCGTTAGCTAAAAAATTGCGCAATCGTCCTATTCACACGTATATGTGCGATACTTGCAATGAGCGAATTGCAGAAAAGACAGAGGAGCGTATTGCAACAGGCCACTTTAAGTTTTACCGTACATCTTCACAGATTGATGAAGATTTTTAGCAGTTATATGATTTTCATAAAAAGAGTGCTGCTGGAAAGTTATTTAGAGACATGCTCTTTATACCGAAAATGGCGGCATTTTGGTGCACCACTGCAGGAGCAATATTTTATAACGAATATTTATAAAAAAAGAGCTGCTCGGAAAGTTTCCACTTTCTGAACAGCTCCTTTTTTTATCCATTTTTCAGCAATGCCTTCTCAAGCAGCTCTACCAGCTGATACATAATCGTCGCGAAAACCGCGATAATCACAAGTGATAAAAGGACGAGGTTGAAATTGAATACTTGGAATCCATAGATGATTAGATAACCGAGTCCCTGTGATGATACAAGGAATTCTCCAACAATTACCCCTACCCACGATAAACCGACATTTACCTTTAGTGTCGAAATGATCGTTGGTATACACGCCGGTAAAATGGCCTCCTTGAACATTTGAAGCCGGGTAGCATTGAATGTCTGCAATACCTTCAAATAATTCGGGTCCACACCTTTAAACGCTGTGTAGATAACAATGGTCGAGATAATGACCGAAATGATTGCCCCCATCGTAATGATAGAAGTCATTCCAGGCCCCATTATGACAATCAAAATTGGTCCCAGCGCTACTTTTGGCATCGCATTTAAAATGACAAGATACGGATCGAGTATCCTTGATAAAAAAGGTGACCACCAAAGGATGGCAGCAAGGATCGTACCGGCCAAAGTTCCGAGAATGAACCCTAAAACTGTTTCAAACAGCGTATAGCCGATATGTGTCAAGAGTGTACCGTCATTAATCTTTTCAATGAATAGCACTGCAATTTTTGACGGGGCACTAAAAATAAGCTCATCGATCCAGTGAAATTGAGAGGCTGCCTCCCATAAGGAGATAAAACTGAGTAAGATCAATAGTTGAAAAAAACGAGTCCATCGTTTTTCTTTTACTAATGATTTTTTATATTCCTCATGTAGTTTTTGTATGTTCAAGGCTCTCAAGCTCCTTCCAAATCATTTGGAATAGAGTGGAATACTGTGGATGAGCACGTGCTTCGAACGGTGTCAGCTTCCTTATTTCGTCCGGCACCTCGAATGTTTTATACAGCTTCCCTGGGAGCGGGGAAAATAAGAAAATCCGATCGCTCATAGCAATTGCTTCTCCCAGATCATGGGTAACAAGGATAGCAGTCTTGCCAAACTCCTTCAACATTTGAGAAACAAGGTCCTCAAGCTTCAATTTAGACTGATAATCCAGCGCAGAAAACGGTTCATCCAGCAATAGAATAGTCGGATCAACTGCAAGCGTCCTTGCGAGCGCTACCCGCTGCCGCATCCCTCCGGAAAGTTCCTTTGGATACTTTCTCTCTATATTAGGCAGCCCGACAGCACTAAGAAGTCTCGAGGTAACCTCCTGCCCCTGCTCCCGATCTTTATTTAAAATATTCAATCCAAGTGTAATATTCTCCTCAATCGTTTTCCAAGGGAATAAATAGTCCTGCTGAAGCATGTAGCCGATCGATAGATGCTCATTTCCGAAAACCGACTGCCCTTCAATCGAGACTGTTCCAACTGTTGGGGGGAATAGTCCAGCAATAATGGATAAAAGTGTTGTCTTTCCACAGCCACTCGGCCCGATAAATGATATGAACTCACCTTTGTCGATGGATAGATGGATATCCTGCAAAGCTTCAGTTGCCGTCTCTTTTGAAAAATACGTGTGATGGACGTTGCTGACTGTTAAAAATCCCATATCACTTCGTTACTTTCTCTGCAAAAGAAGTGTCAACAAGCTCCCCATAATCCATCCGTTTCGGCAATTCGCCCGCTTCTTCCATCACATCCTGCAGGTTATTCCATTCTTCCTCATCCAATATCGGGTCCTTAGCAAAGGATTCCTGTTGCTTATAACGATCTATTACCGTAGCAATGAGCTCTGCTTCCGTGTCTTCGAAGAAAGGCTGAATCACTTTAGCCACATCCTCCGCGCTGTTGGCATAGACCCAGTCCTGTGCTTTTTTGATAGCTCTCGTAAACTTTTCCACAGTTTCAGGATCACTGTCGATAAAGCTTTCCTTCGTCATGAACGTCGTATACGGCAAGTGCCCCGACTCCGTCCCAAAGGAAGCCACAATATGACCTACTCCCTCTGCTTCAAACACGCTGGCTGTCGGCTCGAACAGCTGAACATAGTCTCCTGTACCCGATGCAAAGGCTGTCGAGATATTGGCAAACTCAATATTTTGTATAAGGTTTAAATCATTATGAGGATCAATACCGTGCTTTTTCAATACAAATTCCCCTGCCATTTGCGGCATACCGCCCTTCCGCTGGCCAAGGAAGGTAGAACCCTTTAGCATTTCCCAGGAAAAGTTATCAATCTGTTCACGTGCTACCAAAAAAGTACCATCCGTCTGTGTCAACTGTGCGAAATTCTTAATCGGATCATTCGCCCCCTGAGCAGTTACATAAATGGACGTCTCAGAACCGACGAGCGCTACATCTATACCGCCGGATAATAGGGCAGTCATTGTCTTATCGCCCCCAGCGATTGTCTTTAAATCCACTTTTAACCCCTCTTCCTCAAAAAAGCCCTTTTCAATGGCTACATATTGCGGGGCATAAAAGATGGAACGTGTTACTTCTCCCACTTTAACTTCCTGAAGCTCTTCCTTGCCGCAAGATGCAAGAACGAGGAGTGTCATAAATGCTACTGCAACGAGAAAGCTCGATCTTACCAATCTTTTCAACGCTATCCTCCTCTGACATATATTCTATTATCTAGAATAGGGTATGCAGCATTGCCTAAAATGTGCTTCAGCAGGAGACCGGCGTTTACTTATGAAGTGTGAAAAATTTGTTGTCTCATTGCGCTTAACAGATGATTTTTAAAACGCCAATAATATTAGCCTTTTATAGATACACACTAGCTATTATCATTTAGACTCTTTCTCTGTAGTTAAAAACACACCTTATATATCTGAGTGAATTTCCGGAAAATACAGAATAATATATCCAATGGCAATTTTGTAACTTCCTACACTTAAAATAAAGAGGTTTTGTGATAGAGAATTCCTAAAATTGCGGGACTAACATTTATGAGAATAGAGTGATTCTATCTTTATATATAATATTGGATAATATTATTTGAAAGATAATTATTGAGTTTATTAAACCCTGTTATTGCAAGAGGAATATTGACAGTCGACAATTAAGGGGGAATTTTCATACCGGGGCAGACAATTCAAAAAGGTGCATAATTTAAAAACTCAATACTTTTAAAACAAAAGCTGTTAAAGGAGAGAATCTAAGTGAAAAAAGCATTAAAGTATCTAGTCCCATTCTTGCTTATGATTTCTATTTGGGGTTATAACCAAGGAAGCGCATCAGCTACAACATCTGAATCTGTTCTTTTAGGATCAAATGGTTTTGCTCAATCAAAGTATATTAATGCTTCCTCAAAAGTTTTGGTAATGCTTAAGAATCACGGCTCAGTACCTATCACATGGATTGTTGTTGGTCCGAATAATTACGCAGAAATGGATACCGCTCAAACACTTCAACCAGGTGCTGCCAAGGCTGTATGGGTAACAACAAGAAGCAATACAAAACACGCTTTAAATTTATATTGCGCTGGTGATGTAAACAAATGTAGTGCGACAGGAAATATTTCATTAAATTAACCTTCTACTTTCTAGGGCTTTCAATCTGCTCCGTAAATTTATAAACCAATGATCATCTTTAGTACTATATATTTATCAAAAATAATTACATGTCCGTATTTTTTTCTATGACCTGAGTAAACTTACTTACTTGGGTCATTCTCCTCTACTAATCTTCTTTTTAAATATATATCTTCTGAAAATAAAAAAAGCACCCATGATAGGAACAGTCGCAGAAAGAATAGTATTCAACCATTCTCCATATTTAGGTTTCCCCATCTTTTTTGAAAATGGGGTCATTTATTCTTAAGAAAAGGTCAAGTGTTCAAAAATCATTTTTTCCATCCAGGAATGAAAGGATTCCTAAAGTATTTGATCATTTAATCAAAACCTCATACGCATTGAATAACAATGACAATAAATGTATGGAAGAAAAATAAAAACGAGTCCGGGACAACACCGGACTCGTTTTAACCAAACTGCCTATTCAGTTGAGTAGCTAACTCGCCAGGGGAAATTCATCTTGAGATTTTTCGTAGGTCTCCTACAGCCCCTGTATTTCCTGCTCATTATTCGTTATTAACTATTTAAGCTATTCCGCTTGCTTTTCACGTGATAAGCGAAGTTTATAAATCCCTAAAAACAATGCTGCTACGATTAGCCCCTCTATCATTGGCAAAGATAGCGCAAAGAATGTCAGAACAATACATCCTAAAAACAAAAAGCAATATATAATAACGTTTTGCCATAGCTTCAATTTTCTTGCAAAGCCTAATTGATAAACAATGGCACATAAAATAAATACAGAAAAGAACACTATATATCCTGCGGTTGTATAGTTAGGAGCATTTTCATAAATAAAGTGGCTAATGCCTGTTAAATCATTTAATACTTCTGCTTCTGTACCTACTCTGACCTCAGATGCTTGAACAAAGTTAAGTGCCAAACTCAGCAACACCCTTCATCCTTTCTCCCTTACGTGAAACTTACTTTTCTGTTTCAGCGTATTTTTTCTTTTTCGCAATTCGTTCGCGCTCATTTTTATCTAGAATTTGCTTACGCAGACGAATTGATTCCGGCGTTACTTCTAAATATTCATCGTCACTTAAATATTCTAATGATTCTTCAAGCGTCATAATACGCGGCTTTTTAATAACGTTCGTTTGATCTTTATTAGCTGAACGAATATTTGTTTTTTGCTTCATTTTTGTGATGTTAACTGTAATATCGTTTTCACGTGTGTTCTCACCAACGATCATGCCTTCATAAACTTCTGTACCCGGCTCTACAAAGAGTGTACCACGGTCTTCGACACCCATCATACCGTAAGTTGTTGCTTTACCGTTCTCCATCGATACAAGAACACCTTGGTGACGTCCACCGACTTTACCAGGAACAACTGGTTGATAAGACTCAAACGTATGGTTAATAATACCGAAGCCTTTTGTTAAGGACATAAACTCTGTTGTATAGCCGATTAAACCGCGGGCTGGTACATTGAAGATAATACGTACTTGACCGTTGCCGTTATTAATCATATCCACCATTTCGCCTTTACGCATACCTAGTGATTCGATAATTGAACCAACGCTGTCTTCCGGTACGTCTACTTGCACACGTTCCACCGGCTCACATTTCACACCATCAACTTCTTTAATAATTACTTGTGGTTTCGATACTTGTAATTCAAAACCTTCACGGCGCATGTTTTCAATTAAAATGGATAAGTGAAGTTCACCGCGTCCTGAAACTGTCCAGGCATCCGGAGAATCAGTATCTTCTACACGTAAAGAAACATCCGTTTGTAATTGAGAACGCAGGCGCTCTTCAATTTTCGATGAAGTCACCCATTTCCCTTCACGGCCAGCAAACGGTGAATTGTTTACTAAGAACGTCATTTGTAATGTTGGTTCATCAATACGTAATGGCGTCAATGCTTCCTGATGCTCAATAGGACACACTGTTTCTCCTACGTTAATGTCTTCCATCCCGGAAACGGCGATTAAATCACCAGCTTTTGCCGTTTGGACTTCTTCACGCTTCAGACCGAAGAAACCGAAGATTTTTGTTACACGGAAGTTTTTCACCTTACCGTCCAGTTTCATTAATGCTACCTGCTGCCCAACAGAAATTGTTCCGCGGAACACACGGCCAATACCAATACGGCCAACAAAATCGTTATAGTCAAGTAATGCTACCTGGAATTGCAACGGCTCTTCTGAGTTATCTACTGGTGCAGGAATATGCTCGATAATTTGTTCGAATAAGCATTTCATATCTGCTTCCTGGTTTGCAGGATTTGGATCTAATGATGCTGTACCGTTTACCCCTGAAGCATATACAACCGGGAAATCAAGCTGATCATCGTTTGCATCCAGCTCAATTAGCAGCTCTAGTACTTCGTCCACTACTTCTTCAGGACGAGCTGAATCTTTATCTACTTTATTTACAACAACGATTGGTGTTAAATTTTGCTCTAGTGCTTTCTTTAACACGAAGCGTGTTTGCGGCATACAGCCTTCATAAGCGTCTACAACTAATAGAACGCCATCTACCATTTTTAGAATACGCTCTACTTCTCCACCGAAGTCTGCGTGTCCTGGTGTATCTAAAATATTAATGCGAGTACCGTTATAGTTAACCGCCGTATTTTTTGCTAAAATAGTAATACCACGCTCACGCTCAATATCATTTGAGTCCATTGCGCGTTCTTCTACTTGCTCATTCGAACGGAAAGTTCCAGATTGTTTTAATAATTGGTCTACTAGTGTCGTTTTACCATGGTCAACGTGCGCGATAATTGCGATGTTACGTAAATCTTGACGTAAATTTGTCATTATTCCACTCCATATTCTTTTTTCAGTTGTTTAACTGTGATATTATAGCACATGTAGGCGCAAATGTCTTTTCGGAAAATTGAGCATTATGTTTTCACATAAGATTTGATAGAGGAGGATTTCTCGTGAATAAAGCAAAAGTTGTTATGTTTATCTACTCATTAGCTGCCCTGTTATCAATGATAGGAATCGGCTTCTCAGTATCCCTTGTCTTTATGGCAGGAACAGATGAGTACGATACAGCGGGTATTATCGGCATTCTAGCTTGTATCATCGCTGTGTGTCTTATTTTTATGACCGGCATGAAACAAAAGAAAAAATTCATCGAAGCAGGCTTATTATAAGCTTTTCTCATAAAACAACCGCCCGGCATCTAACATGCAGGGCGGTATTTTTTATTTTTCTTCAATGTAATTGTCTAAAATTAATTGATGAATATGCGGATTAGCGATTAAAAAAGTATCCGAACCAACTAAATCGGGAGCTTGTCCATGTAAATTTGTTGCAATAGCTCCTACTTCTTTCGCAATAATAATCCCCCCGCCGATATCCCATGGCGCGAGTCGCATAGAAATATAAGCATCCAGCTTGCCGCTTACCACAAAGGCGATTTCCATAGCGGCTGAGCCGTAAGAGCGTGTTCCTCGCACGGTATTAATAAGATCAATCAACTTTTCATGATTAATTTTCGCATTTGGGGTTACCCAGCTTGCATTAATCCCAATCACTGCTTCATCTATCGTCAACGGCTGCAGCTTACGCAGTGGAGAATCATTGTACCAGGCACCTTCTCCGGCAATGGCGTAAAACAGGTCCCCCCGCATGACATCATATATGTAACCGAGTTTGCCGACTCCATCAATATAGATGCCAAGCGTAATCATGAAGTGGCGATGCTGCTTAACAAAATTCATCGTTCCGTCGATTGGGTCAATAATCCACACAACGCCCTCCATCGAATCTGGATGTTCTCCCATACCCTCTTCGCCGAGAATTTTATGTGAAGGATCGAATTTGTGAATTTGCTCGATGAAAAACAATTCCGTTTCGCGGTCAATATTTGTCACCAAATCATTGGGACTGGACTTCGTTTCTACTTCCACTTTCAAATCATATGAAAACGAGGCACAAATCCGCTTTCCCGCTTCAATGATTATTTCCTTCGCAAAGGTATCCAACTGCTTTAAATCCATAGTACAACCACCTTTCGCTTCCCGTTTCAATATGTAACATACATAACGCTGGATTCACATTATATAGTTAGTATAACAAAAATCACCTGCTGTCCGAACATTCAGCAAGTGATTTTTTACTTAGGTATAAAATTTTTATTACGCATATGCATGTAGACCTTCTAATTCTCCGTGAATTTCTTTTAATCGCTTTTTCGATTTTTCCATTTCGTCCTTGTTACTGTTCTTCATTGCTGCATATAAGGAAGCCAGCTCATAATCCAATTCTAATCGCAGGATTTGCTCGTATTGCTTTTCAATGTCAACTTTGCGTATAATTTTAACCATCTGTTTCATTCTCCATCACTTCCTTAGTATTTTTTTGAAAAAACCTTTGACTTTCTCTAAAGTTTTTGTTATAAGATTTTTTCCCAAAATCTTAACAAAATAAACATAAAATCGAAAGGAGTTACTAATTTTGAGTAATGTACAATGGAAAACTGAGGACTTTCATGTTTTCCTGATCAATGGATTAGACGAAAGAATGGAAGCACTGACGCAAATCGTCCGTCCGAAGTTTCAAACCCTAGGTGAATTCTTTTCAGCTTACTTCAGTGCAAATACAGGAGATGAGTTCTTTCCGCATGTTGCAAAGCATGCACGCAGAACCGTAAACCCTCCAAAAGATTCCTGGGTTGCCTTTGCTCCATACAAGCGTGGGTATAAAGCATTGCCTCATTTCCAGATTGGCCTATGGGAAAGCCATTTATTCATCGTTGTGGGAATTATTTATGAAGCGCCGCAGAAAGCAGAAATGGCTGATCGCCTGCTTCAGCATATAAATATTTTTGACCAATTGAGTGAAAATTTCGTCATTTCAGGAGACCATATGTCCCCTCTTGCCATTCCTTTAAGCGAAGCTCGTGATGAACAGCTTAAACAGCTGCTTGTGCGCGTCCGAGATGTGAAAAAAGGCGAATTTTTAGTCGGTCGCCATATTCCAGCGGAGGAAGCGATTAAGCTTTCTTCTGATGAGTTTATGCAATTGGCAGAAGAAACATTCGATGATTTGCTCCCAATTTACAATCTCATGGTGGGAAAATAGCTCTGTTAGTAACAGATGTGTGAAAGTTGCACATCTGTTATTTTTCACCCCTCTTTCATTGAAAATGATTATCACTTCCAATATAATTGAATTTATATTTCTTATACTACCAATTGAGGGGAGTTTTTAAACATATGATCGGTATTATCCATTATGCTTACGGCGCACCAACATCCATTGATGATATCGCTAGTTACTTCAGCCACATTCTTAGCGGAAAACCCGTACCTGGTCCTATGCTGAATAATATTGCAGCCTCCTTTAAGAAGCCTGGTTTCCCTGACTTCATTGCTTCTTCTACACAACGAATTGCACAAGGCTTAGAAATAGTGTTGAATGAGCGTCTAGAAGAACCCGTGAAAGTTTATAATGCTTACAAGCATACAGCGCCATTCATCAAAGATGCTGTTGAAAATGCTTTAGCTGATGGTGTGAATACGATTATAACGTTACCGATTAACCCTATTTCTTCACCCTCAGGTGGTGGTGCTGTACATAAAGAGGTAGCAGACTTGATTGCCGGTCAAGACCTTTTGCATATCCCAATAAGAGATTGGCATACGAATGAGGGAATCGTCCATGTTTATGCAGAACGCGTCAAACGTGCATACAAGTGGCTGCCGGTAGCTGCTCAGGAGAATGCGCATGTACTGTTTACGGTTCATAGCCAGCCGTTGGACCCAGAGCGTAATGCCATTTACGTAAAGCAATTTATAGAAATGGCGATAGCCATTGCTGACGCAGCAGGTATTCAAAATTTCCATACGACATACCGTTCATCTAGAGGAAAAGCCAACTGGCTGGAGCCTGATGTAAAGGATAAGATTCGAGAATTACATGCCGCAGGTGGTACAGGTTTTGTCACTTGCGAGCTACTTGCCCTCACTGCTGATGTAGAATCCTACTTTGAAATTGGGGAAGAGTGCCGGGAATTATGCGACGAGTTAGGTGTTCCCTTCGCTCTTTCAGAGTTCCCTGGCGACAGCTTTGACACAGTATATGCGCTCGCTGCCTTAGTGACAACGTACATTCAACCAGCCTAAATAAAAAAGTTGCAGAACCTCTTTTTTGGTTCTGCAACTTTTTTTTTATTTCTCGTTAACGGGTGATGAATTATAAGCGTATTATTTGTCCATCTGTTGATTCCTTGGCCATTTTCACCGCTTTATAGCTCACATAGCCGCTTGCTTGCTCAAATTGCCGGAAAATCGTTTTCTCCTCTGCCTGTGAGGGCACAACTTCTTTAAAACGGCGATACTTTGCCATGAATACTTCTCGTTTAATGCCTTTTTCATAAGCAGCTTCCACTGCTTCAAAGAATTGGACGACATCTACCATTTCCTGCGTAGTCCAATCCGTCGATAATGGGTATGAATATTCCATGCTGTTCCCTGCCTTTATCGGATATAGGGCAATCACGTCAGGCGCAGTTGCCATTTCTTCATTACTGCCCCCATTTTAAACGGATTTCTTCCGCTTGTACAACCATTCGCTCGATTAGCTCCGCTACAGTCGGAACATCGGAAATCATACCTGTTACCTGCCCAGCCCAGCCATACCCTTGAGAAGCGTCTCCATCATAAATATAACGCTTATTAGCCTTACCGCTGATATAGTCTTTCAGCGCCTCATAGGTTGGTGTTTCGCCTTCAATCTTAAGGATTTTTTCAGTAAAATCATTGCGTAGAGCGCGTGCCGGGGCGCCTAAAGACCGTTTGATCACTGTTGTATCATTTTCAGTACTCGCAAGCAGTGCTTCTTTATAAGCTTCAGATGCATGCACACATTCCTTCGTTGCAATGAAGCGCGTTCCCATCTCAATTCCTTCTGCTCCCAGTGCATGCGCTGCCATCCAGCCGCGTCCATCTCCAATACCACCTGATGCGATTACGGGAATGGAAACACTATCTACTACCTGCGGAACGAGTACCATTGTACCGATGTCATCTCTCCCTAAATGGCCTCCACCCTCTTGTCCAACAACCATAACAGCATCTGCCCCTAATTGTTCTGCCTTTTGTGCTTGACGACGCGCTGCAACTAACACCAGCTTTTTACAATCACTATCTTGTAAAATATCGAAAATAGGAGCCGGATTCCCTCCAGTCATTGTCACGACAGGAACATTCATCTCTTTCGCTATTTCGACCATTGGTTCGTATCCTTTGCCATGTTGTCCAATGGCAAAATTCACGCCAAACGGCTTGTCCGTGAGGGCCCTTACTTTTTCTATCTCCGCACGCAATGCTTCTGGCGAAGGCAGACTCATCGCCGTAATTTGACCAAGTCCTCCTGCATTTGATACGGCCGCTGCAAGATCGGCATAAGCCAAATAGGCAAGCCCTCCCTGGATAATTGGATACTCAATATTTAATAATTTTGTTATACGTGTTTCCCACTTCATAGATTTCCCTCCGTTTTCTTTGAAATATACGCTATTTATCGTTATAGTGAAATTTATAATTTTTTTATAGTCACACTGGTTAATAGGTGCTATAATTCTTTTGTTTTCAAATTTCAATTAAGCGAGGTGGTACCTGCGTTGTCACAGTTAGAGACTCCATTGTTCGACGTTTTACTTAAACACCGAAACAGACATCCTGTCCAGTTCCATATTCCCGGTCATAAAAAGGGCTCAGGTATGGACCCAGCGTTTCGAGAATTCGTCGGCGACAACGTTTTATCAATTGATTTAATTAATATTGCTCCACTAGATGATTTACACTCTCCAAAAGCGGCGATTAAAGAAGCGCAAAGCTTAGCTGCCGAGGCTTTTGGTGCTGATCATACATTCTTTTCCGTTCAAGGTACTAGTGGTGCAATCCAGACAATGATTCTGACAGTCGTTGGTCCGGGTGACAAAATTCTAGTACCACGGAATGTTCATAAATCGATTATGTCGGCTATTGTATTTGCGGGGGCTATTCCTATTTTCATTCACCCAGAAGTAGATCCAGAATTAGGTATTTCCCACGGCATCTCTCCAGAATCAGTAGAGAAAGCCTTACAAAAATATCCAGATGCAAAAGCAGTTTTAGTGATTAATCCGACTTACTTCGGCTTTGCAGCTGATTTGAAGAGAATTGTAGAAATCGTCCATTCACATGATATACCCGTCGTCGTGGATGAGGCTCATGGTGTACACATCAAATTTCATGATGAACTGCCTTTATCCGCCATGCAGGCCGGTGCAGATATGGCAGCTACAAGTGTGCATAAATTAGGAGGATCGATGACGGGGACATCGATTTTAAATGTCCGGGAAGGGCTAGTATCAGCTAAGCGCGCTCAGGCGTTCTTCTCCATGCTGACAACAACGTCCACATCCTATCCGCTGCTTGCCTCTCTTGACTGTGCACGACGCCAGTTGGCAATTAATGGACATGATTTGCTTGATGAAGCGATTCGTTTAGCGAAAGATACACGCAAGCGTATTAATGCAATCCCTCACTTGACATGTGTCGGCCGCGAAAAGCTGCATTCTTCAGCAACGTTTGACATGGATCCTTGCAAACTATTGATTAGTGTGAAGGATTTAGGCATTACGGGCCATGATGCGGAAGAGTGGCTGCGCCACAACGCCAATATTGAAGTCGAGCTATCCGACCTTTATAATATTTTGTGTTTAGTGACATTAGGCGATACTAAAAAGGAAATGAACATTCTCGTCAATGCCTTAATACGCATGTCGCAAGCATTCAATTCAGAAGCAAGTGTGACTGTTCCGAATGTAAAAGTTCCGGAAATTCCGGCTCTTGCTATGTCTCCACGTGATGCATTTTATGCAGAGACAGAAGTGATTCCGCTTTCTGAAGCACACGATCGCATTTCTGCAGAATTCATCATGGTATATCCTCCAGGTATCCCAATCTTCATCCCTGGCGAAGTCATTACCGAAGACAATATCAAATACATTCAAATGAACATTGAAGCTGGTCTTCCTGTACAGGGACCAGAAGATGCTACATTGCAAAATATCCGCGTCATTAAAGAACGACGCGCAATCTACTAAACTTGAGGGAGGTTTCCCTCAAGTTTTTTATATGATGAAAAGGGCAAAAATAGGACACATAAATGCGCCAAGTACTGCACTCAAACCCATCGATAATGAACCGATCGATAAAGCTTCCTCTCCATACTCTTTCAATTTCGAAATCCCTACACCGTGACTCGCACTACCCATTGCTACACCACGGCTGATCGCTGTATCAATATGGGCGATTTTATACAGTAATGGACCAAATATTGCACCCGTAAATCCTGCAACCATTACTAGCACCGCTGTAAGAGGAGGAATCCCTCCGACCGTCTCACTTACCTGCATAGCAACAGGCGTTGTTAAAGACTTGGGAAGAGCTGTTAAAATAAAGGAGTCGCTTGCTTGGAAAAGCTTTAAAAACACATAGATACTTATAAGACCGGAAAGCATAGAGACAATGAGGCCGGACAATATCGAGTATTTATATTTAAAAATCAATTCCCGCTGGTTATACAATGGATAGGCCAGTGCCACAACGGCCGGGCCAAGCATTTTTTGAATCCATTCTCCCCCTTCCATATATGTACTGTATGGAATCTTAAAAACAATTAATATAACAACAGTAATAAATGTAGTTGTCAGTAACGGAAGGAGAAAAGGATTATTAACCTTTACATAAAGCTTCTGGAGAAGAAGGAATAATAGTATCGTACTAACTATGATGATGAGTGCTAACATGTCCCGTCTCCTCCTTCATTGCCTGCTCCTTGCGCTCCATATATTGACTCAACTTTCCTGCTATAATAATTGTCACAACTGTACTTAAAAATACAGCAAGTACCAGTAATAAGCCAGAAACCGTTAACAGCTCTGGATAGTCTACTACCCCTACTGTCGCAGGGATAAAGAACAGCGTTAAAAAGGCGATCAAGAAACTAGCACCCTCTTGAATAAATTTGACATTTATTACATTCAACATCAACAGTCCCCATAATAAAACAAGACCAATGATACTTGGTGGAATGAAGATTCCCGTCCACTCTACAATTAATACACCAATGAAATAAAACAACCATAGAATACCTACTTGGGCAATAATACGTATGATTTTCATCTAGCAGCCCCCTCTCTATATGGTTTTCATTTTACGACTTAGGAAATTTCCTGTCTATTATTTCGAGATAATTACTGACAAAATTTCATCATAAAATACAAAAAAACTGCACAACATCTACTGATTGTTTCAGTAGCTAGACAGTCTTCTATATACACTTGCCACTATATAGTTGCCTTGCTTGGCTCTATGTTCCAGTAAAATGCATCTACTATCCAACATTTTGTAGAGGCAGCAGGATTTTGGTACCTGCATTATATTCTAAAATTTCTGTTCCATTAAAGACGTTCAACCAGTTTAAAGAACATCTTCCTGTAATTCCCTTCCTATGGATAGATTGATAATATAGACTATCAGGAAATCAGCCCTAACACATCCTATAACAATATGAGATATTTATATCAATATTGAACTTCTTACTTTTCTGCTTAACTTAATTATAACGAAATTTCCTGTGTTCTCCGCAGATTTTTTCTATGTAACCGTTTTATTCATTTATTTCATCATACCAATTATCCAAAAATATTAAATTTTCTAAAAACTAATTGATTTACCTATCCCTCGCTACTATAATCTTACTTATCAGAAAATAATAAAAATTTAGGGGAGTTTTTATGTTTACATTATTAGGAGCTATTATTTTATTGATTTTAGGTTATGTTGCGTATGGTAAATTCGTGGAGCGTGTCTTTATTGTGAATGATGCTACACCTACTCCTGCTTATACAAAAGCAGATAATATGGATTACGTGCCGATGCCAGCATGGAAGGGATGGGTTATCCAGCTATTAAATATCGCAGGGCTGGGTCCGATTTACGGTGCTATTTCTGGTGCTTTATACGGCCCTGTTGCGATGATATGGATTGTCCTTGGCTGTATTTTTGCTGGTGGAGTTCATGATTACTTCGCCGGGATGCTTTCTCTACGCCACGGCGGCGAGCAGTTTCCTTCACTCGTACAGCGCTATTTAGGAAAAGTTATGCGCGTTTTCACCGACTGTGTATCAGTCGTTTTGATGATTTTGGTTGCTGCAGCCTTTACCGCCGGGCCAGCTGCTGTTATCTCTGCAAAGACAGGTATTACATTCATGGTAGCGATTATTATTATCTTTGCTTATTTCTTCCTAGCAGCCATTTTACCGATTAATAAGATCATCGGACGTATCTATCCTATATTCGGGGCCGTATTGATGATCATGGCGGGAGCTGTATTGGTTTCTCTATTATTCTCAGATATCCGTGTACCAGAGCTTTCATTCTCTAACATGCATCCTGGGGAACTGCCGATTTGGCCAATGCTCATGATTACCATTTCATGCGGAGCAATTTCAGGGTTCCATTCCACACAGAGTCCAATCATTTCCCGTACATTGAAAAAGGAAACAGAAGGACGAATGGTATTTTACGGTGCCATGATCGGGGAGGGCATCATCGCCCTTATCTGGTGTGCAGCTGGCATGAGCTTCTATGGCGGCACTGAATCACTGGCTTCTGCCGTTACAGCAATCGGCGCAGGCGGTGTAGTAGACGAAATTTCCATTGCCCTTCTTGGAACATTTGGCAGTATTTTAGCCATTCTTGGCATTATCATTCTGCCAATTACAACTGGGGATACATCCTTGCGTTCAGCACGTATGATTGTCCTTGATTTCCTCGGTTCTCGTATCGGGAAGAACAGCAAGGCACCGGCAGTTATAGCGACAATCGCCGTGACACTGCCTGCATTCTATCTATCTACGATTGACTATCAGTTTTTATGGCGCTATGTAGGAATGTCCAACCAAATGGTAGCTGCAGTCATGCTATGGGTTGCAACCTCCTATCTATTAAAGGAAGGGAAATTCCACTGGATTGCCGGCCTTCCTGCCTTATTTATGACATCCGTTGTTTTCGTCTACTTGATGGTAGCACCGGAAGGTTTCGGACTGGCATATGATACATCCATCATCATCGGCCTATCATTAACGATTATTGTGGGGCTTATGTATGTATATCAAATCTTCCGCTACAAGGCATTTAATAACCCAGTATTTTTAAAGGAAAACTAACAAAAAGGCTCGTACGTTTTGTACGAGCCTTTCTTTTATAGTGCCTCTCCTGAACCGCCATCAATGTTAATAGCTGTTCCCGATACATACGATGCTGCATCGGACGCCAAAAAGGTAATCACATTTGCCGCTTCTTCCGTATCTCCAATACGCCCCAAAGGAATTGACTGGCCTACCTGCTCGGAATATTCCTGCCAGGATAAATCAGGTGCCTGCGACTTCCATCGTTTTTCAATCTGATCACTTCGAATAAGCCCAATACATACAGTATTTACCCGTATATTATATTGACCTAAATCCTTACTCATTGCCTTTGTCAGAGCAAGTCCTGCTGCGCGGCTTACTGTAGTAGGCAGCGAATTAGCCGGTGGTGTCTTTGCCAGTACAGCTGTCACATTGACAATAGAACCTCCTCCTGATTTTTTCATATAAGGAACTGCATACTTGGCACAATGAACAGCACCAAATAATTTCAAGTCAAGATCAGCCTGCCATAGCTCCGTAGCTACCTGTTCAAAAGAATTAGCAGAAGAAGTCCCTGCATTATTCACCAAAATATCGATTCTGCCAAATTTAGCTGCTGCCTTTTCAATAATATCTCTGCAATCCTGCTCCTTCATAATATCAGCAGGAACAACCAATACATCTGCTCCCGTCAGCTGCTTGATACTCGCTGCTGCTACTTCCAAGTGCTTTTCACCACGCGCACAAATAACGACATGGGCCCCTTCTTTCGCGAGCTGCAGCGCCGTACAAAAGCCAATCCCCTTGCTTGCTCCTGTAACGATCGCTACTTTTCCTTGTAATTGTAGATCCATCCCCTATTCCCCCTTTTGCTGATGTACTTTTATTATACCGTGAAGATTTTTGGAAATGAATCACCAGCCCCGTGAAATTTCCCTTACCACTTCTTCTCTTCTAAGCTACAAAAAATCTCCCGCAGTTTTTCCATCTCTAAAAACCTACCGCTCTATGTATTCAACAGAAGCGATAAAATTAAACCCGCCTGCTGATTTGATAATCTGCTGGTAGCCCAAATAACAAATGAGCATCTTCGCGTTATAGGTTAGTTAAAGAGATTTCCCGCTCGATTACCGGAATGATACTTTCTTTGTAGGAATAGCCCTGAAGGGGGCCCACAATGTTCTGCTTTCCATTCACCCTCACTCTTCTTGCTGATTAGTATGATATGCCCTCACACGATGTGTTTCTAAATCTGCCAGCCTGACAGGAATCGGCAGACGACTCTCTCGATTGATACAGCTCATCACAAACTTCGTGCTCGTCTCTAAATCAATGCTGTTTCCGCAAGAGATAAAGATTGGCTTAACATTCGATGTTGTCCGCAATGCTCTTCCATACACCTCATTATGAATAACGATATCTGTATATGCTCCCGCTATATTTTCAGGCATCTGAAAATCTACATTCTCGATTCGTAAATAGCTCTTGGCTACCCCAATCGTCGGCTTTTGCAAATACAGAGAAGCGTGAGTAGCAATGCCCATATGGCGGGCATGCAAGTATCCGTTTCCATCAAACATATAAAGGTCAGGCTCATTCGATAACTTCTTTGCGGCTTCGAGCACAAGCGGCAGCTCTCTAAATGCTAGAAAACCTGATATATAAGGAACCTGTATCTCCCCATGGCTATTTACTTTTTCGACAACTTTCTTCGTATGATAATCGATGACTACAATACAGCACGTACCATACGCCTTCCCATCCTTATCCCAATAAGCTAGATCCACTCCTGCAATCAACTGGATATCTTCCCTCCGAAAGCTATTTTCCAGCTTCACCAATGGCAGCAGCTCATTTTGCAGTGCCGTAAACTCCTGTTTCATCTTTTCAATTTTCTCCATGTGAATCCCTTCCTGAAAGTTTATTTCTAGTTAGCCGGAACCTCACTTTTTCATGGATTCCATTAACTGTGACGTCCCGCTGAAAATAATATCACGTATAATCTCATAATACTTTGAATAATCCCCGCTATTAGCCATCAGAATATCCAGTACTTGCTTGAATTGCCCGTCAATCATAATCGTAATCCCTTCTATCTCTTCTCCCGTTTCACTATTTACAAATCTTTCATTTAATAATTTTAATTTATTATCCTGGTCAAAATGGATTGATTCCCTTTCTGCATGCCAGTTTTTTTAGCAGATAATGGGATCAATTTCTTTACCTCTAAAATAGCCGTTCCGTCCTTATAACATTTCTTCGTTAAGAAGAAAAAACCTGTTGCCAATGGACAATCAGGTACTTGGAAGTATGTATATTTTTGTATTTTGCATATTTTTTGTTTCAATCATGCAGTTTGTCAAGGAATGCCGTAAATGTGGCCGCTACATACAATAGGTTTTCTCTTGCACACTCTTCGACCTGCTCGTCTGTTAATCCTTCATTATACATCAGCGTTTCCTTCTCCAATGCATTTTCATGTTCCAAAAAAACTACCACTGGTTTCTCCTGCTGATCTTTATAATCAAAACACAGTAAGTTCCCGGCCGGGTCAGTAGCAATCGGTAAAATGTCCCTCGGAAGCGACGAATTGTATAATTCATACTTTTTAACGATGTACTGACTGCTTTGCTCATCAAAGCTGAATAAACTTCCAAAGCAGCGTTCTACACCTTCCACATTAAATTCCTCCGGTAATACACTAGCTCCCCCGTTTACTTTTACACACTCTATATAATCCTGCGGTAAATAAAAACCTAATTGGGCTCCGATTTCCTTCACCCTCGCTTTTGATACTTCTGCGTCCGCGTATTCCCACTCTAAGTCTTTTCTCACCTAATATCCGCTCCCTTCATTCAGTTCCCGCAAGGTAATCAATCCAGGATGTGCAGCTCTGTTAAAATTTTGTTCCGCCTATCACTTATCATCTTCGGATTTGGATACTCATCTAACATAGAGACAATCTGCTGAATATAAAGTGGTGCATCCACTATAATCCTTTTAAAACATTCAATAAAATGATTTACCAATGTGTCATCAACTAAAGCAATTGGTTCCGGATAATACATTGCACCCTCTCTATCGAAAGCTTTTCGGCTTGTATAAGCAGCTGCGTCAATAATGCAGTTCCACGCAGTCGCCTCTACTTCATCGGCTGCCATCTCCTGGATGATAGTTATACCGTTCTCTTCATTATCCAATAAATCATATAGAGTCCCGCCTCTGTTGTCTTTCTCTTCTAACCACTCCCAACATTGCTCTATTACATATTGAGCAGCAGACCGGTCCTCCGTTTGAGAAAATACCGACAATACTTTTTCTGAAAGCCCAAGAAGAAAAAGTACTTTATTGTCATCCGGAAAATTATTGAAGTTTATAGTAACCACCTTCCTGCTCCCAAACTCATATATCAATCTATATTACCTTTGCATTCCCCGCTGCCAGCAAATGATGAAGAGCAATTTTCATGCTGCCAATCTGCTCTGCGGTAAGAAAGCCAGCTTCCACTGCACTGTTCAAGAAAATATAGTAGAGCGTTTATCATGATCCGTATAAACTCTCTACTTCATCGCACCAGAAATTTCCGTTTTCCAAACATTTAGAATCAATACGCTCAAACTCTCCCCTTAACCAATCAATTATGGATGCCGGAATATCCAAATCTATAAAAGCATCTTCCCCATTTTTCTCGATTACCTTGTCAATCATTTGCGCATATACAAGCAAGCAGTGTGCAAATTGTTTGATTGAAGAATTTATAAATACTTCTTGAAAGTTATTCCCATTGTCGAGGTACACTATATAATCTTGTTGTTCAATTATACATATCGGATTGCCAGAACCAGTCGTCCCTAGAAAATAGTACTTCCCAAACTCTCCAGGCATATTAAAAACATGGATGATCGGTTTCAAGAAGGAAGACATAGAAGTGAATTCAAAGTATGGAGCCGGTGTTTCAGGCAAGCCGCCTATAGACAAAAAGCCCTTCACTTCTTCTGAAAAGGGAGCGCTGTTCAAACTTTCTTTATCAATTTTAATTAACGGCCCATTCTTGTCAGCATCCCATCTTTTACGAAACTCCTCAGGTAACATGATTGTTTCACCTTCCTATTAAAAAACATTTCTTACCTATTTATTCTTTCATTATTCTATTTAGCTACTTTTTTACAATACACACATCTTAAAGCTTCTACAAAATTACTATTCATCTATTAGAATGAATCGGCCATTTTGAAAATAAAACTTTTTAGTACATACCTTTGTTTCCACTTCTTCAAGATATAAAGGTTTAATATAATCAAAGTTCTCACAAAGTATTTTCATTTTTTTTTCTGGATCATTCAATCGGTTTAGTTCCAGTAACAATGGATACTCTTTAAATTCCTTTTCCTGCCAATCGTCATCTATATAATTATAGGTGATTTTAATCCTCCCTGTTTCAGTAAGGTTCAGTATCTTATATTCTCCCCAATAACTGCTTTCATGCTCTTCAACCTTTACATTTAATATGTTTTCCAAATCTGTCGTCACATTTTCCATATCATTCTTCATAATTCCAAGTCTCATATATTTATTAATCATGCAGTCACTAATAAAATTAGCCGTTTAAAAGTCTGTCCATCGTTTTCATTAAACATAACACTAATGGGGCGGCCGGTCTCCTTTAGCTTTTTCTATAAGTTCTAACAAACCACATCTTCAAGTTAATTTTCTTACGATTTTCAAGACAACTGAGAATAAATCATCTTATTAACAGTCAAGACTCTTGCTTTCTAGTTCAGGAAGATTACCATTCTAACTCTTGCTAATATAATCAGATTGATTAAGTTATTTGTCTCTGTAAAGAGGTACTCTCCATTATTTACTGAAACCCCCATAGCTGTGCTCCAGCTCCACTAATTAAATTTCCCCAAGCTTCGATTGCATTGTTCCCCAATTTACCTGTATTGCAGTATATCTTGCCACTTTCTGAAACCAATAATATCAAGTATTCGCTATCAATCTTTCCAACGGGAATTAACTTTTCTTTGGCAAACTTCTCTTCTGTTATAAACGCTCCGTTTGCATAATAGTCAGTGAATTTTACGTTAGTACGATGAATTTCATCATTTATAGTATCTTCTATCACCAAGTCCCCAAACTCTTTTAAAAAGTTTTCTGCCTGTGGAAAAACCATGTAGCCTAGCTGTTTTAAATTCTCTTTCATTTCACTAGTATCAATACTTCTTCCTTCATACCATCCGGAAGTTCTTAAAATTTCTAAAGCTTTATCCTCAGTTTCATTTCTCTTTGATAAAGTTTCGGCAGTTTCTCTTTTCTTCATAATCATTCCTTTCCTTCTCACTCCAATTCTTTTATTGCAGTTCTGCTGAAGGGTTATAATCTACTTCTACTTTTTTCAGCCCTTCTATTACTTTAGTGATCCGTCTTGATAAGTCCTTTATCTCCTCTTCTGTTAATTCCCCTTCTGCTTCCCGGGGATTAAACATGCTTAATCTCCTTGTGATGCCTTCGATGCACCCGATAAAAACTTTTTCATGCGTTATTGCAATTTCTCCGATAGCGGTATCGGCAATGACATCCTCTATCTTCCCTAACCTATCAAACTCATCCGCCAGCCTTGCTATAGCGTACCTATATCCTCTGCCTGTCTCTAAAAACTCTTCATATGTTTCCTGAATTACATCAAATAATTCGTTATACTCCCAATCTCTCATAGGTCTCTCCTTATATATATAAATGATTCTTTCTAATAACTATAAAATAATAAACAAATGCCCTAATATCCAAGCAGTGAATAAAGATTATTAAAATAGACTGTGTAAATATACGAAGTCATCACTCTTCGAATTTCGCTTCCTATTCTTTAGGGCATTTTATTTTCCGGGAAATTCAGTTGAGCAGATATTGTTTAGTTGCTATTTAGTTTATTGATCAGCTTTATGACCTTCTCACCAGTACTTGGAATAATGTACACCTGCTTTGTATTTTGGATAATTTCTTTATAGAACGTTTCACCTGCAGGATAATTCCCGTCCCACCGTAAAGGAACATTGTATACATTAATTGTGCCATCACCATTCCCGCTGTAAGTTATTGAACCATCCACTAAGCGGGAGCCTGATAACTGGATTACATCTTCCGGATAGCTGCCGCTAGTAGTATCACTCGGATTAAGTGGTGTACCCGCTGAAATATGATGCACAATTAGTTCATCTATATCCTGGTTCGGTCCAAGCTGCAACCAAATGCGGGCGTACTCGATTTCCTGAGAAGAATATGTAGATAATGAGTTCTCTTTCTTTTCAGTTGTTTCTTCGAATGAATCTGAAATAGAACCCTTTGCATCGGGAGAGTCATTATTAGAACTTAATCCTGTCGATTCAGATGGAGAATCCGTCCCATCTATCTCCTTTTCCGATTGAGAAGCAGACTTATCTCCTGCATTTTCAGCGGTTGAAGACTCCTTCGTATCATCCGTACATCCAACCAGGAATAGAACAAGCAATAATAAAGCAACATTACAATAAAATACCTTTATTAGTTTCTTCATTTATACGTCCCCTTTCTTTTCAATAACCTATTATCAATTTTAAAAAGTATCATGTATACCATTCTTCATCAGTATATTTTTCTATCAAATCCATACTACCTGAATCATTTTCAGTGCAAAAATGCAGGATTTCACCAATTAATAATTCTACCTCATCTTGATTTACTTCAAAGCCCCTATGTTCATTCCAGTCACTATTGATTATCACATTAAAATTATTATATTCTCCCATATTATCTAAAAACTCGCATATAATCATTGGGAAAGCTATATTGCAGCCTTTATAATTAACCCAAACAACAATATTCCCGCTATCTAGCCTGCTAGCTTTAAAAGAATACTCTCCATAACTATACCAAACAGTCTGTTCGTTTCTTTTTTCTACCCGCATAATGAATTACCCCCATACATTATCATCCCCGGATTACTTCTCTTACCGAGATATAACCACTTCCTTGCGTACCATACCTTTCAAATAATTAATCAAGGCAGGCTGAGTGCTTTCTATATTATGAATATTATCAAAACCTTGCTGCAGTTTCCTAATTACTGTTCTCCCGACACTTGCGAGGAGGTCTTCAGAAATTCCATCCCACTGGACAGTTGGAGCATTTAAACAAGAAAAAAGCCTGCCAGAGATTATTCTGTGACAGACCTGCTTTACCCCGTTTATAAAATACATTCTTATCTCATCAATATAATATCCGGTACCTAAACTTTTATTTATCCACGTTCGTTAATTAATTTCATGCCTTCTATAAAGCTTTGTAATGTTTCCTTATTCTTTAGAGCATTATTACTTAAATATAACAAAACATCGACTTCTTCAGGGTCTGCATCATAATATATGATGCCAGGATCAATAAACGGTTCATAGACAATCCTGCAAATTTCCTGTTCCTCGATTGTTACACGAAAACACCTTTTTGCAGCAATATACTCATTCGTACATATTTAATTATCCGGGTTAGATAAATAGGAAATCCCTTTATAAAAAAATATAACTTTTCATCCTTTACATAAATACCAACTACTTCGCCATTGTCGCTTACCCCTCCTACTCCATTCCTTTCTTTATTTTTCTCCATACCTTCAACGATTGTATAATGATTATTGCCAATTAAAATAAAGGATCCTAATTTCGAGTAATTTCGTAACCTTATCATCTCGTATCCTTCTTTCTGAACTTGTTCCCAACTAAACGCTTACTTATGCTTTAATCTCCATAAAATATTCAGCACATCACCGCTTTTCATAGGGCTTTTAATGATTGATCCATCCTTGAGGATTCAAGCCCCTCTTTTATTGCTTCCTCAAATAATCTTTATCCTATTTACTTATTCTTTTACATTTGTTCCTTAAAACCTAATCCCTGGATAAGTTGATCTAAACTCTTCGATAACGGCTTATACTCATTTAATTCGAAATCCTCAATAAAAATTTCACCTGTATTATTGTCTAAAACTATTAACATTCCATTTGATTCAAAACCGATTGGAATATACTTTAAGATATCATGTTGAGATTCTACATAATCTTTTAAGATTGAAATAAAATAATCCGGTTCAACTCCTGGGGTAACAGGGTGCAAATTAATATGGTATGAAGAAAAATATCCGGTTAATTCTAAAAACCAGTATGAATTAAAATATTGTTTTATTGAATTGTGCAATTGAACATTACATTGACTTTCAACTTCATCGAAATTAAATAATTCCCTTTTCTCTTTGGGTTTCCAGAAAACATACCCATATTCATCTTCTTTACTTTCATACATAAATTCGTCCACTTCTTCATTAAAAGAAATTTGGGGTAAAGAATTATTATATTCTCTCCATTTATCCAGAAGCTTCCCGAAATAGATATTGAATGCTTGCTTCATTTTCTGACTCATTCCTTATCTTTGATATGCTTAATATCTTTTTAGAATTACTGTCATATCAGAGCTCGTCATTTTTAGCCCTTCACAACTTCTGTCTGCAGAATCTCTTTTAGTTTAAAGAATTCAATCGCAACACAAATATAGTAAATAAATTATAGTCCAGCTCTGAACAAATCAGCTATGTATTCACCATTCAAGCTTAGATTTTATTGTTTTGGGATGTTTTTGAGATCTTTATATTGCGACAAGTATTACATTAAAATTTATCTCATAACAACCCTTTTAAAAAGTGCATAATATCATCTTTGTTTAGCAGCGTTGTAGGATCCTTTAAATAATTAATGAACGCTTTAGCTACTGCCGTGTTTATTGATTTTATTTCGTAAAAGCTCTCTAGAAACTGCTGCAATATGCTTTCATCTACATTTTCAATCGGGGCAGGTAAATACTCTTCCTTATCAAATTGATAAGCTCTCCAATTAGTAAAAGATACTGCATCTACAATGCAATCCCAAACGAATTCTTTTAAAGAGTCATTCTCCTCTTGCATTTGCATAAAAAGCCCTGTAAATTCCGTCCCATCGTCTAACAGGGAGTATATTTCATCTCCTGAATACCGCTTATTTTCTAGCCATTCCCAACAGATTGCCATTGCTTTCGTTATCTCCTTATATGCTGGAGAGGAAATTAACAAATCAACAACTGTTTCACTTAACCCTAACAAAAACGCAACTTGTTTATCTAATTCTAATTGTTCAAATGTATCTAACATACTATCCCTCATTTACTCAACTAATTTTCCACTTCTCAAAATAATAATAAAAAATCAGGATAAATTTAAAGGCATGAGCACATTAAATACTGAACTCATGCCTAAAAAGATAATTATACTTAACATTTCGATTGTTGCACAATTGGTTGCGTGTTTCTTACTATCCCAAAAACGACAGTCAGTGCCAAATTTAAATAGATACTGCTATTCTAAACCTGAATATGGTTTATCAAAGGTTCCATCTAATTCATTTATTGTTTTATCTATTAATTTTCTAACATTATCACTTAGAATGAAGCATTCCTATAAATTCCTCGAAGGTATCTGCAATATGATAACTTACTGGTTCGAGTTCAGCAGAGTTCTCATGGTCCCACACACAAACTTTAGGGTTATTTCTTGATTCTCTAAAATCTAAACATAAAAAATCACCTGCGGATAATACAGCGATTGGTAATAAAGCTGCTCCCAGTAAATCTCCATCATCCGTGAGTCTCTCATCCAGCTGAGTTCATGTTACATCAATATCAAACATACCTATTTCAATGTTTTCTGCGGCTTCAAGAATACATAAAAACCTGACAATCATATAGCTACGGTTATTACACACAAAAGACTTCTTTTCTGGGGAACCACCATTATTAACTTTTATAAAACTCTTATAATCTATCGGTAGTAGAACTCTCCAAAATTCTTCTTTCCTTAAAATTAAACTATCAGATGGTAACGGATAAATTACTGATTCTTTTTTTATTTTCATAAACATATTTTACTTTTAATCTTTCTCCCTATTGGTAAGAATATCAGGATGGGTGTGCCTATTTCACATTATATTTTGCTTTAATCTTGGATAAGTAGCACTCGACTTCATTTTTTGTTCAGGGTACTTAGCAATATAAAATTCACATCTACTTCTAGATAGCTACACAATTCTTCATCCGTAACAATGTCTTCAAAGTCGTCTTTTGCTATGGAGCAATAAAATAAAATGTTGTTTCCCCAAAAATATCCTTCATCACTTGGAACATATGTATCTGATCATTGTTTCCTCTCAACAAGTAGAGGACCTTTGATATTTAATAGTATTTTATTTACTAAAGTTAATAAGTTCTTCTTCCCAAAAACTACCTTGAATTAAAGAAGCAGCGTCAATTTGATAAAGACTCGCGAAAATCCAATCTAACAGCTCTCCAGTGGCATTCTTTTGAATATAAGCCCTTCTCTCGTTTTCAGCTTTAATCTTTTTAATGAATTCTACATAGACAAGTAGAGACTCTGCGAACGTTGCTATTGAAGAATTTATTAATACGCTTTTATTTTCATTATCATAATCAATATATACAATCTGAGAATTGCATTCATTAATACACACTGGATTTCCACTGCCTGTATATCCTAAATATATAAAGCGATCGTATAATTCCCCTAAACTATTGTTTTTTCAGCCAATCTTATTGCCCCTCCATTGGTTGAAGATTCAAATGTTAGAAAGGGCGGAGCAGATTCAGGTAACCCTGTTTTAATTAAAAAATCCTTAGTTTGATTATCTAAGGAGAATGAGTTAATAACAGATTCCTCATAATTAACCAAACCATAGGTGTCACTATTCCATTTGTTTAAAGATTCCTCTGGTGAAATCATATTTTACGCCTCCACTGCTTAGCTCATGTCTAACTTTTTGGATTACCATAATTTTATAATCAAGTACCTCTATAAATCAAAATCCATGTTCAAAATCTATATCATATAAATCAATCCATTAAGCTCGTACTTCTTTTACTATTCTATTTTAAATAGCCACATCCTGGTAACCTACTTCAGCTACTCGTTCGTTTAATAAACGAATCCCTAGTCCATTTTCTATATCCCATGTACAATCAAAGGTTATCCCAATATCTCGCTCTTCATAAATATCACCATATGGAACAACAATTCCAACTAAATTTATCATCTCAAGTAATTGATCAGTTGATTCAATTTGCGGATAATTTTCATTAACTTCAATATCATATCCTAGTTCTTGACGCTCTTGTTTGTAATAGTCTAATATTGCTTGTAAAAAACCTTGCTGTAACTGTTCCCAATTTTGCATTAGTGATTTATAAGCAATATATTGTTCTTCATCAAACTTTCCGTCTTCTTCACCTTTAACCATCAATGCTATTTCAGCTTCTTTTCCACAAAATTCTATGGTGGTGTACCTAACCCATCCATAACTATATTCAAGCTCACCAAAAACCGCATCATTTATTATCATTTTCAGATACTCCTTTTTATTTATTGGCAAACCCAAGTGCTGTTTTTGTTTGTGTTGTTCAATATACAACATCCAATAATTTACAGGTCCCTATGTGAAAGCTTGTCTATTCATTACACATCTATATTTTCCCACATATTGTCTAAGTACTTTTCAATTTCTTGCTCATGCTGTGGATTCTTTTCAATATACTTTTCTCCTGCTATTTTAAAGTAATGATAGAGGAGTTCATAACTAATAATTTTTGACTCATTCCCGAGTTCAATTTCAATACCATTAAAACTCTCTTCATAATATAGTTATAAGACAATATCCTGAAACCCTACTTCAATTATTTCCTCATCCTCAACCTTAACTCCGACTCCATGCTCAGCTTCCCAAGTACAATCAAATAGCATTCCTACTCTTCTTAAACCATTCTTTCGAACCCTTCTAATAATCAATTGCGTCGGACTCACCAATTTAGCCAGCTCCCTCTTATCATTAATAATTGGTACCAGCCTATCTACCTCTTTTTTATCAAATATCGCTCTATAATCCATGAAAACTTTCTGATAATAATCAAAAAGTGCATCTTCAACTTTTTTCATTATATCGTTCATGTTATGAAAAAATTTTTTATACGCATCTTTTTGAATTTCATGAAACTCCCCTTCTTCATTTCCATCAATGCTTAAAACAATCGTTTTCTCTTGGCCAAAAAACTTTATTTTTTGTTCCCCACGCCAATATAAATCATACGAAATTTCACCAAATACATCATGATTAATCGGCATATCATTCATCTCCTGATTTTTCTTTCACTTTATTTTCTCCCAGTCCGCAAGTATGAATAAATGTTCCACAAATTCTAATTCTCACTGATTTCATATCTTTTTCGGATATTCTCATTAATGGCTTCTTTACCAGATTTACTTTTGCAGAAATCCTCTTCCTGCTATATTTTCCCCTGCCGTGGTATACACAGTAAAGTAATGACTACTTGTACTGTATTTTTTATTGCAAGCGGTTTTATGCTACACCTGAAATATACTACAATTTGTTTTTCCTTATTTAATAATATATCTCAATATCCTGCCTTCCCAAAAAGCAAAATAGATTAGCATTGAAAGATATATAATAAACGTAATAAGGTAACTTAAAAGGCATGAGTACAGTAAAATACTGAACTCATGCCTAACAAATTAATGTTGCTTCACTTTTTAGATTACTGCATGACTAGTTACTTAAAACATTTTTCATTACTGATTCAAAACAACAGTCAGTGCTAACCTGATCAAGGTTTTTAGTTACATTATTATTAAAAAGTGCTTCTATAATTCACTTCCCGACTATAAGTGCGAGTAACTAAATGCATTAACAATCATCCTATTTTGTTATGTCATATTCTGAATTTTTCTCGTCCCACATAAGATCATGATCATCAGCATGTACATGCCATTCAGCGGCTTCTATGACATTTCGAATATCCGTTAACAATGAAGCCCAATGATCCACTCCATCAAACATTGCTTCTTCACTATTATCAGGTAATTCAGTTGCCCCTTCAAAAATTACATCGGGTGCTGTTGGACTCTCTGGGTCATAAACATAAAAACTTGTCCAATTATGACCTTCTCCAGTCTTTACGTACTCTTCTATTTCCTCATCAACGGAGTACCGTTCCATTAATTGATTAATTACCTCTTGTTCAGCTTCGGTAAGTTTTTGTTTGCGTTTCGCTGTGTAATAAATGGAAACACTCATCTTGAAACTCCTCTCTACTCTAAAAATTCGGTAATAGTGACTTAAGAGAATAAATTCCAATTAATTATGGAATCGAAAAGTATATATCCTTATTCTTCACTTCCCCAACAATAAAAAACTTTTCTTTCTTCATATAACGTGCTTTATAACCAAATATTTCAAAAATATCTATTACTTTTTCATTTTCATATTCACTTAGTTTATTTTCCTTATTTGAAAATTTATCTGCCAATGCTTTATATCTTTTGCCAACCTATTATATTCATCTTGTTGATGGAAGGTTTTTTTAATGCTGTTTTGATCTTTGTCCTTATACAATCAATTGGAAGTAATTTAGGTCCTTTTCACATAATTATCTATAGTTTTATGATAGCCCCAACCCCCTAATATAGAAAAACACCTCCATATTAGCTTCTTGATTTAAATGCCTATTTTTCTATGTAAGGTGTTTGTAGATTGTTTCTTTTATTGAATCAGTGCTGCCTTTATCCTGATGTGCTTTTACTTATTAAACATCAAATTTATCTTTAACTTTCAACAATAACTTTTCAATAACCTCTTTCTTTTCAGGATTTTTTCCTATATAAAATTCACATGCAGTACTTAAATACTTGTACAATTCCTCATAATTTACGATATCATGGTCATCTTCACCGTCTCCAGAATAAAATAATACTTTATTTTGTCCAAAATACTCCTCATCATCTTGTTCATATTCATCTGAATAAATTACCCCATTATATTCCCGACGCTCACCCTCTTTATTTTTAAAATCTTCTAAGTGCTGTTGAAAGTTACGTCCGTTTACATATATATTTAAAACATCAATAACTGCAGCTTTATTCAAAGCATTTTGTTTCATTATCTCAATAAATTCTTCATATCCGTTCATACTAATCCCCTCCTTCTAATAGTAGAATCGTTTTTTCTACCCATTCCCAACAGGATAGCACTGCTTTATTTAACTTCTTATATAATGGAAAAAGAAATTAATAAATCGACAACTGCTTAACTTAAACTTTCCAAAACTGCAACTTATCTATCCAAATCTAATTGTTTAGATGGATATAACATAGTATCTCTCATTTACTCAATTAGCTTTCATTTTTTACAAATAGTAATCAACAAATGCGGGTAACTTAAAAAGCATGAGTATAGTAATATACTGAACTCATGCCTAAAACATACTTACACTTAAATAATTATTTATATCTTGAAAATATCTTAAAAATCTAGTTTACCTAAATCATTATGTTTTATAAAACGAGCTATTTCCATTTCCAAATCAGTTCTATTAATATTTTTATCAAAAACAAATCCCATTTTACCATTATATTTTTTTAATTTAGTTGGTATATCCCAATACTCCATCTCATTTTCAAACTCATATAATCCAAAAGTAAAACACATATTTAACCCGTCTTTTTCGAAAAAAAGAATGATGCTGTCTTTATCAAAGTCCTCATAAATAATATTTATTTTAGAGTTAATCATTCCCGTACACCTTCCCAAGTAGTATTCTCGCTACATCTATTGCTTCGTCTGGGTCCAATACTTTAGTTGTATCTTTTTCCGTCCTCTCAGTCCATTCCCATCAAACCGCTGAGAGTTTAGGTTTGTATTTTTCATCTCAATAAGCCAGCCAGAATAACCTGACGCTCCTACCAGCACCAGACCATTATTTAATCCAAGAAAATTCGCTGTTTGCTCTCCCATTTCCTTCAATACAGCTTGCACCTTCATTATGTCCTCATACGTTTTACTACCTAAAATTCAATCTTCACTCATTTGGGGACCATCTTTTGTATTGGAAAGTTGCTCAGTATTATACTTCGCCTCTGCTATTACATACTTGGGTGAAGGTTTTCCGTTTTTTAATTAGATTACTAGTTACAATTTTTAGTTCACCTTTTACAAGAGTGTCATCTATATCCTTTTACTCTAAAGATAGCTTATAAGCTACTTTGTTCAACAGACGTTGAACGGTCCCTCTATCTTGTGGAAAATCCATTAAATACTCCTTGCAAGTATTCTTTAATAAATAATAAAATTCTTCTTCATCAAGCACTATTCCATTGTCATCCAATACTCTAAATCGCACTCCTTCAAATGGCCCTTCCTCTTCTTCAATATCTCCTGGAAACTCACAATGTAGGTAATCTAAGCTAGTTCCAATACCTTTCGACATATTCTCTAAGACTCTCAAGAATGTTATATCAGGTATAGAGTACAAATAAAATTTCGCGGTATAATATTCATCATTTGTGTCAGGTGCTGTACGTGACTTGCCCATAGGTTTATTCTCCCCTCTCAAAATTCCCGTTTAAAACAGGATGAAAATTATGGATCAAACCTTTATTATCAATATAAATTAACAATTTAAGCCCATTTTTTGAATGCCTCCTATAGGAATATTCTTATTATCTATTAATCCAGATGGAGTCTGTAATCGTCCTGCCTCCTGAGCTTCCTCGTCAGCTTCTTGCTTCCATTCTAACATTTGTTCATTCGGTATTACCTTAGGATCCATACACAGTTTTACTAAACTCCTTTTCTCTCCAACCAACTGGCTCAGTTGATTTACTATCATATGCAGACATCTTATACGTAATCTGTTTAATTCCATCTATAGATGGATGATCATTAACTTGTACTTCCAAGACTTTTGGAGCAGCATTTTTCCATTCATCTAAATTATGTGCACCTGTAATACCGTTCTTTTTTGATGACTTAATTTCCTGGTACATTAAATGTGTATCATAACCATCTTTAAATTTACATGGCATTGTACGGAAGCGCTTTATCGGCCTAGGAAGCAGCATTGCCGACTTTCCCCGCTTTGCCGAGCTTGTCGACTCCTTTTAGACCGACTACTGAGATTACTGTATAAGAGAAAAAGAATACACAGCAGCGAACATCGCTCCTGAGAATGTTACGCCTTAATGTTGCATTGCCGTATTCTAATACCCCAACTATATAAAATTCACGAAATGCCTATGGGTTGATTGAGTGCTTAAAATGGCACTACATAAGATAAAAGCTGCCAGGGATTATTCCCTGACAGCCTTCCTTCTTTTCAGTTACAACTTTTTCGTCTAAACCCATCAGATAAAGTACCTAATATTTGAATAACCCTTAGAAGTTTACGATTTATGAACATAAAAAGGCTTCTTATTAATGTATATAAGTACTTTAGCTCATCTCTTTTTAAGTAACATAATTTTGAAATAATGGTATGCCACCATGGATATACTGTAATACTACTAGGATATAGCACCTTGGTTTATAGAGATTCTTTCGTTTAACATGCACTCAAAATGTTTATATTTGTCTAAGATAAAAATACTTTTTCCTGAGTTCGTACTTTTTTCTATTCTATTATTCTCCAACCTATTCTTACAGACATAAGTCTCTTTTTTAACAGCCTATTCTAAATAGCGACATCTTGATAACCTACTTCTTCTACCTTTTCATTTATAAGACGAATTCCTAAACCGTTTTCCTCATCCCATGAACAATCGAATGAGATTCCAATATCACGTCCGTCGCGAAGGAAATCATAAGGAACCGAAATACCTACTAGTGTTATATGTTCTATTAAATGATCGACTGTTTCAATTAATGGATAGTCTTCATTAACTAAAATGTCATAACCAAGCTCATGCCGTTTTTCTTTATAATAATCTAGGATTGGTTGCAGTATACTATATTGAAATTTCCCCCAATTATCCATTAATGAATTATAGGCCGCATATTGCCCTTCATCAAATTTCCCGTCTTCTGTACCTCCTACTAACAATGCTATCTCTGTATTGTTTCCTAAAAATTTTATAGTTCTGTATCCTACCCATTTATACTGGTAATCCAGTTCTCCAAAAATTTTATCGTTTATTGTCATTTTAAAAACCCCTTAGTATTTATTCAAAAATGAACTGATCCCGGTCAATTAGACAGTAGAAATAATAAAAATCCTCTATGCGGCTTGAGCCCTGGATTCTAGAGGGCCGAGGTCTTTTCCTCTTTCTTAGTAACGTTCGTTGTTATAGGGTATGATATACATATCACTTGCTGTTTTTAAAGCTTCAGATATCTCGTATTTTTAAAATAAATAATATCCTCTACTTTGAATGCATCCTAAACTATTTTAACCGGTCCATTCCTTTACCCGAATCTTCTAATTCATTGTGTCTAGTATAGAGTTTTAGCCACTTTTTGAAGACTAATAAATCACTAATCCTATAATTCGAAAGTGCTTCAAGCATCTTATAGTTACCTGATAGATAGTCTTTAACGACCGTTTGGTTATTTTCTTCTAAATAAGATTTATTTCCTTTTGAGCGAGAGCGCTCCAACGCCACCATCCTGCTATTTAGTACGCCTAATACTTAAAGTAATTTTACTAATAGAAATGTCCGGCAGACTTCGGTTATGAGGTGTTGGCCTTCTTCTAAAAAGCGATCGTTAATAATTTTCTTTCAGTTGTAAACCTCTTTTTTTAAACAGAAAAACTCCCTACTAAATAAACAGATTTTTTTAATCTGTCTACCTATCACGGAGTATATCAAATTACAGATTTTCTTTAATGAATAGCCTGTCACTAATTAGTGAAAAACATTATATATACCATTCTTCATCAGTATATCTTTTTATCAAATTCATACTATCAGGGTCATTTTCAGTGCAAAAGTACAAAATTTCGCCAATTAATAATTCTACCTCATCTTGATTTACTTCAAAACCTTGGTGTTCATTCCAGTCACTATTGATTATTACATTGAAATTGTTATATTCCTCCATATCATATAAAAAATCATATATAATTAGCGAGAAAACTATATTGTAACCTTTGTAATTAACCCATACAGCAATCTTTCCACTATCAAGCTTACTTGCTTTAAAAGAATAATCTCCATAACTATACCAAACAGTATGTTCATTTCTTTTTTCCACTTGCATAATTATCTGCCCCCATATATAGCATATAGATCTGCCAGAACATCCATCTCTGGATTACTTCTTGCACTGAAATGGAAGCTCTTCTCACGAACCATTCATTATTTTTTATCGAACATTATATTTCTAATATTTCGAAAGCATTTCTTATCAAAACTCTAGATAGATTAACCTTGAAAGGTATGTACAATACTATAATAATAACAAACGAATCAAGGTAAATTAAAAGGCATGAGCACAGTAAAATACTGAGTTTATACCTAACAAAATAATTATGCTTAACATTTTGATTGCTACCCAACTAGGTACTTAAAAGTTGTTTTCTCACTGTCTCGAAAAGGGGAATCCGCGCTAACCCAAGTGCTGTTTTTTGTTTGTGTTATTCAAAATACAACAACCAATAATTTATAGCTTCCTATATGAAAGCTTTTCTAATTATTACCCATCTATATTGTTCCTCATATTGTCTAAGTACATTTCAATTTCTTGCTCGTACTGTGGATTCTTCTCAATATACCTTTCTCCTACTATACTCAGGATTATTGACTCATTCCCAAGTTCAATTTCAATATCATCAAATTTTTCTTTATAAAGAGACTTATCATATTTATCTAAGTCACTCCAAAAAGTAAATCCACCAAAATCTATTCCAAAACCAATCTTATTACTCAAACATCTTGCAGCGTCTTTAAATGCCCCGACAACATAATATGCATTAATTAAATTTTCCACTAGTGAGTGTTCCAGGCTAATTAAATCATTGGCATCTAATACTTTATCCATTCATCTTCCTCCTATGGTGGTGGTAGCCTTTGTAATAGCTTCTGAATTCTTCACTGCCTCAAGCGTCTTATTAATAGCTTCTCTAGTAAATCTATTTTATGAGGAGTACTAGCTCATCTATTTAAGTATGTTAGAACATCTTGAATTGGTCTAGCATTATTTAATTTAAATATATTACCTACCTTCCTCATCCATTATGATGGTGAAATAAGACTCTTCATTTAAACTGTCAAGACCTGAGAGGTTGGTAAGATATCCGCAGTTGCCTTGGCAGCCTTTCAAAAATATTGTTGATTACATTCCTAACAACTTGGAGCTCTATTCTATAAAATAATTATATAACAGGGGAATTTTAATGAAAAAAATCCTGCCAGGGATTATTCTTCAGCAAGCTTACTTTCCTCACTTTATGAAACATCTCCCTTCATAACATCAATTTAGATGGGAGGCCTACGCTATAAAGGTTACAGATGCTCAATCTCTATTTTTTATCAAGAACAGATTTAGCACTAAGTTATATTCATCATTAATAATTATCAGTGCTAGGATCATAATCTAGCACTACTTCATTAATTCTATTACTAACATTATTTATTCTTTTCAAGAGATCCTTTATTTCTTCAGTTGACAATTCCTCTTCTAAATATTCTATGTTTATGTTTCCAATCTCTTTTTTAATAGCATCAACTGCCCCTACAAAAACTTTAGAATGTTTTAATATAATTTCTCCCATAGCTAAGTGAACTAATAAATTTTCTGTTTCACCTTCATTGCATACAGTTTCAAATTCATAAAACGTTCTTGCAACAGCATATTTATATCCTTTTTTCTCATTCAATAAGTTCCCATACATCTCGTTAACACTCTCAAACAATTCATTGTATTTCCAATCCTCCATATATCATATCCTCCTTTTTAAATCTAGGGATTTATCCTGTTTCCGTTATTATGCTACTATGAGTTATATCCTAAAGTCATATTATTTTAATCATCACAAAAAACCTTGAGTGGCAATTGGCCAATCAAGGTTCAAGTACTTGATAATGTTTATAAATGACTTCAAGTGTAATACCTAAATAATTACTATGGTTTAACTACGGCTTCAAACTAAGAATATATTCGATTCTTGATTTAGCGCCAAAGCTTGATTTAATAACCTTATAATCTCCATTTTCCATTAATTGTATACAGTTATTTATATCTTGTGATAATAATTCTATCTCTTTTTCATTAGCCTCATTTTTATATCCATCACCATTAATATAGAATTCTAAATTTTCGTATATAAAATCTGGTATTTCCTTAAGTTTAAAACACTCAATTGCAACACAAATATAATATGCAGTCCTTGTAAAAGTATCATAATTTAAATCTCTCCAATCTTCTTCAAATACTTTTGCTGCAGATTGTGGTGCTGTAAATCCATCCTCTTCAATATATTCTTCAAAACTGTATACAACAGAATCTTTGATACTTTCATAATCAACATTATTATTCATAGCACATTCCCCCTTAATCCTTATGGAATTACTGTATCATTTGTAAAGACATTCAACTGTATATTAGGATATTTTTCTCTAAATTCTAATATAACAATTGTACAACTTTGAAAAGTATTTAACTCTGAGAAAAGATTAATCGGCACTGAGTGTCGTTTTTGAGACAGTAAGAAAACACCTTATTAATCTGCCAGTTGACGGTATTTTACCGGCGACTGGTTGTTTAATTTCGTTTGAATCCGGATATTGTTATAATAGGTAATATAGGTTTCGACGATTTGTTTTACGTGCGCATTTGTCGTACTGTAAATGTCGTCGAGATAGAACGTTTCTGACTTTAGCGAGGAGTGAAACGTTTCGATCGGGGAATTATCAGCGGGCGTGCCCTTATGGGACATGCTTATGGTAATTCCTTTTTCTTTTACGGCTTTCTGATAGGCATAGGATGTATAGACAGATCCTTGATCACTATGCAATAAACAATCTTTTCACAAGTTATCTAGCTGATGAAGTGTATCTAATACAAGGGTAATATCTTGGGCAGAACCAATCGTATAGGCAATGATTTCACCATTATAAAGATCCATTATGCTTGAAAGATACATCATAGATTGACCAAAAGGCAAGTACGTAATATCTGTCACGAGTTTCTGACATGACTTCGATGCGCCAAAGGCGCGTGCTAATTGATTTTCAGCCACATGCGTTGGCTGCCCTGTTCGCTTTCTCTTTTTTACTTTTACCCGGCAAGACCAACCGTATTTTTGCATGATGCGTTGGACTGTTTTTTCACTGATTCCTGGGAATAGTGCTGCGATTTTACGATAGCCATATCGGAATTTATGCTCGGCGCACACCTTCCCAATTGCTTGGTCACGTTCATTCTTCTTGGAAAGGCACTGTGCCTCTTTTCTCCAGCGGTAATAGGAGGAACGGGCTACACCTAAATGCACGCACACTGTTTGAATCGGCATGATTTCCTTCAATTCATCTACTAATTCTACAATGATTTTCCCAACCACTTCCTCTCGAATTCGGCGTACTTTTTTAATACTTCAATCTGTTGTTTCAAATAGCGGTTCTCAACTTGTAGTCGCGCTTCTTCTGAATCATATTCCGGCCCTTTACCAAAGGTATATTGCTTACCTACTGGTTGATGGAAACGATGCATTTCTCCGTTTTTGTACCATTTCATCCAAGTCATTAATTGTGTTTTATTTTTGATATTCAATTCCTGCATTACCTGTTTAACCGAAATGCCTGCTAGTCTCATTTCGATTGCTTTCATTTTAACTTCAGCCGGATAACTTACTCTTTTACCCATAAAAAAACACCTCCACATTGATTTTCTGGTATTCAATACCCGTTTTCAACGTAAGGTGTTTTTAAATTGTCTCATTTATTTAGGTCAGTGCAGCTTTTCATTACTAGAGGTTATTGATTTTGTCTTTAAAAACTTTTAAAATTGTTGTGTTTAAATCACTGATTTCTGAGAAATGCCATTCAAACGTCGTTAGAATTCTATGAAGTTCAAATAACATTTTCTCTATTTCATCACCATCGTTCTTATCCAATGAACCAAAATTGTTTAATATAATATCTAAATCTCTAGTTAACACCCTAAAATCCTCAAGGTTCTCGTACTGTTCATCTAAATCTTCTTTATTTACAATATTAATACTTGAATTAAGTTTATCTAGTATGTCCAGTATTCCTTCTAACTTTTTATCCATATAAATTCCTCCACTATTATTTCCACCCCTTAACTACTCGTCCAAGTGCTTTCTTAGTCTTGTCAGGGTTTAAAGTACCATCTAAATTCAATAGTATTTCACATTTCCCGTCTTATCTATTACTTCTAAATGGTCTTTGTGTAATGCGTCAAGATAAACTCCATAACCCTTTTTCAGATATTGGTTATCAGTTTTCTTTTCCACCTTATAAATTGATTGTCCATCGTACTTTACTTTTGATTTTGATAAGGAATTACTTATTTTTTTCCAAATTCCATATCAAAAAACTCATTCATATTTGAAACAGGTTTAACAATACCCTTAGTTCGTTCCCCTCCACCATCTCGCTTCCCAACAGCCTGCATCACCGTGTCCTTCGCGGCTTCTATTCCTTCCCGCACGGTCATGTTCGTTGTGGGACCAAGAGGAATAGGGGCTAATCCAAAATTATGTAAAGGCATGTCAAGCAGTTGTTCCTTCTTTGCCTTCAATGCCGCCTGCGTTTTCGCAATCGGTGTCTTCACCACGTCATCATACGTTTTAGCAGCGGCCGCCTTGATATTGGCTGGATCAAGGGTATTCTTAGCTTTTGTAATAATCGCTGAATTTTTCACGGCCTCAATGGTCTTATTGATCGCTTCTTTACTGAAGTTGCTTTTCCAGAAATCCGCTGCCTGCTGGGTTTTCTGCTGGACCGTGGCATAGACATTTGTCTTGAGGGTTTCCTTCAGCTTATCGGTCTTCATGGCATTGTACGGAAGCGTGTTATCGGCCTTGGAAGCGGCCTTGCCGACTTTCCCTGCCTTGCCTAGCTTGTCGACTCCTTTTAGGCCGACTACTGAGACGACTGCATAAGAGAAGAACTCCGCACGGCTGCGGGCGTCGCCGTTCACAACATCACGTTCCCATGCCGCCTCTACCGCTCCCCACATCTGTTTTGCGGTATCGATCGGGTTCATGATCGCTGTCGCAAGACCGCCAAAGAAGCCGACAGGATCTGTGAACAGGTTTTTTAATAGGTCGAACAAGCCTGTAAAAATATCCGCGATGGCCTGCTGGCTTCTTCGAAAAAGCTGATGATATAATCTCTATTCTATAAAATGATTATATAACGAGGAAATTTGAATAAAAGAAAAAGCCTGCCAAAGATTACTCTCTGACAAACTTGCTTCACTTAATTTATAAAGTACTGGATAGGCGTATGCCTATTTATCAACTATTTCAATCGTAAAACTGTTCCATAATATGCGAGTCTATGGAACACTGGGCTATTTAACACATGAGGAATTCAAGCAACATCCCCTATAATTTTTGTCCAGTTTATTATTGACATTCCAATTCTATAAAATAACTATATAAAGAGGGAATTTGAATAAAGGAAAAGTCTGCTAAAGATTTCTCTCTAACAGACATCATTTTCTCAGTTCTTACAATACTTTGTCTCCTCTTAGCAAATAGAAGACCCTTAATATTATTTATTATATATTTTATTCACTAAAGCTAATAAGTTCTTCTTCCCAAAAACTATCTTGAATTAAAGAAACAGCGTCAATTTGATAAAGACTCATGGAAAGCCAATCTAATAGCTCTTTAGGGGCATCCTTTTGAATATAAGCCCTTCTCCCGTTTTCAGCTTTAATCTTTTTAACAAATTCTACATAGATAAGTAGTGACTCTACCAAAGTTGCTATTGAAGAATTTATTAATACGCTTTTATTTTCATTATCATAATCAATATATACAATCTGAGAGTTACATTCATTAATACACATTGGATTTCCACTGCCTGTATATCCTAAATATATAAAGCGATCGTATAATTCCCCTAAACTATTGTGTTTTTCAGTCAATCTTATTGCCCCTCCATTGGTTGAAGATTCAAATGTTAGAAAGGGCGGAGCAGATTCAGGTAACCCTGCTTTAATTAAAAAATCCTTAGTTTGATTATTTAAAGAGAAAGAATTAATAACAGATTCCTCATAATTAACCAAACCATATGTGTCACTATTCCATTTGTTTAAAAATCCCTCTGGTGAAATCATATTTTACGCCTCCGCTGCTTAATAATTCACTTTGATTGGATGTTAAGTAGGTCCGAGATGTATTCTACCCTTGTTTTAGTAAAATTTGTAGTTGCTATGATCGTATAATGATTTTCAGTAAGAGCTTTTTACATAATTGGATATCTTACAGCAATTGTTGAACGTCTTTTTTATCTATTATTTCTTCAAATTTAGCATTATCTAAAATATTCACTACCCTCGAAGTAAATAAAATCATCAATTTCATTAAATTTCAAGCTTTCCAATGCCAAAGATATGTAGTAGAGAGTTATGGTGTATGGAATTAACATTTACTCTTTTTCTAATATTTTTGCTGAAACTTGGGCAACACTTAGTTCCCCTCTTCTACATATTCCTCAAATCCACATACTATTGTAGAACAAAATAAAACGGCTTGAATCCTCTGTAAATTAGAAGGCAAGCCGTTTAAAATATTAAATTTCACCCGCTATCTTTGGCTAATTAATATAAATTCCAATTCCTATACATGTAGTTACATTTTACTGACCCAGAAGAATTGATAAATAAAGGATAGTAATACAACTTAAGCTTTCAATTCAGCTACTAAACTAATTATCAACTCAGCAAGTGAATTAGCAAGTAATTCGTTCTCCTCAGTTTCAAAATCCTCTACTAGTATTTCTCCTGTTTCATTATCAAAAAGAATTGCCATATCTTCTGGAGAGATGAATCCTATTTGTATATATCTAAGCTTCCTTCCGTTATTCTCTTCATATTGTTGCATCCCCTGAAAAAAGCATAATATAGATTTACCTGGTTCTACAGGTTCAAGATTAACTAACCTTGATCTATAAAATCCTTGTAAGTTCAAGAACCAATAAGAGTTAAAGTATTCTTTAATGTTATGATGAAGTTTCATACTAAGTTTTTTTTCAATTTCTGCAAAATTCTCTATATCTGTTTTTTCAATAGGTTTCCAATATACATATTCCTCTTCATCAGGGTCACTTAAGTACAATCGAGAATCAATATCTTCATCCCATGGTGCTTTAGGATATGTGCCATATTTCGTCCTCCATACATTTATAAGTTCATCAAAATAGTGTTTTAACGCATTTTTTATTTCCATATTAACCCTCCTGCTATATTACCTAATAAATACTTGAAGACGTTCAGCATTTTCCTGATCTTTCCCCCATATACCTACTTGTTTCTCGATATTATGGATTCCCCCGCTCCCTGGTTGTAATGGTTGTGGAATAGCCATTGCCTGCCCTCCACCTCCAATATGATGATGAACTAAGGGCTTTCCTTTTAACCCTACAATATCATATTGAGGGAAATTTCCCCTAAAAGTAGCATCGTTAACAATAGACCAACCATTGTTAAGATTCTTAATATTAGCATCACTAAAATATTCAGGATGTAATTTATACGGATCATCAAACATGCTTGCCAGCAAACCCTAGAATTACAAGGGGTATCTCTACTTACTAAGTAACAAGTGTTTTATCCCGCACTAGGTAGCCCCTCACAGAAAGAAACCTTGAAAAGCATCAATGCCTTTCAAGGTTTCAAAATGATGTATTTCTCTTCGCTACCGTCGCGTGAATTTTAGTTGAATTTTCTGTTTCTCCACCTTCTCCTTTGGGAAGAAAAATGAAAACACGCAAGCAAAGGTAGAAAACCTCCATTTTTTACTGTAATCTTTAACGAGCAAACCAGAAATTTGAAAACCTTTGATATAAAACTATTTCAATATGTGTAACATTTCTTTGATTTTCTCTAATCGCTCTTCAACTTCATTTTTATCATTTGGATGATTTAATAAATACTTTGCACTTGCCTCTTTTAAATAATTATAGAATGTAGGGTAATCCAATACTATAGTTTGGTCTTCCTCTACAGCAGGGTAATCAAAAAAATAGCAAACCCCTTCCTTTCCAAAGTAGCCTTCCTCCCACTCCTCTAGTTCACCTGCAAATAAACACCAAATATGTTCATTACCAAACCCTTGTCTATTACAATACCTATTCAACGCTTTAAGAAAATTCCCGTCTCCAATAGCAAAATAATAAAGTTCCATTAGCTTACTTTCATTTGACATATGATTATCCTCCTATTTCCCTTCAAAAGAAGGATGAAAATTTTTAATCTTCCCATGCTCATCAAGATAGCCAGTAAATCTAAGTCCATTAGATGAATACCCAGTCACTAACCTCCCATTAACTACTCCATTCCCCATAGCCTCTTTCCCCCACACAATCATTTGGTCATTTGAAAGTACATTGGTATCATATACAGTTTTTGGCTGAGGAATATTTTTATATTGACCAGGCACAATCTTCAATTCCCTATCTAATGTAGGGAGTCTATATTCTATTTCATAAACTCCTTCGGCTGTAGGGTGCGGAGTCCTTGAAACAATGACGTCATCTAGCTTCCAACCTTGATCCTTTAAGATTTTTTCAAAGCTTTCTAAACTATGACCTCCCACAACACCTTTATTCCCTCTTCGAACAATTTTTTGGGCATTTATCATATGGTCAGCAAAACTATCAACATACTCAAAGTTATGCTTTATCCCTGATGTGGAATTACCCGTACCCTTATTCCGTTCCCCTCCACCATCTTGCTTCCCAACAACCTGCATCACCGTGTCCTTCGCGGCTTCTATTCCTTCCCGCACGGTCATGTTCGTTGTAGGACCAAGAGGAATTGGGGATAATCCAAAATTAGGTAAAGGCATGTCAAGCAGTTGTTCCTTCTTCGCCTTCAATGCCGCCTGCGTCTTCGCAATCGGTGTCTTCACCACATTCTCATACGTTTTAGCAGCGGCCGCCTTGATATTGGCTGGATCAAGGGTATTCTTAGCTTTTGTAATAATCGCCGAATTTTTCACGGCCTCAATGGTCTTATTGATCGCTTCTTTACTGAAGTTGCTTTTCCAGAAATCCGCTGCCTGCTGGGTTTTCTGCTGGATCGTGGCGTAGACATTTGTCTTGAGAGTTTCCTTCAGCTTATCGGTCTTCATTGCATTAGGTATACTAGTAGATAAACCATGATAGTACAACCATCTTGAAAGTTCTATTTTCAATCCAATTATTTAAAATTTCCCCACGAGAATATTTGTTGATTTAATATAAATTAAATTAAAAAACCTTGAAAGGCATTTAGCCAATCAAGGAATAAGTGATATTTTCGCTATTTAGAAAACACCATAAATATTCATTTCTGTATGATCCTCTCGAATCAAGATAAAGCTATTTTGATTCGAGAAATTATTGCTCATCATATAAACTATCAAGAAATTCTTTAAAATTTTTAGCTAGGAAATACATATTTTCCATTTCGTCATGTTCCTCATCATGTACCCAATGATATATTTGTCCAAAGTACTCTTTGTTTATTCCAATGCATATTTGATTCCCACTTGGATCATCTGCTATTGGAATAAAACCTATTTCTAATATTTCATCAAAAATATCGATTTTTTTCTCTAAATTGTCATACATATTACCAATTCCATAAAAAATATTTAAAATACTTTCACCTAACTCATCAGATATTTTATAAGTTCCTGGGCTAGGATATCCTCCATTATATTCTATTAAAAAATCTCTATAATCTCTAGGAAGTGTAATATTATAATTATGCTCAAAACTTTCTAAATCTCCTATAGGTAAACTCTCATGTATCTTTTCAATTTTCACCATAGTCTCACTCCTTATTCTCTATTTTTTCCATTTACTTTTGATTGCCCGCCTATATGCTTAAATTCATCATGAATATCTTTAACTACAAGAAGCATGGTTTCCCCATCTTGATGATGATGCCAAGTATATCCTATAGGCGGTCGCCTTATATCAAAAATTGGAGGGTCAGTATCTTTACTTAGTTTAGCTTCTATATTTGCATTTTCAAAATCTTTTGGATTATTTTTAGGGGAATGGACTTTAATTTTTACCGGTTTAACATTCGGATGCATAAACGGTGTAAAATCTGGGTAACCATCTGGATAACTTACAGAAACTCCAGACTTGTTAGTATAAGTCCAAGTTCCGTCATTATCTATAGAGATTTCCCCACCTTTATCATACCACTTTTTAGGTATCCGTGAGTTCATCGGTTTTGTCTCCAAAATTTCTTTAGTGAAATCTTCTAATTTTAATGGAGTACCATTCCCCTTGATTTTAACCCGCTCTCCCCCACCATCTTGCTTCCCAACAACCTGCATCACCGTGTCCTTCGCGGCTTCTATTCCTTCCCGCACGGTCATGTTCGTTGTAGGACCAAGAGGAACTGGGGATAATCCAAAATTAGGTAAAGGCATATCAAGCAGTTGTTCCTTCTTTGCTTTCAATGCCGCCTGCGTCTTGGCAATCGGTGTCTTCACCACATTCTGATAAGTTTTAGCAGCTGCCGCCTTGATATTGGCTGGCTCGATAACGTTCTTAGCCTTGGTGATAACTGCTGAATTCTTCGCAGCCTCGATCGTCTTATTGATCGCTTCTTTACTGAAGTTGCTTTTCCAGAAATCCGCTGCCTGCTGGGCTTTCTGCTGAACCGTGGCGTAGACATTTGTCTTGAGGGTTTCCTTCAGCTTATCGGTCTTCATGGCATTGTACGGAAGCGCGTTATCTGCTTTAGAAGCTGCATTGCCGACTTTCCCTGCCTTGCCGAGCTTGTCGACTCCTTTTAGGCCGACTACTGAGACGACTGCATAAGAGAAGAACTCCGCACGGCTGCGTGCATCGCCGTTTACAACATCGCGTTCCCATGCCGCCTCGACCGCCCCCCACATCTGTTTTGCAGTATCGATCGGGTTCATGATCGCTGTCGCAAGACCGCCAAAGAAGCCGACAGGATCTGTGAACAGGTTTTTTAATAGGTCGAACAAGCCTGTAAAAATATCCGCGATTGCTTTGGCAACCCCTTCAGCAATTCCTACAAGCACATCTCCTACAACCTTATACCACGCCTTATCTTCCTTCACATCTGTTTCGACGGGACGTTCGCATGCGAGCATCTCCTGCGAGTCAATTCCGTTCTCTACACCCATGGCAGACAGGCTCATCGCAATCGCACTGTTACCCGTGATGCTCGACCACTTATCGGTCGGGAAGTTGACATCCGTCAGTCCTTCTTGGAAGAGACCTTCGATGTTTTGTACCCACTCCTTCATCGACTGGATACTTGATTCAATCGGTACGAGCTGCGTTGTTTGGGTACTGTCAAATGTATGAAGTGCCTCTACCGTGTCATCCCGCTTTGTCTTGGCATCTGCAACACTTTCCTGAACAAGCGTATCGTCAAGCTTCGGCAGGCCGACGATATCCGAGACTTCATCCATGATGGCATTCGCCTCGTCTGTCAGGGTTGCAGTAATCGTGGCGCTTTCTGTGAGTCCTTCTTCGACCTTCGTCTCCAGGAATTCCTCTACAATATGACCGGCATCGACCGGCTCCAGTGAGACAAGTGCCTGCTGAGCCTGCTGGAGGACTGTATTGAATTCCTCTTTAAATGACAGGAAATACTGTAGAAAGGGCAGATGGCAGGATGTATAGAAGTCACGAATTGCTTGGCCGCCCTCTCCTTTTAGCGCTTCCTCCATGGCTGTAAGTTCCGATACGGCCTTTTGAATCGCGGTAATTTCCTTTTCCAGCCGGTTCATCCTGTTAATATTGCGGATCAATCCATCATGCAGAAGATCGACATCCAATACTTTCATTATATCACCCACTTTAATTTAATTAGAAACATTTCTAAACCAAAGTGCTAAAGTGCCGGGTAGCTCCGACAAGCGCTAAGGCTGTAAAACTAACTATCACTTTAAGTAGTCTCAACCTCGATGTAATCGTTCCATTATATAAATCTCCAGGCCTTCACACCGAAAAAAACAGCCAAGCTTCTGATAGAAGCCTGACAGGTTATTGCAAAAAAGGTTAGGAGTACGCCACATACGGCTTATTCAATACCGCCCCGTTAATGGCAGCAGAAATTTTTTCATCCTGTTCTTTCATATATTGAACGGAGTTTTTCGATGCCTGGACATTGTTCAGCAGCAGCGTTTGATAGGTTGTTAAAAGGGTCTCGAGCTCTTTTGCTACACTATTTAATTTTGTTGCTACCTCTAATACGTTGCCTGTAATCTCTGGCTCCGCCTTCGGATTTAATCCATTGGCTTCCGTTTCCATTACACCTAGCTGCTCTTCTGCTTCTGCATAAATCATTTTGATTTCAGTTGTCATGCAATCATCTCCTCTTTACGCCTTTGATTTTAGATAAGTGCCGGATAGGAAATCATCAACTAGAAAAAATTAATACCTTTTCAGCTATAAGCCCTTCCTCAGACCGAAGAAGGGCTTATGCTGAAGTAAAGAGCTGGCTGGCTTTTCAAGTACCTTCCTTTGTACCGCGGATGAACCGTGGCAGCAAGAACAAGAATGTCAGAAGCAGCAAACCCAGTAATATGCCGATATAGAAGGTTTTAATGCCTGTCGTATCCGCTATACGGCTAACTTCTCCACCCTCGGTCTTCACCTCCTTTTCACTATTCGTGAAAAGGAGGAGCTTGGTAGATTCATAGGCAGTCGTTTTGTGTTCTTCAAAGCCTTCCTGAAACAGCTGGTTTTTCATTTCCTCCTCGGCATCGTAATCCTTTGGGAGAAAGTCCAGCAGTTTTTGCTCCTCGGGTAAGTTCTCTCTTCTCTCCAATAACGGATCATTATGAAGATATTCCGTATTGTCTTTAAACTGTTTATCCTTATACTCATTCGGATTCAGCTCCTCCAGACTTGGACTGGCAAGGATCAAATCGGGCTCCAGCACGATCCAGAAGAAAACAATGGCTAATAGAACACTATACTTCCATGGATGCTTCATCATCTAATGGAACAGACTCCTTTTTCAAACGTTTTACAAGCGCCGGAATGGCAGCTGCAAATACCAAAATAGCAGCCAGCACGACTACTGCCGTCATGAGAAGTGATTCCGGACCATATTGAATGGATAGATAAACTTTTGACATTGGGTCTTCATAATCAATATTCGTAGCAAGCAGTGCAAGCATTGGTGTGACGAAGAATACAATGACTGCAATCGTTACAAACCAGCCAACCAAACTATTAATAGAGAAGCCGGCAAAGATTACAGCAGAGACTGTTGTCAGCAGCAGTACTGTGAAAATCGTCCATTCAATGGCGCTTTGTTCGCTTAATGGATAAATATCCAAGCCGTAGATGCTGATAATTAGCCCAACAATGATATTCAGCAGAACGAATAATGCCATGCGGACAAGTACTTTATCTTGCTTGAAGTAATAGCAGAAGTATCCGATCATCAAGCCGCTGATCAGCACGATCGCTAGTATAATGACTGGCGGCATTTTATTTTCCTGCTCGATAGTCGGATTCAGGCTGCTTGTCGCAAGCGGTGTTGCTAAATACTCATAGATTTGCCCGTTCTTCTGTCCATCCACGAACGCCCCATTTAGAATTGCATGGATATCATTTCGATAGAGCTCCGTCGTTCTGACATTTTCATTCCACTTATTATTAAGGATAGAAGTATCTGCATTGACGTTCTGTGCCTTTGTTTGTAACTCGCTTGTTACAGCCATCAGATTCGCCTGATTGTCTGTCACCATATCCATGGAAGCTCTAATGAATTCCAGCTCCTGGCTGAGCGACTGCTGCCCCGATACAAGACCCGTACCCTGCATATCACCGGCAGAGACTGGCGTGTCTGACAACAGGACATTCATTTGTGTTCGTGCATTATTTGCGCTTTGCTCAACCTGATCCATCTGCTCGTTCATTTCGACATAGTCTGCCTCCAATGTGACAAGCTGTGCGAAGAAGAATGAGTTGATATCATCTTTTAATGTAGCAAGCTGCTTTTGAGCAGCAGGCATACCCGTATTTAACTCGTCAAAGCCTGCTTGTTCCTGTTCTGCAATATCCAGAATGTCGTTAGCCTTCGAGTCAATCAAGTGATTGTTTTCATCCAGTAACTGCGTATTGATCACTGATTCATACTTCACTAATGTTTCAAAATAGGAAAGCAGGAGAGTTTCCCTGACATTTGGCAGAGGAGCTTGGAATACTTTAAGCAGTCTATTTCTTTTTCCATCTGTCACTTGCTCTGACTGAAGGATTTCTGACTCCTTTTGCTCGATTTTCTCAGCAATGGAAAGTTCCTCTTCTACCTCTTCTTCTGTACCTTCCTCTTGATCAGTCACAAGGTCGGATTGTGCATTACCGAGCTGCTGCTGCAGCTGGCTTTCCTGCTGCTGAATTAACTTAATATTTGCCTCGATTTCTGCAAGCTGCGCTGTCACATTCGTTAACAGTGCCTCAAGCTCACTTGACGTTCCTTCTGTGGCAGCCGCCGGATCAGTCCCTGCCTGGTTCTGACTCTGGTTCTTCATATTCGTTATTTCTTGAAGGACTGCCTGCAATTTTCCTCGTTCAGCTTCTAATGCTGAAATCTTGGAGGAAGCAAGATATTCATCCACATTCGTAGAAGTTACAGGCGGCTTTTTGTCCGTAGTAGGTTTCACAGGGATAACAGGTGCAGAATCCACCTTATTTCTCATGGCAATCACTTCGTTTTCATATTCAACGACGAGTTCACCCTCTATTTCCTTTAGCAGATCCCAAATTTCCTCCTGCTGATCGGACGCATAATTCCTTAACTCTACAAATGTTTTTTGATTCGAAGCCAGCTGGCCTTCTAATAGCTCTACATTCGTAGAGAATGCTTCACTTGCTTTGTCTAATTGTTCCTTCATCGCCATGAAGCGGGGCTCCTGCTCCGTTTTCGCCTTCACAACTAATTCCACATTCTCATCCTGCATCGTCTGCAGCAGCTGCTGGTTGGCAACCTGGAAGTCCTTATACTGCTCTACAAACGTAACGAATTCAAGGAGCCCGGATTCAAATTGCTTCGCTTGATCTGCGCTGTTTCCAACTGAAGCCCCCTGCCCCTCTACGGCTGTATGCAGATTTTCCAGCATACCCTTTTGGTTTTCAATTGCCTGTACGACTGTTGCCAGATTCGGCTGATAGTAAGCAGAGATTGTATCTAGGAACTCCATTTCCTTATCAAGAATCGTATCAAATTGGTCACGCACCTTTTGCAGGTCCTGTGATACATAGCTCCAGTAAAGAGTCCCAACTTTTCCATTCACTCGCGAGGTTGCTTTGTTAATTTCACGCAGGATTTTTTCACGGTTGATCGCATTCAATTGGTCGGAAATCGTATATTTGAATTCCGCCTTTACCGGCTGCTGCTCTTCATAGGTCATGATATTTTCGGAAAAATCGGAAGGGATATAGACAACTGCGTCATACTCCCGGTCCTGCAAGCCTTTTTCCGTCGTACTTCTGCTGGCAACGACCCATTCATAATCTGAATCGCCCGACAGGATCGGTACCATTTCCTTCCCAAAATCGAAAAGCTGTTCTTTCTTCTCTGTCCCCCCGTCTTCATTGACGATGGCGATTTTTTTAATCCCATTGGAACGATCGAAAAAAGGGTTTTCGCCAATTCCCAGGAAGAACAGGAATGGCGTCGCAATAATCAAAATCATCACAGAGATAATGGTGATCGTTAATTTTGTCTTTTTTGTCACGTGTAAATCCTTCTTTCTATTTCGCATAATGGAATTTGTATTTTTACTGCATTTCCATTCAATACATAGTAGCCGAAGCCTGTCATGACCTCGTCCTCTTTGCGGTCATATGGCAGGGTAAACAGCGTCTGCTCTGATTTTTTCACAAGAAGGATCGCTTGGCGTATCTGTTTAATTTCACCTGTTAATGCATCGTACCCTTTTGTTACCTCGCTGCTGTTGCCGGCGACAATTATGCTGAAACCCAAATGGCTGTAATTTTTCATCAGCTTGCCAACCCGGTCTTGTAAACTGCTATCAAGCTTAGCCAGGAATCTTGGATAATCGTCGATGATAAACAGGATTGGATCAAACGAATGACTCGCTCTTTCCATCGCATTCATTGCCATATACTGCTGTTCACGACCGGCAAGCTTTCCTTCTGCCGTTGTCAGCCATTCTGCGATTTGTTCCTTCACTTCCAGCATGACAACTGTTTGTGAGTCAGCAATGTTTGCTAGTCCTCCCTCGACAGAATCATGTACTGCAATATCCTCTATGCCATATTCGAGTGCAGTTGTTAACATATTTTTCAGGATATTTGTCTTGCCTTTTTGTGCCTGGCCGAGGATAAGACAATGTTTATTGCTTTGTAAGTTCACACTGATTGGCTGTACAAATTCCTCTTCAAGACCGATTGGGAACAGCGCCCGTGATGTACTTGTCTGCTTGATATATTCTTTAAAGCTTCGGGCCGTCAATTGCGCAGGCAGCATTGGAATCGGTGAAGGAAGTTTCGCCTCTTTATATCTTTCCTTCATGACCTGCACCTGCTCTTTTATTCCTTCCAGCACATCAAAATCAGTAGCACCGTCGACAGGCAGGAATATCTGTGCAAAGGCAGCTTCATCTGTTTTGATGATGGCCCTGCCCGGAATAGGCTCAGGCTTTAATGTCGTCTTGCCTAAAACCGTATAAGCTTCACTTTGGTCAAATAAATAATGGACAACCTTTGTTTTCAGGTTGTTCATCACCGCCTGGCGGATTGTAGAAATCCTTGTAGCCGTGAAGATCATATAAATCCCAAGCGATTGGCCATCCCTTACAAATTGATTGAAGAATTGCTCGATATCCTGCATTTCCTCTTTCACAAAGTCGAAGTTTTCCACCACGATAAACAGTACCGGCAGGCGCTCTTTACTAATACGGTTGTACAGCTTGATATTGCTCACTTCATATTCCTGAAGCAGCTGCTTTCTCCGTTTGATTTCTTCGCGGAGGAAGCTCATCAGCTTTTCAATCTTGCGTGTATCCTCCATTGTGAAGAAGTCTGCGACATGCGGCAGCTGTTTTAACGGCAGCAGTGAACCGTTTCCGAAGTCTAGTAAATAATAATGCACTTCCTCCGGTGTATAGTGCTGCGCAATACCGAGCAGAATCGTTAGAGCCGTATAGGATTTCCCATAGCCGACTGCACCAAAAATACCGATATTGCCGTCGTCCATCAGGCGGTAGAAGTAAGGAGCCTGACTCTGCTTTTCCGGCTCATCCGTGACAGCGAGCGGGATAAGTTCCGGCGATGGCACTGGATAGGTGCTGCTTGCTATTCTTTCAGCAAGCGGCGGCAGCCACGGACTCTTCAGCATCTGGATTTCATGTTCTTCATGGTGCATTGCAATTTGCTCCACAATTGCATCAATTTCTGTTATACGTGTCTTTCGATTTGGTTCTTTGGTCGAAACGTTTGATAAAGGAATAAGCCCTAAATCTGTTACAAGGGCAATTTCATTTTCCCCCTCAGAATGTTCTGTTAGGTAAGGGGCTCCACTCCATGCAGACTGGAATAGTTCGTAAACCTCATTGTTTCCGACCTGTAAATAGCCTCTACCTGTCACAGTAATAGCCGCAGCATCAGCGTTTTTCAGGATTTCCTTACTGTCGTTTGCATCCTGCACCTTCAACGCAACCTTAAAGCGGGAATTACTCCAGATTTGGTCGTCAATGATTCCCCCTGGCTTTTGTGTCGCCAAAATAAGATGGACACCTAGACTCCGCCCAATCCGTGCGGCACTGACCAGCTCCCGGATAAATTCCGGCTCTTCATTTTTCAGCTCTGCAAATTCATCGGAAATAAGGAACAGATGCGGCAGCGGTTCCTTTGCAATCTGCTGCTTATATAACGTTGTATAGTCGTCAATATGTGATACCTCATATTGATCAAATAGACGCTGCCTTTGCTTTAATTCACTTCGAATGGAGGCAAGCGCCCGGTTTGTAAAGTTCACACTGCTTTCTATATTTGTAATTGTTCCTAAAAGGTGCGGCAGCTTTTTGAAAGGCTTTGCCATTCCGCCGCCCTTATAGTCAATCAGCAAGAACGCCACTTCGTGAGGGTGGAAGTGAACGGCCAGGGACAGGATATACGTCTGCAAAAATTCACTTTTCCCTGAACCGGTCGTACCTGCGAGCAATCCATGCGGACCATGTGCTTTTTCATGAAGGTTCAAATGCACGTAGTCATCCTTCCCCTTCAGTCCAATCGGCACGGCAAGCGATTTTGAAGACTCATTCGATACCCAGTTTTCATAAATCGGCAGCTCTTCTACCTGACTGACATTCATCATTTCTAAAAATGTCACACTTGTCGGGATAGAGTTTGTCATTCCGACCTGATGGTGAAGTGTACGCAGCATCCTTGCAAAATCTTCATTGTCTTTTGTGCGATGTCTATCCAGCTTAAACGGAATATCAACTGTCCGCTGGTTGCGCAGCAGGATATCTCCTTCTGTATCACTGATATAGCGAACCAATGTATGGATATTATCGGACAAGCTCTCTTTTGCATCTGTCGCAAACATAACCGAAATACCGATATTCGCGTAATCCCCTTCTAAGTACTCTAAAATGACGTGGTCCGCAATAAGCGCCGGGTTGGTCACAATAAAGACAATCTGAGGTGTAAAAATCAGGTTATCTTCCTTCTCCATCAAATCCCGTTCCCGGATCATTTCGTAGATGGATGTCAGTAGCTGGTCCCGTGTTGTTTCATTATAGATGAAGCCCCTTGCATGCCGATTTGGCAACACAAAATGCGGCAGCCATTTCATCCATTCGAATTCCTGATAGTCCTTCTCGTCAAAAATGAAAACAAATCGGACATCATGATAGCTATGAAAGAATGCCAGCTGACCGACGATTTGGTGAATTTCGTTTTTTACAACTCGATCTTTCCCAATCAGACCGACTGGACCAACTGAAAAATCGGCAACAATCGGGACTTCTTTTACTTCTTTATAAAGTTTTTCTAAATGCTGCGATTTCTCAATTAAATCATCCAGCTCCCGGTTGGCCATATCATTTGAATTGAGCGTAACCGTATAGCTGGCTGGCATACTGCCCGTTCCGAGACGGAATTGAAGGAAGTCCCTGCTTGTGAGGGAGCGTTCCCAAATACGATCGGATATTTCAGATGTCAGGTACTTCATCCGTTCGAATGCAGGAAAATGGAATTCCATCGCAAATTTTTGCTGATCAGTCAGTGACTGCAATTCCTCACGTTTATCCTCTAAATATTTTCTGTACACACGCACCCTTTTTTCTTCTCTTTCCTTATGGCGCTTTCGGTCTTTAAAATATTGTACAGAGGAAGTAATCATTGTCATGATAAACATCACCATTGAGACAATAATAAAAATACCGCGCGGCTGAATGATGGCAACTACCCCCATCGCAATAAGCATCACTAATGGAGGTAGAATAATAAGCCATAATCCCCTATTAGACATTTCAGTTTCTTGGGCGGGGAAGGAAAGCGAAACTTTCTCTTTGGGCAATTCATAAAGCATCCGTGGTGTCCGTCGGTAAATTGGATATTTCTTCTTCATTTCAGAATAAGGTACCTTGATTAAAGCAAGAGCTGATTCATACTGCTCATAGCCGATTACCTGCAGCACATCTTCTGCTGTAAAACGGAGGAGCAAGCAAGGTGTGAAAATCCAATCTCCAACCTCAATTTTTCGCTTGCCCCCGATTTTTTTACCATTTACATAAACAGAGCTGTCTTCTGGATTGATCATCCACTCGTCTTCATGCTTAAGGAAAGAAAACTGAAGCTGTCCCTTTGCCCCCAATTGATGTTCTGCTTTAAAAATATCAGCCATTTCCAAAGAATCGGAAACAACAATTTCCTCACGTTCTCCTACGTAATAATCTGCCGTTTCACCTTCTGACCGTAACTGAACGATTGTAAGGCTCCGATTGCCGTCCAATATATCAAACGGTCGATTCGCCTCCAAATTACCAATAATCTTGCCGCCTTGTCTGACTTTGTATCCGACAGCATCTTCGGTAATCGTAAGAAACCCATTCGTAAAAGGGAATTGCCTTATCGTCACTGTACGGTCGATTTCACCGCCTATGGTAAACGATTCCATCTTCTTTTTATCCGCTTGCATTATTTGGTAATTATTACCGTAAAAAAATAAAAATACGCTCAATTATTCCACCTTCTCTTGCTTAAAGGTCGCTCCCTCTTATCCTCCATTGAATAGAAGGGGCATACTGCACTCTTAACCAAACCAATGAAGAAATGAGTGAGACAGCATACTGTCAAAATCTGACAAGTGCTTACCAGCTGCATTTCCCTCGCTTGCTTTATGGTGTTGGTGATTCTTCTTTTTGTGTTTCAGCTGGCTTTGCTGGCTGCTGTTCGGGCTGTGTCTGTGCCGGCGCTTCAGATGGAGCATTTGTTCCTTGCTGTTGTTCCTCCACCGGTGCTTCACTATTGTTCTCAGACGCTTCAGCCTTTTCATTTTCCATTAATTCTTGCAATTCCTCGATCTGCTTTTCATAGTCTTTCTTTTCAATATCAATCTCGCTCAGAAGACGTTCACGTTCCTCTTCCTTTAAATCACTATCTAACTTAACCTCTTCCTCATAATGTAATAGAGCCAGCATTATTAAATCTAGATCTTCTAATTGGCGTGAAAGTGTCAAGGCTTTTTCTGCCTGTCCTCGTCCGAGGAAGATCCAGTATTGATAGTAACGAGGGTCTGTCTGTAAAGTAATCGTATTCAGAACATTATCCTTCTGATCTTCTGTCAGCGTTTCATTTATGATATGGGCGATAGATAGCTCGTATTGAATGACTTTCGGCATATCCTCTACCTCATAATCTGAAAGCGTGTTGATGACCTCACTGTATTTCTTTTGAAGGAAATGCTCTTGTGCATAGACATAAGCATCTTGTCGCGGTTCTAAAATAAATACTGAATACCCATTGTAAATACCTGAAGGAATAATTAATAATAAAAGAGCAACGATAGAATAGCGGAGCCAATTACGCTTCACCACTGTCATTTTTGTGAAATTCTTTTCTTCCGCCACAATTTTTTTCATTCGCTTTTGGATGATCGTTAGTAATTCTTCCTCATCCTTAGCCTGCAAGATTTTTTCAACTATCGGTGTTCGTACAATCGAATCGGAAAATTGATGATATTGATCGAAACTGTATTTTGGCTCAATTGCCGCAGCGATTAATGCCTTTGTTTCACGCAATGTACGCTCCGCGTTCTTTTCATACGGCGGAACACTTTCCTTCACACCATAATGCAGGAAGGTCGGTGTCATACTTTCATCAATGACGATGTTTTCTGGACAAACAAATAGATGAAGACGGTTCGATGAATGAGCCGTAACTGCCTTTACTAAATGCGCTGCAAACATCCACCTGCTTTTTTCCTCGTGCTTTATAACCTGGTCGAAAGACATATGATATTTTTCTGGGTGAAATGTCAAGATTAGTTCGTCTTCTGTAAAGGCGATTTCTTTTCGAATGAAGGGATTGGCGCTTTTCAATAACGCCACTTCTAGCTCATCTTGAAACTTAATTTTTTCTTTTTGGAAAGTGATCGTGATACGTTCCGGAGCCGTCTCGATCTTCGCTTCCAGCTGATTTTCAAGATACGTTTGTTTTTTTTCTGTCATCGTATTACTCCCCTACAATATTTCTAGACGATCTCCTGTTGTGACACCACTGGCTGCCAGCTGCTCACTCCCGGATAACATGATTTTTTTATTTTGCACACGTATCCAATATCCCTCTCTTGGAATATCCGTTATGGCTTTCACCTGCCAGACAACATCGACTAATTGCTTAACGGAGTAATAGTCGGAAAGACGGATATCAAAGCTTTCCCCTGTGTAATTCTTTAAATCTACTGTTATTTCTATGTACAATCTATATCACCTCAAAATAAAAGAGCGCCTTTCCTAAAAAACGACGCTCTTCCTGTTTCCTCATGTAGATGATGATTAACCGCGAATTTGACCCGCAATTTGACGATCTGCATCTGCAAGTGCATGTGCAGTCTTTTTCAATTGTGTAGAGACATCTTGTAAAAGTCTTTGCATATCAACGAAAGAAGGTCTTAATGTCGAATATTGATCAGCGAATGCTCGGCTAGATTCACCTTCCCACATTCCTTGTAGTTCTTCAATCATTTTGTCTAGACGAATAATCTGTTCATCTACCTGATTACTTTCATCGGTATAGCGTCCCGCCATTGCTTCCAATTCTGCAGGGGTAACTCGAATAATTCCTGACATAAACATCTCTCCTTTTACAAAATTTAACCTCATTCTAAAATCAACTTTTATGTAGGTCAATAACAATAATGAAAATCAGTTATAATTTACCAACACAGTTAGTAGTATTTTACCCATTCCCACCTTCTCGAAACTGTAGTAACCTACCATTTTAAAATAAATTTTATATGCTATAGTTAATAGTATATGGAAACAAAATCCTTTTAAACGTTAGAGGTGATGTACGTGTCTTTAGCATTTTATTATGCGCTCTTAGCGAAAAAGCAGAGCGATCTGCTGCGCCTGGAAACATGTGAAAGCAATTTACAAACGAAACAAGGGGAATTTGCCGATAATGAAAGCCTTATGACCGAGCCTTCACTGACAACCACAACATGGCATGGGAATTGGGCACAGGCTTTCGATGATATTCGAGAGAATGGTATCCTTGCCAGCTATATTGAAATCGAGACCACACAATTCAGTGCTACGTTTGAAGCTTTGGCTGCAAAGATTAAAGAAATTAAAGAAGAGATCGAACGAATCCAGCAAATTATCGCCCAGCTGCTTGCCGAGCAAAGCGCCCTTTCACAATGAGCCCTCCCTAGTTACTTGAAACATACAAGCACAATTAACTTGCTTCGATGAGTGAGTTTCTTACTATATATAAGGGCAGCATAACGATCGATTGCAAGGTATTTTAAACGCCGCCTTTACTGTAGAAAATACTTCTGGTGTTTTGCCTTATCATTCAGAGCACGCTGATTTGAACATTATGAATCCCTTTTATACACGAGTGGAATTTTGTCTAGTCTTTGGGACACTACTTGCAATTGTCCCTTTTTTATGTGGACTAAAAAGGCCGAAGCTAAAACCCATTATGGCGTGTGCGGCTAACACCATGTTGCCCACAAGCCTTTCTACATGCTTGTGGCAATAATAATAAAAACAAGCCTGTCCTGCTGCCTTTGAATCTATAGAAAAATAGATTCCTGAAATATCCACATGGAGTATGAGATCATTAGATAAAGAGCTTAATCAACTCAAAAAACGGTAAACTTAACGTTTACCGTTCTCTTAATAACTGCTGTTTTAACTCAGCCCATTATAATCTACTGTACCCGCTGCTATCTCACCATTTAACAGAGTATATCGTAAAGGCAGTAGATTAGCAGTTAAATTGAAGGCTGCCGTTAAACCTGACGTATTTACTGGATAGGTAATGCTTGGCATATCAGCTGCATTCGCTACACGTGAATTTTCTGCGTTAGCTGCAACATTTGTGCTGGATGCGCTCGTTGTAAGAATTACAATTCTATTAGTTACAGGCTCATTTCCTTCATGTACAACAGTATATTCAAATTCATCAAGCTGACCTACAGAAGCTGAATCACCAGAAGATGTGTATGTGTAGTCACCCGTAGCAGGATTTATTGTAAGCTGTCCGTATTTACCTTCTATCACCGTTGTTTCATCTTCACTTTCTATAGGTGAAGCATTTTCGCTAGTAAGCGATCTAACTTGCGAAATGGATGCACCGTCTGTAAATGTAACCGTACCTTGTCGTTGAATAGTTTCTCCTCCAGGAATATTACCTGTATACTCTCTTAAAGTAGTATCAGTAAAACTAAACGCGCCGCCGCTGATTAAATCTAAATTAAAATTACTATCAGGAGACGTGACAAATTCATATTCCCCTGGTCCAAAATAAGGTGTTCTAAAGTTGTATTTATTTTGAATAGGGATCCCTAAAAGAGTAAGATAGTCAAAGTTATCATCCCATACTTTTTCATAACCTTCATTTGTTTTTTTATACACTGCCAGGCCAACTCTTCCTGTCCCTACTACACCGCTTACAGTTGCTCTCACATTGAATTTGAATTCTTTTCCTTCCTCTACGATAAAGTTTGCTCCGACATTAGGCGTAGAAAGAACATCAGCACTAATGAGAGGGCTCAATGTCGCGTCAAGCGTTGTAAAGCTTAAATCTGTTGTACCTCTTTGAATACCGCCTAAATCTTCGGTTCTTTCATCGTATCCATAGTTTAAAGAAATTTGGTTTACTTCATACTCGGACCGTATCGCCTGTGTGCTTTGTTGCTTAGCATTATTGTATCTATTAATAGCAAGCTGTAAGAGTATTGTTGCCTCCTCGATTTCTTCTCTTGCTGCACTTTCATTTCCTGCAACTTTTCTTGCATCGCTGATAGCGTTATCGAAAGTATCCGATTCTTCCTGTGTTGTCCACTCTTCATTAGAAGCTACATCACTGCCGTTTTCTGAAATTGTCGCTCGTTCTACCTGCTCAGCTTCAACTATTAATTCCTGTAAGGCATCTCTACTTGCAGAAAGGTCTTCATCTGTTTGTGTGCCTGGCTGCTTTGCATTATTGTAAGCCTCAACAGCCTCTCTTAAATCTGCTGCTGCTGCATCCACTTCTGCTTGAGTCGTTTCCTCGTTTTCCAGTACTCCTCGGGCCTCATCCAGGGCTGCCGTAAAGGTATCCAACTACCTTCTTTTAATAAGATATATACAATGTCACAGGTTTAACTTGCTGGATTGTCTATTAATGAAGGGAATTTGTCTATTAACTCATTAAATTTGTCTATTATAAGCCCAGCTTTGTCCATTATCCCCGTCTCACAGATGCCTAGAAAAAAACACTGTTCGGCAATATGCCGAACAGTGTTTTTAGTATTGCTATATTATTTAGATACGATGTGGATTGGGTTGCCAAGTAATACTTCAGCAGCTTCCATCGTAATTTCACCTAATGTTGGGTGAGCATGGATTGTTAACGCTACGTCTTCTGCAGTCATGCCGCCTTCGATAGCTAAGCCCATTTCAGCGATCATATCAGATGCACCTGCACCTACGATTTGAGCACCGATTAATAGACCGTCTTCTTTACGGGCAACTAGTTTAACGAATCCTTCTGTTTGGTTAAGCGCTAATGCACGACCATTTGCTGCGAATGGGAATTTCGCTGCTTTTACTTCGATGCCTTCCGCTTTTGCTTGATCTTCTGAGTAGCCTACAGTCGCAAGTTCTGGATCTGTGAAGCATACTGCTGGAATTGCCAGGTAATCTACAACTGATTTTTCGCCAGCGATCGCTTCTGCTGCCACTTTACCTTCGTATGAAGCTTTGTGTGCAAGCTGAGGACCAGATACGATATCACCAATTGCATAAATGTTAGGTACTGAAGTACGGCATTGTTTGTCAACTTCAAGTAAGCCGCGTTCAGCAAACTTGATACCGATTTCTTCCAGACCCATTTCATCTGTATTTGGACGACGTCCTACTGTTACTAATACATAGTTTGCTTCGACAGTTTTTTCTTCTCCGCCTGCTTCGTATGTTACAACTACGCCGTTTTCATTTTCTTCTACACCTTTAGCTGATGCGCCAACTACTACTTCAACGCCTTTTTTCTTCAGGCCTTTTTTCACAACTTGCGTCATTTGTTTTTCAAAACCAGCTAGGATGTCTTTTCCACCCTCGATGATTGTTACTTGTGAACCAAGGTTTGCGTACGCAGAACCTAGCTCAGTACCGATGTAACCGCCGCCGATTACAACTAATTTCTCTGGTACTTCCGGTAAAGAAAGCGCGCCTGTAGAGTTGATTACACGTTCAGTGAATTTAAATGTTGGAATTTCAACTGGACGAGATCCTGTTGCTAAAATAGCGTTTTTGAATGTGTAAGTTTGTGCTTTATCGCCATCAATTACACGTACAGTGTTAGCATCTACGAAATAAGCTTCACCTTTTACGATATCCACCTTATTTCCTTTTAATAGGCCTTCAACCCCGCCTACTAGTTTAGAAACAACGCTATCTTTGAATGCTTGTGCTTTAGCCCAATCAAGCTTCACTTCTGATGCTACTACACCCATATCATCTGAATGTTTCGCTTGCTCGAAGCGGTGACCTACTGAGATCAATGCTTTTGATGGGATACAACCTACGTTTAAACATACGCCGCCTAATGCGCCGCGCTCTACAATCGTTACCTTTTGTCCAGTTTGCGCTGCACGAATTGCTGCAACGTAACCACCAGGGCCTGCACCAACGACAAGAGTATCAATCTCGATTGGGAAATCTCCTACTACCATTTTTATTACGCCTCCATTAATAAAAGTTCTGGTTCACTTAGCAAACGCTTTATATGATTTAAAGCATTTTGCGCAGTGGCTCCATCGATCATGCGATGATCAAAGCTCAATGATAATGCTAACACAGGTGCTGCTACAATTTCACCATTTTTTATTACAGGTTTTTCAGAAATTCGACCAATTCCTAAAATAGCAACCTCTGGATGGTTAATGACCGGCGTGAACCATTGGCCTCCGGCAGATCCGATATTTGTAATCGACATGGAGCCACCCTTCATTTCAGCTGGTGCCAACTTGCCTTCACGTGCCTTTGTTGCTAATTCATTAATTTCGCCTGAGACAGCAAAGACAGATTTACGATCAGCATGTTTGATAACAGGAACCAATAAGCCTTTTTCAGTATCGGCTGCTATGCCGATGTTGAAATAATGTTTTTGAATAATTTCTTGCGTTGCGTCATCCAATGAACGATTAAATTCAGGGAATTCACGCAGCATAGACACTAACGCTTTTACGACGTAAGGAAGATATGTTAGCTTTACGCCTTTTTCTGCCGCAATTTCCTTGAAGCGTTTGCGATGTGCTACAAGCGCTGTTACATCTACTTCATCCATTAGTGTAACATGGGGCGCTGTTTGTTTCGAATGGACCATCGCTTTAGCGATTGCCTTACGAATACCGCTCATTTTCTCACGTGTCTCCGGGAAGTCACCTTCTAAGTTGACAGCAGCAGGTGCTGTTTGTACTGTTTCTTCCGCAGCTGATGTTGTTTCTTCTGCTTGTGGAGCTTCTTCTACGTGGCCTCCAGCCATGAATTTCTCCACATCTTCTTTTAGCACACGGCCATTTTTACCTGTACCCTTTATTTGACGAATATCAACATCGTTTTCACGAGCAAATTTACGGACAGACGGCATTGCAATAACGCGGCTGTTTACATCCTGTTCACCTGCTGAGATGACAACACCCTTTTCTTTATCTCCAGCATCGCCTCTTTGCGGTGCTTCTTCTTGTTTTGCTTCTTTTTTATCGATCTCTTGACCTGCTTCAGCAGTTCCTTGAACCTGAGATTCTGTCTCAGCTTCTCCTTCTTCGCCAGCATGGTCATCGCCCTTTAATTTTAAATCCTCGTAGCCCGGCGCATCAAAGCGAATCAGCACATCGCCTACAACAGCGACTGTCCCTTCTTCAACTAAAATCTCTTCTACAGTGCCTTCTACAGGAGAGGGAATTTCAACGACTGCTTTGTCATTTTGCACTTCACATAAAATATCGTCTTCTTGAACTTTGTCTCCCGGTTTTACGAACCATTTAACGATTTCACCTTCGTGAATGCCTTCACCGATATCCGGTAAGCGGAAATTGAATGCCATTATTTATTCACCTCTTCTTAGAATGTTAGAACTTTTTTCGCCGTTTCCACTACGTCTTTGTAGTTAGGCAGCCAAACACCTTCTGCCTGTGGGAATGGATAGATTGTATCTGGTGCCGCTACGCGAAGCACTGGAGCTTCCAGACTTAAAATAGCGCGCTCTGTAATTTCAGCTACTACGTTCGCCGCAATACCCGCCTGCTTTTGAGCTTCCTGCACAACAATTGCACGGCCTGTTTTCTCCACTGATTTAATAATTGTGTCGATATCTAATGGCTGAATCGTACGAAGATCCACTACCTCGACCGAGTATCCTTCTTTTTCTAATTCCTCAGCGGCCTTCAAACTTTCATGAACCATTAAGCCATATGCAATGATTGTAAGGTCTTTTCCTTCACGTTTCACATCCGCCTTGCCGATTTCAATCGTATAAGACTCTTCCGGTACTTCTTCCCGGAATGAACGATACAGTTTAAGATGCTCTAGGAAAACAACAGGGTCGTTATCGCGGATGGCCGAGATCAACAATCCTTTTGCATCGTACGGCGTTGATGGCACGATAACTTTTAAGCCTGGCTGCTGTGTCATTAATCCTTCTAGCGAATCTGAGTGCATTTCTGGTGTATGCACGCCGCCGCCAAATGGTGAACGAATTGTAACAGGAGCATTATATGTGCCTCCAGTACGGTAACGCATACGCGCTAACTGACCGTTAATGGAATCCATTACTTCGTATACGAAACCGAAGAATTGGATTTCCGGTACTGGACGAAAGCCTTGAAGAGAAAGTCCGATCGCTAGGCCGCCAATGCCGGATTCTGCAAGTGGTGTATCAAATACACGGTCTTTACCAAATTCTTTTTGAAGGCCTTCCGTTGCACGGAATACACCTCCATTTACCCCAACGTCTTCACCGAAAACTAGAACATTCTCATCGTTTTTCAGTTCACAGCGGAGTGCATCTGTAATTGCCTGAATCATCGTCATTTGTGCCATGCTTATTTCGACTCCTTCTCTTTATAGATTTCAAGTTGTTCTTTCAAGTTATATGGCATTTCGCTTGCATACATATTTTCAATCAACTCCGACACCTTCTGTTTCGGCGCCTGATCTGCTTTCTTGATTGCTTCTTTGATTTCTTCTTTTGCACGCTCGATTACTTCTTCTTCTTTCTCTTTTGACCAAATGCCTTTTGCTTCTAGGTATTTACGGAAGCGAACAATTGGGTCCTTCAGTGACCATTCATTATCTAAATCTCCCGTACGATAGCGCGTTGGATCATCTCCGGCCATTGTATGCGGACCATAGCGGTAACATAATGTCTCGATTAATGTTGGTCCTTCACCGTTTACTGCACGCTCACGCGCATCTCGTGTAGCTGCGTAGACCGCCAATGGGTCCATACCGTCTACTAAAATACTTGGAATACCTGCCGCAATCCCCTTTTGAGCAAGTGTTTTTGCAGCCGTCTGTACTTCACGCGGCGTTGAAATAGCAAATTGGTTGTTTTGAACGAAGAAAATAGCTGGTGATTTAAATGCACCTGCAAAGTTAATGCCTTCATAGAAGTCCCCTTGCGATGAACCGCCATCTCCCGTATAGGTAACAGCAACTGTCTTTTGTCCTCGCTTCTGAATACCTAGTGCTACACCGGCAGCCTGCACATATTGCGCCCCGATGATAATTTGCGGCGGCAGAACATTTACACCCTCTGGAATCTGGTTTCCTACAAAATGACCGCGGCTGAACAGGAATGCCTTCCATAGCGGCAGACCATGCCATACGATTTGCGGTACATCACGATACCCAGGTAAAATCCAATCTTCCTTCTCAAGAGCAAATTGTGAAGCTAATTGAGATGCTTCCTGCCCTGCAGTCGGCGCATAAAATCCCAGACGTCCTTGACGGTTTAATGAAATAGAACGTTGATCCAAAATACGTGTATAAACCATACGGCTCATCAGTTCTACTAGTTCCTCATCTGACAAATTAGGATTTGCCTCGTCGTTAACAATTTCCCCTTCTTCATTTAAAATCTGGAACATATGAAATTTCTCTTCCACTTCACGCAATGTTGCAGTAGGATCGAATTTATTTTCTCCCATAGTTAACTCTCCCTTTCAACTGTATTATTTTTTTACAAAAATTTATTAGTACAACTTTTTCATAATTTGAGTATAAAGAAGAAAAGAGCATCGGTCAATCATTGATTCTTTTAGAATTTCATTATTTTTTCTTTTTATCAGAAAAATTATTAGTTCTTAAACTGTTATATATCAATGCAGTTACTGTATCACCTCTGTGTTATAAACAAGCTGCTGTAAAATAGTTGACTGCCTAAAGAAACGTAATGTTTCTACTATTCCCATTCCCCGCATTGTACAACTACCTTTTTTCAAATTTCTCGAAGTTTTTTTCATTGCCGTAGACGAAGAGTATTGTATACTTAGCATATACAGAAGAAAGTGAAAGGAAGTTTTTACATGATTTTAATGGAGGACATCGTTCGTGAAGGTCATCCGGCGTTACGTGCACGTGCAGAAGAAGTTGTATTTCCTCTAACAGAGGAAGACCGCAAGCTGGCTCATGATATGTTAGAGTATTTAATCAACAGTCAGGACCCGGAAATGTCGGAAAAATACAATCTGCGCGGCGGGATAGGTCTTGCTGCAAACCAGGTGAACAGCTTAAAGCGTATGTTTGCATTACACCTGGCAGATGAGAAAGGCGAGCAGTTGAGCTTTGTTGCAATAAATCCTAAAATTGTCAGCCATTCGGTTGAACAAACATACATTACATCCGGAGAGGGCTGCTTGTCTGTTGATCGAGCCATTCCGGGATACGTTCCGCGCCATGCACGGATTACGGTTAAATTTATGACAGTAGACGGCGAAGAAAAGAAACTGCGCCTATCAGGTCTCGCAGCTATTGCATTTCAGCATGAGCTTGATCACCTAAACGGCGTTATGTTCTATGACCGTATTGACGAAAAAGATCCATTTAGTGATATCCCTAATTCCCTACCGTATGAAAGATAAGAAAAACGTACTCGCAGCCGGCTTAGCTGCTTGATTTTCGATGCTAAAAAGCTCGACTATGTAGAGAATTCGATAACTTTAAAATTTATACCTTCCAACTATTTTTAAACCGGGGAAATTTCCCCGGTTTTTATTGTAAGAAATACATTTACTTTTTTATTAAATTATTTCCAGCTTCTTCATTACTTTATAAATGCCATCTTCATCTACATGAGGAGCTATTACATCCGCTACTGCCTTTGTCTTTTCATGGCCATTTGCCATCACTACGCCTGTCCCAACAGCTTCCAGCATTTCGATGTCATTCAGTCCATCTCCGAAGGCCACCGCATCTTCCATTGTTTTTCCTACATGGTCGAGTATTTTTTGGATACCGCGCGCTTTCGAGCCGTCCTTTGGCAAAATATCACATGAATACGGATGCCATCTGACGAATTGAACTTGCGGGAATATTTCACGATATAAAGGTTCATCCTTTTCCTGCATAAATATTAACGTTTGATAAACCGGCTTTAGTTTAAAGAAAGAGGCATCAATCCTCGGATAAGGATATTTAAGTGTAGCTAGGCTTGTCTCTACCTTTTCATCATCCGGGAAGGAGGCGATCATTTCCCGCTCATCTAGAAATACGACAGGCTCTCCACGACTTTCACCGAACGCAATGATTTTTTGCAGATACTCACTTGGAATAGAATCTGTGAAGATTACCTCCCCTTGATAAACGACGTACTGACCGTTGAACGTTACATATGTATCAATTTCAAGTTCTTCTAACAGCTCTTTAATCATGAAAGGCGCCCGCCCAGTGGCAATGGCGATTTCATACCCATTTTTCCTAGCGGTGAACAGAGCTTCCTTTGTTGAAGCCGGGAGTTCTTTTTCGCTATTATAAAGCGTGCCATCCACATCAAAGAATAATATTTTTTTCATATATTCCACCCTCTCTTTTTAATAAAGACCTTTACAAATTTCTGAAAATTCGATATAATGAATATAAGGAGTGATGCACTATGTTAAAACGACTCAAAAAGAAATTGTTGAAACGGTTGAATGGCATCCTCGGGAAAAAATCAATTGCGTAAGCCCTTCAGTTTTTGAAGGGCTTTTCTTTATTTTAGGATAGCTGCGTGATAATATAAAGGAAATGCATTTATTCGACGAATTCTTTACACCTCTTTATGTGATTTATACTTCTTCAGACATATGCTTTTACAGAAGTATTTGAGATGACAGAAGACCTGTGTAAAGCAGGACCTAAATGCAACCACTATGTACGTATCAAAAGGAGAGTAATTATGATTTATAAAGTTTATTATCAAGAAAACATGAATGAGATTCCAGTTCGCGAAAACACAAAATCATTATACGTAGAGGCATCTTCAGAACGTGAAGTTCGTGAGTTTCTAAAAGAACGAAACTACAATATCGAGCTTGTGCAATTACTTGAAGGAAATTACCTAGAGTATGAGCGCAACAGCCAGAACTTCCGTCTGGAGAACGCTTAATCGCTTATGAAGTTTGTTAAAAACGATCAAGCGGCTGTTTTCGCACTCGGCGGACTGGGCGAAATCGGCAAAAACACATATGGAGTTCAATTCCAAGATGAAATTATCCTAATCGACGCAGGTATTAAATTCCCGGAAGATGACTTGCTTGGAATCGATTATGTCATTCCTGATTACACATATTTAGTACGAAACGTTGATAAAATCAAAGGTTTATTTATCACACATGGTCACGAAGACCATATCGGTGGTATCCCTTATTTACTGCGTCAACTGAATATACCTGTTTACGGAGGCAAACTTGCCTTAGGCTTGTTACGGAACAAGCTGGATGAGCATGGACTGCTTCGTACAACAAAGCTTATTGAAATTAAAGAAGAAGATGTTATCAAATTCCGAAAAACATCTGTAAGCTTCTTCCGTACAACGCACAGTATCCCGGATGCATTCGGCATTGTTGTGAAGACACCACCTGGAAATATCGTCCATACAGGAGATTTCAAATTTGACTTTACGCCAGTAGGTGAACCAGCCAACTTAACAAAAATGGCGGAAATCGGGCGTGATGGTGTATTATGTCTGCTTTCAGATAGTACAAACGCTGAAGTACCAAACTTTACGATGTCTGAACGTAAAGTGGGCGAAAGCATTAATGATATTTTCCGTAAAGTGGACGGACGAATCATTTTCGCAACCTTCGCATCAAATATTCACCGTTTACAGCAAGTAACTGATGCAGCAGCTGCACATGGCCGTAAAATCGCTGTTTTTGGCCGTTCTATGGACAATGCTATTACAATTGGACGTGAGCTTGGCTATATTACTGCACCGAAGGAAACATTCGTCGATGCGCAAAGCATCAACCGTCTTCCAGCAAATGAAGTGCTAATTTTATGTACGGGATCACAAGGTGAGCCAATGGCAGCGTTGTCGCGTATCGCTAACGGAACACATCGACAAATTCAAATTCAGCCTGGAGATACAGTTGTATTCTCATCTTCACCTATTCCAGGGAACACAATTAGTGTCAATAAGATTATTAACCTACTATTCCGTGCAGGAGCCGAGGTTATCCATGGGTCATTGAATAACATTCATACATCTGGTCACGGTTCACAGGAAGAACAGAAGTTAATGCTTCGGTTGATCAAGCCCAAATTCTTTATGCCGATCCACGGAGAATACCGTATGCTGAAAATGCATACAGAGCTTGCTGTTGATTGCGATGTGCCGCATGAAAATACATTTGTTATGGAAAACGGTGATGTATTAGCATTAAGTGCTAATGAAGCGCATGTAGCAGGCCGTATCCCATCAGGTGATATATATATCGATGGCAGTGGTATTGGTGATATCGGCAATATCGTACTGCGTGATCGCCGTATCCTTTCAGAAGAGGGACTTGTCATTGTCGTAGTAAGTGTCGACATGGCAAATCAAAAAATCGTTTCTGGACCAGATATTATCTCTAGAGGATTTGTTTATATGCGCGAGTCCGGCACCATGATTAATGAGGCCCAGAAAACACTGGCACAGCATTTGAACAGCACGATTCAGGAAAAGTCTCCACAATGGACAGAGCTGAAAAATGAAATTACAGACGTTTTAGGTCCTTACCTTTTTGAAAAGACAAAGCGTCGTCCAATGATTTTACCGATCATTATGGAAGTGTAAAATAATATACTGCAGCCAGTCTCCTAAGGAGACTGGCTCTATAAGAAAGGTTGCTCCCATATTATTGGGAGCAACCTTTTTAACTGTTAAAGTACCTTTTTCATGAAGCGATTGATGTCTACATCTGCACCGATGACTAAAAGAAGATCACCCATTAAAATTGGATCTGTCGGTTCAGGTGTAATAAGAATTTCTTCCCCCCTTTTAATCCCTACAATATTGATTCCGTATTTTGCCCGGATATCCAAGTCTACAAGGGAACGGCCGGCAATTCGGTCACTTACCTTTATTTCCATAATGGAATGCTCGTCCGATAATTCTAGATAGTCAAGCACATTATTAGATATCATATGATTAGCAATCCGAATCCCCATATCCCGCTCAGGATGAACAACAAAATCAGCGCCGATTTTCCGCAGTACTTTCTCGTGGTAGTCGTTGTTTGCTTTCACTGTAATTTGCTGTACACCTAGTTCTTTAAGAATCAGGGTCGTTAAAATGCTTGATTGGATATCCTCCCCGATTGCCACAATAACATGTTCGAAATTTCGCAGACCAAGCGATTTGATAACTGCCTCATCCGTTGTATCTGCTACTACCGCTTGTGTTGCAATATGTGCAAAATCATCTACACGCTCAGGTGAATAATCGATGGCCATAACATTAGCACCTTGGGAAATTAGTTCCTTTACAATGCTGCCTCCGAAACGTCCCAGCCCAATTACAACAAATTCTTTTCTCATTTGTATTCCCCCTGTTCTTCTGTGATTTCAGTGTATATCAAATTAAAAAAAATAAAAAGGCACGGCATACGCCCTACCTTTTATATTCTTCAATGACACGTTGAATGCGCTTTTCAAGCATTCGTAAAGCAGCCCCGCCTGCCTGATAATGCCGAAGCTGACCCTTTTCATCAAATAAATAATATGCTGGTACATATCGATTGCTGAAACGATCTGTAATGAGGAAGTCATTATCTACGACAATTGGATGTTTCATTTTATAGTACTCTACCACGGCCTTCACATTTGGAAGAATCATGTCTTCTTCAGTACGAGGCATATGGACCGCTATGACATTTAATTCACTTGCATATTTATCCCCCAACATACTCACCGTATCTAATCCGTACTTACATAAATCACAGCTAACCGACCAGAAGTGTATGAAAGTCGGCCTTTTTGCAAGCATTTCTGCTGTCATTTTTTTATTATTTAACCAATTGGCTCCATCTAATGAGGGCATTGGAGCACGCATTTTCATATCCCATCCTCCTTGCTCCCTGATATGATATGCAGAATTGGCTAAAGTGTCGCTTGGTCAGACCGTCAATTTGCAGGACATACCCCTCCTGATTGCACTGCCTGAATCATTCTTACTATTTCATCAACATCCCGCTCAATATTATGATGGAAAATTATTTGGTAAGACTGCTCTCTTTTAAAGCTGATGATAAGCAACCCAGACAGGGATGTCCCCCTCTTCTATCAAAACACCATACGCCTTTGATACATGATAGCCCATATCGGCAACGGCAGAAAAATTCAATTTTCCTCCTCCATTTTCCTTTCTACATTCAGTTACATTTTTAACTAATTATGAGTTTTAATATTTTTTTTCGGCTTTACCAGTAAAAACCTCTTGTAATCAGGGGAAAATTCGTTATAATAATTATGTTTTGTAAACTTAAAGTTTGGTAATAGTAAACTTTAATACTTTTTGTTTAGCATTACTAAACCAAGCAGGAGGGATGTGCCTAATGCAAATCGGAGCAAAAATTAAAGCTTTACGATTAAAAAAGGGGCTCACGCAAGAAGAGCTTGGGGAACGTACGGACCTGACAAAGGGTTACATTTCACAACTTGAACGCAACCTAAACTCTCCGTCTATTGAAACGCTATTCCATATTCTCGAAGTCCTTGGCTCTACGCCTAAGGAATTTTTTGATGACACACCTGATGAGCAACCAGTCGTTTATACGAAGGAAGACCACACAAGCTATACCGACCACGACAAAAACTATTCAATTGAGTGGCTGATCCCGACCTCTAATGAAAAGGAAATGGAGCCAGTCATTCTAACTTTACAAAAAGATGGTGAATTCAAGCAGTTTGAACCCTCATTATCTGAAACTTTTATTTATGTAATAAAGGGCCGCATCCGCGTCGTCATCGGCACAGAAGAATATATCGCAGGCGAAGGCCACTCGGTTTATTACGAGGCATCTTCAAACCATCAGATTTTTAATGCACACAACGGACTGACAAGGGTGCTGCTAGTAGCTACTGAATCTTATTTGTAATGAGGAGGACAACTAATGGATAACACGATTATTCGTTTTGAAAACGTAACAAAATCTTATAATGACGGGACGACCGTCCTAAAAAATATCAACTTTGAGCTTGAAAGAGGCAAATTTTATACATTATTAGGTCCCTCCGGCTGTGGAAAAACAACCATTTTACGTATTATTGCCGGGTTTACAGATGCCACGACAGGTGATGTATATTTCAATGGCAAACGTATAAACAATGTGCCTGCTAATGAAAGACAAGTGAATACCGTGTTTCAGGATTATGCGCTGTTTCCTCATTTAAATGTTTTTGAAAATGTGGCATTTGGTCTTCGAATCAAAAAAGTAAAGGAAACGGAAATTAAAGAACGTGTCCTGGAAGCATTGAAGTTCGTTAACCTAGCAGGCTATGAAAACCGTGAAATTTCTGAGATGTCCGGAGGTCAGCGTCAGCGTGTAGCAATTGCCCGCGCGATCGTTAATGACCCCGAAGTAATCCTATTAGATGAGCCGTTATCTGCCCTTGATTTAAAGTTACGAACTGAAATGCAATATGAGCTCCGCGAGTTACAGCAGCGTCTTGGCAAAACATTTGTTTTCGTCACACACGATCAGGAAGAAGCCTTGGCAATGAGTGACGAGATTTTCGTCTTGTCTCAAGGAGAAATTATGCAGTCAGGAACTCCAGTCGATATTTACGATGAACCGATCAACCGCTTTGTTGCAGACTTTATCGGTGAATCCAATATCGTAGACGGTGTAATGATTGAAGATTATAAAGTACAGTTTGCCGGCAAAGTGTTTGAATGTGTGGATGGCGGAATGAAGCCAAACGAGAAAATTGACATCGTCATCCGTCCAGAAGATTTAGAAATTACATCGGTAGATAAAGGCAAATTAATTGTGCGTGTTGATACGCAGCTATTCCGTGGTGTTCACTATGAGTTATCAACATACGATAAAGACGGCAATGAATGGCTTGTTCATTCACTGAAAAAGGCAGAAGTAGGTGCAGAAATCGGTTTGGACTTCGATCCAGAAGCAATTCATGTTATGCGTCTGAACGAAACAGAAGAAGAGTTCGACAAGCGCTTAGAAGCTTACGGGGAAGACGATCATGCAGAGTAAAAATCGCACAGCGTTATTCCCTTATGTCATTTGGATTGCCTTATTCGTTATTGCACCGATTGCCTTAGTACTTTATTATTCCATGCTTGACCTTTCTGGAAATTTCACGCTGGAGAATTATAAAAACTTCTTCTCCGCTATTTATTTAAAAATGACATTCACAAGCTTCTGGTATGCATTTCTCATTACTTTCTTTACATTATTGATTGCATACCCGACTGCTTATTTGCTGACAAAGACAAAGCATAAGCAGCTATGGCTGATGCTGATTATCATCCCATCTTGGATCAATCTGCTGTTAAAAACATATGCATTCATTGGAATCTTCGGCTTGTATGGTCCGATCAATGCCTTCATTGAAGTATTCGGCTTTGATCCTCAGCAAATTTTATTTACTGATTTTAGCTTTATTTTTGTATCGGTATATATCTTCATTCCATTCATGATCATACCGATTTTCAACTCGCTCGATAAATTAAACCCGTCCCTTGTTTTTGCTGCGAGAGATCTTGGGGCATCCAGCTGGACAACATTCCGCCGTGTCGTATTCCCATTAACGATTGACGGTGTAAAATCAGGAATTCAGGTAACATTCATCCCTGCCCTATCACTCTTCATGATTACTCGCTTGATTGCAGGAAATCAGGTTATTACCCTCGGAACAGCCATTGAACAGCAGTTCCTTGTTTCTCAGAACTGGGGGATGGGTTCTACAATCGCCGTATTCCTAATTGTATTCATGGTACTGACGATGATGGTTACGGGACAAAAGAAGAAAGGAGGCCGTGTATAATGAATAAATTATCTGCAGCCTCTAAAGGATATTTGGTTTTAGTGTTCATCGTCCTATATGCACCGATTTTTTATTTGATTTTCTATTCATTTAACAGCGGCGGCAATATGAACGATTTTGAGTCTTTCACTTTGGAACATTACAAGGCTGTATTTGAAGATACACGCCTGCTCGTCATTCTGATCAATACTGTGTTGATCGCTCTATTATCTGGTCTGATTGCCACAATTATTGGAACGCTCGGTGCTATCGGAATCGTTTCGATGAAGGACAAAAAATTACGTAATACATTTCTTTCATTAAATAATGTATTGATCGTTTCTCCAGATGTTGTGATCGGGGCCAGCTTCCTTATCCTATTTACGATGATCGGGGTAAAGCTTGGCTTCACATCTGTACTTGTATCCCATATTGCATTCAGTGTACCGATTGTAGTACTGATGGTATTGCCAAAGCTATTAGAAATGAACACCTCCCTTATTGATGCAGCCCGTGATTTAGGGGCGACAAAACGGGATGTATTAACGCGTGTTATCCTTCCGTATATCGCACCGGGTATTTTTGCCGGCTTCTTCATGGCCATTACGTATTCACTTGATGATTTTGCTGTGACATTTTTCGTGACAGGCAACGGTTTCTCAACTCTTTCTGTGGAAATCTATTCGATGGCGCGCGCCGGCATTAAATTAACAATTAATGCTATTTCCGGTCTTGTCTTCTTAGTAACAGTCCTAGTGGTAATCGGCTACTACTTTGTCAATAACCGTACGAAAGCAAGAATGGGGGAATCTAAATGAAGCAGCTCGTACAGGCAACCAGCGCAATTATTGTCGTCTGCCTTCTTTTATTCTTTGCTTCAAGATCTTTAGAATCTGCCGGGGCGAAAGGCAGTAAAGATACGCTGACAGTCTATAACTGGGGCGAATACATCGATCCTGAATTGATCGATGCGTTTGAAGAAGAAACAGGTATTCATGTTGTATATGAAACATTTGATTCAAATGAAGCAATGTATACGAAAGTTCAGCAGGGCGGCTCATCTTATGACATCGCTGTTCCTTCCGAATATATGATTGAGACGATGATTGAAGATGATATGCTCATCGAACTTGACCATTCACTGATTCCGAACATGAAGAATATTGATCCCTACTTCTTGGACTTACCATTCGACCCAGGCAACAAATACTCTACCCCTTATTTCTGGGGAACCGTCGGTATTGTGTATAATCCATCAATGGTACCTGAAGATTTGACGTTTGAATCATGGGAAGATTTATGGGACGAACGTTTAAAAGATAAAGTATTCCTAGTGGATGGCTCCCGTGAAGTCATTGGGATGGGATTGAATTCACTCGGCTATTCCTTGAATCTGAAGGACGATTTGGCACTTCGTGAAGCAACAGATAAGTTAATCGAGCTAACACCAAACGTTAAGGCTATTATCGGTGACGAAATTACACCGCTTATGATCAATAATGAAGCAACCGTTGCCCTTACGTGGTCCGGCCAGGCAGCCGATATGATGTGGGAAAATGAAGAACTAGATTTCGCGGTACCTGAAGAAGGTTCAAATTTATGGTTTGATAACTTTGTTATTCCAAAAACATCCAAGAATATTGAAGGAGCACATGCCTTTATTAATTTCATGCTGGATGCAGAAAACGGAGCGCAAAATGCTGACTATGTCGGGTATTCAACACCTAATGCTGCTTCTTGGGAGCTCATGGATGAAGAAGTTATTAGCGATGAGCGCTTCTATCCAGATGTTGAGCTTCGTGAACGCCTAGAGGTTTACGAAAACTTAGGCCTCAAATGGCTTGGTAAATATAATGAATATTTTCTTGAATTTAAGATGAATCTAAATTAGATAAAGAACGCACAGCTTTCTGCTGCGCGTTTTTTCATTCCTTTTACCGATATTTCTAATAGAGACACTTACAGTATAATTATGTTAGACTATGTGTATTATCATTTCAAAAGTCGAAATAGTTCATAAGAAAGGCGGTGTGTCATGGCTAAAGCTAATAACAATGTGGCCCTTTATGTATTAATGTTTAACCTTTTCATAACAATGGGAGGCATTGGTATTATCGTACCGGTTATGCCCGCATATTTACAAGTATTTGGTGTAGGAGGACAAGTCCTCGGATTTCTAATTGCAGGCTTTGCACTGGCACAATTTTTACTTTCTCCTATTGCGGGGGAATTGTCTGATCGCCACGGAAGAAAGATATTTATTATCGGGGGACTTGTCGTCTACGGTCTAGCCCAAATTTTATTCGGCCTTGCTGATGCAGTATGGGTATTATTTATTTCCCGTTTCCTAAGCGGTGCAGGAGCTGCCTTTGTTATGCCTCCAATCATGGCCTATGTTGCAGACATTACGACAGTAGAGCAACGCGGAAAAGGCATGGGGATGCTCGGAGCTGCCATGAGCCTTGGCTTTACAATTGGGCCTGGACTCGGCGGGGCTTTATCGGGAATCAATTTACATTTTCCTTTTTATGTAGCGGGAAGCGCTGCATTGATTGCCGCTATCTTATCATGGCTGATCTTGCCGAATATTAAAAATGCCGTCGATACGGCTGCTGCAAGACCACCACGTGAAAACTTAGTAAAACAAATGGTGAAATCAACAAAAACATCATACTTTGTATTTTTAATTGTCGTTTTCACTTTCAGTTTTGGCATCTCTAACTTCCAGGCAACATTATCACTTTACCTGGATCATAAATTTGACTATACACCATTGGATATTTCCATTATTTTAACAGTTGGCGGATTTGCGGGAGTTATTCTTCAAATGTTCGTCATTGATAAATTGTTTAAGAAATATGGTGAAATGAAGGTTATTTTAGTCAACCTTTTATTAGCAGCTGCGACGATGCTGCTTGTCATTTTTGTAAGTGGCTTCTTCATTGTTTTAGTTGTTGCTACTTTGTTCTCTATTGCAACGACGTTTATCCGTCCAGCAGTAAATACGCTAATCAGTAAGGTTGCAGGGAATGAACAAGGCTTCGCTGCCGGCATGAACAATGCTTATATGAGCCTTGGTAATATGTTCGGACCTGCATTAGCTGGTATTCTCTTTGACTGGAATATGGAATCTCCGTATATTTTAGGAACGGTTGTATTGGCTGGCTGTTTTGTACTTGCCTATACATGGACAAACAGGAAAGCCTCCTATCTGCTGCAGCCATCGAAATCGGCTTAATTAAAAAAAGGGTCGCTACGAGAAATATTCTCGAGCGACCCTTTTCTTAATAAGAGGAAGAATAGCGTACTGCAGCTATCCAATTTATGAAAAAAGAGATGCCAGGAAGCTTTCGCTTTCTAGACACCTCCCATTTTATAAGCTTCGAATAAATGCCTCAACAAACCCTGTATTGAACGCCAGCAGCTCTTCATCAGGATTCATCTTCGATTGATGTAGTCCGTATGAGCAATTGGCACCGCTCCAAAACATAGCTCCTGGGATTTCCTTAACAAAATACCCGAAATCTTCCCCTGTCATAGCAGCCGGACAGTGATAGTCCGTTGCCCCATCGTATTCCTTTGCAAAGGCTAATAGACGTTCTGCACATGCAGGGTCATTATTTACTTCATAATACATTGAGCCGTAGTCGATAACCACTGAACATTCGAAAGCGGCCTCTATACCAGCGCAAATTGCCTCTATTCGACGCTTTACCTCCTGCATGGAATCAGCATTCAATGTTCGAATTGTACCTTCTAAACGGGCATTTTCTGCAATAACGTTCTGCACTGTACCGGACGTCATTTTTCCAACAGTAATGACAACACTATTCATCGGATCAATGTTACGGCTGACGATTGTCTGCAGCTGAAGCAAAAGATTCGCTGCAGCAATGGTCATATCCCGTGTTTTATGAGGATAAGCAGCATGTCCGCCAACGCCTTTTAAGTCAATGAAGAGCTCTGATGTATTAGCGAATAGCAATCCTGGACGAGTAGCCACCGTGCCTACGGGATATTCCGGTGCAATATGGAGCGCATAGATTTCATCGCACACAAGATCTGGCCTCTCTTCCTTCAGCCAATTTAACATTGGCTCTGCGCCCCCAGGACCTTCCTCGGCAGGCTGGAAGTAGACAATGACATTTTGCTTTGGTCGATTGGCAGTAAAAGCTTCGACAAGACTAAGTGCAACTGTCATATGACAATCATGGCCGCATGCATGCATATGGCCTGCATGCTTAGACGCATAATCAACACCTGTTTCTTCTGTGACAGGCAGTCCATCGATATCCGTCCGCCAGCCAATCGTTTTAGTTGGACTCGTACCAGCAATGCGTACGATAACACCTGTACGCCAAGTTGTAACTGCCAGATGTTCCTGCGGCAATTCTGCTAAAAATGCCAAAATATACGCCTGTGTTTTAAATTCCTGAAAACCGAGCTCCGGAATTTGATGCAGGGCCCGGCGGATTTCAATCAATGTTTGCATGCATTCACCTTCTTAAATATTTCGTAATGCGTCAATTACTTCTGTTTTTGACTTTGTTTTTTCATCTAACTCTTTTAGTACGCGGGCTGGAACCCCTCCAACTACTGTATAAGGAGCTACGTCTTCAATAACAATGGCCCCTGCAGCTACAACAGCACCTTTTCCAACACGTACGCCTTCTAGTACGACTGCATTGGCACCGATCACTACATCATCTTCAATAATAACCGGCTGTGCGCTTGGCGGCTCAATTACGCCGGCAAGCACTGTACCAGCACCAATATGACAATTTGCACCAACCGTTGCACGTCCGCCAAGAACAGCACCCATATCGATCATTGTTTTTGGACCGATTTCCGCTCCAATATTTATAATTGCACCCATCATGATGACAGCCTGGTCACCAATTGTAACTTGATCACGAATAATTGCACCTGGTTCAATACGAGCATTCACATGTTTCATATCTAGTAATGGTACACCTGAATTTCTTCTGTCGTTTTCAACTACATAGTCTTCGATTTTTTCGCCATGGCTTTGCAGAGCTGCCTGTATTTCGCTCCACTCACCGAACACAACTGCGCTATTACCTTCGCCGAATACCTTTGTATCTTGTCCGTATGATAAAGATGCTACATCTTCACCTTTTACGTATACTTTAACCGGTGTCACTTTTTTTGCAGTGGAAATAAACTCAATAATTTGCTGTGCATTCAACTTTTCGCTCATCTTATTATAACCTCTCTCTATGTAAGAATAATTAACACGTTTTGATTGTACTAAAATTTCTGTCAAATATCACGTAATTAATTTTTATATTCATATAAACAGCGCGCATGATCCTGTACGACATCAACGAAAGCCTGGACCTGACGCAGTTCGAAGGCAGATTCATAGCCGATCAGCCATGTATCCCGTGTCAGCCCCATATCATTATCAGAATGAAGGAGCGGTAACTTATTTACCTCCTCAGAACCATTCAATGTAATAGAAGGTAAAATGGCAAAACCAATCCCATTGAGCGCCATCTGCTTGCACGTTTCAATTTGGTCAACGATGATTTGATGCCGTGGATTTTGATTGAAATGGCGCTGCCACCACTGTAGAATTTCCTGATAATAATCCGAATCACTTTTAAATTGGATGAATGGCCGGTCAGTTGTATGTAAATCATCCAGCGCCTGGATTTCCTTATCGACTAAGTACATCATGTCCCGAAATAAGTGGATTTTCTTCCCTTTCCAGTCCGCCTGCCCACGTACGATACCGATATGTGCTTCTCCTTCATACAAGGCTTTAACAATCTCCGAGCTCCAGCCTGTCATCAGGGAAATTTTTGTATCCGGATATAATGTAACAAAGTCCTTTAACACTTTTGGCAGCCAATTTTGTCCGACGATGGAGGCACATGCAATCTTCAATGTCCCGTGCACCTTTGAATTCAATGCCTGGATTGTTTCAAAGACTTCCTCGCGTCTTGCAATCTGTTCATTTGCATACTGAATGACAAGCTCCCCTGCCGGAGTTGGTGTCAGCCCTCGCTGCGAACGAAGGAATAGCTGTGTTCCCCATTCTTTTTCAATAGACTGTAAACGCTGAGATAGGGCAGGCTGAGTTAAAAACAGTCGTTCTGCCGCTTTTCGCATATTTCTTTCTTCAGCGAGCACTTTAATGATTTCCGCTTCCGTTGCTGTCATCAAATTCCCTCCTTCTTGTTTAATCGATTTTTGCGTTACTGCGCCTTGAGGATTTTCTTTCGCCAAACGTTTGAACATTCGTTAAATAAAATCTTTCTATAGCAGCCGTCTATAGATACAGGACCTCTGCTGAAAGAAGTTAAAAATCGACAAAACCCTTTATGGATTTTGCCGATCATTTTTATCCTTCACTTTGATAAATATATTTTTTTAGTTGTTTTAAAATGACACGACGAGTCATAATACCAGCAAAGGTTCCATCCTCATCCACTACGCAAAGAAAAGCATGGTTAATGACGAGATCAAGAGCACGTTTGAAAGTATCTGTAATTTTTAAATAAGCGACTTCCCTTTCCATTATATCATCTACCTTAATATCTGGTAGACGGTCATATTCAATTCGCTCTAAGCCCAAAATTGCTTCCGTAATCATTTTACTGCTAAGCAATCCCTGTAATCGGTATTTAATATCCAATACAGGTATAGATGAGTAACCTGTACGCGTCAAGACAAGTAATGCATGTTCCGCACTGTTTCCACTTTGGACATGGGCAACCTTCTCAGATGAAATAATAAAGTCTTTGATAGGTATATCCAATAATTCTTTGTTGTTTGTTGAAAGCATGTCATTCTACTCCTTTACTGCCCAAAAATCGAACAGGATAGTACACTCGTAATTATCATATCACACTTGCTTTTAGAGTGCCTATGCATAGGAGCCCTGAAATTCATAAATTTTTCCTTTTATTATTATATAAGAGGCTGCCGCGGTTTCAACATAAATACTGGAAAGCCCGCTCCCCTTTTCTACGGGCAAGCTCGTTAAAAAATGGAAGCAGGAGCACTATAGGCCATATAATTAATCGCCTGCAGTGCTCCTTGTTGGTTAGAACCTTCCGTTATCTACTTGCCGCTGCGTAATAGAAAATGACGATTGCCATGAATATTCCGACAACAAAGTACATCATAATAATAGGGTTCAGCAAAAACGGGTGACGGGCAACTGCCGAACTAATCGTGTCATGCTCCGAACCACGGCGATCAATATGTTTTCCAACAGCTACAGTCGAGTAAGCCGCAATTCCGCATAAAGCAATGACAATAATGCACGCTCCCCACCATAATGCATTCATCCAAACATCCCCCTTTCGTTTCTATTTAGTATGAGCTTATCTGCCGCAAATTTATGCAGTCAGGGCACGAGCGGATTTACGATCTTCATTCGCCAAGGATGCTGTTTCTATCATGCTATTATAACAAGCAGGATTGCTTATTGAGTGAGCTATCTACATAGTAAGAAATGAACGAGTATTTTATATGTATTTTGTAAAAGGAGATATATTGCAGGAATCGGCAAATGCAACACGTAATATTCGCTTTTCGGTACAGCGTAGTATACGGATATAGCCAAAAATGTACATTTCAAAGAGGGCTAATAACTTTGAGCAGACAAATAAAAAAGCTATCCTAGAAAAAGTCAGTTCAATGACTTTCAGGACAGCCCTTCGTTAATTCATTAAGTATTGTGTAATCATTTGTTCAACTGGGAGCGGTTTGTCATAAAGGTAGCCCTGAACTTTTTTACAGTGAAGACTACTCAAAAACTTTTCTTGATTTTCCCGTTCCACACCTTCTGCTATCACTTCTAAACCGAGGCTATGAGAAAGGGAAATAATCGCCTCGACAATCGCTTCATTCTTCTCATCCTTCTCGATATCAGCTATAAACGATTGATCAATTTTTATAATATCAATTGGATAGGTTTTTAAATAACTTAAGGAAGAGTAACCTGTACCAAAATCATCTACCGATACATAAACCCCTATCTTTTTAAGCTTTTGTAACGCAAGTGTAGTATCCTCTACATTTGTCATAGAGCTTTCCGTTATTTCCAGCTCTAATAAAGCAGGATCTAGATCATAGCGCTTAATCAACCGCTCAATCTTGTTTACGAAATCCGCCTGCCTAAATTGCTTTGGTGAAATATTTACAGCAATGCGGACCGGTCTATATCCTTTTTCTCGCCACTCCTTCATATACTTGCCGACTCTCTCTAGTACCCAATCACCAATCTCTAAAATAAGACCCGATGATTCTGCAAGGGGAATAAATTGGCCGGGTGTGACAAAACCAAACTTTCGATTATGCCAGCGAATCAATGCTTCAAAACTATCAGTTCTTTTAGACTGTAGATCAATTTGAGGCTGAAAATGGATGGACAGCTCATCTAATTCAATTGCTCTCCGCAGATGAGCCTCTAGCAATGCTTCGTTCGGGAATACTTGATTCATTTCTTTTTGATAGAAGCTATAATGGTTCCTGCCATGACTTTTTACATGGAACAATGCCTGGTCTGCATGGTGGAGCATTGTATCCAGCTGCGGGCTTTGTTCCGCAATACTAATAGCGATACCGATTGAAGCAGTCACATAATAATCTTGCTGTTCAACAACAATCGGTCTCTTAAGCAGCGTCAAAATGTGCGCGGCTAGCGTCTCTACTTCTTCGTGCTCCTGATAATGGAAGGTAAAGACAAATTCATCCCCGTTGTAGCGAAAAACCTCACACTTCTCATTTCGCAGTCCTTTAAACCAGCTGCTAATAATGGCTATCATTCCATCCGCCATTGGCTTTCCAAGCGATTCATTAAATTTCTTGAATCGATCCAGGTTGACAATCAGAAGCGCTGTATTCAGCCCCTTCTTTTGTTCCATCATGGCTTCCCAACGATCCTGCAAAGCCCGGCGGTTCAATAAACCTGTTAATTCATCTTCGTAAGCAAAATGCTCATGGTCGGTGACTGGTCGTAAAACGACAAAGAATAATGGTTCGTTATTTACTATAAGGTTCTGGATATAGCAGGCATACTGCTTTCCTGCTTGAATATTTATGTATTGTACTCCTCGGCTTTCTTCGGCAACGAAAGCACGTATCACTTCCCAATCCTCTGCCCCAAAGAAGCGCTCAGCCTCCAATTTTTTTTCTGGAAAATTACCGAACAATCGGATGGCCCTTTCATTTGTTTCTTCAACGATATAACGGCACTGCACTTCTTTCAACATGACAACAGCATCGAATGGATTTAGTCGAATGATTTGCTGTAAAGCCTGTTCTCTCTCTTCTGGTATGATTCTTATCACCTCGGACCCTCCCATCCAACAATCACCATGATGCTTTTTCATTTTATATAGCCTCACTAATCAGCAAGGCTATACTAATACCAGTCATCACTCTACTCTACTCTTCCACAGGCTCTCCAATTGCCTCCTGCAAGAAGATTTCCTGGCTATTGATTTTCTTGTCGCTATTATGGTCTTCTTTATAGTGATATTTTCCATTCGAATCCTGTATACGGGCTTTTTGAGTATCCTGCAGCTGCAGTTCCATAATGCGCTGAATTCGCTTTTTAATATCCGCAGCATAAACAGGAAATAAAATTTCTACCCTTTTAATCATATTACGTGTCATCATATCTGCTGAAGATAAAAAGATTTTATTTTCACCATTGTGGTGGAACCAATAAATACGAGAATGCTCCAGGAAACGCCCAACGATGGAAGTGACCGTAATGTTTTCACTAATTCCCGGAATGCCCGGCCGTAAGCAGCAAATCCCCCGGATGATCATCTCCACCTTCACTCCGGCTATCGATGCTTCATAGAGTTTCATCATTAAATCTTTATCCGTTAAGGAATTCATTTTGACCCGGATAAAACCGTTGCCATGTTTTTTATGACATTCGATTTCCTCATCGATGAGACGGATGAATTCGTCCCGAATATCAAATGGCGCTACGACAATATGATGGAATTGTGGTTTTTCTGTGTAGCCGCTTAAATAATTAAAAAAGTTAGTTGCATCGATACCGAATTCCTTATTAGAGGTGATGATGGCCATATCCGTATAAATCTTCGCTGTAGCGTCATTATAGTTTCCTGTGCCAAGGTGGACAAACCGTTCAATCTTCCCTTGGCGGCGGCGGACAACTAATGTAATCTTTGAATGCGTTTTTAAATTGTTCATCCCATAAATAACAAGACAGCCCGCCTGTTCAAGCAGTTTTGCCCAGTGAACATTGTTCTCTTCGTCAAAGCGTGCTTTCAATTCGACTAACACCGTCACCTGCTTGCCATTCTCAGCTGCTTGCTTCAACGCTTGAATAATAGGAGAATTACCGCTCACACGATATAACGTTTGTTTAATTGCAAGTACAGATGGATCGCTTGCTGCCTCTGTAATGAAATCCACAATCGGGACAAAGGATTCATAAGGGTGATGGAAAAACAAGTCCTGAGTCAATGACTTTTCAAAAATATCTTCATCTGATCCTAAGTCCAGCGGTGGTTGAGAGATAAAGCTTTCATACTCGAGATGCTCGCGTCCTATAGAAATAGCCTTTACAAAGGAAAACATAAATGTTAGATCAAGAGGACCATCAATTTTAAATACATCTGATTCGCTGATTTCGAATTCATCGAGCAAATAAGCAAGTACCTCTTCATTCATTTCGCCATCACGTACTTCCAGACGTGAACCGACTCCCCACTTACGTTTTTTTAGTTCTTTTTCGATTTCAGAAAGAAGATCTTGAGCTCCTTCTTCATGAATCGTCAAGTCTGCATTTCTTGTCAGTCGAAATGCCTGTGATGACTTGACCTTATAACCGAAGAACAATCGATCGATATGGCTTGTAATTACATCCTCTAACAACACAAATATTGCTTCATCTTCATCAGATGGTACTTTAATAAACCGATCTAATACTGATGGAACTTGTACAATGGCGACACGATCTGGATTTTCTCCATCCGCCTGATTATTTTCCAACCTAACAAGAAGGTTTAATGTCTTACCAAGCAGTGTGGGGAATGGGCGATAGGCATCCACAGCTACCGGCGTTAGCACAGGAAAAATGGTTTCTTCAAAAAGTTCATTAATATATTGCTTTTGTTCTATCGACAAATATTTGAAATCTTTTATATGAATCTTTTCCTCTGGCAGACACTCATCGACTAAAAAACGGTACACCTCTGTTTGGCGACGTACGAGTGCTTGTGTACGTTCTGCAATTTTCGCTAGTTGCTCTTTAGGTGTGAGACCGGATTTATTTTCAGGTTTATGGAAGCCCGCTCTAATTTGATCTTGAAGACCGGCAACACGTACCATAAAAAATTCATCAAGGTTTGAGCTGAAAATTGCCAGAAACTTCAAACGTTCTAAAAGCGGATTATTTTCATCCTCTGCTTCCTCGAGTACACGTTCATTAAAGGCCAGCCAGCTAAGCTCCCGGTTATTATAATATTGAGGTTTTGCAATTTCATCGAGTATTGCTGTGTTTTCAAAATCGGTCGCCGCCGTCTCCGCAAGCCCAGGGTTCAAGTATGCCTTTTGCAGTTCTTCAAAATTGATTGTCATACTCATTTCCACCTTTCTTCTTTAAAATGAAGCTGCACCTCACGCTTAAATACACGTTCAATATGTTTTTTTGCCTTTTCTGCCTGATATATTTCGGCTATTGCGCTTCCTTTTATAATCACCTGTATATGAATAACTTGATCAATCATTTCTAATGTTACCTGCTTCGCTACGTTTCTTTTAGATACGTTTAAAGCATAGACGAATTTCAATAATGCCCCGAAGTCTCTTAATTCCTTCAATTCCTCTCTCGTTAGCCACGTCTGGAATGGAGCTGAAAAGCGGCGGAAGTAATCACGATTTTTATAGGAAGCTAATAGTGCCAGCTTGATTCGATTAATATGGTTCATCCCTGCAATAGACTGATTCGACAATAGGTAAAAAGTATGTTGGCTCGAGGAGTCGAGCTCAATATACTCACCGATCCCAAATACCTTTGCTGCCCGTTGAATTAATCGCAGATCCTCCTCTTTATAGTTGAATAATTCTAAGTCACAGCACTCTCGATATAGCTGTCCACTTAACTGATGAAGAGTGTCCATTTCTTCCTCAGAGCGCCCATATTCAAAAGCTATCCTTTTCGCATTTTCCGCAAAAACATTATATTTATCAAATGCTTTTGCATCTCCCTGCAGCACCCGATTAATAATGAGTCCTTCACGCAGTCCTTTTTTGCTTAATTGAAAGTTCTCTGTACCTACTACATTCATAAGTGTCGTAAATACCTCCAGGGCTGGCACAATAATATCAGCCCTATCAGTTGATAGCCCATCTAGTTGTTTTAGCTGTTCAAATGTCATTTTGCTGAGATTTCTCTTCAACCCTAGTAAATCTGCTTCCCGCATTTCATATTGATGAATACCTGAAAGAGGATATTGGATTTGCTGCTGATGAACCTGCGCTACATTCCTGGCACTTCCACCAATCGCAATGATCGGCAAATTCACTTTCCGAATCCAATTTAGCGTTTCAAACTGTTGTTTCACATAGACGTGCAGTGCCTGCCGTTCCTCCTCATTCATAATGGAACCACTGACGAATTTTTGCTTCAAGCTCACTGTGCCAAAAGGGAAGCTATAGGTTTTTTGAAGCTTTTTGTTTTTGAATAGCGTTATTTCTGTAGAACCGCCGCCTATATCGATTGTGACAGCTGAAGGTGTATCCATGGAATTAACGACTGCCAAGAAGCCAAAATAGGCTTCCTCCTCTTCAGACAGAATGTCCAGTTCTATTCCCGTCTCCCTCTTCATGCGTTCTACAACTTCATCTCTATTAACCGCTTGGCGTACTGCAGCGGTAGCGGCAGCAAGTATATCTGTCACTCCATAATCCTCTAATATTTGCTTGAATGACAAAAGTGTTTGCGATAAAAGACGTATGCCCTCTTCGCTCATTTCACCGGAAGGGAGCAGATACGTACGCAGGCGTGCTGCTGTCTTGATGTTGCCAAATTCATGAAGCCCTTCATTTTTATCGTATTTATACAGCACAAGCCGAATTGTATTCGAGCCGATGTCAATAATAGCTGTTTTTAAGTTATTCATGCGGTTCACTTCTTTCTCTCTTTAATCAGCAACACAGCTATCCATTAACATTCATCCCGATTTTTCTCTATCATACAAAACTCCGAAACCTTTTCATTTTAGATGCGGTCTATTGCGCTTCAAGCCTTACTATACATTTCTATCTTTACTTTGAAAAAAAAGCCGGAATACCATAATAGCACCCGACTTTTCTCATCATATTTTACTGATTACAGGCACTGTTATTTAGAGAATCAATTGATCCATACGTAAAATAAGTTCTGCAATTTCCGGTTTTGAAATTTGATCCTCTGCTCCTACTTCCTCCCCTTTATGGCGAAGGTCGTCTGTGATTAAGCTCGAGAAAATGATAACTGGAAGCTTCTCCAAATCTGGGTTAGATTTAATTTTCTTTGTTAAATGATGCCCGTCCATTTGCGGCATTTCAATGTCTGTTACCACCAGTTGAACATGCTTTTCAATATTTTTATCGGCCTTTACAAGCGCCTCCAAATAGTCGTACGCATCCCGGCCATTTTCAAAGAAATCTACATTTGCATACCCTGCTTCTGACATCGTATCGAACAGCAGTTTACGCAGCAGCGGTGAATCTTCTGCAACAATCACCTTCTTTTCAGTACGATCACGCTTCCCTAACTTTTTCACCGATTCTACACTGATACTAGAGGCTGGATTAATATCCACCATAATGCGCTCAAAATCAAGCAGGAGAATCATCTCATTATTGTATTTTACTACCCCAATAACCTGTGATGCCCCGCCTTGATACATATCCGACGGCTTTTCAATCTGATCCCAAGAAATACGGTGAATTTGTGTCACATTATCAACATGGAATACAACACGCTGCTTATTAAATTCCGCAACAATATATTTTTGCTGTGGATTACGCTCTGCATGTGGGATGCCTAACACTTTCAGCATATCTACTACTGGCAGAACCTCTCCACGAAGCTGGATAATCCCCTCTACATGCGGATGTGCATGAGGAATAAATGTCACATTCATAGGCTGAATAATTTCTTTCACCTTAATTACATTAATACCAAACTTATTATTAGCGACTTCAAATTCTACAATTTCAAGCTCATTTGTACCGCTTTCTAATAAGATACCTTTGTTTTCCTTTACCAAAACTTGCCCGCCCCTTTCGACGTTTACCTATATATACAGTAATTGTATCATAGACAGGGCATTTCTCCTATATTCGATTTTTAGGATAATTCCGAAGGGCATGTGACAAAATGGGCGTTTTTTCACAAAAGGAACATTGCTTTTTTGCTTGTTCTACTTTTCTGTATAGTATTGAATTAATGCCTGTGTTCCTTTTTCCCCATAACCTCTTCTCACCAGCTCTTCATATAAATCTTTGGCTAATGTAAGGCCCGGCAGCTGAAGGTTCATTCTTTCCGCCTCTTCAATGGCAACTTTAATATCCTTGACCATATGCTTTATATAAAATCCTGGTTCTAGATCACCCTTTAGCATTCGCGGTGCCAGATTAGTTAATGACCAGGATCCTGCAGCCCCGGAAGTAATCGATTTCAGGACATCTTCCATAGAGAGACCAGCCTTTAAACCATAGGCCATCGATTCACATACTCCAATCATTCCTGAGGCAATGACAATTTGGTTGCACATTTTAGCATGTTGCCCGGCACCAGCCGAACCATGGTAGACTATATTCGCACCAAATATTTCAAGAATAGGCAGCAGCTGATCGAATATTTCTTTTTCTCCTCCAACCATAATAGAGAGTGTGCCATTTTGCGCTCCTACATCTCCACCAGATACCGGGGCATCTATAATATGTATCTCTTTTTCTCGACCCAGCTCAAATAATTTTTTCGCTAGACTTGGCTCTGATGTCGTCATATCTACAGCAATAGCACCGGTTTTCGCTGTCCGAAAAATTCCATTCTCGCCTGTAAACACTTCCTCCACATCTTTAGGATAGCCTACCATCGTTAAGATAATATCCTGCCCTTCACTTGCTTCAGCAGGTGTCGATGCCCACTTCGCTCCGAGTTTCACAAGTCCATCTGTTTTACTCTTTGTCCTATTATAGACTGTCACTTCATGACCAGCCTTGAGTAAATGTTTAACAATGCTTGTACCCATTACACCTGTACCGATAAAGGCAATATTCTTTTTCATTTTACATTCCTCCTTTTTATTAGTGTATCAAATCTCAAGAGGAATAATCTGAAAAATTCGAATGGATGTAAAATTTTATAAACTGACCAGATTAGGAGTCGGATTAAAACATCTTTATTACTTTATTACAAAAAAAGAGAGCAGCTGCTTCTCGGCATCTGCTCTTAAGGGGGAAATGAGAATGTTGCTGTGTTCAAAAGTATTATTCCCACTATTTTAAGACTTAAACATTTTTTTAAAATTTATTGCAGAAAGTTTTTTTGAATAAATTCATTTTCCTTTTCATCCGTACTTAGCATATCGAATTCATTTAGCAATTCATCAAGTCTTCTACTTAGTTGGATTGTTTTTGCATTTTGAAAGCCATGCTTCAAACCGGATTGAATCATGAGTGTACGTGTAAGTTCTACTTGCTTTAAAATGCCTTTTTCCATTGGTTGCCCCCCATATGAAATAAATTATTAGTTTATTATACGATAAATTGAATGTAATGGGAAATATTTCATGTTCTAGGAGCCTTTAAAAATGTAAAAATTATATTCCCGCCTTGTTTCGCTTCCCCACGGAAATGCTTAAACTGCGAATCCTTTACTAAAACCTCACGAAAGGCTAAAAATTCCGCCTTTGAAATTTCTACCTTCTCTATCTCACCACTTCGTAACTGATCTAATAATTGTTTATATGTTTCCAAATTTTACTCCACCTTTTCCTTAGTAACCCACCCCTATTATACAATTGAAACACTTGTATGAGGTGAAAAGACAAATTTTGATGTTAATTTTCCCGAAGCTGTATTGGCTTTCTCAGCGCGGCGCATGCTCCTGGCTCTTGTAACATTATAAGAAAAAGAAGCTGGCACTTTCCATCTCTAAAAGCTATACGGGAAAATAGGCTTAAATTATAAAAAAATACTATTTCTTATTATTAATTATTCAAAAAACTCTTTACCTTTTCCCAAAATTGAGGCACACTGTAAAGTATTAGTCGATAAAGGAGCTGACTGCTTGTGAAAATAGCTGAAGTTGGGAATGTTGTCGAATTTAAAGACGGTCTGCAGGGACTAGTGGAGAAAGTAAACGAAAATTCCGTTATTGTTAATTTGACAATCATGGAAAACTTCCACTATCTAGAAATGGAAGAAAAGACAGTGGTAAATCATAAAAGATATAAAATACTACATAGTAAAGATGCATAAATGTTTTCACTCCTTTTCATCTTAAAAAGATGATGAAGGGGTGTTTTTTTGTTACACTGTAATCCAGGAGGGAACTAGAAAATGATGAAACATAAACAAACGATCGTGCTCCTTCTATCTTTACTTTTCGTTTATGCTATGCTGATCTACACATTTGGGGAGGAAGCTATTTTTTGGTACTTGTATGCTTTTACTCTCTTAGTGGGAATCGCTATCGCCCTTATTTTTGGGAAGCTCGAGGACCAGCTTCCAACTTGGCGTTATTTAATTTACGGAATAGGGTATGGAACGATTACATACGGCCTTGTCAAATTAGGATATGTATTGCTTCCGTATATCGATAGCTCCGCTGAAAAAGACATCGCCAAATTTCTGGCAACATATGGACCAACAAATATTTGGCATTATTTAATGCTAATTTTCATTATCGTAATCGGTGAAGAGATTTTTTGGCGCGGCTATGTTCAGCAACAATTAAAGCGCTTTACTTCTCCTTTATATGCGGTATTCATAACTGCTCTTTTATTTTCCATTTCCCTCGCAGTCAGCGGTTTCCTGCCAGGCGCTCTTGCAGCGATTATTGCTGGCTTAATATGGGGTGGATTATATGAATGGAAGAAGAGTCTGCCATTGATTATTGTCGCCCACCTTACTTTTGTGTTGTTATTATTTCTAATTTTGCCTATTATTTAATTAAACGGAACTTACTTCCCTGCAACACGTCAAATTATTAACAAGGAGGACAAGAAGGATGAAAAAACAAACATTACTTTTTACATCGGCATTATCAGCAATGCTCCTACTCGCAGCTTGTAATACTACGGAGGAAGATAATACTCCAGTTGACGAACAAACAGCAGGTTCTGCGGATGAAACAACAGAAACGCAAGACGAAAACAAAGGTAACGAAGAAGAAACATCTAACGAAACTTCTGAGGAAGCAGCATCCAATGAAACTTCTGAAGAAAGTGCAGGGGAAAGCGCTCCATCTACTATTCAGTATGTAGATGAAAAAGGTCAGGAAACAGAAGCGAAATTATCTTGGACATCAAGTCCAGAACAGGATTACGAAATTGCTTTAGCGGAAGGCTTTACACTGACAGCTGAAGAGCCTGGTAGCGATATGGTCACATATGATGCTAACGATCAAATTTCAATGCGTATTGAAACATTTTCAAAAGATGAAACACATTACGAAGAAATGGCACGACAAACGGAAAGTACAGTAGGAGTTACCGCGCCGGATGGCCAGTATCAGCCTTATGATATTCAAAGTTTAATAGAGAAAAATAAAGAAATCCAGCATGCTACTGGATTCATTGTGACATTTGCTGAAGATGAAGAACAAGTAGTTACAGTCATCTATGAAAAAGAATCAAAGATTGTCCGTTTAACTGTATTTGACCGGACATCCTCAGAAGTAACAAACGCCCTGTTAGAAATGGGCCTAACAGTTAAATAACTGAGTAATAAAAGGAGCCTGCTAAATGCATGCTCCTTTTTTTAGTATGACAAATCTTTAATTGATCGCCCTAGCTTTTTTAACAGCTCAATTGCTACTTCTTTTTCCTCGGGTGATAAGGCACCCATCAGCTCGTGAAGTTCTTTTTCATGTTCGGGAAAAATTTCTCCCATAAAAGCAGAACCTTCTTCAGAAATCTCTGCATATGTTACACGGCGATCCGTCGGACAGGATACGCGTTTTAGAAGGCCTCGCTTCTCTAACTTGTCCACTACATATGTAATGGATCCGCTTGCAAGCAGAATCTTGTTTCCGATTTGTTGTAACGGCTGTCGTCCTTTATGATAAAGTAACTCTAATACGGCGAATTCCGTAGGGTTTAGACCTTTTTGCTGGAAAAATTGATTTGTCGTCTCACTAATCGCTTTTTGAGCACGTGATAATACGATAAATAGTTTAAGCGATTGTTTTACCTCTTCTGTTGCCATTGACAAATCATCCTCTACTTTTTATTCTAATTGCTATTATAGCCAGTAGAAAAAAGCTTTGTCAAAGTGATTTTAACCGGGCAATACATTTCCGCGCTGCAGAATTACTTGATTTGTGAGAGCATTCGGGAATGTAAGGATAAACGTCGTCCCAATATTCAACATGCTCTCTACCTCAATTACCCCGTTTAAATCATCCATAATTTTTTTCACAAGCGGTAAACCCAGCCCTGTTCCTTGATCTTTTGTTGTAAAGAATGGCTTAAATAAGTTTTTGTATGCTTCCTCACTCATTCCTACTCCTTCATCTTGTACACAAAGCTGAACATAGTGTGAAGCGGCATGAAGCCGAATAGAGATATTCCCTTGATTATTCATTGCTTGAATTGCATTTTTTATCAGGTTGATCAACATCTGCTTAAGTCGGCCTTCATTCCCTAACACGATATGGGGAAGCTGTTCATCAACTTCTAATTGTAGAATGACATTGTGCATTAATGCTTCAAACTGCATGAAATCAATTGCTTCTTTAGAAAGTGCCACTAAATCTACCTTTTTCAATGAAGATTTGCGCGGAGCCGATAAAAATAACAGTTCAGATAATATAGAATCCAGCCGTTGGAACTCCTCATCCATAATAGAGAAGTAGCTTTCCTGCCCTGCTGGAGCCTCGCTTTTAATCAGTTCCATAAATCCTTTTAAAGCGGTTAACGGATTCCTAATTTCATGAGCAATGGAAGCACTCATTTGGCCTAACTCTTTTAAATAACATTGTTCCTTAACCTGCGCCTGCAATCTCATGTATGCTGTATGATCAAAAAGGGAAATAATATATAAATCATTATCATGATCATACATGGCCTTTATTTCATAATAAAAATGTTCTGCACTATCACTTTTTTGAAGGAGTAGTGTAGAAGGCGTCTTTTTTTCTATATTTTCAAAAAATTGAGAAGCTGCTGAATACTCGTACGTAAAATATTTCAGCATCTGCTTATAATGTTTTGTAAGTACCTCTGTCTTACTAAAACCGATGTATTGCAGAGCTTTTTGATTTACATCCAGGATATGTCCCTTTGCATCAAAAACCACCATACCTAACTCAATCTGGTTGAACATCGAAATACCTGGCCAACTTGACTGTACTCGAGCCGGTTGCTTTATATCTTGGACTGTAACAATTACAACATCATAGAGCTCATCATAATTACCGCTAACGGTAATAGTAGTCGGAGTTGATGTTTGTACCTGAATTTCACTACAAGCCTCAGATTGCCTGCATGCTTGTTCTATGAATTCCTGCCATATCTTAATAGATTCCTCGGCAATCGGTAAAAAACATTCGTTCTCTGTTAGCTCTAGCAAATTTCTTGTTTGCTTACTGATAAAAAGTATTTCCAAAGATTTAGAAACAAATATCGTACATTGATTGGCTAGCTGTGAATCTTGGTGGAAATCTGTGCTAGGGGTTAATACCATGGTCATTCCTCCCTTTCTTTCAAGCTCAGATAACGTATTTTATGTTGAAATCTCTCATCTTATACATACTATTTATTTTTTTCCTAATTATATCTTACAAGTAGTATAAATTATTCCATAATTTAGGTTTGAATAGAATGGGTAATTTTTATCATATTGTTCACCCACCATTACACTGTTACAATATAGTTCGTGAAGGAGATTAGAATATGAAAATAATTTTAGCTACTCTAAATGCCAAATATATTCATACGAATTTGGCCATCCGTTATCTTAAAGCAAGCGCTCGTCCTGAATTTGACGCTGAACTTGCCGAATATACAATCAAAGACCCTGCTTTTAATATCGTCTCGGACTTGTTTCAAAAGCAGCCTGATGTCGTTGGATTCAGCTGTTATATTTGGAATATCGAAGAGACTATTAAAGTCGTGCGCATGTTGAAAACTGTGCTGCCGCAAACAAAAATTATACTGGGCGGTCCGGAAGTCTCTTATGATGTCCATGATTGGCTTCGAAAAATACCAGAAGTAGATTTTATTATTATGGGGGAAGGAGAAGTTTCTTTCAAGGAGCTAATGCATCACTTTGATGGCAATCTCCCTCTAGAAGAAGTACGCGGTATTTGCTACCTAGAAAATAATAAGGTTAAAATCCATGCACAGCCGCCTAAAATAGATCTTCGGGAACTAGCATCACCGTTCCGTTTTGAAGAGGATCTCCCTCATTTGGGCAAGCGTATTCAATATATTGAAACGAGCCGGGGCTGCCCTTTCCAATGTCAGTTTTGTCTATCAAGCATTGAGGTTGGTGTCCGCTATTTTAATCGTGAGAAAATCAAAGAGGATATCCGCTTCTTAATGGATAACGGGGCACGGACGATTAAATTTGTCGACCGTACTTTCAATATCAGCCGCAGCTATGCAATGGAGATGTTTCAGTTCCTCATTGATGAACATAAACCGGGTGTCGTATTCCAGTTTGAAATTACCGCTGATATTATGCGCCCTGAAGTCATCCAATTTTTAAACGATAATGCACCTGCAGGACTTTTCCGCTTTGAAATCGGTGTACAATCGACAAACGATTTGACAAATGATTTGGTAAAACGCCGTCAAAATTTTGATAAATTAAAACGTACCGTGACGATGGTAAAAGAAGGAGGTAAAATTGACCAGCATCTTGATTTAATCGCAGGTCTCCCTGAAGAGGATTACTACTCCTTCCGGAAAACGTTTAACGACGTATTTGCCATGCGCCCAGAAGAATTACAGCTTGGCTTCCTAAAGCTTTTACGTGGTACTGGGCTTCGTCTTGAGGCACAAAAATATGGCTACACATATGTTGACGTAGCTCCGTACGAAATCTTTTCCAATAACGTCCTCCCTTTTGATGATATCGTGCGCATCAAACACGCAGAAGACGTTTTGGAGAAATATTGGAATGCCCACCGGATGGATGGGACAATGGAATACTTAGTTACAGATGTATTTGAGACGCCTTTCGACTTTTTCCAAAGCTTTGGTACGTATTGGGAAGACCGAGGATGGTCCCGTATCGGTCATCAGCTAGAGGACTTATTCCTAAGATTGCTGGAGTTCTTAAGTACCTTGCCGCATGTCGATTTGGGTATTGTTAAAACCCTAATGGTAATCGACTACTTTAAACCGATGTCATTCATCCCACGCAAAACGTGGTGGGATGAACGTGTATCAGAAGATAAGGCAAAAGAACTTTATAAAGCAATCCGCTCAGATGCATCAATAGCAGGTAAAGAATTCGCCTCGATGAACATCAGTGAAAAGGACCTGTTTAAGCATTCTCTTATACTGCCATCAAGTCTTTCTATTAAAGAATTGCGTCAAGGACAAGTAGTTAAAAAAGAAGGTTATTTATTCACATACTTCCGCCAGGGACAAGCTCCATATATAGCGGATGTGAAACTATAAAAAAATCGTGGGCACTTGCCCACGATTTTTCTTTTTATCCAATAATCACGCGTTCTTTAGGATAATGATAAGTTACCCTTTTCGACTTTCCTCCTAATGTGTAAAGGAAAGAAATAAGGCCAACTCGCCCAATAAACATGAGAACTATAATCACTATTTTCCCGACAATAGATAAGTCATTTGTAATACCCAGGCTCATTCCGCATGTTCCAAAAGCTGATGTAATTTCAAAAATGATCTGCGTTGTCGTGGCATGAGGCTCTGTGATTAATAAAATCATCGTTGCTCCAAGCACCATAAACAGCGCAAGGAAAATAACTGCAAAGGAACGAAATACATCGATTTGATGAATTTCTCTACCAAAAATCTGTACTTCATGTCTGCCATTTGCAAATGTAATCAAAAATAGGATGGCAAGGGCAAATGTGGTCGTTCGAATTCCCCCGCCTACCGAGCTTGGGGACGAGCCAATAAACATAAGAAAGCTCATGAAAATATCAGTCGCTTCACTGAATGTCCTCACATCATATGTTGTCAAGCCGGCAGATCTTGTCGACACTGAATGATACATGGCGGAAAAAATAGCTTCATGCCATTTCATTCCTTTAAATGATTGGAAAATCTCAAGTATATAAATACCAAGAGAACCAATGACAAAAAGCGCCCCGTATGTAACTGTCGTAATTTTAGTAAATAAGCTGAACCGGAACCCGGGTGTCCTCCGCAAGAGAAATGCCTTGATTTCAATTAATACTGGAAATCCAATTGCTCCCAATACAATAAGCAGCATTGTAACAAACTGTACAAAGTAATCTAAATGAAATTGTTGCAGGCTCATCCCCGTTATATCAAATCCGCCATTAGTGGTTGCTGATATAGAAGTGAAAACACCATGACTAAACGCTTCCCCCCAGGTCTCATAATAGCGTTTAAAATGAATCGATAAAACGAGCGCTCCAAATGCCTCAATGGCCAAAAGAAGCTTAGCAATTTCCTGTATGAGCTGGACAACTCCCGCTATGCTCGTCTGATTATGGTCAATCATAATGAGCTGCCGTTCCCGCATTCCGATTTTTTTCCCCACCAGCAGCCAAATAAAGGTACCAAGCGACATAATGCCAATTGCACCAAACTGTAGGATAATGACAAGCATGACAATCCCAAAACCTGTGTATGTCTCGGATATATCAAAGACGGTGAGACCTGTTACACTAACAGCGCTGACCGCCGTAAATAGCGTATCAATAGCTGAGACCTCTACACCTGGCTTAAGTACCCACGGTAAACTCAGTAAACCAAATGAAACCGCTATTGCTATGAAATAATATGAGACGAGCATTTGGAACGGCGTGATTCCCTGCTTTGTTTTCTTTTTCATTCGCACAGCCCGTTCTCCTCCTAAAAAAACGTATATAGCGAAATTTACCACAAAAATAAAAGATGCGCTATAGGTGTTATACCACCTTTAGCACATCTCCATTCTTACTTAAGCCTCTTTTTTATTTTTCACTACACTAGTTAAATAGCCGCCAATCGCAAGTCCAAGCAGCACTACCCAGAAAATAGCTTTCCATGTTGTGGAATGCGGGAAGTGCGGGTCAATAATTGCAAGTTTCTCATGCCCTAGTGCCAATACCGCTAATTTTACTCCAACCCATCCTACAATCAGGAATGCGGCTGTTTCAAGAGTCGGGTAATCGTGCAGCACTTTTACGAACCATTGAGCTGCAAAACGCATAATTACTAGTCCAACAAATCCACCAAGGAACATTACAGCAAACGGACCTGCATTAATACCGCCGATTTCGAAATCCCCAAGATGAGGTAATGTCATAGCGATTGCTACGGCAGCAAGCATAGAATCGATTGCAAAGGCAATATCAGCAAGCTCTACCTTTACGACTGTCATCCAGAAGCTAGATCCCTTGCCCTCTTTAATCTCGTCATCGTCGGCCTTCTTAAAGTGATTATCATACAGATGTTTGATAGAAATGAACAACAGATATGCTGCTCCGATCGCTTGAATTTGCCAGTAATTAGCCAAAATCGTAATTAAGAATAGCGCGATAAAGCGGAATACGAATGCTCCTAATAGCCCGTAGAATAGAGCCTTTTTCTGTTGCTCACGTGGTAGATGTTTTACCATTACCGCCATTACTACCGCGTTATCAGCAGCAAGCAGCCCCTCTAGAAATACGAGTACGAGCAGGACCCATGCGTACTCTAACAAAATTGCTTCCATAAACGTAAATTCCTCCTTTTTTTGTATAACCAATTTTTGTCCAACTCAACAAGGCAAAGCTGAAAAATCCGTTTAAAGACAAAGAAAAAGACCCATGCCTAAAAAATAGGCAAAGGTCTTGCTAAGCACAATTTTATGCTATCACACCCGATGGCTCCAAACCATGTCATGACGAATGTGAAGTAAGTAGTTTCCTACTTATAGCTACTCCCCTTTGACAAAATGTCAACGGATATTCAGTTACTTTGTAATACAAGTATAAACGATACCCAGCAAAGAATGCAACTATATTATTTGATAGGAATTAACAATTCTTTGTGATTTTTATTTTTCTTATAAAACTCTACTAATATGGGCATTATTTCAACTACTGCTGGACAAGAGATATTAGTATTCCTTAAGCATTTCTGAACAGTGCATACATCGAACCCAGCATTCTCTCCTGTCTTAGTAGGCCCGCAAACAATTCCTAGTCGAATAACCGTGAGAGGAATTTCTGATCTCAACTCCTCCACATGCACTTCTGCTTTATGCTTTGTTTCTTCGTAATCATTCTTTGATGCAAGCAGGTGTACGAGCTCTGTCTCTAAAAGACGCCTATATCATCTGCATGCTAAAAGGCGGCGGGCTAAGTGACTTGCTATAAACCGAGGAAATTCAATCAATAGGATGCACCCACCTTTCACTTCCCCTTATGAAGCCCTTTTCCTCGTTTCTTGATCGATCAAACTATAGATGATTGGGACAATAAATAGAGTCAGCAGTGTCGAAGTAAATAATCCCCCGATTACGACAATGGCCATTGGCTGGTTCATCTCGGTTCCTTCCCCAATTCCGAGAGCCAGCGGCACAAGACCAAGCATTGTAGTGAGTGCAGTCATTAAAATAGGACGTAAACGGTCCTGTGCACCAACTATAATGGCGTCATAAGTACGATACCCTTCTGCCTTCTTCTGATTAATATAGTCAACAAGGACAATACCATTGTTTACTACAATACCAACGAGAACTAGAATCCCGATCACAGCCGTGATACCAAGTAATGTATTTGTCAGCCATAATGAAGCTGCCACACCAATTACCATTAGCGGTACACTTAAAATCATGATAAATGGATATCTCAATGATTCAAATTGGGCCGCCATAACAATATAGACTAATATAACGGCTAGTCCGACAGCAAGGTACAAATCACTTTTTGCATTTTCATAAAGCTCCCGGTCTCCACTGAATACAATTGACGTTTCTGAAGGTAATTCCGCCTTTTCAATTGCTGTGTCTACTTTTTTCGAAATACTGCTTAGTGACTCAGCATTTTCGTATTGAAGAAAGAAAGCAACGGCAGCTGCTTGATCTGATCTACGGATAGATGTCTGGCTGGCAGCAATGGAGACGTCGGCTACATCTTGCAGTTCAACAAATACACCGGCTGCTGTGCGAAGTTTCATTCTTTTTACAGATTCTACATCCGTCTTATACGTATCACCAAACCCTGTATAGACCGATAGTACTTCGCCATCATCTGCTAATATTTGAGTAGTTAATACCCCCCGCATCATAGAATAAACGGTTTGGGCTATTTGAGCCGGCATCATGCCATATTCATTTGCCGCCTCACGATTGACAGTAATTTGAATTTCATCAGCCGTGGCATCTAAATCTGTCGTAACCTCTAAAATGGCTTCTACCTTTTCTAGCTCAGCCTGTATTTCCTTCACCGTCTCGTTCAATCGAACTTCATCCGAATCTGTCACCCGGAAAGTCATAGTATTCGGTGATGAACCAGACGACGTAGTTAATGAAAAATCAACCTCTCCCCTGTCACCGACAATTCCCTTCACATCTGCCTCTACTACTTCTGTAAACTCAAAGATTGACCGATCGCGTTCTGATAGCGGGACAAGTTTTACATAGAGCTGAGCTTTATTTGAAGTTGAAGTTCCTCGTGAAAGGGCTTGCTGGTCGCCGCCGATCATGCTAACTAATACGTCCACTTCCGGCTCCTTTTCTATCCGCGTTTCTACTTGTGTGATTATTTCTTCTGTAGCAGCAAGAGACGTTCCACGTGGCAACTCTACATCTACCGTCACATATCCCTCATCTGTCGGCGGGATGAACTCTGTGCCTGTCTTAAACAGCGCAAAGCAGCTTGCAGCAAATATTGCCCCAATTACAAATAAAACAAGGAAACGATTGTGCAATGTCCAGTTTAAGGCTTTTCGATAAGACTGATAAAATGCTGAATGGGCTCGCTGCTCATTTAAATTTCCATTTTTCGTACTTAAAAATTTACTAGCAAGCATCGGCACTACCGTAAGAGCCACAACCAGCGATGCAAATAGGCTAAAGGAAATTGTCAGCGCAAATTCAGTGAAAATCCGGCCAATCAGCCCTGAGGTAAAGATGACAGGAACAAATACGGCCACCGTTGTCAGCGTAGATGCAATAATGGCCACTCCAACTTCTTTTGTACCTATCGAAGCTGCCTCTTTTGGAGATTTACCAAGCGCTATGTGCCGTTCGATATTTTCAATGACTACTATGGCATTATCGACAAGCATCCCTATCCCAAGCGCCAAAGCACCAAGTGTCAAAATGTTCAGCGAAAAATCCGCGAAGTACATAAGGACAAATGTTACGATGACTGAATACGGAATTGCGAGTCCGACAATCATAGGGCTTTTTAAGCCCCGCAGGAAAATAAACAAAATAAGCATGGCAAAAATGGCACCGTAAAGCAAAGAAAATCCAATATTACTAATAGCCAGGTCGACATAATCTCCTTGGTCATATAAAATATCTGCCTGAACACCGGAAAACTCAGGCTTAGCTAATAATTCATCCAGTGCTTCTTTGAAGTTTGTTGATACTTGCGCAGTATTTGCTCCCGATTCTTGCAGGACAGACATTAATACCGCGCTCTGCGCACCTGCGCGGGTAATGATTTCCTGCTCTTGCTCTGCCCGCTCTACATTCGCTATATCCTTCATTTTTATTTCCTCTCCTGTCAACGGATTGACAGAGAGCGTAAGATTAGCTATTTCTTCTGCAGAAGTGAAGGTGCTTACTATACGTGTCGTTAACATGCGCCCTTCCTCTGTATTGACGGACTCACCTGGAAGAGAGATATTGTTCGCCTGAATGAGCTGAACGATATCTGATTGGGCTAAATTGCGTGCCTCCAGTGCTTCTGCGTCTAGGGCAATCTGAATTTCTTCAATGATTTTCCCTGACACATTCACACTGGCCACACCATCTTGCCGCTGCAGCTCTAATTCCAATTGCTCTGCAATCTTTCGAATATCTACCTCGTCTGTTTCAGCTCGCAAAGCCAGTTGAATAATAGGCAATTGAGAAGGATCAAATTTTAAAAAGCTTGCATTTGCCTCCTCCGGCAGGTTAACCATATCCAGACGCTGAAGCACCTCTGATTGAACCTCACTTATATCTGTTGACCAATCGAACTCCAGCACAATAAGATTGGTGCTTTCTTGAGATGTCGATTGCAGCTTCTGTATACCAGGCAATGTAGCGAGACTGGACTCCAGAGGCTTCGTTACTTTTTCATTTACCTCTGTAGGACTGGCCCCTGGATAAGTAGCCACCACTACCCCAATCGGTGGATTCAGCTCCGGAATGAGGGTAATTGGTATTTTCAATAATGATACTGCACCCAATAAGATGACGAGCACCATTGTTACAAATGTAAACACAGGCCGCTTTATTGAAAAATCAGTTATTTTCATATAGAAATCCTTTCTAGCTGTATGCTCGCTTATATATTCGTTTCTTGTCGATTTATTCCTTTCTTGATAAAGGGAAATCTTTTCTCTACGAGGTAATGTTGCCTTATTTTAGCCAAAATTTCAAATTTCTCTTCCTTTTTAGCTTTGCACATAAACCAAATGCTCTCAAATGCTTGCCCACTCCTGTTAAGCGCCAGAGGCTTTAACCACGAAGATTGGAAAGCCTATAATACGTTCTTCGGCAGAGCGACGATTTCCAAATGATGAAATAGAAAATGGTCTCTAATTTTCTGAACAGCAAAAAAACCGTTTCCTGCTAAGTAGGAAACGGTTTGAAAATTATAGTAGGCTATATAGTTTGATTTGCTCGTTTTTCTCTGAAAACCAACGCATAGCAAATTCATTTTCAAATAGGAAAACAAGGTTGTCATAACGGTCCTTCACAAGCATCGAACGTGCAGAGTTCATTGAATCCTTCACGTCTTCTTCATTTTCGACCCAACGTGCCATTTTGCTGCCGATCGGCTCCATACGCACTTCTACATTATACTCATTTTTCATACGATGCTCGAATACCTCGAACTGTAACTGACCAACTGCTCCCAAGATTACTTCTTCTGTATGCAGCGTCTTGAAGTATTGGATAGCACCCTCTTGCACTAGCTGCAGCACGCCTTTTTGGAATTGCTTCCCTTTCATAACGTTTTTCGCTGTCACACGCATGAAAATTTCAGGCGTGAACTGAGGCAGCTTTTCAAATTGAAATGTCTTTTTCCCGCCGATGACCGTGTCGCCGATTTGGTAATTTCCTGTATCATATAGACCGATAATGTCACCAGCAACTGCGATATCCACTGTTTCACGATCATCTGCCAAGAACTGTGTAGATTGTGTTACTTTAAAAGACTTGCCTGTACGTGCGAGCGTCATATTCATCCCACGCTCAAATTGTCCTGATACAATCCGCACAAATGCGATACGATCCCGGTGTGCTGGATTCATGTTTGCTTGAATTTTAAAGATAAAACCTGAAAAGTCCTTATAATCAACTGGATCAATGAACTGCTCATCTTCTGTAATCCGCGGCTGCGGTACAGGTGCAAATTTCAAATACGTATCCAAGAATGTCTGTACACCGAAGTTCGTTAATGCAGAACCGAAGAATACAGGTGTTAACTCACCACGGCGGATTTTCTCCTCCGAATATTCATTCCCAGCTTCATTTAATAATTCGATATCATCCATCGCCTGCGTATAGTAGGATGTTACTTTCATTGGGTGATCCACTGCCAGCTCTCCGTTGTCATCTACGGGCAAATAGCGGTCTGCTTCTTCTGTACGGAACTGTTCGATTCGTTTATTGTATCGATCATAAATACCGAGGAATTCTTTTCCCATACCAATTGGCCAGTTCATTGGATATGCATGGATACCGAGTACTTCCTCTAGCTCTTCAATTAGCTCTAGCGGCTCTTTCCCTTGACGGTCAAGCTTATTAATAAATGTAAAGATTGGAATACCCCGCATTTTACATACTTTAAATAGCTTCAGCGTCTGCGCCTCAATCCCTTTGGCAGCATCAATAACCATGACGGCACTGTCTACTGCCATCAATGTACGGTACGTATCTTCCGAGAAATCTTGGTGACCTGGTGTATCCAGGATATTAACACGGCATCCTGAATAATCAAACTGCATCACTGAAGATGTTACCGAGATCCCACGTTGTTTCTCGATTTCCATCCAGTCGGAAGTCGCAAATTTCCCTGTCTTTTTTCCTTTTACTGTTCCGGCGTCGCGAATAGCGCCCCCGAATAACAGCAGCTTTTCCGTAATCGTCGTTTTACCAGCATCAGGGTGACTAATGATAGCAAAGGTACGACGTGATAATATATTTTGTTCTAACGTCATTCGTTTCGTCTCCTTTTTCAGCGGATAAGCAATGAATTGATAATACATCCGCACGAGAAAGACACCAATTGCCCCTCTGCTGCAGGACATGTGCCTTTCCAACATACTTACTTATTTTAAAAGAGTTATGCTGCCCGTTACAACCTTTTTTGCTCATTCTTCATAAATTTACTAAGCCAGACCATTATTCGATAGAGGAAGCAGCCGATTAAAATGGCTATTGCATTCAAAATGACATCGTCGATATCCGTACTTCTTCCGATAAAATACTGTACCCCCTCAATAAATAAAGGGATAGCAAGAGCTATGATAAACATTCTTCCCCATTTTCTGAAGGAAGACCATAAAAGCGGAATAAAAAAGCCAAATGGGATAAAGAGAACCACATTTCCTGCCAAATTATAAAAGGCTATACGGGCGAGCGGCCCCTGAAGCTGTTCTGTGTAGGCAGAAATAGTAGCAAAAGGTACAAGGTTATTACTTCTGTAAGTATGAGCGGCCACTTCAATATGGCCGTTTCCTATCCAAAATTGTGGAATAATCGTTTGTGAAAAAATACTGACGCTATAGAAAAAGAACAGCAGCATGGTAACTTCCCTGCCAGTACTCTTTTCCTTGTTTCTTAACCAAAGGAAGCGTGCAATCACATAAACCGGTGCCAGGATTATGCAATAAACAACTGTGCTTCTTAAAAATTCTTCTATCATCCTGTTCACCTCTCTATCTATCACGCTTTTTACTCGCGAAAGTTTCCTTATTTCTCCCATAACCGAGGCTGATAAGTGGTATTTTGTTATTTTCTTTTAAGAAGGTTATTGCAATAGAGCTTCATTATGGCAGCTACTTGATCAAATAAGCCAGTGCAGCCAGTTTTTTATGAAGTTTCCAGTTAGGCTGTCAAAAAAGAAAGGGCTTGCCCCTTTTAGGACCAGCCCCTCTTCTTATACGAATTTTAATTTCCCTGCTTCAATAGCGATTTGCGCGTCGCTGTGTGGATATTTTTTGTTTTCGATAATCTGATAATCTTCATGTCCTTTACCCGCAAAAATAATGATATCACCAGGCTCTGCGATTTCCACTGCATGGCGCACTGCTTCTGCACGGTCACCGATGCACGCATAGTTATCATGGAGCATTCCTTTTGCCAGATCACCTGTAATACTGTCATATGCTTCGTAGCGTGGGTCATCTGTTGTCAATATCACATAATCAGCTATTGAGGCTTTTTCTGCCATGGCCGGTCTTTTTGATTTATCCCGGTTTCCTCCCGTTCCAACAAGGAAAATAAGCTTCCTTCCTTCCTTTTTATAGGGAAGTGCAGCATCAATTGCTTTTTCGATTGCATCCGGCGTATGTGCATAGTCGATGAAAATTTGTATCGGCAGTTCTGTATGTACCTTTTCCATACGGCCTTTTACTGGCGGGAGATTTTCAATTTGTTCGATAATCAACTCCAAAGCAAAACCGCGTGAATAGAAGGTTGCCGTAGCTGCAAGGATATTATAGACATTAAATTCACCCAGCAAATGCATAGCTACCGGGAAAGTCCCTTCCGGTGTCAGCATATCAAAATAGGTCATGCCATTTTCATAACGGATATTTTCAGCGCTGAATACTGCCTGATTTTTAAGTCCGTATGTCCAAATTGGAAACGGCGTCAGCTTTGCATACCGCTCGCTCCAAGGGTCATCTGCATTTAAAACAACACTTTTGTTTTTCGATAAGTCTTGTCCGAGCTGTGAAAACAGCAGTCCCTTTGCATTTCCGTACTCCTCCATCGTGCCATGGAAATCCAAGTGGTCATGTGTCAAGTTCGTGAAAATAGCTACATCATAATCTACCCCAGCCAAACGGCCAAGTGTCAAACCATGTGAAGAGACCTCCATGACCATTGCACGGCAGCCTTCCATTTTTGCACGGAAAATCATCTGCTGAGTATTGAGGGCATCACTTGTTGTGTTCGCTGATTCGTACAGCACACCATTTAAATTAAAGCCAATCGTACCAGAGAGGGCTGATTTCTCACCAAGTCCAACTAAAATATTGTGAATGATACCAGCTACACTCGTCTTTCCGTTTGTTCCTGTTACCCCGATCATCGTCAAATCATTAGACGGATAATCAAAGAACTTTGCCGATAACAACCCTAGCGCCCGGTCTGTACTGTCAACAACAACCTGGGCAATATTCCCTTTTAAATCAAGTTCACGTTCTGTTACAACTATTGTTGCACCAGCATCCACAGCCTTTTGGGCAAAGTCATGCCCATCTACTGTATAGCCTTTAATACAAATGAATAGCGTACTCGGTTGTACACCACGCGAATCAATTGCGATATCTTTAATATTATTCGGCAAACGCCCAATGACTTTTTTGTGCGGAAGAGCGCTCAAAATTTCTTCTGCATACATGCTTAATCCTCCATTTCAACTAGTGGTGACATAATATAAGCAAACAATAGCTGTGCCGTAGCTTTCAGGGAATCGATATGTGTACGTTCATAAGCATGGCTTGATTCTATTCCCGGTCCAAACAGCGCATGACGGATATCGTACCCTGCACGGATTGCTGCAGAGGCATCCGAGCCGTAGTAAGGGTAGATATCGAGCTTATAATCGATCTGATTAGCTTTTGCAAGCTCAACAAGATGGCGAGTTAATTCATAATGGTATGGACCACTTGAATCTTTCGCACAGATAGAAACGGTATACTCATCGCTTGTCTGTCCATCACCAATAGCTCCCATATCTACTGCTATATATTCAACCACTTCAACTGGAATATTTGAATTTCCTCCATAACCGATTTCTTCATTGTTGGAAATATAGAAATGCGTTGTATATGGCAGCTTTATATCGTTTTCCTTTAGATATTTCATCACTTCTAATAAAAGTGTTGTACTCGCCTTATCATCAAGATGACGAGATTTGATAAAACCGGTTTCCGTCTTTTCAAAACGAACATCAAAGGATACAAAGTCTCCTACCTCAATCCCCATTTCCCGTGTTTCTTTAGGTGATGAAGTCTTTGCATCAAGTCGTACTTCTATATGATTTTCATCACGCTTTAAATTATCCGCCCCGCGGTATACATGGACAGTTGTTTCATGCATTAAAATTGTACCACGAATTTTATCGCCTGCGGCAGTATGAATTGTACAGTATTCTCCTTCTACCGCATTCCAATTAAACCCGCCAATCATCCCCAGTTTTAAGCGGCCGCTCGGCTTAATCTCTTTTACAATAGCGCCTAATGTATCTGTATGAGCTGTCAACAGGCGTTGTTTTTCTTTATTTTCACCTTCGAACGTTACGATAAGGGCACCTTTATTCGTTTTCTTATAATCAATCCCTAAATTATGTAGATATCTACCCATAAAGCGCATAATCTCTGTCGTATACCCAGATGGACTTGCTATTTTTACCAACTCTTCTAACAAATTCACAGCGTTTTCTTCATTAAAATTGTAGTTCATGTCAAATACCCCCTCGATTTTATTTATCATAACAAAATTCAGCGTTTATCGACACAGGGAAATCATGTATCATGAAAATATTAACGTGATTTGAGGTGCATGATGCAGCAATTAGAAATTTTGCATAAACGCAATTTGTTCATTTACTTTTCCATGACAATCGCTTTTTTTATTTATTTTATAACAATCATTGCAGGAATATTTGAATATAGTCACAATTATCCTTTTATTGCCACTGCTTCTATTGCACTCATAGGTCTTTTATTTTCCCTAAAAATATCACCAAAAGTTATACGAATCACCTTACTGTGCACTTGGAATTTTCTCATCGTTTTCAGCATTTTGAGCAATCAGCAGATCATTGCTTTCTACTGGTTTCTGTTTTTTATCCTGATGGTGAGCATTTATCAATCTTTTATCATTACCTTGACCGCCTCCCTTGGATGCAGCGTTCAAGCCGCCTTTATTCTGTTCTTTCTCTTCGAGCCAACGTACCTCCCGTCATCTGCTGTCCATGAGATGTATATTTTTTTTCTTTTACTGATTGTTCTATTAGGAACCATACAACTATTATATATACGTCGGTTTTGGAAAACGGTTGAGCATACTAATCTTGAGCGAGAACGAAGGCTTTCTTCCACCGAGGCATACTTGCATTTGTTTTTTGAGCAAGCTGAGGACGCCATTGCTGTGTTTGATTTAGAAGAAAAAACGATCGAGGTGAATCCCGCATTTGAAAGATTATATGGATGGAGCCGGAAAGAATGTATCGGCCATTCCCTGCCTCTTATTCCTTCTGCCAATTCAGCGGCAGCAAAAGAAAGAATAAACCGATTGATGAAGGGGGAAAGCTTTCACCTTCTGGAAACCCAGGATATGAAAAAAGATGGTACTGTCTTTGATGCGCAGATTTCCTTATCGCCCATCTATAATGAATATGATGACATTATTGCAATTTCTGTCATCTCCCGTGATATCTCACTAATTAAAGAACACGAGAGATTAGTAATGCAATCCGAAAAGTTAAATCTAGCTGGCGAAATTGCTGCAGGGGTAGCACATGAAATTCGCAATCCGATGACTGTTATTTCAGGATTTGCCCAAATGATGGCATCTGATAAAGACTCTCCCTACTATAGCTACACAGGGACGCTTCAGTCAGAGATCGAACGAATTGATACGATTATCTCAAACTTTCTCATTCTATCGCGACCTCAGGCAGAGACATATAAACGAATCGACCTTCTTGTCATATTAGATGAGGTAATAGAGCTTTTTTTATTGGAGTTCCAGAGCCGCCAAATCCATTTTTCGATAGACGCTCAGAAGCAGCGTACAATCATTAACGGAAATGCCAATCAAATCAAGCAGGTATTTATTAACTTGATTCAAAATGCGATTGAGGCAATTGGCTACGAGGGCAGAATTACACTTACATTAAGCAATGATGATGATCATCTATTTATCCACCTAATGGATACTGGAGCCGGCATTCCTCCCCATCTGCTAAAACGAATTTTTGAACCATTTTATACAACAAAATCAAAAGGGACTGGCCTTGGTATGATGATTACCAACAAAATCATTACAGAACATATGGGATCCATTACGCTGCGCAGTCAAGAACAAGTCGGAACAGAGATTTCTATTACTTTTCCTCTTCTTCCATTAGATAACTAATCATTATATCTCATCGATGAATATACTTTCCGCTACTTTCTCTCCATTCAATTACTATGAATTGTCCAAAGTCTGTTTCTATACTAAAAAACCAGGATGGGTAAGCTTTACCCTCTCCTGGTTTATTTTTGATTTTTTTATAATTAATTACAACACGGCTTGATTTTTAAAGAAACTCTCATTATTTCTCCAATAAAGCCTGGAAATAGTTATTAAACATGGTTAAATAGGTACCTTACGTCCCTTATCATCAGGCGAATAGTACATTATTTCATAATTGTACGTACTAATTTTACCTTTTGCTTATATGGCGGGAACAATAGATTGTTTGCCAGCTTTGATGACCGTTTTAAAATGGACTTTGGATGTGTAAAGTTCTCAAAGCTTGCTTTACCATGATAGGCTTTAACCCCTGAAGGTCCTACGCCTCCAAATGGTAGATGGGCATTCCCTACATGTGTTATTACATCGTTAATACAGCCGCCGCCAAATGGCAGCTCCTCTAGGAAGTATTCGATTGCACCTTCATTTTCAGAGAATAGATAAGCTGCAAGAGGCTTTGGCAATTGGCGCACACAGTGTATAACGCGCGGCAAGTCTTCATAAGCCATGATTGGCATGATCGGGCCAAATAATTCGTCTTCCATCGATGGGCTGGACCAATCTACATTTTCTAAAATCGTAGGCTCAATATATAAATCATCGGCTTCTGTACGGCCGCCAAACGTAATATTCCCAGCTTCCTGGTCTAAAATTGACTGCAGGCGGTTAAATTGCCGTTCATTAATAATACGGCCGAAGTCCTTACTTTGCTGCGGGTCTTTTCCATAAAATTGTGTAAGTGTTTTTTGCAGCTTTTGCACAAACTTCTTATAAACGGAACGCTGCACAAGCACATAATCCGGTGCTACACATGTCTGGCCGGCATTATTGAATTTCCCCCAGGCAATACGTTTAGCAGCTACGTCTAAGTTTGCCGTCTGGTCTACGATTGCCGGACTTTTACCACCTAGCTCCAAAGCAATTGGTGTCAGTCTTTCAGCAGCAGCCTTCGCTACGATTTTGCCTACTGCGACACTCCCTGTAAAGAAGATATAGTCAAAAGAAGCGTGAATAAGGGCTGTTACTTCTTCTTTCTCGCCCTCAACTACACGAACGTAATACGGTTCAAAAGTTTCTTCTAAAATTGTTTTTAGTATCGCTGCCGTATGAACACTGGACTCCGAAGGCTTGACGATAGCAGTATTTCCTCCAATAATTGCTCCGAGCAGCGGCTCGATGACAAGCTGGAATGGATAATTGAACGGTCCAATAATCAATACTACCCCATAAGGTTCCCTTACGATAAAGCTCTTACCAGGCTGGAACTGAATAGGTGTCTTTACCGCTTCCGGCTTCATCCATTCATCCAAGTGATCCAGCATATAGGAAATGGAGTCATAGACTATTCCGATTTCCGTTGCATAAGCTTCAAATTCACTTTTATTTAAATCCAGCTTCAAGGCCTGAATAACATCTTTTTCATACTTTTTAATTGTTTCCTTCAGCTTTACAAGCTGTGATTTACGAAATTCTATATCCTTTGTAGCCCTTGTAAAATAATACGTTCGCTGCTCTTCAATCATATTTTCTACATCTGCTTGCGTAAAATTCATTGTCTATTTTCCCCCTCTTTTTTTAATTTGAATGCATAATCCAACTGCTTGCTCACATATTAACTATATATACATTACATCGGTAATGTTAAACCCTTTCCGATGATGCATGTTGGTACAAAAATCGTAACACTTGCACTGAATGTTTACAAATAAAATCGCTAGGGTACAGTTTATCAACAACAAAACGGAGACTTACTATTTCCACTAAAAGAAGGAGGCAATTTTTATGATTATTACAGAGACATGGTGGGAGACTATTTTTTCTGGCGTACTAGCAATAGGAATCGACGAGAAAAAACTGCATCAACTAGAAGACGAATCATTCCTATATTTCAAGGAACAATTGCCTGAAATTCAAGATGAAACTGAATATTAATGTAAATAACTAAATATGAAAATTTAATCTAAAGCGCAGTCAGGCCGATCGGAAAGCTTATGCTGCGCTTTTTTACATTGTCTTTTATTCCCTCCACTTTGCATTTCCTTCCCATCCCCCGTATAATCGCTAAAGAGATTGACTATAAACGTGGAGGGGCTGTATGTTTAGAAAATTCACGAAGCTTTATATGGTTTTTTTATTAATTTTGATTGTTATTGGGGGAGTGGGCATTTTTCTTTCGGATAAGCCGGATGAAGATGATCTCGCAAGTCTCGAGGAACAAGCGGCTAAAAAGACACCTGGTTACGCGACAATGACTTCACTAGCTCAAATTGCTGAAAAGCATCTACTGGAAGATTCAATTCTTGATATCCAGGTCTCTCCTAACGGCAACCGGGAAGATGCATTGTTACAATTACAGACAACCGAATTTCTGACAGAGGATACACTCCTTAAAAACACATTTAACATGCTGCAGGATGTACAAAAAGTCGATACACTTAATACATTTACAATTGCCTGGTTTATGCAGGAGGAAAGTGAAAATGTAGAAGTATTGACGCTCACAATGGATAGAAAGACGCTGGATCAGTTACATACCGTTCGTTATAATGACTTACCTGAAATCGCTTCTTCCTATGAAAAGCATGAAACTTTACAATAACTGAATTTCCCGGCAGTGAGGGTTCCATGCTAGTCCCTATATTGCGATAAAGTATCGCCTATTTCACTAGCTTCCCTCACTTTTTTTGGATAACCGTTACCTGCCTATTTTCTCTGATTTCTCTTTACGCCTTGTTTAAAAGACAGTCCTAATCATTTCATGGACGTTGCAGTAAGGGTTATCCAGACTATTCCCCTCTCTTGATTCCATCATGGCCGTACAATTACGGATCGCAATTTCATGACGAAGAGCGATAGGAGCGATGACCTCCACATTCCCCTTATTTCTTCTGTAGCGTGAAACACCAAGATATTCCTCCATTTTTTCATTTAACAGCGCCCTCGGATAAACTTGACTAACGTCAATCTGCTCAAAGTGTAAAAGTAACCACAATTCAAATGATTCATTAGTATAAGCAATACGGATATTGTGCTCCGTGCAATAAACATTGACCTCTAGTAATTGCTGAGTATTTAAATCATCTTTGTCAAAGACAATCCACACCTCATCAAACGGCTGATGGCTTGCATCACGGTATGCGTGCTGTGCCAGCTTCATAGCAGAGCGTTTCGCATTCTTTATTTTTACGCTGGCCATTTTTGAACGTTTCAAAATACGGATCTGCTCAAAATAAATCCTTTCTGTTTCACCTTCACAATAAATAAGGACTTTTCTGCGTAAGGCGAGCCATCCTCTTTTCCTCATTCCCATCGCTTTCCCTCACTTATCGGTAATCTTGATTTCTCTCGCTCTACAGCTGTAACCAGCAGGCTACAGAAAGTTTCAGTGACCCCTTTTCATTAATAAGTTACGCGTATCCATAAAGCGATACTGCACCAAATAATTACCGTCCTTTTACCGAAATGACAAGGCCTCTAAAATCATGATTAAGAAAGTAATACTGCTTTACAACAAAGGATATGATACAGAGACGTTTTCGTATGCAAGCTTTATCTTGAACGAATAATAGGGGGATGTAGTTTTACGGAGGACAAAGAGGCAGCTAGTAGCTGTGCACCATCAGCAACAGGAAATCTAACAAGTAAATAAGCATTGAGCACCTATTCGCTTAATTAGGAACCGGAAACCATTCGTCACACAAATTCTGCTGCATAACATATTGTTTTGGCCCTGAATTCCTCTCTAAATTAATATGTACTTGTAATAAAAGCCTGGCCTGTCCCGCTGAAAAAAGATAGGCGCTTCGCATGCCTCACTCTGAAGACGAATCAGCATGTTTACACTCTTCTAACAAGCCTCTACTTACATCACTTCTACCTATTACTTACCTGATGACACACTATAATAGAAGAGAGCTTGTCTATAGCACCATTTGCCCTCATTTATCACCCCAATAGGAAACAGATTATGCTATTCAACAATTTCAATTGAGTCTCTCGTGTACCTTATTGTTATTTTTATTGTGAGAAATAGGTATATAACTATACCAGTAAGACCTGCCATCATATGTTAATAAGGAATTACATTATAGGATAAAGGAGGCTACCCAATGTACGGAGGAAATTGGTTCAATCAAGGTAGAAACGGCTTCGGTCAATCTCCTTACAACTCTGCACCTCAAGTATTCCCTGATACTTTCGAACAGCCAATCGTTTCACCGACACGTGAGTTTGTCCGGACAAATATTTACAACACTTATGTGCCGCGCATTCACCCATCTCATACAACAACAGTCAATCGACATATGATTCACAATCAGCACTTTTTCCCGCATACTGAATCTGTAGTAAATGAATGCTTTGAAACAAATACAATCTGCGGCATGCCACAACACGGTTGTGGTTCCTCAAGAAAAAGACGATTCTAACTCTCTTCCTGCTATTGCCTAAAATTTTGGACGCCTATTAAACAATATCCCGGCTCTTCACAGCCGGGATATTGTTCTTTTTTTGAAAGTTTTCATGAATGAAATAATCTCGCAAAATAAGCCGGCTACCTAGACATTTATACTATGCAGCAAGTAAATACTATCTTTCATAATAAAAAAGTCTACGCATTATTTCTGCGTAGACTTTTAAACAACTATTGTATGGATGCATTCATTTTTTCTAGTGCATGGTGAACATCTGAAAGTGACTGAATCAATTCCTGCTTTTGGGTATTTGTAAAATAGCTATAGTTCACATAATCTTCCTTGCCAACTTCATAATAAGCGATAACCTCATTTAGCTTTGTTACTTTCTCTGTGACAGCCTCCGCTTGTTCTGCATCCGCACGGTTCATAAAAATTTTCACGATTTCTTCCACAGCCTCAGTATTTGCCTTCACATCATAAATATGGGCTCCCGCATAGCTTACTTCTTTGTCTGTCAATTGCTCTTTTGTTATTTGCGCCAGCATATTTTCTGTATCATCTAACAACTTCTGCCCTTCCAGCTCCACTTTCGGCAGCTCTTCATTTAACTTTTTAATATTTGCCACAAGTCCCTCTGCCACTGCTTCATAGCCAACAGTCTCTTTTTGATTGAACAATCCGTATTCCAAACCTCGGAAGCCTGCTGCTTCATCTTCTTTGTCTGCAGTAATTGGTACGTCAATTTGTGTATCTAGTTCAGAGAAGCTTGCTTTTATCGGCTGCAATCGTTCATAATACATCCGAACAAGCGGGTAAAGCTTCTGCGCTTCCTCCAGCTTTCCGTCCTTCACATACCCTGCTAGCATTTCTGCATCAGCGATGAAGGCCTCCATCTGTTCTATTGCAAATGTACGGAACTGTTCTGTTTCAGATGATAGATCAATTTCTTCTTTCACTGCTTGCTCTTCTTCCGTCTTTTCTGTTTTATCACTGCCACATGCAGCAAGTGCAGCCGTTGCCAAAATAACAGCAGCAAGTCCTTTTTTAAATGTCATTTTTCTCACCTCTAGTAATCCGTCTTTTCTATTACCCTTGCATGAACAACGAAACGTTCCTTATCATTGACAGATGTCGTACATGTTGAAAATGTAACAATTCGATCCCCTGTTCGGATTTGTACCGGCATAGTAATTTCAGATCGCAACTGAATTTCTTCCAAAAATGCAGCATATGAGTCATCAGTGAAGTCAGTTTCAATATAATAAAAATCAGTCGTTGTTTTATAAGCAGCAAACACTTCAAGTTCATAACGCTTCTCAGGCGTTTCATATAGAAAAGCTGGATGTGCCTCTGCATAAGCCTGATCAGCAAATTTTGCTAACTCTCCAAACATTGTTCCATTCCTTAGAACATGCCCATAAAAAATGGTATGCCGGTCAAGTACGCGGCTGTTTCGATAATCCATGAAGATGCTGCCCCCGCGGCTTTCTTCGTCCAAATAATTATGCCTCAGATAAAATTCGTTGTCCGCTGCCTGCAGGACAGGATTATCCAGCCTGGTTCCCTCCAGTGAAAGCCAGCCAATAATACGTGAATTTACTTGCCGCAGCTCATCTAGCTCCTTTTGATTGGCAAAATTCTGGATCTCCTCCAGCTCGTTATCAATCTTCACATACGAATACATATATCGAACAATTTGCATGCCTGCATATACCATGACTACGATACAGGCCAACTGAATAACTTTTTTCATTCAACATCCCTTAAATGCTTAGCGGCATCATATAAAGGCCGAGTTCCTCGTCTTCATGGAACACTGCATTTACACCGTATACTTCTTTGATGATTTCTTTCGTAATGACGTTCTTCGGCTCCCCTTCTGCTACAACCTTGCCGTCATTCATTAAAATGATATGGTCACTATAGCGAATCGCCTGATTGATGTCATGCAGGACCATCACGATCGTGAGCTCATGTTGTTCATTTAACTCTTTCACCAGTTCCAACAGCTCTAACTGATAATAAATATCCAGATAAGTTGTCGGTTCATCCAAACATAGCATTTCCGACTTTTGTGCTAAAGCCATGGCAATCCACACACGCTGGCGCTCTCCCCCGGATAATGCAGACAACTCATTTTCACGTTTTCCCAGCAGATTCGTACAGGCCAGCGCCCATGTAACTGCCTCTTCATCTTCTTGCGTCTTCTTTTTTAGCAATGACGAATAAGGTATCCGTCCGAACATGACAAGTTTTTCTACTGTTAAGTCCTGTGGGATATCATTTTGCTGATAGACAATAGCAACCTTTTTGGCAAACTCCTTTGGCTTGTATTCCACCAGATCTCTGTTTTCGAGACGCGCCTGCCCCTCTAATGGACGGTTATTGCGCGCCATGACACTTAATAGCGTTGATTTTCCACAGCCGTTCGGACCGATGATTGTTGTAATTTTCCCTTTTTGAATCGCTGTCGTGACACCGTTTAAATGATGTTTTGTGCCATCATGCGAAACAATCACTTGATTGATTTCCATTTCGTTTGTCACTCTTTTCTATTTATCTTTGCGGATCAGGAAGATTAAAAATGGTCCGCCAATAATGGCCATAATTGTAGATGCCGGGATTTCCATCGGCGACAGCATTGTACGGCCGATTGTATCAGCCAGCAAAATAATGAACGCCCCCAATAAAGCTGTGAATGGGATCAGTATTTTATGATCATGACCGACCAACCGGCGGGCGATATGCGGCACAAGGATACCGACAAATGAGATCACTCCTGCCACCACAACAGAAACCGCTGACAATAAGACAGCCACTGCTGCTATGGCGATACGTGCTCCCGTCAAATTGAATCCAATGCTTTTTGCGGTTTTATCAGAGAGAACCAGTACATTGCACCACGCATACATGGCGAATGCGAGGATAAGACCGATTGATCCGTATGTAGTAATTACCGTCACATCATCCCATGTTTTTAGTGTCAGGCTGGATGTGATGGAGCCTGCTGAAGAGGCACCAAAGCTGATAAAAGCTTCAGTCAAACCAGAGAACATAGCATTGATCGCAATTCCGACAAGGATTAACTTTAGTGGGTTTAGGCCGGATTTCCATGACAATGCAAACACGAGCAAACATGCAATCGCCCCACCGATGAATGCAGCAATGGGTGAGAAGAAAAAGTAAGCCGGGAAAAATGAGACAATGAACAGCTTTGTAAAAGCAGCTCCTGAGGATATCCCGATAATACCCGCATCTGCCAGCGGGTTTCGCATAATTGCCTGTAAGAGCACCCCTGCCACTGAAAGAGCGGCCCCTGCAAAAATAGCGACAAAAATGCGCGGGAAACGCAAATCCCGAATAGCTGCCATTTTCTCGTTTGTGCTATCAAATAAGCCTGTGAGGAACTCCATATAACTGATTTGGACACTGCCAGTAGTAGCTGCATATATGATGGTCAAACCTAATAAACCCATCACAGCAATAATACTTACTATTTTTTTCGTCACAATAAAACACCCTTTATTTCCTGTCTATATGGCATTTCTAACACTGGTAAGCCATTGCCGGCCAGTATTACTTGCTGTAGAAAATCTCTACCAATGTATCGAGGGCTTCCGGTACATTCAAAGCTGCTGTTGTACCAAAAAGCGCTTCCTCCAAGTCATAGACACGATCATTTTTTACAGCATTAAAATGCTTCCACACATCATTTTTTTGGAATTCCTCATCAAACATCTCTACTACTTCTTCCGGCATACCATGTGCCAAGCGCAGAATGATATCAGGATTAGCATCATACAGGTATTCAGTATTGGATGCTAAATACTCCGCATCCTGACCGGCCATGACATTTTCTCCGCCTGCAATTTTTACAAGGTCGCCTGCATATGAATTTTCAGTAGCCACTAAGTAGCTGCCTGGTACGCCAAGCAGGATCAGCACTTTAGGCTTTTCATTTTCATGAGCAACAAGCTCTACCGCTTCAATTTCTTCCTTTAATTCGTTCACTAAATTCTCAGCTTCCTGGACACGATTATATCGTCCGCCAAGTTCCTTGATTTCATCAAGCATACTATCAATACCTGTCAAATCAACAAAATCAACTGGAATTTTATACTGCTCAAATGAATCTTTCAAATCATACTCCAATGTAGACACGGATAATACCTCTGTCGGATTCAAGGACTTAATAATTTCCGCATCCGGGCTCATCGCGTTTCCAATCGACGGCAGTCCTTCGAAACGTTGCGGCAGCTTCTTCTCTGTCTCTGGAACGGCAACCGCATCAAGATCCAAGCGGTCCAGAATTTCGGCAAGCACGACTGTCCCAGCAATAATACGGTGCTCCTCCTGTGTATTTGCCGCTTCTTTTGCTGTACCGGCAGCTGCTTTTTCGTTTGCTTCTTCGTTATTGCTACAACCTGCGAGCACAGCTATAGCAAAAAGGAAGACCCACAACCATTTTTTCATGTCGTTTCCCCCTGCTTATTCAGATTGAGGTAAATTTTCATCCAAAGTCGACAACGATGGAAATTTACCTCAATCGAATATGTTTCAAAATATGACAGTAGCTCCCTCACACAAGGGGAGGAAGCTGTCTGTCGAATGTATTGATTATAAGTTTACAAGCACTTCCAACGCATTATTTAAAACTTTTGCCATTTGGTCACGTGTAAGCGGTGCTCCTGGGTTTAGCTTACCAGATGAGCCTGTCATGATGCCTAGTGCATTCAATTGAGCAGCGGCTTCATTTAGCTCTTTGTCATTTGCCGGTACATCGCTGAATGGCATTTTTGCATCCGCAGCCGGCTCATAGCCTTCCTTCACCAATAGACGGTAAATCATTTTTGCTGTTTGGGCACGTGTGATTTTATTGTAAGGAGCGAACGTTTCTTTATTAATACCATTAATCACACCGTAGCTGTTTAGTGCCTTAATGGCAGAAAGCGCCTCTTCATCTAATTTTGCAATGTCTTTGAAGTTTGTAGTTTCTGGTACTTCAAGCTCCAATGCACGGAATAGCATTAATGAGAATTGATAGCGTGTTGTCGTATTATACGGGTTGAATTTCTCACTTTCTTTGAAAATACCGTATGAATATAAGGAGACGATCGCACCGTAGTTCGCCAGCTTTTGAATATCAGTGAACGGGTTCCTTTCACCACCGAATTGCAGCTGAACATTGTATTTTTCATCATAGGCAAAATCACCAAAGCGCACTGATAAATCAACTGTCGCTGTGTAGATTTTTGACAGGTCATCAACTGATACTGTGTAAACTTTCACTGTATTACTGCCAACAACTTCCTCTGATTTTTTTGCTACTGTGGCACCTTCCACAATGAAGTTATTTAAATGCTGACCTTCCGGGAATGTTACATCTACTTCATAGCCAGTTTCTGTTGCCGTCACTTCCACTTTATCTGCCAAGTATCTTCCGTGCATGATAGACAATTCGTTTGAGCCGTCTTGGTAAACGTAAGCAGGTAAAGTTTCTGATTCACTAGCATTATCTTCTTTTTCTGGTAAATCTAAACCTTTATCAACAGCGATTTTGAAATCATACCATTGATCGTGTGTACCAGCTACTACATGTAGTTTTGCTGATGTTAAATCATTTAAAGATGTCAGCGGCAGACGGACAACATGTGGATATTCTGTTAGAGAGCCCGTAACTGTTTCCGCTTTTACATATTTATCTCCCACAAGTACTTGATATTCAGCAATCATACCGTTCGATTGTTCTGTCCCGCTGATTTCTAAGAAGTACTTGCCATTCTCCACAACTAATGTAGCTTCTTCATTTAACTGACGTGTAATTGCTGCGTAATTTCCTTCACCCGTTTTTGGATTGTAAGCATCAAACGTTACTTTATATTTACCATCAGCAATTTCACCGTAAGGCGTAGAAGGCTGTGTTGGTTTTTCCTCCGGCTTTTCTTCAGGTTTTTCTTCCCCTGCTTCTTTAATAGATTGTGCATCAGGTGTTAACGTTGCTGTATAGTCACCTTTAGCCACTGGAGAATTCACTGTAAATACGCCTTCGACTGGAGAATAATCTTTATCTACCGGTATTAGTACAACTTTTTTACCGCCGATTTCATGCAATGCTGATTCACCTTTTACAGTAACCGCTGTAAGCATGGATAGCATCGTGTCGGAAAGGTTTATTTTGATATACTGCTGACCATTCTGCTCAACTAGTTCACCTGGTCCTTTTACAAAGTTAGCTAACATGCCTGTTTCGTCTGTTACTTTAAAGTCAATTGTGCGCACAGCCGTCTCACCAGCAGGTGCTGCAGCTTCTTTTGTCGTTGCCTCTGTTCCATTTACATTTTGTGTTTCACCTGCATTTGCTGATACCGCAGCAGGCGTGATAGCCGATACAGCCATTAATGCGGCCAATGCCATTTTTGTGTTACGGTTCTTTGCCATTCTTGATTCCCCCTGATTAATTTGTTTTTGCTTGCTTTGTTCGAACAAAAATAATTGCAGCTGCCATGAATGCCACAAGAGAAGCTAGTGGCAATGCATCGCTCGTCTCGGGATTTTCTACTTCTACCTCTTCAGTTTGCGCTGCATCCTGTTGGTCTTTGTTTTGTGCTGCTTCTTGCGAAGTATCTGCCTCATTCTGTACAGGTTTTGACTGTTCAGCTGTAGAGGTTTTATCCGCCTTCCCACTTGCAGTGGCAGGCTCTTTATTTGAAGAAGTGTTACTTCCTGACGACGGAGATGGATTTGACTTTGGCTCGGTAGTATTATTGGAAGGAGCTGCTGGTGGTGCTGTTTCCTGCTGCGGCTTTGCTTCAGGAAGACCAGAACCATCAAATACAAAGTCTACGCTATAAGCGTGATGGTAATCGATGTCCTCTATGTCTATTTTCATCCCAACTGTCAACGGATTAAATGAACCGATATTGAATTGAACAACTCGTTGATCAGCTCCTGTATTAGAACTGATAACAGATGCCCCTCCTGGTGGATTGAACTGTGTCACCCAGGAGCTGTTTTTTATCGTTAATTGAATACTCATCTTACCGTTATTGACTGTTAGCTTAGCAGGTTTTAAAAAATAGTCATTTGCCATAGAAGCAGAATTGCTGCCCGGCTTGTTTACCTGGTAATTCACGCTGTATGTACCGTCAGCGATTGCGGCACTAGTAGTAGTCGGTAATACGAGGAATAACATGAAAATTACAGGAACCAGTAATGGAAAAATCTTTTTCATTTTGTCACGTTTCCCTCCCTCTGAATTGTTTTCCATCTACTAGAATGCCATAAATAAGATTTATTCTCAATTAGAATTCCATTTAAATTTACATGATTGTCACATTCTCCTGACTTTTCGACACAATTTTTCTGGAAATAGTGAAAAGCACCGCTCTATCTCCAATAGAACGGTGCTCCTGCTAAAATAAAGTATTTATACAATAAAAATAAAATTATATTTTGTTATAAATACTACTCATCACTACTTTAAATCCATAACATTTCAGCTCTTTTCATGCATTACACTCCACTAATTGGGACATTCTATTCACAACTCTTACTATAGATGATTGGGGGAGGTTAGATGTCTTCGTTAGAGACAATTATATGGATTAATGAGCAGTTTAAAGATACGAACGAATTAACACGAAAAACCTTAGAATATGAAGATAAATACGCCTTATTATTCTATATTAAGCCTCTTATTGATCAGGAGTTGCTTCAAAAATTACTAATTAAACCCTTTTTTGAAATGGAGACAGAAAATCAATTTAAGCTCTACTTACAGGCGTTGCCCCAATTTCAAGAAAGTCAATCGAAAGAACAAATTCGATCAGCGGTCCTGGATGGAAATACTATTATCCTTATGCAAAATCAATTATATTTGCTTGATGTAAAGCTGTCTAATAATGATCAAGTCAACGCAACATCCGTTGAAACAACGATACATGGTTCTCAATTAGCCCTAAGTGATAACCTTTCCACAAATATCAATGTAATTCGTTCTAATTATCAGCAACCTTCCTTATGTGTTGAATATGTAACAAAAGGAGAAGTAAATCAGCCTAAAGTGGCTATTATCTATGACAGTGAAAAAGTAAAAAACGGTGTATTGGAGGCAATACGGGAAAGACTTCAGCATATTGACAAACAGGTAATTACATCCACTACTCAGTTGAATAATTTTCTGAATGGTAGGCGCTTTTCCTTGTTTCCCCAAATGATTATGACGGAGCGTCCAGACCGGATTGTCTATAATATTGCGGGCGGCAAAGTAATTTTAGTTCTAGATAGAAACCCACAAGCGCTGGCTACACCCGCTGTCTTTTTCGATTTTATGACTACTATGGAAGATAATTATCATACTATAATGATTTCAACATTTTTAAGGATTCTCCGTTATATTGGATTGTTTATCAGCCTTCTTTTACCCGGGCTATATGTAGGCATTACTTCCTTTGCTCCCGAGGTCTTTCGAACCGAACTAGCTTTAACTATTGCCGGCAGCAGGGTAGGCGTCCCTTTTTCTTCTTTCCTTGAAGTGTTATTCATGCTGTTCTTTATGGAGCTGCTATTAGAAGCAAGTATCCGTCTTCCAAAGGCAATTAGTGCCACTGCTACTACTGTAGGAGGATTAATTTTAGGAACGGCAGTAACGGAGGCCTCACTTGCATCCAATATTATGGTCGTGATCGTTTCGGCAGTAGCGATTTCAACCTTTGTCATCCCAGTAAATGAAATGGCGTTTTCCATACGAATTGTCCGCCTATTATTTATATTCATTACAAGCATATTTGGTTTAGCAGGCTTAACACTCGGTTTATATGTATTAATTATGTATTTGATCAGTATAGACAGTTTTGGCGAACCTTATTTGCAGCTATATGTTTCCCCGAAAAATAAACCTAAAATGGAGGGTGAGACTTGAGCCGGTTTTATTATTACTTAATCTTAATTAATATGGTGGCAAATATTATTGCTTCTGTTCCCGTTATTCTTTTGCATTTCCATAAGGAAGGTGCTGTTTCTTCCATGCTCTTGGCGGTAGTTGCAGGTACTATTCTTATCACTCTCTTTACCCGTTTTTTTAATTCCTTCCCTGGCATGGCACTGCCTGAGCTGCTGCAAAAAACATCCGCTCGATGGTTTCATCTTCCGGTTGTATTTCTTTTAGCTGTTATGTGGTTTATTGCGGGATTGATTACATTAATCACATTTACGTTTCTTCTTATTCGTTACCTTTCTCCAGAGATGCCTATTATTCAAATCGGTTTGACAATTATTATTCCTGTCATCTTTGGAGCCCTAATGAAAACCGCCCGAGTATTATATACGGTTGAAATCATTCTATTAATCACCTTCCCACTAATCCTTTTCATCTTTTACAAGGCATATACGAGTCAAAACCTGGAATGGGATTTCGTAAAGGAAGCCGCTTTATACGTCAATCAATTGCCTAATCTAAATGCATTCTCTGCTTGCTTTTTTTTATTTTTGGGAGTTGTCAATCTTTCTATCTTTAATCGTTTCTTTACTGAGAAACAAACCTTTGGCTGGAAACAAATTATTATCATAACTATTGTGTCAGTCTCTACGTTATTTACGACTTATTTTATCCCGATTGGCTTTAACGGCTTTGAGGCTATTGATGAGCTTGTTTATCCATGGATTTCCACAAGCGATTCATTAAGAATGGATTATTTTATCATTGAACGTGTTCTGTATGTTTTCTTATTGTTCTATTTAGGCATCGCTTTTCTAAGTATTATTATTCACTGGCATGTCGCTATGGAGTTTTTAAAGTTTGTGTTTAAATTAGACAATATAAAATATAAGGGGAAAAACATTGGAAGATTTCTTCCTATTCCATTCTTTATTGCAATTCCCCTGTATTTTATTCGTGAATTGAATGAATATCAATTATTTCGTTATACAAGCCTATTTTATAATACTTTAATTGTTGCTTTTCCTTTAATGCTCATTTTATTTTTCTTTATCAAAAGGAGGATGAAAGGTGCCAAACAAGCAAGCTAAAACTAATCTAGCGTTTCTTTTGCTAGTACCATTACTCCTTCTTCTTACAGGCTGTGAATTTAAAGATATTGATAAAGATGTTTTTGTTTCCATGATTGCTATTGACCAATCGGATAATCCAGACAAACCATACAAAATCACCTTAAAATTATATGAACCCACCGGCTCTTTTAAAGAGGCACAGAAACCTGAGTATTCGTATCTCACACAAAATGGAGAGTCCTTATCTGAAGCGATTCGCTTATTAGAATCCTATTCCGATAAAGAACTTGAATTTGGACATTCCAAACTGATTGTTCTCGGTGAAGACTTAGTAAAGGATGATAAAAACAAGGAAGTTTTGGATTTTTTAATAAGACGACCCGATATTCAGATGATTTCCTGGATGGCTGTCGGGAGACCGTCTGCTGAAGAAATTATTAAAATGGTTCCACAAGGTGAATCCGCTGCTTACCCGGAATTATTCAATTATTTTGATGATAATGGAACAGAGAGTCAATATATCGTAACAACGTATTTATTTAACCTCAGAAGAAATCTAAAAGAAGAAGGGATTAGTCCGATTTTACCTGTTATTAGGATTAATGAAGAGGATTCGCATTTTGAAATTAACAAGTCATTAATATTGGAGACAGGCAAAGAACCTCATGAACTGGATTTTCTCGATACAGCAATTTTTAATATGCTGTCACAAAAGGCAAATACCGCAGAACTAGTGGTAAATGAAGAAGGAGAATATTTTATTGCAAAAATTGATTCTTCAAAGACTAAGCAGAAATTGAAAGTCCAAAGTGATAACAATTTAAAGCTTGATATAGAAGTAAGTTTATATGGCTATATATCAGAATCCAAAAACGCTTTAAAAAGTCAGCTATTGCCGCATTATAACGAGCTGCTCAAAACAGAGGCAGAAGAAAAATTAATGGAGTTTTTCGATAAAACTGTAAAGCAAGGGTATGATCCTCTAGGTTTTGGGATCCAGTATAAGGCTCAAACACTTCACAATAAACGCATGAGTAATAAAGAATGGGAAGAAGCTTATAAAAGTGCGGAAATCAACGTAACGGTAAAGGCCGCTCTTAAAAGTACAGGATCAATTCAGTAGTTTATATCTATTCATAACCGGCAATTCTCCCGAACTATTTTTTCTATCTATGCAGCTAAACCACGCAGAAAAAGAAAAGAAGCTGTACAGAATATTTCCCTTTCTGTACAGCTCCATTTTTTAAAATAGTCACTCATAGACTGCATCCAGACGCTGCCGTCAATAGATAAAGAAAACCTTTATAGAAACCTTTTAAAAATTCATCTTCTATTAGATAAATTTTCTTCCTACTTCTGTATAGCATCCGCATGGAAGCCGTCTTTTTGGAAGTAGCCTTCATGTGACCAAATGTTGATGCCTTCCTTCTCTGCATCTTCTTGAATATCTAGGAAATGCTGTTCAAGCGAATTGTTTGGCTTATTTACATAGCGGACTGCTGCCAAGCCTTCTTCCAGTAGCTCCTCCTGCAGCATTACACCATCTACATACACATAGGCAAGTAAGCGGTCGTAATGATCTGTTTCCGGTCCTTTATCAAAAAGCAGTTCTACTGATTCCGCTTTTTCCAATAGATCAATTGTAAATGCTTTTGCATCCTCAGCATACGGCATTGGTTCGCCTTTATTATAATTCATCTCCGGTGTATCAATCATAAGGAGGCGTACACGTTTTTTCTCTCCATCCATCTGCACACTGATTGTATCACCGTCATTTGCAGATAAGTATTCAACGGCCACTGCCTTGTTTCCTGTCACCTTCTCTGCTTCTTCCAAGGGAATAATGGCCGAACTCTCTTCCACACTGCCATTCAATGCAGATTCTGTCTGCTTCTCTTGTCCTTTTTCATCCTTTTCCGGGGGAGGATTGCCAAATATCATATATAGTGCAAGCGCCAATAAAACGGTGCCGCTCGTGATAAGTGTTTTAATATCTTTAAGCTTCATTTAATTGCTTCTCCTTCACTGAATATACTATCAACTATTTATCATAAGCGATAACTAGAAAAAACGCCATTTACGAAAACGCAAATGGCGAATCACTTACTCTTCTGGTTTTGTTTTTGGGTTTGGGCCGAGCACAACTGGCGGTACATCTGCAAATGTCTCTCCCTCTTCCTCCAAGTCCCGCATTCTATGTGCAAGACGAGAAGCAGCACAGGCTGCAATGCTCGCCACTAAATCATCAAGAAATGTATGGACACCGCCGCCTGCTTTTGTATCAAGCTTTTCAATCACACCAATTTTTTGCTTATCCAAATGACCGAATGTTGTAACGGCAATACTTCCATAGGTAAAAACTGAGCCAAGTGCAATTGTTTCATCAACACCGAATAGCCCTTCATCGCTTTCCACAATCGACTGCAGCGGCTCAGATAACATTTTTTTCTCCGCTAACTCGTCAAGTTCTACCCCAACGAGAACAGCGTGCTGCACTTCCCGCTTCAGCAATACTCGTTCTACTGATTCTATGCAATGCTCAATCTTCAAACCAGGGTTATAAGGCTTTTGCATTTCATATACAATGTCCGCTACAGCTTCTACTGTGACACCGCGGCGTTCTAAAGCCGCACGTGTAGCAGCTGCTACTTCATCGGAATGGACACGAAGTTTCTTATTCTGCATAGGGAATCTCCATTTCTTTATTTAGTCATATATAATCGGCTCAAAACAATAGATAGAAATTGAGACAGGATCCTATTTCTAATAAGTCCTTTCCCATCTAATTGAACCCGTAAATAGAACAAACGTTACCTACATATTACACCTTTATTATTCAATATGATACAATTTCGTTACAACTATGAGAAGGAGTGACATATGTGGATAAAGGAACAGTCAAAGATGTTAACTTTTACAGTGAATGCCTGCAGGAACATATGCAGCTGCTGGTTTATATCCCTGCCAACTATACTCCGTTATACAGGTATAATATTCTAATCGCTTCAGACGGAAAAGACTATTTCCAGCTTGGTGGTATTCCTCGTCTTGCTGATGAATTGATTGACGACTACGAAATCGAACACTTGATCATCGTTGGCGTTCCTTACAAAAGTGTGGAAGACCGGAAACGCAAGTATATTCCTTCCGGTGACCAGCATGAAGCTTACTTACGCTTTTTAGCACATGAGCTCGTACCTTACTTGGACAGGGAATTCTCGACAAATGCCCTTGGTTCAAATCGCGGGCTGATCGGTGATTCCATGGCAGCTACAGTCTCACTGCTTGCAGCCATCAAGTATCCGAATATTTTCGGCAAAGCCATTCTTCATTCTCCCTATGTAGATGATCTAGTGATAGAAAAAGTGCGCTCAGCCAAGGAGTTTGATCAGCTTTCTGTTTATCATGTGATCGGAACAGAAGAAGATAAAGTGGTTCTGCATGATAAAACGGAAAAAGACTTTTTGACGCCTAACCGCCAAATGCATAAAATGATGGTCGAGATGGGTTATGATACATTTTATGAAGAGTTTACAGGCAATCATACTTGGAAGTATTGGAAGCCTGATTTAAAGAGGGCGTTGATTGAAAATTTCGGATAATCTTTTCAACAATTGCGAAAAAGACTGTTCAATCTGTTATACTAAATATGAAGAGAAAATTGATTTTTCGGGAGGTAATGAACTTTGAAGTACGGCATTGTTGCATTTCCATCAAAAAAACTACAAGATTTAGCGAATACTTACCGTAAACGCTATGACCCACACTATGCGCAGATTACACCGCATATGACTTTGAAGGACGTATTCGAAGCGGATGAAACAGAGATTGGGGATATTACAAAGAAGCTTGCAGAGATCGCTAAGCGCTTTGCCCCACTAACAATTCATGCTTCGCGTATAAGTTCCTTCTTCCCAACGACAAACGCGATCTATTTCCGGATTGAGCCGACACCTCAGCTTGAAAATATTCATAATGAAATCCAGGAGCAACTGCAAATCGGCAAGCCAAAACATGTCTTCGTTCCACATATTACGATTGCTCAAAAAATGACAGATTCTGAACACGATGACATTTTAGGCCAATTACGTATGAGCGGTGTAGATGAAAAAGAAACAATCGACCGTTTCCACCTTCTGTACCAATTGGAAGATGGATCATGGACGACTTATGAGACATTTAGATTGAGTGGAGCTGAATAAGTTCGTGTTTATTGTTAAATTAGTTACTACTGAAGAAGAAAAACAACTGGCATTTGATGTACGGAAAAAGGTTTTTGTCGAGGAACAAGGTGTTCCACTCCACTTGGAGCTGGATGAATTTGATAAAACAGCGGCACATTTCATTGTTCAGGAAGATGATCATACCATTGCAGCTGCCCGTGTACGTGAAATCTCCCCTGGTGTCGGGAAAATTGAGCGTGTGTGCGTATTAAAAGAGTACCGCGGCAAGCGGCTGGGTGTATTGATCATGGAGCAGGTAGAGAAATACGCTGTAGAATACGGCTGGGAAAAGCTGAAGCTAAACGCTCAAAGCTATGCTATTCCATTTTATGAAAAGCTTGGTTATGTAGTTACTTCACCTGAATTTTTAGATGCCTATATACCTCATCGGGCAATGGAAAAAGTAATTTAAAAATCAAAGTTGCTAAAGCTTCTGCTCAGCTCTGACGAATGTTTTTGAGCATGTAAGGAGAATGAGACCTTACTCTCAAAGACGGGCCCAGGCTGCTTCGCTTTAGCCTATAGATATGAGCACACAGCAAAATGGCAGAATTCTTTAAATGAAAACGGATTTCCGTAACTATACGGAAATCCGTTTTTTTATCTCATCATTTTTTCAATTTTTCCTAGATCAAGAGATTGACCATCTTGCATAATCGATTTTACGATTTTATCTTCCAATGCTGAATCGACTGGGCGATTCGCCAGTTTGCCTACTTTACGAACAATTTTACGCACTTGTTTTTCATTCGAAAAGTCCGCGTGTTGAATCGCATTGGCAAGCGCTAGTATTTCCTCGAACTGCACACCGGTCTTTTTCTCAACCTGTCTAAAAAACGGTTCCACACGCTTCCCTCCTTAGATGATTACGCTACCTACGATAATTAATAAAATGAACAGTACCACGATCAACACGAACATATTGCCGCTTCCACCATAGCCACCGCCATAACCTCCGCCGTAGCTGTAGTTCGAACAACTCTGCTGGCCTCCAACATTTCCGCCTTGCCAGCCATAGTTATAATAGCCGCCCATAAAAAAACACCTCCCTTCTATTTGCTAATGTATGTTACATAAGCAAATGAAAGGAGGATATTCGTCTAGTCGATCGTTCCTTTTGGCTTAAAAAGTAAAGCTCCGATAAAACCAAATACAATGGCGGCACTAATACCGGAACTCGTCACCTCAAACATACCTGTCAGCACACCGATCCATCCGTGCTTTTCAGCTTCAGCCAGGGCTCCGTGTGTCAGTGAGTTCCCAAACGATGTAATAGGTACAGTAGCTCCTGCACCAGCAAAATCAATCAAATACTCATATAGACCAAAGCCATCTAAAACGGCACCTACGACTACAAGAATGGACAGTGTATGACCTGGCGTGAGCTTGCCCACATCCATTAACAGCTGGCCGATAACACAAATAAGCCCCCCCACAATGAAGGCAAATATAAATGAGTAGATCATCCCTGTTTCCTCCTATACTGTTAGTTCAACTGCGTGCGCGATACAGGGAATCGTCTCCCCTTGCTGATAGGAAAGTGGTGATAACAGAGCACCTGTTGCTACAAGAAGTACTTTTTTATAGCGTCCTGTTCTCATTTGAAGATCGACATAGCTATAGAACACAGAGGCTGAGCATCCTGCACCGCTTGCCCCTGCCTGGAAGCGTTCATCTTCACCAAAATACTCATCTCCTCCATCCCGGAGAATATCAAGTTCCTCACTTTTAATGCCATCTTCAGCAAGCATCGCCTTTAATAGCTTAAGACCAATTTTCCCAAGGTCTCCTGTAAAAATAACATCGTAATCGCTGATTTTCTGGTTACGTTTCTTTAAATGGGTAGTAATGGTACTGTAGGCGGCCGGTGCCATTGCACCACCCATATGAAGCGGGTTTTCTTGTCCGTAATCTACTACTTTTCCTACAGTAGCAGCAGCCATATACGGCATTCCCTCATGATATTTACCAACAAGAGCAAACCCAGCTGCTGTCACTGTCCATTGCGCTGTAGCAGGTTTCTGCGCACCATAATCGACCGGATAACGGAATTGACGCTCTGTCGCATTATGATGACTACTTGCTCCTGCAATAGCAAAATTGGATGCACCTAGCTCTGTTAAAAGGCCTGCAATAATAACAGATGAGACAGCTGTAGCACACGCTGCAAACAAGCCAATAAATGAAACGGCAAGCTCTCTTGCCGCAAAACTGGTTGGCGTCATTTGATTAACGAGATCCCCGCTTAAAAAGTAATCAATATCTAAATTTTTTACATCTGCTTTTTTTAGAAGAACTTGGCATGCTTCCTGTACAAGCACCATTTGTCCTTTTTCATTCGTATTTTCTTGAAACCGTTCATCATCCATAATGGAATCAAAATAGGACTTGAATACACTTCGTTTTTCAAGCGGACCCGTGACAGCCGCGCATGCTAAAATTGCGGGCTTCCTCTCAAACACGATTACCATGATACCACCCCAATTGTTACTAAAATAAGTTTAATAAGCGCTACAAAAAACGCTGACACAACCCCAAATAAAATAACTGACCCGGCAAGCTTGAACATATTGCTGCCGACACCGAGAACAAACCCTTCTGTACGGCTCTCAATAGCAGCTGAAATAACGGCGTTACCAAATCCCGAAACCGGCACTGCGCTGCCCGCCCCGGCAAACTGGCCGAGCTTGCGGTACAAACCAAATCCTGTCAACAACATGGCGATAAAAATAATTGTCGCCACTGTAGGATTTCCTGCCGTTTGTTCAGTAAAATCAAAGAAAATAATATAAAAGTATGAAATTGCTTGTCCAATTGCACAAATCACTCCCCCTACTAAAAAGGCTTTGAGCATATTCATCGCAACAGGGGGTTTCGGGCTAATTTGCTGTTCGATTGTTTGATAGCGCTGTTCGTTCATTTACGTTTCCTCCTTCGCTAGTTTCCTTAAATCTTCAATTTTTTCGCTTAAATTTTTTGTTTCATTCTTTTCGATAAGCTTTGCTGATTCCCAGTGCAGTTTAAAATCGGCAGAAACAATTAGTTGTAAGTTCGGATACTCCTTTTTCAACTCTTCTTCCACCTTCTTTTCGATGGATTTCTTTTTGTACTTCTTCCATGGCTTTACCTGCATTGCAACAAGAAGCTTATCTTCTATAAAAATGACATTGGCATGCTCGATATCCTGTTGCTTATCCAACATTTTCTCGATTCCTTTTTCTTTCTCGCCATCATATGTAGCATAAAAAGTTGTCAGTTTTTCGTTCGTATTGCTGCATCCCACAAGTAGAAGACAACAGCAGACAATGAGTAGCTTTCCTCTCAATTTCCTGCACCTCCTTTTTGTGCATAGTATCGTCTCTGACAGTAAATTTTATTCAACCGTAGCAATCGCCCTAATCGCTATTGCACACTTTCATATTGTAGAAAGAGTTCACAGACAGGGAGGTGAATATATGGGTTGTGGAAGAGATAGCGTAGGTGGATTTGGCGGCGATAGAGGCTGTGTATGTGAAGTTGTGCGTGCAATTCTAGATATCCAAAACCAAGCTACTGAAGAGGATTGTCCGACATGTACTACAAACTGCTTCTTAGAACCGCTTGGCGGTATTGTAAGTCCTGCTCGTAAAGCAGCAGACACACGCGTATTCAAGTTACTAACAAAAACAGGCACACCATTCATGGCACAATTCTCATCAGAATTTTATGAATACTGTACATCTGTATTCTTCCGTGTAGAAGATATCTTTGATGACTGCTGTGCTACTTTACGCGTTTTAGTCCCGTTATACGAGTACGGTGGTGATGCTGTAAATTTACTATCTGATTGCGGAACAAAGGTAAACCTTGCTGAATTATGTGAGGTTAACCACTTTGCTGCATCAGACAGCTGTATTACAGTCGACTTAAACTGCTTCTGTGCTGTACAATGTGTTGCAGACGTAGATCTTAACATTTGTAACTAAGCAAAAGAAGTGCAATAAAAAAGAGCAGATGCATAATGCATCTGCTCTTTATTTTGCCGTAATGTAAGCAATTGATTCCGCCGCCAGCCAAATCTCCTGATTCATCGCGCGGATCAGCACTTCTTCGCCTTTCACTTTCTCGATAATGCCGTTTAAATGCTCTCCGTTTTTTAATTGGAAGTACAATTGTCTTTCTTTATTGACCGGGCGTGCAAAGTATCGAAGCTGATGGAGAATCAGCGAGGGTACTGGCTCCTTCCTTACATAGATCGATGTACTTTCATCATCGATTTGACGCGCAGGGGGCGGGGTATGAATGTACAATAACGGATACTCCAACCATCCACATCCTTTTTTCCTTACGATATGCTATGGAAGTTTCATTGCTACATAATTTGACTTAAAAACATGGTTGCAAGCCCAAGGTAAATCATTAAGCTTGTCACATCATTCAATGTAGTGATGAAGGGACCCGATGCTACTGCTGGATCAATCCCCATCTTATGAATCAGGAGTGGAATGAATGACCCTGCAAGCGTCGCCACTAAAATTGAACAACTGATAGCTCCACCGACAAGGAGACCCATCACAAGACTATGCTTCCAGAAGTAAATAATCCCTACTACAATGAGGGCACATACAATACCCATTATTAGTCCAGTCAATAGTTCCCGCATCAGCAGCTTCATCTTACTTTTCTCACTTACTTCACCAGTAGCAATTCCTCGTACCGCTACAGCGAGCGCCTGTGTTCCACTATTTCCGGACGTGCCTGAAATAAGTGGAATAAAGAGGGCTAGCAATGCTACCTGATCTAGGGTTTCTTCGAAGCGGCTCATCAGGTTGGCTGTTAACATACCTAAAAACAAAAGAATAATAAGCCATGGCAGCCGATTTTTTGCTGATTCGAATGGACTATCATCTATGTCTTCTACATCCGAGATCCCTGCAAGCTTTGAATAGTCATCACTTGCCTCTTCCTCGATGACGTCGATAATATCATCGACCGTAATAATTCCCTGCAGCTCCCTGTTTTCATTCACAACCGGAAGAGCCAGGAAGTTATAATCTTTCATAATTTGAGCGACCTCTTCTTGGTCATCCTTCAATCCTACAAAGACAACGCGGTCACTCATAATTTCCTTTATAAGTGTATCCTCATCAGCAATTATTAAATCTCTCAAGGATAGAACACCTGTCAGCTGATGCTCATCATTGACAACGAAAATATAATAAATAGTTTCAGCAGTCGGAGCTTCCTTGCGCATAACGGTCATAGCAGAACGAACTGTAGAGCTTTCTAGAATCGAAACATACTCTGTCGTCATAATGGCTCCTGCCGTATATTCGGCATATGCGAGCAGTTCATTGATCTCTTCAGCTGTCTCACTGTCCATCATTTCTAGATAACTTTCTCGTTCTTTATTATCCAACTCATTTAATACGTCTACCGCGTCATCGGTATACATTTCCGATAACATGGCGGCCCCGTAGGAAGTATCCATTTCTTTAAGAAAATCTTGATATTCATCATCTTCTAACTCTAGCTCACGAAAGATAACTGCCAATTCCTGAGGAGATAAGAAATGATACATGGTCTCCCGTATATCAGGTCCAACCTTCTCGTAAAATTGCGCTTGATCGTAAGGATGAAGTGCTAAAAAATGTTCACGGAATAATTGAATATTTTCTTCCTTAAGCAGTTCATAAAGAAGCTCCTCATTATACTGGACGTCATCCTTTTCATTTTTATATTCGACCATGTAATCCCTCCTCTCACATTACATAATAGTTGTGTGAGCTGCCATTCGTAAATGATTATTTATCGTTCCCACAAATTTTTAACATTTCAGTTGGATGCACTCCCAATCTGTTCCTTTTTCTTTCTAAACCAAGTGAGGTTTATAGAAAATAGATTATATATGTATTTAATAAATTGATTAAGAAAAACTGATGGTGCCTCTTCTCATGAAATAAATAAAAGATGCTCGTCTATTCCGAACATCTTTCATCTATTTTATTATATTCATCATATCAAGCGGCAATATACATTCAAATACAAGTGCTTTACTAGTAACAGGATGCAGCAGCTGAAGCTTCACACAATGAAGCGCCTGCCTTGTAATAAGCTTCCTGCTCCCTCCATAAAGCTCATCCCCAACTAAAGGATGACCGATATGCGACATATGCACCCGAATTTGATGTGTGCGTCCCGTATGCAGCTTCAGCCGGATATGAGAATACGGCTGGCCTTCAATTGTCAATTGTTCAAGCAGAAAGACATCTGTATGTGCATATTGTCCATCATCCCTTACTTCCCGTTCAATAATGCTGGATTCTTTTCTGCCAATAGGTGCAATAATTGATTGGGGCTGCACATGTCCATGCACAATTGCTTCATATTCCCGGTGAATAGATCCAGCGCGTTGCATAAGACTTGCCAGATGATGAATATGCCTATGCTTGGCAATGCATAACAAACCAGATGTATCCCGATCCAGCCTCGTAACCACATGTACGGTAGAAGCAATGTCTTGCTGTGAAAAATGGCCGGCAACAAAGTTTGCTACACTGCCATCCGGATGCTCCCTCGATGGAATCGTACTCATATAAGCCGGTTTATTCAAAATAAGAAGTGCTTCATCTTCATAGACAATATCGAGATTCCCCTGCTGCGGAATAAGACCATTACTAATCTGTTCCTTTGGGAATATGATAGTGATTTTATCCCCAGCTTGCAGAATATAACGAACATTTTGCTCCCGCCCGTTGACAAGAATTTCCCCACCATCAAATTTAATAGCGGTCAGCGCTCGTTTAGAAATACCAAATTCGCTAATTGCTTCACGCAGGAGCTGTCCTTGTTGTTTCGCAATAAAAGTCACTGTAAACCTATTATTCATATTTCCCTTATCCTATTCGTTTGAAACAAATGAATCGTGCACGCGCTCCCAAAATGGGAAGGGTCGGAAACGGGCAAAGCGTACACGCTCATTTGCTACATTGAATGTAATTGACTTAACGTCCGTTTGTATAATTTGAATATGGTCGATTGTCATATTAAATTTCTGATCATTCACTGGTTTTAATACACAGTTATGATGCGCTGGCAGTACAAGTGAGGAGCCAACTGTACGGAATACACGGTTATTGATCGAAGCCATCTCTGTTAGCTGGAATGCATGCAGCGTCGGATGAATGATCGCGCCGCCAAGCGCCTTATTATAGGCTGTACTTCCGGATGGCGTTGATACACACAGACCATCCCCCCGGAAACGCTCAAAGTGTTTGCCATTCAACTCAATGTCCATCACAAGCGTAACGTCTGGAGACTTAATTGTTGCCTCGTTCAAAGCCAAATACGTACTTGAATCCGAATTATTACGATGCACCTGCACCTCAAGCAGCGGGTACTCTACTGAATTAAATTCTTTCTTCGCAATTGATAGAACCAGCTTCTCTAATTCAGACGGCTTCCAATCTGCATAGAAACCTAGATGCCCTGTATGAATCCCTACGAAGGCGACTTTATCCAGCCGGTGAGAATAACGGTGAAACGCATGCAAAAGTGTACCGTCACCGCCGATCGACAAAACGATCTCCGGCTCTTCTTCATCTATTTCTAATCCGAAATCCTGCAAATAGGTTTTGGCAAGCTCCATCAATTCATTCGACTGTACATCGCGGCGTGATTGAATGGCAAACTTCACTGTTTGTCACGCTCCTTTTCTGAGTTATTTAGTATCGCTAGATCGTCTTTGTATTCATTAAAGTAAGCTTGTGCCTCTTGAATTTCACTGCGAATTTGACTCATCTCTTCATCTAACCGAAAGGCAGCCTCCGCAGCATTTTGCAGCCTGTCTTTAATCTCTTCAGGAAATTCTCCCTTGTATTTATAATTTAACGAATGCTCAATTGATGCCCAAAAATTCATGGCCAATGTACGAATTTGGATCTCAGCCACTATGATTTTCCGTCCTTGTACCGTTTCGACAGGATATTCAATAATCATATGATGAGAACGATATCCGCTTGGTTTACTATTCGTAATATAATCTTTTTCTTCAATGATTTTCATATCTTCCCGCTGACGAATCAGTTGCGTCACAGTCGAGATATCATCAACAAATTGGCACATGATGCGCACGCCTGCAATGTCCTGCAGCTCCGATCCCAACTTGTCGGAAGGCTCGAATGGTATGCCCTTTTGCAACGATTTATCATATATGCTTGCCAAAGGCTTTACTCGTCCTGTTACAAACTCAATTGGTGAGTTTGCATTCACAGTGCCGAACTGCGAGCGCATTCCCTTCAATTTTATTTTCAGCTCGTCCACTGCTTGCTTATAAGGGCTTAAAAAAACGTCCCACTGTCCCAAAATAATTAACCTCCCAACAATGAGGCGACGAAAATCACTTCGTCAGCACATCTTTCCACTTTCTTATATTATACTTCATCATTTGCTAAAAACGCTTGAAAAGCTGTTTCTACACGGGCGACAAATTCTTCACCGTAATTACTGTTGCCTTCGATATTATAAATCAATGCTTCTAATTCTTCATGGAATTGCTGTAATTCTATGAACTGCTCTCCTAGCGAAAGGAGAGGGTCCTCCCCGTGCAGCAGCATTTCCAACAAAGCAGGCCAAGTACTTTCTCCAAAATGTAAATAACTAAACTCCTTGTCCTCCTCAACGATATAAATAAAGGCATATTGATCTGAATCTACAATGACCTTTCCTGCCGGGAGTATTTGAATGTCCTGTACCTTTTCATTTACACTGAAGGTAATTTTATTATGTATTTCAACATGATTTTCGATATTATATACGTTACGCAATGGACGTCTTCCTTTCCACTTTATCTTTTCATATTTTAACATACAGCTTTCGTGTATGCAGTCTGCTTTTTAGAATTGGGGAACGGAAATATAAACAACCGAGAAGAAAGGATGATTAAATGAGCCAGCAGTTGGAAATTGAATTTAAAAATTTATTAACAAAAGAGGAGTATCACCGTCTCCTCACTTATTTTAATATTCAGCAGGAGCAAATTGTGCGACAGGAAAACCACTATTTCGATACACCCGGCCAGCACTTAAAAAAAGCGATGAGTGGACTCCGTATTCGTGTACTGCCTTCTCACATCGAATGTACATTAAAGGAACGGTCTACAGAAAATGCCTACCTGGAAACAACCGACCGATTATCCGATGATGCTGCAACGGAGATGATTCAAGGAACTGGATTCCATGCTCCCTCGGTCAAACAACGGCTAGCTGCAATGCATGTACAGTCCGAGCAATTACAGCTATTCGGTACATTGGCAACAAACCGTGTAGAAATAGAATATAAAGGCGGAATACTCTTTTTGGACCATTCTTTTTATTTGCAATGCGAGGATTATGAAGTAGAATATGAAACAAATGATGAACAAACAGGTATTGACATTTTTCAACGTTTTTTGGCAGAGCACCATATTGAAAAAAGACACGCAAAGAAAAAAATCGCGCGCTTTGCAGAGGCTTTAGCGCAGCAATCTGAGTAAGGGACGATGAAATGGATATTCAATCATTACGCACATTAATGGAGATACAGGCAATTCAATCGGTTGGCGGAGACAATCAAACGAATTCGGTTTTAGGGACCGGCTCCTCTGATTTTTCAGGGCTTATAGAGGAGCTATTAGAAAGTATGGGGAATGGACAAGCTTTAGAACTGTCTGATATGCTTGGAAGCCATGCCAGCTTAGCGGACATTTATGGAAATAGTGAGAAAAAAACAGCGGACTATTTGCAGTCGCTGATCTATGAAGGGCAGCTTAATGTACCAGCATCCGTGCTTGAATCACTTTCTTCTTCGTCTTCTGCTATCCCTAAACAAACTGCTATTGCTTCTAATACAGATTTTAAAACGGCTATCGAGGAGGCTGCTGCAAAATTCAATGTTCCTGCCAAGTTGATAGAAGCGGTTATTAAACAGGAATCCGGGTTCAACCCTAATGCCGTGAGTTCAGCGGGAGCAACAGGCCTTATGCAGCTAATGCCGTCAACGGCTAAATTCCTCGGCGTAGCAGACGTAAAAGATCCTTTCCAAAACATTATGGGCGGGACTAAATATTTACGCCAAATGTTAGATAAATTTGATGGGGACATGTCTTTGGCGCTTGCTGCATACAATGCGGGACCAGGTAATGTCTCAAAATATAAGGGAATACCCCCTTTTAAGGAAACGCAAAACTATGTAAAAAAAGTATTAAATACATATAATACTTAACATATTTTTACATCCCTTTTGTCATGTCAGAGCTCTTTATTTGTGAAAAATGAAAGTCGTTGTTAGAATGAACATATCGTCTACTAAATACGTTTGTGAAGCAGCAAAGTATACATCATCACGTATACTAGAAGAAGTTAGACATAAAGGAGTAGCACCTATGAATCGAAAATATACGATTCCTTACGAGGAACTTGGCGCTGAAAAGCTTTCGGAGCTTATGCATGCTTTTTATGCACGCGTCGCAAAGCACCCACACCTCATTCCAATCTTCCCTGAAGATTTAACCGAAACAATTCGTAAGCAAATCCAGTTTCAAACTCAGTACCTAGGTGGACCTAATTTATATACAGAAGAGCATGGTCATCCGATGATGCGTGCTCGCCATATGAACTTTAAAATTACCCCTGATCGTGCGCAGGCCTGGCTGGAATGTATGGCTGAAGCTATGGATGAGGTTGGTTTAGACGGAAAATTCCGTGAAACGTATTTCCAACGTCTTGTTATGACTGCTCATCATATGATTAATGCAGAGAATGAAGATGAGGAGGGATTCGATGAATAATGTTCAGCTATTACCACAGCCTGTCGCACCTTCTATTACTACTTATAAGCCGGTAGAATTATATATTTTCATTGACCCGCTTTGCCCAAAGGCATTCGCAATGAAAAGTATATTGCGCAAGCTTCAACTTCAATATGAACATTATTTCACGTGGCGCTATGTATTAAGCACAGAACTGTCTGCGCTCAATTCTTTAACAAAGCGATTGAAAGGTTGTTATAACGGGGATGAACTAGATATTACCCACCCTGTCCTTCCGTCAATCGCCATCAAAGCAGCTGAGCTTCAAGGGAAACGCGCAGGTTCCCGTTACTTGACGAAATTGCAGCAATACGCAGTATTAAAGACAAAGAATGTAAATTCACATGCTACTCTTCTCGAAATAGCTGAAGAGGTTGGGCTGGATATGAATGAATTCGCCATCGACTTCGGCTCCAAGGAAGCGGCTCGTGCATTTCAGTGTGATCTCTATATCACACGCGAGATGGATGTAGATGAAGTACCAAGCATCGTCTTTTTCAATGAATGCATCGAAGAAGAAGGGTTGAAGGTAAGCGGCTCCTATCACTACGAAGTGTATGAGCACATTTTAGAAGAGATGATTGGCGAGGAGCTTGTGCCCCAGCCTATTCCTTCGATAGAAGACGTATTTAAGCGATACGAACTTCTGACAACAGCAGAAATAGCAGAAATCTTCTCCATCGATTATACTGTGGCAGAGCGTGAATTAAAAAAACGTATGCTTCAGCAAAAAATCGAACGTATTACAAATGAAGACATAACAGTATGGCGTTTAAATCGCAATTATAGATAGTTTCTTTTATATTTTCATAGTTTATTAGAGTCGTCGCTCAAGCTTTCGCTGGGCGGCTTTTTTTATTAGTTAAAATTATACGAAAAATAGATTCTCCTAGAAAAAACAAAAGAAGCGCCCTAACCTCGACAGATAGGACGCCTCTTTTTCACAAAGGGGATGGGAGAAATGTTCACGTTCAAACAAAGGGGTGTATGTTTGTTATGTGATTTATTTCACATTTATAATTTAGCATACAATAATAATCGTTGCAACAAAATACATATAAATTCACAAATCCGTCAAATAGAAAGCGCTTGCAAATAACTGTTATATCAACACTTCTCTTCTATTCTACCGAAGCAATATACTATATTTATATAATCACCTATTATTATTGCAGCAAAACAAAGTGTGAGCGAGAAAAATGCTTTCTGAAACAGAAAAAGGCCGTTAGAACGACTCTAACGGCTTTTGTCCTATTTATTTAGAAGCAGTTTTTCAAGTTCATTTAGCTTTTCTTCAAATACTTTACAAGCTTCTGCAATCGGCTGCGGTGATTCCATATCGACACCAGCTGCCTTTAATACTTCTATTGGGAAGTCTGAGCAGCCTGCTTTCAAGAAGTTGTTGATATAGCGCTCAACAGCAGGTGTACCCTCTTCCAGGATCTTTTTGCTTAATGCTGTTGCAGCACTTTGTCCTGTTGCATATTGGTAAACATAATAGTTGTAATAGAAGTGAGGAATACGAGCCCACTCTAGGCCGATTTCTTCATCTACCGTTATTGCATCTCCAAAATATTTTACGTTCAGATCATAATACACTTCTGTCAGTCTATCTGCTGTCAATGCCTCACCTTTTGCATCCATCTCATGAATCATATGCTCAAATTCAGCAAACATTGTTTGACGGAATACTGTGCCACGGAAGCTGTCTAACCAGTGGTTCAATAAATAAATTTTTTGCTGTGGATCGTCTATTGTTTTTAGTAAATAATCAAATAGCAATTCTTCATTACATGTAGAGGCTACTTCTGCCACAAAGATTGAATAGCTGGCATATGGATACGGCTGATTTGCCCGTGTATAATAGCTATGCATACTATGGCCAAACTCGTGGGCCAATGTAAACAAATTATCCACATTATTTTGCCAGTTCATTAATACATACGGGTTTGTACCGTATGTACCTGAAGAATAGGCACCGCTTCGCTTCCCTTTGTTCTCCATCACATCTACCCAACGGCTTTTCAGCCCATCTTTTACAATGCTTTGGTATTCTTCACCTAATGGTGCGAAGCTTTCCACCATTAATTCTTTTGCTTTTTCGTAAGGCATATCCATCTTCGCTTCTTTAACAAGCGGTGTGAACAGGTCATACATATGCAATTCATCCAGTCCAAGAACTTCCTTGCGAAGGGCTACATACCGGTGCAGCAATGGCAGATATTCATGAATCGTTGAGATGAGTTGATCATATACCTTTTCAGGAATGAAGTTATTACTCATCGCAGCATGGCGTGCCGAATCATATTTCCGTATACGGGCCCTCACATTTTGGGCCTTTACATTACCAGCAAGTGTTGATGAAAATGTATTGCGAAACTTCCCGTATGTTTCGTAAACTGCCTTAAATGCCGCTTCTCGCACATTCCGGTCAGTACTTTCTAAAAAGGAAATATAAGAGCCATGCGTAACACGCACTTCTTCCCCGTCTTCATTTTTAATTTTCGGGAATTCTAAGTCAGCATTATTCAATTTGCCGAAAGTATCACTAGAAACGCCCGTCACCTCAGACATTTGGGCAAGGAGCTGTTCTTCTGCTGCAGATAAAATATGCGGACGTCCCATGTTTAATTCCTTCAAGGACTGCTCATACAGCTTCAAAGGTTCATAGCTTGCTACATATTCATTAATTGTCTCCTCATCAAGCGACAAAATTTCCGGCGTTAAAAAAGACCATGCCGCACTAAGCTTTGCTCCTAAAGAACGCACCCGGCTATCCGTTGCCTGGTATTTGCCATTCGTTGTATCTTGGTCATGCTTCAAATGGCTATATACATATAATTTACTGAAGCGCTCATACATCTGGTCACCAAACTGCAAAGCGTCATACAGACTTTGTGCACTCTCCGTTGCTTTTCCCTTATAGCTTTTTGCGTGCTCTTCCAATGCCTCTATTTCCTTAAATTCCTCTTCCCAAGCCTCATCCGTTGAAAAAATCGGCGTTAAATCCCATGTCAGTTCTTCAGGAATTTGATCTCGTAATAATACTTCTTTTGCCATTTTATCTATCCTCCAATAACATATTTCGGTATTCGAAGTTCTATTTCATTTTCTCAATATTTCTAATTAATTGCAATCAATTCATTAAAAACCACTTGAATTAACTGCTCTGTTGAATAAGCTGCCCCTACTTCCCGAATCGAAAGTGTCTCTAAAATGCGCATATACTCCTGTACTGCTTGAAGGGCTTGCTCTGTAGCCGGGAGACTCGCCCAGGACAGGAAATAATAGATTGTTCTTTTCTTCATATTTTTACATGACAAACCATGGCAGTACAGGAAGTAAAGAAGCATCAGCTGCCACTCTGCCGTAAAAACAGGTATAGCCCTTGCATGTATTACAGGTATACCGATAAATAAAGGAATCTTTTCGCGGGGGAGCCGCAATTCGTAAACAGCTCGTAAAAACAGATCATTTACCCCTTTTTTGCTGTAAAAAAGACGATTGTTTAAAAACTTCAGACGATACCTAGTATATTCTGAAAACATTTCATTAAATCCTTCTTCTTTCAGCTTTTTTGGCTCATAAAAAGGGAAAACTTGCGCTTTCAGCGGCAGACTTACTAATCGGGCTAAAAATGTATTACCCTGCAGAAAGATGAAATGACAAAAATAATGAAATTGTGCCGTTTCAGGGGCATAGGTAATCAAATAATCCTTTTGGATGAATTGCTGATGGAACTGCGTGAATGAGGCTTTGAGAATAGATCCTTTTTGTAAAAAAGAGGACGGCGTTTTTAATAACCAGATGGGGATGATCTGTGCATTTTGATAGCCCTGTGTCCGTTCCTCAAATAAAGAAATAGGAATCCGGCTGCACTGGAACTCAATGGCATATGGCTGCTTTTTTCTAATGAGTAAATCCGGTCGCTGCTGTAAATGGGGGAGATAGCATTCTAGCTGAACATCTTCTTCTAATTGCTGCAACCTGTTGAATAACTGTTGTTTTCCTAATAAATGCATATAGGATTCACCTTCTGTAAATAAAGAGGCACATGCTGTATTTGCAGTATGAGCAAAATGAGGAATTTTAATAGCACCCGCTTTTAAAACTACCCGCTCTTTACAATGAGGACAAAATGCTTTCGTTTTACGCAATTGCAATAGGGCTGCTTCCGTTAAGCTTTCCGTCAATGGCAAATAGTCTCCTTGCTCATTGATTGCGACAAGCATAACAAAACCTCCTTTGCCACATTGTAAAAAAGGTACCCTCATCGTTCAAGTGAAAAATTGTTTTTTGTTCAAAATTTTATTTTGGCTCTGTGTAAGGGAAATAGATGGCATACTTCCATTTACTGAACCAGCGAACGTCAAATAGCATTATTTTTTTCGCACAAAAAACCCGCACTTGGAAAAGTGCGGGAAATCATCTATGCAAAATATTCAAGAACCGTTTCAAAGCAATTGTTTTCCATGATTAGATTGCCGTACTCATCTAAGCGGTGGATTGTTAAGCGTGAAGGTCTTAAATATTCTTTAATAAGCGCTAAAGCATTTTTACGTTCACGTTGTTCTGGTAGATCAGTGAAATCAACATGTAAATAATAACGCTCCTCAAATTGATATAGCGAAGATGTCAATCCCATAGGGACGATACGCTTAGCAAGCGGTATTAGTTCATCTATATCCTTGAAAGCGAAACGGGCGTTTGAAATCGTCATATCTTCGTCAGAATCTGTATCAAACGATTCAAAGATGACACTTTCCATTTCCCGTAATTGTGCTGCTACTTCTCGATTTTCGTCGAAGCTATCCATCATGGCTGTCGCCTCTTGATCAGGATGTAGGTTGGCACGTGTGACGATGACTTCAAGTCCCTGCTCGGAAGCGTTGATATGAATCCAGATTGGGCCATCCATATCAAAATAATCCTCTGTATTCACTTCACCGATTACATCCCAAAACAGTTCCTCGCCTTTTGAGCGGTTATACCAGATCTCCTCACGGCTATAGCCGCGATCTTCAATATCACTGTACGTAATAAATAACTTCAGTGTATTTTCATTAATGCGTTCGATGTCCATAAGACTTCAACTCCCTTCACAGTCATTCGTTGAAACACATGTAAACCAAGGTTACCTTACTATTTGTTTAAACCATCAAAAATCATACATGCTCTTTCCAACTTATGAACACTACAAACTTTCTATAAAGTTCCGAGAAGCAATTCGAACTCTATAACTCTATTGTATGATGTTCCTGCATAAAATGAAAAGGAAAAACACTATTCCCCATAAATAATTTGAATATTGAAATTGTATTGTACTACATGTATGAAACCAAGGGCAATTTTTCTGTCTCAAAGAGAAGCTAGCAAAGGCTTTGGTGTAATAGGCGGGAACAAGGAAATCCGCTTTCCTTTTCCTATATAAAAAGTCTCTTTTTTGATTCAGTAATCGTTATACTGGAAAGCAGCAACCGAACTAATCGCGCTGATTATTTAGTAACACGAGGCGATGAAAAGAAAAAAGATGCTACAAACTTTCTCACGTTGCAACATCTTTATAGGAGTATTTAATTTACCATTCGCTGTGCTTCCTGTAATTGGTAAGCACGCACTTTACGCGGTAAAAATCGGCGAATTTCATCTTCATTATATCCTACTTGCAGACGCTTTTCGTCTAGAATAATTGGACGACGGAGTAATCCAGGATGCTCTTGAATTAATTCATAAAGACGTTGCAATGTTAATGTTTCCACATCAACATTTAGTTTTTGGAAGACTTTAGAACGTGTCGAAATGATTTCTTCCGTACCGTCCTCCGTCATTCGAAGAATTTCTTTAATTTCGCTGATTGTTAAAGGCTCCGAAAAAATATTACGTTCTATATATGGAATCTCATGCTCTTCAAGCCAAGCTTTGGCTTTACGACATGATGTACAACTTGGCGAAGTAAATAATGTAACTTGCATGACTACACTTCCTTCCTAATTTATACTCAATCTATTAACGTCTTCTTACTTTAGAATTAATTTAATGTAAAACACTTTATTCATTATACAACAATCTTGGTCATTTGGATATAGAATGTCAATAAAATATGCATCTTTTAAGGTACATATTTATTCGACTTTTTTCTCGAAAAACCTTGATTTTACTACTTCTATTTTCTGTTTGTATTATTACAATACCCCTAAACTAAGGCATTAAAACGCCTGTAAAAAGCGCTTTATTCTCATTTATACGAAAATAAATGAGAATAATTCCCCATTTCCCTGCTTATAGCGAAAATGATGAAAAATATTACCGGCTCTGTTCTTACAAGTATGTTCTTTTCATGGAAAGCGTATACTAATCAAAAAAGGAATTGCTTTTTCTCTGTTGCATATAATATAATTTTAAAAATAAAATGTAAAAACAATGACGAAGAATAGTACATTTGAATGTCTTTTTCAGAGAGTCTGTGGTTGGTGAGAACAGATGGAGACGCAGATGGAATGGACTTCCGAGTTAGCTTGGGGAATTTTAGTATCCTTGCTCGTATCCTTCACGTTACGAAGAAGAGTGGCCCTTAATGGGCAAGCTGGGTGGTACCGCGGATTTAAACATCATTCGTCCCTTTTTATATGGGAAGCATGATGTTTTTTTACGTTTAAAGGAGGAATTTTTTATGTCAACTATTTTCTCAGGTGTCCAGCCGACAGGAACCATTACATTAGGAAACTACATCGGGGCAATCAAGCAATTCCCTGCATTGCAGGATGAAGGGCAGGCTATCTATTGTATCGTAGATCAGCATGCCATTACCGTACCGCAGGAGCGACTGGAACTACGTAAGAATATCCGCAGTTTAGCGGCTATGTACATTGCTGTAGGAATTGATCCAACGAAATCTATTTTATTTATCCAATCCGAAGTCCCAGCCCATGCCCAGGCCGGATGGATTTTACAATGTATCGCTTCTATCGGTGAATTAGAGCGAATGACGCAATTTAAGGATAAATCATCAGGTAAGGAGTCTGTATCAGCTGCGCTTCTTACGTACCCGCCGCTGATGGCTGCAGACATTCTTCTGTATAATACGGATATTGTACCGGTTGGAGATGATCAGAAGCAGCATATTGAATTAACACGTGACCTTGCTGAGCGCTTTAATAAACGCTATAACGATGTGCTGACGATTCCAGATATTCGTTTACCAAAGGAAGGGGCTCGTATCAAATCCTTGCAGGAACCAACGAAAAAAATGAGTAAATCAGATCCAAATACAAAAGCAACAATTCGTCTGCTAGATACACCGAAGGAAATCGAGAAGAAAATCAAATCAGCTGTTACAGATTCAGAAGGATTGGTAAAATATGATGTTGAAAACAAGCCAGGCGTTTCCAACCTTCTAACAATCGAGTCTGCCCTATCAGGTGCTTCTATTAATGAACTAGAAAAGAAGTATGAAGGTAAAGGCTACGGCGATTTTAAAGCCGGTGTCGCTGCTGCTGTTATTGAGCATTTGGCACCGATTCAAGAACGCTATTACGCCCTGATCGATTCGCCGGAGCTTGATTCGATTTTAGATGAGGGTGCTGCAAAAGCAAATGCTATCGCCTCTAAAACTCTTAAGAAGATGGAGAACGCGATGGGCCTAGGTCGTAAACGACGCTAAACAGAATAATAAGCGATCCAATGGCCAAATAAAGCTCTGTTGTATGCAGCAAAAAATTGAATACAGCAGACCATGAATAGCCAAGTGTCCGGTAATTTAAATATAAAATGCACTGTGTAATGGACGTTACACATAATCCGTAGCTCACAAGAAAGAGCACGTAACGAAACATCTCTCCATCCTTTCTATAAAAAAGTCACCTCTTTTTGGGTGGCTTTTTTCATGAAGCACAGCACGTCCGTTCTGCCCCCCTGGACTTCTTTCTCTTTGCTTGCCTGTCCTTTTTAGAACAGCCAAAAAGAAAAACCAGCAGCTACTGCTGCTGGTATTAGTTTATTCATATTTTTTAAATAATAGACTTGCATTATGTCCACCGAATCCAAGAGAGTTACTCATCGCATATGCAATGTCAACGTGACGTGCTTCATTTGGCACATAATCCAAATCACATTCTGGATCTGGTTCCTGCAAATTGATTGTTGGAGGCAAAATACCTTCTTTTAATGCCAGTACCGTGAAGATTGCTTCTACTCCACCAGCAGCCCCTAATAAATGTCCCGTCATTGACTTAGTTGAACTCATAGCCAATTTATAGGCATGTTCCCCGAACACCGATTTTACCGCTTGTGTCTCGAACAAATCATTGTAAGGCGTACTTGTACCGTGAGCATTAATATAATCTACTTGTGAAGGGTCTACATCTGCTGTTGATAATGCCATCGCCATCGCTCGTGCTGCTCCCTCGCCTTCTGGAGCAGGAGCAGTAATATGGTGGGCATCTCCTGTAGAGCCGTAGCCTAACACTTCACCATAAATAGTTGCACCACGTGCTAGCGCATGTTCCAATTCTTCAAGAATCAGTATTCCAGCTCCCTCTGAAATGATAAAGCCATCACGATTTTTATCAAACGGACGCGATGCCGTTGATGGGTCCGGATTTGTCGATAGAGCTGTATTTGCACAGAAGCCTGCTAACGCCATATTAACGATCGGCGCCTCTGCTCCCCCAGTTACCATTACATCTGCATCGCCGCGTTCGATCACTTTAAAAGCATCACCAATCGAATTTGTTCCAGAAGCACAGGCAGTCACCGAGCAGGAGTTAGGTCCCTTTGCACCAAGATAAATGGAAACCTGGCCAGACGCCATATCCGGAATTAGCATCGGAATGAAGAACGGACTTACACGGCGTGCCCCACGCTCTTGGAATGTCAGAAACTGCTGTTCATATGTTTCCATACCGCCAATACCCGAGCCGATCCATACACCTACCCGATGCGCATTTTCTTCATTAATCTCTAAGCCTGAATCTTTATGTGCCATCAGTGCAGCAGCAAGAGCATAATGAGTGAAACGGTCCATTTTTCGCGCTTCCTTCCGTTCTACGTACTGCTCTATATCAAAATCTTTTATTTCTGCCGCTACCTTGGCTGGAAACTTCTCCGAATCCACACGTGTCAACGGGCCGATCCCAGATTTCCCTTCCTTTATAGCAGACCATGTTTCTTCAGCCGTATTTCCTAAAGGCGTAACTGCCCCGATTCCTGTTACTACTACTCTACGTTTCATACATACTCCCCCTTCTTTATTTTCCCCATTTGATTGTGACAGCACCCCATGTTAAGCCGCCTCCGAAGCCGACTAGAACTAGAATGTCATCATCTTTTACCTTTCCTTGCTCCAGCTCTTCCATTAATGAAAGACCAATTGAGGCCGCCGACGTATTGCCGTATTTATGTACGGTTTTAGACATCTTCTCCTCTGGCAGGTCTAATCGCTCACGGGCAGCTTCCATAATACGAATATTTGCTTGGTGCGGAATTAAAAAATCACAATCCTCTTTATTAAGGCCTGCCTTTTGTAAAACGGATACAGCAGATTCTCCCATCTGACGTACAGCAAATTTGAATACTTCACGTCCATTCATCGAAATATGATGATTTTTATTCAAATATAAATGCTTGCCGCCGGAGCCATCCGCACCTAATTCATATGATAGAATCCCCCGTCCTTCCGATACTTTCGAAATGACAGCAGCACTTGCACCATCTCCGAATAATACAGCAGTATTGCGGTCTTCCCAATCCGTCAGCTTCGATAACTTTTCAACACCTACTACTAATATATATTCATAACTATTATTTTCCACGAATTGCTTTGCCGTGACAAGCCCATAAATAAAACCAGAGCATGCCGCCGCAATATCCATTGCAGCACATTGTATCCCAAAATGCTCAGTTATTTGACACGAAACACTTGGGAATGCCTGATCTGGAGATACTGTTGCTACTAAAATCAAGCCAAGCTGATCAGGTGTAATTCCTGCATTTTGCATTGCTTTCTCTGCAGCTTTTATTGCCATATGCGAAGTGTTTTCATCTGCCGCTGCAATGTGCCGCTCTTGGATTCCAGTTCTTGTACGAATCCATTCGTCTGTCGTATCAAGGACTTTTTCTAAATCCGTATTTGTCAGCACTTTTTCCGGTACATAACTTCCCAGTCCGATAATGCCTGCATTCATCCTAACATCCCCTTTATTTTTGACACTAACATTTAGTAGTTGGTCATAATTATAGCTCATAAAAAAATATTATACAACGTTAAATTTCAAAGGTTGTTCATGAAATGTTTGCAAAAGTTTATTTTTCTTTTCATAAAACGTATGGTATGATAATGGGTGTGTAATTAGATAATAAGATTCCATAAAGTTTGATAGAGGTGAAATTGATGCAATACATTATGACGTTTGTATGGTCATTACTACTAATTTCTATGTTGAACTACGTAGTAAGTTCAGTAATGAATGTACCATTCGAGTTCATGACTGGTGTAATCGTTTCTGTAGCATTCTCCGTAATTGTTTTACTTATCGCAGCGGTGATTCCGAACGACCCAGTAGAACATGCTGACCATCACTAATTAGAAGGCGCTCCAGTAAGGAGCGTTTTTTTATTGTTAAAATTTATTTTTGCTTCCTCCAACAGATATACTATTACAAAACAGAACAGGCTTGCCTGAAATTCTCTTTCAAGCAAGCCTGTTTACAGATTTGGAAATTATTATTATGGTTTACCGCTGCGGTCCCAGAAACGTGCTTCTGTTACCGCTTCAATATAAGCATCAATATTATTTTGTACGACTCCTGCACCTCGCACGTTTGCAAGCCCATCCAGAATATGACTTCCTTCATTTAATGAACCAACAGGCTTATAATGCAGAAAAGCTTCTTCTACAAAGTCAGGTGCTTCTTTAGCGAAGGTCGGTGTTTTCCCTTCTTTGCTTGCTACAAGGACAGCATCAAACAACACCGAATCTGCTGTTAGTAATGTGTGTTTGACCTCTAGCTCTGTCCCATCTTCACCTACAATCTTACCATGGTGGTCACTAATGATTTCAGGTATTGTTCCTTTGCTCTTTAACGTCTGCAGCCATATTGGGAGATCTTTTGAGAAGCCGTCAGCGGCGAGAACAGCGATTTTTCGAGTATCCGGCTTTTTCACTGTATTCATTTGACTTAATGCTGGTGATGTTTTATCAGTTAAAACCGGCTTGACAGATGGAACAGGAAGACCAAGGTTTTCTGCAACACCTTTTACCAAGTCATGGCTGACATTTGAGAACATTTCAAGCACCTGAATGCGTACGGACTCGGTTTCACATTTTCCAAGCTCGAAGCTGAGTGCATTGATCATATGCTCTTGCTCTACATCTGACATACTGTTCCAGAACATCGTTGCCTGCGTGAAATGATCGTCAAAGCTCTGGCTTCGCGCACGTACTTTATGACCCTCTACCTTTTCCTGATAGTGCTCATAACCGCCATTTTCCGCTGAAATTGGATGTGGTGTGTTATTTGCCAAGCTATTTTTCGAATAGCTTACCTTTCCAACATTGATTGTATGACGTCCATAGCCGTCACGCTGATTGTTGTGGAACGGGCACACCGGGCGGTTAATCGGCAGCTCATGAAAGTTTGGTCCTCCTAGACGGATTAATTGTGTATCTGTATAAGAGAATAAACGACCTTGTAGCAGCGGATCATTGGTAAAATCAATGCCCGGCACAACATGACCTGGATGGAATGCTGCCTGTTCTGTTTCAGCAAAAACATTTTCTACATTGCGGTTCAATGTCAATCTGCCGACACGCTGCACTGGTACATCCTCTTCCGGCCAGATTTTTGTTGGATCCAACACATCAAAATCGAATTTGAATTCATCAGCTTGGGGAATGATTTGTAAACCTAATTCCCACTCAGGGTAGTCTCCATTTTCAATACTTTCAAATAAATCACGGCGATGGAAATCCGGATCTTTGCCATTAATTTTCTGTGCCTCATCCCAGCATACTGAATGAATACCTAGGAGCGGCTTCCAATGGAATTTTACAAAGAATGCTTCTCCAGCTGAGTTCACAAGGCGGAATGTATGCACACCGAACCCTTCCATCATGCGGTAGCTGCGTGGAATCGCACGGTCGCTCAACTTCCACATAATCATATGGGCACTCTCTTGATTATTGGCTATAAAATCCCAGAATGTATCATGAGCTGATGCTGCTTGCGGTATTTCATTATGAGGTTCTGGTTTTAAAGCATGAACTAAATCAGGAAATTTAATTGCATCTTGGATGAAGAATACAGGCATATTATTACCTACTAAATCGTAGTTACCTTCTTCTGTATAGAACTTCACCGCAAATCCACGGGCATCGCGGGGGACATCCGCTGATCCTTTTGAGCCAGCTACCGTGGAAAAGCGAACAAATACCGGTGTTTTTTTCGTAGGATCCGTTAAAAACTTAGCTCGCGTATAACGCTCAAGCGATTCATAAACTTGGAATTCCCCATGAACGCCATATCCACGCGCATGTACGATTCGCTCTGGTATACGCTCATGGTCAAAGTGCGTCATTTTTTCCCGAAAGTGAAAGTCTTCTATAAGCGTCGGACCGCGATCTCCCGCTTTTAGTGAAAATTCATCGTTTGCCATTTTCAACCCTTGATTTGTTGTAAGCACTTTTCCCTCGTCAACAGCATGATATTGTTCAAGTTGCTCTAATTTCATATTTGACACTTTTTTTGGTTCTTTTTCCTTCAAAATATCCCCTCCTCAAAAATTCGCTCTACCCCTCTCTTACCTCTTTTTTATGTAAATAAACAAAAAGGACTATCAAGTAAGCTTAGCTCTCCTGATAGTCCCCTGTGGTTTATTACGTATTTCCATAAAATTTTGTTCTTAACAATGCTGCCTATTTATATCTTCGTTCTGAACCAGAAGTCGACTTTGTTGCCTCGTGATTATCTTCGTCTTTCACTTGGTCATTTAATTCTTCCATCGGTAATGGATCCACCGTCTTCATGTCTTCATGCATATCAAATAAACTTTCTTTCTGTGTATCTAGCATATCCGGATTGTCCATTTTTCCTTGCTGCACTTTTTTATTTTTACCGTTACCTTCTCTTTTTTCCATACTTCACGCCTCCTTTTTTTATACCATACCCAAAGGAGACATGCTGTTAACTTATTTCACACTGATTTCTCCATCTTTTAAAATCAGCTCGATCATTCCGCCGGGCACTACTTCACCACGCAGCAGTTCTTTTGCTACGGCCGTTTCCAAATAGCGCTGAACAAATCGCTTCAGCGGCCGTGCACCGAATTGCGGGTCTGCCCCATGCTCTACTACATAATCAATGACATCATCCCCAACGACAAGTTTGATTTCTTGTTCAGCAACACGTTTTCCGAGTGCTTCCACGTATTTTCGTACAATTGCATGGAAGTGAGCATGTGTTAGTGCATGGAAGGTAATGATATCATCCACCCTGTTCAGTAATTCCGGCTTAAAATGCTGCCGAAGCGCCAGCATAATTAAATCTTCCGTTTCCTTTTCGTTACTTGGATTTAATAAATATTCCGAACCGATATTAGAGGTCATGATAACAACTGTGTTAGAGAAGTTCACCATACGGCCCTGCGAGTCTGTAATGCGCCCGTCGTCCAATATTTGCAGCAGAATATTTGCCACATCCGGATGTGCTTTTTCGATTTCGTCAAGCAGCACAACGGAATATGGATTACGGCGCACAGCTTCTGTCAGTTGACCGCCTTCTTCATATCCGATATATCCAGGAGGTGCACCAACTAGACGTGAAACGCTATGTTTCTCCATATATTCACTCATATCAATACGAATGAAATGCTCTTCGGAATCAAATAGTTGGGCTGCCAATGCTTTGGCAAGCTCTGTTTTCCCGACCCCTGTCGGACCGAGGAACAAGAAGGAACCAATTGGCTTTGTGGGGTCCTTAATCCCTGAACGTGCACGCCATACAGCCTCCGTTACAAGAGAAACGGCCTGCTCCTGCCCTACAACACGCTCATGCAGCGTCTCTTTTAAACGAAGCAGCTTTTCGCGCTCTCCTTCTACAAGCTTTGTCACAGGAATGCCTGTCCAACGAGATACAATTGAAGCAATTTCCTCTGCTGTCACTTCTTCACGTAAGATACGGTTATCAGCTGTTTTCGTAATTTCTGCCTCTAAGGTCGCTAGCTCCTTCTCAAGTGATGGAATTTTTCCGTGGCGAAGTTCCGCAGCCTTGTTTAAATCATATTTACTTTCTGCTTCTTCTAAATCCCGGCGATATTTATCAAGCTGTTCTCGTTTTTTCTGAATCTCCTGCAGTCCAGTCTTCTCAAGCTCCCACTGTTTTCGCAGCTGCTCTGTCGAAGTGCGAAGGTGATTAATTTCCCCTTGAAGGGCTTCCAGCCGCTTTCTGCTTGCCTCATCTTTTTCCTTACGCAATGCCTGCTCTTCAATTTCCAGCTGCATTAGACGACGCGTTACGATATCAAGTTCTTGTGGCATCGAATCAATTTCTGTACGAATCATTGCACATGCTTCATCAATCAAATCAATTGCTTTATCAGGCAGGAAGCGCTCGGTAATATAACGATTTGACAGCTCAGCTGACGCAATAATAGCGCGGTCATGAATACGTACACCGTGATGAAGCTCAAAACGCTCCTTCAAGCCGCGTAAAATGGATACCGTATCCTCAATAGACGGCTCACGTACCAGAACTTGCTGGAATCTGCGCTCAAGAGCTGGATCCTTTTCGATATACATCCGGTATTCATCAAGTGTCGTCGCCCCAATGCAATGCAATTCTCCACGTGCAAGCATAGGCTTCAGCATATTCCCTGCATCCATTGCTCCATCTGTCTTGCCGGCACCAACAATTGTATGAATTTCATCGATAAATAAAATAATACGTCCTTCAGATTCTTTCACCTGCTTTAATACGCTCTTTAACCGCTCTTCAAATTGTCCTCTATAGCTTGCTCCTGCAATCAAGGCACTCATATCTAGTTCATATAATAGACAGTCTTTCAACCCTTCAGGAACATCTTTACGCACAATACGCTGTGCAAGGCCTTCTACAATTGCCGTTTTCCCAACACCAGGCTCCCCGATGAGCACCGGATTGTTTTTTGTCTTACGACTTAAAATACGGATAACATTTCGAATTTCCTCATCTCGCCCAATGACCGGGTCCATCTTGCCGTTTTTTACTTCCTCCACTAAATTACGACCGAATTGCTCCAGTGGCGGACGATTATCTTGTGTTTGTGTAAACTGCATAGCCTCTACCTCCTATAAAGTTTGACCATCTTTGACTAATGAAATTATAAACTATATTTTATTGAAAATCAAAAATATGTATTCACAAAATTTTACTCTTATTACCAAATCCCTTATGTTATCATACTTATAAGGAAATTTTATGTTTTCATCATACGTTTAGGATGTGATTATGATGGTCGCTTTACACAATGCTCCATTGAACATTCACCATTTATTTAAAGAGTACGGATTGATTATTAAAGTGAAGAAAGGCAGTCACATTTTCCGTGAAGGCGAACGTGCTGAGAACATTTTTTTTGTTGAGCAAGGTGCCATTCAAATCAGCAAAGAGACAGAACAAGGGAAGGAATTAACTCTACGCATCTGCGGACCACACGCGATCATGGGAGAAAGTGCAATGTTTTGTAAAGCAAGCTATCATTCAACTTCCGCAAAAGCAGTAGAATCCTCTCAATTACTTACACTACAAACTGATACCCTTGAATTGTTATTGTCGGAAAACCCTCCATTAATGCTTGAATATATAAAATGGCTGCAAACGGAAAGTTTGAAGCATCAAAGCCGGCTGCGTGACCTCATGTTAAACGGAAAAAAAGGGGCTCTTTTTTCTACACTTATTAGACTCGCCAATACATATGGCGAATTCCGAAGCAACAATGAGGTATTTATTGATTTCGCCTTAACCAATACTGATATCGCCAACCTTTGTGCAACAAGTAGAGAAATGATTAACCGTATGTTAAATGACTTGAAAAACAATGACATTCTCAGCTTTGAAAAGGGGTACATTACAATAAACAATCTGCAATTTTTAAAGGACGAAATTTCCTGCGAAAACTGCCCCCTGTCCATTTGCCGCATTGACTAAGAAAAGGCGCTTTCCCGCCGGACTTGCTGCGACCAGCTACAACAAGTTTTGGAAGCCTGCACCTTTCCTTTAGTACAGATAATAAGACAATCCTGTAAACCCCGAAGTTTATAGTTTTTATCTAAAAAATCCCGCGTTCACTACGAACGCGGGATTTAAATTACAATGCTTATCGAATGCCGAGTGCCATCTTAGCGTAACGCGACATCATATCTTTAGACCATGCCGGCTGCCATACGATATTCACTTCGATATCCTTAATTTCCGGTAATTCTCCTAAAGCTGTTTTTACTTGGTCAACGATAACCGGACCCAGCGGGCAGCCCATCGATGTTAATGTCATCGTAACAGTCGCTACCCCTTCTTCATTTAAATCAACATCATATACTAAGCCAAGATTAACGATATCAATCCCCAACTCAGGATCGATTACATTTTCCAAAGCGCCTAACATGCTATCTTTCATATCTTGATCAATTGCCATTTCTGCATCTTCCTTTCACACAGTTGTGTAGGTTCATCATATCAAAAGTGTAGCTTTATGCCAAATGTTCAGCCAGCCATGCGGAGACAGCAAGCACACCCGTACGTGAAACAGCATGTCCAGCCTTTTCATCAGCTATGTATTCCACTTTCAGGGGATTTCCCTGCTGAACAAGCTCTTCGTAAAATGGATAAGTCATATGGAATGGTACAACCGGATCTTTTTTTCCGTGCCAGAACATAACAGGAACTTTTTCAAAAATCTCAGGTCGCTCCATAAGGTCGTATGGCTGCAGTGCTTCTAAAATAGCATGCTGTTGTTCTTCTGTAAGCTGAAGATCCACCCCCAGCTCTTTCATTTGCCGGAGTTGATATTGAGCCATTTCAGTATAGCTCACCACGCCCATTAAAATACCAGCCGCATCAATCCAGTCATATATCTTCAAACAGCCAGCTGTTGTAATACCGCCCATAGATGTTCCACAAACGCCCACTTTTCCTGTAAATCCTTTTCCCTGTAAAGTATCATATAAACTTTGGACTTCTTTTATATTCTTTACAATAATACGCCAAAATATTGAATTCATTTGTGCTTCCGGTAAGTTTTCTGAACGTTCACCATGCATAAAGGCATCCGGCAAAATGACACGCACACCTTTTTCTACAAGATTATAAGCGTAATGGAGATTGTGTTCCTTGGCACTCATAAATCCATGCAAAAAAACGACGGTTGGCGCATCTTTCTGCATTCTTTTATTATATACATGTAATAAGGGAATTCCTCCCCAGTTTTCTTTCTGTACAATCACCATTTTCACTCCTTCATTATCTTTACATTAGTAGCGTATCAAAAATTAACTGGTTATGGTTACAATATTTTGCGAAACGGAAAGAATAACGATAAAATTGAACCAATGTCGAAAGGAGCTTTTCTATCATGAAACAGCATTTAATCGTATTAGATTTGGACGGTACATTATTAACCGATGACAAAACGATTTCACCATACACAAAAAGTATATTGGCAAAAGCCCGTGAAGCAGGCCACCAGGTGATGATCGCAACTGGACGTCCTTTTCGTGCAAGCCAACTATATTATAAGGAATTGGACCTGATAACACCAATTGTCAACTTCAACGGTGCTTTTATCCACCACCCTCTCAACCGATCTTGGGAAACAATGCATTCCCCTATATCCATGAGCGTTGTCCACGATGTAGTGGATTCGGTGAACAAATTCCAATATGAAAACTTAATCGCCGAGGTAATTGACGACGTTTACCTTCACAATGAAAATGAAGAATTACTGAATGTATTTAATATGGGAAATCCGAGAGTCACAACCGGTAATCTAAAGCTCACTTTGCATGAGGATCCGACAAGTCTTCTCATCCAGGCAAATGAGCATAATGTGCCAATTATTCGCAAGCATTTAGAGGATGTCCACGCTGAACTGATCGAGCATCGAAAATGGGGGGCGCCGTTCCCAATCATTGAGATTGTCCGTAAAGGGCTGAGCAAAGCAGTAGGCGTATCTAAGATAGCCCACGAATTTGAAATCCCGCAGGACCGTATCATTGCGTTTGGTGATGAGGACAATGATCTGGAAATGATCGATTATGCAGGCATCGGTGTAGCGATGAGCAATGCAATCGACGAACTAAAATCTGTAGCAAAAGAAATTACATTAAGCAACAATGAAGACGGTATCGGGAAATTCCTGGCTGACCGGTTAAAGCTATAGATAAAAAAGACGAAATCATCCAAAATGGAGATTTCGTCTTTTTTGCTGCTTGCTGCTGCTAATTAATTACCTGCAATCGGCTCTTCAGCTACAAGCTCAATTTCTTGTAAGTTATCTCCAGTTGCATCGTTGTAATCAACTTTGTAGTTTTTCACACGTTTGTTCACAGGGAACAATTCATAGCGGAACTGCATTGGGATTACCACTGCATTTTCTTCCATGTACTCTTGGTAAGCACGGAACTGTTCAGAACGGTATGCACTGTCCATCGCTTCTGGAGAGTCAATGTTATTTAAGATTGTTTCTAATTCTTCAGTTGTGTAACGACCTAAGTTATTAGCTGATGTTCCCGAATACGTAGCGAATGGAGATGGATTTGTACCAGTTCCCCAAGCACCCATAAACACATCGATTTCCGGATCGTCAGCACGGACTTTGTCATAGAATGAGTTGAAGTCGATTAGACGGCCAGTAGTCAACACTACATTCAACCCAACATCTTTCCAGTTTTGCAGGTAGTAAGAAATAATATCTTCCTGTGTTTGGTCACCAGACATAGCTGCCAGCCTGATTTCAAGTGGTTGGCCGTTTTTATCTTCACGCATGCCGTCACCATCTACATCCTTGTAGCCAGCTGCATCTAAAATTTCAATTGCTTTCGCTTCATCATACGTGTAGCCTTCTAATGAATCGTCAAAGAATGACGAGAATACTGGTGGAATCATAGAATTTGCACGCTCACGTAACCCGTTGTAGTACACTTCTGAAACTTCTTCGATGTTTAGTGCATAGCCCATTGCTTTACGCAGCTCTACATCACCCATTTTTGAATTTTCAAAATCAGAGACAACTTGCTTGTTCGCAGTATCGTATTTACCAAGCTTGAAGCTTAAGTAAGAATAGTAAAGCTCTTGGCGACCTAAAATATCGATGTTATCCAGGTCTTTTATTTCTTGCCATTGTGTAGCATTGAAGTACTGGGCTAAATCATATTTACCCTCTTTCATTGCTACAGAGATAGAACTTGGTGGTACAACTTTCACTAATACACCGTCTAATTTCGGCTTACCTTTCCAGTAGTGCTCGTTTGCAACAAACTGAACAGATTCACCTGGAACAACTTTATCAAATTTAAATGCACCTAATGTTACAGGGTTTTTACGTACTAAATCATGTGCTAGTAAGTCAGCTACAGGGATATCAGCCATCAAGTGTGATGGTGCTGCATAAGCCCAAAGTCCGTCGCCGCCATAGAATACTGCTGGCGATAATTTTTTGAAGCTGATTTCCAACGTTGTTTCGTCAATTTTTTTCAAGCCTGAAATTGTTTCTGCTGTACCAGCATGAAACTCTTCAGCACCGACGATATTTTGGAAGTCGCCATCATAGCGTACGCCTTCATAATCAGGATCTGCAATAATTTCGTAAGGTAAGATTAAGTCTTCAATCTTTAAAGGCTCACCGTCAGACCATTTTACACCCTCGCGGATTTTAACAGTCGCTTTTAGATTTTCCTCATCTACTTCTAAAGAAGCAATACCTTCGTCTGTAAATTTAAACTCGCCATCAGTCTCAAAGAGTACGTTTGATGACCAATTCATTAACTCAGAATCATAGCCGTCATCATAAAGTTCCCAGCTGAAAATACCTTGGAAAGGCTCATCCTTTACCAACGCTACTTGAAGAACACCGCCTTCAATTGCGTCGCCTTCATTTTCTACGCTCAGGGATAATGATGCATCATTTGAGCCAGCTTCTTCTTCACCTTTCGGAGTTGAAGAACCTTCTTCTTTTGTTGAATCGTCGCTATCGCTACATGCAGCTAGAACTAAAAGTACCGCAAGCAACATTGCAAGTAATGACCAACTTTTGTTTTTCATTAGTTGTTCCTCCCTTTTTTCTGCTAGCTTTCTCTGATTTTACTAGCAAATTATATATACAAACACATTACGAAAATGTGCAGGTACCAAAACTATCATACCTAAAATTAAGAGTATAGTAAATATTCAGTCTATTAAAAGGATAGCATAAAGACTAACGAATTAGTCTTTATACTGGCCTTGTTAACCTAGACGTTGCTTCGCATCCGCCGCGCGACGCAGAGCTTGACCGATATAGTTGATCGCCAGCATCATCAGCAGGATAAAAATGGCTGCCGGCAGCCAGCACCACCAATATTCATAAAGCACCAATGGGTTATTTGCATAACTCACTAGTGTACCTAATGATGGGGTGGATGGTGGAAGACCGAATCCAAGATAGGAAAGTCCTGTTTCAATCCCTACATTTCCTGCAAAATTCAGCGTCATTTCAACAATTAAGATAGAGCTCAAGTTGGGCATGATTTCCTTAAAAATAATGATAAAATCATTTGTACCAAGCGTTTTGGAGGCATTAACATAATCCCTCCTGCTTTCAGATAAAGCCTTAGATCTTACGAGACGAGCTGTCCCCGTCCAAAGGAAAATACTCATAATCATTATAAAAACTGGTACATCATACTTTGGAACAATCGTAACAAATACGATGATCAACATCATCGAGGGAATTGTAATGAAGAAATCAATAATACGCATAAACATACTATCAATCCATCCTCCAAAGTACCCGCAAACCATTCCAACAACAATTCCAAATATACCTGTAATTAATGTAATCGCAATGGCAATCGAAATTGAATTTTTAGCACCAATAATCAGCTGCCCTAAAATATCACGGCCGCCTTGGTCTGCTCCAAGTATATATGAGCCAAGTCCACTATAATTCTCGGTGCCTGGTGCTGCATATTTGTCACGAAGCGAGATTTTCATTAAGGCATCCTGATCGATGAACAGCGCCCAAATAAATACGCCAAAAATGACAACAATCAGCCCTACTAATGAAACCATTGCAACTTTATCTTTTTTAAATTCTCTCCAGATGACCTGCCAACCGGTAGGAGGAGGGCTCACTGTTAATTCTTTATTTTCAGTTAATTCGATAGACATTTTTTTCACCTCTCCTTAATGTTTATTAGTTTTGTCTATTCAATTCGAATACGCGGGTCCACAATGCTCATAATGATATCCGACAATAGACTACCTAATAACGCTAAGAAGCCATATAACATAACAAGTGCTGTAATAACACTGTAATCACGGGATGTAATGGATGAGATAAATAATTGTCCCATACCTGGATAGCCGAAAATTGTTTCGATAAAGATAGAGCCGCCCAGTAATCCTGTAATTGTAAAGCCTAGAAATGCAGCAATCGGCAATAAGGAATTACGGAAAATATGACGTGAATATACTTTCTTCATTGGGATTCCTTTACTGCGTGCTGTACGGACATAATCCTGTGTTTTAGCATCGATGATTTCAGAACGCAAATATTGGATGACCGTTGTTGTAGCTAATACTGCATATGTTATCGCCGGTAGTAGCATATGATAAATTTTACTCATTATATAACCGAACGTTCCCGGATCGTACTTGATGTCTACTGATCCACTCGTTGGGAACCAGCCAAGCGTATAGCCGAAGAAGAATAGGAATAGCAATGCCAGAATGAATGTTGGAATCGCATACGATACAAAACTGTATAAAATAATTAATCTGTCCAGCCAAGAATTGTGATAACGCCCTGCTAGTACTCCTAGTGGAATAGCAATCGCATATAGAATGATGACACTTGCCAGCGATAGCCAGAATGTATTGACAGCTCGTTCCCCTATCAATGCACCAACATCACGTTTAAATGTATAGCTCATTCCGAAATCACCTTGGGCTGCATTTCCTATCCAGCGTATATACTGTTCATACCATGGATCATTCAATCCGTGCTTCTCACGCAGTTCCTCAATACGCGTCGGGTCTGTCTCTGGTGTTATCATCCCGGTGAATGGATCACCTGGCATGAATTTGGCCATCATGAAAATAATTAAACTTAAAACGAACAGCTGTGGAATCATAATTAAAAAACGTCGAACTATCGTTTTCCACATATTAGATTCCCTCCTTCACTTGCAAACCTGAAGTTGAAGCCGCCACTAAATGCGTATCTGTAAGCGTTACCAAATCGAATACACGGCCATTTTCATCAAAGTATTGCGCATGTTCCTGCTGATAGTTTCTCTCTACTTTAATTCTTTCGCGTTTCCGTTCTTCACGACCGACTGGTGTAACATCCGGAATCGCAGATAATAAACGTTTTGTATAAATATGCTGCGGATTACTGTATATTTCTTGCTTCGTTCCTGTTTCTACGAATCTACCTTTATACATAATATTAATATAATCGCACATATGTTTAACAACACCTAAGTCGTGGGAAATAAATAAATAACTTAGACCGTATTCATTTTGGATATCTTTCATAAAGTTCAGTACCTGTGCCTGAACAGAAAGGTCAAGCGCTGATACCGGCTCATCCGCTATGATTAATTTGGGGTTTGTGGCAATAGCACGTGCAATCCCAAGACGTTGTTTTTGCCCACCCGAGAATTCATGCGGATATTTTACTTTCGCATCTTCAGGCATGCCGACAATTTCCAGTAGTTCGCTGATTTTTTTTGACTCCTCTTGCGGAGTTAAACTTAAGAAGTTACGGATTGGTTCTGCCAAAATATCCTGAACGCGCTTTCTTGGATTCATACTAGAATGGGAATCTTGGAAAATCATTTGAATATCACGATTGTAAGAGGAATTACGATCGCGTCGACGATTTGTAACATTTTCCCCTTCATAAACAATCGTTCCAGAAGTGATTTTCTCTAGCCCTATAATAGATTTACCTGTTGTTGATTTACCACATCCCGATTCACCAACAAGACCGTATGCCTTGCCTCGTTCGATTTCCATTGTAATACCATCAACGGCATAGACATGGTCAATCACTCGATTGAAAAATCCCCCGCGAATCGGATAATGGACTTTTAAATCATTTATTTGCATAAAGCTCATGATGTATGTCCTCCTTTTCGCCTTTAAAGTAGAAATGATTATGACATGAACATCTTACAAAATGACCTTCTGATAGTTCATGCAGCTTTGGTTCTGCCTCGTGAGCTGATTCTGGCACCCAAGAAATACGGGGAGCAAAACGGCAGCCTTGGCGCGGCAGTTTCATTAAAGAAGGAACAATTCCTTCGATTACATTTAATCTCTCATTCCCACTGTTCATCTGCGGAATAGAATTAAATAGTGAACGTGTATATGGATGTTTAGGATTTGCAAACAATTCTTCAACAGGCGCCAGCTCAATAATTTGCCCAGCATACATGACTGCTACTCGATCTGCCACCTCTGCTACGACACCAAGATCATGAGTAATTAAAATAATCCCTGCCCCTGTTTCCTTTTGCAAATCAATCAATAAATCTAAAATTTGTGCTTGAATTGTCACGTCTAACGCTGTCGTCGGTTCATCTGCAATGATAATTTGTGGCTTACAGCTAATGGCAATCGCAATGATCACCCGTTGACGCATTCCACCAGACAACTGATGAGGGAACTGGCGTGCTACTCGTTCAGCATTCGGAATTCCTACTTGATTTAACAGTTCTAAAACACGTTCCCGCCGTTTGTTTTTTGTCAAATCAGTATGATAAATAAGTCCTTCCTCAATCTGCTCACCAATACGCATTAAAGGATTCAAAGCTGAAAGAGGGTCTTGGAAAATCATGCCGATCTCCAGACCACGAATTTCATTAAAATCACCTTCTGTCATGCGTGCCAGATTTTTATTTTTAAATAAAATTTCTCCTTGCACACGTGTTTTGTTGTGGTCATGCAATCCGATAATCGATGTGGCCAACGTACTCTTTCCACATCCTGATTCTCCTACAATGGCTAAAATTTCATTTTTACGTAATGTAAGTGAAACACCATCTACAGCATCAAAATAATTATCGCCGATTCGGAATCCTGTATGTAAGTCTGTAATCTTCAAAAGTTCCTCTGACGTTCTCAATTGTTTGCTCCTTTCCAAACTTTATAGGTGTGAATATTTAGAATATTTACGCTGTGGTTTAAGAATAAAGAATGTCGATAATCCTAAAAAGCGATCAATTATAATATTCATTTATGGATGTTTTGAATTATAACCTCTTAAATTAGGCCTAGTCAATATATACATTACAAATTATTCTGACATAACTAAATAGTTTGTATATTTATCGTTTATATATTTTTAAACAACATTTAGTGCTTTAGCGCTTTAAATCGACATAATTAACCCGCAGTTTTTACCTTTTTTGTAATAGACTATTGTTTTCCTCTTTTCCCTTTGTTATTTCAAGAAAACTAAACACATGAATAAAGACTGTATTTTTATTCTTTTTCTGCATAAAAAACATTTTAAGTTTACCAAGGGAGACTACACAATCATCTATATCTTTCTATAAAACCTTTGATAAGTATGTATGCCAAAAATCGCTCATATATTAACTAAATTTTCAGAATTAGCATGTATGACGTCTACTGATTAGACTTCATAACTGTACCTACAATATCTTTTTTGTAAAAAAAATGCAAGGTAAATTTAACCATTTCCATAAAATGTTTGTCCTCTATATGCTTTTATAGTTAAAAAACGGCCTCGGGTGCTGTCTGCATCCAAGGCCGTTTTTTTTATCTTTGTGCATCCTGTTCTGCTCGGCGTTTACGACCACGCTTCACTATAAGCACAACGAATATTGTAAATAAAATATAAACGATTGCCAGTGTAATTACATAAGACATATTGATGCCGGTTTCATCAATTACCTGGTAGACTTCCACACTTTCGCGGTCTAGAATGACTGGATAATTCCCCTCTTTATTTACACGAATAATATCGCTTTCGAACATTCCCCGCAGCTCTTTCTCTTCTCCGATGACATCTGATGTAAGATCTATACGATTTGTAATACTTGTATTATTGATGACTACAATCCATGATTCTTTTTCTGATTGACGTTTAAATACTAGGAAACCATCTTCATTTTTCAACACCTCAAAATCGCCATGTCGGAGTGTTTCTGAATCATTACGAAGCGACTGAAGATTTTTGATAAAGTCGATGAATTCTTCATCTGTTTTAAAATTATATAATTGGTGAGATTCGGGACCAACTTCCCCGTTCATTCCAATTTCCGTACCATATTGAATGACTGGTACACCTGGCATTAATAACGTTGCTGCATAGGCTAATGGCAGCCGGTTCGGAGGATAATGATTTCCTTCCTCTGACATAACTGCGTAAGTGAAGCGATCTGTCCAAATGGAATCGATCATCAGCTGTGAAGGTTTGGCATCTCCCTCTACTACACCCTCCACATACTTTGTCACTTCATTTGATGATAAGTCTACATTTTTGTAAGATCCACTGAATAATACTGGTGTTTCTGCGTGGAAATCCGCATCGAAATCAGCATCACTTTCCTCATTTGAAATGACATAAATATCTTGGTTGACACCTTTAATGGAACTGATTAATTCGTTAACAAAGGCTGTATCAGCTTCCCCCAAATTTGTTAAACGGATGCCCCCTACTTCATATGTAGAAACAAAATCCACAACTGCTGACTTAAGCCCTGCTTGGAAATCTGCATTTTCTAAATCAAACTGAGCGAGTCCATCAGCTGTACCTGCTACCCATTCTTTTTTAGAAGGGTCCTGTACCCATTCATGATTTGCACTAACATTCGTTAATGGAAAATCTACCATGACCTCGATATCCTTATCATTAAAGAATTTTACCATGTCGATAAATTCCTCGGACGTCCCGAAGTGAGGTTCAAATGCTGTATAGCTTGTTACTAATGAGCCATCGTACTTTTCCGTCGCAAAAACAGAGCCGATCGATAAAACCGTATAGCCCATATCAATAACATGATCCCCGCGACTAATTAAACCTGCAAAGTCCCCTCCTGCAAATTGCGTCGGGTCCTGTGTATTTACATTTTCATCATTTGCCCCGGAGCCGTTAAAGTAACGGTCCACCAGCACATCATATATACTCTCATCAGCGATAGTACGTGCTTCCTCCGCTTGCATAGGAGCTGCTGAAAAGCTCATCGCAAGCAATACACTCGCTGCAGCTGTACCGATCCATTTCTTAAATCGCAAATTAATCCCTCTCTTTCAAACCAATCCATTGTTCATTTTACCAAAATTTTATTTCATATGTAGTGAGTTTTCGAAAATAAACAGCCAAATATACGTCAAATCCGTGACAAGCGTTCTGCTCGCTCGTCTCTGTATATTTTTAGTCTCCGCCTTATAATACCGCTAATTATTATCGTTTGAATATTATTGTAGATTAATAATCTTTTTCCTATTAAATATGTAGGAAAAACCACTGCAAAGAAAAAAGCTTTGAAGATGCCTACATCTCCAAAGCCTTTCGATTAGAATAAATCCCAGCCAATTCCGCCGCTTAAGCCTAAGTATAATGTCACTAAAAATACGATGGCGAATAATACCCAGAAAATATTAACCGATTTTCCTTTATTTTTACGAGCTAGAATCATTTCCATAAAGCCAATTACAAGAATACCAAATAATACTTTCATGTCATACGTCATTCCGCTGCCATCATTCATGGCTGCAATTGTATCACGGTGCTCAAGGAATAAAGCGCCCCCTGTGATAATAATCAGAATGTAGAAGACACGCAATACCATGTGTACACCTGTAAGCTTCTTCGCTGAAACAGCAGCGATGAAAAATAGAATCAATGCAATGATCCACGTTGTAAGATGCAGGTGTGTGCTGCTTGTTAAAAAGTCCATTTATTGTTCCCACCTTCTATTTTTTCTCTACATGCAATATCCTACCATGCCAAAGCCCGCGTATTCAATGAATTCGTTTATATAAACCCTTCCTATATAACAAATTTGTCAGAATGAAGACTTAGAAAATAAGAAAATTGCACATTATGCATTCTTTACAGCAGTAAGAGATAATTTTCTATTTCTCTAACCTAAAACTTTTTCTGATATAAAAAGAGCAAAGCTGATTGCTCAGCCTTGCCCTTCTGTTTTTATTAATATTATTGAAAGAACATTAACTCTGTTAGGCAAAACGGTTTGCCAATGTACCGATTCCTTCAATCGAAATCTTCACTTCGTCCCCTGCCTTCAGGAATTGCGGTGGGTTCATAGCCTTCCCTACTCCTTCAGGCGTGCCCGTTAGTATAACATCCCCCGGTTCAAGCGTTACATATTGTGAAACAATCGAGATGATATCCGCTACCGGGAACATCATATCCTTTGTCGAGCCGTTCTGGCGTATTTCCCCGTTCACTTTTGTTACAATTGTTAGATTTTGAGGATCTGGAATTTCATCTTTTGATACAAGATAAGGTCCAAGTGGACATGTACCATCCAGACTTTTCCCTAAGAAGAATTGCTGATGACGGTACTGTACATCCCTTGCTGATAAATCATTGCCGATTGTATAACCAAAAATATAGTCATATGCCATTGCTTTCGGGATATTCTGACCGCGCTTGCCGATTACTACCGCCAGCTCCCCTTCATAATCGAGGGAATCCGTTTTATCTGTATGAATCGGTAATGTCGCTTCATCCGCTGCAATAGCAGTCGGGGATTTTGTAAATACCATAATATTTTCCGGTGCCTTTTCAGCTCCCATTTCAATAGCATGTTCATTATAATTTTTCCCTACGCACAAAATATTTTTCGGTGTACGTGGAATTGGAGAAAGCCATTCAATTTCTGAAAATGTATACTTAAAAGCATCTGCCTTCTCACTTGTAAGTGCTGCTTCCACTAATTTACGTGTCTGCTCTACAAAATCAAATCCTAGAGAGATACCGTCAATAATTGTAGACGGGAAGGTTGGAAGGACGTTCAATTCTTCCTGAATTTTTAATACGTCCCAGACTGCATCTTCTTTTTTCACTTTTGGTCCGAATTTTACTTGTCCGTCTAGCTTAAACGATAATAGTTTCATAGTGTACAAGCGCTCCTTCTTTTTTCTTCATCATACCGCAAAATTTCATAAATTTCCTTACTTTTCCGAATACATTTTTCCATAAGTTAATCTCTTCACTGCTGCTTCAAGCGGGCCCTGTTTGAATTTGGATAACCATAGCTCCGCAATAATTACCTGAATCGCATAGATTCCCAGTACAATATACACGGCTGTTGGTACATCGATTTTACCGTACAGTCCAAACCCATAATTATAAAAAAGGGTTGTACAGATAACTGATTGCAGGATATACATCGTCATGGACATACGGCCTATTTTAGCAATCGGCGATAGTCCCTTTAATAGGAGAGGAACCATGCAGAGCAGGACAACAATGGCGATATAGCCTACCGATAACATTGGGCCGCCTACATAAACTTTTAAATAGTATAGTAGATACGTATAAGAAAAATTGCTCGGTGCACTTTTAATGAATAAGCCCGCTGCCGTAAATGCAATAGCTAGAAAAACCCAGAGGCCTTTCAACTCTTTAGCGCGTTCGATAAGACGCCATTTTGCCGCTGCTGCACCCATGAGCATAAATGGTAAAATAATAAACAATGAACTAAACCACATGCTCACACTCATCTGCAAGGATAAATCATGTAAACGCTGCATAAATGCTTCCATGTAGCCGCCTGTGGAATAGGCTGTCACCGCATTCTGCACACTTTGAATATCCACCGCTGTTCCGCTCATTTCTTCGTTTATCATGCCGCTTAAGCTGAACATTAATAAATACAGCCCGTGAATAATTCCCTGCAGCAGTAGGCTGATCGCTAGCAGCACCCAGCTATTACAGCGGATGAGCGCCAGCACAAAAAAGCCGCAAAAAGCATACATGGCAATGATATCTCCCCACCATATGAGAAAAGCATGCATAAGTCCGATAATCAATAGTATGATTAGACGTTTTGGGGCGAATTTATAAAAATTTGTACCCTTTTGCTGCGCTTTCATGTACTGCATTGCTAAACCATACCCGAATAACATTGAAAATAACGGATAAAAACTACTTTGTACATATATATCCAGCACCTGGTGCCAAATAATATCGACTGCCTCTGTGAACCAATCATTTAGAGAAATATAAGGCTGGGGCAGATAGAAGCCAAATATGTTGACCAGTAAAATTCCCAGCAGGCTGAACCCGCGTATGATATCAATTGTTGTCACACGTTCATTCAATTGTGTTGGTTGAAAATTCAAATAAAGCCCTCCTCTACTCTTCCTCTATCTTACAATACATCGCGGACATTTCGAATACCCACTGGTCATTTGATAAAAATATTCCATTTTTATAGGAGGAAATAATAAAAAGCAGCTGGGATAAAAACTAATTTAAAATATAAAGGTGAATTCATTTAATTGGATTCGCTTTTTTCTAGAAAAACATAAAAGCGAAGTTGTGTATGTTTAACAACTTCGCTTTTTGCTAGTCTGAAATTACTTCTTTATGCCAGTCTCTTCATTAAATCGCCAGTACTTCTCCAATATCGTAAAGATAGAGAAGACGCTCATCAATTTGTATTTGATTGATTGTCTGGATCGCTTCCTCATAAATAGCCAGCTGAAGGCTATAACGATCCTGCATTTCTTTTGTTAGTGCCGGTTCTTGGTTAAACGGTGGTCTAATCCGATCCGTTTTATAATCCAGCAGCACCCAGCGACCATCTTGATCTTTAAACAAGCAGTCGATGATTCCCTGCACAATTTGTGCATCTCCTTCTCGGTCTGTCCGGCTCAGCGTAAATGGTACTTCGCGAAGCATAAATACTGCCTGTTTGAATCGTTCACCGATAGATGATGCAAAGAATTTCATGACATCTTCCATATCGATCGCCTCTGCTTCTCGCTGATGGAGAAGCTGGCGTTCTACTAAACTATTTAAAAATATATTTGCCTGCTCAATGCTTTCAAACCCTTGCTGTGGTACATGCTGCATGACTGTATGCACAACGGTTCCTCTTTCTGTTCCCGATAATTTCTTTTCCTGTATAAACATCGGTCTACGGATGAGTCCCTTGCTTGATTGTTTCAAAAGGTTAAATGGCGGGTCTTGTTCTTCTGCCCGCTGCATCGCTTCATAACGTTTAATTTCCGAAACAGAGGTCTTTGATTTTTTGTTCACAGCCTCCATATACGGGTACACTGTCGTAAAGCGCTTTGTCAATTCATTAACAAGCGCCTCATCTACTTCAGGCTGCTCAATTAGCACCTCGTCATCTTCTTTCCCGCCAAGCTTTTTCTGGATATAGCGGCCGCTTGGAACAACCTCAACTTTCCACAAAAAGTCTGTAATGACCTCAGCGCTTTCCTCCTCATCTACAAGAAGAGGTTTGAAATCCTCATGACGCGCTACTGCTGGACCTATCCAATCCAGATAATTTTTAGCACCTGCCCGTATATGATTCGGCAATATGGCATCCTCCGGCAGCTCTTGAACCTCGCTCCATTTTTTCAGCGTATCGTCCCAATCATTTACAGAGCCGACTAGAATCAGCTTTTCCTTCGCCCGGGTCATTGCTACATAAAGAATCCGCATTTCTTCAGCCTTCATTTTCGCTACCCGCTTATTTTTCAGCGCTAAATATGGCAAGGAAGTATACATAACCCGGTCCTGTGGATGGACAGCCTTTACTGCCATTCCAAAATCCTGATCAAATAAATAATAGCCGTGGAAATCCATCATATTAAACTGCCGCCCAAGACCTGCGACAAACACAACCGGAAATTCTAATCCTTTGGACGAGTGAATTGTCACAAGCCGGACTACGTTATCCGCTTCCCCGATCGATTTGGCGATTCCTAAATCATCCCCGCGTGACTTCATTCGGTCGATGAAGCGCAGGAACCGGAACAGTCCGCGGAAGGACGTTTTTTCATAAGCTAGTGCACGGTCATGCAGTGCACGAAGATTCGCCTGACGCTGCTTGCCGTTTGCCATTGCTCCAACCATTTCATAGTAATTCGTTTTTAAATAAATATCCCAGATTAAATCAGCTAACGGACCTCTTCGTGCCTCGGCACGCCAAGTTCGAAGATGCTCCAAAAACTTTTCAAGCTTTCTCAATGTCTCTGGATGAATATTGCCCATTGCCTGCTGCAAATAAGTTTTCAATGCCTGATAGAATGGCACATTACGTTCTGCAAGGCGGATTTCCGCAAGTTCGTTTTCCGTTAGACCGATAAACGGTGCACGTAAGACAGACACAAGCGGGATATCCTGGTATGGGTTGTCGATTACCTTTAGTAAATTAAGCATAATCATCACTTCGAGCGCATCAAAGTAACCTTTTGACGATTCAGCATATAACGGTATACCAGCCGCCTTAAACTCTTCTGACAGCTCCGAAGCCCATGTCATTGAACGCATGAGGATGACAATATCACTGTACCGAATGGGGCGTGTCGTACCGTCTTTTGGATTGAATACGGGATATTCCGCCTCTACCAGCTGCTGGATGCGGCTAATCATATAACGCGCCTCCTGCTGGGAGGTTTGTAAGCTTTCTAGTTCTTCCGCCTCTAAATCTACTTCTTCCCCGTCCCAAGGAGCAGCGTCCGAAACGTTATCCCCACCGTTCAGCAAAACAAGCTCTACTGGGACATTCTTTTCGTTATAGCTGGCCTTGAATTTCAATGCGGCTTTTTCGTCATAATTTATTTCTCCAACCGCTTCATCCATCAGCTGCTCAAATACATGGTTTGTACTAGTTAATACTTCCTTACGACTGCGGAAGTTCGCATTTAAATCTATTTTCAATCCGGTTTGTACATCATCCTCTGTAGATAGCTGGAACTGTTTATACTTGTCCATGAAAAGGCGGGGCTCCGCAAGACGGAAAGCATATATTGACTGTTTCACGTCTCCTACCATAAACATGTTGCCGTTTTCTGTATCCCCTGTTTTCACAAGCTGGAGAATAGTCTCCTGCAGCATGTTCACGTCCTGATATTCATCGACAAGCACTTCTTTAAATCGTTCTTGGAAATCCTTCGCTACAGTTGATGGATTTCTATCTTCATCCGTCAAAATCTCCAGCGCATAATGCTCTAAGTCTGAAAAGTCTACCAAGCCCTTTTCTAGTTTAGCTGCTTTGAATGCTTCACTATAAACAATTGTCAAATGAACAAGCGTTTCAATAATTGGCTTCATCATTCGCATTTCTTCTAGCAGCCGCTCAGGAGAACGTGAAAAGTAAGGTGTCTTAATCTTTTTTGTAATGATGTCCTTCGCGCTGTTACGAAGCTTCATTGCCTTTTCCTTTGCTGCTTCATCGAAATCATCATTTTTACCTAACCTTGGCATCGTCGCCCATTTTAGGTTGCTAAGCAGCTCATACACTTCCTGCCATGTTCCTTCTTGCAATGCAAGAAGCAGTGTATTCAGAAGCATTTTATCTGCCTCAATAACCTTTACATAGCTTTGGAGACCATATGCCTCGTTTGCATAGGAATTCATTTCATCAATGCGGTTTTTAGCCATCATCACTTCATTCACTAATGCAGCTTTCACTTCATCGATGAAAAACAGCTCGTCTACCTTTGTATCCGCTGGAATATCATAGGCATTCGGCAACGCTTTTAACCATTCATACGGTGCCGGCTGAACACGTGACATTTCATATAATTTATCCACCAGCTGTTCAATTTGCTGGTCGCTTCGGTCAGATGTAAAACTATCAACAAGTCTATACATTTCTTCGAGGCTGATTGTTTCCTCCAGCCCGCCATATGCGCGTTCAAGCACATTCATCAATACATCATCCCGAAGCAGTGAAACTTCATCCTGACTGGCAATACGGAAGCCGGGGTCTAAATCGATCATATAAGCATACTGCCGGCAAATCGTCAGACAGAAAGAGTGCAGGGTAGAAATCTGAGCTTTTCCAATCAGGCTCAGCTGGCGGCGAAGAAACCTGCTGTCGGGTGCCTTTGCAATTTCTTTTTCCAATGCCTCCGCCATACGGCTGCGCATTTCAGCAGCCGATGCGTTAGTAAACGTCACGACAAGTAATTGATCTACATCGACCGGATTATCCTTATCCAGTACTTTTTGAATTAATCGTTCAATCAGTACGGCCGTCTTCCCTGAACCCGCTGCAGCAGCTACTAGAATATCCCGGCCATTCGAATCAATCGCAAGTTGCTGTTCTGGAGTCCATTTTGTCTTTTGCGCTTCACTCGTAGCCATCTATACCACACTCCTTCTGAATTTGCTGCATGACTTCTTGCTTTTCAAGCTTTGGTAAATCCCTATACCCTTGAGAGCCATCGCTTGGATCGAATTGACAAACTGATTTAAAGTTGCAATACTCGCAAGCCGTTTTTTGTTGTAGACGGTACGGTGTAATTGATGTCTTTCCTTCAAAAATTTCATTGCCTGCTTCTTTATGCTTTTCAAGAACAAACTGCTGCAGTGTCGGTAACAGTTCATCCTCAATAACAATGGAACCCTTTTTAAATGAGCCGTCCTTCTTTGTCATCCCAACCTTGATAACCTTTGAATCTCCACGATTTTCAAGTGTCTCATCCATAGCCGTCAGCACTTTTTCATTCGTCGTCACTAAACCGGACATGCGGTATTCTTCCAGGCGTTTTAACTCCTGTACATTCACATCTACAAGGTCCTGGAAGGAAAGCAGCGGATCATGCACATGCACATATAGCATGCCTGCCGGTGATACGAGTACTTCCTTATTTTCATTTGGCAGTAGTTCATCGACATTCCGCAGGGCCACATCCAAATAAGTGAGCAGCTGCAAGGACAATCCATGATACACTTCGTTTAAGCTAACCATGTGGCGAGATGATTTGTAATCTACTACACGCAGGTGCACCTTATCACCATCATCATAGGCATCTATACGGTCTATTTGTCCGCGCAGCACCATTTTACGATTATGGCGAAGCTGCAGCTCTAGAGCAGATAACGGCTTTTCTTCTTCCTTCGTTGACTTCTGATCGAACTTGCCGAACGGCTTTTCATGAGCAATCGGCTTGAATTTCGAATACTGGGCCTGCTGTGTCAATGCATATAATGTCCGTGCCACAATACGAATCAGCTTTTCCTTGATATACATATACCGGGAGGTGCTGTCTAAAATATTGTAGGAAAATACCGCAACAAGCGGATTAACTGTATCTCTTGCCTTCTCCAAACACTCCCCATATGTTTTTGGCGGCATATCCCCGGTCGTTAAAATAGTGCGCAGTGCTTCGTGGAATAAATCTCCCATCGCAAAGGATTCCAGCTTGTACTGCTGGCGCTCTTCCAACCCTAGACCGTATGTTGTAAAATGCGCAAAAGGACAGCTGTAGAATTTCTCAATACGCGAGACACTAGCTGACAGCTCGTCCCCATATAACCCTGCCGTATTTTCCTTCGTCAACGTTTCTGCTGCATTCTTCTCATAAATCGGCCTAGAAACCTTCTGCAGAATGGATTTCCAATAAGGGTCTCGATCATAAAATGCCTGGAGCGCCGCCCAAATCGGTTCCAGCGGCTTCTTCAAAATATCCGCATACTTTAATTGCATCGTCAAATAGGCAATAGATGGAGACGGATGACGTAAATAGTGAATGGCATTCTGGTGATTAAGTTCCTCAACCGGATCAATAAACACCCGGTTGTAAGGCATTCCTTCAAACAGCTTGGTCATCCGGCTGATGTAAAGCGAAGGAAGAAGCCCTTTGCCTTCTTCATCAGCACTAGCAAACGTCAAGTAAAGCCGATCTGTCGGTGAGGAAATCGCCCGATAGATTAAAAACGCTTCATGAAATAGCTTGCTTTTGGAATTTGGTGCCAGCTCATAATGCACCGCATCAAAATTCTCACGCTCTGCATCGCTAAGAAGCCCTTCTTTATCTATACGCTGAGGGTATATACCATCATTGACCCCGATGACAAAAATTGCCTTCTTGTTATCAAAGCGTGAAGCATCGAGTGTTGAAACTGTCACTTCATCAATGCTCGGTGGAATGCTGGAAAACTTCAATGAATCAAATCCCTCTTCCAGCAATTGGAGGGCATCTTCAAGGGGGATTTTTTGATCTCCGAACATCAGCACAAACTGATCGAGCACATTCACCCAGCCGTCCCAGACTTGGTCATGTTCGTTTGCTTGTTCATATTCAGCGTTTTCAAGCTCTTGTTCTTTTAAACGATCTAGTTTCTCATAAACTTCCAGACCTTCTACAAACTCATAGATTGCTTGAGCAATAGCGAGGCCATTTTCCGCCTTCTTCAGCTTGCTTTCCAGCTTAACTAGCGGGGTGCGAATGATATCCCGCATCTCTATCAGGAACTGCTGCATTTTTTCCTCAGCAGTTTTTTGCACATAGCCTAGCTTTTCTAATGTACGGAAGCGTCTATATTCCCAGTAATCATCCTTCTTCCAGCGTTCCCGGATAATACCCTTAGCGATGACGAAGTTCTCAAGCTGATCCATATTTTCGCGCATCTCATGGATATTACTCCCCTTTGGGAAGAATAAATCTGTCTTCACACTGCGGAATACCGGCTCATACAGCCAGTTTGATGTGACAACTTCTAAAGCAGACCGGGTTAATTCAATCAGTGGATGATGCAGCATAGGGCGCTTTTCATTGGAGAAAAATGGGATGTCGTATTGTGTAAATGTTGTGGCGATAATAGGGTCGTATACGTCGGCTTGTCGATACATGATACCAATATCGCGGTAATGCATTCCCTCTTCTTGCACAAGTCTTGTTATTTCCCGGGCAATCGCCTGTATTTCTGCCCGTCGGTTCGTTCCTTCAATTACCTGCACGAAGCCCTGCGATTGTGTTACTGATGGAACAGGCGCATGAAAATTTTGCTCAATATGCTTTAAATCTTCATTCTCAAAACGGTAACTCTTTTCTAGGTGAACACGCGGCTCAATATCTACTCCTAGCTGCATCGCTTCTGAAAGTAATTTATCATAGGACATTGCTGCGCGGTAAAACAGGGCATCTGTATCTTGTATATCCAATGGTGATTCAAAAGGAAGTACAATTGTAACGCGTTTTGCCAAAGCAAGCAGCTGCTGGACAATGGCAAACTCGCGCTTTGTGAACAGTACAAAGCCATCGATATACACATGGGCATCATGGATTCTGGAGGAATTTTTTAATTGCTCGACAAGAAGCGGATAAAATCCTTCCCCGTCGACATAACCGTCACCGATTCGCTCCTCCAGTTCCCGTAAGATAATTTGGAAATCCTTCATCTTTGCAATCAATGTATGAGAGGCATTTGCTTGTTCCAACTCTTCAATAAGCGGCACAATTGACTCGCTTGTAATATCATACTGGCTGAATTCCCGCAGAAGTATTTCCACTTCCTGTGTAAAACCCCGTTTGCCAGCAGCTTGTCTGAATAGCTTGAACTCCTCTTTATGTTCTTCTAGTATTCTACGGAGCAGCATGCGATAGCCAAAACTGTCGATTCGTTCTTTCGCAATGCCTCCGGTTTCCTGCAAAATGAACCATGCCAGACGCTTAAATGTTAATACCTGCGCCCGCATAATCCCTCGTATATCATAATTATTTGTCATCTCAAACTCGGTCGTAAAGGATACTTGATCAGGCACAATAAGGAAAATCGGGTTTCCGAGTGGATTATTTTTTAAATCCTGTACGATTTCCTCATGAATGAACGTCGTTTTCCCCGTGCCTGCGCGTCCTGAAATGATACGTAGTGACACAGTAATTCCCCCTTAAAACTCATTAGACCCATTGTACCTTAGAATACATGTTCGTGTATGCCGAAAAAGCTCGCCTTTCATTCCTTTTTATGGCGGTTTCGCAAATCACGCTCTACCCTTTTGTTCAATCTTACTTCTACTGCCTTTCCTAAGACCCATAACAGGAAAATAGCGATGACAGAGAGGATTAGCTTAACTGGATTATGAAGCAGCTCGGTGATATCTTGTCCAACAAAGCTCATGGAAAAAATCATCACTAGCTTTCCTATAATGACAGCCAATAAATAAAAATGCCGATGGATGTGAGAGAGCCCCGCTACGATATTCACGAGGACGGAAGGTGTGAATGGAAAGCACAGCAAGACAAATAATGGGCTCAACCCATTCATGTCCACCCATTTAATTAGCTTTTTAATCCGTTTCCGCTGCGTGAAAAAGTGAAGTCTCGGATGCTGTCCATACTTTCGAACAATTAAAAACACCGCATAAGAACCAAGAATGGTACCGATCCACGATATGATAAATCCCCAAAACAACCCAAAAGCATTAACATTCGCTACCACGATGACAAATAGAGGCAAAAAGGGCAAAAAAGCTTCAATAAAAGGCAGCAGTATGCCGACAAGTGGCCCCAATGTCCGGTAATACTTTTCTATCTCTTCTATATTCTCAACCGTCAGCCAATCGAACATATAAACCACCCCAAATTCAAATCTATATTTCTTAAAGCGTTAATTTCTGGATATTATTATAATACAAAAGTGAAGTTCAAAAACCTCAAGCTTAAATTTTTATAAGAAAACAGCTGCCGCTAACTCAAGTTTCTCAGTAAGATTATAGCCCGTTTTCATGCAAAAACAACTAATATTCCCCATTCATAGCCTTGGTTTTCATCCTTAGTATAGACGTTTTTATTACAAAGAGGTTTTCAAAGGATTTGTGCTAAATTTCCTCCCCCTTTTCTTCTACCCTCTTTGTTGAAACACACCACTATTATAATTGCTCAATAAAAAAACATCTCCCGTAAAAAACGGGAGATGTCTCTCTACCTTGCCAGCAACAAGCCGATGCCATGATGATCATCACTATGAACAACATGCTGTGTCAGCCGGAGTTCCTGATGATGGTCGAGCACTTCAATTTTACAATGGGCTGCATTTACCTGCAGCGCCTCATATAACTCACGTTCAGTCTGCACTTCACGACCGTTTACCTTCTTGATCACTTCACCTGTAACCAATCCCATTTTTTCTGCGGGTGAATTCGGTAGGACTGCCGCAATCATGGCACCATTAGAGCTTGGGGCAACTGCATAAACATCAGCACGCTCCTGCATTTTATATTGCAGTGTAATGAGCAGACGAATAAGCGAACCCGCCAGCAGCATGATGAATGCCGCTTCCTTCATGAAATACCCAGTGATTCCTCCCAGTGTGATAGCCACACCAAGTAATGTGACCGTTCTTGCCAGCTTTGGATAAAAGTAGATCGGCAATGTCTTACGGACCTTCTGTTGAAATCCAATGACAAGCGGGAACAGCACAAGACTGAAGGATTCTTCTCCAAGCGTAAACTGCGGCCAATATGGTACATAGGAAGAAATCCCTTCTCCTGGTACAACCAATAATAACGGCAGTAACCAAACAGACTTTGATAAATAAGCAACCGCCTTCATGCCGCGCTTTGTCTTTTCAAGAATGGGCGAGGCAAAATAAGCACCTTTTTTCCGGATAAGCCAGCCTTCTACCATTACGAGTAATCCCGCAAGGATACAAAGTGGAACAACGCTCGCATCATTCCACACAGCCCCATCCACTTCAATGCCCATAAAGGTAAAGGCCATGTCTGTCTGATTCAAAACAACAAGCACCATAAAACTTGCCGTAATCAGGATAACAGAAGACAAAAGATGAAGGGTATACAAAATCATCCCGACAATCGTTATAACGCTCAATACAAGAAGAAACTGAGGAGTTACTGCAAGTCCTGCTGCCACAATGACAAGAGAGAGAACCAGTGAGACTAACAACCCGCCAGTCAAGCTGCTTTTCAGCTCAGACCAGCCATTTGCAACACGAATATGAAAGAACCTTCTTTCCCTTCTTACACGTGTATAGCCCAAAAGGACAGCAAACATAATTGTTAAATAGAATAGAGGATTGATCAAAAACCGTCCGATTCCTTGAAGTAATTCTACTAAAATTGTTGCGTACATAATTCCACCTGCCGTCTCTCACTCAATCAATTACGCCCCGGTGTAATCGTGTCCTCAGATTCAGTTTTATGCTCAGATCCAAAGAACGTGGGTCAGTCAGCCGTTGTCAATGCGACGTACCTAGGCTGACACCCCCTCAAGGATCTTTTAAATCCGTGACATCCGCCGGAGGCTTTCTTTTTTCAGCGGGTGTTTAGGCATCCACTGAAAAGCTGCCTAAACTTATCGTTATCTCGTTACCTGTAGAGGATGAGACTTCTGCTGAAAGAAGTTACATCTATTGTATCAAATGCATTGTTTATTGCGTATACAAATTTAGTGGCCTGCTTGATGCATCAAGTAACTGACTGCCATCTGCAGCTGAAGATCGTTTTCTTTTTTACTCTTATATATTGTAATTTGCTCTTGGAGTTTTTCAAAGAATAACTCATCAAGTACATCTCCCTCATCTAAATCATAGCGCTCCCGGAAATCTACAATGGCCTCTTGAGTCGTTTCATCAAAATAGCCGTCTTGTCTTACAATCTGGAAGCCAAATGCATACAGTACCTTTTGCGCATAGGCTACTTCTTCACTGAAATCCCCTACCTCAAACCGGCCTCTTAATGGTACAAATTCAATCTCAAATAACGGGTGCTGCTCTGCCTCTACATCTGGTTTGACACCTTTCCCGTGAACCCACGCCTCTTTCGGTGTCAGCCATTTATTTGTAGACAGCTTGACCTGCCCGCCATTTGCCAGGTTCCACGATTCCTGTACAGTCCCCTTCCCAAAACTTGTTGCACCAACAAGTGTACCTGTTCCCCAGCTTTGCATGGCAGCACTAAACACTTCGCTTGCAGATGCTGATCCTTCGTTTTGTAAAACTACAAGCGGCAGTTTGCGTACTGCCTTGTTTAGTTCTTCTAAACCTTCCACCTTCACAGTTCTTACCGGCTCCATATGCCCCTTAGCATCCTGCATGTAAGCAAAGGTCTTGTTTTGTTCTCCAAGCGTACTAATGATGCCCGCTACACTATGTAAGTAACCACCTGGGTTGTCCCGGACATCGACAATAAGACCTTTAATATCTTGCTCCATCAGCTTTGTAAGAGCTTCAAGCCATTGCTCGATCGTATTTTCAGCGAATAGCGTAATCGTGATATGGCCGATTTTTACTCCTTCCACTTCTACTATTTCCGATAAAACTGTTTCATTTTTCATCTCCGCACGTTCCACGACTACTGTTATGTGACGTTCTATGCTTGGACGATAAAGAACAAGCGAAACTTCCTCGCCAGCTTTCCCCTGCATTAGCTTCATCACTTCACCCATCGTTTTCCCATCGAGACGAACATCGTTAATTTGAACAATTTCATCATAGGGACGAATTCCTGCCTTCTCGGCCGGCGAAGATTTTACCGGTGATATAACGAGGAATTTGCCATTTTTTTCAGACATTTCAATGCCTATACCGACTTTTTCTCCAGCGAGCGATGCCTTGTGAATGGCTGCCTCTTCCTTCGAGTAATACGTGCTGTAAGGGTCATCGATTGCTGAAGCCATGCCCCGCAGCGCCCCCTCTACCAGCGTCCCACTTTCCAACTCATAAACCGACTGCTCCTCAATCAATGAATATAGCTCCTCTACTACCTCAAGCTCGCTTGTGCCTTCAACCGACACAAACTGATGCCGGACTGCTGTGTAAATCGTAACGGCTAAGACAGTAAATGCTAAAAACAAAAAAAGTCGACTTTTCGGTATCCTTCTCACCTCTATTCTAAGAATATGAATAGATTAATAAGAACATACATAAAAAGTCGAACCTCGCCGGCCTAATCTAACTCTGTCACATAATCCCGAATGGCGTCTGTATCAAGCGGTCCTATAATCTGGTGCTGTAGTCTGCCTTCCGTATCAATCATAAATGTAGAAGGAATCGTTAACACCTCATACAATCTAATAATGCTGTCATCTGGCATAAGCAGGATAGGGAATGTAAGATCAAGGCTTTTGATAAATGTCTGGATATTGTCCTTTCCTTGATCATTATACGTTGTATTGGCTGCAATGATCACGACGTTATCCTTTTTTGCATAGTCTTCATAATAGGTCTGTAAGTGCGGCATTTCTGCCCGGCAAGGAGGACACCACGTTGCCCAGAAATTCAAAATAACCTTCTTTCCTTTTAAATCAGAAAGCGTTACTTTTTCTCCTGTCAAAGTTTCCAGCGTAAAATCAGGTGCCATAGCTCCCTTTTGCAATCCTTCTTCCTTTGTCAGATCTTCTTCGTAGCCAACTTGAGCAATTGCCTCAGTCTTTTTGAGCTGTTGATTAATGAATGTCCCCAGCATGATGGCTACTAGGGCCAGGATGAAAAACAACCCGATATTCTTTTTCATTGTCCGCCTCCGTTTTGCATTCTTAATGGACGACTGTTTCTTTCCATTATTAGTCTAACAAAAAAAAGGGGATGCCGCAAAACGGGCATCCCTTTTTTAAAAAGTTAGAAAGCAGTTATAGAAAGAATAGGCTGGGCATTCGTGTTTGAATGCTCTTTTTATAGTGAAATATAACGTAATGGGTTCAGCGCATTGTTACGAGAGCCGCTCCATGGTCCGTTATGAATTTCAAAGTGAAGGTGAGGCCCTGTAGAGCGGCCTGTACTTCCCATTGGTGCAATCGTTTGGCCTTTTGAAACTGTTTGGCCTTTGCTTACATTAAAGCCATTTAAATGTGCATAAACAGTTGTCCATACTTGTCCATTAATGGAGTGTGTTACCATAATGACATTTCCATAAGTTGATAATGGCGCTGCATAGGACACAACGCCATCAGCAGCCGCTACAACCGGTGTACCAGCTGAATTGGCAATATCCACACCGTAGTGGAACTCAGGCCCGGCACCGATATTACGCCAGCCGAATGGTGACGTTAAGCGCCCGTTTGCAGGCTTTGTCCATGTGCCAGCTGAAACGGCAGGACCATTCCCTGAAACACTGCTGCCTCCACCTGAGTTTGAGCTTTGCTGCTGCTGCTGCTGTTGCTTTTTGCGTTCTGCTTCCTGGCGTGCAATTTCGGCAAGACGGGCTTGCTCTTTTTGAATTTGAGATTCTACGTCTTTACTCAACTCAAGTGCTTCGGAATATTGCTCTTGTAATAAAGCCTTCTCAGATTTCAATTTCGCCTGTTCTGCTTCAAGCGCATCAACTAATTTATTTTTTTCGACTTTTTGCGAGTCTAATGAAGCTTTTAACGATTCCAGCTTCGCTTTATCTTCTTCTAGCTTCTTTTTCGTATTTTGAAGAATTGTCTTCTGTTCTTCTAATTTTTCTTGGTCATTTTGCTGATCACGCATAATTTGACGATCAGCGTCCATCAATGTACTAACTGCAGAAAAGCGGTCGATGAAGTCTACAAAACTATTAGCACCAAGTAATACGTCTAGATAGCTGACTGACCCATTTGATTGAATAGCACGTGCACGTTCTTCTAATAATGCGTTGCGCTCATCAATTTTTTGCTGTAATTCTTTAATTTCCTCTTCCAAAGCTGCGATCTCTTTGTTTGCAGCTTCGATATTGGCCTTCACTTCTGTAATAGAAGCATTTGTTTTTTCAATCTCAGCATTCAATGTTTGAATTTGCTGCATTAACTGCTCCTGCTTCGATTGATTTGTTTTTATTTCAGAAGATTTTTCAGTGATTGAACTGTTTAATGAATTTTTTTGTTGATCAATCTTCTTTTGTTCCTGCTGTAAATCCGACAAAGATGTCGCATAAGCTGCAGGTACTTGAACAATTAATAGCAACGCCATGAAAATAGCGGCCGATTTCCAAGGCTTCTTATTTCCCTTTTTCACTTGATGGTGCTCCCTTCTCTTCACATGGCTAAATTTTCAAAAACTTGCGGACTGACATAAAGCTTCCCCAAATCCCGATTAATAGACCGATCAAAACTAGTAAAGCATTCACCTGGTATAAAAGAGGTGTGACGCTTAGCAGCTCCAGCATATTTCCTTCAAGACGCGGAGCCAGTGAATGATATAAATTGTAATACACGACAGAAACGACAACAATTGGGATAACAGACCCTAATAAACCAATCCACATTCCCTCAAGTACGAATGGAATACGTACGAATGAATTCGTCGCCCCTACTAATTTCATAATCTCAATTTCATCTTTACGCGCAATAATTGTAATCCGAATTGTATTCGAGATTAAAAACATCGCTGTAAACAGTAAGCCTAGAATTAACACTAACCCAATATTACGGCTGATATTTAAAAAGCTAAACAATTTTTCTACTTTTCCTTCGCCATACAATACCTTATATGTATGATCAAGCTTTTCAATCTGCGCGGCTACATCAGCTGTTGACTGTGGATCTGCCGCCTTTACATACAATACATTGTGCAATGGATTGTTCTGTTCAAATAAGCTTAGCTCGTCTCCAAAATCATGAATCAGATCTTCCAGCTCATCCTCTTTTGCTGAATAAACAACCTCAGCTACATCCGGCAAGTTTTCAATCTGTGCTATCAGCTTTTCTTCCTCAGCCTTCATTTCTGCTTCATCATTAAAAATTTCAATCAATACACGAATTTCTACATCGTTCTCAAGATCATCCGCCACTTTGTTTAAATTCATCATAATGATGGCGAACACGCCTACCAGTAGCAGTGTAACTGTCACAGCGCTGATCGATGCGAATGTCATCCATCCGTTACGACCTAGCGATTTGAAACTCTCGCGGAAATGCCTGCGTAATGTCCTACCCTTCATAACCGTAGTCACCTCCGTATTCATCGCGTACAATCATGCCGCCTTCAATGGCAATAACGCGTTTGCGGATTGTGTTAACAATTTCACGGTTATGTGTCGCCATTACAATTGTTGTGCCTTGGCGATTGATTTCCTCAAATATCTCCATAATCTCCCAAGATGTCTCCGGGTCCAAGTTACCTGTTGGCTCATCGGCAATCAGTACTTTGGGATTGTTGACGATCGAACGGGCAATTGAAACACGCTGCTGCTCACCGCCGGATAATTCACTCGGCAGCATTCGAACTTTGTGCTTTAAGCCAACAAGCTCTAACACTTCCATCACACGTTTGCGGATTTCCTTTGGCTGCTCTTCAATTACCTCCATCGCAAACGCGACGTTCTCATAGACACTTAAACGAGGTAACAGTTTAAAGTCTTGGAACACAACGCCTAGCTGACGACGTAGATGCGGTACCCGTCCATTTTTCAATGTGGACAAATTAATACCACTAACAGTTACTTCTCCTGATGTCGGCTTTTCCTCTCGGTACATCAATTTGATGAACGTTGATTTCCCTGCACCGCTGGGACCGACCACATACACAAATTCACCTTGCTTTATATTCACCGTGATGCCATTTGCTGCTACGACACCATTCGGGTACTTCTTTATGACATTCTTCATTTGAATCATGTAACGAAACCACCTAATTGTTTTTAAATCTAATTTTTAAATCTAGTTTTTTTCCTCCGCCATATATTATAGCACTTTAAAACCCATATTTTATTACAGTTTCATTTCATTCATAAGGGGAATAAGACAAAATTATGCATTATTCTTGCCAGTGATCTTCTAATATATAAATTCTCTAGGCAAATTGTCAAACCTCCTCATTTTTTGAATTTATCACTATATATCAAAAACTTGAAACAGAATAATGGAGAAAAATCGACAAAAAAATGCTTAACCTGCTTGCTTCTTCACCTCCTACAGAAAGACCAGCACTGCTTTTCTGAGGATTTTGTCATCTATCTATCATGTTATGAGCATTAACTATACTCCTATTTAGAAGAATCTATATGATTGCCTTTTTTATATTCTCAACAAAAAGACATCGGAAACTAGATTATTTCCGATGTCTTTCATTTCATTATTCACCTTGTGTTGTATAGCGGACAACGATTGATCCCGTTCTTGATTCTCCTACTAGCTTAAGCATTGGTGCATCTTCTATCATTTTGTTAAAGTAGCATGTTTTTTGAAGGAATTGCCCTTCTCCTGTTCGAATAGCTACATCTGTCAACCCGACATCTGTACGGCCTAAATTCGATGTTACCTGGCCATCTAATGCTACATCTTTCGGGATGTATAGTTCAACAGAACCCGCCACTGTACGAGCTTTTACTTTATATGCCTTGTTTGAAGTAGTGGTTACCACCACATGTCCATTCACAGACTCTGCTTCTACTTCTTTTACATCTCCATCGATATAAATACGTCCATTCGCCGTTTCTGCCTCAATGTCATCACCTTGAATGCCGCGCGCCTCAATGGCTCCATTTGCTGATTGAAGGTTCGCATGATCAAATACAACATTCTCTGCCTTCACCGTACCATTATACGTTTTCACTTTTAACAGCTTTGCTTCAGCGTCATTCACTGTAATACCGCCGTTTAGTAAACGTATGATAAATACATCATATTGTTTTTCAGGTAAAACGATGTTAAGTGCAACATGGGACAATTTCGACTGTGTTGCCACTTCAATCTTGCCATCCTTTAACTCAACAAATCCATCTGTAAACTCCTCGATCGTATCATACTCTGTTTCTTTTTTCTGCGTTTTTACAAGCGCTTCGATCAGCACATTTGGCTCTGCCGATCCTCTTTCAACTGTGACACGTCCATTTGGGATATCGATTTCAAAGCCCCGCACCTCATCTGCATTAAATGCATATGATTTGCTAAACTCTACCTTTTCTCCAAATGGGAATTCTACATCAAAATCCTTCACTTTCGAAAGTGTCGTATTCATCATCGTCATCATACGACCGCTGAATTCTGATAAATCGTGACGGAGCTCCTGCATAAGCTCGTCCACTTTTCTATTTAAATCTTTATTACCAAGTTTGCTGAATAAATCTTCAAATCCTGTTGTTTTACGTTTCTTCTCTTCCTCAAATACGAATTCGGGTTCTTTATTAGTTGTTGTTTGCTCCGGTGTCGTATACACAGAAGGTGCTGTAGACTGAGTAGGTTCTTTTTGCTGTGATAATGCTTCCAGTAATTCTATTGCTTCTTCAGCTGAAATCGTACCGGCTTCCACTAGTTTCAATATACGTTTACGTTCATCCATCAAAAAAGCCTCCCTTTCGTCATATAGGTTATTATACGACGTGGGAGGCGAAAAAGTTTCGTTTGCGCTCTGTTATTTTGCTTTTGCCTTTTCAATGACTTCTTCCATACGTTTGCGGTCCCGTTCTAATACCGGCTTCAAATAACGGCCTGTATAGCTTTCTTTTACATTGGAAATATCTTCAGGAGTACCTGTCGCAACAATAGTACCGCCTTTATCTCCGCCTTCTGGACCGAGATCGATAATGTGGTCAGCTATTTTGATGACATCCAGGTTATGTTCAATAACCAGCACTGTTTCGCCGTTTTCAACAAGCCGCTGCAATACTTTCAGCAGACGGGCAATGTCATCTGCATGAAGACCAGTTGTTGGTTCATCTAATATATAGAAAGATTTCCCCGTCGAACGTCGGTGCAGCTCAGACGCCAGCTTCACACGCTGCGCTTCTCCACCGGACAGTGTCGTCGCTGGTTGTCCAAGTTTCATATAACCAAGGCCGACATCTACAATCGTCTGAAGCTTCCGCTTGATCTTCGGAATGTTCTCAAAGAACACCACCGCATCCTCTATTGTCATATCAAGTACATCAGCGATATTCTTTTCCTTATACCGGACCTCGAGCGTTTCACGATTATACCGTTTGCCATGACACACTTCACATGGTACGTACACATCCGGAAGAAAATGCATTTCAATCTGGATAATCCCGTCGCCGCGGCATGCTTCACAGCGGCCACCCTTTACATTAAAGCTGAAGCGGCCTTTTTTATAGCCCCTTACCTTTGCTTCATTTGTCGATGCAAATACATCGCGGATATCATCAAACACCCCTGTATATGTTGCAGGGTTAGAACGAGGTGTACGGCCGATCGGCGACTGGTCCACATCGATGACTTTCTCAAGCTGTTCGAGGCCTTCTACTGACTTATGAGCCCCTGGTTTATTTTTCGCACGGTTCAATTTTTGAGCCAGCGTTTTATATAGAATTTCATTGACGAGTGTAGACTTACCCGATCCTGATACACCTGTGACAGCGACGAACATACCGAGCGGCACATCAACCGTTACATTTTTCAGGTTGTTTTCCGCAGCACCTTTGATTGTCAGCTTCCGCCCATCAGATGTACGTCGTTCTGTCGGCAGCGAGATGAATTTTTTTCCACTCAAATATTGTCCCGTCAGCGAAGCATCATTGGCCATTACTTCCTCTGGTGTTCCCTGCGCTACGATAGTACCGCCATGTACACCCGCACCCGGTCCAACATCGATTAAGTGATCGGCTGCCATCATCGTATCTTCATCGTGCTCGACAACAATTAACGTATTGCCAAGATCACGCATGCTTTGAAGGGTCGAGATCAAGCGGTCATTGTCACGCTGATGGAGCCCAATGGAAGGTTCATCCAGAATATAAAGAACACCTGTCAGACGGGAGCCGATCTGCGTCGCTAAGCGGATACGCTGGGCTTCTCCACCAGAGAGCGTACCTGCTGCACGGGATAGTGTCAGATAGTCAAGGCCGACATTTACGAGGAAGCCGAGTCGTTCATCGATTTCACGTAAAATTAAATGCGCAATCTGACGGTCCTTTTCCGATAAATGCAGCTCTTCGAAAAAGCTAAGTGCTTCCTTGATCGCATAATGCGTTACTTCTGCAATATGTTTTCCTTCTAGTTTGACAGCAAGCGTTTCCGGCTTTAAACGGTACCCTTTACAGCTCGGACATGGCTGCTCTGTCATATATTTCTCCATCTGTTCACGTATATAATCAGAGCTTGTTTCTTTAAATCGGCGTTCAATATTTTTCAGCACACCTTCGAACTCAATCATCTGGGAGCGTGTACGTCCGTACTCATTCGTATAAGTAAACTGGATTTTCTCCTTGCCGGAACCTTTTAAAATAATATTCATCTGTTCTTTTGAAAGGTCACGTACAGGCACATCCATTGGAATATCATAATGATTGCATACTGCTTTTAAGAGCTCCGGGTAATATTGCGAGCTTGTCGGCTCCCAAGGGGCAATCGCATGCCCTAAAAGTGTCCGGTCCCAATCCGGGATGACTAAGTCAGGGTCTACTACCATTTTCATACCAAGCCCATCACACGATGGACAAGCACCGAACGGACTGTTAAACGAGAACATACGCGGCTCTAATTCCCCAATGGAAAAACCACAGAGAGGGCAGGCATGGTGCTCGCTGAACAGCAGCTCCTCATGCTCCATTACATCTACAAGTACTCGTCCATCAGCCAGACGCAGTGCCGCTTCAAGAGAGTCGCTCAATCGAGTCGCTACACCTTCTTTGATGACAACACGATCGACAACGACTTCAATGTTATGCTTTTTATTTTTATCAAGCTCAATATGATCATCCAAATCGCGCAGCTCACCATCTATGCGAACACGCACATAGCCTTGTTTCTTCAGATCATCCAGCAGCTTCACATGCGAACCTTTCTTCCCTTCTACGATAGGGGCCAACAGCTGCATTTTCGTACGCTCCGGGTATTCAAGTAAACGGTCTACCATCTGCTCAATTGTCTGAGAGCTGATTTCGATACCATGGTTTGGACAGACAGGTTTACCGACGCGAGCAAATAATAAACGCAGGTAATCATAGATTTCCGTTACCGTACCAACTGTCGAACGTGGATTTCGACTTGTCGTCTTCTGATCGATCGAAATAGCCGGCGACAGTCCCTCAATCGTATCGACATCCGGCTTGTCCATCTGCCCAAGGAATTGACGTGCATACGCAGATAAACTTTCCACATAGCGCCGCTGCCCTTCTGCATAAATCGTATCAAAAGCAAGTGAAGACTTTCCAGAACCCGACAAGCCGGTTAGTACAACCAGTTGGTCGCGTGGAATCGTCACATTAATATTTTTTAGATTATGTGCTCTTGCACCTTGTACAACGATTTCTGTATTTTTCACGTTACGTCACCTTTCTGCCTTCAGTTCAAAAATAGTATCTCGAAGTTCCGCAGCTCGTTCGAAATCAAGCGCTCTCGAAGCTTCCTTCATTTCCTGCTCAAGCGTCTCAACAAGCTTGTCGATTTCCGCCTTTGTCAGCTTCTTGCCTTTTGTTACTTTTGTTACATATGTTGCTTCTTCTTCTGCCGCCTGTGTTGCACGGATAACCTCAGGAATTTTCTTAATAATTGTTTTCGGTTCAATGCCATGCTCTTCGTTGTAAGCTTCCTGGATGGAACGGCGGCGCTTCGTTTCATCGATCGCCTTCTTCATGGAATCTGTCATGTTGTTTGCATACATAATGACATGACCATTCGAGTTACGCGCGGCACGTCCAATCGTTTGAATCAACGAGCGCTCCGAACGCAGGAACCCTTCTTTATCAGCATCTAAAATTGCGACAAGCGACACTTCCGGAATGTCCAGCCCTTCCCGCAGCAGGTTAATTCCAATGAGAACATCGTGTGTCCCCTTCCGCAGCTCCCGGATGATTTCAATCCGCTCCAGCGTTTTGACTTCTGAGTGCAAGTATTCCACTTTTAAGCCCATTTGCTTCAAGTAATCCGTTAAATCCTCAGACATTTTCTTCGTCAGCGTCGTGACAAGGACACGCTCGTTACGTCTTATACGCTCCTGAATTTCATCGATTAAATCGTCAATTTGCCCCTCGATCGGACGAATATCAATCGTTGGATCAAGAAGACCTGTCGGACGAATAATTTGCTCGACCATCTCAGGTGTATGCTCCAGCTCAAATGGCCCCGGAGTTGCCGAAACATAAATCGCCTGCGACACTTTTGATTGAAACTCTTCAAATTTCAGCGGGCGGTTATCAAGTGCTGAGGGGAGACGGAAGCCATGATCGACTAGTACCTGTTTACGTGCCTGGTCACCATTATACATCCCGCGCACCTGCGGCAATGTGACATGGCTTTCATCGACTACAAGAAGGAAATCCTCTGGGAAGTAGTCAAGCAATGTATACGGTGTCGAACCTTTCTCACGTAATGTTAAATGACGGGAATAGTTTTCAATACCCGAACAGAAGCCCATTTCACGCATCATTTCTAGATCGTAGTTCGTGCGCTGCTCGAGGCGCTGTGCTTCTAATAGCTTGCCTTCTGCACGGAATTTTTCGAGCTGTTCTTCCAGCTCCTTTTCAATTCTTTCAATTGCCTGTACCATCTTCTCTTCACGCGTTACGAAGTGGGAAGCAGGGAAAATTGCTACGTGTTCGCGCTCGCCAAGTACTTCCCCTGTCAGTGCATCCACTTCACGGATACGATCAATTTCATCACCGAAGAATTCCACACGAATGCATCGTTCATCTCGAGAAGCTGGGAAGATTTCCACTACGTCCCCGCGCACACGGAATGTCCCGCGTGTAAAATTGATGTCATTGCGTTCATACTGCACATCGATCAGGCGTCTTAATAATTGATTGCGTTCTATTTCCATTCCTGTACGAATCGAGACAAGCATCTCCCGGTATTCTTCCGGGGAACCTAAACCGTAAATGCAGGACACAGAGGCAATAACGATAACATCCTTCCTCTCGAATAGAGCAGATGTCGCGGAGTGCCGAAGCTTATCGATTTCATCATTGATGCTCGAATCTTTCTCGATATAGGTATCCGTTTGCGGGACATAGGCTTCCGGCTGGAAGTAGTCGTAGTAGCTGACAAAATACTCAACCGCATTGTCGGGGAAGAACTCTTTAAACTCACTGTAAAGCTGGCCGGCCAATGTTTTATTGTGCGCCATGACCAATGTTGGTTTATTTATCTCTTTAATGACGTTTGAAATCGTAAACGTCTTCCCTGTACCTGTTGCACCGAGCAATGTTTGATGACGTTTTCCTTCCTTTACGCCTTTTACCAGCTCGACAATTGCTGCCGGCTGATCTCCGCTCGGTTGATAGTGGGACTGTATTTCAAATTTTTCGTTCATTTGCAGTCGCCCTTTCTCCAATATTCATACGTTCATCTTACCATACCCGTTTTCAATAATCGAACAATAAGCGAACATATATTCTAAGAGAAGAGAACAAATATAATAACAGGCCAGTCTATCTTTTTAAGTGAAAGGGAACCTAAACGATACGAAGCAGGACGCTTCGTTGCTCATACTTCTATCTAAATAGTAAATTAGTCACTATAGGTGTTCTAAAGGATGAAATCAGAATTTTTCCCATAAAAAAATCGTCACGGGGTACCGTGACGATGGTCACTCTATTCGTTTATCTCTTTCTGTAATCCGCAAAATTCCTGGGCATACTTATAAAAAGCCTGTTCGTTCCTTTGGTCTAATGACATATCGATGAGTTTCTTTAACTGGTCAATACGCTGCAATCGCTGCAGTCTACCTAAAAATAAATCCAAATAAATATCGTTCAACAGCTTTTCACTTTCTGTTTCTTGCGGGTACTGCCCTACTGCTCGCAGAAAATCCGTATACGAATAATATTTATCCATCGATATCACCCCAATACCCTTTTCGTTATTATACAAAAAGGTATGAGAGTTTGCAATATTTTCTGAATATTGAACATTTTTATCCATTTTTTTCTCTTTTTCTATTGATTTTGCACTATTAATAAGTATCATTATACATACAGGCCATGTTATCGAATATTGTTGAATTTTCTTCTCTATGGAACAAAAACAAGATAGATAGAGAACTGCCCAGTGACATATGTAAAAAGACACTCCCCGTAATCTCAACAATGGTACGATACCATGCTTGAATAAAATGCATAGGAGGAATTACAGTTGAACCTTCCAGAAGAATTCATTAACGAATATGCCATCACGAGTGACACATATATGCTGCAGTCTGTCCGCCACGGACAGAAAAATCATACGATCGTTTACGAGAAAAAAGGAACATTCCATGTACCAAAGAAATCTTTAAAGCTAGTCGATACAGCCTGTAAAGATATGGGAAGCAGTTATCGCACAGCAGCCGAACGTACGAAACAGTTCCTCACCGGGAATAAGCACAAACTCCCCGTTGTAGTAGGCGTTGATATCAACCGACAGCCTTACATCATGTTCCCTCTCTTTTCACCGAAGTCTGAACACAATGCTTGGATCGCTTATAATGCAGTGACCAGTATCGTGAACCACAAAACACATGTAACCATCACCTTTAGAGACAGCATAGAAGTTGAATTACCTGTATTAATCTCATCTTTTAACAACCAGTATGTCACATCTTCCATGCTATTCAAGGCTGTATACAAACATTGGAACCGATTCAATCCACCGTTTTAACCGCCTGATAAAGATAGAATTTCAATAGCTTTTCACTTTGGTTGCGAAGGCGTATATTTGAATATCGTCGCACAACAGTAGTCCTTACATAACGAAATTGATATTCTGTGAATAAATCATCACGACCCATGCGTACAACTGATAAATCATGCTCCCTCAAATACGCCTTTGCTTTTTTCAGATCCTTCGCTATTTGTTCACTTGTTTTTTGAACTAAATGAAGGTATGGACCCTTCAATTTAAATTCACCTTGTTCCAGCAGCATATAATCCTTTTCCAATACAATGAGCAGCATCGGCAAATAAATAGCTGCTTCAAAATAGCGAGCAACAGCCGGTGGTATTTGTACCATTTCCACTCCTCCAAAACGAACAAATGTTCTAATCATTATTTTACATGCTCGGTTCAAAGTTGCAAGCACAAATTGCTTCATCCTCTCCTGCTATCTTTTACAGGCAAAAAAATCGCCCAGCCGCTATTTCTGCGTCTAGGCGATTCATTTATTATTTAGCGATACGAGAACGGAGGTAAGCATTAATGAATGCGTCTAAATCTCCATCCATAACAGCACCTGTGTTACCTGTCTCTTCATTTGTACGGTGGTCCTTCACCATAGAGTATGGGTGGAAGACATACGAACGAATTTGTGAGCCCCAGCCGATTTCCTTTTGCTCTCCACGGATTTCAGCAAGCTGTTGTTCTTGCTTCTCAATTTCCAATTGATACAGCTTTGCTTTCAGCATTTTCATTGCACTCTCACGGTTTTTGATCTGAGAGCGCTCTGACTGGCACTGCACTACAACTCCTGTCGGAATATGAGTAATACGGACGGCTGAATCTGTCGTATTAATATGCTGTCCACCAGCACCTGTTGCACGGTACGTATCGATTTTCAAATCTTCTGTGCGTACTTCAATTTCAATTTCGTCATTGAACTCCGGCATGATGTCACAAGATACGAATGAGGTATGACGGCGCCCCGATGAATCAAATGGAGAGATGCGGACTAATCGGTGTACACCTTTTTCCGCCTTCAAATAGCCATAAGCATTATGGCCGGAAATTTTCAGCGTCACCGACTTGATTCCCGCCTCATCACCAGGCAAATAATCAAGCGTTTCGACCTTGAAGCCGCGTTTCTCAGCCCAGCGTGTATACATACGTAATAGCATTGAGCCCCAGTCCTGTGACTCTGTACCACCTGCACCCGGATGCAATTCGAGGATTGCATTGTTTTTATCGTAAGGTTCCGATAACAGCATCTGCAGCTCAAAGTCAGCCATTTTTGCTTCAAACTGTTCCAGCTCAGAGCCAAGTTCCTCCTGCAGATCCGCATCAGGCTCTTCCTTTAGCAGTTCCAACGTCATTTCAAGATTTTCCTGTGTTGATAATAAATCGTTATACTCATTCACAATCGCTTTAATGCCATTTGCTTCATTGATGATTGTCTGTGCTCCCTGCTGGTCATTCCAGAAATCCGGCATAAGCATCATTTCATCAAGTTCTTGAATCCTTGCCTCCTTGTTTTCTAAGTCAAAGAGACCCCCTGAAGTCCGCTAGTTTCGTAGCTGTAATTTCCAGGATATTTCTTGCTTCTGCTAATTCAATCATTTATAAATCCTCCAACCTGTGTTTTAGAAAATATTACTCCTCCTAGAATCAGAAGGCTGAAAAAGATGTTCTCATTTTTCAGGTGATAGATCAATCCATCAAGCAAAAACCGGACTGCCTATATTAGGCAGTCTCGGTCACAAAATGTTATAGAAAATGGTCGCATGGACGCTTGAGTAATTCTTATAACGAATGTACCTACTCAGTTACCCCATGACAGTTTTTATATTTCTTTCCGCTGCCGCATGGACATGGATCGTTACGTCCGATTGTATCAGCCTTGCGCACCGGCATCTTCTTCGGCTTGGTGCTGCCCTCTTCTTTCGGGTTTACCGCCTGCCCTTTTGCTACTTCTTCACGCTGCAGGTTATTGCGGATTTCTGCCTTCATCGCATATTTCGTTACGTCTTCACGAATAGAGGCCACCATATCCTCGAACATAGCGAATCCTTCCTGCTGGTACTCGCGGAGTGGATCGTTTTGGCCGTATGCACGAAGGTGAATCCCTTGGCGAAGCTGGTCCATCGCATCGATATGATCAATCCATTTTGAATCAATCGCACGCAGCAGAATAACCTTTTCAAATTCACGCATGCGCTCAGGCGTTAACGCTTCCTCTTTTTCATCGTAACGAGCGATAACTGCTTTTTTGATCACATCAGTAATCTGTTCTGCAGACAGCCCTTCAAAGTCAGCAACCTGCAGATCGCCTTCGTCCAGTAAATGTGCTGAAACGTAGTCAATCAGTGCCTGCAAGTTCCAATCTGTTTGTTCGCCCTGCGTATGAAGCGATACGGCATTTTCAATCGACTCATAAATCATATTTTCTACTAGAGCCCGCATGTTCTCTGTTTCCAGTACCTCTTCACGCTCTTTATAAATCACTTCACGCTGCTGGCGAAGTACATCGTCATATTGCAGAAGACGTTTACGAGCATCGAAGTTATTTCCTTCAACACGTTTTTGGGCTGATTCAACCGCACGGGATACCATCTTCGACTGGATCGGCTGAGAATCATCCATCCCTAGCTTCGTCATCATATTTTTCATGTTCTCGGAACCGAAACGGCGCATCAGATCATCTTCTAATGATAGATAGAACTGTGTCACACCGGCGTTCCCTTGACGACCAGAACGACCACGCAGCTGGTTATCAATACGACGGGATTCATGACGCTCTGTACCGATTACCGCGAGACCGCCAATATCTAATACACCCTCGCCCGGCTTGATATCTGTACCACGGCCTGCCATGTTTGTCGCAATTGTCACCGCGCCTTTGTTACCAGCATTCGCAATGATTTCTGCCTCACGCTCATGGTTTTTCGCATTCAGTACATTATGCGGAATTTTATATTTTGTCAGCAATTTCGAAATGATTTCCGATGTTTCAATCGCTACTGTCCCAACAAGCACCGGCTGGCCGTTGCGGTGGCGCTCAGCGATATCCTTTGCGACTGCCTCAAACTTCCCTTGCATTGTCGCATAAATCAGATCCGGCTTATCATCACGCGCAATTGGCTTATTCGTTGGAATTGCGATAACCTGCATGTTGTAAATGTTACGGAATTCTTCTTCTTCCGTTTTCGCAGTACCTGTCATACCTGCAAGCTTTTCATACATACGGAAGTAGTTTTGGAACGTGATCGTTGCCATTGTCATCGATTCATTTTGAATATCCAGACCTTCCTTCGCCTCGATTGCCTGGTGAAGACCATCTGAATAGCGGCGGCCCTTCATTAAACGGCCCGTAAAGCCGTCAACGATAACTACCTCTCCCTCTTGGACAACATAGTCCACATCTTTATGCATAGATACATGCGCCTTTAATGATTGGTTAATCGCATGGTTTAAACGAACATGTGTCAAATCAAACAGGTTATCAATACCGAATGCACGCTCTGCCTTTTCAATTCCCGCTTCTGTCAGTGTAACGCCCTTTGATGACTCATCATAGTTGTAATCTTCTTCAGCCTTTAACATCCGGACAAATGCATTTGACTGAACATACAGCTGGGCTGTCTTTCCTGCCTGTCCAGAAATGATTAATGGTGTACGCGCTTCATCGATTAAAATGGAGTCAACCTCATCAATTACGGCATAGTGAAGCGGGCGCTGTACTTTATCTTCTTTATAAAGGACCATATTGTCACGTAAATAATCGAACCCTAGCTCATTGTTCGTAGAATATGTGATATCGGCTGCATATGCCTCGCGTTTCCCGCTCTTATCAAGGCTGTTTAAATTTAGACCGACCGTTAGACCAAGCCAGTTATACAGCTCACCCATCTCCGTCGCATCACGTGTCGCTAAATATTCATTGACTGTTACTACATGGACACCTTTACCAGTAAGGGCGTTCAAGTAAACCGCCATCGTTGCTGTCAGCGTTTTACCTTCCCCTGTCTTCATCTCTGCGATATTGCCGTCATGCAGTGCAGCAGCACCCATGATCTGTACTTTGTATGGATATAATCCTAATACGCGCTTCGCTGCCTCTCGTGCTACAGCAAATGCTTCCGGCAGTAAGTTGTCCAGTGACTCGCCATTTTCATAGCGTTTTTTCAACTCAGGTGTCTTCGCTTGAAGCTGCTCATCAGAAAGTCCAGCCATTTGGCTTGCTAATGCCTCTACCTGTTCTGCTTCTTTCTCAAGACGTTTTACTTCTTTTTTATTGAAATCAAACATTTTATTTAAGATGTTTAGCATGTATTGTTCACTTCCCGTTTAGTATCAACTTCCATTTTATCATTTACTAGTATGGTGGTGCAAACTGACACTCGTATTTGATAGGGAAAATCTCAAACTGCCTCCTCTTCAAAATAGTGCTAACTACATATTAGGATTTATATCGATATTTTCCTTTTGTTACTATCTACTATAAAAATAGTAATATTAGACGTACATTTTTCTGAAAAGATAAAATATTATCAAGTTAGCAAATCATTCTATACTAGGAGGCTTTTTTCATGAAGAAGGAATGGCTAGTCACTCTTTATTTAACAGCCAATACAAAACCTCCATTTTGTAAAAGATTGATCAAAAGGGAGGTTTCCATTTTAGTTAATTATAAGACCTATATAAAGAAGTTTACTGATTTTCTGATAATCGCTTCCTTTTTATTGGAGGCTATATTTATTTTCATAAAAAAACGGATCTATCATCTATTCATTAAATCCCTCTTTATCTCTATACAATTCAACCGATAGCTAGTTTAATAATTTTCTTGGTAAGTTCACTGTCAAGTTCAGTGAGTGGAAACAACTCATCAAAGTGATTGCGCTCAGGTTGAATCCAATACTCACCTGGAAGACCAGATGATTGCCATGCAGTGTAGAAGTCGTCCGACTGACGCAGAAACTCGGAAGTCTGCTTCCCGCCTCTTGTTACTAACAATGGCGGAGCAGATTTTGGTAAATTGAGAATCGGACTATTACGTAAAACCTGATCCCAAGTAAGCTGAAGAAAAGGCTGCACAAATGTATATGGTAAGGGCTGAAGATCAAATAGTCCGCTAATCGCACAGGCACCACGTATTATATCCGCCGGTAATCCATACTCATTTTCCCAATCGGTTGCGAGTACCATTGCAACACCATGGGCACCTGCAGAGTGACCTGTGACAACTAATTTTTGAGGGTCTGCTCCGAATTCTGTAGCATGATTGTACGTCCACGTAATAGCTGCACGATGCTGCCGGACAATCTCATCGATTGTAACGGCTGGGCATAAGGCGTACGTAGGGATTACAACCGTAGCACCCTGCGCAGCAAGTCCTCGCGCGACGAAGCTAAATTCTTTGCTTGTCAGCATCCTCCAATAACCACCGTGGATGAACACCACGACCGGTCCTCCCGGCTCACCGTGAAAAACATCTAATCTTTCAGCTCTTGTAGGGCCATACGGGATGTCCAGCGTGCACTGCAGTTCCTCCCGTGCTTTAGCACTCTCCCTTGCAAACCATTCTCCTATTGAGTTGAAATCAGGTACACTTGCATCGATGTCATACTCTTGATTGAGTTCCTCTAATGAGGTGAATACCCTGCCTCCTGGTGTTTGATATAAAGAACGTGCGTTAACTCCATTATAAGTAATATGTTTGTTTAAGCTCATCGTTTATCATCCCCCTTTCCAAATTGTAGCTATTTATGATAAAAAATCAAAATGTTCATTTTTCATTCCATTTTTCTAACAAAGTAATCTCGAGGAGCTTTACCTGAATATTGAATTTTAGTAGAGCCGGTCCGAGGTAGGCAGAATCTGTCGAACTTAAAACACCAGCTTCGATGCGGCATCGGTAGGATACGACCAAGCTGTATTGAAATTCCAACCCCTCCCCCTTTAGTGGAGAATGCATAACCGCTACCATTTGTTTAACGGTGTACTTTTAATGACCTATGCCACTCTTTCCTTATTAAAAGGGATAACTGTTATCTTCTGAGCATCCGTTGACTCACCAGGATAAACATCCACATGTGAAAAACCGAAGAAATAATTTCATTAAAAGCATCTGGACATCTCACGTTCTACTGACAGTTTTTATCCTGCAAACCGGCCTGCTTGTGAAATATAAAGTTCTGTATATCAACACAGGATTGTAAACAAACTTCTTACTAAACGCTGCGGCTTTATTTTAAAATCCGCATTTTTTATAAACATCTACACTTTATTTCAAAACTATAGCTCTCTTCTTTTTACCAATGAAAAGCGCCCGCCTTTCCAATAATTTGGAAGGCGGGCGCCTATTATATTAGTTGATTTCTGTTTCGATTAAGCCATATTTTCCGTCTCTTCGTTTATAGACGATGTTTGTGCCGTCTGTTTCGGCATCTGTGAAGATATAAAAATCATGCCCCAACATATTCATTTGAAGAATCGCTTCTTCTTGGTCCATTGGTTTTAAGTTAAATTGTTTCGTACGCACGATTTGGTACTCTTCATCCGTCTCTGTTTCCGGTTCAGCCAATGCTACATTGGCAAAGTAAGTGCCTGCCCCTTCACGTTCACGGAATTTACGATTTACCTTTGTTTTATGTTTGCGGATCTGACGCTCTAATTTGTCTACGATAAGGTCGATTGCAGCATACATATCGTTATGACGTTCTTCTGCACGAAGCGTCACATTTTTCATCGGAATTGTTACTTCTACTTTCGTCTGCTTATCATTGTAGACCTTTAAATTGACGTTTGCTGTCGCATCCATCTCTTCATTAAAATAGCGTTCGACCTTCTCGACTTTCGTCTCCACATACTCGCGAATCGCTGGAGTTACCTCAATGTTTTCACCACGAATGTTAAACTTTAGCATGTAAACTCCTCCTTCAATACGGCTATACTACTTAATTCGATATCGAACCGTAAAATCCTGCTGAACCAAAAAAATCTTTCAAAAATTATCCCTGACTTTTTGACCCAAGCATCTCTTTACGCCGCCTTGCTTTCAGCTCACTGATGATCAATGATTCGACCCCTGGCTGATTATAAAAGACTATACCATATTGATACCCGCTTCCAAACTTTTTACTCCAAACAATTTCTCCGATTCCGCGAATTTCGACATTATCGAGAATAAAAGAAACCTCTAACTGTAGTATTCTATTTATATAGTTACTTAGGTCCACTTCCGTCATCATCTTCATGCCCCGAGGACTGACATCAAGCACTTTACACGCCAGGCGGCTCTCTCCGGCTCCTACTGGTTTCCCATCAATCATCACGACAAAACCAGCTTCAATCGGCTCACCGAACGAAAAGCGGAACCCTTCTTTTCTTTTAAATATCATTCTAACACCCCCAGCTGATGAACAAGCTTTTTGTTTACCCTCTTATATCGCCCATTATACGACAAATTTTAGTAAATTATCGTCTAATATTCTCTTAACTATTTAAAAATAATTTTATAAAAGAAGGCATGGAAGTATACAGGCAGCAGGAAAACCCATGCTTTTCGAAAAGGCATGGGTAAGTACATATTGAATACTATTTATAAAATAAAAAATTACTTTTGTTTTTCATCAGGATTTGGCTTTTTCACCTCATATTGTACCGAATCACCTTCACTAACCATTCCAAAATTTTCTGTTGGTGAGCTGTATAAAAAAGGATGAGGATAAGTGTTTTGCAGCAGTTTTGATTGAAAAAGGTGGCCCCTGTTCCTACGGTTGTTCAGAGAACATGCGGAGATATGGATCTCTTCCTCATATCCGCAATACAAAAGAACTTTTGTCCTCTCCTTATCAACCGGAATCAACTTATTCACATGATGCAGCGCAAACCAAGTACACTGCTCATTTTTCATTGCTTCGGTCATAAACCAAATCCATTCATTTTCTTTTCCCAATGCTACTGGAAACATGCTGGACGTCCCTAAAATCTCCTTCGCACTATCCTTTGCCCCTCGCAGGCTTGAACCAAATCTCCGTAAATTATAATCGACAATTTCATAGGGAGGTGCCGGAAGATGGAGAAAATCATTGCCGTGAAGAACGATTGAATGCAGCTCCCCCGTCCCTTTTTCACGAAATGGAGAGATTTTCTTCGTCTCCTCCGTTATTTGAAACTCTACCTTCTTTTTCATATTTTCTACTCCCTCCAAGTATAATTTCTACTAAATCTTGAATAAAAGGAGTATACTTACAATATAGCAGGTATACTCCTGCTGGCTAAATCCTCAAGTATGGTGTCTTCCCGGACGATTTACTTGAGGATTTCACTTTTTATCCCTCTTCATTTATCCCTCACCTCCTTAAAGAGGACATTTCGCAAACAAAATTCGCCTACTTTAAGACAAAGTCAAATAAGCATAAGGAACTAGTAATACGACAAACGTCTATCGTACTCTTCGCTGCTGAATGCTGATTATGAGATATTTTTTTCTGTCACTCTCGATGTATTCTATGCTGAAACATGAGGTCGATTAAATTGCTTTCTATGATGATGCTGAAGTAAAAAAATGAAGTAGATCTTTTCGCTCTAGCTATTAGGGGTGAAAAGCCGCTGTTCATAGGGTGAATAGCTTTTCTGCAAGTGTGGGGGTAATACTGGAATTACGCTTGCAGGGGTGTCTAACCGTGATGCATTTTAAATAGCTAGTACTGAATAAAATAGAATTTAGGTCTATTCGACCCTATCTTTTCGTCTACTTTACTCTCCTTCTTCATTGTAACCGTATACACTTCTTATGTCTATATTTTCAAAATAATTAAATTATTGGTTCTTCATTTTTGTACTTTATTCTTCTTAACTTGTTGATTTTCTTCATACTGTTTAGACAGAAAGAGCACCCTTTTCGACATTCGATAGATTGCATCCATTCTTCGGTAACACGGCCGGCCGATTTCATTAGAAAAACGCCATGGAAAAGGCGTAATACCTTCTCCATGGCGTTTAAGATAATAGTAACTGTATTAAACTTGCTGTGCGCTGCCATATTGCTGTTGGCGCGTAATTTTGATGACTTCTTTCCATGTGTCACGGAATTCTGTTACCAAGCCTTCCACTTCTTCAATGATGGCAACATCACTTTGAATATTCGCCTCCACCAGACGACGGTTCATATATTCATATAATGGCAACATTTGTTTTGAAATTTCAATATCCATATTTAATGTGGACATTAGTTCAGCGATAATTGCTTGAGCACGTTGGATATTATAGTTTTTTTCTTCTATATCCTTTTCCGTAATAGCCACTTTCGCTTTTCCTAAAAACTTAAGACAACCGTTATATAACATTAATGTCAATTCACCAGGCGAGGCAGTCGTTACACTATTTTGTTTGTATGCATTAAATGCATTTGTTTGTGCTGTCAATATTGACACTCCTTTGAAGCTTTCATTATTTCTTATTATCGAAGTAGCGGCCATCCATTGTGCTGACATTCGAATATGGATTGATATACTGCTGCTCATGCTTTTTAGCATTATTCAGCTCTTTCATATCCTCTTTAACAGCAGTCATAACTTTATCCAGCCGCTCTCGTATCCCCTTGTCCAGCTCGGCCAATGTTTGATGGGTACGGTTATCGGGATCTATATTGAAGCCAGATGCTTTCAAAGCTAGTATATAAGCTCCCCGCTTATCTAATAGAACATTGATCCTCTCAATATAGCTTTCCCGTTCTTCACCTTTAGGAATATCGGTTAGATGCTGAAACAATTTAGCGGAAATCTGCAGTAATTGTTGAATTGTCTCCATAGTTATATCTCTACCCTATCCTTGCATAAACATTGAAGATTGCTGGTTTGCTTTATTAATCGCTGTTTCCATCGCAGTGAACTGCTTCCAATAACGAGCTTCAATATTTTCTAACTTATCTTTCCAAGTCTCAATGCGATTTTCTACATTCATTAAACTTTTACCGATTGCATATTGCGCATCTGTCATAGTCGAACGACCGGCTTTTTTCTCAATATTAATTTCAATATTTTTCATTGATTCGCGCAATTTTTCCAAATAGCCGCGAGTATCAACAGTTTCACCATTCACCACATCTTCTTTTTTACCCGTTGAGTTTTTAAAGAGTTGTTCTACTGCATCCGGATTTTCCTCCAATGCTTTGCGTAACTTCTCCTCGTTTATTTCCAATGTACCGCCGTCATTATAACTTTTTGATGTTGTAATCCCAATGCTGAACAAAGTATTGAATTTTGGGTCCTGAATAGCCGGATTTGATTCGTATACTAATGAACGCATATTAGAGAGCCCTTCGCGAATAAGAGAATCATTTCTAAGTAAGCCACTCTTTGCTTTTTCTTCCCAAAGCTTAATTTCATCCTCAGACATTTCTTCTTTTTGTTCACTCGTTAATGGTGCATAATCTCTATATTTTGATTCTTTTGTTTGGTCATTTAAACCTTTGACTAATCCATTGTACGTATTTACAAATTCTTTAATTTTCGTCATCATATCATCTACATTTGTTGTAGAAGTCATTGTAACGGGGCTAGTCGTGCTTGTCGGCATAGCTTCTTCTGATATAGCAGTTGCGGTTTCATAACCTGTTTCAGTACCATATTGCTGTTTATACGCTTCCTTAAAGTCTGTTAACGCTTTGTTTTGTCTATCAACTAATGCCTTATGTTCACTTTCCTTGGTATTCTTGATCGCAAGCTTAGCATTATTATCAATATATTTTGTTGCTACATCTGACATAGCATCAAGGTCTGTTGATGAAAGCTGGCGTAGAGTCGACTTTTGCGCAGCATTTAACTTGGCTAGTTTTTCTCCTAAAGCTTTTTCTGTTTCATTAGATGAAGTTTTCCAATTATCAATTTGTGTATTAAAGTCCGTTTCTGATATCGGTTGTGCTACACCATTTAATAATGATTTTTCATCCGCTGTTAAACTATTAAGAAATGTTGCACCCAATGTATTGTACATCGATTGTGCTGATAAACTTTGTAGTTTTTCTTCATCTAAAGATTTTAAAGCGTTAAATTGGTCAAACGTAATATTTGCGTCCTTTAACTTAGTTCTTATGCTTTCAACTACTGTATCATCATTTAACCAAGCTTGATATTCAGCATCACTAGTTATTTCGCTATTATGAATAGCTTGTATTTCATTAGTATTCAAGCTACGAGCTAACTGTGGGTTATTGATTTTATTGAAAGCTGCTTTATCTGCATCTGAAATAGCTACTGTTCCGAATAAATCTTCTTTTGAACTAGTGTAAGCTGTATTTGCAATGTTGTAATCATTTTCTGCTTGTATTTTTGTTTGCTCTGCGTCAGTAATTTTCTGGTTATATTCCGCACTACTCGTGTTTTTCCATTCAGTATAGGCAGCATTATATTTCTCCGCAGCCGCCTTTGCTCCATTAAACGTTTCTTTTAACGTTACATTATATCCGTTAATCGTAAATGAATTTGACGTTCGCTCAGTTGCAATACCATTCACTTGGAAAACAGCATTTTGCCCCTCTTCTGTTACTAATTGATTTAACCCGAGTTTAGCAAAAAGCGTGCTTCCATTTGTATCAGCGGACATTGCCGCATTACCATTTACCTCACGGCCAGTATTCTTTGCTGTAATAGATAAACGGTTTCCTTCAAAAATCGCGCTAACACCAGCAGAACTTGAGTTAATTTTGCTAACAAACTGATCTACTGTCATATTCTCATCAAGGGCAATTGTTACGGGCTCAGTTAATTTACCCTGTGTATCAATAGCACTCAATTTAATTTCCGAAGGCATAGGATTAGAACTATCAAATAATGTGCTTAATTTTGTTGCTCCATTTGCATTAATTTGAGTACCTACACCACGCGCAGCTGTTGCAAGTTGAGAAACCCCTTCAATTGATAATGTACCTGTTGCTTTCCCAGTGGCAGTTGCCGAAACTAAATTTGAATTCGAGCTTGTAGCTGTTTTAGAATTTAAGGTTTTTAAAACTAAATTATCCGCAATATACGTATCAAACGTCTTTAATTTTGTATTAACATTTCGATATGCATCACGTTGCCATTCATACCTTTGCTTATTTTGATAAAGTTTATTTAAAGGTGCTCTTTCTGCATTCATTAACTTTTCTACAAGGGCATCTATATCCATCCCCGACGCCAAACCACCGATTCTATTTACCATTCTTTTTTCCTCCCCATTTTAAACAATTCTATATTTTTTCATCTACAATCATGCCTAGCATTTTTTGCATTTCGTAGAAAGCATCTAATAGCTTTTTTGGTGGAATTTCTTTTATAACTTCTTCTGTCTCACGATTTACTACAGTTACGTAATAGCGTTCTAATCCTTCATGATATGTAAATTTTGAAGCGCTATTGTTTACTTCTAGTAAATCATTCATTGCTTTAACTGCTTGCTGAATTTTATCTTTTGTAGCCGCACTATTATCTAACGGCTCCGAAAAGGTATTTACTTCGCTTACCGGAGCTTCCGCCGGGTTTCTCATTTCATTTTTTACAGCATAAGTTATGGAATCTTCAGGTTTTCTTATTCCCGTTGCATCAGACGAAGTTTGTGCAATAATGCGCATATCTCCCATTCCCTTCAAATTAATGAGCTTATATATCTTTTCATAATTACTATCGGTAAAAAGAGTAAAGTTTTCATAATGATTTTTTCATACAAAAAGATGCCACCTCTCAAAGTGACATCTTTTACCTTCTATTTATTTAAGCATAACTTTAACTGCTCAATAATAAACTCTATATTATCATTAGTAAGTGATGGATGAATAGGAATGGTTAAAGCTTTTTCATACCATGCTTCTGCCACTGGACAAATCCCGCGTTCGTAACCTAATTTTCGGTAATAAGGATGCCAATAAACAGGAATATAATGAACATGTACACCAATATTTGCTCTGCGCATCGCCTCAAATACTTGTTTACGATTGATGCCTTCTAATTGTATCGTATATAAATGCCAACCTGATTCAGTCTCTTCTAATTGTTCAGGCACCTTTATTCCCTCTATGTTCAATAAGGCTTCTTTATATATCATGGCAAGTTCCTGCCGCCTCTTAATGAAACTATCAAGCTTTTTCAACTGTGATATACCAAGGGCTGCCTGTACATCAGTCATACGGTAATTATATCCTAGATCCGTCATTTCATAATACCAATCCCCTTGATTTTGACCATAAGCAGTTGGCTCTATTCCATGGCTGCGAAATCTCAATAATCTTTTATAATAGTCAGCATTATTTGTTACGATAACACCGCCTTCACCAGTAGTAACAGGTTTCACAGGGTGAAAACTAAACATTGTCATATGAGCCTGAGAGCCTACTTTTCTCCCTTTATAACTAGCACCAAGTGAATGTGCACCATCTTCAATTACAACTAAATTGTGCTCTTTCGCAATTTCCATAATTTCGTCTATGTCAACGGGTTGCCCGGTGAAATCAACAGGAATGATAGCCTTTGTTTTCGAATTGATTTTACTTCGAATTTGTTCTGGGTTAATATTATATGTTTGAGCATCAATATCTGCAAAAACAACTGTTCCACCAACATAGCGCACGCAATTCGCACTTGCTGCGAAGGTGATTGGCGAAGTAATAACTTCATCTCCCTCACTTATTTCCGCTGCATAGCAAGCTCCATGAAGTGCTGCAGTTCCATTACAAAATGCTACAGCATATTTTACTCCGACATAATCAGCAATTGCTTGCTCAAATTCTTTAATTCTTGGTCCTTGTGTTAAAAATGGTGAGCGTAACGTTTCAATTACTGCTTGGATATCATCTTCATCTAAGTTTTGACGACCGTAGGAGATAAATTCATTCATAATAACAACTCCCAACTTAGTGGTGTACCCTTTGCAACATCTTTTTTAATTACTTTACCTAAAACTAAATCGTAATATTTTGGTGATAAACCTAATCCTGGACGAATTCTTCTTAAGTTTTTCTCTGTTAATAGATCGCCTGCCTTCATATCTTCACCAATATATAAAGAGCGTCTACGAGAAATAGATGGTTTTTCAGCTGCAGTAGGTCCATAGCTAATTTGACCAATACTTTCCCAAGCTCGCTTAGTATCTAAAACAAGTTGTCGTAATTCAGCTGGCTCCATAGAAAAAGCCGCATCTACACCACCTTCTGCTCGCGAAGTAGTAAAGTGTTTTTCAATAACAGTTGCTCCTAAGGCAACCGCTGCTACAGCAACTCCTACTCCCATCGTATGATCAGATAAGCCAACCTCTGTACCAAATAGTTCACGCATATGAGGAATAGTAATCAAATTCGAATTTTCAGGAGTCGCTGGATATGTGCTTGTACATTTTAAAAGTACTAGATTGTTATTTCCTTCTGCTTGAACTGCATGCACAGCTTCATTAATTTCAGCCACCGTAGCCATTCCTGTAGAAATTATTACAGGCTTGCCGGTTCTAGCTACTTTTCTGATTAACGGTATATCTATGTTTTCAAATGAGGCAATTTTATAAGCTGGAACATTTAATGTCTCTAAAAAATCAACAGCTGACTCATCAAAAGGAGAGCTAAAAGCAATTAATCCTAATTCTTTACATTTATTAAAGATAGCCTTATGCCATTCCCAGGGCGTATAAGCTTTTTGATATAAATTGTAAAGTGACTCTCCTTTCCATAAGCTTTCTTTATTTTGAATAACAAATTCATCCGAGGTGACGTTTAAAGTCATTGTTTCTGCTGTGTAGGTTTGTAACTTTACTGCATCCACGCCTGCTTCTGCCGCTATCTCTACTAATTTTAATGCCCGTTCTAATGATTGATTATGATTGCCTGACATTTCTGCTATAATGAAAGGTTTATGATTTCTTCCAATTTCAACACTTCCAATTTTCATTTATCTATCACCACTATTAGTCTTTAAATTTTTTATGAGTTCGTCAACTAGATTACTAGTACCATACTGGGAATTTTTCAAAAGCATATCAGATTGCTTCTTTCTTAACTTTGAGTTAATAATTAATTCATTTAAATTTTTCAGATAAATTTTCATATTCTTCTCATTGAAATAGCCCATATTTAAAATGCCCGTTTGTTGTTCCCAGTATTTACTTGTGAATAATTGATTTTCCTCTTGAGCAAAAATCATCATGGGCCTGCCACATCTAGCTATTTCAAAAACAGTTGTTCCTGCAGCGGAAATACAAATATCACATTGATCAATTACATTTTTTAAACTAGTTAGGTTTTCCAATATACAGAGATTGTTATATGTATTTCTTAAATTAATAATAGCTTCTTTAGATTTAAAATATTTCCCTAAAATTACTACAAATTTGATTTTTGGATATGCTACAAGGAGATATGGTAGTAATTTCAACGTTATATCATTCGGATCTAGTCCCCCCATTGTAATTAAAACAGATTGAACTTCTCTTAAAACATATGAAGATTTATTTTTATATTCATCACTTAAAATTACATACCTCTCACCTAAAAGGTAGCGCTTATTATGATGTTCATTCTTATAAAAATCTTTAGCATAGAGTGCTTGATTTACAAGTAAATCACTACCCATTAATCCTCGTTTTAAACTATCTAAAATTACTATGAAAATATTAGGGAATTTTAACTTTAGGTTTTTTATATACTGTTCATTGGCAAAATAACCATCTAAAATTACTCCATGTATTTCTTTATGGAAAATAAATTCACAAAAAACATGTTCATGTTCATGTTCAATTACATGAATATTAATATTACAAGCATGCATTATATCCATAGCAGAAGCATCATCAACAAAAAAATCAACTTTCAAATCTCTTTCAACCAATTCTTTTGCTATGCTTAAGCATCTTTTAAAATGGCCATATCCTACATTTTTTATATTTACTCTAAAAACTACATTCAAAATTTACTACCTCTAGCTTTTCTGTTTTACCTGATTATTAATATGAAATAAATCATTTTGTAATATATATTTTAAAGCGTTATCGATAGGGATTATTTGGCCTTCTTCATACAAGTTATTATAAATCATATTAAGTAAAGTATAATCCGCTTCTTCATCTAAAGTTACTCTATAATTACTTTCATTCGTATGGTTTTCAATGCCTTCGGTGCGGAATAAATTTAAATTTTCTCTAATATAGAGAACAACATGCTCACGATGAGGTTCCAATGTTGCCTCTAAAAAACATTTTTCTAAAGCTTCAAATGTAAATGCTGAACATTCTAACCCTCTAGCAAATGTACTCTTAAAAGAGTTAGTAACATAATCTAAATGTTTATTGCTTAACTCTTCAATTAAAGTATCAACTACAATCGGATGTATTAAGGGGCAATCTGAGGTAACACGTACTCCAATATCTAATTTGTAATATTTAGCCGCCTCATAATAACGCTTTAAAACATCCTTTTCATCGCCCCTATAATACAAAATATTGTTTTCATTACAAAATTCTACGATTCGGTCATCCATTACATTCGTAGTAGTTGCTACTATAATTTGATTTAAATGCTTACTTCTCTTTAATCTGTCAACTACATGCCACAAAACCTCTTTACCAGCAAGTTTTTTCATAACTTTTCCTGGGAGTCTTGTAGAACCCATGCGTGCTTGAATAATAACACCAGTATTCATATTAGATTCTCCCTATATTTTTAGAAGGCACACCTACATTTTTAGAATATGGTTCTGTATCCTGTAAAACAATTGAACCCATTCCTATTAAAGAGTAATCCCCTAGTTTTGCTCTTTCTCGAATCGTAGAGTTACTTCCTATATGAACACCCTCACCAGCATCTATAAAGCTTCCAATACTCGAAGAATTGGAAATAAAACAGTAATTACCAATTTTTGTATCGTGTCCTACAATAGAATTTCCATAAATTTGTGTAAAGTCGCCAATGCTCGCGTTGGGACTTATTATGACATTCGGCATTAAGATAACGCCTTTACCAATTTTGCAATGACTTCCAATTACAACACTTGGATGATAGATATTAATCCATTTTTCAGAAGGAATCGCTAAAGCTTTTAATTTTTCTATTCTTTTTGGAGCCTTCCCTACACTAATTAAACTATAAATAAAGTAGGCATTTGGATATTTTTCGCATTCTTCTTTGCTTATTTTGCCTAACACAGGATAGTCATTAATATATGAGCCAATTTCTTCATTATCATTTAAAAAACCAATAATCTTATATGTCGGTTTAACTTTGTTAATATCTTCAATTACTGAAGCAATGACAGTTCCGTTACCTCTACCACCTAGGAGGATTATCTCTTTCATTATTATTCACTTCCATACCTTGATTTTTCTTTTATTTTTTCATAAATAGTAATTAATTTTTTTGCACGTTTAACCATTGGCGGTCCTATCATTTTCCCATTAAAAATAGCAACACCTTTGCCTTTTTCTTCTGCTTCGTTAATTTTAGAAACAATTTTTACCGCTTGATGATACTCATCCTCATGAGGTGTCAAAATTTCATTAACACGGTGAATCTGACTAGGGTGTATACATTGTTTACCATCGAAGCCTAATTCACTAGCTTTTTTGACAGATTCAACAAACTCTATGTGCTCATCTAATGCTAGAAAAGGTGTATCTATTGCTATTTTTTGATAGGCTTTTGCTGCAATAACAATTTGAATTCTGGCATAGTCAAACAAAATTGTTGTTTTACCATGTTTTCCTTGTAAATCAGTAATATAATCTTCTCCACCAAATGCTAATCCTTCAACCTTGGAAAATTTCGTAATGCTATCTAAATGAATCATAGACAAGGCTGTTTCAATCAATGGAATATAATACAAATCTTCTTTATTTAACATTTCTGAAATTAATGCATCGTATTTTTCTAAATCCTCAATAACGTTTATTTTTGGTAGCATAATTCCTTCAAACTGTAAATCTTTTAAATAATTCAAATCTTTTTTTACTTCAGTTTCATTTTCAAGGTTATTTATTCTTACAATAATTTGGCCTTTAAATAAGCTTAACTTCAGTAAATTATTTAATATATTTTTACGTGCCTTTTCTTTTTTAAAAAACGGTACAGAATCTTCTAAATCTAATATAATTACATCTGTGTCTGATGCCAATGCTGAATCAATGTAACTCTCAATGTATGCTGGAACATACAAAAAGCTCCGTGTCAATTTTAGTTTATTCATGTAATGCCTCACGTTTATAAATTAGTACATTTCTAACGAAACTAAGCACCGGTAATCTTTTTTGATTGTAAGCAATAGTGTTAACCGTTATAACTCCTCTATCATTCTTAGTCTTAGAAGGAATTTTATCCAATATTTCACTTCTTACATATATTGTATCACCGATATATACCGGATTAATGTGCCTCACTTCTTTATATTCTAAATTTGCAACTGCTTTTCCACTAATTTCTGGAACAGTCATGCCCACTGCTAAACTAAATACTAACGTGCCCACGACTAGTATTTCACCATGTTGCTTTGTTGCCGCATAATCCATATTTGTATGAACCGGATGATGATTCATTGTTAATAATGAAAAAAAATTGTTATCACTTTCAAAAATCGTTTTAGACAATGGATGCTCTATCACTTCCCCGGTTTCGAACTCTTCAAAATACCTACCAATTGTATGCAATTTATCTTCCCCCGTTTAACAAATACATCTTTATCGTGATATTTATAAAAATAAATTTACCCCTAATAAGCTATATTTTTTCTACTAGTACTTTTAATTCTTCTATACTAATCCACTGTGTGTTTAAATTGCTTACATATGAAAAGTCTTCCGGTAGCTTTGTCCCTTTTGAATTTTCACGTTTCCACCAAGATAATTCAGGTAAAATTGCATAGTAGTTATCAAATTCTAAAGTATGCCGCGCATCGTCTTCAGTAATCATCGCTTCATGCAATTTTTCTCCTGGTCGAATACCTACAATTTCAATCTCACAGTCAGGCGCAATTGCTTTAGCTAAATCCATAATATTCATACTTGGAATTTTAGGAACAAAAATTTCTCCTCCCTGCATACGCTCTAAATTGTCAAGTACAAACTGCACACCTTGCTCTAACGTAATCCAAAAGCGTGTCATACGCTCGTCTGTAATTGGCACGCGGCCTGTATGCTTAATCTTTTTAAAAAAAGGAACAACACTGCCACGACTTCCTACCACATTACCATAGCGTACTACGGCAAACCTAGTTTTCTTTTCACCTACATAGGCATTAGCCGCAACAAATAATTTATCTGATGCTAGTTTGGTTGCACCATATAAGTTTACTGGTGAACAAGCCTTATCTGTTGAAAGCGCAATTACCTGTTCTACTCCACGGTCAATCGCTGCTTCAATAATATTTTGCGCACCATGAATGTTCGTTTTCACCGCTTCAAACGGATTGTACTCACAAGCATCTACATGCTTCATCGCTGCCGCATGAATGACAATATCTACCCCATCAAAAGCACGATATAATCGATCTTTATCCCGCACATCACCGATGAAGAATCGAATACGTTCATCTTGAAACTCTTGCTTCATTTCATATTGTTTAAGCTCATCGCGACTAAAAACAATGATTTTCTTCACACCTAAAGTTAATGCCTTATTAATAAATTTTTTCCCGAATGATCCTGTACCGCCTGTAACTAATACTACTTTATCTTTTAACATACTCATAGTTGTTCTCCTAACTAATATATCTATAACTATTATATCGGACGATCTACTTAAAATTACATGTTTAAAGGCTTAAAGCAAATGACTTTAAGCCTTTAATTTTTCAAATTCATCTTTATTTATTAAAGGTACATTTTGTATTTGAGCGCCTTTTACTGCTGTGTTATAAACATTCATTTTAGTATTAATACACTGTTCATTAAACCACCGCAAATAAACTTGTAAATTGGGCTGGGTATTAATATAAGAACCATCATTAGCTAGAACATTAAAATCTGTTTGGACTTTTTTTCCAGAAGTTGAGCCTATTACATGTGTATCATTACCAGTAAAACCTAAGTCTTGGCCGAATAGTACAATATTTTCATAGCCCATATATTCAATTAAACTGAAAGCTGTCGTAGCAACAGAACCACCTGTAGTTAATTTAGGAAGATTAAATTTATCAGCTGCTTCTTCTGCGAGTGTATATCCTTCTTGACACAATAAATATTTTGGTCCGAGATGAGATTTAACCGCCTCAGCACTTGCTGTAAGTAAATAATACAAAGTTCCTTTATAGTTAGTTCCCTCTAATTGTTTTTTGATACTATCTTGAGCGTCAGTTAAAACAACAGCATCTGGTATTACCCCATTACTTAACAGCACCTTCAATGCAGAACCAACAACGAATATTTCAATATCTTTATTGTTTTCTAACCAATGAATTGTTTCATTTAGAGAAGGGCCTGATGAAACTAAACAAGCAGTTTTTGATTGTTTTTCAGGGTAGTAATTTGGTATATAGTTCTTTAAATTCTCCGAAGCATTTAAGAACATTTTTCCGCTAAATTTTTTAAAAGAAATTTGATTACGTTTCATCGTATCTAATATTTCATATACCTTTGTATTAGACTTCATGATTTGAACCCAAGCATGATGGATTAATACCTGCATCTTTTTATTAATATGCAAATCAGACAAGTGGCTAACTATATGAATATGTGATGCGTAGAGAGGAATATTTTCTTCGGCAATAGCTAGTTCATTCTTATCGAAGTATAGTACATAAATATTTTTCCTTGTTTTTGTTGCTAAGTACGACAAATGATAGCCTAGCCCTAAACCTATCAAAATATAACTATCGGCTGAATCATCAAATTCCTTATCTATCCATCTTTCAGCGTCTTGTATTGGCTTATATTTACTATATAAGAAAATATCATTGACTTTTAATGTTTTTTGCCCATCAATTGCCTTTATAACATCGAATTGCATTATTCCACAGATACCTTGGCTTCTTCTATTGCCTCACAAAATGGTATAAGCTCGTATTCAAAAATATCTGCGACTAATACATAGTCTTGCATTTCTAAACCCTCATTTATTTCTAAAAGAAAGTCTGTTATCTGATTAACATCAATACTTGCATAACCGTTATTTTGATTAATTAATTTTCCTGCTTGACTTAACCATACGATACCTTCAGAAAAGTTTTTAATATTAATTAACGCTTCAGAAAAGTTTTCATTGCGTAGTTGTTCAACGACAGTAACTAAACCGTCAGATAAATTATTAATATATTCATTATACGAGTCAACTACTTCTACTAGTTCTTGCATATACTCTCATCTCCTAGCTTAATGGCACTTTTTGTGAATTTACTCATTTTTTTCATAATTTCTTGTAAACCGCCATACCACGTTATATTTTGTTGATATACACGTTCAAATTTTGCTATCTCACTTTCCTGGCTATTACCTTTATATTTTGTTAATACTTGTTTAATCAGAGGCTCCATAATAGATTGAATCATTAATTCATTTTCTATTATTTCTTTTAATTGGGCATCTGTGCGTTTTAATTTTTTTAGGGTTTCAGGCGAAAAATACTTTTTATGGAAATCTCGCTTAATATTCAATACTAAATTAAAGCAAGCCTCTTCCAAAACTGAATAAAGCTTCGTTTCATTTGTTAACTCCGATCGAATATCTTGCCAATTCACTTGAGGAAAAGAATTGATTTCGTGAATGTATGTATTTTCAGGAATAATAAATTCATTAATAAATTTTCTGAATGGATAATTCTCAATCCCCTTCATCGGAATACCACCTTCAGTACAATTATAGACACCTGGCTGATGAGGATTATTCCGTGCTAAATGCTCGAAACTTTCCTTCATAGAATAAAACGCATAATCAGAGTATACCTCTTTACCTTGATAATCAGTTGTTATAAATGCATTTCTCTTTAGTAAGTATTCTTTAGTTAGACCCTTACTAGCTCTATTACCCAGCGCATGACTTTGTAAATTAGTGTAAGCTAAGTCTTGACCAATAAATGCAATTGGCCCTGTTGTCATTTTTGCAGCTATCGAATAACAGTAATTAGCTACGCTGCCACCACCCGCAACTAATGGTAGATCTACTTTATATTTTTTCTTTACCTTATGTTGCAAATCACGATCTTCTATACCTGCAAAAATAAAGCGCTCATTTTTCCATTCCTGCTGAATTTTATAGTGACTACTTACCCCATAAATTAACCTAGTACCGTTACTTTCTACATCTTTAAAATGTTTGTAGTTAGCTTCTCCTCCATCTATACTGACAACATAATCAGGTATAATCTCATTTTTTATTAATGAATTAATGGTTGAGCCAGCAGCAATTAAGATAATATTATCTCTAATATCATTTAATAATGGAAGTTGCTTATTTAATGAAGGTCCTCCCGAAGCTATTATTATTGGCTTATTTGTCAATTCATATAATGCTGTTAGCGGCTGATCTTTAGCTAATAAAGTAAGATTGTGAATACTATTTTCTTGCCACTTCTCGCTCCAAAGTTGAATAGTATTGTCATATACAACGTTAGACATTTGAATATCTTTTACAATTTGTAAAATTGATTTATAGCTTTCCATAGCAATTTTTTCATAGTTTGGACTACATATAACTTTTACTTCTCTGCTGTAATGTTCTAATGTATTCTCTAATTGTTCTTTAAATATACTAATATCTTTAGTAGATACTACTTTTTCATCTATTATATTTAATTCATCTTTTAAAGGATCGACTACTATTATTGCTTCTTCATTTTTCATACTCTTTTTTAATTCTTCTACAATATATCCCATACCATAGCCAAATACAATATGTACATAGTTTTCCGTATATTCTTTTTGGCATATACGCTGTGCTTCCTTAATAGGATCGTATTTACTATGTAAAAGATAGCTGTTTACTTTTACGATTGGTTCACCACTTTTAGCTTGTATATACTCAATTTCATAACTCATACTACTCACCTCTCCTTTTATATCGACCTATTATATTTAAATTAAATAAACCCCCTCATTAATGAGGGGGTTTATTATTACTTTTATTAATTAACCTAATAATTGAAGTACGCCTTGTGGCTGTTGGTTAGCTTGAGCTAACATAGACTGTGCTGCTTGCATTAAGATATTATTCTTAGTGAAGCCCATCATTTCTTTCGCCATGTCAGTATCACGGATACGTGATTCAGCAGCTGTTAAGTTTTCTGATGTTGCACCTAAGTTGTTAATTGTATGTTCTAGACGGTTTTGAACCGCACCAAGTGCAGAACGTTGCGTAGATACTGTTGATAAAGCTTTGTTAATAGTTGTGATTGCTTCATCAGCATTTGCTTGTGAAGAGATACTTACTTTTGACACACCTAATGTTCCAGCAGTCATATCATCAATCGAAAGTTCAATAGATTGAGACTGGTTAGCACCGATATGGAAAACTTTATCTTGGAATCCACCGCTTAATAATTTTTGCGTATTGAATTCAGTATCTTTAGCGATACGAGTAATTTCTTCAGATAATGCATTAACTTCTTTTTGAAGTGCTTCACGATCAGAAGTTACGTTTGTATCATTTGAAGATTGTACTGCTAATTCACGCATACGTTGTAAGATTGCGTGAGTTTCGTTAAGAGCACCCTCAGCAGTTTGGATTAAAGAGATTGAGTCTTGAGCGTTTTTAGTAGCCATGTCAAGACCACGGATTTGTCCGCGCATTTTTTCAGAGATTGCTAAACCAGCAGCGTCATCGCCAGCACGGTTGATTTTGTAACCTGAAGATAATTTCTCAAGGTTTTTAGAAGCTTGAGTGTTGTTGAAAGATAGGTTACGGTGTGTGTTTAAAGCTGAAATGTTGTGTTGAATTCTCATGATAGAATTCCTCCTTGAATTGTTTATTTATGACCCACGTCCTTGTGGGAAAGCTTAGCAAAGTTTTCCTCTGCCTTACACTTTATATATCGTAACTTGTTTTTATTATTTAATAGTTTTTCTCTAATTTTTTATATTTTTTCTTATACTTAATACTTACTGCATTCCTGCCCTAAAAAACCGCTCCCTTAATAACTCTCTGGGAACGGCCGGCAAACATATTATTTTTTTATATTTTTTAAAAAATCTGCTGAAACATTCAATGCTTCTTTGTTCTGTTCTTGAATTGCCTCGAACACTTCTGAGCGATGGACTTTAACCGATTTTGGCGCAACGATACCTAATTTGACCTGATCGCCTTCGATTGCCAGGACTTTCACTTCAATATGATCGCCAATCATGATAGATTCAGTTGTCTTACGTGAAAGTACCAGCATTAGTTTTCACTTCCCACTGCGGCTTTGATTGGGAAGCGGAGAGGGTATGCTTTGCTATCTTGCAGTACAATCTGCTTTCCTACCTTTTTATTAATATTCACTATAACCGGCGCCATTAAATTAATAGTGGAATCTTTGAATGTTTCCTTTAAAGTTACAATGGAATAAGTTAGTACATCTTCTTCTTTCTCAATTTGCAGATCCTCTTTATCCTCTTCACTCAGTTCAAATATATAGTCCTGCTTGAATGCAAACGGAAAAGCTACAACAAATCCAACAGACTCTTCTTCCGTTGACTGCAATAAAGCTAATGGCAACTCTGCATCAATTGCCAATAAAATGAACTTATGTTGGTCTGGAAATCCAGGTAATCCGTATTCAAAAGTCAATACTTCGGACTCCTTGATTTCCACTTCCCCTAAAAATTTAGTGTTTATAAGCATGGTCTCTCTCCCTCTAACCGATGACATCGATTTCTATATCAGGCCTTACCAACATTGTGCCAGTTACATCGCCCGGCGTATAGTCATGGATTGGCTTGTTCACTTGAACGTCGATTTTTGGCTTTTGTGGTGTAATGGAAATATCTGTTTTACCAGGAGTGTAATCAATTTTCACAGAACCAATGGATGGAACGAATTTAATGTTATAAGGACCTGGACGTTTGGGTCCGTGATTTTGAATCGCAATCTGTTGAATGACTGCCCTTCCCTGTCCTTTTCCTGACTGTTTCATCATTTGGTTGCCTTCACCCACTCTGCGCGAGATTCCTTCCAGCATTTTTTGACGGCCAGCCTTCGCATAGTTTTCTATCGATTCTAGGGGACCGATCATGCCTATATCTCTTCTCGCTTGAGAGGAATCTATTTTCAGTTTGCCTGTTGTTGTTTCAATATCCAAAATGGCAGCCGGCTGTTCAATTGTTTGCGTAGCTTTGGGCTGTTTAATAGTTTGCCTTGGTTTTGTTATATTCAAATCCATTTGAATATCTGTTGTTGTAATCTGAATTTGCGGGATTCGCATCTGTATTCCCTCCCTGTTTAAGAAAAGTTGTATTCGCGCTTACTTACTTATTCGAATGCTTAGACCCTTCTTACACTCGAAAATTTATACTTTTTGTCTTTCAAGAAAAGCGTTTGGAACAAGTCCAAACGCCTTTTTACGTTTATCTTATAAAATCGACCAATGTCTGTTGGATGACCTTTGCACCTACCGAAAGGGCTGCTTGATGAATCGCTTCCTGTGTCACCATATCAGTAATCGTTTTAGCATAGTCCGTATCTTCATTTTGAGACATTTGCTTTGTCACATTGATACTTTGAATATCTAAACGGTTTTCCATCATCTCAACACGATTCTGACGCGCACCAACTTCAGCACGTACAGTAAGTGTTTTTTCATAGAGTCCATCAAGTGCTGGGATATTCCCACCACCGCTTGTTATCTCAAGACCTAGCGCACTACTGATTTCTTCACTTGTTGCATCGCTTTGAAGTACAGTTTCAACATGCCCCATAAAATCATCGATTTCCTTAAAAAGGTCATCACCGCGTGTGTTTAACTTCATGGAAATACCATCAAAAACATTGATTTCAATTGCTCGTCCTGCACCCTCAGGCGTAATCGCTGGATTTTGTGGACCCGTTTGATCTGTATACAGCGGCTGACTCGTATGTGTACCGGAGAAAATATAGTTTTCCCCAACTTTTGTATTAGCAATATCACGCATTTGCTCTTTAATTTGCGAGATCTCTGCATTGATTTTCTGGCGGTCCTCTGTTGTACTTGTATCATTAGCCGCCTGCACGATCAATTCCTTTACACGCTTCATGGCTTCCCCGACCTGATCTAACGCCTCATCCGTCGTATCAAGCCACGTATGCGCTTCACGAATATTACGTGTATACTGCTCATTTTTATCTAAATCGACCCGGTAACCCATTCCTTTTACCGCGACAACAGGATCATCCGATGGCCGTGAAATAACTTTTCCCGAATTGAGCATATCCTGGTATTTCGACATTTTACCGAAGCTTGTGTTTAAGTTTCGCAGCATGTTACTTGATAGCATTGATTGTGTAACGCGCATAGAAATTCCCCCCACTCTAATCTTTCTTATTAGCTAACTATTATAATCCTACCCGGCCCATGCCGTTGATAATTTTTTCCAATGTTTCGTCCACTACTGTAATCATACGAGCGTTCGCATTGTATGCTTGCTGGAATGTAATTAAATTTGTCATTTCTTCATCCAGCGAAACCGAACTTTGTGAAGCTCGGCTATTGGCAATTTGCAGGTGAAGAGTTGCGGAATTATATGCGCTGGTGATTGCTTCTTGACCTTTAACACCTAATTGGCCAACCAAAGATTTGTAATATGTCTGGAATGTCGCATTTTGAAGATTTGGCCGCGTACCCGATTGCAGTGCTGCTAAAAGCCGGATATTATCATTATTTCCTTCTTCACCAGCCACGCCGGAAGCAGCAACTTTTTTAGGGTCGGAAATGGCTGCTTTTATATCCTGTGCTGTAGTTCCTGTGAAGAAATCTACACCTTGATTTCCGTCTGAATCAAATCCAGCTGTATGCTGATTGTTAAATGCTGTGACAAAGTCGGCAACTAGTGCATCCAATTTTTTGAGCATTTCAGGATAAAGTCCCTGGCCGCCGCTATGTCCATACGCATCTATCAGTGACAATAGCTTCCCTTTTCCCGTTTCCAGATTATTATAGTTAATCGTATTTGCTGCATTAGCTACAGCATCTGCCGGCGGGTCACCTAAATCCGAGATATTGATAGCCCCGAATTCTGCATAGCCATTCGTTGCTTGATCATCAACATCGCCATCAACCGCTGTTCCATTCGCATCGACTGCCGCTAATGAAGCATAGTTTCTTCCTTCTACAAGAGTAACTTCATCACCGCCATTTGCCGGCTTGAATTTAATCGTCATAGTTCCTTCCGCGATTGCATTCGCATTGCCTCCCGACTTTACCATGGAAATGGAGACGGGAATATATTCGTTTAGCTCATCGACCAATACATCACGCGCATCATATAGATCATTCGGTACATAACCATTCGGCTCTACTGCCTGGATCTGCTTATTGATCGCTGCTATTTGCTTTAGGATAGAATTTACTTTTTCAGTAGAGACATTGAGTTCATTTCCGATGTTCCCCTGGATCAGCTTTAATTGTGTATCCATATAGTTAAAAGACTCGGCAAGTGCTTGCCCTTTTGAAATTAGTACTTGACGTCCGGCTGTGTCCTTCGGATTGTCAATAACATCCTCCATCGACTTCCAGAAGTCTGTAAATGCCTGATTAATCCCAAACTCTGATGGCTCAGTCATGATATCTTCCATTTGGTTAATTGATTTTGCTGTTGATTCCCAATACCCTAATTTATTCGTCTCCTGACGGTATTGGCGGTCAATAAATTGATCTCGAATCCGCTGAATAGAACCGGCTTCAACACCCGTCCCTAAATGTCCCGGGTATGTTGGTGAATTCAGACCTGCCATCGGATAGCCCGTAGTTGCCTGCATATTCACACGTTGACGCGAGTAGCCCAGCGTATTGGCATTTGAAATATTATGACCTGTCGTATATAGTGCAGACTGCTGCGTGAAAAGGCCGCGCTTACTTGCTTCCAGCCCCATAAAAGTTGAACGCATATTTGTTCCTCCTATGTACCCCGCCTAGCGCGGGAAATGTTTGATGAGAATGAGTGTGTACCTTCGTTCCTAGCAGGAATAGGCCAAAACCGCATTTTATGCCGCAATAAAACGGCGCATACAGCATGCACCGTTATGCTTGCGAATCATAATAAGATTTTTTTCCAACTGTGGACTCTCCGCGTACTTCTGCACCTGAGTAATTAAATGTACTTCCTTGCGGCTGTTGCGGGCGCATCATGTCCAGCGTCAGATTGACAAACTGCAGCGACTGGAAGACAAGCTTTTGGTTTAGATCATTTTGCCTTTTTAATTCGGCTAGTAGTGTGATAAGGCGCTCCCGTACTTCCCGCAGCACCTCTTTTTCAGTTCCTTCAGTTGCATCAATCACCTGTGCGACAGTTGGTATGTCAGTGAAGGCAATTCCTTTTGCCTGTAGGTAATCCGTTACCATCGCCTGACGCTGTTGCTCAAGTGTTTCAATCGCAGCTATATGTGCCTGTTCCATTTTCAGCATGTCATCGATTTGCTCCATGTCATTTGCCTTGATGAGTTCTGTTTTCTTGTTCGCCAATTCCAGTAGACTTTTATGCATTTTTTCTAGTTTCTCAAGTGTTGAGATGATGTTGCTCACTGACATGTTGGCAACTCCTTCTTCGTAAATTGGCTTTGCTATTAACTACAATTTGAGCGAAGCGCTAATTTTTAAAAACGGTAATACTTCAGCATATCCTCTGCCACTTTTTTTGCATCAACCTTGTATTCGCCGGACTGGATCTGTGCTTTTAGCTTTTGAACGCGTTCGGCGCGAGCATCCGTATATTCCGTTGCGACCTTCATTTCCTTTGCGGCAGATGAAATTTCTAATTTATCGGCGAACGATTGGCCCACCTTATTTGTCTGAGCCGTTCGCTTTGTTTGGTTATAAGGATTTACATTATTTAAACCGGTGCCATTGATTTTCATCGTGTATCCCTCCCTATCCGTTTTACAGTTATGTTTTATTTCGGTTATGAGTAACAAATGTTAATGAATTAATGAAAAAACCTACAGAGCACCTAGCAAAAGCTACTCTAAACCAGACCATTCTTCATATCTTTCGTTATTATTTGAGATTTTTTTAGACCATAAAACCTACAATTTGTATCGTCCTAATTCAAAAAAGCTTTACAAAAATAGCGGATGAATATTTTTAACTACAGCTCTTCTTACGTATTTCCTTTTTTCTCACTGTTGAACCCTGTTTTCTCTACTGGATGACCCAATAACAAATAAATACTCCCCTCTTCTATTGTAGCTTTCTCCTTATCTATTCTCATCTTTTCTGCCCTGCTATCAGCTAAATCGGAGGATGAAAGTAACTCTTAGTTTATCTATATACTGTGTACAGTCTACTAACATAAAAAAGATGCCGTCTGCAAAATACAAACGACACCTTTTTACTCTATAACTCGATAATTAATTTTATTTTAGTATTTAATGAGTGTTGCAACAAGTTCAAATCCAGCGCCGATTGTCCAGAAGATAATGTAATCGCCGCGTTTTACTTGTCCGGATTTTAACCCTTCATGCAGGGCTATGAAAGGGCTGCTTGTTCCTGTATAACCAAACTGGTCTCCCACATACACTACTTGGTCATCAGATAAATGGAACTGCTCTTTAATTTTTTGAATATTGTTCAACGAAAATTGAGAGAAGCAGAATTTTACTTGTTCAGGTTGGAGGTTATTTCGTTTAAATAATGTATCGAGCATTCCATACGTTGCATCCAGGACGATACCGCCATCAAACGGAACTGTACGGGCATACTTTAAATCATTCGTTTCACGTATGCCCTTTGTCAGCCCCTCTGCTGGATACATCATCTTTTCTGCAAAAATGGTATTCACATGATAGACAGAATCCATGAACCCTGTATCTTCTGCTGTTCGTTCGACAATAATGGCAGCAGCTCCATCAGCAAAACATGTATAGCACAATGGATCTTCCGGATCGCTGATAAGTGACCAATAATCTGCCCCGACGATTAAAGCGTATTGAATCGACGTATTGGACTTCATATAGTGACTGACCTGCTCTAAAGCTACAGTCATTCCAGCGCAGTTGGCATTTAAATCATAGATGATTGTTTCCGGTTTAGGCTGCAGATGGTTGAATAAACGAACGGCATTCGATGGCAGCGTCGTCTCAGGCGTTTGTGTTGTGAATATAATCATATCTAAGTCCGTCGCTTCGAGATTCGCTTTTTGCAGGACAGCATTGACAGCTTCTATGGCCATCGTTAAAGGTGTTTCATTCGGGTCATTCACAATATAACGCTTCTCTCTACCCATCGCCTTTAAAAGACCTCGTACATCTTTTCCCTGCTTATCAAAATGCTCAATGTAAAATTGATTATCAACTTCATTCTGTGGATGGTAAATTGCTACGTCTTTAATTTTAATATTGTTCATCGGCTAAAACCTACCCTCATCTTTCAACACTCTGTAATACGGTTGGAGCATTGTATTATTTAATCATTTATAAGAAAAGAGAAATAAAGAGTTATAGAAGCACTCTACAACTCTTACAAGATTTATTAAGCAAGCACTTCAGCGTTAGTCAATCCAGCTGTACGAGCTACTCGTGATAATTGCATTTTGAGAATCGGGTCATTTTGAGTCAGAAAAATCACCTTTTTAAAACCAGCTTGACGGTATAGCTGCATCGCTCCCGTTAATTTCTCACTTAATTCAGGTGTTAGCACTTTCATGCTTTTGCAGTCTACATGAAGTTCAAAGCTTGATGCATCAATACTAGCAACTGTTCGCTGGAATTCATTAGCAAAGCGCTCCGCCTCAGCTACCGTCATTTTATCTCCTACGCTAACATCAATTTTTTTAGCTAAAGCATTTTTGTTAATTTTGTAAGTGTCTACCGTCATTTTACTTTTCTCCTCTAATAAGAATATATGTAAATAATGGTTTAAGTAACCTTAAACAGTGCTACTTTACCAAAAATATGCTGAACTGTCAAACAATTTAGGGTATTTTTACCTTACAATAAATAATCCCCGCTAAATCTTAAAGCCTCCATTTTTATTTACTATTAGTTATAATTACTCACCAATTTTTATTGCTTTTTCTCTAGTTCTTTTGATTCTAAAAGAAAGTCTCGATATTTTGAAAAAGCTGCACAGTTCGGTCACTTTTCAATATTTTTTGTATATAGGGATATTTATATTCTTCAAAGAAATAGATTTTCAACGATGGAAAAATAGATTATAAAGGGTGAGATTTAGAGGCACTGCTAAAAAATGAAGATAGGATGGGCTGGGGTTTAACATCATCTTCTCATTTTAAATACTGTATAGTAAAATTATGGATATAAAGAGAGCTAAATAGTTTAAGGAGGAGCGTAAGGTGACATTGATAATTCCAGAATGTATCTATTGTAAGAAAGATATTGAAAAGGACGAACAAGCATTAGTAATCGTACCGTATCCCAAGAAAAAAGGGTTCACAGAAATTAAAGCATTTTTAAATATAGAGGGAAAATTTATTTGTGAGAACTGTAAAGAAAAACTCAGTATATAATCAGGCTCTTTTTAACAATTCACTTATTGGATTATCGTTTTCTTTGTAATAGCCAGTGGCAAAATCGTTTACAAACCCATTTTGTTTATGGGGACATATAGATTTGAGAACTTACCTTCAAATTTCATTTTAAAAGTATACCTCTTCCCAAGAAACCTAAAGTATGAATTGCCAGATCCCCGATTGCAGGTTACTAAAAAAGATACCGCCTGTACAATACAGGCAGTATCTCTATTACATAAAGCAGTCGTCAGCTTCCTTATTTTTTCTTCCGCTCCGCATGATATGTGGCACGGTCCTGCTCGAGGATGCTTTCGCGAAACTCCTTTGCTGCCTCAAATGTACGTAATTCTGACTCGATTTCATCAGTACATTTTTCACAAAGCTTCCCTTTGTTTGTCAGGCGTCCACAGTTATCACATGGATAGCCTAAGTTCGGGAACATTGCTGGATGCAGCCGCCCTTTTCTCACCCATTTATAGAGCAGCTCACGCTCCACCCCTGTTGCTTCTTCAATCCGGTCTACCGTTGCTGCACGGTTTTCGCGTTTTCGTAAAAAGCGATAGACGACCTGATATATATCCTCTTCCTTCTGCGCACAGTTGTGACAAACTTCTCGCAGCCCTGTATAGTTGAAAAATGCCCCGCACATGGGACAGTCGCGTAATTCTGCCATGAAAATTCCTCCGTATATTTCGTTCTACTTCAGTTAGCTCAAGTATACATGATTCGCTATTAAATATGAGCAGCCTTTTCTAAATATTGTTTTTTTGACACAGTTTCACCCTCGGATCAGGGTAAAGGAGGCTACAGACTTGGCCCCAGCTTCAAGAAGGGCCTTTTTGGCATGCTCGATTGTTGTTCCTGTCGTATAAATATCGTCAAACACCAGGTAATGAAGAGCCTTCACCTCACCTACTGCACGAAAAAGCTGTGGTGTATTCAATCGCTCTTCCCGCGTCTTCTTACTTTGTGTATCGGTCGTTGTCTTTTCAAGTAAAGTCATATAAGGAATTTTTGCAGCCTTTAATAATTCCTCTACCGGAGAGAAGGTGCGTTCTACCAGCTTTTGCGGGTGCATCGGTACTGCCACAATTATCCGTTTTTCATTTTTTAATGCCTCGTGAAGCTGCTGCTGAAATACTTTAGCAAGCACGACATCATACATAAATTTATAACGGTGCACATAGTCCTTCATCGGCTCATTATATTTATAAAGGGAGCGGTGTTCAGCATTTGTTTCGGTTGTTGGCTCGAATTCTTCCTTACAATGCGGACAAATGGCTGGCGAAAAGCGCTCGAGAAACGTAAGCCATGATACTTGTTTATTAAGCGGCTTGTAGCAAAGAAGACATTTATGTACTTCCTTATACATTAGGGAACCCCTCCCTGTTCAACCTCTCAATTTCCTCCTTCGCCGTATCCATTTCTATGGTGATTCCATGATAAAAAAAGACAATGTCCCCGGTTGGAAAATGTTTATTCCTGCCCGCTCTTCCGCTGATTTGGATAAGGGCACTCGCCGTAAAAATTTCCCTTTCAGCTCCGACAACAGCGACCTGTACATTTTTAATGGTAATCCCTCGTTCTAAAATAGTCGTTGTCAGCAGCCCCTTTAGTTCTTCATTTCGCAAACGAATGACCTTGTCCTTTCGATCTACATCCTCGGCATGAACTGCCTCTATGGCTGGATCTAACTGCTGAAACAATGAAACGGCCTGCTCCATCAGTTCAATCGTCGGGAAGAAAATAAGGAAAGGCTCGCTTTCCGTTATTCTTTTCATCGTCCACTCTTTTAGTTTTTTAGGAATACGCCGTTTTTTAATCACCTTATCATATCCCCATAAGCTGCTAAAACGGGGGACAGGAAGAGGATAGCCATGATAGCGGCTCGGAATAAAGGAATAGCTTCCTGTCTTTTTCAGCTGCAGAAGCTCGGCGGAAGGCGTAGCCGTAACGAACGCAATCGGAGCCTGCTTCTTTTTAGCCTTCTGAACAGCTTTTTGCAGAGAAGGGTCATACGTATATGGAAATGCATCTGCTTCATCCACAATCATTACATCGAACGCTTCTTCAAATCGGTACAGCTGATGTGTTGTAGCAATAACAAGCGGGGCATGCAAGAAGCTTTGCGGAGCACCTCCGTATAGTGCGTGTACCGTAGTTTGCGGGAATACTTCTTGAAGGCGCGGGGCAAGTTCCAGTACAACATCTGTCCTTGGTGTAGCGATACATACCCGCTTTTTTCTATTTAGGGCATCATGGATTGCCGTAAACAAAATTTCTGTCTTTCCTGCACCGCACACCGCATGAATGAGGTGGCTTTTCCCTTTCCGTATGCTATCTGCCAATTCATTAGAAGCTTTTTTCTGAAGCGGCGTGAATTCACTTTTCCAGTCGAGCTTGTGACGTTTTTGCCCAACAGGCGGTGGGCCTTCCCATATAAGCAGTTCAGTACAGCTGCTCATTCTTCCCATCTGGATGCAATGACGACAATAGGTACATGTTTTTTGACAGCGTGAGCACTGATAGAAAATAAACCAGTTTTTATTCGTATTTAAACATCGGTTGCATATTGGCCCTTCCCCGATCGCTGTCTTTACCTTCAAAAGCCCTCTTTTAATGTAGTAGTCTACCTTTTCCTTCGGGAACGGTGCTGCTTCCCTTGACCATATACGCCCTGTAAAGAAATTCTGTAGATGGGGCTCTATCAAAAATCCCTTATACCTTTTAAACTTCACTATTTTATTTAGTTTCATTTTCCCTCCATAGAAAAAAGCGGCTTCTACTTAAATAGTAGAAACCGCCTTCTATTAGTCTTCTTTTTTCATCCAGCCTATCGCAATAGCACCTTCGCCTAAATGCGTGGCAATAACCGGTCCGAAATAACTAAACTTAAAATCAACTGTCGGGAAGTCCTGCTGCAATTGCGCAAGCCATGCTCGTCCCTCTTCCTCGCAGTTTGCATGGATCACGACAGCCTGTAATTTCTCATAGCGCTGCGCCGACTCCTTCAGTAGCTCTTCTACACGTCGAACTGCCTTTTTGCGTGTTCGGATTTTTTCGAACGGAACAATCTTCTTATCGACAAAGTGCAGAATCGGCTTTACCTGTAGTAACCCGCCAATTAATGCAGCAGCGGCAGATAGTCTCCCGCCACGCTGAAGATGCGCTAAATCATCTACAATGAAATAGGCGTTCATCGTCGTTTTTAGCTCGTCAAGCTTCGCGATGATTTCTTTTGCTGATGCGCCTTGTTCTGCCATTTTTGCTGCTTCTATAGCGAACATACCTTGAGGGCCGCAAGCTACCTCGCTGTCAAACGCGTAAACTTCTATATTATCTACCATATCGCCGGCCTGTATGGCACCCTGATACGTCCCACTAATGCCGCTTGATAGATGGATTGTAACTATTTCATCGTATTCTTTTGCAAGTTCTTCAAAAAGCTCTACAAATTTTCCAACGGGTGGCTGCGTCGTTTTTGGAAATACTTTTGCCCCGCGCACCTTGTCGTAAAATTCGGAGGCTGTAATCGTTACTTCTTCCTCATACGTGCCGTCTTCTAAATTTACACTAAGCGGTACCATGCGGATATTATAGCGTGCGCGCTCTTCTTGCGTTAAATACGCTGTACTATCTGTTACGACTGCAGTTTTCATTTTCCCACTCTCCTATGCTCACTAGTTTACCGTATCCGTAATAGAATGTGAATGCCCAAGTAACAGAAAAAACGCCGTTAAGGATACAAAAATATATTCCGCAACCGATTGGCACGGCAACATAAAAAAGCGCCCTTGGACTTTTCCACGGGACGCTTCTGCTATTTTTTATTCATTTTCACCGATATAATAAACACTCGATACTTTCCAGTCAGCGTCTTCCTTAACGAACACTGTTACCTGGCGCCCAGCACTTGATACTTGTGTATCTGTTTCTTCTTCTGTCATATCGACCGTAAGATTAGCAAATACCTGCGCTTCCTTATCGTCATATTTTACAATCGTCACATCATCCGCCTGACGGTTGATTGCATACATTTCAAAAGCCTTCTTTGCTTCCTCAAGATCTAAATTATAGTCAAACCCTTTAGCATTTTTTGATGTTGTTTCACCATACCGATCAAGATCTTCGGCATTGAAAGCATCTATATATTCATTAAACGCAGCAAGAATTCTCTCTTTTTCCTCTGCCGGAACATTTGCTGCTTCTTCAATAGAGTCACCCATTACCTCAAAGCCGACTGTTCCCTTATCAATAATTTCTTGCGTATCTTTCTCTGTAACATTATCTTTTTCTTGTTCTGTATCCCCACAAGCAGCAAGCACAAGTACTGTCATTACTGCTAACAACCATTTTTTCATTGTTCAAAACCTCCCGCGCAATATTGTAGCATAATTCGCATATGTTATGACGAAATAACGTATGGAATGTTGCATGAAATATGGCAGAGTATTGTCTTATTAAAGCGAAAAACAGCATAGTTCCAGTCTATATTCCTATTTCGCTAACGAGGAAACAGCGGGGCTGCAGCCTCACCAGGTACTCATTCAATAAGATATTTATTGAGAAATATCAGCGGTTTTAGGTAAAATACCGGCGATTTTTAAAAAGTCACCAGCGATTGCTAGGCAAATACCGGCGATTCTACTAAAAAAACCCGCCAATCCGTAGATTAGCGGGTTTCACTAGGCAGTTACTTATCGTACTTCTACCCAGCCATTTTTGATAGCCGTAACAACAGCTTGTGTACGGTCGTTTACGTTCATCTTTTGAAGGATGCTTGATACGTGGTTTTTAACAGTTTTTTCAGAGATGTATAGCGTCTCACCAATTGTTCGGTTGGATTGACCATCTGTTAATAACTGAAGGACTTCACATTCACGCTTTGTTAGTAAGTGGAATGGGCGGCGGATTTCCGTTTGGTGGAAGTTGCCCTTGTTTTCATGCTCAGATAAGCGGCGGAATTCTGCTACTAAATTTTTCGTTACTTTCGGGTGCAGGTACGATCCGCCGTTTGCTACTACCTTGATCGCTTCTACGATCTCATCGGCATCCATTTCTTTTAGCATGTAGCCAAGTGCTCCTGATTTCAATGCATGTGTCACATATGATTCATCATCATGGATAGAGAGCATGATGACCTTTGCATCGCTATATTCCTTAATCAGATCAGCTGTGGCATCCACACCATTTTTTCCTGGCATGTTGATGTCCATTAGTACAACATCCGGCATATGCGCAGCATACAAGTTATTGATGTCGGTACCATCATCGCCTTCTGCTACCACCTCAAATGTATCTTCAAAATCTAAAATACGTTTTACTCCTTCACGGAATAATTGGTGGTCATCTACAATAATAATCTTCGTCATCTCTGTTACCCCCTATAAACTCTCGGTCATTTTTCAACATTTTTAAGCTTCTTCTTTTTCAGGGAACGGAATTTTGAAAATAACAAGCGTCCCTTGGCCTACATGGCTGCGAATATGCATCTGCCCTTCTAATAAGTCAACGCGTTCACGCATGCCGATTAGTCCAAACGACTGTTCCTTCACTGTTTCTTTTTCAAAACCCGCACCATCATCTTTTACGACGATATTGATACCGTTCTTCAACCATTCTAATTTAACATTTATTTCCTTAGGTTTGCCATGTTTTAATGCATTTGTAACACATTCTTGAACTAAACGAAAAATTGCTACCTCATGTTCGGATGGAATTCGCTTTTCCTTCCCGAACGATTGGAAATAAATGTGTATTCCTGGGTTGTATTCCATTACGGTCGATAAATATTTCTTCAGCGTCGGGACAATCCCTAAATCATCCAACGCCATAGGTCTTAAATCATATATGATTCTCCGCACTTCGGAAAGGGCATTTCGTACTGTTATCTTTAAATCTGCCAGCTCTGTTATAGCTGCTTCAATACCTTTTTCACGATACGTACGCTCAATTAGTCCGGAACGCATCAGCACATTCGCCATCATCTGTGCCGGACCGTCATGGATCTCCCTAGACAGCCGTTTCCGCTCCTCCTCCTGAGCTGCAATAATACGGATGCCAAAATCCTGTTTAATTTTTGCCTGCTCTAATGCAAGCGTTACATTTTTCAAATCAGATGTTAAATAGTTAATAACAACATTCACCTGATTGACAATATGGTCGGCACGTTCTATCGTCTCATAGAGGGCTCTTAATCGCCGTTCCAAATCATCCCGTTTATCACGCAATTGCTTTTCTTTTTCCCGTGCGAGCATCAGCTTGATCTGCAAATCATTTGCTACTTCATATGCCGCCCGGACCTGTTCTTCGCTATAATTATCAAAAGCTTTACTCACTTGGACGAGCCGTTGCTTGGAAAGTTGCGATTTGACCTCCAAATGGTCTGCTTCATCAATGACAAGAGCAATTTCCTGTCGAACAATTTCCAGTTCCTTCTGCATTTCCTCGAAGCTTCTTCGACTTTGTTCGCTTATAATGAAAATATCATCTTTTGAACTTGTAATCGTCTCAAGCATTCTATTAAATATAACATCCAGGGAAGCAATATCTAATTTATCATTTGAAAACATAAAAAATCTCCATTCTTCTTAGATGTTGCTACTTATTCGGAAAGTAAAGTACAGCAAGACACATCTTATAACACTTAAACACAATAATTCTCCACTATTATATCATTTTACAAACAAAATTTAAGTAATTTTATAAATACTATCCATTATAATTTCGGAAATGAGAGGGGTCATCGTGATGCGAAAGGACTATAAAACAATAAAAGGTTATGGAGAAAATGAAATAATTATTTCGAAGTCAAGATTTATTTGCTATGTAAATCGGGCTGAAAGTGAGCAAGAAGCCCTGGAATTCATTGAAAAAATCAAGAAAACCCACCCGAATGCTACGCATAATTGCTCATGTTACATGGTAGGAGAAAATAATCAAATTCAAAAAGCCAACGATGATGGGGAACCAAGCGGCACAGCAGGCGTTCCAATGCTAGAGGTACTAAAAAAACAGGACCTGAAAGATACCGTCGTTGTCGTAACTCGTTATTTCGGCGGCATTAAGCTTGGCGGCGGCGGACTGATCCGCGCCTATGGCAAAGCAACAACCGAAGGCATTACAGCAGCCCGGGTAGTTGAACGGAAACTGCATCACATCATGAAGGTCGCAATTGACTATACATGGCTTGGCAAGGTGGAAAATGAAGTGCGGGGCTCTCAATATACATTACAGGATATCCAATATACAGAGGGTGTCGAGTTGTATGTATTGGTACAAAAAGATGAAGAAGAAACGTTTACCGAGTGGATGACGGAACTAACAAATGGACAAGCAGAAATTACATGTGTCGACAAGCAATTTGTGGAATTTGTCGTTTCTTAAAGTAATTTTCGTTTACGCTCCAGCGAAAAACGAGTATAATTAAACGGATTAAACAAAATTTGCAGCTACCATTCCTGATAGAGGAGAATTTAATATGAATCGATTAACGCAGAAAAAGCCAAAGCGCTCTTCTAAGCTAGGCCTTTTTCTAAAAATAACACTTATTTTAGCAGCATCCGCTCTTATTTGCGTCACAACATACGGAATTTATCTGACGAAAAAAGCAGAAAACGCAGTAAATAATGCGTATGAAGCCGTCGAAAACCGTACTGTATCCGAGAAACGGGAAGCTAAGGTCGAGCCTCTCGAAGATAATGTCTCTGTTCTGTTCATCGGAATCGATGATAGTGAAACACGCGGACAGGGAGAAGGAGCGCGCTCTGATGCCCTTATGCTTGCGACATTGAATAATAAGACCAAAACGGTAAAACTAGTAAGTATCCCTCGAGACTCATATGTAAATATCCCGTATGCGGGCTATAAAGACAAAATTACACATGCTCATGCATTGGGCGGTACATTGGCAACAATTGAAACAGTCGAAGAATTATTCGATGTGCCAGTTGACTACTATGTACGCATGAACTTTGAAGCCTTCATTGATGTAGTAGACGCATTAGGCGGTATTGAAGCTGAAGTTCCTTACACTATGCTGGAGAAGGATGAATTCGACCGCTATACAATTAACCTGGAGCCTGGTCTACAGGAGCTGAACGGTCAAGAAGCACTGGCACTTGCCCGTACACGAAAGCAGGACAGCGACATCGAGCGCGGTAAACGCCAGCAGGAAATCCTTACGGCGATTCTCTCAAAAGTTGCATCAGCCTCATCCATCACAAAATACGATGATGTCATTGAAGCAGTTGGCAATAACATGAAAACAGATATGACGTTCAAGGAAATGAAATCCTTCATTAGTTACCTGACAGAAGGAATGCCTCGTGTTGATGCACTGACACTGCAGGGCTACGACGATATGTCAACAGGTATCTATTACTATGCCCTGGATGAAGAAGCACTTGAAGAAACACAGCACATCCTTAAAAGTCATTTAGGCCAGATTCCAGAGTCAACAAACGTCTCCGGCATTCCTAATGATAACTCGGATGAACAAACACAGTCTGATTTTAGAGAAGAAAGTAAATCTCGTTAATCATTCTCCCCCGCAATCGCTGCGGGGGTTTTTTATTTTTACAAAGCATTGGTGTGCTATTGCGCGAATGTAGGATCGTATTGCGCGAAATCGAACCTCTATTGCGCGATTTCAGCTTGTTATTGCGCGGTTTCCTGCTTTTCGCCTATCATACCGCCACTCTTGATAAGAAAGCATATTTGCGATAAACAGCTGGTTTACCTTAAAGCATGATCTTCACAGCCCCAAAAGACCGAGACATTTCTATAGCTTAAGATTTACACCATCTTATTTTCAAACAAAAAAGCCGCTATCCGAAGATAGCGGCTTCTATATCCACTTGGGTTATTTATTAAACATACGTACAAAATTGATGAGTGGTCGGTAGTTTTTACCAGCTAGCCCTATAACCTCTACAAACAATTCAATTACCACCAAAATGACTGTAATCAGTAAAATAGCTCCCCAAACTTTCGCCATAGAGAAGATGATCGCAAATAATCCGAACAGCATAGCGATACCATAAATAATCAATACTGTTTGGCGATGTGAGAATCCTAAATCAAGCAGCCGGTGGTGGAGATGGGATTTATCTGGATCAGACCATTTCTTTTTCATTCGCAGACGTCTTACAATCGCGAAGAATGTATCTGAAATTGGTACACCGAGCATGATAACAGGGACGATGAATGATACGACCGTGATGGACTTGAAGCCCAGCAGCGATAAGACCGCAATCATAAAACCTAAAAAGAGCGCACCCGTATCCCCCATGAAAATCTTCGCGGGGTGGAAATTATAAAATAAAAAGCCAAATGTACTTGCTGCAAGAATAGCTGCTACAGCTAATACAAATCCATTGCTCATAATAAATGCCATTGCTGCAAGTGTAATCAGGGCAATTGTCGAAACTCCTGCTGCCAATCCATCAAGACCATCAATTAAGTTAATAGCATTTGTGATACCGACAATCCAAAGAATTGTTAGCGGAATACTTAAGGCCCCGAATGCTAACGTCCCCTCATCAGTAAATGGGAGATTGATGTTTTCAATTTGAATACCGCCATAGAACACGATGATACCTGCTGCCACTAACTGGCCCAGCATCTTCGCTTTTGCTGATATTTCGTACATATCGTCAAGCACACCGGTAATAACGATCACCGTCGCCCCTAAAATAATAGCCAGCATATATTGACTATCTGGTCGCAATACAGCAATCCCAATTAAAAAGGCTCCAAAAATAGCGAGCCCACCTAGGCGTGGCATAATGCGTGCGTGCACTTTCCGATAGTTCGGTGCATCGACCGCTCCAATCCGAAAGGCTAAACGCTTTACAAGTGGAGTTAGTAAAATGGCAGCGATTACCGCCACGATTAAAGACACGTAAATCATGTCTCTCCTCCTTAAGAAAAATAGTATACACTTTTACTCAAGTGTATTATAGCACGTCCATTTCATAAAATATAGCTTTTCTCTGTAGTATGTACGTCTCCCGTTATATTTACCATCCTTTCAGAAAATGAAACATTTATACTTCTTCCCTTATAGTGACGCCGCACCATTACCCTAGGATGCATCTTTTATTTTTTTAAGGATCATCCACTACTTACCTATGCATTTTTCCGTCACCTATTGAAATATACATTTTCTCATGTAAAAAGCCGCATACTCTCCTGACATTTAGTAGTAAATCTTATTAAATTTTGATAAAATATTTTATGTCTACTAGTAAAGTAGGCGAATTAAAAGGAGCGTAAACAAAGATGTTCTCAATTTTCAAACGTAATAAAGAGCAGACAAGTGCTCGCGAATTAAAGAAATACTATAAAATTGTGGATGAAATTAATCGACTGGAAGACAAGTTTGCCCCGATGACAGACGAAGAACTCCAGCATATGACTGTAGTATTTAAAGAGCGTCTGGAGAAAGGCGAAACAATTCCGCAAATCGTACCTGAAGCGTTTGCGGTTGTGCGCGAAGCCTCCAAACGTGTATTAAACATGCGCCACTTTGATGTACAGCTCATCGGTGGTCTTGTATTAACGGAAGGCAACATCGCTGAGATGCCTACCGGAGAAGGGAAAACGCTGGTCGCTTCCCTGCCTTCCTATGTACGTGCATTGGAAGGCAAAGGTGTTCATGTCATCACGGTAAATGACTACTTGGCAAAACGCGACTTTGAACTGATCGGCCAGATTCATCGATTCCTTGGTCTGACAGTTGGTCTAAACGTGCCAATGATGGAGCCTGATGCGAAAAAGGATGCGTACAATGCTGACATTACATACGGTGTTGGTACAGAATTCGGCTTCGACTATTTGCGTGACAATATGGCTCACTCCATCGCGGACAAGGTACAGCGCCCTTATCACTTCGCTATTATCGATGAAGTCGATTCCGTTCTCATTGATGAAGCGAAAACACCGCTGATCATCGCTGGGAAAATGATGGCTAATGCCGAGCTGCATCAAATCGCTGCTATGCTGGCAAAACGCTTTGTCGTAGAAGAAGACTACGACTTCGATGAAGAGACAAAGGCTACTTCTCTTACTGAGCAAGGTATCGAAAAGGTAGAAGCAGCATTTGGTGTTGATAATTTATACGATTTAGAGCACCAAACGCTTTATCATTACGTCATTCAGGCCGTGCGAGCACATGTCATGTTCAAACGAGACGTAGACTATATCGTCCGTGAAGACAAAATCGAGTTAGTGGATATGTTCACAGGACGCATCATGGAAGGCCGCTCATTATCTGACGGTCTACACCAAGCAATCGAAGCAAAAGAGGGCGTTACAATTACTGAGGAAAATAAAGCCCAAGCACAAGTAACGATCCAAAACTACTTCCGTATGTACCCTACATTATCGGGAATGACAGGTACTGCGAAAACGCAAGAAAAGGAGATCATGGAAGTATACGGCATGAGCGTTGTACAAATTCCTACGAACCGGCCGCGTGCCCGAGTCGATAAAGAAGACCTCGTATTCGAAACAATTGAACAAAAGTACGAATACGTGGCACAGGAAGCACTGCGCCGTCATGAAAACGGGCAACCGGTCCTGATTGGTACAACCTCTATCTTGCAATCTGAAGAAGTATCAAAATACTTAAAGAAATATAACTTACCTCATCAAGTATTAAATGCTAAAACAGTCGAACAGGAAGTACAGCTTATTTCCGAAGCAGGGCAAAAGAACCGTATTACAGTTGCGACAAATATGGCTGGACGCGGTACAGACATCATGCTTGGGGAAGAAGTGCACGATTTAGGTGGACTTTGTGTTATCGGTACCGAAAAACATGAAAGCCGTCGTGTAGATAATCAGCTGCGCGGCCGTTCCGGACGTCAAGGTGATCCAGGTGAAACACAATTCATCCTATCAATCGAGGATGATATGTTCCGCCGATTCGCAAAAGACGACGTAGAAAAGTTTAAAAAGAAAATGGAAGCCAACGAAATCGGCCGTATTCTTAACAAAGAGGTCAACGAGCTAATTGAACGTACACAACGCATTGTAGAAGGTGCACACTTCTCCATGCGTGAGTATAACTTAAAATTGGATGACGTTATCAATGATCAGCGCCGCGTTATTTATACACTTCGTGACAATGTCCTGAAAAATGAAGATCTTTTAGGAAAACTAAAAACAATGCTGGATGAAACAGTAGACTTTGCCGTTCGCGACAATGCACCAGAAGAGCTGAATACGATTGATTGGAACTTCGACAAGATGGAACAAACGGTTAATTCCCTATTCCTAACACCCGTGACAATCGATCGACAAGAAGAAAAGGTAAGCCGTATTTTGGCCAGCCTGCAGCCGCAAGTTGATGAAATTAAACAAATGATTGATACGTACAGTGAAGACGCGCGTATGATGCAGGTTATTCCTAATGTAATGCTTGCATACATCGATCGTATGTGGGTAAAGCACCTTGAACAGATGTCCCATCTAAAAGAAGGAATCGGTCTACGCCAGTATCAGCAGGAAGATCCGATGCGTATCTACCAACGTGAAGGCTTAGAGCTATTCGGCAAAAACTACCAAGAACTACGCCGTCAAATCGTAGAAGAGCTTGTTATTTTCATGAAAGATTTGACAATGCAGGAGCAGGAGGAGCAACAATAATGGGTTTATTTTCTTTCTTTAAGAAATCAGATACAGTCGGAAAAGATTCAGCAATCGATTCAAAAGAAATTGTACAAGGTAAAACACCTTTAAGCACAAAATCACAAGTAAAAACAAAGCTGTCATTCCATCCTGAATGGAACGTGCCGCAGGAGCAGCAATATGTGTTCAACTTCCTGGCAAATGAATTGCAGCCATTAAAACCAAATCAATTATCACTCGCTGCGATCAACATCGAGGAAGACAAGAAATCAGGCGTTTGGAATGTTAAAGCATTTTTCCGTTCCTCCCTATCCCAGCCAATCGAACTTGGTGAAATCGAGCTTTTACTGCTTGATAAGGATGGTAACCGAATCGGTGCAAAAACTTTTAATTTCAAAGACCTTGGCGTCATTCCGCCAAACAGCGCGCGCCCATGGGTATTCGAATTCGACAAAGCTTCCCGTGAGGTAGAAGAAATACCAGAAGAGGGCTGGACAATTGCCTTCAACCTTATCTCTCTACGCGGCCATCAGCTGGACTTAGATGAGACATGGAAAAAGCAGCTCCCTAAAGAGCAGCAGGAAAAGTTAGCAGAAATCATTAAAGGCTTACCGAAGCTTGGTAAGACAGAAGTGAACTTTACAGGCTTACAAGTTCGTTTAAACGATGATCAATCATTACATGCATCTATCTTCATCCGTAATGGTAACGATAAGTCGATCAACCTGGAGCAATTGCCTCTTGAAATTATTGATGCAAACGGCAAGCGCGTAGCAAAAGGTTCGTTTAAAATGGACCCTGTCTTAACAGTGCAGCCAAACTCTACAAAACCATGGACGTTTATCTTCCCTGCCGAACTTGTAGAAGCAGAAGAGGCTGATCTATCTCGCTGGACAGCACGTGTGCCTCAATAACAGCTGTTTATCCGCCTTCTCTTTCAATAGAGAGGCGGATTTTCTTATTCTCCATGAAGCAGATGAAGCATACGCTACATAATTTTCAAAGCGATACCTAACTTTCAGCTCCTTTCATATCAATGATACCCAGGTATCATCGCTTCTGTAGATGCAGCGCTAGGCTTGAGTTCACGTAACATGTTTCCGTCTTTGCCGTACAGTACAACGAACATAGACTAACTAACCACCTTTTAAACTCTCCTTCGAATTTTATATATTAAGGAAGGATTCCAGGGAAAGGGAATAGACATCGAAAAACCCACCTTCTGCTTTTGCAGATGATGGGTTTCTTATTATGAGTATTTGGCTTTGTTATGGATGAATTTTACGTTGATTAGTAGTATGTATGTGATCACTCGTTATAATTATTGAACATTTGCTACACGCTTTGCTCCTACGTAACGGCTACCCCAGTACCACTTGTCATTGATATCAGTGATTGTAACACCTTTACCAGTCATCGAATGGATGAATTTGTTCCCTCCGATATAAATACCTACATGAGAGATGCCTTTTCCAGAAGTATTGAAGAAGACTAAATCCCCTGCTTTTAAATTACCTTTATTGACTGCTGAACCCGTGCCATACATTGATTTAGATGTACGCGGAAGTGAGATGCCAATTTGGTTATATACGTGGCGAACATACCCGGAACAATCGAATCCTGAAGTGGATGTTCCACCGTAGCTATATCTTACACCAATAAATTTTTTAGCTGTTGTTTGAAGCTGTTCAACTGTCAGTGTAGAGGCCTTCGCCTTGTCGTCCCCCATCACCGGTGAGAAAAAGATTGCTATTGCTGCTATTAGTGCCAGTGCACCGCTCTTTAATACCCTATTTTTACTCATCGTAAACCTCCAATGCCAAATTAAATCGACTATTTTTCAGAAAACTTAACTTGTTATTAGATTATCACGAGTGAGCCTTTTGTAACATTACAGTTATGTAACAAGTTGGTTACGTTAATCCATCTAAGGAAATATGTTACATAACACAAAAACCTTATTAAACCAGCATTTCAAAAGGTTTTTAAAAATATACCAAAACATTATTTTACATTTTATTATCTCTTTGCCTCTATCTTGTAACATTTGTAATGAAAGTTTCTTTAGAGTGAAAGAAAGTCAAATTTGCTATTTCTGGTATAAAAAAGCGACTTTCTCTTCATTAGAAAGCCGCTCTTGCCTTAATGTATTTGGTTAAATCTTTTAAATGCAACAAACCGTGTATCCCAGTAACTGTAGGATAAATTGGAAATCTCCACTCCATTAGACCCTGCGTGGATAAATTGGTTATTTCCTATATAAATACCCATATGCGAGATTGTTGGAATATACGTATTTTTAAAGAAAACAACATCTCCCGGTACAGGATTGCCCACTACTGTTGTATCATTCATAAAATAGTCTAGACTGCTCTTTCGGCTCATATTAACCGTTGCATTTGTATAGACATACTTAACAAATCCACTGCAGTCGAACCCTAATGTCGTATTTCCTCCGTACACGTATGGTGTACCGATCAAAGATCGTGCTATTTCAATTGCCTTTCCGTACTTTTCCTGTGAAGAAGCGCTGGGCTGCACCATAATTTTCTTTTCCGCCGCCAATTTAGCTGCAATTTCTTTGTCTGCATTAGACACGTTTGGAGGTTCTGTTTCCGCTGGCTGATTTTGGATAGGCAAAGAAGTAACAGGTCCGTTGGATGCTAGCTCTTCTTTTTTAATGACAAGCGTCTGATTGACATAGATGGAATCAGAGGACAATGCATTCCACTCTTTCAGCTTGGCAACAGTCGTATTGTTTTTGGAAGCAATTTTCGTTAAGTTATCGCCTTTCACAACGATATATGTATAGATCTTTGAGGTAACTGCACTCGGCTTGATTGCCGGAACTGTAGTAGCTACACCAGGCGGTTTACTCGCATTTTGACTCGCCCCTGTTGTTGTCTGCTGGGCTTTTGCTACAACCAGCTTCTGATTTACGAAAATCGTATCCTGCTTCAAATTATTCCATTGCTTTAAAGAAGCAATAGTTGTTCCATGTGCAAGGGCAATTTTAGATAGCGTATCCCCCTTCTGCACTGTATACGTTGCTGCATGTGTGATCGGGGCTGCCAACATACTTGTTAATGCCACCGAAGCCAACATAAACTTCCATTTTCTCATAAAGTCCGCCCACCTTTTCTACTATTCTTCTACCATTTTACTGAAATTCTCCTATCTAAAACAATAGACTTACATACCCGAAATGAAAAGGTCTTTCAGCCTATTTTTTAAATATATTTCTTTTTTTAAAAAATTGACATAATTGTTTAAAGAAAACGATAGTCAACCCTATTTTTTTATGATAGAATCAGTTCTTGTGTGAAACACTAAAGTTTTTTGAAAGTTTCGGCTTTTCTCAAATTAAAAGGAGTTTTTTATTAATATGTCTAGCAACAAAGGATTCATTAAAGAAAATATCGCAGTAGGATTCATGCTATTTGCTCTATTTTTAGGAGCAGGAAATATTATTTTCCCTCCCTTACTTGGTCAACAAGCAGGGGACCAGTTTTTCCTTTCTATTATCGGATTCCTTATTACAGGGGTAGGACTGCCACTTATAGCGATTGTCGCTGTAGCAAAAAACGGCGGTGATCTACAAATACTCTCTAATCGGGTTCATCCTGTATTCGGGATTATCTTTACATCAATTGTTTATTTATCGATAGGTCCACTTTTCGCTATCCCGCGAACAGGCGCAGTATCTTATAATATCGGGATCACTCCATTTTTAACGGAGAGTCAGTTGGATAGCTGGGTGCCGCTATTTATTACAACAATCGTTTTCTTCGGTTTGACACTGTATCTAGCCTTCAACCCAACAAAGCTAGTTGACCGAATCGGAAAAATTCTAACACCAGCTCTTTTAATTGTTATTCTAATTTTGGCAATTAAAGCCTTCGCCACACCGATGGGGGAATTTGGAGAAGCACAGGGTAACTATATTAGTAACGCTTTTTCTGAAAGCTTTATTCAAGGGTATTTGACGATGGATGTGCTTGGTGCATTAGTATTCGGAATCGTCATTGTACAAGCTCTTCAGGCACGCGGTGTGAAGGATGTAGCTAAGCAGGTAAAAGTTTCGATATTCGCAGGAATCGTGGCAGCGCTTGGTCTATCATTTGTATACATCTCATTAGCTTATATTGGTGCAACAAGCGTTAACGCTACGGGCTATTTCGAAGATGGCGGACAAGTTATTGCAGCATCTGCTAAAGTACTTTACGGCGAATTCGGCAATATTGTGTTATCAGCAACAATCATTTTGGCATGTTTAACAACATCTGTCGGGCTGCTGTCAGCAAATGCATCATTCTTTGCTCGCATCTTCCCAGCATTATCTTATAAAGGATATTTGATTATTTTTACATTGTTTAGCTTTGCTATTTCTAATGTAGGGCTGGCGAAACTGATTTCTATTTCACTTCCTGTTTTAATGATGATTTACCCAATCGCTATTGTATTGATGGTCGTGGCACTATTTGCCGGCCGTTTCAATCATGCAAGGGTTATTTATATCCTGCCACTGATTGTCGCCACAATTGTTGGTCTAAACGACGGATTAAAGACGGCAGGCATTAAAATTGCTGCTTATGATAATCTGCTAAACTTATTGCCATTGCAGTCGCAAAATTTAGGGTGGCTAATCCCTTCTGTGATCGCATGTGTAATCGGTATCATAATCAGCTTAGTGAATAAAAAATAAATATTACCCGGTTGGATCTGATCCCACCGGGTCTTCTTATGCCTTATTTTATGTTTGCCTTGATTTATTACGAGATTTCTCATCCTTTACAGTCCACATCAGCTAAAACTACTTCGCTATAACTCTTAGAAAAAATGTTTCCGGCAAATAGCCATCATCTTCCAATAGGTATATAATGAAGGTAATAATCATAAAGGTGTGATATTTTTGAAAAAAATCCAATGGCTCGCATGTGTACTTATTCTTTTATTATTGCCGGTTTCAGCAAGTGCTGCTCCGTTAAATGAAATGAAAAGTTACATAGAGTCCTTCTATGTAGGCGAAATAGACGGAAATTTACATGATGCTACCTCGGCAGAGCAAATCATCGATATGCTGGATCCTTATTCAGCTTACTTTACGGCTGAGGAGTTTGATGCCTTCATCAACTCTATCGAAATGACGTCCGTCGGTATCGGGATTGTCATTGAAGAGCACAGCCAAGGAATCTATATTTCCGATGTTATACAAGGCGGTAGTGCAGAGCAGGCGGGGATAGCTATTGGTGATATTATTACGCACATCGACGGCAACGCAGCAGCACAGATGACTACTTCTGAAGCTTCATCCCTTATTCTAGGGGCTGAAAATACAAGTATCACATTAACATTCTTGAAATCAAACGGTCAGTCGGTTACAAAGACAATTGTTCGAAAACCCTTTTCTTTACCGAATGGAACTTCTAAGCTGCTCTATGGAAATGTAGGTTATATCGCCCTTTCATCCTTTTCTTCCGATGCAGCAGGGCTCGTAAAAAAGGCAATCCGCGAGCTGACAGCAAACGGCGCTACAAGCTTTATATTAGACCTTCAGGATAACGGCGGCGGTTATGTAACAGCAGCCGAAGAAGTAATCGGACTGTTCCCGAATGCAAAGGATGCGTATACATATGAGGATGCTTCAGGCAGCTATCTAATACGCGCCAAACGACAGTCCATTCAGTTTCCGAAAGATACGCGTGTGCTGATTAACCGCTATAGTGCAAGTGCTTCCGAAATGACAGCAGCAGCCCTAGTAGACCAAAAGGCGGCGCTTTTGTACGGAGAAAAATCGTATGGCAAGGGAACGATGCAGTCCTTTTATGAACTATCAGACGGCAGCTATTTGAAATTAACGATGGCAAGATTTGCAGGGCCTGCTGCTACTGTTATTAATCATGTAGGTGTCAAGCCGCATATTGAAACAACAGACAATGCGAAGTATAAGGCGCATTACGATGCTGTTGCCGCAAATCTTCCTGCTTATCGTGAGCTTGCAGCATTGAAGAATGTATCGACACATAAAACGTTTACAGTTAACTTTACTCATGAGCTGACGACGGTTCCAGCAGACGCAATCGACCTTGTAAAGCTTGGTGAAGGTCAGGTAGATGCTGAACTGAAAATCGAAGGCTCAAAGGTGCTTGTAAAGCCTAAAGAGGAATTGGCCTCAGGCGGTCACTATATGCTCGTGGTTCATCCAACTATTAAAGGCCTCAACAGTATGATGAAGAAAGGTTCTTATCTGTACGTCACTGTAAAATAAGCTTATCACTCGCTCCTCCCTCACTAATAATATGAGGGAGGTTTTTTGCAGCAATTTAAGGGCGTATATTGTGTGCTCCCTTTCCAGCCTGTAAGCAGCTTCTAAATACGTTGTTCCCTTGCATTTATCCAAACAAAAAAATGCCAGTGTCCTCATCGGACACTGGCTTTCTAAAATGCTTTAAATATTCAGATATCAAAGCTCAAATACATTGGCATGTTAACGGACTAGCTCTTCCTGTTCGGCGAAATAGATATTGATAATATCTTCAGCCAGCATTTCAGGCGTACGCTTTTCTGTTAATAGGTTAGTTAATGTTAAACGTTCCATTGAACCTAACAGACTTTCTATGAATATACGAGTATCGACGTGATGCAGCATAGAAAATTGGATGTTATGAATTGAAACAGCTTCTACTAGACGGTTTACAAGCTCATTCTTGATCGCCTCAGCTTCCACAGATTCATAAAAACCTATTTTTGTGAGATTTGGATTTTGTACAAAGTAAGAAAAGATTTCCTTTAGCATATTAAATACTTGTGTGCGGATATTCTCTCTGCCTTCTAGCTGTGCTAATCCATCATTGAAAATTTCATAAAGATTTGTTTGAAACTCGGAATTTAAATCGTTGAATAGGGATTCTTTGCTGTGGAAATACAAATAAAAAGTAGGTTGAGTTAAATTAGCAGCCTTCACAATATCGCTAATTTTTGTTTGATGATAGCCATGAGCCGAAAAGAGCTCGATTGCTTTTTCTAGTAACAATTGCTTGCTTCTTTCTCCACTTGAATTCACTCGTCGTCCTCTTGCCATATTTCTCCACCTTTATCTCTCTTTATTAGATGTTTGGTAATTCACTCGTTACCAAATATTGTACATTCATTATATATTAATTTTTTTTCAAAATAAAGGCTTTAGTCATAATTTTAGCGATTAATATGACAGATTATAGTCCATTTAAATTATCAATAAGTATGTTTAATATGGTATTTTTATACAAAAAGATACCTACAAATAAATAGTATATTTGCAGGTATCTTCGCTTCTTCTTAATTCGTTTTTACCAGTTTTGATTTTAATTTTTTATAGAATTGCTCGATTTCTTTAATTTGGAACATAACATACAAAATGACTGTACTTAAACCAAAGACAGTTAGCCCTACCATGAAGGTAATCCATTTATAATCGAAAATAAAATACTTGCTTGAAATATACATAATAAAAGTCAAAACGATGAACGGAACAATCGGCTTTAGAAGCTCTTTTTTGTTTAATCCCGCTCCAAGTTTTAAATCATATTTCACTGAAGCATAAATCACCAGCATGACTGTATTGACGATTGAACTGATCAGTGTACCCCATGCAATGGCACTTACGCCCGCGCTTTCTGCCATTACATACATTACTGCGATATTTACAACAAATACGTTTAGTAAGCTTAAAACAACAGGCGCCGTTGAATCGCCTTTTGCGTAGTAAAAACGCGTAATATATGTGTTAGCAGCCAGGAATAACATTGATAGCACGAAAATCGCAACTACCGGAGCTGTAATGGCTGTATCATCGGCCGTAAATTTCCCGTACTCAAAAATAACCTGCACAAGATTTTCAGCATAGAAATAAGAGAAAATCGTTACTGGACCAAGCAATAACAGCAGGTAATGAATCCCTTTGCCGTACAGATCCTTAATGGACTGATGATCATCCTCCGCTTCCTTGCGGCTTAAAATCGGATAAATAACAGTGGTTACTGCTGTAATTAAAATCGACTGCGGGAATTGTGTCAGCCTGGATGCAAAGTTAACGACTGAAACCGCACTATCTCCAAGACTCAATATCCCAACAAAGAACCGCTGCAGCATTGCATAGATCTGGATTGTTCCGCCCCCTATCATAATAGGAAACACCATGATCCATAAATCGCGCGTCGATTGTGTGCGAATAAATGATACCCCTACTGATGGTCCATCTAATTTACGGTAGCCGCGCGCCAGGAAATACACCATCAGCACGGCGCTGAAGAAGGCACTAATCCCGTAAGAAATCGGGCCTATTACTCCAGATAATCCAACAGCTATGACAAGGAAGAGAATATTATAGATCAATATCGCAAAACTTGATAAATGAAACTTCGAGTTGACATTTAATAAACCGCTATACCAGGAAGCCAGCATCAGTAAGATGGACGACGGCATCATCCAATAGAAGAGATGTTTCGTTGTCTCAAAGTCTTCAGCCGAGATGTCACTGGAGCCCTCGAAAAACATGTTTAATATCGGTGTCGTTAAGGCTAGGCCGATTGCCGTCATGACAATACCAGTAAGTGTTACTATAGTGAAAGACTGCTTTACAAATAACGATTGATCGGTCGTCTTCTTGTTGTAAATCGATATAACAGCTGTTGTAAAAGCTCCTCCCACAACTAAATATAAGAAGTTTGGCAGTGTATACGCTGTAAAAATCCCATCAGCAATATGACTAGATCCATATTGGTACCCGATAACCGCCTCCCTCAGGAAGCCGAATACACGGGCCACAATATTAATGACTGCGACTGCACCGACAATTTTTAAAAATTTATTCATCGCGCTGCGCCACCTTTAACTGCAGATTCGTAGAGCGACAGCACACGTTTTGTAATTTCCTGTTCATCATGCTCATATAAAATGGCATCCATTGCCTGTTTATTGCTGTATACTTCCCTCGGTGTATGCAGAGCATTTATCATTTCCGCTGCTAAATCCGGTGCATTATTCGGCTCAACAAGATGCCCTGCCCCGTCGCCTAGCAATGATACCAGCCCCCCTACACGGGAAGCGATGACTGGTGTACCTGAAGCAATGGCTTCAAGTGCCACAAGACCGAACCCTTCCAAATGGGAAGGCAATACGAAGACATCACTCGCCTGGAACCACTTGACAAGCTGCGGCTGCGGCTGCGGATCTACAAACTGTACATCCCCATCAACGAACGGCTGGATACTTTCAATGAATTTCGTATCACGACGAGAACCGATAATCACGAGCTTCACTTTGCCATTTGCCTCTGCTTGTACTTTTTCGAAGGCAATCAACAGCTCCTCGATTCCCTTTTGTTTGATGACATTCCCTACGAATAGATACGTAAAGGCATCCTGGTCAAGTCCTAATGCCTTACGGGCTTCCGCCTTGTCTCCTGGTCGGAACACCTGGCGATTCACACCCATACTGCAGATGGAGATTTTTTCTTTCGAAATATGAAAATCATTTTCTATTTGCTCTGCAAGGACCGGTCCGACCGCAATCACATGGTCACTCTCCTGTAGAATGAGTTCCGTCCAGCTGCGAATCCGGGCACTTTTCTTCGCCATACGTTCGATATCCCCGCCATGCGCGGTTACGATATATGGGATCTTGAATAACTTTTTAAGCAACAGAGAAAATACACCGGATGGGAACACATAGTGCGCATGGGTGATTGAAATCGATTTACGGTGACGCATCGCCATCGATAGAGTTTTCATCGCCCATTTGCCATATTTAATAATGGTATTTTTCTTGCCGGTTGCAGGATTGTCATTTGCTGCAACAAGCACATCAACCCCGCTTTTTCTTAAAGCCTCTGCTTGATTTTTGACGAAAATTCCGAATGATAAATGCTCGCTGGAAGGATACATATTACTGATTATTAATAGCTTTTTCATTTGCCTTCACTGCCTTTATCATCAATTGTTTGCCACGCATTGCTTCGTCATGAAGTTGCTTTGAAGTTGCTTTTGTCGTTTCCACGATTGTGTGCCAATCCGCTTCCACCATGTCATACATTTTCAATAAAATATCAGATTCATTCGTAATTTCCTCTATAGAACAACAACGTTTTTCCTGACCGATGAGTTTCATAAAATCGCTTACCTTTTTATGATATGAAATCGCAATAATCGGTGTTGCTGAATCCGTCGCTAAAATGAGAGAATGCAGGCGGGTACCGATGATCAGGTCCTGTTTTGATGTAATATCAATCAATGCATTCGGCTTTAAGTTTTGGTCGATGATTGTCGTCTTTTTTGCGTGAAGCATTTTTTTCTGAATGTCCTTTGTTACTGTGACATCCTGCGGGTACTTTGTTGCAAAAAACGTGATTTCAATATTTTTGTTCTCTACTAGACGGTCGAGATTAGCCGCCATACTCGTCACATACGAGTCGTACTTTTCTACGTCTCCTGATGGCCAGTAATTAGCATTATACATCGGCACAGCAGAAATCCCGATTTTCTTCGGAGCTTCTGCATGCATCTGCTTCGGACGGTGCAGTGTGAACGCTGGATCCCCAATTACTTCAATCGGCTTGCTTACACCAAGGCGCTCTAATAATTGTTTAGACTGTGGGTCACGAACTGAAACATTTTCAGCAAAACGGCACATCATACGAATCATGAGCTTGCCTGTTATGGTATCCAATGGTCCAGCCCCGCACCCGTAAATGATATAGGGAACATTGCAGTTCTTCGCCATTAACGCATATGTACTATATAAATGTGCCTCACGCCGGTAAAAGTCCATCAGAATGCCCCCGCCGCCAATAATCAGCAGGTCGAACTTCGTTACATACTTTTTATTCGTCTGATACGTTTTATAAAAGGTTTTATACAAGTTGCTACTTCGGTAATATAATGGGTAGCTTTGGACACCGTACTGCTCGGATGTCTGCTGCGTATTATTACTAAATACTGTAATATCCGCGCTATTTACGGAAAATGTTTGCTTTACCTGTTCAATGAGGCCATATAATATCGATTCGTCACCGTTATTATCATTTCCGTAATTTCCTACGATTCCGATTTTCATGAAACTACATCCTTTAAATAATTTTTAATACAGAGATTATAGCATAGAAGCTAACGAGAAATGAAATAGGAATCCCATCCAGCAAGAATGGGATTCCTATTTTTATCCATATTCCTATGCGCAGGCTACTCTTAGTTCCCTGCTAGTTTAGCACACGGTATAAGAATAGGCCAAAATGCATACGTGTTATGGATTCATACGGCTTGAAGAGATTATTGCCGTATCCTGTTGTAATATTGTTTGCTGCTAGAGCTTGAACGAATTCATACTCCCAGCTTGTTTTTGGTACATCTGTGAACTGGATATTCGAGACACCTTTCAAATCAAATGCCTTGGCAACGATTTTTGCCATTTGAGCACGTGTCAGATAGCTGTTCGGGTTATATGCGCCGTTCACACCGCTGATAATGCCTGCGTTTTGTACCGCTGCAATTTCTTTATAATACTGATGGCTCGGCGTCACATCTTTAAAGCCAGGGTCCTTTACGTTCATCGTATTAAGACCAAGAACACGGCTGATGATGACTGCAGCATGCGCCCGTGATAGCGTCTGGTTTGGTTTGAATGTGCCGTCTCCGTAGCCTGTTACATATTTATTATCAACCAGGAATTTTACTTCCTTCGCATACATGTAATCAGCCGGGATATCGGAGAATAATGACGCTGCCTTTACCGTCACAGGGAAGCTTGCTGTTTTTGAGCCGAGCTTCGCGACGATGCTTCCTTGCCCTTCTTTTGTTGCTGTGAATTGACCAGTACTAGTAATAGAGCCAATTCCACCTTCTACTGACCATTTTACCTGATCTGCATTATAAACAAGCGGCTTACCTGCGTCATCTAACGCCGTAATGCTATAAGCAGCAGATTGCTTCATCCCAAGCGACTTGCTGCCGCTGATTGTCAGCGTAGACGGACCGTCAACTACTTTGACTGGGAAGGACTGAACAACCTTGCCGTTATGTGCCATATAAATACGATCATCTCCAGCTTGTGTTGTTGTAAAGCTATAACCGCTTACCTTCAACGTACCATTTTGTGAGCTGAAGCTCATTGTTCCATTTGCTATAGGAAGCGGATTGTAATACTGATCAAGTACATATTGCACACTCATTGTAGACGTTGTTCCAACTAACATTGTTCCTACATTTGTACGTGTATATTTGATTGTAGCTGCCTCACTTGTCGGAGCTGTACTCACTGCTTGTAAGATAGCGTTGACCGCACGTTCCGATCCAGCAGAAGGAACGTTTGCCAATACGACATTATTGCTGCCGTATTTACGGATACCCATCGTTGTTGAGCCGCCGCCATCCAGATTGATCGCCGTGTCGACACCAAGACGGATTAAATAATCAGCAAGCTGCGACATATTCATACCTGGACTTTTCGACTGCTTACCGTCTACCGTTACGAAATGAACTGTTTTCTTATCTTTACTAATACCAACAACTGTTCGAGCTGTTACTTCTTTTGCTCGTGCACTTGATGTACTCATCATAATGTAAGGCTGCCCATTGCGGACAAGCATTGGACCTGATGCAACAATAAACTGTGCATTATTCCATTTTGAATCAATGGAGAAGTTTACAGATACATCCGTACCAGGTGTCAATTTTTGCAATTTTGTATTTAGCGGAGATGCCCCTTGCACGGAGATGACAAAGCCGTTTTCTGGAATCTTGCCCACACTCTGGCCATATGGCAGTACTTGTATGACCTTACCGGAAATTGTATCACCGAAGTCGATATTGCGTGTGCTTGTACCTGCATCTACAACGATTTCATAGCCGTACTGATTTGAATTCGTACCTGCTTTATAAAATTCCGGTGTGAAAATGACTGTCTCCTTGTTATTGCGCTCACGGTTCATACCATCAAGTTCAAGCGTCTCACCATTTGCTGTCAGATTGATATCAAAATCGAAATAATCGATAATCGCTTCCCCGTTCTCTTTCATCCCAAAAGCAGTCGGTACATTCATATATTCATCCGAGCCGTTTGAGACGATTCCACCATTAATGATGCGATTATTTTGTGCAATTAAAAATAACGGATAACCTTCTCCCATATTAAAGAAAGCAGCATTGACTGCACCGACAACCCGATTCCCTTCCGCTGAATTTTTAGAAGCAAGTGCTGTCGTGCGGATGCGTGATGCAAATGGGTCAGGCATGCCGAGTGTTACATTTGTATAAGCATCATTCAGATTAATTGATAAGTGGTTAATCGAATTGGTATTACTGCTTTTATATGTATACTTGTTATACATGACTCCGCTTGAGAGCGGGTACTGCTCGTTTATAGTTTGAAACGCAAAAGCGGGGCCCGCCTGTGCGAGGACAATGACAAATGCAACCATGAAAGCTATTAATCTACTTGTTTTCTTCATTTTTCTTTCCTTTCTATTTTTAATACCTTAATAGGATAACAAACTATGTAAAAAAATTCTATCTTTCCTCTGAATCTATTAACTTCTATCCTATTAAGAAAATTTATGCATTTATGTATATCTTATTTCCTCTTTTACTAGAAAATAGTTTTTGGTACTATAAACTTATGAAAGAAGGAGGAAATAGAGAATGAAAAAGCTGTTACTGTTCCCAATTGTCCTATTGCTCATGGTTTCGTTCACCATCTCGGCTAGTGCTGCAGACGATATAACAGGCACTTACCACGAAAAAAGTCTACGCTACTTAATTTTAAAAGGAGCCTTAACTCCTGATAGCAAAGGCAACTATTATCCTAACAATATGGTAACGCGTGCGGAGTTTGCGCACTATTTAGCGGTGACATTAAATCTGCCTGATGCAGAATCTACGACAGATTTTACGGATGTACCAAAAAATTCGCCATATTATGCATCTATCCAAAAGGCTGCCGCAGCCCAAATTGTTACTGGCTATGGCGGAAAGTCTTTCAATCCGAATGCTACAATCAGCCGTGTCCATATGGCTGTCATGATTGAACGTGCGTTAATTCATTTGAAGGTTTCTGTCGATTCACCTAAAGCGACTACTTTCAAAGACCAGTCGCAAATTTTACCTGCATATCGTCATGCCGTAGCAGTCGGCGCCCATTTAAATATCATTAAAGGGACACCAATGAAGGATGGCACATACTTCTACCCTGCACAAAATACAAATCGTGCCCAAACAGCAACATTTATTTATCGCTTGAATGAATATTTAGGAGATCCGGATACAAAATTCGATGTGTATGAGATTAAAGCAATTCGAAATAAAGAGCTTGTCTCTACAGGGCAAACTTCTGTTTCGTACGATGCTCTTTATAATCAAATAACAGATCATAATACACAAGTTATTACTAAAGGCGATAAAATCGTTTATATGAAATCCGGCCTTGGCTATGTCGTTTCAAATAAGTACCTTGCCCTGCCGTCTGAAACAGCTGGGGATAAAATCGCCGTTGCAGCCGCTACTGAAATGCAGTACTCCGGCAGTGATGGTGAAAATGTCCGTGTCAATCTAGCAGGCCAAATTGGAACTGTATCGGTTGAGGATGTTACGTTGATTCCATTTGCTACATCAAAAGGCCGCTCTTACTATAAAAATGAAGGCGGCGAGCTGCGTCACTATCTAGTAAATACAGAAGGAAAAGTGACAGGCAGCTATACATCAGGCAAGGCACCTGCCCAGATGAACAGCGGTGCTGCCTACTATAGCTGGGATGGTATTTATTTCTCGGGAAATGGAGAGTCATTCACCCACTATAACTATTATCAGTTTTTACCAATTTATTCTAAAACGCAATATACTGCTGAAGAACTAGATCGTTACATCAACTATGCATTGGCTGAACGGGAAAAAGTAAGCTCGAAGTATGCGAACGCAACCAAAATCAGTAAGCTGGTCGGTCTCGGTTCAACACTTAAGAAAATGGAAGAACAGTATAATGTCAATGCCCTGATGGTGCTGGCACTTGCCTTCCACGAAAGTGACCACGGTATGAGTGACCATGCGCAAAAGCTAAATAACTTATTCGGTCTGTATGTATACGATACGAATCCGTTAAACAAAAACTTTGAATCTGTTGAAGCAAATGTTTTAGAGTATATCAACCAGTTCATTTGGAAAAATTACATTCCTGCCAATGCATCGTATGCTCACGGAGCGATATTCGGCTCGAAATCGCTTGGTATTAATGTAAAGTATGCTTCTGACCCATACTGGGGAGCGAAAGCAGCCGGTCATTTCTACCGTGCCGATAAATACCTTGGCTTTAAGGATGCTCGTAATCCTTACACAATTGGCTTGACGACAACAGTCGGCTTAAACATTCGTTCTGTTGCAACAACAGCAAATAACTCGCCATTGTATACGTACAAGCGTAAAAATTTACCGGTAATTATCACAAGTGATAATCTACCAGAATGGTTCGAGATTATAGGCGAGCAAAAAGGGTTACCTGTTGGTTATGTCAATAAACAATACGTAGATATTCTGCAGACAACTAAATAAAGTGAACTGTAGATTAGGAGTCCTTCTATGTATGATCCCTCCCCTCTTCTAGTGGAAGAGGGGTTTTTTATTGGATTGCGCACAATCCAATGTTTATTGCGCGAATTCGGCTATCTATTACGCGAATCACACCTTTTGCCTTACTTTTTGGCGTACCATTAAACTCCAGTCCTTATTTATGTAAACAAACAACTAATCATTCTATTCAATATCTTTTTATCTAACTTTAGCTAATAGGAATCTAGGGAACATATTTCAATACCCTCTTCTATTATTTACAGTCCGAAAGATAGGTAATTGATCAGGAAGGAGACTATATATGAAAAAATTAGTTATTACTATCATTGCTCTTCTTGCATGTGTTATCGCTCTACCGCAGACCAGTAAGGCTGACTCAGAGCAGAAGGTCGGTATTCTGTTCTCGGATGTCATTAATGACTACTCCCTTTCCACAAATCCAGGGAAAAACAATGCAATGACTCTTCCCTACGCAACACAGCCTGTCAGCGTTTCAGCAAAGGTAAAATATAGCCCTATTAACGATAAAGCACTGAAGATGTATTACTTCTATCGCGAAGAAGGCTTTTCTGTTGCGAAGCTGAGCCATGATGAGCTCAATAATCTGGAGGCATTGAACAAATACGATGTTATCGTCTTCCCCTATTCCGTTTTGATGAATCACAAGCAGCGGGAAAATGTAAAGGCTTATATTTACGGCGGCGGCAATGTACAAATTTTATATGCTACAGCCCGTAATGAATTAGCAAAACTGGCGAAAAGCCCTGCTGATTTAGATTTAACACCGCTCATCTTTGACACGTTAACCTGGGTGTGGGAATGGGACAATTTAACGGAAATTTTCCAGACCCGCTTTATAGATGATGTACAGCTGCGTGAGGCTAAAATCACCAATACTCCAGGCGTTACACATCCAATTTTGTCAAAAGCTTATCAAAAGCTGGGGCGCAGCTCTCTTCAGTTAACAGAATCGGCAAATGAATGGTATGAAATCGTTCAGCCTTGGAAACCTTCTATTAAGCCATTGCTAGTTATCTCCGACTATAGTTCGACAGATAAGCCTGCTAACGTCAAAAAAGGACAGTCTGGTGCCTTATTTGCTCTGGAATATGGAGCCGGGCGCATTGTCCATGCACCATTTAAAATCTATGACTATGTCGGCGTAGAAAAGCATGAAGGCGGATGGCAAGAGGACTCAGGAAAAGCTTATAGCGAAACAAAGGGCGAAAAGGATGCAGAAGCTGTACTTTCTGCTTCTATGGAATGGCTGCTCGAAGGATCGAATACTTTTAAGCCGCGTAACTACAATGTGAAGCTTACCGCGTCGAATTATACGGCCAATATGACACCCCAAAAGACATTTGCCGTTCGGGGTACAGTAACAGCAACAAATACCGGTGACATACCGGTACGCGGCAAGCTGCGTGTCCATATATTGGATTCCGGCAACAAAGCAATCGGCAAATATGAAAAAGTATTAGTCGGCCTTTCACCTAGCCCGAATGATGTGTCGAGCTATGCAGAAAAATTTGAAATTCTTTTACCGGGCAGTATAAAGGATGGAACGTATACAGTGAAGGTGACATTTGAAGAAACACGCCATGACCGTTCCGGCTATATTACAAGAGCTGAGACACATACACTAACGAAACAGGGTAACAAAGGAGCTTTCTCAAACTTCCCTGGCTTTAAAGATGTCAGTTCGGGCAACGGCCACTACCAAAATATTCTTAACGCCGCAAAACTCGGGGTTATCACAGGCTACGGCAATCAAACTTTTAAGCCAACTGCTAACGTTTCCCGCTTAAACGCAATGATGATGCTGCTGCGTGCAAAAGGTATTACTCCGTCTGTATCCGCTGCTTTGCCAAGCTCTGTTACGGACTTAAAAAAAGGCGCGTATGGCTATGATGTAATAGCTACTGCCTACCAGATGGGCTTACTCAATCTTGAAAATGGACAGGCTGCCAAGGATGCGCCGATGCGCCGCGGTGAAATGGCCCAGGCACTCGTGAAGGGCTTTGCATTACAAGGAACAAGTGATATCGTATTTACCGATATCGGCACAGCAAGCTCTTATAATCAGTACCGCAATATCGCAACACTTTATCATCACCGCATTACAACAGGGACAACGGCAACGCTCTATAGTCCGTACAGTGCGGTAACACGACAACAGTTCGCTACATTTATCATGCGCTCGCTGGAGAATACGTCGAAATAAGTTGCAGCTTTCAAGAATGAACACCCTCTTCTATCTAATAAATAGCAGGGGGTGTTTTGTTAGATTGCGCGAATTTGGCCTAGATTGCGCGAAAATAGGGGTTTATTACGCGAATCCAGCTCTGTATTACGTGGTTTATAACCTTTAGCCTAGATAAAATCCCCAAAAAAGAAAAAGCAATTGGCGGAAGGAACATTCCTTCTGCCAATTGCTTTCATTAAGCAAGTTTTTTGCTGTTGTTTGAACTTTGAATAGATGACGCCAGAACGACGAAACCAAACATTAATACAAAGATAAGATCAAGCAGACCTGTATGCATCGATACTGTGAACAGTGTAATAACGAATGCATAAGCCACGGAGTGGAACGTCTTCACGCCCGCTTGTTTAATTTTATTGTAGACGAGTGAAATAATCGCTCCGTATAATAGGAAGCCGATCGCTACTAATAAATAGCCGCCGTCAAGGAACAGCTGACCGATGAATGTCGGTGTCGTTGTACGCCCCTCACGTGTAATATACTTACCTTCCTCTGTACTTAACGAGTTCACTACCTCTGTTACAAGCATACGCGGTGATACTTGCTCACCAGGAAGAATGGTTGTGAAAATGCCTTTATGCATCTCACCGCCAGTATAGCCTTCCTCTTCTGTATACTCAATAATTTTACTTAATACAATATGGCTTGTTACCATCTCTTGGTTGATAGCACGAACCCATTTCGGTGTTAGATTTACACGGCGCTCCGCAGAAATCAGTTTGTCAACTTCCTCTTCTGCCATATGTTCACGATCCGGCTGGCTGCGGTCATTGAATTCATTTGATGTATCTTCCGTTAGTACACGGGCGAAACCAAACATCGCAAATGACAGTCCTACTACAGCAATAAATGCCAGGAACCATGTCAGCTTGATACGTTTCACACAGTAATGGAAAATGATAAGACCTGTAAATAGCATAACGACCAGTGGAGTACGGTACCCCATTAACAGGAAGGCTGTCATTACGACTGCAAAAGCAAGCGCATAAACGATCGCTTTCTTCCATGTCATATTGTCTTCTTTAATCATGCGATAAGATAATAGTAATAACACACCAAACCATAATAGCTGGCTCAGGAAGTTCAGCTTTGGATCAAGCCCTCGTCGTACTGATTCATCCGAGATTCCGATACTTCCTTGGAGGATCATCGTGATGTACGCGACAAGACCGATGAGCGTCAGTAATACGACAAAATGCATCACGTATTTCCCTAAAACTGAAAGACCGAATGTCGGGAATGTCCAGCCCAGTTTATCCACGATGTAAACGCCGATATAATAGCAGGCAATTGCTAAAAAGACAGCCGGCCAAATCGATACGCGTACATTAAACAAATCAAAACGGCTGAAGTCAAATAAACTTAGGAAGAAATATAAAGCTAAAATGAACGGTAAAAAGAAATAAGGTGAAAAAGTATCAATCTTATTTATTTTATTAGTAAATTGCTTAAAGTTCTGTAACATAGTAATAAATCAACATCCTCAGATGTCTACCTTTCCTCTCTATATTTTGCTCTTTGCATTATAACATAAAATCCTTGGAGCCTATTAAAAAAAACATAGGAAAATAAAAAAGGCTATTCCGTAAACTGTAGTCTTACGGAATAGCCTTTTGATGAACCGCTTCCTAAAGCGGTTTTCTCATCACTGTGCGTAGTACTTTGTAATCCCGTTGTAGATGGATTGTGCAAAGATTTCAATATATGCATCATCTGTCAGCTTGGCACGGTCTGCACTATTTGTAACAAACCCAAGCTCTACAAGAACTGCTGGGATATAAAGATTGCGAATGACATAAAAGTCCTCACGTTTTACCTTACGATCATTCATTTTCGCATTTTTTACGATTTCATCGTTGATGAGTTTCGCTAATGCATAATCTTCTTTTTCATTATCATTCGCACTCTTACTATAGAATGTTTCTGTACCATTCGCGGAGGCGCTTGCTGAATTGGCATGGATACTGATGAAAATTTCACCATTATTCTTTTTAGCAAAAGCAACACGGTCTTCCAGACTTGGATACGTGTCTCCAGTACGTGTCATTTTCACGACAGCACCTGCAGCCTCCAGCTTTTTCTGCAGCTTACTTGCTGTGTTGAAAACAATTGCTTTCTCTACAGCATTATTGCTTACTGCACCCGGATCCTTACCGCCATGACCTGGGTCGATTACAATAATACGACCTGCGACAGGTGAACCAGATGTATTTACTAAACGAAGATATGTTTTGCTAATATAACCTGTTTTACCGTTATAGGAAACTTTTACCCAGCTGCCTGAAATAGATAAAACATCTACTTTCGTACCACGGTTAATGCTTCCAATAGCCGCTGAGCTGACTGAAGCTTGAGAACGAATATTCAGACTATCCACTGTCGCAACTCCGATTGTTTTCGCAGTAGTTGCCGGTGGAGCTGGCTTTTCCTCTTCTGGCGGTGTTCCAGTTGATGGGTTGTCCACACTAATTACTTTATCTGCATATTGTTTATAGATATAACCGTATTTTCCGTTATATTCTACTTTATAGTAATCTGCGCCTTCAAAGTAGACGTTAAAAATATGCCCTGTGTTTACTTTCCCCATGACATTATTACTTCCTGTAAATACAGCTGACGAACGGATATTTAGATTATTTGTGTTGACCTTTACCTGCATGATTGCGTCCGACTCATTCGGGACGCCTACTCCTTGCACTGGTAATGGTAGTCGGTACGTGCTGGAAGCAGCACGAGCAACAAATAATGCAAATTGACCGCGTGTTACATTATTTTTAGGCAAATATTTCCCAGCTGTTCCTTGTGTGATGCCTCCATAATAAATCGCTGAAATGTACTTGTAATACGCATTCGACGGCTTAATATCAGAAAATGGAACTTCTAAGCTTTCATACTTATTGCTATCTAGCTTAAATGCTACTGCCAAAGCTTTCGCCATTTCATCACGCGTAATCGCTATGTATGGTGAAAAAGTTGTACTGGTAGTAGGCGCAATGATGCCTAGCTGAGCGGCCTTTTCTACATACATGGACACCTCTGATCCTGCTGGTACGTCTTTAAAGGATGACTTTGATGTTTGTGGGACATCAATACCTGCAGCGATTAAAACCATCTTCGCTACTTGCCATCTTTTGACGTTTTCTCCTGGCTTAAACATCTGTTTGCCATTTACGTTATACCCTTTAATAACGCCTTTATCTACTAGATAGCTCACTTCTTTATAAGCTTCATGTGAAGTAGGAATATCAGCAAAATGCGGGCTGGCATACACACTCTGTATACTGAACATTGACATGATGACGACGACAAAAGTTAAAGTGAATTTCTTAAAAGACAATGTCTTTTTTCCTCCTTCTGTTTTTTAAAACATTACCATTCTAACAAATTTTTTATATAAATAATATATGGCTTTTTTACCTTATCCCCCCTCTAGTAGCGAAAATTACGTATATTTGTCCTTCTTTCCAATACCGCGAACCGCCCTTGATGCTTTCGGCGACAAAAAGCCCTATTTCTCACAGCACAGACCACTAAAAAAGACTTTATTCAACAAAACTTAAAACTAGCATTCTCATACTCACTATTGAATCTACCTATTGCAAAGTATCATATTTTTATTGTATCATATCCTATTTTAGAAAAAAATACCTGTTTTGAATACAAAAAAAGAGAGAGGCGCCCATAGGAAACCTCTCAGCTTTTATTGTAAAACTTTTGCTAGATTATGGTTGGTAGCCTTATTCTTACAAAAGTAGACAATCTACTTTACATATTTTTAGCGCGTTCTATGAATGTATTTAATTGAGTTAATGTTACATAATCTGTTCCACCATATGTACCATTTGGCTTACCAATTGTAATACCGTTAGAAGCTAAAATTCGAATGTAATCGTAGTCCCAGCTTCCAGGTTTTACATCCTTGAAGCTAACTGTTTTATTTGTCATTTTTAGGTCGAATGCTTCGACTAATACTTTCGCCATTTGTGAACGAGTTAGTGGTGAACCAGCGTTAAATTTACCGTTTGTACCTGTGAAAATACCTAACTTATACATTGCTGTTGCTACTCCTGCGTATGTAGAAGAAGATTTAATATCTGAAAACGGTGAGTTTGTATCTGATGTATTAACCCCTAATACTTTCGCCAATCGATTTGCTACCTCTCCGCGGGATGCGTAGATTTTAAAGTCGATTGCTGCGTTTTTTACTTCACTCGCTGCTGCTTGTGTTGTACCGTTCGTAAAAGTAGTAATACGTTTTGCTCCGACATAGCGTTGTGCCCAATAAGATGTTCCCAGGCTTGCTGTCGTTACACCTGTACTTGTACCTGAGTGTGCAAATTTGTTATTTCCTACATAAATCCCTACGTGCGATACACCGCTGCCTGATGTATTGAAGAATACTAGATCTCCAATTTGCAGGTTGCTTTTTGAAACCGCTGTACCTTGGTTATATTGTGCTGATGAGGTACGGTTAATTGAAATGCCCAATTGTTTAAATACTAGCTGTGTATAGCCTGAACAATCTAATCCTCGAGTTGTTGTGCCTCCATAAACGTATGGAACACCGATATATTTATAAGCTGTTGTAGTTAATTCGTTTTGTGTTGCTGCTTCTGCATTATCTGTAGCAGTTCCTGCAAAAATCATAAATGATGCAAAAACCGGTAATAACCATTTTTTCATGATAAGTATTTAATACTCCCTTCAAAACTGTTGGTTTTTTTGCCTACATAAAGACTAACACAGAATACTGCTCCATAATTTTTCACTTGTGTAACAGTTTCACTAAGAACAAAAAAGCACTAAAAATCTAGCCAAAGCTAGACGTTTAGTGCTTTCTATAGCAAAATTATACACATCAAGAAATAGCCCCGTAATACTGCTGTAATATTACAGACCATTATTTTACATATTATTTACTGGAAAACAGCTGTACCCAGTAATATTTTCCATTATCGTCCTTTTTAACCGCGATGCCCAGATGAGTATAGGTAGACTTTAAAATATTCGCTTTATGCGGAGCAGAAGCCATCCATGCTTTGAGCGCTTCACGCGGTGTGGAGATATATCTTGCGATGTTTTCGCCAAAGCTTGAAAACTCATATTCATAAATGGTTGCCATGTCCCATGGGTGACCATAATATGGTGACTCATGCGCAAAATATTCATGCTCAAACATATCTTGTATTTTAATAACCGCAAGCTGGTCTAAATATGGATCATGTACCAATGCAGGTAAGCCTTGCTTTTTCCGCTCTGCATTTACCATTGTTATTGTTTCATTTACCCAGGCTTCATTTTCCTTAAACGTCGAAATATATGTTTTTCCTAAAAAATCATATGCAATTTCCAGCTTGGCAATTTGCGACTCAAAATAAAGACTCCGGGAAACCATTGCAGCCAGCTGTGCCCGTGTCACATGCCCATTTGGATCATATTTTTGATACGGTTTTCCGTGAACAATCCCTGCATCTGCAAGCGATTCAATATAATTTGTTGCCCAGTAACGAGGCCCGCAATCAGCAAATTTCGCTTCATTTTTATTGTCTACGACTACCTCAAACGCAATGGACAGCATTTTTGCCATTTGAGCACGTGTTACTTTACTATCCGGATAAATAGACGCCCGATTATCCATGACACCAAGCTCTACCAGCTTACGAATTGCCTGGTATTGCGGGTGTGAAGCTGGAAGATCTGTAGCTTTTAAGGATATAGAAGCATTCAGCGGCAATTGCAGCGCGCTGGCAATAGTTTCTGCTACTTCGGCCCGGGTAGCAGCCCGGTGAGGCCAAAAGCGGCTATTTTGATCGACATGCATATAGCCATTTTTCAACATATTATTAATAGAGGATGCGGACCAATCAGTAGTCTTTACGTCATTGGCTTGCACGCTCTTGGCTCCTGCCATCGGAGGAAATACTAATAAACAGATGAGTAGAAAAGAAATGATTCGAATACCTATTTTCTTCAAATTGCGTACCTCCCCTTCTCAATAAAAACTCGCCTTTCAATATATGAAAGGCGAAGTTCATTCATTTATAGTACCAAAATTTCTTTAAAAAACAATATGTTTAGAAAAATAACGATGAACCGTTTAGCTGGGTTTCATAGTCCTCTAATAGGAAGTAATTTGTAACGAGACGCTTTTGCTGTGTTGATAGCTTATCATAAGCAGAGCGCGCCGCCTTTACTTTAGATGAGAAGTTGCCTACATTCGGATTGATTTCCGAAATCATGGCACGCACCTTGTCTACTGCATCCGCCTCTTTTTGTGCACTTTTCAGCACATCATAATTCGTGACTAGCTTGCGCATAGAGGATGGCAAGGAGTTATAGAGTGCCAATGCCTCTTCAACCTGCTTCGAGTAATTACCTGAAGAAGAAGAAAGACCTGCGATCTTCGAAATAACCTCTTGCACGATATCTACATTATTTTTCGCTTCCTGAAGTGCAGCAAAGTTTGTAACAAACTGCTTCTCAGTACTTGATAGCATATTATAAGCTGCATAAGCCGCCTGTACGCTGCCCGCATAATTAGGGTTTGACGGCTTCAAAGAGGCAATCAATTTGTATACCTCAATAGCCGGACCAACGCTTTGCAGCTTGCTAAGATTATGCACCATTTGCCGCTGCTCCGCTGTCAGCTTATCCAGTGCTTTTGTCGCCTTATCATAAGCCGATACAAGATTGCTCGCAAATTGCAGATTATCGATCGCGTCGATTGCTGCTTGTACGTTCTTTACCCCTTTTTCATAATTTTGAAGCTCTTTATAAAGGGTTACAGCCTTTTTTTCTGCTGCTGTGAGCATATCATAAGCAGCTCGGGCTTCCTTGATTGCCTGCATATATTGAGACGGGCCCGTGCGAGGAATTTGGCGGATCAATTCATCCACCGCAGACCCACCGGATACTGTCTGTTCAAACGCCAGCAAGTCACGATAATTACTAATTAGTGCTTTATCCGCTGCTGATAGGCTATCGTACCAAGCCCGTGCTTTTGCCACGTCCTGACCAAATGTCGCGCTTGTCTGCTTAATATTCAGAATAGCCTCCATCGTCTTTGCTACTGGATAAATAGTAGAAAGCAGTACTTCCCTGTTATAGACAAGTTCTCGGCTTTCATACGGGATTGCCTCATACGCCTTCACTGCTGTGTTATACTTCCGCACAAAATCCGAAGCTTCATTAACCGGGCGAGCCAGCATTTCCTCTAGCTCTTTAATTTGATGGATTGATGTCGTAACTGGCTTTAGGGCCTTTTCCCGCTCCTGCAGTGTCTTGTAATTTAAAACAAGCTTCTGGTATGAGGAGTTGATGCGTGCCAGCTTATCATACGCTTCTCGTGCTGCGACAAGCTTTTGGACATAGTCTTCTATACCTGGACGCGCCTCATCAATCATATTCATTACCTCATTGACCGTTACGAGGCCTGCCTCTGCTCCCTGTATTTTATCTAGAAGAGGGGCAAGGTAGCGCTTTTCAATATCTGTTAAGCGGTCATACATCGCACGAACTGCTGCAACATCTTCCATATATGTTTTCGCAGTTGGCTTTAAATTATCCACTGCTTCTACTACTTGATAAATTTTCAAGTACGGCTGCAATCCGCTAGTATAGTTATATACATAGGATTTCTGGCGGGAAGTCAGCTTTTCATATGCTTTTAAGGCAGAGTCAACCTTTTTAGCATAGCTTCGATTCGCTACATCTACATTTTTGATGATTGCGTCATTGATTAAATCAACCACTTTTAAAGCAGCCGTACCATCTTTCTTCAACTCTTGGAACTGCTTATAGTTTGTTACCTGTTTCTTTCCGTCGGCAGAAAGCGCTGCATAGGCAGCCTCAATACGTTCTACCTCATTTAAAAATTGCTGGCCTATCAATAGTCCAAGTTTATCGATAGCAATCACTAATCCACTGCCTGACACGATTGCCTGATTAAAAGCTTCTAATGTAAATTCATATGCTTTAACGACTTCAATGATTTTCTTTTTGTAAGCTTCTGATGATTTCCAAGCATCTTCTTTCATTAATTGATCGTATTGTTCCTTCGCAGCCTTGTAAGCTTCCTGGAACCCTGCATCACTTGGTTTCAATGCCTTTACCTGATCAACAAATGCAAGATATGTTTTGAAATCTTCCACACGATTTTTGTTTTCTTCCGAAATAAACGCTTTTTGTGATCCTGTCAGCTTCTCAAAGGCATTCACAGCTGATTTAGCCTTGCTGGCAAATGTTTTCGCCTCTGGATCTACATCCTCAATCGCCTTTGTAACAGTAGCCGGCTGTTTTACTTGCTTCTCCAGCTCTGTTAATGTTTTGAGGTTTGTGACGAGCTTCTGCTCATTTTTCGGAAGAGCATTATATGCCTCACGTGCTGCTTGGATAGCAATAAGCTGCTGCACGGCTTCTTGTTCATTTTTGGCAGCCTCAATCGCTTGGATAACGGGATCCGCATGATCTAGTTGATCTTTTAAAACAGTGACCGCTGCTGCCAAGTCATCCTTCAATTTTTGTAAAGCTGTTTTATCTTCAGTGCTTGTCTTACTGTCGTCTAAAATAGCAACAAGATCGCCTGTTTGTGAAGTTAATGCCATATGCAAAGCAAATACATCTGCTTTATAGCTGTCTGCCGATGTCTTTAGGTTATAGAATTTCCCTGTAACAGCGGCGAATGGTGTAAGATACTTCAAACGAGGATAACTCATTACGAGCGACTGCTCGCCGGCACTTAACTCTCCGTATGTTTTATTGAGTGATTCTACTTTTGTAGCAAATGTCTTTTTATTCTCTACTACGACTGAATTGATTTGATCGCTTAGCTTTATTGTTGTCTTTCCTGACTTTTCCCATGCTTGTAATTCTTTATAATTGTCGACGATTTTCTTTTGACTTGATGTAAGGGCATCATAGGCCTTTCTTGCAGCTGTGATGTTCTCTGAGGTTACATCTTTATTCGTCGTTAAGCCTTCAATTATTTTTTCAACCGCCTCTGCAGCTGTTACATCGGCACGATATAAACCTAAGTTCACATTATAATCAGCAAGCAAGGTTTGAAGGTTTGCAGCCAGCATGTTATAAGCATCCTCAGCTTCTTTTAAAGCAGTTCGGTATTCAGCTGCTGCACTTGGTTTTAAGGCATCCACCAACGCAATAAAATCAAGTCCATCCTTATAGCCAGCATTTTTCTCATCAATGACTTGGTTAGCTACTTTCTTATCATAGTCAAGCACAAGCATTTTTGAGCGAACATTTAATTTGTCATATTCAGAAACAATTTTTCCAACCTTGCTCTTGTAGTCTTTTCCTGTTACAGACTGAATCCCTGCAATTAGTTCCGTCACTTTATCTGCTTTTGATAAATCATCATTAGCCTGTTTCATCACAGTTGCCACCAGCCGCTCATCAGGAAGCATATGCGAATCAGCAATTTTCTTTTCATTTGCTGTCATTTTCTCGTTGTAAAATTGATTCGCTTTGTTTACTACTTTTTTAAAATCAGCCGCCTCTGTTTCATCGATTAATATATCTTTATCTGCAATCGTTTCAACATAGGCAGGTACCTCTTGTGTTACAGGCTTCCCCTCCTGATCTGTCGTCTGGATTGTTCCTCCTTCAACAAAGGCCTCTGCTTTAATAATATCCTGTTCAAAGGTTTCCAGTACTTTTACATTTTTAATAAAGGATGCTTCAAAGTCCTGTACTGTCATTAAATAGCTGTCTACTGTTTGCATCGCTTGTGTATCGAAGTCAGTTATGAAAGGATATGTTACGTTATCCCCTTCTGTTGAATAGGCTGCATTACTTAAAACTACCGTATCTAACGCCTGACGGATGTCTTTGAAGGTTTGAGCAATTGCCGCACGCTCATTTACCAGCTTCGGCACAGTGTCGAATAATTTAGGCTGCGTCGTTTTTAATAAACCTATTTCATTTGATAGACTTGCTGCCCGTGTGTTTAAATCCTGTAAGCCTTGTAAGAACGTCAGCTTTGCTTTTAATAATGTATTTTCAGCTGCAAAAGTATCAGCCGGGAAAAATTCATCCACCATTTGTTGATATGTAGCAAAATTCGAGATTGTCGTCTTTCCATCTAATTTAAACAGCTCTTCAATACGTTCTTTGTTTACATCAATTGCTGCGACTACATTATAAGGAACTACAGTGGCACTAACCTCTTCCGTTACGGCCGGTTCAAGCTGTTCCCCCTCCATTGGTGTCTCGGTCTCATTTGCACTAGCAATAGCTGCCGGTGCTAATAATAGGCCAGCCAGTACACTGACGCGTGCAGTACTTTTCATTGATCGTCACCCTTTCTTTTTATATAAAACACACCATTTTTTATACAGTCTTCTAAACTTTCTATCGACCAATGAACCTTTTTATTTATGAGAAGACAAAAAAATCTTCCAAATGTTAGATATTTCTATATTAAAAAACTACCTTTCTTCAGATGAAGAGAGGTAGTTCCAATTGTTATTCAACGCTGATAATTTCAAGGTCAGCTGTTGTAGAATCGATAGCGCGTTTTAAAAATGTTGCAAGCTGTGCGCGCTTGACTGCGTCATTCGGGCTGAAAGTCGCAGCGCTTGTCCCCTGTGTGACACCATATTGTACAAGCGTCTGGATGTAGCGGCGTGTATCCGTATCTTTAATGCTATTGACATCTTTAAACTTCGTTGTAGAAGAGCCTGCAAGCTCAAGATCAAAACCAAGGACAAGCATTTTCGCCACTTGTGAACGTTTCACTGTGTCTTTCGGTTTGAATGTTTGATCGCTATAGCCTTTAATGATGCCCTTCTCGCTCAGCGCTGCAATCGCTCCGTAGTATTTGCTATTTTTCGGTACATCTTTAAAACCCGGGTCCTTTACGTTTTTCGTGTCCAGCTTCAGGGCATTGGCAATGAAAAGCGCAAGCTCCTCACGTGTTGCTGCCTCGTAGGGAGCAAAAGCCGTTGAAGTACGTCCTTCAATAATATGAAGATTATAAAGCTCATCAATTGCTGTATAGTGATCTCCTACATTATGCAGGTCTTTAAACGGTACTGCAGCATTTGCCGGTGCTTCTGTCACGTAGGCAATTGCTACTGCTGTAAGCGCCGCAGCAGCCGCGAATTTATAATATGAAGCTTTCACTCTTTTATATCCTCCTATTGTTAGGTGTTCTTTTTCCATTGTACACGAAACAAAATAACCACGATACATTTTCATCCATATATTTAGTACTATTTTATAGGTTGGCTAATTGAGGAAAACAAAAAAGAGGTTATAATAGGAGTGGCGTCTTTATTGAAGCCATTTTTGATTCTATTACTCTCCTAGAAACCCGTTTAGGAATAGTGAATATGGGGAAACACAGGTAGAGATCTATTATTTGGAAAGGATGGTATACATGGTATTGCAATACCGCTTTTGGCACTTTCTCTTCAATCCATCCTCATTGACTTACGCACTTGAGCATGGAGATGAATATGAGAAGGTTCGCGGCTATAAAAAGTCATTGTGGATTTTATTTTTTACCACATTACTATTTTTTGCCGTACGAAACATATGGGGGATGCATACGGAGGGCCTGACTGCACTCCTTGCAAATGGTCTGGATGACCGTTATCAATTCGCCCGGCTTATTTCTCTCGGGGGCGCTGTTTTATGGGCCATCCTATTTTTCATTTTCCACTATTTTATTCTTACATACGTGTTGCATGTACTGACAGATCTGCCTTTTAGATGGATTCAAACGGTACAGCTTTATGTTATTACGTTCATTCTGTTGGAAAAGGTTCTTACGTTCATCGTTTTTGTGATTGCAGGTTTCTCTACTCCTCTCACATTTTTCTCATTAGCTCCGATGACCGCCTACCTGTACCAGGATGACTTCCTGTTATACTTCTTGAACCAGCTGACGGTATCAACAGTCATAGCGATTGTCATACAGTATACATTCCTTTCACAATGGGAAGAAGAAGGCAAACGCGCCCTGCTACTGAAGCTGATCGGTGTACAAATTGTACTGGCTCTCATCGTTGCAGGTATCAGTATCCTGCCGATTGCCGAATGGATTCAAAGGGGGCTGGGCTGATGGTGATTAATAAAAAGTTTAAAATTTTTGGGTTCATTGTGGCTTTACTTGTCGTCATTAACGCCTACCTTGCACTGAAAAATAATGACGTCATCCAGAAAGCCTACTATATAAATGATATCCAGTATGCAGCCAGCGGTATACATACAAAGGAGCTAGATAAAGAAGGCATCCTGGCAACAAGTGACGACCTGCGATTGGCTGCTCCTGTTCAGTCAATTGAAGAAGTGCTTGTTAAACGCGGGGATACAGTTTCCGCCCAGCAGGAACTAGCGATTTATAAATCGGATGCAGTAGAAAAAGAACAGCAGAAATTAGAAATTGAGCAAAGCGCCTATGAATCTGAACTGGCAGAGCTGGAAAATATCCTTTCCGATCTTTCGATGGCTTCCGGATCTTCTAATTCATCGACTGCTGCGGATAGTACAACACTTGGCAGCTCTGGCTTATGGAATATTGATTTAACATTGGAGTTTGGGATCGACCAGAATACTCCGACTGCTGAGGGCGAAGCAATTATTCGCCGCCATATCGCGGAAACGGAGCGCCAGATTGAGATTCTAGATGCGATGATGACAGAGCTGATTACGGATCAGGCACTGGCAACACCTATTGATGGGGTTGTTGGAGATATCGTGCAGGACGGCGATACAATTACCTTCATCATCTATGCAGCTGATAAAAGCATCGTCACTTACATCGACGAAAAGCAATGGCAGCGCGTTGAGCCTCAGCAAAAAGCAGAAATCATCATCCGTGCAGGCAAGGATGAGGAGCGAATCATCGAAGGAACAGTCATTGAAAAGCAGGAGATTCCAGCAGTTGAGTCTCTCTGGTATGACGAAATGAATAAGCATGATAAGCTGGACCCTGCCAAAACACTGTACGAAGTGCAAATCCAGCCATTCGATATGCTTGTTGACTATCCTTTCGGCGAAAAGGTTGATGTAACCATTACAACCGACGAAGTATTCAACAGCTTCATTGTTCCTACCGATTGGATTGTCGAATATGAGGTGCCAGATATCGGTAACACACATATTTACACAATCGGCTACGACGGAAAAACACGCCTTGTCCCAGTCGAAGTTGCCTTCAAAAAGCAAGGAACAATAGACGAGACTGCAGTCGTAGAAGAGGAAATACCTGCAGAGGAAGAGGCTGTAGAGGAAGAAGAAGTCGTTGATGAAGTAACAGAAGAAGAAAAAACAATTTATACAGTAGACCTCAATCAGAAACAAGAAGATGAGGAAGAAGTCGAAGAAGAGCTTTACGATGTAACGGTATTTACAGGTGCAGTCGAGGACCGTACTATCCTGCTGGACGGGACAGCTCGTAATATTTATGCCCCTGCTTTCCGCCCTTACCCATTAGAAAAGTATAAATGGGAAGATGTCGGTGAAGTGACATGGCGGGATATTGTGAAATTTATTCTTCAGCCATAACAATTACTTCATAGTTTAAATGGGAGAACCTTGGTTTTTGGTCTTGGTCGTTTGGGAGATACCGGCGATTTTTGATGTGATATCGGCGAATTCGGGACAAATACCGGCGACTTTCAGAAAAATACCGGCGATTCAAGGAAATCCTATTATATGTTACTAGACAGAATCATTTTTGATTCTGTCTTTTCTTTTTGCTGCATATGTTTAATAGAGGAAATTTCTCTTTCCTCATCTAATTATAGAATCTCTCGTTTTTTCAATACGTCTAGTCGGGAGATTGATACAAGGAGGATATAACGTGATTCTTTATCTCACTATTTATTCGCATTTTTCCATCCTTATACTGGTGCTCATGGCGCTGAGTGGCTTGATTTCTTTTCTTTTCCCCCGCTTATCGACCCTCTTCATGGTCGTCATATTGGGCGTGATCGGCTACATGTATGCTTTCTTTATTAACAGCGTTGCAGTAGCACCATCTATCATTTCCATCATACTCATAACTTCTTTAATCCCTATATTCCTGGTCAAATACACACTCCATCTTCAGCGAAAAGCAGAACAACTGTCGAACCTGCAAAACACATAACAATCCCAAAACAAAAAATGTACACCCCTTCTTATACGGGATGTACATTTTTTACTAGTTATTAATACGAATACCAAGGCAGCGTAGAAATATAGATAGACTTCGCTTCAAATGTGCCTGGGTTTTGATAAATATCACGAATAACTTTACCGTCTTTCAGCTTTACTGTAATCGTTGAATAGTTTGGCAATGACTTCGATAGTGTTAAAATAACGTTCTTTGGATTCAGCGGATCGACAGTTGCTTTTGCTCCGTACGACGTGCCGTCCTTATCAGTCACGATAAAGTCATTTTCATTGGAAATCGATACAGCCTGACCAAACGATAAAACAAGCTCTCTTGCATGTTTTGCTGTTAAGGATGGATTCCAATAGCTTTCCTGCGGTGCAACGACTGCCGGCAGAGGAATCGGTTCATAATAATCGCTTATTTCCTCGTAAGACCCGGCTGCGCGCAAGTCAGTTATATATAAATACGGCGTTAAATACCACCAGTAGCTGCGGCTTTCAATTCTCAAAATCACCTGTTTTGGATTCTCCGGATTCACCTGTACTTCCCCAAGCTTATAGCCTCGCACCTCATAATTGTCTAACTCAGAAGCAACTGATTCCTCAACCGGTTGATTAAAATCAATCGTAATGTATCGGGGATCTGTAATCTTTGTATCCGTCAATGATGTATTCACCGCTACTACTTCCAGCTTCTCTCCATTAAACGAATAGTCCTTGGAGCGCTGGAAGGAGACAGTTCCGCCGTCCATGCTGCCATAGGAAAGGTCAGTAAACGCAAGGTCCATTTCATATGCTGCCTGTTCCACATCATGCGGATGCAGCAATTCCCGTAAAGGAATTTTTACCTTGTTCGGCTGATTATAGACAGCGCGTACCTTTACCTGCTTGCCTTCAACCGGCTTTTTCCGCTGACTCTTCGGTTCCGTATAGAGCCCTGTATAGGAAGCTGCTGTATGACTGTTCACACTTACATTGTTGTTAAACTTGATAAACAAATACTCCAGGTTATTTTCCCGGATGACTTCTGTTTGTACAATTTTCAATCCGGCCGCTGCTGCATCAAAATCATGTTTCACAGAGAAGGTTGTATCCTCCCATGTCTCCATATCTGTCACGTAGCTATCAGGTGCTGTACTGATTGTTACCTGACCCTCTAAAGCTTCATTGACTGTCACGATATATGAGTTATCATCTATATCTTCCACGTTTTGAACCGCAAGCTTTTTCTTACCGGCAGAAACTGCCAAATCGCTTGGATACAGGAAGTACAGTGGGTGATTGAATGTTATTTTAAATTTCTTTCCCCCACCTGCTCTACAGATGTTACAAGTAAATTCGCGTTAGTTGATTCACCCTTTGTAAGCGTAGCTGTCAGCAGGCTCGGTCTAGCCAGGTTATTTGCTAAATCTTTTACACCGTTATACGTAACGATGATTTTACTGCCATCCTCGACAAATTTACCGCCCGCATAGGCGTTCCCTAAATGGTATGTCAGGACATTGCCATCAATTGATGTGCGGATTCCTGTTACAGCCTTCCCATTCTCCAGCTTGAATTTTGCCGTATAGTTTTTCACCGGCTCTGTAAAGACCACTCTCGATTGGTTTTTATTGACCCATTCTACCGACTGGATGGCAGGAGGTGTCTGGTCCTTCGCAAAACGGACGACCTCATTGTATGTAGTAAGCTTTTCACCGTGCTGCGAGTAAATGCTAAATACGCGCAGGCGGTAATCGCGAGTAACAGAAACAGGCGTACTCGTCGTCAGCTGATAAGAACGGCCATCCTTACTCAGCTCTCCTCTTTTTAGAGAAATTGCCTGCTTTCCATCAGCTGTCTCCAGCTTAAAGTATTTCTGCAGCTCCGTGCTTTTCGTCATCTTCTCCAGCTCTACCGGCTCATTGAAATAGACGACAAATTGTGTAGTATTGATGTTTTCTACCTTGGTTACCTGCAGCCCTTCTTCTGCTGAAGCAGCAGCACCTGCCGCTAATACCGGCAGCATGCTTGCAGAAGCCATCAATTTATAAAGCGTATATTTTTGCGTCATCCAATCCCCCACTATCTATTTACTCTCTATATTACATATCGGGTTTATTATCGATTCATTTACCGTCTAAGCAGAAAAACCTACAGCAGCAAGCGCTGACTGTAGATTTTATCTGACAGTTTAATAGGATAAATACTGTCTAAATTGCTTTTCCGTAGTCTTCGGCTCGATACCGATCCGATTTAAAGCAAACGGGTCGTCCCCATACTTTACATAGCCTGTCTTCGTTGTAAAGGCGAGCTTGTAACCCATATTTTTCAGTACCTGCTTTGTCGTTGCATTATACTGGCCAAACGGATAAGCGAAATAATGCTGCGGCACTATCGCCTGAGATGTGGCTAAATCCTGCTTTAATGACTTTATTGTCTGCTGTACGACAAGCGATTTTCCATCCACGATTTGGTGAAGTGCATGAGTATGCCCTTCATACTGGAACACATCCTGCGACCACTCTATTTCTTCCTTCGAGATGAACTGCAGATTATCTGCATAGAAGTACTGCGGCGTGTCCATCACACGGGAAGTAATAAGGAAATTCGTCGCCTTCATATTATGTGATTGAAGGAGTGGATAAGCATAAATCAAATTCGACAACAATCCATCATCAAACGTGATCGCCACTGCGTTTTTCCCAAGATTCCGCTTTCCCTGTAAAAAGTCATACAGCTCATCCATCGTAATTGTCTGCGCATCCATTTCATTTAAGATGCTGATATTCTTTGCAAATTGTACATCCGTTATCGTTGTAGATGTGCGGTACTTTTTGTTTTCACTGTCCTTTAAAATATGATGATACATCAGGACCGGGATACCCTTATCCACCGCCGCATGCGTCTTCGGTACTAATGCTGTTCTACCGCCTGCTTCCACATAATAATACTTCTTATCTTCTTTATAGGCATAATGGCGTCTGTTCGCCTGTGACATATAAACGATTTGCCCCCTTTCATCCGTAAAGTTCACTTTCTTCGTCGTATAAATCATCTGCCCTTTACGATTGAGCTTTTCCGGAATCATCATTGTGCTCCCCCGCTTTGTAACATTCGCAGGAACACATCCAAGATGATTTTCAATTTCTATGTAATAACAGTCCGCCGACTTCGAATCATAAAAATAATCCTGCTTACTATAAACCTTCCCAATTACCTCACCCGACTCATCATACACTGGCGCTGATGCCTGTGTGATGAAAAACGTCGGCTCCCGCTCCCCCTTTGTCCGCGCTACATTCGCATCCGCCTGCTGCACACCGACAAAGATAAGGAACAAGGCCAATATAACTACCCTTTTCAAAATATTACCTCCATGTAATTTGTTCGACTTATCCATGATAGTATATTTTTGGGTGGTTTGCTATAGAATCTTTAACTTCATTTATCTGTCTCAAAACCTCAACCTTTATTATCTCAACAACTGTATCTCTATTTTCTACTATTCATCACTTACAATGCTAACGGTAGAAAGATTATATTCCATAAAATTCATATACAAACAATAGAAAAAAGCTTATTGGGATTTCTCCCAATAAGCTTTTCTCATACTTAAGTATTGATAATTGATTACCTATACCTCAGTTATATTTCTTTTAATTAGCGAGTAGCTGTAACAGTGTTTACTGTAGAAATAGAGTTACCAGCTGCATCTTTACCAGTTGTTGTGCCTGTAGCTTTAACAGTAATTGTACCTGTTGCGAAGCTTACATCTGCAGATTTAATAATTAATTGGTTATCTGCTGCACCGTTAGCTACTGTTAAACCTGAAGCTACTTGTGTACCATCTACTGCTACAATGAAGTCACCAATTACTGGTTGAGTACCTGTACCTGTAGTTGTACCGTTAATGCTTTCGCTGAATGTAAGTACTAAGTCACCATTAGCATTCACTGAAGCTGTTTTAATTTCTGGAGCTTTAGTATCTGTTAATGAAACTGTAGTATTAATAGTTTCGATTGTAGCGTTTGAATTTAACGCTTGAACGCCAGAGATAGTTAAAATTTGTACAGCAGTTGTGTCAATTGCTCCTGCTGGCACTTTAATAGTAACTACTTGGTTAGTAGGGTCAATTGTTAATACAGAACCAGCTGGTAATGCTTGGCCATTTAATTTATAGTTAGCCGCATCAGTTGCTGAACCTGCAACATTTCCGCCTTTTACTGCAGTTTTTGCTGCATCATAAGTAACTGTGATAGTGTTTGTTGCATCAGCTGATACAGAAGTCACAGCAGGCTTAACTGCAACTGAACCTGTAACAGTCACTTTAGTTGTGAATGCTGCTGAAGTATTAGCTGCGCCAGCTGCATCAGTTACAGCACCAGCAGCAAAGTAGAATGTATAGCTACCAGCAGGTAAGTTTAAACCTGCAGCACTGTTGTCAAATACTACAGTTTTAGAGTTTGCTTCAACAGCTGCTGAATCAACTGCAGTTGCTACAGTTTTACCAGTAGCATTGTCAACGATTGTTACGCTTGCTGATGAAACTACAGAACCTGTAGATAATGTTTCATCAAAGTTGAAAGCAAATTTCTTAGTGTTAGCATTAAACTCAGCATTTACTAATTTAGGTGCAGTAGTATCTTTTGTAAATGCAAGAGTTTGTGAAGAAGTTGTACCAACATTTAATGCTTCGTCTTTATAACCAGTGAATGTAGCAATTACATTTTGAGTAGTAGCTAAACCAGTGAATGGTGAAGCGCCTAAATCAACAGTGAATGTTTGGTTATCTTTTGTTGTGATAGAAGGTGTGAAAGTTGTACCTGTTGGTGTAGTTAACACTAAACCTAAATCACTAGCTACTGGTGTAGCACCTGCTAATTTAATTTTTTCAGAGAAAGTAACTGTAAATGTTTTTTCTCCTTCTGTTTTAACTGAAGAAACCGTTGGAGCAACAGTATCAGTAATTACAGAATAAGTAACAGATCCAGAGTAAAGATCCATAGCATTGCCAACGTAATCTTCAGCCCCTGCTACTACTACTGAATAGTTTTTACCAGCTTCTAAAGCTTTAGTTCCAGTAAAGTTTGATTTCGCAACAGTTACTTTTGTATCTCCAGCAGTTGGTGTTACTGTGTGAGACTGTCCGTTGATTACAACAGTAGTAGCAGTAGCAGCTAATTTTTCAGAGAAATTAACAACTACATCACCGTTTACTGATTGTACAGAAGTTACAGTTGGTTTTACAGTGTCGTTAAATTGGAAAGTAGAAACTGAAGTCTTTTCTAAGCCTTCACCTTTCTCGTTTAATACACCAGTATCAACTTTAACATCATAACCTGTAGCATTAGTTAAAGCGTTAGCTAAATGTACAGTTACTGTTTTGCCGTCTTGAGATAATTCAAAACCGTCAGTGCCTACAGTTGTATCTAAAGTTAAAGCAGTAGTACCGCCAACCGCTGTAACAGAAATGTCTGTAGCTGTTACTGTTGATTTTTTAACTTTTTGATTGAATTTGATTTGAACTTCTTTAGCGTTAAGAGCAGATACAGATTCTACTGCTAATACTTTTGCATCTTCGATCGCTTTATCAGCAGCCGCTACTACTGCTTCAATTGAAGCTTTTGCATCAGCAATTACTTTGTTAAGTTCTGTAACTTCTGCTTCAGTATAGTTACCGTCAGCAATTACTTTTTCTACTTCTGCAAGAGCAGTTGTAGCTTCTGTTGCAGCAGTTTTAGCAGTTGCTGCGCTGTCAGCAGTGATAGTGTTTAATGCTGGTAAAGTACCTACGATTGAAGCTACTTCAGCTTTTAACTCGTCAGCTGTTGGAGCAGCAGTTACTTCTTCAATGATTTCAAAAGTAGTGTATAAGAATTTAGCGAATTGAGCGCGAGATACTTGCTCTTTTGGACGGAAGTTAGAAACTGTAGTGATGCCAAGATCTGCTAAAGCTTGGATTTCGTCTTGGTAAGCAGTTTGAGCAGTCGCTAAATCTTTTACTTCTACGTCTTCGATTTCTTCAGCTAATTCTACTAAAGATACACCAGCTACTTCTGTAGCAACGCGGTCTAATACTACTGCCATGTTTTCACGAGTAATGTTTTGAGTTGGGTTTAATTTCCCTTGAACACCAGTGAATACGCCTGTGTCTTTTACTAAAGCAGCATATTTTGATAATTCTTCGTTAGAAGATGAAACATCGCTGAAACGTGGGTTAGTAGCCCAGTCCGCTGGTACTGTTGCACCGTTGTTTTCTAACCAACGACCTAACATGATAGCCACTTGGCCACGAGTTAATTTGTTGTTTGGACGGAATGTATTGTCAGAAGCATAACCGTTGATGATTCCTTCTTCTACTAATGCATTGATGAATGGTGCAAACTCGCTGTCTGCAGATACATCTGAGAATCCTGCCGCTGAAGCAACTGGTACGATTGCTGATGCTACTAATGTAGCTGTTGCTGCAGTAGCAACGAATTTCTTATATGATTTCTGTTGGTAACCCATAGAAAATTTCCTCCTAATATCATTTCTTAGTAAACACTAAAAACTTTACCAGTTATTCCACTGATAATAATGAAATTATGTACTAATTCTAGGAAAATATCAAACAAATTTTCCATCTGTAACACGTCTGTAATATTATAGGGTTATATTTCTATTTAATCCTTTTTTAACTAATTTGACATTTTATAGTTTTTAATATTAATATATTTACCATACAATTCCTATTATATATAATAGTTGCAATAAAGTATATAGTTACATTTTTGATAATTTACATATTAATACAGTATAAAAGTCTTATAAATCCATAAATAACCACTTTCATTAAATAGCAAATGATTACAATTCTTTTTTTATATTAATATATCTATTTTATTCCATAATTATTCTTGTTTATTCCTTTTAAAAGAGTCTTTTTACACATTTAAATATTTTTCTTAATATAATAAAATAAGCGTCAGAAATGAGTCGTAAAAGTATAGGAATCTAGTTTGATCGCACTTACCAATTCCACTTTTACAATGATAAATCTCCTCATTTCTAAAAAAGAGCCGCAGATTTTGGCCAATCTGCCGCCCTTTACAATTGAATGTATTTCTTGGTTAGCCAAAACTTCTCGGATGCGTCGATCTGGGGAGTTTTTGCTTTTTTAAAAGACTTTTCAATTCTTTTCCTTGTGTATCTAGCAATTACCTATTCAATCAATGCTTTTTCTGTCTTTGATTAAGCCCCATGTTCTCTCTTCATATAACCATTTAACAGACCACTCTTCTAAAATTACTACTATAAAAAGAAAAAGACCTCACAAGAGTACTTCTCTTGCTCGGCCTTTCTCCGCTTCGGGACTACCAATCGTATGTAATTCCTAATTGCTCTTCAATTTCTTCATACGGAAAGTATGCTCCGAAATCGCTTGTCTCTGCTTCGTTAACACTAAAGCCTACTGTGCCGTACGGTGCAAACTGAACCGTCAGTGACTGTAGACCATCATAAAATAGAAGTTCATCGCTTAACTGCATATACCAATTTGCTGCCTCATCTGCTGACCCCAGCCCCGTTACATCTATGGATATATGGCCATTTTGAAAGGATAATGTTTGAAGATCCCCTGCATTATATAAAAAGTCGCCAATAACTGATCTTACCGTATCCTCAGTCAAAGTACCATAAGCAGACGACACCGGCTCCGTTACTTCTTCCGCTGGCTCTGCTTCAACCGGCTGTGATTCTACCTCTTCAACCGCTGTTTCTTCGATGGCCGGCTCTTCCTGAATTTCTTCTGATTGAATTTCCTCCAGCTCTTCAATTTCCGCTTCCTGTACTTGATCCTCACCACAAGCACTCAACAAAATAGCACTGCCCAAAACCATTCCAACCAATAAAAACCTTGTCAACTTCTAAATCCTCCTGCTAATTAAAGACTGCTCTCTATCATAAACGAGGAAGAATATTATCGTCTAGTAGTATTAATGGTTTATTTACCTTATTAGTCCATACTTTCAACAAAGCAACAGATAATTATATGGCATATCTAAACAGCTATTGCTCTGTTAATATGAGAGATAAACGTCATGACATTAAAATATGACCCTTTCCCTTAACATCTAAATACATTAGCTAAACTAAATCTAGCTCTAGACTTTAATCTATTCATCAAATTCTCTTACGCAGCGGGAACTTCCTGAGGTATATAATGAACAAAACTAACTGTTCCCTTCCGGATTATCTCCGTGTTTTATAAAAATAATAGAACAAAAAAGAACCGGCACAAGGCCGGTGCACTGACCTAAATAAATGAGACAATTTAAAAACACCTTACGTTGAAAACGGGTATTGAATACCAGGAAATCAATGTGGAGGTGTTTTTTTATGGGTACAAGAGTAAGTTATCCGGCTGAAGTTAAAATGAAAGCAATCGAAATGAGACTAGCAGGCATTTCGGTTAAACAGGTAATGGAGGAATTGAATATCAAAAATAAAACACAATTAATGACTTGGATGAAATGGTACAAAAACGGAGAAATGCATCGTTTCCATCAACCAGTAGGTAAGCAATATACCTTCGGTAAAGGGCCAGAATATGATTCAGAAGAAGCGCGACTACAAGTTGAGAACCGCTATTTGAAACAACAGATTGAAGTATTAAAAAAGTACGCCGAATTGGAGAGGAAGTGGTTGGGAAAATCATTGTAGAATTAGTAGATGAATTGAAGGAGATCATGCCGATTCAAACAGTGTGTGCGCCGAGCATAAATTCCGATATGGCTATCGTAAAATCGCAGCACTATTCCCAGGAATCAGTGAAAAAACAGTCCAACGCATCATGCAAAAATACGGTTGGTCTTGCCGGGTAAAAGTAAAAAAGAGAAAGCGAACTGGGCAGCCAACGCATGTGGCTGAAAATCAATTAGCACGCGCCTTTGGCGCATCGAAGTCATGTCAGAAACTCGTGACAGATATTACGTGCTTGCCTTTTGGTCAATCTATGATGTATCTTTCAAGCATAATGGATCTTTATAATGGTGAAATCATTGCCTATACGATTGGATCTGTCCAAGATGTTACCCTTGTATTAGATACACTTCAACAGCTAGATAACTTGTCAAAAGATTGTTTATTGCATAGTGACCAAGGATCTGTCTATACATCCTACGCCTATCAGAAAGCCGTAAAAGAAAAAGGAATTACCATGAGCATGTCCCGTAAGGGCACGCCCGCTGATAATTCCCCGATCGAAACGTTTCACTCCTCGCTAAAGTCAGAAACGTTCTATCTCGACAACATTTACAGTACGACAAATGCGCACGTAAAACAAATCGTCGAAACCTATATTACCTATTATAACAATATCCGGATTCAAACGAAATTAAACAACCAGTCGCCGGTAAAATACCGCCAACTGGCAGTTTAATAAGGTGTTTTCTTACTGTCTCAAAAACGACACTCAGTGCCCGGTTCCTGCTATGTACGTTAAATATCTGCCTAAATCCTTACATCTAAAACATTTCATATAAGGATGATCTACAAATATAGAGCACATTCTTTTCAAAACTGCTTTGGCGGGACAAGGAACTTGCCCTCTATTCTTTTATATCTAATGAAGAAGCATGTTCTCTTGCAGCTTCTTCAATTTCGTCAAACGCCCAGTGTGTTGCTGGGACATCTTTGAACGTTGGTGTTGTTATTCCTGTTAGTGGACCTCTTTTGAATAGGCGGTTAAGTACCTTCACTGCTTGGGCACGCGTTAAGTTTTCCTCTGGTCGGAATTGCCCCTTACTATCCCCAACCATGATGCCTGCTGCTTTGGTGAAGTACATTGCCTCTTTTGCCCAGTGGCTATCCTTTACATCCTTGAAGTTTGCAGCTGGAATATTTGTTAGCATTGCACAGCTTGCATAGGATGTGTCATCTTGTTCACATTGGTTTTGAACCCAGCGATATACAATTGCAGCCATTTGAGCACGAGTGACTGTGCCATTCGGGTCAAATGTTGAAGCGTTTTTACCCATCATGATGCCTGCACCTTTCACTTCCATAATCGCTGCATATGCCCCATTCTTTGTTGAAACATCTTTATACGCTTCTGTCGAAGGAGCTGCATTTATGTTTCTGGCTAACATTGTCGCCATTTGGGCACGAGTGACTGGTGCTTCTGGTCGGAATTCGTTGTTTTCATACCCTTTGATATATGGTGTATGCAGTGTTTCTTCAGCTGTTTTATCTTTCCAATCTTCTAAATACACCATAGTAAAGGTACTAAATTTATTCACCGTAAATTGAAGACCTTCCGAACCATCTTGCATTTTTACGACAGCACCTTTTATTAACTCTTTTGAACCATCACTATGTTCAATATAAACACCTAAGTTATTTAAAAGTTTTTCACGCTCAGCTGCATTTGTCGGTAAACTTGCCGTTAATGGAAGCACGATTGTTACTTCACGGCTTTGCATATTCGTTTCAATTTCCATAGGACGGCCAATAACTTGCACTGTATTATTTCCGATGGCTTCCTGGATTAATGATTCATTTTTCGCCCGATCTTCTACTTGCTGTTTTTCACTTTCAGACTTGATAGGGACAACACGGAAGTATAAGTTTTCATTGAAATTATTAAGAGATTTCGCTGGAATCGAAACTACCGCGTTTGGTGTGACAATTTCAAGTTTCAGCTTCCCATTATTCAATTCAGCTAATGCAGCTTTAGGAACTTCAACGAGCACTTCTGCCACTTTATCCTCCTTATCTGGAATAAGGATACGCGCCGTGTCTACACCTTGTTCTTTTGCTTTTTGAACCGTTTCCTTCGCGATTGTATCTGATACCACTACTTTATCTTTCACTGTACCATTTGGTTCTGTGGTACGAGTGATCGGTGTTTGTGTTAAATTCGAACCGTTATCTCCATCTACATCTACAACGATTTGTTCTGTCGTTGGTTGGGGAGTTGGCGTTGGACCTGGCTGCGGAGCTGGTATAGAACCTTCTCCTCCACCACTAGATGATGGCTGTGCTCGGTTAACCGTAATTGTATACGTTTTTTTCGTAACCCCATCTTCAGCAGTCACAACCACTTGAATTACATTGGCTCCTACCATTAATGGGATAGCTGGCGTTGAAGATTGGCCATTAACTGTGACCGTTGCTTTACCGATATCTTCTACTATTGATGTGAATGTAATGTTAGTCACTGAATTCGGGACATTCACTGTATAAGTCTCTGTGTTTTTAGTAAATATCGGACTTAACACACCGCTTGATAAAGACAAATCACCTAAATAAGCGTTTGTATTTTTTGCATTTACTATCACGGCTGCCACTTCACTCGTTACCTCAGCTGTGTTGTTACCTGTAGCACTACTATCTGTATTTGTTACTTTGACATAATAATACGACGTGCCGGCTACTAAAGTTGCAGCTGAGTATGTTGCACTTGTTGCTCCTGGAATTAATATTCCATTACTATTGCTATTTGTTAAATTTGAATACCATTGATAGCTTAGCTCGCCCTTAATTGCCGTAGCGTTTACAGATAAATCAGCTGATTTGCCTACACTTACTGTTTGGTCAGCTGGTTGATGTAAAATCACTGGTGCTTCTGTATTAGAGAACTCTCTTGTCACTTCTACTGTATAAGTTTTTGTCATTCCACCTTGAGCCGTTACTATTATTGTCACTGTGTTAACTCCAGGTTGCAGCGCAATAGACTCAACTCCGCTATTACCGATTGCTATACCGTTTAGCGCAGCACTTGCCGTTCCATCCGATGTACTTGCCGAAACATCAATACTCGCCGTATCGGATGGTACGATCAAATTATAATTCGTTTGCGCCGAGTTAAATGAAGGTGTTAAATTCCCTGACGACACAGCTAATGTTTGTAACTCTGCCGAAACAACATGGACGTTTCTAGTTACCTCTGCAGCAGAAACACCACTGCTGTTGATTACATTATATTTCAGTGGATATATACCAAGCTCATTATTATTAACCGTTCCAGTAACAATTACCTCACTTGTTAAGTCTCCATCCGCTTCATCCGCTGCACTATATCCCGGTTCTACATATGGACTGCCTAATTCAGTATAAATATTCGTGTTACCTTCCAGCTGAATGACCGGTTTTGAAATGACAGTAAACTGAACCGTTGCATCGGCAGTTTCCGGATGGACTCCCCCATTTGTTGTGCCATTATCCTGAATTGTGTAGTTAAAACTTGCCGTTCCTGTACCGCTTGGTGTAAAGATAATTTTTCCACCTTCAATACGAACTGTGCCTCCAACTGCAGCCGAAACGGATACAACTGTTAGCGTTTGGCCATTTTCATTTTCCGGCCCCGCTTGATCATTTTGTAAAAGCTCTTCAAATGGTATTTCAATACCCTCTGAAGTCATTACTTTGTTTGAAAGCTGATCATCAGCAGCTATCGGAGCATCATTCACTTCCGTTATAGTAATGGAAGCTGTCGCAGCATTACTTAATCCTTTGCCTGTCCCGTCTAATGACGCCTGCACCTTAAAGGAGAAACTATCCCCTGCTAACGTATTTGCATCAGGATTTGGACGAAACTTCAATCCTAATTCCCCTTCTGCTTTTGTGATAAAGTCTTCATTCCCTATTGGAGTAGTACTATCATTTTTGAAAAGCGTACCGCCAGTAATTTCACTTATTCTATAGTGTGTTACATCCTTGCTGTCCTGTGGATCTGGTGTAATCACCAACCCACTTGTACTTATTATATCTTCCTCAGTAGTTGCCTCTGTTACATGTGGAGGTGCACTTTCCGCCTTTGGATTTTCCGTGAAAATTAAAGTTGCTTCTTCACTGGCAGGTTGACCAGTTGAGATGTCAGCAGGATAGCGGACTTTCACCGTCTTATTCCCGCTCAAATCAGGTGGATTCGCAAAATCAAATGTTGTCCACGAACCTTCGTTGATTTGGTATTCCATTGAATTATTAATACCTATCATAATGTTTTGATCATCATCTGCTGTAACTAACGGGGGATGGTATAATCGATAAACAGTAACGGTATACGTTTTCGTTGTTGATTGATTTTCCGCTGTAACTATGATGTCAATAATATTCTTTCCCATATTAAGCAGTAATGGTTCATTTGGGGATACCGACCCATTACGAATCATTAACTCCATTGTTGCTTTACTATTATCTAAAGTCGGGGTAACGCTCATGTTAAATGTCGTAAAAGGTACAATCGCTGTATAATTTACTGCATCTTTACTAAAAGCAGGATTTAACGGACCAGTTGAAATCGTTAAATCACTCAAATCAGCATTATCGGACGGTGGTGCTTCTGTTACCACAATCGTATACGTTTTAACCGTACCATCCTCAGCAGTTACCTCCACCTGGATATTCGTTGAGCCATCTGCATCCAATGTTACTTTCCCATTGGAAACCCCTATAATTTTTACAGATGCATTTGAATCAGCTGCCAAAGCATTTACAGCTACTTCTGCAGTTCCATATGGGACAGTGGCAGAATAGCTTACTGTATTAGACTCAAAAGGTTCATTTATAGAAATAGGATTTAACGATAGAAAGCTCAAATCCGCATTACTATTTTTTAAATCTTGCGTTGTAACTTGCTGTATTGTATATACACTTTTATTCCCCGCAGCATCTTTGACAAGGACATTGAAATAATACGTTGTGTTTGGTGATAGACCTGTGACATCAAACGTATTCAAGTCTTTTGTAAATCCATTACTTAATGGAAGACCACCTTCTACTTCATCTACTGTATTAAAATTACTATTAGTAGATAGGTAGACTTGGTAGTCTAAATCTCCTTGTTTAGTAATGTCATCCGTAGCTTTTGTCCAATTTAATTTACCTCCTGAAGAAGTAATACTTGATGCAGAAATTGTTCCATTGTTTCCTGGAGTCGGTGCAACAGTATCTCCTGTTGCAGGTTGTCCATATAATTCAAATTCAAGTATGCCTGCAAAAGGTATATCCACAACATCAAATGAAACTTCTGTTATTTCCATACGAACATAACGATAATTAATAGGAGATGAAAATGTATCTTCATGGATAACTAGCCCAGTAGCGGGATCAAAAGGCACATCATTAGAAGTTTTTATAGTCTCAAAATTGATGCCATCAAGACTTCCTTTTAATGTTATACTTTTTGCAGTATTATCATTCGGTAATTGTCCACTTCCTATTACTACAAAACGATTAATATTGTGTGGACTACCTAAGTCGACTTGCAGCCACGGCGGATTCTCCGGTTTATTATTATCTAAATTTTCCGACGCCCAAAATGCACCTTCATTATAAGATGAATAGTCTTTGTACCCATCAAAAGCATACGATGGTTCTAATTGGCTTCCTGACGATGAATAAGTCTTCCCTAATGCAATATTTATCTCAGTTGCTGCATATACTTTCTCAACTCTCACAACGCCATTTAAGGGTATTATTTGGAAAATCAATAAAACAATTAAGGTAATAAGCACATTTACTTTAAAACACCACTTTTTCATCATCTTCTACTTCACCTCACTCCCACATACTATATCTTTCAATACTAAATTTTCTAAAGTTAAAATAAAAAAGTAATACATAAATATACAAATATCCCCCAGAATTTAAATTAATTAGATTACTCAACCACTTGATTATTATGCCTTGCCTTATTTATCAATCCATAGATATATACTCAAATAAAATCTATGTCTGTTACTAAACTTTTTTCTAAATTCTAAGGCCTAGGTGGATACAAACCATGAACACATATAATATAATTTAATGTTAAATAAGGTTGCATATTATTTACTGGTAATCCATTACCGGTATTGTTTATAACAACTTCTCCATTTACATTTCCATTTATTGTCCCTTCTATTGTCCCTGTTGCTTTAATAGGACTTTGGCCTAAAGTGATATCTGGAGTAGATTTAGTATACATATTTGCCGTTGACCCGTTATTTAACCCATAAGTTGCCTGTGCTAAATATGTATCTGGCCCTGGATTAGCAATATCCGCTTTCACGTTTTTTGCGTTAGCTGGTACGTTTATAGTAACGTCCCATTTTCCATTATTAATTGTTCCATTGCTAATTTTTGAATTGTTTAATTCAGCACTGTGATTATGGGGTGGTAATTGTGCACTCGAGATTGTATTCGTTTCAAACCCACTTTTTTCTCCTAATTCTTTGTTAGTTAACCCTTCCCCTTGTCCAGCACCAATCGGCACTCGTCCACATAAGTTTGGCAAATTAAATGTTTCATTTGCCTTTCCTCCATACGTAATCCCGATTAAAGAATAAAGGGCCATATACTGATTTACTTGTAACTCTTGCCCCTTACAAAGCATCCAATTCACCGGTGCCCAATCTAAGGGCCAAATTACTATAGTACCTATGTAAGCTTCATCCATAATTCTTTCACTCCTTGGTTATAATTAGATTCTTAGCATTTAGCAAACCTTGCCATTCAAAAGTTTTATATTAAGTCCTTCAGTAGCAATAATCCCTTCATTATTCATGGATAACTAAGTTCGGATCGCTTTCATCTTTCAAATCATAATCAATATGGGCAAATTGGAATTGAATTGCTTCAATACCGCTTTTGTATTTCCATAATGAACCTACTTGAGTATTTACTAACATGTAGTTGTCATTGTTAATCGTTGCAATATTTTTATATTTCGTCTTACTTGAATTTCCAAGTATATCGCTGCTTTCATTATTAGAGTAATGGAATTGAATACTAGATAATACGCCTTCAGAGATGTCTGTCGTTACTCCCGTAATATAAGAGTTTTCAGGAACATTGATTAAATGAGATCTACAGTTCTCTTTTGTTCCGAGTAAACTCCCCTCTCTTTTTATCCCATTATCGTCAAATATAAATTTCAAACCAAAAACCGTATCATTGACGTATACATACACTTGCTTGATACGTCCCGGCAGATCTTCATTCGCTTCTGTTTTCACTAAACCAAGTCTACCGCTGGAAATATGATATCCTTCTTTAGATCTATCGTAAATAAACATCGATTGAGGACCAATCCATAACTCGCCGAAGTGAAGATTTACAACAGGCGGCTCCATTTCTCTGCCCGGTATTATTTTGTTAAGATAAAAAATTGGTTCTACTATTTTCACCATTTCGGCAGACGATTGATTGACAAGATTAGTACGGATTGCTTGTAAGCCTTGGTTATAGTAGGTGTCTACATCTACATAATCAACTTTAAACTTAGCATGGATAGCATTGTTTAGCTGGTCATTCAATTCACCCAGCGTACTAGCCGTTACAAATGCTGTATACCAATCTCTTTCCACCCATGTTTTATAAGTAATTTGTTCTTCGCGCCACTTTTTCCAATCATAAAATAGCGTGCTAGTTTGAAAGAATTTATTATATTTAGAATAGGTACTAATTAATTCTTTTTCCCATTCTTCGTGATTATCCTCTTTGAAAATTTCTTGTCCGAATAATACTCTTTCCCGCAATAAAATTAAATGCAAGTGTGCATGAACAACAATTAGCGGAATTAGATGAATTTTGTTCGAAGATTTAGTAAGCTTCTCAAAAATGATATTACTAGTTGTCAGCATGGCACCCAGCCAAACGGCTTGTTCTGATGGTTTCGCATTTAAATAGCTTTCCATTGAAGATTTCAAACCATCTAGCTCACTTTTCCTTTCCTCTAATTCCTTTTGTAGAATTCTTTCATCTACCAAATGAGAAAATTGATCTTTTAAAGATTCCCAAATACTTAATTTCTTCGTAGGCCAAATTGCTTCTAATAATACTTTAATTGCCCCGCCTACTACTGGAATTTTTGAACTTGCTGCTGATACAATTCCCTTTAATTTATTGTTCAATGAATTTGGATCGGCTATCTCTAATGCTGCCATTATTTCGCTCCTTCTAAATATTATAGTTGATTAAATTTTCCACTATAGACTTAATACCTAGATAAATCTATAATTCAATTATGAAAGAGGTAGTTTAATGTTTCAAATAGAATTTTCTTACAATATTCTTACAAGGTTCGACATAAAACTAGAACTTAGTTCTTATTGATAAACGGAGGTATGGGATTGAAAAAGAGGAAAGTTTTATTCCCTTTCATCTTCTTTGCTTTTCTATTAGCACTTACTTTGTTTTTATTACAAAATGATCAACCATCTTTTGCTTCAAAGGGGTCCCTTGACCTTAGCAAGACGCCATTTCGTGATGATAAAATGATTTCACTTGATGGAAAATGGGAGTTTTATGAAGGAAAGTTGTATGAGCCAGGTGCATTTACGAACGGGATTATCGGAAATGCAAGATGGATTCATGTTCCTGGTAATTGGACTGCTGCGGAAGAAAGACAAGGAGCCGGCACCTATAGACTTGTCATAAAAAACGCACCAATAGGACAGGTTCTCGGCATTAAGAAGCAGAACATCCGCAGTGCGAGTAAAATTTTTATTAATGGGAAATTGATGAGCGAAGAGGGAACTGTCTCAAAGAAAGAGACAAATTATATTGAAGGAAATTACCCAAAGTTGATTTTCTTTCAGTCGGATACTGACCAGATTGAGGTGATCATTCAAGTTTCCGACTTTTCCTTTAATAGTGCGGGAGTTGCAAACTCCCTCTATTTTGGAGAACAGGAGGCTATCGTTACCCAAAGCATAAAAAAAGTACTCTATGAGTTAGCGATTATTACTGTATTACTAACGATCGGATTTTTATATATTCTCTTATATCTGCTTGTGGAGAAATATCGCCGAAAGGAATTTTTCATTCTTTCCTTTGCTTTGTCGTGTATATTTTTTGCATTGATTAATTTATGCTTAAGCGAACGAACGATTCTTTATCTCTTGCCAAGTCTATCTTTTGAGGTCATGTTTAAAATTAAAGACGTCTCCATTTTTCTTGCGACCATTTCCTTAATACTCATTGGGTCTCAGATCGATAAAAGATTACTAACTCATCGATTGAGAAATTCGTTGATTTTCGCGTATGCTCTTTATATTCTAGTGATTTTATTGACACCATTGAAATTTTATCACGCCTTTTTACCTGTCTTTATTTCATTAAATTGCTTCACTTATTTTTACATCATGATAAAAGTTTCCTACTTCTATATAAAGAAGACTACGGCGGCGAATGATTATCAGCTAAATATTATTATGTTTAGTATTTTGAATATTAATATATACAATATCAATTTACTTCTATATAGTTTTGGATTAACAACAAAATTGGAAATCGGCTTTTTAAACATCCTGCTTTATGCTATTGCTCTTGCCATTTATTTAACGATCCGCGTCAACCAATCCTATAAAACAAATGATTATTTAACCCATGAATTAGATGTGACAGAGCAAGCGTATTTAGTAGCCCAAATCAAGCCGCACTTTTTCTTTAATACATTGACGAGTGTTATGTCTTTATGTTATACAGACGGAAAAAAAGCTGCCCAATTATTGGCGCATTTCAGTAGTTTTTTAAGACAATCCTTTGAATTTAATTCCCGTGATACTTTCGTAACGGTCGAAAAAGAAATGAAGCTCTTACATTCTTATATTGCGATCGAGAAGGAACGCTTTGGAGAAAAATTACGTATTGAATATGATATTGACCCTAATGTATCAGCAGAGTCGATTATTCCTCTTTCCATCCAGCCATTAGTAGAAAATGCGATTAACCATGGTATTTATCCAAAAGAAGACGGCGGTATTATTACCATTTCTATCAGTAAAGAGCATTCAACTTTAGTGATTAGTGTGTTTGATACGGGGGTAGGAATACCAGCAGAAAAGGTGTTAGATTTATTGAATGCAAAAAAGCATACAAAACGCGGGATCGGGATAGCCAATATTAATAAAAGATTAACGAAGTACTACGGTACGCAATTAATAATTGAGAGTGAGCAAAGCCTATGGACGAAGATGAAATTTGAAATACCACTTTATTAAAAAATATAAGCGCCCTGCTCAAATGCTTTTTGTCTATAGAGGAAAAGCGGCAATAATTAACGGGCTGGGCGCGAATTACATATCCATACCTTCAATTAAGAAAGGAGCGTTTTTTTTGTTGAAAGCTGTGATTGTTGATGATGAAATGTTAGTCTCCAATTTTTTAAAAATACAATTAGAGAGTACCGGCTTAGCCACGGTCGTCGATCAATTTCACAAACCGGCTGTCGCACTTAGTGAAATCCCAAATTTAAAACCAGACATCGTTTTTCTGGATATTGAGATGCCTGGTATGAATGGAATTGAACTCGGTACGAAACTTCTCAATACATGCATAGAAATAGAAATTATTTTTGTCACGGCATACAACCAATATGCTGTAGATGCTTTCAAGCTGAATGCAATCCATTATCTTTTGAAACCAGCAGATGACGAGGATATTCGCATAGCACTGGAACGAGTCATTGAAAAAAGAAAAGTTTATTCAAGTATTGCACCTAATGATGGCTTAAGAATCGAGCTCCTTGGCCATATTAAAATTTTTCAAAATAGCCGGGAAGTGCGATTAAAATGGCCGACAGTAAAGGTGGAAGAGTTATTTGCACTTATGCTCATATACCGGAAACATGGAATTGAAAAATGGCAGCTTACAGAAAAATTATGGCCTAATATTGAGCTGAAAAAAGCTGAACAGAATCTTTATACGACCATCTATCGACTAAAAAAAATTTTACTGGAAGGCGGTCTGGATATTCGGATTGAAAATGCGAAAGGTAAATATTTTCTCGAATTATCCAACTGTACACTAGACATAGAAGAGCATCCCGGGTTTAACAAAGCAGCACTATTCGGGGATAAACAATATCCTTGGGTAGAGGGACTAGATATTTAATTTTATTTAAGAAGGATTGGGGCTCTCCCTAATTTTCAGGACTAGACGGCAGCATTCGGGAATTTACCGAACCAACTTTAAGGATCTTATTATGCTAGATTACTGGATTAAAATTTAGCAGAAAGCAAGTTCATTCACTGAAAAGGCCAATCGAACAGAAGAAAATGAAATAGCCTGATTACCGACGGAAAGCCCCCGTTTACTAATAGGAAATGACATTTTAAAAGGAACAGAATCACTATTTATAGCAAAGAAAATGGAAAGTGAGGCAGAATGTTTAAAAGCTAATACTTGGATAAGCCTAGAAAACCGAACACCACTATTTTCATCTCTTCTATTTAATATGCATCATCTTGACTTGCTAGAGGAAAGGGCTTTACCTATCTACCAATTATTTAATGATCTATAGAGAAAACTCAGTCATTTGATAAATGGCAATTCAGTAACTTATGTATACCTTCTAAGCATCTTTCTACAAATACCTGAAATTCTGCCTCATCAAATAAGTCACTATAAGAATCCGAAAGGCTGGCTAAACGAAAATTAGGTTTCTCCTCTTCATGTAAGGGAAGGTATTCCCAATGTAAATACAAACCGTCTCGATTAACTTTCTCTCTATGCGGCAATAATGCCTGGATTTCCTCAAAAGCTAAATACTCTTTCTCTTCATCTTCGGCATCTAGATAAAAGCCAGCGTACAAATAATCATCTATTTCAATAGAAAACCAAAGATCATTTCCTTCTACTATATCCTTTTTATATACATAATGAAGACCTGGCAGACCGCTCCTGCCTTTAGTATAATAACCTTTCGTTCTTTTATAATCATTGTAAGCATAGTCATCCTGTATATGCAGTTTCTCCATATCTATGCCAGCTTCCAAAGCTTGAAATAACCGCTTCATCAGTAAAATTCGGGCCTCATTTATATTACTCTCTATCTGCAGCGCACTTTTCATATTCTGGCTGCTCGATGCGAGTAGCTGCTGAATCTCCATTTCCTGCTCATCTCCTACCTGGTTTGTAAACAGTTTGATTGTATCTAGGAATTGCCATAATACTTCTCTAATGGAAGGAAGCCGGACCGTTTCTTTTAGAGTGATGCATTTTTCTATCCACGAGACAATTGACTCTCGAAAAGAAATGCACTGGATATCTTCTCTCTTCAAGCTCCCTAGGCTTTCCTCTGTAGGCATAGAGCCTGTCGGCGTCAAATAATAGATAGGTGAATTTACAGCTGTCCGATAATAATTCTCACACTGTTTCGCCTGATCCTTTGCACAAATCTTCACTTCAATCGGAATAGCATGATTTCTTGTTTTTATGTATAAATCAATTCGGCGGTTCTCATCAATAACATATTCCCGGTATACCTGTGCTGTTTCAAAATCCTTTTTCGTAAACTCGAGCTGAAGAACGGAATGAACAAATGACCGTAAATAGATATCCCCCTGTCCATGACTTCCGTAAGGGTCCAATAATTCGTGCATCACTCTGCAAATCGCTACTTCCGCCGTACCGTTCCCTAAAATCCGAAAAATATTAAAATTCTTCCCCGTCTTTTCATTAATCAATTGATACTTCTTCGAAATACTTGTTACTTCATTTAAAAGTACTCGTGCTTCCATAATGGCTCCCCTTTCTTCCCTCGGCTGTCTTAAATTCTTACCAAGTATTGTTATAATCAATCTATTGTCTTTTTTCTCTTATATTCTTCTAACAGATGCCGCCAAAGAATTGAGTACTGATAACTGCTTGTGTTCTCCTTATAAACAAGCTATTTTTATACTCTAATGTAAAAAAAGGTGACAAAATCCGCTTTTGACACCCCTTTTTCACTATTTAGTTAATAAAGAAATACGCAGCATATCCCAAAATCAATAAACAAATCAGTACCGTTATGTATTTCACCGTCTGCATAACCCAGCTAAAAAAGTCTCCTTTGGATTTACGCTTAGCTTTCGATTGGCTTTCCGGCACCTTTAAGCTTCTTATATCAAAGTTACATGACTTGCATGTATCCCTAAAAGGACCGTTCACCGTTTGACATTTAGGACAGGTATACCCATTCGACACAGGCAACACCTTTTTACATTTTTTGCACGACAATGCATCTGCATGATTCATCGTATGGCAATACAAACATCTTGGCATAATGATTCCCCATTTAATCAATATAATCTGCTTCAATTACAGGTATTTGGTTTACATTGGAATAACCGGTCGTAGAAAAACTGTAAGCTGCATTCAGATAGTTTCCTATAAAGTTCTTCTGTTCCACCTGTAAATAGCTGCCTTTCATAGTTCCGGTAATTGTCACCATGTCATTTTCCATATACTCTGTTGTAGAAGGATAGACGGCCAGCACATCACTTTCAGCATAGCCATTTTCAAATGTTGCTGCTATTACAACTAACGTTTTACCTTTGTGCTCGACGATATCAACGATTGGACCCGCAAAGGAGACAAGCTTTTCTACATAATCTTCAGGACTCTTCGTAATTTCTGCATAGGTCGGATAATCTACACTATTCCAATATAGCTCTTGCTCAATCAGCTCAAGCGATTCTTGTGCCTTTGTATAATAAGCAGACTTTTTCCTGATTTTATGAAAAAGCTCCATCGCTTCCTCTGCCCGGCCATTGTTATAGGCTTCGTATCCTTTCTCATACAGCTCTTTTCCTGGATCCACGTTCTCCTTCTCTCCTGCTTTTTCAGCAGATGGAGTTTCCGTTGTTGCACCTGCTACTTCAGGCTGGTTTCCTTTTTTATACTCATCCATGCCTAGAGAAACAAAAACAATGCCCATTCCTAAAAAAGCTATAGCCAGGACACCTTTTACAACGAGCAAAATACTCTGCATAAAACTACTTATAGAGCGCCTTCTATAAAGCTTCCGCCTGCTTTTCATCTGCTTTTTTGCAGAATGGAGCATAAAATAGCTTCCAAGCATTAATATGCCGCTTATCAACACATATAACATTACATCACTCATAACAATCCTCCGACAATTTTAGCCTGCTATATTCTTTTCGTTAATAAGTTCTTGAAATAATTTACATACCTTTAATAGTATAAATGGTTTATGCCTTTTGTTCTATGAAAATCAGGAAGAAAAAGCAATTTATATAGAAAGTAATCATCTCATTGTTATTGTCTAGAGCAAACACCAATACTATAATGGTATTAATTACCACAGCAAAAGGAGAACCATTCATATGTTATACAAAATCGATACCAACTCCCACGATTATTCGAAGGTCAAGAAAGTCAGCTTAAGCTCGATAGGCTGGAAGGAAAAAGACTTGGAAGTACTTGTTTCAAAGCATCTACAAGACTTTATCTCCAGCAACGAACTGATGACAATTTTCAATGAGCGGCCGCGGCAGGAGGAGCCTGATATTTTAGCGCTCGATCAGAACGGTGATTTGTACATTTTCGAACTGAAAAGATGGGGTTCCAATCAGGAAAACTTACTGCAGGTGCTTCGATATGGACAACTATTTGGCAACAGTACATATGATGAGCTGAATGAAAAATATAAGAGCTATAGCAAAACAACGATCGAATTGGATGATGCACATCAACAATATTTCGACAAAGGGAGTTCCGAAAAGCTTGCAAAAGATTTGTTCAACCAGCAGCAGCACTTCATTATAATGACCAATGGACTCGATCAGCAGACTGTCGAGGCAATTATTTACTGGAAGAAAAATGGTTTGAAAATCGACGCCATCGTCTATTGGGTATTTGAAATCAACGGGGAGTACTACTTGGAATTTAATATGTACTCACCGATCGATAGCTTTTTAGAATATGAAAGCAACGCCTATGTACTAAATACGAACCATTCAAACAACCCAGCTACAACCCAGGAGATGATCCGTGAACAAAAAGCTGCCGCCTACCATAAAGGCTGGCAGGAGAAAATTGAAAAAATCCAAAAGGGCGACTGTGTCTTCCTCTATCAGAGCGGCGTCGGCATCGTAGCCTACGGAACAGGAACAGGGAAATTTGATAAAAAAGACTATAACGGTCATCCAAAGGCCGAAACTTTTACCAAGCTCAATCAATTCCAGGTACTGAAAACACCGATGTCCGCTTCTCAAATGAAAACTGTTACGGGGCAGGGTTTCAATTTTAGGCAAACAATGTTTTCAATCAGCGAAGAAAGTATGGATAAACTTATAGCAGAAATTAAAAAGAATCATTTATAACGATCATTACTTCAGCAGCCTATATAATATAATGCTGCATCCGCTCAGCTTTTCATGACTTGATTTTTTCGTTGACTATCTAAAAAGAGCAACATACCTAGTAATCTGCCAGGTATGTTGCTCTATATCAATTCATTTATTGTACGTACAGACGGTACATAAACGTATTTATTAGCGAGCATATCAGGAGCAAGGAAAGGTAATCGTTTATTCCTTTACTACAATGATGAAACCTGCAGACTCATTGCCTGCTTGGCCTTGTAATTTTACCATTACATTCGTGCCGGCAGTTATTTGGTTGTCGAAATTAACTGCAGTTGAACTGAATGTAAAATGTGGCGATAGACTCAAATCCCCAAATGTACTAACAGTCCATTGATTACCAGTCATGTTCTTTAAAAAATCCGAATTTAATGTAAAAACAGCTTCCTCAGAACCTGCGATAAATCGAATGGTATCACCTGCTTTTAGACCGGAGCCTGTCCATTTATTATTTCCAGCCCCTTTATCTGAAGTAAAACGAAATGAAGCCGGATTTCCCCAGTAAGAACGATCTAAAATTTCGATATTGGCACTATCCAGGTCTTGAAGCACAACTTCGCTATTCCCGCCTTATACTGTCTATCTTTTTTTCACAGCTTTCGAACAGGCCTTCACCGCACAGGCGACTTTCATCGCATACGGCGATCCGTCAGCAGTGTTCCTAACTTATTTCCCCAATTCAATTATAAGGGAAGTTGAAAGTCAGATAAACAAACCCAACCAGGAAATTCCGACAATTCAGAGTATTAATTTTCAATAAAAAATAGGAATCATGGTTTCCCATGCTCCCTATTTTTGCTTATTGCATTAAATATAAAGTGTCGCTGCTGCCCCTTGGATTTAGTGATGAAATGTCGTTGAATGCTTGGGATTCGAGATTAATCTTTAGTGACAGTTATTGCCCACCAAGGTGCTGGGACCTTAACCGTGAATGATTGAGTTACTTTTGCACTACCCTTAGTAATTGTTGCAGTCAACGTGATTGTTTGTGTAAAAAGCTTAGGTCTATTCACATTTCCTGTAGAGGCATTTACATATGTTGAATCAGAAGACTTCCATGCGATTGAAGTTCTCTTACTTCCTTCGGTTGCCAATGTTAATTTATCTCCTTGTACCGTAACATTTAAAGCTTTTTTAGCTTCTAACACATCTTTTTCATTAGCCGCCGCTTCTTCTATTGCCATTATGGCTTTTTCAGCATCTGACAACTTGGCTATGTTAGTAACTAAGGCTTGCTGATCTGCTGTAAGGGCACTATACGCTTTTCGAGCTGCTTCTACTATTCCTTTATGTTCTATTTTAATTTCCTTCGATGAAGGAAGCTGATTTATTTGATCCATTACTGCTGCACCTGCTTCTTGATCAGCTTTTTCTTTCTCCTTTTTCTTCACTTGTTCAACAATATTTTGCTGCTCTTTAATGACGCCTTCCCAAATAGAAGTGTCATATTCACTATCAAGTTTTTTTACCTTATTCACTTTTTCCTGCGCTTTACTAATTTCGTTTTGTGCTTCATCTGAACTACCGGCCTTTTTAACTGCATCAACTAATGCATTAACTGCCTCTTCAGCTTCAGTAATTGCATTTTCTAATTCAGGATCCATTATATTTTTGAAGATAATGTTTAGCGCTACTTCTAATCTAGTTGCCGGTTCAGTATTGGAGACATTGACGGGAAGGGTAAAGAACTCGCTAGTCACAGTGTACTCACCTGGTTTTCTCCAGCTTTCAAAATTAAATGGTCTAATATCCCATTTTAAATCTACTGAGTGTTCTTTACCTGACGAATCTATAATGGTTGTTTGTTTTGGAAGGGCTGTGTTAAATTCTTCAAGTGAAATATTTGCAGGGACAATTAAGTCTTCAAGGGGATTAATTTCCGCTAAAGTGGTTTCTGTTTTTATCACTACGTTAACATAAGTAGTCTTCTTACTACTAATTACTAATGGATTAGTGTCTGGATCATACTTTTTTTCTTTATAGGGTTCACCTAATTCAATTTCTCTAATAACCATACCATCTGCCAATTCTACATGAATGGTATATTCACCTGTTGGCAAACCGGACATTTCGAACTGATTCTTTCTTGTAGATTGGCTTGGAGTCTTTCCATCATTGTACTTTGTGCCCGTTTGCTTGTTTACAATATAGAAATTAGATATATTTTCAAAGTTAAATTTATTGTTTGAAGAAGTAGAATCTTTATATAAACTGATTTGTGCATTCCCTGTCTCTACTGCTTCAACTATAACTGTGTATACCACCTTTCCATTAAAATTCTCTACAGTACCTACTGCCGTTCGCGTCCCTGATATCGAAGTATCAATTGTACTAGGATTCCAGTTAACAGGTACTTCTTTCGTAGTCCCATCACTCATTTTCGCTGTAACAGTTGCCGGAAGCTTTACTTGATCTCCAACTTTTGCTGTTATAGTTTCAGGAGTGATTAAATCTTTTATAATGATGCTATTCCCGTCTTATACCACATTTGCGGCTTTCGATTCGGGCCTTCACCATACAGGCGACTTTCATCGCATACGGCGATCCGTCAATAGTATAATTTCTTCACAACTTATTTCCCCCTTCAATTATATTCCTCCTATGATATAAATATCATAAAAACAATTCAAAATATTAAGACAATTAATTATATTTTCTTACAATTTTCTTTTTATTTTTGTTTATATTTGTAGAATAGAGTACCGAAAGATACTGTCTCAAAAAATAAAAAATGATTTTGATTAAAATACAGGATAAAAGGCCGTAATTACGTTAGCCAAACGCTTATTTTTTAAAAGCTTATTTCTCCAAAAGAAGTAACAATAAGAATAACGCTAGCGTATATTATTCATTTTTGTTCTGTTGTATAAAAAAACCTCACCGAAATGGTGAGGTCCAAGAACTTATTCAAATTCAATCCTTACGATAATTGGAATACTGACTAAATTACCATTTTCATTTACCACTACTGTAAAGTGATAATCATAGTCTAAATTATCCCCGTTAATAGGACTGCTAGGATCAGGCATTGGTTGTGGAATTACAGCAGGAAAATCAGTCCATGTTATCGATTCAATGTTCGCATTTTTGAACATATCCGAAGCATAGGAAGTTGGTAATTCATTTTTCAGCCGTTCTTCCATATATAGCTTCATATCATCTTTATGTGTATTATACGAAACTTCATACGTACCAAATCTCGGTAATTGCTCATTTTGTCCTGGATTATTTGGACCGTTACTATTCTCGCCTTATCCTTTCGGTTTATAACGAGCCTTCACCGTACAAGCCACTTTCATAGCATACGGCGATCCGTCAGCACTAGTTCTTTCTATTCAAAACTTATTTCCCCAAGAAATATAATAAGCTAGTATTAGATATTTGTCACTAGAATCTCCCCTATCAATACTAAAATTCTTAACAAAAAAAGATCATGAGTTTATACGGCGATTTATAGAGTGCTGTTAGCTATTTAATTTAGTTTTAAGTCAAACAATATGACATTATTAACCGCTATATTGAATACGTTTATGGTGATACCTCCTCGAAATAGATTGAGGCTCATAGTTTACTGCCTGCCCCCGTTTGTCTCTTTTGGTGCGTGTTATACTATTCGCCTTATACTTAGTTTGTTATTCATTCGACTCAAATTAATAGTTTACACTGTCCCCATGTAGTCTCCAGCGCTATATCGTTTTCCACATGAATATAATTTATAAAATTCATTTCTGTACTTTGTTATACTTTAAATTAACCAGCTAGATAGGCAAATGCGGTAACTCAGTACAGGTAACGAAATCAAAAAAGCCCTACCGGAATTCTCTTCCCGATAGAGCATTAAATGCACCTTGTCACTGTGTTTCAATATCAGCAATATAGATATTAGCTATTAAGTAATATACTTTTAATTTCATCTCACCAAGCCTTCAAGCTGGCCTATTTTCTCTAATTCCCCCAAATCATTTCCACCCACTCTGGATGATCAATGAATGGATTACGATTTCCCTGCCACTTGTAAATTACTTCATTACGCTTCTTTTCAAAATCACTTACCGGATCTTGTTTATGCCATTGTAATAACACCGAAAGCTTCCCGTGATAAGGATTTTTGCCATTACTAACTTTCTCATTCAACTCTAAGTCTACTCTGTCGCCCTTTTCATAACGTGTAGCCATATAAAATAAGATGCGGGCGACATCTCCTTTCACATGATCAGGCGGCTCAAAGGAATCTGAATCGCGTTTACAGCCGTTACAGCCATTTACCGCCGTTCCTCCGTTGTCAAAATCCAGACTCCCCCGGGCGCTGTTTACCTGTACATCTGTAGGACGTAAATTGTGTATATCTGTACCTGGACCGTTGCTTGTCCCAAAATCTCCGTGAGATTTTGCCCAAACGTGTTCGCGGTTCCAATTCCCTACGTTTCCTCCATTGCTTGTTTTAGAAATTGATTTTGCGGAGTAAAACAAGATGACGTTATTTGAATTACTTGGATCTTCATCCGTTTCTCTCAACGCTTCCCAAGCAGTGCTGTAAGATAGGATTTTATGATCATCTATGATTTCATGAAGAGCTGATTTTAATTCTTGCCCATCTTTTCCATAGGCACTAGTGTAGTAATCACTTGTTGGAGCTTCATTATCAATTACTGTTACACTAAATTGAGTGGTAATGCTTTTTTTACCATCCGTAGCTGTTACTCCTATAAGATGAGTGCCGACCTCTAAATTTAGTTTTAGGATATTGTCAGCTATCTCTCCCTTAGTAGAGGAATAGTTCATTTTATCTCCGTCAGGATCTGTAAAATGTTTCGCAAGGTCAATTAAGATTTCTTTTCCTTTATCAACTTGTTGATTTTCAATTTTTGATGAAACTACCGGTGCTCGATTCTCTTCAGGAAAAGAAGGGCCCGAAATCGGGTCCCCCTTTGAATTTGTCATTTTAATGTTCTCTGCCGATGCACCATTCAAATATTCAATCTCTTGAATATTTTCCGCACCTCTAATTTCCGTTACATTCGTACCGTCAACAATCAGCTTTTTCAACTCTGTACCTTTTAAATCAATGATCGAATCAGCCTGATCCGGCTTGACTGTAACTGTTGTCGTTTTAAATCCTTCTCCGTGCAGTTCACTATAATGACTGTTAATAACAATTCCTTCCTCAATGTGTGAGTTCCCGTCAAGGTGAAGCTCTACACTTGGCTTTGTAATCGTTAATTTTTTCGTCTTATAATTAGTAAACTTATAAACTTTTTCAGCTTTTACCGGCTCTTCACCCTCTGCTGCTGATAAATCTATTTGTACCATTACTGGATCATGGTCACTTGCACGTCCTGCCATATCAGTAAAGTCAGCGTTAATATGAAGGATATCGATTTCTGTTTTATTTACTAAATTATTCGATACTAAAATGTGGTCCAGCACTTGCGAATTCCCTTGATACAAATACGTATAGCGGTCTTTTTGCTCTACCTTATTAATCATGTTTGTCATCAATTTACCTTCGTGGATTTTTAAAGCATCCGCAAATTGGTAATCATTAAAATCCCCTACCGAAACAATATTGGCATTCGGATTTTTAGTTTTAATGTCTTCTATAAAGTTGTAGACAATTTCAGCAATCTTTTTACGCTGGATTTCACTTTCATATACAGGTGGTTGAATTGCACCAAATAACGGTGTATCTCCGGATTTAGAATTCCAGTGGTTAACTATAGCAATGACTTCTTCTCCTTGGAATTCGAACTGTGCAGCCAGCGGTTTACGGCTGCTGTTAAATGCAGCATTGCCAGGGTCTATTCGCCCTGGGTTAAGCGTTAGTTTACCATCTTCATATCCTACTGCTGTTGTAGCATCCCCGGCTTGAATTCCACTTGGCAGCGACACACGTTCAGGATTATATAAGAATCCTACACGGATATTTGCATTTGGCGCACCGCCATCCGCATTATTGACCGGATCGATATTTAGATACTTATATTCAGGTCCACCAGCCGCTTTAATGACATTGATTAAACGCTGATAGCTTTGATCTGCTGCCGCATTACCAGCACTTGAACCATTGTTATCCTGTACTTCTGTAACCCCGATAATATCTGGACTGCCCATGTCCTTCGCAATAGCACGTGCTAATTTTTGAGCTTTATCATTCGATGTTTCACCTGTATTATTTGAGAAGTTTTCTAAATTGTAAGATGCAATTGTTAATTTCTTCTCGTCTTTCACAATTGTTGTTTTCTCAGGAGTTGTATTGCCTTTTACATGCTTTTGCTTCATTTCATCTAAGTCGGCATAAATTTTATAGTTTTGATAGGAGTAGCCTACAATTCCCGTAATCGGTCCCGTAAACTTATCACCAGTCGCTACTTCGAAATCTCGTGCAGTTCCATTTGGCTCCAGACGGAACTGGATCCGATTTGGATTAGCATTGCCTTCTTCATACAAAAGCCCGCCATGTAAAGAGTTAGTTGGCTCATTTTCAAGTACTGTAATCAAATCGCCATGTTCCTGGGGAGATACGGTTTTTACATTGCCTACCTGCACACGCATTCCTTCGATGCTCTCCCAGAAATCAATTGCATCTTCTTCAGGATCGAATACACTGAATTGATCATTATCAATTGTAGTAAAGCTTATATTATTTTCATTTAAAACAAGAGGCTCGGGCAGCTTCACATTATTTTGCACGATTTCTACCTTACCGCCTTGATCATTTCGTACATTAATCTGTGTTGTTTTCAAGTCTGTTGTTTGACGGTCACTGTAACCATCGTACGCATATTCACTTACTTTACCTGTCACCTTTACTAAATCTCCTACAGCAACCGGCCAGGACCTAGTACCTGCATATAAGAAAATGGCCTCCGAAGTGTGAGGGTTATCATCCGCTAATTCATCTGGTGTTTGGATTGTATAATAATAAGCACCATTTAGTGTAAAGGAATAGGTAACTACCCCTTGTACTTCTACCGTTTCATTTTCAAACGATGTTTTATGTCCATCACCTTGAATGTCATGAATTTGCAGACCGTCTGTAATTTTGTACTCGAATGTTGCTATTTCGCTAAACGTACCGTCTTGTGCCTTGACTGCCGTTTTCAATGTTGTTGTTTCATTGATTTCAATCGGTTTTTCATATTTAGTTCCATTAGTTGTTGGATCTGTACCATCCAGCGTATAAAGGATTTCCGCGTTCGATGTGGTAGTCGATAAGGTTACTGTTTGTTTACCGACATAAGTGCCTGCTGCCGGCAAAGCCACAGCTGGCTTTAAGGTAGTGCTGTCTTGTACGATATCCAACTCGGAGCGTGGAATGATTTGATAGTCATTATCAAATTGCTGTACAATTCCTGTTATGCTCTCATATTCCGAATCCACAGCAAGGGTAGATAATTCACCTGTTTCGTCCCGTACGATAAATGCAGCCCCGTCTGCTGTAGTAGCCGTATAGTTTTTCCAGCTTGTCCCCGCTACAGCTGTTAACTTTACATTTTCAACCGTTACTAGTTGTGATTCATTTTCCTCGTTAAGAGCTGTCACTACCTTTGGATTCGGTACACCTGCACCCGCCTGATTGTTTACAATCGCCGCTGAATCTAATTGTAATAACCCTCTGTAATCGGCCAATTTACCTGTTAAAGTAACTTCATCTCCAACTGATACATTCAAGCTTGTTGGACGAACTGCAATACCACCTGTTTCATCTTGGATAGAAATTGTATTTTTCAGCTTAGCTGCAACTCTGCCTTTTACTGTAACTGTTGTACCTAAAGGTTGGTTACGTACATCAGCAATTGACGGTATGTCAGTCTCATTTACAACAGTATAAGTAACAGTCATTACATTACTGTTTTCCAGATTTTCTAATACGGCAATCGCCTTAATCGTTGTTGTTTGATCGATAACTATTGGGCCGCTGTATTGCGTGCCATTTTCCACAGTTGGTTCAGAGCCGTCAGTTGTATAGTAAATTGCGGCATCTTCTGTAGCTGTAGATAATGTAATTTTTGTACCACTAGGAACTGTTGTGGATGCAGGAGAAACAATTACATCTTTCACTTTGATTGGTGAAGGATTTTCGGGTTCTCCGTCTGTTCCTTTCATCTCATGAATACCTAAATTACTGAATGTATCCTTTCCTAAATTGATCCATTCATTAGCTGGATTAAAAGAATCATCGATAATTGTATCACCGGTAGTAATATTACTCTTTCTTATTAAAGTCATATCTTTAATATTTTCTACTTTAGCCCCAACTTGACCGATTGAGTCAATAACTACATTTGCTTTTCTCAATACAACGGCATCGTCACCGTTAAAATTAATCACTGCACTATTTTCTAAATTCCCAACGTTCTTTATCCCTACCGCCGCATCTTTATGGTAAATAACGTAAGTTTTCCCGTTCTCTAATGTACCTTTCAAGTCAACTCTCTGTGTTGGTGTTGCACCTTCATTTCCATATAACTCTAACTTATACTGACCTAAATCAATGGTTGTACCCGTTCCATTATAAAGCTCAATGGCTTTATTAAAACTTGACCCCTCAATATATTCAGAAATAATAAGGTCCTGTGCTGTACCTGCTGCAGAAACAGTGACTGCTGGAACTGCTGGAACGGCAATACTTGCTACTAAACTTGAAGCTAATAAAGTGTTTAGCGATTTGCTCCATTTCTTATTAGACATGTTCATTTTGCTCCTTTTTAGATATTTATTGGAATAAAGGCCCTCTCTTTGCAAGAAAAAGGCCTTTATTTCATTTATAGAATTGTATCTCCTGCTACTTCAATGCCATCAAAGCTTAGCTGATCATGGTCTAAATCGACCAATATTAAATTACCTGATACTTTAATATTGGCAAATTTGATTTCTGCAGCAGCTTTCCCGTATAACACGAGGTCACCGTTAATCTCCGCATTTTTCAACTCGGAAATATTTGAAACATCGACTTTAATATTTCCTTCAAATACTTTCGGCTCAATTTCTGTTCCGTTAAATTCTCCGGGAGTTACTTCCTTTATAGGAGCAGTAACAACATCAATAATACGTCCTTCAGTAGAAGTTGGCAGTGTTTCTAATGCTTGAAGATGTTCTTTAAAGTTTTCCCAGTCAGATAATCCCAAGTCTGCTACACGCCCGTCATCGTAAGCCTTTTTGAACATATTGAAGCCGTCTCCGCCCTGGGCTGTAAAGGCGTTTGTTGCTACTGCATATGTCTCAGTATCTTGAATGTCTACATAGCTGCCTGATGAATCCTTGTATTTGATTGAAACAACACGTTGGCCGGCTGGTTTAGAAGAATCAAATTCCACTTTTGCTCCAGCCACATGCAAGAATCCACCGTTTTCTTTTGGATATGAACCGAGACTATGCTCGAATGCCGCTTTCAGCTCAGCACCGGTTACATCCATAACGGCTAATGTGTTGCCAAATGGTAATACTTCAATGACTTCCCCTACAGTAATAGGACCCTCGTTAATAGCAGCACGGATTCCTCCACCGTTTTGAAGTGCCATCACCACATTTTTACCTTTAAAGCTTTTCGCTTTTGTAAGCATGCCATCTGCAATTAAATTCCCTAATATTGTTTCATTTTTACGTACACTTGGCTTTGTATCATCACCATTCGTCCGCGGGTTTTCCAGAGCTACGCCTGCCTCTACACCAATTTCCTCTGCTGCTACTTTATCAACCTGTTCTTTAAATTCGGCTAAGACACTTTTCGCTTCTGCATCTTCTGCCAATGAACCAACCGGGATCAGTTTGCCTTCATGTTTAACAACAACACCGTTTTTATCAAACTCTACATCTAGCGTACCTAAAAATTCATTATTCGCTTTTGCCTGTACAATAACTGTTGGTGTCTGATTATCTGTCACCACCACAGGAGCCTTTAGCTCTGTATGTGTATGACCACCTACAATTACATCAATTCCCTCTACTTCTTTCGCTAACGTTAAATCATTGTCAACCGCCGCATTGTCATCATAGCCAATATGCGTAAGGGCAATGATTTTGTCGACTCCCTGTCCTTCAAAAGCAGCAACTGCTTTTTTGGCTTCAGCTATATAATCTTCAAACTGAATCTTACCAGGACTTGAGATGTCTTTCGTTTCAGCTGTCGTTAGACCGAAAATTCCGACTTTTTCACCATTAATTTCTTTAATGATTCCATTGTAGATTTTCCCTTGTTCAGGTTTGCTTGATACTAAATCAGTAAACAATCCTGTAAAATTCGCATCTCCTGAGAAATTCACATTGGAACTGACAAACGGGAAATTCGCTGCTTTAATGAAATCAGCCAAGGCCTTATGACCCTCAGGACTTGATCCCAAATCAAACTCATGGTTACCAAATGTCATGGCATCGTATTTCATTAAATTCATAACAGCTATATCTGCTTGTCCCTTAAACTCATTAAAATATAATGTTCCAGAAAACACGTCTCCCGCATTCAGTAATAATGCCTGAGGTTTTGCCGCTCTTACTTGCTTTACAGCTGTAACTGTTTTAGCAGCATTTGCTAAGCTTGCATGTGTATCATTCATATGCATGATTGATAGACTAAAATTGCTATTCCCGTCTTATACTGCATAGAATGCGGCTTTCGGTTCGGGCCTACACCGTACAGGCGACTTTCATCGCATACGGCGTTCCGTCAATGAAATTCTTACACTTACTTCCCCATATACTATATGAAAACATATCTTTATTAATGCAATGTTTCTAATATTTAAATAAATGATATAAGAATGTAAACTTACTTTTTATATCAAAAGAAAAAGAGTCATCAAGTATTGACCTGATAACTCTGACTTCATTAAACTCCGTAAAGTGTCTAATGATATTTTAATTACTTATTGATGAGTTTATATCATATTTTAATGAAAAAATTGATAAGAATTTTTAATTTTAAAGATGGATAATTTTATTATTCATTTTTTTACACTTATCAGGATAAAGTTTTAATGAACAAAGAATTCATTGTAAATTAATGTTAACTTTATAATTTTAGCCATTTAAAAAGGACGCTATAAGAGGTTTTTTCTCTTATAGCGTCCTATTATTAGAAATCCTAAAAGACATACAAAAAATATGCTTAGAAAATTAATAGTTTATAAATAAGATAGCTTGAATACAAGCCTTCCTATTTAACTCACTTTCCTAACATATGGCACCATCAGCGTTTTATAAGAAAGAATTTATTGAATTCTAAATTTACTTTTGGGGAAATAAGCTTAGAATTTATCCACTGACTGGGTTCCTTCGCTCCTGCTAGTTTTCTCCTCCTTACATGTTACCATGCAAGTCCAAGCGGCTAGCGATCCACGCTACTACAAACCCGCTGCCATCCTACCAGCCTCATAGGTGCTAACCCACCTCTTCTAGTAAGACTTCAAACGTTCCATCGTGTTGGTCCCTTCTTTTAATGACCTTAGGCTCCCACTATACAGTATGCACATCATCCGTTTAACAGTTCCAAATTGTTCGGATGCTCTTATCATCATGGAAGATGACAGAAATACATGTGAACTCCTAGCCATTTCGCACATGTAATTGACACATACAGCCTACGTGGGTTCGTCGTCCTAGCCATAATCATTTTTTAAGGAGCCCCGCCTCGGGAATTTCACCCAAGTACGACTTCACCTGACTTCATCCCTTCGTGCAGATAGACACTCACTGGATGCAGGAGGATTAGGCTCATGAGCAATTGGAACTGTTTCTCATACATCAGCACTTCCCTGATGACTCCAACCACGACAGTTAGAAAAAAGACCCCATGGAAGCTTAACTAGTTAAAGTATAATCCATGAGGCCTCAATCTACTTATTTCACTAGTAAACTAGCTTATAAAGTAACGTTTCGTTTATTTTTATTAAGGAGTTGGTGCTAATTTTGCTTCTTCTGCTTCTAATTTAGTCACATTAGCTGGTTTTACTAATGCTTTTTGAGCAGTAGTTAATGCATCATATGCTGTTCTTGCTGCTGTTACTTCTGCTTGAGTAGCATCAGGTGTTGTGAAATCTTCAATTAGCGTATCTACCGCTGCTGCTTTTGCTGCATCAGCTAATTTTGCTTCTTCTGCTTGTAACTTTGTTACATTAGCTGATTTTACTAATGCTTTTTGAGCAGTAGTTAATGCATCATATGCTGTTCTTGCTGCTGTTACTTCTGCTTGAGTAGCATTAGGTGTTGTGAAACCTTCAATCAGTGTATCCACTGCTGCCGCTTTTTGTGAATCTCCTACAACATCCTCTACGACTACAGTAGTAGAAGCTGTTTTTCCTACAGCGTTAACAACAGTTACAACAATTTTTGCATTAGCAGGAGTATTTTGAGCAACAGTATATACTCCATTCACTGGAGTTAAAGCTGTACCATCTACTGTTACAGTTGAAACAGCAGAGTTATTAGCAGAAATTGCAAGAGTACCACCGATTTCATTAGCATCAAGGTCAGTATCAACTAGAGTAGCTGTAACTGTTGGAGCAGCAGCTGTATCAGTTGGAGCACCTACACCATTTGCATTTCCAATACTATAGATATAGAAAGTAGTTACACCGTCTTTTACTTCATAAGTAACTTGTACAGGACCAGCAGCATTTACTAATAAAGATGCAAAATCATCAGCATTAGCGATTGGTTGGTTATTTAAATTACGGAATACTACTTTATCTCCACCATAAGAAACTGGGTTTTTACCAGCAAATTTAAGTGTTTGGTTAGAACTATTAATTGATTCTACAACACCAGTGTAAAGTGCTGGAACAGCTGCTGAATTTGTGAATGATACTGTTGCTGATGTAGTTGGTAAGATATTGTTTGAACCAGTTACATTCACAGATACTGTATCAGCAGCTGAAGATGTAACGCTAACAATTGCTTTACCTTCTGCATCAGATGTCACTTGGTAAGTTTTAGTATTACCATGGTTTTGAGATGCATTTAGAACTTTACCAGCTGCATCTTTAACAGTTGCATTTCCAAATAATGATGTCACATCAAATGCTAATGTGTATTGAGTTACAGTTGTACCACCCACTGTTCTAGTTTCTTGAACATAATAATCAACTGACCCATCATTGTTTAAATCTACAGGAACCCATACTGTTGCCGTAGTAGCTCCAGTAGTAGTACTAGCTGGACGGTATGCGAAACCGTTTTGGTCTACTGATTGGTAAGTGAAGTATGCTTCTTCACCAGAAGCTAATGAAGTTACTGTACGACCAAATTTATCTTTAACTGTTAATGTAGCATTTTTAACAACAGGTGATTTGAAGTAAGTAGCTTCTGCAACTTGTTGAATATCTTCTTTATTTAAAGCTACAGGAGTAACATTACCTGCAGTATTTAAGAATACTGTTGGTTTTGCGAAAGTAGTAGCACCTTTACCAGCAACACGGAAAGTTGTTTTACCATCTTTGCCAACTGTGATTGCATAAGGAGTGTCTTTTGTTACTTTTTTGAACTTTTCTTTAGCTGTTGTAAAGTAAACATCACCATAGAAGTTACCATCTTCAAAAGTTACATAAGCAGTTGTACCTTCTGGAGCAACTTTTCCGTCCTTATCAGTCACAGTAACTGTATAAGTACGACCACCAACAGAGTTTTGATCATAAGCATCAGGCGTATCTACATACTCTGCAGAATTTGCTGTACCTTCAGCTGCTACAGTTAATGCTAATTTGTCAACTTGAGAATATTTAACTGCTGGAGCTTCAGCTTGTAATGCAGTTGAAGCGTACTCATCATCTACAAGAACACCTGAAGAGTTTACATTACCAGAAACTGTTTTAGCATCATATACAATTGGAGTTGCTGTTAAGTTTGAACCGTAAACAGTGAATGTTCCTTCGCCATCTGCATCTGTACGAACTGTTGCAACTACATTATTTCCACCTGTCGATAATTCAGCAGGTACTACGAATGTATCTACACCAGTAGTTTGGACATTTAATTTTGTAACTTTATCAGGAGTTACACCAAGGTTCTCTTTAACTGTTACATAGTAAGTTGTGTTTGCTTTACCATTTACTTTGTAAGTTTTTTTAGTGTTATTAGCAAGTTCGTTACCACTAGTGATTTCAGAAACTGCTAATTGAATTTTGTTAGCCCAGTAAACTTTACCTTGAGATACTACAGAAGATTTTTTAGTAGCGTATGCTGCTACGTTATCTTCAGAAGCATAGTAACGAGTATATTTGTAAGTAGCTACACCTTCAGCGTTTGTGAAAGCTTCTACTTCGATTTTCTCGTTAGTAGTTTGGTTGTTTACGATATTGAACGTTACAGAAACGCCTTCTTTAGACTGGCCTTCTGGAACTGTTACAGCAGCTGTTAAAGTAACTTCTTCACCAATCACGCCTTGTACTGATTGCGTGTTAACTTTAATAGCTGTTGGGATTACAGCAGCGATACCTACGAATGTACCAGCTTTTTCGCCGTCAACAGTTACAGTGTATTCTGTGCCACCTTTTTGTTCAGAAGTAGTTAATACTGCAGTACGTTTGCTAGTTTGTTTAACTACTGCGCCTTTGATATCAAGGCCTTCGATAGCGAATTTCACTTTGTCGATGTTTTCGATATCTTGGTCGAAGATTACTTCAACAGTTGTGCTGTTTACAGCTTTCACTTCGAAAGGAGCTACGTCAACAGCTTCAAAGTTGATAGTGTTATATAAGAATTTAGAGAATTGAGCACGAGTTACGTTCTCTAATGGACGGAAGTTACCGCTGTTAGTAGAAGAGATTTCAAGATCCATTAATGCTTGGATTGCATCTTCAAACTCTGCACGAGCGCTTGATAAGTCCGGAATACGAACGTTGTCTACGCCTTCAGCGATTTCGATTAGAGATTCACCGTTAACTGCAGCATAAGCACCGTTAAGTACTTTCGCCATTTGTTGACGAGTGATGTTGTTACCTGCCATTAATTTACCAGCAGCACCGCCGAATACGCCTTCGTCTGCTACTAATGCAGCGTACTTAACTAATTCTTGGTCTTTGTGGTTAGTTGGCACGTCTGTGAAACGAGCTTTTGTGTTCCAGTCAGATGGAATTTCAACACCGTTAGACTCAACCCAGCGTCCTAGCATTTTAACAACTTGGCCACGTGTTAAAGCTGCTCCTGGTTTGAATGTGTTTGTTGAAGGGTATCCGTTGATGATACCAGCTTCAGTTAATGCGTCGATGTATGGAGCGAACTCGTTGTTTTCAGATACATCGCTGAATGATGCAGCTGAAGCTACAGGAACGATCGCAGATGCTACTAAAGTAGCTGTTGCAGCTGTTGCTACAAACTTTTTGTATTTCTTTGGTTGGTTAGCCATTGAAAATTTCCTCCTCGAATTACATTTATAATGTTAGTTAGTTACCTACACTACAAAACTAGCGTGAAGAACTAATACACACTAAAGTTTAGTAGTATATATTTGGTATGTCAATTGTTTTTTACCAATAATTCCATAATAAAAATGAAAAAGGTAATAAACTTTCAACATTATCCATTTTGATAGATAACTAGAAACCTCCCTAATTATGCCATAAAGAAAAAACAAATAACAGTAGTTTCTGTAAATTTAATATTTTTTGTTAAATAGATACAATTATTTTCTTCGAAATACAGCATTTTTACCATTTTTCAGGAGATTTTAAGTGATGAAAACACACGCCATCTACATATATGCGGCATCTAAGAAAGATATTAATAAAAATTCGAAAGTACTGCTGTATCGGTATTTATCGACACCTTTCGTCAAAAAAAGCCATAACAAAAGGCGGTCTGTTTTCACAGAACCGCCTTTTGTTTGCCATCCACAACCACTTATGAATGACAAGTGGGCTACCAACCGTTTCCTTGCAGGGAAATTTTAAATCTATACCTAATAAGAGGAAATCTTACTAACATTTACAGTGTAGCATTTCCTTAAAAAAAGAACAACGGATTATTACAAAGATTACATAAATAATTTTTAATGTAATAATTAAACATAAAATTATGTTCTGTAATTATTTTGAAGTCTTGTTTTTCGCTACTTCCAGAAGGAATAACGGCAGCTTAATCTGACGTTTGATACGGTGCGGCTCCTTCATCAATCGGTAAAACCACTCCATCCCTACCTTTTGGAATGCTTCCGGTGCACGCTTTACGTTACCAGCCAATACATCAAATGAACCTCCAACACCCTGGTAAATTGTCGGGTGCAGTTGACCGCGGTTGGCATTGATCCAGTTTTCTTGCTTTGGTGAACCCATTGCGACAAATAACAGGTCGGGCTTTGCTGCATTAATCTTATCGATTACCTTTTGGTTATCTTTTTCATAGCCGTCCTGTGTGCCGGCAATTTGAATCCCCGGATACAGCTCCTGTAGCTTTTCTGCCGCTTTGTCTGCAATTCCCGGTTTTCCGCCGTACAGGAAAATCGGCTTCTGTCTTTTTGATGCTTCCTCGCAAAGACGCAGCATCATGTCCACACCTGTAACACGCGATGTAATCTGCCCTTTTTGGATTTTCGAGGCCAAAATAACGCCAATCCCATCTGGAATTTGAAATTCTGCATTGTTTAATAATGTTTTTAATGCCGGGTCTTCTTTTGCTTTAATAATTTTCTCAGGGTTAATAGCAACGATCAGTGACTTTTCTTTTGTTTCAATACGCTCAAATACTTTTGGAATCAGTTCATCGTAGTTTTCCGTATTTACCTGGATGCCCAGGACTGTTTCTTTCATGGTGATACCTTCTTTCATCTAAAGTTTTCTTTATTATTCGTATCCCTTTTCTACAGTAATCTCCTTAAAAGAAGTTTACCCATCATAAAGAAAAGCAGCGCGCATATGCACCCTGCTCTCCTGTTGTGTTTAGTTTTTTGCATCGCCCAGCAGATGGAAATCAAATCCTGCTGCTTCCCAAGCACCGCGGTCTAGACAGTTTTTCGTATCGAAGACGATTTTATTCTTCGCTTGGATCGAAGTAACGTCAATTGTCTTAAATTCGTTATGGTCTGTCAGGAACAGGAGGATATCTGCATTTGCTGTTGCTTCCTCCAGGTTTTGCGTTTGTGTAGCGTGCTTGTTTTCCTTGATATGCGGGTCGAATGATACGACATTCAAGCCAAGGTTTTGCAGCTCATCGATGACAATTGTCGACGGACTTTCACGCATGTCGTCAATATTTCCTTTGAACGCAAGTCCAAGTACCGCTACTGTTGCGCCCGCAATGCCGGCCTTATTGAGGATGCTTTGCGTTTTTTGCGCCGTGTAGCTCGGCATGGAATCGTTTGTATTACGAGATAAATGAATGATTTGCGCTGTTTCGCCGCCAAGCTCTACAAGGAACCATGGGTCAACCGCGATACAGTGACCGCCGACACCCGGACCTGGGAAATGGACATTTACACGCGGGTGATAGTTGGCAAACTTGATTGCCTCCCAAATGTTCACATCTAATTTTTCCGCAAGCTTCGCAAGCTCATTGGCAAATGCAATATTCACGTCACGGTATGTGTTTTCCATTACTTTTACTAATTCAGCTGTTGTTGCATCTGTTAAATGGATTGCTCCTTGTACGAATGTTTCGTAAAGCTCTTTTGTCATCTCAGCGGACTTTTTGTTAATACCGCCGACGATACGGTCGTTATTCACAAGCTCTTCGAATACACGGCCAGGGATCACGCGCTCAGGTGAATGCGATACGAATAACTCTTCCCCAATCTCAAGACCTGATTTCACAAGTTCTGGCAGCATAATATTTTCAACTGTCTTCGGTGGAACCGTCGACTCTAAAATAACAAGGTTGCCCGGTTTTACGTAAGGTACGATGGAGGCTGTCGCCTGACGTACATACTCCAGGTTTGCCGTATTGTCCGGATTAATCGGAGACGGTACGGCAATGATGAATACATCCGCTTCCTGCGGAGTCGTCGATGCAGTCAGGAATCCTTCATCGACTGCTTTATTTAAACGCTCTTGCAAGCCCGTTTCCTCGATGTGCAATTGCTTTTCTTGAATACTTTTCACAGCTGCTGGGTTCACATCAACACCGTGTACCTTCACGCCGTGATTTGCAAACATGACTGCCGTTGGAAGACCGATATACCCAAGCCCAACGACACAAATTGATTTTGACATTGCTTTGACTTCCTTTCAAATTCGAAAAAGAATAGATACTTATTTTATAAACGTCTAGGAATGTAGTTTAGTTCCTGAAACTTTTGTATAGGTTCCACTAGCGCTTTCACTAGCCCGTTCAAAAAGAACTACCTTATAGTATACAACTTTGCGCCGATTGTGGGAAATAAATTTTATCCAGCTGAGGAAGAGACTCGGCAAGCCGGCTGTAACCGCTGGTCGGCTCTTATGTAACTTACCCTGATTAATCGTTTTTCATTTTAAAGCAGTTCTATTAAATTCACTCAACATCTACTCTCCCCACATAAAAAAAGCCCTCTTTTCGCCAGAGCAAAAAGAGGCAAATATGGGTTGAGGAAAGATTCATCAGTATTTCCATGAATCTACCCACAGTATAATTTGAATAGTATTGTTTTTCAAACGTTTTCTACTATAGTAATTCAGAAACCCGCAGTATCTCTACTATGTCTGTTATTCGCTTTACTATTTTAAAGCAAGAAAGCGTCGTCCTATCCTTTTTTAGTATAAGAAAACACCGAAGAAATATTTTTCATCGGTGTTTTCACGTAGAGGTGGCGCTCACATTGCATAGCCTCCGTTTAATTTTTCCTTTTGTGTCATTAAGTCATAGAATAGTTCTTCGTTGCGGTCAGCAAGTGCTACATCGATCAAACGAGATAGGTTCGATTCTTCAAGTGTGTGGATCAGCTCGGCAATTTCTGCGTCCAGTTCATCTGTTTCGGCCTTCACTGGCTGGATGTCTCCTGCTGAGTTCTCAAGAATCGGCATCAGATGCTCATGGACATTCGATACTAAAAGCAGCTGATACAGCGGTAATCGGATAAATCGGTTGCCGCGCTGGAACACGAATACCTCCGACATGTTTTCAACCTGCATCGTGTTCAGGTTGACGATCATTTCCTTTCCTTCAATCGGAATAAAATGGTACACTTCATCGTCCTTCGTAATCGAGAAATACTGGTAAGCAAACACAAGACGTAGTTTCGTTCCCGACACTTTTGTATAAAACGGCTTCATGAACTGCACAGTAATCATATCGATACCCTCCTAGTAGTTAACGTATTCTTTAGCCTTGTAAAATAATACTGAGCCTGCGTATTTGTTTTCGCCTGATTTCAGGTGTATATGGCTAATCATTTAGTACACTATCAATCGGAATATAGAATTTAGTGGGTCATAGTATTGTAATGAATGCTCTCAAGTCAAGATGTGCTATTTAATACTTATTATGCCCATACTCTTACTGTTTCAAACTTCATTGAAAAGAAACTTCCTCCTCGCCTCCCTGTTTTTCCATATTCCAATCTCCTGCGTTTACGCAGTAATTGAATTCACGTTATAATAAAAGGAACGACTTTTTTAGGAGAGGTTAATTATGGGGCTTTCAATTCCTGTCATTGCACGGGACAATGCCGATTTTATTAATAGAGAGTTAGAAAAATATACGACTGAGCTGCACCCTTCATCAGCGGAAGATGAAGAGCTTGTGCGCCGCTCTGTTTTTTCTGTACGTAACAAATCCGTTCTTTTTGAACGATATAACACGGCTGCTGAGAAGCTGTTTACCGTTGTGCAGGATGTGCGTCCAGCAGAGGTAACGATGGACTTTCGATTCCAGCATCTTAGCTGTACATGCCCGCAGCCGCTTTGCCGGCACCAGCTCGGCACATTGCTTGGGCTTTACCAATACTACGGCTCTGTTCAGGACTGGGCATCGAAATGGCGGGCACAAAAATCTGTTCAGCTGAATCAGCTGGCTACAGCGCGGACACCTGAAAGCTGGCAGCAAATGGTGGAGGAAGTGATGGGGCACCTGCTTCCGGCAAACCGCCGCATCGAAAGCTATTTAGTACCGTCCATCCTTGATAATGCCTATGCAAAGCTCCGCCGCTATACGCCGCTTGAGCGTGAATGGCAGCCAATTTTTAAGCTGTATATCGAGCTTGCGGTGCTGAATAAATTATGGTCACACTTTCTCGCAACCGAGTCACCTATCCAGTCTGACTACTTCCAATATGCGATTGATAAGCGCTATGAATATGCCGAGGATTTGATTCATGAGCTGAGCAGTAAATCGCGTTTATTCGCAACAGATCCTTTTTATGATGCCATGCAGGAAAGTGTACGTGAACTGTTGCTGCAGGACGGGGGCTTCCCCCACCTGCGCTTCAGCTTCTTCCTGCTGTGCTGGGAACATATTTTCAATGATAAAAAGCGTGCGTTACAGGAGCTGGAAATGCTGGCGGAAGCGGATAGTCCTTCTGATATCCCGCTTGCTATTGCCCGGGTCGTTTTTTATGTGCTCTTGAAGGACGAAGCAAAGATTCAAGATCATCTCGCACAGCTCGACGCTGAACATATCCAGCTCTACGAGGCGATTGTTCATTTTGCCCTGAACGTAGGGGATCGGCAGGCTGCCGCGCTTTTGTTAAAGGCGATGCTGCCTCATTTACAACAGTATATTCATCAAGTGCTCCCACCGCACCGGCGACAGCTGTTTACGAATAGCCTGAATACGTTATATGCAGAGATCGAGCTGACAGAGGCTGAAGAATTAATGCTTTATGGAGCATTTGGCCGCTACGGCGTCCAGCCATATTCGGACTATCTACTGCAAAAGGGTCGTTATGAGGAATGGACTGCACTCCATCAGCTGCACCCTTCCTCGATCCCTTATTTGGAATCTATCGGCTTAAAGCAGGTGCTGTCTGAAAAACCGGCTGCCGCCCTGCCGCTTTATCATCACTATGCGATGGAGGAAATCCGGCAGAAATCCCGGATGAACTACAAACAGGCAGTACGCATCTGGAAGCAGATGAAATCCGCCGCTAAAAAAGCGGGCAAGACAACTTACTTTGAAAATTATATCGAGTCGGTACGGACACAGTTTAAACGGCTGCGTGCCCTTCAAGAAGAGCTCGATAAGGCACAATTACATTAAGGAGTGACGAAAACTAAATGATTGAAACAGCACCATTTGTAAAGACGCTCCGCTTAAAGATCGAACAAATTCGGCCCGGCTACTACTCATTAATGGCCTTAAACGAGGACGGGCTCATTCATGCTGCAGAAAATTGGGCACCGTTCCTTTATTACAGATATGAGCCGAACTTTTACGGACTGAACGCCAAAACGGATGAGCGTGACTTAATCGTGCCGATTGCTGATTTGCTTGATGTAATGTCACCACGCTACCGGCATCCATTCCTTCGAATTCAACCGGCAGACGCCAAATCGGCGGAGACCCTCAGCCAAATTGAAGAAGCTCTGATGGTATGGCAAGGAGATGAACTTTGGCAGCATGCCACGTTATCGGAGGACGGTCTTGCCTTTGACTATAGCCAGTCTGACCTGCTGGAAGAGGCTGCCTCGCAGCGGCTGTCAAAAGCAGGCTTAACGCTGGAGGATGTACCGGCTCTTCTGCCGTATTTCCAAAATGGAGGATGGCCGCTGCAGACAGAACGCATGGCCGGAAATGTACAAGTGGCACTCCGGTTAAGTGAGCCGCCTGAAGATGAAGAGGACTGGTATCTTGAAACAGTGCTTCTTGCACCTGGCTCTGCAAAACACTGGACACCTGCAGTCCGAAAGCGGACACTCCCGATTGAAATGGCTCTTCCTGAAAAATGGATGGATTTGTCCCCGGATATCGAACAGCTGCAGCACCAGATGACTGCCCTGCTGACGCTTGAAAATCATGCACCGTCACCTAACTACTTCATTCATCTGAGACTGCAGGATGCCGACGTGCGCCATTTCCTTCAGCATGACTTGGCGAAGCTGCAGGCACTTGGCTTTGAAATCATTTTGCCGGCTTGGCTAAAAGAACTAAAGCAATCGAAGATGAAGGTACGAGTGAGTGCCGGCAATACACCGACGAAAAAAACAGCCGGGCTCGATGATATTTTAACGTTCCGCTGGCAGTTCTCCATGAATGGACAGGATATGCCGGCTGAGCAGTTCCGCAAGCTCGTCGAGGAGAAGCGGGAATTTGTCCGTATCGGTACGGAATGGTTCCGTATCGATGCTAATTGGCTAAATGAAATGCGCGAGCTGATGAATCAAGCCGAGGAAGAGAACTGGACTGTACGTGATCTACTGTTTCAGGAGCTGCCTGAGACGTTAATGGAACCGCTAGAAGATCCGGACGATGCAGAGCGTGACGACCCGATGTTTGCTTTTGAGATGCAGAAGTCACTGCAATCCTATATTGAACAGCTGCAGCATAAGCAAGGAATGCCTTACGTAGCTCCTTCGCTGAATCTTCAGGCGGAGCTGCGCCCATACCAGCAGCAAGGATATGAATGGCTTGTGTTTATGCGCGAGCAGCAGTTCGGTGCCTGCCTTGCAGATGATATGGGTCTCGGTAAAACCGTACAGCTCATTACCTATATTCTGTATACGGTGGATGTCCTGCAGGTGGAAGAGCCGGCAATTATCGTCTGTCCAACTTCTGTGCTTGGCAACTGGCAGAAAGAGCTGGCCCGCTTTGCCCCAAGTTTAACCGTGCATACGCACTACAGTGCCAATCGTCTAAAGGATGAGCAGTTCACTCGGTTCATCGAAAAAGAGCGTCCGCATATTATCCTTTCGACGTACGGCACCATTTCGCAGGATGCGGAATTCCTGCAGGATCAGAATTGGTCGACGGTCGTATTGGATGAGGCGCAAAACATCAAAAATATGCAGACACTGCAATCCCGCTCCATTCGCAAGCTTAAGGGTGCACATCATATCGCCCTTACAGGAACACCGGTGGAAAATAGATTATCCGAACTGTGGGCAATCTTTGACTTCATGCATAAAGGCTACCTCGGCAGCTTCGGCAAGTTCCAGGAGCAGTTCATCCTGCCGATTGAAAAAGATGAATCCGAAAAGCATAAACAAGTGCTTCGTATGAAGATTCGTCCATTCTTGCTGCGGCGTACAAAGCGGGATCCAGATTTAATGCTGAACCTGCCGGATAAGCAGGAAACGCAGGAATTCTGCCCGCTGACACCTGAACAGGCTGCGCTGTATGAGGGGTTCATTGAAGATACACTCGCCCAGCTCGAAAAATTAACTGGCTTCGAGAAGAAAGGCCGGATTTTAAAGATGCTGAGTAAGCTAAAGCAATTATGTAATCATCCAGCCCTTTATTTAAAGGAGCCGTTTGAAGAAGCGCGCGTCGAGTTGGAACGATCGGTGAAGGTGAAACGGATTGTACAGCTTGCCGCTGAAATTGTAGAAAATGGCGAGCAGTGTCTGATCTTTACCCAATATATTGGCATGGGCCAGCTGCTGCAGCACTGTTTCTCAGAGCTGTATGATATCGATGTGCCCTTCCTGACGGGCAGTATGCCGAAACAGCAGCGGGACCGTCTCGTAGAAAGCTTCCAAAACGGCGAATTTCCGATTTTCCTGCTGTCATTAAAGGCTGGTGGTACAGGTCTGAATCTAACTGCTGCGAACCACGTGCTGCATGCTGACCGCTGGTGGAATCCCGCCGTTGAAAATCAAGCGACAGACCGTGCCTACCGTATCGGCCAGACTCAATTTGTGCAGGTGCATAAATTTATTACGATCGGCACGATCGAGGAAAAAATCGATAAAATGATTGCGATCAAATCCGCCCTCTCAGAGGAACTGATCCAATCCAGCCAGTGGTTAACCGAGCTCGATGATGCCGAGCTGATGGATTTGATGATGCTCGATACAGCGATGCTGAAATAGCTTTTATACGTATTAGGCTCTCCCCTCCTATTTTGTGAGGGAGGGCTTTTTTCTTGCGCGAATTTTGAATGGTATTGCGCGAATTAAAACTTTCAGCCTATAAGGTATGCCGCTTTCTCTCCTTTAGTAGGCTCGGGACTTCTCAGCAATAAAAAGAGGGAGCCTTTTATGCCATGTGCATGAAAGGCTCTTTGATCGGTTTCTTAGCTATATTCAGTTGTAAATTAGGAGAATAACGGCATAGATAGCGAATATGCCGGTATTGATTTTGTGGGGGTCAATCATTGTACAGTCGTTTTTACAGATTTGCTGTGAACATTGACTTGCTATAACGAAAAGCAATTCGTTGTGTTGTTTACCTTCTTACAATCGCGTATTAAGTTGTCACTGGTTTTGCATCTGCTTCCTCATCCTCAGAAGGAAGTACAAAATGCGCTGTTACATCTACCTCTTGCTGTACTGCATAGTTTGAAGCATTAGAAGCGGGCTGCCCTTCCCGCTGCTTCAAGGCATAAAATCGGACGTCCTCGACAACGACTTCTGTATTGTATACTCTGACGTTGTCCTTATTTACATAGGAACTGGATTGCAGACGACCATTGATACCGACGAGCGACCCCTTGCCGCAATACGTTGCAATTCGTTCCGCAAGCTTTCCCCACGCGACGCATAACAGATAGTCAGCGTCGACTGTGCCCTGGCTGTTGCGGAAATTGCGATTAATGGCAAGTACAAAATTTACTGTCACCTTGCGATCAGATAACTGCCGAAGTGCCGGATCTTTTGTCAATCGTCCAACGAGCCCGACTTGATTCATTACTTCACCTCCCTTCATTACAGCCATCATAATGCAGGAGGATCCGCTCGCGCAAAGCACGAAAATACAGATTTGTGCATACATCAAGGAACCAAATATTCATTTTGTCTATAGCTGAAAATAAAAAGGCGAAGGATTTTATTTAACAATGCTCATACTACTTATGTTCATGAAATTGACTGATTTTTCGAATTTGGCAACTTTCAATATGGTATAATAACCGTAAAAAGAAAATGGGGTGAAAAAATGAAGACCTTTAAAATGCTGTCTTTCGACTTATTAACTTCTACTGGCAGCACGCAAAGCATCCCGTTAACGGACGGCATTATTATCAATCAGGAAAACAGCCATAACTCGTGGATCTTGGAGCTGTATATCGCTAACGATTATCGGGGGTTCTTTGATCCGTTGGTAGTTTCCCATGATGTATTCGAAGCCCGTGCCGTCATTTCATTTCCAGACAATGAGCCAGCACCCTTTTCACTTGTTGTCACTAAAATTATAGAAATTGGTGACTATGTATCGGTATTATGCAAAGGAACTTTAAAAGCGCAGCGAAAACGGTATGCAGAGCTATTATTGCAGGAATTAATTGCAGAAGGGCTCCCGAACGACGAGCTTCTTACTCGGTTTGAGCGCGGCATGAAAGAACGTCCAAAATTAAAAAATACGTAACAAAAGCGTGACTGCCATTCAGCAGCCGCGCTTTTGTTGTTTTGTTATCGAGTTGTATCGCGATCGACACGGTTTTCCACATCGTCTACCATGTCTTTACCGTCATCGACGATTCGGTCAGCTGCTCCTTCTACATCGTTAGCAGCGTCATCAAGAACGTTGTTGTTATTATTGTTATTGTTGTCGTTCCCTCTTATACCGGCATCTGGGCCGCCGTTACGGTTTGTACCGTTATTGCCTTCCTCACCGTTGTTGCCGCCAGCACCGTTCATATTGTTGCCGCCGTTAGAGGTAGCTCCATTGTTGCCGTTGTAGTCTTTATTGGATGTCGGTGTATCGACATTGGCATTATCGCCGTTCATATAAAGACCTTCAGAGCCGTTATAATCGTTATTGATGCCGTCGATTCCATTATCATCATGTGGTGTCACAAGATCACTTGCACCTTGGTCCTCCATTGGTGTTTCGTCATCATTGTTATCGTTGTTACATGCTGCTAATGCACCCGTCATCAACACAACAGCTAAGCCAAATTTCCATTTTGACATAAAAAATTCCCTCCTTTCTCGCCTCATGATTAACTACAATGTAGTCAACAGTAGAGTGCCCGGGAAAAGAGGGAACTATCCTAAACTTAGGAATCTATTTTAATCGTTGTTTTAAAAGTTGCTCCACATAAGCCGCTTCTGCCTTACAATGAAACGTATAGTTCGTACCTAATTGCTTCTGCATTTTTTCGATGGCTTCAATTTGTTTCTTTGTCGGCTTTTCATTTAGAATTTTTTCAATAACTTCGTCGATCTTCTTCGCCATTTCTTCGTGGAATTCATGGCTCATCAATACTTCCTGCGGCACTTTATCAAACCAAGCTGCGTTTTCCGTAAAATATTTTTGCCAACTAGCGACAAAATCTTCCATTGAGAATTTATCTTCATCCCAGCCAATACTCGCCAAATACGACTCAAAAGACGTTGAGATAGAACGGGTAATGCTTATTTTGACGCCTGAAGACAGTTCTTTATACATCTATTTAAAACCTCCTACGTTTAAAGCCAAACCTACGTATCCTGAAATCGTGAATTTCAACCTTCTTATTTTATAATTTTTAAACAATAAAAGCAAATTACCCTTGAACCGGTCCTAATGCGAATAAAATTTCTGCTTCACAAACAAGCTCTCCGTCAACTGTGGCAATCCCTTTGCCTTTTCCCATTTGGCCGCGCAGCTTGATGAATTCCACTTCAAGTCGAAGTTGATCACCTGGTACTACCTGGCGCTTGAAGCGGCAATTATCGATACCTGTTAAAAATGCCAGGCGCCCTTTATTCGCTTCTGCATTTAGCAGGGCTACTCCCCCTACTTGTGCCAGAGCTTCCACAATCAGCACTCCAGGCATCACCGGATAGCCTGGAAAGTGACCATTAAAAAAGTCTTCGTTAATTGTTACATTTTTAATACCTACAGCTCGCTTGCCTTCTTCCAGCTCTGTAATACGATCTACAAAAAGAAATGGATAGCGGTGTGGTAAAATAGCTTGAATTTGTTCTGCACTTAACATATGAATCCCCCTGTTGTGAAGTATGTATGACCCGATTTCTCCCTAGTACGCAACTCCGTTTAACGATCATAAGCCGGAGTCCGTACGATAGCAGTGTACGAACTCCCTACTCTTTGCCGTTCATAATATCGAGGATGTGCTGCCATGTTTCCCATTTCAGGGCATCGCCAGCGCTTCCTTCCCCGATAACGGAATAGCCGAAAATCACACCAATAATCGCCACCACTAAAAATAGGACAGATACGATAATGATGCGCAGCCAAATCGGCAAAAGGCGAAGCCGTACCCAGCGTTTCTGTTTGTCATCGTTGTCTGCTGCTGGCTCTGTTTGTCTTCTCTTTTTCGGTTTTTCCTCTGCTATATGATGGTTTGATTCGTTCGTCATTGTTCGTCTCCTACTTTTTATCGGATGCCGTTAATTAGACCAAGCATTTGGTCAGCAATCGTAACTGCCCGTGAATTGTATTGATACGAGCGCTGTGCTGCAATCAAATTGGTCATTTCCTTAGATAGATCAACATTCGACATTTCCAATGCGCCTATCTGCATACTAACCTCATTACGATTTTGCCCCTGTAATTCTGTTAATACATCACCTTCTGCATAGCCAAGCTCGGCAAGATTAGCCGGCAGACTGAGGTAGGTACCACCGTTCAGCTGCTCCATTACTTGCGGCTTCGTAATTTTTGTTACAGCAAGGTCATATTGAATTACCTGTCCGTTCTCATTCATTACATTCAATGTACCCGCTTCTGACATTGTAAATTCTGTTACGCCCTGTGGAAACGAAATTGTATTGCCATTCGCGGAAAGTACTGGATATCCATCACCTGTTACAAGAAGATTTGTCCCATCCTGCTGGGGAGACATGTAGAAATTTCCTTGACGTGTAAAACCTGTGCTGCCGTCTTGCATCACAACATTGAAATATTGGTTTTCTGCTGTCATAGCGAAATCTAGATTACGCCCAGTCAGCTGGATACTTCCTTGTGTTTCGTTTGATTGGATTTGACTAATATGCGCCCCAACACCTTGGCGGATGCCGACTGGTGATTGGCGGAGCGTTCTGTCTAATTTATCGTTATTATGCTGTTGGTACAGCAATTCCTGAAAAGTGGCCTGTTTTGCTTTGTAGCCTTTCGTATTGCTGTTGGCGATATTATTACTAATTGTATCCAGCTGCAGCTGAATTTGCCCAAGTGTATTGGCTGCTGTATTCATTGTACGGATCATTATTTAGACCTCCTTACACCTTACCGATTTCATTCACTGCCTTGTCCATACTCTTGTCATATGCCTGTAGTACTTTTTGATTCGCTTCAAATGCTCGGTAGGCTGACAGCAGGCTTGTCATAGACTGAGCCGCATCTACATTGGAGCCTTCTAGATACTGCTGTTGAAGACTAAACGTAACACCAGCTGCATCATAAGCAGATGGCAGTGCCTCTCCCTCCAACATACGGAACAGACCGTTATCCTGCTTCATCAGTACATCTGTATTTGCCGCAAAGGATACACCTAACTGTGCTGCTTGTACCCCATTTTCGTCTATAATCATCCCGTCTGGTGAAATCGTAAAGTCATCACTTTGCAGTTGAATTCTTTCTCCGTTTCGGTCTAAAACATATAAACCCATTCCCGTTACAAGATTGCCTTGTCCATCCAGCGTAAAGTTACCATTTCTAGTATATGCTTCATTGCCGTCCGGATGCTGTAAACGGAAGAAAATAGAGCCTGGCTTGCCTGAAGCCTCATCAACAGGAAGAGCACCATCGATTAGCGCAACATCTGTTGAAAGACCTGTTTCAAGCAGCGACCCTTGGGTATGGTTAGATAGAGATTCCTGTAAGTAAACACCTGCATTCAGTGTACCAACCGGAGTCGCCTGTAGTATATTTAGCCCCTTTTCTGTTGGGATGCCATTTGATGTAATTGCCGACATCAACATATCAGGAAATGAACGAATCGTCGTTTGCTCTGATTTATAGCCAGGTGTATTTGCATTCGCCATATTATTCGTCAAAATTTCCGTCTTGCGCTGTTGGGCCGTCATGCCTGATGTAACTGTATAGAATCCTTTAAACATGGGGGCTCACCTCAATTTTATTTTGATTACTTGGATGCGACACGATCAATATTATCCAGCATGATGCCTGTCCCAACCGCTACACAGTCCATTGGATTTTCCGCTATAAACACCGGTACCTTAAGCTCTTCCATCAATAGCTGATCAATACCATGAAGCAATGCGCCGCCGCCTGTCAAAATAACACCACGGTCAATGATGTCTGCCGATAGTTCAGGCGGTGTTTTTTCTAATACATTTTTCGCTGATTGAATGATCAGCTCTACAGATTCACGCAGTGCCTGCTCGATTTCTTTTGAATTGATTGGGATAGTGCGCGGTAATCCCGTCACCATATCACGCCCGCGGATATCCATCTCTTCATTGCGTCCTGCTGCTGAAAACACAGTACCGACTGTCATTTTGATTGTTTCTGCCGTCCGCTCACCGATCAGCAGTTTATATTGTTTCTTTATGTATTGTAAGATGTCGTTATCAAATACATCACCCGCTACTTTGATCGACTCACTCGTTACAATATCACCCATTGAAAGAACTGCGACATCGGTCGTTCCGCCACCGATATCCACTACCATATTTCCGCTCGGCTGGAAGATGTCCATTCCAGCACCAATCGCTGCCACTTTTGGCTCTTCTTCCAGATATACCTTTTTACCGCCTGATTTCTCCGCTGCTTCTCGTATCGCCTTTTGCTCCACACTCGTAATATTCGTCGGACAGCAGATTAAAATGCGCGGCTTTGATAAAAAGCCTTTAACATTCAGCTTGTTCAGGAAGTATTTCAGCATCGCTTCTGTTGATTCGAAATCTGCGATAACACCGTCTTTTAAGGGGCGGATCGCTACGATATTGCCCGGTGTACGGCCAACCATCTGGCGTGCTTCCTCACCAACTGCCAGCACCTTGTTTGTTTTTTTATCGATGGCCACTACGGATGGCTCGTTTAATACGATTCCCTTCCCCTTTACGTGGATCAGTACGTTCGCCGTACCTAAATCGATGCCAATATCTTTTGAAAACATGTTTTGTTAATCTCCTTCCCAGCTTTTCCAACATGTACACGTGCATATCTATTTATCTTGAATATTTTATCATATTAAATGACGAATTACACCAATATTTATCATCGGCCATTTCCTTATTCAGTTAATAAAGGTCCTAAATTTGTCAATAAAAAAAGCATTTTGACGACTGATGTAGTCTTGTCAAAACGCTTCTTTGTCCATTTGGATCTGCTGATCGGATTGTATTTTATGCTGCCATTTCTTCCGTGTCGCTTCTCCTCCGCGAAGATGCCTGACTGATTTATGGTATGCCAGTACTTCCTTGACCTCTACCGATAATGCCTCGTTAACCTTCTCAAGACGTTCTGTCAGATCTTTATGGACGGTACTCTTCGAATACCCTGTCATTTTAGCGATGGCGCGAACAGTCTCTCCTGTCTCTAATAGCAGCTGCCCTAACTTCACGCAGCGATGCCGAATATGCTCGTGCACGCTCTCTTCCTTTCAATCGCGTGTTTGTTCAGCTTATGCCGCGTGAATGGACGTTAGAACTAAAAACAATTGCGCCCAAGGCTTTACTATCTTTTAGTACCTAAACACCCCTGCTATGAGAAATTAAAATCCTAATAGCGATTTTGGATTGATGTGCTGGCCGTCTTTTAACACTTCAAAGTACAAATGGATACCGGCATTTGGATTCCATTCATTTTCGATTGTCGTCGCAATCGGCTCACCTTGTGTGACTGCATCTCCCTCTTTTACGAGGATGTCGCCAACTGATGAGTAGCGTGTCGTATAGCCGTTTTCATGCTCAAGCGTTACTGTATTGCCAGTGAAAGCATCTAGCTTTATTTCTTTTACTGTACCGCTTAAGGCTGCCATCACTTGGAAAGGCTCGCTGTTGATAGCAAGTGAAAGGCCGCTTGATGTCGAATATGTTTGATTGAATACAAGAAGTGAGTTTTCACGTGTTTCTGCATCGGCAGTCACGTCATAATAGTCCTGTACAATCTTCACATTGTTTAGTTGTGCTTCATCAAACGGGTACTTCATTGTTTCTTCACGGGCATTTGTTTCGATGACAGTTTCTTCTTCCTGTGAAACAGGCTGCAGCGTGTCAGTGTCCTCTGGCGTAGCCATTACATTATAGAGTACAATAAACGCAATCATGATAAGCGCAATAACTGCATAAACAGCTGGCCAAAACCAAGGTTTATCGACCCACGTTTTTGGAGATGTAGTTTGTTTGTTCTCTCCCATTGTTTATCACCTCAAGTGGTAGTGTGACCACTATTTGGATATTCTAAACAAGGAAATTTGGAAAATTTACTTTGAACATGCAAGTTGTTCTAACTTTGTATTTGGATAATAATGCTGGACGATTTCCTTGGCGTCTTTTCCTCCTGCAGCCAATGCATCTGCCCCGTACTGGCTCATTCCTACACCATGCCCGTAGCCTTTCGTTTCAATATGAACCCCCCGATTAACCGTAATCGTAAAATCTGCTGATTTTAAGCCCAGCAGCTCACGGAATTCACGCCCTGTCCACGAACGATTCCCAATCGTGATTGTTTCTACCCGGTTTGTATTATTGCGCGTTATTTGCGCCTGCCCGATTTGTGCAAGACTGAAATTACCTTGCAGTGCCTGATTGATCTGCCCAAGTGTAAAGCTTTCAGTATCCGTATACTCCTCTGGAGATGAGACGGCAGTCAAATAGGCAATTTGTGTGCCGCTGAAATTTTCTGATGTTTCCGTCTGCCCATTCGATGCTGCATGGAACATCGCCGTAATCGGCTCACCGTTGTAGGTAAGAATCTGATTTTTTGTTTCCTTCACTGCCCGTTTTAGCTTTTTTTCGTATTTCGGATTCAATTCTTCTTTATACACTTGATGAGCAGTCGTTTGCTTGATTGGATTTGCCCCGTAATTTGTCTGATGAATGGCATACGTCCTCGCAGCGATTGCCTGTGCCTTCAGAGCCTCTAGATCGAAGCTTGCCGGCATCTCCCCTGCGAGCACCCCCACTAAATATTGCTCCAGCGGCAATGCTTCATTTGATTCGGCAAAGGTGATAGAGATTACACACTCCTCCGCTACTTCTTTTGGCAAAGACTTCTTTTTAAACTGCAACGGGATAATAAAAAGCAAGACAACAATGATAAGAGGTAGAATATATTTTTTCATATCGCAGTCTATGAGGGATAGATGAGAAATCATTCCTGCTAATTTAAAAGTTTTTACGAAGATATTTCGGCTGGATTTCTGTCTACCTGGATAGACCTGATACATAGAATAACACGAAGCACTTCAAACGAAGAGGCTTATATCCCAACGCTTTACGACTGCTTGATTTGGCCGGCAGCAGCACTATATCCATCTATTTCTTCCTTCTCATAGCCTGTTGCTCCCTCTCACCATGCTTATCACCAAAAGGAGAGTAAATCTTACTTAATATAAAAATCCGCAAGCACTAAGTGCTTACGGATAGTATTGATTCATATAATTGCTGTAAGGTTCATATTTTAAGATTAAGCAGTTGCTTGTTCTTTTTCCTTTGTTACTTCTTCAGATACTCGTTCAATATCTGCGCCTAGTGCAGCAAGTTTTTCGTGGAAATTCACATAACCACGATCTAGGTGGTGAAGCTTTGTTACACGTGTCATACCTTCTGACACTAAACCAGCCAGGATTAGTGACGCAGCAGCACGTAAATCAGTAGCAGCTACTTCAGCACCTTGTAGTTCTGTTGTACCTTCAATGAACACAGAACGACCTTCAATTTTAGCAACAGCATTCATGCGGCGGAATTCTTCCACATGCATGAAGCGGTTCTCAAATACTGTTTCTGTAATGATGCTTGTGCCTTCAGCTGTCAGCATTAAAGCCATTAGTTGGGATTGCATATCTGTAGGGAATCCAGGGTGAGGCATTGTTTTAATGTCAACTGCCTTTAGAGGGCCATTTGCACGCACACGAAGACCTTCTGCTTCCTCTGTGATCGTAACACCCATCTCACGCATTTTAGCGATTACTGCTGTCATATGCTCAGGTACAGCATTTTCTATTACAACGTCGCCGCGTGTAATAGCTGCTGCGACCATAAATGTTCCTGCTTCAATACGGTCCGGGATGATGTAATGAGTCGTACCTGTCAGTTCTTTTACACCTTCAATACGAATTGTATCCGTACCAGCACCGACTACGCGGCCGCCCATTCCATTAATAAAGTTCGCCAGGTCTACAATTTCCGGTTCTTTTGCAGCATTTTCGATAATTGTCGTACCTTCGGCTAATGCTGCTGCCGACATGATATTTTCTGTTGCACCGACACTTGGGAAGTCTAAATAGATTTTTGCTCCTCGCAGGCGATCCTTCACAATCGCTTCTACATATCCGTGGCCAAATGAAATTTCTGCTCCCATTGCCTCAAAACCTTTTAGGTGTAATTCAATTGGGCGAGATCCAATTGCACACCCTCCAGGAAGTGCTACACGGGCAAAGCCATTGCGCCCAAGCAGTGATCCCATCACTAAAATGGATGCGCGCATTTTACTGACGAATTCGAACTGCGCTTCACTTGAAAGTGTACCTGAGGCATCAATCAACATTTCGTTATTTGCCGCGTCATACTCCACTTTAGCATTTAAGCTTCTAAGTACTTCACCGATTGTTTTTACATCTGCCAAATTTGGCACGTCTCTTATGATATTTGTTTTATTTGAAGCTAATAGCGAGGCTGCCAAGATGGGTAAAACGGCATTTTTTGCGCCTTCTACTTTAACTTTGCCCTTTAATGTCCGGCCACCCGTTACAATAATTTTATCCACAATTCGTCCCTCCGAATACAATTGTACGAAACTGTAAAACACAATTTATTAAAAAAGTTTAATAGTCCTTATTTATACAAACAATTTTCATGTTAACTTGCAAGACTCCCTAATACAAGCGCCCAAATCACTATTTTACGGTATTTTGATGAAATACGCTACATTTTTATAATACTCAACACATGGTAATATCGTGAATTTCATACAAATCCAAAAAATTGTGCGATTCTTTACTTTCCTACCCGCTACCTGCTAATTTAGAAACATTTTTTGTACATTTTTTGGGGAATTATAGGCATTGGAGCGGTAAACAAGACCTTGTTTCCCCCTCCAACATACACAATCGCCCAATTATTGGAATAAATAAGGCAGTTGCTGAGACCACGTGGAGAAGGTAATAAAAAAATTTGAAACTGTTGAACCGATTGTAATACTTAGCAAAATATAGAGCACTTGAATTTGAAATGTCTTTCCCTTTTTAAATACTTGCTCCAGACGTAATGACTGCAGCGCATAAAATGTCACACCAATAAAAAAGATATGAGAAACAATCCCCATGATTGCCTGCTGACCTAACTGTGAATACACATCCATCCCGCATCCTCCTTTTAGAAAAATCGTTTATCTGCGATAAGCACAGGTAGTATACATCCAGCGCTTGCCCACGCATACTATTTGGAGGCCGCGGCCTCTAACACAATTGCTTAGGCAACTTTTCCATTCGAAAATACATAGTTTGATTTTTAAGAAAAAAAGCGGGCAGAAAATGCATCTGCCCGCTTGTTCTTCAATTAGATATTACCCTCATGAACATTGATACGATTGATCGCGCGTTGTAAAGCTAATTCAGCACGTTTGAAATCAACGTTATCCTGTTTTTGTTGAAGACGCTGCTCAGCACGCGTAAGCGCTGCTTTTGCACGGGCAAGGTCGATTGTTTCAGCAACTTCTGCTGAAGAAGCTAAAATCGAAATCTTGTCGGGACGCACTTCAATAAAACCACCATTAACAGCCGCAAGATCAGTTTGGCCGCCTTCTTTATTCAGCTTCACCGCACCGATTGCAAGTGGAGCGACCATTGGAATATGGCCTGGAAGGACACCAATTTCACCTGAAGTTGTTTTGGCGATAACCATTGTTACTTCAGCATCGTATACCGGGCCGTCGGGAGTGACAATATTGACTGTTACTGTCTTCATGTGTTTTCCTCCTAGCCGTTAGTATTAAACCTCTACGCCCATGCTTTTCGCTTTTTCAACTACTTCTTCAATGCTACCAACTAAACGGAAAGCATCTTCTGGTAAGTGGTCGTATTTACCTTCAAGGATTTCCTTGAATGAACGTACAGTTTCTTTAACTGGTACGTAAGAACCTTTTTGGCCAGTGAATTGTTCCGCTACGTGGAAGTTTTGAGATAAGAAGAATTGAATACGACGAGCACGTTCTACTGTTTGCTTATCTTCGTCAGATAACTCGTCCATACCAAGGATGGCGATGATATCTTGCAATTCACGGTAACGTTGGATTGTACGTTGAACACCAGTTGCAACTGCATAGTGTTCTTCGCCAACGATTTCAGGTGATAATGCACGAGAAGTCGAAGCTAATGGGTCAACCGCAGGGTAGATACCCATTTCAGATAATTTACGCTCAAGGTTTGTTGTTGCGTCCAAGTGGGCGAACGTTGTAGCCGGAGCCGGGTCAGTATAGTCATCGGCTGGTACGTAAATCGCTTGAATTGAAGTTACAGAACCTTTTGTTGTAGATGTGATACGCTCTTGTAATCTACCCATTTCCGTAGCAAGTGTTGGCTGGTAACCTACCGCTGAAGGCATACGGCCTAATAGGGCAGAAACCTCAGAACCTGCTTGTGTGAAACGGAAGATGTTATCGATGAATAATAGTACGTCTTGACCTTCTTCATCACGGAAATATTCAGCCATTGTCAAACCAGTCAAGGCAACACGCATACGTGCACCAGGCGGCTCATTCATTTGACCGAATACCATTGCTGTTTGTTTAATAACGCCTGAGTCAGTCATCTCGTGGAATAGGTCATTACCTTCACGAGTACGCTCACCTACACCTGCGAATACAGAAAGACCGCTGTGCTCTTGGGCGATGTTGTTGATTAATTCTTGGATTAATACAGTTTTACCTACACCGGCACCACCGAATAGACCGATCTTACCACCCTTAATATAAGGAGCTAATAAGTCTACTACTTTGATACCTGTTTCAAGGATTTCAACTGAAGTTGATAATTGATCGAAAGTTGGAGCTTCGCGGTGGATTGAATCACGGCGAACTGATGCTGGAACCTCTTCACCTAAGTCGATTACTTCACCAAGTACGTTGAATACGCGACCTAATGTAGCTTCACCAACTGGTACTGAGATTGGCGCTCCTGTATTTGTAACTTCTGCCCCACGTTGTAAGCCATCAGTAGATGACATGGCAATCGCACGAACAGAGTCGTCACCTAAGTGAATCGCAACTTCTAGAGCTAGAGAAGTCGGCGCTTCATTTGGACGTTCAATCATAACTGTTAAAGCGTTATAGATTGCTGGTAATTGGCCGTTTTCGAATTTTACGTCTACTACCGGACCCATTACTTGAATAACTTGTCCTTTATTCATTACTGTGTACCCTCCTATCGTATTCTTATACGACGTCAGTAGAGTGCGCCTATTCTAAGGCTGCAGCTCCACCAACGATTTCTGTAATTTCTTGCGTAATCGCTGCTTGACGCGCACGGTTGTATTGAAGAGATAATTCGGCGATTAAATCCGAAGCATTATCTGTTGCATTACGCATTGCCGTCATACGAGAAGCATGTTCACTCGCTTTTCCGTCTAGTAACGCACCATAGATTAAGCTTTCTGCATATTGTGGAAGAAGTACTTCTAGAATTGCTTCGCCTGATGGCTCGAATTCATATGCAGCGTTGCTAGTAGCAGGTGCGATCTCAGTCAATGGAAGAACCTTTTTCTCCGTTACTACTTGAGAAATAGCACTTTCGAAGTGGTTATAGTACATATAAAGTTCATCATATGCGCCATCGATGAACATACCAACAGCATTACGAGCGATTTCTTTAATATCAGCAAATGTTGGTTGGTCAGGTAACTGTACAACACTGCCGATTACATTATGATCACGTTTTACAAAATAGTCACGTACGACACGGCCTACTGCAAAAACAACGTACTCATCTTTAGACTTGTGGCGCTCGTTAATCGTGCGCTGAAGCTGACGGAGGATACTTGAGTTATATGCACCTGCCAAACCACGGTCAGAACCAATTACTAAGTAAGCTGTTTTCTTAACAGGACGAGTTGTTAACATCGGATGACCGCTGTCTTTTGTACCTGCTGCGATTGCGCCTACTACGTCCTGGATTTTTTCCATGTAAGGAACATAAGCCTTGGCGTTTGATTCTGCACGGCGTAATTTCGAAGATGAAACCATTTGCATGGCTTTCGTCGTTTTTTGTGTACTCTTTGTAGAATTTATACGACCTTTAATTTCGCGTAAGTTTACCACTGGTATTTCACCACCTTTTGTTTTTTCATATCCTTACTTGGTCTTTTATCTTTGGATAGTAAGATATCCAGATATTCATGCCACATCCTCGAGTCGCTTCGGTTCCTTCCTGCGTGTGCGAGCACACTTGTCAGGACCCTCCAGCGCTTTTCGGATGTAGGCAAGCGTTAATATCTTTTAAAGATTACTCAGATTTAGCGAAAGTCTTTTTGAACGCGTTGATTGCTTCTGCAAGGTCAGCGTCAGCTGGAAGATCTTTCGTTGTACGGATGTGATCTAAAACGCCAGAGTGGTTTGAATCTAACCAGCTAAGTAGTTCGCCTTCAAAGCGAGTGATATCCGCTACTGGAATATCATCTAATAATCCGCGAGTTAAAGCGTAAAGGATTACAACTTGTTTTTCTACTTTAAGTGGTTTGTTTAGGTCTTGTTTAAGAACCTCAACAGTACGTTTACCACGCTCTAATTTAGCTAAAGTTGCTTTATCTAAGTCAGAACCGAATTGAGCGAATGACTCTAATTCACGGAACGCAGCTAAGTCAAGACGTAATGTACCAGCTACTTTTTTCATCGCTTTGATTTGTGCAGAACCACCTACACGTGATACTGATAAACCAGCGTTGATTGCTGGACGTACACCTGAGTTGAACAAGTCAGATTGTAAGAAGATCTGACCGTCTGTGATCGAGATTACGTTTGTAGGAATGTAAGCTGAGATATCCCCTGCTTGTGTTTCTACGAATGGTAATGCTGTGATTGAACCGTTTTGGTAAGTTTCGTTTAACTTCGCAGCACGCTCTAGTAAACGGCTGTGTAAGTAGAATACGTCACCAGGATAAGCTTCACGACCTGGAGGACGGCGTAGTAATAATGAAAGCTCACGGTAAGCTGATGCTTGCTTAGATAGATCATCATATACTACTAAAACGTGTTTACCTTGTAACATGAACTCTTCAGCCATAGATACACCAGCGAAAGGAGCTAGGTATAATAATGGAGCTGGTTCAGAAGCAGATGCTGTTACAACGATTGTATAATCTAATGCGCCATTTTTACGTAATGTTTCTACTACAGTACGTACAGTAGATTCTTTTTGACCGATTGCAACGTAGATACAAATCATGTTTTCGCCTTTTTGGTTCAAGATTGTATCGATTGCTACGGATGTTTTACCTACTTGACGGTCACCGATGATTAACTCACGTTGACCACGGCCGATTGGTACAAGCGCGTCAATCGCTTTGATACCTGTTTGTAATGGTTCATGTACTGATTTACGTGCCATTACACCGAAAGCTGGGCTTTCGATTGGGCGTGATTTTGTTGTGTTGACTGGTCCAAGACCGTCCACTGGTTGACCAAGTGGGTTTACAACACGACCAATTAGTTCTTCACCAACTGGTACTTCCATGATACGACCTGTACGACGAACTTCATCGCCTTCTTTGATGCCTAGGTAGTCACCTAGAATAACGATACCAATGTTACCTTCTTCTAAGTTTTGAGCCATACCCATAACACCGTTTGAGAACTCTAAAAGCTCTCCAGCCATGGCGTTGTCGAGGCCATGAGCACGAGCGATACCGTCACCAACTGTGATAACTGTACCAACTTGGCTAACTTGTAATTCAGATTGGTAATTCTCAATCTGCTGTTTAATCAGACTGCTGATTTCTTCAGCTTTGATGCCCATGTATGTTCACCTCTCACATTTCTTAAAATTTAACCAACTAACGTACGCTTTAGACTCTCTAGCTTAGATGCTACCGTGCTGTCAAAAATGTAGTTGCCGATCTGTACACGAACGCCACCAAGAAGTGACGGCTCGATTACGTTTGTAATTTCTAGTCTTTCCATTCCTACTAACTTGGCGAATGCGGCCGAAATTTCAGCACGCTCTTCTTCCGTTAATGTACGAGTTGAAAACACAATTGCTTCTGCAACACCTTGAGCAGTTGTTGCTAAAGCTTGGAATTCCTTCGCTACTAGGGAGACCTCGTCGATACGCTTTTTATCGATTAATAAATGAAGCGTATTCACGACAGCTGGATGAGCTCCAGTTAAGATATTCGATACCATTGCTTTTTTCATGTCAGACGTGACTTTCGGAGCTTGCAGGATTGCAATCAATTCCGGAGACGCTTCAAAAGCTTTTGTCAGCTCTTTTAAGTCTGTACTGATTTCAGCAAGGGCATTCTGGCTTTTCGCTAATTCGAACAAAGCTTCAGCATAGCGCTTAGCTACTTGACTCATTTTGCTTCGCCTGCCTTCGCAATCGTTTCTTTAATCAATGCGCTGTTGTCAGCCTCGGAAATTTCTTTTCCAAGAACTTTAGATGCAGCAAGAACTGATAGTGAAACCACTTCTTCACGCACAGCAGCGATTGCCTTTTCTCTCTCAGCTTCGATATCACGTACAGCAGACTCTTTCAAGCGAGCTGCTTCAGTACGAGCTGCAGATACGATCTCTTCACGAGTTGCGTCAGCTTGTTTCTTCGCACCTTCAACGATTGTTTGCGCTTCAGTACGAGCTTCTTTTAAAAGAGCTTTTTGTTCTTCTAATAGTGCATGTGTTTCTTTGCGCGCTTTTTCAGCCGCATCGATTTCACTTGCAACTAACTCTTCACGTTGCTGCATAATGCCCATTAATGGACCCCAAGCGAACTTTTTAAGTAGAAGTAACAACACACCAAAAATGATGACCGTTGCTAGAATATCACCTGTGTTAAGGCCTGATCCGCTAGCACCAAGTACTAGATTATCTACAAATACCACGATTGTTTCACTCCCTTCAAGAGCTTGTATATATTCAAAAAATCTATAATGTTTAAAACGTTGCTTTCAGTGTTAAATACTACATAAGTAAATGAGCAGAGCTTTACTCTACATCATACAAAAGGAATGGCGAAGGTTTGCTTCGCCATTTTTTCCGCTAGTCCAAAGACTATTGGTTCATTACGATGAATGCTACTACTACCGCGATGATTGGAAGGGCCTCAACTAATGCAACCCCGATGAACATTGTAGTTTGAAGAACGCCGCGAGCTTCTGGTTGGCGAGCGATCCCTTCAACTGTTTTTGAAACGATAAGACCGTTACCGATACCTGCACCAAGTGCACCTAAACCGATTGCGATTGCTGCTGCTAATAAACCAATTGAACCTGTCATTTTAAAATATCCTCCTTGGAAATTGTGTTTTTTTTGTTTGGTTCAAATTACCGCATAATTAACACGGAAATTTATAATTAATGGTCGTGACTCACTTTGTGTGCCATATAAACCATCGTTAACATAGTGAAAATGAAAGCTTGGATAAACCCGATGAAAATCGAGAACCCTTGCCATGCCATCATTGGTACGATTGCACCGACAGCGCCTAGTACACTAGATGTCGCTAATCCAGCGATTAACGAAAGTAAAATCTCACCTGCATAGATGTTACCGTAAAGACGTAGACCAAGAGTTAACGTATTTGCAAACTCCTCAATGATCTTTAATGGGAACATGAATGACATTGGTCGGAAGAAACCTTTTGTATATTCGCCAGTTCCTTGTAACTTTACACCGTAGTAGTGCGTCAATACAAGTACCATAGCTGCTAATGTCATTGTAACTGTTGGGTCAGCTGTTGGGGATTTCCACCATAAGTAATCATCATAAATGATTGCAAACGGAAGACCTAATAAGTTGGCTACTGCCACGAACATGATAAGAGTGATCCCTAACACGTGGAATCGACTGCCTGTTTTCCAGTCCATGTTACCGCCAATGATACCTTTCACGAAGTCCATAACCCACTCCATGAAGTTTTGCATACCTGTTGGCTTAAGCGCTAAATGACGAGTCGAAATAAAAGCGATTAAGAACACGATGGCAGCTGTAACTAATAGCATCATAACTGTAGACAGGTTGAATATAAGTGTTACAAAGCCAAGGTCTAGTACCCACTCAGGACTTTTATGATCCATTTCTGCATTCACCTCTCTTTCTTCTGCACTTTAATGGTTTTTTACATGATGGACAACCCGCTCGATTACGAGAAAGATGTACGGCATCATCAGCCCAATGACCGTGCTAATTAAGTGAAAATATTGTGGCAACGAAATTGCAATTGCGACTGCCGCAACACCAGAACCAAACCGCAGGGCGGTCCCTATTGATGGTGCTTTCGTCCCTTCACTAATGGAACGGTCAAACTTTTCCATCCGTCGAAGCAAAATCCAAAAGTTATATGTGCCAAAGAATGCCCCTAAAGCTATTCCGGCGAAGATTGTCTGAAAGGACGTAAATCCCCAGCCTAAAACACAGAGAGCGAGCAAAAAAAATAACGCTTTCTTCTGCATAGCGAAAATGAGATGCAAATCTAGCATTGGCAATTAATCTCCTGAACCTTTTTTTCGAGTAAGGAATCGCATATGACCATCAAGTGAAATAAAATAGTAGTAAATGCACTACAAGCTTCATTACTTCCAGCAGCAGTGGCTGCTTAGGCATGTCCTGAACTCTGTCACAACTTGTCCAATAACTGGGCAGCTAATGAGCTTTAATGGACATTCATCCAGACGCAGTAAAACGTTGCAAATTGACAATTATTGGTTTCAACTGTCAATCTAGTAGAAACTTGATATAACAAGTGTTTCAACACTTTTTGACTGTATGAAACCCTTATCATTCTTACCCTTTGTAAGCATACAATAGGGGTTATTTGATGTCAATTAGTTATAGGGAAAAACTTCGGTTCCACACGTTCCTTGTCAAATTGTTGACAAATTTGTGTATGAAAATTCACAATTGGTTTCAGAAATTTTTTATCCTATGCGTTTTTTATCTATTTCATACTAATTTTATCTTTACTTAACTATAATAAATTTATTTCGAATTTTTTAAATTCCATTATTTACTTCTATTTAAAAAGTTAATCAATGCTTCTACAATTCGTTTAGAAGCATAGCCATCACCGTAAGGATTGGAAGCATGTGCCATTGCTGCATAAGCTGCTTCATCTGTCAGCAACTCCTTGGCCAGCCCATAAATTGTTTCCTCATCTGTACCTGCCAGCTTTAATGTACCCGCTGCAATCCCTTCTGGGCGCTCTGTTGTATCACGTAAAACAAGAACGGGTTTTCCTAGAGAAGGAGCTTCTTCCTGTACACCACCTGAGTCTGTCAAAATCATAAATGAACGTGCCGCAAAGTTGTGGAAATCAAATACCTCTAGGGGTTCAATTAAATGCACGCGCGGATTGTCACCTAAAATATCATTCGCCACTTCACGTACAGCCGGATTCATATGAACCGGATAGATTACCTGAACATCATCATGTTCTGCTAACAGACGATTGATAGCCCGGAACATATTACGCATTGGATCACCTAGATTTTCCCGACGGTGTGCTGTCAACAAAATCAGACGATCTTCGCCGATTTTTTCAAGTACAGGGTGGCCGTATTCTTCACTCACTGTTGTTTTCAATGCATCGATAGCTGTGTTACCAGTAACAAAGATAGCTTCTGCCGGTTTATTCTCTTTCAGCAGATTTTCCTTGGATACTTCCGTTGGGGCAAAGTGCAAGTCCGCCATAACGCCTGTCAGCTGTCTATTCATCTCCTCTGGGTATGGAGAATACTTTTGTCCTGTACGGAGACCCGCCTCTACATGGCCGATTGCAATCTGATTATAAAAGGCCGCTAGACTGCCGATGAAAGTTGTCGCTGTATCTCCATGTACCAGTACGATATCCGGCTTTGCATCCTTCATCACACCATCAAGTCCCTGCAGGGCATTCGTTGCTACATCAACTAATGTCTGACGGTCCTTCATAATATTCAAATCGTAATCCGGAGTAATTTCAAATGTCTCCAGTACTTGATCAAGCATTTGGCGATGCTGCGCCGTCACCGTCACAATAGATTCAATCTTCTCCGGGTATTTTTGAAGCTCCAAAACAAGCGGTGCCATTTTAATAGCCTCTGGTCGTGTACCGAAAATTGTCATTACCTTGAACTTCTTCGTCATGTCCTCTCAACCTTTCTTATGAGAAACGGGATGCTGCTTTTGCAACATCCCTCTTCAAAATTATTATCCTAAACGATTATAAAGGTGCAAACAGGCTTCCTGCAATCAGTCGTTTGACCTCTCACCCTGCCGACCCTTTCGTCCAGACAGTATATTTCCGGACTGCTTATTTTGTTCCGAACAAACGGTCACCGGCATCCCCTAGACCCGGTACGATATATCCATGGTCATTCAGTTTTTCATCTAATGCTGCGATATAAATATCTACATCCTCATGTGCCTCTTGGATCGCTTTTACACCTTCTGGAGCAGCAATTAAGCACATGAACTTAATATTTTTTGCGCCGCGCTTTTTCAAAGAATTGATCGCTTCAACAGCAGAGCCACCTGTTGCCAACATAGGGTCAACAATAATGAAATCACGTTCTTCTACATCAGCTGGAAGCTTTGCATAGTATTCTACCGGCTGTAATGTTTCTGGATCACGATATAAACCGATATGACCCACTTTCGCTGCAGGAATTAACTTTAACACGCCGTCTACCATACCAATGCCCGCACGCAGAATCGGTACAATCGCAATTTTTTTCCCAGATAACACTTTTGTTTTAGAAGTTGTTACTGGTGTATCGATTTCGATTTCTTCAAGCGGCAGGTCACGCGTGATTTCAAATGCCATAAGCGTTGCTACTTCATCTACAAGTTCGCGAAACTCTTTCGTCCCTGTGTTTTTATCACGGATATAAGTTAACTTGTGCTGAATTAATGGATGATCAAAAACGTATACTTTACTCATAAGGTGGATCTCTCCTAACTGTTGTTTATCTGAATTAGTATAGCATAAAAAATAAACTGTAACATTCGATATATCACAGTTTATTGTCGAAATTCATATCGCTTCTATTAGATATTTCTTTCCTCTAATTCTCTAAATGACATTGGTTGATAAAATAAATAGCCTTGGACGCAGTTACAGCCAAGCTCGTACAATACATCCGCCTGCTCCTTTGTTTCTACACCTTCTGCGACTACATCGATTTCAAGGTTGTAAGCAATCTGGATGATTGACCGAACAATAGCCAGCGTACCTGCCTCATGAATACGTGATGTAAAGCTGCGGTCGATTTTTAACTCCGAAAAGGGCAGCTTTTGCAAATAGCTAAGAGAGGAATAGCCCATCCCAAAATCATCTACACTCGTTTTCAACCCACGCACAAATAGTTTCTCGATAATTTCCTGTGCACGTTTAATATCCACCAGCCCAAGACTTTCAGTAATCTCGATAATTAAATAATTCGGATCTGCATAATACTTTTTGATCAGCTGCTCCAGCTCTTCTACAAACCGAGGGTAGTAAAAGTGTTCTGGAGAAATATTAATGGCCACAGGTACAATACGTTTTCCTTCATATTGGCGCTGTTGAAACCATTTGAGCACCTGCTCGATAATCTGCAGGTCAATTTCGCGTATAAGCCCTGCTCGTTCGGCCACCGGAATGAACTCTGCGGGCGACACATGGCCTAATATTGGAGAGGTCCAGCGAGCCAGCGCCTCCATACTCGTAATACGACCTCTGCGAAGCTCGACTTTCGGCTGAAAGAATGCTGTTATTTCCTTATTTTTAATCGCTTCCGTTAAATGATTTAAAATCAGCAGTTCCTTTTCAAGCTGTGCATCATTTTCCTGATAGTAAAATCTGGCCATCGTGCCGGAATACGTTTTAGCTTCAGACAAGGCACTTTCTGCATGACGAATACTATCCTTTAGTGATTCCCCTGTTCGAATAGATGAGCCCCCGCTTTTAAGCGTTATGTATATATTTCTGCCTTCGATGAGAAACGGCTCTTCAACCAGCATCTTTAAAAAGTCGGTCATTTGTTTTATGCCGGCCTCGTCCTTCTCCATATAGAGAATAATAGAGGAGCTAACAAAGCGCCCAACCAATATATGTTTCCCCTCACATTTTTCTAGAATTCGTTCATACATTTGCTTTAGCAGCGCCTCGCCGCTGTCCCTGCCATAGAGTTCCACAATTCGAGAAAATTCAGTCGGCTCCAACAAGTAAATGACTCCATCTAGCTCCTTTAGCTCCTTTAATCTACCGATAAAGCCGTGACGATTCACCATTCCCGTGGATAAATCCATATAAGCCAGCGCATAAATCTGCTGCTGCTTTTTTTCATAAGAATAGGCAAGCATGATTAAGTCTATAATTTTCTCAAAAAAATAGGCGAAAACGCTGCTTTCATAAACTTCTTGCCCAAAATAAATTACCATAACGCCAAGCTTTTCCTCCTCTTTACGGACGGGCAGGAAAATACAGCGTGTAAAACCATTTTCTAAGGCAAGGTCCTTATGCGGTTGATGAAGATATAAATGATTGAAATCCTCGTATACAGCTACCTGTCTAATATGCATCATTTTTTCGTAACACTTCAGCTCCGGGGATTGTTCAAGCGGATATTGAATCCGCTTTCCTTGATGAAATAAATCAGATTGAATCATCTGAAATTTATCATGATGCTGCAAAATAAAGGTCGTGAAACAACCTGGATGGAAGAGGTGATCAATTCCGTTACAGATAAGCTGAATCTTTTCGATAAAGGAAATTTCATGTTGTATGGCCTGAAACATCTCTTTTTCTAATCGATCAACAAAATTTTGCAATTGTATATAGGTAACATCTTTTACGAAAACAAGGACAAGTTTTGTGTGATTTTGTTCACCTTGGAAAGGCAGGCATTCTAGACCTGCATAAAATGGTATTCCTGATTTACGGTCATGCATTAATTCAGCCTTCGTAATCTTTCCTTTATGCAGCCTTTCTTCTATTTCTTTTATCTCATGATGTAGCATTTTTTGTTGCAGGAGGCTGCGAAACGGAAAACGATAAATATCCTGCAACTCGAAGCCTGTTAATTCAGTATAAAGGTTATTAGAATAAAGGATCGATAAAGAGTCATCTAAAATCAAGTACTTACGCCCCGACTTGTCCCCTAAATCTTTTAACATATAAAACAATGTATCAGTTTCGTAACGAAGAGAGTAAACCGTCAATAACTGTCCCTCCTTCCTTTCAATAACAATCCTAAATATGTATTCTTTTCCATTATCACCGAAACTACTAGAGGGAATCAATATAAAAAAATATAAATTCCTATTTCGCTTTATCAAAAAAAGATACTTTCAACCTAAGTTGAAAGTATCTTTGGTAAGAATTTATTCATATAACGGGAATTTGTCTGTTAATACCTGTACACGCTCACGAGCTTCTGCTTTTACTGCTTCATCTTCTGGATTTTTCAATACAGCGGCAATAATCTTACCTACTTCTGCCGCATCTTCTTCTTTAAAGCCGCGTGTCGTAACGGCAGCCGTTCCTACACGAACACCGGATGTTACGAATGGAGATTCTGTATCATACGGAATTGTATTTTTATTTGTTGTAATGGCCACTTCATCCAGCAGATGCTCTGCCACTTTACCAGTTAACCCTAAAGATTTCACATTCAATAGTAACAAGTGGTTATCTGTACCGCCTGAAACGATTTCAACACCCTCGTCCATTAAGCTTTGTGCTAATGCTTTGGCGTTCTTTTTAATTTGTATTGCATATTCTTTAAATTCCGGCTGTAATGCTTCACCAAATGCTACTGCTTTCGCTGCAATCACATGCATTAACGGGCCGCCTTGGATACCCGGGAATACGGCTTTGTTCAATTTTTGCTCCCATTCTTTAGAAGAAAGGATTAAGCCGCCGCGAGGTCCCCGTAGTGTTTTATGTGTAGTGGATGTAACAAAGTCAGCATATGGTACTGGAGATTGGTGCTCACCCGCTGCTACTAAGCCTGCGATATGCGCCATATCTACCATTAAATATGCACCTACTTCATCAGCAATCTCCCGGAATTTTGCAAAGTCAATTTCACGTGGATAAGCAGATGCACCCGCCACGATTAATTTTGGTTTGTTAGCAATTGCTTTTTCACGTACATCGTTATAGTCAATCACATGCGTCTCTTCTGTCACCCCATACTCTACAAAGTTATATAATTCCCCTGAGAAGTTAACCGGAGAACCATGTGTCAAGTGACCGCCATGAGAAAGGTTCATACCAAGCACTGTATCACCAGGCTTAAGCACTGTATGATAGACTGCCATATTCGCTTGTGCCCCTGAGTGAGGCTGCACGTTCGCATACTCTGCTCCGAACAATTCTTTAACGCGGTCGCGTGCGATATCTTCGACTACATCTACAAATTCACAGCCGCCATAATAGCGTTTGCCTGGATAGCCTTCCGCATACTTATTTGTAAGATATGAGCCCTGCGCTTCCATTACAGCTTCCGATACAAAGTTTTCGGATGCAATCAGCTCAATATTCGAGTTTTGACGTTTTTTCTCTGCTAAAATTCCATCTAGTACTGCCTTATCTTGTGCAGCTAATTTTTCAAATGCCATGATCAGTGAATCCCCCTAAAGTTTAAATTTACAGCTTTGTTCGCTACAGCTTGTACTGCGCACGCGTACCGCCGATAAGCTTCGGCCGTGTCTTCGCTACTGTAACAACCGCTTCTCCAATTTTCTTTACCGATGTACGGATCGGAACTGCTACCACTTTTAAATGCATACCAATTAATGTTTGGCCGATATCAATGCCCGCGTGTGCCTGGACTGTCTCTACCACTACCGGCTCATCCATTTTAGTATAAGCATATGCGGACATAGAGCCGCCAGCTGTCCTGACTGGAACTACAGCAACAGGCTCTAAATGGTACTTTTCTGCGGCAGCCCGTTCAAGCGTAAGCGCTCGATTGATATGCTCGCAGCCTTGAAAAACTAAATAAAGATCGTGTCTTTTTGCAAAGCGTTCTAGCTCGTCATATAAAGTTTGTGCAACTTCTACTGCACCCGCTGTGCCGATTTTCTCCCCTATTACCTCTGAGGTAGAGCAACCGACGACGAATAGCTGCTTCGGCTGAAAGGTTACTTGCTGTTCAACTTCACCCAACAATGCGGCAATATCTTGCTTCACTTGCTGTAAAGTCATAAGCAATTACCCCTCTAATTCAGAAATCTTCTCAATGCGTTTAGTGTGGCGACCGCCTTCAAACTCTGTATCCAGCCAAGTCATCACGATCTCCCGCGCCAGTCCTGGGCCGATGACACGCTCACCCATTGCCAGAACGTTTGAATCATTATGGGAACGTGTTGCTTTCGCTGAGAATACATCGTGTACCAGCGCACAGCGAACCCCCTTCACTTTATTCGCTGCAATGGAAATACCGATGCCCGTACCGCAGATTAGGATACCACGGTCGAATTCACCAGCCGCCACCTTCTCAGCAACCGGCTTAGCATAATCTGGGTAGTCAACTGAATCGTTTGTCGTTGGTCCAAAATCTTCGTAGCTGATGTTCAACTCATCCAATAGGGCCATAATCTCTCTACGTAGGTTATTGCCGCCATGGTCTGAAGAAATAGCGATTTTCACTAAGATTCCCTCTTTTCAAATATATTCATGTACAGTGTACCATTTCTGACAGGAGAATGACACGTATTTTACCGAAAACAAATGATCGTTTTTCTGTTAAATACGAATGTTTTCGCTAACAAACATAATAACGTTCACTTTTTAGCAGAAATACAAGTAGTTTTTAAAGTTTCCGTTTAGATTAATTCGTAAAAAGCTTATTTTCTGGAACAAAAGTGTAGGTATACCTTACACACTGACCGATGGCTCTACTCGTAATGATAGGATTGCTCGGTGAAGTGCAGCTTTCACAGCTGGAGGAATAGCCTGGATATGATTCACCATCTAAATCTCAGGTTTTCTTTATAATAAAAAAGCTCCTCGACAGCCACTTAAGGGTGTCTAGAAGCTTTTGCTTAATTTGTTCTATCAAATTGCAAGATGACTTTATGTAGTTCATTAGATTGTCGTTGGAGGTTTTGTGCCAACTGTTCAATTTGTTCAATCGAATATGCCTGCTCATCTGTCGCTGAACTTACTTCCTGCGTGCTTGCGGATGTTTGCTGAGCAATAGCTGCCACTTCATGTGATTGGCGGGCAGTCATTTCAATATTATGCATCTGCTTTTCTATAAGTGCAGAAATATAGATAACCCCGTCTGCCATTTCATGTACACTTTCTGCCATTCCCTGAACTGCTGAAGTTGTCTCAGACACTCTGTTTGATTCCTTCACTGCATAATCCACCTGCTCATGCATTTGCTTAACGACTGTATTGACATTATGTTGAATTGTTTGGATAAGGTCTGTTATGCCTTTTACAGCGCTGGCACTTTCATCAGCCAGCTTTCGTACCTCTTCTGCCACTACTGCAAAGCCTTTTCCATGTTCACCCGCACGCGCCGCTTCAATCGAAGCATTTAAGGCAAGTAAATTTGTTTGAGCAGCAATATCGCCGACGAGACCGATAATATGTTCGACTTGTTCGGCATTTTTCTCAAGCTCTCGTATGTTAACTAGCGCCTGTTCATTTCCTTGTGCAATAAGCTGGATACCATCGACCAAGCTTTGGATGGATGTTGTCGTGTGAGTTAAATCTTCAATAATAATATGTGATTTGGAAGCTGAATTAACAGCAAGATCATTGACCTCATTCGCTAAAATTCGAACATCTTCGATCGCTTCGGCTGTGTCTTGGACTGCTTGAGCAGAGGCATCTGCTCCTCTTGAAATTTGCCCTACAGTACTCGCGATATTCGATGCCTCTGTACGGGCGGCTGCTGTCTGCTTTGATAAATGGTGAATAGTTTCATTTGTCGTTTGGAAATTTCGGTCAATTCCTTCCACCATTCCTCTTAAATTAACAAGCATTAGCTGGAATGCTTCAGCTACAGAACGAATTTCGTCATTTGTTTTTGGCATTTCAACATCCTGCCCAATTTTCCCTTCAGCCACACGAACCGCAGTTTTTTCGAGGCGCTGCAGCGGCCGGATGATGACGATACTAAAAATTGCCGCTAATATACACGACCATGTAATACCCAAACTATATGTAATGATTTCAAAAAGCTTACGATCTACCGATGAAAAAAATGTCGGTTGGATGAATTCGTTGAAGACGAAGCTGGTAGAATACGTTACCAGAGCTAGAATTCCTACGAACAACACCAATTTCATGCGGAGATTAAACATCCTCCCCTTTGCTTCCATAACTCCTTACCCCTCTCTATGTTTCAATTCAAATTGCTCGATTAGTCGTTTCAACTCTTGGTAAGTCTGCTTATACGTGGATATATCTCCGCCAAATGGATCAAATACATCCTGACTGCTGTAAGGTGTGACATACTCCTTCAATGTATAGGTTTTATTCTTCGCCTGCTCATACGTCCGTACAAGCATTTCCTTATGGGCGCTTGTCATCGTTAGAATAAGATCCGCCCACTCGATATCCTGCTCATTGATTTGCTTAGAAATATGCTCATGATGAATATTTTCTTCTAATAGAACAGCCCGGGCATTTTCAGACATCCCCCCGCCTTCTAACGCATAAATCCCCGCCGACTTCACATGAACATTCGGTAAGCTTTTACTTTTCAATATGGCTTCAGCCATAGGACTTCTGCAGGTATTTCCGGTGCACACAAAATAAATATTCATGCCAATCTCTCCATTTATTTTTGTTTTTTCTTCTATTATATACTAATTGACCTACTTGTTCTCTTTCATTTCTAAGCATATCAAATTTAGGAATAGATGAAAAGTGACCAATTGTAAAGATCTACACCTTCCATTCTACCTATTCGGCAGAAAAATCTATTTGAGTATACTATCTCCAAACAATTGAGATAACACTTTTATTATCGGACACAAATGATTTCATTATATCCGTTTCTATCATTTTTTCTTATTTGCATTGAATTCGTATTTTTATACACACTACCTTGCATTTAAAAATTTATCCACAGCTTTCGCCTTTTTGAAAAATAAAAAACCCCACATTCTCATGTGGAGTTTTCCCCTTAGAATTTATACCATTTTTCACCGGCTGCTTTTTCGAGACGGTTCATGATAGCCGAACCCATCCCCTCTTTAGAAGTAGCTGTCGCTAAAATGATAGTAGCATCCGTTTTATCGCAATTGCGGAGGGCATCATATAAGTTCGCACCCATTTGTTCCTGATTATGCTCTTCACCAAATGTAAAGAAGTAATTCACTGATACTTCTTCATATGATTTCGGTGCCAGCAAGGCCACTTTGTGCCCTTGCCGTTGCAGGCTTTCTACGGCCGCAGCAATATCAGCGGTTTCTTCAATAAGGAAGACAGGTGCATCAGGAGCATAATGAGTATATTTCATACCAGGCGCTCTCGGAGTGGCTTCAACACGCTGCTCTTCATGAGTTGGCTCTAATACAGTTCCAATCACTCTTTCCAGCATTTCCTTCGTTACCCCGCCAGGCCGAAGAATAACAGGTGGATGAAGCGTCACATCCAGTACAGTAGATTCCAGTCCAATGCCTGTTGTTCCCCCATCTAAAATACAAGGGATGATTCCTTCTAAATCCTCGGCTACATGTTCAGCCTTTGTGGGGCTTGGTTTACCGCTGCGGTTTGCACTCGGTGCGGCAAGCGGCTTTTGCAGCGTGTGCAGGAGCTCGAGTGCCACCGGATGATCAGGCATACGTATCCCAACAGTGGATAACCCAGCTGTTACACTGGGAGCGAGAACACCCGATTTTGCTTTCATGACAATTGTCAGCGGACCCGGCCAAAATGCTTCCATACATTTTTCCGCTGTTTGCGGAATCTCTTCTATATAATTTTTCAATTCCTCAATTGTTCCAATATGTACAATTAACGGATTGTCCGAGGGGCGTCCCTTTGCTTCAAAAATCCGTTTTACTGCTGTATCATCTGTCGCTACTGCACCTAGCCCGTATACCGTTTCAGTCGGGAAAGCGACTACCTGTCCCGCATTTAAGATATCCACAGCATGTGCATAAGTTTTCTTACTATTCACATTTTTATCCACAACTATTGTTTCTGTTTTCATAATTTCACCCCTTTATTTTGAAGAAATATTATAAATAATCCACAATCTGTTAATAAATAGTTAGAATTTGTGTATAAGTTGACTTTTTCATTTTTATTTAAAAGAACTTTTCCTTCAGCCACTCAATAAACTTAAAGCGGATTTTTTTCTCTTCCTTCTCTTCTTCCTTTTCCTCTGGCTTGTCACAAATACTTGGGAATGCAGAGCAGAACCAATTTTCTCCTCGACCTTCTCCTATGACAACTACTAACGAATTCGTCGACATCTGTGGATAAAATGACTGCATAACCAGCTTCGGCGGAATTAAGTTATCCCCAGATTTCAATTGAATCGGTATATGTGGATATTGTTTTTTAATAAATGTCTGAATGGATGGAGCTAACTCTTCTTCTTTTGTAGAAGATTCCTTCAAAAACTTCTGCATATCCGCGACAACCTGCTTTTTTATCTCTTGATCCTTTTCTGTATTGCTGCTTGCAATCACACGCACTACCACATCTTCCGCATAGCTTGGGCGGCCTTGATCCAGTAATTCTACAAAACTAGGTGATAGATTGATAATAATATATAGACCAAGTGCGCTAATTAATAATTTTAAAACCGCTAGTATTTTATCATTTCTTTTAATCTCGTAATCATTTAACATGAAAAATCCCTCCTTGCCTAGCATTGTGGACAAGGAGGACGTTTTTTATTCTACTATTTTACAAAATACAATACGATTTTTTTTATTAATATCTTTCACGACTTCTACAACCGCTCCTGGAAACGCCTGCTCAAACAGTTTTTTCACTGCCGTTCCTTGCTTATAGCCGATTTCTACAGCAATAAAACCCGGCTTATTCATGAGATTCGGAAGACTCTCCGCAAGTTTGCGGTATAGAATCAGTCCCTCCTCCTCAGCAAAAAGAGCAGAATGCGGCTCGTGGTCAAGCACTACTTCAGACATTTCAGCCTTCTCCTCAAATGCAATATACGGAGGGTTCGATAGGACAACATCCCATTTTTCCTTTTTGATCGGTTCTGTTAAATCTCCTAACCGAAAATTAATTTCTGCATGAAGTCTTTCCGCATTTTTCTTGGCCGTTTGCAAAGCAGCCTGTGAAATATCAGTTGCTGTCACCTGTGCCTGAGGCATTTCTTTTTTCATTGTGATAGCAATGGCTCCGCTGCCTGTTCCAATATCAGCAATTTTAATTTGCTGATCACCAAAAAGCTGTCGGCATTGATCCACAGCACAGACAATCAGCTCTTCTGTTTCCGGCCGTGGTATGAGTACCGACTCATCTACAAGGAACTCGCGTCCATAGAATTCCTCTCTACCCGCAATATATTGAACAGGACGGCCTTTTGCATGTTCTTCGACATAAGAATGAAACAGCTTAAGCTGCTCTTCGGACAGTACGTCATGAGCGCGCATCATCAGACCTGAATAATTTGTTTGTAAAATGTACTGCAGCAGCAGCCGTGCAGCATTTTCATCGCGACCTTTACCTGTTAAAAAAGAAGAAGCCCCATTCAGGGCCTCTAATACTGTTTTATGCATCTTGGTTCAACTTCTCTAATTTAGAAGCCTGTTCTTCTAAAATCAGAGCATCAATAACTTCGTCAAGCTTTCCTTCGACGATTTGATCAAGCTTTTGCAATGTTAAACCGATGCGGTGATCCGTTACACGGTTTTGTGGATAATTGTATGTGCGGATACGCTCGGAACGGTCGCCTGTTCCGACTGCAGATTTACGCGTAGAGTCGATTTCGGCTTGCGCCTCCGAACGGTGAAGCTCTGCTACACGTGCGACTAAAATTTTCATCGCTTTTTCACGGTTTTTGATTTGAGAGCGCTCATCCTGCATCGATACAACAACACCTGTAGGTAAATGGGTCATACGAACAGCTGACATCGTTGTATTTACCGATTGACCACCGGCACCTGAAGAGGCGAATGTATCCACCCGGATATCTTTTTCATGAATTTCTACTTCTTCTACATGCACCTCTGGTAAGCAGGCAACTGTAGCCGTCGATGTATGAATACGGCCTTGTGATTCTGTCGCAGGTACACGCTGTACCCGATGTGCACCATTCTCAAATTTTAATTTGGAATAAGCACCTTGGCCGTTAATCATAAAGATTACCTCTTTATAGCCGCCTGCCGCGTTTGGTGCTGCTTCCATAATATCGATTTTCCAGCCTTGCGTTTCCGCATAGCGTGTATACATACGGAATAAATCCCCCGCAAAAATGTTCGCCTCGTCGCCGCCTGCTGCACCACGGATTTCCATGATAACATTCTTGTTGTCATTTGGATCTTTCGGAATTAATAAAATGCGAAGGCGCTCTTCAAGCTCTTCAATTTGCCCTTTCAATTCATTGAATTCTTCCTTCACCATTTCCAGCATATCTGGGTCTTTTTCAATTTCGAGCATTTCACGCGCATCTGCAAATTGCTGCTTTGCTGCTTTATATTCACGATAAGCATCGACTGTTTCCTGGATGTCGGATTGCTCCTTTGAATATTCACGGAGCTTCTTGCTATCGTTTACGATATCTGGATCACTTAATAGTTCATTTAAACGTTCATAACGGTCTTCAACCGCTTGTAATCGATCAAACATGATTTCACCTCTTCATATTGTTAGATTTATTTTTTACCGGACAAGCGGGGACTCCCCTTCACATGCTTTACAGCAATCGATGCTGTCTTTCTAGCGGCCCCAGCAAACAAATAACCAATTTCATTTCTTCTCAATCTACCTACATTAGTATAATGAATTCACAGCCTTCGTGCTAGCATTAATCAGCACAAATACGCTAAAACACTTCCCTCATATGCGGTAGAGAACGGCATCTTCTCGTGGAGGCCCTTGCATGTACACAGGTTAAAAAAGCAGCCTCAAGAATCTGGTTTTAGCATTAAAGTTTTTAAAGCAAACACTGTTTTGGCACTTTTACCCAGATGTTTATATGCAGAAATTAAAGTATTCCTTACACAATAGGAATCATGCGGATATGATTGGTTCGCGCTTTCCTGGTTATAGCGGCGGATTGTTATGGCATTTACGGCAAACAGGGTAGTATGTATCATTTCCCCCGATTTGGATCTGGTCACCCGTGTACACCGGCTTTTTCTGTTCATCAACGCGCAGGTTCATAGTCGCCTTTTTATGGCAGAACCAGCAGATCGTCTTCATTTCTTCAATTTTATCAGCATAAATCAGCATGTAGCGGCTTCCCTCAAACAACTCATTTTGGAAGTCATTTTTTAGTCCAAAGCCCATAACTGGGATATTTAGTTCGTCTACGATACGTGTCAGCTGGATTACATGCTCTTTCTTCAAAAACTGCACTTCATCAACTAACACACAATAAAGTTTTTCCGGATGTACCTTTACTGCCTCAAATAGATCTGTATCATCAAAGACAGGAATTGCATCACGACGTAACCCTATCCGACTAGACACCATACCCACTTCATCTCGTGTATCGATACCGGAAGTGAAGATGAGGACCGGTTTGTCCTGCTCCTCGTAGTTATGTGCGACTTTTAAGATTTCAATAGATTTTCCACTGTTCATTGCGCCGTGCTTGAAAAATAATTGCGCCATATAAATATACCTCTTTCCTAAGATGCTCTTCCTTCCTTCATTTTATCCATATTTCGAAGGTACAACAGCTAGACATCCTACTTCTATGCATAAAATGAAAAAACCCTGAGTTGGACTCAAGGCCGTCATTCTTCCATTCAAAACCCTATCATCTATTATAGTATAATTCACTACTGATAGTATACTTATTGAATCATTCCTCTGCAATGCATCTTTTGGAAAATCCTTATTATGTAGAAAGCCCCTGCCGAATGAAAATATCAGCAGGCGCTTCTATAAAAATAACACCTCACGCAGCCTTGCGTGAGGTGTTGGGTACGGAATAATTATTTGTTAAGACCGTATTTTTTGTTGAAACGATCAACACGTCCGTCAGCAGACGCGAATTTTTGACGGCCAGTATAGAATGGGTGACATTCGTTGCAGAACTCGACAACGATGTTTTCTTTTACTGAACCAGTTTGGAATGAGTTACCGCAAGAGCAAGTTACTGTTGCAGTTTTGTAATCTGGGTGAATTCCTTGTTTCATATTCGTTTTCTCCTCTCGCCCTGAACCATCTGGAACAGAGTAATATTCGAACTGCACCTTACATAGCCCGAATATGATCACTACAGGAACCCGTAGTGAAAGCGGTAAAGCCAGCTACATATGTGCACGTTACATACTTTAAGAGAATAACATACTCCTACTATGAAATGCAAGTATGAAATTTCCGCTTGAGAAACGGAACTTTTACCGGCTGTTTTTAATAGAATATCAGCGATTTCTCTTCAAGTTCCCTTTATAGAAGACCTTTCCCTTTTGTCGCTTTTTTCATATCTTCATTTAGCTTTTCAAAGAATTCTTCATTCGTTTTTGTTGTACGAAGCTTACGCAGGAATTTCTCTGCAAAATCCGGGGAATCACTGAATGTCTTACGGATTGCCCATAATTTTTCAAGCTGTTCCGGCTCTAACAGGAGCTCTTCTTTTCGTGTACCAGAACGACGAATATCAAGCGCCGGGAAAATACGTCGTTCTGCCAGATGGCGGTCCAGATGCAGCTCAAGGTTGCCTGTCCCTTTGAACTCCTCATAGATTACTTCATCCATACGCGACCCTGTATCGATAAGGGCTGTTGCCAAAATTGTTAAGCTGCCGCCCTCTTCAATATTACGTGCCGAACCGAAGAAGCGCTTCGGACGGTGGAACGCAGCTGGGTCGATACCACCGGACAATGTACGGCCGCTTGGCGGGATTACTAAGTTATACGCACGGGCAAGACGTGTAATGGAGTCCATTAAAATAATTACGTCACGTTTGTGCTCCACAAGACGGCGAGCGCGCTCCAGTACGATTTCAGCTACCTTCACATGGTTTTCAGGCACTTCGTCAAACGTAGATGATACAACATCGGCCTTCACTGAACGTTCGATGTCTGTTACTTCCTCAGGACGCTCATCAATCAGCAAAACGATAAGTTCCGCTTCCGGATAGTTCGTTGTAATGGCATTGGCGATTTCCTTTAGCAAGGACGTTTTCCCCGCCTTAGGGGGCGCTACAATTAAACCACGCTGACCAAAGCCTACTGGGGCTACTAAATCCATGATACGTGTGGATAATTTATTCGACTCTGTTTCAAGTTTAATTTGGCGGTCAGGATATAATGGGGTTAACGCTGGGAAGTGAACACGTTCCTTAGCAACTTCTGGATCCTCTCCGTTAACTGCTTGCACTTGAAGAAGTCCGTAATAACGTTCATTCTCCTTTGGAGGACGCACCTTACCCGTTACCTTGTCCCCGTTTCGCAGGTCAAAGCGGCGGATTTGCGATGCAGAAATATAAATATCCTCTTTTGAGGGCGAATAGTTAATAGGGCGGAGGAAACCAAAGCCTTCCTGCGATACAATCTCAAGCACGCCTTCCATAAAGAAGTAACCTTCAAGCTCTGATTGAGCCTTTAAAATAGCATAAATCAGTTCTTTTTTATTGAGCTTACTATAATAAGAAATTTTAAATTCACGTGCTTGTGCATATAACTCTTTTAATGTCATATTTTCCAGCTGCGCAATGGTAAGAGCTGTCATTAACATTTCTCCTGTCTATTTATTTTTTGGTCTCGGAATATCTTGAAATGGGAGAACTTTCATTGCTAGAAGAGCCCGGCGAAGCATGCCGGGCAAGTAAATTGTGAAGTTATTTAATAATTGATGGTTTTTTCTTGATGCTATGGCGTCCTTCGATAAAGCGCACCGTACCTGTTTTAGCACGCATAACAACAGAGTGCGTCAATGCGTAGCCGCCTTTATATTGAACACCTTTTAAAAGCTCGCTATCTGTTACAGCTGTTGCTGCAAAAATAGCATCGTCACCTTTCACAAGGTCTTCCATATAAAGAACTTTATCTACATCAATACCCATTTTTTTGCAGCGCGCAAGCTGCTCTTCGTCTTCTGGTACAAGTTTTGCCTGGAAGTCTCCACCTAGGCATTTCAAAGCAACAGCAGCAATTACACCTTCAGGGGCACCGCCAGTACCGAACATAATATCAATACCCGTCTCATCGAATGCTGTATTGATCGCCGCTCCAACATCACCATCTTGGATGAATTTGATACGGGCACCTGCTTCGCGGATTTCATCGACGATTGCCTGATGACGTGGACGGTCCAATAATGTGGCAACAACATCTGATACATCTTTGTTTTTCGCCTTCGCTACTTGAAGTAAATTATACGTGACAGAAGCGTTAATATCTACTTTCCCCGCCGCTTCAGGTCCGACAGCGATTTTTTCCATATACATATCAGGTGCGTTTAATAGATTACCACGGTCTGCAATCGCAAGTACTGTCATCGCACCATTCGTACCTTTTGCAACGATATTTGTACCTTCCAATGGGTCTACTGCGATGTCCACTTCCGGTCCGCCATTACGCAGACCAAGCTCTTCACCAATGTAAAGCATCGGTGCCTCATCCATCTCGCCTTCACCGATCACTACTGTTGCGTGCATCGGGATTGTATCAAACATGTGGCGCATTGCTGTTGTTGCTGCGTCATCTGCTTCGTTTTTAAGTCCGCGTCCCATCCATTTTGCTGAAGCGATTGCTGCAGTCTCTGTTACACGAACGACTTCCATTGATAAACTACGTTCCATTGTTAATTTGCCTCCTGTTTTCGGCCAGCTTAGAAAAGCACATTTGCACTTGCCGCAAATGGATCGGCGGCGAGTATCACCGCCCTCCATCGAATAGAACAGCGCAAATGTCTAGACAGCTATATACTTGCCTAAACCAAAACCTTAACTTTAATTTCACTTCTTACTTCATTGTAACATATTCAGCGTCCTGTCAATCTAGACGGTTTTATCAGATGTTAGAATCGTTTCGCGACGTATATCGGCACCAAGCGCACAAAGCTTTTCAATTAGCGAGCTATAGCCGCGCTCGATATGATAGATATCGTGGATTTCTGTTTCTCCTTTTGCAAGGATGCCTGCAAGTACAAGCGCAGCTCCGGCACGCAGATCCGTCGCTGTAACTACCGAACCTTCAAGCTGTGCAGGACCTTCAATGATGGCGGTATTTCCTTCTACGCGTGCCTTTGCATTCATACGACGCAATTCATCGATATGCTTAAAGCGGGCTGAGTAGATCGTATCCGTCACCTTTGAAGCACCTGCCGCCTGTGTCATGAGGACTGATAGCGGCTGTTGTACATCTGTGGGGAAACCAGGATACACAAGCGTTTTGACATCGACTGCCTGCAGTGCACCCTGCTTTGGAATAAAGATACTTTCCTCATCCTCTTCTACGACGACCCCCATCTCTCGAAGCTTCGCCGTCACAGAATCGAGATGCAGCGGAATGACATTATCAATCGTCACACCATCACCTATAGCAGCGGCCATAATCATAAATGTTGCCGCTTCGATTCGGTCCGGGATAATTGTATGCTTTGTACCATGCAATTCCTCTACCCCATCAATACGAATCACACTTGTACCTGCACCTTTAATCTTCGCTCCCATGTTTGAAAGAAGCGTAGCTACATCAATGATTTCCGGCTCTTTTGCTGCGTTTTCAATAATTGTACGTCCCTTTGCCAGCACTGCAGCAAGCATGATATTAATTGTTGCACCAACACTTGCCACGTCCAAATAAATTTTAGCACCGCGCAATTCCTCTGCGCGAAGGTAGATGGCACCGTGCTCGTTCGTCACTTTTGCACCGAGTGCCTCAAATCCTTTGATATGCTGATCAATTGGGCGCGGTCCTAAAAAGCATCCGCCAGGAAGACCTATAACAGCCTTTTTAAAACGTCCAAGCATTGCTCCCATTAGATAATAGGAAGCGCGTAATTTTTTTACATTGCCATTCGGTAGAGGCATCGCAATCATGCTTGATGGATCGATCGTCATCGTGCCGTCCTCGAACGACACTTCACCGCCTATTTCTTCAAGTAATGCTTTTAATGTCCAAGCATCTGAAATTTCAGGTATTCCTCCAATCGTGACCGAGGAATTCGCCAATATCGATGCAGGAATTAAAGCAACAGCACTATTTTTCGCACCGCTGACTTTAATAGTACCTTGCAAGCGGTGCCCTCCGTTTATTTTGTAAACATCCATGAAGCGTTATCTCCTCATCACTTTAGAAAGCGTATTTCCTTTATTATTGTCCTTCACGCTTTGACCAATCCGCTAAAAATCCTTCAATACCCTTGTCAGTTAATGGGTGGTTAAATAATTGTTTTAATACCTTGAATGGTGTTGTTGAAATATGAGCACCAGCTAATGCCGCTTCTGTAATATGCTGCGGATGACGGATAGATGCTGCAATAATTTCTGTTTTGATATCGTGAATTGTGAAGATATCAGCGATTGTAGAGATTAGCTCTACTCCATTATGACCAATATCATCAAGGCGTCCTAGGAATGGTGAAACGTATGTTGCTCCTGAACGAGCTGCCATCAATGCCTGGTTAGCAGAGAAAATCAATGTCACATTTGTTTTGATGCCCTTTTCCGAGAAGAATTTACACGCTTTTAACCCTTCCGGCGTCATTGGTAATTTCACTGTAATGTTTGGGTGAATTGCTGCAAGCTCCAGACCTTCTTTCATCATGCCTTCTGCGTCCAAAGAGATAACCTCTCCACTGACAGAGCCATCTACTAATTCTGCAATTTCACGCAGACGGTCATGGAAAGAAATATTCGCTTCCTTCGCTACTAAAGATGGGTTTGTTGTAACGCCTGATAAAATACCCCATGAGTGGGCTTCTTTAATTTCTTCAAAATTAGCTGTATCGATGAAAAATTTCATTGTTGTTTTCCTCCCAGTGCCTATTTGCACAAATATTTCCTTATCATAAATCAGGAGAAGGCCTGAATTTCAGACTCTTCTCCTGCTATCATCCGTCGCTTTATTACGCTTTTTGAGAGCTACCGAATTCGCGCATTTTACCAATAACCGTAGTTTTGATAGCTTCACGAGCAGGTGCTAAATATTTTCGTGGATCGTATACTTTTGGATCGTTATTCAAGATTTCACGGATTGCTTTTGTAGCGGAAATTTGATTTTCCGTATTTACATTGATTTTCGCTGTACCAAGGGAAACAGCACGTTGAATATCATGTGTTGGAATACCAGTTCCACCGTGTAATACTAATGGAAGGTCAGCAAGCTGCGAGATTTCTTCCATTTCTTTAAAGCCTAGATTTGGTTCACCTTGGTAAGGACCATGTACAGACCCTAAAGCCGGAGCTAGACAGTCGATTCCTGTTTGCTCTACAAGGTTTTTACATTCTTGTGGATCTGCATAAATGATACCGCCGATAACGCCATCTTCCTCGCCGCCGACAGTACCTAGTTCAGCTTCAACCGAAACACCGTTTGCATGCGCATATTCCACTACTTGTTTTGTAATTTGTACGTTTTCTTCAAATGGGTGATGGGATGCATCGATCATTACGGATGTAAAGCCTGCATCAATTGCTTCTTTACATTTCTCAAATGAGGAACCGTGGTCTAGGTGGATTGCTACTGGAACTGTAATATTGTAGCTTTCAATTAAGCCTTTCACCATATGTACGACTGCCACGAAGCCGCCCATATATTTACCAGCACCTTCGGAAACACCTAGAATAACAGGTGAGTTTTCTTCCTGAGCCGCTTGCAGAATAGCCTGAGTGAATTCCAGGTTATTGATGTTAAATTGACCTACTGCATATTTTTCAGCTTTTGCTTTTATTAACATTTCTTTCATTGAAACTAACGCCATGATGAAAGTCCTCCTTAAGGATGCTAAATATTTTATAAGAAAACATTCAACCCCATCATAACAAAAACAGGCAGTATTCGCCACTGCCTGCACGGGGCATATCCATACTTTTCACAATTTTACTACGTCTTTAAACCTTTAAAATGCTATTTACTTCATTCAGCACCTCAAAAATATTGAAAGGCTTTGTAAAATAATTAGAGGCACCAAGTTTTATTGCCTCGTCTATCAAATCCTGCTCCCCATAGGCTGTCATCATAATGACTGGAATGTGTTCATTTTTAGCCTTTAGATGCCCCAAAATTTCGATGCCATTCATGCCAGGGATTTTCATATCCAGCAATACGCAGTCGATTAGCTCTTCATCAAAAATTTTCAAAGCTTCTAGACCATTCGCTGCTAGATGTGGCATATACTTCTCTTTTTTAAACAATTCATTTAATAAAAGTCTAATGCCTGGTTGATCATCGACAATTAAGATTTTTTTCACGTTTGAAAGTCTCCTCGGCTTATTTTAACGTAATATATTCTTTCATAATTCTCTAATTCCTGCAAAAACTAGGATAATTTTCTCGTTTTGCAATTTAAATTTCCTAAAACTATAATAAAATGGAGGTGGAATTATGTCGAAAATTTTAACTACACAAATGACTGGAATGCTGCAGCGCATCCAAAACAGCGAAGAAGAGGCAATTGAAGATACTGCTCGCCTGCTGGCTCAAGCAGGAATTGGGCAAGGCAGTGTATACTTTGCCTGCTTTGAAGAAATGAAAGGGATAGAAATAAATGCTATGGAAGGCGCAGCTCCATTCATAAAAGCATTGCCCTGGTCTCCAGAAGCGGAGCTTACAGACGCAGATCGTGTCATCATTTTTACACGCAGCTGCACAAACCAACAGGCAATTGCTTTAGCCCAAAAACTTTACGATCAATTCATCCCATTCGCGGTAATTGCCAGCGAACCTGCAGGCGATGACAATGTATTAAGCGAGCTTGCCTATACGTATATCAGCATGAAAATCCGGGGCGGGATTATTCCGCATCCTTCTAAAATCGGAGAGCGGATTGTCTTCCCGCATATGATGGCAGCTTTATTTATTTATGAAGCAATTAAAATGGAGTATGACGAAATGATAGCAGCAGATGAGGATGATGAAGAGCCATCCGATTCTCCATTTGCATAGAGAGATGGCCTGGCATTTCTGACCATTATAATAAGTAGAAAATAAATTGGAGGAAGGAGCGGTCTGCCCCTCCTCCTTGAAGTATTTGGACCCGTTCCAGATACTTTTTTTAATTCTATAGATTTTATGTATGCTATTTATTATAGAATAGGTAGTTGGATGGGGGTTGGAAGATGAAGAAATGGTTTCAGACGATTACCTTTAAAATGATTTCCTTGATCAGTGTGTTGATTATCTTTATTTGCGGAACATTTTTATATTTGCTTCAGGACCATATCCGTGACATGACAGAGCAACAGGTTGCCACACGTGCATTAAATGTTGCTTCTACTATAGCCTCTATGTCGGAAATAATAGATGCTTTTGATTCCGAGAATCCAAGTGATGTGATCCGGCCCATAGCGATGAAAATTCAAGAGGAAATCGAGGCTGCCTTTATTGTGATTGGTAACAATGAAGGAATTCGCTATTCACATCCTATACCGGAAAAAATCGGCATGCATATGATTGGTGGAGACAATGAGGCCGCTCTGTTAAATGGGGAATCTTATTCTTCGAAGACTACAGGCTCCTTGGGATTATCCATTCGCGGGAAGGTACCTCTTATAAAAGACAATGAAATTATCGGTGTGGTATCCGTCGGGTTTCTAGCAGAAAATATTGATGAAATGATTCAAGCTTCGTTTAAAACGTGGCTGACGTACGCCAGCCTTTTATTCAGTTTGGGAATTGCAGGTGCTTTTCTCATCTCGTTTTATATAAAAAGGCTCCTCTTTAATATGGAACCTGTACAAATCGCGAAATTATATCAGCAGCATAAGATTATTCTGGAAACAACGAAGGAAGGAATTCTAGCCGTCGGTCCTGATAGCAATATTACCACTATCAACAATAGTGCCTATAAAATGATCGACCCAAATAAAAAGGCTCCTCTCTCTGAATGGATGGGGACCGATATTGAGCATATCTTCACTAATGAGATTGCGCGCCAGAACATTATTAGGAACCTAGAGATTTCCTTGGATGAATCGATTATCATTCTTAACAAGGCACCCCTGCTAGAAAAGAATAAACAAATCGGTTCCCTATACACAATGCATAATAAGACAGACATCCAAAGAATTGCAGATGAATTGAAACAGGCAAAGCAACGTGCCAATATGCAACGTGCCCAGACCCACGAATATGCAAATAAGCTGCATATTATTTTAGGGTTACTGGTCCATAAAAAATACAGCGAAGCTATTCAATTTATTAAGAAAGAGAAAAACATCCAGGGGCAAGCTAAACAGATGTTGAACAGCAATTCAAAGAATCCTCTGCTATTTGCATTAATTCAAGGAAAGATTACTGAGGCAGCCGAACTAGGTATCAGTATGGAACTTAAGGAATGCAACCTATCCACCGCGTTAAATGACAAGCAAGAAGATGCCCTCCTGACAGCTCTTGGTAATGTGCTGCAGAACGCTATCGATGCTGTTCGTAGTTTAAAGCACCCGCATAAATTGATCCAGGTAACGATTGATGAATATAAGGACCATATCCTTTTTGAAATACAAGATAACGGAAATGGTATTAAGGAAGAACTATATGGTGCTTTGTTCACAAGGGGCGTATCTACGAAAGCAGGAATAGACCGGGGACATGGGCTGGCCATCAGCAAACAAGCCTTGCACTCTGTCGGCGGAGAAATCCTGATTGATGAGGGTGATCTCCCTGGCGCTTGTTTCTTAATCATTTTACCTAGATAGGAGGAAGAATCATGACAAAAACAATAGGTGTATGGATTGTGGAAGATGATTTCCGTGTCGCCCAGATACATGCAGATTACATACATGACATCGGATCCTGTATTGTGCTGGAAAATCTGCGCGGCGGAAATGAAACATTGACGAAATTAAAAAAGACAGCTAATTTGCCTGATATTATATTGCTTGATTTATATATTCCCGATGTAGAGGGATATTCACTTATACAAGAAATTCGTTCTCTCTATTCAGCTATCAAAATCATTGTTATTTCTGCAGCCTCAGAAACGGAGCATATACAGGATATCATGAATCTAGGTGTCTATGATTATATTATCAAACCCTTTGAGGTTCAGCGGCTCGCCCAATCAATCCAACGCTACCAATACATTGAGAAACTATTCCTTACCAAAGAGTATCTCTCTCAAAAAGAGGTTGATGAATTATTTTTACCTATTTTCAAAGAAGGACAGCATGGGCCTATGGCAAAAGGAATCGATTTTCATACGCTGCAATCTGTGAAATCGTTATTTGAGAAAAATACCTTTGAGGAGATGACTGCTTCCAGGCTCAGTGAGGAAATTGGGACAAGCCGCTCTACTGCCCGGCGCTATCTTGAATATTTAGTGGCTGAACAATTTCTTGAAACAAAACTGATCTATGGCTCAGTTGGTCGTCCAGAACGGAAATATATATATCGTGAAACTTATGAACAAAATTAAAATTATTAACTTTATATAAAATATCACCATATTATTCTCCCCTTATCATAATTATGTTACTTTTAGAAAAATCTAAAAACATCAAAAATAAAGGGGAGAAAATGAAATGAGTTTAAGTATAATAGGATTTTTAACAATTCTAGTAATTGTAGTTCTTCTGATCAGCGGGCGTGTGTCCCCCTTGGTGGCTATGGTCGTCCCTCCAATTATCGGTGCATTGATTGCAGGATTCAGCCTGGCAGACATCGGAGGATTTTTCGAGTCCGGCATAAGCTCAGTTATCAATGTCGCGGTCATGTTCATTTTTGCAATTATATTCTTCGGCATCATGCAAGATGTAGGATTGTTCGACCCGCTGATTAACAAAATGATTGCGCTTTCAAAGGGGAATATTATTGTTGTAACTGTCATTACCGTTTTGATTGCCGCTGTAGCTCAGCTTGATGGATCTGGGGCTTCGACTTTCTTACTAACAATCCCGGCATTATTACCGCTATATCTTCGTCTAAAGATGAATCCCTATTTGTTACTTTTGCTGGTTGCCGGATCCGCTGCTATCGTCAATATGATACCTTGGGGCGGACCATTAGGACGTGTGGCGTCTGTATTAGAAACGGATGTTACAAAACTCTGGTATCCGCTGATTCCGTTACAAATCATTGGAATCATCCTTATGCTACTATTAGCCGTTTTCTTTGGTATCCGAGAGAAGAAGCGTATCGTCAGCCAATTTGGGACATTGGTTCCTTCAGATGAAGGTGACACTTCCTCCACAGGAGTTGTTTCATCGGAAGTGGACAAGAGCCTGCAACGACCAAAGCTACTCTGGATCAATGCGCTCATTGCCGTGCTCGTAATCGGGACATTGGTATCTGGCATTATACCGCCAGGGCTCGCCTTTTTAATCGGTGTCGCCATTGCATTGCCGATCAACTACCGTTCCACTGACACCCAAATGGAGCGTATCCGTGCACACTCTCCTAATGCCTTGACAATGGCTTCCATTATCATTGCTGCGGGACTGTTTTTAGGTATCTTGAACGGGACAGGTATGCTGACTGCAATCGCTAATGATGCAGTACAGATTCTACCTTCCTTCATGTCTTCCTACCTTCATATTATCGTGGGGATATTAGGAGTACCCTTTGATTTATTGCTTAGTACAGATGCTTATTATTTCGCCTTATTCCCTGTTGTTGAGCAAATCGGTCTTTCTTTTGATATCGATTCTCTATCAACAGCCTATGCGATGATCATCGGTAACATCGTCGGTACATTTGTATCACCGCTTGCCCCTGCTGTTTGGCTGGCACTTGGACTATCTGGGCTAGAAATGGGCAAGCACCTGAAGTTCTCATTCTTCTGGATGTGGGGATTGAGTATCGTATTACTATTTATTGCCACGTTAATGGGTATCATTCATATCTAGATTCAGCCGAGGGGATATTATCAACTTTGGGTCAGGTATCATAAAATCCGTATATAATCTTTCAATTGAGAAGCCTAAAATTTTATAAACTCCGCACCTCTGACTCCCGTTAAGGACTGTCAGGGGTTTTTAAAATTTTAGAATTATTTAGGGATAAAATCCGGCTAAATACACTAAAAGGTAGAGAAAACATAATGTTTTCTCTACCTTTTTTCATTTACTGTCTCCATCACAGATGGACAATTATTTTTGATTGTTAAATGCCGCACCTACAAATTCGCGGAATAATGGTTGTGGACGTTGTGGACGAGATACTAGCTCTGGGTGGAACTGACCAGCCACGAAGAATTTCTTCTCAGGCAATTCGATAATTTCCACAAGCTTGTTATCAGGTGATACACCTGAGAATACAAGGCCTGCCGCTTCCATTGCTTCACGGAATTCATTGTTAAACTCATAGCGGTGACGGTGGCGCTCATACACAAGCTCTTCTCCGTTGTAGCACTCACGCGCACGAGATCCCTCTTTCAATTTACATGGATATAAGCCTAAACGTAGTGTACCGCCAAGATCAATATCTTCTGATTGATCTGGTAGGAAATCAATGATTGGATATGGTGTTTCTTTATCCAGCTCTGTTGAATGTGCACCTTGTAAATCTAATACGTTACGCGCAAATTCTACTGTCGCTAATTGCATACCTAGGCAAATACCAAGGAAAGGTACATCATTTTCACGCGCATAGCGGATTGACTCGATTTTCCCCTCTACCCCACGGTCTCCAAAGCCACCAGGCACTAGAATACCGTCTGCTTGTCCAAGCAGCTCTGCCACGTTTTCTGCTGTTACATTTTCTGCATTTACCCAGTCAATTTCTATATCAGAATCATATGCATAGCCTGCATGCTTCAGTGCCTCTGCTACAGAAATGTAAGCATCCTGCAGTTCTACGTATTTCCCTACAAGTGCAATACGTGTTTTATTTTTCAGGTTTTTCACCTTTTCAACAAGCTCTTTCCAGTCAGACATATCTGCTTCCGGCGCTTTAATACCGAAGTGCTCAAGCACGATATCATCAAAATCCTGAGCGTGCAGGTTAAGCGGTACTTCATATAAATGCTCTGCATCACGGGATTCAATAATCTCATGAGGCTGTACATCACAGAATAATGCCAATTTATCTTTCATTTCTTGTGAAATCGCCTGTTCTGTACGTACAACGATAATATTCGGCTGGATCCCTAATGAACGCAGTTCCTTCACAGAGTGCTGTGTCGGTTTTGTTTTCATTTCCCCTGCTGCTTTAATGTAAGGGATTAATGTACAGTGGACATACATTACATTTTCATGGCCCAGGTTCGTTTTCATTTGTCGAATTGCTTCTAAGAATGGCAGCGACTCGATATCTCCTACTGTACCGCCAACTTCTGTAATAACTACATCGGCATTTGTTTCACGGCCGGCGCGTTGGATTCTATCTTTAATTTCATTTGTAATATGAGGAATTACTTGAACAGTACCACCGTTGTAATCTCCACGGCGCTCTTTTTGCAGAACAGATTGATATACACGGCCTGATGTAACTGTTGAGTGTTTCCCTAGATTGATGTCGATGAAACGCTCATAGTGCCCTAAATCTAAGTCCGCTTCCGCACCATCATCTGTTACGAATACTTCACCATGTTGGTATGGACTCATTGTACCTGGGTCAATGTTTAAGTATGGATCAAACTTTTGAATTGTTACTTCAAGACCGCGGTTTTTTAATAAACGCCCTAAAGATGCAGCAACAATTCCTTTCCCAAGCGACGAAACCACTCCACCTGTTACGAAAATATACTTTGTCATTCTAAATTCCTCCTTAAAAATTGGAAAGGCATATGCCGACTGAAAAGCGCCTTCATCATGCCTTTTTTAATAGGGGTAGGAAGGATTCCCTCCCTATTCACAAACCTTAAACTCAGTACAGAGCAGCTAGAAACAGCAATAACTTGTCCTGCGTTGCGAACTTTTGCTATAAAAAATAAAAAACGCCCCGCCTGCATACTAGCAGAGGGAGCGTATAACTTATACGGTCAATCTCCTTTTTAAAGGAGCCCAAGTAAAAGATTATACGGAAGTGAAAAAGAAGTCAAGCACTTTTACCTTGAAGGCTTGTCACAGCATACAGTTTCAATTAATTAACTATAGTCACACCCTTAGCGGAAGGGCTGTGGACATTGCTTTTACTTGAAAAGGATGCTTTCTGATCACTTACACCTTAGAGTCATACCGCGTATATGCTTCTCACCATAATAAAACGGTAAATTTCTGCTAACAAAAAAAGTATGGGCAAAACATCATCACCCATACTCCCAGTATTATTTCTCTTCTTCCTCGTCAAGGTCTTCTAGTTCATCAAGATCTTCTTCTTCTTCTTCCTCGTCATCAATAACGAACTCTTCTTCCTCTTCAGGAATCAGTTCTTCATCGATCTCCGCATCCAAATCCTCAATGTCTTCCTCGACAAATTCCAGCGCATCATCTTCTTCGATTTCTTCCTCATCTTCATCGTCTGAGAATTCATCGAAGTCTTCATCAAATACGATATCATCTTCATCAAGGTCGATGATTTCGTCCTCATCATCGATAACTGCTTTTGATTTTTTCTTGCGTGCTTTTACAGTTGGAGCCGTTTCTTCTTCAATCGTCTCCACTTTATACCATTCACGCAGACCCCATCCATTCTCATGATTTAGTAAAAAGCGGCCGTCGATATTCATATCTGTATAAAATTGAACAAGGCGAGATTTCATTTCCTCATCTGAAAAGCCATTTAAGCTTTGAAGCTCTTTTACTAGATCGGCAAATGAGATTGCAGATTTACGTTCTTCTAAAAAAGCGTATGCTAAATCAATTAACGACTCTTCTGCTAATTGTTCTTTTGTCATTTCACGAAAGTTCAAATCGTGCACGTCCCTTCATTTATTACATTTCCTAAGCATAATACCCATTATATACAAACATTATAGTACTATGCTAGTTTCATTTATTGTTTTTTAATTTCGACATTTCTTTCAGGCCGATATAAAAGAAAAGCGCAGACAAAACCAATAGCGGAATCGACGCTAATTGTTCATTATACAGGAAATAGGTGGCTGTTAGACAACAAAATATAACGATATATTTTACATGTGATATCACTTATGCCACCTCCCTTGTTGACCTTACATCCAGTATACTAAATTCTGGTAGGCTCGTCGTGTAAAAAGTATGTCGGAATAACGAGTAAGAGGCGGGCTAGATAGGGCAGCTCTCGGCCCCTATCCAGCAGCATATGTGATGTGTTTCTATCTTTTTTCTTGCTTACATATTGCGTCGATATTGACCGCCCACTTCATATAGTGCATGCGTAATTTGCCCAAGACTTGCTACCTTTACCGTCTCCATCAGTTCAGCAAAAATATTGCCGCCTGTTACTGCAGCCTGTTTCAAGCGTTTAAGCGCTTCAACATTCTTTTCTGCGTGACGCTTCTGGAAGGCTTGAAGATTAGTGATTTGTGCATCTTTTTCTTCCTTGGAAGCGCGCGCGATTTCCATAGAGTTAATATCCTCATCAGATGGCGGGTTCGGGTTTAGGTATGTGTTCACCCCAATGATTGGCAGCTCACCTGAATGTTTTAGATGTTCGTAATACATGGATTCCTCTTGGATCTTACCCCGTTGATACTGTGTTTCCATAGCCCCCAGCACACCACCGCGGTCATTAATGCGGTCAAATTCATCGAGCACTGCCTGCTCTACAAGATCTGTCAGCTCCTCGATGATAAATGCCCCCTGCAGCGGGTTTTCATTTTTCGTCAGCCCATGCTCTTTCGTAATAATCATCTGAATGGCCATCGCCCGTCTTACGGATTCCTCTGTCGGTGTTGTAATTGCCTCATCGTACGCATTTGTATGAAGGGAGTTACAGTTATCGTGCAGTGCCATTAAAGCTTGCAGCGTCGTGCGAATATCATTGAAGTCAATTTCCTGCGCATGCAGACTGCGCCCTGACGTTTGAATATGGTACTTCAGCTTTTGCGAGCGTTCATTCGCGCCATATTTATCGCGCATGACGATTGCCCAAATACGGCGTGCCACACGTCCGATTACCGTATATTCCGGATCGAGTCCGTTTGAGAAGAAGAAAGATAAATTCGGTGCAAAGTCATCAATATGCATGCCGCGGCTCAAATAGTACTCAACATAAGTAAAGCCGTTTGCCAGTGTGAAGGCCAGCTGCGAAATCGGGTTTGCCCCAGCCTCTGCAATATGATAGCCGGAAATAGACACAGAATAATAGTTACGTACTTTATGGTCGATGAAATATTGTTGAATATCGCCCATCATACGCAGCGCAAACTCCGTTGAGAAAATACATGTATTTTGCCCTTGATCCTCTTTTAAAATATCTGCCTGTACTGTACCGCGCACAACTTGAAGCGTTTTTTCACGTGTCTCCGTAAACTCTTCTACCGTTAAAGGACGGCCAAGTTCTTCCTCGCGTTTGCGTACCTGCTGGTCAATCGCAGTATTCATAAACATTGCCAGAATGATTGGGGCCGGACCGTTAATTGTCATTGAGACAGATGTACTTGGCGCACACAGGTCAAAACCGTCATATAGCTTTTTCATATCATCGAGTGTGCAAATGCTCACTCCTGATTCTCCTACCTTACCGTAAATATCAGGTCGGATATGCGGATCTTCCCCGTATAGCGTTACCGAGTCAAACGCCGTTGATAGGCGTTTTGCATCATCATCCTTTGATAAATAGTGGAAGCGTTTGTTTGTACGCTCCGGTGTACCTTCTCCTGCGAACTGGCGCTTCGGATCTTCTCCTTCACGCTTAAATGAAAATACGCCCGCTGTGTAAGGGAATGACCCAGGTACATTTTCCGCATAGACCCACCGCAGGATTTCTCCGTAGTCTTCGAATTTCGGAAGCGCTACTTTAGGGATTTTCGTCCCGGATAATGAGGTTGTCGTAAGCACCGTACGGATTTCCTTATCGCGCACCTTCGTCACATACTCATCGCCGCTATATGCTTCCTTCAATGCTTTCCAATTATCGAGGATTTTCTTCGATTCTGTAGAAAGCTCTCCTCGTACTCCTTCAATTAATGAATTAATCGAGGCGATCAGCGCATCTTCACCTTCCGGAAGCTGTTTTAGCGTTCCTTCTAATTGATAGAGTCTGCGTGCAAGCTCTACCTGCTGTGCTGCTCTTTTATGATAGCCGCGTACCGCATCTGTGATTTCACGTAAATAGTAGCGGCGGTCGTTTGGAATGATAACATCCTGTTTTTGTGTTTTGATAGATTGCTCGTAGGATGTTTCCCAATTAAACCCGCACTTTTCATTGATAAGACGCACGATAGCGGCAAACAATGAATTTGTTCCTTTATCATTGAATTGAGAGGCAATCGTACCGTATACCGGCATGTCATCTAAATTCGTATCCCACATTTCGCGGGATCTCTGCATTTGCTTTTGCACTTGGCGAAGAGCATCCTCAGAGCCTTTGCGTTCAAATTTGTTGATTGCAATAAGATCCGCGTAGTCAATCATATCGATTTTTTCAAGCTGCGTTGGCGCCCCAAACTCGCTTGTCATCACATACATTGAAAGATCTGTATATTTCGTAATCTCTGCATCCCCTTGCCCGATGCCACTCGTCTCCACAATCACTAAATCGTAGCCGGCTGCTTTAACGACATCCAGCACATCACCGATAGAGGCCGATAGCTCAGTACGGGAGCCGCGTGTCGCTAAACTGCGCATGTATACTCTGTTATTGAAGATCGCATTCATGCGGATACGGTCTCCAAGCAGCGCACCGCCCGTTTTTTGCTTCGTCGGATCGACCGATATAATTGCTACGCGTTTATCAGGAAACTCCTGAAGGAAACGGCGAATGAGTTCATCTGTCAAGGAGGATTTCCCTGCACCGCCTGTACCTGTAATACCGAGAACAGGTGGTTTTTTCGTATTGGCGCGGGCTGTTTTCAGCAGTTCCGCTACCCCTTCACCGCCTGTTTCGGCAGCTGTAATTAAATTGGCTAAAATTTCTGGTGATTCCGGCGTCAGCTTCTCTAATTTTTCCACATAGTCACCATTTAATGTAGAGAAGTCTGCCCCTTTCATCTTTTCATTAATCATTCCCTGCAGGCCAAGACGCCGGCCATCTTCCGGTGAAAAGATGCCATTAATACCGTATTCATGTAATTCCTTGATTTCGCGCGGCAGGATTACCCCACCCCCGCCGCCATAGATTTTAATATGGGGTGCCCCTTTTTCACGCAGCAGGTCATACATGTACTTAAAGTATTCCATATGACCGCCCTGATAGCTTGATACGGCAATCCCTTGTGCATCTTCCTGAATAGCAGCATTCACCACTTCTTCTACCGAACGATTATGCCCTAGATGAATAACTTCTGCTCCGCTCGATTGCAGAATACGCCGCATAATGTTAACTGACACATCATGCCCATCAAATAAGCTTGATGCTGTTACAAAACGGACATGATGTGTCGGTTTGTATACTTCTACTTTCGTTTCAACTGGCTGCTCGACTTTTGTCTCTACTTCTGTTGTCATATTGAAACTCCCCTTTGTTATGAAATATCTCCCATCCCGGTCCCCTTACCGGGCAGCAATTAAACAGCACCGTTAATTGCCACGAAGCGTATGCAATTAACGGTGCCTTACTTATTTCTTAAAATGCAAAACGCCATGTAAAAATAAATTCGTCTGCAATTCAATGTACTCTTCAATTGTATAGCGATTTTTGAGTGCCCATTTACGGAATGCCCATGACTGCCCCTGTACAACAAGATGATTTGCTGCTAGAAACAGCTCCTTTTCATCAAGCTCCAGCACCCCTGACTTCACACATCCTGCTAAAATTTCTTCGAAGATGGCAACCATTTCAAGTTCCTTGCTTAATACATACTGCATAGCCTCTTTCGGCAAGGATTTTGTTTCCTGATACATAATTGTGAATTCATCAAACATCCCATCGATGAGCAGGAAATATTGGCTGATCGCTTCCTGAAGCGCCTCAATTGTACCAGCATTTGTCGGAAAGCGTGATAGGCGGTTCGTCACTTCATTAAAAATACTGTCACATACTAAATAAAGGACATCTTCTTTTGTCCGGATATACTCATATAATGTTCCAATACTAAACCCTGCAGCTTTGGCGATTTCCCTTGTCGTTGCACGATGAAAGCCCTTTTCCCGAAACAGATTCACACCTGCACGCACAATCTGTTGTCTGCGGATTTCGATTAAGCTTGCATCTTTGACCGATGTTTCAACACGGATTTTTTTATTTGCCATGCATTACTTTGTCAGCATACGCGAAATGACAAGACGCTGAATCTCTTGCGTGCCTTCGTAAATCTGTGTAATTTTCGCGTCACGCATAAAGCGTTCTACTGGATAGTCTTTTGTATAGCCATATCCGCCGAAAATCTGCACAGCATCTGTCGTTACGCTCATCGCTGTATCCCCAGCCATCAATTTCGCCATTGCAGAGGCCTTTCCGTATGGAAGATCATTTGATTCCAACCAAGCTGCTTGATAAGTAAGAAGACGAGATGCTTCCACCGCTGTCGCCATATCAGCTAATTTGAAGGACACACCTTGATTTGCTGCGATTGGTTTGCCGAACTGTACACGCTCTTTTGCATAGTCAACTGCTGCATCGAGTGCCCCTTGTGCAATTCCTACTGCCTGGGCAGCAATCCCATTACGTCCACCGTCTAATGTTTTCATCGCGATGATGAAACCTTCTCCTTCGGCGCCAAGAAGATTTTCTTTTGGAACACGGCAGTTTTCAAAAATGATTTCTGTCGTTGGAGAAGAACGAATTCCTAATTTCTTTTCCTTTTTCCCTACAGAAAAGCCCGGGAAATCCGATTCGACAATAAAGGCTGATGTCCCTTTATGCTTTGATTCCGGATCTGTTACCGCAAAAACAATATAGATATCTGCAACCCCGCCGTTTGTAATGAAGATTTTTGATCCATTTAAAATATAGTCGTCTCCATCTTTTACAGCATAAGTTTTCATACCGCCTGCATCCGAGCCTGACCCCGGTTCAGTTAGACCATAGGCACCGATTTTTTTCCCTTCTGCCATTGGACGAAGGTACTTTTGCTTTTGCTCTTCGTTTCCGAACTTGTAAAGCGGCCACCCTGCAAGTGATGTATGTGCTGATAACGTTACCCCTGTTGAGGCACATACACGGGATAATTCCTCTACCGCGATACAATATGCCAAATAGTCGAAGCCTGCTCCACCGTATTCTTCCGGCCATGGAATACCTGTCAGACCAAGCTCAGCCATTTTATCGAAAATGCCGCGGTCAAATTCTTCGTTTTCATCCCGCTCTGCTGCAGTTGGTGCTACTTCATTGATTGCAAAATCTCGAATCATTTCCCGTAATTGTTCATGTTCTTCTGTCAGTTGAAAGTTCATTGTACAAATCCCCTTTTCCCCAATGTATTTATATAATGATAGTCCCTTTGCTTAACTAAATAGATGCTTGCCAATGACGATACGCTGAATTTCGGATGTCCCCTCATAAATCTCGGTTACTTTCGCATCACGGAAATAGCGCTCAACCGGATAGTCCTCTGTATAGCCGTAACCTCCAAAAATCTGCACGGCATCGATTGCTACATCAACGGCTGTTTTTGATGCAAATAACTTTGCCATTGATGCTTCCTTTCCGCATGGAAGTCCTTGAGTACGCAGATTGGCTGCGCGGTAAACGAGCAATCTCGCTGCCTCTACAGCTGTTGCCATATCTGCCAGTTTGAAAGCCACCCCTTGGTTTGCCACAATTGGCTTGCCGAATTGTACACGTTCTTTTGCATAGTTTGCTGCTGCTTCCAGCGCTGCTTCAGCAATCCCCAATGCCTGTGCAGCAATACCAATACGGCCGACATCCAAATTGCTCATTGCAATTTTAAAGCCATCCCCTTCAGCACCCAGCAGATTTTCAGCAGAAACAACCATATTGTCAAATGTCAGCTGTACTGTGCGGGAACCGTGAAGCCCCATTTTGTGCTCATCTTTTCCGATAATTAACCCCGGTGTTCCCTTTTCGACGATGAATGCTGAGATACCGCGAGATCCAAGCTCTGGGTTAGTTGAAGCAAATACAATATACACATCTGCTTCACCCCCATTTGTAATGAATACTTTCGAACCGTTGATGATATAGTTTTCACCATCTTTTACAGCCCGAGATTTCAATGATCCAGCATCACTTCCGGCACCTGGTTCCGTCAAACAGAAGGCACCAAGATATTCACCATTTGCTAATTTCGGTACATACTTTTGCTTTTGCATATCATTGCCGAAATACAGAATTGGATTTGTTCCTACCGATGTATGTACAGAGAGAATAACTCCCACAACTGCGCTCACTTTGGAAAGCTCGTTAATTGCGATGATGTAGGAAGTAAAGTCCATCTCCGAACCACCTAGACTTTCAGGAGCTGTCGTTCCCATCAGGCCGAGGCCGCCCATCTTCTTCAAGATTTCCCGTGGGAACTCTCCCTGCTCCATTCGTTCAACGAATGGCTCAATTTCTGTTTTGGCGAAATCCCGGACCATTTGGCGCATCATTTCTTGTTCTTCAGTGAATCGAAGTTCCATGTGAACGTCCCCCTATTCGTAAACGTAGAAGCCGCGCCCAGATTTTTTCCCCAGCCAGCCAGCTGCCACGTATTTACGTAATAACGGACACGGTCGGTATTTCGAATCACCAAGCCCTTCATGCAGAATTTCCATGATGGAAAGACAAGTGTCAAGACCAATAAAGTCGGCCAATGTTAAAGGCCCCATCGGATGATTCATACCAAGCTTCATGACATCATCAATTGCTTCCTTTGACGCTACCCCTTCGTATAATGCATAAATTGCTTCGTTAATCATCGGAAGAAGAATACGGTTAGATACGAAACCAGGGAAGTCATTCACCTCTACCGGCGTTTTACCAAGCTTGCGTGTCATTTCCTCCACTGCTTGATAAACCTCATCAGTAGTAGCCAGCCCGCGGATAATCTCTACAAGCTTCATAACCGGTACCGGATTCATAAAGTGCATGCCAATAACCTGCTCCGGGCGCTCTGTTACAGCCGCAATCTCTGTGATTGGCAGGCTTGATGTGTTCGTTGCTAAAATAGCATGTTTCGGTGCAATCGTATCAAGCTGTTTGAAAATTGATTGCTTAATTTCCATGTTTTCAACAGCCGCTTCGATGACAAGATCCACATCTGCTGCATCTTGCAGGTCAAGCGACATTGTAATACGTCCGAGAATCCCCTGTTTCTCTTCTTCTGTTTTACGTCCCTTTTCTACATCGCGGGATAGGTTCTTCGTCATAACGCCAAGTCCGCGCTCAAAAAACTCCTGCTTGATATCATTTAACTTCACATTGAATCCAGCCTGTGCACATACCTGGGCAATGCCCGAACCCATCTGACCTGCACCAATTACCATTACTGTTTGAATTGTCATTGTCCATCCCCCTGTTTTGCTACTTCAATCATGATGGCATCCCCTTGACCTCCACCAGAGCAAATCGCTGCGATACCGATACCGCCGCCGCGACGTTTCAATTCATAAGCAAGTGTCAATACAATACGGGCACCACTTGCCCCAATTGGATGACCTAGTGCAACCGCACCGCCATTTACATTCACCTTATTTTCATCAAGTCCTGCAATCTGATTGCTGACTAGTGCAACCGCTGCGAAAGCTTCATTGATCTCAATCAAATCAACTTCTTCTATCGTCTTGCCAGTTTTCTCTAGCAGTGCATTAATAACAAGGCCCGGTGTTTGCGGGAAATTTTTCGGTTCCACAGCAATTTCTGTATGCGCCAAAATTGTCGCGAGCGGCGTACGCCCTTCTGATTTTGCCCGTTCTTCGTTCATCAGAACGACAGCACATGCTCCGTCATTAACGCCCGGTGCATTGCCGGCAGTAATCGTCCCTTCCTTGCCAAAAGCAGGACGAAGATTTGCAAGCGTTTCCACAGTTGTGTCTGGTCGAACTGCTTCATCTGAACCGACAACAACTGGTTCGCCTTTCCGCTGCGGAATTTCTACAGAGACGATTTCCTCCGCAAACTTTTCTGCCGCCTGTACCGCTAGTCGATGGCTGCGTTCTGCCCATGTATCCTGATGCTGTCGTGAAATCTGAAACTCATCTGCAGTTGAATTACCGTAAGTACCCATATGCACATGCTTTGGATCAAACGAGCAGGAAAGCCCATCATACACCATGCCATCCACTATGCTTGCGTCTCCCATGCGCAAACCAAAGCGGCCTTTTGGCAAATAATACGGTGCGTTAGACATGGATTCCATTCCTCCAGCAATGATTACCTCTTCGTCCCCTAAACGAATGAGCTGATCGCCGAGTGTTATACTGCGCATGCCAGATGCACATACTTTGTTGATCGTTTCTGTTTTGACATTCCAAGGAATACCAGCCTTGCTTGCTGCCTGTCTAGAAGGAATCTGTCCCTGACCTGCCTGCAGTACTGTCCCGAAAATAACTTCCTGCACCTCTGCAGGCTGAACACCTGACTTTTCCAATGCTGCCTTGATGGCAATACCGCCTAAATCACTTGCCTGCAGACTTGCCAGTGCACCGCCAAACTTACCGAATGGTGTACGAGCACCATCTAAAATAACTGTTCTATTCAATCAACAACACCCCTTTGTTTCGATTGATCTTCTGAAAAGATTTTCGCCGACTGAACGCTCGCTCAGTATTATTGCAAAAAAATAACAAAATCATTGTTATATAAAAAATATACTAAATAGTTAGAAGATTTTCAATTGGTTTTTGTATTTTTTAAATTTCATAATTTTTGATGCTTAAAATCTGGATATTTTTGCTATATTGATTGTATGACAATTTTAGGGGGATGGAAATGAAACGCATCGTTTCACTTTTAATTTGCTGCTTTGTTTTATGCAGCTTCGATATACCTGCCAGTGCAAAAACAGAAATCGGCTTCAATGAGCAGTGGCAACGCACTTTTGACTATAGCCTGTATGCATCGCTGCCTACATCTTTAGGAGATTTATTAGCTATTAGCTTTACAGCAGATGAGGATCAGTTATTATTTGATTTTTATAAGCTGGATCGAAAGAATGGGAAAATTATCAAAAAAGTTTTGCTGAAAAGCGGAAATGTCTTTCCGTTCAAAGCAAAAGACGGACAGGCATATTTATTATTTTATGATGCCGCTGCAAAAAAACTGATACTATATGACGAAAACTTAACGATTCTTTGGTCTCTTGAAAAAGAGTCATATTCTTCTTCTTTTGAAGAAATCGTTTATTGGGAAATCGTAGAGGAGCAATTCCTTTTTTATAATAGCGAAAGCCTTGAGCCAATCCTTGGATTTACGAAAAGCGGCGAAGAGCTCTCCTTTCCTCCTGCAAAATATGAACGCCCGGTGCTGACACCATGTGCCGGGGAAGCTTTCTGTCCTGAGGCAGCTACAGTCGATATTCATATACAGGACAATACACGCAATATCGACCGGACAGTAACAGTAAAGCCAAACTTTCCAGCCAACCATATTGTGAACTTCGTTTCAGTTTTTGTTTATGAATGGGAGCGTTATCTCAATATAGCATCCTATCAAAAAATCGATTTTACTAAACCCGACCGTTACATGATGTATATCAATTCAGTCGATCAAACAGATGAAACGAAGATGACTCACCGTTTTATTGAGTTTAATGCGCAGGGGAAAATTGTTAGAGAGATAGAATTTGCTCAAAATGAATTGGAGTATGACTTTTTCTCAACAGGAAACCGTTTTGCTTTCATTCATGATCAACAGTACATGCTTCTGAACTTGGATACAATGCAGATGAATACTGTTCCTCTTGACAGTAAGGCAGCCTACTCATCAAGCTATGAATACCCTTCTTATTTGATGACAGATGAATCTTTTTATCTATTTCAAGAAGGGTATGGTCTAGGTCAAAAATTTGCACGGACCGAACAAAAGCAGGATTTGCTGACAATTTTAAAAGACTATGTACTTTTGCACAGCTTTGATCAACATACTCCCTCACTTGCCTACCATCCTGTAACAGGAGAACGTGTAGGGGAATTAAAGCAGGCAACTAATTTTATGGATGTACAAGAAACCGGAAACATTGTGGCTCACAGTCCTAACTTCGAGAAGTATTCCTACACACTGACGATGATCCAGCCGGGGCCTATGAAATCTTATGCTAAAAACAAATCCTGGACCATTTCATTCAACCAAGCAGTAGACCCGCGTTCCATTAATGATCATACAGTCTACGTTTTGGATGCAAAAGGAGAACATGTAGAGGGTGTAACATTTACAGTCGATCAGAAAAAGGTTTCCGTTCATGCACCTGCAAAAGGTTATTTATCTGGAGAATCTTATACACTTGTTATTACAAAGAAGATCAAAGCTGCTAATGGACGGCCTATAACGAGCGGACAGACAAAAAAATTTAAAATAAAATAATAATGTAGGGCTGGGATAAAAACTCGCTTTAAAATAAAAAGATGAACCTTACTCTGGTTCATCTTTTTCTATGGTACTGCTGATAGGAAGTGAAACTATACATTAAGAGCATAATCCCTCATTTATCATTTCTATAAAACACAAAAACGAAGCTGCTTGTGTTTAGCAGCTTCGTTTTTACTAGGCTGAAATTAGATAGGTTTCAGTTGTTTTTATGCATTCGGTTTATTTTCTGAAGAAATTTCCGTTACATCTAGCTCCGCTTGATTGAGTTCTGCTGATTCAATTCCTTCAGTCGTTGCAACTGCTTCTTCTGCTGCCTGGATTTCCGTAGAAGGTGCTGACTCTTTATTTTCAGCCTTTACTTCTTTTACTGCCTGAATAGGAGAAAGTTCTTCTTCCGTTTCCTCCACTACTTCTTCCACAGGCTCTTCCTCTACCGGTGTTCCACTGCCGAACACAGCGCGCTCTAATAACTCGGCAATATCATACGTACCAATTTGGTCCTCTACCTCTTTTGCCTTTGTACCATCCTGCAGCATTGTTAAGCAGTACGGACAGCCGGAGGAAATAACAGAGGCATCTGTTTTTAATGCCTGTTCTGTACGTGCTACATTCACGCGGTTACCTACGTGTTCTTCCATCCACATCAGCCCGCCGCCGGCTCCGCAGCACATTGCATCCTGACGGTTTCGTTCCATTTCGACAAGTGTTACACCTGGAATACCTTTTAGGATTTCACGCGGCGGATCATATACATCATTGTAACGGCCAAGGTAGCATGAATCATGGAATACGATTGTTTCTTCAACACGATGATTCATCGTTAAGCGCCCTTGCTGAATTAGATCGTACAGCAACTCTGTATGGTGATATACTTCCCCGTGCCAGCCAAAATCGCCATATTCATTTTTGAAAATGTTATATGCATGCGGATCGATTGTCACAATTTTCGTCACGTCATTTTTTTCAAATTCATCAATATTAGCTGTCGCCAGCTCCTGGAATAAGAACTCATTTCCTAAACGGCGAGGTGTATCACCAGAGTTTTTCTCTTTGTTACCTAAAATCGCAAATTTTACACCTGCTTCGTTTAGTAGACGGGCAAATGACAGGGCAATTTTCTGTGAGCGATTATCAAATGATCCCATCGAACCAACCCAGAATAAGTACTCGAAGCCTTCACCAGATTTCTTCGCTTCTTTCACTGTTGGAATATTAATAGATGGATCAATGTCGCGCCAGTTTTCCTTCTCTTTACGATTAAGTCCCCAAGGATTTCCTTGACGTTCGATGTTTGTCATTGCACGCTGTGCATCCGGATTTACTTTTCCTTCTGTCATCGTTAAATAACGACGAAGGTCAATAATTTTGTCTACGTGCTCGTTCATCACCGGACATTGGTCTTCACAGTTACGGCAAGTCGTACAAGCCCAAATTTCTTCTTCCGTAATGACATCTCCAATTAAGGACGGGCTATAAATATCTTCAATAACCGCACCTTCAGCGCCTGCAGCCATTGCCAGCTGGTTGCCCTTTGTGTTGTTGAAAAATTGGAACGGCACCCAAGGCTTTTGCTTTGTCACAACAGCGCCTGTAAATGTTAGATGATCACGCATTTTCACAAGTAAATCCATTGGTGAAAGCATTTTCCCTGTTCCTGTTGCAGGACACATATTCGTACAGCGTCCGCACTCTACACACGCATACAAATCCAGCAGCTGCTTTTGCGTAAAGTCTTGGATTTTACCAACTCCAAGTGCCGGCATATCATCCTCGTCCTCTGCTTCTTCAAGCGCTGCAAAGTCAACCGGCTTAAGTGTACCGCGGCGATCCAAGCGGTTTACCCCAACATTGACGATACTTGTAATCAAGTGGAAGTGCTTTCCTTGCGGGATATAAACAAGGAATGTTAATAAAATCAATAAATGTACCCACCACATCATATAGAAAATGACAGCTGCTGCTGTTGGCGGCAGGAAGCCAAAAATAGCGGCGATGCTAGATGCAACAGGCTCATAGCCATTGAAGCTGTGGTCATGCCAAATTAAACTCATTCCATTGCCGATAAGTGTAGATGTCATTAATCCGCCAATAAAAATTAATACGAGTCCGTTTTTCCATCCACGCTTTAACCGCGCAAGTTTTTCTACATAACGGCGGTAGAATGCACCGATTACTGCTACTAAAATGACAACAGCCACGATCTCCTGGAAGAAAGTGAAGAAGCCATACAATCCGCCAAGCGGCAGATGAGAGCCTGGTGCTAACCCCTTCCAAATTAAATCAATAGCACCGAACTGGACCATTAAGAAACCATAGAAGAAGAAAACATGAATCAAGCCCATCTTTTTATCTTTTAATAGTTTCGATTGCCCAAATACTTTTTCTATTAAATCACCGATACGTTCCCCTAGCTTTGTATCAAAATCTTCTTTTCTCCCCAACTGAATGAACTGATAGCGCGTTTTTAATAGATATGCGAACAAGCCTAATGCATATAAAATAACAGCGATAGTAGCTACCCAGTTAACAATTAATAGTGCATTCACTACATGCTCCCCCTTTTTGTAAGCAAGACATTCAGCAGCTCCCCCTTCCTTTCACTGCCCAACGTCTAAACGCTTACTACGTAAAGTTATATTTCCATATTAATACTGTTAGCCTTATTGTAATAATGAATGAGCATTCAGTCAACAGTTTTCCTGCTAAACGTCAGAAAATTTCGCATAAAATTACGACGAAATTCTTTTTATTTAGAGAAATTAGGTGTTTTTTCGAGAATACCCTTCCCTTCAAAATTCCACATGCGCGAAAGCCTGCTAAAACAGCCGCTATATAAATGCCGTATTTTTTCTTTCTAATAGAATAGTCCAATAACTGGCTAATGTTTGCTGTGAAAAACTTTCTAATAAATCTTCTTCATTGATAAGAGATACATACAGAGCGTTTCGTTGTAATAAGTGAAAAAGCTTTTTCATTTTGACTATGTTAAACTTTGTTGTTGATTAAAAAAAGTACTTATGTTTGGATGACAAATTAAAAATCACCAATACTTTTTAACGTTGTCTCACTATAAATAAGGAGATCATCTATGAACTGTAATGAACGCAATTTTATAAGGTATCTGAAAAATGGTAATGAGGCAGCTCTGGATTTCATTATCACACGCTATGGCGGGCTTGTTCATGCCATCAGCTATCATATTCTTTCAGATTACGGCAAACATGCTGTGGATGAATGTGTAAACGACGTGTTTTTAAGCATCTGGCAAAATGCTGCTCAATTTTCAGGCGAGGCAGAAAACTTTAAAAAATGGATTGGTACGATTGCCAAGTTCAAGGCTATCGATCTATACCGGAAGCTTGAGAAACGACAGGCCCGGGAGCAAGCAGATGAACAACTGCAGGAACAAGCTGCAGCGTCCGACATTCAGCTGCTCCTGCTTGAGAAGGAACAGAAGAATACTGTGCTGTTAGCAATAAGTGAGTTACCGGAAACCGATCGGAATATTTTTATGATGAAGTACTTCCTTGAGCTGTCCAGTCAGGAGATTGCCGAGAGACTCGGCATGACAATTACGGCTATTGACAACCGGCTCTACCGCGGACGCAGAAAGCTAGCGCAGAATAAACAACTGAAGGAGCGACTCGTATGAAGGACGACTTACAAAAGTGGCTCGATCTTGATATCGAACTGTTAGAAGAAAAGCCGCTTACTGATATACAAACAAAAAAAATCAAACAGGCTGTGCTGGGAGGGTCTAAAAGAAAGAAACGGAGAATGAAAACTTGGGTGGCAGCTGCTGCAGCAGGTGTCATGCTTGTAACAACGAGCTACTTTACGCTGCCTTCGATTGCAAGCCAGCTACCGTTCATTCAAAATATCGTATCATTTGTCGATCAGGACTTTATTCCAGAAAAATATGAGGAACTATCTACTGTCATTGGGGATATTCAGTCAAGTAATGGAATCGATATGATGATTGAAAACGCTGTTTATGACGGGACAACTATCATGATTACATTTGCCATTAATACAACTTATGACTTGGGGGAATACCCTTTAATCGGAAATATGCCGGCCCTTAAAAATGCCAAGGCAAGCAGCATAGCTGGTGGGAGCAGTCTTAAAAAGATCAATGAAACAACATATATCGGGTTTGAAGAAGTAACCCCTCATTTTGATAAAGAAGCCCCTCAGGAAGCAATTGTACAGTGGAATCCGCAGTCTATAACAAACGGGGAAATCGGTTTGCCTATTGAGGGAGACTGGTCATTTGAGTTCAAAGTCCCTAGACTGGAGACAACGACGAAGACATTGGCAGAAAGCTCAGAGCTTGACGGCAGCAAATTAACGATTGAGTCGATTACTTATTCTGATTTAACGGCGGTACTGAACTACGAGTTTCAAATTGCTCCTTCCGTTCTTGCACAGTGGCCTCATTCAATGATTAGAATCACTGAGGCAACGGACAATTTGGGCAGAACACACGAATTGCATGGCGGCAGCGGTATTGTTTCACAAGATGGCCATGGCTATGATTTTACTCTTTCATTGTATACCCTATCGGAAGATATCACGTCGCTGACACTTACACCGGCAATCAATTATGTGGACGGCTCGGGTCTAGCAGCACCAACTGAAAAGATGGACCCTATTACCATTCAATTAAAGGAAGGGCCGACCAACTAGTATGGATAGCAAAAAAGGTGCCAATCGACACACCCGTCGCCGGCACCTTTTTTTGCTATTCTATCAATACTATCTAAATACGTCACTGCCTCTTATATATTCAATATCCGTCAACCCTAGTCGGAAGTTCACTACACGTGCAGCAGCAAATAAATAATCTGATAAACGGTTCAAATACTTTTGGACAACAGGTGATACATCTTCAATTTCACGCATTAATGTGACCGTCTGACGCTCAGCACGGCGGGCAACTGTTCGTGCCATATGCAACGTCGCTGCTGCTGGCGAACCTCCCGGCAAAATAAACCTTTTCAGCGGCGGTGCTTCTTCCGAAAGCTTATCAATCCGCTCTTCTAACACTGCAATCGGGGCTTCCGTCAACTTATAATGACGTTCCTTCATGACATTCGCCAAATCACCGCCGCCATCAAATAGTTCGTGCTGAATTGCTTCTAAATCTTGCAGAATATCTTCAAACAATTTCTTATCAAGCTCTGTCATCGCTTTGCCAATGATAGAATTCAGCTCATCGATTGTTCCGTATGCTTCCACACGTACATGATCCTTATCGACACGTCCACCAATAATGCTTGTTTTCCCTGTATCGCCTGTTTTTGTGTAAAGCTTCACATTCATCACCCGTTTCCATTTATTTTTGTCTGCTTATACTGCCTGATTGCCTGAACAGTTGTTTCAAATACACCCTGTCCGATCAACTTGCCCACTTCTGTAATGGGACCAGCATACGGCATCTCCTCTCCTTGCTGCGTAGCTGCAATTAACAGACTGTCCGTCGCTGTACCGGTCGCGATAGTGCCCGTATGAACATCTCGGATATCTTCCTCAGCAAGCGCTTTCGTTTTTGCTTCGGTTGCCGTAATCATTGCCTGGAAAAATGCTTCATCCGATAACTTCCCATTAATAATCACCCATGTATTAATTGTGCCAATATGAGTATTATCGTTGCGCTCATATGTGCGGGTAACATCTACCGCATTGCCGACACCAGCTGTTACTGCTACTGTAATACTGCAATGGCTGTTTTGGAAGGAACGAATGGCCGCTAACTTTGAGGCTACTGCTGTCAGCATGACGACCGTATTTGTTGGAGAAAACCCGTTGTCTTTCAAAAACTGCAGTGTCTCTCCCTTTACGTTGTCTATATTGTAATCCTCTGGAATGGACCTGTTTAATAATGTACTGTACCAGCCCATCCCAGCGTTATGCACAGCCGATGAAATGACCTTTAACGGCAAGTTTGTATCAAGCCGGACATATTCCTCCGCAATACAAAATTGCTCCGGCAAGACAAACGCCTGCCGTTCACCCGCCTGCTCGGGCATCATTGTAATCTGCGGCTTCGGTATTTCTGGATGGGCGTATGTCGATACTTCAGCTCCGTATACTTCAGCAATTTGTTCCTGCAGGACAACTTCATGCGGGTCCCCGTATGCCTTTACTTTCCCCTTTTCCATCAATAGGAGGCTATCGCAGTAGAGGGACGCCAGATTGATGTCATGAAAAATCGATACAACTGTCAGACCGCTTTCTGTCGCTTCTTTTCTAATCATATCCAAAAGCTGCTTCTGATGAGAAATATCAAGATGATTTGTCGGTTCATCCAGCAGCAGCACCTGTGAGCATTGTGCAAGTGCCTGGGCGATAAATACGCGCTGCTGCTCTCCGCCAGATAGAAATTCCATCATTGTCTCTCGGTACTGCGTGACGCCTGTCTGCCCCATTGCCCTTTCGACAGCCTGTTCATCTATTTTCGACCACGCAGAGAAAAATCCCTTCTGATGAGGATAGCGTCCAAGCGAGACAGTATCATAGACAGAATTCGAAAAAGCATTTGCATGCAGCTGGGGTAATACGGCCATTTTCTTTGCCAGCTCTTTGGGACTAAAGGATTTCAGCGGCTTTTCATCTATAGAGACACTGCCCGCAGTTGGTTCGATGATACCGCTAATCAGCTTCAGAAGAGTAGATTTACCACTGCCGTTTGGACCAAGAATACCAAGCACCTTTCCTTTTCCCACATTGAAAGATACGTCCTGAACAACCGGCACATGATTGTATCCACCTGAAATATGTTCAACCTTCAGCATTTATGCCATCCGCCCCTTTCGCTGTCTGAAGAAAATATAAGCGAATACAGGTGCTCCTATGAAGGATGTAATAACACCTACTGGCAGCTCGGTCGGTGCGATGACCGTCCGGGATACCAGGTCGCAAATGACTAGTAAACTCGCTCCATTTACTAATGCAATCGGAAGCAGATGGCGATGATCCGTCCCTACTATCATACGTACCATATGCGGAACGACCAGTCCGACAAACCCGATTGTACCCGAGACGGCGACTGCGGCACCTGTCAGCATTGAGCCGCCGATCAAAATAAAATACTTGCTTCGCTTTACATCGACGCCGAGGTATTTGGCACGCTCTTCCCCGTAGATCATGGCATTGAGTTCACGGCGGTTCAGCCATAGAATAATCGTACCGAGGATAACAAAAGGAATAATCATCTTCACGTAAGGCCAGCCTCTCATTGAGACACTGCCTAACAGCCAGCCCATAATCGACCGCAATTCCTCCCCCGTCAAGGCAATCATTAATGAAATGCAGGAGCCTAAAAATGAGCTGAATATGATACCGGTCAAAATCATTGTTTCCATCTTCATCGTGCGATCCACTATTCTCGCAAATCCCATGACAACCATCATCGTAACAAACGCACCGATCATACTAAAAATGGGCAAGGTGAAGAAACCCAATACTGGAACGGAAACACCGAAAAACAGCGTAAATACTGCCCCGACAGAAGCACCAGAGGATATGCCTAATGTATAAGGATCCGCAAGGGGGTTTTTCAACAGCCCCTGAAAAGCAGCACCTGCAATTGCAAGCGAGGCACCAACCAGCGCAGCCAGCATAACGCGCGGCATCCGGATATTCCACAATATACTATAGGCCGTCGGATTCGATTCCGCATCCCAAAGTGTAGAAAGAGGCACGGAGACCGAGCCAATCGATACTCCGCACCATATACTAACAAGCAATATAACGGCTGAAATGATATAAGCCGCTACATATTTTTTAGTCATTAAATACCTCTGGGTAAACTGCTTTTGCTATTGATTCTACGCCTTCAGCAATACGCGGGCCTTGGCGGCTTGTTGTGTCCCCGTCTACCACCGTCATATTATTATTTTGGACAGCCTTCATAACAGAAAAGGCTGGGTTATTTTTAATAACTTCATCGTTCCCTTCGTATGTGAACAAAAGAGAATCCGGGTCAGCGGCAACGAATTCTTCCGGACTATACATTGGCCATCCATCCTGCTTTACAGCATTTTCCACATTAATAACCTTCAGCATCTCATTCATGAACGTATTTTGCCCGACTACATAAATATCCGGTGCAACGCCTACTACCATAAAGGCTGTCTTTGGCTCAACACCTTCTAGTTTCTTCTGGATTTCCGCAAGCTTTTCTTTAATAGAGGCAATGACGTCTTCTGCCTCGGCTTCCTTACCTGTTAAAGCCGCCACCTCTTCAATTGTTTCGTATGTTTCATTAAAGCTGGCAGCATCCTCTACTACAAATACCTTGATACCTGAGTCCTCCAGCTGGCCGATTGCTCCCTCAAGTGCATACATACTTGATTCATGGGCAAATACCACATCTGGCTGAAGCGAAATAATCGTTTCTATGTTGAATTCGGTACCGCCTACCCGTGTTCTTTCATTTACCTGCTCCGGGTAATTGTCGTTATCATTAACACCGACAATCTCTTCATCCAGGCCTAAGCCAAATAAGATCTCTGTATTAGAAGGTGTCAGTGAGACAATGCGCTCCGGCGCTTCCTCTAATGTTATTTCTTTCCCTAGGGCATCTTCTACTGTTACCGGGAATGTACCTGCCGTACTTTCCTCACTTTGTGCTGTCTCATTTTGTTCCTTCGGTTCTGCTTCATCTCCACAGGCTATCAGTACACTGAGTGCCAGGATGCTCGTTGCAGCAAGCTGCCAAAATTTCTTCATTTTCTTTTCCTCCTTCTACTGTAAAAGGGCTCTGTTCCTACTAGTCGAACCGGCCCTGACTGGATCGATTTTTCCCTTAGAAGATACATCTCAACCAACATAGCTCAGGATCTTGCCTTTTCTTATGTGAGCCCCTCTAAAACGTCTGCTTTTCTATCCGCAAAAAAGCCCCCCGACTAATTCGAGAGACTTGGAAAAAGGCTAAAAACTACATGTAACGGTACACTTGTAAAAAGCCAGCTTTCCTATCCTCGTAGGTAGTCTTGGGATTTGTAAAGGCAGGTCTCCTGGCTTATGCATCAGCACCAATCTCCCCCTTCCCGATTGCTCAGTGGGCTATACAGATAGGCTAGCATTTACAGTGGCGGGACCGCGTCAGATTTGCACCGACTTCCCTTTTATCCTTGCAGACAGCAAGGAACCTTTACTGCTTATCAAATTATTCAACATGTCTTATTATAGCTCAAAACTGCTATTTGAAAAGGGGAGTTTTCTGAAAACTTCACTTCAATGCGCTGTCTGCCAGCTTCTGGATTGTAATATCATCCATTGGCGGATTGTGTAGACCTGCCCGTACATCACGATAATATCTTTGCAGCGGACAGGACTGCTGCAGACTCTTTGCTCCTACAAGCCGCATTGCTTTATCCACAATTATAAGTGCTGCATTTGTAACGATCGATTTTGCTATGCTTAATTCGTTCGTCAACTGATTTCTGCGCTCTTTGTCATCGTAGGCCTCCGCCGCCCCATATAAGGCAAAACGAGCCTTTGCCAGCTCTAAATCCATTTCGCCTATTAGCGTCTGGACATTCGGCAGCTGGGCAATCGTTCCTTTAATGCTATTTGGGGAATGCGTTTTAGCAAATTGTACAGCGTAATCTCTAGCAGCCTGAGCAACCCCTAAATACGTTGCAGGAATTAATAGCAGCCATCCATTGTTCGTTAAATGTGCCCGGTCAGAGGCAAGTTCGACTAATGCCTCCTGCGGAAGATGAACATTTTCAAGAACTAAATCATGGCTTCCTGTCCCCCGCATCGACAAGACATCCCAGTTTTCTTCTATTGAAACGCCTGGTGTGTCTTTGTGAATAAGGAAATAGCCCGTTTGCTGCTGTTCTTCAATCCATACGGCTGTCAGAAAATAATCGAGCCCATACGAGCCGGTCGTATAGTTTTTGCGGCCGTTTACAACCCACTCTTTACCATCATATATCGCTTCAGACGCTGGCTTTCCGCCACGTGCCGGACTTCCCATGGCGAATTCGCTTACGGCACGGTTTATAATGGCGCCGCTGTTCACTTCCTTGGCAAAGGCATCCAGCTGGTCTTCACTCCAATAACGATGTTCATACAGCTCTCCAACCATCATAAGTGTCCATGCAACAATTAGCGCTGTACTTCCATCAAGGCTCCCTAACTTTTCATGCACAAGCAATGTATCATAGACGCGATACCCTTCCCCGCCCAAATCCTTTGGAAGAGTGAGCTTTGTATAGCCGATCTCGCGGAGCAGCTGCAGATTTTCATAAGGAAATTGCCCTTCATCTCCAATTTGCGGGGCATATTGTTCAAATTGCGGTCGTTGCTTTTCTAATATTCCGTCCCAGCGAGCGTGTAATTCTTTTTTGTAAAATAATGATTTTGTCATACCGATCTTTCCTTTCATCTACAATCAAGGACTTTCTTTTATTGTCTCGTGAAAAGAAAGATTCTACAAGAAAAAAGGCTGCTCCCTTTAAAGGGACAGCCTTTTAATGTGGAACTGCACAGAGCTTTACCGTTTGTTGGAACAAAACTATCGTGTGCTGTTATGTTTGAACAATAGTATTACTTACATTTTTTCTGGCGCACTTACACCAATTAACTTCAATGCATTCGCTAATGTTGTCTTCACAGAAGTAATTAATGCAAGACGAGCTTCCGTTAACTCTTTATTATCTACATTGATAACCTTTTCTGCATTGTAGAAGCTGTGGAACGTCGCGGCTAAATCTTGAATATAGTTGGCAATACGGTGCGGTGTACGGTGTTTTGCTGCATCTGCCACGATTTGTGGGAATGCGCCCACTTTTTTCAGTACATCTTCTTCCTTCTCTGCTGTCAATAATTCAAGGTTTTCTAAGGAAGCTTCAAAGCCTTGTTCACTTGCTGAACGCAGGATCGAATTAATACGAGCATGTGCATACTGTGCATAATACACAGGATTTTCGTTTGATTGTGATACCGCTAAATCAAGGTCAAAGTCCATGTGTGAATCGCCCGCTGTTTTCACGAAGAAGTAACGTACTGCATCAAGACCTACTTCCTCAACTAGCTCACGCATTGTCACAGCATTTCCTGTACGTTTTGACATTTTAAACTTCTCGCCGTTTTTGTACAGCTGTACCATCTGAATAACTTCTACTTCCAATGTATCACGATCATAGCCAAGCGCTTCAATTGCTGCCTTCATACGCGGGATGTAGCCGTGGTGATCTGCGCCCCAAATATTGATCAGTTTATCGAAACCACGACGTAATTTGTCTTCGTGATAAGCAATATCCGGTGTCAAATACGTAAATGAACCATCATTTTTAATTAATACGCGATCTTTATCATCACCAAATGTTGTCGAGCGGAACCATGTAGCACCTTCTTCTTCGAACACATGACCATTTTCACGTAATTTTTCCAATGCCACTTCAATTTTACCGTTTTTATATAAGGAAGTTTCTGAATACCATACATCGAATTCTACACGGAAGTTTTGTAAGTCTTTTTGAAGCTTCGCAAGCTCCAAACGTAAACCATGCTCACGGAAGAATGTAAAACGCTCCTCATCGGACTTTTCCAGCATATCAGCACCGAATTCTTTTACAAGCTCTGCTGCAATTTCAATAATATCTTGACCATGGTAACCGTCTTCAGGCATTTCTGCGTCCATGCCTAATGCTTGTTTATAACGGGCTTCTAATGAATACGCCAAGTTATTAATTTGGTTACCTGCATCATTAATATAATATTCACGAGATACATTATAACCTGCAAAGTCCATTACATTACATAAAGAATCGCCTACTGAAGCGCCGCGGGCATGCCCTAAATGCAGGTCGCCTGTCGGGTTCGCCGATACGAACTCCACCTGTACTTTTTCACCATTTCCTGCGTTTGAGCGACCATAATTTTCTCCTTGCTCAAATGCCGCTTTTACTACGCCGGCAAGGAAATCTTTGCGAACCGTAATATTCATGAATCCTGGACCAGCGATTTCTACTTTTTCGATATCCGTGTTCGCTGTATCTAGATTTTCAAGAATTGCTTCTGCAATAGCACGAGGTGGTTTTTTTGCCACTTTCGTTAATTGCATCGCCAGGTTTGTTGCGAAGTCGCCATTCGCCTTATCCTTTGGTGTTTCTAGATGAATCGTCAGCTCCGCTTCGGCTTCTACTAGTCCTGCCTGGACAGCAGCCACAGCAAGCGCTTCTTTAATTTGTTGTTGTAATTGCTCTACAGCGTTCATTGCTATACCTCCGTATAATTTATTTCTAATGTATAATTCCCGACTGAAGACCCGTCGATGATTAACTCATACTGCGTTCTGAATTGACCGCCAGTCTCTAATCGTTCATAAAATAATTGATTTGTTTCCGTCATGAGGGGAATTAAGCCAAATTGGCTTTCATACCGCCCACGTTCCGGCTGTGTCGTATTTAACGGCAGCCGCATATTGACAGCGCCATTACGCATAATGAAAGCCTGATCATTTGTCAGCTTGACCGTCGTACGAATCAATTGATCGTCCTGCATCTCTTCATACCGTAAATAGTGTGTTCCCGACTTTTCTATAAAGGTCCCCTGCAGCCACATTTCATATGTTTCTTGCTCGCCCTCTGTTGGAATAATCGAGGAAACAAGTTTGATTTTTACATCAGTTCCTACATCGCTCACCGCTCGGACAGCCCCTTTATTTCAATTATATAACCTTCTTATTATAGGATAATCTCCTTAATTTAATCAAGGTGCAAACGAGGTGTATCCTGATTTTATGAGATGTTGAATAACCAGATCGTCTCTTTAATTTTCCAAGGCTTGATTCTATTATGAACAAAAAAGGAAGTGAACCCGTTTTGTTAGGCCACTTCCTTCTATTTAATATTTAGAGGTTCTAGTTGCTCGACGCAAACAAACTATTAGTTTCTACGCACGAAAGTTTATTTCACCCAGCCTAAAATCATTTCGCGAATAAGCTTACTAGCAGTGTTCACTGTCATTTCGGAATGGTCGTAGATTGGAGCTACTTCCACTAAATCGAAACCAACCACGTTAACTTCCGAACGAGCGATTTCGTGAATGGAAGCCAGCAGCTCTTTAGATGTAATACCGCCGCAGTCCACTGTCCCTGTTCCCGGTGCGTGCGCAGGATCCAATACATCGATATCGATTGTTACGTATACGTTGCGCCCTGCTAATGTTGGCAGGATCTTTTTCAACGGCTCTAATACTTCAAACGGCGCGATAAACATACCGTTTTCCTTTGCCCACTGGAATTCTTCTTTTAATCCTGAACGAATACCAAATGAGTATACATTATGCGGTCCAATTTGGTCAGCAATTTTGCGGATTGGGGTCGCGTGGGAATACGGCTCTCCTTCATAGTCTGTCCGTAAATCTGTGTGGGCGTCAAAATGGATGATAGCGATATTATCATATTTCTCTGCTACTGCTTCCATAACCGGCAATGAAACTAAATGCTCTCCGCCCATGCCGATTGGAATTTTTCCGTCAGCAAGCAGTTTGCGCACCCAGTCCTTGATCTCTTTCAAGGATTTTTCCGGATTACCAAAAGGTAATGGAATATCTCCAGCATCAAAGTATTTAACCTCGTCCAATTCACGGTCCAAGTATAAGCTGTATTCCTCCAGCCCGATCGATACTTCGCGGATACGTGCCGGGCCGAAACGTGATCCCGGACGGTAGCTTACTGTCCAATCCATCGGCATCCCATATAGTACCGCTTTACTTTCTTCATAATTAGGATGGCTTTTAATAAAGACATTACCTGAGTATGTTTCATCAAAACGCATATCTTTCACCTTCTTCATTATATTTGGTGCCGCCCTGCATTCATAATAATAAAATTTCCTAGAATGATAGGAATGTTTCTTTCTTTAATTGGGTAGAATGCAAGCATAAATTTGTAAAAGCTGTAATTTTTAACACAATTGAAATACATCTGTAACAGAAATGAAACTTTTCTACAAAAACATTCGTACTATATAGTGTACTTCAAAAAAACAGTATAGATGTTTTTCTGCAAAGTGCAATAGTTTTCGTTATTAATTCACACGAAAAGCACATACTACCAATACGAGTATAGATCGAGGTGAAATCATGTGAACCGACGTGAATATTTTCGAAGCAAATCACGTAAGAAATGGATGAAAAGTGTTCTATTAGTGGCCGTAGGAGTCATCAGTGCAGTTGTCGTGGCCTTTGTTTCCCTGCGCATTTATGCCCAAATCGCAGGTGCACCTACACTTACCGTTCCTAAAGCATCTATTTTCCTGGATAGTCAGAATAACCAGATTGGCGATTACTATACGGGAGAGCGCCGTTATTGGGTGTCATTAGATGAAATGTCTCCTTATTTGACTGATGCTACCATCGCTGTGGAGGATAAGGATTTCTATCAGCATAATGGTTTTGATTATTCTCGTATTGCGGGTGCCGTACTAGCAGACATTAAAGCAGGAAACAAAGTTCAAGGTGCGAGTACACTCACACAGCAATATGCGCGAAATCTCTACCTGACACATGAAAAAACATGGACACGCAAAATAAATGAAGCACTTTATGCTTATCGTCTTGAAGTATTCTATGGAAAAGACGAAATTCTTGAGGGATATTTAAACACCGTTTACTACGGTCATGGGATGTATGGGGCTGAAGCAGCAAGCCATTATTATTTCGGCAAACCAGCTAGTGATTTGACGCTGGCTGAAGCAGCGATGCTTGCAGGTATTCCAAAAGGACCGACTTACTACTCACCGCTTGTAGATGAGGAAAAAGCAACAAACCGACAACAGGTCATCTTAAGCCTGATGGAGGACCAAGGAAAAATTACCGGGTCAGAAAGAGATCGCGCAACACAGGAGCAGCTTGTATTTAAAAGTGATGACTGGGTTGCTTCCAAAAACATTGCCCCGTACTTTTTAGATGCTGTCTGGGAAGAAGCCAGTGACATTTTAGAAAGTAAAAATATGAACATCCGCGAAGGTGGATGGACGATTAAAACAACATTGAACCAAGCCCATCAGCAAGCTGCCGAGAAGGCGGTAGCTGAACAGATGCCAGACAGCGAGCTGCAGGTCGGCTTAGTAAGTATGGATCCAGCAACAGGATTTGTGACTGCTCTTGTAGGTGGACGTGATTATCAAACGAGCTCATTTAACCGCGTGACACTTGCAGAACGTCAGCCGGGCTCTGTCATCAAGCCGTTCCTCTATTCAGCTGCCTTAGAAAATGGCTATACACCGATGACATTCAAGGATGTTTCGCAAACAACATTTACTTATGATAATGGGCGCAAAACTTATTCCCCTAAAAATGTAAATGGACAATTTGCTACCGAACAAATGTCTCTGGCACAGGCGCTGGCCATCTCAGATAATATTTATGCAGTGAAAACCTTGGAGGATATAGGCTATGGGAAATTCCGCAATATGCTGGAACGCTTCCACTTGAATACAACGAAGGAAGAGGCACCATCAATTGCACTCGGTACAATTGAGACGTCACTCTACAGCTTGACGAATGCCTATAATATTCTAGCTGCCGGGGGTGAATCCCGTGAAGCAACGATGATTGTTTCAATTGAAAATTCTAAAGGCGAAGTTGTCTATGAATATGAGCCGCCTAAAGCAGAGCAGCTAGTGGCCCAGGAAGATGCTTACATTATGACGCAGATGATGACTGGCATTTTTGATCCGGTATTTAGCGATTACTCTCCAGCTACTGGTGTATCAATCCGTTCCCGTATGACACACACATATGCCGCAAAATCCGGCTCAACAAACAGTGACCAATGGATGATCGGCTACTCTCCAAATGTAACAGTTGGAGTATGGAATGGATATGACCAAGGAAAAACACTATCCGGACAATCGGATACAGGTTCTACAAAGCAAGTATGGATTGATTTTATGGAAAGTGTACATGACGGAATGCCGAATGAGGAATTTGCTGCCCCTTCTGATATAGAAGGTGTCGTAGTTGACGTTGCTTCAGGTAAGATTGCAAATGACGGTTGTCCAAATGAGCAGCGCTTAGTTTATATGAAAGCTGATGATGTCCCAACTGAACAGTGTTCCACATATTGGTTTAACTCAGATTGGTTCAATAAAGATTCTTTAGAAGACTCATGGGATAGTCTTCTTGACTGGTTACCTTTTGAAGCTTTCAGGAACCCTGAAGAATAGTAAGGCGTCTTAAGGAAGTAATCAGGACTTCGGATAACAAAAAAGGCTGCTTCTTCTCCGGAATGTTCGACGTTCCGGTAGAAGAAGCAGCCTTTTTTTATGGCAAGCGAAAGCATGAGAATCATGGGGCATTCGGCTTGGGAATGTTCAAATGCCGCATAGCTCTCATCGCTTTTCGTTTTGCCAAGTGTCCTAGCCTACTACTGTAAGCTCTGCTTCAAGTTTACTTTTTTTCCTTATTACTTTCAACTATGGATTCAGCAGGAAAGGCAATTGTCACAGTTTGTTCACTCATTTCGATATATTTTTTTTTAAAATATTGACGTGAGTCGAACTAATTCTATTCTTTTCGCAAAAGATTTACGATCTTGCAGTCAAATCGTCGTGTAGCTTCTGTTCGCTGCGCTCCCACATTTCTTGATTGTGTGATTTGAAGAAATCCACTAGTACCTGTTTCGAGGAATCGTCCATAAAGTCTACCATGATATGGCGTTTCATCGATTTATCCATTTTGTTCACATGCTCAGGAAGCAATTTATAGCCGCGTCTTTTCTCACGGTTCACAACCATTTCACAAGCTGTCACGCCAGCAAAATAAGGTCCTTCTTCTTTATAGTCTATTGTTACCCATACAAGCCAATAAGGTTTGCCGCCTTCTGAATCTTCACGGTTCGTCGTGAACTTAATGCCCCGCTCCACTTCACTTTTCGCATGCATTGCACCGATATCGACCATTGCTGTTTTTTCCTGCACATCAATAATAACAGGCGATACATTTTCCAATGTCAGCGAGCCGATACCAAACCCTTTATGTCCATCTGTTGGGTCATTTTTAATAATAGTAAAGCCCATTTTTTGTTTTGGTTTTTCTTCATTCGCCATTGTAAATCCCTCCGTCTAACCAGTTACTCATAATACTATCATATATGTGGATAGCAGCAAAAGAAATGTGAAATCCGTTTCGCTAAATGATTATTATGCAGAAGTTGCTTTTCTCATATACTAAAAAAGAAAGCAGCGCGGAAATTTTCATAATGAACTGTTCTTCATAACGCATATAAGTTATCATAAATTATATCAACACATTACATAGTAGGAGGTTTAATTATGCCAATCGTAACTGTGAAAATGCTAGAAGGCAGAACACCAGAACAAAAACGTGCCTTAGTAGAAAAAGTGACGGAAGCCGTAGCTGAAACAACAGGCGCTCCAACAGCAAACGTAACAATCATCATTGAAGACATGCCGAAATCGCACTATGCGACAGGCGGTGTCCTTGCAAGTGATAAATAGCAGAAAAACTTATCTTTCCTAAGCAGACGCTCTTCTGCGTCCAATGATTAACTGCACTAAGCGTTAAAAATGAATTTACAGCGCAGTTATACTAGATTTTTTATTTACTACCTTTATAATCAAAAGACGATTCCTCATCCAGCAGATGAGGAATCGTCTTTTTTAATAGGAAAAATGAATTTCCTTCGGATAGTATACTTTATAATCCGTTTTAATGTTGTTTGCCATCGCTGAAACAATATGAGACTGCTCGGCAAGCTCCCGAATTTCTCCACTCGGCATTTCCAGATAAATCGGACGTTTCGTCGGCAGAACACCTGGACGATAAAAATCATACGGAAGATCAGAAGTAGAATCCGGTTTTACATAATAATCAGGGTCCAGTCCAATTGCCTTGACCTGCTCGATCAGCCATGCATAACGTTCCGGCTCTTCCTCTGGATTCAAATCCATATGCTCAAACAAGTCCCGGTTAATGAAACGGCGGCATAGGTCACTTAATATAGGATCTTCTTCATCCATCCAAAACTGGAAGTATGTCATCATAATGCTTTCATCAAGTGCTAAATATTGTTCCAACGATACATCCTTATTAAAGAAAGGACGGAAATGCACCGGTTCAAACTTAAACTGGTAGCCTTCTTCACTTAGTTTTTTCGCTCTTTTTAAAATATGATTCAGTACTGCTTCTGCACTGCGCGATACCGGGTGAAAATAAATCTGTAAATACATTTGGTAGCGCGACATAATGTAATCCTCTATTGCATGCATTCCACTCGCTTTTATGACGACCATGTCCTTCCGCGGCCGCATGACACGCAGTATACGTTCCATATCAAAATGTCCGTAGCTTACCCCCGTAAAATAGGCATCCCGCTGTAGATAATCCATTCGGTCGGCGTCGATCTGGCTTGAAATGAGGCTGACTACCTGCTGATTCGTATAATTGTTATCGATCACCTGGGCCACCAGCTCTGGAAAACCACTGTCCACCTTCCTTAATATAGCATTCACCTCGGTATTACCAAGTAAAATAGCACGGGTATACGCTTCGTGATCCGTCCCAAACACTGCCTCAAAAGCATGAGAAAATGGCCCATGACCTAAATCGTGGAGGAGAGCTGCACACAGTGCCAGCAGCCGCTCATTATTATCCCATTCTGGTCTTCCGTTAAATACATCATCTATGATACGGCGGACAATTTCATATACGCCAAGTGAATGGGTAAAACGGCTATGCTCCGCCCCATGAAATACTAAATAGGTCGTCCCTAGCTGCCGGATTCTCCGCAAACGCTGAAACTCGCGCGTGCTGATTAAATCCCAGATTACCTGGTCCCGTACATGTACATAACGATGTACCGGATCTTTAAATACTTTTTCTTCTGCTAGTTTCGACGTCGCGTAATCCATTCTCTCTACCTCCTATACAATACTTCTACTTTTATTATATGAAAGAACTCGCTCTTTATCATTAAAAAAGAGACAGTCCGCTATTTCGAACCATCTCTTTTATACTACTTTTTTAGCTTTGCAATTACCTTCTCCATCAGCTCATCCTCTGTAAGCGCAGCTACTGGACGATTATTTACAAATGTAAAGGTCTTTTTGCGGCCCGGTCCGCAATATGAATGACAGCCAATTTCAACCGTTGCTTCTGGATCTATCTCTTTTAATTTTGGAATTAACGTTTTTAAATTAACGGCCTGACATTCATCGCAAACGTGGAAAATGTTTGCCATAGTGTCAACACCCCTTCTATACTATTTTACGCTTTTTTAAGCAGACTTATTATATCTTAAACCTTCCCTATTGTAGCTTAAAAATGCTTGTCTATTCAAGAGAAAAAGATATACTTCGGTCAAAGGTCTGAAGCTATTTTTCACTTGAAAAAAAATAAAGAATAAACTCTCGTAAATGTGGACATATTAGTATTGAAATCATAAGTTAGGGGGATTTTTCCATGGTAAAAATCAGACAGGATGCATGGTTGAAAGAAAATGATGAACTTTTAGCCGAGGCAGTATTAAGACATGTAAAAGAAGGTAGTACACAATTAAATGCTTTTGAGGAAGCAGGAGATGCGTTAAACCGCACAGCAGCTGCATGTGGTTTTCGCTGGAACGCAGTAGTTCGTAGATTCTATGAGTCAGAACTAGCAGAAGCAAAAAAAGAGCGGAAAGAGCGTCTTCGCGTACTTGGAACGATTGGAAAGCGTCGTGCACAGCAAATCTACTTACTACCATCAGCACAAGAAGAAGAAGGGCGTACGATTCCATTATCTGCACTATCGCTGGATATTGTCATTGCCTATCTGGCACGTTTACAGCATCATAGTTCAGCAGAAACAGAAGTAACAAAATGGCGCCATATGGCCAATGTAACGACTGAAAAAATGAAAGAATTAGAGCAGGAAGTGGCAAGACTTGAACGCGAAAACCGGGAAATCAAAGATGACTATGAACAGTTCGTTAATATTATGAACCGCGCACGCCGCCTTGTCACACTTGATAACGAGGAAGAACGAATCGCACCTGTGTTTAAAATGGAGCGAAACGGTAACTTAGTAGCTTCCTCGCCACAGCCAGAAAACGGGGAGCAGCTGCAATAGCAGCGCTCCCTTTTTTTCATGGTTCAGAATTTGGCTAGCCGGCAGGAAAGCCCCTGCTATTTTCCCTGCTTTTTTAATAAAGAAGCATTCCGTTTGAAAACCCTCTCTAAATAATAAGTATAGTAGGAAAGCTCCTCCTCCTGAAGCGGAAGCAGCTGTGTAGCTAGATTCCATTCAAATAGTAATCGCTGAATACGCAGATTTATTTCGGCAACGGTTACATTTGTGTTCGTCAGCTCCTGCATAGAGGCCATTACTTCAGGCACCACGACAGGATAACTGAATTTTGTTTTCTCTCCTTGCAGGCTCGCCAAATAAAAATCGCGAATTAACGCTGCCCTCTCACTGCCGCTCCCTTCGATGCATAAATACACTTGCACGGCAATACCATTCTGCATACGCCGTTGGGAAATACCAGCGAACTTCCGCCCGCCGATACTTAAATCATATGTTCCTGGGCAGTAAGAGCCGACAATTTCGTAGGCTTCAATTTTGTTTGCGACTTCCGGGAAAATCCCCTTCACCAAATCCACCATATAGCTGAATGCCTTATCAATGCTTGTCGGTTCCGTTTCACTAAAAATGATAGAAATGTTTAAAACACCTGGATCGAGTACAACGGCAAGTCCCCCGGAATTTCGGACAATCGGCTCATACCCTGCATTTCGAAGCAATTCCATCCCTTCTTCAATATGAGGAAGCCGGTGATCTTGAATACCAAGAACAATCGCTTCATTATGTACCCATGTTCGGATAACGGGCAAGCTTTCACCGTGTCCTGTTAAATGGCAAAGTGTATCATCCATGGCGAACGACTCAAGAGGTGAGCGTGTCAGCATGCTTAACGATTGATCGATGAAACGCCAGTTAGTAGTTCGTAAAAAATCATTCATTGTATAGATCTCCCTATTGATTGACTACACTTAGCATACTGTATTTTCAACTCATGTCAAATTGGTGACATACCTCGATTTTAATGTTCTAAATAACGAAATGTTTCGTAATTGTGTTAAACTGATTGTGAATGATTATCAAGTAGAAGGAGTGTCTTACACTATGAATGAAGCAGCTATTACATTAGACGGCTGGTACGCTTTACATGATTTCCGCTCAATCGACTGGGCTTCTTGGAAGTTAGTTTCGCAAGAGGAGCGTCAGGCAGCAGTAGATGAATTTATACAATATCTAGAAAAGCTAAATGAGGCAGATGTAGCAAAAACAGGTGCACACGCATTTTATGCTATCGTTGGTCAAAAGGCAGATTTCATGATCATGACGCTTCGTGAGACAATGGATGAACTGCAAGAGCTTGAAGCAGAGTTTAACAAATTAGCAATTGCAGATTTTACAATCCCAACATATTCATACGTTTCTGTAGTAGAATTATCAAACTACCTTGCTGGAGAATCAAACGAAGATCCTTATCAAAATCCACACGTACGTGCTCGTCTGTACCCAGAACTGCCACGTTCAAAATACGTTTGCTTCTATCCAATGGACAAACGCCGTCAAGGCAACGATAACTGGTACATGCTTTCTATGGACGAGCGTAAGAGCCTTATGCGTTCACACGGCATGATTGGCCGCGGCTATGCAGGTAAAGTAAAGCAGATTATTACTGGGTCAGTCGGTTTCGATGACCATGAATGGGGCGTTACATTATTTGCAGATGATGTACTCCAATTCAAAAAATTAGTATATGAAATGCGTTTTGATGAGGTATCAGCTCGTTATGGTGAATTTGGTGAGTTCTTTGTAGGTAACCTATTAGATAACGAAAAGCTAGTAAAATTCTTATCAGTAAATAAATAATTGGACAATGGACGGCAAATAAGCCGTCCGTTTTTTATTGCGCTGAACGGCCAAGCATACCCACCTATTTCTTTGCAGCCTTTCAAAATAAAAAAGAAATGAGTAGCTCCTTCAATTACTCATTTCCTCATAAATTTTCATCATTCATCTTGAGAATTAAAATAATGGTATTGATTAAGAATCCTACAAATATAATGATTATGAATAAATACCAGTGAAGCGGCTGACCGTATAGGTTGCCGATGACAAAAGATAAAATCGCACCAAGAAGCACTGCTATCCACACGTCTATCCGCATAACAACCTCTCCTTTGTAAATTAATATGCCTGTTGTTAGTTCCTCATTTTCAATAAATATTTACCCATTTCCGGTCATATTATGACCTATCCAAATAGTACTCTTCCCTTATCCATATTTATTTTTTTTTATTATATGGACTTTTTACTATTTTATTCAGTGCACTTTTTTATTTTCCTACATACATTAAAAACAAAGGAGGTTCGCCCATCACCGTGATTCAGACGAATGATGCATCCTTTACGTTACCTATACGATTGATTTGTACTAAAGCTGAAGGGGAAGGCCAGTTAGGCATACTGACAATCCGTAACGTCGGCGTCAATCGGATTCGGGCAGACTGCTTGGATTTCAAAGTTCTCCACCCGCTTTAAAGAGTAGTATATTGGCGGAACGATATCTCTAGCTCAACGCTTGAGGGTTATTTCATGACGTAACAAGACTGATCTCAGGAAAGCAGACTGATATCGAGGAGGAACGTTTCCGCTGCCCAACTCATACTATATCTTTCATATGGTGCCTAGTGACTGTCCTTCCCAACAGTAAAGACACAGACACAGTAGTCACTATAAGATCAATTGTCTCTTTGTCTCGACCGAATCTGAATTTCCATGATTTAATTTTGAAAGGATGATGTTTTGACTTATTATTGGACTCCTCAAAACCCGCCTCAACAGTTTCCTGGCCAACAAATGCCTGGCCAGCAAATACCTGGTCAACAGTTTCAAACTCCGACTGTTGCACAATTTCGCGAGGAATCATACATCGAAAACATTTTACGCTTAAACCGAGGGAAGCCTGGAAATTTTTACTTTTCGTTTGATCACGCAGTTGGAGGAAGCAATACAAAAAACGTAAGAGGTGTGGTTGAAGCGGCAGGACGGGACCATGTTATATTGCGTGAATTAAGAACAAACCACCGCTTCCTCTTCCCGATGATTTACTTCGATTATGCGGAATTCGACGAAGAATTAAGTTATTTCAATCAACAACCTCAGCCGCGTTCGTAAAAAGTGAGCCGACTCATATTAGATGAGCCGGCTCACTTTTATTTTTCTCTATAATTTAAATCGCTGAATTTCTGTCTGTAAGTCCTGAGCACTTTCATTTAACGACACAGCCACACTGTTAACTTCCTGCATCGTCGCACTTTGTTCTTCCATTGCAGCTGCAATCGTAGCAATGCTGTCCGCTGCTGACTCTGCACCGGTTGAAATTTCATTCACGGAAGCAGATACCTCCTCTGCACTTGCAGATAGCTGCTCAGAGGTTGCGGAAATCTCCTGGATTTGCGTTGTCATGATATCGACTGCAGATACAATCGTATGAAACGACTCTCCTGCTTCGCTTATTATGCCAACTCCATCTTTTACAGAAACAAGTGAATCTTCTACAGCACGCTCCACATTTTCAGTATCTGTTTTAATTTCAATCGTTAACGCTGTAATAGAATTCGCCGATTCCTTCGATTCTTCAGCGAGCTTACGAACTTCATCAGCCACGACCGCAAAACCTTTACCCTGTTCTCCTGCACGTGCTGCTTCAATTGCCGCATTCAATGCCAAAAGATTTGTCTGGTCTGTAATATCTGTAATTACTTTCGTGATATTCCCAATTTCCTCTGTTTGCTTTGCCAGTTTGTGGACAAGCTCATTCACAATAGCTGTGGAACCATTAATGACATTCATCTGATTCTTCGCCTGCTCAATAACCTCTGTACCATGCACTGCTGTACTGCTCGCATCTAGGGAGGAAGTATGCAGGGTTTGTGATGCTTCTGCAATACGCTGTACCCCCTGTGCCGTTTCCTCCATGGCCAGCGCGCTTTCATTGGCAGCCCGGGCAGAACCTTGTGCGGCATCTGCCGTCATTGCAACTTGATGCGTCACATCTTCGGTTGTAGCGGATATTTCTTCTGTGCTTGCCGAAAGTTCTTCTGCCGCAGTGCTTAATTGCTCTGTATTAGCTTGTACATTTTTAATCAGGGAACGAAGACTTGCTTTCATTTCATTGAAAACTCTCGCCAATTGGCCGATTTCGTCTTTAGACTGATAAGCAATATCTTGCTCTGAAAGATTACCGTCTGCAATAACCTGCGCTGCACCCATTACCATATTCAATGGTTTCGTAATTGTTCGACGTACATAACCAACTAGGAAGACGCTGATTAAAATACTTAAAATAAGAACAACAATCGATGTTATACGAGATGTACTGATGGATTTCTCTGTTGCCGCTTTAATAAGTGCCAGTTGTTCTTCTTGATACGCACTTATTTCTGTTGCAACAGTTAAAATACCCATATTGGCATCCTGTAATTTTGTATTCACTAATTCAGTAGCTTCCTGGATATTCTCTTTATCGACAGCTGCTAATACTTCCTGTACTGCTTGATTGAATTCAGCATTGTGGACATCAATCTCTTGCAAATAACCTTTCATCGTATTGGATGAGGAAAGGTCCTTTATTGCCAAAATGTTTTCATCCAATTCTTCCGCATAGTTTAGTAGATTTTCACGATTTTTAGTTGTTGTGTCAATTATCAGAGCACGAGCATATAACCCTTGCATTCCCACATCAACCCTTATTTCGTCAATTATCCGTAATTGCTCCACTCTGTTATCCAATGCTTCCTCTGTATTATCACCAATAGTAGACAAATTATAAAAGTTGATTCCTATCGAAATGCATAGAAGTGTAACAATTGAATAGAACGCTATATTTAATTTTGCGCCGACTTTCATGATATTTCCTCCTCAAGGTTCTTCCATATTAGGGGTATTCTACTGTACCTTGGAATTCCTATCGAGAAAATTTACATAAAAGAGAGTTATTTGTTATTTTCTGATATTTATTCAACTATATTGATAGATGCCCTAATAGGTTCTAATTATTCTTTTGTAAAAACTGCAAAGTTGCCTCTCCTAATACTTTGGCAGCAATCAGCATCGCCCGTTCATCAAAATTAAATCTTGCATGATGGTGCGGGTAGACTGTTTCCCAGCAAGGGTCTTTTGCCCCTGTAAAGAAGAACGTACCAGGCACATGCTCCATGTAATAGGCGAAATCTTCCCCAATCATGAACGGATCGCATGTATGAACGGCATTGACTGCGGGGATATTGCGCGCTATCTCCGCCACAAACTCTGTCTCCTGCGCATGGTTCACAACCGGCGGATAACCACGGTAATAGTTATATGTATAGGTTGCTCCTGCACTTAAACAAACAGACTTTAAGAGAAGCTCCAATTCCTCTACAATCTGCTCGCGCACCGTCTCATCAAATGTACGAACAGTTCCTGCTAATTTTACTGAATCAGCAATAACATTAAATGGGTTAATGGCTTCAAAGTGCCCGACAGAAATCACTGCTGGATTCAATGGATTAATACGCCGTGAAATAAGTGTCTGAAGCTGTGTAACAAACTGTGCGCCTGTTACAACGGCATCAATGGCATGATGCGGCTCTGCACCATGTCCGCCTTTTCCCTGAATTATAATTTCAAATCGATCTGCAGCCGCCATAATGGCACCTTCCCGTACTAGTACGTGCCCTAATGGGGTAGGCGCCCAAAGATGGGTACCAAAAATGACGTCTACACCTTCTAGACAGCCATCCTCAATCATTGCTTTTGCTCCACCTGGTGCCAATTCTTCTGCATGTTGGTGGATAAAGACTACATTTCCCGCCAGCTCCTCGCGCAGTTCTGTAAGGCATTGTGCAAGAATTAACAAAGTTGCCGTATGACCATCATGACCACAGGCATGCATAACTCCATCATTTTTTGACTTATAAGGAATATCATTTAACTCTTGAATAGCAAGCGCATCAAAATCGGCACGCAAGGCAACCGTCTTGCCCGGCTTTCCACCACGCAACGTAGCAACGACACCCCGCTCCCCTACACCTTCCCGCACTTCTAATCCCAATTCCCGATGGAAATTCGCAATATAGGCCGGCGTATGTATTTCCTGGAATGACAGCTCCGGTCTCTCATGTAAGTATCGGCGGATCGAGACCATTTCTTCATAATTTTTCTCCAATAAAGAAAATAATTGTTCCATTAGTTCATCATCTCCCTAAAATTAATTATATCATCGTTCTTTATAGTATTTTTTAGTAAATACATATAAAATAACCCTCGCCTTCATTATATTAATAGAAAGCAAGGGTCATGTATTATTTTGCGGATTTTACAGTTGAAACAATGACCAGCACCCAACTGCTCAGGAAGAATACACCGCCAATCGGCGTAATCGCTCCTAATTTACTGATACCTGTCAAAGCCAATATATAGAGACTGCCAGAGAAGAACAAAATCCCTAAATTGAAGCAAATCATCGCTATTTTTAATTGCTTCACTTCCCCAAATAATTTCGCGCTCATCAAAACGCCAATTAAAAGCAGACCTACAGCATGAAACATTTGATACTGAACTGCTGTATCCCAAATACCTTGTCCGTAATCATCCAACACATTTTCAAGCGCGTGCGCACCAAACGCACCGAGCGATACGGCTATAAATCCGTGAACCGCACCGGAAATAATTGAACCTTTCATGATGAAACCTCTTTCATTGTAGTCACTGCCAGCTTGTAATCCCCATGTAAGTGAAGTGTTACTTATATGGGGCTACCAACTGTTAGGATAAAAGCTCCTTTATCCCCGCCAATACCTTCTAACGATAACGTTAAAGGGTTCCCAGCCCAGCGCCTATATTTTAAAAATCAAAGATTGAATCGCCGTTCGCATCCTGCTCCTGAAGTTTTTCAGAAGGCATTGTTTGTTGCAAAGGCAGGGCCTGGCTTTTCTGTATAGCAGGTGCAGCATATATAGCAGGTGACACCTGCTGCGATGTACCGGCTGCTTGTCCAAGAATGACATCGCATAAGGCTTTAACAGCGGTCAGCTGTTCTCGCATATGCTGTTCATTAGGCGTATGTTTGGCATTTTGTACGAGCTGCTCCATTTGCAAAAGCACCGCTTCGTAAGAAATCATGGCTGTCCCTCCTTTGGTACAAACTTCATACAATCCATTCCAGATGATTGCTTCACGACGATAGAAGGAAGCTGTTTTGTTTTAAATCCGTATGCCTGACATCCTCGCGGGTTTGCAGGATCCCATGTCACTTTAAAATACGCACATTTAAAACAATTAACCTTCATGATACTCCCTCGCTTTCTTCACCACTTTACCATGTTTCAAAACGAGAGAAAAGGACCTTTGTTTACAGCTGCCAGTCGATTGGCTCCTTGCCCCATGAAGTAAGCTGTGCATTAATTTTCGAATAAGGTTTACTTCCAAAGAACCCTCGATGGGCACTCAGCGGACTTGGATGAGGTGCCTCTAAAATAACATGCTGAGGATGCCCCGCAATAATTGCTTTTTTTGTCTGTGCAGGCTTGCCCCACAGCACAAAAATAATCGGCTCCTCTCTCTTTGCTAGCTTTGTAATAATCGTATCTGTGAACTGTTCCCAGCCTTTTCCTTTATGGGAATTAGCTTCACCAGCTCGGACAGTCAGTACTGTATTTAGCAGCAATACACCCTGTTTAGCCCACTTCATTAAATAGCCGTCTTTTGGAATCGTACAGCCTATATCATCCTGAAGCTCTTTTAGCATATTCCGCAAACTCGGCGGATGTTTAACGCCTGGCTTAACAGAAAAGCTCATACCATGTGCCTGATTTGGACCATGGTACGGATCTTGCCCTAAAATTACCACTTTCACATCAGAAAAATTAGTCGCCTGCATTGCATTCATGATATCCTCTTTCGGCGGGTAGACTGTCGCACGGCTATACTCTTCTGCGACAAATGTGCGCAGGCTTTGAAAATATGGTTTTTCAAACTCTTCTTCTAGGACTTGCTGCCATTCATTATCAAAAACTTTTTTCATCCTGAATCACCTCTTTCTTAAACGTAGTGGGTAGAATAACTTTAAGCAAGTAAATCGTCCATCTGACCATATAAAATTTTCAGTTTCTGACTATTTCTTAAAAGTCAGGATATGTGTATACTCATAGTCAATAAATTATGGATATTCATGCAAGGAGAGAAACAGCTATGACATTAAAAAAAACATTAACAATCGCAGGCTCTGATACTTCAGGCGGCGCAGGGATCCAAGCTGATTTAAAAGCATTCCAAGAGCACGGAACATATGGTATGACTGCATTAACAGTAGTTGTCACAATGGACCCGGATAACTCCTGGAGCCACGGTGTATATGCATTACCAACGGAAGTATTGCAGCAGCAGATCAAAACTGCTTTATCTACAGGCGTGGACGCAGTAAAAACAGGAATGCTTGCATCAGAGGAAATCATTAAAATTGCGAGCGAAGCCATTCAACAATCCGGCACTGATAAAGTTGTCATCGACCCTGTAATGGTATGTAAAGGAGAAGATGAAGTACTGAACCCTGGTAATACAACAGCTATGATTGAATATCTGCTTCCATATGCAACAGTCGTAACACCGAATCTTTTTGAAGCAGGACAGCTAGCAGGCACTGGTACACCGAAAACAATTGAAGAAATGAAGGCCGCAGCAGCTAAAATTCATGAACTTGGTGCGAAAAACGTAGTGATCAAGGGAGGCAAGGCGCTCCCGACTGAAAAAGCGGTTGACCTTTTCTATAACGGATCAGAATTCAAATTGCTTGAAACGGAAAAGGTAGCTTCTCCGTACAATCATGGGGCTGGCTGTACATTTGCTGCAAGCGTTTGTGCAAACCTAGCCAATGGTTTATCAGTAGAAGAAGCTGTGATCGAAGCGAAGGAATTCGTTGCAGCTGCAATCCAGCACGGCTGGGCATTGAATCAATATGTAGGTCCAGTTATGCATGGTGCAAAACCACGCTTTGGCGCTCCTGAAGTAACCGTTACAACAGTTTAATAAAGCAGCGGCACAACTTTTGAGCATATACAAGCGCTAACTGCGCAGCGGCAGGTGAAAAGGCTTGCGAAGCAATATGGCTGCATGCTCAATTGTTTATGCGTTCATCACAAAATAAAATGATACTTAGCAAAGGGCAACACTTTTTCTCTTACGCCCGTCCCTGCTCTATCATTTTCCCGCTAGTAAAGTGACATATGCAAACAAAACTCAGGTTTTGTTTGCATTTTTTATTAGAAGAGGCAGCTAAAATACTACGCCATTTAGCAAGCATAGAGAAAATTTTTACATGCTTCGCACCTTTTCACTACCCACCTTCAAAAGCTTTTGACTATACTTATAGTTAAACAGATTCGAAAGGAGAGTTAAGAGTGAAGGAAGTAGAGGTAAAAGAACTCCAGGAGTTGCTTAATTCTTTTGCGAACAAAGAAGTATACATCCATCTAGAAACGACAAACGGCGCTTATGCTACACATTTTAACGAGAATGTGTTCAACGCCGGCGCATTTATACGTAACGCACGTATACGCTATGAACTTGGGAAAGTGGTAGGAGACACTCCTCACCGGGTAGGTTTGAAAATGGAGCATGGCTGGGTATACGCTCAAGGCATCACCCACTTCGAGCTTGACGAGAGAGGCCGACTATTGATGGCCGGACTAGATTATACAGGGAAGCTGGCAATCGCACTGGAAATTAGCGAGACGCCTTTTTCATACTAAAGGAGTGAATGATTGATGATAGTAGAACAAGAACGTCAAATTTTACTCGTATTCCCACATCCGGACGATGAAGCATTTTCTTGTGCAGGAGCAGTCCGCTTATATGCGAATATGGGCGTACCAGTTACATACGCTTGCCTTACACTTGGTGAAATGGGACGCAACCTCGGTAACCCGCCATTTGCAACACGTGAATCTCTTCCTGAAATTCGTCGTGCGGAATTAAAAGCCGCAGTCGAGGCAATGGGCATTAAGGATTTACGTATGATGGGACTGCGTGACAAGACGATTGAATTTGAAGACGACGAAAAGATGGTGAAGCTTGTCAGTGATTTAATTGAAGAGCTGAACCCTTCATTGATTTTCACGTTTTACCCTGGTTTTGCTGTGCATCCAGATCATGAAGCTACAGCTCGTGCAGTAGTCGAAGCTGTCCGCCGCATGCCGAAAGAGCAGCGCCCAACAATCTGGGGTGTTGCTTTTGCAAATGATACAATCGAAAAACTCGGTGAAGCAACGATTAACTTAGATGTCAGCAGCGTGAAGCTGGATAAATTAAAGGCGCTTCAAGCTCATACTTCCCAAACTGCCTGGATGATGGCAGAAACGACAAAGCGCGTGGAAGAAGGACAGCCAATGAGCGAAAGCTGGCTGAATGTTGAAAAATTCTATATCATACAGCCTGAAGATGAAGTAGACCAATCTATTAATAGTGCATCTTTATAACCGCTTTATTAAGCGAGCATTTGAAATGCTCGCTTTTTTCATATACAAATATACGTTTTTTTATACATTTATTTTACTTTTCTGATACGTATTTCGATTGCCGATAAATCGTTTATTAGCCCTTTATAAAGGGTATACTCTATACATTAACCCAGTATTTTCTAAAGGTGTATACAAATCGTATTCATTTTTATTATCTGAATAATTCGTCTTTAGCAAAAACAGTAGACAATTGTATATAAAGAATATATAGTGTATAAATATTCAAATATACATGATAAAGAGGTTACTATATATGAAGAAATTTTCGGCTTATACGTGGTTTCTTTTCCTTGTTTTATCGGCTGTTGGTGTATTCTTATTTATTACCCCGATTACAACGGATGATGGATTGAAGGTACCAATCGCTATATTGGCGAACTGGCTTGGAGGAAAAGTAACACCTGTTATTCATTGGTTTGCATTTATTGTATTTATTATTGCAGCACTCGGTTCAATTGTGATGCATTTTATACCGCAAAAGGGACCGCGCACATTAATGGATGGCCTATTCCGTGTCCATTGGTTCTGGACAATCATGCGTGTTTTAGCTGTTGTTTTTGCAGGGATGTACTTATTCCAAGTAGGTCCTGAGAGTTTTATTTCTGATAATACAGCAGGTCTATTAATCGCTCCTGACGGCGGTCTAGTCACGCTAATGTTTACGCTGTTCTTATTTGCCGGTCTATTATTGCCATTATTGACTGACTTCGGTTTACTGGAGTTCTTTGGCTCTATGATGGTGAAAATCATGCGCCCGATCTTTAAAATTCCAGGACGTGCAGCAATTGACTGTTTAGCGTCATGGGTAGGCGACGGAACAATCGGTGTATTATTAACAGCAAAGCAATATGAGGATAAAAATTATACTGGCCGTGAAGCAGCTGTGATTGCTACTACATTCTCGGTCGTATCGATCACTTTCTGTCTTGTTGTATTAGAAACAATTGATTTGAACAACTATTTCATAGAATTCTATAGTTCGGTTATTTTTGTTGGCCTTCTTTTGGCAGTTATCATGCCGCGTATTTTCCCGTTACGAGGAAAAGCCGATACACTCATTGATGGATCGAAGCTTCCTGAAAATTTTGAAGATGTACCAGAAAATTTCAATACATTCACTTTTGGATTGCATAACGCCTTATCAAAAGCAGAATCTAACAAAAATTTAGTGAAAATCATCAGCGGTGGTTTTAAAAACGTACTGGAAATGTGGTTTGCTGTAACGCCTGTTATTATGGCATTCGGTACGATTGCATTAGTACTTGCTGAATTTACTAGCTTCTTTAAACTATTGGGCATGCCGTTTGAGCCGATTTTAGCTCTTCTGCAAATTCCTGAAGCTGGAGAAGCAGCTCAAACGATGATCGTTGGCTTTGCAGATATGCTGTTACCATCCATTTTAGGCGCAGGTATTGAATCAGAATTAACGCGCTTCTTTATTGCCACAGTTTCTGTTACCCAATTAATCTACATGTCGGAAGTTGGGGGATTAATTTTAGGAACAAAGCTTCCACTGAAGCTATGGGATCTATTTATTATTTTCCTCATTCGTACAATCATTTCTATTCCGATTGTTGCAGCCATTGCACATATTTTATTCTAAGCAAAAGGTTCGAGCGATTAATCGCTCGAACCTTTTACTTTGCTCTCTTACTAACTCTGCCTATTTTCTCCCAGGCGTCCAATTCATTCCCCAGCCGTATGCTCGGTCCAGTTTCTCATGGCCATTAAAATATTCAACAAGCCGTTCGACCTTAAATGTCTCATCATTAACATTTTCAATCATGGCAATGGCACACATTCCCATGTCAGAGCGGTGTTCGTCGAGTGGTACAACAATATCCTGCCCGCCTTCATAGGAAAGCGTCACTACACCGTCCGCCTGCGCCCAATTTGTCACTCCCTGATAGATGAAAGAGAATATGACAATGCGTTTGATTTCCGTAAGAAAGTCGCCATTAATGCGAAGATTTTCTCCATTGCTGACCGAACCTGTACGATCATCCCCATCCAGCTCAATATAGGGCCATTCACGATAGTTCCCAAAGGAATTACCCAGTGCCTGCACACACCCCTTGTCACCGTTCTTCAATTCAAATAAACAGCCTAAATCAAGATCGATGCTGTTGTTCTTACTGCCAAATAAAGAAGATAAAAAGCCGCCGCTCGGTTTTTGAATTTGCTGATTCCAATTCAGATTGACGTTAATCTGACCAATTCCTGCATTTTTCTTTTCAAGATTAACGGATTGCCCTTTTTTCGTTAATTCAATTTTATTTAAATTAACCATTTTCCCACCCCCGTTGCATAATCAAATGAAACTCTACTTCACAATTGATTTACCACAGATTTCACCTAAAATCATTTCTGTGAAGCGCACACCCTCTTCATAAACAATTGTTGCCTTCAGCTTATCACCCCGCTGTTTATAAAGCTCTCCATGCATCGGTGTAAAAGCTACATCGGCCATTTCCAGCATTCCTAAATCCATGATGGAATCCCCTGCTGCGTAGTGCGTCTTATAAGGAATATCTTTCAACACATATTCAACTGCATGTTCCTTTGTCAGCGTTTCCGGCAGTACATAAAATTTCCGGCCGTTCACATAGCTGTTCCAGCCGACTTTTCGCATCTCCTGCTGAAGCTCCTCCAGCCATGTCCACTCTATCCGTTCTACATCCATCATCAGCACATAAAACAGCCCGTCCGCTTCGGTAAAGCGTTGAAACATCGAATGCTGCCACTGCTTCTGGAACATGCGCTCCATTTCTGCAAATGGGACACTTGCTTGCAGCTCTTTTTTTACTATTTCATCCCATTCCCTATCACGTACGCCATTTTTCATGACAACGCCTCCATTCGCAGCAATAGCGAACGAAGGTTTATAAGAATCGGTGAATAACGTAATACGTTCATACTGCCGCAATGCTCTCGTCGTTACCGGGATAATTAAAGTGTCTTCTTCAATATTCATTACATAGTCAAGCAAAGCTTTGGACACATAGGACAGGTCACGACCTTCCCATTGCTCAATACAGACAAGCTCTTCTGCCAATCGGTTCACTGTTCGTTCTGAAAAGATAAAGGTCCTGTCTAAATCTGTAGTGAATACATTCATTTTCCCATCTCCTTAATAAGACCGCAGCATGAGTAGCTCATATCTTTATAGGTTTCGATTGGTACACCACGTTCCTCTGCTAATAAATAGATATGCTGCAAATCTTGATTGAACTGCGGGTTAACAAGAATTTTCCATGGAACGCGCCGCAGCAGCACTCTTGTCGTTTCACCAACACCTGGTTTGATGTAATTGCTATTTGTTATGCCAAAATCCTTTTTGATTTTTTCAACCGATTCTAACCCTTTCCATGTCGGCGCTTCGTTTGAGGTTATGTTAAGTGCTGCATATACATCCTGCTGTGTGGATGCATAATGCGAAACAATTTTCTCAATGTACTCGTTCGATACATCAGCATCAATCAATTCATCGTAAAACTTTGCCCCGTGGAAATCTCCTTCTTCTAAAAACTTCGGATTGAGGATGGTACGGCTTACAAGCCCGGAAACCGTTGAATTCAAACAGGCTGAAGGAATTAAAAAATCATCCCTCGTACCGTAAATACCGGCACAATGACCAGGGTCTGCCAATACAGCAAGCGTAGCATCCAGCTGCCTATTATACTTTCTATTAAAAGTTTCACATGATTTTACAAGCTCCTTCGTAATCGCCCCTTTTCCAGTCCAACCATCTATGAACTGGATGTGTCCCTGCGGATGTTGCTTCGATATGTAGAGAAGGGCCGTCTCATCTATTCCTCGATCCCGGATTATAGAAACTGAATAGTGCGGTATATCCACCTTATATTTATAGGAGTAGTAACGCTTAATCAAAATACCGACCGGCGTTCCGGCACGAGCAAGACTTACGAGAACTATGTCCCCAAGCGGTTTGTTTGCTATGATTTTTTCTGCCACCACTCCAACAGCTGTTGCAATACGAGCTGCATAAGCATGAAGCGTTTCATAAAAAAGCTTCATATATTGTTCATTCGGATGAAATTCTACCGGCAGCATTTCCGCATAATGAGTCCCACGCTGAATTAATCGTTCACGCTCTTCTGTGTCTTTTTCCATTTTGATATGGCTGACATCGCGCAGCAGAAATGTTACATCCTCCTTGCTATAGCTTGATTTCATATCAGGTAAAGGTGTACTTTTCGTCAGCTTTACAAGTGTAATCCTTTCAGCACCGACCACACTTAAAGAAGCAAGCAGCTCCTCTAGCCCCTTCCTGCTGGCTAAGCGTTCCAGAACAATTACAATCTCCTGATAGCTTCCTTCAGAAATGTTATATAAATAATTTGTGACCCCCGCATTTTCAGGACTTTCAAATTGAAACTTATTATAGATCAACGTTTGTTCATGTGAATAGATAGGGCTGCGAGTTGTAGATTGGAAATAAACGTCTTCCCCAAGACGAGCAGCAATCTGCATCGGTATATACATGCATTCACCTGTACCGATTACCAGTACCTTTCCTCCGTTGCGTTTATCGCTTAAAGATGCGCTCAAAGCCTCGACTTCCTGCTCAATAACGAATTCTTCTTCTTTCGTAATACTGAAGCGCCCTGTTCCTCTATAGTAAGGGTCTGTACAAATTGAGCCATCCTCACTGAAGGAATGATAAGAAAGAACAGATGGAAGTACATAGTCCAGCTGCTCGATTGCTACAGGCTCAGATTCCCGTCTTATAGGTTTCTCCTGCCCTTCTACAGCTCCCTCCACATTCATATCCCCAGTCATTAAGGATACAACATTTAATGTAATGCCCAGCTTTTCAGCCTGTTCATCATAGGCTGCACGCTGGCTTTTATTACGCCAGTCCAATATGGAGACGACAGTGAAATGCGCAAGATGAGGATACGCTTTCTTCAATTGGTCGATAATATTCAAGTTCGTTTTTCCAGTAGAAATTTCATCGTCTACTAAGATAATATGTCGATGTTCCATTAATAGATTTTCATTTTCCGTATACATACGATGACTTGTCGCATGGGAATGCTCTTCTTCAAACCGGATAATCGGTTCCATACCGCAAATTTCTTCCCGGGTTGTGTGAATATAGGATGCGCGATGATCGCAGGCACGGAAAAAAGCATGCCCCAATGCTGTCGCTGTCTCTGCAAAACCAATAATAAGATGTTTCTCTGGAAGCTTGATTGGATGCTCCCAAACCTCATGCAGTACATCCAAGCCTGACTTGGATTTTATAGCGTGAACAGTTTTTTCTGTATACGGATGCTTTACCTGCAATGAAGTTTCAGCAAAGCGCATTGCCAGCAGAGCGCCCGTAAGCAATGGAATTTGTGGCTGCACGGCCAAATGCTTTCCTAAGACTTTGCTAACAAACAAAAATGGGCGCTTTTTATTGATTCGTGCTGCTACATCAAAGAGGATATCACGGTCAAAGTGATACGGATTTTCTCGGATTGTTGTGTCTACATAAAGCTTCTCCAATACTGAGTACATATGAACCTCCTCCTATAGTAAGTCGTTGAATTGGCTCTGTGGATGAAATACGCCATATACCTCTGCTCGGATGAGTATTTTCCGGGCCCATTCATAGTGAGGTTTCATTTCATTCATTTTATTTGCATATTCACTTTTTTGAACGCCTACTGTCCCTGCCTGATTTCCCATAACATCTAGTGCATCCAGATACTCTTCATGCGTAACCACATGCATGGCGTTTACTATATTGATATGGGTTGGATGAATGATGGTTTTACCAATCAATCCATTTAAACGATCTAGCTGTATCTCCCTGATCAGTCCCTCGGTAGTTGCTGTCATTTTTCTTGTCAGCATATTGCCTACCTCATAATTTTGAGACATCGGGGAATCAAAATATTCCCACACGCTGCCAGATAGAACAAATGGATTCTCGCTTCTTCCAAAAACATTCAAAATATCAGCTAAACAGTCTCTTACAATGACAATATCATAGAGGCTTGTTTGCTGGGTACGGCGAATTCCATAAAGACCTGAGAAATCAGTAGTACCAATACGGACATTTAAAATAGCATCGTAATGCTTAATCAATTTTTCTCTGATCGTCAGCAGGGTATCATGTCTTTTTTCTTTATATAAAATATCGCTCGTCTCTAAAATAGGCATTCCATAAAGTAAATACCCCTTAGTTCTTTGCGCTGCCAGCTCTCCTAGATATGCATCGGCATTATGCACAGAGAATTTCGGAAATACATAGCCTGTCAAATAGTGCTGTAGTGAACCGAGCAAGGATGTTACCTCCCCTAATTGCTCAGGGTTCCGCGGTCTTACAAATAATAATGGCAACTCATCGTGGGTAATTGCTCCTTGTTCAATCGCAGCTGCTAATATTTCAAATGTTTCATGTAAATTGTTTAATGCGGCTGTTACATGTAAATCACCTACCGCATCCTCCAAATCAATAACGACCGATGTCAAATTAGGGAACTTTCTGATAATTAAATCCTGTGCAATCCTCGGCTTTGTAGCGGGCATGTATAGAGCGGCTCCCAAGCAATAAGCAAGGTACTCCCTAGCAGTATTTTTTGAAAAAAGGGTAGGCTGCTTATAAAAAATAGTCGTTAGATTTTCTTGAGGTAGTCCCATAAAAAAACGCATATAAAACCTCCATTTGAAAAGAAAAAGCCGCCCCCTTTCGGAACGGCCTCCTTTGTACTTTATTAAAGTGAGCAAAATGAGAAGCTAATTACACTGATAAACCGTATGCTCGGACTAAAGCAGCCAATCCGCCCTGATAGCCCGATCCTACCGCATTGAATTTCCAGTCTTGATTGTGGCGATACAGCTCACAGAACACGACTGCCGTTTCGATAGAGAAATCCTCCCCTAAGTCAAAACGGAGCACTTCGTTATTTGTATCTTCATTTACCAATCGTACAAATGCATTAGTAACTTGGCCAAAGTTCTGACGGCGTGCCTCTGCATCATGGATTGTTACCGTAAACGCTATACGGTCTACAGAAGACGGAACTTTCGATAAATCGACTTTAATCTGCTCATCGTCTCCGTCTCCCTCACCTGTACGGTTATCTCCTGTATGGATGACGGAACCATCTGTACTTTGTAAGTTGTTATAGAAGATAAAGTCTAAATCATTACGGCATTTTCCATCTGCTCCAAGCATAAAGACAGATGCATCCAAGTCAAAATCCTGGCCGCCGTCGAAATTCTTTACATCCCAACCTAAACCAATGATAATTCGCTGTAGGGATGGATCATTTTTAGTCAGGTCAATACGCTGCCCTTTGCTTAATTGAATTGCCATATGAATCCTCCTCTTACCCTACCTGTAAACCAAAGTCGTTACATAAGGCAGCAAGACCACCTTGATAGCCAGAACCGATTGCTGAGAATTTCCACTCTCCACCATGACGGTATAATTCACCTACTACAAGTGCTGTTTCGATAGAGAAATCTTCACCTAAGTCATAACGGATTATTTCCTGTCCGTTAGCATCATTTACGATACGGATAAAGGCATTCGATACCATACCGAAGTTTTGATTACGGCTTTCCGCATCATGAATTGTTACAGTGAATGTAATTTTTTGGATAGTAGATGGTACTTCATTCAATGTCACATATACTACTTCATCATCGCCATCGCCGTCGCCTGTCAAATTATCTCCTGAGTGGACAACTGATCCGTTTCCACCCGTTGTGTTGTTATAGAAAACGAAGTCGCTTGGATCTTTTACTTTCCCTGTTTCATCCAACAGGAAAATAGACGTATCAAGATCGAAGTCGTTTCCGCCATCATATTTGTTTGTATCCCAGCCTAAACCAATCATCACTTTTTGCAGACCTGGATTTGTTTTCGTTAAATCAACTTTTTGACCTTTTGCTAATGAAATTACCATTTTTTACTTCCCCCTTTTTATTATGTAAATCGGGCACAGACTTCGCCAAGCTTCTTATCCTGCGTAGCGGTACCTGTTGCACCGAATTTCCATTCGTTATTATGACGATAAATTTCCCCCGTAATAAGGGCTGTTTGATTTTGATAATCTTCCGATAAATTATAGCGAATTAATTCATTATTTGTCCCCGGCTCTAAGACACGGATATACGCATTACGAATCATACCGAAATGCTGCTGACGGCTTTGCGCCTCATAAATGTTCACTACGAATACTAATTTATTAAATTGCGCTGGCACGGCACTTAGATTAATTGTGATTACTTCATCATCGCCATCCCCATCGCCAGTTAAATTATCTCCTGAATGTACGACTGACCCGCATGCACTCGCTTTTCTGCCAAAGTAGACAACATCCTCCTGACGAGCAAGCTTATCATTTTGCAGCATTAAAACAGATGCATCACAGTCGATATTGGGCTTTGAACTGCCTCCGCCTCCGAAAAGACCGCCTAAAAAGCCGCCTCCGCCGCTTTTTTGTTCAACCGGATCCCAGCCGAGTCCAACGACGATTTTACTTAATCCAGCGTTTCCTTTTGTTAAATCAACACGCTGACCTTTTTGAAGATTTACTACCAATCGAGCACACTTCCTTCCGTTCAAATTATCCAACAATTAAATATTACCATTTCTAATAACGCATTTCCAAAAAATGCTCCACCTTTTAAAAGTCTCTGCGCTTCATCCGATCAAGAATATTTTTTAAGGAAAGACGTTTAGTTTCTTTCGGTGCTTTCTTTTCCTGCAAAATTTCTTTTAATGTTAGATGGAATTCGATTTTTTCCAGTCTATGTGTCATCACGAGCGGCTCAGTCAGAAAGAGCTCGATATTCGTGCTTCCGCCTGGTGAGAAAATAAAAACATCAAACCCTAAAAACGCTAAAAATACTAATAAAACAGCATCCCCTCGCTGCATCTTTGCATCTTCTTCAATGAACAAAACGTATTTCGGGTTCTCGTAGCTATAGTCAAATTGACGGTAAAGCCGAAGTGTTTCTTCCTGCAGCTTGAATAGCTGCCCCATAATATACCCCTTGTAGTCCACATCTGATTCATGCGGCAGCCGCTCCACGATTTTCAAATCGATTAAACGGATAATTGTTTTTGCTATATTGCGCTGGTTCGCGACTGGCAGCTCCTTGTATGGCCAATTGCGCATCTCAATCATTTTCTCAGCATCCAGCTCCCCATTTGTGCTCGCATCCTGAACATAGTACTGCATGTTCGCCCGCTGCGGCTCAATCAATGGGAATGTATGAATGATTTGAGAAAGCGGGTTTTCTTTCAATCGTTTCAGCTGATCTACATATTCCTGCAAATTCGCTGCGACCCCGTCTATTTTTCCAAAGATGACTGGAAGATATACATATTCATCATCCGCATCGAATCCTTCCCTGTGCTCCATTTTCGCTTCGCTAACGATGAACATTTCATCATAGGTCGTATTCAGCATGACTGCACGTGTTTCATGGTCAAGGTATTTCCACGGATAATTGAGTTTTGAAGACTCATAGAAGTTTTGTTTCATTGTTTCATACGTCCGCGCTGTTACCGTCTGAACCTGAAGCGGCTTTTCATGAGGAAACTCAAATAATATACTCGTAGTCGCAAGCTTTGTTGCTGGCACTCCAAAAAGACCGTACTTCTCTAATGGATTTTCTCCTGTAGGTTCAAAAATTACAACATCACACCCGAACAAATAAAGGAAGTAAACGAAATATGCCTCACTTTCCGTCATCGGTCCATACCAAAGGATTTTTGGCATCTGTTCCTCAAATTGCACTTCCTGCATCCAAAGAGGGAAATAGTGCTTTGACCATTTCACTAAATCTAAGAAAATGCGTTGAAGATTGGGATGGGATAGTCTAGGATATTTTTGGTCCATCAGCTCCAGCCATTTTTTAAAAGCATCTACCATCTGCTGCTTGTATGGCGTGGCCGTCAAAGGAAGTAATTGCCGGGCTGCAAAAAAAGCCAGCATTCGGTTTAAGGATAACGGCGACTGTTTATGTATTTGTAGGATGTTTACAATCTCTGTTCGTGTCTCAGCATCGATTGCTTTCGGTAAAGAATCAAACAGTAACGTCCAGCCAATCGGCAATGATTTCAGATTATATAAATATTCCTTCATCGTATGCTCATCGTCGAAAATACCGAGCATAACCTGGGCGATTCGCGTGTATTGAATTGTTGTACCGGTTTTTGTATAGATAGGTCTCGATGCTAACGGTTGCGTAATGATACTCTCCCATTGCTGTGCTGACGGGTCAGTATAATCGAGTGGTTGAAATATGATCACTAGGCTCACCTCTTTTATTTAGCAAATTCATTTAAATTATACTTTATTTTATACGACAAGAGTATGAATCGCTCTTCTAACGTCTGAATTTTTTTACAACTTTTTCCTCGGCAAAAAAAGGAGGCTTATTAAGAAGCCCCCTTATCATTACAATGTACGTTCTTTTCCCTTTTTCGCAAAATGAATAAGAATCGTAACAGCGAACGCGATAATTAAAATAGCGAAGAATGCATAATTAGAGATATGAATTCCTACGATGCTCAGCAGCATCTTCAACGCAATGATTCCGATTAAAATAAACGCTGTCGTTTCCAATTCCGGAATTTTATCGATTAATGTAACGAAAAATCCAGCAATAGTACGCATCATTAAAATCCCAATCATCCCGCCGATTAACAGTACCCATACTTTATCTGAAATAGCGAATGCCGCCAAAATGGAGTCAACAGAGAAGGCAATATCCATTAGTTCAACAGAAATGACTGTCGCCCAGAAAACACCAAATACCCGTACAAGCCAGCTCTGCTTATTAAATTCCTTTCCTTCCTCTCCATCATTCGATTTTTTAATGAAATGAGAAATAGAAATCCACGCCAGGTAGGCTCCACCCAATAACTTGATAAACCAGAATTTCACGAGATATACACCAATTCCGATAAACAAAAAGCGGAAGAAATAAGCCCCGATCAATCCGTAAAGCAATGCCTTTTTACGCTGTTTTTCTGGTAAGTGTTTCACGAGAATCGCCAGAACAAGGGCGTTGTCAGCTGATAAAAGCCCCTCAATGATCACTAATGAAAAAATAAGCCCCCAGGAGACAGGGTCTGTCAATACTTCAACCCACATATGCCAATCAAAAAACAACGCATATGTGTGTAATATTTGATTAATAACGTCCAAATTTAATCCCCACCTTATATTTCGCTGAAAATTACTTACTAGAGCGTATTTAAATAGTAGTATATATTTATTTTCAAAACCACCAGCTTGTAAATAACTAGAAAATAATTTACCTAATTAAGTAATTAGAAACATTACATCAATTATACTATCCGTCTGATCATCGCTCTCCTCTATACTGATAAACTTTATACAACAGATTGCCGGCAATCCTTCACCACATTACTGCCCTACTTAGTGATTCAAATTATGTAGGAAAAGCTTCTACATTTTTGGTGCACGTATTCTCTATTTAGGACAATACATAGCACTTCTCTATTCCCTTTACAGCCCTATAGTTAATCCTTTCTAAAAAAAGCTGGAGAAGCGGTGTACACTGCTTCTCCAGCTTTTTATAATAGCCAGCTATTTATAGTATTTTCCTAAAGCATCATCTTATATAATAAAAAAATGCTTTTAAATAAAGAATATATTTAAGTAATAGGCGTATCGTACTTTTCACTTTCCTATCTTACACTCACGATTCCACTAGCGGCCTTTCATCGGCAGGTGCATTATACACCTGCATATCCAGCTCTCCTGTAAGCCGTGCAGTGGTTACACCGGCTGTCATAGAGCCGCTTACGTTTAATGCTGTCCTCCCCATATCAATTAATGGTTCAACAGAGATGAGAATACCTGCAAGTGCCAGAGGTAAATCTAATGCCGAGAGAACGAGAATGGCGGCAAAAGTGGCACCCCCGCCTACTCCTGCAACACCAAACGAACTAATGGCTACTATCAACACAACAGAGGCCAAAAATGTTGGATTAAGGGGGTCAATTCCAGCCATAGGGGCAATCATTACAGCTAACATAGCCGGGTACACCCCCGCACATCCATTTTGGCCGATAGATAGGCCAAATGAGCCGGAGAAGTTTGCGATTCCCTCTGGTACACCGAGCCGTTTTGTCTGCGTCTGAATATTCATCGGCAGCGTACCCGCCGATGTCCGGGAAGTAAAGGCAAACAACAAGGTTTCCGCTGTTTTTTTCACATATGTGAGCGGACGCAAACCTGCAGCAGACAAAATAAGTAAGTGGATAATGAACACAATGAAAAGTGCTGCATAACTGGCTACTACAAATCTGCCTAACGCATAAATAGCGTCAAAATCACTTGTCGCTACAGTCCTTGCCATAATCGCAAGGATGCCGTACGGTGTGAGTCTCAGTACAATACGTACTACTCCCATGATTAATGCATGAAGAGCATCAATACCCTTTGTAATCGCTGCAGCGTTATCCGGCTCTCTACGTGCAAGTTGAAGATAAGCAAATCCTAGAAATGCTGCAAATATAACAACAGCAATAGTAGAAGTAGCACGAGCACCGGTTAAATCATAAAATGGGTTGGCTGGGAACAGCTCTAAAATCTGCTGCGGCAAGGTTGCCCCCTGCATCGTTTCAGCACGCTCAACCAATGCCTCTCCCCGGGCCAATTCTTCTTCTCCCTGTATAATCTGGTCTCCCTGTAAATCAAATACGACCGTTGTTCCGATTCCTATTACTGCCGATATAGCGGTGGTACCGATCAGTAACGCTAAAATTAACAGGGCCATCTTTCCTAAATTTCCTCCAGCTGCCATCTTTGTAAAAGCTGCTAAAATGGAAATGAATACAAGTGGTATAGCAATCATCTGCAACAATTTTACATAACCATTTCCTACTATGTTATACCATGGCATACTGTTAACAATTTCTTCAGAGCTGGCACCATAGAGAAGCTGTAATGCTGCTCCAAGGACTACACCAAATCCAAGGCCGATCAATACAAGAATCGAAAATTTGACGCCTCTTTTCTTCAGACTATAAAGTACAGCCATTAATACCAGCAGTAACCCCACATTGATCAGTATGATAATATTCACCTAGCTTCCTCCTAAACATTTTCTGCTATCATATGCAGACCTCTACACAATTCATACAAAACAGGTAAGATTTATAGTTAGACTAAATTTTATTAAAAAGCTCGAATAGAGCGCTTTCATTATGAACATTTTTTAAATTATTAGAATAAAGGGAATTCTAGAGACATTTTTTCTGAATTTTATGATAAAATGAGTCAATGTTTTGAATATGGAGGTTACATATAGATGGAAGAAGTTGCTCAACAAAAAACTGTCGCGGTGGAAAACGTGCTGATTGCCCATCACTTTTTAAAAGATGTTGTGGTGCATACCCCGCTTCAAAAAAATGAATATTTGTCCGAAAAGTACGGTGCAACCATTTACTTCAAGCGTGAAGATCTGCAGCATGTGCGCTCATTCAAACTGCGCGGGGCTTATTATAAAATAAAAAAAATTGAGGCAGAGGCACGTGAAAAAGGGGTTGTGTGTGCAAGTGCCGGCAATCATGCCCAAGGAGTTGCTTATGCATGTGCTCACTTGAAAATCCATGCCAAAATCTTTATGCCAAAAACTACCCCAAAGCAGAAAATCGGCCAAGTTCGCATGTTCGGACGCGATTACGTGGAAATTATTCTTGCCGGCGATACATTCGACGATTCAGCAGCTAGTGCTACTGCGTATTGTGATGAGCATGATATGATTTTCATCCATCCATTTGATGACCTAGATGTAATAGCTGGGCAAGGCTCAGTAGCTGTTGAAATTATGAATGATATTGAAGAGCCAATTGATTTTATTCTCGGCAGCATCGGCGGAGGCGGCTTGATGGCCGGGGTTTCTGCTTACGTGAAGAACCTTTCTCCTAAAACCCGTGTAGTAGGTGTAGAGCCCGCGGGCGCAGCGAGTATGAAGGCAGCGTTGTCGAAAGGCGGACCTACCTCCCTTGATGGGATTGACAAGTTCGTGGATGGTGCGGCAGTTCAATGTGTAGGTCAGGAGACGTACACTATATGCCAGCATTATTTAGACGATGTAATTTCTGTACCAGAGGGAAAAGTATGTACAACTATTTTAGATTTATATAACAAGCATGCAATCGTAGCTGAACCGGCAGGAGCTTTACCTGTAGCAGCGCTTGATTTTTATGCAGACCAAATTCGAGGCAAATCTGTCGTCCTTATCATTTCGGGAGGAAACAATGATATCGGTCGTATGCAGGAGATCAAAGAGAAGTCGATGTTATATGAAGGATTGCTATATTACTTCATTGTCAATTTCCCACAGCGTGCCGGTGCGCTTCGCCAATTTTTAACGGAAGTGCTGGGTCCTACAGATGATATCACACACTTCGAATATACGAAGAAAAATAATAAAGAAAGCGGTCCTGCCATTGTTGGAATCGAAGTACTTAACTGCTCAGACTATCCAGAGCTCCTTGAACGGATGAAGACAAACGGCTTTGAATATAAAGAAGTAAATAAAGACAGCACTTTATTCGGGCTGCTCATATAAAAAGTTCCCCCTACCATATAGGGGGTTTTTTTATGGGCCTTTATTTTATCAGCGTTTTTTACACATTTACCGGCGATTTTTAAAATTTACCGGCGATTCTACTCATTTTATCAGCGGATTTTCAAATAACATCATTCTGTCGGCGACCTAAACCATGAAACTGAGTTGTCCTGCAATATAAATAAAACATCTATTTAATTTGTAACATTATTTGTCCTATTGCCGAAAACCCTGTGCGTATGACAGATAACTGTCATTATTGCCTATTCTCTATCAGTACGGCAGTTTCTCTGCAAAATGAAAATTTTGGCGAAATTTATTTCCCGGGTAATTATTCCATTTACCCTGTTCTTCATTATTCGCCAATTCCTGCATATAAGAAAAAACTTGGCACAAATGTCCGAACAATTCTACACTGCACTTTCTTATCTATTCAAAAAAGCGCCCTATCAGCTAGGACGCTTACATACCATATTTATTACCCTAATAATGCACGGTCTGAATTCATCTTTTCCCCGCGGATGTGCTCGAATTCCGCCATCAAATCAGGAATAGTCAGCCCCGGCTTTTTGTCTTCGCCGACTTCTAGAATAATCTGGCCTTTATCCATCATGATCAGGCGATTTCCAAGGTCAAGGGCTTGCTGCATATTGTGTGTAACCATTAATGTAGTTAAATTATCTGCTTCGACAAGCTCTTTCGTTAATTTTGTAATTAAATCTGCTCGTGAAGGGTCAAGGGCTGCCGTATGTTCATCCAGCAAAAGGATAGATGGTTTTGTAAATGTTGCCATTAATAAGCTCAATGCCTGACGTTCGCCTCCAGATAACAGACCAACTTTAGCCGTTAGACGGTTTTCCAAGTTTAGGTGAAGCCGCTCCAAAGAAGTGCGGAAAAAGTCGCGGCGCTTTTTATCCACCCCAAATCGGAGACCACGCTTTTGATTGCGTGAATACGCAATCGCAAGATTTTCTTCAATCGTCATAGCCGGAGCTGTACCAGCCATCGGATCTTGAAACACACGACCAATAAAATGAGAACGCTTATATTCCGGAAACCTTGTTACATCATTGTTATCAATCATAACGGAACCAAAATCCGGCGTAAGAGCACCGGAAATCATGTTCATCATTGTCGATTTCCCTGCACCATTACTCCCAATGATTGTAACAAAGTCACCGGGTGCTAGACGAAGGTTAATATTCTCCAGGGCAACCTTTTCATCAGGAGTGCCTTCATTGAAAATTTTGTTGATTTTATCTAATTTAAGCAAGCGGGTTGCCTCCTTGCTTTACAGGTGCCGGTATATGTGCAGCATTTCGTTCTGCAATACGCTTCGCCTTTCTCTTTTTTTCTTTCTGTTTATCTAACATTTGAGGCGCCACTAATGCCAAAATAACGATAAATGCTGTAATTAGTTTCATATCGCCTGTATCCAGGAAGTCAATACGCAGTGCAAATGCATAAATCATTCGGTAAATAATAGCTCCAGCCACTACTGCAAATGTCGTGCGCACAATCGTTTTCGTTCCGAAGATTGCTTCTCCAATAATAACTGAGGCAAGCCCGATTACGATCATCCCCACACCCATTTGAATATCGGAAAATTTCGAGTACTGAGCAATGAGTGCCCCTGCAAACGCGACCATCGCATTCGACAAGCCAAGCCCTAAAATAATCAGTCCATCCGTATTGGCAGAAAAGCTGCGAATCATTCGTTTGTTATCACCCGTGGCTCGGATTGCCAGACCGACTTCTGTCTTTAAGAACCAGTCAGCAATAAACTTAATGATTATCGTAATAACAAGAACGACTAACACAGTCCCATATGTTGTAGGTACTGACTCAAGGCCCGTTGCGCGAAGCATATTGCTGATAGCTTCATCAATGCCCAGGCTGCTCCAGAAGCTCTGGAACATAGTAAAAATAGTATCCGTATTCAGCAGCGGTACGTTCGATACGCCCGCTCCCCCATCACGCGTCATCCCCATAATCCGTAAGTTAATGGAATACAATGCAATCATCATTAAAATCCCTGATAACAGCGGATTTATCTTTCCTTTTGTGTGTAAAAGTCCTGTCATACATCCTGCAATAAATCCAGCTACTATTGCGACCAATGTAGCAACGATCGGGTTATAACCAAGCACGATCATCATCGCTGCTGTGGCTGCACCTGTTACAAAGCTGCCATCAACCGTTAAATCCGGAAAATCCAACACTCGGAATGTCAAATACACTCCGAGCGCCATAATTGCATAGATGATCCCTTGCTCAACAGAACCAAATAGAGCTGTAAACATGTTGAATCATCCCCTTTTATTATTCACTAATCTCTGCGTTCCAAGATTCTTTCACTTCAAGCCCTAGGTTCTCTGCAGCCGCTTTATTAATTACCAGCTTCAGATTACCAGGGTATGTTGCCGGAATTTCACCTGGAGATTTTCCTTCTTTCAGGATTTGAACTGCTTTTTCTCCTGCCTCATAGCCGATGTCGAAATATTCAAAACCGTAAGCACCTAGACCACCACGCGCTACAGAATCCATTTCTCCTACCATCAATGGCAATTTATTGGCATTTGCTACGTCGATGACCGACTCAAGTGCTGATACAACCGTATTGTCTGTGATAATATATAGAGAATCGACTTTACCAAGCAATGATTCTGTTGCCTGCTTTACTTCAGCAGATGTCGATACAGCTGCTTCCACCAATTCAATTCCTTCTGCTTCAAGCGCTTGCTTTACTTGCTCCACTTGTGCAATTGAGTTTTGCTCACCTGTGTTATACACCGTACCTACTTTTTCTGCGCCAAGCTCATCCTTTAAAAATGTAACTGTATTAGCGATTGTATCAGGATGCAGGTCAACTGTTCCCGTTACGTTACCACCCGGTGCCTCCATAGATGCCACTAATTCAGCCCCAACCGCATCTGTTACCGATGTAAAAATGATTGGAATATCAGCTGTCGCAGATTTTGCAGCTTGGGCAGATGGTGTAGAGTTTGCGAAGATTAAGTCAACCCCATCACCTACTAATTTTTGAGCAATAGTAACAGTTTGACTACTGTCACCGCTTGCTGAATTAAATTGATACTCCACTTCAAGTCCTGCATCTTCAAGTGCCTTTTGGAATCCTTCATATGCTGCATCAAGTGATGGGTGCTCTACAATTTGCGTTACCCCAATGACATATTTCTCTGTATTATCAGAAGATGATCCTGTCTTCTCCTGATCAGTCGCAGAATCTGAATCACCACCGCATCCCGCAAGCATTAAAGCAAGTGCAGCCGATGATAAAAATGAAACTTTCTTCCATGTTAATGCCATTCTAAAGTCCCCCTAGAACTATTTCTCTATTTTATGCTTTACCGATTCAACTTACCAAAGTGTGAATGTATCGCTATCTTACATGCATATTTTCAGATAGTCAATAAGATTATGAATTTTCAGATTAGATAGCATTACTCATTGTTTATTTAATTAATATTTTTATGCTATATAAAATGTAAAAAATAAAAAAAGACTATTTTTTTATCAAAATAATATTTTGTCAATTTTCTAAAAATTAATAATAGAACAATTAATTTTGAATGATCTTCTGTTATTTGACGCCCCGCTTCTGCTATATTAAAATATTACTCTGTGCTAAAAACACGTGGTTCGCAACCATCCCACGTAAAAAAACTAGGAGGAATTTCATATGAAAGTTAAGTTTTTAGCGACAAGTGCCATTATTGCTGCGCTTTATATTGTCATCACAATGGTCTTTTCTGCAATTAGCTTCGGGCAAGTACAATTCCGCCTTGCAGAAATTTTTAATCATTTGATTGCCTTTAATCCGCGCTATATGGTCGGTGTCGTATTGGGTGTATTTATTTCAAACTCCCTCTTTTCTACAATCGGTATTCTAGATGTCATCTTTGGCGTTGGGCACACACTGATTACGCTCGGACTATTCATTCTTATTTGTAAATACGTCAAAAATATATGGGCTCGTCTCATCATTAATACGTTCTTATTTACATTTACAATGTTCATTATTGCTTTCGAGCTGAATCTAGCCCTGGAGCTTCCTTTCTGGGAAACTTGGCTATTCTGCGCGATTGGCGAATTTGTCGTATTGGCAATTGGTACACCGATTATGTACCTATTAAACAGCCGTTTACACTTCAAAAAGTTAATTTAATATAAATTAATGAAAGGGGTTATTCCTGAGCGCCCTATGTTCTATGCCCCTAGCTGAACGAGCGGTTCTATTTTAGAGCCGCTCGTTTTTTATAGCCTTATATTTTCTGAAAATATTGACTTATCGTCATTTACCCCTTACAATTACGTTAATTCATTCGTTCGGACTGGTTGAAGGTTGCGGAGAGCCGCAATCGCCATGCGAGCAGAGTTGAGAATAGCCGAGTAAATTGATGAATAAGAAGAGTAACAGGATGCAAGACGTTTAGAGAGCACGTGGCTGGTGGGAACGTGTCGTTTTCTCCTGTGAATGGGCCTTAGGAGAGCCATCAGCATAAGTTGATGGACGGGATCTCCCACGTTACGGGATTCAAGAGGGAGCGGTATGCTCCAATCTGAGGTGGCAACGCGGTTATTCAATCGTCCTCTACAAAAAGTTCACACTTTTTGTAGAGGACTTTTTTATTTTTAGAAGAGTGGAGTGGAGCATATGATCAAGCAAAGCGTACGTACAACCATAAAAAAAATAAACGGTGATTGCTTAACACCGGTATTAATCTTCAAGCGTCTGCAAGGAAAGCGGAAGTTTTTATTAGAAAGCTCTGCAAAGCATGAGACAACTGGACGCTATTCCTTCATTGGAGCAAATCCTCGAAAAACATATACAGGTTCGAATAGGACTCTTACTGAGTATTCGCATCATACAAACAAAAGCTATAGCTATGATGGGGACCTAGTCAACCTGCTGAAGCAGGTCATGCCCCGCATTTCAACAAATACGGACTATCCTTTTACAGGCGGGGCCATCGGTTATATTCGCTTTAATCGGGAGCAAGGAGATATTCCTGCTGTAAATTTCCATGTATACGACACAATTATCATATTTGATCATGTCACTGATGACTTGACTATCATCCATACGAATATTGAGGCGGAGTTGAATGAGCCCAACATCGATGAAATTATTCATCAGATCATAAACGCTCAGCCTCTATCATCACAGGAGTTTTCGCTCGGTCTTTTTACAGAGCAAACGTCAAAAGAAGAATTTTCACGCCAAGTTGAACAAGCACAAAACGTGATTGCCTCTGGGAATGCAAAAGAGATTGTATTATCACGCAGGCTACTGGCTGATTTTTCTGGTGATGCTTTTTCTCTTTATCGGGATTTACGGGTAAAGCTTTCATCTCCCTATCTGTATTACATCGAATTCGATGATCATATAGTGATTGGCGCTTCACCTACCAATGTAGTGAGCGTGCATGACAACTTAGTAAAAACAAATGCGGCAACCAATATACAGAACGTTTGTATAAAGGATTCCATCCAGCAGGAGAACGGCTTCATGTCAGGTGTGCTTTCCCATGCTCTTCATGCCATTGACGCATTAACACATCTATTGCCGGCTGACACAGTAACCGGTGAATCGAGACAGCAGGCTGAACAGGCGATTCAGAAAATTGAACAGAAGCAGCGTGTACTTTATGGCGGAGCTATCGGCTATATCGGCTTCAATGGACAAATCGACTTTGCTCTCGCCTCACGCACATTACTTTTGCAAGGTGACAAAGCCCTAACAGAGGTCGGCGCTAAGGTGACAGAAAAAAGTATTGGTTCAGATCTATATGAGCGTTCGAACGTCGAGCTATTTTCAGAAATGGTGAGAGGATGAAAAAAGTGAACTTACAAAATTATACAAAACGTATTGCAGATGGTGAACATTTGTTATTTGAGGAAATGGTAGAGGCAGCAGGCGATGTATTTGACGAAACAACGCCTAAGGAGCACATTAAGGAATTCTTACTTGCCTTGAGCGCAAAAGGAGAAACATCACATGAAATCGCAGGGCTTGCTTCTGTGATGCGCTCACATGCCATTCAGTTGGAAGCTCCAGAAGGTATTTATATTGATAACTGCGGAACGGGCGGAGATGGACTACAAAGCTTCAACATTTCTACCACTTCTGCCTTTGTCCTCGCAGGCGGCGGACTGCCCGTTGCAAAACATGGGAATCGAAAGGTTTCAAGCTTATCAGGCAGCTCCGATGTACTGGAAGCACTAGGCATCGGACTGTTATCGTCATTGGAGCAGACAACGGAGCTGCTAAAGCTAGAAGGAATCGCCTTCCTGCATGCTCCAACTATTCATCCGAGACTAAAACGGATCGGCGAAATCCGCCAGGCTATTGGGAAACCTACTATTTTCAATATGGTAGGTCCGCTGACAAACCCTATTCCATTAAAGACACAGTTTGTCGGGATCAACCGTCCTGCCTTTACGACCTCCTATGCGGAGGTGCTTCATATGCTTGGACGTGAGCGTGCCATTATCGTATCAGGCGCTCAAGGGATGGATGAAGCTTCCCTCGAAGGAGAAAACACCTTTGTCCTGCTGGATCACGGTGATATTCTGCCGTTTAAATTACGGGCCGAAGATGTAGGACTAACACCACAGCCTCTATCAGCTATCCGCGGAGGAAACGCTGAGGAGAATGCAGGCATTATGCGCGAGCTGCTTGGTGGAAAACAAAGCGCCTACTTTGACACTGTCGTACTGAATGCAGGCATCGGCTTCTTTGCGTATGGTCTTGCTGGGACGATGAAAGAAGGAATTGAAATGGCGAAGGACAGTATTTTGTCCGGGCGCGCAAAAGAAAAATTAGAGGCGGTCATTGCCTACAGCAAACAGATGAAGGAAGCAGGTGCCAACGCATGACTATATTACACGAGATACTTGACCATAAAAAAACAGAGCTGCCGAAGTTAAAGAAACAACCCCCCCTATTTAAGCGGGGCGAAAAAAAACGTTGTTCTCTTTACGAAACATTGATTCATGCAGATCGATTGCAAGTCATTGCTGAAATGAAGCGTGCGTCTCCTTCTAAGGGAGACATTGCTGCGCATACCAATCCTACGGTTCAAGCCCTCTGGTATGAAAAAGCAGGGGCTGCCTGCATATCGGTGCTGACAGAAACAAAATATTTTAAAGGTTCTTACCGGGATTTGAACGATGTAGCCAATGCAGTCTCTATTCCCGTGCTATGTAAGGATTTTATTATTGATGAGGTGCAGATCGACTATGCAAAAGCAGCAGGCGCCTCCGTTATCCTGCTCATTGTTGCGGCTTTGTCAGATGAAGAGTTGGCTCGTCTCCATACTTATGCAATAGACCATGATTTAGAGGTTTTAGTAGAAGTACATGACATTGAGGAGCTAAAACGCGCATTCGCAGTAAACGCACGTATCATCGGTGTGAATAACCGTAATCTTAAAACCTTTGAAGTTGATTTGAAACAGACAAAAGCTGTGGCACAGGAGTTCAATCGGCCAGATATTGCATTTATTTCAGAAAGCGGAATTTGGAATGAAGCAGATGCTGCTCTTGTAGCAAGCTACGGTGCAACAGGCATATTAGTCGGCGAATCTCTAATGCGCAGCAGCGATGTAACAGCAGCTCTTCAGGCATTGCAAGTGGAATTGAAAGTAGGCGAAGTACAATGACACTTGTAAAGATCTGCGGATTGAAGAAAGAGGAACATGTGCAGACAGCAATCAATGCAGGAACTGATTTCATCGGTTTTGTCTTTGCACCAAGCAAACGAAATGTGACGATCAATCAAGCCCATGAACTTGCACAGGGTATCCCAGAAAGCGTGAAGAAGGTGGGCGTATTCGTTAATGCAGAAGAAACCTTTATACAGGAAGTGTATAAAAAAGTTCCACTCGATTACATCCAATATCATGGGGATGAAACGAACGAATTCATACAGCAGGTCGGCCTTCCTGCAATCAAGGCATTCTCTATACGGACAAAGGAGGATGTTTTAAAAGCAGTAAGCTATGATGTAGATTACTACCTTTTTGATGCTCCGGGTACGGATTTCCGAGGCGGCAGCGGCCATCCATTCGACTGGTCATTGTTGGAGGAATTGAATATTCCACGTGAAAAAGTCATTTTAGCTGGTGGATTGAATGTTAATAATATTGCAGCTGCTATCCAGCTCGTTCAGCCTGCGGGTGTGGACGTATCGAGCGGTGTCGAACAAGACGGCGAAAAAAACGAAACGTTAATACAAAGCTTTCTACAAAAGGCAAAAGGAGCGAATACAAGATGACAACTACAACGACTACAGGCCGTTTCGGTGCATACGGCGGGCAATTCGTACCGGAAACACTTATGACTCCACTAATCGAGCTTGAAAAAGCTTATGAAGCAGTAAAGCAGGACCCTGCCTTTCATAAAGAATTGCATTATTATTTGAAGCATTACGTTGGGCGCGAAACCCCTCTTTACTTTGCTGAGCGGCTGACTGAAAAGGTGGGCGGAGCCAAAATCTATTTAAAACGTGAAGACTTAAATCATACCGGCGCTCATAAAATCAATAATGCCCTTGGTCAGGCATTGCTTGCCCTTCGTATGGGAAAGAAAAAAATCGTTGCTGAGACAGGCGCCGGTCAGCATGGTGTCGCAACCGCAACAGCATGTGCTTTACTCAATCTTGAATGCATTGTCTATATGGGAGCAGAGGATGTCAAACGTCAGGCGCTGAACGTCTTCAGGATGGAGCTTCTTGGCGCAAAGGTTGTAGCGGTGGATAAAGGCTCTGCAACGCTAAAGGATGCAGTAAATGAAGCACTGCGCCACTGGGTTACTCATATTGAAGATACCCACTACATTTTAGGATCTGCGCTAGGTCCACACCCCTTCCCAACTATCGTCCGCGATTTTCAGCGAGTTATCGGCGACGAAACGCGGATGCAGATTCAAGAGCAGGAGGGTTGCCTTCCAGATGCTGTAGTTGCTTGCGTTGGAGGAGGCAGCAATGCAATCGGTATGTTCTATCCTTTTGTTGAGGATCAGGACGTCAAGCTGATCGGCGTAGAAGCAGCTGGTGCAGGTATTGAAACGGGGAAACATGCAGCTGCGATTGCGGGTGGACAAAAGGGGGTGCTGCACGGGGCCTATATGTATTTACTGCAGGATGACAACGGCTTTATCCAAGAAGCACATTCTATTTCTGCCGGCCTCGACTACCCTGCTGTCGGTCCTGAGCATTGCTTCCTTTCGGATATCGGCCGTGCCGTATATGATTCGGTAACAGATAAAGAGGCATTGGAGGGCGTCAAGCTGTTATGTGCTACGGAAGGCATTTTACCTGCCCTTGAAAGTGCTCATGCAGTGTACTATACATCCAAACTAGCAGCGACTATGAAAAAGGACGAAATCATCATCGTGTGCTTGTCTGGACGTGGCGATAAAGATGTTCATACTTTGATTGATGCTATGGGAGGACATGAGCAATGACATTACAAACAGCAATCGAATCAGTGATCAAATCTAGGGAAAAAGCATTCGTCCCGTACATTATGGCGGGAGATGGCGGCTTACATTCATTACGGGAAACGATTTTGCGTCTGCAGCAATTAGGTGTAACAGCTATCGAGGTAGGAATCCCATTTACTGATCCTGTAGCAGACGGGCCTACGATTGAAAAGGCAGGTGAACGTGCCCTTGCGAACGGAACGAACTTACGGAATGTGCTGACAACCTTAAAAGAATTCGCTCATGAATTGACTATTCCTCTTGTAGCAATGACATATTTAAATCCTATCTTAGCTTATGGATGTGCAGCCTTTGCCCAGGATGCCTATAAAGCTGGCATCCGCGGACTGATCGTACCAGATATGCCGCTTGAGGAGAGCTCTATTATTCATAAAGAACTTTCAGTAGCAGGGATTTCCCTTGTACAGCTTGTGTCGTTGACAAGTCCTGAAGAACGAATCACCAAGCTCGCTGCAGCCAGTGAAGGCTTTATTTATGCTGTAACAGTCAACGGCATTACAGGCGCTCGCTCTGATTTCTCTCATAACCTGGCTGCTCATTTCGCTAAATTAAAGTCTTATAGCTCACTTCCTGTGCTGGCGGGTTTCGGTATCTCGACACCTGAACAGGTTACAGCCTTCAGTACATTTAGCGATGGAGTCATTGTTGGCAGCAAAATCGTTGATGCTCTGGCACAAAGTGATTGGGACACAATCGAGTCATTGGTGAAAGCATCTAAACAAGTGGAGGTAAACTAATATGAAAGCAACAGAAAAACGCGGTTATTTCGGGGAATTCGGCGGCAGCTCTGTCCCCTCTGATTTGCAAAATGTATTAGACATTCTAGAAGAGAATTTCTACCGTTATAAGGATGATGAAGAGTTCAACCAAGAGCTGAATTATTACTTCGAGGAATATGTAGGACGTAAATCGCCGCTTTACTTCGCCGCAAACTTAACGAAACAATGCGGCGGTGCCAAAATTTATCTGAAGCGCGAAGACTTAAATCATACCGGTTCCCATAAAATTAATAACGTATTAGGGCAAATCCTCTTGGCTAAACGCATGGGTGCGAAACGTGTCATTGCTGAAACAGGAGCAGGTCAACATGGTGTAGCCACAGCAACAGTCTGTGCAATGTTCGGTATCGACTGTACGATTTATATGGGAGCAGAGGATACAAAACGCCAGGCATTGAACGTCTTCCGTATGGAGCTTCTAGGGGCAAATGTAGTGGCAGTGGAAAAAGGGCAAGGCCGCCTGAAAGATGCAGTAGACGAAGCCTTCGCGGACCTTGTAGAAAATTATGAGCATACATTCTATCTATTAGGATCGGCGGTCGGTCCCCATCCGTTCCCAACGATGGTCAAGCACTTTCAATCCGTGATTTCAAAAGAATCAAAAGAACAGCATCTTGAAAAAGAAGGGAAACTACCGACTGCTGTCCTCGCATGTGTAGGAGGAGGCAGTAATGCAATTGGTGCATTCGCTGAATATATCGATGATAAAGACGTACGCTTAATCGGTGTCGAGCCGGATAAGGCCCCTACACTAACAGAAGGACGCCCAGGCGACCTGCACGGCTTCCGCTGCATCGTTTTGCAGGATGAAGAAGGGAACCCGCTGCCGACATATTCCATCGCAGCCGGCCTTGATTATCCAGGTGTTGGACCTGAGCACAGTCATCTAATGACGAACGGCCGTGCTGAATATGTAACAGTTACAAATGAAGAAGTACTAGAAGGGTTCCAGACACTTTCAAAAGTAGAAGGAATCATCCCGGCATTGGAATCTTCTCATGCCGTAGCACATGCGTTAAAGTTAGCACCAACTCTATCCCCTACCGACAGTATTATCGTTAATATTTCAGGAAGAGGAGATAAAGATGTAGAGCAAGTATTTGCTATGCTGAATAAATAAATGATACTAAAACAGCAGTCCTTCGGTAGTGACCCCTTAAAGTTAGAGTTTTTATTATGCAGCTAATTGGCTGGCGTGTATTCGGTAATTTACCGGACTCATGCCGGCCAGTTTTTGTTTAATACGATCGTTATTATAATAATTGATATACTTTTCTATTTTCTTTTGTAATGCTGCGTAAGAGATTAATTGTTCCCCATAATACATTTCCTGTTTTAGTATGCTGAAGAAGTTCTCCATGGCCGCATTGTCTGCGCATGTTGCTTTACGAGACATGCTTTGGAAAATCTTGTTCTGCCTTACTGTTTTCACCCACGTATTGTGTTGATAGTGCCATCCTTGATCGGAGTGAATCGTTGTCCGATATGCGGCACGCTTCTGAATGATTGGAAGTGCTTGTTTAAGTGACTCTAACACAAAATCTAGGCTCGGCCGTTTTGACATACTAAACCCAATAATCTCACCGTTATATAAGTCCATGATCGGGCTTAAATATAATTTCTCATTATTTGTACATTTAAATTCGGTTACATCAGTCACCAATTTTTGAAGGGCATACGGTGTGCTGAATCTACGATTCAAAAGGTTTTTAGCGACTTTCCCAACCATTCCTTTGTAGGATTTATAGCGTGATTTACGGACAAATTTTACACATTTCAATCCTAGCTTTTTCATAATCCGTTGTACTTTTTTATGATTAATTATGTACCCCTGCGCTCTTAATTCCGCATGAATACGACGGTAGCCATATCGGCCTTCATGCTTTTCAAAGGTCTCTAAAATCAATGTTTCCCACTTTTCGTTCGAATTTGCTTGTTTCATTTGTTTCATTTGATAATGATAGGTTGCTTCTGGAATACCCACTTGTTTTAAGACATCTTTTAATCGAAATCCTTCTTGTTTAAGTTCGAAGGCGATGGCTGCTTGTACTTTTCGAGGAGGGCATTCGGATTCTCTCGAAAAGCCTTCAACTTTTTTAAATAGGCCACCTCTAAACGAAGCAGTTCATTTTCACGTTCTAGCTGCTCCTCACGTGACATGGTTTTTTCTTGGTTATTCGCTGTTGGTTTTTGTTTCTTAGACATAGACGGGTGCCCCTTTGATTTTTTTTGCAGGCCCTCTATCCCTTCTTTTGAAAACCGATGATACCAACTGGCAACTAAAGTTGGATCATTCAAGTTAAAGTGAATCGCAGTATCTTGATAGGAAGCACCTGTTCGTTTCATAAAGTTTAATACATCTAATTTAAATTGAACAGAATAAAACTGCTTCGTTTTCTTAACGGATAATCCGTTACGCCCAAACGCTTGATAAGCACGTACCCATCTCCTTAATGGAGAATCATCTATACCATATTTCTTCGCTATCGCTCGATATCCTAGAGAGCCACTTAAATATTCTTGAACCACCATCAATTTAAATTCTTCGCTATATTTAGTCATAAAAATCACCCCAAAAGTTAGTTTTTTACTCTAACTTTTGGGGTGCAGTACCTTCTCAAGAGAAGCTGCTGTCTTTTTTATGGAGACTCCACATTCTATTCCTAAAGATAAACCAGATCAATTTGTATATTTATGGTATTATTAATAGATAAATTACAATAAATATTTTGTTTATCTTTTATCGTTAGGCGCTTTGCTGTAAAAATTGATTTCTGCTGCAGCTGACTTGCTTGTCCTATGCACAGCCTCAGTCTCCTTATGGCAACACAACGTTGTTCATAAAGGCTTTGTTACAAAATGCGGTAGTTGTTAGCCTTTACTTCATTCATATTTTGCCTGGCGGAGGCTTTACTTTGCTGGAAAAGACGCATACGATAGGCTACACTCTTCCCCGCTTTTCTTCGCTCAACTAGGAACTCATATTTTGATAAGCGGCATGCCTGAAATCACATAAAATCCACTCACATTTTAGGATAACTTTTTCTAAGAGGAGGCTCGTAAGAAATGAATAGACTCATGGAGCTAACCGGTATTACTCAAAAATATAAAGAGAAGATTGTCTTAGCGGATCTGTCGCTATCTATATTTCAGCATCAGATTGCTGCTCTCGTCGGCCGCAATGGTTCCGGCAAAAGTACGTTATTGAAAATAATAGCGGGGCTGCTGAAGCCAGAACAAGGCGAAATTAATAAACTGCTGCATCCTTTAAAAGTAGGCTATGTACCTGAAGTAACTCCGGCTGATCTGCCGTTTACTCCTGAAGAATATCTTATGCATATGGGAACGATTAGAGGAATGGATAAACAGAGACTTCGGAATCGAATTGACGTCCTTATCCATACATTTCACCTGCAAAGTGATGCTCATATAAAAATGAACCAATTCTCCAAAGGTATGAAGCAAAAGGTGATGATTATGCAGGCAATGCTGGAAGAAACAGATCTGCTTATATTGGACGAGCCTTTATCAGGGCTTGATCCAAAGGCCCAACTGGAATTGGAATATGTTCTTTTAGCTTTAAAAGAAAAAGGGTTAAGCATCCTTTTAACATGTCATGAAACAAAGCTATTGGAAAATGTAGTCGATAGGATGTTATTGCTGCAAGACCATAAAATCGTTGAACCGGCTCTGTCTAATACATCTGTACAAAAAATAAATAGATTAATTTTTGAAATCTCTAGCCAGCAGACGTTTGAAGAATTACTTCCTTTTATGGAAATCACACAAAAAAGCAATATCGATTCTATGATTATGCGATTGGAAGCAACTATAAAAGAAGAACATACAGATGATTTGATACGACAACTTCTTTTAAAACAGGCATCTATTAAACAATTGACGCCGCTCAATAAAGCAAAGGAAGCGTTTTATCACAACTTTTTAAAACGAGAGGATCACATTTTATGAAGGGTTTATTATATTACCAGTTCATCAGCTACTTAAGATCTTATCACTACATCCCTCCTTTTTCCTTATTCATCATTTTATTGATTGTAAACTATACGTACACACCAAATCCGATATTAGATAGTTACTCATTTACCTCCCTCATTCTTTTTTTCATTATGGGATGGTTTACAGTGACTATTTTTCATGTTGAAGAGACGGGACAAAAACAAATCACGTTATTGCATGCTCAAAGTTTGAGCAAATATTATGTATCTCTCTATTTGCTTTCTGCCCTAATTGGTCTTTTTCTAAGCATAGTGGCAGTGGCATATCCGATTGTTTTTGGGGCCTTTGGCGGAGAAACGCGACCGCTGCATGTTCTTATGGGAATATTATCTCATTTCAGCTTAGCATTTTTGGCTATTGGATTGTCTGCCGTCTTCACGAGGGAGATTGTTAAAAAAAGAGTAAATACATGGTGGGGAGTCGTAAGCATCCTGATTATTTCTTTATCACTTGTTACGATCAAGAGTTCACTTCTTCAATTAAAGGGACTTATCTGGCTGATCCCTCCTGTTTATCTTCCGTTAGAGATGATGACCGCAAAAGACAGCATATCGTTCATCCCTGAACTATTTTATTGGAAATTCGGTTTTGTGTTCCTTTACGGAATATTCTTTATGGCTACTTTCCTTTTTATTATCAATCGAAAGCCGGCCTCCTCCTAAGTTTGCCTGGAGAGCATTAGTCAAATCGTTTTTCCTATCGGCAGGTGCCTTTTCAAATCCCGCCTCGGGAGAAGCGGGATTCATCAGTGATTACTACACCTCTTAAAATTCATAATGATATGCTGTTTTATAAAGCTCCATCAATTCGTCCTTCGTCGGCACCTTCGGGTTGTTGCCTGGGCTTCCACTTGCCAGCGCGTCTTCTGCCATTTTGGGGACGGCACTGTAAAACGCCTGCTCCTCAATACCCCATTCCTGCAGGTTGCCGATCCCCATCTTTTTACACAAATTTTTGATGGATTGAATGGCAAAGTCGGCTAGCTGCTCTTGTGACATTGAGTGTCCCTCTTTATTAAAGAATCCCCCTAAATCTGCCAAGCGATCGATGCATGTATCCTTCGAATATTCAAGTACCGCCGGAAGCAGCATCGCATTGGAGATACCGTGCGGGACATGAAACAGCGCACCGATTGGGCGGGACATTCCATGAACAAGCGTCACGGAAGCATTTGAGAATGCAAGTCCTGCTTGAAGTGAACCGATCGCCATCGCCTCACGTGCTTCTATATTGGCTCCATCCTCATATACCGTTAGCATATTTTCGACAATCAGTTTCATTGCTGATAAAGCGAGCATATTTGTATATGGATGAGCCAATCGGGATAAATACCCCTCAACCGCATGGCTTAATGCGTCGATACCAGTTGCTGCGGTAATAGCCGGCGGCGAAGTCATCGTAAGAACCGGATCAACGATGGCTACATCAGGCATAAAAGCGGGCTGCTTGATCATCATTTTCACATCGTTCGTCGTATCTGTAATAACGGTCGCATTCGTTGCCTCTGAGCCTGTTCCTGCTGTTGTTGGAATTGCAATATGCGGAATCGGCTGCTCACTTGCTATTTTTTTCATGTTCATATAATCCTTGATATAGCCGCCATTTGTTGCAACAACTGCTACAGCCTTCGCCGTATCAATACAGCTGCCGCCGCCTACTGAAATAATAACATCACAGCTTTCCTGATCCGCCAGCTCTAACGCCTCTTCTACATACGTATCGATTGGTTCTGTCGTTACCCCTAAATAGGAAACTGTTTCAAGACCTTGCTCTTTTAATAAAGCAATACATTTCGCTACAATTCCCAAGCTGTCCATAATTGGATCACTAACAATCAATGCCTTCGTACCAAGCTTTTTAGCATACACCCCTGCCTCTTCAAAAGCGTCGCGTCCATATACGATTGTTTCTGGCGATTGTACTGTAAACGCCGTCTTTGTTTGAATCATGTCCATCCCCCCGAACATTTTTTCGTTATTCGTTACTTGGAAAAGCAAATGAAGATTTCGTAGAGGCTGGTGTCACCCAACGCTCTGAAACCGTCTTTGTTTTTGTAAAGAAACGTGCCTGCTCCGGACCAAACATTACACCATCACCAAATCGGGAGCCTTTAAAGCCTGCAAAATTATGATAGCCGACAGGAATTGGAATCGGTACATTCACCCCTACCATCCCAACATCAATTTCCGTTGTAAACTTTCGAGCAGCCGCTCCGTCATTGGTAAAAATGGTTACACCATTGCCGAGTTCATGTTCATTAATCAATTCAATTGCTTCTTCTAACGAGGCCACACGGACGATATTGCGTGCTGGACCGAAGACTTCTTGTTCATAAATCTCCATACCTGGCTTTACATGATCCAAAAGCGTCGGACCAACAAAAAACCCATTGGATTCCTTAACAATCGGCAGTTCACGACCGTCACAAACGACTTCTGCCCCTTCAGCCTCGCCACGTTCAATTGCTGCCAGAATAGCCTCTTTTGATTGCTGCGAAATGACAGGGCCAAAATCTGTATCAGGTTCTGTATAAGCCCCTACCTTCAATCCAGCAATTTTCTTCTTTAAAATGGCTACGATTCTATCCGCTGTTTCCTCTCCTACAGGCATGAGTGTGGAAATTGCCATGCAGCGTTGGGATGCTGCACCATAAGCAGCGCCAATAAAGGCGTCTGCCACCTGCTCAAGATCTGCATCCGGCATGACGACCATGTTGTTTTTTCCTCCGCCAAGTGCCGTTACACGTTTGCCGTATTTTGCTCCTGTTTCATAGATATAACGGGCAACAGGCGTTGAACCGACAAAGGATATTGCTTGTACTGCCGGATTTTCTAATAGTTCATTCACCGCATCTTTATCACCATTGATGACGGTCCAAATTCCATCAGGTAATCCTGCTTTTTTCCATAGCTCACTTACAAATAAGGCAGTCATCGGAACACGCTCGGATGATTTTAAAATGACTGCATTTCCAACAGCTACTGCCATACTTGTTTGGGCAAGCGGGACCATAATCGGAAAGTTAAACGGAGAGATAGCAGCTACTACACCAAGTGGATACTTCGCCGAGTAGGCATTGATTTGTCCACCGACATTCACCGAATACTCACCCTTCATTAAATGCGGGGCACCAATTGCCAGATCCACCGATTCGATGCCCCTGGTTACTTCTCCTCTAGCATCCTCTTTTGTTTTACCGCTTTCTGTACAAATAATTTGAAGTAGTTCATCCATATGTTCCGTCAGCAAATTACGGAATTTCAGCAGTACTTCCGCGCGCTTTGCTACAGAAAGATCCCGCCATGCAGGAAAGGCCTTTTTCGCCGTCTCAATTGCCTGCCGCGTTTCCTCTGATGTAGCGAGCGGAACTTTGGCAATAACCGTCCCTGTTGATGGATTATAAACGGAGCCAAATCTTCCGCTTTTCCCCTCCACCATTTCACCGCCAATAAAATGTGTCAATACGTTTACCCCTTGTGCTGTCTTCATACGTAACCCCTCCTAAATAATCAAGAAAAATGCAGTTTGAAAGATTCAAGTCACGACTAGTCAACCATCTTATTTTGTCGTAAGATGAGAAAAACACAATTCACTGACCACAGTCAATAACCGCGGTCAACTAAATGATACCCGCTGCATTTTCCATCGTCAATGCGCATTTTTTCTCTTTTAAACACTTTATCAATATTTTATTATCTTTAAATAGTATGTAATGAGGAGAGTTTTATGAAAAATTTAACTGAGCGGCAAAAGAAGGCATTGGAAACCCGTGAAAAATTACTTGCTAAATCACTGGAGTTATTCGGTAAGTATGGTTTCGAACACGTTTCGATCGAGCAAATTACAAAGGCTTGTGACGTATCTAAGGGAACGTTTTATACGCACTTTCCATCCAAGTACGATGTTATTTTAGAAAAGTTCAAAGAGCTGGATAATTTTTATATGACAGTAGAAAAGAAAATTGATTCCCACCTTCCAGCGAGCCAAAAAATTCTTAAAATCTATGCAGAACAGATGATTTATTTAACCACAGTCGCCGGAAAGGACGTCATGCGGACTGTCTATACGGCCGCTATAACGAATCATGCAGGGCAAGATCATTATTTAATCAGCCCTCAGCGTAAAATCTTTCAGATTCTCAATCAGTATGTTGAGGAAGGTATCCAGACAGGGGAATTCCGGCAGGATATAGAGCCTGAGGAAATGCAGGCTGTCATTCAGCGCTGCATGCGTGCCAATGTGTATGATTGGCTCATTCATAACGAAACTTTCGACCTGGTGAAAGAGATGAATCACTTCACCGCTGTCGTCTTGGCAGGGTTACAGCGGTACCCTTAAGGATGGCATTTAAAAAACGGATCCGCCCATGTTGCGGCAAGGATGATAGCTTTTTGTACGACTTCCGCAAAAGTAATACTTTTAAGGGAGAAGTTCCAAGAACAATAGAGCTGCACAGAGAGTTTTCACCTTCTGTACAGCTCTTTGTTGTCATATCAGCCGATCATCAGCTGCGAGTAAATTTCATATAAATTTTCCGTAGCTTGTTTTATGAATTCTTTTAGTACTGCTGCTTCCATACAAACGAACGGATTTTACCCCTTTTTATCCCAGCTTCGTTAATGCGTATATCGGCCCGCCTGTTTGGTTACTTCATTCGTAAATATGTAAGATGGTGAACCTTTGTCTCACTTTTAAATGCCATAGTAAGCTTCTGAACGCTTCAACATAATCAGATATCTTATTATTTAAAACGGAAAAGCGGTGCCCGATAGGACAACCGCTTTCTATTGTCTATTAAGAAATTGCTTTTCTTTCTAACTTTCTTTTCAGCTTTTCCAGCATATCAATCGTCATTTTCGCTAAGTCATACTCTGCTTTAAAGCCCCATTCCTCACGTGCAGCTGAGGAATCAATGGCATTCGGCCAGCTATCTGCAATGGTCTGACGAGCCGGGTCAACATTATAGCTCATTTTGAAGTGAGGGATATGCTTTTTGACTTCCGTAGCGATTTCCTCCGGGTCGAAACTCATTGCTGAAATATTGAAGGCATTACGATGGATAAGCTTGCTGCCATCTGCTTCCATTAGATCGACAATTGCCTGAAGTGCATCCGGCATATACATCATGTCCATGTACGTGCCTTCTGCAATGTAGGAAGTATAGCGCCCTTCTTCAATTGCTTTGTAATAAATATCGACTGCATAATCAGTCGTTCCTCCTCCTGGAGGTGTAACATATGAAATTAAACCAGGGAATCGTACTCCGCGTGTATCAAGTCCATATTTTGTATGATAGTAATCGCATAGCAGTTCTCCTGCTACTTTATTTACACCATACATCGTTGTTGGCCGCTGCAATGTATCTTGCGGTGTTTCATCTTTTGGGGTTGTTGGCCCAAATGCACCAATTGAACTTGGCGTAAAAAATTGCATATCGAGTTCGCGAGCTACTTCCAGCGCATTCACTAACCCACCCATGTTTAAATTCCATGCGAGCAACGGATTCTTTTCAGCTGTTGCAGAAAGTAATGCAGCCATGTGAATCATCGTATCTGCACCGAAATCTTTCGCAAGCGTAAACATACGCTTGTCGTCTGTTACATCCAATACCTCAAATGGACCCGCGCTATTTTCGACCTTGCGGATATCCGTAGCCAAAACGGCATCCGTTCCATATATTTCACGCAGTTTCACTACTAGTTCAGAACCAATCTGACCAAGCGCGCCTGTAACCATAATCTTTTTCAATAGAAGCCCTCCTCTGATGCGAAACATTTGTACATTCCACAAGTACACAGAAACACTAATATATCAACCTTCATTAGCTAATCGCATTATATAACGTCCTCTTCGAAAGTACAATATTTTTATTTCATTTTTCCATTCAACTCGAAAAAATGAAGCCGCACGAAAAAAGACAACCCTAAAACATAAATAAATCAGTTATGTTGCAACTACTGGCAGATTAAATCTTTTTAGTACAATTTACATGAAGAAGCTGCCCGATAAGTTTGGCTTATTGGACAGCCTATTCCTTTTTATAACTTTAAAATGACGGTATTTTTTTCTTTTTAGTGCTAAATTCAGGGGGCAAATATGATAATTATATTTATTTTTCGACGACTGAGAACCAATATGCGCAATGATATAACCGAAGCTAACAGTCTGCTTTCCCCGTTATTATATGCATCTACCTTCCTGCCGTGACGGATTGGTATTTTCGCTGTTTTCTCAAGAAAGGTGCGCTGATTGCTTTGCCTATTCCCCTTTATATATTTTTCCAACCTAAAGCTTTCATCGCTCTGTACCTTTTTGAAAACATACGTATTTCCAGCATTAATCCATTATGATTGCACTATAAAGGTGTTGAATGGCAATTGCCTTACCTTCTTCCGTATAAATAGATTGCTGGTTATAATCAATCCTTTCAATAACGGTCACCCATTCAGCCGCTTTTTTCTCTTTCCAGACTGTTAACTGAATAGGCAGCCGGTGTTGATAAGCTAGTGTAATCTGATTGCTCAATTCCTCCAACGCCCACTCATCGAGATTCGGCTTTTCTGCTTTTTCATCCTCCTCTTTCCATTCACGCAGCAATTTAACATGTTCCGGCAGCATCATAGCGTTCCATTTGATGGTTCCTCTATCTCTATTCATTTTCAGCACATTCTCCTTACTTCTTATGTCCACCAAGTAACGTACTCCGTCCAAGTGCAGTTCCTGCTTCTGTGTAGGAAACGGCACGCAAGAGAGCTGTTGACCCATATTTCGCTCGGATAGCATCCATGACCATCCCAAGCTTCCTCCTCCGCCATTTTTGTTCATCAAACAGACTCAGCTGCATTGAATGCTCACTTTCCAGGTTATGCAGCGTCACCGTGAGCTGGCGTGCCGGACGTTCGGCATAAAATGTGTCAAGCAGATCGACACAAACTTTATAAATTACGAGGGTATCATTTGTCGGTTCATCAATCGTTTTAGCGTGCTGAAAACCTCCGCCAAATGCATGTTTACTATAGCCGAGCCCAAGAGAAATAGTACGTCCAACCATAGATGCTTCTCTTGCCCTTCCCGCCACATCCTCACACATTTCGAGAATAACCGTCAAAATTTCTTCCCTTGTACGGTAGTCACGCATTAAGATCTGCCCTTTCCCATAGCTCACCTGTCCATTTAAAATGGGGGCACCAATGAGTGAATGGTCGATTCCCCATGCATGATAATATAGCTGGTTTCCTAAAATACCAAAACGTTTTTCTAAAACAGCGAGATCGGTATGTGCAAGATCATACACACTAAAGATACCCATATGATTCAATGTGCGCTCTGTCCTTGCACCAATGCCCCACATGCTGGACAGTGGAGATACCGGCCAAAGCTTTTTGGGAACATCTTCATAGGTCCATTTAGCAAAGCCCTTCTTTTTAGCTTCCAAATCAAGCGCCAGCTTCGCCATCAGCATATTAGGCCCCATTCCGACAGCACTCGGAATCTCGAACTGCTCGTAAATCCAGCGCTGGATTCTTCTCGCTGTCTGTTCGGGCGGGCCCCATAGCCTTTCCGTTCCAGTCAAATCAATAAAGCTTTCATCTACACTGTACACATGGATTGCCTCCTTTGGTACGAACTGATTGAAAAGGCGTGTGATTTCCATCGAGATACGTACAAAAAACTCCATCTTCGGTTCAAATAATCGGATATCTGGATGCTTTGGAATTTCAAAATAGCGGGAGCCCGTTTTAATGCCGAAGCGTTTCTTCATCGGTGGTGAAGCGGCTAGTACAATACTCCCCGGCTGCTGAAAGCTCCCAATAACCGCAATCGGTACTTTCATTACATCAAGATTGTGAAGATGTGCCATACAGCTTGCATAAAAGCATCTCATATCAATACACATAATTGATTTATTTGGCGCCTTCTCATACATCCAATCACCTCAAAAAGAACGTTTGTTCCTATATTAAAATGAGACAATTGAGACGACAACCTAAAAGTCCCAAAAATTGAAGCTTTTAATCATAAATTCTTTGATTAGTATGCAGCCAATAATACTGAAAATAGCAAAAGGCCTTCCATCAGTGGAAGGCCACGCGCTTTATTTTTTTATTATTTTTTTATTACTGTTTCATACAATTCAGGTCTGCGATCATCATAAACAGGAATTCTTCCACGCACTTCATCTACAATCGAGAAATCTACATCAATGATTGCCAGTTCCTCATCTTCTGCTCCTGTCCACAACACTTCGCCCCATGGCTGGATAACCATCGATTGACCATTAAAATTTTCTGGCTTTCTTGAAATACGGTTCACTGCAATCACAAAGCATTGATTTTCAATAGCACGTGCCTGTAACAGTGTTTTCCAATGATCAATGCGAGGGGTTGGCCATTGTGCTGGTACAAACAATACCTTCGCGCCGGACAGTGCGTGGCTGCGGAGCCATTCAGGGAAACGGATATCGTAGCAGATGACACCACCAGCCTCCAAATCTCCTAGCGCAAAACGGTTCATTTCTGAGCCCGCCTCTAAATAAAGGTGCTCGTCCATCAACCGGAATAGATGAGCCTTATTATATTCTCCGGCAAGCTCTCCTTCTTTATTTACCGTATACATCGTATTGTAAAATTTATCTCCCTTTTTTACTGAAACGGAGCCGCCAACGATATGAACACCAAGTTCTTTTGCCAACCGGGTCAAAAAGGCTTTTGTACGTTCCCCATCTACATCGGCCAGCTCTTCTAGTTTTTCCAGTGCGTAACCGGTGTTCCACATTTCCGGTAAAACAATAATTTCTGCTCCCTTTTCTGCTGCTTCCCGGATAAATTTCTCGGCACGTTCATAATTCTCTTCTACTTTTCCAAACCCCATATTTAGTTGAATACATCCGATTTTCATAATTCCTACACCGCCTATAGACTTTTTCTCTTAAATATCATAACATGGTTCGTATAATTTTTAATATATTCTGAAAAATAGGTGATTTATAAAATGGAATTTTCGACTAGACTACAGCAGCTTCCACCTCAATTTTTTGCTGCGCTTGCTGGAAAAGTAGCGCAGGCAGTTGCAGAGGGACGCGACATCATCAATTTAGGACAAGGTAACCCTGATCAGCCAACTCCCCCACATATTATCGAAGCCTTACAGGAGGCGGCAGCTGATCCATCTACACATAAATACTCGCCGTTTCGCGGGATTCCCGAACTTCGCCGGGCAGCAGCTGAATTTTACAAACGCGAATATAATGTGGACATCAATCCCGATAAAGAAGTGGCTATATTAGGAGGGACAAAAGTTGGACTTGTGGAATTACCGTTAGCTATGTTGAATCCTGGAGATACAATGCTGCTGCCGGATCCGGGCTATCCAGATTATTTATCAGGTGTCGCACTTGCAGATGTAAAATTTGATACAATGCCGCTCATAAAAGAGAATAACTTCCTGCCCGACTATGATGCGCTGCCCGAGAAAATAAAAGACCGTGCCAAAATGATGTACATCAATTATCCGAACAATCCTACTGGAGGTGTGGCAGACCAGCAATTTTTTGAAAAAACAGTTGCCTTTGCAAAGCAACACCATATTGCTGTCGCGCATGACTTTGCATATGGAGCACTCGGATTTGACGGTATAAAGCCGGTTAGCTTCCTGCAGGCAGAAGGCGCTAAAGATGTCGGCATTGAATTGTACACACTATCAAAATCGTATAATATGGCCGGATGGCGTGTCGGGTTTGCTGTTGGTAATGAAAAAATGATTGAAGCGATTAATTTGATTCAAGATCACCTGTTTTGCAGTATCTTCCCCGCTATCCAGCATGCAGCTGCCGAGGCTTTAACAGCTGAGCAGAATAGTGTAGAGGGATTGCGCGATACATACGAAAGACGCCGCAATATACTCGTGAAAGAAGCAAGACGTATCGGCTGGAATGTGCAGGCACCCAAAGGCTCATTTTTCGCCTGGCTGCCTGTTCCAAAAGGATTTACCAGCCAGCAGTTTGCTGATTTGCTGCTAGACAATGCGGATGTTGCCGTCGCAGCAGGCAATGGTTTTGGTGAATACGGGGAAGGCTATATACGCGTTGGTCTGCTCGTTTCAGAAGAACGGCTGAAAGAGGCGATTGCTCGTGTAGAAAAGTTAGGACTTTTTCAAATACCTGTTAAGTAATTTTCTTTCGCAAAAAGCAGTTGCGCGTAATTTTTTTTAGAAAAATAATAAAATACTATTGCGAAACTAATAAATAGTCTGTATATTAAGTTTCATAGTTTTTTAATATAGTGTTTCTCTCTTATTAAGAGTAGCTGAGGGACTGGCCCGATGAAGCTCAGCAACCAGCATATGCGAAAGACGCATTTGCAAGGTGCTAATTCCTACAAAACGAATTCGTTTTGAAAGATAAGAGTGGTGTTTGAATATTGTCTTTGTCTATTCATGCCTCTCTTTTCAAAGGAGAGGCATTTTTTATTAAAGGACAAATACAAACACGTTGGAGGAATCATCTATGAAAACAAAAAAATTTGGTTATTTATTCGCAGGTGCAGCACTTGCCCTATCACTCGCAGCATGCAGCAGCGATGAAGATTCAGCCTCAAAATTAAATGATGGTGTGATCAAGGTCGGCGTAACAGCAGGCCTGCATGAAGAAATTACAGAAGTGGCCGCTGAAATAGCAGCAAAAAATGATTTGGAAGTACAGATTGAAGTGTTTTCTGATTACGTGCTGCCGAATACAGCACTAGTAGAGGGAGATCTGGACGTAAACAACTTCCAGCATGAGCCTTTCCTGGACAACTTTAATAATGACCGTGGAGAGGAACTTGTGGCTGTAGCAGAGACAATCTTAAACCCAATGGGCTTCTATTCAGAGAAATATGAGTCGATCGATGCTGTCCCGGAAGGTTCAAAGGTTGCCATTCCTAACGACCCAACAAACGGCGGACGCGCACTAGCGGTACTGGCTGATGCCGGCTATATCACATTGGCTGAGGGCGTAGGCATTAACGGAACAATCTATGATATTGAAGAAAATCCAAAAAACCTGGAATTTATCGAATTAGAGGCGGCACAAATCCCAACTCAGCTCGCAGAAGTGGAATTTGCCGCTATCAATACAAACTTTGCAATGGAGGCAGGCTTGAGTCCTAAAGATGATTCTATCCTGCTTGAATCTGCAGACTCCCCTTATGTAAATGTAATTGTTGTACGTCCTGGTGATGAAGACAGTGAAGACTTGAAGAAATTCATCGAAGCATATCATTCAGAAGAAGTGCGCCAATACATTGAAGAAACATACGATGGAGCTGTCATTCCAGGCTTCTAATCCAATACATGGCCAAAAGTTATCGGCATTGACGCCGGTAGCTTTTTAGCTAGAAAGGCGGAAAACAATGATTCAACTCCAATCGGTTGTTAAACAATTCGAAGCAAAAAACGGCACAGTTACTGCTGTTGACCAGGTAGATATACAAGTTAAAAAAGGTGAGATCCACGGGGTAATCGGCTATTCGGGTGCAGGTAAAAGTACACTCATCCGATGTGTCAACCTTCTCGAACGTCCAACAAGCGGCAAGGTAATCATTAACGGTATTGATCTGACAGAAGCTTCCCCAGAACAGCTTCGACAATCACGACAAAAAATCGGAATGATATTTCAGCATTTTAATTTACTAAAAACAGCGACAGTCTACGATAATATTGCTATACCTTTAAAGCTATTAGGACATAACAAACAGGAAGTAGAACAAAAGGTAAAAAAATATGCAGAAATCGTTGGCTTAACAGATAAGCTGACAAGCTATCCGAACCAACTGTCGGGCGGTCAGAAGCAGCGTGTGGCTATTGCACGCTCCCTATCACAGGAACCTGAAATTCTGCTTAGTGACGAAGCGACAAGTGCCCTGGATCCTGAAACAACGGACTCCATCCTGGACCTGCTCCTTGAAATCAACGAAAAACTCGGCATTACCATCCTTTTAATCACACACGAAATGAATGTCATTCAAAAAATCTGCGATTATGTATATGTCTTGGAGAAAGGCAGGCTTGTGGAGCATAATACAGCAATTGAGCTGTTTACAAAGCCCCAGCATCCCACGACGCGTAAGTTTTTAAATACAATTTCACAACGGAATCTATCAGATTCGCTGATTGAACAGTTGAATTTGACAGGTGCCGTCATCCGCCTCACATTTGTCGGTGAAAGTACAGGAAAGCCGCTTATTGCGGATGTAGCAAGTCGATTCCATGTGCAGCCAAACATCTTGGCAGCCAACATCATTGAACTTAAAAACGGTATTGTCGGCAATATTGTTGTCCATATAAATGGAACCGCTGCTGAGATTACCGCCATCACCCAGTACTTAAAAGACAACGGCGTACAAATTGATATATTGGGAGGTGGAGCAAATGAATAATGATAAAGGCTTTTTGGAGCAGTGGGGACCGATTATTTGGGAGGCATTGCTAGAAACATTCCAGATGACGTCCATTTCCCTCGTCATTTCAATTGTTCTCGGGGTGCCGCTCGGGCTGATGCTCGTATTAACACGTCCCGGACAGTCATTTGAAAATAAATGGATTTACCAAATATCTAATCTGCTCATTAATATTATCCGTTCCATTCCATTTATCATCTTATTATTCTTCATCCTGCCGCTGACGAAATTTCTTGTTGGCACGACGATTGGAGTTAAGGGCGTTATCGTACCGCTTGTCGTCTATACAGCACCTTATATCGCCCGTCTTCTGGAGACTGCTCTTCTTGAGGTGTCCCCAGGTGTAATGGAAGCTTATACAGCAATGGGGATCAAGCGCCGCCATATTATTTGGAATGTACTGCTGCGTGAAGCACGCTCCTCTATTATTCTTGGCCTGACAATTGCTACAGTCGGACTAATTGGGGCAACCGCGATGGCAGGACTTGTTGGTGCAGGTGGTTTAGGCGACTTAGCTTACCGCTATGGCCACATCCGTTTCCAGGTGGATGTAATGTATGCTGCTGTGTTCATTCTCATTATTTTAGTACAGGTAGTTCAATCAATCGGCAACCGTATTGCTGCTAAGCTGAAAAAGGACTGATAAGTTAATGACGAAGGAAGACTTACTTTTAAAAAATATTCAGGGCGACAAGCCCTTTCCAATTTGCTTCGAAGATTTAGAAGAAGCTGTGGCGGAAAAGCTCCCAGCTGGGCCATATGGCTATATCCGCTCGGGAGCTGGCGGCGAACAATCACTTCGTAACAATCGCAAGGCCTTTACGAAGTATTCTATTATTCCCCGCTTTTTAACAGATGTCTCCGAGCCTGATACCTCTATCGAACTGTTCGGCAAAAAACATCCCACCCCCTTTTTATTCGCACCGGTCGGGATGAATCAAATGGCGCATGAACAAGGAGAATTAGCCGTTGTACGCGCAGCTGAAAAACTTGGAATGCCTTATATTCAAAGTACTGTCTCCAGCTATTCACTCGAGGAAGTAGCAGATACTGCCCCAGCTCATACAAAATGGTTTCAGCTATACTGGTCGACGAATGAAGAAATTGCCTATAGCATGGCTGCCAGAGCAGAGAATGCCGGCTTTGAAGCAATCGTTTTGACAGTTGATACAGTCATGCTTGGCTGGCGTGAGGAGGATGTACGTAATCAGTTTTCGCCTTTAAAGCTTGGCCTGGCACGTGGAAATTATATGAATGATCCTATCTTTACAGCTTCTTTGAAGGATGAGTCATTTGAATCGTATATAGAAGGTGTTCTCGCCAATATTTTTCATCCTACATTAAATTGGGAAAATATCCGTGAGTTAAAAAGCCGCCTTCGTGTGCCTCTTCTAATTAAAGGTATTTTACACCCGGAAGATGCGCGTCTGGCCATTGAAGCTGGAGTAGATGGAATCATCGTCTCTAATCACGGGGGACGCCAATTGGATGGTGTCATTGGAAGCCTCGATGCACTTCCTGCCATTGTGAAAGCTGTAGATCATCGTGTACCGGTGCTCTTAGACGGTGGTGTGTACCGCGGAATTGATGCACTAAAGGCATTGGCACTCGGTGCTGCAGCCGTATGCATAGGCCGCCCATTTGTCTATGGCCTTGCCTATGATGGGGAGAATGGTGTATATCAAGTCATGCAAAATTTATATAGTGAATTCAAAGTGTCCATGGGCCTGGCCGGGCAGCGGACAGTTGCGGACCTCCAAACGCTCGCACTTATTCGAGAATAGAGAGGATATCTAAAAGTCTCTTTACGATGAAGATGGTAACACCTCGATATAACACTTACAGAAGTAATGCTCCTTGATAAATATGTATCAAAAACAGAGCTGTCTAGAAAGTTGAAACTTTCCGGACAGCTCTTTTCTTATTGCCGTATATAAAAGCTGCTCCTATCAAAGATAGAAGCAGCTCGAACATAATGATGAATTTTCTTATTGAATGACGCCCAGCTCGCGTCCCACTTTTTCATAGATTGCTAATGCATCATCCAGCATTTTCTTTGTATGTGCCGCAGTCGGCATGTTGCGGACGCGTCCCGTTCCTTTTGGTACCGTCGGGAATACAATAGATTTCGCGTAGACACCTTCCTCAAATAAACGGCGGGAAAATTCCTGTGTTAGCTTTTCATCTCCGACAATACATGGTGTAATCGGCGTTTCAGATTCCCCGATATTAAAGCCAAGCTTCTTCAAGCCTGCTTTCAAATAGTCGCCATTTTCCCAAAGCTGATCATGCAGCTCTGTCGATTCCATCAGCATCTCTACTGCACGTGTAATCGCTGCAACATCGCCTGGCGGTAATGCCGTAGAAAATAAAAATGGACGTGAACGAACCTTTAACCAATCGATTAGATTCTGTTTCCCAGCAACATAGCCGCCTACGACACCAATTGCTTTTGACAATGTTCCTATTTGGAAATCAATCTCTTTTTGCAAGCCAAAATGTTTTACCGTGCCGGCACCTTTTCCTGTTACACCTGAACCATGTGCATCATCCACATAAGTAATTAAGTCGAATTCCTTCGCAATTTCTACAATTTCCGGCAGCTTGGCAATATCGCCATCCATTGAGAAGACACCATCTGTAATGACCATCACTTTATTGTAAAGACCTGACTCTTTTGCTTCTTTCGCCTTTTTGCGTAGATCATCCATATCCGAATGATTATAAGCAATAATTTTTGCCTTCGACAGACGACAGCCGTCAATGATAGAAGCATGATTCAATTGATCTGAAAGAATAGCATCATTTTTATCCATCACGGCAGAGATCGCTGCCATGTTACAGTTAAAACCAGACTGGTAGCTAATTGCAGCTTCCGTCCCTTTGAATTTTGCAAGTGTCTCTTCCAGCTTCACATGAAGGTCGAGCGTTCCGTTAATTGTACGAACAGCGCCTGCTCCTACGCCGTACCGGTCAGTCGCTTCTTTCGCGATACGCTTCAATTCTTCATTTGTAGCAAGGCCAAGATAGTTATTTGACGATAAATTAATCAGATTTTTCCCTCGTACTTGAATAATCGGTCCGTTTGCTCCCTCTACTGGGTCGATTTCATTGTAAAGACCCTGGTCGCGCAACTCTTGTAAATTTTCATTTAGAAATTGTTCCAATACGTGTGACAAAGCTGTTCATCCCTTTCACTTTTCAGACTATTAACATTTTAGCATATTTTCTTTCCGTGTCATCGAAATGATAAAGTTATACACATTTCGAGCTCTTACCCACATTTATCTGTTGATTATTCAGAATATTTGTGAATAAGTAGTGAATTTCTTTCTATTTTTAGAAAATTAGCTGTGGATAACTTTTTTATCCACAGCTACGCTTCGATTAATTCGTGTAGCTTTCTTCTAAAATAATGAAGACTCGGCTGAATAAGATAACCTGTTCCTAGGGCTAATATCACAGTACCCAATCCTACCGGCCCGCCAAGCAGCCAGCCAGCTGCTGCTGCAATCACTTCCAGGATTGCGCGCGCCATCCGGACAGAACCTCCGAACTTTTCTACGATAATCATCATTACGGAATCACGAGGTCCCGCTCCAAGCTCTGCAGAGATATAGAGTCCGCATCCTACACTTAGTACGACAAAACCTGCAAAAAAGTAGACGAACTCCCCTACAAAAACATCCGTCTCCGGCAGCAGCCAATTAAATAAATCAATAAAGGTACCGACCAGCAGCATGTTCAGCCATGTACCAATACGCGGCCATTCCCTTAAATAAAGAGATGTAGCCAGAATAATAAAAAGCCCTGTCAAAATCGACCAAGTGCCGATTGACAGGCCAAATTGCTTGAACAGACCAATATGCAGGACATCCCATGGTCCTGTCCCGACGACACGGCCTTTAATAGTCAGCGTGATACCAAGCGCCATGACAAGCAGTCCTCCAAGGAAAAACGCCCATCGCCATTTAAATTGTTTCGACATGATGTACCTTCCTTCTAAAGATTGTCATCTTTCTAGTTGTAGATGAATCGATTATATTCCTTATAGAGTGAGATTTAAATAGAAAAATGAATGGAAGTCTACAAACACGATGTCACACTTCTCACCCGAGGACTGATGATCAATCCGTCAGCGGAGCAAATGCTGCTTTCGTAATCTTTGCCAAATCCGCTGGGGTAAGCTTAACCTGCATGCCAATTTTGCCTGCGCTCACAATGATCTCTTCAAGTGATTCTGCCGAAGCATCTATAAATGTCGGGAATAATTTCTTCATACCGACGGGTGAACAACCGCCGCGCACGTAACCCGTTACATTTTGAAGCTCCTTCACCGCCAGCATTTCAATCTTCTTTTCACCAGCGGCTTTTGCAGCCATTTTTAAATGAAGCTCGGAGGCTACAGGAACAACGAACACATAATAGCGGTTTGTTCCGGCCGTAGCGAGCAACGTTTTAAACACAGCGGCAACAGGCTGACCTATTTTTCCTGCAACTGTTATTCCATCCACTGCCTGCCCATCTTCTGATGTATATTCAAACAACTCATAAGGTACCTTTTGCTGCTCGATTAACCGTACTGCATTCGTTTTGGCAGCTTTTTTTGCCATCCTTATCCCCCTCTTTCTTTTCACTTATTATAGCGCAAAGACCCAACAAGCCAAACAGCCTAATAATGATAAAAAGACATGAAGAATACCGCATCAGCGGTTTCGTTCATGTCTTCCAAGCTATTATGCTGTTTTAGAAAATGTCGGTTCATCGAATGAACGATAGCCATTTTTCACCATTGCAATATGGTTTGAATAGTTTACACTTGCCAGCTGGAATAGGCGTTGATATCCCCTATCTTCAATTGGGCGTCCAGACAATGACATTCCTTGTGAGGAATTACGCTCAGCAAAGCTGCCTATAAAACGCTCGGGTACTTCTACCTTTTCAGCTTCTGAAAAATTGACCAGCTTCTCATCATTCGTTGACTCTTCTTGCTGCCCTGCTTCTTCCTGTACATTTGGCACATCGGTTACTCGCGGCACTTCATGCGAAGTTGGTACCGCTGATTTCAGTGCAAGGTTTTGGTCATTTTCAAATTGCTCCTTCTCACTGAAGGGATCTTTTACAAATAATCCATCTATTGCTCTTTTTTCTTGACCCGTCGTATGCAAATCTCTTTCTGTCTTTCCGGAAAGTAAATTCTCCAAAGCCTCGAGTAATGGGTTTTTCGGTGATTGATATTGTGCATTTTTACGATATGCTTGTCCTGCTTCACGTTTTTGCAGCGCACGCTTCCGAGCTTCGATCTCTATGGTTGAACTACTTAACAATTGCGGCAGTTTCATTTTTCTCCACCTCCTCAGCCTTTGGATTCCATTTATGATTTTTATCGGCTCTTTATTCGAAATTATATGGGCCGTGATTACAAATAATTCCTAATAACCAGATAAATAAATCCATAAATTACTTTTCCCCTTCTTTCTTTGAAAACAAAACCAGTTCAAAAGACTCAATAAAATCCCCTCTTATTAACGTCTATTTTTCACTTTCCTATTCAAAACAGTTTATAATAGAAGAACTCAGCAATTCACTACCATGAAATGACTTTCAATAGAAGGAGGAAATGTCATTGACTGAAGAAGAAGCAAAGCAGCAGTTGAAATATGCCCAGCAGCACCTGGCAAACGAACGAACCTATCTTGCTTGGATACGGACCGCTATCTCTATTGTTGGAGTAGGCTTCCTGGCAACCAGCCTCCATTTCACGATTGGAAATATACGTGACCCTTTAATTGATATACTATCTGTACTTGTAGGAATCTTTGCCTGCATATTTGGATTTGTCATCATTATCACTACGACTAGGAATTATAAAAAAAAGCGCCGCTATATTATGGAAGAGAAATTCTATCCCTCCGATCGGCACATTACGCTTATCTCCATCATGCTTGGTATTATGATTTTACTTATCCTCTTTTATTTCTTCCTGCTTTTTTAAGACTTATCATGTCCCCTTTACTATAGTAGAAACAATAGGAAAAGAGGCTGTCCCACGATTCGACAGCCTCTTTTATTTATACTTTTCGTGGAAATCCCTATAAATAACCAGTTCTATTCATCCTCTTGTAATCTAACTAGTTCCCTTTTTACATTCTTAGAATCCAGCTAATGTGCCCGTTGACAATGGGCATTCTCCTTCAGTAAGCAATTTCTCCATTGGAATAGAAATAAAGATGAATTTTGTTTTAAGCTTTCTATTCTTATCTCTTTTATACCTTGCTTATTACTGGGACAATCACCCTTTACTTTCTGTCATGTGGCTGATGTTATCTTCACAACTTCGACAAACAATAAAGAAAAAAATACTAAGTCTGCTTCCTTTTCATTGAAAATAGAATAAAGATTTTGTAGAATAGCAAACATAGTTTAAATTAACTACTCAAATTAAACTATTTTAATTATACTAACTAAATGATGAAAAGTCATGAATTGAAAGGATATAACAAATGAAGTTTACAGAGTTTCTCAAGAGCAAAGGCGCTATCGCCTCTATTTTTATGGGGATTTTTTATGCAGTATGTATGCTGGGAATTTTCTTGCCAGGTTATACAGCTATTCCAGGAAATATCGATCGGCTGCCGATTGCTATCATCAATGATGATGAAGGAGAGTATGGAGGACAAATTGCGGATAGCTTAGCAGAACAGCTGCCATTTAAAAAAATAGAAAAAGATATTTCTAATAAAACGGCTCTCGAGCAATTAGAGGAAAATGATTTAGCGCTGGTTGTGCATATCCCGAAAACATTTTCAGCCGACCTGCAGAATGGCGAGATATCATCGAGTATAGATTTTACAATGAATGAGGCAGCAGCTACTGTCGTTTCATCGTCCATGGCACAAGTTGTATCGCAAATTAATAATCAATTAAGCACTCAGTTTTCACAGCAAACAGCTCAGGGGATGTTGATGAATTTTAACGTACCTGAAGAGCAAGCCCGGGCAATGGCCGAGATGATTGAAAATACTTATATCCCAAATGTTGTAACAATCAATGACATTCCGGACGGTATGCACAATAATATGCTTCCTATGTTTCTAACAATGGCTTTATATGTGGGAGCTATGATTGCAGCGATGCAGTTAGTCGGAGCTTTTAAAGCCAGCCGTGGGAAAGCGAGTAAAACACGCCTATTCATCTACATGCAATTGACAGCGGTGTTTATTGGTATTTTGGCGGCACTAGCTTCAACAGGTGTGGCATATGGCATTAATGATCTAGGCGGGGATTTGTTCCTGCCGATTTTAGGGCAACAAATCCTAAACTACTGGGTTAACTTCAACTTCACAGCCATCTTTGTTCTTCTGATTGGTGAAGCAGGAATGATCGTTAATATTCCTATTTTATTAACACAAACGATTGCCAACGGAGCGACGTTGACACGCGATATGATGTACACGCCTTTTGAATGGGTCAGCCATATTACACCAATGTATTACTCCGTGCAAGCATACTTTGCCAATATTTATGGCAGTGCAAGCGTGAGCCCTTACATTTTCGGATTAGCTGCTGTAGGGATCGCTGCCATGCTGATCAACATCTTGATTGTACGATTTTTCCATAAACCGCTGCCTGTTGCAGAAGCTGCGCCATCAATGAATTCTACTGAAGTACAAGCTTAATTTTGCTACAATGAAAGTATTACTTGCCAAAGGAGCGTAAAATATGGCAATTCAAATTTTTATTCTAAGCAAGCTGATGGAAGAAAACACGTATCCATATAAACTGAAGAAGCAAATCTCAGCATTGCAGCCTCTTGACACAGTAAATGGTCTAACGGAGAGTAAGCTGTACTATCATTTTGAATCATTAGCAAAACAAGGTTTTATTGAGGCCAAAGAGGTAATTAAAGAGGAGAACCGTCCAGATAAGCAGGTATTTGCCATTACGGCTAAAGGACGGGAAGTATTGCCAAAAAAAATATATAAACTATTTGAAAATGCAGAAACGATTGGAGATATGGTGATTGGCCTAGCCAATATGAAGTATATAGACCGTGATAAAGCCATTTCACTGATCGAGAAAAAATTAAGCTCTCTTAAACAAAAAAGAGAATATCTAGCGACGCTTGACGGCCATTTTCCTGTTGAACCTGAAAAGAAAGTATTTGTGAATTTCCTGGAAGACTATTCAAAATATAAAATAGAGGGCTCGATACAATTTTTAGAAAGGCTCATTGAGCATATTCGGAAGGAAGAAATTTAAACTATCGATTCTTTACATTCAAAACAGTTTCTATTCCACTATCATTCACCGAAAGGACCTATAGATGATTTCATTTTTCTTAACAGCAAAAAGACTGTTGAAGGCTTTAATAAAAGCAATTAAGCAGCCTATATGTAAATCGTTGATTGCTACCCTATTCCTCATTGTTTTATCGGGTACATTATTTTATTCGAAAATTGAAGGATGGGCGTATATAGATGCTATTTATTTTGCTGTAGTAAGCTTGATTCCCAGCAGTGTAGAAATCGGTCTATCCCCCATTACGACAGTCGGAAAAATTTTTACAATGATGTATTTGATTGTAGGCGTCGGGGTTATGATTGGATTAATCGGCATCATCGGTAAAGCAGTTCTAGATGTCGATTTCAAAAGCTCCTCGGAAAATGGTGAAAATCCTTCCCAAAATAAATAAGTCTCTTTGTCTCGATAGGGAAAGGACGCTGCAATGTAAGAACAGCGGTAAAACAGCGAGCGGTATTTTCATACAGGCAGGGCTCATCCTTTTACGTTATTTCTATGACAAGGACTTGCTTTTTTATAAAGATTGAAAATGACTCCCGCATGCCGCCGGAGTCATTTTTTCCTGTTTCACGCTTGAGCAAATAAGGAAATGATAAAATGCTTAAACCGAGTCACTATGCTATATATTTACAGTAAGGATGCAAGAAAGGCTATTTAGAATGGCAAAAAGCTTAGTTTTAGCAGAAAAGCCCTCAGTAGTGCTTGCTATTGCGAATGTACTGAAGTGTAACAAAAAAGGAAATGTTTTTTTAGAAGGAGATCAATACATCGTGACATGGGCTTTCGGGCATCTTATGACGCTCGCCGATCCTGAAAAGTATGCTAACAAATACAAAAATTGGAATTCAGAAGGCCTGCCGATGCTGCCTGAACGACTGAAATTGACGGTCATCAAGCGGTCCGGCAAGCAATTTAATGCAGTAAAATCCTGACTAAATTGCAGTGATATAAATGAGAGTATCATTGCAACGGATACAGACCGTGAAGGTGAACTTGCTGCACGCTGGATTATCGCCAAGGCCAAGATCAATAAACCGATCAAACGTCTATGGATTTCCTCCGTAACAGACAAGGCGGTTAAAGAAGGCTTCAACAACTTAAAACCTGGAAAGGCATATGAGAACCTGTATCATGCAGCTGCAGCTCGTTCGGAGGCAGATTGGTATATTGGATTGAATGCAACACGGGCCTTGACGACACGCTCTAATGCACAGTTGAATTGTGGCCGTTAATCCCTGTATCCTGTCAATAGCATGGGCGAAATTTGTTAATCTAGATTTTATCCAGGTTGTACGAATTTCGCCTTTATATAGGTGAAATAATAATATAAGTGTTGTGTTGGAATAAAGGTAGATTAAGAAATTCTACTTAATCCGTATTTAAAGGCAAATGTAAAAACTCCATTTTGAAATAAGAGTGATTAAAATGAAGTTTTTCATTTCAGCTAAGTATGAGATTTTTATAAAAAAGTGTAATTACTTCCAAATGTGTTGTTCCACAATTGCGCCCGATTGTAGAAGATAGTTAGCTCACTAAACACCCGTTAGTTCAAAAGAAATCAAATTCTATGAGAAGTTATAACGGCAGAAAGTTTTCCGACTCAAGTCTGTCTAACCAGTTATGAACTAATGCGTTAAACACATCATTTTGTTCGATTTGTAGATTGTGACCAGCCATATCAAGAACTGCAAAAGTTGCCCTTGGATAATCCTCGATTAGTCGCCACGCATCGTGGTATCCGACTACATTATCCTGGCGCCCTGTGATAATTAGCGTGGGATACTCAAGTTTAGATGAAATGTCGAAGGTAAAACCATACCCATTTTGACGAATGTGATTTAAGTATTCATTATTTGTTTGTTTAGAAGGAAGTAAAATTTCATTTTGAAACCTCTTCCATTCAGTTTGACCTTGCACTACCCCCATGGAACAAAATTCATCCGCATCCTCTGGAGACAAACTCGATATTAAATCGATGTCTCTTTTGAGAACTGTCTGAGGCGGTACTAACCTTTCATCAAACTCAGGTACAGTCATTGGTGCCATCAGCAGTAATCCACGAACCATTTCCTGCTTTGAACGGGCTATGCCTCTGGCAATGTATGCGCCATATGAATTACCACAAAGAATAAACGGTTGATTAGGTATAAGCTCTTCCAATAGACGTAAAATTGCTTCTAACATATCATTAGAGTTCTGAATAGATGGTTGTGCCTCTGAATGGCCCATCCCCGGCAAGTCTATATATATTCTCTTCCAACTGTTTCGATTCTGGAATAACGGTTCCATTGCATGTAACATCACTTGATGATCAAGTGTCCAGCCATGTAACATAACGACGGGATACCCTTCCCCGATTACTTTATGGTAAATTGACATGTATTTATTTCCCCTTTCCTTAAAAACCAGATGTATCGATATGTATATTTAATCCTCTCATCCATATATCACAATTATAACAAACCGGATTGTTTAACCAAACTGCTCCGTTAGTTTAAGTACATTACATCACAAACTTAATCGAATTTCACATGAATATCTAAATATTTCTTGTTTAGTGTTATTCAATTAAATGCCCCTTTAATGGAAAAAGGCGCATTCTTTATTAAAGAATTGCACCCGATTGTGGAATAACTCAAAATGGATTCTTCTCTTGTGATCAGTTTTTATAAAAATGATTTATCACTTCATATCTGTGATCTTCAACAATCATCTGAATTACTTAAACTGTTTCTAACCTTTATAGCTAATTTCTTCTGTCTCAAGTAATTCTTTAAGCCCCATAAACATCAAATCCCAGCCATGTTCAGATCCATCGTAATGCTCCGCAACAGATTTTTCAATATCGGACTCTGTCCAATTTTCTTCATGAGCAACATGGATCACTTGTGTGAACGTCATCTCACAGGCTTGGTGGAGCTCTTTTAGCTCAACTGTAATCGTATCAACTAATTCGCTGAATTGTGGCATCTTAAAAGTAAACACGATTTTTTTCGCAGAATCAATTTCAAGGTACTCCCCAATCGCACGGTAATCCTTTCCTCCCCTATGGTCAACAATTTCCCAAGTACCACCTGCTTGAGGATTATTTTGTGCTACCTTATTGGTCCCTTCTAATGTAAAAAACCATTTTCTCATCATTTTTGAATTCAACCATGCATCAAAAACCCTTTCAGGTGCTACATCAAAACTTCTTGTCATTTTCAAAGTGGTAGTCGATACTTCACTCATACAAACACTCCTTATGTAATTTAATGTTCTTTCTTTTTTGCCTCTAATAAATCTTTGTTAAAAAGATCCAAACGATTGCTCTAAAAATTTTCGTCAAACCAAAGCCATTCAGTAGCTTGATTATCTATTTTAAACATCTCCTAATCCCTTTTAAATTCATTTCAACTTATTGAAGAAATCTTCATTTTGTTTAAGTAAATTATTTCATAACCCTCTTTATATTTTAAGGTAAATATCCAATTTTCTTATTGAGCTCTATTCCATTAAATGGCCCTTTAATGGAATAACTTTATTATCACTTAACAGGTTCTTAATCCACAAGAAAACCGAAATCCCTTCTTTATAGAGATAGGAAATTCCGGTTCATCTTTTTTATAAACGGTTAAACTTTTTTATAAACGGTACGACTTTTTTTTAAACAGTTCAACTTTATTTCAAAGCCACACAAACTTTTTTATAAACAAGCAAACTTTAATATAAATTATCGAACTTTATTTCAAATCCACAACCATAACAATTATCGCTGCTATTTTGTTTAGTTTTGTAGCGATTGCAATGATATTCTTTTCAAGAAATTTCCATATTATTACTACAACAGGCTTTTCCAGAACATGTGCTGCTTGCAAGAAATTCATATACCCTAATCAAAAATCGCTAGGAACCAATAGTAAAGAATATTGTAAAGCTTGAACTGCAATGTGTCACATTCTTAATTCCCCAATATTCATTAGGCAGTTTAATTAATATCAAGAAAACATACAATTGCTTTTCGGATTAATTAGCATTAAGAGAAAAAACCTTCACTGAAATAAATTGCGGACTAAGATAAAAGTCATAAAAATAAGATCAAAGCCCGTCACCTTTATTGGTAACGGGCTTTTGTTTATTCATATTATTTCTACATTCAACTAAAAATTTTACAAGCAGCTTCCTTACTTCCATATTTCTCAACTAATGTTCCGAACACATAACCACATGCAAGAGTTGCTGCAGTAGCTCCAAAAGGACCTGCTACGCCAAATCCTAATGTTCCAGCAGCTGCTATACATGCAATACGGCTAGAAAAAATACAAGCCCATTTATAGACTGCGTTACTTGAACTATACGTACCTATAGTGTGATTTACTTCACCAGTTTCTTTTAAAATGGTAGATGTATACTCATGTGTAATTACATTATTTTCACCAACAGAATACAATTCAAAATTTGCATCGCCAGACTCTTTGTCCACATAATATTGGACACTATAGTAGTTAATAGAATCCTCTTCTACATACAAATTATAATACTTATCTTCTTTTTTATTGTAAATATTAATAACACCAGATTTAACTGCTTCATCTAACCAATAAGCTGAGATAATATCTTCTTCATTTTGCAACAAGGTTACAAGAAGGCTTTCATAGTTCTTAATCTTCGAAAAATCACTTTGACTAATCTCCTTCAAGGAATTTTCTTGAGCATTCACCGTCTCTAATAAAGGCTTAAAGGAAAACAAAAACAAAAATGAACTTAATAAAACCATAGAGATTTTCTTCAATTTCTTTTTCATTTTATTACTCCTCATTAATATCAGATTAAAGTTATGTTATCATTAAAGAATATAAAATAAAAGAAAAAGGAGGAAAATAATGAAATTCTACCATAAATTAACTTACCCTGAAAAATTCAAAAGGACATTGTATGCAGGAATTCCTTTGTTATTAGTAAGTTCTATAATTATTTTCATCTTAGCTCCAACAACTGCAGAAAAAATAACGATACCTGCAATTCTGCTGGTTATATGGTTAATTCAATTGATGTATACTTTTCAAAAGTCAAAAAAAACAGAGCAATGAAAATTTGTAACACTGGCTTTTTTTACAACGATATTGTTAAAATACTAAATAGTTAAAACAGCAAAATGCTTGTTGATTATATTAATCGCAAAATATAATGTAGCTTTAGAATAAAGTTTGGTCAAAAACAACGCACAGACCTATATTTTTAGTTAAATGAAAAGAACCCGTTTTGAAAAAAGTTTGTTCAAAACGGGTTAATTCTTTATGAAACAATGTGCAATTTTTATAAAAAAATTTGATCATTTTCTACTGCTGATCTTCCACAATCGCGCCCGATTGTTGAATATAGTTATTGAATAATTGCTCATATGCTTGATTTCATAAATTCCTATTTTTCTTACGTTCCATTGATCTAGAGTATCCAAAACAATCTCTAAAAAGCTTCCTACCAATATATTGATGAAAATTATTATAATCTTTCCTGTAATATTCGTTCCAATAGCTAATCATTCTACTATAACTTTTGCAAAACGAATCAATATTATTAAAACAAAATCTCTTAATTGGTTCTGTGTCTTGTTCTTTTAAGATATCATAAGTCATTTCTAGTATCTCTACGACATATTCATCACATATTTTTACGATATAAGGGATAGTCCAATCTTCATAATCCATTAAAAGCAATGAATTCAGATGTTTTTGGCGAACAAACCCATCACTACTTCTTGAATAAATACAGTGCAAAATCATTTTTTGTTGTACACTTAAATTGTTTATAAATTTATCTGAGTTATCAATGTTGTAAATACGATAAGGAACTTTTATTACGTTTTCATCTTGAAAATATTCAATAGTCTCTTGCGATTCATCAAGAGTGACATTATTATAAGTCTGCTTAGGAATCAGTCCAATTACATTAGTCACATCATCCCTCAAATAGTTTGGAAATCCATATTGAAACATCCAATCACATCCCTACTTCACTAATTGCTACATTGTGTTACTCCTTAAAATGCATACTCTGGAAATGCGCCCGATTGTTGAATATTTTTAAAACTTTAATTTTTTTCTTCTTCAAAACTATTTAACTCCGATTTTAAAGACTTTATGAATTCATTAATCTGTTCCATTTTTACAATAAGACACAATGCAGGACCACATTCTGTTGCACGGGAATGATTCTTTTCACCTGCATCTAAAACAAAAATTAATTTATAACGTGGTTCACGTTCTTTCCTTTCATCTTCAGGCATCTGAAATAGTCCATAACCTGGAAAGTTATAAATGCCATTTTCCGGTATGTGATAAATACTTAGACCTGGATCTTGAGTCTCTAGCATACTTAGATGCACATTATCAATTTGTTTTACGTCGTCTAACAGTTTCAAAAAGTCTCTCTTTAAGCAAGTAAATTCCGTGTGTATCTCGGGAAAGACTTTACCTGATCGAAAACTAATGGAAAATTTTACACTCTCCGAATTAACTAATTTCAAATTTATTTCCACTTCACAACTATGTTTACTCGAGCAATCTCTTAATTTAGCCACTTAAAGGACTCCTTTATCAACATCAATAAATTAATTATTTCAAATCTCTACATTTTTAACAACCGCTTTATTCCATAAAAATACTTTTAATGGAAGAAGAATCATTCCTTATTAAAGAATTGCGTCCGATTGTTGAATATCGTTTTTTCAATTTAATATACAAGTTTTTATTCAGATATCACACTCTTCATAATCTTAAAAATTATTATGGTAGCCCCTGTTTATATACTTGCATAAAAACTGTAAAAGCGAATTATTGTTTACGAAAATCGAATTTTTCATTAGGAACTTCAAGAGTATGCCCATTAATTACAACTGTATTATTATCTAACCACTCAATTTTGGCTGTTGATTCTCGATAATTCCAGTAGATATTTTTTGTTTTAGCATTACGCTCATTAAATACTAATTCACCTCTCACTGCATCGGCACTTAAGCTTGGACTCGATACATAGGCTTTTAAACTATATTTACCATCAGGTGAGGTTTCTTCCGTAAGAAATTCTCCAGTTGGCAACCTATTCATATCAAAAAATGCCCAATAAATTCCATATCCAATAAAACCTATAAATAAAAAGCTAATAATCAGTGAAATTTTTACTATCTTTTTTCGCTTTGCCCCTTTTATCATTGAGTTAGCAGTCACACAATACACCCCTTTTTTACTTTTGAGGAGAAGTTAAATAATTCCTTTCTTGTAGACTTTTTTTATTTCATTTGGTTCCCAATGCATCGTTTAGTAACATCCATTCAAAGATTGTTATTCCACAATCTGGCCCTTTAATGGAAAGTGATGTTTTCTTTATTAAAGAATTGCGCCCGATTGTTGAGTATTGAAAATCACGAAAATCTTTATTCGTTTTCAAAATTACTTACTATTACTATGCAAACTTTAGTTACTCTTCAATGTCATTTGAATTTTAATATTATTTTTCCTTTTGCCCTACCAGACTCTGCGTATTCCATCGCCTTTTGAGCATCATCAAAAGAAAAGACTTTATCTATTACGGGTTTAATATCACCTGCTTCAATATAGTTTGCAATGATACTTAATTGTTCTCCACTGGGTTCCATAAACAAAAATGTATATTGAACATTATGCTTTTTTTCAAGTGCAGCAAGTTTACTGCTTGCTGCTGAAAACAACAATGTTTTAAAAAATCCTGCACCATATTCTTTTGCAAAACGAGCATTCGGCAATCCCGAAACGGAAACAATTTTACCTCCGTTTTTGACAACATTAAATGACTTTTCTAGTATCTCGCCCCCAAGTGTATCAAATACTGCGTCATAATTTTTTAATGTTTCTTCAAATTTTTCTGTTTTGTAATTAATAATTTCATCTGCACCAAGAGATTTCACTAAAAACATACCGGCTTCACTGGCGGTCGTTGCAACAGTGGCTCCCATTAATTTTGCCAGTTGAATTGCAAAAGTACCAACGCCACCAGCTCCAGCTTGAATTAAAATCTTTTGACCTTTTTGTAATTGTAAAATGTCTACAAACGCTTGATATGTTGTTAACCCAACCAATGGAATTGAAGCTGCTTCTTCAAAGGTTAAATTTTTCGGTTTTAAGGCGATATCATCTTCATGAACAGAAATATATTCAGCAAAAGTACCAATTTTACTCTTACGTGGACGTGCATATATTTCGTCACCAACCTTAAAATGAGTCACTTTTGCGCCAACTTTAACCACGACACCAGAAAAGTCGCTCCCAAGAATAAGAGGCATTTTATATTTAAGCAACAATTTCACTTTCCCATCACGTATCTTAAAATCAATGGGATTGATACTAGCTGCATGTATTTCTGCAAGCACCTCATATTCATTGATTTCTGGTGTAGGCATTTCTGCCAAACGCATTGGAACCTTCCCATACTTTTCTATAACCATTGCTCTCATTGCGTCTGTTCCTCCAACTTTTGTATTTTACATTCCTTAACTCAATGAAAATCTTCCAAAAATTTACCAATATCCGTCACAAGATTTTTTAATAAACTTATTTTTGAACGTATATTAATAAAATAAAAGTTTTTTGTGCCTTCTTTACGCATTAATATAACATCGGCCTCCCGCAAAATCTTAAGATGATGTGAAACAGCAGGTCGAGAAAGATGCGTTTTTTCGGTGATTTCGCCAACACGCAACCCTGTTTGACAATCAGTTCCCATTAATACTAAAAGAATCGATTGACGGGTTTCATCACCAATCGCCTGTAATACTTTTTGAGAACTAATAAAATCTTCTTTGATATTATTTAGTTGGTCCTGTTTATTCATTCAATGAAATACCTCCAATACTCAGTTGAATGGTTTAAGTCGACGAACCATATCACTGAACACAACAATATTATATTGTTAAGTTTGGTTCAATATTGAGAAAGCAAATCGAGACGAATCAATTTTTATATAAACTTTATAAATTCATTTGTTTCATAAATGGCTCTTCAATATAAAAAGCACTTTTCCTTTTTCAAGAAAAGCGCCCTATTGTTGAACGAGGATACAACTTTATGGAGTTTTACCGTAAGGTATTATGCTGTTGATTTTCCCTGTTTTAGAAAACAGTTTGTTGTACGAGTAAGAGATATTATATTCTTTATATTTATCTAGCTCTATACTTTGCAGTAAATCTTCGCTAATTTTTAATTTTCGGCTTTCGAATTCTAAGACTATGTAGTGTTGTCCGTCTTCTTCTACTATTTGTTCTTCTGTGATTTCTTTAGTTGTAATAACGTCTACTTGGCTGAACATGTAAGTGAAACTTAGCACAAATATAACTAATAATGCGATAAAAGCATTCCTAAATACTTGTAGTTGAGTCATTTTATCACCTCCATTAATTTGTTTAATTAAAAGTGATCAAGCAAACATACAAATAACAGCCTAACTATTAATTAGCGAAAATATCCTGTCCTAAAGAGCAGTTCTGCTTACCTTGCTGAACTAAAATTATTAAAATATTGCCTATTTTGCCTTACGCAATACTTCCCTTTTTTAATCATACAGAATTAAACCAAAATTTAAGATATTAAAACTAAAATAAAAAACCACTTTGCATAAAACAGCAATAATACATTTCTTTGCTTATCGTGTGAATCTGCAGAAATCTGATTAGAACCCTTATTCCACAATCTGGCCCTATTGCTGAAAAAGGCACAATTCTCAAGAATTGCGCCCGATTGTGGAAGATCGTTTCATCTAAATCTCAAGTAATTGAAGCAGAGGATTAAGAAAATTACAGATTTATAAAGTCTCTATATACAGGTTTTTATTCAGATAACACCCCTACAACGTTTCCTGTAAAATCTTGAAAAGTCTTACTGCGGCTATCTTTATATACCTTTGCATAAAAAGCTGTATAAATAATGTTCATAGAAAAAGCCGCGAAACGTTAATTTCAACATTCACGGCTTTTTTGTGTGTTTCCAAACTTTTATTTGGGAACGTTTATTAGATTTGTTTTGTATAATTTATAAGTCCTTCTCTGATGACTCTGTAGACTTCTTCTGTTCTTCTCTAACGAAGTTAATAGCCTTTTCAACAGTTGAAATATCTTCCTTATGCCAATTTTCACCTATTTCTTTTACCAACGAGTGAACCCTTCCGATTCTACTAAAAATTGCAACATAATGAAGTAATATATTTATTACGCCATTTTTTATTCCTAATAACTGCAAATCCTTAACAAGCTTTATATCGTCTTCGGTAACAGTACCGTAGCATTCATTAATGAAATCAAAAGGTGTTGTAGATTTCACCTTGTTTACATACCATTCATCTGGTGTCATTCCTGTTTTGTCTTTAAATTTCCTGGCACTCCATTCCTCTATTGTCATTCCGTGTGTTTCTTGAAATCGTTCTTCAGGTGTCGTCCCATGTATTAAGTTACCTTGTACTTCTTTCCTTCCTTCTTTATCTTTTGTCATTCCTTTCCTCCCTAATCCAGTAGTTTTAAGTTATATTTTTGCACATATTTCCTTTCCTATCTAATCTTTTTATTGAACTAACCTGCCTCGTTAGTTGAAGAAAAAATGTCCTCAAAGCGAGATTTGGGTGCATTTTCAACTACATATGTATTATTTATTCTTCTTATTTTTTCAAAGAATAAGCTACTCACGTGTGTGTGAATCGATAAGCTTTCCAGTCTTTAAATCGTAAATTTTATAATCCATTGTCCACATATGGTCTTTAGTCACCGTAACCTCACAGTCATAAGGAATTGATTTACCATAGGCATCGAGTTCAGGAATCTTATTGAAAGTAAATTGTTCACCTGAATGAAGCATATTGAAACTCGCATCAGAAGAACGACCAGATGAAGATATTTCTATCGTGCATTTCCCATTAACAATAATGAAGTCTTTCGTTATTACATATTTTAAGCTTGGAACAGTTATCCATAAAATGAGGAGTCCCATTAGAAAACCGCACAGCATTTTAATCGTTGACCAAAACTTAATTTCTCTCTTTCTATACATACGAATAAAAAAAATCACACTGCCTATAACAAATAACACACCTAAACTAAATAAAAAATAATAAATAAAAACAATAAACCCCTCCCTACAATAAGTCATTACTATATTTACATTAATTCAATTATAAAAGTTTCAAAAGTCATCCTTATAACCTTCCCAAACCGTCGTTTGGTAATATTTCATAAAAAGTTGTTATTCAACAATCTGGCCCTTTAATTGAATAAAGCACTTTTCTTATTCAAGAAAAGCGCCCTATTGTGGAATAGTGATATGCGAATGAAGCACCCAGTTTATTGGATTTCCACACAATAAACCTTTTTCTAATTCTCATTCTCCTTCAGTTGTTGTTGTAAAGTAATTGCAGAGTATAATAATGCGATTGTATAAATTACGCTCTTCCAATCAAACGAATTATCATTAATAGAGTAAAATAATGTTATTAATGAGAAAAACGATAATATATAAAGTATGTAGATTATTATTTTCAACTTATTTCCTCCATAGTATATTCGTTTACTTATTCTGTAACTTTACCATAAAGTGTTATTCAAGAAAATGGTCCGATTGTGGAATATCATTATTCAAATAAAGTCCCTCGTTAGTTGAGCACAACAAATTACAGTCTTAATGTATTCTCTGTTAATCGCTATACTTGTGAATTGTATTTCTCAAAATGGGATAAAAAATAAATATTATCATATAAGCAGTAAATATAGCTGAAACACTAATTAATTCATCTTTAATAATATCGCCATCAAAAGTATCGTACATATTCATGTGTAAAATAGCCAAAATTACGCTAGATAAAATACTAAATATACTATATCTCACCAAATTATTATTAATCCTTTTACCACGAACATACCAATTACCTTTAACAAAGATCACTACTATAGCAATTATTAATAAAATGTACTTCATACCGTTTCTCCCTCGACTCCCCTTGTCTAAATGGTATTCTTGTTCAATTAAACTGTTTCAATCGGTAAAGTACATTATTTCCTTACTAGCATTTTAACATATATATCCATTTACAAAAATGGTATTACTCCGTAATCTGGCCGAATTATGGAATAAGAAAAAATCTATTGTTTCTACACAAGAATTTTGCCCTACAGAGCCATAATAAAGTTGTTTATTTTCGCTCTAATAAACAAAAGCCTTACTACATTTTGGTATGTAGTAAGGCTCTTAGAAGTTTTTTAGAATTGAAGTGACCTCAAAGAATATTGTTTCTTAAAAGGATATTATAGTTGTTTCATTCTTTCGCAGCTTTATCGGCAGATCTCATCTTGTTGTTTAGAAATCTACCTATTTTCCATTACTGCAAAATAGTTCTCTTCATAATCTGCAAAGTTAAAAACTCTACCAGACGGCATATTTACAATATCTCCGACTGTAATTTTTTTATCCAATAAGTCACTATGTAATTTTTCGAGATTCTCTGTGAAAAACATTAATGAGGGCGTATCGAGATTTAATCCAGGAGACATTTTAGAAACGAAATCCTTATTGTGCAGAATGAGGCTTGTATCTGCACCTTTTGTGGGAGCAATTTCAATCCATCTCAATCCTTGATTATTATTTTCTTCAGCTATTACAGTAAAGCCTAATTTTTCTGTCCAGAATTCAACTGCCTCATCTTGGTTATTGACATACAGCATAATTTGACCGACTTTACTAAACATATTCCTTTTACCTCCTCATAAGATAAATAATTTTACTATTTAAATCATTATTCTTTATTGGAAAGTAAAAATCCTTCTGCAATTAATCTGCCCCGTTTGTTGTATAAGGATTTTTAAATACCTTTATTATTTTTCAAATGACTTTATTGTATATTTAACAAATTTATTTCCTCTGTACATGACCAATCTTTATTTTAATAATCGTGCTTTATTTAAATTCTGTTCTTTTTCATAAAACTGCACATATCAAAAAAGGCCTCGCTATTTCAAGATAGCGGGACCTCTTTGTTACTTCGTTTTGGGATTAATCAAATTTCATGCCCTTTAATAAATCGGCAAATGCGTTATTAATAGGCTCTGCTTCCTTCTCTTGCTGCTTCATATATTTCTGTACACTACGTTTATCCACCTTACCGCCGCCTTCTTTTTTACGACGTGCTTCAAAAGCAGATAACTTTTCACGATGACCACATTTACATACAAAAATTTGTCCATCGCCTTCACCACGCAGCTCTAGTTTCTTCTTACATTGTGGGCAGCGGGCATTTGTTACGCGTGCAACATTTTTACGGTGACCACATTCACGATCTTGGCACACAAGCATTTTGCCTTTTTTACCGTTTACTTCAAGCATAGGCTTCCCACAGTCTGGACAAGATTTTGTAGATACATTGTCATGTTTAAATTTCTTATCGCTATTTTTAATATCAGCTACGATTTCTTTCGTATGCTGCTTCATTTCATTGATAAACGTCTCTTTCTTTAATTTTCCTTTAGCAATTAACTCTAATTTTTGTTCCCATTCAGCTGTTGTTTCAGGGGACTTTAATTCGCTAGGAACTAAATCGAGTAATTGGCGGCCTTTAGAAGTGATATGAATATCCTTTCCACGCTTTTCGATTAGGAATGAGTTGAATAGCTTATCGATAATATCAGCTCGTGTAGCTACCGTACCTAAGCCACCTGTTGATTTTAACGTATCTGCAAGCTGCTTATCTTGTGTATCCATGTATTTCGTTGGATTTTCCATTGCCGATAATAATGTAGCCTCAGTAAATCGCGCAGGTGGTTTTGTTTGACCAGAAGTCTGAGAAATTAAATTCACTTTTAACTCCTGTCCTTTTTCAAGACGAGGAAGTAATTGTTCTTTTATATCTTCATTCGTTTCTTCATCATCAAAACGATTTGAGTAAACTTCTTTCCAACCTGCAGCAATGACTGTTTTACCACGTGCAATGAATTTTTCATTACCGATTTTAGCTTGCACTATCAATTGCTCATACTCATAGGCTGGGAATAAAACGGCTAAGAAACGTTTTACTACCAAATCATAAATTTTACGTTCTTTATCTGTAAAATTTGCAAAGTTCACATATTCCTCTGTCGGAATAATTGCATGGTGATCCGATACTTTACTATCATCTACAAACGATTTATTGGCTTTAATTGGCTTTGTAAGCACCTTATTTGCTAATGAACGATATTCACCTATACCACACGCTTTTAATCTCTCTGGAAGCGTACTAACAATGTCAGAAGATAAATAACGGGAATCTGTACGAGGGTAAGTAAGCACTTTATGGGACTCGTATAGTTTTTGCATAATATTTAACGTCTCTTTAGCTGAATAGCCGAACATTTTGTTGGCATCGCGCTGTAACTCTGTTAGATCATATAATCCTGGAGAGAAAGATTTCTTTGGTTTGCGTTCTACCCCGATTACTTTTGCATTTTGTTTATCTATTGAATTTACAATCGCATCGATTTTCTCCTTATTAAAGCTACGAGAGTTACCGTTTGCGTCTTGCCATGTTAATTTTAATTCTGGTGTATTTGCTTCAATCCCATAATACGTTTGCGCTTTGAAATTCTTAATTTCATCTTCTCGAGCTGCTACCATTGCAACAACGGGCGTCTGAACCCTGCCAGTATTTAATTGAGCATTAAATTTTGTAGAGAGTGCTCTACTTGAATTCAGCCCTAGGTACCAGTCAGCCTCGCTGCGAGCTACAGCTGCATGATAAAGATTTTCATATGCTTTACCAGGCTTTAAATTTGCAAACCCCTCTTTAATCGCCTTATCTGTTACAGATGAAATCCACAAACGTTTAATCGGCTTATTTACTTTGGCACGGTCAATAATCCAGCGCGCTACAAGCTCACCTTCACGGCCTGCATCTGTCGCAATAATAATTTCGTTTACGTCGTTACGTGTTAGCTGCGATTTTACAGCATTGTATTGCTTGCTAGTTTGTTTAATCGTTGTGAGCTTTAAGCGCTCCGGCAGCATCGGCAAATCTTCTAAATTCCACTTTTTATATTTCTCGTCGTAGCTTTCCGGGTCTGCTAGTGTGACTAAATGTCCTAAAGCCCATGTGACGATGTATTTGTCCCCTTCTAAAAATCCATTTCCTTTTTTATGACACTTCAATACATTCGCGATATCACGAGCGACTGAAGGCTTTTCTGCTAGTACAAGGCTCTTTGCCATAGGTTAAACATCCTTTCTTAAATCCTTGCTTTTAATATAGCACATGCTTTTTACTTATATCTCTTTTCAACAAAGCTTATATTGGTTTGGAATAAAGCTTGATAAAAAAGTATTATTCAATCCTAAAGTGTACCCTATATTATATTTCTAAAGTATCCATTCGATAGAGAATATTTTATGCTCCAGCAGTAAAGACTTTGAAGGGCTTGAAGTTCGACTAATCTTCACCTAAAAGAAAGGGGGCGGAATCCGCCCCCTTTTCCTATTCATTCCACTCTTCTGCAAGCACAGCATAGTAGTATTCATCCCACCAGCTGTCTCCATGTGGGATACATTTTTTAAAATAGCCTTCACGTCGCATGCCGATCTTTTCCATCACCCGATAGGATGGAATATTTTCCGGCTGGCATGTAGCAATGATGCGGTGCAGGTTCATTTTCGTAAATCCATAGTTGACAACCGCCCATGCCGCTTCCGTCGCATACCCTTTATTAAAATAGTCGGGATTAAATACCCATCCAATTTCATATGTATGGTCGCCAAAATACTTGAAAAAGGTGATATGACCGATAATCGTTTCTTCTCCTTTTATTCTTACCGGAAAATATTTTGCCCCTTCCCCTGCATGATCCTGGACAAACTTTTTCGCATCTTCCTCGCTGAAGACACCCTCCGGTATGTATTTCATCACGTCTTCCCTTGACGTATAGGCAAGAACATCCTGCCAATCATATTCTGTAAATGTTTTGATAATAAGCCTTTCTGTTTCGATATCCATATTTTATCCCCCTGTTTTTACACAATTGCCCTTTGGTATAATATAACATAACTCCATTATCCTGTTATCTATCTTCTATTTATTGATTTAGAAAAAACACAGCTATAGAAGATTGATATTAGTAGGGTACCAAAAGTGAAACTCATTCTACTACGATGTAAAGGTGAAGAAAAAAATAGGCAATTCAAATATAGAAATGAGTTTGAAGATTCAATGAGCATCTGCCATATTCAAGGTAAATCTCAAATGAACACTTAACATCCTCCATAAAATAAAGAAGCAAAAAGGCAATTTGCAGTCCAACATCAGACGACAAATTGCCTTTTGGTTCTAAAAACATTTACAGTCACTAGAAATGTACGTTTTTCAGCGGCCTTACTAGAGAACATAGCGACTATCATGCTTTAACTATTTTTGTTGGGATTGTTTCAAGCTCTTCTTCAGCATAATCGGCATGTTTATCATTAATAAAGAACATCGCAATCATTCCGAAAATAGCGGCAATACCGATCGCAATGAAATTATATTGTGGTTGTAAATCCATCGTAAGTAACACGGCAACATATGTTGGGGCCAAAATCGAGCCGATACGACCAAAGGCCATTGTGCTTCCTAATGCTACCGAGCGTACTTCTGCCGGATAGTATGCTGCTACAAAAGCATTGGACATATTTTGCAGCCCCAACGTAGCAGCACCAATTAGGAAAATCAGTACATATGCTACGTACAAATTCGTTGAGAAGCCGATCAATGTCAGCGCAACCGCACCGACTAAATAGAGCGGCATTAATACATTTTTGAATCCTGCTTTTTGAATTAAAGTACTCAGCGTTAACGTTCCTACGATGGAACCAAGCTGTAACACTGCAATAAACATTAAGCTGGATGACAAATTATAGCCAGCCTGCATCATTAATGTCGGTAACCATGTATTTAATGAATACATTAAAATGAATGTACAGAAGCACGAGAGCCAAAACATAATGGTTGTGACGGCGAAGCGCTTTTGAAACAATGCACGCACAGGCGATTTTTGCCCCTTTGCAGGTTGTTGATATGAATAATGAAAGTTCGTTGCCACACCCGGTTCAATTTTTTCAGCAGTAGCGGCAATTTGCGCGTGCTGCTTTTTTTGCAATAAGTAAACAGTTGATTCTGGCAGTACCTTCAGCAAAATCGGGATAAAGAGCAGCGGAATCGCTCCAATCCAATAAATAGGCTGCCAGCCGAACTCCGGCAATAGAGCACGGCCAATAAAGGATGCGCCCATTGCCCCCACAGAATACCCGCAGAAAATAAATGAAATAATGGCTGCTCGGTATTTTAGCGGGGCATATTCAGAAATAAGAGAGGCGATAGTTGGCATTGCCCCCCCGAACCCAAGCCCTGCAATCACGCGGCAAATTGTGAATAGGAGTGCATTGGGTGCAAAGCCTGACAGCATGGTAAAAACACTGAATATTAACGTAGTGAAAATGATAATTCGCTTCCGTCCGAAGCGGTCCGAGTAGAGACCAAACACTACAGCACCAATAGCTGTCCCGATCGTCGTGTAGCTCCCGATTGAGCCTGCCGCGATATCAGAGATGCCCCACTCCTCCTTCAGGAATGGAATGGTGGCACCGTAAATGACCACATCATATCCTTCAAACATCAAAATGATAAACAGCCAAAATATTAAAATAAGATGGAACGGCTTTAGCTTGCTTTCTTCAAAAAAAGTAACAGGATTCACTTAGCTGCCTCCGCTTCATCGACGCACTTCTGCTGTTCCCCATACACGTTCAGCAATTGCTACGATATGACGGATTTTTTCCCATTGCTGTTCCTCTGTTAAAATATTTCCTTCCTCAGTACTTGAAAAGCCGCACTGCGGACTCAATGCAATATTTTTCAGCGGGATGAACTTGCTTGCTTGTGCAATTCGTTCCTCAATTGCTGCCGCATCTTCAAGTTCCGGAAATTTAGAAGTCACCAGCCCTAATACAACGATTTGATTGTCGCGTGTAAAGCTTTTTAATGGTTCAAAGCTTCCGGAACGCTCATCATCATACTCAAGGAATAGGCCGTCCACGTTCAAGCGGGCAAAAATCGCATCTGAGAAATGATCATATCCGCCACTTGTAATGTAAGTAGATTTAAAGTTTCCGCGGCAAATATGCATTGTAATTGTTAAATCTTCGGGTTTGTTTGCGATAGCATCATTTAAGCAGCTCACACGTCTTTCGATGATTTTACTAGCAGGTAATCCTGTTTTTTGTTCTACTGCTTGAATACGCTCTTCAGAAACGAAATCGATCCAAGATGTATCATCCAACTGAAGATAACGACAGCCGGCATCATAAAATGCTTGAATGGCCTTTTGATAAGCTGCAACCGTATCATTGTAAAAACGTTCATTATCTCCGTTGTAATACTCATCACCTTGAAGACGTGTAAAAAGCATATTCGGACTTGGAATTGAAAACTTTGCAACTTGTGTTCCGTCCCCGTACTTTTCTACTGCTTCCTTTAAGAAAGTAAAATGCTCAATCATATAATGAACGTTGAAATCCACCTGATCAACTACTTTAATAGCGTTGTTACGCGTTTGTGCTCCCTTAAAGTTGCTGACATATTCCGTTTCAAAAATTTCAACCCCCTGCAGACCTGCCAAGAAATCTAAATGCCACCAAGAACGTCTAAACTCTCCATCCGTAATGGACTTCAATCCGACTTCAATTTGTTTTTGAACTAGCTTTTCAATTTCCTGATCTTCAATTTGTTTTAACGCAGCCTGATTAATATTGCCGTCTGCGTATGCTTTCCGTGCTTCTTTAATCGGGGCCGTACGTAGAAAACTCCCTACATGATCTGCTTTAAATGGTGCTTTTACTGTTGTCATCATCGATTCCCTCTTTCTATAAATCATTAAAACCAACTTTTCCTATAAGTTATAAAATGAATTCTGATTAATGCTAGTATAGCACCCGGGAACCCTTATAAAGTAACACCTTAAAACTATCTCTTGATATAGCTTTAAACTATATCAGATTTTGTTCTTCTTTAATTGTCTCACGTAAATATTCGATATACATCGCACCCAGTCTGCTCAAAGAACCGTTCTTCAACGTAATATAACCGACCTCGATTTGCTCGTCGACCAGCAATGGTACAGCGACAATATCATTATTAAGCTCACGGCTGATGACGCCGGTTGAAATCGTATATCCATTCAAACCAATCAATAAGTTGAACAGTGTGGCACGATCGCTTACCCGGATGTTCTTTGGCCGTGACAAGGTGCTTAAGATTTCCTCTGAAAAATAAAACGAATTGTAATCACCCTGCTCAAACGATAAATAGGGATAGGGATCCAATTCCTCTAATGTGACAAAATCCCTTGCAGCAAGAGGGTTTTTGGAGCTGATAAATACATGTGGCTTTGCTTCAAACAATGAATGGAATACTAAGTTACCTTCACGCAGAATTTTTTGGATGACATTCCTATTAAAATGATTGACATATAATACCCCGATTTCGCTGCGCATCTTTTTCACATCATCAATAATTTCATATGTCTTTGTTTCCCGTAATGTAAACTCATATTCCTCACGATGATAGTCTTCCAATAAACGGACGAACGCACTGACTACAAATGCATAGTGCTGGGCAGAAACAGAGAAATGCTGCTGGCGCATTTTTGTATTGGAGTACCGGCTTTCAAGCAGCTCGGCCTGCTCGACCACTTGCCTTGCATACCCTAAAAACTCGGACCCTTCCTGTGTAAGATCAATTCCCCGATTTGTACGTAAAAAAATTGTAATGCCCATTTCCTTTTCTAATTCCTTCAAAGCATTGGAAAGACTGGGCTGACTAATAAATAAATTATGTGCCGCCTTACTGATAGAGCGGCTTCTAGCAACTTCAATCACATATTTTAATTGTTGTAATGTCATGAAATCCATACCTTTCACTTTAGATCAATAATATTTTGCCTATCATAACATGCCCCCTCATAAAGTACATTATTCAGCGGGAAAATGAGTAATTTAATAGAGGAAAATGAGGATTCTAATTGGACTTGTGCAGGAAGCTCCATCTTCTTGTCCGAATAAGCGGACTACCTAGATTTATCAGTATTGAAGACAGCAAATACCAGCCAAAAAATCAGCTGGCCATAAAAAAATGAGGGGACTTATCTCGAATTTCCGAAAAAAAGCCCCTTCATTATAGGAATATTCATGTAGGTTTACTATCTACCCGGTTACTGCCTTTTCTTAGGCCCCGTCCATTTGTCACTCGCCTTAAAGTTATAAACTGGAATAATACGTTTCTGGATTTCCACAGTTTCACCAATCTGGTCCATAATCTCCTGCATCGGCTTGTATGCCATTGGTGCTTCATCCAATGTTTCCTCAGAAACAGATGTCGTCCAAATACCATGCATTGTCTGCTTGAAATCTTCCATTGATAGATTTTTCATTGCAGCTGAACGCGAGAAAATACGGCCTGCACCATGTGGGGCGGATTCATTCCAGGCAGCACTGCCCTTTCCAATGCAAATAAGCGAACCGTCACGCATATTCATCGGGATGACTAGCTGTTCCCCTGCCCCTGCGCGTACAGCCCCTTTCCGCAAAATCATAGAGTCAATATCGATATAATTATGCACAGAATCGAACTGCAGGCCATATCCCCACTTCATCTTCTCTCCAATAATACGGGCAATCATCTGGCGGTTTTCGTGAGCAAACTGCTGTGCGAGCTTCATATCTGCTATATAATCGGCAAATAAATCACCTTCCAGATATGCCAGCTCCTTTGAGATAATTGGGTTTTCATCTTTATACTCCGTAATCATTTGCTGGATCTCTTGATATCTTCCAGCAGCTTTTAATTCCTCAATCTTCTCCGTCAAATCAATCCGGCGCAACGATTCATACGCACGATTTTGATGCCAATTCGCAATTTTTGAACCAACATACCGTGAGCCTGTATGGATGAGTAAATAGTGTTTACCTTCCTCATCTTTAGCAAGCTCTATAAAGTGATTACCTCCACCAAGTGTTCCAAGAGAGCGGTTCGTATAGTCATTATGCAGGCCACTCGCTACAAATAAATCATTTGCAAACTGCTCCGTTGACCTTATATTACTTGCTTCTTCATGAATGTCATTACCCGCCGGTACAAATTGCCGAATTGTTCGGTCCAGCTGGTCAAAATCAACTGCTGTCTCTTCAATTTCAGCAACAAATACACCGCAGCCTACATCTACCCCGACTAAGTTCGGTACAACACGATTATTCAATGCGATCGTTGTTCCGATTACACAGCCTTTTCCGGCATGATAATCCGGCATGATCCGGACTTTCGCGCCTTCCATAAAAGGCTGGTTAACGAGCTCCTCAATTTGGGAAATAGCAGCCTCCTGCGGGTTGTTTGTATAAATAAGGGCATCTGTATATTGCCCTTTTATCTCAATCATCCAATCTCTCCTTGTCTCAAAGATAGATTAAAATAAAAATCTCTATCTCGTTTTCTCATTCTTCTGTGTTATACGTCCCAAAACCCAAAATGTTCCCTATAATTCAAAAATCAAGGAATTTCCCAGGAAATACCCCTTTTTCTTCATTATTCTACATCTAGAATGACACCCGGCGAGAAGAGGTTATGAGGATCCAGCAGCTTTTTTACACCTTTCATGATGAAAAGTGTCGAGTCATGTTCTTTTTGTAAAAACCGCTTTTTCCCAATACCTACACCATGTTCACCCGTACATGTGCCTCCGTGCTGAAGAGCGAATTCTACAATTTGGTCATTGATGGCGTGCATTACTGCCACCTCTTCTTCATTATTCTGGTCAATGGCCATGGCAACATGGAAGTTGCCATCTCCTACATGTCCCAAAATAGATGCTTTCATATTGTATTCATCGACAATTTGCCGTGCATGCAAAATGGCTTCACTCAACTTGGATAAAGGGACACATACATCAGTGAACATCAGCTGCTTCCCAGGATTTGCTGCTGCAATCGATAGTGCGGCATCATGGCGTGCCTGCCAAAGTTTTGCGCGGGCCAATGAATCCGTCTCCATCTGTAAATTACATGTCCAATCCGCTGCCAACTCCTGGAGAGCAGCTAATTGCAGCCCAACTTCCTCTCTACTACCGCTCACTTCAATTAACAGAGAAGGGGCTGCTTTTAAATCAAGTTGAGATTGTTGATTAACAATGGCAATCGTTTCAGCATCAAGCAGTTCCATTTTCGTCACTTTGACTCCGCTCGCCAAAATTTGATAAGCTGCGTCACTCGCATCAGTAATTGCATCGAATGTTAGTTTAGCGATCGCATTATATTCTTCAATACCATACAGCTTTAAAGTAATCTCACTAAACAGACCAAGTGTCCCCTCAGACCCTACAAATAGTTCTTTTACTGCATAGCCGGCTGAAGTTTTTGCGGCATCCACACCGGTTGTAATAACTTCTCCTGATGCGAGAACGACGCGGAGCTTACGGACTTGCTGGCGCATTGTTCCATATTTTACAGCATTCGTCCCACTTGCGTTTGTTGCTGTCATACCACCGAGTGTTGCATTCGCGCCAGGGTCAACCGGGAAAAACAATCCATATTGTTTCAGTGCCTGATTCAGTTGTTCTCTCGTCACCCCGGGTTGGACTGTTACCGTAAAGTCTTCCGGACGAATGGCAAGAATCTCGTTCATCTCCGAAAAATCTACGACAATTCCACCATAATAGGGAATGGTTTGTGCTTCTAAGCTTGTCCCCACTCCGTATGGCACAATCGGCTTTTTATATTTTTTAGCAATCCCTACAATATCGATTAGTTCTTGCTCTGTTTTCGGAAAGACAACCACATCCGGCATACTGGCCTTATGATAAGTAAATGTTTTACTATGATGGCCCATTACTGTTTCATTAGTAGAAACATTCCCTACGGCTTTTTTCAATTCTTCAATTAACAAATTCATCTCCCCCTTTCTTCCATTTTACAACACTCTTAAAAGTTATAATATTCTGCACTTTTATTCTCTTTTATTTATGAACAGATTGTTACATCATTACTAAAAAATAGGTTTTAAAAGCTAATTTGAAGGATGATGGAGTTGCGGAGCAAATGGTTCATCTGCTGAATTTCGGGTATAAACGTTGTTACAACGCCATTTAAAAATTCGCTTCTTTTTTCGAAATCTTCTACAACACTTTTGAGAAATAGTATGTTACTATACATCTTGTTTTGAAATACGTAACTGAAACAGGGGTGTCAGATGACAAACAAAAAAGAGCTGAGTTTATTTAAATTAACTTGGCCTATTTTTCTAGAATTGTTCTTATTCATGCTTATGGGATTGGTCGATACGTTTATGCTGAGTTCGGTGTCGGATGAAGCAGTAGCCGGGGTCGGTGCAGCCAATCAATATGTCCAAATTGCTATTTTAATTTTGGGTGTTATCGGAACAGGAGCTTCTATTGTCATTTCACAATATATTGGATCACATCGTCTATTAGACGTAACAAAACTTTCGGCTTTGTCTGTTACACTTAACCTCATCGTGGGACTTGTGGTAAGTGTAGTATTTATTATATTTTCGGGTAAAATTTTGTCTGCTATGAATTTGGAAGGTAATGTCCTTGCCGCAGCAACAACTTATTTAACATTTGTAGGCGGATCGATTTTCTTCCAGGCTATTATTACTTCTGCTTCTGCGATTATTCGTGTACAAGGTTTGACGAAGCAAACAATGTATTTAGCGGCGGGCATGAACTTTTTGAATGCCCTGTTCAACTACCTATTCATCTTCGGTAAATTTGGTTTTCCCGAAATGGGAGTTGCAGGTGCAGGTCTTTCTTCTGTTATTAGCCGCGGTATCGCCGCAGTCGTCTTCTTCTGGCTGCTGTACCGCTCGTTAGAGATTAAAATTGAATATCGATACTTTTACACTTTTTCCAAAAACTATGTAAAGGAAATCTTGAAGATTGGCGTACCTTCTGCCGTTGAGCAAATTTTATATCAAGCATGCCAGCTTGTATTCCTTTACTATGTGACATATCTTGGCGCAGCATCACTAGCTGCAAGACAGTATGCAGTAAACATCTCTATGTTCACTTACCTGTTCGCTCTGGCAATTGGAACAGGGACAGCCATTTTAATCGGGCGAAGCGTCGGTGCCGGTGAAAAGGATATTGCCTACAGCCGGGCATGGTCCAGCATCAAAATGGCGATGCTGTTAACTATTCCAACAGTTGTTATCATTACGATTTTCCGTGAACCTTTCATGCGGTTATTTACAACAAACGAAGAAGTTGTGGCCATCGGAGCCTCAGTTCTCTTGCTTGGTATTGTACTAGAAACGGGGCGCGCTATTAATCTGACATTTATCAACGCCCTGCGCGCAGCCGGTGACGCCCGTTACCCGGTAAGAGTCGGCTTTTTTACAATGGTATGTGTAAGTTTATCGCTCGGATACCTATTCGTCTTTGTTATGGATATGGGTCTGGTAGGTATATGGCTTGCGATTGCAGCAGATGAATGGCTTCGTGCCATCTTTGTCCTTCTTCGTTGGAGAAGCCGCAAATGGGAACGCTACTCTATTATTTCATCAAATAACTAATACTACTGTTATAGCTATACTGTCTGAGGCAGTATAGCTTTTTTCTTGGACTATATAAAAGACTAGCCTGCCTCTACTTCTTACCCCTTTCGCCTTAAATTACGTATTTTCTCTACAATTTCAGATAATTTCTGGATTTCCACAGATGTAGTGCTATAATGTAGAGTAACAATAAATAAGTCCTTCGGGGTCGGGTGTAATTCCCAATCGGCGGTGATAGAGAAATCTTAAGCCCGCGAGCGTAACAGCAGGATTTGGTGCGAATCCAAAGCCGACAGTAACAGTCTGGATGGAAGAAGGAGCTGAAAAAGTCTTCATAGCAAGGCTTATTTAGTGACGCCTTTTACTCATGAGCCCCTTTTTATAAGGGGCTCATTTTCGTTTCAGAGACGTATTTTTGGCCACCACATAGCGTGATATCTATGAGAAAAATTATGGGTCATCTTGCTTTGGCCAGTGGTACGAAAACCTGTACAGCAAGACATATAAAACCTTTTAGGAAAGTGAGGAGAAGAAATGTTTACAGGAATTATCGAGGATGTCGGGAAGGTCCAGTCGATTGCCCAGGGACAAGACTCTATGGAGCTGACCATTTCATCTGAGAAAATCCTCGAAGATGTCCATCTTGGGGACAGCATCGCAGTTAATGGTGTCTGTCTTACGGTCACACGCTTTGCAAACAAGCATTTTACAGTAGATGTAATGCCTGAAACTGTCAAGTCAACAAGCCTGCAGTCTCTCCAGCCCGGTAATTATGTGAATTTGGAAAGGGCCATGCCTGCGAACGGCCGATTTGGGGGTCATTTCGTCTCCGGGCATGTAGATGGTACCGGTATTATTTTGAGAAAGCGCCCTGCAGCAAATGCTGTATATATTGATATCGCTATCAGTGAAACACTCAGCCAATATTGCCTGTTAAAGGGGTCAATTGCAATAGACGGTACCAGCTTGACGATTTTTGACTTACAGCCCCGACAGCTGACTGTTTCACTCATCCCCCACACTTACCGTGAAACGGTACTTGGCATGAAAAAGGAACGAGACTTGGTAAATATCGAAACCGACCTATTAGGCAAGTATATTATCAATCAATTTAAGGGGCGCCAAGAGACGTCTTCACTTACCATGGATTTTCTGCATCAACATGGATTTTAGGAGGTACACAATGTTTCATACAATTGACGAAGCAATAGAAGATTTAAAGGCTGGCAGACCGATTATTGTCGTTGACGATGAGGACCGTGAAAATGAAGGGGATTTTGTCATATTAGCGGAACATGCAACACCTGAGAATATCAATTTCATGGCAGTACACGGTAGAGGGCTCATTTGTACGCCTATCTCCCCTGCACTCGCTGAACGCCTGGCTCTCCATCCAATGGTTGGCAACAATACGGACAACCACCAGACAGCTTTTACAGTAAGTATCGATTATAAGACGACAGAGACAGGCATTAGTGCCTTTGAACGCTCCGATACAATTTTGAGCATTCTTGATGACCAAGCTACGGCTGGGGATTTCCGCCGTCCCGGCCATGTATTTCCATTAATTGCAAAGGAAAAAGGCGTCCTTGTTCGGAATGGCCATACAGAGGCAGCGGTCGATCTGGCTATCCTTTGCGGCTCACAACCAGCCGGTGTCATTTGTGAAATCATGAAAGAAAACGGAGAAATGGCTAGAGTTCCTGAGCTTTTGGAAATTGCTAAACAGCACGCTTTAAAAATTATCACAATTGCGGATCTGATCCACTACCGCTACGAACGCGAGCAGCTCGTATCTCGCGAGGCCAGTGTGCAAATGCCAAGTGAATTTGGTGATTTTCGAATGATCGGCTATTCAAACCTACTCGATGACAAGGAACATGTAGCACTTTATACAGGCGACCTTTCCAAGGAGACTTCCCCCCTTGTTCGCATTCATTCCGCATGCCTGACAGGCGATATCTTTCACTCTAAGCGCTGTGAATGCGGACCTCAGCTTCATAAAGCGCTGCAGGTGATTCAGCAGGAAGGTACAGGCATTGTTCTTTATATGGCACAGGAAGGGCGTGGCATTGGGCTATTAAACAAGCTAAAGGCATATGAACTACAGGAGCAGGGCTATGATACAGTCGAGGCAAATGAACAGCTTGGTTTTGCTGCCGAAATGCGAGACTACGGGCTTTGTGCACAAATGCTGAGGGATTTAGGCATCACAAAAGTCCGCCTCATGACAAATAATCCTGCCAAAATACAGGGACTCGCACAATACGGAATTGAAGTTGTGGAACGTGTACCCCTAGAAATCGAAGCGGTACCGGAAAATACACATTATCTATCAGTCAAAAAACAAAAAATGAATCATATTTTCGCATAGGAGATGAGTAAAATGGGACAAACATTTGAAGCACAATTAATCGGAACAGGGTTGAAGGTCGGCATTGTAGTAGGCCGGTTTAATGAATTTATTACAGCAAAACTGCTCAGCGGGGCAATGGATGGATTGAAGCGGCATGGTATGGCAGAAGAAGATATTGATGTAGCTTGGGTGCCAGGAGCATTCGAGGTACCATTCATCGCTAAAAAGATGGCAGAGTCAGGTCAGTATGATGCGATTATCGGTCTAGGGACTGTTATACGCGGCTCTACAACCCACTATGACTATGTATGCAACGAGGCGGCAAAAGGCATTGCAAGTGTCGGTCTATCAACAGGTGTACCAGTCATTTTCGGTATTATTACGACAGAAACAATTGAACAGGCTATCGAACGCGCCGGTACAAAGGCAGGAAATAAAGGCTACGAGTCCGCTGTATCAGCTATCGAGATGGCAAACTTAAGTCGGTTACTGCCAGGTGCCTCCTCTTAACTAACAGTAACAGCACAACTAGGTAAATCTCTTAATAGCGAAACCCCGCGGCATTATTCCCGCGGGGTTTCTTTTTTATTTTTATTGAGCATTTACTGGCTCTTGTTTTAAAGCCTTACTCATCTCACAATATTGGATAAACACACGCGCCAATTCTTTCAGGCGTATATGGATCTCTTCATCTACGATATTGTTTTCTGCGTCAAAGTGATCTGCATGTGTATACACATAGTTTGGTGTCACTAAACAGCGGAAGTAATCAAGGATTGGCTTCAGTTGATTTTCTAGAACAAGGTGATGCTGATATGTGCCTCCGTTCCCAACCATAGCAGCCGGCTTATAGCGCAGCGCTTTAGGAGGAATCATATCAAATGCATTTTTTAATACACCAGGAATAGATGCCTGGAAAATAGGTGATGCAAAGATATAGCCATCTGCCTCTTCAAATTTTTGAATCATCATTTTCATATCGTCATTCAGCGGACTGCCATCTAAAATTTGATGTTTCAGGTCACTGAAGTAAAGAATTTCTAACTCTAAATCTGTATTTAAGTCTGCAATATATCGTTGAACTTGTTGTAGTACTGCACCTGTCTTACGACCGAATACTGTGCCGTCAACTAGTAGAATCTTCATTATACTCTTGCCTCCATTATAAAATACACGAGTTGATATACTCATATAACATTGTAACAGAAGAAGAGGCCAGTCGAATAGACACTGCGTGTAAATTCAGTCTTAAGGCGTAACCGGTAATAAATCATTAAGTAAGTTTTCACTGCCTTTCTTTGCAGACTGGTTAAGCACCATTTTGGGTTCCCCATGATGTCTATAGCTTTAAAGCAGCTGTTCAAGAAACAGCGTTATTCGTCGTCCTTTTTCAATGTTTTTTCCTTTAATTTTGCACGGTCAAATACTACTTCTTCATCTACAGGAGTATGCTCCTCTTTCTTTCCCTTCGTCCAATCAAACATTTTCTCACGTGAACCTTCCTGCTCTTCTTCTACTGCTGGCATTTGCAGCGCTGCCAGTTGGGATGATTCATAAATGGCCGCTTTCGCCCCATTTCCATGCAGAGCAATCACCTTCATTGCCAACGCTACTTGGCTCGCCTGAATGGATCTTACGCCCTTTAATGGACCGATGAGTAAAGGATTCATTACCTTCAATACCAGTTCCCCAGCCTTCTCACCGAGGCGAAACTCCTTACGATCCCCAACAAGTAAGGATGGCCGGATAATCGATAACTGCGGGAATTCCATTTCGATCAGCTCCTTTTCGAGCTTTCCTTTTACACGGCTATAATAGGCAAGCGCCTTTTCATTCGCTCCCATGGAAGAAATAACGATAAAATGCCGAACCCCCTTCTTTTTTGCCAATGAAGCAATATGCAGGGGGTACTCCAAATCTACCTTTTCAAAATTCTCTCGTGTCCCCGCTTTTTTTATAGTCGTTCCGAGACAGCAAAATACCTCATGTGCAAAATCTAAGTCCGCCTCTGCTAATTCATCAAAATTTACAATCCGCTCGACTAGCTTTTTATGCTGATAACCTAGTTCTCTTCTTGTAAGTACCGTAACAGAAACATATTCTTCACTTTCACACAGCAATTGGACAAGGTGCGACCCGACAAGCCCCGTTGCTCCTACTACGATGGCTGAACGCATTCCCATATGCAAGCCCGCCTTTCCTTTTCTATAGTTTTGTTTCATTTTCACACATAACTACCATTTTTTCACCATATTTTAAAAAGAACAGGCGAGAGAAAGGATGCGATGAATTTGCCAAATCAAAAAAGGAAAATTGCTTTTATTGTGGAACATTGCCCTATTAAAGGTCTTTATCCACTTGAACGAGCAATGCTGTTAAGTAAACTATTAAATGAAGAATCTGTTTTTATGTTCGTGAAAACTAACGATATGAATGCGTTAAAGCGCTTTGAAGAAATAGGCGTGACGCCTGTTTTATTTGAAAAATACGAGGAGCTTGTCAAGTCGATCCGCAATCTTGATCTGGATTTAATTATTCAGGATGGCAAAGATACAGTGGCAGAGCAGGTAGAGATACTGCGCCCGTTCTGCAAAACGATTGTTCACTTTGATGATTTTGGCAGCGGCAATGTACTGGCGGACTGTAATGTAGTCGCCTTATTTGAGGACTTAGGGTCATCAGGTGAGCTGCTGCCTGCAAATACATTAGCTGGCAGCTATGCATTTGCGGTAAATAGACACCTTCCGGAAATTGCCGCTATTCGGGATGACCAGCTGACAAACCATCCCCCTCATATTGTTATAGCCTTTGAGGATGGGGACGAGCATAATCTAACATATCGCACATTGCGTCATTTGACACAGCTTCATGTTCCTCTTAGAATTTCTGTGGCAATTGATGATGAATATAAGCATCCTATCGGAGATTTACAAATGATGCTGTTAAGCCGCCGCAATGCCAAGATTGTCAAAAGTACAGATGCTCTATATGAACTGCTGCATGACGCCGACATTGTCGTATGCAACAACAACTACACACCTTACAAAGTAGCAGCAGTCGGTATTCCATGTATTACACTTGCACAGCATGAACGTGAAATTGCTCACGCGTTTGCACGAGAATTAAATGGTTTTATTCATTTAGGTCTCGGACGTAAAATTAAACAATCCTCCATCCAAAATGCGGTGATGGAACTATTATTACATGAACATCGCAGGGAGCGTGCCATCCGCAAACAGCGCTCACTCGAAATTTTAGGGAACAATGAGATTTTACAGGCATTGCTTCTAGACTTAGCCTATGGTAGACATCTGGCACAACTGTAAGTTCGATGAAGGTCCAACTGCTTACCCTTTGCTCTATCCCACATAATGCCAGTTTCCCTTCTACATCATTCACTACTGAGAAAAACCATTCTCATTCTCAAATCGGCCCTGGATGTGCTACAATAGAGAGCAGAAATTCTCAAAAAGAAGCGGGAATATTTTTTGTAAAGGAGTGTACATTTCCATGCTAACAAAAGCACAGGTACAACAGCAGATTACAGAATTAAAAATGGACTATATCAATTTGCAGGGCGACATGGAAAAGCTGGAATCAGTGGGGCATCCCGAATCGGTTAAGCAAGCTTTGGAGCGCCTTGAAAAAATGGAAGCACGACTTGCAGAATTAAACAAGCAATTAGCCGAGTTTTAAATTGCTTTGAAAACATATTCTACTCTGCTCGCGGCCGCGTACCGCGAGTTTTTTGATGAACATAATAGATGAAAAACTATTGGAGGAACGAGAACATATGGCAATTTTAACGGTTGAAAATTTAGGTCATTCCTTTGGCGACCGCACGCTTTTTAAAGATGTATCATTCCGTTTAGTCGAGGGTGATCATATTGGCCTAGTCGGTGCGAACGGTGTAGGGAAATCGACATTAATGAGCATTATTACAGGACAGGCAATCCATGATACAGGGAAGGTCGAATGGCTTCCTGGCACGCACTACGGCTACCTTGATCAGCATACCGTACTAACAGCTGGCCGGACGATGCGCGATGCTTTGCGCGATGCATTTCTTCCGCTTTATAAAAAGGAAGAGGAATTAAACGAGATTACGTTGAAAATGGCCGAAGCGACGCCTGAAGAATTAGAGAAGCTGCTGGAGGATATGGCTGAAATCCAGGATGCCTTGGATGCGGGAGACTTCTATACCCTCGATATGAAGATTGAAGAGGTAGCTCGCGGACTTGGTCTTGATGCAATCGGGCTTGACCGCGACGTAGCAGCCTTATCCGGCGGACAGCGTACAAAAGTACTGTTAGCTAAGCTATTGCTAGAAAAACCGAAAGTTCTGTTACTGGACGAGCCCACTAACTATCTTGATGAAGAGCACGTTACGTGGCTGAAAAACTACCTGAAAAATTACCCGCATGCGTTTTTACTAATTTCGCATGATACGGAGTTTATGAATAATGTAGTCGATGTTATTTTCCATTTAGAATTCTCTAAAATGACACGTTACACAGCTACTTACGAAAAATTCCTTGAGCTTGCTGAAATCAACAAACGCCAGCACATCGAGGCATATGAAAAGCAGCAGGAGTTCATTAAAAAACAAGAGGATTTCATTGCGAAAAATAAAGCGCGCTATTCAACGACAGGCCGTGCAAAATCCCGTGCGAAGCAGCTGGACCGCCTAGAGCGGATCGATCGTCCCGAAACAGCTGTGAAGCCTGAGTTTGGTTTCAAAGAATCACGTGCATCCAGCCGCTACGTAGTAGAAGCGGAGGACCTGCTTATCGGTTATGAAAAAGACAAACCATTATTGCCTCCATTGACATTCCAAATCGAACGCGGACAAAAAATTGCGTTAGTAGGGATGAACGGTGTCGGTAAATCGACTCTGTTAAAAACGATGTTAGGCAAAATCAATCCGCTTGGCGGAAAAGTTATTCGTGGTGACTACTTATTCCCTTCTTACTTCGAGCAGGAAGTAAAGGCCGAGAAAATCACACCAATTGATGATGTATGGAACGCATTCCCTTCCATGGAGCAAGCACAGGTACGTGCTGCATTAGCCCGTGCAGGCTTGAAGACGGAGCATATTCAACGTCCATTGAACTCTTTATCGGGTGGTGAGCAGGCGAAGGTCCGTCTATGCAAACTGATGATGAATGAAGCAAACTGGCTGATTTTTGACGAACCGACAAACCACTTGGACGTCGATGCCAAAGCAGAGTTAAAGCGCGCTATGCAGGAGTTCAAAGGAACAATCGTCCTTGTATCCCACGAACCGGACTTTTACGAAGGTTTAGCGACGAAAGTTTGGAATGTACAAGACTGGTTTACAACAGGTCAAATAGACATGTAAAAATGAAAAAGCCAGGCCGGTAAATATCCGGCCTGGCTTTTTCAATAAAGATCACGCTACAAACACAACTAGGACTCTCCACCTGTCCCAGTTGTTTTCCTTTAGCTATATATTTTCTCTTTTGCCAATGAAATAGCTCTTTCGCTTACTTCCAAGCGGTCACCATCAGCATTCAGGCGGACAACGCCATTTTCCTCCTCAATAATGGAGCGAACATTCGCCGCAGACTTTGCTCCGGCTACTAGCAGCTTTGATGAACTGCTTGCCTTTTCCTCGCTTAGAATCTCATTCCCGCCTACCTTCGGAAACGTTGTTTGCGCCCGTTCCTGCGTTTTCCTCGGAGAGGGACTGCCTACGTGTGCTCCGCTTGCGCCTACTGATTTTATCACTTGTATATCCCACCTATTGCCGTCTGTTTTTTCTTATATCGGCTTGCCTGTGCTTTATTTCACTAGATGATGCTGAAACGCATAGACTACAGCCTGTGTCCGATCCTGGACTCCCAGCTTGGACAAAATATTGCTGACATGTGTCTTTACTGTTTTAATACCGATAAATAATTCATCGGCAATATCTTGATTTGTCTTTCCTTGTGCTAGAAGGAGCAGCACTTCCATCTCCCGGTCGGTCAACTCATCATGAAGCGTCACGTTTGGTCTGCGGAATTTCTGCATCATTTTTGCCGTCACTTCTGGTTCGAGGACCGATTCCCCTTTTACCGTACGGCGGATTGCATCGGCAATTTGCTTCGCATTAGAGGTCTTGAGCAAATAACTGACAGCTCCCGCTTCGAGTGCCGGATATACTTTATCGTCGTCAAGAAAACTTGTAACCATCATTATTCTTGCTTCCGGCCAATGCTTTAAAATCTCTATTGCAGCTTCTACCCCTGTCATATTCGGCATAACATTATCCAGCAGGACAATATCCGGGCGCAGAGCCAGTACCTTGTCGACGGCTTCTTTCCCGTCTGCTGCCTCCCCGATTACTTCCATGTCCGGCTGGGCGGAAAGATATGCTACTACACCGATACGTACCATTTCATGGTCATCTGCTACAACAATTTTAATCATGATTCTCCCCCGTTTCCTTTGCAATTTGCACCTCAATCCTTGTGCCTTGGCCTACTACGGAGGTAATAGTACAAATACCGCCAATTTCCGTTGCTCTTTCTACAATATTTTTCATTCCGTAGGATCCTATTTTTTCATGCTGGCTATCAAATCCAACCCCATTATCCTGGATGCGTAAAATGTACATATTGGCTCTTTCCATCAGCACCAGCTCTACATCCGTTGCCTTGGCGTGGCGAAGCGTATTAGACAAGGCCTCCTGTGCGATACGAAACAGATGATCCTCCTGTGCCTTCGTTAGGGGAACATCGGCAAGCTCGTAATGCAAGTCAAATGACGCCTTTTGCTGCAGTTCCTCAATAAGCTCTCGAAGTCCCTGTGCAAGTGTTTTATTCTGCAGGGCAATTGGACGCAAATGCAGAAGCAATGCACGCATTTCCAGCTGGGCCTGCTGTACGATTTTTTCAATTTGCACCAAAATAGCTGCATCTTCATTATTTTCAGTCACAGTCGACAACAGCATAGAAGCCGCGAATAGCTGTTGGGAAACTGAATCATGCAGTTCCCTTGCGAGCCGCTGCCTTTCTTCTACTAAGCGTTGACGGACAATTGTTTCATCTGCCTCCACCTTTTCATTTGTGATACGGTGTAAGGTCTTTCGCTGCTGTTCAATAAGCTCCGCCACTTCAGTTAAAGATTTTCTTGTTGTCCGAGAAGAGGCTTTTTGCTCTTTGTAGCGTTCGATATCAAGCAGCTTTCTCACCTGCCTGCTCGTTTGGAAATCCTTTGTGACGATAATAGATGTAATCCAAAGAGAGATGACTAAACTTGCCACCAGGATACCGAAAACAATCATGACGAGTATCGGCAGTCCGCCTGTTCCAAACTCCTCTATGAGCGGACGCCAATTCTCTTCATTCGGCTCACCATACAAAAGAACAAGGCCACCATAAACAAAAGCCCCGAGCATCGTCATGAGCAAAAATGTACGAAAACAAAAGCCAATTATCTTTGCCATATTTCCACCTCGCCCAATCCGATTGATACGTGAATCATCAGCTTACGCCGGCCGCCCTTTTCTAGTACAATACTTTCCGGCACTTTTACTGATTCTCCATTGATGAGCACTTTGCCATAGCCTTGGTTTATCGCAATATAGCACTCAACATCATAGGGTACTAAAATCGTTGTTTTACCGATTCCTTGAAAAATAGAAATGAATGCGGGCTCTAACGGCAGAATAGTTTTTGTAGCATCAATCGTTGCATTGCCGAATACTCTTGTAATGGCTTGATTTTTCCATGGATAGGGCTTCTCCTCTGTCTGATACGTACCAAAGAAAGCTGGTATATAGGAGTCTCGCTTGTAATGCAGGTATAGCCAATAAATAATGCCTGCGGGAATCAACCATCTCAGTGTCGTCATCGATAAGACAGCAAGCAAGGCAAAGATTAGAGCAATTGAGGCATACATTTTTTCCCCCTTTTGTACACTCAGTACATATAGCGCAAAAGCGAGGAGCAGGAAGAAAACACCGCTGTTATGAAAAATGAATAATTCTATAAATACAATAAGTCCAATGATTACTAGTAGTTTATTTTTCATTTGCCCACCTCCGATGTAAAGGGTCTCCATTGAATCAATACTCTTCTATCTTTTTCAACACCCTACAGTATGCTTTGATCAAGTCCCGCTTCATCGAGCTAAAAGACGGAAAAAGATGTGGAGCTTTCACCCCACACCTTTCATTATACTATTCCTTCCGTTCAAGCGCCGCCAAACGTTGTTCAAATGTTGTAATCTCGTAGTCGTTCTTCAGCTTTAAGGAGATACGCTCAATATATTCAGTTGCTTCCCCGAATTTATTGGCATGCAGGTCCGCCTGCTTAGAAGATGCCTCTTCTAAACGGAAATGGGCATGTGCCACATTTTCCTTGCTCATTAACTGAAGCTGACGTACTTTCATGTCTTGTAAACGATGCTTCATCTGCTCGAACTGCCGTTCAAGATTTGCATGCTCCGCTGTCGCTTCTGTCAGACTCTGTTGCAGTAAATCTGCACGTGTTTTATAGGCTTCCACTTCCGATAAAGTGAAATCAATCAAATCCTGCTCCTCTGATTGCTGTGCCAGCTGAAGCTGTTCTGTACGCTTTTGCTGCTTCTTTTCTACCTGCTTTAATTCTGCAGCAATCTTATTTTTCAAATCAGCCTGACGTGCTACAAGACCGCCTACCTTTTCTGTTTCCTTTTCTGCCTGGCGGACATATTGGTTCAGCATAGCAATGGGATTTTTACGCTCTGCTGAATCGAAAAGCTCATGTAATTTCGCCTCAGTTGTATGGATAAAACGTTGTAATAAATTCATTGATCTCTCTCCCTCTTATTTAGATAGCTTATTCCATTCCGCTTCGAAGTTATCGAAGGGGTTATCCGTTACCATTTTCGGCTCATCATTTTTCCATTGCTTATAGACTACATAACCGACTGCCGGTGCGATGACTAATAAAAGAATTGGTGCGCTGCCGATTGCGGCCATAACACCAGAAACCATGACAATAATGCTAATCAGCTTCATGACAGATGACTCACTTCTTTCATAGAGCCAGAAACCTCCTAGTACAATGGCTGCTCCTACCAGGAATCCGGCAATCATCGGTGCTAAAATGCCAGCTAAAATTAAGAGACCGAAACCAATCACCGTATACTTCAGTAATTTCTTCATCTGTTTTTCTCCTCTCGTTTTGTTACATTTATCGTATCTTGAATAAGGAATTGTTTTAACGGTCCCTAAATGGATTTTCATCTCCGTCTACAGGCGGAGATGACCTCCTACTCCCTTGTTTTTTTATATTTCATCTATGGAACTCCTAAAATACCCTTTTAAGGATGATTTAAGAAAAAGTGTGTAAATTTTTTGACAAACGAAACTTTTTTTGTGAAAGGACGTATATATTTATAGAGAGCTGGGTATACAATAAATGGATAAACATTACATACACAGCCGACCTATAAAAAACTTGCAAAACAGATATCTTATTAGTAAGATAAATTTATGACAAATTATCTTATTGGTAGGCTATTTCAAAATAAACTATTGGAAGAGAGGAATTTATATGTCAGTAACAATTTACACACAATCTAGCTGTTCCTCATCACGAAAAGCTTTAAAATGGTTAAATGAAAATAATATCGCCTATACAGAAAAACGTATTACGTCCCAACCACTTACTCTAGCAGAATTTAAAAATATTTTAAGCATGACAGAAGATGGAACAGATGAAATTATTGCAACAAACTCAAATGACTTTAAAAACTTGGATGTTGATATTGATCAATTGTCAATCCAAGAGCTATATAATTTAATCCAGCAGCACCCACGTATGCTGCGGAGCCCGATTCTATTAGATGAAAAGCGTATTCAGGTGGGCTATAATGAAATGGATATTCGTCGTTTCATCCCACGTAAAGTACGTGCATTTGAACTGAATGCTTTACAAAGACTAGCGGTTGAGTAATTTCGCCGCTTTCTTTATTTACATAAAAATGATAGAAAGACTGTGTTGGAGTTGAGGAAATGGACCAAAAAAGAAAAGAAAACCTAACAGCTCTTTTCGAATCGATTTCAGTGCTAGAACGCAAAGTAGCAAACGAATGGAATAGCCATAACGAACTCGGTTTTTCAAAGTCCCATATTTTGATACTCGAATTCTTAGCCAAAGAAGGTCCAAAGCGCCCTTCTGCCATTGCTGATCGTCTAAAAGTAACAACAGGCGGGGTAACAGTACTTACAACAAAGCTACTAAAAGGCGGCTTCATTGAAAAAACACAAAGCGAGAACGATCGCCGTGCTTCTCAAATTTCTATTACAGCAGAGGGTCTCCAAGTGCTGGAGAATTCCCGCAAGCAAATCGAAGCACTCATCAATCATTTGTTCGGCATGTTGACGGAAGAGGAAATCACGACATTGCATACCATTTTCAATAAAATGCATTTACCCAAATAATTAAATGATACGGTCATTCCCGCCAAGAACTTTCTTGGCGGGTTTTCTGTAAGCTAAAGGAGATTTTCCCACAAAAAAGCCCGCCTGTAATGGCGGGCTCCGAGTGAAGACAAAGTCTTCTTTTGACTTTGTCTTCACGTTTTTTCAGCTAGTTTTATATAGTATCGTTTTACTCAGCCTGTCTTGAAAACGCTCGCCAGGCAAGCAACGCTGGATGAAAGCGTTTGTCAACAGGCTGAGCCCGCCTATCATGGCGGGCTCTTCCCTATTATGCAGTAACAACTGTCTCTAATTTTTGATCTGCTAGTAAAATTTCCTTCAATCGTGCCTTTGCACGGAACAGACGTGATTTTACTGTCCCGACGGAAACCTTCATTAGTGTCGAAATTTCAGCCAATGAATACTGGTCTACATAAAAGTACCATAAAGTCTTTTGATAAATAGTATCTAGCTGGTGCATTTTTTCTTGAACAATTTTCGTGACTTCCGTTTTTTCGATTTGTTCTTCTGTCGATAACTCATTGTTTGGAACCAAATCTAGAATCGGAACGTCTAATGTTTCAGGTTGACTCATCATATATTTACTGCGTCGTACATTTTTACGATAGCGGTCACGGAATGTGTTCATTGTAATAGTTGTTAACCACGCCTTTACATGATCTACTTCGGCAAGGTTTTGTTCATAGCGGACAACCTTTACCCATACCTCTTGCATTAAATCTTCCGCTTCATTTGTATTGCGTGTAAGCTTTAAGCATAGGTGGTAAATGTATCGATCAAATTCATTATAAATAGCCGTTAATTTTTCATTCATTTTAAATCTCTCCCGTTTAGAGTAGTTTTATGTGAAATGTGTTATATACGTTTTCTTATTTTCATTTTCGCAAAAACAAATATTACGCTCTATCGTATTTGCTTTCATTTTTCTTACAATGCTGTAAGGTTAGATGAAATATTTTGTAACATAGCGCTGGATATGATAGCACACCCTTTATCCGCCCATTTTTTACAACGTGTATTATCTCTAATTACATCCTTCTATCTTCTTCTCAAAATGACTGCATTTCACCCATGGTTCAGACACCCAATTTTGCCTTCCATTTATGCTATAATATTTCCATTACCGAAATTATTGAAGGAGGCTCCACTATGAGTCATTTATCCAAACTAGATGCTTATTTCGCAGAGAATCGGGACAAGCATCTGGCAGAGCTGGACGAATTCCTACGGATTCCCAGCATCTCTTCCCTATCTGAGCATAAACAAGATATGCAGGTAGCCGCTTCTTGGCTTGCAGCAGCAATGAAACGCGTAAACCTTGAAAACATTACAATCGATGAAACAGGCGGTCATCCTGTCGTTTATGGAGACTGGCTACATGCACCAGGCAAACCGACGATTCTATTTTATGGCCATTATGATGTACAACCAGTTGACCCTTTGCATCTTTGGGAAACTCCCCCGTTTGAACCAGATGTACGCGATAATAAACTGTTCGCCCGCGGTGCATCAGACGATAAAGGGCAAGTATTCATGCACTTGAAAGCGATTGAGGCATTATTTAAATTAGACGGAACACTTCCTGTGAACGTGAAATTTATCATTGAAGGGGAAGAAGAAATCGGCAGTGCGAACCTTCCTCAATATGTGGAGAAAAATAAGGAGAAATTAGCAGCAGACCTTATTCTTATTTCCGATACAGGGCTTTATGCACCAGGTAAGCCGGCTGTATGCTACGGTCTTCGTGGTCTGGCTGGTATCCAAATTGATGTGCGAGGAGCAAAAGGTGATCTGCACTCTGGTCTTTACGGTGGAGGCGTCCAAAATGCTATCCATGCATTGGCTGACATTCTTGCATCCTTCCGCGACGAGCATGGCACAATCCAGGTAGAAGGCTTCTATGACAATGTACGACCATTATCTGAAGAAGAACGCCAGGCTTACCGTGACTTGAATTTTGATGAAGAGGCATTAAAAGAAGAAGTAGGTGTAAAAGAGCTGTTTGGTGAAAAAGGCTACTCCTATCTAGAGCAGACTTGGGCCCGTCCGACATTAGAGGTAAACGGCGTATTCGGCGGCTTCTCTGGTGAAGGCATTAAAACGGTATTACCAGCAGAAGCAGGCGCAAAAATTACATGTCGTCTTGTTCCAGACCAACAACCGGATGAAATTGTTACACTGTTAAAAGCACACATTGAAAAGAATAAACCAACAGGTGTAGAGGTCACGATTTCCGAGTTTGACAAAGGTGCTCCTTACATCACGCCATTCGATCACCCTGTCATCCAAGCGGCAGGACGTTCCTACGAGCGTGTATATGAAGTACCGACTGCCTATACACGCGGCGGTGGTTCTATTCCGATTGTGGCAGCGTTTGATCAAATTCTACAGCTGCCGGTCGTATTAATGGGCTTTGGCTTATCAAGCGAAAACTTCCATGCACCGAATGAACATTTCCATTTGGAAAACTTTGATAAAGGACTACGTGTTCTTGGTGACTATCTGTACGAAGTATCCACTCTCCCACTGTAAAAACCAAAAGAAGCCTGTGTGTTGATAAACTCGCCACTGAAGTAAGGTTTTGCAAAAGAATAACAAAGGGCTATCCAGTAATCGGATAGTCCTTTTTATGTAGAAATTTATTTATCATAGTATGCTTTTATCGAATCGCTATTTACGGAATTGTCACAAAAAAATCAAAATTTAAAAATATGTAATACCAAGTATATCCATTTTTTGTGTAAAATTATATAATTGAGACAGGGAAAAACTACCTAGTGTATATAAAAAATAACTGTAATTTTTCATATTAATAAGGAGGGGAGACAGATGAGGGTAAAATATAAGCCAACTGTACAGATAGACACCGAATATGATTACTTGTATGCGGCAGGGCGCTATGAGGAAGCGATTGACGTCATGCGCGTCTTTTTAGAAGAATGCGACCGAACCAAAAATCCTTATGGTGCAATGCTCGCCCATATCAGTATCGCTACTTGCTACTACTGTATGGGACAAAGTGAACGTGCTTTCCAAAGTATTTTACTGTATAAAAAATTATGCGATGAATACGGTGCTCAATATGAACAATATAATCTATGTCATCTCCAATCTCTGATCTATGAATATGAACTAAACTACAAAAAAGCGAAAGAGTCCACAGAAGAATGTATTCACCTTGCCAGGTCCTTGAATTTACCCCACGAATTATGCATCAGCTATAGTATGCTGAGTTATATTCACCTTATGACTGAACAATATGAAGATGCGCTTACGACTGCTCAAGACGCCTTGGCAATTGCTGAGCTCCATACTTCTAAGGATTCCCGAATACAGTGCCACATTTATAGTCTACTTTCAATCGCTTATGTATCATTGGACAGATTGCCTGAAGCTGCATTTGCTTTGAAGATAACGGGCCGTAACCCTTTCACTCAAAGCAGCCCGCTTGAACGGAGCCGTTATCTATACATACAAAGTCTCCTTACATTCAAGGAAGGAGATATTCAGCATGCCGTTTCCTTATTGACAGAAGCAGAGAAGCTTGCCTTTACTACCCAGAACAGCAGCTTGTTGAAAAGGGTTTACCTTCAACAGGCGCATGCTTATGAAAAGCTAAAAAACTTCGAGCTAGCCTATTACTATATGAAAAAATATACGCAGATGATGGAAGAGCTATACAAAGAATGCGTTCGTTCAAAAATCGAGGAGCTGGATATTCAATATAATATGTCTACACTCGAGCGGCTCGCTAATATAGATTCATTATCTGGGGTCTACACGCGTCATTATTTAGAAGCGGCATGTGATCAATGGCTAAGGACACAGGATCATATATGCTGTGTAGTTTTTGATGTAGATGACTTTAAAACGATTAATGACGAATACGGGCATCTCGTGGGAGACGAAGTGATCAAAGCAGTTGGACAAATGTGCCGGCATGTCATTCAAGAAGAACAAACGATAGTCGGCCGTTATGGTGGAGATGAATTTGTCATTCTATTTAGGGATTTTCCTGAAGAGCATTTAATGCATAAAATTGGAAAGCTGTTTCAGGCCCTCACAGGAATGAAAATTACAGGGCAAAATTATGAAATTCAATTTACTATTAGTATGGGTATAGTATCAACTACAAGCGTCATTGCGGGCCAATTCAAGCAGCTGTTCCAAATAGCCGACCAGGCACTCTATATGGCGAAAAACCAAGGGAAAAATCAAATCGTTACACTTTCTAATACAAATTCTCATACCAATTGTTCAAGCCATCCTCTTTCGTAGAGGATGTCAGCCTGGTGACAAACGCTTTCATCCAGCGTTGCTTGCCTCGCTCGTCCCCCCATGAACTTAGGTTCTATTGGTGTCTTCGCTCGTCGGCGCGCCTTGTCTGGCAAGCGTTTTCAAGACAGGCTGAGTAAAACATACCTTTATAAAACTAGTTGAAAAAACGTAAAGACAAAGTCAAAAAGTGACTTTGTCTTTACTCTGCCATCCTCTTTCGTAGAGGATGTTTTATTTTTGGGAAAAATAAAAAATGCCCGAAGCATAATCGCCCCGGCACATTTTTAAAAAGCACGTAAAAGTAAGCCTACTGATGAATAAATAATGACTGTCGCAAATAAGACAACCATGTGGATAAGAGAAAAGCCAAACATTTTGTTCGCCCATGCTTTCCCTTCCATTTTACGATAGCCAACAAAGCTCAGCCATAGCCATACCGCCCCTAAAATAAGCGATACGAGTGTCAATCCCCAGCTCAAAGGAGCAAAGAGGAAACTTGTTAAAATCAATAGAATCAAATATACATTCGACTGGATGTATGTCCGGCGTTCACCCTTTACTACAGGCAGCATTGGAATATTTGCTGCCGCATAATCATCACGCTTACGAATCGCAATCGCGTAAAAGTGCGGCATCTGCCAAATGACCATAATGATGAAAAGCGCCCAGCACGCAGGATGCCAAATATCCGGCGCCACAGCTGCCCACCCAATCAGCGGGGGCACGGCTCCTGAGATACTGCCAACCTCTGTATTCCATATTGTTCGGCGCTTTGTCCACATTGTATATGGCACAACATAGAGAAATACACCGAGAAAGCCTAAAAGAGCCGCCAGTGGTGTCGTCATATAAAGTAAGACTAACCCTATAACCAATAAAACAACCGCCACGATTAAAACCGTTTTCACACTGAGAGCGCCTGTTACCGTCGGACGAACTTTTGTGCGGGTCATCACCGCGTCAATATCGCGGTCATATACATTATTAAATGAACCCGCCGCCGCAATAACGGCCGCTGATCCGGCAAAAGCTAAAATAAGATTCCATATATTATCAATAAAACTAAGTTCATAGGTATATAATGCAAGCATCAAACCAGCTACCATAGGGACTAAATTTGATTTAATAATCCCTGTTTTGACTGCCTGTGCCCACAATTTAGAATAAGATTGCTTCTCCATTTCGTCTCTTTTCATTGCTCCCTCATATAATCACTTCCATTAGTATAACCCAACCATTACCTAACTTCCAATAGGGTAGACTTTTTTCTTATAAATGACACAAGTTATTGTTAATAGTTCGTGTCATTATTTTTGTATGATTTAATAAAATATTCCTAACAAATTTCCTCGTGCCTTCGCTTTTATTATTATGAACTATCTCCGCTGTCCTTTGATGAATCAATGCCCACTTTCTAATCGTGATTTCATTGCTTGTAAAAGAATATTCTGCTCCCCTGCTGTACAAGCATTCCTCTAATACTAGATACACTGTTTTAAACTATCTACTTTAGCCTGTATACTCCATATACGGATTTCTTAACAAGAAAAAACGTGTGAAGCTAGCGGCATTCACACGTTTTCAGGTAAGCGGGCTGACCCATTTAATAAAAGGAACCCCTTCATATTTAGTTATGACTTTTCGTTGGATATGAGACGGAAAAAAGTGATCAAGCTGCTCCTCTGTCATATCGAGCATTCTTTCGTAGCAGCCGATGCACATGAAACAATATACATTGTGAGAATCGACAAACTCGTACTGCCGGCGATTTGTGGCATCGACCAAATCAAAGCACACATCGCATTCCTTGACACCGTAGAATTCCATTCAAGATCACCTCTTCCCCTATATTATTTCACCCTTTCCTCGGCTTATAACATAGGAGCGCTCACTCTATCTCTTGGCTCTCGAATTTATAGGTATAATTATGCTTTAATTCTTACCTGACCATTTATAATACTTGCCATAAGCGGCCCTGATGATGTTCTTAATAAAAATCCATTTTTAAATTTTATAATGTCCGGCAACAGAGCTGCCCCGGCGTCTTCAAATTCGATTTGTACATCGATCCGAAAAGAACACTGCTGCAACTCTTCATATAATTGCTCCAGCACTTGATAATCCAGGTCAGGTGGTACATACACCGTCATATCCAGATCACTTGTCTCCGTTGCCACTGGAATGCCTGTCGCCAGCTCAAAGCCAATACTGCCTGTAGGTCCCCACTCCAAACGAAACGGAGCAATGATAGTATCAACTTCGGATAAAAAAGGATAGAACGAACTATCTCGATACTGTGCCAGATTTCTAACTAATGATTGTGGGGTGATTACCTGTTCTATATCTTGTTCATTAATAAAACCTGCAATCCGTTCACTTCGTTCTTTCCCTCGAATCCCTATAGCGACTGTCGAGGCAGTTGTTTTCATCCTTCTTGCTACTGCATAGTGCTGGGACGCCGGACGTGTGTATAGCCAATCCGGCACTGTCTCATGGAAAGTGATGACACTTCTATCTTGAAAACGGACGATGTCATGTACATTTACCATTGTTCATCAATCTTTTCTCTCACCTTAATGGAAGCGACCCGTCCATACTGCTTGGCTGTATCTGATTCTAGACGAACACGAAGTGAACGATCTTTGCTTTCTAAAATATCCTCGTAGGCCCGCTTGATTTCTCTTGTGACCTTTCCAACACAGCTATCGGTAGGTACTTGCCCGTGTACCCCTTTTAATAATGAAAATAATGCTCCGAGCTTTTGGAAAGAGTGGATATCATAAGCCATAGAAGGCACATTTGCCGCTGTCGCATCCAACTCCTCGATTGTTCGCATCGTGACGAGTGCCGCTGATTTTTTGGACATAACATGCACCTGAATTTCCTCATCATCAAGGGCAATCAAGCGGTTTCCTTGCATTCCATGGGACAAGAATGCACCGGAAATAGCTTTTCCAACGATTGCCGTAACAATTGGGTGGCCGTTTAGGCGAGCTGTCGCATAGGCATCAACCGCCGCTGAGCATGAAAGATAAATACCAAACAGCTCTTCATGATAGCCAAATGCCTGGCTAGGGACATCAACAATCGGCACAATGAGTCGTTTAGTACCACTTTTGCTGTCCTCCTCTATTGCCTGGTGAACGTATTTTGCTATTGTCCAGCCTTCAAGTAGTCCAACCTCTCCATTTTGAGCACGATAATAACTATTTGCTCTATTAGGCACCACTGCAATGAAACGAGCAGAAATCCCTTCTACTTCCCCATCTGCCACTAAAACAGATGGGACTTCTGAAATGGAGTGAGCACCATTTGCCAATTTCTCAAACCATGTACGTCCCCGGCTTTCTTTCGGTTCGTCTGGCAATTCCATTTTACCGTTCACACTGCTTCGGTTAGATAACAATTCAACAGCATCCACCGCTTCTATCCGTTCCTGAAGATTAAGGGACTTAAACAGCGCTAAAAATTCCTCGTATTGCAAGGTACGCTGAGGAACTTGGCCTGTCTCACCATTCCATATATCTAATATGGCTGTACGATAGTTAGAGACATCATCCTCCACGACACTATCTGCCAACCCTGCATTCTTTCGATTTGCTCCACCAATCATTTTCCAGATTAGCTGCTTATTTTTTGCATTTAATTCACGGATACCTGCTTCCTGCTCTACAACTTCCGGACCGTTCATCCCCAGCCGGCCTTCTCTCGTCATAATTAATGCGCTGCAAAGCCCCGCAGTAAGAGACATACCGCCAAACGAGCCGATTTTGCCTGGAATGACACCTACAACTGGTACGTATTGGCGTAATGCTACAATGGCTGAGCTGATTTCTGCAATGGAGAGCAAACCGTAATTCGCCTCCTGCAGCCGGACACCCCCAGTATCATAAATAATGACCGGATATACAAGATTCCCTTCTCTGCATTCCTCAACTGCCTTTTCCAGCGCTCCGGCAAATTTGGCACCAGATACTTCCCCGATACCCCCACCTTGGAAACTTCCCTCTATCGAAATCACCAGGGCAGTCCTGCCTTCAATTGTTCCTTTCACAATAATCATGCCATCATCATACTGAGGGACAATATTTTGAGCTTCTAGATGGGGAGATTCAAAGCGATCATATGGTCCTAAAATCTCCTGACCGCTACCTTCATCAAGCAGATGGAAAGCCCGTTCACGTGCTCCGCTTTCAACAAGACTTACTGTTAATGCATTAATCATTATTACTCACCTCCACTGCTTGAGCCAGCCGAATTGATACGACGCCTGGTGTTGCTCCAAAATCGTTGATAGAGATTTTGGCGAGGACATCCTGCTGTATGATAAAGCGTTCGATTACCTTTTGCCAAGTTTCCTTGAATCCCGTAACACCTGTCCGGACTTCAATGATGCTTTCATTTCCCTCAATCGGCTCGATCAATACTTCTAAATCTCCTGACCCTACCACACCGACATGTGCACTCTTCTTTACCTGTTTTGTGGCAGGTAACGTAAACGTTAACTTCTCCATGTTATACACCCCTTATGACATGTAAATGTTTTGATTGAAGCTGTTGTAATGTGCTGATGAAAAATGTGGCTGCAAGCAGGTCTGCACTGCCTCCGGGTGACAAGTGACGAGTAATGAAATCCTGGTTCATCTTGACCATACCTGCCACATTTTTATCTTTCAGCAGCCTGTAGGCATATGCTTGCGCATATTTAAGTCCCTCGATACCCCCTCGGTGCACAAGGCACGTATCTTCCAAGGTGGCAATCAGGCTTAATAACGCCAGCAATGCTGCTCGTTTCTCTCCATTAGCCGACTCTCTTTGATAGACCGGTAAACTGGCAGACAATATATGAGGAAAAGCTTCCTGTGCTTCCTGCCTCGCTCCCCTTAAACCGTATTTCTTAACTGCTCTGCTTCCATTTGTTTCAAGCATGGGCACAAAACGGTCTTCAATCTTAGCCAATTCTCCAGCTTTAAGGCACAATTCCTCTGGAGTTCCAATTCCTTTTAGCATGGCACAGGCTGCTCCCAGCAGACCCAATGACCAGATTGCTCCTTTATGTGTGTTGACTCCACCCGTCACAGCAAACATCATTGCTTCACCTTGACGCCCGATTTCGCCGAACTTTTCACGAATTGTTAAAGAAGGAACCTCTCCGTAACAAAGCATAGCCATGTCGTAAAATGTATCATATAGTGCGTAAGCTGAATCCTTCATCATAGATAACGTTAAATCTTGATGGGATCCGGTATCCCACATGTCCACCAGCCCTGGTTTAGGAGTTAGAGTTACTTCTCTGATTAATGCACGAGTGGCTCCTTGCGCAATCTCTCTGCACAGTAGTTCCTTCTCCACTACGCTCCCCCCTACCAGCTGCGGAATTTGGCAGGCGGTTCATATAAACCACCCGACCACTGAACTAATTCATCTATATTTTTAGCAGCAAGTAGTGAACGCTTCGCCTCTGCACGCCGAATACCTAAATCTTCCGGTAATGCCACAAGTCCTCGTTCTCGCAGAAGCGCTGTCGCTGTCGCATCATGTTTCATGCCAATTGGCGTCACGCCTGCGACAGCCGCAATCATCTGCCGGCGTTCACTAGGACTGTCACTCATATAAAGGTAAGCAATCCCTTCCTCCGTCACCACATGGGTTACATCCTCCCCATAGATCATCACTGGTGCCACTGCCAGTCCTGCTTGTTTCTTTACATCCACAGCATCAAGTCTTTCAACGAATACCGGCTGATTTGCATCCTGGAACGTTTCTGCCACTTGGACAACCAGCTTCTTCCCTCGTGCTAATTCATCTTTCGATGTCATCATGTTATACCATGCCTCTGTCGAATGACGACGTCCACCCGGGTCATGTCCCATATTTGGTGCCCCGCCATATCCGGCCACACGTCCCTTCGTAACTGTTGAGGAATTGCCAAGCGCGTCCATCTGCAATGTCGATCCGATAAACAAGTCTACAGCATATTGCCCGGCGAGTTGTGCCAATGTACGGTTTGAACGGAGACTTCCATCCCTTCCTGTGAAGAAAATATCCCGGCGAGCCTCAACATATTTTTCCATACCCAGCTCTCCTCCGAAGCAATGAACACTTTCAACCCAACCTGTTTCGATAGCAGGGATTAGCGTTGGATGAGGATTCAACACCCAGTTTCTGCAAATCTTCCCCTTTAATCCTAATTGTTCGCCATATGTGGGCAGCAATAGTTCAATCGCCGCTGTATTAAAACCGATTCCATGATTTAACGACTGTACACCATGCTTTTCATAGATACCTCTTATGCACATCATTGCCTGTAAAATCTGGATATCTGTAATATGCCGCGGATCTCTTGTAAATAGCGGCTCTAATTCGTAAGGTTCATCCGCTTGTACGACGAAGTCAACCCAAGAGCTTGGAATATCAATACGTGGCAATTCATCCACAATTTCATTTACTTGCGCGATAACGATACCATCACTGAACGCAGCTGCTTCCACAAACGTCGGTGTCTCCTCTGTGTTTGGTCCCGTATAGAGATTGCCAGCACGGTCCGCTTTATCAGCGGCCACAAGTGCCACATTCGGAATTAAGTCAATGAACAGACGGCCATATAATTCTACATACGTATGGAGATCACCCAGTTCCAAACGGCCATCTTCAATCATCTGGGCTATTCGCAAACTTTGTGGCCCTGCATAGGACATATCAATCTTTTTGGCGATACCTTCCTCGAAAATGTCCAAATGTTCCGGTCTGGAAACACTCGACATAATCATATGCAAATCGTATACCTTTCCTGGATCGACCTGAACAAGCGCTTTCGAGAGGAATGATGCTTGCTTCTGATTATTGCCCTCCATAATGACACGGTCTTTCGGTCTGATTAACTTTTCTAATACATCTACGATCTTTTCAGTTGGAATGATGACCCCATCTACCATTCCTTTTACCTTTTCAAGTTGCTCTTTTTTCGCATCCAGTCTTGTTGTCCAGTTTCTCCCTTGTGTCTGGTTATTCAATATGACCATCTATCTACACCCCTTTGTGATTTAAAATGTATAACACATCTTCAACCGCCACCTTTTGGGTACTGACGGCACGTACACCCGGAAATGCTGTATTCGCAAGTTTTGTTAATACATCCCCCGGCGGCATCTCTATAAAAATGCGAACACCATTTTCATATAAAACATTGGTAGCATCATGCCACTTCACTGGATGGCAGATGCTTTCAGCCAAATCGGCCTTAATTGCCTCTGCCTGACGCAACAGCCTGGCATTGCGGTTGGCAGCTATCGGTATCTTGGGACGCTGAAATAACATATTATCCATCTCTTGCTCTAATACATCCTTCACATGTTCAAAAAGCGGACAATGCGAAGGTGTAGAAACATTCAGCAGCTTAGCGGAACGCGCCCCTTTTCTTTCTACGTACTCCAGTACTCGTTGTATCGCTTTTTTGTTTCCAGAAAGCGTGATCTGTGTCGGCGAATTTTGGTTTGATACATAGACTGGCTGCTCCTCGGTATGGAATTCGGCTACGATATCTATCAGCTTATCTTCCGTTAGTCCGACAACAACCCCCATGCCATATTGCAGATCCAAACTTTGCTCCATCATCTGTCCCCGTAATGTAACAAGCTTCAGCGCCTGCTCGAATGTACAGGACTTAGCGGCAACAGCTGCACCAAATGCTCCTACAGAATGCCCTGCTACATAATCTGGTTTAGCTCCCTCCTGCTCCAAAAGGCGTGACATCGCTACCCCTGCAATAAGCAAACTTTGCTGCACTGCTTTTGTAGTGGAAAGCGCATATGGGCTATGAAGCGAATTGATTGTTGTTTCCAATATCTGTTCTGCTTCTTTCAATGTCCCGTGAACGACCGCCATATCTGGTAAATCCTCTAAAAAGCCGGGGTATTGCGTCCCTTGACCTGGAAATAGAAAAGCTGTCTTCAACGGCTCCCCCTCCTAAAGAAGTTGTTTACGAACACTATGGATTACATCTTCTGTATGCTTACGTAAGATTGTCTTTAATTCATCCAACCCATTGTTCTTCAATAACTCATATATAGCCTTATGCTCGTCAATGGATTTTTCTATCATTCTTTCTCTTGAAAAATGAATGACCTGAATACGCAGTAGTGGTAATGCAATCTTGCTATACATCTCAATTAACACCGGGCTTCCACTGAATTTCACTAAAATAAAGTGAAACTCATAATTGGCATGAGTATAGTCGATTTGGGACTTGCAGCTCTCCATCTTTTTCAACACTAACTTCATTTCCTCCAATAGCGTTTTCTGCTTATGAGGTTCTTGGATACGGTCTGCAGCTAACATTTCCAAATGATTTCGTATATCCAATAGGTCGCGTACATCATCAATTGTGTAACCCTTAATAAAGGCACCTTTGCGAGGAACTCTCTCAATTAATCCTTCAGTAGATAATAAGTAAATGGCTTCCCTCACCGGTGATCTGCTTGTATTGAATTGATCGGCATATACACTTTCCACAACCTTATCTCCAGGCCTTAATTCTCCTGATAAAATATTTTCTAATAATTTTTCTGCTATTGTTCTTGATAGGGCATTATCAAATGACTGATTGAAATACTCCATACCTAAACCCCCTGTTTCCTAGAAATACGGTCGACTGTATACAATTATTATATTTTATGAATATTCTTTTTTCAATACAATTTTACTTTTTATTCTGCTTTAAGCATAAATTATCCTTGATTATTGATAAATGCTGTTTTATGATGAAAACAGAATACAGTCGACTGAATTTTCAAAAATTCTATAAGGGGTGGATGTGTAAATGGTTATTTACGGTGTCGCAATTCTGGCTGGATGCTATTTAGCGGGGATGTTGGTTGGAGAATTCATTGGCATAGCAATGGGTGTCGATTCCAATGTTGGCGGTGTAGGGGTAGCTATGATTCTGCTAATTATTACAGTAGATAAACTGGTTAAGTCCGGGAAGATTAGTTTACCCGCCCAAGACGGCCTTGCCTTTTGGAACGGAATGTATATTCCAATCGTTATCGCCATGGCTTCAAGCCAAAATGTGATTGGTGCATTGACAGGAGGTCCGCTTGCTATCATCAGCGGCATTGCAGTGGTTGTGATCAGTTGGGCATGTGTGCCGCTGCTTAGTGGTAAAAAAGCAAAAGAAGCTGCAGTGGAATTTAACACAGGAGGGGATTTGAATGTGGGAAACAATTAAAGGACTGCTCGAAAGCAACGGATTAATTACAGGATTCTTAATTGTCGGTGTTACGATGTGGCTTGCCTATTTAATTTCAAACAAACTGACACGGGGTTTCATTCATGGTTCTGCAATTGCCATCCTTCTCGGATTAATTCTCTCTTATATTGGTGGCGCTTACAGTGGGGGCACTAAAGGGTTGGCTGATATTTCTTTCTTAGCAGGTATCGGCCTTTTAGGCGGAAGCATGCTTCGTGACTTTGCAATCGTAGCAACTTCTTTCGGTGCCAATTTTGATGAAATAAAAAAAGCTGGTGCACGAGGTACCCTTTCATTATTTATCGGTGTCATACTATCTTTTGTCATCGGTGTAATTTTCGCTGTTGCGTTCGGCTATACAGATGCTGTCAGCTTAGCTACAATTGGCGCGGGGACAGTGACATACATCGTCGGCCCAGTAACTGGTGCAGCCCTTGGTGCAAGCTCTGAGGTAATTGCCATCAGCATCGCAGCTGGTTTAATCAAATCGGTACTGGTGATGATTGGCACACCATTCGTAGCAAAATGGATTGGACTTAACAATCCGCTTACTGCCATGGTATATGGCGGTCTGATGGGGACAACTTCCGGAGTTACAGGTGGACTTGCTGCAACGGACCCACGTTTGGTCCCGTACGGTGCCGTTACAGCAACTTTTTATACAGGTTTAGGCTGTTTATTATGCCCAACCCTATTGTTTATTTTAACAGATATGGTTTGGTAAAAAATAAAACAATATACAGTTTATGTGTCAAATTTATAAAATCCTAGCCTGCAGAAGCAGGCTAGGATTTTATCATTTTCCGCGTCACCATTTTCAGCAGCGGAAGTACAACCAGAAAGATAAACAACAGCCTGAATAATTGAAATACGGTTACAATGGAAATATCCGCCCCTACCGCAGCGGCAAGAAGCCCCATTTGGTCAAGCCCTCCCGGAGCTGTACTTAGAAAGCTTGTAGCAAAAGAATAGCCAAGCAGCCACTGAACAGCTAAACTTCCAAAATAAGTTACGACGATAAGAGCCGCTGTATTGATTATTCCTGCCATCAACACTTTTTTAGGGAGACGAATCATATGAGGCTTCAAAAGCAGCCCAATATAAGCTCCTATCAGTAGTTGTGCTACATGAAGCAAAGATACGGGAATGGGCGGTACTTCCAATCCAAACATATGTATGACGATCACTAATAAAACAGGCGTTAAAAAATGTGCAACAGGCAGCTTTATTTTCAGACCCACCCATACTGAACAAGCAGCTAGGAAAAATACCGGGATAAGCCACAAGTTAAATGAATCTGCCTGCCCTCCGTCAGTCACGATATCTCCTGAGACGATGAATGGAATAACAAGGACGACAGCTACTACCCGAATAATATGAAAGAAAGTTACAATTGCCAGGTCGATATCCTTCTCCTCTTCAGCAAACAAAACAAATTGCGACAACCCGCCGGGAATACTTCCCGTTAGTGAGGTCTTTAGGGACATGCCAGTCCACTTCGTTGTCCAAATTGCTAAAATTACAGCAAAAGCGATAAGCCCTATATTTAGCACTGCCATATAGAGAAAGAGTAAGCCCATCCCATTGAATAAAGAAAGGTCGAATTGCTGGCCAATTGCCACTCCTACAATGATCAAGCCTGTATTACGCAAAATGGGCGGCCACGAAAGCTCTCCCTGTACTGCAAACTGACTGATCAGCACCGTAAAGATAGACCCGAGTAACCACGGAAGTGGAAAATGCAAAAAGCTAAACACCAGTGCACCAGCTAAAGCAATGAACAGTACTTTAACAATTCCTTTCATCTAAAGCCCCCTCCTTTTCTATGTTTGCCCTCTACTTTACTACTTTATCTATTTTAAGCAAAATTTTTATATTTCAGGTTGTATTTTTCCCACTATTCAATTAATATATTATTCACTAATAAACTATAATAGAGGGATGGATAATGAGAGGGACAATAAAGTTAACTGTTCAACACTGTTTAGTTTCATTAACTGAGGATGAGCTGCAGAAGTTTGAAAGTTTGTATCAAAAATGGAGCCCCCAGCTTCCCCCGCTTACTGCAAAGATTCATAACAGAGAGGATGCACTCGCAACCGTCCTGAACTGTTGGAAACTTCTCGGGCGATATCCGAAAGTAACTATTACGAAGGTAGAAAAGAATTTCTCCCATCAGTACAATTTTTATTTTATGGAGAAGCTAAATGCGTCAGCAGAAATCCCTGAATTCTTACGGAGCTGGCAAAACGATGCCGATCGGTTATTTATTCTTAGCTATTATTTAGGCTTTCATTTTATGCGCTGGATCGATTTTGTGCTCATTCGCAATAATAAAGAAACAGCCAATGAAGTGTTCGATAAAAACCAAAGCCGTCATTATTATTTGCTTGATGAACAGGATGTACAGAATTCCAACGATGAGACACTCTATATTCAGCAGCGTCTGATCACCTCTTTGCTCGCCCGAGACGATACGCGCAGAAATCGTTTCAGCCAGCTTGTCGAGCAGGCCATTAATCAGGCTCATTATACAATTGATACACATAACAGGACACATCATGAATAATTGTGGTGTGTTTTTTATTTTGAAAGAACTTTTAACAAGGAAGACACCTTTCTTTATTTATTATAATTGCGACCAACGTTATTATTTTGTTAGAAAACCTTTCTCCTTCTTACGGTCCAATATTTAAATTGTGTAGTAGTTGTCACAATGAACATGATTCTTGAGCAACCTGTACAATACGATATTTACCACTACTTAGTAGAAACTTAAAAGAGACGGCTTCTGGTAAAATACCGGGAGCCCTCTCTTTTATTTTCTAAAAATATTCCGCTTATGCCATTTAAAATAAGGTTTATTTTCTTCTCTTCGGTTGATACGCATTTTGGAATGTATACCATATTTTCCGTATTCGCTATTGCTGATCTCATTAGAGATATGAATTTTACCTGAGCCATCAAAGGCAATATATCCTTGGTCATATAAAATTTCATGGTTACAGCATAACAATAACCCATTATAGATATCCAGCCGCTCCTCATCTGTACTGTCTTTCCAAGGTTTCGAATAAGTAGCCCTTAGCAGTTCCGGTAAGTTAATCCCACAGAGCGCACATTGATGATCCCATAGGGGCGATAAGCCTTGTTTAAATTTCTTTTTCCCTTTTCGCAGTTTCTTTTTTGCTTCAGACTCAGTCTCTGCTAATACAGGAATCAGTGTATTGCGTTCTTTACTTGCAATAGTACCGATCGCAAACTCAAGCTGCTCTTGAGCTTCCTCATAAATATTTAAATCACTTATCAGTTCAAGCAATTTAAGCGCCAATAGCTCATTACATGGATAGAGGTAGCCCTGATTCCCATCTCCATCCTCCTGAAAAGCCGAATATTTCAATGGCAGCAACGGTTGGATTGCCTGAAGATTCTCTTTAATAGAAAGCGGTCTTTCCAGCTCCTCGTAGGCCGTTTCAACGGTAAATCCTAATGTGCTGTCACTCGCTTGATATGGACTCTTCCCCTCATGGCAATCCTGGCTGGCTATACTTATTGCAACAATTTCTCCCTTTACATAATGAAAAATTGCGTCTCCTGCCTTTACCTCTTTCATTCGTTCCCAAAAGTGCGGGGTTTGTCCGCTTTTATCCTTGATCAAAGACCAAATAACACCTTTTGATTTCTCCTCTAGATACGTACGCCCTTGCATGACGATGTAAAAATTCATCTTGTTGTTCACCTTTTAATGTTTTTTAATTTTATCATTCTTTACTTTCCGTTTCTTTCGTCGAGCAAACCACAAATGTATTTAACACTTCCCCCTGCTCACTGATGAGGAGCGCATTTAACTGGCCCCCATATGCACAGCCGCCGTCAATGCCAATATAAGTACCAGATGGGCTAACCCAAATATCATCCACTTCATGCATATTACGTGTTGGCGTATGACCAAAAATATTAATTAACCCAGTTTTATTTTCTTCTTTATAATGATTGCGGATCCATAGAAAATCTTGAGTACTTGTATTCTGCCAATCTTCAAGTGAGGAATCGAAGCCTGCATGCGTGATGAGCAAATTGCCGTATTGATAATAATGGCGAGCTTTTCGCAAAAATTCAATTTCTGCTGCAAATTGCGTTCTTAGAATGGCTGCATTTTGTTCAACCGCTCCTTCATCCAAATCTTTGATAAATGAGCGTAACATTTCTAATCCGCCATTTACTAAAAACGGTGTCGGGTCCTTCATCCTTCCGTCTACATAGTACATCAGCATATCTTCATGATTCCCCTTCATGACAATGACCTTTTCAGGATGCTGCTGCTGAAGGTCCATCACGCGCTGTACTACCTCATAAGAATACTCCCCTCGGTCGATCATATCTCCTAAAATGACAAGCTGGCTTTCTCCATCCCAGTGCTGTAATATTTCCTCAAACTGCTTGTACATACCGTGAATATCGCTAACAATAAATAAATTCATAACAATTCTCCCTGTCCAATTGGTTACATTTATTATACCCCTTTTACTTGCTTATAGAAAAATAAGGAAAATAAAATAATTAATTTCTTATAAATGTTTTCTCTTCTATCTAGAAAATGTTCTGTCATATGATAGATCTGTTCAGGAAGCCCCGCAGCCTCTCTTGGCTGGTGTGCTAAAAACAGTGTATAACTCCTGCCAGCGCATGATAGTACATACACGATTTCTTGTATATTAAAAAGGTTATGATAAAGAAACTGGCTGATGGCGGTTTTATCTTTTTCGGTTAAAGCTACCGCCGGCAGCCTCCCGCGGCAAGCTTCCCAATAGTATGTATAAGCCATCAGCAATTCACGTTTTACTCTATTCCCCCTAATTGTGTCATCAGCCTTTATTTCTCCCTCTATTTATACAATCGAAAGAAAAATGGCCTGGGAGCATATAAAGAATTTTTATTATTTATTGTATGTGGAAATCATACACGTTCCTAAACACTCTGCAGCAGTTTCAATCTCCACCGCCGCCTCCATCTCCTCCACCATCACTTCCACCATCTCCGCTGCCACTAGATCCATCGAATGCCCCGTCAATGACAGAGCCCGCAAGATCAAGGAAATCTACTTCTGATGCATCCATTTCCGGTATATCGCTATAAGCCTCACTAGATGTATAGAGCTGTGCTGCTATCAAAAGCAGGTCATCACCTAGCGGAAGGTCTTCGCTTCTTTCATCAAGAATATCGTGTATCGCATATATTTCGGGTAGTGCTTCTGCTTCTACACGGGCAAGAGCCAATAGGCAGATCACATTGTAGGTATCCAACTCGAGCCTATCTTCATCTTCCATAATCTTGGAAAGTATGCAAACTCGCTCCCACACAGATGCCTCGAATGTGCCCGTTCCTAAGACGAGCAGGAGGGCCGCAAGCTTTCCTTGTTTGCCACTATACCAATTCAAGTCGGTTAAGCGATTGTAGTAGTCTTCATAAGCCGTAGCCAGCTCATCGGCCGATTCTGGCCTCCCAGCAAGTACCGCAAGTAAAGCCTGCGATATAGGGAACCACTTCATTCCCGGTTTCTTCTTTAAAATATTGTAGATATCTTTCATTTTAGAGATCTGTCCTGCTTCTCTAATATACATCGCTGCCCGGTAGGCTTCTTCTCCACCAATCATTATGTTCTTCTGATAGACAAGCGCCTGCTCTATTTTGTGCAGCTGTCCAGCAAATTGTGCATAATAGAGATGCTGCAGTTTTTGGTTCATTCTAATTTTCTGATACCATTTTGTATTTGTTTTAATTGTTTTCACTGCTTCCTCATACTCTTTAACAGAGAAAGCCATTCCCTTTATCGCCAGCTTTGCAGCTACCCTTTCCCCTGTTTGTATAGCTCCCTTTCCAAAAAACAAATGAACATTCCTCAAATTCTCAAGGAACAGTTTTACTTTTTCATTCATACATGACACCTCTTTATTGTCTTCTATCTCTATTTAACAGGTTAATAGAAAAATAGCCTCATCTTTCTAACCAATTGAAATTGAAAGGAAAAGACACCTCGCAGTGTGCTTGGTGCCTGTGTCCGTTAATTATTAATATATCGCTCAAATGTCGCGCCAAAATCTTTTTTCATGAAAGCTTCCCTATTTTGAATGAGCCAGTCATGTGAAAATGCCGTGATCTGCTCAAAAGAGGCAGACGCCATTGTCTCTGTATTCCCGCTCCGTCCAATCGCTGTAGATGCAATTGTCAAACTTTGTTTAGCCGCATCCAACTTGTAGGCGTTTAACTTCTGCTCAAGCGAAATAGCATGAAGCGCCTTGTATAAATCTTTGATTTCATTAATAAATCTCTTATGGATATCAATGGAAAGAGCAGTACTGCCGATTGTAAACTTAATTTCTACATCCAGATCAATTGTACCCGCTGTTTCAAGAAACACATTATCGATTGTATAGTGTTCGTAGTCATAGCGACGAAGCAGGCGCTTTTTACTTAATGCGCTTGTTCCGTCCACATGAATTAGTCCGTAGTTTGTGAAGCAGTACTCGTCTGACTTTGTCTTGATTAAAAAGTAAATCTCTTCATCAATCTCATTAAAGATAAAATCATCGGCATCTGTTTTGTCAAAATCTGAACGTGGTACAACTACACCAATATCAGATAAACCTAATGCGTCAGAAGCAATTTTTTTAAACATATGGGTTCCCCCTCCTGTAATTACTTAGTAAATATACGACCAAAAATTCGAAAAGTTTCAAATAAATTATAGCAGGTAGCAGAAAAAACTTCATCAATTATCCAGAATAGAAAAGCAACATCCCAAGGAATGGTGCTCAGTCTGTTGACAAATGCTTTCATTCAGCGCTGCTTGCCTCGCTCGTCAGCGCACCTTGTCTAGCAAGCATTTTCAAAACAGACTGGGTAAAGCCTCCTTAGAAAAGCTCTTTAAAAAACGTAAAGACAAAGTCGATTATCGACTTTGTCTTTACTCAGAGCATTATCCTATAGGAATGGTGCTTACATATTCTATAACTCTTTTCTCCATAGCTTACTTGGCCAGTAAGAAAACTTACCGAAAACCGTAATAAGGGCTGGTACAAGCAAAGGTCTTACAATGAATGTATCAAGAAGTACACCCACCGCTGTAACAATACCGAATTGAACAAGTAATTGGATTGGTAATGTTGCAAGCACTGCAAATGTACCTGCTAAAATTAATCCTGCTGAAGTAATAACTGCTCCGGTTGAAGCAACGCCCCCTGCGATTGAATCCGCATGCTTACGATCCCGTTTGCGATTTTTCCAAATATCAGAGATCATAAAGATATTATAGTCATTGCCAAGTGCGATAATGAACACGAAGCTATACAATGGGATAGCACTAGCCATCGCTTCATGACCAAGTAATCCATGAATGATGAGCCATCCTGCCCCTAGCGCTGCAAAGAACGACACAATTACGGTAACCATCAAATGTACTGCTGTGATAAGGGCTCGTAGATAAACAAGCAATACAAGGAAGATAATGACAATCATAACTGGCTGGATTAGCTTTTCATCATGATATTGCACTTCTTTTGTATCAAGCTGTGCACTCGTCTCTCCACCAAGCCAAAAGTCTGTTTCTGCTAGACTAGCGCCTGTCATAATTTCCTTCATATCTGTCTTCATTTGCTCTACATCATCCATCGCTTCATTCGAATATGGATTTTTATTTAAATCTACTTCATACAACTGAATATTTGGATTCGTTTGTCCTGTTCGCACTTCACTTACTAAATCAATATAAGGCAATGCCGCCAGCTCATTCGAAATATTTACGTCTTTTCCTTCTGTGTCAATCAGCACCTGTACTGGTGCTAGCTCACCTGGTGTGAAGTTCTCCTCTATTAAGGTAAAGCCTTCACGTGATGGCATATCCTCTGGGAAGGAAGATAATAAATCATAATTATATTTAATATGAGTTGATGCATATGCCAAGCCGATTAATATAACTCCTGTCAAAATGATGACAAGCCAAGGATTACTTGTTACAAAGTTTCCAAGCTTCCGCATATAGCGGTGGTTTTGCTTCGGCTCCTTATACGGCTTTTTCTTTTGTGAAGCATAAGCTTTCGCCATCTCAGTTGTACGTGGTACAAACGGCCAGAATGCTGTTCTTCCTAGAACCGCAAGCACTGCTGGAAGGAGTGTCAAAACAGCAATACCTGTCAGCAGCACGCCAAAGCTGAATGGAACAGCAAAGCGCTGAAACGCCCCGTAGTCTGCTAACGCCAGTGTTGCAAGACCGATTACAACTGTCAATCCGCTCATAACAATAGCGCCAGCAGATTCGCGAATGGCCTGTGCAAGAGCCAGGAATTTATTTTCCTCTTCTAGGAGAATATCACGATAGCGTGTAATCAGGAATAGACAGTAGTCTGTACCTGCCCCAAATAAAAGTACAATCATAATAGAGATGGCCTGTGCATCCTTGTCAATCCAGCCAGACTCGGCCATCCACCCTAAAAGCGGGCTCACAACCATAAATGCAATGCCCACGACAACTAGCGGAACGATCGCTAAAATTGGAGAACGATAAATTAGCAGTAAAATAACGAGAATAATAATAACTGTAGCTACCATTAGCTGGAAGTCAGCAGATTTAAATAAGTCAGTCGCATCCACTGAAATTCCTACAGGCCCCGAGAAGCGGGCATGCAATACATCATCATTTAAAGATGTATTATAGGGATTTTCACCAATTTGTTCCTCTGTAATACGTGTAATTTCCGCTAGATTTTCCTTTAACGTTTCTGTATTTGCATCTGTACTAAAAAATACAGGTGTTACGATGGAAGATCCGTTTTCAGATACCGACCCCATCAGCGCTTGTGGTGGCATCTGATCGAATGGAGGAAGAGTTTCCTGTCCGGGCAGCGGGTTTGCCCCGAGCTCTGCGTATAATTTTTGAATACCTTCTATATCTGTCATTTCCAATCCGGCTTCTTTATACCATACAATCAATAATGGAATGCCGGAATCTGATGGAAACTGTTCGCCCAGCAAATTATCAGCTTGCTGGGACATCAGTTCAGCTGGCAAGTCAGGACCAGCATAGTTATCTACACTATTTACTTGCGGGAAAATCATGGCAAGTATAACCGCCATGGCAATCCAGAGTGCAAGGGTAACCCATCTCGTCTTCTTGCCCCCTACCACTTCTCCCCATCTTTCCAACGGGTGTTTTTTCATGTGACTTCCTCTTTTCTACTCCAATAGATTTTCGTTTCTTTACATTTCACGGGTAATCTAGCCGCAAACCATCATGCTACTTCTCTATACCGCAGCCGATAAGACTGCTCTCTTTACAGCAAAAGTTGTCTTAGAATTTTTCCACATTCAAAAGTTGCTGGTCTGGTCTTCCTACAGGGAATTCCGATCGTCATCTGAAACTAATACTAGTAATGAAGTATACCCAATAATTTATCCATTTAAATCCAAAAAAGCTTCTTGTGTCTTTAAATAAGTAATTCGATTCTTTCTAGCGTAATTTCATGTTCCTATTTCAGGTGCAGTACATTTCCCGCTATTTCAAAATACCTTTTGTCGCTTTTTTTACCTTAAACGATCAGTCATCCGCTTATTAAGCTCCTGACACCTCAAACTAAGAGGACGTTTCCGCCGCTCTTGCCAGTTAGACAAAATATATACAGCTTGTAATTTTCCCTCAACATTGAAGACAGACCTTTTCTATGCTGACAACTTCTCCATTCCCCATTTACTCATCCCAATCCTCCCATTTGGTAAGAACTTTTCTCTTTTACGAGAACAAACGTTGTACAATATATATAAGAAAAAACTGATCTGTATAACTTGAAATTTTTATTTTAAAAAAAATCTCCTGTTTTTGTTGTTTCATTTATAAATTTATAGGTAAAACCTTCAGATGTTATACAAAGATTATACACTCATTATACAATGTTTGACAACTCCTTCTTTTTTCTGTTGAATGTTAGTAGCACATCGAGAATAAATTCAGAAATCGGGGGTGATTGAATGAATAAAAAGCTGACATACTCAATTCAGCAAGTGGCTGACATGACAGGTTTATCTAAACAGGTAATTCGAAAATGGGAAGACCGATATGGCATTATTACACCTGAGAGAATGGAGAATGGCTATCGTATCTACAATCAGGCCGAAGTGTCGCTGCTTCAGAAAATTGTAGCATTGACTGAGGCTGGACATTCGGTCAAACAAGCTGCCATGCTTGTCCAACAAGAGCCTGATGAGCTGGAGGAAGTAATTGAAGAATCTGTAGATCGATTCGGATATTTCCTTTATGCCCTGGAAGAGGCTGGTAAGCTGGCTGATGATAAGAAGATTCTCCATCTCCTTGAACAAGCACATCATCAATTCGGTATAGAGATTTCCATTCAAAAAGTCATTCTTCCCTTCTTACAAAGAATCGGTCAGCTCTGGTGTGATAAAGAATGGGGAGAGTACCAGGAAGCGGTCAGCAGCCAAACGATTCGTGACTTTTTGGCAAACGTTCGCCGCCGCTTTTATGTTCCAGACAATGCTCCACTTATTGTAGGCAGCTGTCTGCCAAATGAACGTCATGAAATTCCAATGCAAATCCTGCTCGTTCAGTGCTTGCTGCGTGGTTACCGTACGCTGATGCTTGGACCTGCTCCTGCACCGACAGCCATCGAATCTACTGTTCGCTTAGCCAATCCAGAAATCGTATTATTGAGCGCTACTACCGAATCCGCATGGGAGGACGGAGGAAAAAGCCTCTTAGCTCTTGATGCCTTTGCTAAAACTGTACCTCATGTAAAGTTTTTTCTCGGAGGCGCTGGGGTGATGGGACAAGTAAAGCTTGAAGCAATCCAAGAAGCACATTCTTTAAATGATGTGTTTTCACATTAGAAAAGGCGGGAAAATTTCTTTCTCGTCCTTTTCTGTTCTTTCCCTATTTTATTCAAATTCCCCGCTACAAAATTAGTTACAAAACATAAAAAGCTACCTAACCTTTTCAAGTCAGATAGCCCTTCTATTACTTTTGTTTATTGTATTCCTTTTCAGTACCGTCCGCAAAGCGTACTTCTAATTCTAAATCCGTATAATCTTCTTTCAGATTAAATGCACGAAGCACTTCTGCGATCACTTCATCATCAGCAGTTGATGCATCAAAAGTGAATGCCTGGAAGATTGGTTCTAATCGTGTATAAGCCTCATCGCCATATACATTTTCACCATTCACATCATCTTCAATAGATGCCTCTACACCTGATTGTTCATTTTCATACTCCGCTTCAAAGCTTTCTGTCATAGAGTATTCGACATCAAGTGAAAAGTGTGTGAAATCAAAGGCGGGATTGGCGTTGGATACTGCATTGTTATTAGCACCATTGTTAGCATCATCAGCAGTATTATCTGCAGTGCCATTATCCGTTGTACCGGTATTAGAAGTACCATCATTTTGTTCTGTTGGTGCATCCTCAGGTACATCCTTCACTTCTTCGTCATCATTGCCACAAGCCGCCAATAACAACATACTTAGCGGGATTGCCAGCCATTTTGCATTTTTCATATAAAATTCCACCCCTCTATAACTTATTACGATATATCAATACCCTGTCTTCAAAAAAATATACAGACGCATATCATTTTTTTGATGTTTGAAAAATCAAAAAAGTCAGTCTATATGTGATAAAATAAATCGAAGGGGGAATAGATATGGAATCCGCTATAATTGTTTCTTTTCTAGGAACTGCTATTCTATTGACATTAATGCCCGGCCCGGACATTTTGTTTGTTATCGCTCAAAGTATTTCTCAGGATGTTAAGGCCGGAATTGTGACAGCATGTGGTCTTTGTACAGGGCTGCTTGTACATATTACAGCTGCTGTATTAGGTATCAGTGCTCTTATTTATAGTTCATCAGCAATCTTTTCTATTGTGAAATTTGCTGGTGCTGCGTATTTGCTCTACTTAGCATTCTGTGCCTTCCGAGCAGGTACTAGTTCTGTCCACTTTAGTGAAAAAAGCGCTGTTGCCTACGGAAAGCTATATCAAAAAGGAATTATTATGAATTTGCTGAATCCAAAGGTCTCTCTCTTCTTTTTGGCCCTGCTTCCCCAATTTATACAAGGGGGAACGAACGTGCCTGAACAAATGATAGTGCTAGGAGGTATATTTTTGGCTCAAGCCCTCTTTATTTTCAGTGTTGTCAGCCTTCTTGCCGGCCGGATTGGTTACTGGCTGACAACAAATCGCTTCCTTTCCATGCATTTACATAAACTAGAAGGCTCACTCCTCGCCTTTATCGGGGTAAACATCGCCTTTTCAGACCATTCCGAGTAGTGAACATCCTCTGCAGATCACAAAAAAAATCCGCAGACTTTCTGCATAAGGGCACACAAGCTAATTTTCTGCTAGGCAGTCAGCCTGTGTGCCTGCAAAAAGCAAGCGGATTCCACTTTATTTTATTCACCGAAAATCGTTACTATTTCTTCCGATGTTTTGCGTTCTTTTCCTTTTGGGAGCTCATCAAAATAACCAAGCTGCAGCATGGAGATCACTCTCTCTCCCGGCCCTACCTTCATGGCCTCTCGGAACTTCGGTACATCAAGGAAGCCAGGTGTCTTCCAGCAGGAACCGATACCTTTATCCCACGCAAGAAGTTGAACATTCTGCAGGAAGCTTGCAGCTGCTCCGTAATCTTCCAGGCGCTCCTTTTGTCGAGCGTCCTCCGGTACAATGACAAACACATATGCTCCCGGTAAAGTAAACTTTTTCATTTGGTTCGACAACTCTTCTGAAGAAAGCTCCTTCCAGCGCGGAATAGCAAGATCACACAGCAGTTCATGAAGCTTTTCCAGCTCTGGCCCACATGCCACGACTAAACGCCATGGTTCACGATTGCCGTGATTAGGCGCCCATACAGCGTCATTAATAATATTCAGCAGATCTTCCCGGTCTACAGGCTGGCCATTAAATAATTTAATAGAACGTCGACCGATGACCGCTTCTCTTACAGATAGCGATTGTTCATTCATTTCCAGAATCTCTCCTTAAGGTTTAGAAAGTAAGTTATTGCAAGCAAACAGATTCACTTTTCCTCCAACCAACCTTATCATAATTACAGAAATTTTAAAATATCATTCTCGTCTACTCATTCGGTATCAGTTCCTCTGCAAACGCCTATAATTTCACCTGATTCAGATACGGACTAGATAGTACCTTTCCATTTTTTTCATGAAAATACATCATCGATTTTATAGAAATAGTATTTAATATTCGGTGTGTATGCCCCCGAATTTTTATACTCGTAATGACGATTTTGACTATCATTTGTATGGGCATGCACATACGGAATCCCATTTCTGATACTTGTAACGATGGTGCTATGATCGATAACACCGTTTCCTTGAAAATCATAAAAAATGACATCACCGATTTGCAAATCAGAGACAGAGGCTGTCTGCTTTGCTGTCAGCCCCGATTTAGAAGTTTCCAAATACCATCTTAAACTATGGGAAACAGACCAGCTGTAGCTCCATGTTTCACTCACATAATGATTACCGCTGCCACTTTTCCAGCCACCTGTGATCCACCAGCCTTTTCCACGATCAGGAGCCCCTCTCATGGGCGCCCCGCCTGCAAATAGGCACTGCGAGATAAAATTCGTGCAATCCACTGCGAATGATGGATAATTTGGATTTCGGCCATCCCACCATTTCTTTGCATATTCTACCGCCGCATTTCGGTTGTAAGTAGGAATTCTTTCTTCCTCCTTTTTCTTTCTTATCCTTTTATATGCCTTGCATTTTCCAAATATTTCATAAATTTAAAAAGCAATATACCTCTTCCCAGATAAATATGCTACATTTAATCAATTACAGCTCGTTGGTATGGTGTAAGGAACAAGCTTCATGTGTTATCAGATAGAACCTGGGCCGATTAGCTTTAGGGAATGCCGGCTCCTTTTCAATAGCTCTGACCAGACCTCATGATTTGGCAGAGGCTTTCCCGCCTTTTTAGAAAGGGAACAAGTAAAGAAAGCTACTTTGGAATATAATTGATAAATTGGAATGTTTGAGACACACAATTCTGCGGATCATTTGTTACAATATGAAGTAAAGAGAAGGTCATAAGAGGAGATGGTGATATGAAGCAACATGCAGAAAAGGAAATACTCGAGACAACGCCACTTTGTGATAGGAAGGGAAATTTAAATCCTGAGGCAATCGGCTTTGCGCGGAAGCCTCTTATTGACTGTAATTTAAGTGGCCATTTTATGCGCAAAAAGAAGTGGAATTATTGGTGCGTATACGGGGAAGATATTTTATTTTCTGCAACAATCAGTCATCTTGATTATGCTGCTGTTTGCTTCGTCTACTTCCTCGAATATGAAACACAGCGCTATTTTGAAAAAACAATTACTATTCCTTTAGGTACAAAGGTGAAAATGCCTGCCCAAGTATTGGAAACAGTAAAATTTGAAAACAGTGAAATGCATATCAATATTACTTATTTAAATGGTGATACACATCTATCCGTCATTAGTAATGATTTTGATGGGGAACGTCTTCACGCTGAACTAACGATTCATCATCCAGCCGATGATGATTCACTCAATGTCGTCGTCCCTTGGAATCGCCAAATGTTCCAATTTACAGCGAAGCACCATACCCTTCCAACGACAGGGGTAGTAAAAATCGGTGATCGCCGCTATATTTTCAATGAGGAAGAGAGCTTTGCTGTGCTGGATTATGGTAGAGGGGTATGGCCCCGAGAGGCTGTATGGAACTGGGCCATGGCCAGCCAGCGCCTCCGCGGACGCCGAATTGGGTTGAACTTTGGCGGGAAATGGACAGATGGCACAGGCATGACGGAAAATGCCGTATTTATCGATGGGACGATGATTAAGATTCATGAGGACGTTCTATTTGAATACAATCAACAAAATTTTATGGAGCCCTGGACAGTCAAAACTAAATTCAGTGAAATGGTTGAACTAACCTTCACACCGTTTTTCGAGCGGGTTGCAAAAACGGATGCGAAACTTATTCGTTCGGAAGTACATCAAATGATTGGTTATTATAATGGACGAATCCGATTGGAGAACAGCAGCCTGCAGGTTAGACAGATGCTCGGCTGTATAGAGGAACATACCGCGAAGTGGTAAGAATCATTACCCTGTCCCTATAGCAAAAGAGGAAGAAAATCTTGTTATGATTTCCTTCCTCCTTTTTCTATGGCTTCACGGTTAAAGACTGCTATTCCCATAGCCAGTCCAATAAGCAAAATTACGCTAAGTGCAATGACAATCGATATGATGAAATTGATCATCAATTCGCCACCCCTACTCCTATTTTTAAAATACGTTCTTGAATTCATCATACCATATACAGTAGTATGAAACTCTAATTTGCCTTTTTCCAATAGAAGTCTCTCCCTCTACAGGAGAAATGCGGCTTTAGGTGAAAATAACTGCGAAAAAATGAAAACTACCGGTAAGTCATATATTTCAGGAGGGATCGCTTGGAGAGAAAGTTTGGATCATGCCGCTGTACCTCACTCCACCCTTCTATAAACGCATAAAACCGGGAATGCCAAATTATAACTGATCTAGCGACAGGAGGGAAACGCAATGACTCAACCAAATGCAGAATATCAAAAAGAAGCAGCAAGATTGGATAGCACAAAAGAATATATGAATATACTGCTGACCGAATCAGAAAGGGATCTGCAATCTTCCCAGGAGAAAATCCGGTCAGCCATGGCAAACTTAGAATATATCGATTCAAGTGATAGCTATTTGAATATCTTAACAAACTCGCGCTTTTTTGAAATGGCCAGAACACAGAAAGAGGCATTAGAGGCCGTTATGAATAAGCCTTATTTTGCACGCATCCATTTTCAGCGGGAAGGAGAGCCAGAGGAACTGCTTTATATCGGGAAAACTTCTCTTTTTCACCGGGATACACATGAGCCAATCATCGTTGACTGGCGTTCCCCTGTCGCAAATGTTTATTACGATGGACGTCTTGGTGATTTAACCTATCAGGTTAGGGAGGAAGAGCAGACAGGCCACCTCTTTGCGAAGCGGCAATATAAAATCGAATCCGGACAATTGCTCGATTACCGGGATGTGGATCTGACGACAAACGACGAGCTTCTTCAGGAAGCACTTGAAGGAAAAGCTGATGTCCGCCTCACCGAGATTGTCTCCACCATTCAGAAAGAGCAGAATGAAATTATACGTGCTCACCTTCGTCAGCCAATCCTTGTGCAGGGGGCAGCTGGTTCAGGTAAAACAACTATTGCCCTTCATCGCATTTCCTATTTCCTCTATACAATGGGGGAACATTTCAAGCCCGAGCAGCTGATGATCCTGGCACCTAACAAACTGTTCATCGAATATATCGGGGATGTACTGCCGGAGTTAGGAGTAGATCGAATCTGCCAGACGACTTATGCTGAATATGTACAGAATGCGCTTAACGTGAAATTAAAGCTGCAAAATCCAAACGAACAACTGGAAAGCATTATTGAAAATCATACAGGTATAATTCCTCACTTCAACATCCCGCAAATAAAGGGCTCTCTTCTTTATCGAGATATGATGGACCGTTATGTTGCAATGCATGAACAGAAGCTGGCTTCGCTTTTTGAGGATGTGTTTATTGAAAAATACCGTATCATGCGGGCTTCCCACCTGAAAAAGCTATTCCTCGTCGAATTCGCCTATATGCCTATTGAGAAACGACTGGAACGGATTAAGAAAGTTATTCAAACAGAGGTAAAACGGAAGACAGCTGCCGTATTGAGTACATTAAACGCAAAGTACGAGGAAATAATCGGCCGGGCATTGAATGGCATTCGAGATGATGCAAAGCGCCGCCGTATCGTTACGAAATATATTGACGAGCGCGATGATCGCATTCCGAAGATTAAACAGGAAGTAAAATCTACAGCCACTATCTATATGCGGAAATTTGAAAAGGTAAAGATTAAAGCAATGTATCGTGACCTTATAACAAACCGTATGCTCCTATGTGAAGTGGCTCCCGAATCGTCCCTGGAGCAAATCGAAACATTCCTCGCCGTGCACCGCAAGGAAGCTTGGGCACTTGAGGATTTGGCAGCACTTTATTATTTACACGCCCGTATCAAGGGAATTCCGGAGAAGTGGAAAATGCGCGTTGTCTTCATCGATGAGGCACAGGATTACTCCCTATTCCAACTGGCAGCATTAAAAACCGGCCTGGAAACGGATATGTTCACGATGGTAGGCGATTTGGCACAAGGCATCCACAGCTACCGTTCCCTTACTGAATGGGAGTCGGTGCTCAAGCTGTTCCCGCGTGCTACTTACACTACCTTACAAAAGAGCTATCGTACAACAATTGAGATCATGGATGTTGCTAATAAGATATTAGAGAAAATGGATGAAGATTTACCATTGGTCGAGCCGGTGGTACGCCACGGGAAAGAGCCGGCCTTCATCCCCTGTCCTGTATTTGACGAAAAAATTGTATCGGAAACCTATCATACTATTAGGTCATCTGGCCACCGTTCGATTGCACTGATTACAAAAACGACAAGCGAAGCAAAAAAATTTACCGCTGCACTCATAAAAGCTGGAGTTGAAGCCGAGCTGCTAGATGAGACCGCATTACTCGATCAGTCCAAGCTGCTCGTCGTACCAAGTCATCTTGCTAAAGGGCTGGAGTTCGATGCTGTCATGATTGCCGCGTTCGATCCTCCTTTTTACGACCATCCTGTTGATAGAAAACTGCTCTATGTCGCTCTCACACGGGCCATGCATGAACTCTATTTGATCGGTCCGAATAAGACTACCTTTTTACTATAAATCAAAAAAGCTACCCTGATATCGATATCAGGGTAGCTTATTTACGTTCTGGCACTTTAATGAATGGCTGCTTCTTCTTTGATTTAAAGAGCTTTTCTTTTAATAGCTGAATGTAGGAACGTTTTGGCTCGGATTTATCCTTTGGCAATGCTGGCATACGCATACATATCATCTCCTTTAGTAGAAGTATATGCAGGAGTAGCGCCTCATATGCTTTCTCGCCCTGGGATGTCGATAAATTCTCTCCTTATCCACTCTCAGACACCAATACACATGCAAATAAAAAACTCTAGCCTCTTTAAATAATAGATTCAATTTACATAGTAAGATAAAAAAGAGGATATTTCTCTATTTCAACAAACTATTGAGAGATTATAACGCTTATCCACCGTATGCAAAATAATCTACTTGGGCTGCCTTGCTAAAGCCCGCCTTCTCATATACAGCCAATGCTCGATTGTTCTCCAGTTCTACATCAAGCAGAACATGCTTTTCTCCATTTTGAAATGCGAGCTGCTTCACGAAGTGTAAAATTGCCGTACCGATCCCTCGACCCCCAGATTCAGGGTGAACTGCAAATGCCGTGATCCACTGAGCTTCCCCTTCTTTCCTTGTCGTCACCGTACCGGCAATCTTTCCAGACTCTTCTGCCACCCATAGCACAAGTCCTTCTGTAGTCGTATTGAAATGTATTAATTCAAGCGCTTCTTCACGCATATCACCGAATGCCTCACTAAATATACCTACCAGCGCTTCAGTATCCTTTGAAGCAAATGGGCGAATTGTCAGGCCTGGCCGACTTTCCACCTGTTCCGCACGCGCCTCCATTGTCGCCTCGGAAAAGCTATAAACATATCCCCGTTTTTCCAGAAAAACGAGACCACTTTCCACGCCTTCCATCATCAAGGCGAGCTCCCCTTCAGCACCACGAACCTCAAGCCCTTCACGCAGGACATGATAGATGGCATCTCCTATTCCAATACGGCGATACATCGGAGATACAACGATTGACCATTCAAACGTGTTTAATCCTAGCAGATCGATTGCGCTTGCCAATCCAACCAGCCGGTCATCCTCATCATTGTAAACGAGAATGAAAAAACCTGTTACTTCACTGTTTTGGGCAGTCGGCAAGTTTAAAATTGATTCATAATGTACCCCATCCGCATGATGCACTTCTTCACAAAGCGCCTTCATTTCATTGTATGTTTCCCCATCAACCGGGAACGACACCGTCATAAATGAAAAATTCATAAACCGAACTCCTTGTAAAATGATGTTCTTATTTTAGAGGAACGACTCACATTATGCAATCCATGGTTTGAATGATTTATTCATAGCCAGCCTTCATTTATTGAAGTATTTTAGTTATTCATTCATTAATTTATGAAAAAAGCCACCCTTTTCAGAGCGGCCCCTTCTTTATCTATCTAATAATGCATCAATATCTTTTCCTGCTCGCAGCATGCCCGCATAAATACCGCCGCAGGCTATTAGTTCCTCCTGCATTCCCGATTCAACCAATTGTCCTTGCTGCATCACAAGGACAACATCTGCATTTCGGACGGTATTCAACCGGTGAGCAATTACAAAGCTTGTTCTTCCCTTCATCAACACCTCAAGCGCCTCTTGAATTTTCATTTCCGTTACCGTATCAATCGAACTTGTCGCTTCATCTAATAAGAGAATGACAGGATCAGCCACGAGTGCTCTTGCAATAGAGAGCAGCTGCTTCTGTCCCTGCGAGATCTCGCCGCCATCCGCAGACAGCACCGTATTGTATCCTTCAGGTAATTTCATAATGAAATCATGAGCATTCGCTTTTTTAGCTGCCTCCACTATTTCCTCGTTCGATGCATCCAATTTACCGTAACGAATATTGTCATATACACTCGCCTCAAACAAGAATGGATCCTGCAGCACAAATGCCATTTGGCTGCGGAGTGTTTCCCTCGCAATTGTTCGGACATCGCGCCCGTCAAACTCTACAGTACCGCTTCTTACATCATAAAAACGTGCAATCAGCTGCATGATCGTTGTCTTCCCAGCCCCTGTAGGTCCTACTAGTGCTACTGTCTGACCTGGCTGAATGGCAAAGTCCACATCATGAAGTGTATCCTTTTCAGCTTCAGGATTATACTTAAATGACACATTACGAAATGCAACAGCACCTTGCAGCTTAATATCCCGTATCCCTTTATCTTCCTCATCAGGTTCATCCATAATCGCGAATACACGCTCTGCCCCTGCGATAGCTGAAAGAACTGTATTAAACTGGTTTGCCAAATCATTCAACGGTCTCGTAAACTGGCGTGCATACTCCGTAAAGATGACAATCGTACCGATTGTCACATAGCCGTTCAACGCAAGCAGGCCGCCGATACCGGCTACAATAGCAAAACTCATATTGTTAAGAGCATTCATCACTTTCGGAATATATCCTGAATAGGACAGCGCCCAAAATCCAACCGTACGGAGCCTTCCGCTTTTCTCCTCAAATTCCTCAATCACCCGCTGCTCTTGTGAAAAGGCTTTGACTACACGCTGGCCGGAAATCGTTTCTTCAATCATCCCGTTTAACGTACCAACAGCTGCCTGCTGCTCCTTGAACAGCTTGCCCGTACGCCGTGTAATCCAGCGCATAGCCATAAACATAAGTGGAATAATCGTCATCGTCAGCACTGTCAGTAAAGGGCTCAAATATAGCATGACCAGCATTGTACCGGTCAAGGTAAGAACACTTGAGGCTACTTGAATAAATGCACTGTTTAATGTAGAGCTCACTGTTTCAATGTCATTTGTAGCTCGGCTCATTAACTCTCCATGCTGGCGTTTATCAAAGTAAGTTACCGGTAAGTGCAGCAGTTTCGCAAATACACCTGTACGCATTCGGTAAATAGTAGCCTGCGCAATACCGATCATCCAGTAATTCTGTAGAAATAATGAAATGGATAATACAATATAGACGACAACCAGCGCTATAATAATAACAGTCATTCCACTATACTCTCCGGGTACAACATATTCATCAATAATTCTACCTACTAAAAACGGACCAGCAAGCGATAAAATAGAACTTGCAATCACCATAATGAAGACAAGCACAAGAAGTGAACGCTGCTCATCAACAATTTGCCATATACGCGTAAGTGTATATTTCCAATTTGCCGCACGATCTCCTTTCTGCTTCTTCCCCGATCCCAAGTCCTCTTTTTTCAGAATACGTTCATAGCCAAACGGATTTTGTAAGGATTTCATATTACTCCACCTCCTGCTGCGAAGCGGCTATGTTTTTATAAAGCTCGCTGTGACTGAGCAGCTCTTCATGCGTGCCAAATCCTACTACCCGACCTTCATCAAGCAGTAAAATACGGTCTGCATCGCGGGCTGTTCGAACCTTTTGGGTCACAACAAGCATTGTCGCCTCTTCCTCCGCAAGGGCAGCCCATAAAGCGGCTTCTGTCTTCACATCAAGTGCAGATGTACTATCGTCCAAAATCAAAATATGTGATTTACGGATAAGTGCCCTTGCGATTGATAAACGCTGTTTCTGACCACCAGACAGATTGACGCCCTTTTGACCAACCTTTGTTTCGTAGGCATCTGGAAAGCTTTCTACCGCACTATGGATTTGAGCCTGTGCTGCTGCAGCCTGCACTTCCCCCAAGACCGCATTTTGTTTACCCCATCTCAAATTATTAAAGATAGAACCTGTAAACAGCATAGATTGCTGTGGAACAAAGCCGATCATCTCCCGTAACATATCGAGATCCCACGACTGCACATTACGTCCATTTACATATATTTCACCCTCCGACACATCATAAAAGCGGGGGATTAAACTTAATAAGGTAGACTTCCCTGCTCCTGTAGCACCCATAATAGCGAGCTTCTCCCCTTGTGCTACATGAAATGACACGTTAGATAATACATCCACATTCGTGTCGGGATAGCGGAATGTCACATTCCGAAACGCAAGGGTACCAATTTTTTCTTCATCGATTTCCCGAACGCCTGCCCGGTCTTCCGTCCCCTCGGTAATAAGGAGGATGTCTTCCATCCGCTCTGCTGATGCTTTTGCACGAGCAAAGGCAATAATAATAAAAGCAAACATTGAGAAAGCACCTGTCATGCGCATTGCATAGTTTACTACGGCGACTAGATCCCCTACCTGGGCATCTCCATTTCGCACCTCAGCAGAACCGAACCATAACACAACAAGCAAACTCAGATTCATAACAGCAAGCAGCACCGGCATAATAAGCTCCATAATACGAAGGGCCTTGACCGTATCTACCTGCAAGTTGGATGCGACCTTTTGGAAGCGGCTCGCCTCATACTGCCCTCGCATGTAAGCTTTTACAAGCCGAATTGCCTGCAGACTTTCCTGCAGGACACGGTTTACGCGGTCAAGCCGGGCTTGAACTACTGAAAAATATGTAATTCCTTTTTTGACCATTATAATAAGGAATATTAATAGAAAAGGGGCACCTACCAATAAAAATACTGCCATTTTTGCATTCACTAGAAGTGCCATAATGATACTTCCTATTACAGCAAGAGGAGCGCGCAGCATGATCCGTAAACTCATGAATAATACGTTCTGCACTTGGGTAATATCACTAGTCAGGCGTGTAATAAGACTAGAGGTTGGGAATTTCAAATAGGTGGCCATCGTAAATGACTGGATTTTACGAAATAAAGCATTACGCAAATCAAAGCCAAAACTTTGAGCTACATGAGAGCTGAAATAAGAATTTGTAATCCCTGCTCCTAAAGCAAGGAAAGATAATAAAAGCATGGCTAGCCCCCATAGCCAAATAACCGAGCTGTCACTCTGCAAAATGCCATCATTAATAATTTTGGCAATGATGAGCGGTTGCACAAGCTCTACAAACAGCTCAATAAACATTAGCATAAGTGCAATGACTGCCGGCCATTTGTAAGGTTTTACATAAGAAAAAACTACCCTCACGAAAGCATCTCCCATCAATTAATTCGAGACTCGAACTTTTTTTCTATTATGACATAATATTCAGTATTTTTGAACGCCATGTTTAAAAAAGAAGTGCATAGACGCCTTATTGAATATGACGATTGTGTTACATACCTTGATGTTCTCTATAAAACGATAGCATATTTTTGATATACAAAAAATACTGTCTCGCCTTAGCTCTTTCCAAATTTATTGCTAATTCATTTACTATGTATATTTCGTCTTTATTTTCTATTTTTTTGTGAACCTGCACCTATTTATGATGCAATATTTCCGAATTATGTACTAAAAATTTGTATTTTTTAACCGAAATCAATAGAGGCAGATGTAGTATGAAAGGTATGCCTATCAATTCCAAGGACTCACTACTCTGAAATTTAAAAGTATTACCACAACTTTATTCCCTAATATAATGAAACAAAAACCAAAACTTTTATCCTAATATTCGTATGACATTCTTTCCATTAGATGTGGAAAAACACTCATAGTAGAAAAAGAAGAGCATGTCCTACTCCCTTATTAGGTGAGAATTTTCTTATTACCATTTTAATATCTTTTCTTCTTTTTTTTCGGAAGTAATGATAAAAGTCCTTATTCATATTACTATCAAAATATTAATATCAGATTAATAGTGACTATGAGACTGATATTACCTATAATATTCTTATACATTTACAAATCAAGGAGATATTATTCATGAGTCCACTACAAATGTACCAAATGAGTAACGAACTATTAGAGCAGACTCCTTTCCCATCTTTTATCATAAATCAAAATGGTAATGTATTGAAATGGAGCGCCTTAAGTCGCCATTATTTTGGTTATGAGGCCGATGATTTCACAAAAAGTTCTATAAGAGATAATCTATTTGCTTCATTACCCGAAGATATGCAGGAGGCAATTTTCACTAGTGATCAATCCATTCAATTCAACCATCTTCAATTACTATCAAAGGAAGATGAGCTTATTGATGCTGCTCTGCTGACAAGAATTTGTCTATACAATGAAGAACAGGCCATCTTTGTCATGACGATTCCTCAACAGGATATCGTGGCAGCAGATGATAATCAGCAGGAACTAATTAATCTTCAAAATGGCATCCAGTCTTCTTTTATGACCGTAACGCTAGATTATGAAGGATTCATTATTAACTGTAATCAACAATTTTTGAAAGCAAGTCATTGGACACCAAAACGGGTGCTTGGCAAAACATTTTGGAAGCTGTTCCCGGAAACGGAGGAAAGTGCGCGGCTTACCCAAACTATTTGGAGAACAATTAATAACGGGCATATATGGCAGGGAGAAGTCGAGAAGTCAACGAAAGATGGTCAATCCTATTGGGTACATTTGACTGCTATTCCTACGCTTGGACTGACAAGAGAGAAGTCTCGTTTTACTCTTATAGAAAAAGACATTACAAAAGATAAAACAATCCAACTTCAGCTTGAAAAAATCGCTTATATCGATACTGAAACAGGCTTGATGAATATCCATCGTCTTGAAAAAATCATCAATGAAATGATTGAGGCAAAACGCCACTTCTCTTTTGTTTACTTAAGTATCGATAAATTCTATACATTAAAAGACCTGCACGATAGTGAAGTAGAGAGCGGACTAATCGTGGAATTTACGAAACGTATGAAAATGTACTTCCAGGATAGTACAATGGCACGTATTAATGAGCATGAATTTGTTGTTATTACGCCGTTACCTGAATGGTTTACTCAAGGATTCCTGACGTATCTGCAACAGCATCCGGTCTATAATAACAATGTTGCTGTCCCACTTTCGGTAAGTGGAGGCATTACACGTTATCCAGAAGATCAATCGACATTTACACAGCTGATGAAGGCTTCTATCGCAACAATCGCTTCTGTACGTGAAGCTGGGGGGGACAGTATCGTTTCCTTATCGAAGACAACACATAAAGCGCTCAACCGCAAAGCAGTTATTGAGAAACGTCTTCTTTTAGCTTTAGATCAGAAGAACTTAAAGGTTCTATATCAGCCGCAGCTGGATTTGAAAACGGGTAAATTAACTGCCGTAGAAGCACTCGTCCGCTGGGAGGATGAAGAAATTGGCGTTGTTTCACCTGACGAACTCATCCCTGTCGCTGAAGAAACCGGCTTAATCAATCGTATCGGTTCCTTCATGTTGGAACGTGCGTGTGAGCAGGCAGTAGAATGGCGTAATGCTGGTATTAACTTAAAAGTAAGCATTAACTCTTCTGTACGTGAGTTCCGGGACAAAAATATGGCGAAGTCGATTTTGGATACGCTGGCGAGAACAAATTGTCCACCTAGCTTACTTCAAATCGAAATCACAGAGAAGTTTGCGTTAGAGGCAGAAGCAGAAACATCCATTATTAAGCAAATGCGTCAGCTTGAAAATGAAGGCATCATCTTTGCGCTAGATGACTTCGGTACAGGATATGCTTCTTTCCGCTACATGCAGCTGCTGCCAATTGAAATCTTAAAAATTGACCAAACATTTATTAGCTCCTTATTGAAATCCGAAAAAACACAGCGTTTAATCGACGGAATGGTAAAATTCGGAAAGTCAATGAATTTAACAGTATTGGCTGAGGGCGTTGAAACAGAAGAACAAAAGGATTTGCTGAAAAATTACGGCTGTGATAGCGTTCAAGGTTACTATATCAGCAGACCAGTAGAGGCAAAGGAAATCGAACATCTATATGGCGGAAATTAAAACAGAACATTAGATTTCGAGCTGTAGACTAAAACTGTCTCATTATTTGGTAACGCTTACGTTACCAATATGCTGTTTCCTGCATCTGGCTGGAAAGCTAACAATATTTACTTCCGTAAGTTCGTAATAAAATAAACCCGCTCATCTTTTAACGATGCGGCGGGTTTTCTTATTTTAACTTTGTCGCTTTCTTTTCTTTGACGAATGATTGAATAGATGTACGTCCTCTGTTCATAAAACGGAACATAAGCTGCATCATGACTTCAGCAAAAACGAGCCCCATCGCAATGGCCCCTGAAATCAAAAAGGCACGCATGCCATATTCCATTCCTGTTAAATAGTCTACTTCGACAATATGACGCATTGCATTATAAGCAATTCCACCAGGTACAAGCGGGATGATCCCTGAAACACTGAATACAATCATTGGCACACGAAAGCTTCTAGCATAGATATGCGCTACGATTGCGACGACAAATGCGCCTAAAAACGAGGCATGTACTTCGTATACACCATTCTGCGATAACAAGGAATAAATAGTCCACCCTAATGCTCCTACAATACCACACCACGGAATTGCCTTTATTGGTGCATTGAAAATGACGCCAAAACAAGCTGTTGCCACAAAGCTAAGCCCTAACTGTATAAAAATCTCCAAAATGACGTCCCCTCCTTAAAAAGACAGCACGAGTGCGATTCCCGCACCTATCGCAAAGGCTGTCAGAAATGCTTCTACACCTTTTCCTATACCTGCCATAAAATGTCCTGCCATTAAATCACGGACTGCATTTGTCATAAGTAAGCCAGGTACAAGAGGCATGACACCCCCAATAATAATGCGGTCTAAATCTTGTCCAACTTCAAATTTCACCGCTAAGAAAGCGATGATTCCTATTACCAGCGCTGCCAAAAATTCCGAGAAGAATTTTACCCTTGTCTTTGCATGAACAATGGTTACAACATACAAGCCAACACCGCCGGCTACAAATACTGCCGGCACATCTAGCCAAGAGCCATTAAATAATATGATGAAGCAGCTGCTGGCAATAGAGGCTGCCAATACTTGAAGTAAAATTGGCAAAAAATAATTAGTTTTTTGTATCTTCTGTAACTCGTCATAAGCTTGTTCTAATGTTATGATGTGAGATGTAAGTTTTCTAGATACATTATTTACAAGTGCTATTTTATGCAAGTCTGTGACCCTTGTAGAAATGGATGTGATTCTAGTAGGCTGGGTCCTTCCGAGGGAGAAAATAATCCCCGTTGGCGTCACATAGCTTTGTGAGTTCTCCATATTTTGGGAATGCGCCATTCGAAGCATCGTGTCTTCCACTCGGTATGTTTCGGCACCGCTTTCCATCATAATGCGACCTGCAAGCAAAATACAGTCAATCGCCAGTTCATTATCATATATACTCATGTGGAAATGGAACCTCCTTTTGAATAGACACATCTTAACGAATAAATGAAAAAACCTCAACTTCTTTTTAAAAACTTCCATGAATATTTACAGTATATAGAAAGGAGCGCACACATCATGGAACATACACCTAGAAAAAAGCGCGGACCTTGGATTGACCTTACATTGATTACTTCAATACTAACCTTGCTTAGCCTTATTATTCTTTTCCTCGTCTCAGATGATGAAAATGGGTTTCCCAAGTCCCAGATAACTGCTGCAGAGCCCCTGATCGATTCGACCATAACAAAGGAGAATTCAACTTTCCCGGGAATTCATATTATTTCTGACATATCCAATGACTACAAAGTACCCTTTTCCATCCAGTATCCACAAATAGAGGATGAAAAATTCAATAGTATAATCGAAGAATACATACAAGCTTCAAAAAGGGCTTATATAAATGATATGCACAAGGACAAAAATAAAGACAGCAACACTACGCGTTCCGATGGGCTTACTATACAGTTTGATACATATCAGCACGATAATAAATATTTTTCTTTTGTGTTTACAGAACGTATTTCCAAAAATACTGAAGAAATAAAAACAAAAATAAAAACCGTCTTCTACGACATGGAGGCCGGCAAAATTTTAGACATCCGTACATTGCTGGGGGAAGATACGAAAAGCTTGGAGACATTCGCTAATCATGTACGTGCACGATTAAAAACGAGTCCTTCCCTACAGAAAACAATTCAGAAAGAAAAAGTGGACCTTGCAACAGAACCTCGCTGGATTCTGTTTGACCAGTTCGCTGTCCATAACGATGACCTTTTAATTTACTTTGATGAAGGGACAATCGCACCGGCTGAAGATGGACCTATTTCTATCAATATCTCCCTGTCGTTTTTAAATCCCCTTCTTGCTTCGGAGTTTCAAACTCAGATGATAGAGGCAGAGAAAGCACCTGGCGGACAGGCAGAGGATCAAAAGAAGCGTGTAGCTCTCACCTTCGATGATGGGCCGCACCCGCAAGTCACTCTTCAAATTTTGCAATGTTTAGAAAAGTATAAGGCAAAGGCTACTTTCTTTATGCTCGGCAGCCGTGTTCAACAGTACCCAGATATTGCCCTTAAAGTGAAGAATAATGGCCATGAACTCGGCAATCATACATGGAGCCACCCTATTCTGCCTAAATTAACAGAAGCTCAAATTATGCAAGAATTTACTACGACCGAAAAAGCAATTTTTGATGCAACTGGCCAAGAAGCAACTGTATTTCGTCCTCCTTATGGTGCGACGAATGAAGCAATTAATCAAAAGATTCCAAAAGATAGCGTCCTTTGGTCAATTGATACCCTTGATTGGAAGCATAAAAATGCAGAGAAGCTAATTGCACAGGTGAAGCAGCATATGCATAATAATGCGATTATTCTAATGCATGACATCCACCAGTCAACCGCCGATGCGCTTCCTGCTGTCCTTGATTTCCTATCGAAAGAAGGGTATGAGTTTGTTACGGTGAGCGAAATACTGCCCTACCGTTAACTATTCCCGTAAAGAGAAAGGATACAAACTCTTTAAGTAGATTGTAGATAGTGGAAGGGTTTGTACTATATGATTGACCAAAAGCCCAATTAATGATTTCTACCAATCCGCTTTTATTATTTGAAGTTAAAAATGCCATCTCCACTGTTTCATCTGGAGATGGCGTTTTCTTTATTTCAGTTTTATTGTCTTCAGCTTTTCAAACGTTGTTCTATGATAGGCATCAATTTTAGAAGGAGTGACGGCATACATTGTGTCATCGACATACAGTAAACGCTGCACTATTGTATTCCAGTCCTCATACTGTTCGCCTTGTGCCTTTATAATCATATCTCCTGCAAGATCAATGCCGCTAGGTGTAATTCGGTAAACAAGAGCACCAGATCCCTTATACTGTTGTTCTTTATAAAGCACAATCGGGAAACCATAATAACCATTCTCCTTGTCGCGATACAGGGCTTTATGGTCATGCTGGACATCTGAATATGTTCCTCGCCCGCCAATTATTTCATTATCTACTTCTTTTGGTTTTGAAACATTACTTACATCGAATAGCGATACTTTCATTCCCATTGTATAAACAACCGGCTGCTTTGTATATGCATCTGTTTCCACTTTTGTATCATACCCGATTCCAATAAGGTGGTTCTCATCGAGCGGATGGAGGTAATTACTAAAGCCTGGAATCTTTAATTCACCCAGCACTTTCGGCTTTTCGGGATTGGCCACATCGATGACAAAGAGCGGATCCGTCTCCTTGAACGTTACGATATATGCCTTCTCGCCCATGAAACGTACAGAGTAAATCTTTTCCCCCCGTGCCAAATCTGTCAGCTTTCCAACCTCTTTTAAATTTTTATCGAGAATGAAAAGATGATTGTTTGAGTTCGCTTCCCTCATCGATGCTTGCCCTGTTGTAGTAGCGACACGGAAATATCCATTATACTCATCCATTGAAAATTGGTTAACAAGTGCCCCTTCAATCGTTGCACGGGCCGTCATTTTCACAGATGTACCACTAATCGTGAATTTATATAACTCTGTATCATTGTCCCACATCGGCATAATTGATATTTTTCCCATCGAATCCTCCAACGTTCCCATAGAAGAGTATGTTGGGGCTGCCATGTAGATCGCTTCCTCTGACATATATAATGATGACCCGGCACCTACAAATGTTTCAGCCATAAATTCACTTGTTTTATCATTTTTCAAATCAAGCGCCGAAACGATAACATAATTTGCCTCTCTGCTTCCCGGAAAAATGTGAATACTATCGAGGGGCGCACGTGTTAATGCCTCCTCATTCGAATCATATAACCTAGGCCTCAGATCAAGATTCTTCTCCTCCCGCAACAACCAATAATTCGGACTGTTGTTTGTTACGATATATAAAACATCCTTATATTCTCGAATTCCAACAGCATGCCCTTCCTGGCCCACTTCTCGAATAAGCTGTGGCTTTGAAGCATTTGACATATCATATATCGCTACCTGTGTCATGCTCGTTCCGCCATAATACCCTCGTCTTGCTTTTTCTTCAACGTATTTATCGTAAAATACAAGCAGCTTCCCTTCATGTAAAAGGAGCTTTGATGGATAAGTTTCCGGGATGTCAATTTTACCTATTACTTCCATCTTTTTGGCGTCCGTAATAAAGATACTTTGCTCGTGAATGGAGTAAATATGCTTTCCATCTGTAACAGCGATATCTCCTTCTTCAATACCATCTACTTGATTGTTGGTACCAGAATGAGAGCCCGCCGTATCCTCACTCGTAAAAGATTCATTTTTTTCTGCTTCCATCTCTCCAGGAAGGTTTCGCTGTTCATTCAATAAAACATTAAAATAATCCCTTAAATCTTGTTGTGATTGAATCGCCTGTAATTCTTTTACTACTGAAAATTGAAGCTTCATATCGGATTGGGGCTTTTTCTTAAATGCTGTCTTCTCTACATGAAGAGTATATATGCCTTCAGATAAGTCCTGGATGACAAGTACTTTGTTTTTCTCCTTAAGAGAAAATGCCGCACTCACTTTTTCACCCTTCTCATTTACCACATAAATACTGCCATTAGTAATACTCGCTTTTTTGAGTGGTGTATCAAAGTCTGCATAAAAATCCTGATCCTCAAAAATTGTGGTCGATGCGTATACATGAGGCTGCGGAGTGAATACATAGGCAATCCCACACAAAAATACTATCGCTATTAACATTAGTCCGCTGATTTTTACTTTTCCTGTTACCTTCATTTTCATTCTTCCTCCTTTTTACAGTAGACTTGTGCTGAGAAAAAAAGTTACATTTTTCTGTTTACTTTTTGTAAGATGAATACAGCATCTGAATATCTCTAACAAGCGATCCGGGCAGAAGGTGCTTTTGTTATGTAGGGTACCCATCTAAAAAATTACTTATCACGAAAAAACCTTTGCCGGCCCAAGCCCATTCATTACTTGATCTGTAAACTAAAATGAATTTTAAAGGATGATTATGTTGGAATTAGCAATTGGCAATTTATTTTTATCAAAAATCTCAAATGATGATCTGGACTTCCTCTGTCGGCTCGAATGCGATCAAGCTTTATGGCATTATGAGGAGTCCGTTGAAACAGATGTAAACGCTGTACAAAAGAAATACATGCAGCGGATAGCAAATGAAGAGAAGACACAAAATCATGACTTTATCATCTGTTTACAGCAGGATAAGCGTATTGAACAAATCGGCCTTGCTCAAATTTGGAGTTATATCGATTTTAGAGGGAGTTGGGAAATCGGCTTTGCCGTACTTCCTGAATACAGCGGCAAAGGCTATGGACGGAAAGCAGCAAAGCTCCTTTTAAAGTGGGGTTTCGAAGGGCTGAATGCCCATAAGGTCGTCGGTATGTGCAATGCTAACAATATACCTTCTTCCTCTCTGATGGAGCACATCGGTATGACAAGAGAAGGCATTTTTAGAAAAGAGTTAATGTGGCATGGGCAATGGACAGACCAATATTATTTTTCTATTTTAGAAGAGGAATACGTCTTAAAATACAACACGCATGTATAAACCCTCTTCCCGCAATAGAACGGGAAATGAATAAGTTCATTTTATATGAGTAACTAAAAAAGAGACCTGCTTGCCTATACGGCGCAGGACCTCTTTTCCTTTTTGCAGTAAACTTTCTTTCCTTTTCTGTCCCCGTACTTTATATTCTCCCCCTGCAGAATAAGCTATTCAAAGGGCCAAGCAGGCAGCACATTATTAAGCGGCTTGTCTTCACGCCGGCCAAGTACATAATCCGCCTGCATGATTGTATGAATTTCGCGTGTCCCTTCATAAATGACAGGTGCTTTAGAATTACGTAAATACCTCGCAACAGGATATTCATCAGAATAACCATATGCCCCATGAATTTGCAGCGCATCATCAGCTGCCTTATTGGCGAAATCGCACGCCTGCCATTTTGCAAGTGATGTCTCCCGTGTGTTACGGACCCCTTTATTCTTTAATTCTCCTACACGATATACGAGCAGCCGACTCATCTGATATCCTGCTTCCATACGTGCCAGCATCTGTCCAACCAGCTGGTGCTCCCCAATTGGCTTACCGAACGTTTGACGCTCCTTGCAGTATTTAATACTGGCCTCTAAACATGCATCAATGAGACCAACTGCGCCTGCTGCTACAGTGAAGCGTCCATTATCGAGTGCGGACATAGCAATTTTAAAGCCTTCTCCTTCTTTCCCAAGCAGGTTCTTTACCGGTATACGGACATCTTCAAAAAACAACTCTCCCGTATTTCCGGCTCGAATGCCGTATTTACCTTTAATTGCTTTGGAGGAAAATCCTTCGAATGTCCGTTCTACGATAAAGGCACTAATCCCGTGGTGCTTTTTCGATTTATCTGTATAGGCAAAGACAAGGAAATGGTCTGCTGCATCACAGAGAGAGATCCATGTCTTTTGGCCATTCAATATATAGTAATCACCATCCCGGACAGCCGTGCTCTGCATTGCAGCCACGTCTGATCCAGCACCAGGCTCCGTTAAACCAAAGGCACCGATTTTCTCCCCTTTTGCCTGAGGAACAAGATATTTTTGCTTTTGCTCTTCAGTAGCCCATTGCATAAGTGTCATGGAGTTTAATCCTGTATGCACAGAAACTGCCGTCCGGAATGCTGTATCGCCCCGTTCGAGTTCCTCACATACAATGGCTAAACTGTTATAGTCCATTCCTGCTCCGCCATATTTCTCAGGTACACAGACACCCATTAAGCCAAGATCTGCAAGGCGCTGCCAGATGCTTTTATCAAACGCACCTGCAGCATCCCACTCTCCGATATATGGCATAATTTCGGCATCTACAAACTGGCGCACCGTTTTTCTTAACAACTCCTGCTCTGTTGTAAATTCAAAATTCATAGGCCTCTCCCCTACCATTTCACAATCATTGCCGAGCGGTGTGATGTTTCCTTAATGACTACGCCTCGCTTTGACATTTCCCTAATAAATTCTCTGCCTGGAACGATTTGCTCCGGCGGGAATACGCCATACTGATCGATTTCTCCGTTTCCAATCATTTGAGCCACAATTGATATGGTATTCGCCGTTGCACGTGCCATTGCTGTAATATTGGCATCTACATCCTTACGTACAACCATCTCGTACTCGTACGTAATCTGCTCTTCATTTTTTTCGCCAGAAATAATGGCCCGCAGCAGCACAGCATCCACATTGTTGCCGAGATCCAGCTTTTTCTTCAATGCTTCCCGAACGACCGACCGAACAGAAATATCGTGACCTTCGACTTGCACCATATTCTCCTTGTTCAAGAAGCCGAGATCAGCCAGCAGTTTAAAGTTATCTGCATGCCCTTTATAACGGATTGTCTTGTATTCAAGCGTTTTCACATCTGGGAATGTTTTATAAAGCGTTGAAATTCCACCTGATGTATAAAATGCCTCTAACACACCGAACTCATCAAAATAGATTGGTTCAATACCAGTAAGCGACTCTACTTCTGTCAGTTTGCCTTTTTGAATTGCCTTGCTCGGCTCAGTATAATGATCAAATACACCTTCCAGGGAAAAAACTTGCGTATACTGAAGAGGAGGTTTTGGATCTGTCGGAATCCCGCCTACATATAGTTTAATAGATTCTACTTTATCCAACTTTGTCGCCCCGTAGCCTGCTAGAATGTTCACCATTCCAGGTGCTACTCCCAAATCAGGAATAATCGTTACTTTCTTGTCGGCAGCTTCTTCCGAAAGATTTAAAACATTTTCCGTTATCCCGCCGATATGGCCGCCCAAATCTACTGCATGCACACCCACTTCAATAGCCGCTTTCGCCACACGCTCATTAAATTCGTAAAATAAAGCATTTACCACGACATTTCCCTGTGATATTATTCGGCGAAGCGCATCATCAGATGTTGCATCCAATGCCGCTACTTCAATTTTATCTGTTCCTAATGCTTCGACAAATTCATGCCCTTTTTCCGGTGTCACATCTGCCAAAATGATTTTTTCAACCTTTTCGCTCGCTACTAGATCACGCGCTACTTCTTTCCCCATTAGACCAGCACCTAATACGACTACCTTCATATAGACATCCCCTTTGCTTTCTGTTTTTACGTATCAATTTGAGCCCGCTGCAATTTGCCGCTGTAATCCACGTAAATGCTTTTCCATTCTGTATATACATCCAGTGCTGCCTGACCAGAATCACGGTGGCCATTTCCTGTCCCCTTCGTACCACCAAACGGCAGATGGATTTCTGCCCCTGTCGTTCCTGCATTTATATAGACAATACCTGTATCAAGCAAATGCTGTGCTTTAAAGATTGTATTTACATCCTGTGAGAATATAGCACTTGAAAGCCCGAACTTCACATTGTTATTTACATCAATCGCTTCCTCTAAGCTTGAGACTTCTATTAAACTAATAATCGGGCCGAAAATCTCCTCTTGGGCGATGGTCATGTCTGGACTTACATTTGTAAACAATGTCGGCTCAAAATAAAACCCTTTATCGTAAGGCGGGTCACTCAAAATATTGCCGCCTCTTACCAAATCAGCGCCTTCCTGCTTGCCAATTTGTATATAGTGATTAATCTTTTCCAAAGCCGCCTTGTTTACTACCGGACCTACCTTCGTCTTTGGATCAAGTCCATCGCCAATTGTCAGCTCATCCATTGCCTTCAGGAGACGTTCCACCACTTCTTCTCTAACATTCTTATGAACAATAACACGGCTGCATGCTGTACATCGCTGCCCCGCTGTACCAAACGCACTCCAAAGAATACCTTCGACTGCTAATTCAAGGTTTGCATCATCCATGACAATAACGGCATTTTTCCCCCCTAGCTCAAGGGATACCTTTTTTAGCAGCTTGCCTCCCAGCTCCGCTACTTTGCTTCCCGTTGCATTTGAACCGGTGAAAGAAATAATGGATATATCCGGATGTTCCACTAATGCTGTCCCTACCGTAGGGCCAGCCCCAAAGACAATATTTACTACCCCTTTTGGTAAATCTACTTCTTCAAAAATTTTTCCCAGCTCATAAGCCATAAGAGGGCTTTCATTAGATGGTTTCCAGACGACTGTATTGCCGGAAACAAGCGCCGGAAAAGCTTTCCAAGAAGCGATAGCAATTGGGAAGTTCCATGGTGTGATCAGCCCTGCTACGCCGACTGGTGTGCGCACACTCATAGCAAATTTATTAGCCAGCTCGGAAGGAACTGTTTCGCCAAACAAACGCCTTCCTTCTCCCGCCATATACAAAGCCATATCGATAGCTTCCTGTACTTCTCCCCGAGCCTCTTCAATGACCTTGCCCATCTCTTTAGTAAGCAGTTCTGCCAGATACTCTTTTTTCTCTTTTAGTTTAAAACCAATTTCATATAAATAATCCGCTCGTTTCGGTGCGGGAATGAGTGCCCATTCTTTTTGAGCACGTTTAGCTGCTGTTGCAGCCTCGTTTACCTCTTTTGATGTTGATAATGGGACTGTCGCTATCTGCTCTCCATTTGCCGGATTGATAACCGGTACGGTTTTCAAGTCTCCGTCTATCCAGCGCCCATCAATATAATTTTTCACATTCATTCTTTCGCCCCTCCCTTACATAATCAGGTAATGGTCCTTGTCATTTTATTCTACATTTTCTGCTTTAAGCCCTTTTTTTCTCACATATTATTTCTTCCAAATTTCCCTTAAATTAATGAAACCTTTTGAGCATTCATAAAGTATTAGGTATTAAATAACTTTTTGGAGGCTAACACATGAACAATCATGAAATTGACTACAAACTTTTTGGCGATGACATGCAGTTTGTAGAAGTGGAACTTGACCCGTACGAAACCGTTGTTGCAGAAGCCGGGGCATTAATGATGATGGAAGACGATATTAAAATGGAAACAATCTTCGGTGACGGATCTAATAACCGAGGCGGCAGCGGCATCATGGGTAAACTAATGGGTGCCGGGAAGCGCCTTGTTACAGGAGAAAGCCTCTTCATGACAACGTTCACGAATGAAGGAAAAGGAAAGCGCCATGTTTACTTCGCCTCTCCATATCCAGGGAAAATCATTCCGATGGATTTAAGTATGTTAAATGGAAAAATCATTTGCCAAAAGGATGCATTTTTAGCAGCTGCTAAAGGTGTATCGGTTGGGATAGAGTTCCAGCGTAAATTAGGAACAGGTTTCTTTGGCGGTGAAGGTTTTATTATGCAAAAACTTGAAGGTGATGGCATGGCATTCATTCATGCAGGAGGTACGATTCACGAGCGCCGCCTTCAGCCTGGAGAACGGCTCCGAATCGATACTGGATGTTTAGTAGCCATGACATCCGATGTTGACTATGATATTGAGGCAGTCGGCGGCGTTAAAACAGCTTTATTTGGCGGCGAAGGGATTTTCTTCGCAACGCTGCGCGGTCCTGGCACAGTGTGGGTACAATCCCTTCCATTCAGCCGTTTGGCAAGCCGTGTATTTGCAGCTGCTCCTATTTCCCAGGGCGGCGGCGGTAAGTCTTCGGGAGAAGGCGGTATCGGCGGTTTATTTGATATGTTCAATAAATAATTTATTAATAAGGGCCGACAAGGGACTATCCAGCAAGTAAAAATTGCTGGATAGTCCTTTTCATTACTTAATCCTCGGGAAATCTTTTCTTCTGCGGTAGTCAGATCCAGATGTCACCATCCTATTGGCAAAGGAAATGTCTCAATACGGCTTTTCGACGCCCTTTTCTCATACATGCACCTATTATTAGTCTACGCTCCTTTTTGGCGAAAATGCCTGAATCTCTTTTCCCAATTTCATCACACCCAAGAGCAAAATGATATGCACGTCAATTTAACTGTGACAGGGCCTGATGCATTATATTCACAGATAAAAGAAATATAGAATTCAAACGTCTGGCTCCAATGCCTAGTCGTAAATAATCCATTTTCTTTAGAGAGATTCGGACTAACAACTAAAAAGCGCGGCCGCTATATGCAGACCACGCTGTTCCTGTTATTTAATGACATCATAAGAAATGCAAATAGGGACATCAAGCTCGTCGTCATGCATGATTTTTGCCTGAATATGAAAGACATCCTTCAAAAGCTCCGGCGTCATAATAGCAGCCGGCGATCCGTGGCCTATTAATACACCTTCCCGCATTGCAATAATCTCGTCGGAATAGCGAGCAGCATGGTTAATATCATGCAGCACCATCACAATGGTACATTGATGGTCTCTATTCAGCTTTTGCACAATATTCAACACTTCCAATTGATGGGACATATCCAGATAGGTAGTAGGTTCGTCCAGCAGCAGGATATCCGTTTCCTGTGCCAATGCCATAGCCAGCCATACTCGCTGCCGCTGCCCTCCTGATAATTGGGCAAGCTCACGGCTGCGGAACGCTGCAGTATTCGTTACTTCCATTGCCCACTCCATCATTTCCTTATCCTTTTTAGATAACTGATTGACGTTCTTACGGTGCGGATAGCGTCCATAGGAAATGAGCTCCTCTACCTTTAGCTGAAAGGGTGCCGCAGGAGACTGAGATAAGATCGCCAGCCGTTTGGCAATTTCCTTTGTAGAGAGCATTTGCATATCCTGCTCCTGTAAGAAAATCTGCCCCATCTCCTTTTTCAAGATACGGCCGATTGTCTTTAGCAGGGTCGACTTCCCACAGCCATTCGGACCAATAATTGTTGTCACCTTTCCATGCGCTATTTTTACACTTAAATTCTCAAAGATAACCGCTTTTTCGTAGCCTGCGGTCAGTTCCTCGATTCGAAAAGCCGTTTGCATCCTATCCCTCCTATTTCGCTTTTACTAGTAAATATAAAAAGTATGGTATGCCAATAATAGAAACAACAATCCCTACAGCCAGCTCTGATGGTGCAAATACCGTCTTAGCAATAAAGTCTGAAAAAATAAGCAGGCCTGCCCCAGCCAAAGCACTGACCGGCATTACCAATTGGTGCTTGATACCGACCAACTGCCTTGCAATATGCGGAGCCATGAGCCCGATAAAACCGATACTGCCGGATACCGACACACAAGCGCTTACCAGCCCCACACTTGCAAGCAAGAGGATAACCTTCTCTCTTTCAAGCTGGATACCTAGACTTACGATTGTATTTTCCTCAAGTTGAAAATAGTCAAGCAAGTAGGCTTTTTTATATACATACCAGCCCAGTAATATAATCCACGGCAACATAGCGATAATAAATGTCCAATTTGCATTATAAATAGCACCTGCCTGCCAAACGGCTGCTGATTCATAATCTTTCTCATTCATTTTCAAGGAAATGAACATTGAAAGAGCACCAAATCCACTATTGATAGCGATCCCTGTTAAAATGAGCCGCTGCATATCGAGTTGGCCATTTTTTAAAGCAAAAAAGAAAATAAGTGCTGCAGCCAATGCCCCTCCGACAAATCCAAAGAGCGGCATCATCATAATTTTCATCCAGCTGCTGCCGTCTGACCAGGACGCCTGAAACTGAAAGAAGTACATGAAAATAACAACCGCTGCCCCAGCACCTGCATTGATCCCTAAAATTCCCGGGTCGGCAAGTCCATTTTTAGTAATGCCTTGTAACACGACCCCGGCCATCGCAAGACCAACTCCTACCAGTGCAGCAATAGCAATACGCGGCAGCCTGAAATCAAAAATCACCAGACGGAAATTTTCGTTTCCCTCCAGCCCAATGAGTGTCTTTATGACCTGTAGGACAGACATGTCAAACATGCCGTTTGTAATATGTAAATAGAACCCGGCAAAAATCAGCCCTAAAAGCCCGGTCGTCACTATCCAAAATCGGCGAGACGTGGATTTAAGCATACTTCCCGCCTCCACGTGTACGAATTAAATATAAAAAGAACGGAACACCAATGATGGCCGTTATGACGCCAATAGGTGTTTCGAATGGGAAATTCACGTAGCGGCTGACTAAATCACAGAGGCTAAGGAAAAACGCTCCCATCACAAGTGAGCATGGAATAATAAGCCGGTAATCCTCCCCGACTAAGAAGCGGACAATATGGGGAATGATGAGACCGACAAACGCAATCTTCCCCACAAGGGCAACAGCCGTACCAGTAAGCAGTACAACAGAAAGCATACTAAGCAGCCGTACTGTCTTTGTCTTTTGACCAAGCCCGATGGCAACATCCTCGCCAAGTGATGTAATGGTGATGGCCCTTGCACTTGCCATAGCAAGTACCACTCCCAACAACCCAAAAGGAATGGATAGCCATAGCATATAAGGGTCCACAGATTGTACTTTCGTGTTATACCAGACAGCAACCGTCTGTGATACTTGATAATACATCGCAATAGCAGAGGCTATACTGCTTAAAAATGTCCCGATGACAGTACCGATGATTGCAAGTCTAACAGGTGACAAACCATTTCTGATCAATGACCCGAAGCCAAAAACAAGTCCTGCACCGAGTGCAGAGCCAAGCATCGATAATAAAATCATTTGATAATTCGGCAAGCCTGGTAAAAAGATGACTGCGAGCGTAATGACGAAGGCCGAGCCGTCATTCACACCCATCAAGGAAGGAGAAGCTAAATAATTTCGTGTAATCCCCTGCATCACAGCTCCTGCTACTGCAAGAAACGCTCCGACAACTAATACAGCAATGGCCCTCGGTATACGTGCAGTCCATATGATTTGATGATCTACATTCGCTTCATCAAAAGAGATGAGTGCTTCCCAAACCGTCAACATACTTATTTCTTTCGTTCCGTACATGGTGGAGATAAGTGTAATGATGATAATGAAAAACGGAGCAATCGCGAAAATGATAAAAGGTACTTTCGTTGATTTTTTCAATTTTGCCACCTATCCTATATCGCCTGCAGGTTTCAAAAAGCTGATAATGGCCCATCTATCTCTCCATTACCAGCTTCACAGGCGATTATTTTACTAGTTTCTCAACTGCTGCATCCAAGAACTTCACCTTCGACCAGGCTGTACCACCCTGAGCCAGGGGAGCAATTATGTTTACATGCACTTCCCCATTTTTAGCTGCTGTCAGGTTTGCGAAAATTGGGTTTGCTTCTAGGTCTTTCAAAGCGTTCGGCGCATCAGCATTCTCAGATGTTTCAAACTGCAGGAAGATAACATCCGGATCCACCTCCGCCAATGTCTCAAGAGCAAGCTCTGCCTGTGCCTCTGCTTCCTTCAAAACGGCTGGCGTTTGAAGACCTAGGTCTTCATAAAGCACCGGGTTCAAGTAAACACCGGATGGATAAATATTCATTACCCCTCCACGGACACGAATGATAAGCACTTCTTTGTCAGCTGCTGTTTTACCTAGTACTGTTTTAGCATCTTCAGCCTTTTTCTCATAATCAGCAATAATTTTCTCTGCTTCCTCTTCCTTGTCAGCAAGCTGACCGAATGCTAGTAAATTGTCTTTCCAATTAGTAGAAATATGAGAATACGGCAATGTTGTCGCAAGTTTATTCATTTGCGCCAGCGTATCTTCTCCCCATTTAGAAGTACCAATAATTGCATCTGGTTCTAAAGTTAAGATTGCTTCTGCATTTGGCGCCTTTTTATCACCAACCAATGCTGCTCCGGCTAATTCTGCCGCCAAATATTCAGGGATTTCCCCTGCTATTTCTAATACACCTGCTGGCTTTAAACCAAGTGCTGCAGCATCTTCCATTGCTTCTAAACTTGCTGCTACAATATTTTCAGCAGGGTTCGGGAAAGTATAATCCGCACCTAGGTAGCTGATTACTTTTTCCGATTCTGCTGCTGTACTGTCATTAGCGCTTGTTTCTACTTTTGTGTCTGATTCTGCTTTTGTTTCTTTTGGTTCATCGCCTGAACTGCATGCAGCCAATGTTAGCGCAAGCAGTGCTGCTGCTCCTACAGACCAATATTTCTTCATAATGTATTATCCCCCTATGGTTCACTCTTCATTGATATTGATTCTCATTACCAATTGAATTTTACCAAAGGTACCCTCTATAGGGAATGGACAGAAATACAAATTATATGGATATTTGCGCGAAGAGTGGATCCACCTTACTAGATTAACCCTCATACTCAATCTATAAGAAATTGCCTACTCTTTTTTGAAATATGGATTTTTTTCATAGGTTTTACGATAAGCAGATGGCGGCATGCCTTCATGCTTTTTAAATACACGGCTAAAGTAGAAGCCGTCCGGATAGCCAACCTGCTCAGCAATTTTTGCCATAGGAGAAGAACTCGTCCTTAACAGCTCTTTTGCCCTGCCCAGGCGGTACTCCGTCAAGTATTGAATAGGTGTCAATCCTGTAAGCCGCTCGAACAATTGAGAAAATCTTCTGCGCTCCATTCCAAACTTCCTTGCTAATTCACTGATGAAGAGCTCCTCTTTATAATGCTGATGGATGTAATCTAATGCATCTGTGATGCTATCTCTCTGGTTTTCATAGCGCTCATTTCGTGCCACTAATAAAATATGGCCAAGTAAATTTAAAAACATCAGTTGAGTATGAAACTTAGACATGGAATCGGGCTTTGCCTGCTGTTGAAGAAGCTGCAGGGCCTGCTGCTGAATATTAGAACTGTCATCAATTATTAGGGAAAAGTGGCGATGAAGCATTTCCTTATATGGCGCAGGAGCATCTATAAGCCGATAATGGATCACGATATACTCCCAAGACTCATCAAAAGATTGTATTTCTATATTCATTGCTGACCCCGCATGAACAATCATCTGTTCATTCATTTTATATACCGTACCATCGAATGAAAAATGAGCTCTTCCTACAAGCGGGATAACGAGGCCGCACACATCTCTTGCCGTTTTCCTTCCCGTATCCTTTCCTCCTGCCTCCAGCCTGCTCGTAAAGGCATTTACGAATCGAATAGAGGAGCCCGCATAATACTCAATTACTTGATTGATTGTCAGCTCCATTTCTATATCTTCCTCCATTGACTTCATAATTGAAAATGATTATCATTTAGGATATTATAACAATCAATACGAAATGAGGGTAGTTGATTTATGAATGATTTTTTGATAAATTCCCGTTTTACCAATACTGCTTACGACATCAAAGTTTATATACCGGATGGAAAGGCCCCAAGTGATGGTTTTCCTATCCATTATGTGCTGGATGGTCTGTCCTATTTTGGTTTTGTAAAAGATGCTGTTCGGCTGCAGCAATTAAATAGCATGAAAACAGGTACAAGCCCTGCCATTGTCGTAGGTATTTGCCATCAGGCAGAAGAAATGCGGGAGCGCCGTTTTATAGACTATACGGCCTCTGCAGAAGAATTGCGGATGCCTGCGCATGCGAAAGGGAAAATCCCTGCCATCTATGGCGGGGCGGAGAAATTTTACAGCTTCATCGAGCAAGAACTCATTCCTGCTATAGAGAACAAGTATCCGGTCAATACCGAATGCCGGACACTGCTTGGGCATTCTTTGGGCGGCTACTTTGCATTATGGTGTTCATTTACACACTCTAAGAAGTTTAAGCATATCGTCGCCATCAGTCCCTCTATCTGGTGGAACGGAGAAGAGTTAATAGAGAAGGCTGCCCAGTTCATTACTCATGGGGCAAGCGAAAAGAACATACGTATTTTCATGGCAGTCGGTGAGCGTGAAGGATTTATGGTAGAGGATGCAAAGAAAATGAATACCATGCTGAGAGCTGCTGATCTTCAGGTAGAATGCTATGTAGCTCCTGAAGAAAACCATGCTTCTGTCGTCCCTACCGTTATCAGCCGAGCGCTCCGATTTTGTTCTAATCCATTAACAGTCACGCCTATTTAGCTATCACAGGTGCCGGAAAACAGTTGCTATTTCCAGTGCAAATATACAGCTTTGGATAATAAATAAAGGCAGCATCCTAAAAAGGTGCTGCCTTCAGCCTGTTGACAAACGCTTTCATCCATCGTTGCTTGCCTCGCTCGTCCCCTCATGAACTTAGGTTCTATTCGTGTCTTCGCTCGTCGGCGCGCCTTGTCTGGCAAGCGTTTTCAAGACAGGCTGAGTAAAATCGTCTTTTTATCAAAATATCTAAAAAGTCGAGAAGACAAAGTCATGAAACGACTTTGTCTTCACTCTAACGGCAGCATCCCAAAAAGATGCTGCCTCCCTTTACTACAAGTAGACAACGGCCATTAAAATAAGGGCCACTACAATACGATAAATCGCAAAAGGTGTTAATTTCACTCTTGAAATCAGCTTTAAGAAGAACTTGATGGAAATGAGTGCAAATACAAATGCACTGATAAAGCCTATTGCATAGAAACCAAGGTGATCCATGTTAATTTGATCCCAGTTTTTAAATAAGGAAAGACCGCTGGCCCCAGCCATAATCGGCACTGCCATGATGAAAGTAAAGTCTGCTGCTGTTTTGTGGTCCAAGCCAAGCAATACTCCCCCGGAGATGGTAGCGCCGGAACGAGAGAATCCAGGCCATAATGATAAACATTGGATAAAGCCAATTTTCAGTGCTTTTCCGTAAGAAATTTGGTCAAGCGATGTAATCTTTGGTCGCTTTGGTCCAAATTTGTCGGCTATGATCATTAAGAATGCTCCAATAAATAGACCAACGATGACCGTTTCAATGCCAAATAGATTGTCATCAATATAATCCTCAAATAAAACTCCAAACACACCCGCCGGGATGATTCCCACGATAACATGTCCTAAGTTGAAGCGCGTCTTTTCTTGACCTTCTATTTTATACAAGCCGACCAGGCTCAAAATGCGTTTCCACATGACTACTACAACCGCCAAAATGGAACCGAGCTGAATGACAATCTTAAATGTATTAGCTGATCCCTGTCCTAAAAATTCCGTTGTTTTTAGCCATAAATCATCAACAATAATCATATGCCCTGTAGAAGACACAGGGGCGAATTCCGTCATCCCTTCAACAAAACCGAGGATGAGTGCTTTTAATAATTCAAGTAACTCCATTGTTTTACTCCTTATTTTGTAAATTCAATATCGACTATCCATAATTCCGATTGAGACCCGATTCGTGTCGGTGGTCCCCAAAAGCCAAATCCGCTTGATACGAGAGCATTCATTGTATCTTTTCGCTTATAACCGTAGTCAAGCTCAAAGATACGGGAAGTGATAAAGCTGTTCGGCCACATCTGCCCCTTATGCGTATGTCCTGATGTATGAAAATCTACACCAAGCGCAGCAGGTGTATCCAAGTCATCGGGTGTGTGGTTCATTACAAACCACGGTATTGTTTCATCTGCCGGCTTTAAGCTCTCAAGCGGCTTACGTGATTTGTTCGTTCTATCCTCTTGCCCTGTTAAATAGAAACGATCGTCAACTAAAATGGTTTCATCCAATAGCATTTTTACATTGGATGCTTCCATTTCTTTAATAAGCAATGGGATCTTCCCACCATAATACTCATGGTTACCTAATATCCCATAAACACCATATGTCGTCTTAAGCTGCTTCATTACTTCATGCATACCGTCCTCGATATACCAGCTTGGATCGTCATCAATCAAGTCTCCAACGAGCAATACAAGATCCGGTTTTGCCTCGTTTGCCTTTTGCACGAATTTTTCAAGATGCCCTTTATTCGAAAGCACGCCAAGATGGAAATCTGATGCTACAACAACACGCATCGGTTCGCCTTTCTTGTCAATTTGAATGGACAGCTCGCGCGCAACAGGCATATAGGCATTATATGTACCAACGCCGAATAACACAACCAGCAGAGCAACCCCTATCGATCCAACCCATACTTCACTTTTAAAAGGTGTGAGCAAAATGATGAGGTTAGCAATAAGACAAATAATTAGTCCATATTGCAAAACGAACATCCAGTAGTTCCCGATTACAGCAAGAGGTTTCAAGAGTTCATGGGCCCGACCTAAAATGAACCCAAATGACACGATGAAGAGGATCAGCCAATACACCGGTTCAAAACGAAAAATATGAAGGGCAACAAGCCACCTCTTTAAATTCCAGCCTAAATAAAATGTAATTCCGCCATATAAGGCTATGACGAGCGCTCCGATTAACACCCGCATATTTGTGCACGCTCCCCTATTTTCTTATGATAAGAATCATGTATTCCAGCCAATGTGCAAAAAAGAAGAATTCTTTTTTACAGAAATCCGCTGAAAAAATTATAGCACGTCCGGGAAAACGAATCGAATCTAGGCGTTAAAAACTTTTAATAGAGTTTTATATTTTTTATAGGTTACAAAAGCTGTTCGTGTTGATTGCGTGAAACATATTTTTTATCTACCCGCAAGGTAGATTCGGCTAAAACAAGCTGCGCTTTACCTTCATATAAAAAAGAGTACACTACCGTTGCCGGCAGTGTACCTCTCCTTATAAAGTATGAATTTTTACCGTGACTTTAAATAGGTCACCATCAACCTCAATATTCAATTGGCCGCCGTGTAAGTCCACGATGGATTGGGCAATGGCAAGACCTAGCCCCGAGCCTTCCGTATGACGTGATGTATCTGCGCGCTTGAAGCGTTCCGTCAACTCTTCTACGTTTTCTCCAAGCTCATACTTTGCTACATTTTTGACTGAGAACTCTGCCATGCCTGAAACAGTACGTAATGAAACATATACACGTGTTCCTTCTAGGCTATATTTCCGAGCATTGAGAAGCAGATTATCGACAACACGCCACCATTTCTGACCGTCCACCTCCGCATATACCGGCTGATCATGGATGGCCACTCGCAAATCAAGCCCTGCAGCAACGAAATCCTCTTCATGCTCACCCGCAGCCTGCTGTAGCATTTGAGCTAAATCCAGCCGTCGCTTGACGATTTCCACATTACCACTCGCCATTTTTGAAACATCGAACAAATCCTCTATCAGCGTTTTCAGCTTTGCTGATTTCTGGTCTAGAATTCCGACGTATTTCGCCCGTTCCTCTTCTGTTAAGTTCGGATTTTTCAGAAGATCTGTATACGTAATAATCGATGTTAATGGCGTTCGCAAATCATGGCTGACATTTGTAATCAGTTCTGTTTTCAATCGCTCACTCTTTGCCTGCTCCTTCATCGATAATTCAATTCCCTTACGCAAATCATTCAAATTTTCAGCATGATGTGCAATTGGTGATTTGCCCTTGACCTTTATCGGAGATGTCAAGCGTCCTGCTGCCATCTCTTCTGTCTGCTTCATTACACGGTTTAGGTAGCCCATGCGACGCAGGAAGATATAAAGTGCCGGTAATAAGATAAACGTAAACAATGGAGCATAAATCACGATCAGCCCAAACTGTAGTGTTACACCTGCAAGCCCAACCCCGCCCAAGAAGAAAATGAAGAGGAGCGCTGTCATCTGAATACCAATGGAACGGTTCAGAAAAACATCCTGACCTGCTTTTACGATTTTCATCACGAAAGAATCATTGAACGGTGCCTCTTCTGATTTGATGGACAGATAAGCCCAAACAGCCGTTAGTATGGTTGCACTAAATAAAACAAATTGCAGACCTAACAAAAAGATCAGCTCAAACCCGTTTCTAAAGCCGCCATACATTGTATATTCATACAGCATGCCCTGAATCCGATAAACTCCGCTCTCTATAGCAGATAAAGTAAACAAAGCCAAGATAAGCGAACAAGCTATTTTCACATCCGGCAGAAGACGGTAGAAACGCTCTTCCACATCGAGAACGCCACTAAATAGCGGCCAGCTTGGTCTCCATACTGTAACGAGTAAAAAGATTGCTGCTAAAGCGGCTGCCCAGATTAGATAAAAGATAATTCTCTCCAGTTTGAAAACATGATATTCCTCACTAAAATCTGATTTCGTCAGCATAGACTTTGCCAAGCTGATAGAACCTGTAAAGTAGCGATCGTCCTGGTTTACCTGTATATCATATCCGATCAGTCCTGGTGAATTTGTATAATCTCCTAAATAAATAGACGAGACAGCTTCTGCCTGTAAGGGTTGAGATTCGGTAAATGTCTGTGTATAAGCGGCCTTTTCATCTCCCCATTTTTCTACACTTTTGGATGTTTCCATATCCTTCAATTTATAATCAAAAAAGCTGTATGTTGATTTAAACTCTCGTACACCACGTTCAAATTCCGTTTCGTACTTTGTAAGTGCTTCTTTCTTTAAAGTAATAATTTTTTCTTTTACTAAATCGTCACTTTCAAAGTTCTTTTTGATCTCTTCAAGCTTATTATTCCTCTCCTCCTCCAAAGCTGTTCGTGCAGCTTCGCCTATCGCTGGATCATTCAGGCGCTCACTGTATTGTGATTCAATGTTCATCAGCTGATCACTAAGTGAGCCATAGTAACTGCGATAGTAGTCGATTTCCTCCGATGTAACTTCTATATTGTCCAACAATTCTTCAAAATCAATTGGATTTAGAATATATTGTTTAAGCCCGTCCAGAAATTGATTTTCTGTACCTTCAAAACGATCGGTATAGAAGTAATTGTCAGCCAATAATTCCTGCCCGCGATGTAAAAAGGAGATACCGCCAAAAGCGATAACAAACATAAGAAAAAGGGTGAGGAATAATCTTGTTTTCATTTTTTATTCCTCCTAAAATAGCTTTCGTAAAAGCTTGATGGTATCCATCAAATTCGTATCAATCCAGTTCCAAACGTATGCCCCGATGCATACGATTCCTACAGCTGCAGCAATCAGGCTGCACGTCGAACAAAGACGCAGTACTTTATTTTTCAATCTTGTATCCAAGGCCCCACACCACCTTCAGATAACGCGGATTTTTCGGATCGGCTTCGATCTTTTCACGGATTTTCCGGATATGCACGGCTACGATGTTTTCCGCATTGTATGCTTCCTCATTCCATACGATCTCATAAATTTCATTGATGGAAAACACGCGTCCTGCATTTTTCAGCAGCAGTTCCGTAATTTTGTACTCGATCGGCGTCAGCTTGACAGGTTCACCATCCACCCGTACCTCTTTTGCTTCTGGATGGAGTGTGAGTCCTGATACCTCCTCCTGCTGGCGGTACGTACCAAGCTCCGTATAGCGTCTGAGCTGGCTTTTCACACGTGCCATCAATTCCAGTGGATGGAATGGTTTTGTTAAATAATCGTCTGCTCCAACCGACAATCCATGAATTTTATCTGTATCTTCCGCTTTTGCACTGAGCATAAGAATCGGGATGTTACGCTCTGCACGTATTTTAAATGTTGCTGTAATACCGTCCATTTTCGGCATCATGATGTCAAGGATAATCAGATGGACTTCGTTCTTTTTCAAAAGCTCTAACGCTTCGCTGCCATCCGCCGCCTTGAGCACATGATACCCTTCGTTTCTCAGGTAGATCTCTATTCCATCACGAATATCCTTGTCATCATCCGTGACGAGCACAGTTAGCTTGCTCACCATAAACACCTCACTGCTTTTTCTTATAATCTTATCGTAAAACACAAAAATGAGTTTTTTTCTATCCCAAATCTGAAGAATTTCTTAAGAAACACCAGCGTGCTGCTTGAAGAAATAAAGGAACTCCTCTAGGAAGCAAACCGATTACCAAAAGTAATCACGATAATTCCCCCTAGTATTAGAAATACTCCTGCCCAGGAAGTTAACGATAAATACTCGCCGAGGAACAGCACACCTAAAAGTGCTGCGGTCAGCGGCTCCGCTAAACTTAATGTGACAGCTGCTGAAGAGTTAACAGAACGGAGTCCAGCTAAAAATAACAGGTAGGCGATGCTTGTTGTGATGATACCCATATAGAGCATAGGTACAAGATTACCGATATCTGTTATCCATAACACCCCATCCATCAAAGCAATGGGTGCCAATATAACGGAGCATATTGAAAATGTCATCGCCACAGCAGGCAATGTTTCTGCATGCTTCATTAGCTGCTTGCTGACATTTGTATAAAGAGCAAACATAAGCCCTGCACATAGGGCAAGTCCAATGCCAGCAGGATCAATAATAGCCTCTCCCCGATTTACAAACAGAAGGGCACATCCGATGATCGAAAAGCTCGTTGCTGCAGCCCATATACGGCTGGGTTTCACTTTCCAAATAACCCATTCGAGAATTCCAGAAAATACAGGCGCACTCCCAATCGTCACGACAGTTCCAATGGCTACACCTGTAAAACGGATTGAGGAAAAAAACAAGCATTGGAACAAGGCAATCGCAAGTGCAGCAAGGATATTCCATTTCCATGGCCACGTCCGCCAGGTCATCTTTTTCATCATAAGAACAAGGATCAGCAATAAACCTCCACCGATGCCGGAACGTACACAGGCAACAGCAAAAGAAGAGATTCCCTCCTGCAGAAATGTCTGCGTGGTCCCAGTTGTCCCCCAGAGCACTGCACCCAATAACACCATTATGTATGGTAAAGATTTCATAATAAGGCCTCCTTATGAAGATTATAGCGTGTGAAGGAAGAGAACGGAGCTTTTTTATAAATATAGAAGAAAATCCCTATTTTTATATAGTTATGATAGGACGAATGACTAACTACTCTCCTTACTATTAAAAAAAGAAGCCTGTCCCTGCGGACAGACTACTCTCTTAGTTCTCTTGATTTTCGATAAAGAATGTAATGATCATAAACAGGGTGAATGCTAGCAGCAGTAAAGTTCCACCAACTATGAAGCAAATCATAACAAATGTATCGTTCAGGTTGAACGGATTTAAATTATACATCCACATACCGAATGTCAGTCCAAAGGCTCCGGCCATTGCCAGTATACTTTGAATTGTTACTAGTATTTTATGTTTAATTGTATAAACTTTATAGAAAATCCCCCATGCAAATACTGAAAGCCAGCCGACCAACAGTATGTGTGCGTGAATCGGACGTAATGAATAGTCCATATCTCCGCTCATTTTAGAACCTAAAAATGTTCCGAACAAACCAAAGATTGCAGCAAATCGAATCAATCGAATCGACCATTTCTTCTCCATTTCCCTTATCCCCTTTATTTTCTCTCTATCGGAAGCCAAACGGTAAACGTACTGCCTAAACCTAGCGTACTTTCCAGTCTGATAATGCCCCCATGCATCGTCACGACCTGCTTAACGATTGCCAGGCCAAGCCCTGTTCCATCCTTTTTCCGCGCTTCATCCACGCGGAAAAAACGCTCAAATACCTGCTCCTGTACTTCCGGTGACATACCGATGCCTGTATCTTTAAATGTTACCTCCAGCCCATCGCCCCCTTGGCAGCATGTAATAATAATACTCCCTCCAGGACTGTTATATTTAATAGCATTTGATAATAGATTATCCCATACATTGACAAGCAGTTCTTCGTCCGCATAGGCGATCGCCTTTTCTACTTTATAAGAAAGCTCAATTCCCTGCTCACTCAGCCGCCAACGGTATTTCCTGATAATTTCCTTTACTTGTTCATCAACGCGAAGCTGCCTACATTTCAATGGATATGTCGCCTGATCGAGTGACGTGATCAATAAGAGCTGCTTCGTCAATTTCGATAGCCGCTTCGATTCCCGGTCGATAATTGACAAATATTCCAGCCGTTCTTTTTCACTAACTTCCTCCCCCCTCAACAAGTCCGCATAACCTTGAATATTCATAAGAGGTGACTGGAAGTCATGTGAAACATTACTGATAAACGCCTTGCGAGCCTCATCATTATGCGCCAGCTGTTGCTGCATGAGGTTGAAGCTTTCAGCCAGCTGACCGATTTCATCCTTTCTTGAAATATCGAGTGTATAATGGAAATTCTCTTTGGAGACTGCTTTTGTCGCCTCTGTCAACTGGGTAATGGGGCGAATGAGCTGACGTGTCATCAAAACAACTCCGCTTATACTGACAATAGCGATAGCCGCTACAAAGCCCGCAAGTACGGTATGAATATCCGAAAAGAGCATTTTATTGTTCGGCCTTAAAAACAGACCGTACTGCTCACCTTCCACAGTAAATGGTACACCTACTGTATTTTGTACATCGTTCGAAAAGTAGCTCATCATGAGAAAACTGCCCGAAAAATTCTGCATCCCATGATAAACTTCTCCATTTAAAAGGTCGTCAAGCACTCCTTCAGGCATTTCATCATTTGAGAAGGCTTCTCCAAAATACGCACGGTCGCCGGCCTTATTTATAATAAAAACCTGATAGCCCAGCTTTCCGATAGAAGACAAGTACGCATTCATTTCTTCTTCGGAGCCATGTAAATTCTCTAAAATCCGTACGACTTCTTGTGCGATTTCTACATTTTGCCTATCAACCTTATCATTTGTGAATGTGAAGTACACAACATTAGCGAGGGCAAAGCCGATTCCTACACTACATACCAAGATGACGATCGTAGCACTAATAAACTGCCTATACAATGTTTTCATTTATTCGCCTCTAATTTGTAGCCGATTCCTCGTACTGTGTATATTTCAACCGTCGCCCCGTAACGCTTCAGACGTTCCCGAATACGATTAATATGGGTGTTGAGCGTCATTTCACTACCTTCATAATCAGCTCCCCATGTTTGTTCAATCAACAGCGTACGCTGGGTTATTTTATGGGCCCTCGATGCCAACAAGCTGAGTAGTTCAAACTCCTTCATGGGCAGCATAATCGTCTCCTGATTAATTACTACCTCAAAGTTTTTGCGGTCGATTTTAAGGTTACCTACTTCTATTAAAGCCTCCATAGAACGCTCAAATCTTCTTAACACAACAGCGACACGGAATAGCAGCTCCTTTGGCTCAAACGGCTTTACAATATAATCTTCTGATCCGGCAATAAAACCTTTTTCCTTATCCTCAAGCTGTCCCTTTGCCGTGAGAAGGATAACCGGGATGTCAAGATCTTTTGTAAGAGTTTTTGTAAGCTCAAACCCGTTCATCCCCGGCATCATCACATCTACTATTGCAAGGTCTACGTCTTTCTCCTCAAGTAAATCGAGTGCCTGCTGTGCATCACTTGCCCGCTCTACCTCATACCCTTCACGTGTCAGGTGGATTGAAACAAGCTGTAAAATATCCTGATCATCATCTACGACCATTATCCGCATATCATCCCTCCACGCTCTGAGTATGAGCGGTTTATTTATCTTTTTCAAAAAATAGGATTAACGATGGCAGCAGCATACCGCGTACAAGGAAGGTATCAATCAGAATTCCAACCGCTACCATGAAGCCGAAAATAAACAAGTCTGCAATCGGCATCGTCGTAAGCGCGGCAAAAGTAGCCGCTAAAATTAAGCCCGCGGATGAAATAACGCCGCCTGTATTACGGATGGCCACCTCTAATGCATCCTTCACTTTCTTGTTCTTACGCTCTTCCATGAAGCGTGATACTAATATGATGTTATAATCAATGCCCAGCGCTACGAGGAAGATAAACGCATACACTGGTACCCGTGTACTTACAGCATCATACCCAAACAGCACATCTACAAGGAATAATCCTAGGCCAAGAGCCGAAACATAGGAGATTAAAATCGTTGCCATCATATAAATCGGCATTTTGATTGAACGTGTTAAGGCAAGCAGTAATACAAGGATCAGCAGCGTTTCCAAAATAACAATTTTGATAATATCTCCGTTGTTAATGTCTCGCTCATCAGCTAACTTAGCCGTCGTACCGCTATAGTAGACGTCTGCCTCGATTTCTAACCCTTTCATACTGCTATCTGTGTCTTCACGTAAATCTTCTATAAAATTAATCGCCTCTGACGAATAAGGGTTCATTGTTAAAGAGATATTAACCTTTGCTGCTGTTTGATCGTCTGTTGCAGCAGCTAATGTCGCCGAGTTAACTTCTTCATAGCTTATCAGCTTATTAGTGAATGCTTGAATTTCCTCTTCTGTAAGTGCCTCTGCACCATCAAGAATGACTGTTGTTTGGGCCAGGTCACCTTTGTTGAATTCTTCTTCTACGATTTCATATCCTACCCTTGAAGGTAAATCTTCCGGAAAGTTTTTCACAGAATTAAATTCAAAATCCAGGTTAAAGACATTCAATGCCGTAATCAACATAAAGATGGCTACCAGTCCGCCTGAAAGACCAGGCTTGTTAACGACAAACTTCGCAACCCCTCCCCATATACCATGCTTCACTTCTTTTTGTTCGCCGTATTTCGGTACTTTCGGCCAGAATGCTTTACGACCAAACAATGTAAACAGGGCAGGTACTAGTGTAATGGAGGCTAGTATGATAATAAACATCGCTAAGCCAAAGATTGGTGCAAAGTTCTGATAATCACGGAAATCCGCAAAGAATAAAATGAGCATCGCTGCAAGGACTGTACCGCCTGCAAAGAAGACCGGCTCCCCTGTTGCACGCATTGCATACTTCATTGCCTCATATTTACTTTCATAGTGGTTCAGTTCTTCCCGATAACGCGAGAATACGAACAATGAATAATCAATAACGGCTGCAAACAGCAGGATACTCATAATGGAAGTTGTCGAGTTGTTGATCTCTAACCCGCCTGCTCCCATCAGCGCTACCGACTGGTTCACGACCTGGTAGACAATCACTGTTGCAAGCAACGGAATGAATGCAAGCAGCGGTGAACGATAAATCACAATCAACAGCACTAGAATAATGGCGATTGTCGCAAATAGCAGTTGTAGGTCTGCAGATTCAAAGAGCTTTGTCGTATCACCAGCAATACCTGCTGGGCCGGTAATGTAGAAGTCCAGCTCTAGATTTTTCGCTGCTTCGTTTCCAATTTCGGAAGCTGTATCATTGATTTCCGAATAATCGGAGTTACCAAGGTCCGCCTCTAAATTCATCGGCACAATTATCGTCGATTTGTCCTCCGAGGTGAATGCCGCTAATGCCTGTTCCGGCATGGCTGAAATATCAACAATTGTTTCTATGCCCTCAATATCTTCATTAATAATAGTATTTAATACTTGTTTGACCTCATCCAGTTCAATATTCCCTTCCTCATTATGGAAGACTAGTATACCAGGAGTTCCCTGGTCATTTGGGAATAATTCCTCTGATTTATTTTCTGCAATAATAGACTGCGCTTCTTCAGGAAGTGACTGGAAGTTTGTTACTTTATGATCACCCAGCTTCGGACCCGCACTTAGACCGATCATCAGTACAAGCCAGCCAATGATTGTAATCCACATCCCACGCTTTGTTGAAACCCAGTCAGTTATTGGATATAAAAGCTTTTTCACTGTGTTCTTCTCCTCCTTGTTCAAATTCCACTTTGTATCTTACCGGACGAATATAAATTCAATATAAACTTTTTTTTTCGATTCCCATGTTATAATAAAGGCAAGATTATATTGGAAATGGGGGTCATCAAAATGTATAAAACAGTGGAAGAGACTGCTAAAGATATTGGCATGCCTGAGCATCAAATTCTGCATTACATTTACAATGGCCGCATTAAAGCCGTCCATGACGGAGAACAGTTCTTGATTAATAGCAGGCAGTTCGATGCGTATCATGAGCAGCTCGAACGCATTAAAGAGGAAATTGAAATTTGGCGGAGTACACCTATTCCAGATGATGTGGATGTAAAAGATGAAGACTAACTGACATTGCTTTCCAGCATGCCTAAAAAGCTGATGCCATGCCTGCTTAACTACGCTATGCGCAGGCGAAAGGCTTGGATATAAAACGTATCTTCGCACTGTACTCTAGATGAATAGTACTATTTACTGCACACGAAAAAATCGGACCATCCTTTTCTAATGGATGGTCCGATTTTCTTTTAATGGCCTGTTCCGAATCTTTATAACTATTCAAAACAACAGACACCCTCAGCAGCCCGAGCCAAGAAAGGTGTCTCTGTCCTCAGTTCACCGCTTTAGAGAAATTTTAGCGGCTGCTAGCTGAAAGAAATTAAATCGTCACTACAAATCCGGCGCGCTTACCGATAATTTCTGCATAATCCTCTACCATGACAGAAGCAGTCGGATACATACCAGCTCCGGGACCTGTCACTGTTAATGTGCCAATATAATTTGTATCTATAGCTACTGCATTAAAGACATCATCAATTGGGAATAAAGGATGCTCCCTGTCTACAAGCATAGGCGCTACCTTCCCTGCGATTTTACCGCCTGCCTGTCGTTCCACTTCCGCTACATGCCGATATCGCATTCCGTGTTCTGTGGCATTTTTCACATCCTCTGTCGAAATTGTGTCAATACCAATTACCTCGACCTCTGACCAGTCTGGCTGTTCACCAAAGGCCAAATCAGACAGTACCATTAACTTTTTAAACGCATCCTGTCCTGAAATATCATTGAACGGATCTGCTTCTGCATAGCCGAGACGCTGTGCTTCCAGCAATGCTTCCTCGAAGTTCCACCCTTCCTTACGCATTTTTGTTAGCATATAGTTTGTCGTCCCATTTAAAATTCCCTGAATGCAGCTCACATCATTAACAAGGAGAATATTCTTCAACGTCTTAATCACAGGGACCCCGCCGGCAACCGTTGCTTCATACCCTACAAATACACCATTTTGTTTCGCCATCTCTTGAAGCTCCATCCCTCTTTTAGCAAACATCACTTTATTCGCTGTCACCACATGGCATTTGTTTTCTATTGCCTGTTTTAAATAGGAAAATGCCGGCTCTTCATTAACGATCGCCTCGAATACTACTTGCATGCCTTTCTCGGCAAATACCTCATTGATATTATCTGTCAATAAATGTTTCGTCCCTGGAACCCGCTCGCTTGAAGTATCCCGAACTAAAATCTTCGTCACTTCTAATTCTACGCCCAGCTTTTCCCGCAGTGCTTCTCGCTTTTCATTTAAGATATGATAAATTCCTTGCCCTACTGTGCCAAATCCTAGGATGGCCGCCTTTATTACTGCCATATCTGTCTCCTCCAAAGTCTTCAGAAAATCTATATAAACGCACTATTCTAATAATTTTATATAAAAAATTCTATCTTATATTATAAACGAAAACAAGGGAAATCTCCTCTAGGAAAACATTTGTTTTTGTAAAATGTACACGAAACCCCTTACATCTTCTCCTATCATGCATATTCTGCCATATTTACAGAGTGTTATTAGGAAAATCAGGCCTGCCAAATAGCTCCGCGGCACTAAAAGGAGCTCTAAAAAACAAAAGCACCCCCATCGGATGCTTTTAAAATAGCTGATAAAGTGAACTTCAATCGGCACTTCCTTGTTATACTTCTGCGCATGTTTAAGCAGCTACACCGCGATATTGATTCCCTCAACAGATGTGCGATAGCGATCAAGTACTTTTCGAGCAATCATTTCCTCTTTTTGTGTAAAGGGCGGTATACCATATGTACGGTGCACAAGCTGGAATTCTCCATATTTTAAATACCACTCTTTTGCTGGTAATGAAATATGATCTGTTCCTAACTCTTTATATGCATCATACACTTCCTTTACAACATATTCAGCAGATGTAAGATTGTATGTTTCCTCTAAAAAAGCGTCATGTCCAAATGCTTTTTTCCATATAGCATTGAACTGCCCTAATAAATGTTGGATAGAAATTTGGTTTACAAAAGTGTGGACTTCATTCAATTCATATATAAAATAAGCTGCGACATGTTGTGCACTGTAGACATTGCCCATTTTCAACTCTCCTTTTATTCATACACTTATGTGATTTATCACTCGAGTAAAAACACAAGATGCTTTCCCGAGTTTATTGGTAGGTTTTAAAGTTGTTTTTATCTTACAGAATATCACAGCTATTGTCAATAAAACTTATAAACTTACTATGAATTGAATTTACTGTTGAAAAGCGATGGCTCTCCGTGAAATGGCACGGAGCCGCCGCTTTCTTTTGCCGAATGAGGCAGTATAAAACATTATGGCAAGATGCAGCGAGCCTAAAACAGCTCTCTTCCAGAACGCCTATTTGATTTGCATCACTCCGGTATTTGCTTCCCTTTAATAGGATCATTCAGGAATCCAGTGAAAAAGTGCTGTAAGTCCGCCCCTTGCATTTCCACCTATAGAAATAACTTTCTTTTGTTAAAAGAAATTAAACGCTGGCAGACACCTGTCTTTGCACTTTTGCTAGCGCCTGCTCTAAATCAGCGATAATATCCTCTACATTTTCGAGACCGATTGATAGGCGAATGAGCCCTTCGGATACTCCTGCAATTTTCAGTTCTTCTGCCGACAGCTGCTGGTGCGTTGTAGATGCTGGATGAATAATTAACGAACGGGCATCACCGACATTCGCCACATGAGAGAACAGCTCTACATTATCAATTAATTCACGTCCTGCAACGCGGCCTCCCTTAATCTCAAATGAGAGAATAGAGCCGTAACCATTTTTCAAATACTTGTTTGCTAAATGATGGGATGTAAATTCCTCAAAGCCTGGGTAATTTACGTAATCCACAAATGAGTGGCTCTTTAAATATTCCCCAACCTTTAAGGCATTTTCATTATGGCGGGCTATACGCAGATGAAGCGTCTCTAACCCTTGAATAAAGTTAAAAGCAGAATCCGCTGACAGTGTCGGCCCGAAATCACGCAGCAGCTGTACACGCAGTTTTGTTGCGAACGCCGCATTTGGTACATCTACGCCGTAACGGATTCCGTGATAGCTTGCATCCGGTTCTGTAAAACCGGGAAAACGTCCTTGTGTCCAGTCAAATTTTCCAGCATCGACAACGACTCCGCCGATTGTTGTTCCATGTCCGCCAATCCACTTCGTAGCTGAATGAACGACGACATCTGCCCCGAAATCAATTGGGTTTGCACCATATGGAGAAGGGAACGTGTTATCAATAATCAATGGCAGTCCATGTTCATGGGCAATTGCTGCAACCGCTTCTATATCCAAAATGTTTAAGCTTGGATTTCCGACTGTCTCGGCAAAGATTGCTTTTGTTTTTTCTGTAATGGCAGAGCGGAAATTTTCTGGATTTCGTTCATCCACAAATGTTGTCGTAATACCGTACTTTGGCAATGTAGTAGCAAATAAATTATATGTTCCTCCGTAAAGCGAACCAGCTGATACAATTTCATCGCCGGCACCGGCAACATTCAAAATAGAGAAGGCAATGGCAGCTGCACCTGATGACAGGCCTACTGCTGCAGTTCCCTTTTCCACCAATGCAATACGCTCCTCAAACGCCCCTACTGTCGGGTTCATAATACGTGAGTAAATATTCCCCGGCTCCTCAAGTGCGAAAAGGCGCTGTGCATGAGCAGTGTCTTTAAATGCATAGGCCGTTGTACGATAAATTGGTACAGCGATGGCTCCTGTAACAGGGTCTGGCTTTTGCCCGCCGTGTAATAATAACGTTTCTGGCTTTTGTGACATGGATATCTTCCTCCTAAATGTATACTCGATGGACAATCGGTCGAGGAGGATATGGAAAACTCCCCGCACTCTATTTGGAAAAGGGCCTTTGTACAAATGAGCACCAAAAAGCCCTCTTCTCAAATAAGAAGAGGGCTGCGAATGAGCAAGTTTTCCTCCCCTTATCTTTCAGATCCCGATTCGAATCTGTAGGAATTAGCACCTTTGTAAGTCATTACTGGTTGCCGGGCATCACAGGGCCTAGTCCCTCCGCCGCTCTTGATAAGAGTTTATGATTCATGTTCCATCTATTGTTTCACAGTATAAAACAGGTTAATCTGATTAGTCAACTATTAATTTAAAATCTTCTGATTTTAATTTTCCTGCTGCATGCTTTATGCTGGATTACAGGATAAATAAGCAATTCAAAGCTCTATATATCCCCTTTTGAATATGCCTGCAAAATACAAATAACTACCTTTACATTGCCACTACATCATTACTACCGTATAAAAGTTTCGCATATAAAGGGGTGCAAGCTTATATTACTACATTAGCTGATACCGTAAGGCATTACTAACCATTCGCAAATAGTATAAATACGGCGAATGCGGGAAAGTGACGCCCTGGACATCATTACTGTTTTTACTACCAAAAATTCTCTAGGTACAATTTTGCTTCAGGTGGAAGGCAGTTATCGGCTTTATTTTCCTGAATCCTCGTATCCCGTTGATCTGCTTCCCCACAATTAGTGCAGCCTGCTGGCACTGGATTGGATTACTATAGAAAAATATTATAAGATGGGCTTAAAGGTATTTCCTTTAAGCTTATTTTTTGTAGAGGGGGAAAATAAATTGAACAAAACAAAAGAACTTTTAAAAAACCATTCATCTGTCCGTAAATATACAGGAGAAGAAATCTCTCGTGAAACGGTAATCGATCTAATTGAAACCGCACAAATGGCCGCCAGCTCTCACTTTGTACAAGCGTATAGTGTCATCTGGGTGACAGATGATGAAAAAAAGAAAAAGTTAGGCGAGCTGTCAAAAAATGAATTTCAGTTCCAAACAGCAGGTGCCTCTTTCTTATTCTGTGTAGACTTCAAGCGCCTGCAAAGAGCTGGTAACAAAAATGGTGTTGACATCGTCGTGGACTCTGCAGAAAATCTTCTTGTCGGTGTAGCGGATGTTTCCTTATTTGCGCAGAATTTTGTCGTCGCGGCTGAATCTGAAGGCTATGGAATATGCTATATCGGCGGCGCACGAAACAATCCGAAGGAAATTAGTGAGCTATTCAATCTTCCTGATTATGTATTCCCGTTATTTGCTATGACAATTGGCAAGCCAACAAAACGAAACGAAACAAAACCCCGCCTACCTGTAGCCGCTGTCCTGCATGAAAATAGCTATGATGAAGAGAAATACGATACACTTCTTGATGAGTATGATGCAACAATGGAAGCTTACTACGCCAGCCGCTCATCCAACCAAAAGATGGCGAACTGGACAAAACAAATGGCTGATTTCTTAATTGATCAAAAACGCCCATTTATAAAAGAATTCCTGGAAACAAAAGGATTCACTTGGAAGTAACAAAAAGATCTTATACATCTATTAAAAGCGAAATTAACAAGATGTAAGGCCTGTTAATTTCGCCTTTTTACTGAAATCTAACCTTACCTTTTGATAAAATAGTAGCAACGAAAAAGATGTAAGAAAGGACTTTTCGTATGTATACAAATAAACATGTAGCCAATTCACTTGAAAAACAGCATCTCCAGAATGTGCGAAAATATTATTTATCCATCGCAGACATTAATATTGCTTTGTCAAAGGTGCATCAAACGATTCTGCCGCATATCGATTCAAAAAAATATCAATTGGCTACCGACTATATTCACCAGTATATTTCCTATACATCGGTCTGGAATTTAAAATTCGTCGCAAACTTAGAGAGCCCTGAAGTGGCATTGCTGCAGGTTTTCCACCTGAACTATATTTTTAACAAGGAGCCGGAAAGCCGATTCATTCAGGAACGTGCTATTCTAGCTGAACAGGAGCAGCGTTTCTTTGATTTGAAACCTTATAAAACAGAGCATGTAGAAAAGCGCAAACAAAAAATGCTGGATTATATTGAAACGCACGCCTAATATCTCAATACTCAAAACAAGCTGTCTACGCGGCTCGATATAAAAAATTGTCTTAAGTAAGCCACCCCTGATATTTTCTCCTGTCCTATTATTTTCAGCATAGAAAAAACCCCGAAAGCAAGTAGATCACTTACTTTCGAGGTAGTTTTCCTCTATTCCTGGACTGGTAATTCTGTAATCGTTACATCCTTAACCGGCAGGAACTGCTCGCCTGTCGCTAAATAGGTTACGCTCACTGCATCCCCTGCTTCCATATAAATGGCTAGCGGCACGGTTTCCGTGCTAACAATAAAGTTTTCCCCTGTCGCTAACAGGAATGATACCATGGTAAAATCTCCAGCCCGCTCCTTATATACACGGATCACTTCGCCTGTGATGCGTGCTTCCTCTGCATCTGAGGAACCTTCAACCGTACTTCCTCCTCGGGATAACGCTGTTTTATATAATTTCAGCGCCTCGTTCGGCGTAGAGGCATAAGCAGAGATTTCAGGATTGGCTGCTGAGACAATGAAATAGTTCTGCAGGAAGCCATTTGAATCGAGTACAGCGGTCAGCCAGCTAGCTTCTCCATAGAAGTTATACAGGATTGGCATTTCGCCCTCCCACTTCTTCTCAATAAATTTCTTCTCAATAATGTCTAGTGCTCCTTGTGAATCCATATAGGATTCTTCCAGATTCCCAGTATAGTATATCGCTTCGCCCGTCCGTCCATTTGTTAATGAATAGCCAAGCATCGAGTCTACGCCCTCTTTTGGGCTAGTAAAATCAGTGAAGTAGTACATTTGCCCATCTTCTGTAAAGATCGGTGACACATTGGCCTCCGTTCCCTCGTCCGACGGCAGCTTAACATCTTTCTTACCAAATACACTGTTCCAGAAACCATGTACATAGTTACCGTAGTAGCTGTTTTGCAGACTTACTGTTTCAGGGGACACTGCACCATCGATGAAATCAGGAACATCCGCTAATGCAATTTTTTCTGATTTACCAGTAGCTGCATCTACTAAAATAACCCCTTTTACATCAAATCCACTACGTGCAGAAATGAACTCTCCATATGAGCGAATGTAATAAGGCTTACCATCATCATCCACTTCAAGCTGTGGTGCCCCATAGAAAATCAGTGCCGGATACTGCAAACGCATATGACGTTCCAGATTTTTGTTCAAAAAGGCGGACGGCACGTAGGCCATTTCTTGTTGAACAAATTTCGGATTTTCATTTGCATCTGTGGCACTCATCATAAAGTAACCTGGTGTTGTTTTCCCATTAAACCATTTGAACAGCCCTGAAAATTCAACCGGTGCTATATATACATACTCACCGTTCACCTTCTGGATCTGTAAATTCCCTAATTCGTAAAAGCTAGTATTGGGTACTTGCCCAAAAGCTTTTTTCATTTTATTTTTCACATATTTGGGTGGTACACTTGCCGGTGTCTGTGTCTCATCAAATGCCTGGATTTCTACATCCTCAGCCATTTTTGCTGATTCGTATTTTTCCTCAGCATTAAACAGCGGCGCACTTAGCAAGTAAGCTACAGCAAGGATACTTGCTAATACCGCCGCAGACTTCACTTTTCTTTCCAGACCTGCTGAAAAAATGGCTCCAGCAAGAGCAATTACGGGTAAGACATAAAGAAAAATTGTCCATTGGAGATCAATTTTTGATACATAAACAATAAAAAACGTCGAAATAAAACTAACAATTAAAACAGAAACCGCTATTATCCCATGCTGCTTTGATGTCAGCTCTACTTTCGGAAACTTTTTTGTCACCGGTACGAGTAAAATAGTGATAATTACTGACGCGATAGCTGAAATAATGAATAATTGACTCATTCGAATCATCCTTTCTAGTTACCTTTTATACGGACTAAACAGTTAAAAAGTTTCATATTTATAATTAATGGCTATTATCTCATTCTTCATAAGGAGGCTGTTCATGCGCACTATCTTACTGATCATCGCTGTTATTTTTGGGCTTTATTATGTACTTTTGTTTGATACCATTCCACCAGAGACAAAAATGGTTTTCAAACTCATTCCCATGGTACTAATCATTCTTTTTGCCTTCTTGACTCGTGTTCGTACAGCAAGATACTATGCACTTGTATGTGTGGGCCTCCTATTTTGCGCGATTGGTGACTATACGCTTCAATGGTTCATTATTGGGTTAACGAGCTTTTTGATCGGCCATATTTTTTATATTGCTGCCTTTTCAGAGGGGAAAGAGCGCGTGCCAACCGGTATAAAGATAGTTCTGCTTTTTTACGGAACTTCAATGGCGATTTGGATGTGCAGTACGCTGTTCAGCCAAGGTGAGACCGTTCTAGCGATTGCTGTATTTGCCTATATTAGTGTCATTTTAACGATGGGCTGGATGTCATTTAAGACAGGAGCCTTATTTGCCAAAATTGGCGCTCTTTCTTTTATTGCATCCGATAGCATCCTGGCGATCAATAAATTTATAATGGACGTTCCCTATGATCATGAGCTGATCATGTTCACCTACTATGGGGCACAAATTTTCATAGCCCTAAGTGTTACACAATATTCCGAAAAGCGAAATAAAGTGGTACACTAAATATACCATTTCAAGGAGGTACAATTCATGAAAGAAAAATGTATTGAACGTTTAATTCGCTACGCTAAAATTGATACACAATCAGATGCAGGCAGTACAACAACACCTTCTACACAAAAGCAGTTTGACTTGCTTCATGTGCTAAAAGAAGAGCTGGCTGATATTGGCCTGACAGAAATCACATTGGATGAAAACGGCTATCTATTTGCGACACTTCCTGCTAATACAGATAAACCTGTACCGACACTTGGTTTCTTAGCCCATGTTGATACGACTTCTGATTTTACCGGGACAAATGTTAATCCGCAGCGTATCAATAATTACGACGGCAAAGACATACAGCTAAATGAAGAGCTGACAATGTCAGTAGAATATTTTCCAAATTTAAAGAACTATGTGGGACAAACTTTAATTACAACAGATGGAACAACTTTACTTGGAGCTGATGATAAGGCGGGTATCGCTGAAATCATGACAGCAATGGAATATTTAGTTCAACATCCAGAAATCAAACACGGTAAAATTCGCGTTGCCTTTACACCAGATGAAGAAATCGGGCGTGGACCTCATAAATTTGACGTAGAGGCATTTAATGCTGACTATGCTTATACAATGGACGGCGGGCCGCTAGGTGAACTTCAATTCGAAAGCTTCAATGCTGCAGGTGTAAAAGTAACGACTTATGGCACTAGCGTGCACCCGGGCTCTGCAAAAGATAAAATGGTAAATGCTACAACAATGGCGGTTAAATTCCAGAACCTGATGCCGCAGGATGCAGTACCTGAGAAAACAGAAGGATATGAAGGTTTCATTCACTTGATGAGCTTCAATGGCCGTATTGAAAAAGCTGAATTATCCTATATCATCCGTGATCATGACCGCGAAAAGTTCGAAGCGAAAAAAGCACATATGCTAGAAGCCGAAAAACAAATTAAAGCGGCGTATGGCGAGCAGGCAATCAAGGTTGAAATTGAAGACCAATATTATAATATGGGTGAAAAAATTGAACCTGTTATGGAAATTGTAGATATCGCTAAAGAGGCAATGCATAAGCTTGGCATCACCCCAATAGTTGAACCTATTCGCGGAGGTACAGACGGCTCCCAGCTTTCCTTCATGGGATTGCCAACACCGAATATTTTTGCAGGTGGAGAAAATATGCACGGAAAGTTCGAATATGTGTCGGGCGAAACAATGGAAAAGGCTGCAGAAGTAATTTTGGAAATTGTCAAACTATTTGAACAAAAATAGGTTGAAATTTTCAATGAAAAGTTTATAATACGTGTTTAAGCGAAGTGTTTTGACACTTCGCTTTTATATTCTATCGATTTGACTGAATTTTCAGAGGGAAGGTGCAACAAGTGAAAGAAATCGCTATCGGTATACTTGCCGCATTCTTTTTTGGCTTTACCTTTATCTTTAATCATTCTATGGAACTTGAGGGAGGAAGCTGGCTTTGGAGTGCCTCACTGCGCTACTTTTTTATGCTGCCGTTTTTAATCGCAATTGTTTGGATGCGCGGAGGATTCAGGCCTTTGGCTGAGGAAGTAAGGCAGGCACCAATTCCTTGGCTCGGCTGGAGCTTTGTAGGCTTTGTCCTGTTCTATGCCCCTCTTACATTTGCTGCTGCATTTGGTCCAGGCTGGCTCGTTTCAGGGACATGGCAATTTACGATCGTAGCAGGTGTTCTGCTTGCTCCCCTATTCCTGACAAGTACAGGAGTGCGGCATAAAATTCCGCTTATTTCTTTAGCTATTTCTGCTGTTATATTAATTGGTATACTGCTTATACAAATTCCACAGGCAAATACAGCCTCTCTACAAACTATTCTTTTAGGGGTATTGCCGGTCATAGTAGCAGCATTTGCCTACCCCCTTGGGAACAGAAAAATGATGGAGGTATGTAATGGACGTCTTGATACATTCCAGCGTGTGCTAGGTATGACAATTGCCTCTATGCCTGCCTGGATTATCATGGCAATCTGGGCCCTTCTAACAGTCGGGTTACCGACAGGCTCGCAAGTATTCCAGTGCCTGCTAGTGGCTGTAAGTTCAGGTGTCATTGCTACAACATTATTTTTTATTGCCACAGATCGTGCTCGTACCGATCAAGGAAAGCTCGCTGCTGTTGAAGCAACCCAGTCGACAGAAGTACTATTTGTCATGGCTGGTGAAATGCTTCTGCTCGGGATTGCACTGCCATCATCCATTGCATTAGCTGGTGTAGGAGTAATCATTGCAGGGATGGTGATGCATAGCTATCATACGATGCTTGTAGCAAAAAAAATGCATCTCGAAGACATCGAATCTTCGTAAAGAACAAAAAGCGCCAAAATCTTATCGAAAGATTTTGGCGTAAGTGGGTTTCTCTTCTATAAAGAGAAACGTTAAAAATAAAGGGTGAAAACAAATCATCATGGCAACTGCCATAAGGTGTGAATGTTCTAAAATGAGGGGGGTTTAGAACATTTTTATGAACTAGCACACTCCTGGAGAAAAGCAGCTAAAGTTCAAGTACACTCGCACTGTTTTGCAAGTGGTACTCTTTATATGATAATGATAATCGTTATCAATTATTTCGTCAATACATTTTCTGATAGTTTTTTTAATTTTCTTTCAGCAGGCGTTTTTGTTTTCTTCTGTATATATGTTGATTCCATTGAAAATGGATAAAACATCCCACACAAAAGCCTAAAATAGCTACAAATGAAGCAACTGCCACCATAACGGTGAATACATAACCGACTACAGGAAAACCAGCAGCAAATCCTATAAAGCCTCCGCCTAAAAAAGTTGTAGCAATAATGGAATTAAAGCGTTGCTGCTGTGCATCCTCCGGAACATAGTCTTTCTTGTTCTTTTTCAAGAAAAACTTTGCTGCCCGCATAATAGGATTGAAGCCAATTAAGAAACCAAGCAGGTTAGCGATAAACGGGATTAGTAAAATTCCATATAGTCCTGTTACCCACGTCAGGACAACAGATGAAAAAATTACCCACTGATTTGTCCTTACTAAAGGTCTTGGAATGGATACAGGTAATTGTGGCATTAAAAACCAACCTCCCTTATATGTTTTATACATTTTAATTCATTTACTACGTTTTGTATAGCAGGAAATGTTACACTATACATATAACTATTTTTGAAAGGTGATCATTATGCCTGCACTTTCCTATGATCAAATACGCCAATTAAATTCATACAGTATTTATACAGAAGAGCCGTCAAGACCCCTCTTCACGCTGGCAAATATACAAAAGGATTTTTATCTGACAGATTTCCGTAATCTATTAATGGGAGTTACAGGCGCTGCGACAGAAGCAGCTGCCGTCTCTCATTTTGGACGTCGTTATGGAATGTTTGTAGCAATGCAATTTTATATGCTGGCCGCTTATGACGAAGTATGGGATGGTAATTTTAAGGATATTCGTTTTGCAGTAGTAGAGGAATATGGCATGCGCACACTAGGTACTTTCATTACGGCAACCGATTTTCGCTATGTAGAAGATGACGAACGAGAGCGTGTTATTACAAATATTCTTTATAAGCAATGCTATGAAATCATTCAGCAATTAAGAAAAACAACAACGATTTCTCCCTTAACACTGTGGGAAAATATTTTTGGCTATATGTTGTGGCATTATCATACATTGCTTGAAAATCCCGCACTTGCAGATCGAGCTTTCGAAGACCTGGAAATCTTAGAAAGTGAAAAAGTGTGGAGTACTTTCTCACAGAAGTCCTTGTTCAAGTCATATACAGGTGGGTTGAACCCTTCACAGCTCATCAATGTCCCTGTACGGAAAAGCTGCTGTTTTTCAAAAGATGTTCCCGGCCTTATGGCATGCGGTTTCTGTCCGGTCAAATAATATTTAGTAAAATTCAAGTGTCTTTTTTCTTTACAAAAAAGCGATTCTCTCAAGTCGAGAATCGCTCTATTTTTATCTTTTATATACTACAGCCCAATCAGCGCCGGCAGGTTTCATCTCTGTCCCAACAAAGCCTTCTGCTAATAGCTGCTGCTGCCTTTCAGTATCCTGCATCGATACAGCTACCTGCTCATCACCAAATTGACGAGAGACATGTAAATTCTTACCGAATACATAGCGTAACTTGCCACCGTATTTGAATTTCAGGGCATATACATACATTCCTTGCCCAAATTTATCTTTCAAGCTTGCGATGTTATACGGCATGACTGTCGCACAGACCCAGTCGATATGTGCTATATCTACTTCCTTCATAATCCAGCCAGCCATCAGCTTTTGCAGACCATGCCCCCTGTAATGGGGATGAACATTGGAAATTTCCTGATAAAGCACTTTTGAAAGATCAACTGCTCCCACGTCCCGGCCAAGGTGCTCTTCCTCGTCAGCTTCTGGCTTCAACAGAGCGCGAAATGCTACAAGCCGTTCCTCTGCAAAAACACCGAGTATTACGCCGTTACCACGCAGAATATGTACAAGTTCTGCTTCACTCAGCGGCTGCAGGATATCCGGATCTTCAAGCGCCGCGCACACATCCTGCTGGAGCATCTGAACAGCCTCAAGGTCTAGTTTCTTCAATAATCGATGAGTAAACATTAACATACCACATCCGAATACTGTGTCAGCTCAATCAATGCTGTCTCATCAATTTCTACACCTAACCCTATCCCTGTGCCAAGTTCAATGAATGGAATACGATAGCTCTCACGCAAATTGCCGATATCCTTAGAGAATTTTAACGGTCCTGTCAATTCGACACTTGTCATGACTTTTTTCGAAAAAGCTACATGGAACCCAGCTGCTGAGCCGATGGAAGATTCCAGCATGGAACCGATTTGGCATTCCATTCCTGCCATTTCTGCCATAGCAGCCAGTTGTACTGCTCGGTAAATTCCTCCACATTTCATCAGCTTAATATTTACTTTATCAGCTGCTCTTTTTGCGATAATTTCCCGCATATCACGCATTCCGCAAAGGCCCTCATCAATCATAACAGGTACAGTTGTTTTTGATTTAATTTCGACCATTGCATCGATATCATCCGCAATAACCGGCTGCTCCAGCCAGTCAAGTCCCGCCGACTGCAGCTGACTTAATGCCTGAAGGGTATTGCCGCTATTTTTCCATCCCTGATTCACATCCACTCGGATTGCGATTTCTTCACCGACACAGGCACGTACTGCCTGGATACGCTCCACATCGCTAGCTACATCACGGCCTACCTTCATTTTAAAGGAGCGGTAGCCTTCTGCTGCTTTTTCTGCTGCCTGGGCAGCCATTTTTTCCGGTTCACCGATACTCAATACATGAGTAATCGGAAATTTCTCATGATAGCGTCCGCCAATAAGTTGGTAGACCGGTACATTCAGCTTTTTCCCAGTTACATCAAAGCATGCAATATCAATTGCTGCCTTTGCAGCAGGTGCATTTTTCACCAAGCTGTCCATGAGCTCATGAATCTTTTCAAATTCCATCGGGTTTTGCCCAATCAGCTTTGGTCCAAGCCGATGCTTCAATACAGCATATGTGCCCTCAAAAGTTTCACCTGTTACATGGTCATCAGGTACTGATTCTCCCCAGCCCACAAGGCCGCATGCTGTCGTTATTTTTACAATGATTGACGGCATAGAAGGGTACGTATCATAGCTTACAATAAATGGTTCAATTAATGGTAAATCGATTGCAAAGATTTCTACTTGTTTAATTTTCATTCTGCTTTTCCTCTTGCTGCGTTTTTTAATGTAGCCGTTAGCACGTCTACTCCTATTTGTAATGCGTCTTTATTAAATGTCATATTTGGGTGGTGCAGCCCCGGCACCAAATTTGCTCCGACACCAATCATGGTAGCCTTTAAGGCAGGTTGTTTAACTGTATAGTAATGGAAATCATCACTTCCCGGCGTGATCACTGCAGGCGCTAAATAATCCAAGCCGCATGCTTCGATAATAGAAAGCTCTGCTATTTTTGCTGCCTCCTCTGACACTTCTGCACCCGGTGTTAAATCTAGCCACTTCCATTGAATATCTACATCAAACATAGATGCAATATGACCGAATCCTTTTTCTATACGTTTCTGCAGTTCTTTAATCACTTCATTTTTCTGTGCTCTTACATCTATAGAGAAGGTAGCTTTTCCTGGGATAATGTTCACACTGCCCCCATCCGCCACAATTTTCGTCAGCTTGGCAGAACAAATTTCCGATGGGTCAATATGAAGTGTTTGAATCATCTGCTGGATGGCAAAAACCACATCAATAGCATTCTTCCCCTGATGTGGACGAGCCCCGTGCGCATCTACCCCATGAACAGTTCCTTCTAGGAACACAGCGGCCCCATGATGAATAGCCGGCGCCACTTTTCCAAGCGGAAGCTCCTCTGCGGGGCGCAAATGTACTCCATATAAATGTGTTACATCTTTCAACACATCCCGCTTAATCATAGAAAGCGCACCGCCTCCTGTTTCCTCTGCAGGCTGGAAAATGAAACGTACACGACTTTTTAGCTGCATTTCCTTCAACCGCCTTAAAGCACCTAACACCATCGTAATATTCGCATCATGTCCACAAGAGTGGTTTGCCTGCATTACACCATTTACTTCCTGCCATAAGGCATCAATATCCGCCCGTACTGCGATTACTTCTTCTCCTGATCCAATTTCCGCAACAAGTCCTGTCACATCATCGAACATTCGGTAAGGAACATTCATTTCATCAAGGATGGTAGCAATCTTCTTCGTTGTATTAAATTCCTTCCAACTTACTTCAGGGTGAGTATGGAAATGTTCAAACCATTCTAAAATTATATCCGTCTCTGCCGCTACTTGCTTCATTATTAGCACCTCGAATTTTTTGAATTCACTTTCTATATTATACATAACTATTTTTGAAAGTTTAGCGCAACTTGCCTATTCCCTTATAAAAAGTCCTAACCACGGACGAATTGCATCCACGTCGCTCAACTACAACATACGAACGACCTTGATCCATAACATACCTGCCACCTATAGATAATGTGAAAGAGCTACAGGTTTCGCAATTAATTTGTATTCTTAAAATAAACAGCAGCATTCCTTCTCACTTCTTTAAAACGTATTCTCCAAATAAAAAAAGCCGGCTAGCGCCGACCCTTACAAGCTTGAAAAGAAGCCTTGTGGATATTGTGGTGGTTCTTGTGGCAAATATTCCTGTTGCTCTTCCATTTCTGAAGTCACAGTTTCCATTTCCAATTCCTCATCGAGCAAATATGTTTCAAAGCGTGACAGCAATAAATCAGTCATGTCTTGCACCCCTATAGTTAGAATTTTCTAATAATTAAACTATACAAGGGAATTTCCTCTTATGCAAGTCCTTTATTCACCTTATGCATAACAAGTATTAAACATATCTCTTCTTGATATTATTTCGCTATATAAATTCGCCCTTCCTCAAGAGAACCATAGGACAATAACGCTTCTACAGCGCTTTTAAAGTCTTTATTCCTTACAATGACCTCCAGTTCAAATGTTTTATATTGGCTTTCAATTTCAGCAATATAGTCATGAAGACATTGGACTTGATGGACCACTTCTATCTCTACAAAAAAAGGAAGCCGGCGATCAGAGAAATGAGTACCTCTCCTAATCCACACACCCTCGTTTGGATAGTAGCGTATAGGGAGCTGTTTATTACAGGCAATAATAATATCCATAAGTCAACCTCCTTTTACTCCATCTAAACAAAAACAGCTGGCTTATGCAAATACATAAGCCGGCTGTTTTTAAGGAAGGAGCCATTTTTGGCCCTTTACCTTTTTTATCGCCAATAATCTGAATTACAAACATGATACCGAAGACAACCCGCTCTTTAATATCCAAAATGTATGACCCTAGTAAGAAACGGCAGTAATTAAAATAAGACGTCCAAACCATAGGAGTTTACGGGACCAGTAGCTAATAACTCCAGAACCGATCGTAATGGAAACAAATAAAACTCCTCCACAAAGGAGGAGCCTCAATCTTTATTGCACCTTCAATTCCAAACGTTTTGCCAGAATCGATAAAGCATAGTTTACAACGAAGTACATCACTGATACCAATAAGAAAATCGGTACTATATATTTAATACTTTGAGCATTGATTACTTGTGCGTGGTGCATGAGTTCAGGTAATGCAATGACAACTGCAAGCGACGTATCTTTCAATAGTGAAATAAACTGACTAACTAAAGGCGGCACCATACGACGCAAACCTTGCGGCAATACGATATGCCATAAAGTCTGAATGTATGATAACCCTGATGAACGCCCCGCTTCAATCTGACCCTTATGTACCGAGTTCAAACCACTTCGGATGATTTCTGAGACCATTGCTGATTCAAAGACTGTAAGAGCGATGATTGCCGACCACTCGATGCTGAATTTGATACCGATTTCCGGTAATGCAAAATATACAAAGAAAATAATCAGCAGCAGCGGCAAGTTACGGATCAACTCTACCAATATAGCAAGAACTTGCGAGACAACGGGTACTTTTGCATATCGCAATGTACCAATTAAACCGCCAATAATGAAACTGAAGAAAATAGAGATGGCAGCAATTTTGATTGTTACCCAAAAACCCTTCAATAAGAAAATTAAATGATCTGGGCTATATGCTCCAATAAAATCCATTCACATAACCCCCTTAATTACTTCTCGCAAGGTGTTTTTCCAAATAATTCACACCTAAGCTTAAAGGAATTGTGATGATTAAATAAAACACCGCGACAAAAATATAAACATCGAACGTTACAAATGTACGGGAAGAAATCAAGTCACCCTGATACATCAACTCACCTGCAGCGACAATTGTTAAAATCGATGAGTTCTTCACCAAGTTAATAAATTGGTTTCCTAATGGCGGAATAACAATTTTAATCGCTTGCGGCAAAATAACGTACCACATTGTTTGAATATAGTTTAACCCTGATGACCGTGCTGCCTCTGTTTGTCCTTTTGGTACAGACATAATACCTGCACGAATGGCTTCTGCAATAAAAGCTGCCGTATAAATTGTTAAAGCGAGCGTACCCGCAACAAATCCACTCAATCGAACCTCGAATACCGGCAATCCTGTAAAAATGAAAAACAGGATAATAAGCAGCGGGATATTCCGGACAAATTCGACATATACCGCACCAATCCAGTTTAATGGTTTAATCGGAGCAATACGGAATATTGCCAAAATCGTCCCAAGAACAAAGCTACCTACAAGTGCTAGAAAACTTACAAACAATGTAGTTTTGAAACCTTCTAAAAACATATCCATGTTCTCTGAAAGAATCGTAAAATCAAGCATTCATTATCACTCCATTAACTAACCAAAATAATTTAGAATAAGTGCATCGATCCCGCCAATCACGAAAATGCACCTGTCATCCTATTTGAAAAAACAGGCAGACACCCTCTTAAACTTTTTGACAGTTTAAGAAAAATCTCTGTCTGCCCGTCTACTGCCATTATTCTACGTTAATCCACTTTTCGTAGATTTCATCATACTTACCATTTTCTTTTAATTCAGCAAGCGCATCGTTTATTGCCTGGACAAGATCATCGCTGCCTTTTTTCATCGCAATACCATATGGCTCTTCAGTGAACTGCCCACCAACTAATTCATAGTTGTTATCTTCAGAAGCCATACCATATAAAATTGAGTCATCTGTCGTTAATGTGTCCCCTTGGCCCGCTTTCAATGCTGTAAACGCTTCTGCATAGTTTTCAAATTCCAGGACCTGTGCATCCGGTGCTTTTTCACGGATATTTTGAGCTGAAGTTGATCCTTTTACTGCAATGACTTTTGTAGATGCATCTAAATCCTCGATACTTTTAATTGGGCTACCCTTCTTGACTAAAAGTGATTGACCCGCTTCAAAGTAGACATCAGAGAAGTCAACTTCTTTACTACGTTCTTCAGAAATTGTCATTGTTGCAATAATTGCATCAATTTCTCCGTTATTAAGCATTGGAATACGTGTTTTTGATGTTACTTCCTTGAACTCCACTTTTGAAGCATCCCCTAGAATAATTGCTGTGATTTCTTTTGCAATATCGATATCCAGACCTTCCACTTCACCAGTCGATGGATTTTTTAGACCGAATAATTTTGTATCGTTCTTTACACCCCATACAATCTTGTCATTTTCTTTCACCTTTTCCAATGCAGATGCTGATGAGTCACCATCTGAACCTGAAGTACCTTCACTGTCATCACTGCCGCATGCAGCAAGCACAAATGTTAGAGCTGCAACCAGCATAAGCATGAACCAATTTTTCTTTTTCAACATGTTTATGTCCCCCTTTTTCGTAAATTAATGATTGAAAATCCGACTTAAGAATAGCTTCGCACGTTCCTCTTTTGGCGCTGTGAAGAATTCTTCCGGATTAGCATCCTCCAGAATTTGGCCTTTGTCGATGAAGATAACACGGTCTGCCACCTCACGCGCAAAGCCCATTTCGTGTGTGACAACAACCATCGTCATCCCTTCACGAGCTAAATTTTTCATAACATCCAGCACTTCCCCGATCATTTCAGGATCCAGGGCAGATGTCGGCTCATCAAACAGCATGACTTCCGGACTCATAGCCAGGCCTCGTGCGATTGCCACACGCTGCTGCTGTCCACCTGATAACTGTGAAGGGTAGGAATCCGCCTTATCTGGTATACCTACTTTTTCCAAATAGTATAAAGCTGTCTTTTTAGCTTCTTCCTTTGTTTTCCCCAAAACTTTTATAGGTGCCAGCATAATATTTTCCAAAACTGTCTTATGCGGATACAGATAAAAATGCTGGAATACCATTCCGATATTTTTACGTAACTCATTAATATCCGTCTTCTTGCTGTTCACTTCTATATCATTAACAGCAAGCACTCCTTCAGAAATCGTTTCTAACCGATTGATACAACGAAGCAAAGTGCTCTTACCCGAACCAGATGGCCCTATAATTACTACTACTTCACCTTTTTTGATATCCAAGTTAATATTTTGCAGAACATGAAAATCTCCATAATGCTTGTTTACATTTTCAAAGCGAATCATTGCATCAAACCCCTAACATAATTTCTATATCTGTACCAATACAATTTTGGAAATAACAAACACAAAACCTATTATATAACTAAACTATTATCCTATTCAATATTTTTATAATTTTCAAATATATTTTATCTGCTTTAAGCGCTTTAAATCTCTAATAATACTAAATAATATAATAGATTGAAAAATTAATATATTAATAATTTGTTTAAAATTGAAAATATTTAATTTCCATTGTACTACAACAAATACTTTTGTGCTATTTTATTACATTTTTCGAAAAAATAAAATGATAATTTTTTGTTAATAAATAGCGTAAAAACACAATTTTCAAGCCCTGTAACTAAGATAAGAACGGGGAAAGCTTCTGTTGATTTCCCAATCATTATATTTCCACCTTTTATTTCTTTATTACTGATATTGCTTTCTTTCAAAAAATAATAAAAACCTTACGAGAAGAAATTCTCGTAAGGTCTCAATCTATCTTATTATTTTAGAATTGTAACTTTCACTGATTTACGGCCCCAGGCAAGCGCCCCTTCTTTAGATGGGATGAATACATCAATTGTATTGCCTTTAATAGCGCTTCCTGTATCAGCTGCGACTGCTTCACCGTAGCCTTCAACCCATACTCTTGTACCTAATGGAATGACACTTGGATCAACTGCGATGACCTTCGCGTTCGGGTTCGCACGTAGGTCTGTTCCATTCGCTGTAACGCCTGAACAGCCATCACAGTACGCTGTATAGGCTGTAGCCGTCATTGTCATTGTTTGGATCGCCTCGCCAGCTACATCTTGTGTCCCCTGTTGTACTTCAGGTTTTGGCTGTGAGGGTGCCGCTCCTGCCGATATCGTAATTGTATCACCAGCATAAATCAAATTAGGTGTTGATATATTGTTCCAGGCCAACAATTGATCGACCGTTACGTTGTATGCCCTGCTAATTTTAAATAATGTATCTCCAGGTTGAACGATGTGAATGCCATTTTTTGAAGTTGAATTCCCCTCGCCCGAAACTTCTAGTTGCTGATTTTGGATAATAAGATTGGAATTCAAATGATTCAACGTCTTCAACTCATCAACGGATGTATTATATTGTTGTGAAATTGACCAAAGTGATTCCCCGGATTGAACAGTGTGCGTAGCTGCTTCAGTATTTGCTGCGTATGCACCTGCGCTTACCGTAAATGCTGTTGCTAATGTTAAGAACGTTTTCTTCATAGCTTTCATTTCCTCCATTGCTCTGTTCAGTTAAATTTTTGCGCCCCATTCTTTCGGGGGGTCACTCGCAAACTCTGAAACTAACTTTACAGTAGGAAGATTGCAGCTTTATAACGACAACACGTTACTAGCATTACATTCATATTTCGTATAGTGTCCACTATTTACCAAATATTCAATAGAAATTTAAGGATTTTCATCTTGAAACCTTGATTCCTCCGCTCTGGCATTTTTTTGAACTGGTAATTTCTATTACAAGGTATTAACAGAAGGCGCGTAAATAACAACAAATTGTAATGTTTAATGAAATGAACTAGAGACTAATGAGACCGATATATATATAAAGGAGGCGAATTCATGGAGATTAACTCACATCTGTCGGCTCAGGTAGCCCAATTACAGCAGACACTTCAAATGGGTATACTGGACAAATCTTTAAATATGGGTGCGGCCGGAGCAGTTGAAATGCTCGAGGATATGTCAGCACAGCAGCCCGCTGCTCATCCATACAAGGGCCAGATCATCGATATCCAAGCATAGTAAAATGATACTCCGCTTTATTTAGCGGGGTATTATCCCTTCATTTTCCACTTCTCCTATTTGGCGCTTACACCTTATTCGGATAGGCAAAAGAAGAAATTATTGAGCGCCTATTAATCTTTTTTAAAACCGTGTAAATTCTACGCGAATTGGGGAATAAATATAGTACGATGCAGTTAAAGGAGTGATTATTATCGGTATTCATACATTTTTTACAAGCTTAAATGACCTAGAGCGGATTATCCGGGCACCAGGCCGTTTTAAATTTGAGGAACATAATGTGGCTGCCCACTCATGGAAGGTTTCCCAGTATGCTATGTTCTTTGCTACGATTGAAGAAATGCATGGAGCGGTGGTGAATTGGAAGTCACTCTATGAAAAAACAATTAATCATGATTTTGCGGAAGTTTTCATTGGTGACATTAAAACCCCTGTTAAACATGCAAGTCCCAAATTAAAAGAAATGCTGACGGTCGTCGAGGAGAAAATGATGGAGAATTTCATTGCAGAAGAGATTCCACCTGAATTCCAAGAAGTCTTTTTTGACCGGATGAAAGAAGGAAAAGATAATACACTGGAAGGACGCCTTCTCGAATTTGCCGACAAACTCGACCAATTCTATGAAGCATTTGCCGAATTGAAGCGCGGTAATACGGACAAGGAATTTGTTATTATGTATCAGCAGGCTTTAGCAAAATTACTTGATCTGCCTCTTCCAAACAGTGTCAAATACTTTCGCCATGAAATTTTGAAAGATGCAGTGGCTGAGGATACACAGATTGATATTGTGACCTTAACGGAAGAAATTTTAAAAAACAAATAACTGCTCGTAAAGTTTTCCAGTTAGAATGGAAGGCTTTTTTTACTGTGAAAAATTAACTTTCTTCTTTAAAGATTGCTGCTTAGATGTAATAGAGCAGCACTCTTTTATTTTTTTCACATACATGTAACGAAATGGATTAAGATGGTACTAATGATTTGAAAGGACAGAAAAAGGAGGATGGCAGCATCATGGAAGAGCTGGAGCAGATATATCGAGACATCCATCCAAAGCTGTTCACATTTTTCTATTTAAAAACAGCCAATACAGCATTGGCCGAGGATCTCACTCAGGATGTCTTTTATGAAGCAAGTAAGAGCCTGCACCGTTTCAACGGTCAATCGACCCTATCTACATGGATGTTTGCCATTGCCCGCAATCTTTTAAAGAAGCATTATCGATCTAAAAAATATGAGAAGGCATTGGTTGAAAAATTAGAAATTGAGCCTATTACAGCTAGTCTTACACCCGAGCAGCAAATCGAACTGAAGGAAGATATACAGAGCCTTCTGATGAAGATTGGAAAGCTAGACCCTCATCTAAGTGAGATCATCCTGCTGAGAATTTATGGTGATTTATCATTTAAGGAGATTGGCGAGCTGACAGGCAAAAGTGAAAATTATACAAGAGTCGCCTTTCATCGTCTAAAAAATAAATTACAAAAGGAAATGAGGGATCTGAATGAATGATTGCCGTATTGTCGAAGATTTGCTTCCACTCTATGAAGAAGATTTATTACATAAAGAGACCGTTGATTGGATAGAAACCCATCTTTCCACATGCGAATCATGCCGTTCACGGGCAAATGAGACACTTGCTGCTTTCCCAGCAGCGCCCATAAAGCCGAAAAAAACGGCTGCAGCCATGATGAAGAACGTACGTTCAAAGCTTGCCATCTATCAGCTGTTGTTTGTACTCTTATCATTTGCCTTTGCAATGAGTACATCCATATTCGCCGACAGCTTTCAATTTATTTTAAGTTATTTTATCCTCGGCTTCAGTACATTTTATTTTTACCGCAGCTGGATATTTACAATTCTCATCTCAATGATACCGATAATTATCTGGTCAATTTATGATACAATTGCTTCTTATGGCTCCTATCATCAATGGTACACACAGGCTTTAGAAAACCACGATTCTGTCGCCGGCTTATTTGGTATGCTTCTCGGCAGCAGTCTTTTAATGGGCATTATTCATACCCTATTTGCTGCACTTGGTGCTGTCGTTGCCCTGCTAACGATGAAGATTACAGAAAAGGAGGAGTCCTTATGACATTGAAAAAGTGGGTTTATCTAATCATCGCCCTCGCTATTACAGGCTATATTTTATTTTTCTATATAAGTTTTAATGGAAACCCTATTTCTAAAGCGGTTGCGAAAAATTATGCATCGGATTATTTGGAAAAATACTATCCAGAGCAAAACTATTCCATTAAGGACAGCGGCTATAACTTTAAAGATCAAAGCTATTCTTTTCACTATATTGTGAATGAAAAGAATGACCAAGTATACAATTATTCCATTGAGATTGGGAAAGGCTTGAAGCCGGACGAAATCATCTATCATTCCCTTCGTTATGACTCCGAGGATGTAGAAATGAGCAGTACTTTTTCTGAAGCAGGAACAACCTATGTACAGAAATTGCTGACGGAAGCAAAGCTAGATAGTGAAGTATATTATTACGTGCAGGTACCGCTAGGCTATGTAGATCGCAGCGCTGAGTGGAAACCAAAACTCGAATTACCTGTGAACGCAGACATTCATGTATATACAGAGAAGCCTTTTACATCAAAGAAGGAATTTTTTCAATACGTCAAAACTGTAATAAATGAACTCGATGAAGTTCTTTATAAAGAGCTGTACATTGAAAATACGCTGTCTGAAACAACAAACGGATCGGAAATAGCTTATAAGATCACAATTGAATACGATGAAGATATTACGATTGAAAATGTCTGGGCAGCTGAGTAGCTTCTTTCCAACCGGAAGAAAACAGAAATTATATCTATATAATCATTATACAAAGGAAAGCAATTTAACCAATATTCTTCATGCTAAATTCCTATCATTTTATTTGACAAATTTCTCGAATGCCCCTTACTTGCATAATTTTAATGTTTATCATACAATAATAAATGAAGCTACGTTGTACGTGTAATATTAAGTTTTAACCTTTATACAGTAACAGGGAGTTTTATATCCAAGCTGAAATGGCGAGCCCGAGCTCCTTTGACCTCGGGATAAACAGGAAAGCTTATGCGAACACCCACTTTGAGAAGTGTGGTTTAAAACTTTCTATAATGTCGCGGCATCGTGGCTTTTGCCATTAAGAAAGCATATGTAGCAATATTTTATAGACACCCAGTCCAAATATGGTCTGGGTGTTTTTTTATTGCCGTAAATAGCTGCCGGGAGTAAAATTCAAGCTCATCCTCACTAATAGAAAATAAGTCATCTCATTTCCACTAGAGAGTTTATCTATCTGTAATATATAGCAGCTGCCGCTGGTAACATATTCTCTATCCGCTCACGCTAATAAACAAAGCTTTATTCAATATATTGTTAAACACCCTGGCTATACGTCAACAAACCAAACAAATAAAGCAGCCCTCTTACTAGTTATTCATTAAGAAGGCTATATGGTTCCTAATCTATAAGTTATCCTTAATTAGCTTTAATAAATTCACCGGGAGCCAATTATTGAGGGCGTTACTTCCTTCTGAGCTTACATACAGATAACCATTCACTTCAATACCTAGCGATGAAAAAAAGGTTTCCTTTTCATGCATTATTATAGATTTAGCTCCATCTAACGGGGTGCTTTTCCCATCAGTATCTTTTGTTAACTCATAACGTATAAATCTTTCGCTTGATATTCTCTCAGCGATTTTAAGATCTGTAACAGAATATTGAATGCACCTTTCATAAGAGCCGTCGTTACTGGCATCACAGGTCCTGAGCAGCTGTCCATTGTTTGTATCCTTGAAATAACTATCCCCGAAAAAGTCTGATCCGAAGTACCATCCGTAACCATATTGACCCTTACCGTAAATACTGTCACGGTTAATATTAATATAAGTTGGATTTTGATAAAAGGATGAACGAATTTTTATCGGTACTTCTTTGAAAACTACCAAATCTGTTGCTTGTACACGGTACTGTCCCATCTGGTAGAATACTTTGCCATCATATTTTCAATATCATACGTTCTAAAGAAATTGTTTCGCTTCACCACTAACGAATCAAACGTACCATTTGGATTTCTCTTGTATACCTTGATGTCTTTTTTGAAAGTCATTTTTCCTGTTTGCCCTTTTACAACTTCCGACCCGTCATGCATCACTTTCGCTTCCGATTTTACTGGATTTATTACAGCTAATACAAACGCTGCTAGTAACATAATAAAAAGCTTTTTCATTATTATCTTCCTAATCAGTTTTATAGTAGAAAATATACCTTCTTAGTGGGATACACTAATATAATCCACATTCTACCAATTAAAATATAATGATATAAGAAATCCGGCAGAATTAGAGTGTTTACCCTAACATAATTTTCCCTCTCTGTCATACAGGCCGCATACAGTGCAGTTAATAAATTCTAGACTAAAACCCTTTTTCACTTATAAACTGTCTAATACGCTCATCAAGCGCTTCTATAGAGCCTTCTGGAATGGGGGTTGGCTGAACTTTTTCTTATCGATATATGACTCTTTCCCTTTGATTGAAGAGCATCTATTCCATTTACACTAAACGTTTTTTCCAGGTCTTATATTTGAAACACTTGTAGTAGTGAAAATAGCCGCTGTTTCAACACTAGATATACTATATTCAGTTAGATAATTTAGTACGGCCACTTTAACCTGTAACCTATAGCTCGTATATTGTTTAAGAAAAAGCATTTACACCATTAGTTTTAAAATGGTTTATCTTCGTATTATATTGTGCTCTGTTACAAGGAATTTCGGTGTATTATAAGAGCTTTCATTCCCATTTAGATACCAAGGAGCTGCTGCTTGTAATCCATGTTCAGTAGTAAACTTTCCTATAGAAAAACTGCACCCAAATTGTTTGATTGTATCTAACAATTCGGATGCAGTTTAATTCTTTAGGAGGCTTTTTATTATTAAATTTTTAGTAGGTTATTACGCTAATGTATTTGAGCAATAATAAGGCACTCTATTCTTTATAATCAGTTATTTTCTAACGATAAACTTTACCAGGCAAACTCTTCATATATCCCATTTAATAGTGATAAAAATTTGCAAATAAAAAAGTATGCAGCTTATCGCTGCATACTTTAGGATGACCCGTACGGGATTCGAACCCGTGTTACCGCCGTGAAAGGGCGGTGTCTTAACCACTTGACCAACGGGCCATGGCTCCGAAGGTAGGACTCGAACCTACGACCAACCGGTTAACAGCCGGTTGCTCTACCACTGAGCTACTTCGGAATAATATTATATATGGTGGGCCTAAATGGACTCGAACCATCGACCTCACGCTTATCAGGCGTGCGCTCTAACCAGCTGAGCTATAGGCCCCCTACTTTAAAATTACTTTCTTATGTATTTTCTGATGGTGGGTCAGGACGGAATCGAACCGCCGACACTTAGAGCTTCAATCTAATGCTCTACCAACTGAGCTACTGACCCTTTATCAAAAATGGCGGTCCCGACCGGGATCGAACCGGCGATCTCCTGCGTGACAGGCAGGCATGTTAACCGCTACACCACGGGACCATTTGGTTGCGGGGGCCGGATTTGAACCAACGACCTTCGGGTTATGAGCCCGACGAGCTACCACTGCTCCACCCCGCGATAATTTTATTCAAGTTTGCTGAAGTCTGTAATGCACCATTTCTATTTCAAAAATGGCGGAGGAAGAGGGATTCGAACCCCCGCGCGGTTTAACCCGCCTGTCGGTTTTCAAGACCGATCCCTTCAGCCGGACTTGGGTATTCCTCCGTTTATATGGTTGGTGGAGCCTAGCGGGATCGAACCGCTGACCTCCTGCGTGCAAGGCAGGCGCTCTCCCAGCTGAGCTAAGGCCCCATGTTGTTTATTCATAGAAATTTGGATGGTCGGGAAGACAGGATTCGAACCTGCGACCCCTTGGTCCCAAACCAAGTGCTCTACCAAGCTGAGCTACTTCCCGTAATTTTTTGGCGCGCCCGACAGGAGTCGAACCCATAACCTTCTGATCCGTAGTCAGACGCTCTATCCAATTGAGCTACGGGCGCTAAAATCATAAAAATGGTGCCGAGGGCCGGAATCGAACCGGCACGGTGGTCACCCACCGCAGGATTTTAAGTCCTGTGCGTCTGCCAGTTCCGCCACCCCGGCATATTGGAGCGGAAGACGAGGTTCGAACTCGCGACCCCCACCTTGGCAAGGTGGTGTTCTACCACTGAACTACTTCCGCAATATGCGTTGCTTTTTATTCTGACAGTATATGAAGTTAAAAGATGCGGGTGAAGGGAGTCGAACCCCCACGCCTTGCGGCGCTAGATCCTAAGTCTAGTGCGTCTGCCAGTTCCGCCACACCCGCATATTATAAAAATGGTGAGCCATGAAGGACTCGAACCTTCGACCCTCTGATTAAAAGTCAGATGCTCTACCAACTGAGCTAATGGCTCAAAATGATGCCGGCGATAGGAGTCGAACCCACGACCTACTGATTACAAGTCAGTTGCTCTACCAACTGAGCTACACCGGCATTTTGAGATGGTGGAGGATGACGGGCTCGAACCGCCGACCCCCTGCTTGTAAGGCAGGTGCTCTCCCAGCTGAGCTAATCCTCCAAAAAAAATAAGCGAAGCGATGTCCTACTCTCGCAGGGGGAAGCCCCCAACTACCATCGGCGCTAGAGAGCTTAACTTCCGTGTTCGGTATGGGAACGGGTGTGACCTCTCTGCCATCATCACTTCACATATTATGTAGTTGAAGAAACTTATTCCTTCAAAACTGGATAAACGTTTCATTGTACAGCACACAAAATTTGGTTAAGTCCTCGACCGATTAGTATTCGTCAGCTCCATATGTCGCCATACTTCCACCTCGAACCTATCTACCTGATCGTCTTTCAGGGGTCTTACTTACTTGCGTAATGGGAAATCTCATCTTGAGGGGGGCTTCATGCTTAGATGCTTTCAGCACTTATCCCGTCCATACATAGCTACCCAGCGATGCCCTTGGCAGAACAACTGGTACACCAGCGGTATGTCCATCCCGGTCCTCTCGTACTAAGGACAGCTCCTCTCAAATTTCCTACGCCCACGACGGATAGGGACCGAACTGTCTCACGACGTTCTGAACCCAGCTCGCGTACCGCTTTAATGGGCGAACAGCCCAACCCTTGGGACCGACTACAGCCCCAGGATGCGATGAGCCGACATCGAGGTGCCAAACCTCCCCGTCGATGTGGACTCTTGGGGGAGATAAGCCTGTTATCCCCGGGGTAGCTTTTATCCGTTGAGCGATGGCCCTTCCATGCGGAACCACCGGATCACTAAGCCCGTCTTTCGACCCTGCTCGACTTGTAGGTCTCGCAGTCAAGCTCCCTTGTGCCTTTACACTCTACGAATGATTTCCAACCATTCTGAGGGAACCTTTGGGCGCCTCCGTTACCTTTTAGGAGGCGACCGCCCCAGTCAAACTGTCCGTCTGACACTGTCTCCTGCCCCGATAAGGGGCATGGGTTAGAATTTCAATACAACCAGGGTAGTATCCCACCGACGCCTCCTCCGAAGCTGGCGCTCCGGGCTCTCTGGCTCCTACCTATCCTGTACAAGTTGTACCAAAATTCAATATCAAACTACAGTAAAGCTCCACGGGGTCTTTCCGTCCTGTCGCGGGTAACCTGCATCTTCACAGGTACTATAATTTCACCGAGTCTCTCGTTGAGACAGTGCCCAGATCGTTACGCCTTTCGTGCGGGTCGGAACTTACCCGACAAGGAATTTCGCTACCTTAGGACCGTTATAGTTACGGCCGCCGTTTACTGGGGCTTCAATTCACAGCTTCGCTTGCGCTAACCGCTCCTCTTAACCTTCCAGCACCGGGCAGGCGTCAGCCCCTATACGTCACCTTACGGTTTTGCAGAGACCTGTGTTTTTGCTAAACAGTCGCCTGGGCCTATTCACTGCGGCTCTCTCGGGCTTTCACCCTACCAGAGCACCCCTTCTCCCGAAGTTACGGGGTCATTTTGCCGAGTTCCTTAACGAGAGTTCTCTCGCACACCTTAGGATTCTCTCCTCGACTACCTGTGTCGGTTTGCGGTACGGGTACCTCCCACCTCGATAGAGGCTTTTCTTGGCAGTGTGAGATCAGGAACTTCGTCCATACGGACTCGTCATCACAGCTCAACGTTACAGTGTGCGGATTTGCCTACACACACGCCTTACTGCTTGAACAGAGACAACCAACGCTCTGCTTACCCTACCCTACTGCGTCCCCCCATTTCTCAAACGGTGGGGAGGTAGTACAGGAATATCAACCTGTTGTCCATCGCCTACGCCTGTCGGCCTCGGCTTAGGTCCCGACTAACCCTGAGCGGACGAGCCTTCCTCAGGAAACCTTAGTCATACGGTGGACGGGATTCTCACCCGTCTTTCGCTACTCATACCGGCATTCTCACTTCTAACCGCTCCACCAGTCCTTCCGGTCTGACTTCAACGCAGTTAGAACGCTCTCCTACCACTGACATCAAAGATGTCAATCCACAGCTTCGGTGAATCGTTTAGCCCCGATACATTTTCGGCGCAGCGTCACTCGACCAGTGAGCTATTACGCACTCTTTAAATGATGGCTGCTTCTAAGCCAACATCCTGGTTGTCTAAGCAACGCCACATCCTTTTCCACTTAACGATTACTTTGGGACCTTAGCTGGTGGTCTGGGCTGTTTCCCTTTTGACTACGGATCTTATCACTCGCAGTCTGACTCCCGTGTATAAATATCCGGCATTCGGAGTTTGTCTGAATTCGGTAAAGCGAGATGCCCCCCTAGTCCAAACAGTGCTCTACCTCCGGTATTCTCAATCACGAGGCTAGCCCTAAAGCTATTTCGGAGAGAACCAGCTATCTCCAAGTTCGATTGGAATTTCTCCGCTACCCACACCTCATCCCCGCACTTTTCAACGTGCGTGGGTTCGGGCCTCCAGTAAGTGTTACCTCACCTTCACCCTGGACATGGGTAGATCACCTGGTTTCGGGTCTACGACCACGTACTATTTCGCCCTATTCAGACTCGCTTTCGCTGCGGCTCCGTTTTCTCAACTTAACCTCGCACGTAATCGTAACTCGCCGGTTCATTCTACAAAAGGCACGCTATCACCCATTAACGGGCTCTAACTACTTGTAGGCACACGGTTTCAGGTTCTCTTTCACTCCCCTCCCGGGGTGCTTTTCACCTTTCCCTCACGGTACTGGTTCACTATCGGTCACTAGGTAGTATTTAGCCTTGGGAGATGGTCCTCCCGGATTCCGACGGAATTTCACGTGTTCCGCCGTACTCAGGATCCACTCTGGAGGGAATGACTTTTTGGCTACAGGGCTTTTACCTGCTCTGGCGGACCTTTCCAAGTCGCTTCGCCTAAATCATTCCTTTGTAACTCCGTATAGAGTGTCCTACAACCCCAAGAGGCAAGCCTCTTGGTTTGGGCTCTTCCCGTTTCGCTCGCCGCTACTCAGGGAATCGAATTTTCTTTCTCTTCCTCCAGGTACTTAGATGTTTCAGTTCCCTGGGTCTGTCTCTAACGCGCTATGAATTCACGCGAAAGTACTGCGCGATTAAACGCAGTGGGTTCCCCCATTCGGAAATCCCCGGATCAAAGCTTACTTACAGCTCCCCGAGGCATATCGGTGTTAGTGCCGTCCTTCATCGACTCCTAGTGCCAAGGCATCCACCGTGCGCCCTTATTAACTTAACCAATAAGTTAACGCTAACTCGAAGAGTTAGACTTCAGTTTACACGTCAATTGCTTGACTTGTTTGACTCATATCTATTTAAAGATAGAAATTTGTGTTTGCTTTCAATGTCGTTTTATCCAGTTTTCAAAGAACAAGTGCGCTACCTGTGTCTACTTCTTCGCACATTTGCGACGAGTAACCGCAGGAGCAAGTTTTGAAAGTATGAACTTTCAAAACTGAACAGCAAGAACGTTAACGTATATCACCGTGTGATATACTTCCGAAAAATATCCTTAGAAAGGAGGTGATCCAGCCGCACCTTCCGATACGGCTACCTTGTTACGACTTCACCCCAATCATCTATCCCACCTTCGGCGGCTGGCTCCAAAAGGTTACCTCACCGACTTCGGGTGTTACAAACTCTCGTGGTGTGACGGGCGGTGTGTACAAGGCCCGGGAACGTATTCACCGCGGCATGCTGATCCGCGATTACTAGCGATTCCGGCTTCATGTAGGCGAGTTGCAGCCTACAATCCGAACTGAGAACGGTTTTATCGGATTAGCTCCCCCTCGCGGGTTGGCAACCGTTTGTACCGTCCATTGTAGCACGTGTGTAGCCCAGGTCATAAGGGGCATGATGATTTGACGTCATCCCCACCTTCCTCCGGTTTGTCACCGGCAGTCTCCTTAGAGTGCCCAACTAAATGATGGCAACTAAGAACAAGGGTTGCGCTCGTTGCGGGACTTAACCCAACATCTCACGACACGAGCTGACGACAACCATGCACCACCTGTCACCGTTGTCCCCGAAGGGAAAACTGTATCTCTACAGTGGTCAATGGGATGTCAAGACCTGGTAAGGTTCTTCGCGTTGCTTCGAATTAAACCACATGCTCCACCGCTTGTGCGGGCCCCCGTCAATTCCTTTGAGTTTCAGTCTTGCGACCGTACTCCCCAGGCGGAGTGCTTAATGCGTTAGCTGCAGCACTAAGGGGCGGAAACCCCCTAACACTTAGCACTCATCGTTTACGGCGTGGACTACCAGGGTATCTAATCCTGTTTGCTCCCCACGCTTTCGCGCCTCAGCGTCAGTTACAGACCAGAAAGTCGCCTTCGCCACTGGTGTTCCTCCAAATCTCTACGCATTTCACCGCTACACTTGGAATTCCACTTTCCTCTTCTGCACTCAAGTCCCCCAGTTTCCAATGACCCTCCACGGTTGAGCCGTGGGCTTTCACATCAGACTTAAAGGACCGCCTGCGCGCGCTTTACGCCCAATAATTCCGGACAACGCTTGCCACCTACGTATTACCGCGGCTGCTGGCACGTAGTTAGCCGTGGCTTTCTAATAAGGTACCGTCAAGGTACAGCCAGTTACTACTGTACTTGTTCTTCCCTTACAACAGAGTTTTACGAACCGAAATCCTTCTTCACTCACGCGGCGTTGCTCCATCAGACTTTCGTCCATTGTGGAAGATTCCCTACTGCTGCCTCCCGTAGGAGTCTGGGCCGTGTCTCAGTCCCAGTGTGGCCGATCACCCTCTCAGGTCGGCTACGCATCGTTGCCTTGGTGAGCCGTTACCTCACCAACTAGCTAATGCGCCGCGGGCCCATCCTGTAGCGATAGCAGAACCATCTTTCAACTTTCTAACATGAGGTAGAAAGTATCATCCGGTATTAGCCCCGGTTTCCCGGAGTTATCCCAGACTACAGGGCAGGTTGCCCACGTGTTACTCACCCGTCCGCCGCTAACGTTAAGTCGGTGCAAGCACCAACAAAACGTCCGCTCGACTTGCATGTATTAGGCACGCCGCCAGCGTTCGTCCTGAGCCAGGATCAAACTCTCCATAAAAGTAGTTTGAGTTAAGCTCAAAATGTTGCTGACTATTGCTTTAGTCAAATTGTCTCTTTCAATTAAGAAAGAAAATTATTGTTAACGTCTTGCTTGTTCAGTTTTCAAAGTTCATTTCGTTACCGCTATTTAGCAGCAACTCTTATATATTAACACTTACTGAAGTTTGTGTCAATAACTTTTTTAAAAGTTTTTTGATTGCTGTTTTGCAGCAACTTTTATATCTTATCACTTTTTTATTATGAAGTCAATAACTTTTTTGTTGAGTTTTGTTTCATAAATTAGCGACTCACTTATAATATCAAGCTCCTAATTATTCGTCAAGAAGTTTTATTAAAATAACTTCATTTTTTGAGGTTGTATCTCAACAACTGACTTTCTAACGTTTTACAGGTCCCATTATACAACTAAATCCAATGATTCTAATACATAATAAATAAAAAGCTGCTTTCTATAATTAAATATGGAGACGATTTGTAAATGGATGAACTAACGGCCAAGCACGCACCTCTATACTTTTGGCATAATGCAAAATAGGCGATGCCTCCTCTACAATGATTCCCTGCTCAGACAGCACTCTATTTTTACTGAACTCTGCCTCTGCTTGCTGCAATATCCAAGGCTCATGTAAAATATCACAACGGAGCGGTACTCCTGAAGCATTTAATGTATAAAAGCAGTAACGTTCAACCATCCATTCCTCAAAAGAACCTTGGTCTGCCTGAAATGATTTTGAAATGGGTTGATAGCTGCACGCAAAATTGATGCGCGAATCATTCCTCCTCTTACTTTCGAATTCAATAGTTGTTCCTCTATTCCTTATTTCCATATCAGCAAACCAATACGGTAAGTGATATAGTGTTTTAGCCGCCATTACAGCAAGTCGATTTGCAGCATCTAAACTAAAAAAGTACACACCCGCTTTATCATCAACCGTTACATATGTCCGGATATTGAGCTCTGGAAAAAGATCCGTTCCCGGAACAGGCGGTAATCCTCTTAGCCTAACACCTGACATACGAAATGGCACAACGCCGATCCAGCATGTACCCTTATATGTATCCAGATTTAATGCTTCAGGTACTAGTTGCCGTAATATATCAAATTCAATTGGATAGTGTGCAAATAAAAGGTCGCTCCATGTCTGCCTCATTGTCCACGGAATATTGGGAAGAGGCCATGGCCGATGACTGTCGTCCCAAGGACCTTTCTTTAGTTTCAGATTTTCTTCCATAATAAATCACTTCCTTTACAGAGCAGCATTTCACTATTTATAAAAAGGAGCCCAAGAAGTTCAGTCGCCTTTCCCTTTTTCAAGCTTGGCGAGTTCCCTCTAAAATTTTGCAATATATCTTTTCAGCAATTTACTTTAATAATTCCTTCGCTATTACTTCATTATATCCCTCTATTTATCCTTGGCAGTCATCTCATCATTATGTTCCACCCTGTGAACAAACACGCTATCTAATGTAGCTGCTGGATATGGATAAGCGGATTGCCAGTCTTCTTACTTATACAAAAGAGAGTGACCTTGTACCTGACTATCTTCAAAACAACCCGCATAAACCTGCTTAGCTTCTTCATTCATACTTACATTTTAAATTATACATAGCTTTATACTCTTACCCTCGCTTAAATCGTCCCACTATACAACCGCGCTCTGTTACATGTTTCGGTGAGCTTGCAGCGGGAAGAGGAACAAAGACAATAATTTATGAGGAGGAGTCAATATGAATAAAACGATATTTATCACAGGAGCCGGGAGCGGATTTGGCCATGGGACAGCAATTGGACTAGCGAAAAAAGGACATCATGTAATTGCAGCCACAGAGACAACTTCACAGCATACTAGTCTAATGCGAGAAGCACGAGAGCTGGGGCTTGATATTGAAGTTTTCAAACTCGATATTTTAAATCCCCGGGACCGTGCACAAATCGAAAAATATGACTTTGATGTATTCGTAGCCAATGCAGCAATCAATGAGGGAGGCCCTTTAGCTGAGGTGCCGATGGATCGATTCCGTGCATTATTTGAAGTTAATGTATTTGCGACCCTTGAAACTGTCCAGATTGCTGCACGCAAACTCGTTGCAAAAGGCAGCGGGAAAATTGTTTTCTTGAGCTCTATTGCAGGTTTGTCAGGTACACCTTATGTAGGACCATACACAGCAACAAAGCACGCAATCGAAGGCATTGCAAAGACGATGCAAAAAGAGCTCGCCGAGTTTGGTGTACAGGTCGCAACAATCAACCCAGGTCCTTATAACACGGGATTCAATGACCGTAGCGCTGATGAAAAATGGAAATGGTTCGATGAAGAAAAGAACTTCACAAAGAAAGAGAACATGCTAAAGCAAGAAGAGAGCTTAAAGGATCAGTACGATCCACAGGAAATGATTGAAAAAATGATTGAGCTCATTCCGGCAGATCATCACAAATACCGTACTGTCTATCCACCAGAAATGGAAGAAAAGATGAAACAAGATGAAAAAGAAAGATGGGAACTCGATATCTGACCTATCGTTTTATTTCCCCTACTCATAAACATTCTACTAACAATTTGTATTAATAAAGAATATACGACAGAGACAAACATCTTCCTATTTGATGTACATCAGGTAAAAAGGCAGGCGGAGCACCCCCAGCTCCATCTGCCTTTTCTTTTATCATATTATAAGGAGGCATCAACTGGGATATGCTTGAACTCTTCTACATCAAATAATCCTGTATCTGTCAGTTTCAATGAAGGAATGACCGGCAGACTTAAGAACGAGAGAGTCAAAAACAAATGGAAATGGCATGTCGGATGAATAATGTGAAGTGCTTTATGTACTTCTTGCAGCTGTTGTTCCGCTTGTCGGGCTCCGCTATTTGTCATAATTCCTCCAACAGGTAAAGCCATCTGTGCGAGTACTTTACCGTCTTTTACTACGACGAGGCCTCCGCTTATCTGTTCAAGTGCACGTAATGCCATAAGCATATCCTCATCATTTGTGCCAACAACGATAGCATTATGTGAATCATGTGCGATAGTTGTAGCAATAGCACCTTCTTGTAACCCCAGACCGTGGACAATTGCGGTGCTTTTTGTATGACGTAGATGGTGTCGTTCAAAAACAGCAATCTTCAGGTAATCCTTCTCGATACAGGGCTTGAAATATCCATCCACTACATCAACATCAGCCTGCAGCTTTTTCGTCACGATTTGGTTTGGAATGACTTCAATAATATTTGCTCTCGTCCCTTTCATCGGCAATGCTAAATCTGCGGCAGACAATTCCGGTAAGCGCACAGATTGCAAAATATTGGCCGGCACCTCTACTGCAGCAGGACTCTTCGTCAACATCTCTCCTGCTTCAGCAACTTTCCTTCCATTCTTCCAAACTGCTGCTGGCTTCATTGTCTCTAGTCCTTCCAGCATTACAAAATCTGCTATATATCCTGGAGCGAGAGCCCCTTGGTGATATAAACGATAGCATTCTGCAGCATTCAGTGTTGCCATTTGGATAGCCTGAAGCGGCTCCACCCCTTCTTTTATTGCTAACGCAACAGCATGATTAATCGTTCCTTCCTGAATGATCTCATCCAGATGCTTGTCATCCGTACAGAAGGCAAACCGTCTTGCATTGTAAGAGTTAACAGCTGGCAGCACATCCTTCAAATTCTTTGCAGCGGAGCCTTCGCGAACCAGTACATACATCCCCTGCTCTACACGCTCTCTCGCTTCCTCGGCGCTAATGCACTCATGGTCTGTGTGAATTCCTGCCGCGCGGTACCCTGTAATTTGAGAAGGCGACAATCCTGCCCCATGCCCGTCTACAATCATCTGGCGGTCATGCCCCAGTTTTATTTTTTTCAGCATATCTTCCTGTCCTGCCAACACTGCGGGAAAATCCATCACTTCTGCAATACCCAGCACCCGCCCCTCTTCTATAAAAGGGGCTAAGTCTTCAGCTTTCATCACTGCTCCCGCATGCTCGAAGGCTGTTGCAGGCACACTAGATGGAAGCATATAATAAATATCCAATTCCGCTTCCTTTGCTGCATCCAACATATACTGCAGCCCGGCTGCCCCTGCTACATTCGCAATTTCATGAGGGTCAGTTACGACAGACGTAATACCATGGGGCAATAAAATACGGCTAAACTGCTCAGGCGTCAACATGGACGATTCAATATGAATATGTGAATCCATAAGCCCTGGAATGACATAGCGCCCTTCCGCATCCTCTTGATGTCTTGCTTCATATTGGCCATGTGAATCAATCGCTACTATTTTACCTGCTGCCACTACGATATCAGCCGACCTCCATGTCAGGGAAAATACATCTGCTACCCGAGCATTCCTCAATATAAAATCAGCCGGTTCCTTACGCTGAGAAATAGCGATTAACTCCTTCATTCTCCCTACCTCTTTCCCATACAATTTTGTCAATCATAGCTTTTTTTCAGGGGGTTTACGAATAATTGCTTCTAAAATAACCAACTATTCCCGCCCTCTCTATAGGCAATAATAAGAAAAAACATAATCAGACGGCTTGAAGTCTGCCGAAGGTCGATTTCCTTACTCAACATGATATATTTCAATTTATCTGCCTATTAATAACTATATTCTATGAACGGAGAGAGGCTTCCTTTTTCACTACAACGAAAGAACTGGACCCTTCCTAACCTATAATTCCACCGTTACAATAACTCCTCCCATATTATCACCGGATACTTGATACGGCTGTTCAGGAATAATGGATATGTCTAAACCATCCGCCGCTTTATAATAAGTGATTTCATATTTGTTCCCTTGCACGGTTGTTTTGTATTGAGTATGTTCTCTTAAGTAAGCTAAATATTCCTCCAAAACCCAGTCTTCCTTATACATGATGGCACTGTGAGGGAGCCCGACAAACCGGAAATGCCAAGGCTCATATTGAATGCCCGTAATTTCCTGCTTATTAGATGGATACCTTAAAATAAAGCCATATTTCCAAGCATTTTGCTCAAGCCATCTTCCTTCTGCTGCCGTATCCATTGAACCTTCCGTTGAACCGATATCAACTGAAAGCCCTAAATTATGCTCACTATAGCCAGCTGGCAGCGCATATTCCGCTCCCATCTCTTCATACAGTTCAGCCTGCTTGTCTAAGTTTCGATAGGCACTATTGATTATAAAGTGATCGATACCATCCTTTTCTGCATCTTTTATCATTAGCCCAAGATTTTGTAACAAGTTTCTAGATATAAGAATAGAAGGATCCACCATCTGAAGCCCCGGTGCCATAGACTGGTAGTCCTCTAACAAGACAATGTCGTTTGGCAGCCCTTGTTTACTTATTGGGAATTCGCCGTTAACTAAAACCAGCTCCCCTTTGTATAATTGATCTTTTTCTACAGCCACTTCCATCCGAGGGACTTCAGCAAACTCAATATCCTCAAACACAAAAAAACCTATAACTATTAAAGAAACTATTAAAAAGAGCCATTTTTTCATGCGCTGATCTCCTTTTTCAAAACTCCTTTTAGAATAGACAAAAATACTTAATATTTAGCTAGATGATTTCTTAAGAATTTCTTAATCCTCTGGTGAAAAGTCTGTTACCTTTCCTATCATGCCCACTTCTCCTCTACCAACAAAAAAGCCAGTACCTCTACAGTACTGGCCTTCAGACTGAAGACAAACTCAAATTTGATTTACAATACATACTAAGAAATCGTCGATTTCCGCTACAGGCGCTACGCTTTCCACGGGCACGGCTTCAGCCTTCTCCCTCGCTGCGCTCAGTCCGGGTGCTTCGGGCCAACAGGATGTTGGTCACAAAGGCGTTGTCACACGATGTGACGGTTATAGCCTTTGTTCCTTTCGTCGCACATAAATTCGCTGTTCCCGTTGGAGTCTTTCGCGCCTTCCACTCCAATCGACTTTTATTGGCTACTGAAAGAAGGGTTGTACTTCTACATCTACCACTATTTTGAGGTAATGATAACTATGATGACGAAAAACCAAATCAATGAACATGAACAAATTGAAATGCTGACAATTGAACAGCTTGTACCAAAGGACCATCTGGTCCGTAAACTGGATGCTGCCATTGATTTTACCTTTATCTATCCATTAGTAGAACATCTTTACTCTGCTGTTGGACGACCAAGCATCGATCCTATCGTATTGTTTAAAATGACATTTATTCAATATACATTTGGTATCCGTTCGATGCGTCAAACAATCAAAGAAATCGAAACGAATATGGCGTATCGTTGGTTTTTAGGTTTCGGTTTTCATACAGAAATTCCACACTTCACCACCTTCGGTAAGAACTATGTTCGTCGTTTTCAAGAGACGAATATTTTCGAACAAATTTTTTACCGGATTTTAAAAGAAATTATGGATCGTGGTTTATTAGCAGAAGAGCACGTATTTATTGATTCAACGCATGTGAAGGCCAGCGCCAACAAACGGAAGTATAATAAAAAAGTCGTACGTAAGGAAACACGTGCTTATGAAGAGAAGCTCCAGGCGGAGCTAAATTTGGATCGGGAGGAAAATGGGAAGAAGCCTTTTCCCCCGAAGAAGTTCGAACGCGAGGAAATGAAAGAAATCAAAGAGAGTACCACAGACCCCGAAAGTGGCTACTATGTGAAAGATGAGTGTACAAAACAATTCGCCTATTCCTTTCATGCAGCGACAGATGAAAAAGGTTTTGTATTGGGGACGATCGTTACACCTGGGAATGTACATGATAGTCATCTGCTGCAGCCATTTGTTGAAAAGGTCATTGCCCATATCGGAAAACCTGTTGCTGTGGCAGCGGATGCTGCCTACAAAACGCCTGCGATTACAAACTTCTTGTTAGAAAATCAAATGTTGCCTGTATTGCCGTACACTCGTCCGAAAACAAAGGAAGGGTTCTTCCGTAAGCATGCGTATGTTTATGATGAGTACCTCAATGCCTATATCTGTCCAAATAATCAGCTGCTAGAATACATAACGACAACACAAGAAGGTTATCGCCAATACAACTCCAAACCAGCGGTTTGTGCGAACTGTCCTTTCTTATCACAATGCACGGAAAGTAAAAATCACACGAAGCTGATTCAACGACATATATGGGAAGAATACGTTGAGGAGGCGGAACATTTACGTCATCATGTTGAAGTAAAAGAGGTTTATGCGAAACGCAAAGAAACGATTGAGCGTTTCTTTGCTGATGCGAAAGAAAAGCATGGTATGCGCCCGACAACCCTACGTGGGCTTAAAAAATTGTCCATGCAGGCGATGCTTACTTTTGCTGCCATGAATTTGAAAAAGCTTGCAACTTGGACATGGCAAGCTGCCTAATACGAAATGAAAACGTCTCGTAGAGGCGATTCACAAAGAAAATTCAGCGGAAAGTTACATTCAACTACCTGTGGAAATGACAAAATGCCCCGAGAGACGGACTCTCGAAGCATTTTGTCTTCACTCTGAAGCCAGTACCTCTACAGTACTGGCCTTTTCTTCTTTAATTTTTACACACTGCAATGAAAACAACAGATACATAGCTGACGATTGCCTCCGCTGTTCTCCCATTCTCGCCTGTTTGGACGTTTCCTTTGTAACAGCAGTCCTATCTCACTATTCCACTACATCGTATCCTTGATCATCAATTGCCGCTTTCATTTGGTCAATCGTCACTTGATCGCCTTTATAAGCAACTTCCACAGTACCTGCATTCAATTGAACAGTTACTTTTTCTACACCTTCTAACTGGCCCAGGCCTCCTTCAACAGCCTTTACGCAATGCCCGCATGACATACCCTTTACTTGAAATGTTACATTCTCCATAGTTAATCGCTCCTTTTCGTGATTATAAAAAATCCTATCTATTTTCTCATCAACTTCTGAATAGTCACCAATAGTTCATCTAATACTTCTTCATCGCCTTCTACCAGACGATCCACGACGCACCCTTTTAAGTGGCCTTGTAAAAGGACCTTCGCTACACTGTTTAAAGCAGATTGGATTGCCGAAAGCTGTGTAATAATATCATCGCAGTAGACATCCTTCTCGACCATCCCTTTAATTCCCCGAACCTGCCCTTCAATGCGGTTCAAACGGCTTGTCAAATCCTTCTTCACATGCTCAGGATGATGACTTTTTCTCTCTGACTCTTCTGTATGGCACGAAGAATCCAGCTGTTCATTCATTTCTTTTTCCACTTCATCTTCCTCCTCCAGGTACTTTTAAGGGTACCCCTTATAGGTATGAGCATCATGTCTCTTCACTATAAGTTACCCATGAAAGGTATGTCAATCCATTTATCTCATTTCCAGCCTTCTGCTCATTTCTAATAAAGTCACATACCTCTCATTCGTTATGTCCAAGACCATAATACTCGTTTTGCAGTTGTTTGATTTGTTCATTCATTATTTTCAGGCGGTTTTTCAACTCTTTAGCCTTTTCCTTGGCTGTTGTTGCCTTTTCATCATAGACAAGCGCCTTTTCCCGCTGTTCTTTTGCATTGGCTTGATGGACTAGCAGGCTTTCTCGCTCTGCCTGCAAAAAAGCACCTCCAGACTTTAACAACTCTTCAACTAACTCTTTCTGTCTTTCTTCACTTTCTTTTTGAAGCTGATTTTTCCGGACATTCAGCTTTGTATTATCAATTGTGGCGCTGATCGTCCGCCATAATCCCTTTCGCTCTCGATTCTCTCCCTTTTGCTGCTCTATGGCGGCGATTTCTTCCTTTATCGAAGCCAGAAAATCAATTCCTTCTTGAAGAGCGGATGTCCGCTCCTCCACTGGTAGTGTCGCAATATGGCTGCCTATAAATACTTTATAAGTCTTGACCTTCTCTTTTTCAGATTCCATCATTTGCACATGACTTTCACGCTGTTCTTCGTAAAATTTTATTTCTGCCTCTTTATCAAGTAATGCCGCTTCATACTCAGCACGTTTTATCGTAAGCTCTCGGTGGCGGGCCTCTTGTTTTTCCCAATGTGTGATAAATGGAGCAAATTCTGCTTCACCAATTTTAGCCTGTGCGACAAGTGGCAGCGTAATTTGAAGTATACCTACCGGCAGGAGCTTTTTCTTCATGCTTTTGTTTTGATGCTTTAATAGTAATCCGCCTCCGCCTAAGGCAAGGGGCAGGAGTATAAGTGGATTGACCAGCATCGAGAACAGCGAAGTAGCAAAGGTATAAAATCCAAATGGTAATGTAACACCGACAAGCGCCATCGCTGCTGCAATTGCCGATGTCAGTGTTGTATAGGCTTCGAAACCTGCCACTTCCACAATAATAGAAAGCACAACTACTGATCCTTGGGTCAATATCGCCATACGGATAGCCTCCGTCGACAGATCATCAACCTCCAGCTTACTTTTCAATTCCTGCTGTTTTTCGTTTGGCAGTTCCATTAAAAATCCGTGAATTTTCTTCGTAAAATCTGTTGTTTTCTTTTCATCCAGCTCTCTGAACTTAGTGTCAAAAGCAGAAAAAACCTTCTGCATTTGGTACTGGATGATAAGCTGGTAAATCTCGCGATTATTTGGTGACTCAACAAACCTCTCATAGTCTTTATCATCGTTCAGCATTGCTCTATGCACTGCCTCCATAATCGTATCTCCCTGCATTTCAATTTCGACTGGCGTATTATAAGGCTTGGCAGGAAGATCAAGCACTCTTGTAATTTCCGTAAACAACTTTACTTGGAGCTCTTCATCCGAGAAACGCTCCAGCTTTGTCATTTCTATTTTCAAAGTTTCATTAAAATGATCTGTTTCTTTCGAGAAGAAATCCTTTGTCTTTGCTGTCATCATCCCGAGGATATTTGTTTTAAGAAGCAGAGCATATACCATTCGAAGCTCATTGCCAGATGTCTGCAATAAAGCTTGGGTCAAAATTTTTCCATTCATATTCAAATCCCTCTTTCAGTTATTTCTACCTTTCATAGTACTCACTTTCCCCTAAGTGCGCATCTATTTCTTTTCGTTTTAGGAACGGTATAATAAAAGTATCTATAGATTAAGAAAGGAATGTTTTTTATGCATATTACCTTGAAGGAAAAGGGAGAAGTATTAGCCACAATTATAGGCAAAGAGGTAACTTCAGAAGACAGAAAGGTTCGGGAATTTTTAGAGGCATTGATCGCTAACCACGAGCTAAACAAATTCCCTCCTCATGTGGACAAGGATCAGATGCTAGAAGACGTTATCAAGGCTTTTGCCTTTGTTAACAGCTACGAAGTGGAATGACAAGAGCTGCGGGTATATTGCCCGTATGCTCTTTATTCACAAAGGCAGCTTTTCCACACTTCTATTACATGCAAGAAATAATTTGGAAAAATATGTTATAATAAAACCAAAATGAAACGGAGATGAAGGATGTATGTTAAAAGAGCAAGTTTTTGAGCAGCTAAAGGTTGCCATGAAGGAAAAGGATGCTTTATCTAAAGGTGTATTGACGTTATTAAAGTCTGCTCTTGATGGAGCTGAAAAAGAAAAAGGTACGGCGCTAACGGAGGCAGAGGAAATTGCGATCGTCAACCGTGAAGTTAAACAGACAAATCAAGCATTGGAAGGTGCTCAAACAGCAGGAAGAGAAGATTTAATAGAAAAGGAAAAAGCGAAACTATCACTGCTGAAAAGCTTCCTTCCAAAGCAGCTTTCTGAAGAAGAAATTATAGAAGAGCTAAAGGCAGCAGGTATCGGTGCAGGGATGAATATGGGAGATGCTATGAAAATTGCGAAGCCTTTACTTGCTGGCAAAGCAGAAGGCGCAGTCATCTCAAAAGCGGTCAAATCGCTCATTTCTTAAATCCTGGCAGTTTTATGGGACTCTATCCATATATCTGTCTTCTGATGCATTCGTGTAATGTCTCGAATGCATTTTTTATTTTTCTTTTTATCATTTTTTTCTTATAGAGAACAAAATTTCTAGATATCTCACATTCTTATTACCACATCAATTTTTATTTTGAGTCAAATTGCTCTATTTATTTTATTAAAAATAAAACTTTTTACTTAAAATAAAAGGATAATTTTAGTTTATTTTGGTATTATTATGTCATGGAGAGAATGATTAGAAACACGTCGATTATGTGGAGGGATTATTTTGCAATTCTATTACGATGCCCAATTAAAAGTAGCTAGAGAGCTTTTCCATAAAACACAGTACGATATAGCTATTTCTATACTTGATGAAGAAATCCCTAAACTTGAGGAAACACAAAATTATCAATCACTTGGTGAATATATAAATTTAAAAATCGCCTGCCTATTTAATAAAGGTGATACCCAATCTGTACAGCCTTTACTCGACCAATTGAAGCATTGTCTGTTAGTAAGCGGCCATGAGGATTTACAATTAAATCATCTTTATCACAGTGCTAATTTTTTTTATTACAGCGGGGACATAGAACGTTCAATCGCATATAACCTTAAAGTATTGGAATTTCTGGAAGATACTCCATCCCACCGATACTATCCTGCCGTCTGTCATAATCTTGTTGGGTGTTATATTTTATTGAAGGATTTAGAAAAGGCTCTTCATTATAGCGAAAAAATTTATCCTATTATGAACGCTGCTAAACATGAACAGCCAATTATGTATATCTACTATATGAATACTCTTGCTTGCTATCTATTTGAATTAAATAAATATGATGAATCATACAAATTACTTCAAGAAGTACTGGCCCACCCCCTTCTTAAGCAAGATTCAAAGCAGTATGCAACGACAATTAGTAATGTAGGCGTTTATTATTCCCGTACTAATCAATACCAACAGGCAGATGATTACTTTACGGAAGCATGGTCTATTATGAAAGAGATTTCCGATGTTCAATTAAAAAGCAGAATGCTTAATACAATTATTGAATCCTATGAAGTGATGCAGAATTATAAAAGGGCCTACGAGTATGCCCGCATTAAAAATGAACTGCTAGAATCTGAGGAATCTCGTCGTCAATTAGATCGCCTGCATGAATTCGCCTTAAGTACGAGTAAAGCGGCGCTTAATTTACTCGCCTATACAGATAACTTAACACAAGTATATAATCGTCACTATTTTGAAGAAGAAGCTGAAAAATGGCTGCTAGAAGCGCAATCTGATAGCTATCCGCTTTGCTGCGCTCTCTTCGATATTGATGATTTCAAGGAAAAAAATGATTGTTATGGACATTTATTGGGGGACCGTATTCTCCAACAGATCGGAGAAGAAGCAAGAAAATGTAATCATACTGGAAAATTATTTATTGCCCGGTATGGCGGAGATGAGTTTATTGTCATGAGTAAGGATCCGACCTTATTTAAACAGACGATTGAGCATCTTTTTTCTACTCTGCAGGCGAGTGAAATTCTTTTTGAAGATAAATGTTTACATTTCACTATTAGTTTGGGTGCCGTAATTGTAGAGGATTTATCTGACTTTACTGTTTCTATGCTTATTCAAAAAGCAGATGAAGAGCTTTATAAAGTGAAGCGCAATGGAAAAAATGCTTTAAGTGTATTATAAAGCAAAGGCTTCATTTCAATAAACTCTTCTTATTTACAGCATATTAAGATATATACTGCAAATCACCAGCCCCTCTAAATGAGGGGCTTTGCTATAGCTACCATAGCTGTGGTTTTATTACCATCAGCCAAAGCATCATGAGCATGATAGCGATATATAGAACTGCAGCCTTTTTCATCACTGGAATGAAAACTTCCTTTTGGAATCGCTCTGCTTCGGCAATACGCCAGGCAGGCTTAAATGCCCTGGCAAGGAACAAGAGTGAAACAACGAGCAGAATAATTGTTGCCAGTACCCAGGGTGTCTTCCATGACCAGCCGCTAAGCCAGATGAGTACGATTCCGCTTGGTACCAATACATGCCCTGCCAGACTGACAGCACGCACAACACCACGCAGCCCTTCCACCATCCCCTTAACATCTTTTTCTTTCGCTCTTTCCATACGCTTCAAAATCGGGAATATCGAAAAAAGCGGACCAATTGCTACAACAGCACTCAATATATGTATATACACTATGACTTTATACAACATTCTGCCCTTCCCCTTCCTACCTTTCTTCCTCTTCATTGTAACGGTTGATATTCAAATTGCTAGCTAACATTTTTCTACAATTGTATTTAACAGAATGTTATGATTAATTAACAAGGGGTGGTTATGTGAATTATCGTCACGCAGGGGTATTACTCGGGGGGATATTATTACTTGTCATTGCTATGGGGATTAGCCGGTTCGCCTTTACGCCGCTGCTGCCGTTCATGCGGGTGGATGAAGGCTTGACGTTTCAAGCTGGTGGATGGCTCGCTTCAAGCAATTATATAGGCTACTTTGCCGGGGCATTGGGAGCCGGATTTATTTATAAAGGTAAAAAATCCTTTTTATTAGGAAATGTTTTATTAAATGTCGCCTCCATTATCGCCATGGGGCTGTCTCATTCCTATATCATTTGGATTGTTCTTAGATTTATCGCGGGAGCGACAGGCGGATTCATTTTTGTATTAACTTCAAGTATTATTATGGATTACTTAGCCTCACACCTGCTAACACGCTGGTCTGGCTATGTATTTAGCGGTATTGGTATTGGCATCGCGATTTCAGGTTTATTCGTTCCTTTTTTGGAGGCGAGATTTCATTGGGAAGGCACATGGATCGGGCTAGGTGTGCTATCTGCTCTATTTTTAGCTGCTACCCTTATGCTTTGGCGTCATATCCGTGTTCAAAATGGAGAGAAGGTCGAAAAAACAAACGATACAAATATTTGGCGCGGCTTTATGCTCTGGCTTATTATCGCCTACGGGCTGGAAGGCCTGGGCTATATCATTACGGGAACCTTCCTCGTTGATATTGTCTATAATATCGAAAACTTACAGGCATATGCGAGCTATTCATGGGTGGTTGTCGGCGTTGCCGCTGCCCCTTCAGCACCATTTTGGATGGCGATGATGTCACGCTTCAAGCCTGTTTCTGTCATGTTTATTGCATACATACTGCAAGTTTTAGGTATTATTCTGCCTGTACTGACACAAACAGCGTGGAGTGTATTACTCTCGGCATTTTTATTCGGCTGTACGTTTGTCGGATTGGTCACACTTACTACCGGCTATGGAAGGCAGCTGTTTCCCCAGCAAAGCGGCCTGGTCGTTTCTGTCCTGACAACTGCCTATGCATTAGGCCAAATTATCGGACCACTTATTGCCAGCCGAGTAGAAAATCATTTCAATAGTTTTAAGGCGCCGCTTCTGTTTGCAGGTCTAGTAGTATTTTGTGCATTCATCATTCTAGTTGTCGGCCATTTCATCACAAAGCGCTCTACTGCTCACAATAAGCCGCTTCAAGGGCCATCCTGAACTGTCTTGGTATTAAGTATTGCGCTCGCCACCTTTTGGAAAAGACCAAACAGCTATCAACCATAAGAAAATTGCATTTTCTTGAGCTATATTTATAGAGATACGATTTCTATCCTTAACCATACTTTAAAAAAAGCAGATAAAGAGCCTGCTTTTTTTATTGTCTTTCCGTTATGATGGTAATAAAGGGAGGATGGATATTATGAACAATAGTAAAGGAATTATTCACAAAACAGAGCAATTCGGGGCAAACAACTATCATCCGCTGCCGATTGTGATTTCAGAAGCCTCTGGGGTATGGGTATATGATCCGGAAGGCACTAAATATTTGGATATGCTATCAGCTTATTCAGCTGTCAACCAGGGGCATCGTAATCCGAAAATTATTGAAGCCCTGAAACAACAGGCTGACCGTGTCACACTTACATCCCGAGCCTTTCATTCAGATCAGCTCGGACCATGGTATGAAAAGGTAGCCCATCTGACAAACAAAGAAATGGTACTACCCATGAATACAGGAGCAGAAGCGGTGGAAACCGCTATAAAAACAGCACGTAAATGGGCTTATGAGGTGAAGGGCATAAAGGGGAATGCCGATATCATCTGTTGTACGGGCAACTTCCATGGCCGTACAATGGCGGCTATATCGATGTCTTCGGAAAAGGCCTATCAGCAAGGATTTGCTCCACTTTTACCTGGCTTCACCCTTGTGCCGTACGGAGATGTTTCTGCTATTCAAGACGCCATAACAGAAAATACAGCAGCCGTTATTTTAGAGCCAATTCAAGGAGAAGCTGGTATTGTAATTCCAACGGAAGGCTTTTTACAGAAAGTGCAGGCTATATGCCGCGAGAAAAATGTATTGTTTATTGCAGATGAGATTCAGACTGGTCTTGCTCGTACTGGCCGCATGTTTGCTTGTGACTGGGAAAATGTAGTGCCGGATATGTATATTTTGGGCAAAGCGTTAGGCGGAGGTGTAATGCCAATTTCTTGTGTAGCAGCAAACCGCGACGTACTTGGCGTATTTACTCCTGGCTCTCACGGGTCAACATTTGGCGGAAATCCGTTAGCCTGTGCTGTTTCAATTGCTGCTCTTGATGTCATTATTGATGACAACTTAGCAAAACGATCCGCTGAGCTTGGTGCCTATTTTATGGAGAAGCTGCGTGAGATTCAAAACCCTGTTATTAAAGAGGTTCGAGGCCGCGGATTATTCATTGGCATGGAACTATATGAAGCCGCTCGTCCATACTGCGAAAAATTAATGGAGCTTGGTCTGCTATGTAAAGAAACGCATGATACAGTCATTCGTTTTGCTCCTCCGCTCATCATTTCCCGCGAAGAACTGGATTGGGCAATCGAACAAATCAAGCAAGCTTTTACAGAGTAATGTAATATACCCAGCTTTTATTTTATTATCTATAAAGCCCCAGGACTGTCTCCTAGGGCTTTTTTGCTCAGCAGTCCTGTCTGCATAATTTAACCGATCTATTGATACTTTCTATCGAATAAGGGTAAAACAAAATCATAGAACAATTAATAGAGAAAATCCGCCTATTATAACTCCGCTCTTTCTGTTTTCTGCTGAAGGCAAATTAGGTTAGAATGGTAGAAAGCAAGTGAAAGGAGATTTCCGATGAAGACCATCTATGTAACGGGATATCGTGCGCATGAGCTGGGTATCTTCAATGAGAAGCACCCGGGCATCCCTGTCATCAAAAAAGCATTATATAATAATCTATATCCCCTTTGCGAAGAGGGACTTGAATGGGTTGTTATCAGCGGGCAACTCGGGGTAGAAGGATGGACAGCAGAGATAGTGACAGAGTTAAAGGAGCATTTCCCAAATCTAAAATACTCTGTTATCACTCCTTTTTTAGAACAAGAAAAAAACTGGAATGAGCATAAACAGGTTCAATATGAAAGGATTTTAGAAAACGCTGATTTTGTCACAAGTGTGACAAAGCGCCCTTACGAAGCACCTTGGCAATTTACCGAGAAAGACAAGTTTATTATTAGTAATACGGACGGTATGCTGCTTTTATATGATGAAGATAATGAAGCCTCTCCAAAGTATGTGCTCAACCTTGTGATAAAGTATATGGAAAACAACGAATATGAATTGCTTCGAATCAATGCATACGATCTGCAGGTAGTAGCAGAAGAAATGCAACGTGAGGATTGGTAATATACATTTATAATTTTTAGACAAATAAGAAATTTGTTCGAAATAATCGAATTTTCAATTATTACTTTTTAGTTATCTGCTATAATCGACTCGTATAAGTTAGCTTTCCCACCATTTAAGAGGGGTTGATGTTAATGATTAAAATTGACATGATCACAGAACCAAAGCCGATCAACATTTCCCACCATACGTATAAACGCGAATGCCGCTACAACCGAGGATTGCACATCCCACTTGCAGAATTCCAACAAATAATTAACAGCATGTGTCCCGACACGAGAATATATTTTGACTTCCACAATTCTGGGAAACATCTGGAATGTGGTGAATATTTTAACGGTCATGCAGGCCTAGCCCGTGAAATTGATAACTATTACAAAACAGTAAAGGATACAGAAGTCACAGGAATCAATAATGGCCGGGATTTTTATGTAAAAGTTATTTAACGCATTAAGAAGACACAAAAAAGCCACTGCCCAGGCCTAGATGACCGAGTAGTGGCATTCTTTATTTTAAAAATTAGTTTTTCTTAATTGTAATTGTCCATGCAGCTTCGCCAACTTGCTCGAAGTTTGTTACTTCATGCCCTGCTTCCGCTGCCCAACGAGGGATAGATTCTGTACCTTGTGTACAGTCAAACTCTACTACTAACTCGTCTCCTGTGTTAATCTCTTCGATTGCTTGTTTTGCTTCTACTAAAGGGAACGGACACACCATACCCATTACTTCTAATTTTTTTTGCATAGTTACTCTCTCCTTTAATCAAATTAAGCTGTTACTGTTTCTGAACGAGCAGCTTGTGCTTTTTTTCTTGGACGGACAAATACAAAATAAGAAGCCGTCCATGTACCTAAAATCATAAATACAAGTGAAATCCAGCCTGACCACGTCATCATTGCTGTCATAACAAGACCGTTCCCGATTGAACAGCCCCCTGCCAGGCTCGCACCGAAGCCCATCATCAAACCGCCGGAGAAACTGTTAAGCCCTGTTTTTACATCCGGCATGCGGAAACGGAACTCTCCAGACATTTTCGCCGCAAACATTGAACCAAGGAAGACACCCAATACTAGGAAAACTCCCCAGTTTACAAAGCTTATATCACCTGTCACAAGGAACTGCAAAATATTTGCTGAAGGCGTTGTAATTCCTAGACCGCCCATACGTCCAGTAGCCACAGATAACGGCCATGCCAATGTAGCAATTAAACCGATCAATGTAGCTGTAACGAAAGGATTCCAGCGTTTTTCAAAAAGAACATGAGCCAAACCAGTTTTCTTAGGTTTTAAGGAAGGAATCTTCACTTTTGGCTTTTTCAACTCGCGGTAAACAATGAAAGCCACAATTGCTACTAAAATCGCAATCAATACCCATGGACTTACCCCAAATGTTGCTGCCATTGAGTTGTTTCCAACCTCATAAGATTTGAGCTCCGCATCAATCGGTGCTAGTGGACCCGTACGCATCATAGCAGCTACTAGCATATAACCTGCAAGTGCCATCCAGCTTCCAACTAACCCTTCGCCGGCACGATACCAAGTACCTGTTGCACAACCTCCGGCAAAAATAATACCGATACCAAAAATAAATGATCCGGCAATAACGGCAAGTAAAGAGATAGTACCTGTCGTAAATTCAAAAACACCTAAACTAATCAATGTATATACACCAACGCTTTGAACGGCAATCGCAATTAAAAGCGCATAGAACATGCGATTATCTTTTGCAATATACATATCGCGGAAACCACCTGTTAAGCAGAAACGACCGCGTTGCATAACGAACCCTAACAAAGCGCCACATAACAAACCTGTTAAAAGACCAAATGACATTGTCATGTAACCTCCAATTATTCCTTAGTAATTTTATAGGTTTATATTATATTAGAAAAGTAGTTTTGGCAAATTATTTGTTTACCCATAAAGTTACTTGGTTTATTTATCAAAAGCACCTACTTTTATATTCCTTAATTTGTAATATATATCCAAAATAGTTACATAAAGCTGCCCGCTATTAGAAGAACAGGTAACAAAATTCCCCCTACTGTCTCTTGTCATCCATGTTTGTATTATCAGATTCCCATGGCCTCTCTATAAGAAAAGTGATATGACAAAAAGATGTTCGGGAGCGTCTATGTGTAACTAACTTTCATCACGAACATATTTTTTAAAAATTCTTACTCAATTATTATTGACTTTCTTAATGAGAAAGATTATCATTATCATTGTAGTGATCAACTAGTTGAAATTTTATTTCGAGACATGTCCCCCCAGAATATGTTTCGAACCTCCCTTATTATTTTCATATTGAATAGAAATCCCTCAAACAATTTTTGAGGGATTTCTATTTGCAGCATTTTGTGAAGTGTTGTTACTGTTATAGCTGTCATTTCTTTGTTCCAATGATGTTTTAGCATCATTGTGTACGTATTGTCCTTGCTGCCTATAAAGGTAGGATACTTCGTATATACAAAAGGTAAAATAATTATTTCTTCACGTTTGTTATGTTTCCGATTTGGGGAACATCAAATACATAATACATATAAAAAAGGAGCGATTAAAATGGAATTTCGTATTGAAAAAGACACAATGGGTGAAATTCAAGTACAGGCGGATAAATTATGGATGGCACAAACACAACGAAGCTTGGAAAATTTCAAAATTGGTACGGAAAAAATGCCGATTGAGGTGATCCGCGCATTTGCCATTCTAAAAAAATCAGCAGCAATTGCAAACCAAAAGCTTGGTAAACTGTCGGATACCAAAGCAAAAGCGATTGTGCAGGCTGCAGATGAGGTATTAGACGGTAAATGGAACGATCAGTTTCCGCTTGTTGTATGGCAGACTGGTTCTGGTACGCAATCAAATATGAACATGAATGAGGTATTATCATTCCGTGCAAACCAAATTCTTGAGAACCAAGGCAGTGAAGAGCGTATCCATCCAAATGATGACGTTAATAAATCTCAAAGCTCAAATGATACATTTCCAACTGCTCTCCATGTAGCAGCTGTCCTTGCTGTCGAGGATTACTTGTTACCAAAACTAAATGTTTTAAAAGCTACGCTAAAGAAAAAATCCGAAGCATTCAACGATATTATCAAAATCGGCCGTACACACTTGCAGGATGCAACACCGCTTACGCTCGGCCAGGAAATTTCAGGCTGGCACCATATGCTCGTAAAGTCTGAGAAAATGATCCAAGTGACTACAGAATTTATGAAGGAGCTTGCAATCGGCGGGACTGCTGTAGGGACAGGGATTAATGCACACCCGAAATTCGGTGAAATGGTGGCTGCGGAAATTGCCGGCTTAACAGGCAAGCAATTCGTAACAGCAGAAAATAAATTCCATGCATTGACAGCTCATGATGAGATTACGACAGCCCACGGTGCATTAAAGGCATTGGCTGCCGATTTGATGAAGATTGCTAATGATGTGCGCTGGCTGGCATCCGGCCCTCGTTCAGGGATCGGTGAAATTACAATTCCTGAAAACGAACCAGGTTCTTCTATTATGCCAGGAAAGGTAAATCCGACTCAATCAGAAGCAATGACAATGGTTGCCTGCCAAGTATTTGGTAATGATGCAGCAATCGGCTTTGCAGCATCTCAAGGAAACTTTGAACTTAACGTATTTAAGCCGGTAATTATCTATAACTTCCTGCAATCTGTACGCCTGCTTGCTGATGCAATGCAATCATTTAACGATAATTGTGCTGTAGGCATTGAACCAAACCAGGAAGTGCTGGATGCAAACTTGCGTAATTCCTTAATGCTTGTAACAGCTCTTAATCCGTACATCGGTTATGAAAATGCGGCAGCTATTGCGAAAAAGGCACATAAAGAGGGAACAACACTGAAAGAAGCAGCTATTGCAAGCGGTCTGCTAACAAAAGAGCAGTTTGATCAATATGTAGACCCAGCAACGATGATTTATCCTAACGCTGAATAATATCGTTTCCTAATTAATAAAACCGGTGGAGAAATCTCCACCGGTTTTCCTATTTCCCTGCTGTACATCCATTAATGATAGATGTTATTTTCCTTCATTTCATTAGCCAGTAATACCGTCATCTTCGCTAATTCAGCATATGTTATTTCCTTTTGCGGATTCGCTTGATTATTCTCAGCATTCAATAGCCCCATCGCATAGGCCAGTGCTACGTAGCCCCGCTTATCTGAGGACACTTTTGCTGCATCTGTATACCCTAATTGATAAATATCCCCATGCTTTGCGGCGGCCTCCAGCTTCAACATTCTCACGGCCCATTTTGCTACTTCCTCGCGTGAGAGCTTATCATCTGTTTTGAGCGCTTTGTCCGCCTCATCTAAAATGCCAATCGTTACAGCAGCCATCACTAATGGATACAGTTCATCCGCAGGCGATATATTTTCAAAGAACTTCGATTCTGCCTCTTCTTGTGGATAATAATCATATGAATACGTAAGTGATCTCATGAGCACCTTCAGCGCCTCTCCTTTTGAAATAGCAGTATCAGGATTAAAATCTCCGTCAACTTCTAAGGCGCCTATACGGATAAGATAATTCAACTCAACTGCTGCTGTTGGATGCTCAACTGCTGGATATTCTGCCTTCTCTTCACCAGATAACCATTTCCCTGTTTTTGCATCAATCATGCCATAGCTGCTTTCCTTAAACAGAGGGCGGTAAATAAGACTATAATGCTGGGCATCTCCAATATTTTTAATGTTTTCGTATTGTAATTGTAGTGATAAATTCTCTTTCAGCTGCTTCGTTGCTTCTTCCTTCGCTACCACATCTTTTGTAGTCGGCCATTTAACATCGCTGTATGTCGTGATAGACAAACCAAGTAAGTCCCCTGCCACTCCAATATTCACCGTAATTTGGTCCCCTTCTACCAATAATCCATTTACAATGCGCGGGAAAGAGAAATAATAGCTGTCATTATGCTCGAAATAGTGTGCTTCCGCTACTGGCATGGCGTATTCATTTGCATAAGAAGGTGCCCATTTTTTTATAGACTCAACAGCCTGTTGAAGGGCAGCCTGTTGCGAGAATGACCCCTTCTTCTGCTCTTGTTTCATTTGCGTTGCTAAATCGTACTTGATATCGTAGTATTCTATAATTTCACCTGTTGCTTTATCAATCGATAGTGCCGTCCCTACATTTCCACCTTCATACTCATAATTATACTGAATCATATACACCTGCTTACCTGTATAATTAGTTGTTTCGTTAATAGAATCAATGGTTAATGTAACACCTGGTATCTCCGTTTGGAGGAATGAAAGTGCCAGCTGTTCTGCCTGCTCCTCTGTAATATCCGGCTGTCTAGGCGGCAATGGCTGCGGAGCAATCGGCGTAATGTCTTTCTCTTTCGGTAAGGATGCTGATAGTCCATCTAGCGTCACCCAATCACCTGACAATGCATGGACCCCAGAAGCAATTTGATTGTTCGGCCGGTAGACAAGCTGTGCCTCTGCCCCTCCCGTATGGTAGTTTGGCGTCAGCAAATAGAAAAGCTGTGCTTCTACAGTGTTCTGTATGTCTGTTTGAACAGCAGCTGCGTCTTTCTTTTTGGAAGCATCATCATATGTGAAAGCCCCTGTCTTTGTGCCCGAGTTGTAGAAGGAAATTAGTTGACCATCTCCCCGTATTGTTACTTCCATATACCGGTCCGCTACCGGAATATCCCCTTCTGTTTTCCGATAGATAAATGTATATTGTACTGGCTGTGTCAAATTACTTGGCGTATAGACACCCTCTGTAGAAGAAAACTTATATCCAGCTGCTCCCAGCTGTTTGACAAGCTTGTCCGCGATTTGCTGTGCTTCACTTTCTGAAACCTTTGCAGGGAAGAAAGCATCTTCTGTCTCCGGCGGCTGGTAGTAGAAATGTTCAAGCTGCAGGTCCGCTCCTGCAAAAATCAGGCTTCCGTATATATGCTGTTCCTTCACCTGTTTGGAAAAGCTCAGCTCATAACGTACCGTTGACTCACCTGGATAAGGATAGCCCGTATTCATATAGAAATCCTTCTCCGTCAGGCCGGAAAACTCCGTCGGAAACAGTTCCTTCATACGGTTAATCAGATCTTTCTTTGTTACCTTAGTGTTTGTCTGCGCCACCTGAATAGGCAGCCTTTCCATACGTTCGTCCACTGTTGTTGCACTGGCAACTGGCGCTAATAAACCTATAGACAATGCTGCCGCCGATAATAATACACTTGCCTTTTTCAATACAACCATTTTTTATCCTCCTATTTTTGCAGTTGAAAAACTCCTCGTTCCAACATACGCAAGTAGAAGGCAAAACTTTCTAAAATATTCTATTTTCTTTTTTTCTCTATAGATTTCCATTATAAATAGGCCACTGTCCCCATCTACCATTCGCTGCCTCATAGTAAAAGAGTAGCTATTCTATTTCATCCTTATGAAAAAACGTCCGTGCAATGAAGCACGGACGTCATATATTCTACTTTTCTAATGGGCGCACCTGGAGTACAGGCAGCTTGCTTTCTAGCTCATCCCGCAAATGTTCATATTGCGGCGGCAACATCAGCTGCTCTCCCAGCACTTCAGTATCCTCATCAACAGAAAAACCTGGTGGATCTGTCGCAATTTCGAATAAAATATCTCCTGGTTCAGGGAAGTAAATCGCATCGAAATAGTGACGATCTTTTACCTCCGTTACACGAAGGTTATGCTGCAGGACATGTTCCTGCCACTGCAGGTGCTCCTGCTGATCCTTTGCACGCCAGGCAATATGATGGACAGTGCCAGGTCCCATTGAGCCACGCTGTCCCGGAACTGTCTTTAAATCAATGATATTTCCGATAGTTGCAGTGGATTTGAATCGAAGATAGTCCCCCTCGCGTGATACCAGCTCTAACCCCATCACTCGGGTTAACACATCTGCTGTCTGTTGAGGGCTGCTTGAATACAAGGTCGCTCCGCCAAAACCTTTAATTGCAACCTCAGAAGAAACGCCTCCAAATGTCCATTCGCTTGGTTTTCCTTCTGTACGCTCTACAAGCTCAATATGCAATCCATGCGGGTCGTCTAGCTGAATGTATAACTCACCAAATCGCTCTACTTCAAGAAATGGAATGTTGAATTGTTCAAGCCGCTCCTTCCAGAAAGGTAATGCCCCTTCTGGCACAGCGTAGGAAGTGACACCTACTTGACCATCTCCAATACGGCCGCGGAAAGCAGTAGGCCATGGAAAGAAGGTCATAATCGTCCCGGGCGACCCCGCCTCATCACCAAAATACAGATGATAGGTTCCGGGATCATCAAAATTCACTGTTTTCTTCACTAGACGCATTCCTAATATACCGGCATAAAAATCTACATTTTCCTGCGGATTTCCTACAATGGCTGAAATATGATGAATACCTGCTGTCTTCATATGCTCTACTCCTTCTATATAAATGTTACAAACTCGTTTACCGGCTTCCGATAGCCGCGCAGATTGCGACTTTCCTCTTTTTCCTTTCCAATTGTGATCATCATGACGATTTCATGAGTTAGCGGGACATGGAGAATCTCACGCACCTTCTGCTGGTCGAAACCAATCATCGGACATGTATCCCAGCCTCGGTTCTTCGCAGCTAGCATAAATAGCATGGAGGATAGTGATGCATTGCGGATGGCCTCTTCCTTCATAAACTCCTCACCACGTTGCTCATAGAATGCCGTATTATCCTCAACCAATTGTTCCAGCTGACAGTCGTTGATGATGCCAAGACTTTTCATACCTTCATTCAGCTTTGCTGTCTTTTTATAAGCATACCGGTCAGACGTCACAATAATTACCGCAGAGGCTGAATGAACCTTATATTGCCCATAAGCTGCTTCACGCAGCTGCTCTTTCACATCGGGATTTAGCACTGTGAGATACTCTGTATGCTGCAAATTGAAGGCTGACGGAGCAAACTTTACATCATTAAAGATAGGCTTCAAATCCTGTTCTGTCATCACTATATCCTTTATAAAATTATTAGCTGAACGTCTCTTTTCTATTAGCTTGTCAAATTCCATCACCAAGGCACCCCTTCTATTTATCTCGAAACTATTTATCTCTAATTCGAGATAAATATATCATTAGCTTCTATTTTTGTCAAATTAGTTAGGATTTTTTTATAAAAGTTATCTTATCAATTTTACTCATCTACTTTTGAAATAATAATTGAAGCAACACTCTCTCTATATTACATTTAATATATTCTTTACTATATATTGTCATATTTTTATAACCGAATGAATATAGTATAAGTAGATGCTTCCGAGCTTTATAGTAGTGGTATCTTTCATCTTTTTATAAAGAGAAGAAAAAAGTCTAACTCTTATAAACTATCAAACAGGTATCAAGAAGGAGCTTGTTTATATTTAGAGTGCTAGAGTTATACTAACTTTAGAGAGCTATGATAAAGAAACGAACGCATCTATCTTACACTACCCCATCATTTTAAAGGAGGAGTTTTCATGAAAAAAATGGTAGTTGGAGTTTTATCAGCAGGTTTACTTTTTGGAGGATTCTTCAATGCACCTCTTCCAGCAGGAGCAGCGAGTGAGTCATCAGGATTAGTAGAGACAGCGGCTTATTCCAAAACAGTGACACAGACAAAAACGTATTTAAAAAGCCAATCTGTACCTTCATCAATATCTTATAACGTAGGGGGTTGGAGTGGAACATTATACCTAACAAGCAAAAGGGATGCGGTTGATCACTGGATTGCGGTATATAGCGGTACAGTTAATTGCTCAGGGCCATGCGCTATGGCGAACACTGAAATAGAATAGGATTTTACAAAAGCAGATGTAGAGCCATACTATCTCTACATCTGCTTTATTTATAAATAGATCATTCATTCCTTACTTCCCCACTCTATATCCAAATGCATAAAAAGCAGCCCCTTTTATATCTGATTGATAAGCTGTTTTGCAAATGTACATATGCTCCCTATCTTGTTCTGGAGCGAAAAGCTAACTTCTAGTATAGGTACTGGCGTTATTCCCTCCTTGGTCATTTAGAAAATTTCAATGGAAAATGAAAGGAAATCCCGCGGTAAGCTAATTTTCCAATCTCTACAAGGACTTTTTCTTGTCCATAGCGATTTAACCAGTATTCATTAAGAATAGAAGGCTCCATCTTTCTCATTTTAAATCATTTATTTTATGTATAAATTTTTTGTCAAGGACTTTATTGTATGAACACGTCCCCTAAAAACACATCAAGGCGCTGCTCGTATTACCAATGCTTGAGCAGCGCCTTTAATCAAATGTGTCTTGATCGTCGTACATTTCAATTGTTTTTTCCAACTATTGTGCCTCCTGTAAGATCGTTTTATTGTTCTCAAGAAGCTGAATCATCGACTGAAGAATCTTTTCCTCCGTTCTCGGTGATGAATTAACTTCTTTCGCAATAATGCGTTTCAAATCTAAAATCGTCTGAACTTCGAGCATGTGCTTTTCAGCTAATTTGAAAGCCTGCTCTAACTGACCGGTCACCATAGGCAACTCTCCTTTTCAAATGTATTCCTTATTATTATATCAAATATCCTGAAGAGAATTCACACAAATTTACCGAAAAACAATATAAATTTTTCTGAAAACTTCAATTTCCTTTCAATTAAATGAATTTCAAGTCTGGATGAATCTACCTTCTGTCTACCACAAGAAATAGGTTATCATTGTTTTATTATATGAACAAAATAAGCATATGATACTTTTTTGATTTCCCCAAAATGGATGGTTAGCGTTATTCCTTTGTACTACTAGGTATTGAGTAACAACCTCAAATAAAAAAGCTCCTCGAGTTGAGGAGCTTTCTAAGCTTATTCTTTTACAGCTTCTGTTTGCCCAACTGCATGCATTTTTGTTTCTACATGCGAGCTGCCAATCATATTAAAAATAATATTCAGTACAATTGCAGTGACCGAACCTGTCACAATCCCATTTGAAAATAAGATAGATAAGCTGTTTGGCAAGGATTGAAACACTTCTGGTACAACTGAAACACCAACGCCTAGGCCGACTGCACAAGCTACGATCAATGCATTTTCCATCGACTTCACGATTTCTGGTGCAAGCATTTTCATTCCTTGCGTGATAACCGTACCAAACATCGCGATCATCGCAGCACCTAAAACTGGTGTTGGGATAATTTGCGTTAATGCTGCTGCTTTTGGCAGGAAGCCAAGCACGACAAGCATTGCCCCTGTGATAAAGATCACTTTTCGTTCCTTTACACCCGTGATTTGAACGAGGCCGACGTTTTGGGAATACGTTGTATAAGGGAAGGCATTGAAAATACCGCCAATAATGGAGGCAAGGCCTTCTGCACGGTAACCTCTCGCTAAATCTTTTGAATGAAGAGGTTTTTTACATATATCACTCAGCGCATGGTAGACACCTGTAGATTCAACAAGCGATACGATTGCTACAAGTGTCATTGTGATGATTGGCTCAATATGGAACTCAGGCGTACCGAAGTAAAATGGCTGAACCATATGGAACCATGAAGCATCCTTTACTGGAGCGAAGCTTACAACACCCATCAGCATGCCTAGAACAGTACCAACAACCAGCCCCATCAAGATTGCAATTGCACGCATGAAACCTGTTGTAAAACGATAGATAACCACAATTGTCAATAAAGTAATAAATCCTAAAAGTAAATTCGTCGATGAGCCGAATTCAGCAGCACTTGCGTCTCCCCCGCCCATATTTGTCATCGCTGTTGGTAATAGAGAAATCCCGATAATTATTACGACACAGCCTGTAACAACCGGAGGGAAAAAGCGTACCAGTTTACCAAAGAATCCAGAAATTAATACGATAATAAGCCCTGAAGCGATAATGGCACCGTAGATGGCTCCAATGCCTGCTGATGTACCAATCGTTATGATTGGTGTTAGGGCCGTAAATGTACAGCCAAGAACAACTGGAAGACCGATTCCAACAAATTTGCCGCTCCATACTTGCAGGAGTGTAGCAATACCACACATTAAAATGTCAATAGCTACGAGATATGTCATTTGTTCTGTATTAAATCCAAGGGCACCGCCAATGATGAGGGGCACTAAAATGGCTCCTGCATACATTGCCAGTAAATGTTGAATGCCAAATGTCACTGCTTTTGCGTTATTCATTAGAATTCACCGTCTTCGAAAAATTCGACCTTGCCATTTGCTAATGATTTGATACGAGCCAAAGATTCAATGCGTACGCCTTGTTCACGCAGATGCTTGCCCCCATCCTGGAATCCTTTTTCAATGACAATTCCTACTCCTACCACGTGTGCACCCGCCTGCTCTGCAATATCAAGCAAACCTTTTACCGCTTCACCGTTTGCAAGGAAATCATCAATGATAATGACATTATCCTCTGGAGATAAGAAGTTTTTAGAAACGGAAATTTCATTCGTTTCATTTTTTGTAAATGAATGCACCTTTGACGAGTACAGGTTGTCCGTCAATGTAAGAGATTTACGTTTACGCGCAAATACAACCGGTGCGCCGATTGTCAGACCTAAAAATGTAGCAGGTGCAATACCTGACGATTCAATCGTTAATACCTTCGTGATGATGTCATCGGCATAACGGTTTGCCAATTCATCCCCAATCTCCTTCATTAAAAGCGGATCGATCTGGTGGTTCAGGAATGAATCCACCTTTAATACAGTGTCCGATAAAACATTGCCTTCTTTTTCGATTTTCTCTTTTAAAAGCTTCACAGTTGGGACTTCCTCCTCTATTTTCATCTTCACGCATATAACAGCTTACTTGGCTTTGCCCGCTTTTGTTCACCTGCCCCCCGAGAGAAACAAAAAGCTCGAAAGCCCGCTCCCATAAGAGGAAACAAGTCTTTCGAGCATACGTCAAAAGAAATACAAATAAAAGCAGTGCTGACACTGACATTCTACTAGTAAAACCTGCTCCTCATAGTCGACAAATTTACGGTCAGTCGGTAGAAACTCGCGGGCCTTATTCCCGCTATTATATGAGTAAGGATATTTAACTAAAATTTAAGAATGTCACAATTATAATCAGCTTGTTTTTGAAATGCAATGGTATTGACAATAATAAAATGATTTTGATTATTCGGAATTCAGCAGAAGAATGCTTTGGAATAAATATGAATGTTCGCCTTTTGAACGTTGACTTAGTCTACACTAAGGCTTCTTTAACTCGTTCCTTGAATGTACCAAATGCTTCCCCCATCTTACCGTAATAACTTAAATTCCGGCAAGCAATGACCTGCACCTTTCTTCCATTAGAAAGGCTCCAATCGGCAAAAACCCCATACTCCTCTAAATCCTGTACCTTTTCCAATTGAGGATAGCGGTCTAAAATGGCAGCTCCAAATCGCTTTCTGAATTGTTTCACTGCATCTGATCCATATAAAATAAGGAACTCTGGTTGAAACTCTTCCACCGCCTCCTGAAATATGCGGAACCCCTTTTCATAATCTTCCGGGGATTCTTTGCTATATTCCTTTAGCTTTTTAGCAGAGTCTGCCATCAGTGCTGTTAGGTTTACATGGACAGCTGTTTCCCCACAGGCTTCTTTCAGCCATTGGATAAATGCTGTAGTTCCCTTATTTTCACGAGTCCCCATCTGTTCTCCATAGAAAGTATCCCATAGCTCCGTATCTACTAAGGATTCAATATATTCTTCACGCTCTTCTTCATCTACTTCAATTACAGGATGAGGAAAAGACCCACTCACAAAAATACGAGATTTATACGGATTGCCATTCACAAGAAACGGACGAAAAGCAACCCGGCCTTCCTTCGATAATATCCATTCATTTATTTTCCGATTAAACCCATTTGATACGCCCATTTTTCCACCTTCTCACTCCCGAACTGGTATTTCACCGATTCTTTTTAGGCAGCCATACAGTCTCGGGTAACATTTTCATTTGTTCTCCTATCTTAACATATTTTCTCCAGCATCTGCCTCTTCCTGAGTGCGAACACTTTCTGCCGTATTACCCTGCTTGGCCTGCCTGCGGATTACTGTCTGCTGCGCATTCTCATGTTTGCTATCGGTATCTTCCTTGAACATAGCGTGGAAGGGCCTCAAATCAATGCCTTTCAATATGTTCATAAAGGCCAAATGAGCAAGGACACAGCCTGCATAACATACTTCCTAGAGCAGAGGCTGCTATTAGCATTGCCCAAGCTGCGTCAAGTCATAGTAACGGCAAATATTATTTACATAGAAAAAGACGATCTGCCGTAAAGCAGACCGTCTTTTTTATGTTAGTAATCCAAATCGCACTGATCAAGCGGTACAACTTTTGTTTTATGCTTAATTTTATAACCAATCCATAAGGCTGCAAACAATGGCAGACCAATATAGGATACGAGTATACCGTACCAATCAATCGTACCACCTGTGAACGCTGTATAGTTCTGGCCAAGAACAACAATCATACAGATTGTAAATGCAAACAGCGGCCCAAACGGATAAAGCGGTGCCACATATGGAAGGTCACTTAAGTTACGTCCTTGTGCCACGTAAGCTTTACGGAAGCGATAATGACTGATAGCAATACCAAGCCATGCAATAAACCCAGACATACCAGAGGCATTTAGCAGCCAAATATAAACAACACCATCTCCAAAGAATGAAGCAAGGAACGATAAAGAACCTACTGCAAGAGTAGCAAGCAGTGCATATACCGGAATACCACGCGTATTAATACGGGCAAATAGCTTTGGTGCCTTCCCATCTACTGCAAGCTGGAACAGCATACGGCTCGCTGCATAAAGACCTGAGTTACCGGCAGAAAGCATAGCAGTCAAAATAATAGCATTCATAACGGAAGCCGCGACTGCTATTCCTAAATTTTCAAATACGAGTGTGAAAGGACTCATCGCAATATCATCAGATAAAAGGCGTTCATCTGTATAAGGGATTAGAAGTCCAATCGCTCCAATAGCAAAGATATAAAACAGTAAAATACGCCAGAATACAGAACGTACCGCCTTTGGAATATTCTTTCCCGGGTCGTCTGTTTCCCCCGCTGTCACACCAAGCATTTCTGTCCCTTGGAACGAGAAACCGGCTGCTAGGAAGATACCGAACATCGCCATGAGACCGCCGTTAAACGGCGCATCCTCTACAAAGAAATTCGAGAATCCGACTGGGTCATTGCCTCCCAGAATACCAAAAATCATTAGGAACGAAACAATGATGAAGATGATAACTGTTGCTACCTTAATCATCGCAAACCAATATTCACTTTCCCCATACGCTTTAACTGATAATAAGTTAAATGTCAGTACAACAGCGATAAATAATACAGTCCATAGAATTGATGAACTATCCGGGAACCAGTACTTCATGATAATAGAAACAGCTGAAATTTCAGCAGCAATTGTAATCGCCCAGTTATACCAGTAGTTCCAACCTAATGCAAATCCAAGCGCTGGATCAACGAAGCGCGTTGCATACGTACTAAATGATCCGGATGTCGGCATAAATGCGGCCATTTCCCCAAGACTTGTCATTAAGAAATACACCATGATACCGATCAGCGCATACGCCATCAGTGCACCGCCTGGCCCAGCTGATGAAATAGCTGAACCTGAAGCCAGGAACAGCCCTGTCCCGATTGTACCTCCCAACGAAATCATCGTTATATGACGGCTTTTCAGCCCTCTTTTCAGCTCCGGTTTATTGCCGAGCTGGTCTATTTTTATTTCACTCATACTTCAAACTCCTCAACTTTTTTGTTGATGGTATTTCGGTATCGAGGCTTGAGCAATTTCACGAATGATCCTTCCTCAGATCATTTAAATAAAAAAGCCGCCATAAAAGTTATGACGGCACCCAAAATACCTCATCAACTTGAAACGATAGCTCACCCGCCGCAGCGGCAGTTCTGTCCCTATTCGAGTACAGCCCCAGCATGGCACTTGAAGAGCAGTGCTATACTTCGGCAACCATTCCTTTCATAAAGCCTCGCAGATTCTCCCAATCTCCGCTATACTAGTCATAATGGTCGCGACCTCTACCCCACTTTCACATGAGGTATAATCTATTAAATTTAAATACTTAAAAAAAGTCTATCATAGCATTTTTTTGTTATCAATGGTTTTCACTTATTCAGTTTTTTCATACATTTCAAACTTTTTATAACAATAAATAAGGAGTTGTCATTATGGAAGATACACCTCATCAAAAAAGCAAAAAAATACAACTAAATAATAAAGTAATTTTATTTACTGTATCTATTATCCTATTAGCGATGACATTACGTACACCGCTCACACTAGTAGGGCCGGTTATTTCTTTTATTCGCGAAAGTTTGGGGATTTCGAATGTTTTGGCAGGATTTCTCACGACCATCCCCCTTCTTGCATTTGCTGTTGTGTCACCTTTTGCACCCCGCATTGCAAGAAAATTTGGTATGGAGTGGACGCTCTTTTACTCTGTCGTATTATTGAGCGCGGGGATTCTGCTGCGTTCATTCGGCACGACTGCCTTGCTGCTCATTGGCACTGTCCTAATCGGTGTAGCCATTTCATTTGGCAACGTACTAATCCCGAGCTTCTTTAAAATGCGCTATCCGCTTCATATTGGCTTGCTAACCGGGATTTACACCGTTTCAATGAACCTGTCAGCCGGTATTGGTGCAGGAATCAGCTATCCCGTTGCATCAGGATCTAGCTGGCAGATTGCTTTAGCGTTAGCTCTTGTGGTTACAGTAGCTGCTCTCTTCTTTTGGATTCCTCAGCTGCGCGGAGAAAAGGTAACATTAGGAGAAGGCGCTTCAAATAGTAAGGGATGGTCTTCTCTCATCCGTTCTCCTATTGCGATTGCCGTCATGCTGGCAATGGGGCTGCAGTCCTTTATTTTCTATACAACAGCAGCATGGATTCCAGAAATCTATATCGCACAGGGAATTGATGCAAACAAAGCAGGCTGGCTTGTCTCGGTATTACAGTTTGCCCAAATTCCAATGACTTTCCTGACACCAATAATCGCTGGGAAAATGACCAACCAACGACCTATTGTGGTCATATTCACTATCTTTTACTTAATCGGCTTTACAGGCGTGCTTATGGAATGGACCGAATATGCGTTCATCTGGATGATCTGCCTAGGCTTTGCCGGCGGTTCTTCTTTCAGCCTTGCTATGATGTTCTTTACACTGCGGACAAACACAGCCTATGCAGCTGCGGAACTCTCTGGCTTCGCTCAGTCGATTGGTTATCTACTGGCCGCAATTGGTCCGATTGGCTTTGGATTAATCAAGGATATGACGGGTGATTGGTTCATACCGAACTTTATTTTTATTATAATTGCCATTTCTTTGTTCTTTTCGGCATATATTGCAGGGAATAACCGAATAATCGACAATTGATGCAAACATACGTACTTATTTTATGATATAATTGCGTATTATATCTAAAGGAGAAAAGTATGTTTCGGAAACGTCGAAGAAAGAGAAAAAAACGCACTCCATACTTGCAGTTGCTACTAATTTTGATTGCAGGAGGTATTGGCTGGTACTATATTAGAACCCTTGAAGGGATTGCTGGCGGAATTGGCGTCTATGTATTTATAGGAATTGCCTTTAAGTTCTGGCAGTATTGGCGGGAGTCTGCACGCCTTCGAAAAGCTGATATTGCCGAGGTCGATCGAATGTCAGGCGAGGAGTTTGAACGTTTCCTAGGTGAATTATTTAAACGTCGCGGCTTTAAAGTATCCTATACTGCGGCAAGCGGGGATTATGGGGCCGATCTCATTTTAAAAGATGGGCATGATGTAATTGCTGTGCAGGCAAAACGTTATTCTAGCTCGGTCGGTGTGAAAGCTGTGCAGGAGATCATCGGTGCTGTCAAGATGTATGATGCTACAGAAGCATGGGTTGTAACCAACAGCTATTTCACAAAACAAGCGATTAAGCTGGCGGATATCAACGATGTGTACTTGGTGGACCGAAAAGAATTAATTGATATGATTTTGGATAAATAGCTCTCCTATAGGAGGGCTATTTTTTTGGGGGTTTCAGAGTATATGGAAAATCTTATTTGCTTTGACAGCCCTTTTTGTAAGAGGTACAGATAATATCCACGGGGAGAATTCTATTTTTATGTAATATTTCTCAATAAGTAAGCACAGAAAGCTAGAATTTATCTCATCGTGTATTACCATTTCCATTCATAGAAATACTAAATGAAAACCTTCAAGGAGGATTTCGATGCCATACTTACAGACGCGAATGGACTATGCCATAACACTTTTTCAAACAGCAGAATATGAAGAAGCCAAGATCTTATTTGGCCGGCTTTTAAAATTATGTAAAAAAGAATCACAGCTAGAACATATAAGACCTTGCCTGTACCGGCTTGCATGTATTGCCTACATACGCGGAGAAATACAGAATTTCCATGAGATATTTACAAGTTACCAAGCACATAGGCAGCAGGAAGCGGACACTAATCGGGACGTAGAGTATCACGTACTGTTAGGGATTGAAAAATTGTCGCGTCAGTATTATGAAGAGGCAATTACTGCATTCACCTATGCGCTGCCGCTTGCAGAGGAAAGAAAGCTGACAGAGCATAAAATTACGACTCTCCTCTATATTCAAAGGTGTCATATTCTTCTTGGTCAATCACAGCTCTCCCTTAAAATAAGTGATGAGCTTTGGACAACCTGTCGGGAGGAAATCCAATCAAATATCGGTCATTTTTTCCATTACTTGTTAAATCGTGCAGATACACTTTACGCCTTGGAATACCTAGAAGAAATGACTGAGCTGCTTGAAGCCTGCGAAGCTTATGAAGATTTTCAGATTATGCCAAAAGAATATGCTAAAACTCTTTTAACACGTGCCAAGTTCCATATGACCAACAAAGATTCCCGTCCTGCGATGCTGGCTTTAGAAAAGGCAGTAAAAATTGTTGAAGGACAAGAAGATATCAATTTACGCAGCGAAGTATACGAAATGTTGATTGATCATTATGAGCGCCGTGGTAAAACAAAGCAGGCACTACGTTATACTAAAAAACAGGTGGCACTTCATAAAAAGGCCAGAAGAAATACAATAACCTTCGACGGATGAAGATTTCCAACATAAAGAGAGGGCCATTATGCGTGTTACGTCTAGTTGGGAGATATTATGTGTCTTTTGGAGAATAAAAAATATGCTTTCTTTTAGACTAGCACAAGGACTAGCCTTCAATTTTATTTCATGGAAATAATAAAAAAGTATGCAGCTTATCGCTGCATACTTTAGGATGACCCGTACGGGATTCGAACCCGTGTTACCGCCGTGAAAGGGCGGTGTCTTAACCACTTGACCAACGGGCCATAGCTGTGAAGATAACATTCTGTAACATAAGGCCAACCGGTTAACAGCCGATTGTTCTACCACTGAGTTACTTCGGAATAATATTATATATGGTGGGCCTAAATGGACTCGAACCATCGACCTCACGCTTATCAGGCGTGCGCTCTAACCAGCTGAGCTATAGGCCCATTACATATAAATGGAGCGGGTGATGGGAATCGAACCCACGACATCAGCTTGGAAGGCTGAGGTTTTACCATTAAACTACACCCGCAGATGAAATGGTGGGTCAGGACGGAATCGAACCGCCGACACTTAGAGCTTCAATCTAATGCTCTACCAACTGAGCTACTGACCCTTTATCAAAAATGGCGGTCCCGACCGGGATCGAACCGGCGATCTCCTGCGTGACAGGCAGGCATGTTAACCGCTACACCACGGGACCATTTGGTTGCGGGGGCCGGATTTGAACCAACGACCTTCGGGTTATGAGCCCGACGAGCTACCACTGCTCCACCCCGCGATAATATTATTTTGCTGAAGTATGTATATATTGTACCATTTCTACTTAAAAAATGGCGGAGGAAGAGGGATTCGAACCCCCGCGCGGTTTAACCCGCCTGTCGGTTTTCAAGACCGATCCCTTCAGCCGGACTTGGGTATTCCTCCGTTTAAATATTTACCTGCTAAGCCTTATAAGAAGACTTTGAGCTGTGTAACTAGACGTTTTTAGCCGTCTGAGGTCACAAAAGCTCTTTAAGATGGCGGCAGAGGGGATCGAACCCCCGACCTTACGGGTATGAACCGTACGCTCTAGCCAGCTGAGCTACGCCGCCAGGATCTTTAATTATATGGTTGGTGGAGCCTAGCGGGATCGAACCGCTGACCTCCTGCGTGCAAGGCAGGCGCTCTCCCAGCTGAGCTAAGGCCCCATATATTTTCAGTCATATAAATTTGGATGGTCGGGAAGACAGGATTCGAACCTGCGACCCCTTGGTCCCAAACCAAGTGCTCTACCAAGCTGAGCTACTTCCCGTACATTCATTGGCGCGCCCGACAGGAGTCGAACCCATAACCTTCTGATCCGTAGTCAGACGCTCTATCCAATTGAGCTACGGGCGCTAATTTGTAATATGAATGGTCCCAGAATAAACGAATTGGTAAGGTAGTCACCTACCTCAGGATTGTAAATCCTGTGCGTCGCTATTTTCCCTAAACCGATATATACAAAGTGATGAGCCATGAAGGACTCGAACCTTCGACCCTCTGATTAAAAGTCAGATGCTCTACCAACTGAGCTAATGGCTCATAAAAAATGGCTGGGGTACTAGGATTCGAACCTAGGCATGACGGAATCAAAATCCGTTGCCTTACCGCTTGGCTATACCCCAAAATATACTATAGAACCTACTGTTTAAAATGAATGGGGCGACTGATGGGAATCGAACCCACGAATGCCGGAACCACAATCCGGTGCGTTAACCACTTCGCCACAATCGCCACTATATTATGTAAGTAAAAATCAAGAAATAAAAAATGGCAGGGGCAGTAGGAATCGAACCCACACCAAAGGTTTTGGAGACCTCTATTCTACCGTTGAACTATGCCCCTATCAAAATGGTGGAGGGGGACGGATTCGAACCGCCGAACCCGAAGGAGCGGATTTACAGTCCGCCGCGTTTAGCCACTTCGCTACCCCTCCGATATATAACATTTATGGTGGAGGATGACGGGCTCGAACCGCCGACCCCCTGCTTGTAAGGCAGGTGCTCTCCCAACTGAGCTAATCCTCCAAAAAAAATAAGCGAAGCGACGTCCTACTCTCGCAGGGGGAAGCCCCCAACTACCATCGGCGCTAGAGAGCTTAACTTCCGTGTTCGGTATGGGAACGGGTGTGGCCTCTCTGCCATCATCACTTCACTACTGCATGGATGCAATGGCTTCTGCGCTGCCACAGGATGTGGCGTTCTAGCAGAAGTTCCGCTGACTTCCGTGCTTCTTTGAAAGAAACTTATTCCTTCAAAACTGGATAAACGTTTCATTGTGCAGCACACAAAATTTGGTTAAGTCCTCGACCGATTAGTATTCGTCAGCTCCATATGTCGCCATACTTCCACCTCGAACCTATCTACCTGATCGTCTTTCAGGGGTCTTACTTACTTGCGTAATGGGAAATCTCATCTTGAGGGGGGCTTCATGCTTAGATGCTTTCAGCACTTATCCCGTCCATACATAGCTACCCAGCGATGCCCTTGGCAGAACAACTGGTACACCAGCGGTATGTCCATCCCGGTCCTCTCGTACTAAGGACAGCTCCTCTCAAATTTCCTACGCCCACGACGGATAGGGACCGAACTGTCTCACGACGTTCTGAACCCAGCTCGCGTACCGCTTTAATGGGCGAACAGCCCAACCCTTGGGACCGACTACAGCCCCAGGATGCGATGAGCCGACATCGAGGTGCCAAACCTCCCCGTCGATGTGGACTCTTGGGGGAGATAAGCCTGTTATCCCCGGGGTAGCTTTTATCCGTTGAGCGATGGCCCTTCCATGCGGAACCACCGGATCACTAAGCCCGTCTTTCGACCCTGCTCGACTTGTAGGTCTCGCAGTCAAGCTCCCTTGTGCCTTTACACTCTACGAATGATTTCCAACCATTCTGAGGGAACCTTTGGGCGCCTCCGTTACCTTTTAGGAGGCGACCGCCCCAGTCAAACTGTCCGTCTGACACTGTCTCCTGCCCCGATGAGGGGCATGGGTTAGAATTTCAATACAACCAGGGTAGTATCCCACCGACGCCTCCTCCGAAGCTGGCGCTCCGGGCTCTCTGGCTCCTACCTATCCTGTACAAGTTGTACCAAAATTCAATATCAAACTACAGTAAAGCTCCACGGGGTCTTTCCGTCCTGTCGCGGGTAACCTGCATCTTCACAGGTACTATAATTTCACCGAGTCTCTCGTTGAGACAGTGCCCAGATCGTTACGCCTTTCGTGCGGGTCGGAACTTACCCGACAAGGAATTTCGCTACCTTAGGACCGTTATAGTTACGGCCGCCGTTTACTGGGGCTTCAATTCACAGCTTCGCTTGCGCTAACCGCTCCTCTTAACCTTCCAGCACCGGGCAGGCGTCAGCCCCTATACGTCACCTTACGGTTTTGCAGAGACCTGTGTTTTTGCTAAACAGTCGCCTGGGCCTATTCACTGCGGCTCTCTCGGGCTTTCACCCTACCAGAGCACCCCTTCTCCCGAAGTTACGGGGTCATTTTGCCGAGTTCCTTAACGAGAGTTCTCTCGCACACCTTAGGATTCTCTCCTCGACTACCTGTGTCGGTTTGCGGTACGGGTACCTCCCACCTCGATAGAGGCTTTTCTTGGCAGTGTGAGATCAGGAACTTCGTCCATACGGACTCGTCATCACAGCTCAACGTTACAGTGTGCGGATTTGCCTACACACACGCCTTACTGCTTGAACAGAGACAACCAACGCTCTGCTTACCCTACCCTACTGCGTCCCCCCATTTCTCAAACGGTGGGGAGGTAGTACAGGAATATCAACCTGTTGTCCATCGCCTACGCCTGTCGGCCTCGGCTTAGGTCCCGACTAACCCTGAGCGGAC
>NZ_CP154840.1:0-147500 GCF_047301505.1 Lysinibacillus canaveralius | reverse complement strand
ATTCACTAGCACTACTAAATAATCTAGCCTTTAAATGAAAATAGACGTACTTCTTAGAGAAATACACTCTTTCCTGAAGTATGTAAAATATGATCTAATCCTTCAAATCAATTAAATCTTCTTTCATAAACGTGCCTCCTATAGTTTAAGAACATTGCTTCACATTCTTTAATTAAAATATGTTAACCTTTTCCTATCCCTTATTTTTTAAAATTGTAATTTTTTAGACAACACTCACATAATACACATTATATTAGCAAACTGATTTTGAAGTTCTGTAGAAATGAGGTAAATTCAAATTGGGTAGAAAAATTATTAATTTAGCTGTTGGAAAACCAAAGGAATATAATTGGAATGATAAAAAAGAGCTTTCCGGGATAGGGAAATCGACTGTACAAGCTTTCGAGGTAGAAAGAACTGGAATCGTTGGTGATGATGTTGCAAACCATAAATTCCATGGGGGACCAGATCGTGTAGTATGTTTGTACCCATTCGAACATTACGCTTACTGGGAAGAGGAATTTCAAAAGAAGCTTATTCTGCCTGCTTTTGGGGAAAATCTTACCGCAACAGGGATGACAGAAGAACAAGTTTGTATTGGTGACATTTATAAGATAGGCGATACTATTCTTCAAATAACACAAGGGAGGGTACCTTGTGTAACTATCTCCAATTATAACGAGGAAAAACAATTTTTAAAGAAGGTTATTGAAACAAATCTAACGGGCTACTTTTTTCGGGTATTGGAAGAGGGAACTATTATGTTCGATTCGGAAATAACTCTTTTGGAAAAACACTCAAAAGAAATATCGGTTTCTTTTGCTACACAAATTCTTTTCCATCAAAAACAAGATAAAGTATCAATTGAAAAAATATTAACAGTTGATGCTCTTTCAGAGGAATGGAAGAATAGGTTTTTAAAATTGCTATGATCTTTCTTTTTTCAAAACGGTAGATAAGGCTAAGACCTAGCCTAAAAAGCTAGGTTTTTTATGTATGCTTTATTGAATAAACTGCCCAGCTATTTTGAGTAAAGGTTTTCACAAAACCATTATCTAATTTTCTTTAAATGGCTTTATTCCCTAATCCGGTCCTTTAATAGAAAAACGGAGAAGCTTCTATTACCTGGTTTAATCATATTGTCTTAATGTACGCTTTATATCAAAAAAACCTATCGTGCCGCAAACGAATACCCCTAATCCCAATAGAACTGTAAGAAACCAATTATCCCCCCAACTTACAATTACACTGTATAAACAAGCCGCAGCAGTTATTGTCGCACCATATTTTGCCCGCCATTTTTCTAACTTTAAATATTTTCCATTGCTCAAAATAGTTCACTCCATTTCCTCCTTTTATTAATTAACGAATTATAGATTAATATTCCACGAACAACTCAAAAAGCCTTCATCTTTTCCTTATTCCACAATCTGGCCCGATTATGAAACAAGGAAAAATCGAGTATATTAACATAGAAATTTTAATTAAACTTTACTGTGAATGATTGGTCTTTATTTTAAATAATCGAGTTTTGTCTACATGACCAATCTTTTGTATCACACTACAGAAAAGCCTTTATTCAGTCTTCTATTATATAAATATGCCTTCACCAAGGGCTACCCTAATAAAACGAGAGTAACCCTTGGTGAAGGCATCAGTGACAAAGAATTATAAATATATCGATTTACTTTACCAGGCCTTTAATAAGCCGGGCTGATGCATAGCAAACTTCACCATTCTCCAAGAAAATGGTTCTATCTTTCGAATCGATGTTTTGGATTTTAGTTTTATTTACAATAAAAGATTTATGGCAGCGGTAAAGATCCGGATGTAAACCTTCATAATTTTTTAACCGCCCGTAAAATTCGATATGTTCATTCTCTAAATGTAAGATAATTTTATGTGAGTCTGGTGAGGCTTCGAAAAAGTAAATACTTTGAAAATCAATATTACGGGTACGCCCTGTCGTTTTGATTTGTAATTTTTGAATGTTATCTTGTTCACCCATTTTTACATAACGTCGATGTGCTTCTTTTAACGTAGATATTAATTTTTCTTTTAACGTATCGGCATTATCTTTAATAATAAAATCTAGGGCAGCTAATTTATAAATGAATGTAAGGAAGCTCATTTCAGCATGCGTAGTAATATACACTAAGTTAGCGATAGGATCTTGTTCCCTGATTTTGCTGCCTAACGCAATACCTGTAATTTCATCATTTAAGTCTATATCCAAAAAATAACAGTCTGCCTTTTCATTTTCCAGAAATGATAAAACATCTTGGGGTTTATTAGTGGCAAGTACCACTTTCATCCCGTTATCTTCTATCATGGCATAATTCTCGATTATTTTTTTGGTTCTTTCTAATTGAACTAGATCATCTTCACAGATAACAATATCCATATTACCTACTCCTTTTTAAACTCGATTTCTTGAATAAAATAAGGAGGGCTAATTTTCGTGTTCAAACTAACATTTTGTAATTCATTTTTCATTTGACGTAAATTAGCTAAGCCTAAACCTCGATTTTCTCCTTTTGTTGAAAAGCCTTCTTGGTAAATTTCATGTACTTTTATATCTATTTCCTCATTAAATGTATTATTCACAACTAATAACGTTGTCTCATCCATATTAATAAACGCCAAACGTACTTCACCATTTACAATTTCACGTGCAGCTTCAATGGCGTTATCCAGCAGGATGCCAACCATACGGTTTAAAATAATTGGATCTACCGGGATATCAGTGATCTCTTCAACAATTTCAACATAAAATGGCACATGATTTGATTGAGCTTGCAAAATTTTTGTCGTTAACAGCCCTTTTAAACTATTTATTTTCAGGTTATTCAGCATCATCATTGCTTGTTGATTAAGTTGTTCCTGATGGTTCGCCTCTAAAATATGATCATAGAAGTAGGTATGCAGACCATCATAATTTTTTTCATCAATATATATACGTAATGTAGATAAAATATTAATGTAATCATGTTTAAATTTACGCATATCCTGGTTAATCTGTTCAAGCGATGCAACATAGGATTCGAAGTTCTTTAATTCTTGTTCCCGCTGTTCCATTTTATATTGTTTAAACGCTAAATATAAAACGACAAAAATACTGATTGTGAGCAACGTGAGATAAACGAGGAACATCGCTAAATTATCTCGAACACTTTCATAAAAATTATCTTGATCAATTGCTATAATATTGATGTAAATAAAAACGACTGTTGCAACACCAAGGAATAGTAAAATATATGAAACATATCTATTAAATACCCAGCGATTAGTCAAATATTTTACAATTCGTTTGTAACAAAAGGCGAATAATAGAGCAAATACTATTAAAAACAATAAATATCCAATAAAAGTTAGCTCCTCACCGCCTATTTTATTCAGTAAATGAAAAGCCAGTACATACGAAAGATTGTCGCTAATTACTAAAAGAATGAGCGCCATCAATACATGAAGAATATGCCCAATAACTTTTGTTTTTCGATAAATCATGATTGTTAATATTATTAGGAAATAAAATACTGATGGCGCACCAATAAATTGCGATAATATACAGGTTGGTAAAAATATAATAAGTATAATAGTGAGAAATTGTTTTTTTGACCACTTTATCTCTAAAACATACGTGTAGAAAAACAGGAGTATTGGTAACTGAATAATGGTTGTTAATAGTGAATCAATTGTTAATTGCTGCATACCACACTTCCTTTAACAATTTTACTATATAACCATTATATAACAAATCCCCTTTTAAAACTCTTCGTTTTTTAATTCTTCTGGCAATTCTATTTCATCTAAAAGCCCTCCACACATCAAAGTAGCACTACTTTCCGCAATTCCAATGAAAAATGCTGCACTCATCACCGCTAAATATTTTAGATATCCAAACATTCTGACTCCTCCTTTGTTTTTGCCCATGAATAAATAATAATAAATGTTTCAAGCAGCATACCTCCAACTATAAATTTAGAAATGGCTAGAGGTAATACTATAATTGCTATCATAGTTAATAAAAATCTTTTATACATTTTCTTTCTTAAATAACTCATATGCCTATCATTTCTGACTTTATTTTTCTGTGAACTAATAGGTGCCAATGATGTAAGCACCGCAACACAAGCTAAAAAGATTCCCCAAATAGAATTTAATGAAAAACTGATTGTGTTAAAGATATGTGTAAAACTGAGGAATAAAACTGCACTTGTTACCAAGCATGTTTTAAAAGAGGTACAATGTAACCCAAAAGCTACTTGCCGGAAACAGTAAAAACCGATATGGACTAAAGCTAATTGCCATGCTATACCTAAAACAAAGGCAAGTGTGTAAATAATAGCAAGTTTCTTAAAATCCAAAATAAAAATACGTAATCCATGAATTAATTTAATCTCATCAAGCTCTGAAATTTTGCCATATTTTTTGTAATGGTTTAGTAGTGTCTGTTCTTTTAAAGTGTAGACCATTTTATCCCCTCCTTTTCTATCTTCATTTTAACTAATCAGATACTAAAATTTATATTTATCCCATATAAAACCACTTTTCTATAATATACGTACTATTTCGGAGATTATTAATCCCTGAACGTATAATTTTTCATCTTAAACGTAAAAAAACCTTGGAAGTTAATCCAAGGCTTCAGCTAATCCTAATGTTAAAATGGAAGGTATCTCTTCTGGGTTATTAACTCTTAATAATTGATAGCCGATCCCTGCTACACCATTAAATAGACCTTTTGCTTCAAAATCAAATACATTTTCTACCCCGTAATCAGAATTGGTAATAATATTACTTACACTTTCATGGGCTAAAGACAATGCTTTATCTTTTAATCGCTTATCTTTTAACTTCTGTCCGGCCAGTAAATATAATTCAGTATCTCCTAAATTGCCATCTTTTAAGGAATTGTTCTGCTTTTTCTCCTGCCCTTCTAACATTGTCAATGCTGCTTGAATAATGTCAGCATATTTTTCCTTATCATTTAATAAATGACTAAGCCCGATCCCTGTTGTTCCGTGAGTCCAAGCATGCTTATACTGTGGATCTTCAAGCCTCATATCTCTCCAGCCTTTATCTTGAACAAATAACTCTTTTTCATAGTCCAAAGCTTCAGCGGAAACTTCAATTAAATGCTGATCATTTAAAGTTTTTCCAGCTGCATACAATGCTAATCCAATTCCAGAAGCCCCATGTGATAGGCCGCCTAATCTTGTATTTATGTGTCTATTAATCCATACTCTATTTCCATTTTGACTATCTGAACTAGATAATAGGTGCTGGACATATGCCTGGGCAATATCTTTGTAAACTTCCTCTTTCGTTTCATTATATAAAGTAACTGCTAAGCTAATAATCCCCGCTGAACCGCTTAAGAAATCCAGTTCTCTATCATTGTTTATTTCTTGCAGCAATTTGGACTGAATTTTTTTAATATGCTCTTCATATGTTGGGTTTGGATCAATCTCCATCATTTTATGAAGCGGGTACAATAAAGAACATTCTCCAAAAAATGCTGACACTAACCCTTGAGGCTGTTTAAACGTTTGGAAGGCTGACTCAATTGCTGCTTGGGCAGCAGCTTTATACTTCTCCTGCCTCGTTTCTTTATATAGCTGCGAAAGGAATAAAGCGATCCCCGCCAATCCATCATATAAATTTACACTCATCGGCATGACATTCCAGTTATTTTCATGGCTTTGAATTGTTAACCAGGATACTGTCTTTTGATCATCAGACCACGTTGCTTCTTCAATTAAATAATCTCCTATTTGACATACAAAGTCTTTTAATGAGGCATCCTGAGTCCTAGAAATTAGTTTTTTATCCGTTTCGCCGGAAGCTTTGATATCTTGTACATCCATTCCTATCGCTAAGATAAGCCACCTTTTTTGATCTTGAATTTCTTTTTCAGATAAATTATTAATTTTTTCGGTTACTATTTCTAAACCTGTTTTCTGAAAGAAGTTAGGAATACTCTTATGGTGACTTGTGTATAGATTTTTGCTATTGACGGTCGTATAGAAATACGGAACATCTCTTTGTAGTAAGTCTGTCAATTCATGAGGTATTACACGAGTGTCCTTAAATGGATATAACCATATACGTTCCAGCAATTGTTCTAATGCTGCAGCTTGCGCTGAATAATCAGGATGTGTCGCCTCCATCAGAAAATTGGCATAATGTTGTGTAGCTCTTAAGATAATTCTAATCTTGCTATCTGCAAAGCGTTGAATAGGTCCTTCAATAAGTTGCTTCTTAAAATTTAAAATGAATTGCATCATTTGCTCGTATCCCTCGACAATGTTGGATAAATACGCCTGCGTATCTACTTTTTGACCATTTAAATAGGGAATATTTTTGGCTCCTGTAGTAAAAACCTCTTTCATCTTAAAAATCATTTCATCTGTGTTTGCTTGATCTATTTGTAATACCGGAAATGGTAACCTTTGAACTTCCCCTTTTAAAGCACTTAAATCGATGCCTCTTCCATCCGCATTTTGGAATAATGCCTGAGGTAACAAACCTGTTCCTATTACAGATTTACTTTGATCATATTTCAATTTAATTTCAGCCGTATCTGGAAAATCTAATTCCGGGTATTGGTGAAAAATAGTCTCTAAATCAATTAAATATGGATATTCTCCATTAGCGATAATATTTTCATAGTGCATATCTGCACCATTAATCATGTGCATTAATCCGACCAGCTGCCCAAAGCGTTCATAATATTTCTTTACTTCTTCTTCTGATTCACAGGGTTTTTGAATAATACACTCTTCAAATCCATATTCTCCATAGTCTAATACTTTATAAGTTGGCAAGCTAATATCAGAATCGTGTTGATTAATCCACAGGATTAATTCATTATACTTTTCAACAATATCCAAGGATTTTGGTTTGTACATAATGGACTTTTCATTTGAATAATTCAGCTTTGCTACAGTTTGTCCTTTTTGATGGGTATCTCCCAATCCAATTTCGATATCCAGTAATTTAGCTCCCATTAAATCAAACTTTTGATATAGATCCACCCAGCTGTCATTTAATCTTTTAAATAAGGTCGTCATATTATTAATAAAATATTCCGTACGTTCTAAACAAGCTCTTTTTAACAAAGGATACTCTTCATAGAATCTATGTAGATACCCTAAATCTCTAGCATGCTTGATAATAAAGGATTCGAATCTTTCCTCAGGTGTTTCTCCTTCTAAGGTTTCTCGTAATTTCTCAATTTGCAACTCTAAGGTTACTGTTTTGGAAATAAGGCCGACCAACTCTGTAGCAATAGCATCAGCCAGAGATTGTTTGATTTTACTCCATTCGTATCGCTCATTGAGCGTTAGGACCGTTTGAATTTCTTTTTCAACCTGTTTAATAGCATATAGGGCAAACGGATAAATAAACTCTACTAAAGTGGGCTTTTCTAATTTTTGTTGCAGCTGATTATATAACTCCATACCTTCATCTAGCATATTTATGTTCAATTTCTGATTAAGATAATTTTTAAATTCACTATTGGAAGTTTCATTATTAACATTCAGAAATTTTTCTTCATTATATTCCGATACTTGTAATTTATCGTTGTTAATTATTTGTTTTACCAATGCATTCACTCGCTTTCATAATGTTATAAAAATAATCACGGACTACTTATCCATTTAGTAAATAGGCCCTGATTATTTTTAAAATAAAGGGGGGAAGGGAACCCCCCGCTTTACATCTACTGTTTATTGAAAGTTATGAAATTAACAAATTTTGATGGATGCCGTTAAACCGATGATTACCCCTACACAAAGCGGTGTTGTCTCTGGTTTCACGTCTGCTGCGCCTTGGATTTGCGCTAATTCTTCCTCTGTTAAGTCGCCGAAGCTTTTACCCGACGGGTGGACCGGCAGGTTCTCCAATTTCTCACGTACTTTTGGATCCTTCCAAGCTGCAATGATTTCCTCTTTTGTTAGGTTTGTGTTTGTCATTATCATTTCTCCTTTTTTTATATTTTGATTGAAATTAACAAATTTTGATGGATGCCGTTAAACCGATGATTACCCCTACACAAAGCGGTGTTGTCTCTGGTTTCACGTCTGCTGCGCCTTGGATTTGCGCTAATTCTTCCTCTGTTAAGTCGCCGAAGCTTTTACCCGACGGGTGGACCGGCAGGTTCTCCAATTTCTCACGTACTTTTGGATCCTTCCAAGCTGCAATGATTTCCTCTTTTGTTAAGTTTGTGTTTGTCATTATCATTTCTCCTTTTTTATGTTTTGATTGAAATTAACAAATTTTGATGGATGCCGTTAAACCGATGATTACCCCTACACAAAGCGGTGTTGTCTCTGGTTTCACGTCTGCTGCGCCTTGGATTTGCGCTAATTCTTCCTCTGTTAAGTCGCCGAAGCTTTTACCCGATGGGTGGACCGGCAGGTTCTCCAATTTCTCACGTACTTTTGGATCCTTCCAAGCTGCAATGATTTCCTCTTTTGTTAGGTTTGTGTTTGTCATTATCATTTCTCCTTTTTTTATATTTTGATTGAAATTAACAAATTTTGATGGATGCCGTTAAACCGATGATTACCCCTACACAAAGCGGTGTTGTCTCTGGTTTCACGTCTGCTGCGCCTTGGATTTGCGCTAATTCTTCCTCTGTTAAGTCGCCGAAGCTTTTACCCGACGGGTGGACCGGCAGGTTCTCCAATTTCTCACGTACTTTTGGATCCTTCCAAGCTGCAATGATTTCCTCTTTTGTTAAGTTTGTGTTTGTCATTATCATTTCTCCTTTTTTATGTTTTGATTGAAATTAACAAATTTTGATGGATGCCGTTAAACCGATGATTACCCCTACACAAAGCGGTGTTGTCTCTGGTTTCACGTCTGCTGCGCCTTGGATTTGCGCTAATTCTTCCTCTGTTAAGTCGCCGAAGCTTTTACCCGACGGGTGGACCGGCAGATTCTCCAATTTCTCACGTACTTTTGGATCCTTCCAAGCTGCAATGATTTCCTCTTTTGTTAAGTTTGTGTTTGTCATCGTCATTTCTCCTTTTTTATGTTTTGATTGAAATTAACAAATTTTGATGGATGCCGTTAAACCGATGATTACTCCTACACAAAGCGGTGTTGTCTCTGGTTTCACGTCAGCCGCGCATTGGATTTGCGCTAATTCTTCCTCTCTTAAGTTGCCGAAGCTTTTACCCGATGGGTGGACCGGCAGGTTCTCCAACTTCTCGCATACTCTTGAAGCTTTCTAAACTTTAATGAGTTCTTTTTCGATTAAGAGCGTATATTGACATATCCTTATCTCCTTTTGAGTGAGCATTAGCAAATTTTAATGGAGGGAGCAAAAGTAATTAGTGGAAGACAAACTGGGCTTGTCTCTGGTTTGACATCTGATGCTCCTTGAATTTGCGCCAATTCTTCCTCTGTTAATTCTCCGTAAGTTCTACCTGATGGATGTTCGGGTAAACTCTTGAACTTTTCACGTACTTTTGGATCCTTCCAAGCCGCAATAATTTCTTCCTTCGTTAAAGGTGTGTTTGACATATTCATCTCTCCTTATTTTTGGTTGATTTTTATTTCTTAAAATCAACAAAGTATGATGGATGCAGTTAAGGGAACGAAAATACAATGGGGAGTTGTTACAGGATTTACGCCTGCTGCACCCTGGACTTGCACTAATTCCTCCTCTGTTAGCTCCCCGTAACTTTTACCAGACGGATGTTCTGGTAAGGTGTTGAACCTCTCACGAACTTTTGGATCCCTCCAAGCTGCAATGATTTCCTCTTTCGTTAAGTTTGTATTTGACACATTTACACCCCCTTATTTATTCTTCTATTTACTGTTTCTTACAACTCTTACTTTAAATGATTCAGAAAATTCTTTGTACTTCGCAAAATTGCATACTTTTGAAAATCTCAATTTTCAATAGAGATTATTTCCATTAAAAAAGTCTCCCCAAAAGCTTAATAAGCTCTTGGGAAGACTCTTTTGAATTTATGAAACATACGGGTTTGGCCGATGAGTTGGTGTCAGGGACTCATATAAATGCTCATTGGTTACATATGAAGAAGCACCATGTACCATTTTCAGCTCTTCCACTGACATTTTCTTTATATTTTCATTACTCACATGTGTTTTATGTGATTTAGTTCGAAAAATATTAAATTTCATACTAATTCCTCCTATCGGTTAAATTGAAGTAATTGTTTAAACGTTAAACTATCCGATTTTAAAACACCTTTTGGATAGATTTTTGCTGCTACTGCTGCAAACAGGGCAATAAATAAAATCATGATGAGCAGCGAAACAATAATTTCGACTGGTGCAATCGTATTATAGACAATACGGATCAGTACACTCATGGGTGCTGTAAATGGAATATACGAAGTTACTTTCGTCATCGTTCCTTCTGGATAATCCATTACAAACAGGATTTCTACTGCCAAACTGGCCATCAGTAAAATCACAATGGGCATCGTGGCACTCGATAGGTCATCCGGACGGCTTACCATCGAGCCGACAATCGCAAATAACGTGGCATAGATGAAGTATCCAATGATGAAGAAAATAAGAATGTAGAAGGCTGTTCCCCATGTAATTGTCTCAATGACAGTCTGGACAAACGAACCTTCAGGAATATCGAAAATCCCTAGATTGGCCCATAGTAGGAGGGCGCCAATAAAGATAAATAATTGTGCCAGACTTGCCAGCCCGATGCCAAGAATTTTCCCGTACATCATAGGCACCGGAGCCACTTTTGTAATCATGACTTCCATTACTCGGGAAGATTTTTCGGATGCGATAGCTGTTGCAACATTATTGCCATATGTTGAAATGGCTAAAAACATAATGGTAATCAGTCCGTAAACAATAAGCAGGGCATTTGGTTCTGTTTCATATAATGATTCAACGCTGCTTTGCAGTGGCGCATTCAGTGCCTGCACGACAGCCGGATCGATTGATTGAGCGGCGACAATGGACTCCACTTTCTTTTGTTCGATATAGGATTCCAACGTAAGCAGCAGTTCATTGTTCACTTTTGGCATATAGATATTCAGCTGCATCATATCCGCTTGCTCTTCTAATATAAAGAAGCCGTTCAATTCCTCTTCTTTAATTTCTTCTTTCAGGCCCTCTATCTTCACATCGTTTACAATCTGCCAGCTTCCGGCCACGCCAGCCAGCTCTTGTTCGGACAATTCTAAAGAGGTATGATTCACGATTTTATACGTTTCTTCTGAACCATTCTTATTGAACATATTCAGGATTGCCGGGGAGGCAAAGAGCAGTACGCTCAATGCCACCAGGCCGATTGTGATATATAAGTAGGGCTTTGTTTTAACGGCTTCTTTGAAAACCGTGCTGAATACAATACTGAAATTACGCAATGACATCCCCTCCTGTCCGTTCAATGAAGATTTCATGCAGACTCGGCTCTTTTAGTGAAACCCCCTGCAGCTCGAATTTCTCCCCAAATTCCTGAATAAGCTGGTAGATTTTTTCGCTGCGCGGAATGCGTAATTTATAACGGTTGTTTTCCTGCGTGAAATCATACTGTCTATGCGTTAGGTAGTCCTTCAAGTGAGCGGCTGCCGTCTCCAGTTCCAGGTAGCGGTAGTCATACGAGCTCTTTACATTCGCTAGCTGGTCAGAGACAATCAGATTGCCGTCCTTTAAAATGCAGATTTGGCTGCAAAATGACTCGACCTGCTCCATTTGATGGCTGCAGAAAATAATCGTTTTCTTTTTGGCAATCAATTCTTTCACAACGCTTTTCAGCATATCTGCATTTACGGGGTCCAATCCGCTGAAGGGTTCATCTAATATGATAAACTCCGGATCATGGATAATCGCTGTAATCAATTGTACTTTTTGCTGATTCCCCTTCGATAATTGTTCGGTACGCTTCTTCGCTGCATAAGAGATCTCAAGCTTTTCCAGCCATTTTAGTGCCTCTTTTTTCGCTTCTTTTTTGTCCATGCCTTCTAACATGCCAAAGTAAATAATCTGATCTAACACATTCATTTTGGCGTACAATCCGCGTTCTTCCGGTAAATAGCCGATCCTTACGTTCTTCTTGGAAAAAGGCTTTCCTTTCCATAAAATCTGTCCGCTGTCTTTTGGAATAAGCTCTAACATCATCCGAATAGTCGTTGTTTTTCCGGCACCATTCCGGCCTAGCATCCCGAGAATCTGTCCTTCTTCCAATTGAATCGAAATATTATTCACCGCTTTTTTGCTGCCAAAGCTCTTGTTTAAATTTTTAATTTGAAATGTCATGTAGCACCTCTCCTAGCTGACCATTTTTATAATAGAAATAACCGCAATTCCAATAACTACTCCAGCTAAAGCCGTTAATACTTTTTTCATTTTATCTTGCCTCCTTAATTGCTTTTAAAGATCCATAAGCATTTACAATACCCACCCCTACTTCGTGTTTAGGAGCGCTTACTTTACTAGCACCTTCATATAAATATTTTTTAACCTGATTAACAGTAGGCTTTTTATTATGTTTTTCTTGGTATTCTGCAATAATTAATGCTGCTACTGCACTTACTTTAGGGGCAGCTAGACTTGTTCCGATCATGAATTCATATCCATGTTCAAAACCTGCATATTGACTTAATTCAGATTGTGGTATGTTTAACGGATACGTTGTAATAGTCATCGCATCTAATTTCATTTGTCCTGATGTTTCATAATTTTCGCCATAATCTCCCGCTGGCGCTGCAATAGTAACTTGAGGTCCAAAATTTGAATAGAAGGATAACTGGTCTAACTTATTAGTTGCTGAGACCGTCACAACCTCAGACAATCCACCCCCTGGCAGATGTATCTGTACATCATCCGGTGCCCCAAGTTGTTCGGCTAAATCTTTAGGGTTACTCATGTCATAACCATCTGTACCAGCTGAGGCAATAATAATACTGCCTTCTTTAGTTGCATATTTTACAGCTCGGCGATATGCTTCGATAACAGCCTGATCCTCTTTCTTTTTCAATGACTTGTATGTTCCTAAACTTAAGTTGATAACATCCATATCATCTTTGGCCGCTTCTACAATTGCTTCTATAATCCACATGGAATCAGCAGCATCTGTATGGAACACCTTATATGGCACTAACCCCACATTAGGAGCAATACCTTGTAAATTACCATTGGCTGCAATCACCCCTGCCACCATTGTTCCATGTCCTAGATAATCTTGTGTCGTTGTAATACCAGGGACAAAGCTCTTTCCAACACCTACAATATTTGAAGCTAAATCCGGATGATTAAAATCAATCCCACTGTCTACTACCGCAACTTTTACCGTATGATTGCCTTTTTCAATTCCATAACTCGCGCCATCATTAGTGACCCGGTTAATATCCCATCTCCAGGAATCATATCTGGAACCTGTTTTTCCCTCTAAAGCTACCGGTGCCATTGCTGCTTCTGGTTTAACTTCTATTACTTGCTCTGGCCCGCTCCATTCGATAGATGAGCCATATTTATCTAATGCCTGTTTGCTTGAAGCTCCTTCGATACTAAGCATTCGGATTTCTTCAATAAAGTTGTAATCCAGAGATTTCTCTTCTAATATTTCAATAATCTCCTCAACAGGCGCGCTCTCTTTTAAGCCATATAAATAAGTTGTGCCTGCTGCTTTTGCTTCCTCATGGGATATGAGGAAAAGCAACCCTAACGACAAAAGTAAATATTTAAACGACCATTTCTTCATTTTTTTCCTCCTCTAATTGTTGCGTCGTATAAAGACGATGATAATATCCTTTTTTATTTAATAACTCTTGGTGACTGCCAACTTCTACAATCGTCCCTTTATCCATAACGATAATTCGGTCTACATCTTTTACAGTACTTAAACGGTGTGCGATTAAAATTTGTGTAGATTCCAAGGTTTTTAAATAATCAGAAATATTTTTCTCTGAAACGGTATCTAACGCACTTGTCGCCTCATCTAGAATTAAAACTGATGAATTTTGTGCAAGTGCACGGGCTAAAATCATTCGTTGACGCTGGCCCCCTGAGAAATTTATTCCGAATTCAGATACTGTCGTGTAATAATTTAAAGGAAGCTTCATAATTTCATCATGTATATTCGCTCTATGTGCAGCTACTACGGCTTCCTCTAAAGGCATATCTTCTTTAGCCAGGGCTATATTTTCGTAAATAGTTTTGTTAAATAGCCGTGCTTCTTGAAAAACTACGCCCATATTTTGTCTAAGCTGGCCTAATTCATATTCATTTATGGACTTTCGATCAACATAAACGTCTCCTTCTGTCGGCTTATAAAGCCCCAATAAAATCTTCACCAATGTACTTTTGCCTGATCCAGATGCTCCTACTATGGCCACTCGTTCGCCGGAGTTAACTTTAAAAGAAACATCTTTAAGGGAGTAATCACTGAAGAAATTATGCTTATAGGAAACATTTTTCAACTCAATTTCTCCTTTGAGGGCTAGGCTTTCCTGGGTCTCACCTTGTTTTTCCTCTGTTCCGCTCATCACATCGTATAACTTTTGAATATACGATCCTATATAGATAAGTTCTCCATAGCTATTTCCTAAAGAAATAATTGGAGCCATAAACGCTGTAGATAAAGCATTAAACGCTAAGACCATCCCTAATGACATACTGCCATTCATCAATGCATTTCCGCTTAGCCAAAGGAGGAACACAGGCAATATAAATTGTAAGGCGGTAGCTATCGTATTAATAAACGTTGTCCAAATAGATCGGCGCTCTGCATACTTTATCTGCTTTTGAAATACCTTATACCACTGTTCGTAGACGCTTTTTTCCATGCCCATTACTTTGACATCACCAATACCATTCAAACTTTCAGAAAGAATACTTTGAACTTTTGCCTGGTAAGAGATTTCTTTTTCCGCCAATTTCCGTGAAACCTTTGTACTGATTATTAATGTTGCAAAAATAGCGATGCCTAAAGATAAAACGACGCCCATTAATTGAAGTGAATAAGTAGCCATCATGGCTAAATATGAAATTAATAAGACAACATCAATAAAAACTGTAATAACTTTCGTTGATAAGATCTGCCTAATATAAACATTCGAATTAGCTCTAAACAGCAATTCACCTGTAGAACGGTTTTCAAAGAATGAATATGTTAACTTCATTAATTTACTTATGAAGTCTGTCATTAAAGATTTGTCTACTGCTGTTTGTAATTTTGCAATCAATATTCCGCGTAATCCGGTGAAGACAAAATAACCGCTGAATAACAGAAGAAGACTATACCCCACTACGGACAATAAGCCCTCGTCTTCTAAAACAAATAGTGTATCTGTCATCCATTGGATAAGCTGCGGAACACCTAAAGTTACCACTTGAGCTATAAGTGATATTAGAATAATGGCCATCACTAGCTTTTTGCTTTTTAAAATATAATTTAAAAAATAGCGAACATGTGAAGTTCCCTTTCTTAATTGGAAATTTTCATTCGGGCTCAAAGTTAAAGCAATTCCTGAATACTTACTTTCGAATTCCTTAAAGGATACGGTCTGCCTTCCCTGAGCCGGATCGACTATAACTGCTTTTCTGTTATTGATGCGTTCTAATACAACATAGTGTTTATTTTCCCAGTGCAAAATGGCTGGCAATTTTACACTTTTTAAATCCTCAGCAATCACTCGATACCCTTCTACATTCAAGTTGTAATTCTCTGCTATCTTTGTAATTTGATACAGAGAGGTTCCTCCTTTAGAAACTCCATAAATTTCCCGAAGTTCAGAAAGAGATATACAATGCCCATAGTAATTAAGCAACATTGCTAAAGAGGCCAAACCGCATTCACTATGATGCATTTGTTCAATGTACGGAACTTTTTTCATATATGCCCCTTCCTTCTATATAAATACTTCAACATCATCCCAATCGTAGTTAATCTCCACTAAACCTTTTTGGTAAGCTAAAATACCAATTTGAACCCTTGATTGAATATTTAACTTTTGCTTAATGGATGCTATTATTTCTCCAACTCTTCGTCGACTAATAAATAGCATCCTTGAAATTTCTACATCCTTCATTCCTTTTGCTACTAAAGCCGCTACTTCTGCCTCTCTTTGACTTAATTCAACCTTCATTTCTTCATCACACCTCTCATAATTATCCATTTATAAACAAAGAATAAATATACAAAATGTACCAGGCTAAGGTGTCCAATTTAGAAACTCTTGATTAGCAGCCCCCTTCTTCCACTTTTAATAGGTAATGATTTTCTGTTCAAATGCCTTGCTAATCGACTCTATATAATTTGGTACTTTAAAATAAGCATTAATCCGATAAAGGGATTGATCGATTTCTTCAGCTGATAACCCTCTTGTACGCTGGATAAATTCAAATGTATGACCAACTGCCAGATCTTTGAGGATTTTCTTATCCACCTCCTTTAAAGAAACTTCCGGGAAATGAGAGGTGTTACTGTTAAAGGATTCCATCAGTATTAAAAACTCGTTCAGACTTGTATTTTTAGTAACACTTGCCCAACGTTCTTCATCCTTTAAATGATGGTAAACCTCGCCCATCCGCGAATCTACAAGCAACATGATGTCTGTTTCCGGGCCTTTTAGCTTCTTTAAACTCTCAATAATCATTGCAAAGTGCTGATTTGTTGTTTCAACCACCACAATATCGATACATTGTTCTTTAATTTTTTTTATTAATGCCTGATTAAATAAAGGAGCTTGAATTGGATAAGTATCTACTTGCCAAGTTGGACGCCTATCACGAATAGCTATTTGTAATGCCTCTATAAACAAAGTAGACATTGAAACAATTAATACTTTCAAAATATCCCCCCCCTTTGAAAATTTCCTATCTTCACTATACTTTCATTTTTCTTTTTATTGTTTAAGTGCTCTTCAAAACCAAGAAACCACTCATTACTGTTCTTTTTATAGAAAAAAAAAACGTTCATACAATCATGAACGTTTTCCCTTCCCGTAGATTCCACGAGGAAAGTACATATTTGGCTAGGCTGCACACACTACGTCAAACAGATACAATAAGGGCTTGTAAACTTAGACTATCAATTTGCACTGACCTAAATAATTGAGACAATAAAGAAACACCTTACATTGAAAAATAGGTATTGAATGATATGCTCCCCGTTGGGTAGACAGATTAAAAAATAAAATCTGTTTATCTAATGGGGAGATTTTTTATGTCTACATATTTTTTCTCTAAGGAAGAGAAATTGGCGATTATTAAGTTTTATCACGAGGAGCCTTATACCTTAAATGAAGTAGCGAAAATCTTCCACGTTCATCGGGATACCATTAGAGATTGGCAAAACGATTATCTCCATTTTGGAGAAGACGGTCTTGAACGGTTACCCAAGCAGAATTTTTACTCAAAAGAAGTAAAACTCGCTGCTGTTCAAGACTACCTATCTGGTGATTTATCATTAAGAGAGGTGACAAGGAAATATAGACTTTCAAGTAGATCCGTTTTAAGAAACTGGTTGAAAAAGTATACTAGTCATAGTGAATTAATAGATTCGGGTAAAGGAATGAGCCAAACTATGACTAAAGGAAGAAAAACAACGGTAGAAGAACGGATTGAAATCACAAAAGCTTGTGTAGCGAATGGGAAGAATTATCAAGAAATAGCGATACAATATGGGGTTTCTTACCAGCAAGTCTATCAATGGGTTCGGAAGTTTGAACAAGATGGGGAAAAAGCGCTTCAAGATCGACGTGGTCGTACAAAACCGGCAGAAGAGCGTACACCAGAAGATGAACTGCGTATAAAAATTCAACAGATGGAACGAGAAAACGAACGATTACGTGCAGAGAATTTATTCTTAAAAAAGTTAGAGGAAATCGAAAGGAGGAATCGTTAAGCAAAGTTCGTATTCAGAGTCGTTATGGCGCGATTCAAGAGCTAGCCAAGACGGAGAATTTATCGATCATTTTATTATGCCAAATCGCCAAGATTTCACGTGCCGCTTATTACAAATGGGTAAACCGTCAACCAGCAGCGCAAGAACTGGAGAACCAACAGTTAGTGGAATCCATCCAACATTTATATAAACAAGTAGAGGGAATATACGGTTATCGTCGCATCACAATGACCATTAACCGGCAGCGTGAAAAAGAAGGTTTAGCGAAAGTGAATAAGAAACGTATTTACCGCCTGATGCAAGTTTGTGGTCTGGAAGCGATTATTCGTCGTAGACCCAAGCGTTACCGTAAGGTAAAGCCGGATTACGTAGCGGAGAACATTTTAGCACGTGAATTCACGGCAGAAAAGCCAAATCAAAAATGGTGTACAGATGTCACGGAATTTAAGTATGGGAATGGGAAAAAGGCCTATTTAAGTGCCATTATCGATTTGTATGATAAGTCCATTGTAAGTTATGTAGTAGGACATTCAAATAACAATGACCTTGTCTTTAAGACGGTAAGACCGGCTATCCGAGCAGTAAAAGAGGACGAATATCCACTGTTACATAGTGATCGTGGCTATCAATATACATCCAAAGAATTTAAAAGGATTTTAGAGAAGGCAGACATGACACATAGTATGTCTAGAGTAGGTCGCTGTATCGATAATGGACCAATCGAAGCGTTTTGGGGGACATTAAAAGTAGAGAAGTATTATTTACATAAATACGAGTCGTATGAAGCGTTAAAGTACGCCATTGATACATACATCACTTTCTACAATCACGAACGTTACCAAGAAACACTAAACGGCTTGAGTCCCCTAGAATACAGGGTCCAAGCCGCTTAAAGCATTTTTATTATTTCCACTGTTTACTTGACAGGGTGCAGTTCAGAATACCGAGAAATCAATGTGGAGGTGTTATTTCTATAAACACAGGAATAAGGGATGTTTTCATGCTGTCTTATAGATAGCCGTCAGTACCCAATTAACCAGGACTCTTTATTTATGCCCTGTATACTCATCATAAATGGTATTCAAATCTACAGCCTTTTCGTGCTTCAAGTCGTTACTTTATAATAATCATCCATTTACATTGCTATGATCATTTCATAATGAATATAGTCAAAGAAATGCGCCTCTTTTAAAATCCCCTGCTTTACTAAGCGGTCAGCTTGCTGCTGAACTTCCTTTGCTAAATCAGTTTTTCCGATTTCTTGAAAATACATAAAGGCATATGCATATACAGATAGTGATTCATATGATACTGATGGATTGTTATTGTTCCGAGTATAATGGCCGTAGAGCTTTCCCTCTTTGCGCCACTCTTCTATGATCCATTTTTGAAAAGCCGGTGATGGTTGACCGACAGAATAGCGATTTAAGGCAATAAGCAACTGGTCAATCATATGCACTTCTGTAGACTTCATATATGATTGTGTTTTTAGATCATAGTATTCCGGAAAAAATACTTCATCCTTATTTAAAGAGGTAAGTATTTTCTCTGATGGACCAGTATTCTCTAGCACAGCGAAAAAGTCCGGAGTTAAATAACTTAAGGTAATACGCTGGGCTGGTATACCTGTTTTCCCATCTATAAAGTCCGTATAAATACCATCTATCAGTTGCTCGCTTTCAATCATTTGCGTAAGTTTATCTGCTAATTCTCTATAGCTGGTCTGGTCAAACTGTTCAGCTGCTGTTTGTAGAGCATGAATAATACGAACATCGTCGATTAGCGCATTAACATCTGTTTCTTCCTTAGTCACCCAACGTATATAAAGACCGCTGTTGCTTTCTTCAAGAAAGTGTTCTTTCAACACTTCTACTTGCCTGCCAAACTCCTTCTCATCATCTTTCAAAAGCAAATAACCCATATACAAACCCATGCTTTCGGATAAGTATTGAGAACTCGCATTGTTAGGATATGCATGTATCAACTGTTCTTCATCCATATACTGTTCTTTGACATAATGCTGCACGCTTTCACCTTCTTTTTTCGACCACCATGTAGCAAAAGCACCTATTAGAAAGATTAAAAAAGTAAGAAGAATAATTTTTTTCATTACCCAGAGCCTTTCTGCTTGAAGCGAACTGTTTTATCCCAAGAAATTGTCTTTCCACTAAGCCGGCTTACTATATAGCCATAACCGCTTCGTATGAGAAGGATTAGAAACAGCTGTGCATAAGTAAAATACATGATTAAAATAAAAATTACATTGATAAACGATATGTTTCTATCAATGACAAGAGCACTCAGTAACTGGGCAGTATAAATAATGTAACTCATGAACCAAAGCATCAAAAGCGGAGCAGCAATTGTTGGAAGCTCTAAACCAAGAAGACTCATAATAAAAAATACATCAGAAAACAATAGAAGCAAAACAAAAATCAAGTATGTGAGCAGATGCTGCAGTGTTAGGACAAACGTTTTCCCTTTCCAGTGAATCAGTTCATGAAATGACTTTTCGAGCAAATATAGATTACCAGTTAACCAGCGGGTTCTTTGTCTAATAAAGACTGACAGTTTTTCGGGTTCCTGTTCCCAGGTTCTTGAATCAGGAACGACAGGTAACACCCACCCTGCTGCTGTTAAGCGGATTGTCAGTTCTGCATCTTCTGCAAGTGCGTATACATCATATCCACCAAGCTCTTCCAATACAGATCGACGGAGCAGCATATTAGTACCTGCAAGTGATCCCAATTTGAATAAAGCCCATCTTCCACATTGCATAAGCAGTTGAAAAACTTGAAACTCAAGGCTGATCATCCTAGTTAAATAATTTTCATCAGCGTTCATTGTTTTCACATATCCAACCGCGCCTGCTGCATCTGGTGTTTTTTCAGCTGTTTCCATCAATTTTAAAAGTGCGTCTGGTTCCGGCTGATTGTCCGCATCGTATACGATAAAGTAGTCGGACGATGAAATTTTAAGCCCATAGTTTAATACCCGGGATTTTCCCTTCGGTGTCCCGTCTGGCACAGGAATATAGTGAATATGCGAAAAAAGTGCAGCAAAACTCTTTCCAATAGCTGCAGTCTCATCTTTCGACTGGTCATCAAGCAGATAAATATCCAGCTGACCTGGATATTGAAGGCGGGCCATTGCTGACAGTGTTTGCTCAATGACAACTCCTTCATTATGAGCAGGAATAAAAACTGCCGTGCTAGGATAATGATCAAGCTTACCAGGGGGCTTATACCAGATTCGGTACCACAAGCCGCCAATGGTTACAACAGAGTAATACATTAAAAGAATCCAGAAAAACAGCATGATGATCGTTAATAGACTACCCATTTGCCTGCTCCTCTAACAATGCCTCTATTTGAGTAACATCTTTTATTATTTGTTCTTCAAAAATGAAAGAAGGATAGATATCGTTAAATAAAGACTTTGACTCGCTTTCAATTCTTTTTTTCACGATCTCAACACCAGACTGGTTTGTATTTTGAAGTAAAACTAGAATAGTAGACTCCGTTGAGGTGACAAGATCATATTCATCACGAATTGACTTAAATGCTAATTGTTCCATAGCTTCCCTATAGCTTTTTTTAGTATGTTTGTTTGTCAAAGTTAACTGAAGCTTTAGCAGCCAGGCTTCTTCACCTCGCCGTGAAGTTCCACGCAAAATCCGTTTTGCCTGGTCTATAAATTCGTGATTCGTTAATAGCTGTGAGCCAGGCATATGCTTCTGGAGCATCTGCACTTTTTCTGTAAGCCGTTTGTTTTCCGACTCAGTGCTTTTAATAATGTACATTAAAATCCAGTTTAAAAGCAGACAAACTGTAACAAGTAGATGCAGCAGCATAAAAGATACCTGTTGATTTTCGTTCTGTTCTGTCAAAAAAGCCACAATCGTCAGAAAGGTACCAAAAGCAATTGCTATTACAATCATAAACAGAAAAAGGAATTTTTCACTTAGAAAAGACATGAGGATTAGCGAAATAAAAATTAAAGCAATTGCTACATCTGTATAAGGAAACGAAGCAACAAAAATAACTGCAATACAAATAATAATGCCTGCCATTAGAAATGAAATGACAGAAGGTTTACTCATCTATAATTCACTCCTTAAAAACGGCCATAAAAAAGCCGTCCAAAATAATGGACGGTTGCGCCACTTGCTCCCAATCTGCCAGGCGCCCATATACAGCAAACTGTTCAACGCATCCTTTTTTATAGTAGAATAGAAGCGCCCTCATGTCAAAATACTAGTTATCCATTTCGTTAAATAGAATCCCACCGTTATTTTAGCTTAAACAGACACTTCTCCTCAATCGAGTAATAATTATTTATCATACCTTTACCGATTATAGAGTTTCTTGTTGCCTTTGCTTGTAGAGAAGCTGATTGCCTGAAGTATGAGAAAACCGTTATGGCAGTTCATGTGATTAGGAAGAAAGAGAGTCCTTTTGAACAATAAAAAACTTAACCTCTACAGGTCGAGTCCGATCGCCCAGCGATGTCCTACTCTCACAGGGGCGCCTCCAACTACCATCGACGCTATCGTCGCAGCGCGATGACCGGCGAATGACGGCGTCATCTGCGCTCACTCTTTCAGTCACGTACCGAGTACGTTCCTTCTTTTGTTCCCTTGTTTCCTTGTCCTTCTTGGTCCTCCCACTGCTCGGGGGAATTCTTATCGTATTCTTTGATTTCCTTACATAAAATGAATCCTTCGGTTTGCGCGCCGATCTCACCTTCGGTGTTTGGTGGTTGGGGGCTTTTTGAACAATAAAAAAACCCAACCTCTACAGGTTGAGTCTAATTGCCCAGCGATGTCCTACTCTCACAGGGGGAAGCCCCCAACTACCATCGGCGCTAGAGAGCTTAACTTCCGTGTTCGGTATGGGAACGGGTGTGGCCTCTCTGCCATCATCACTAGACTTGCACATGGATGTGCTGACTTCTGCGCTGCAACACGATGTTGCGCTTTTAGCAGAAGTTCCTTTATATAACTGAAAGAAGTTTATTCTTTCAAAACTGGATAAACGTTTCATTGTGCAGCACACAAAATTTGGTTAAGTCCTCGACCGATTAGTATTCGTCAGCTCCATATGTCGCCATACTTCCACCTCGAACCTATCTACCTGATCGTCTTTCAGGGGTCTTACTTACTTGCGTAATGGGAAATCTCATCTTGAGGGGGGCTTCATGCTTAGATGCTTTCAGCACTTATCCCGTCCATACATAGCTACCCAGCGATGCCCTTGGCAGAACAACTGGTACACCAGCGGTATGTCCATCCCGGTCCTCTCGTACTAAGGACAGCTCCTCTCAAATTTCCTACGCCCACGACGGATAGGGACCGAACTGTCTCACGACGTTCTGAACCCAGCTCGCGTACCGCTTTAATGGGCGAACAGCCCAACCCTTGGGACCGACTACAGCCCCAGGATGCGATGAGCCGACATCGAGGTGCCAAACCTCCCCGTCGATGTGGACTCTTGGGGGAGATAAGCCTGTTATCCCCGGGGTAGCTTTTATCCGTTGAGCGATGGCCCTTCCATGCGGAACCACCGGATCACTAAGCCCGTCTTTCGACCCTGCTCGACTTGTAGGTCTCGCAGTCAAGCTCCCTTGTGCCTTTACACTCTACGAATGATTTCCAACCATTCTGAGGGAACCTTTGGGCGCCTCCGTTACCTTTTAGGAGGCGACCGCCCCAGTCAAACTGTCCGTCTGACACTGTCTCCTGCCCCGATAAGGGGCATGGGTTAGAATTTCAATACAACCAGGGTAGTATCCCACCGACGCCTCCTCCGAAGCTGGCGCTCCGGGCTCTCTGGCTCCTACCTATCCTGTACAAGTTGTACCAAAATTCAATATCAAACTACAGTAAAGCTCCACGGGGTCTTTCCGTCCTGTCGCGGGTAACCTGCATCTTCACAGGTACTATAATTTCACCGAGTCTCTCGTTGAGACAGTGCCCAGATCGTTACGCCTTTCGTGCGGGTCGGAACTTACCCGACAAGGAATTTCGCTACCTTAGGACCGTTATAGTTACGGCCGCCGTTTACTGGGGCTTCAATTCACAGCTTCGCTTGCGCTAACCGCTCCTCTTAACCTTCCAGCACCGGGCAGGCGTCAGCCCCTATACGTCACCTTACGGTTTTGCAGAGACCTGTGTTTTTGCTAAACAGTCGCCTGGGCCTATTCACTGCGGCTCTCTCGGGCTTTCACCCTACCAGAGCACCCCTTCTCCCGAAGTTACGGGGTCATTTTGCCGAGTTCCTTAACGAGAGTTCTCTCGCACACCTTAGGATTCTCTCCTCGACTACCTGTGTCGGTTTGCGGTACGGGTACCTCCCACCTCGATAGAGGCTTTTCTTGGCAGTGTGAGATCAGGAACTTCGTCCATACGGACTCGTCATCACAGCTCAACGTTACAGTGTGCGGATTTGCCTACACACACGCCTTACTGCTTGAACAGAGACAACCAACGCTCTGCTTACCCTACCCTACTGCGTCCCCCCATTTCTCAAACGGTGGGGAGGTAGTACAGGAATATCAACCTGTTGTCCATCGCCTACGCCTGTCGGCCTCGGCTTAGGTCCCGACTAACCCTGAGCGGACGAGCCTTCCTCAGGAAACCTTAGTCATACGGTGGACGGGATTCTCACCCGTCTTTCGCTACTCATACCGGCATTCTCACTTCTAACCGCTCCACCAGTCCTTCCGGTCTGACTTCAACGCAGTTAGAACGCTCTCCTACCACTGACATCAAAGATGTCAATCCACAGCTTCGGTGAATCGTTTAGCCCCGATACATTTTCGGCGCAGCGTCACTCGACCAGTGAGCTATTACGCACTCTTTAAATGATGGCTGCTTCTAAGCCAACATCCTGGTTGTCTAAGCAACGCCACATCCTTTTCCACTTAACGATTACTTTGGGACCTTAGCTGGTGGTCTGGGCTGTTTCCCTTTTGACTACGGATCTTATCACTCGCAGTCTGACTCCCGTGTATAAATATCCGGCATTCGGAGTTTGTCTGAATTCGGTAAAGCGAGATGCCCCCCTAGTCCAAACAGTGCTCTACCTCCGGTATTCTCAATCACGAGGCTAGCCCTAAAGCTATTTCGGAGAGAACCAGCTATCTCCAAGTTCGATTGGAATTTCTCCGCTACCCACACCTCATCCCCGCACTTTTCAACGTGCGTGGGTTCGGGCCTCCAGTAAGTGTTACCTCACCTTCACCCTGGACATGGGTAGATCACCTGGTTTCGGGTCTACGACCACGTACTATTTCGCCCTATTCAGACTCGCTTTCGCTGCGGCTCCGTTTTCTCAACTTAACCTCGCACGTAATCGTAACTCGCCGGTTCATTCTACAAAAGGCACGCTATCACCCATTAACGGGCTCTAACTACTTGTAGGCACACGGTTTCAGGTTCTCTTTCACTCCCCTCCCGGGGTGCTTTTCACCTTTCCCTCACGGTACTGGTTCACTATCGGTCACTAGGTAGTATTTAGCCTTGGGAGATGGTCCTCCCGGATTCCGACGGAATTTCACGTGTTCCGCCGTACTCAGGATCCACTCTGGAGGGAATGACTTTTTGGCTACAGGGCTTTTACCTGCTCTGGCGGACCTTTCCAAGTCGCTTCGCCTAAATCATTCCTTTGTAACTCCGTATAGAGTGTCCTACAACCCCAAGAGGCAAGCCTCTTGGTTTGGGCTCTTCCCGTTTCGCTCGCCGCTACTCAGGGAATCGAATTTTCTTTCTCTTCCTCCAGGTACTTAGATGTTTCAGTTCCCTGGGTCTGTCTCTAACGCGCTATGAATTCACGCGAAAGTACTGCGCGATTAAACGCAGTGGGTTCCCCCATTCGGAAATCCCCGGATCAAAGCTTACTTACAGCTCCCCGAGGCATATCGGTGTTAGTGCCGTCCTTCATCGACTCCTAGTGCCAAGGCATCCACCGTGCGCCCTTATTAACTTAACCAATAAGTTAACGCTAACTCGAAGAGTTAGACTTCAGTTTACACGTCAATTACTTGACTTGTTTGACTCATATCTATTTAAAGATAGAAATTTGTGTTTGCTTTCAATGTCGTTTTATCCAGTTTTCAAAGAACAATTGCGCTACCTGTGTCTACTTCTTCGCACATTTGCGACGAGTAACCGCAGGAGCAAGTTTTGAAAGTATGAACTTTCAAAACTGAACAGCAAGAACGTTAACGTATATCACCGTGTGATATACTTCCGAAAAATATCCTTAGAAAGGAGGTGATCCAGCCGCACCTTCCGATACGGCTACCTTGTTACGACTTCACCCCAATCATCTATCCCACCTTCGGCGGCTGGCTCCAAAAGGTTACCTCACCGACTTCGGGTGTTACAAACTCTCGTGGTGTGACGGGCGGTGTGTACAAGGCCCGGGAACGTATTCACCGCGGCATGCTGATCCGCGATTACTAGCGATTCCGGCTTCATGTAGGCGAGTTGCAGCCTACAATCCGAACTGAGAACGGTTTTATCGGATTAGCTCCCCCTCGCGGGTTGGCAACCGTTTGTACCGTCCATTGTAGCACGTGTGTAGCCCAGGTCATAAGGGGCATGATGATTTGACGTCATCCCCACCTTCCTCCGGTTTGTCACCGGCAGTCTCCTTAGAGTGCCCAACTAAATGATGGCAACTAAGAACAAGGGTTGCGCTCGTTGCGGGACTTAACCCAACATCTCACGACACGAGCTGACGACAACCATGCACCACCTGTCACCGTTGTCCCCGAAGGGAAAACTGTATCTCTACAGTGGTCAATGGGATGTCAAGACCTGGTAAGGTTCTTCGCGTTGCTTCGAATTAAACCACATGCTCCACCGCTTGTGCGGGCCCCCGTCAATTCCTTTGAGTTTCAGTCTTGCGACCGTACTCCCCAGGCGGAGTGCTTAATGCGTTAGCTGCAGCACTAAGGGGCGGAAACCCCCTAACACTTAGCACTCATCGTTTACGGCGTGGACTACCAGGGTATCTAATCCTGTTTGCTCCCCACGCTTTCGCGCCTCAGCGTCAGTTACAGACCAGAAAGTCGCCTTCGCCACTGGTGTTCCTCCAAATCTCTACGCATTTCACCGCTACACTTGGAATTCCACTTTCCTCTTCTGCACTCAAGTCCCCCAGTTTCCAATGACCCTCCACGGTTGAGCCGTGGGCTTTCACATCAGACTTAAAGGACCGCCTGCGCGCGCTTTACGCCCAATAATTCCGGACAACGCTTGCCACCTACGTATTACCGCGGCTGCTGGCACGTAGTTAGCCGTGGCTTTCTAATAAGGTACCGTCAAGGTACAGCCAGTTACTACTGTACTTGTTCTTCCCTTACAACAGAGTTTTACGAACCGAAATCCTTCTTCACTCACGCGGCGTTGCTCCATCAGACTTTCGTCCATTGTGGAAGATTCCCTACTGCTGCCTCCCGTAGGAGTCTGGGCCGTGTCTCAGTCCCAGTGTGGCCGATCACCCTCTCAGGTCGGCTACGCATCGTTGCCTTGGTGAGCCGTTACCTCACCAACTAGCTAATGCGCCGCGGGCCCATCCTGTAGCGATAGCGTAAACCATCTTTCAACTTTCTAACATGAGGTAGAAAGTATCATCCGGTATTAGCCCCGGTTTCCCGGAGTTATCCCAGACTACAGGGCAGGTTGCCCACGTGTTACTCACCCGTCCGCCGCTAACGTTAAGTCGGTGCAAGCACCAACAAAACGTCCGCTCGACTTGCATGTATTAGGCACGCCGCCAGCGTTCGTCCTGAGCCAGGATCAAACTCTCCATAAAAGTAGTTTGAGTTAAGCTCAAAATGTTGCTGACTATTGTTTTAGTCAAGTTGTCTCTTTCAATTAAGAAAGAAAATTATTGTTAACGTCTTGCTTGTTCAGTTTTCAAAGTTCATTTTGTTTCAATGTCGCGTCATCTCTTGGCGACTTAACCTATATTACAGCCTTTTATATAAAAGGTCAACACTTTTTAGTAAAAAAATATTACTCTTTTTATATTTATTAATAACTTCCTATATTAATATCTCCTCTAATGTTATTACTTGTTCTATTCTAATATAGAAAAAAACAAAAAAGTGCAGCAGAGAATTAAATGAAATGGCGTGGGTAAGGTTTTGTCTAATGAATATCCTGGCCTACATGAATCACTGCTCTGCCGGGAGATTTCCATTACTATAGATATCCATCACTTAAAACTATCCCCCCCGAATAGTCCCTACCTTTTAGTATCTCCTATTCAGGGTTCAGTTTATAATAGGCCGATATGTTTCTTTCTAATAAGGTCTCTTTTGATAAAAATAATTTGGCTTATTAATGATATTAGGAATTGGCTGGTGAAAAAGATGCGTTGCAGCTGGTGACATAGGGGGAATTAACCATGTCCAATTTCCAGTCGTCTCTCGCCCGGCTTTTGTTTCCTGTTCCTCGAAAAGCTTGAACTGCTGCGCTGCCGTATGATGGTCAACAATGCTGACACCTGCTTCTTTAAATGAATGAAGAACAGCGATATTCAGTTCCACAAGTGCGCGATCTTTCCATAGACTTGTATTTGTATCACGAGAAAGACCGATTATATCTGCGACGTCCGGCAGTAGATTGTACCGCTGGTGATCTGCGAAATTTCTTGCCCCAATCTCCGTGCCCATATACCAGCCATTGAATGGAGCGGCTTGGAAATCGACTCCGCCACATGTAAAACGCATATCGGAAACAATGGGGACAGCATACCACTTTAATTCCAATTCACTAAAACACGTATAGTCTGGATGAGTGATGGCCACCTCCAAGATATGTTCCTGCGGTATCTCAAATAGACAAGGCTTATTGCCATCTATCTGAATGACAAGGGGCAAAATATCAAATTTTGTACCGGCGGACTGCCAACCGAGCTCTTCACAGACTTTGGTAAATGGAATGGAATGAGGATCTCCTACTACTCCCCCATCTGTTTCATAACCTGCATACCGCAGCAATTGGTGATTCCAGATCCTTACACGTGTTGGGTGAAAAACAGTGATGGCAGGCCGTATTTTTCCACCATTTGCAGCGAAATCAATGTGACGTATTAGTGCTTCAAACACTTCCTCTTCTTTTGTCAGTGTTCGCTCATCAAATACATGCAGAGACTGCCAGAAAAGTCGTCCAATACATTTGTTGCTGTTACGCCAGGCAACCTTTGCACCGAACGTCAGCTCTTCGGTTGTCGGAATATATTCTCCTTTTTGTTCCACTTGCAGTATGCGCTCTGCAAGCCATTCCTGTGACAAATTATTTTCTTCTTGGTATCTATATAAAAAATCTTTAGATTCTTGCAGCACGTTTATTGTTCTCATCTTTATTCCTCCGTTACTGCCATTGTAGGGGAACGATTCCACCCTTACAACGAAAGACCCGAAAGATAAAAGATGTATATTTCATACATGACTTAAAATAGACAAATTCACTAACCAATGCTAACTATCTTTATTTATCCTCATTCAAGACTAGCATTCATAATTTTCTCCATTAGCCGTTCAGCCTCTTCTGTAGCATTAATGAAATGCAGATATGTCTTAATAATCGGCAGTTCAAACTCTTTGAATGGGACAATATTAAAGCGGCCCTCCATCATCTCCCTCCTTACAATACTTTTTGGTAGAAAAGAAATGCCTAAACCATCGCGAATGAACCGCTTAACAATATAAGATTGGGAAATGGAAATTGTCCTTGCATACGGAAAATGGCTTTTGACCAGCAAATTCAGACTGGGCGAAACACTGGCGATATGATCCGTAAAAAAAGGATATTGTTGAAATAAGTCTTCTACTTCAATCATTTGCCCTGACTCATCATCATATTCATCCAGCGGAGCGACTAACTGAAGAGGACTTTCATGAAGCTCTCTACTTGTAATCGCTCTATTATTGGAGGGCAACAAGCCAAGAGCAATCTGTACTTCTCCGTTCAGCAATAAGGCATCCATCTTATCTGATTCTTCAACTAGCAAGATCAAATCACAATGTGTATTTTCTACGGAGAATTGATAAATAAGGTGAGGGATGATTGTTTCAACAAGCAATGGTGAGACTACAATCTTCAACTGTGTTTTTCTTTGCTCTGCATAGTTTCTTATTTCTTGCACGCTTTTTTCCATTACTTCTAGAATTGCTCTCGCTTCTGAGAGAAAATACCGTCCTGCAGGTGTTAGTGTTACTCTTGCATGGTTGCGCTCAAATAATTGAACTTCCAAATATTCTTCCAACTGTTGAATATGTACAGTGATACTTGGCTGAGATAAATGAAGAATTTCAGAAGCCTTACGAAAATTTTCTACTTCAGCTGCCACCTGAAAAGACTTTAACCACTTTATTTCCATTCAATCACCTCAACTAATTAAAAAATTTAATCAATTTAATTAAAATCATTTAATTTTTTAAATTTTCATTCAATATTATACTATTACTATATTTTCAACAAGGAGGGAGAAAGATGGACTGTTATCAACAAGCGTTTCTTCAGTTTGCAGAACAGCAGGCACAAGAGAGCAGTAGACTCTATGAATATTTATGTGGCGAAATTATAAATGACGAGGAGCTGATGACCATCATTCGGGACATCCCCCTATCTCAGCCAAAGCCTAATTTATTTTTTGCCGCTATACATTATTTAGTAAAGAAATACGAGGAACCTTTAGGGGCATACTTTGCCTCGCTGACAGATTACCCACTACCGGCGGAGCAATCCTTTCAGCCATTCCGTCAGTTTGCCCTGAAGCACCAGGATGAATTACGTGAGCTGTTCCGTACAAAACTCGTCCAGACAAACGAAGTCTCTCGGGCGGCCTATTTATATCCAATCATAGCGGACATTCACCAATCTTGCGGTAAACCGCTGGCTCTCTTGGAAATCGGCACAAGCGCTGGACTGTTATTAGGCCTGGATCACTACCATTACGAATATCAGAATGGACCGTCCATTTGTTTGACTGCGGATACGTTAACCATTTTTTCCGAAAACCGAGGAGAGCCGCTGCCGTCATCTGTCTTCCGGCACCCTATTGTTCAAACACGGATCGGGGTGGATTTACACATCGTTGATTTGAAGGAAACCGATCATTTAGAATGGATGCTGGCATTGATTTGGCCAGAGCATAAAGAAAGACGCAGGCAATTCTTAAAAGCAAAGGAAGTAAATGATTCCATACAAAAAGATTTTTATGAGGGGGATGCAATTACTCTTTTACCTCATATTATCCAAACCGTTCCTATGGACTGCCAAGTGGTCGTTTTCCATACCCATGTAGCGAATCAATTCCCGGCGGAGCTAAAAGAACAGTTAATCAAGATTCTTCAAGAAATCAGCTATGATCGTTCGCTTTACCATGTATACAACAATATGTACGATGCCAATATTCATCAGGACTATATAGAAAGAGGAACAACTCAGCCAATACGCATAATGCCGGCTGCTGACGGCCATGGACGCTGGTTTGTCTGGAAGAATGGCCGATAACATTCAAAAAGGCGGTCAACCGATTAGCCGGAGGACCGCTTTTTTTATGAAACGATATTTCCATCCCGCACAACAATTTTCCCGCCTTTAATAACTGTATTCGTGTGATTTACTCCATAAAAATACTGGAGCTGCTTGTAGTTTTCCACATCTAGTATAAGGATATCTGCTCTTTTCCCTCTCTCCAGCGATCCAGTTTCCCTTCCACGGTTAATTGCATACGCTGCATTAATTGTTGTGGCGGTAAGCACCTCCTCCATCGTCATCCCCATGTTAAGGCACGCGATATTTTGAATAAACGGAAGGCTCATCGTCGGAGAAGAGCCCGGATTAAAATCAGTTGCGACGGCAATAGGTACCCCAGCATCAATCATATATCTTGCTCTTGCATAGGCTGCCTGCAGAAAGAATGCTGTACCTGGTAACAGCACCGCTATTACACCAGCCTTTGCTATTGCTTCAATCCCCTTATCCGAAGCAGCCAACAGATGCTCCGCAGAAATGGCGCCTACTTCCGCAGCCAGCTCTGCACCGCCGTAAGTTTCAAATTCATCTGCATGTATTTTCGGAGTTAAGCCAAGTCGCTTGGCTGCTTCCAAAATGAGTCGAGCCTGATTGGAAGTAAAAACACTTTTTTCATAAAACACATCATTAAATTCAGCTAACTGCCTTTCTGCTACTTGCGGGAGCATATGCTCGATAAGCTCATCGACAAACATTTCTTCTTTTCCCTTATATTCAGCCGGAACAGCATGCGCCCCCATAAAGGTCGCAACAACATCAATTGGATGAGCTTCTTGCAAAGCTTTCGCTACTTCCAGCTGCTTCTTTTCAGTCTCCCAATCCATCCCGTAGCCCGACTTTGCTTCTACTGTCGTGACGCCATGCTTTAAAAAGCTGTTCAGGTGCCCATATGCTTTTTCATAGAGTTCTTCAAATGAAGCCTCCCGGGTTTTCCGCATTGTCGTATGAATACCGCCGCCCTCATTCATAATGTCCATATACGCCCTTCCTTCTAAACGCATCTGGAGCTCATCTTCTCTTGTACCTCCATGAACAAGATGAGTATGGCAGTCAACAAGACCCGGCATCACCACCTGACCGCTTGCATCAATTAATGCAGCACGATCGATAAGATGCGGGAATTCCGCATGCAGTTCTTCTAGGGGTGCCACGCCTGCAACCCGCCCCTCCACTACAAGGATGCTAACATGCTGCCGGACGTCAATTTCTTTCATTGCCTCCTTTTTGCGCGGTCCCTCTACTTTATTTGCCATCGTAATCACTTCATTTGCATTCACAATTAGCAGATTCATATACCCCATCCTTTAGCAACGGTATATACATACCTTTTTCTTTTGTGATCCCAAATCCTCTCTCTACGTGACGGCCATAATTTGCTTCTTATTTATAGAAGGAATTCTGTTCGCAGCTTGGAATTGTTATCTTAAGCAATTCCCTTTTATGTGATGTACCCTCTTTTTCTCAAAAAAATTATGATAGAGAGCAAATTTTTGAAATATAAAATAACGCGATTTATACTACAGAGTAAACTACAAAGGAAGTAACTTTAGGGAGGCAGATGACATGGGTCGTTTGACGGGGAAAGTAGCGCTCATTACAGGCGGGGCTAACGGAATTGGCAAGGCAATTGCTGCACGTTATGCAGAAGAAGGCGCAAAAATTGTAATTGCTGATTTTAATGAGGAAGCATTGGAAGGAACAGTAGAAAGCTTCAAAGACTCTGGATACGAAGCCTTCGGTGTAAGAGTAAATGTAGCAGTAGAAGAAGATGTACAGCGCATGGTAGACGATGCGGTAGGCCAATTTGGCCGTGTAGATATTTTGGTGAACTGTGCAGGCGTACTTGACTACATGCAAGCAGCCGAAAATGTAGATGATGCTGTTTGGGACCGTGTGATGGCTATTAATGTGGGTGGTGTTATGCGGAGTATGCGTAAAGTATTACCCCTATTCACAGCACAGGGCGGAGGCATTATCGTCAATCTTGCTTCGATTGCCGGGCTTACTGGGGGCCGTGGCGGCTTGACTTATACAGCCGCTAAACATGCAGTAGCAGGAATGACGAAAAATGTGGCTTCTCACTACGGCGCACAAGGCGTTCGCTGTAACGGTATTGCACCGGCGCAAGTAGAGACAGGCCTGACACAATCCATTGAGGAGTATGACATGTTCGGTCTTCAGCAGGCAACACGCGGTGTACAATTAATGAACCGTGCAGCGCAGCCAAAAGAAATCGCGAGCATTGCTCTATTCCTAGCAAGTGAGGAATCTGCCTATATCAATGGGGTCGTACTAGCAGCGGATGCTGGCTGGAGTGCTTACTAAAACATTTTCTATAGATTTCTACCTCCCCGCTTACTTGTTGCGGGGATTTTTTGTGTGAATATAAGGGCAAATTGTGCAAATTTTGGGCTGCATTGCGCGGTTTTGCAGGGTTATTACGAGAATATCTTTTCTTATTGCGCGTATCGAGGCTTTTCTCCAATTTCAGTTATCATCTATAAATTAGATTCAGAACCGGAAATAGGAATTACTTCAACATAATTCTAGAAGTAGCTTGAGCTAGATGCCGGAGAACTATAATACAGAAAAACAGACCCTGAAGCCATCTCAATCTCTTACTTGCGGCTTAATTCTTTAAAAGCATAGAAGGACAATTCCAATAGCCTTGTCCTTCCATGTTTATTAATAAATAGTTTTACCGATAAAATAATCGGCACTACTCTCCGGAGTACTCTACCCTTCTCTAGAGAGCGTAGGAGAGATACTTATTTCTCCTCATTTTGATAAACAACCTTCCCTCCAACAACCGTTTTGTCCACTTTAGCTTTCAGCATATCATTCGATGATCCTTCAAATAAATCGCGGTTAAAAATTGTGAAGTCTGCTACATATCCATCTTTAATCAGCCCACGCTCATGCTCCTTACAAATCGCTTGGGCACTGCCGTACGTATACATCTTTACTGCTTCAAACCGGGAAAGCTTTTCTGATTCACCATATCCTTTATGTGATTGGCCTGGTAATTTCCTCTCCACAGCGGCATAAATCGTCTTTAGAGGCTCTACTTCTTCAATAGGTGCATCCGTTCCCGCAGCACACATAAACCCTTCATCAAGCAGTCGCTTCCAGGCATAAGCCCATGGAAGTCTCTTTTTCCCTAATTTCTTTTCCACCCATGGAAAATCTGATGTGACAAATGCCGGCTGTAAATCGAGCACGATTGGCAGTTTTTTCATACGTGCTACCAAATGGTCTTGTAAGACACAACAGTGAATGAACCGATCCCGTTTTCCCACAGGCACAGGGTATTTCTCCACTGCATCCAGCAGTTGTTCTACCCCCGCGTCACCAATTAAATGTACAGCAATCGCCTCTCCGTATTCCCTTGCCAGCTTTACATAGCTTTCGATTTGCTCATCTGTATGAATCAGCATTCCGAAGCTTGCCGGATCATCCTCATAAGGTTCAAGTAATGCAGCAGTAGAGCCGCCTAAAGAGCCATCTGCAAAAATCTTCATTGCTCCTGGTTCTACATAGGGCTCATCAAATGTCACGCTGTCCTGCATCATTTGTTCAAACACTAAGTGGTGTCTCAATAAATTCACTCGAAAATGCTTTTTGTTCATCACATTTTTATAGGCTGTCAGCGGATTCATATAATGGCCAAAATAGCTCATTTCTTCTGTATGAGCACCAACAATCCCGCGCTTTAGCATATCATCAATTGCCAATTGCAGAGACTGTTCCAGCATTTTAATAAAAGCTTCTCCACGAGGCTGTGCTGCTTCATAAACCGGGTTTTTAGCTTGTTCATAAAGTAAACCGCTTAGCTCGCCTCTGCTATTACGGCCGACTTCTCCTCCTGGAGGATTCTCGCTTTCTATAGAGATGCCGCCTTTACGTAAAGCTTCTGTATTACAAAGATATACATGATGGCAAATACGCGATAAGATGATTGGCCCTTTATACACTGCATCCAGCTCTTCAATAGACGGAATTCTTCTATCCGGGAAGTTGTTTTCATTCCATCCCTCACCGAATAGCCATTCCCCTTCCTGAAGAGTCAATGCCCGTTTCTGCAGCAGTGCCAGCATTTCCTGCGTACTTTCCGCCTTTGACAAATCCAGCCGCTGCAGCTTCTGGCCGTACATGATGAGATGGATATGACTATCAACAAACCCTGGATACATTACAGCTCCCTGAAGATCTATCTGTTCATCCGCCAATTCCCTTAACTGTTCCATGGCGCCCGTCTGGATAATTCGATCTCCTTCAGTTAAAACAGCCTCTACTGTTTCCCCTTCTGCTTCCATTGTGTAAATCAAACCGTTATGCCATAACTTCTTCATTTCCCCTATCCCTTTCTTTCAACATATTAAGAAAAGTGCCTTTGCACCGGTTTAGCTGCTCGAATGCCTAGACATTCCTATACCTCAAAGTATCTATACTTTCTTAGCTTAAAAAAACAGCGAGAAACCAATGTTTCCCGCTGTTTAGATTGAATTAGTTTTCTTCTACTTCTTTACGATTCTTCTTCCACAATTTCGATAACACTTCGTACACGATTGGTACAATTACAAGCGTTAATAATGTAGAAGATAATAGACCACCGATTACTGTGATAGCTAAGTCTTTTGAAATCAGACCACCTCCACCACCGACGCCTAATGCCATTGGTACCATCGCACCAATTGTTGCAATCGCCGTCATGAGGATTGGACGAAGACGTGTTGCCCCGGCTTCTAATATCGCCTCACGCATTGTCAAGCCATCACGTTCCATATGGATGATCCGGTCTACTAAGACGATAGCGTTCGTAACAACGATACCGATCAACATCAATAGACCCATCATAACAGATACAGAAATTGTTTGGTTTGTTGCCCATAAGCCTACCCATGAACCAATAACCGCGAACGGTAGAGAGAACAGGATAGCAAACGGTGCTAATCCTTCACCAAATGTTACAACAAGGATGAAGTATACAATTGCAATCGCTGCAATCATCGCTAATCCAAGCTGTGTAAATGTTTCAGCCATATCTGCTGCAACACCTGCTACGCCAGTTGTAACACCTTTTGGCAAATCAAGATCATCGACTTTTTTATCAGCAGCAGAAGTTGCTTTTGAAATATCATCTTCAGTGATTGTTCCTGATACTGTAGCAAAGTATTCACCTTTTGAACGAGAAAGCGAGTTCAGGGCTTCGCCTTCTTCTACACCAACAAGATCACCGATTGTCGTTGTTGTTCCCATAGCAGTTTGTACTTCAGTAGCAAGCACATCATCAATAGATGTTGCCGCTGCTTTTGCTTGGCGCTGTACAATCACTTCTAGATCTTCGCCATCATGGCGTACTGTTGTTAATACTTCTTTCGAAGACGTTTCAGATAGTGCCATGACGATTTGGCCTGTTGTTAAGCCGTATTGCAGTACATCTTGCTGATTTACTGTCAATACATGTTCTACATAAGCATCTTCATAATCTGAAGTTACATCTTCTAAACCATCTACTTCATTTAAGGCCTCTTCCACCTGCTTAACTGCAGTACCAAGGTCCTCTAAATCTTCACTATATAATGTGTAGCTTACTTCATTCGATGATGTTGACATCGCGAAGTTTTGTGATTTCCATTCGCCCGTTTGTCCAATGTTGAATACATATTCTTCAACTTCTTCACGCGCTTTCGGGAAGTCCTCCATATCTGGGTCAAAGATCAGGTACATTAATGCACCGCCGCCTCCGCCACCCATCATCATGGCTGCCGGGTCTACATTATCCGGATCATTAATAGAAACTTGCAGAATATCGATATCTTTACGCTTTCTCAGCTCTTGTTCTACTTCTTCGATATTCTTCGTCGTATCTTCCATCAGCTCACCAGTTGCAGGTGTATACGTTAAGTACATCACTTTCTCTTCTTGAGATCCCATGAAGGAGAAACCGATTAACGGCGTCAATGCTAATGAACCTACTAATAGAACAACAGCTATAAGTGATGTAATCCATTTGTGATTCAAGCATTTTTCCAAGATGCCACGGTACCAATTAGCTAACTTGCCAACTTCTTTATGCTGACTTTCAGATTTTGTTCCATATAGTTTCTTACGGAATAAGAAGTGTGAAAGTGCCGGTACGATTGTAACTGCAACAAGCAGTGAGGCACCTAACGCAAATGTCATCGTTAATGCGAACGGCATGAACAGTTCGCCTACCATCCCGCCAACAAAAATAAGTGGAGCAAATACCGCAACCGTTACTAGTGTTGAAGATAGGATCGGCTTGAACATTTCAATTGTTGCCTCACGGATTAATGCGCGGCCCGTTAGTTTTTCTTCTTTCAAATGCATACGGCGGTAGATGTTTTCTACTACTACAATCGAGTCATCGATTACACGACCAATTGCAACTGTGATAGCACCCAGCGTCATAATATTTAATGTGATATCCATCCAGTTTAATAGCAGCAGCGCCATAAAGATGGATACCGGAATAGAAATAATAGAAATAATTGTAGATTTGAAATCACGCAGGAACAATAGAATGATCAATACAGCGATCAATCCACCAAATAACGCTTTTTCAACCATTGTAAATACAGATTCCTTAATCGGTTCACCTTGGTCAAGGGATACATCAACAATCAATCCATCGATTGCTTTTTCCTCTTCCTCGATTAAATCCTTCACTGCATCTACTACATCAACTGTATTCGCTTCCTGGCCTTTTACGATTTGAATAGCAATCGCATTTTCACCATTTGTACGTGATACAGATTGGACTTTCCCTTCTACTTCAATCGTTGCAATATCGCCTAAGCGAACGAATGGTGAAGGGTTGGCAGCTGATGGTGTTACAGGAATCAATAATTCCTGCAGCTCTTCAACTGATTTTACCTTACCGTCAACCGAAACTGCCTGTTCGCCGACAGCAAAGTCATATAATCCTAATGAAACAGCCATATCACTTGCCTGGATCATTTGTTTTACTGTGTCTTCAGTTAAGCCAAGCGCTTCCATTTTCGCATTATCATATGTGAATGAAATTTGCTCAATGTGCTGACCTGTGATTGTTGCTGAAGCAACGCCATCAATCTTTTCAATTTTCGGTAATAAAATATCTTCTACTGTGGAAGTCAGATCGACAATGTCTTCCTCTGAACTACTTACAGATAGTGCAATAACCGGCATCATATTCATACTGATTGCCATAATCGTTGGTTCTTGTGCTTCTTCAGGTAATGTTACGCCATCGAGCGCTGATTCTAGCTGACGCTTTTTTTCATCCATATCAACACCATACTCGTACTCTACCTGCACCTGCGCTACATTAGGAGAAGAGGTAGAATAAACAGCCTTGACATCCTCAAGCCCCTCAACTGCTTTTTCAAACGGAATCGAGACATCATCCATTACTTGCTCAGGAGTAGCTCCCGGGTACACTCCCATCACAATCAAGTAAGGGATTGAAATATCAGGAATAGATTCCATTTTCATTCGCGTCCCCGAATAAATACCTGACACGGTAATGATGATGGTTAACAACCAGACAGCCAGTTTATTCTTCAGGACGAAATTAACTAAACCTTTCACTATTACACCTACCTTAATTTGACTTCATTCATACATTTACCTATAATAATGACTAATCGGTCAAAAGTCAATAAATTGAGCAGGAGTGTCTTACATGGTGAAAAAACAATTAATAATGGAGAATGCCCTGCAATTGTTTGCGGAACAGGGAATTGAAGCGACTTCCATTCAGCAGATAACCGATAAATGCGGGATTTCCAAAGGAGCCTTTTACCTTTCTTTTAAGTCAAAAGATGAACTTATTTTTGCATTAATCGACTATTTCATGAGCGAAATTGTCGCAGATATTGAACAGGTGGTCAATTCTAAACGACCAGACAGCCTCCTGTTGTATGACTATTATCATCACACCTTTTCTACATTTAAAAAACATGCTCATTTTGCACGGCTTTTCATGAAGGAGTCCCAAATTACCTTCAACGAGAAAATTTTTGAGAAGATAGAATTTTACAATAAATTACTGAACCGTCTCGTACACCGTATTGTAGTGAAACAATTTGCTAATACACCTGAGCATATGGTTCCAGATGTGGTATTCATCATTCAATCCTTTGCCCGAAGCTATGGTGAGTTATTCTTTCAGGGAGGTATTGAAATCGATTTGGAGACGCTTTGCAACTCTCTGTTAGAAAAAGTCTCCATCATTGCTGAACATGCCAAGATCCCGTTCTTTGATGCTGAATGGCTGCAGGCTATTAACGCTACCTCCATCAAGATGGATAAGGCTGAACTGATTGTATTTTTGAATAAAAAGTTAGAGGAAATTGATGATGATTTGATCCATGAGTCTATTGAGCTTTTGCGTAATCATCTAATAGCTCCATCACTCTCTCCTGCAGTAGAGCAAGGGCTGTTAAAAAATCTACGCGACAACTCCCATAGCAAATGGATCGCCTCCATTTATGAGGCGTGTGATAAGTCATAATACATGTACGGTTTCCCTAAATAATTGGTTGCATATTTTTCCAATAAAAATAAGGCGAAATCGTGACAATTTAAACACACCTGGAAAACAGGTGTGTTTAAATTTTTTCAGGCACGTATAGGCTAAAGTTTCATATGAAATGAAACTTTATTACTTTATGCCCGTATAATTAATTATAGAATTCCGATTCACCTGCTACATATTAAAGGGCCTGTCTCTTTAAATTACAGTTTTTATCTACTTTTATTACGTGAAAATATGGTCTAAAGCTAAATTAATGTATAATAGCAATTGGCTAAAATAAAAAGGAGGAAACTATATTGAAAAGTAAGCTGGCTGTAAACATAAGAAAAATGATCATGATCATTATCGGCGCTGCCATTGCCGCTTATGGTCTTGAGGCAGTATTGATTCCAAACAACGTCATTGATGGCGGTGTAACCGGAGTCAGTATCATGGGAGCAGAAGTTCTAGAGTTACCACTCGGTCTGTTTCTATTCATCTTAAATATCCCCTTCGTATACCTCGGCTATAAACAAATCGGTAAAACTTTCGCGATTATGAGTATTGTCGGTATCGCTGCCTTATCTTTAGGTACTGTATTAATGCATGACATTTCTCCGATTTTATCGGAAAAGGACCATCTTTTAGTTGTGGCTTCTGGTGGTATTTTACTTGGGGTTGGTATTGGTATCGTGCTTCGTAATGGAGGCGCGCTTGACGGCTCTGAAGTTTTGGCTGTACTTATCTCACGTAAGGTACCATTCTCTGTTGGAGATATCATCCTACTTATTAATGTATTTATATTTGCCATAGCTGCATTTGTTTATAATTTAGAAAGTGCACTTTATTCTGCATTGACTTATTATATCGCTAAAACCGTTATTGATATTGTACAAGTCGGTCTTGAAAAATCGAAATCTGTCCAAATCATTAGTAAAAACTCTAGAGATATCGGAGATGCCATCCAGGCACGTCTTGGTAGAAGTCTTACATATACGACGGGACGTGGCGGTTTCTCTAATGAGGAATCTGAAATTATTACATGTGTAATCAACCGTATGGAGGAAACAAAACTGCTAGATATTATCCGGGAACATGACCCAGGTGCATTTGTAGTTGTATCCGACGTATCGGAAGTGCGCGGCGGTAACTTTAAAAAGAGAGACATCCACTAATCACAGTGAAGTTTCACGTGAAAAATAATTCATTTAACCTTTACGTTATCTACACGAAAAAGCTCTGCTGACCAATCAGCAGAGCTTTTCTTATACCTCCTATTTCAGCCGGAACTGTAGCTAAAATGGAAATAGCAGAGGTACGACTACCATCATGACGATGAACATGATGATCTGCAGCGGTGCACCTACCTTAATAAAATCCATGAATTGATAGCCGCCAGCTGTCATAACAAGTGAGTTCGTCGGAGAAGCAATCGGTGTAGCAAATGCCATGCCAGAAGCCGCCGCTACTGCAATCATGAAGGTATACGGATTTGCATCCATGGCTATAGCTGCCGTCATAGCGATAGGTGCGAAAAGAACAGCCGTTGCCGTGTTGCTTACAAACTGGCCAAATACAACTGTCAGTGCATACACACCCATCAAGACACCATATGGACCAAAACCGCCAAGGAGGTCGATAATCGCATTTGACAGTATGGTCATTCCTCCTGTCTTTTCGAGAGCTGTCGCCATCGGCAGCATGGCTGCTACCAAAACAATACTCTCAAAATTCATCTTTCCATATGCATCATCCATATTACGAAGGCAGCCTGTTATAATCATTAATACAGCCCCAATTAACACGGCAATGACAGCATCGAACACCTCAAACACCATTAGCCCTACAACCAGCAGCATAACGAGACCTGCAATCCATGCCTTTCCACTGGCTGCTGCCAACCCAGCCTGCTCTCTTGGCTGTCCAATAACAACCACATCTTGTGTTTCACGTGAAAGCATGTCAATCTCTTCCCACGCTCCCTGTACAAGAATTGCATCCCCAAAACGGAGCTTTTGCTGCGCCATATCCTGAAGCAAATATGTTCCCTTTCGATTAATACCTAGTATGTTCACATTGTACTTTTCTCGGAAACCACTTTTACTTACCGATTCACCTATCAATCGGGATGATGGGGTTAATAGTACTTCAGCTACTCCAATCTTTTTTGAAATAAGATCCTTCAAATCCTTATCTGTCATCATTTCTAATAGTAAACTATTATCCAGCACAAAATTTTCTACATCTGGCGCTAGCCCCTGTATATAAAGCACATCATTTGCATGGATGATACTTGTTGGACCGGCCATTTCCTGATAAGTCATCGCTAATAAGTTAATGCCTTCTGAAGCGCGTCGTTGAATCTTCATTACATAAATATGATACTTCGCTGGCAGCTTCAATTCCGCAAGGGCCTTATCAATTAACGGGGAGCTCTCAGGTACAACAACACGGAACATCTTGTCCTCAAGTGCATACTCTCTGGCAATTTTCTTTGGTGACAGCTTATATCCTGCGTCTGATTGCGAATTATTTTGTTCCTTTGGCAGCAGGATATTTCGGACAATCACTAAATAAAGAATGACGGTAATGGTAGCAATAATTCCGATTGGTGTGATTGTAAAGAAACCAAGCTTTTCATAGCCGTATTCCTCCAGAATTTGACTAACAATTAAATTGGGAGGCGATGCGATCAAGGTCATCAGCCCTGACATGCTCGCAATATAGGAAAGCGGCATAAGGAACTTTGACGGGCTGACCTTAATACTCATGGCAATACTTACAACAATAGGCAGCATTAATGCCACTGTGCCTGTGTTACTCATAAATGCACCTACCGCAGCAACAATTACTAACAGTAAAATAAAAAGCTTTAGTTCACTGTCACCCGACCACTTCAATAAAAGATTCCCTGCCATTCCTGCCAGGCCCGTTCGTAAAATACCGGCCCCCACGACAAATAGCCCGGCTATCATAATAACAACTGAATTAGAAAAACCAGCAAGCGCTTCAACTGGTGTTAAAATACCGGCCACAACAAAGGCTAGGAGGGCCATAAGCGCAACAAGGTCACCCCGTAATCGATTTGTCATGAACAAGGCTACCGTTACGATAAGAATGATAAACGTTAACGTAAGTTGCACTGTATATTATCCCTTCTTTCTATAGTTATTTTCCAGTGTACAGGAAAAATACAATCAGTTCTCTCACTTCTACATAATTCCCCAAATATCTTGTTTTCTACTTATAAAATTCGCTATTTCAACAAGTTCCATTTTCAATTAGGGCCCTTTATTTTCAACATAACCACAGTGAAAACTATTTGGGAAACATATTGCCTTTCTCTACATCTGCTCATATCAGCTAAACACATGGACAAAAAACAAAGCTATTATTATATTTCTAATACTTTTCATTACCCTTTGATTATTCACGTATTTTTCAATAATAAAAATTTCTTAATAAGAATCATTATAATTTAGTAGAAATTATGATTTAGTTTTGATATATTAATTGACGAAAGGTTTTTTAAATTGATTTTAGGGGGTACATTTATATGACAAATCTTAATAACCGTCCATTAACGACTGCTACTGGTACTCCAGTTGTCAGCAATGATGATGTATTGACAGCTGGTCGCCGTGGTCCAATTTTATTACAAGACGTATTCTTAATTGAAAAATTAGCGAACTTCAACCGTGAAGTAATCCCTGAGCGCCGTATGCACGCAAAAGGCTCTGGTGCTTTCGGTACTTTTACAGTGACGCACGATATTACAAAATACACAAAAGCAAAAATCTTCTCTGAAGTAGGAAAGAAAACAGAAATGTTTGCCCGCTTCTCTACAGTAGCCGGTGAACGTGGTGCTGCTGATGCAGAACGCGATATCCGCGGCTTCGCTTTAAAATTCTATACTGAAGAAGGAAACTGGGACCTAGTAGGTAACAATACGCCTGTATTCTTCTTCCGTGATCCATTGCACTTCCCAGACTTGAACCACGTTGTGAAACGTGATCCAAAAACAAACATGCACAACGCAAATTCCAACTGGGATTTCTGGACTTCTTTACCTGAAGCATTACATCAGGTAACAATCGTCATGTCTGACCGTGGTCTCCCTACTGGCTACCGCAACATGCACGGTTTTGGTTCTCACACATATTCAATGATCAATGAAGCTGGAGAGCGTGTTTACGTAAAATTCCACTTCCATACACAACAAGGCATCAAAAACTTGACTGATGCAGAAGCTGCTACAGTAATCGGTCAAGACCGTGAGTCTTCTCAACGCGACCTATTCGATTCAATTGAAAAAGGCGACTTCCCTAAATGGAAAATGTACATCCAAGTGATGACTGAAGAGCAAGCTCGCAATAGCAAAGATAATCCATTCGACTTAACAAAAGTTTGGTATAAATCTGAATACCCACTAATCCCAGTCGGTGAATTCGAATTGAACCGTAACCCAGAAAACTACTTCGCTGATGTTGAGCAAGCAGCATTCGCTCCATCTAATGTAGTACCTGGTATCGGCTTCTCTCCAGACCGTATGTTACAAGCACGTCTATTTGCTTACCAAGATGCAACTCGTTACCGTTTAGGTGTCAACCACCACCAAATTCCAGTTAACACACCACGCTGCCCATTCATGGTTTATCACCGTGATGGCCAAGGCCGTGCTGACGGAAACAACGGTGCTGCATTAAGTTACTATCCAAACAGCTATGGTGCTCTTCAAGCACAGCCGCAGTACAAAGAGCCTGCATTAGCTCTAGAAGGCGCTGCTGACATCTACGATTTCCGCGAAGATGACAACAACTACTTCGAACAGCCAGGTAAGCTGTTCAACTTAATGAGCGATGACCAAAAACAACAGCTATTCAACAATACAGCTGCAAACCTGCAAGGTGTTGAAGAATTCATCCAACGCCGCCATATCCTGCACTGCTACCTAGCTGACCCAGCTTATGGTGAAGGTGTTGCAAAAGCTTTAGGCTTAACTTTAGATGGTATGGACCTTTCGAACCCATACGTGAAAGAACCATTAGCTAACGTTTAATTTAAACAAAATGATGCCTGCGCCCTTACCGGGTGCTTGCATCGCAATTAACTGTTCTAAAATTTAAGCGCCGATCTCTATATTTTCAATATCGCTTACAAAGGCGCCTGAAAAAATTCTGTTTCAATTGATATCCTATGAAACCGTCATGCTCATGCATGGCGGTTTTTATATACCGTTTTCGCTGGTTCTATTTTGGAAGGAAATAGGCGGTTTAAAAAGAGGCAGCCAAGCGGAGAAACGAACAAGGCTGAAAAAGTGAAAGATATTTTGCGGATATAAGCAAAGGCACCTTTCGAAACAAAGAACTCCTTAATTCTCCTCTTTCTCATAGTTGTACTAGGCATTATTAGCAAAGCAACAAAAGAGCAGATAATAGCATTAAAGGTATCCCTTTAAAAATAAAAAATCCGGCTATTGTAACTAGCCGGATTGAAATTACACAAATAATAACGTAGACATATAGATAACGACCGTAACTGTCAAACAGCTAATAATCGTAGATAGTAAGACGGTTTGGGCGGCTGTAGCCGATTCAATATCATATTCCAGAGCAAGACTCGAACTATTCCGTGAAGTTGGAAATGAGCTCGCAATAAATAATGACTGCGCAATTACACCCTCAATCCCAAGCACCCAAATAACAAGTAATGCAACTGCAGGTCCTACAATAAGACGAGTAAAACAGCTGACGAAAATTGTCTTATTAAACATCGTCTTCATTTCAATTTGTGATAATTGGGCTCCGAGGGTAATGAGGGCTACCGCTACAAACCCGCCTGCTACATAATCAACGGGTATTCTAATCGTTTGCGGGATAGGCAAATTCAAATAATTCAATAATGCCCCTATCCATAACGCATGAATAATCGGCATCTTTAGAAAATCCTTCAAAATTTCTTTCCCAGATTTTGTGGCCGAAATAAGATTATAAAGCCCATATGTATATGTCGTCATATTTTGAAAGATAACAAGAATAACTTGGATTGCCACTCCAATAGGCTGGGCAGCAAAAATCATTTGTGCTACTGGAATACCATAGTTTCCAGAGTTAATCAGCACTACGCTGTTTTTAAAAACAGCAGATTCACTACGATCCAGCTTTAACAACTTGGCTAAATAGTGGCTTAATATCATTTGGCTACCGATGAAAAGAATGATGAACATCGTCAACTGCCCTACAATGGATAATTCAATTTCTGTTTCGTAAATGTTAACAAATACTGCGGCAGGCATGAAGCAATAGGTAATCAAATGTGATAACGCTTTTAAATTAAATTGAAATTTCCTTTGCAAAATGGCTCCTACGAACAACAAAATTAAGATAGGAGCTACGATTTGGAAGAAAATCATCGATAGATAGCCCATAGGAAAATCCCCTTCCTTTCATTTATCTATTTATTACTGTACACGAAATTTCTCTTTTTTGGTTGTTTTAAAAATATAAAATAATCAATTTTATTATACAGCTAATAGATATATACATATTTCTAAGTGGATAAGCAGTGAGCAACTTATTTTAAGAAGGGATGTTTTGAAGGGACAGGGGCAGTTATCCGCTCTCCTTATTTCCCTCCGGTTTTAAATTCTCTACCTTACTAAGCTTAAGAACTTTTACACAGCAAAAAAGCCTGTAACGCATGAATGTCTCCACATACGTTACAAGCTTCTATAATTAATCGTCTGTCATTCGTTTTTTATAAAGTATGCTTGCTATAGCAACTGCTGCAATTGTCCATCCAATCATGACAGCAAAGGATATAAAGACCTCTTTTGCAGGCATAGCCGTCTCTAGCCCCTCTGCCAGTAGGATAAGCTGAGCACTGGGCAGCCATTCAGCAATTCCTGCAATTGGATATTTCTCAGAAAGTCCAAGCACCATAGGGCCAAATGAGAATATCACCAGTACTGGTAATGTTGCTACCGACGCTTCCATTACCGTTTTTGTAAATAAACCACAAATTGTGCCAACTGCGATATAAAATACGATGGATACAGCCAGTGCCAATGCAAGAACTAAAACATTTGCCGGTTTATAGCCTAATAAGTATACCGTTAAGGCTAGAACGATTGCAGAGATGGAGAAAACCAATGAACTTTTACCGATTAAAATATCGGCAATACTAGCTGGGGACATCATTAAGCTGCGCAATGTATTACTCTCTTTCTCCTCAGCAATCAAGCAGCTTTGAATAAACGCTGTTACCATAGCAAGCGTCAAGTTAATTGTCATGAAATATGCATCTATCGTGTTGATTCCCATTTTATTATAAAAAAGCGCTAGAATAAATGGCATGAAGACCATGATGGAAATCGCATAATTACGAGAGAACTCTTTGTAATCTTTCATAAAAATTGCTTGGATTCGTTTCATTGAAATATTCATTGTAAATCACTCCCCGTTACTTGCATAAAAATATCGCCTAATGTCGGTTCATTCGTTTGGATGCGCAGAATAGACTTCTCACTCATCCATTCTGACAATTTCATTGCAGCAGTATGATCATCCAGCTGCAAAATATGCTCCTCACCGGTCATCAGCTCTACTGTCATAGAATGATCACTATACTGATGCTTCAATTGTGCAGGTTCCCCTATTGCTCTTACCTTTCCTTTATGCAAAAAGGCAACCCGGTTACAAAGTGTTTCAGCCTCCGTCATATCATGCGTTGTTAAAAAGATTGTCGTTCCTTTATCATTCAATTTCCGGAGCCCGTTATAAATATGTCTCGTATTGACTGGATCCAAAGCTGAAGTTGGCTCATCGAGAAATAATAAGTCCGGTTTATGCATAATAGCTCTTGCCAGGGTTACACGTTGAATCATCCCTTTAGATAGTTCGCTCACCTTTTTCTTACGTGCATCTGTTAAATTAACAAATTCAAGCGCTTCATCGATTGCAGATTTTGGAAGGTCATAGATATTATTAAAAAGTAATAAATTTTCTTCTACAGTCAGCCTTTTGTACAAACCGCTATTATCAGTAAGTATGCCAAAGCGTGCTTTATTTTCGCTTTTTTTCATATCAATAGAAGGTAAGCCTAATACACGGGCTTCTCCTGCTGTTTGCTCCAATTGTGCTGTAAGGATTTTAATCATTGTCGTTTTTCCCGACCCGCTTGGACCAAGGAATCCGAATATTTCTCCCTTATTAATGGTAAATGAAACATCTTCTAATGCTGTAAATGTGCCGAAAGCCTTTTTAACGTTTTTTACTTCGATTGCCGCTATCGTCATACAAGCAACCTCCTTCAATTCGTTTGATTACCCTAACTGTAATTGAATTGAGGAAATCACACCGCTGTTTTCTGCTGAATTGTAGCAAAAACGCAGTGAAGTGTATCTTCCTGTCGACAAACGCACCCCATTATTCCCCAGGAAATACTACGAAATTCCAATTAGTTCTTTTAATTCCGACAATTTATTTCTTGATAAAGGTACTACAGTTCCCTCTCCTACACTGAGTTTTAAACTGTAGCTATTTTTAGTCCATGTGATAATTTCCCGTACCTTTTGTAAATTTACAATATAAGAGCGATGACAACGATAAAAGCCATAGGCACGCAATCGCTTTTCGAGCTCCTGTAATGTAAGAGAGCAGGTATAGCTCACGCCTGCTACATTCACTAAAATTTCACCATCCAGACTTTCAATATAATCAATTTCAGGTGGATTAAAGAGAATCGTTTTATCGTTTTTCTTTGTTTGGATCTTTTCAATTTTAATTACCGGCTCTTCATCAATAATGGTCGGCTGTTCTTCATTAAAATCCATCTTATGACAGCCCGATGAGTCAATCCGGAAAATATCATTTGTTGAAATAAGAAGGTCTTCTAAGTTATTCGATAGTAACAGAAAGATCGTCCCTCTTTCTGCCATCAGCTGGATCAATCCGGCAGTAATAATTCGGGTATCCGCATCCATACGATGATACGGCTCTTCAATCGTTAAAAATGTCCCGCCATATAAGTAAGGCCTTAAAAAAGCAAGGCGTTGCTGCTCACTGATTGATAGGTCCATTACTTTCTTTTTTCGTGATTTTGTCAGCCCGAAAAGCCCTAACATCTCCTCCAATGGCTGTGGGCAGCCAGCCATCTTCATATAAAATCGAAATGTTTCCTCTACTTTCAACCTTTTATAATGCCCATCCATTACGTGATGAACATATCCTTTCTGTTTCAACTGCTGCATAATAAATTGCATTTTCTGTATATCTGTATAAATACCGATGATTTGCCCCTTTAATGTACAGGCAGGGAGAATTGTCTTTCCCTCATCTATTACCTCTCTTATTTCAATATCCATATAGTACCACCCCACGAAAATAATACCACTATATTATCGCATAGGCAGATGATCCGAGGGAATAGCATTTAAAAATCCACTAGCGGGAAACTAGTGGATGGAATCTTATTTGTACTATGATAAGGAATTCTTTTCATGCTCGATATTTATAAAAATAGCCCCCCGACTAAAAGTCCTGCTCCAATTACCATGGCAGGATGAACTTTGAATCTTTCCATGGCAAAATAGCTGATGACCGCTATAACAATCGTTGGAATCCAATTTATACCTGCGATAGAAGTAGCAAAAAAATCAAACGTAAGATCTGCCATTAAAACAGCGATTGCCGGCAGGACAAAGCTTGAAAGCCGCTTTACTCGCGGTGAATTGCGGTTGCGGTACAGCAGGCTAAGGAGCAGCAACATAAGGATAAGGGACGGGCCCACCGTAGCCAAAAGAGCAATAAAAGCTCCTAGAATTCCTCCTTGCTCATAGCCAATGTAACCAGCTAACTTTGTTGCAATTGGGCCTGGCAGTGCATTGGCGATAGCGAGCATATCACTGAATTCAGCGGTTGTCATCCAACTATAAGTAGATACCACTTGGTTTTCGATTAATGGAATAGAGGCAGGCCCTCCCCCATAACCTAAAATACTTGGAATAAAGAAGGCCAGAAATATTTCTACATAGATCATTATTCGTTCCCTCCTTTGACCGGTAAAAACAATGCCAGGGCAAGCAGTATGCCAATGATGATACCAGCATTAATGCCCAAGAGAATCATTGAAATGAAGGAGGCTGCCAGGATTATCAGCCCTACTTTCCACCCAAGAGCTGATTTTGATTTTTTCAAAAAATCCCACGTCAGCACAGCCATCATGACCCCAACAATAGGAACAACACCATTTGTCATCCCTGCTATAAAGTCAAAATCTTTGTATTCACGTAAAGACGTAAGGAGAATAATTAATAGTATGACAGTTGGCAGAATCGTTGCTATGAGTGCATTAATCATTCCTAGCCATCCGCCGACCCGGTACCCTATATACCCGGCCATTTTTGTAGCAATCGGCCCAGGCAATGTATTGCCTATTGATAAAACATCCGCAAACTCCTCATCCGACATCCATTGATACGTACCAACGACTTCCTTATGTACAAGCGGAATTGCAGAAGGCCCACCACCAAAGCCTAAAATCCCTGACCTGAAAAATGCGATAAAAATATCTAATTGCTTTTTCATACGGTTCACTCCTTGCTATCCAATTGTCTGCTGTATTTCTTAAACTAACGCTGTGTATAATCGTTTTTTCAACACTTTCCTTCTATTAGCCTGCTGAAAACATCCTGATACTTATTAACACTAATAATAAGGTGTTTCAATTATTATAGCTAAAAAGTGGTATGCATTAGTCGAGAAATAAAATTACACATAAAAAACCCGCAGCTCATTTGCTGCGGGTGACCTAATGCTCATTATTTTGTAAAAGAAAGAACGGCGTTTTTCTTAAAAGTTTTTAATGCTTGTGTTGCTTCATTTTTATTTGTGTATTCGAAAATACGAACATCATTTTGATGATTAAATACTGTAATTACCCACATGCTTCATTTCTCCTTTTGTTTTAAAATGTAAGCTTTATTTTATGCGTTTGCTTATTTTGTATAAGATAGGATGGCATTTTTAGCGAACTTTTTTAATGCTTGCGTTGCTTCGCCCTTGCTTGTGTATTCGAAAATACGAACGTCATTTTGATGATTGAATACTGTAATTACCCACATACTTCATTTCTCCTTTTACGTTCAAATTGTACTATAACAATTTTATTTCCCCACTGACTGATGCAACTTGTTATATAACATCTTTCACACTTCTCATTCTACCCCTTTTTTTAGAAATGAAAAGCCCTTTCTGTGCCTTTTCACAATGTTTTCATAATTCAAACGCTTACATTGAACGAATTGTGAAAGTCTTGAATTTGAGGTATATTTGCAAGTTCAGAAGCATTTTTCTTATGCGAGAAATTATTGTTATATAACAGAAAGAGAGCGTTTACATAGAAAATGATGGATAATTTTGAAGAAAGGAGCACCTATCTTTCATTTTGAATTTCCTTTTGTAATGTGGAAATGTGCGTGCAAATTTTTTATAACTACCCCGAGCCCCCTTCTAAGTAAAAAATCCCGCCCTCCCTGGACAGGATTCCTTTCTATTCTTCCTTTTCATAACCGATTGCCAGCCAGTGGGAATCCCATTCTGTAATCTCATTGCCAACCCGGCATGCTAGACCGCATGCCTTACCACCCGCAATAAATGATCCGACCAGCCATTTTTTCTTAAATAATCCTTCCTTCAGCTGAATACCAATCTCCGGCATCTGCACGAACTCCTGGTATAGATAAAGATTATCCGTATAATGCCGATTCGGTGAAGCAGCAGCAACAGAGCCGTCTGGCCGGAAAATCTCCACCGTATTGCCTTCCCTTGAAAAAACAGGCTTTTTTACAAAAGGGCGTTCTGCCTGTTTAAATGGCTGTTCCGTCAGAAAAGTTGGCAGCATATACCGTTTAATGACCGCCTGCTCGCGCTTCGTAAACAGCATGTCATCACTTCTTCTGTCCCAGATGAGCCACAGCAAAATCTTTGTCTGCAGTAAGTAGGCAGAAGGAGCATTAATAATCGCCAGCTCCCGCTCCTTTACTAAATCAAGAAGATGCAAGCCGATCCGGTCTTCATCTTCGGCCACATCATCCAAAAGAAATTCAATAGGATGTGCCGGTCGATACAAGACATCGATTTTTTCCAGCGCTGGTGTATATAGCCCACGCTTTTCTCCTTCTGTAAAAATAATAAGCTCCTTAATGGGTACATACTCCACATCAAACGGCAGCACACGTTGTATGTATTTGACCTGACAGTACTCTTCAAAATCATCTTCTGCTTCTTTTCCGGTAATGACAACCTTAGGGCTGCCGGTTTTGTTTACATAATGTACTGCGTGTAAAAGGGCCTGTGACATCGCTTTAATGAACTGCTGTGTATCATTTGGGTTTTCTACACCAAATTCCCCACATAACTTCTCATTCATTTCAAATGTCTCTTGGACAAGAAAAGGGGTATCTCCATTTAGCTCAATGCACTTAATGCGTCCATCTTCCGTACAGATGAAGTCAAACCGGGCTAGCACTGCCACTTGCTGCAAGTAATCAAGTGAAATATATGGCAGCATCTCCTCCCTAATTCCGAGCGCAAGCAGCTGTTCTCTCGGCAGGTTCGGCAGCTGCTTTGCCACCCTTTCGAAAATACCCCATAGCATCTGTGAGGCAAAACGAATCTCTTCTATCTTTTCCTTTGGTATTACCAAGGCATCATAAAGAGCATATTCGAGGTCAGGAAAATCAGCAAAAAATGTATCCTTATAGGGCACATAGAAGGTGCCGCGTTTAGTATAATTGCTCCTCATTCCCCAGCCTCCTACGATGACGATGATCCGCCGCGTGAGCTTCCGCCTGAGCTAAAGCCTGATTTCCCACTGCTGTAAGTTGACGTTCCATTTGATGGCTTGTTTGTCCCTGTCTTATTTTGATCTGTCGTAGTAGAAGTGCCTGACGAGCTAGTCTGGCCGCCTGTAGAACTGCCGCTTGTCACCCCATTTGTTTTTGGTGATGTACCAGATGACCCTCTATACCCGCCGCCTGAACCTCCTTCATCATCTTTTCGCTTTGTGCCGTTTATTTTGTTTTTCGATTGATAATAAGAGCTTGCTACCATCGCTCCGATTGTCGCATACATAAGGCCGTCAAAGAAATGCTGTCCGTGGTATTCGGAATATTCATCATCACATACATAAGAGCCATCCTCCTGCTCCTCCCAATCCGCACAAGCATCCATATATTCTGACTCTTCGATGCCCGCTGGTACTCCATCATCGTCATTTACAGGCTCTTCTATATACGTCTCAGTCTCTCCCGTACTATCACTTGTTATATAGGATTCACTTGTTTCTTCCACATATGTCTCCTCTGATCCACACGCTGCCAATTGAATTGTCATAGCTGAAGCTGTTGTAACAGCAGCTACTTTTCTCCACTTCATCATAAATATCCTCTCCGCCTTTCAATGTTACCTTATATACGGGATATTAAGGTAAAAGTTTCAGTATATGGTCTATCCGCTCTATTGCACATCATCTACTATTTAATGCAATTACAGGACCTTACAGTTGCTTAAAAAGAGGCATCCTCTTTATGATGAAAAGGAGCTTTCTATTATAAAACTCATAGAAAGTATTCATACAAAAAGGGGTGTTTTCCTTGGAATCTCTGACAAAAAAGCGTTTGGGAGCTATAATGATCGACGCGGCAATCTCGACAACGGTATCTCTTGGAGTTGAGTATCTTTTACGGAAAAAGATAAAAAACGAAGCAGTTCATAACCTCGTAACGCCAACTGCCATCATGTGGGGATTAGAATATGCTCAGTTAAGAAGAGATGGTCAAACAATTGGGTATAAGGCAATGAAACTAGCTCTAGAAAATGAGGACGGCACAAAACCGACTGATTTACAAATTGCTAAGCGCATGCTATATCGGGATACAATCAGCACCTTTGATTATTTAAAAGATCGCCATGAATTCGAAGGAGAAAATGGTTCCGCCCTTCCGCATGACCGCTTTGCTAAGACGGTTGTGAAGGAATTATAGGAGGTGAAACTTATTTTATTGTCCTAGCAGCTTGTTCTTCAACATTCATAATCATAACAAAGAAAGCTTGTTAGAGTTTTTTTCTCTAGCAGGCTTTTAATTTTTACTTTTTGTCAATAAATACATGATTATGTAGCTCAATGAGAAAAAGGTTCGTTTATGACTTATGATCATAACCGAACCTTTAACAATGTTTTCTCGTATTTTATTGTGCTCGACTTATTGATTTCCGGTTGCTGGCGGCGGGTCAATTTTCTTTTCCTGAATGGTAGAAATATTATTAAACTCGTCAATTACTACAAGGTAAAGAGTATATCCTTCAACGAAAACAGCATTCGGATTTCCTGATGTAGCTACCGCATCTAATAGCTGACGAGTACCCGGTGTTTCTACTGTAGCTGAGCCATAAGCGGAAGAATCTGCATTATTTGAATAGCTGATGATATCCTGTAACGTTTTCGGTTTCACAGCAGTGCTTGGTAATACTACGTAATAGAATTTAGCATTGCTTCCCATATTTGAAATTGTCGTGACAATATAAGCGCTTCGGCTAGTTTTTACTCCGCCTGTGCTAGTCATATGGGTCGGATCAAGTTCTGTACCATTAATCAGAGCAGAAATATTTCTATATTTATAGATAGCTTGGTTATATTTATTATCTACAGTATATACACTATTGCCCTGCTCATCTTTTACTTTCTCATTAACGGTAATTATGAGATCCTCATTTTGCACTAGACCCGTTGCCCCTTCTGCCACCTTTAAAATCAATTCATTTTTTACATCTTTTGATTTTTCATCCTTAGCATAAGCTACATTTGCCACACTGTACGTTTTTGCCCCTGTAGAGGATGTAATTACAAAACCATCCGCTGGATAATCTTTAATATTTTCACTAAATGATAACTTTATATATAAATCATCATTTGAAAGACTGACAGAATAGTCTCGTAATGCCTTAATTCCCTGGCTATTCATTTCTTTTAAAATTGGTTTAACCTTGTCTGTATATTTAAATGATACTTCATCATTTACAAATTCAAGTTTGTTAAAGTCATACACCCCGTCTACTTTTATCGTGAGGTTGTAATCATGCTTAATTAAATATTCAATGAACGCCGGGGCAACCTTAGATTGAAGCTTCAGTACCGCCGTACGGCTATCCTCTCCCATCGTAACAGAGCTCACATCTAAAAACTCTCCTGCTAAACCTTCCAATCGATAATTTTCACGTTTTGCCATCGAAGCAGGGTCCATTGGTTCAGAGAATTTAATATGGAACTCAAATGTCTGGACAGTATTCGGAACGTAATTATCTGGATAAAAGAATAAGTCGTAAGAATTGCTTTTGTCATTTGGATTGACGAAGTAGGATTTATCTTTTACAATTTGCGGTTTTTCCTCGTCACGAAGATAGTCCGCTTGTTTCATTAAAGAATAGTTACCGTTCCTGTCTTGTAAAACCATATAAATCTTGTAGCCTGTTTTATTCTTATCGAGCTCATTCTGGGGATGAAGCAATTGAAAACTGTTTGTCAGTTCATTTGCTGTGCCCTTTCCGTATAGAACTGTTTGATTATTCAATGTTATAGGCGTATTAGGTGCTTGCGTATTAACATTTACTTTGCTGCCATTTATCCCTGTCGGCAGTTGATAATCCCCCGGGAATACAACTTCAGAAATTGCCGGCTCTTTAAATGTATTAGAAGGCGGAGCACTTTCACTTGGCGCAACCGGGACAATCATATAATAGTATGTTCCTGTGAGTTTTGTAGTAAATTCCGTTTTTACTGTAGTGTTGCCGCTTGCATCCGTCCCCATTTTTATAGCTTCCAAGCTCTCAATCACAGGCTTTGTATCGCTTTGATGTCTATAAGTTGCAACAGACGTGCTTGCTCCCTTTAAAATTGTATTTCCTGCAAGGTCTGTTACATTCTGCACCGTAACAATCAAGGTATCATTATTTACGAAAGCCGCCATGGAGGGAATCGTCAATGTAACAGTCCTTCCGTTACTCTCTAACTTTGCAGTATACGGATTTCCTGTTAAATTACCTGTTCCACTCAATACATAGTTCCTTACATTCTCTACAGTTTCTTTATCCATTGGTTCACTGAATGTCAATTGGATAACAGTAGGCTCATCCTTCGTACTTCCGACAATATTAATGTCCGGACTGACGGTAGGCAGTATATCATCTAGCTCTCTCGTAGTAAAAATATCGCTTACTACATTTGTCGTTAAATTACCTGAATCATCTTCCATTACCATATAGATAACATACTCTGTTAGATGTGTTAATCCACTAATGCGTATTGAATTACTGCCGGCATTGGCCTTTCCTGTCCCCGACAAAGCACCGGACGATTCCATAACTTCCTTCACTGTAGGCGGAGTCGTGTCAGCTGCTTTTGGTACTACACGATAGTAATAGCGCCCACTTTCAGATGCATTGAAAGTTACATCGGCCCGTTTCCCCCCTGGTAGAGGAAGAACATCCAAATTCGTAATACTTGGAGGCGTTCCATCCATTGTCGTAAAGTCTTTAAAGACCTTGTCCGAATAGTTACCTGCTTCATCACTTACTACGACATACAGCGTATAGTCCGTCATTTCAACTAAACCATCAATGTCAAATGTGGCCTTCAGATCAGCCCCAATCATCCCTTGACCTGATGTTTTAAGGGTTGTTGTTTTGGCATCGTCTATTATTTCTCGAATAGTAGGGGGTTTTTCATCCTTTTTTCGAACAGTAAAATAGTATCTCCCTTTTTCCGTAGAAGTAATTTGGGCCTTTGCTTTTGTACCATCGACGTCGATTCTGACAATCTGCGCGTCTGGTTCTTCCCAGTCCGGGATGATTGTATCTTCAATTGGATCACGGTCAACATCATTGCCATTCGGGTCCTCAATATCACCGATTTTATCGTTGTCCTTAATAAAGTCATTGAAGATATCATTTGGCATTTTATTCGGCGGGATAATGACTTTATCGACATAAAAATTCTCACCCAAGTCGATTTTACCGCCTGTATTGTCCACCACCAACAGATTGGCGTGGCCCGAACTGTTCAGATAAACATTTTTATAGCCATTTTTATAGATCTTATTAATATTGCCTACACCATACATAGTTGTCGCCACGTCAGGCTCGAGGTAGAGTGTATCGATATTAGCATTGATTTCAAATTGGCGGACCCACCCTCTTACTGTAACCTGGGGAATAGTTTTTGCTGCTTCTACATGAGTCCGATTTGCTTCGATGATAAGACGGCTGATCGAGCAGTTTGTAAAATCTACAAATTTCTCGATGACCGGCATTTTCTCTACCACCTTTCCATCAGGAAGGATTGGAGGCTTGCTTTCTAAATCATGCCCGCCATCATTGTAGCTTGGATCGTCATCCTCTTCCGTCGTATCTGTCGGCTTCGTCCAATCGATAAAGCCGAAGCCAGATAGACTGGCAACACGGATGTTTGATAACGGTCCAGCCAAGTCACTTAGCGTCCTGCGTGGTGTTTCAACAATCTTTATTTCTCCTGTCAGGTTCCAGTTTTTAAAGCGAATATAATTGCCCTGGATAATCAGCTCACCTGTAAATGTAGCGTGATTGCCATCAAAAACAAGAATCCGGTCTTTATTTCCCTGAGCGTTAATTGTCAGGGAAGAAATCGATTTCAATGTTTCACCAATAATTTGTCCTTCTATATGTGCACCCTTTAAGGCAGGAGCATTCGCTTCATTGATGATATCCCGCAATGAAGCATCTATTCGGTAGGAAATACCATTAATATAAACAGAAGATCCAGAAATACTGCTAATTTCCTTTACTGGCTTTACCGCATCAGCCGATGTATTTTCGGCACGATAGATAAACGTCGCCAACTGGCCACGTGTCACTGAGCCATAAGGTGAATACGTTATCTGCGTTGTTCCTTTTGTGATTCCCAGATCATAGAGTGTTTGTATGTAGAAACGGTTCGGATTTGACTCAGCAACATCATGGAAATCATGTGTCAGTTTCGCTGCCTGCTGGAACTTATAGCCGAGTGTTAAAATCTTTGCCATCTGGTTACGTGTAATCGGCTCGTTCGGACGAAATGTCTGGTCGCTATATCCATTGATGATGCCTGCACTGGCAAGAGCTGCAATATATTTATAAAAACCATTACTTGTTGGAACATCACTGAATCTCGGATTCTTTGGGCTTGCTGTATTTAGATTGAGCGCCTGTGCCAGCATTTTAGCTGCCTGTCCACGTGTGACAGCCTGATTTGGCCGGAATGTGCCGTCTTTATAACCGCTTATATAGCCGCGGTTATACAGTTCGAGGACCGGCTTATAGTAGTCTGCATTTGCATTGAGATCTGTAAAGCCGCTCGCCTTCGTCGGAACAGCCGGAGCTGATATTGCGATACCGCTCGCAGCAAGTACAGAGGCAACAGCAGCCTTATTTATTTTTTGCAATTTCCTTTTCTCCATAGGTATAATACTCCTTTCAAGTAAGAGAAATTATCTATCCTTCATAATTCGTCAGTATTTATCGTCTATAGTACCTATATCGGTTAAAGCCTTCTAAACATTGATAAATAATTGAAATAAAAGGATGATGAGATAAAAGCATCTTTCGAAAGGTTTGGTATTCGAAAATCCGGCCTTTACTCTCCAAATACAACGCTTGAATGTGTGGATATAAATGAGGAGCACACTGCTTTTGGAAAAACTCAAGCCCGCTTACTTCTCCTGATAGAGATTTGCTTGAAAAATTGCTTATATAAAGAATCATTTTTTCTTTTTTGCCAATCTGGCAGCTCTTTTTTGAAGAGAGGACAAGTTCCCCGTATTAATTTTTTGTTAGATATATAAAAAGCTGCCCGGAAAGTCAGTATACCTCTGATTTTCCGGACAGCCGCTCTATTTTATTCCATCATTCACTTTTCACTTTTGGGTTTTTCCATAGCATTGCCACTGCTAAGCCGGCAATAATAACAACCGTACCGAAATAGAACGGATAGTTAATATCGATATCAAACATAATACCGCCAATAATCGGACCAAATACATTTGCAAGCGATGTAAAGAATGAGTTCATCCCGCCAACAAACCCTTGCTCATTCCCTGCAATGCGTGATAAATACGTCGTCACGGCCGGGCGGATTAAATCAAATCCGATAAATACGGTAAATGTTACCGCCATAATCATCCAGTAGGAATTAACAAACGTTAATGCCAGCACCAATACTGCTGAAAAGATTAAGCTAAGACGAATTAAATTAATCTCCCCTAATGCCTTCATCAACGGATCGAAGAGGGCTACTTGGAATATTGCGCCTAAAATCGCACCACCCGTAATCGCGATTGCAATATCGGTTGGTGTAAACGCAAATTTATGGTCAACGAATAGTGAGAAGAACGACTCAAAAGCCGCCAGTCCAAACGAGGCAACGAAAATGACGATAAAGGCAATTAAAAACTTCGGCATAAGAATTTTACCCAAACTGCTCTTACCTGTCGTTTCCGACTCTGTAAGCTCTTCCTCCTGACGCTCCGGCTCACTCAGCAGCACTATAGATAAAATAGCAGCTAGAACTCCCATCACACCGGCCGTATAAAACGGTACACGTATGCCGACATCGGCTAAAAAACCGCCGATTCCAGGCCCGATAATAAAACCGGTACTAATTGCAGCCGACATGTAGCCAAGCGCTTTCGGGCGTGTCTCAATCGTTGTAATATCTACAATAAACGCTGTCACGGCCGGCATGATAAACGCGGCACTGACGCCTCCTAAAATACGCGAAATAAACAATACTTCAATCGTTTCCCCTATTCCAAATAGAAATTCAGAAAAGCCGAAAACAAACAGTCCTAATACAATCATAATTTTACGACCAAAACGGTCGACCGCTTTTCCTGCAAACGGTGAAACGATTAATTGCGTTAATGCAAACGCCGCTGTTAAATAACCGACAACTTTCCCGCTAATATTGAGCTCGTTCATAAGCGTAGGCAGTACAGGGATCACCAGTCCAATTCCTAAAAACGCGATGAATAAGTTCATCAATAGCAGGCTAAGCGTTATTTTTTCCTTTTTCTCCATGTTGAAAACCTCTACTTCTCTTTCAGTCTACTCCATAGCATAAACCCTACAGTAACTGTAGGGTCAACCCACATGCTCTAATTTTTAAAAAATTTTTACTTTTAATTCAACAACATAGCTTGACTGCTCTTCCGATGAATAATTGATTGGCATAAATACCTCATAGACGGCAGATTGAGGATACTTCACATAAGCTTCCAGCTGTTTATACGCCTTGAAATAAGCCGTTTCATCAAATTCAAAAGCAATGCAGGCATATTTCCCGGCAGGCATTCTCAACACCTCAACATCTTTATTTAACAGCTCTAAATAGCGCTCCGTTAATAGGGGAGTAAAAAAGTAGTCATAGTAGATTTCTTCAACCCTTGCATAGCTTTTTAGTGGATAAATGCCACCATACCTGCTGTTCATCACGCTGCCCTCACGTTCTACGGTTTTAATGAGTGAACTAAAATATTCACCAGGCACATCTAAAATGTTAACGTCCTTGGGTTTAATGGCAAGTAAACGCTGACTTGCCACTTCCATTTCGTACACTTTGTTATAGGCCGGAATATTAATTTGCTCCTCAAGCAGCTTTTTCGTTTTCAAAAGCGTTTGCTGTACCTCAAGCATGCGCTTTACCTTTTTCTCGACAATTTGCTCCTGCTCCGCTAAAAATTCGTGAAGCTGCTCAGGTGTCAGTGCCTGTGCTATCTTAATATGTTCAAGCGGCGTACCGATGTATTTGAGCGATTTAATTAAATCAAGCTTATAAATTTGGGATTCGCTATAATAGCGGTAATTCGTTACCGAATCCACATGTAACGGCTTGAATAAATCAATTTGATCGTAATAATGCAATGTACGAATCGGTAAATTTGTAATCTTCGACATTTCACCGATTGTTAAGTAACGCACCTGTTCCTCCATAACTGCACCTCAATATTTTTTGCCTATTATAACAAAGAAGGCATCCAACATTGCTTTAGGATGCCTTCTTTGCACTAAAATTAAAAGGAAATAATAATTGTAGATAAATATTTAACAGGCAGCGCCCGCTGCGAAACTTTTGAATTTCCAGACGCCTGTTTCCCCAAAGAACCTTCTTTCACTACCTGCTGACTTCCATCAATAGGACTGCACACCTTCTACCTCGCCTCCCATCATTATTGTAAAAAGAGTATATAAAAAAGGCAAAAATTTTATATAGCTTCATCAGTCTATCTAATTTTTGCTTATTTACTTGCGTTAACAGAAGAACATCTAGCTTTTCTCAATCTGTTCTCTGCTCGATACTGCCCCCCAGGCTTACTGTGTTTTTCCCATACAAAGACAAATAATTAGCTCTAAAATGGCAAATTAAAGTCTTTTGGACTATTTAAAAAGAGTGAAAAAAGTACGAAGAATAGGATGAAAAAGAAGATAAAGGAATGAGGAATTCATGAAATGAAGAAACTTGCAGCAGTGATGACGATCATTGCTTCCCTAATGTTTATTGCTCTATCCAGTGAAGTGGCTGCTGCCAAAACGTGGCCAAGCTTTTCCAATACAGCACTTGATAAAGAATGGAAGATAACATTTAATCGTGAAATCGATCCACGCTCTATTGAAAATAATGTGTATATGTCAAAAGGTTCTACAAAAATTGCTATTGATACGTCCGTTACAGGCAGGATATTGACAGTAAAACCGGCAGGCAATTTATCCTACGCCTCCGATTACCTTTTGGTCGTCACACCAAAGGTTACAGATGTACAGGGTAAGATTATGAATAAAGCAGTAACGATTCCGTTTACAACCGTTAACGCACCTCCCCGTCCAGCCTACAAGACTTTTGAATCAGAATATGACATGACATGGAATATGATAAACAATGATTATAAAGAGTTTCATTTAATTGGACGTACAGCCGGACAGGATACTGGTGGATATGAAACACGAATCGGTCAATCGGCCTTCGGTATTACAGTCGGGGCTAACCAGACAACTGTCGAAAAAAAATACGGGAAACCTGTCCAATATATTTTAAAAGAGAGGGTAAATTACACCCAAAACTACAAAGACAGCTCTGGCAACACAACAAGCGGAACATATGACATCGACGATTATTACGTTACGTTTTTTTACGATATACATAAAAGCAACATTGTCCGCTCTATCACTTGGGTGAAAAAGTCAACTGAGGTAACGAAACCTGGCTTTTTCCGGACAACAGTTACAAATGCTTATCGTGATTCCCTAGAAGAAATGATGGTTCATTTGATTAATCAGGCACGTGTAGCAGAGGGTTTACATCCTTTAATTTATACACCGCAGTATAATGACATCGGCCGTAAGCATAGTACAGAAATGGCCATAAACAATTATTTTAGCCATACGGATCAAAATGGCGGTACCGCTCTTAAACGCATGCAGGCGGGTGGGCTAATGTTTAGCTGGTATGGGGAAAATTTAGCTTACGGACAGTACAGTGCGATTTATGCGCATGAAGCGCTGATGAATTCGAAAGGGCATCGTGACAACATATTACGAACAAATTTCACGCACGTTCTCGTAGGGGTGGCATTTAATAGTAAAGGGGCCCCCTACTTTACAATCAATTTTTATAGGCAGTAACCATTAAGCCCGGCGGAAGCAGCCTTTCTTCTGCCGGGTTTCTTGTACTTTAGTTTGTTATTATTTCTCGTTCATTTAATGGCTGAACTGGACGATGATTGTCCGGGAAAATTCCCCTGAACATGTCGACTTGCTCTTTTGACATCTCAATTGGCTGCTCTAATATAATCCATTGTACATCCTCAGTGCATGGAGGAGTTGTTAAGGAGCCTTTGTAGTAAACAAATGTCTGTACTTGAGGCAGTAAAGCTTCCAAATCGATAGACTCGCTAATTGCGACCTCTTCTTCTGTTTTTTCTTTTGGCAGCACATCCCAAACAGACTGGAGATTTTCATTATTGGCCCCTTCTTGAATCATCAAGCCAAGAACGGCTAACTCATCATTGGCATTTTGATGGACGAGGTGTAGTTCCATTGCATATTGTCTGCCATTAAACTGATGTTCGCTCGGTGTGTGGAAGTGAAACTGAAGGAGTCGATATTCTGTTCCTTCAAGTATTATTTTATTGTCACCGGATGCATCGTTGATTTGGACTGTATGTCCATTATTTATTAACGAAAGTGTTGTTGGCTTATATTGAGTAATTACATTTTCAATCTTTTCATCCATTTTTACTTGTGAAGATTCGATATTGACGGGTGATTGCTCACTTCCATTTACACAAGCAGCATACGCCTGATCTAGAGTTCCCCAGGATTTTGGTCCCTGTTCTCCCGTATAAGACCAGGAGGAAGCGTGCAAATCATGCTCTTCTTTCTTTTTTTCGATCACTGCTGCACCTTCTGCTTCCGATTCATTTACTTCTGTAGTTTGCTGTGAACAAGCCGCTAATGCTGAAGTGAAAAATAGAGTAGATAATAGATATACGAAATACTTCATATTTTAGTGTTACTCTCCCTTCTATTTAATCATTCACAGATTACTAAAAATATTATAGTTATAAAATTAAAAACTATTAAAATTTAGTGTTAGGAGGTAATTTCGTTAATATCTACTATTCAGTATCCACATAAAGAATTAGAATACCTAACCTATCTATAGTTCTTTAATCAAATACCGCTTTATGTGTGCCTGCGTTAGCTCAGACTACAGCTATTTCTGCAAAAAAAATAGGATGTGTGCATGCAAAGCAGCACCATCCCATCTATAATTAAGCAAGCTCTTTATTTTCACTTGCCTGATATATAATTTGATAGTTTCTATCATTAACTACCGTTAAATCGTTCGGTAGATCCTCTAGTACTTTGTTATATGATTCGAGAGTCAACTTGACGACAACAGAGTTTTCATAGCGTTTCATAACCGTTCCTTCCAATGTTTCATTGAAACGGGTAAACAAAATTTGATCATGTGCTCTTGCCTTTTGTAAATTCATAGTTCTTCCCCCTACTCTCTTTTTTTTTTACACTTCCCCTTCATATTATTTTATAAACAAAGTAGTAGTTTTATTCCTGTTTTTTCTTGTATTTTTATTCCATTTTACTTGCAACTCCTACAGACTTACAAAAACATATAATTCCATCATGTAATTTTCAGAAAATTTAACCTATAATATCAGTTATAGATATGATTTTGCAAAAATGTCTGTTATAATACTGTTTTAAATAAAAATATCTGTATTATTACAGTAATCATGTTATGGAACAAATTAAAGGGGATGGGAAAATGACAATTTTAAACGGGTTGAAAATTCTCGACTTTTCTTCATTGCTGCCAGGCCCGTTAGCAACGATGCTGTTTGCTGATCTCGGGGCCGATGTTATTCATATCGAGTCGGCTAGAAGGGTTGATTTAATGCGGATTATGCCTCCATATGACGAGGATCAAGAATCCTACATCCACCAGCATTTGAACCGGTCGAAAAAATCACTGACACTAAACCTGAAAACAGAGCAGGCCGTGGAAATTGTGAAAGCGCTTATTAAAGAATATGACATTATTATCGAAGGGTTCCGGCCCGGTGTGATGGATCGTCTTGGACTTGGTTATGAAGCACTAAAAGAAGTAAACCCAAGGCTGATTTATTGCTCGATTACAGGCTATGGGCAGACTGGTCCCTTCGCCAATAGACCCGGCCATGATAACAACTACCTGTCAGTAGCGGGTGTCCTCGACCACTCGCGGCTAAAAGGGAAAAAACCAGCTGCAATGGGAATCCAGATTGCAGACGTTGCCGGAGGAACTTTACACGCAGCAGTAGGGGTGCTCGCTGCGGCATTACACAGAGAAAAGACAGGGGAAGGCAAGTATATCGATGTATCGATGACAGATGCTGTTTTTACAATGAACGCTTTATATGGTTCACAGTTTTTCGGCAGCGGTAGATGCCCAAAGCCGGAAGAAGAAATTTTAAATGGCGGCACATTCTATGACTACTATCAAACAAAGGACGGCCGTTACTTCTCCGTTGGCAGCTTAGAGCCGCAGTTCCGCAAGCTTCTATGTGAGGCTTTGGATATTCCAGAACTCATCGATAGTACATTCAATGATTCTTACTATACACAGATGCGTTTTAAAGAGGCTTTGTGTGATGCATTTAAATCAAAGACATATGCACAATGGCTGGAAGTTTTTAATGAAGATTTCCATGGGTGCGTCGAGCCGGTACTGACATTTGAAGAGGCATGCGAACACCCGCAGCTTATTGCGCGGAACATGCTCGTGGAAGTACCGAAAAAAGACGGGACAACACAGCGTCAAATCGGCACAGCTATTAAATTTGAAGGCATAGAACCTGCTTATCAATTCGTCGGTGTAAAAATGGGTGAGCATACAAGTGAAATTCTGCAGGAATTTGGCTATTCAGAAGAAATGATTGCGGAGCTTAGAGAAAAAGATATCCTCACATAACGACATTCCATTCTAGACTTAATGAAACCTTATAAGATAAAGCAATATAGGCCGTCCTGTAAATAGTCACAGGGCGGCCTTTTTCACTTTTTATACTTCTCTATTCCACTAGAGCGCCCTTATTATTCCCCTATTTTCTTTCTCTAAACAACAAAATTTTGGAATGTGTACCTATTTATTGAATCTTTTTTCGTTTTGATACGTAATAAATTAAGAGTAAATTAAGAATTTCATACCTTTTTTCAAAAGATTTGATTGATAAGGTAGAAGGGATACTGTAAGAGGTGATTGTATGAGTAAAACCATTTATATCGTCCTAACGGAAACAGGGTCTGTATTATCAAGGGCCATTCAACTATATACACGAGAAAATTTCAATCATATATCCATAGCATTTGATGCAGAACTAAAAGAAATGTACAGCTTTGGACGCAGGCATGAAAATAACCCTCTCATCGGGGGGTTTGTTGAGGAAAATGTGCAGTCGAAATTATTAAGAAGATCTAACTGCGCTATTTATGAATATCAGGTCTCCGACGAACAATATCAAAAATTACGTATGGAGATTTCCCACTTTAAACAGCATCAGGATCAATATAAATACAATTTTGTCGGCCTTCTTTGTATCGCCTGCCGAATTCGACTCAAGCGTGAGTATGCGTTCTTTTGTTCGCAATTCATCGCTACATTGTTTTTACGCGCGGGGATTACCTACGATATATGTCCTTATTTTACAAAGCCGACCGACTTTAAAAATTTTAATGGCTTCCATCTGCTCTATAGAGGAAAGCTACAGAGATATACGCATATTCCCCGTACTAAGCCGATGCCCAATGTTCCTGTATCCTCCATTATTAAAATCGCTTGACCGGCCCGTTCTTCTTTATGAAAGAAGGGCCCTCCTTTCTAAAATAAAAAATCATTATATCTAGGCTTTTTTAATCGATAGGTAAAGGTATTTTGCAAAGACAATATAAATTTAAGTTTGCAATTCAATTTACTTCCTTACATAAAAAGATAATAATGGAGGGAACAAAATAAGCAGGGGTGACAGCTGTGGAGATTAACTGGCAAGAAATGATTTTTCAGTTTCTTGGGGGTCTAGGGCTTTTTCTTTTTGCTATTAAATACATGGGAGATGGGCTGCAGAAAGCTGCAGGAGATCGACTTCGAGATATTTTGGATAAATTTACAACGAATCCAGTTATGGGTGTCTTGGTCGGAATTATCGTAACTGTCCTTATCCAATCAAGCTCAGGGACAACGGTTATTACAGTAGGTCTGGTGAGTGCCGGATTTATGAAGCTTCGCCAGGCGATTGGTGTTATTATGGGAGCCAATATCGGAACGACTGTAACCGCCTTTCTCATAGGGATTGACGTTGGTGAATATGCTTATCCGATTATGGCGCTCGGTGCTATTCTGCTGTTCTTCTTTAAAAAGAGCGCTATACAGAATATTGGACAAGTCCTCTTTGGATTTGCAGGATTATTCATTGGTTTGGAACTGATGAGCAGCGGGATGAAACCATTGCGTGAATGGCAGCCGTTTTTAGATTTGACTATCAGCTTGAGTGATACACCGGCTTTAGGCGTTATCGTAGGAACGGTCTTTACGCTTATCGTTCAGTCATCTTCTGCAACGGTTGGTATTTTGCAAGGATTATATGCAGAGGGGTTAATTCCTCTTAACGGTGCGCTTCCTGTACTGTTCGGCGATAATATCGGGACAACTATCACAGCTGTTTTAGCTGCTCTAGGTGCTTCCGTTGCGGCACGCCGGGCAGCTGCAACACATGTCTTATTTAACGTAGTCGGCACAATTATTTTTATGATTTTCCTTACACCTTTTCTTGCTTATATGGAATGGATCACAGACATCCTTGGTCTGGAGGAAAAAATGCAAATTGCTTTTGCACATGGAACATTTAACGTAATTAATACATTGTTACAATTACCGTTAATCGGCGCTTGGGCTTGGCTAGTGACTCGCTTAATACCTGGCCAGGATACAGCAATCGAATACAACCCGAAATATTTAGATTACGCGTTAATCAGTCAGTCGCCTTCTATCGCTCTTGGACAAGCAAAACAGGAGGTTATCCGTATGGGTGAATATAGTATTCAAGGGCTGCAGGAAGCCATGAATTACTTGGATACAGCAGATGATAAGTATGCAGCTGCAACAGAGCAGCTAGAAGAGGCAATCAATACTTTGGACCGAAAGTCGACAGATTACCTGGTCACGCTTTCAAAACAATCATTGTCCAGCCAAGATTCGATCGTCCACCATGCTTTGCTGGAAAATATCCGCGATATAGAACGGATTGGCGACCATTTTGAGAACCTAATTGAACTTATTCAATATAAGGAAACCAATCGTGTGAAGCTGAGTGAAGAAGCAAGGCATGAATTGAACGAAATGTTTGAGCTTACTGTTGATACGGTATCATTAGCAATCCGCTCCCTCGACAAACAAGAGGTCAACTTCGCAAAGGAAGTTCTCGCAAAAGAGCATATCATTGATGAAATGGAACGCAAGCTGCGTAAGCGTCATATTAAACGCCTTAATGAAGGATTATGTTCTGGTTCCGCTGGAATCGTCTTTGCTGATATTATCAGTAATTTGGAACGAGTTGGAGATCATGCTGTTAATATTGCACAAACAGTCATAGAAACGAGTTAACAAAAAGCATGCGCCCAATATCTTGGGCGTATGCTTTTTTCCAGCCGTCAGCAGCCATCAAACAGCCGTAACCAGCAAAGTGTTTTACGGGTTTTAGAATCAATCATATTGTCTCTTTATATATTTAAAGACTCTTGCATTCTTTAAAACGCTTTTCGGAAATTGTGCTGTAACTAGTACTAGACCTGGAAAGCGGCCGATTTCCACACCACCTGTCAGGGTTACACGATTCTTCACTTCCTCCATCGAAGCTTCTACAAGATTTGCCATACGATGAAGAGCATTCTCCGTGGCAGCATTAATCGTAATGCCTGTCCCAATAACTGAAATCGGGAAAGCCTCCTCTAATTGCTTCATCCCAAACTCTTCTGCAATGTCCCTTGCCTGCTTTCTTTCTTCTTTCGTGAGCGGTTTTGCTAAATACGGGAGATCTTCTTCATTCGGCAGCAGGATCGGTCCTTCTACTTTTACTTTTTTCAATACACTTACCTTTACCTGCACAATACCGGAAACATTTGATGCATGTCCTGCCGGCTGTCCTGCTCCCTGCATAGCATGAATATCTCCCAAATAAAGTCCTGCTCCCTTTACAAGCACCGGACAAATCAGGACAGCTCCTTCCCTCACTTGTGGGAGGTGTAGATGTCCATCTGTTCGATGCATATCCAGCTCCTCCTCTGTCATTTGCAGCTCATGCTGAGCATCTACAAGCAGCAGGCCGCTATCTCCAGCATTATGAGAAGCTGGAAGGGCTTTGGAAGGTACAGTTCCGATTTCCGCAATGAAAGGACGCATGCGGGCAACCACACCGACTAAATCACTCGGTGCCATACTTACGACCGGATTTTGTTCAGCGTTTTCCGGCAGTCGTAAGTAGCCTTCTGGATCGTTCCCAATTTTACGTGCTCCTTCTTTACCGACTGTGACGCCGATTTTTCCTTTCGGGTGAAATGCCATCGTATAACCATGCGCAAATTTCATCGGTGCCGTATCAGTATCACATGTGGCACATCGGATTGCTTCCGGACCCACACCATTAACGTTCGTCTGCGGGTGAAGCTTTCCACACCCTGGGCATTTTACTTTTAAAAAAGGATCGCTGATATAGCGCTCTCCCATATATTGTTCCACTCCGGAGGCTGTAGCTGACGATGTGACCCGTATTGACTCGATTTCCACAACAATGGAATCCCCTACTTCCGCCCCTTCAATATAAACAGGCTTTGTCACCTCATGTCTTCCTTTTATTGTTGGTGTTAACATAGGGCCCCAGCATCCAGGAGCTGTATTGGCAATAATTGTTCCTCCATCTCGTAACGGACCTAAAAACTCATTTTCCGGTCCGACCACTCCATCCGTAAATTCGTTTACAAACAGCATTTCTGCTGCCTTGACTATTTGCTGCTCCTCCAATTCGGAAAGTACACTGTTTTGTTCATCATTCATGCTCGCCCACTCTTCCTTTCCTTTTTTTTCCTGACTAAAGTATAGAGAATGACAGAAGGGAGTACAAGGGTTGACTAAGAAACTCCTTACTCTTTTCAAAATTTTCTTTCTCTTTTTGCAACTTTTCTATCAGTCTTATACATTCCTGTATAAAAGGGTAAAAGTTTCAGCTTTACCTTCTTCATTCTCTTTTACCCGCCGCATCCACTTATTAGGCATTTCCGGTATGTCTCCATCATGTTACATCTGTAAAATGAATGTCATAAAATTTGTATAATAAATTCACAAATTCCGTTGATAGACTAGTTTTCAGGTTGAAAAATGCGTATTTTTATGCATTACATTTGTGTTAAAGATATGTTAAAAACCCCAAAATAGTAGTCTTTTGATGTAAGATGAAGGCAGTTCCAAAGCATTTCGCATGACGTTCACATTCCGCAAAGTAGAAAGAGTTACTTTTGAACGTGTATCCGAAATTTACTCACCCACATTTGGACATTGAAAAAACACCTCTATTTTGAACATGAAAAACCGCTCTTCCAGCTCAAGAAGCGCGGTTTTTCATGTATATTATTTTAAATTTTTACGACTCTGTCCCTGTTTCACTGCAGGAATTCTATATAGCCAGCGCCGATTCAACTCGTTCTGCTCTGCCTTCTCTATGCATTATGTTTAAGTTATCAGGAAAGGGAAAATTATTTGTAAGTATAGACATTTATTACGATAATTCTTACTAACTACAGTATGAAAGATTTCATTCTGAAGAGGGAGGCTCTCAAGGTGAAAGAACTATATGGCACATTACATATTCAGACTGACTTTATGAAAAAGGAAATGGAAGAAAAATATGATTCCTACATGCTGTATACATACTTATTAAGAAACGGCTATCAACAAAACTTTCATGCACTTTCTTTTGTTCACGATTTGTGGAATTATTTCTACTTTAAAAATGAAGAGCTTGTCCTGCACCCGGAGCATAATCTGATTTATGGTGTCCGTTCTATGGCATTAAAGCTGATCAGCGGGGATGAAACGATGGAGCGCTTAAAAGTAACTACTATAGGCCGAGGTTCAGAATCTATGCTGGCAGCTATCTATTGTACTAATTTCTTTATTGATCAACTACATAGTTATTATATACGGGTGCCCGAAGAGGTCCAGCAGAAGATCAAAACCTTTATGTCTTTCGATATCGGTAAATTATTCGGCGAACAATTCAAACAAGTGGAGCCATATCCTTCCCTTTTTGTAGAAGTACAGGCCGAAGTAATTAAGGAATTCCACCAGCTTAAAATGAAAAATGAAGAAGCCTTCTCCCAGCAAATGATGGAGATTTCTAAGGCAATCCGAGAATTCCACCTTCGCTACGAGCAGACCTTCAGTCATCTTTAATTATTACATCCGGAGGGGCTGCGTATGTTAGCACATGTGATGTCTAACGAAGATTCAATTCAACATTTAGTTTATTTAAAACAGACAGGGCAATTAGAAGAATGTCTACAACAGAGCATTCTAATTTTGCCTCAAATATATGAAGAAAACCAGCAAGCAGCTGTTCTTTGCAAATTGATAGAATCGGCTTTTGAACTGGCAGGATTCCAAGAAGCAGCTTACTACTTCCCGCTTTTTGAGAGGGTTGCCAGCAGGATCAAAAACCCGACCTTCTCCATACATCATCTATTATTTAAAGGACATTTTCATATACGGATACATGGTGATGCAGCTGCTGCGCTTACCTTTTACCAGGAGGGACTGGCCGTTGCTTTTGAGGAAAAAGAATACAGTATTCTACCTGAGTTCATCAAATATATTATCCGATATAGTTGGGATGAAGTAGAGGTTAATAAGCTGCTTCCGATGGCGGAACTTGCCTATATCCTTTCACAGCGTATGGAAACTCCACAAGAAAGTGTACGTATTTCGGCGGCAATGGCTCTATTAGAGTGTTATAGCCTGGCGGGGAATGTGGAACAGTTTGAGAAGCTGGAAAAACAGCTATCCATCCTGCCCTCCCTGCCAAACTTTCCAAACGAGTTGACTCGGCTTCAAGTGTTAAGAGCAAAAATTTTGAGAGACCAGGGATATTATGCACAGGCTCTGTGTTTAATGACGCGGTCCAGCCTGTATTACGAAAGGCAGCAGGAGCATTATCTTCTTTTACAGCTGCTTTATACCCAAAAACAACTTTCTATGGAATTTATGCCTGATCGGGTTGCTGCGCTGGATCGAAAAATAGAGAGAACACACTGGTTAACTAAGCAGGCCTCCTCCCACTTTAATCACAGCATAAAAAAGGAAGAGAGCTATCGTGAGGAAACGGCTATTTTTCCTTTCCATCAATCTATCGACGAACGATTGAGAAATGAAGAGAAATTTCTTTACTTGCTTGCTTTGGCAGAGGAGAAAACTTACTTTCAGGCGCTCGCACAATTTCCTGCTCCTTCATTGGTACTCTCAGAAAATCGGATTCTTTATGTGATGAAAGAGAATGAAGTATCAGCCGACTTTTTAACCTGTAACCTTCCCGGCATCTTTTTTGCAGCCATTCAGCCCCAAAAGGGTCAAACAGCACTGGAGCTATTTCATGAAGCGCATGCAAAAATGTATTATATGCTGCATAGTAAAAAATAAAAATCGGGCACGCCCGCCCGATTCATTCAAAAGCAAAGGTGAATTCACCTTTGCCTTTTACTTTAATTATATAAAGGCTTTGACCTAAAATTCTGCTGGCCTTTTCATAAGCTTTGCTAATAAGAGCCAATACCTCCCCGGACATTTGTTACTCTTTCATAGCCCATGTTTTTCAGCTGTTTACATGCTTGCGCAGAACGCATACCGCTTCTGCAAATGACGACAATCTCTTTATCCTTTGGTAAACCTGAAAAGTCAGACCCTAAAGGTATGTTTTGAAACTGTTTAATACTTCTCGCTTGAAATTCTGCGGGTGTTCTCACATCGATGAACACTTTGTCCGAATCACGCAGCTCCTGTTTTAACTGATGGGCTGAAATGCTGCGAATACCTTTCGACGTCCTCATGCGCCAAAGTACAAATAAAGCGACGATTGCTACAATGATGAGGGTTTCCATAGTTTCTCCTTCTCTGCCTTTTCTCTTTATCACAAAGAAAAAGCCCTTTATTTAGCGGCTTTTTACTACTAGATTAATTGCCTCTTGGATTGTATCGGTCATCTCACTCTCTGTATCTGCTTCCTTGATACATTCAAGAAGGTTATTACTGACAATAACACCGATTGTACGGTCTACGCCTGATCGGACGGCGCTTAACTGTGTAATTACTTCTTTACAATCCTTCCCTTCTTCCATCATGCGTAAAATACCGCGAAGCTGTCCTTCAATACGTTTAATACGGTTGGCCGTTTTTGCGTCGTACTTCAGTTTCATACGCCCCCTTTTTTCTATATTATATACCCCTGATGGTACCCTATCAACTAGTTTAGATTTTCTATATGTAGCTTTTCAAGTTAAAAAGACGATGTTGCTTTTATTAGGAAGGGAATTGTTAAAACTTTTGAATTTTAAAAAGTATAATAATAATTTTTAATGTATAGATGGGGTTAAGTTTTTAACTTAATCCATTACAACATAATATTTATCCAAAATATATAATATTTGAATAAAATAACATCCCACGTTCGTTATATTAGTGAGGGGAGGAGTTAGTACTGAATTTGCAACAAATAATAGATGATTATAGTGAGCAGTTATTACGTATAGCTTATTATTTCACTAAAAATCTGCATGCTGCAGAAGATATTGTACAAGACGTCTTTATAAAATTTTCACAAAGCAACTACAAAGAAATAGGTCAATTACGTGCCTATTTAACGAAATTAACCATAAACCGCAGTAAAGATTACTTAAAGAGTTGGACATACCGAAAAATTCAGTTTCAAGAACATTTACCTACCATTGTTTTTTCGCAAAAAGATAAGATGATACAAAAAGAATTAAGATCAACAATTGGAGAAGCCATTCTAGCGTTGCCAATCAAATATAGAGAAGTAATCATTCTTTATTACTATGAAGATTTACATACAGCGGATATTGCTGCATTGTTACAACAACCTGAAAGCACAATTCGCACCAGATTACGAAGAGCTCGTGAAAAGTTACGTCCTGTATTGTCAAATGAGTGGGAGGATTTATATGAAGGATGAAATCAAAAAAGGCTTACTTGATGTCACTCCTGATTTAGAAAGGAGCAAGTCTCGGGTTAGAAATGCTGTTTTACAACCACCAAAAAAACGGCAACTAATTCCACGATTTATATTAGGAAGTTTTGTTTTACTATCAATTATTTTAGTATCTATTCAATGGCAAAGAAATGATGGAATTCAAGGGTTTTCACAGGAAACATTTAATATTTATGGATTATTAGATGATGCAGACTCCAGCGAAGAATATCATAAGGATTTGATTATCGAGAAATACGGGGAAATTAAAGATGTAGAGATCACCAAACAGGAAATGAAGAATAAGATTGCCTCCTATATCTCAACTTTACCAGCCTCTTTCGATGATGTTCTCAAAAGAAATAATATACCTAAAAATGCCTATAGAGAGCAATTTCTAACATTGAAGGCAAAAACCCAAATGGTATACGAATCATTGCTGCCTCATTACGAGCAAATGTATCCCCAATTTCCCAAGGAAGTCCATTCACAACTACTTCTTTGGGATGCAGTTAAAGAGGTAGGAGCACAAGATATAACATTTGGCAGCACAATTAATATCCCTGCTCTTGTCTTGTACGAGGGAGAAAATGCACGAGTTCTTGTACTGATTGATGGAAAACGACTGGTAGAAGAACAAATTATAATTATGCCTATACGGGATGAACTAAAATTAAAAACCGGAGAAGAAGTTTTGTTAGAAAATAGTTTTATAACAAGCAGAGCATCAAACAAAGGTTTCAAGCAATTTGCAGCCAGTCAAAATATAAAGGTCATTACAAAAAATAAAGCAATGACAATTCCAGCAATGCAAAAGAACGTTAATACTTTTCTTAAAAATAGAACTTGGGAAGAAATTTCACAGACCCGAGAGCCTGATGCACACTTAAAAACAATTAGTGGATTATATTCTATTTGGTACGGTGATGATACGGTGATTGGTTCCGGTGATAAAGGCTTTATCATTACTAATGAAATGCTGCAAAACTGGGGAGAAAAGATGATTCAAGAATAGCAACCTAAATAATTATTCTTTGGGTACAGTAGAATCACCAACTATCTTAATACACCCTTCTCAAAATGATTTACTAAGAAATATAAGGGCCATTACCTAATAGACATGGATCTCGAATTGCAGAAGCATTATATTGTAACTTCCGCATTTTTAGGACTGATTGAAGAACGGCTTACTCCATCTCGCCCGCAACAAATAGCCGAACACTTTGTACGAATTATTCTACTGATTCAGAACTATTAAAGAAGGCACCTGCTAGCAGGCGCCTTCTTTCTTTCGTTTCTTCTACTCTTCCACTTTAAACCATCCAGGGACATTCATAATTAGCTCCCATAATGATTTCGGAATATCCAGCTCTTTCTCTTTGCTTAGATGCAAAGCTGTAAAGATTTCATCTTCCTTTTGGTTTGATGCTTTTTCATACCATTCCGGGTCCATGATAAGCGCATGCCCTAATGACACAAGCGGGACTACATCCAATGCTGATTCTACTTGTTCTACTGTTTGCAGACCGCCAACACCTATAACAGGGATACGTTCTCCGACCGCCTCTTGAACAACCGCTACACGTCCGCGTTTATCCTTGTCATCACGCATGGATTCCGCATCAAATTTGTTAACTGATACATGTAAATAATCTAATTCTTTATCGGCAAGAACCTTGACGAACTCGAGCGTATCATCCATTGTGATGCCCGGCTCCTCTTTTTCTTCAGGGCTGAAACGATAGCCAATTGCAAAGGGCTTTGTTGCATGTTTAGCAACCGTATCCTTTACAGCATCCACTACAGCTAAAGGAAATGCCATCCGCTCTGCTGCATTCCCACCCCACTCATCCGTACGGTGGTTGGAATGCGGCGAAAAGAACTGCTGTAGTAAGTATGTGTTGGCACCATGCAATTCAACCCCATCAAATCCCGCTTCGATAGCTCTTCTTGTTGCTTCTGCGAAATCTTGAATTGTGACTTTTACCTCTTCGGCCGTTAATGGCCTCGGGGTTTCTGCATTCGGTCTTAGTGCAGGAATATCACTGGCTGATACAGGCTGCTCCCCTAGCAGCTTGGAATTTGTCATGCGTCCGGCATGGAAAATTTGTAAAATAGCTTTTGCTCCACCAGAATGAATAGTGTCAGCAAGTTGTTTCAGGCTAGGGATGCGTTCATCTGATTCTGCACCCAATGCGTCCGGAAAACCTACTGCTAAATCATTTATATATGCACAGGCTGTAATGACTGCTCCAATACCACTTTTGGCACGGCGATGATAATATGCTAATTCCTCTTCTGTGACATCCCCATTTGGCTGAGAGGCCGAAATAGTCATAGGTGCCATAATGATCCGGTTATTTAACGTGACCCCCGATTTCAATGTAAATGGTTGTGTAAATTTCATATCAATTCTCCCCTTCCACTCATTTTATCGATCTGTGTGAAGTGCATTAAATGAATCGCAGTTCTACTTTTATTCAACAATACGCTGATTCGCAGTGTTATGCCAAAATTATACACTCCCTGGGTCCTTCACCCTTACATACAGTTACCACGATCCTTCTTGCTGAAACCTGCTGGCTAGATCCAACCCTATGCCCGATTAACAGCCATTTACTCATAGAACATATACACATTGTTACTATTTTCAACATAGGCCGTTCATTTCATTACAATGAATTCTAATAAAAGGCGGATTGTGAACGGTTATTTAAAATTATATGCTGTCATAATTGGCTCACGGCCTGTTTGCACGTCTGTAAAATATTCATATAGGCTTATGCCAAAGAAAGAGCCCGATACATTTGCTACATTATCCCATCCAGAACCCATCAATGCACGTACCGCATTGTAACTGCGCTGCGCTGAACGACAGTAGATGTAAACTGGTCTATCCTTTGGAATTTCCTCCATACGTTCGCGGAACTGGCTGAGCGGTATATTATGTGCTCCTTTCAGATGGCCATTCGCAAACTCATTTTCTTCTCGCACATCTACAAAATAAGCACCGGCTTCTACAAGCTCTCTCACCTCAGATACCTGTACTTGGCGTGAGCGGCCAGACATGATATTGTTCGCTACGAATGCGGCCATATTCACAACATCTTTTGCAGTCCCAAACATAGGTGAATAGGAAAGCTCTAGATCCTTGAGGTCATCAATTGTGCCGCCCATTGTGATCAAGGTCGCAATGACATCTACCCGTTTATCAGCATTTCCCTTACCGATTGCCTGTGCCCCTAAGATACGGCCAGTCGGTAACTCATACACAAGCTTAAAGTGAAGAGGATTACTTGTCGGCATCAGTCCAACTTTATCCGGGGAAATGACATATACACTGTCCACCTGGAATCCTGCCGCACGTGCCGCCTCTTCCGTTAACCCTGTAGCTGCAGCAGCATAGTCAAATACTTGGATGCTCGTTGATCCAATAACCCCTTTATTTTGATTAGTAATCCCGTAAATATGATCTGCTACGGCACGTGCCTGGCGCTGTGCAGGTCCTGCTAGCGCTAAGCGTACAGGACGATGAAGCAGTCGATGATAAACCTCAATTGCATCACCTACCGCATAAATATGAGGGTCATTCGTTAAATAATTTTGATTTACTTTAATTGCACCGGTCAGGCCAATTTCCAGCCCCGCTTCTTCTGCAAGCTTTGTTTCCGGACGAACTCCTACTGCAAGTACAGCAATATCTGCTCTTACCTTTTTGCCTGAGGCAAGTATTGCCTGTGTCGCTGTGATTCCTACTAGAGCGTCACCGACAATCAGCTCGACGCCCTTATCCAGCATTTCCTTTTGAAGGATTTGAGCCATGCCAAAATCAAATGCTCGGAGAATATGCGGCGCACTTTGGACAAGTGTCACATTCCGACCGGCAAGACGAAGATTTTCGGCCACCTCTACACCGATATACCCCCCGCCGATAACAGCAATATTTTGAGCATCCTTTTCTACAATAGCACGCTGCAGCTTTTCGATATCTACAACGTTACGAACAGTGAAAACATGCTTTTCATCCACTCCCTTTATTTCAGGAATAATAGGTGCAGCACCTGGAGATAACACCAATTTATCGTAGGACTCGTCATATTCTTCATTCGTTAAGACATTCCTTACTGTCACCGTTTTTTCATCTCGGTTAATACGGATTACTTCTGAGTTTGTCCGGGCATCCAGATTGTAACGTAACTTAAAAGAATCCGGGTTCATCAATAAAAGACGGCTGCTGTCCTCTACAATACCACTCAAATGAAACGGCAGTGAACAGTTCGAGAATGAAACGTGCGGTCCCTTCTCAAACATCACTACTTCAGCCTGTTCGTCCAATCGACGAATACGTGCGGCAGTGGAAGCTCCTCCTGCTACACCACCTACTACTAAGATTTTTTTCCTCATGATTTTCCTCCTTACGCTATATCCACCACTATATACCCATAGGTGTATATTGTATGTAAATAAGAATTGAAAAATTGCAGCACGCCCATTCACCAATTTCTGTTTGACTTCAATTTTTCTACACTTTTCTCTCCTCTTTATTCAAGCATCTCTATGACATCGCGGACCTATAAAATACCATACAACAAAGATTTATCTCCAAAAACCATTAATCCGTATAGATAAACTATACTTTATTTCGAAAGAAAATACTGGTTATTCACCAGCACTTTCACCTACTAGTTCTTCTTGTACAAAACGGAAAATTATTTCTTCCTCTTCTTCTTCCAATGCGAACTCCAACATCTCGTTATCACCTTTATCAATAAGGAAATAATTTAAGATACGTACTTCTTCTTCTTTCTGGCCAACAATGACCCGAGCTTCTATACCAGCTTCTGAATATAGATCATCATCTTCATCCACTTCTATATCTATTAAAAATTCAAAGCGCTTTCCCTCGATAATATTTGTTGGATCTTTTATTTCTTCAACCGAAAATGCACCAATCTCCATATTTTTCACTCCTTCTTTCCCGAATCTCTCTTCTTAATCATAAACATTTTTTGTTTGGCGTCAAATGAACGATTCGCGCTACAATAACTAATAAAGGAGTGAAGGATATGAAGGAATTATTTTATTACCAAGACGCAATGATGAAGGAATTCTCCGCAGATGTGATTCACACAGGGACAGATGATCTTGGAAACTATATTGTACTGTCCAATACAGCGTTCTATCCAACAGGCGGCGGACAGCCGCATGATACGGGGTGGATCAATGGTCTTGAAGTCATCAACGTTGAAAAAGTGGAGGAAGAAATCCGCCATTACATAAACGAAGATGTGGAAGCCATTACAGGGACCGTGACTGGAAAGCTCAATTGGATAAGACGTTTTGACCATATGCAGCAGCATACAGGCCAGCATATTCTGACAGCAGCCTTTGTGGAGCTGTTCGGCTATCAGACGGTCAGCTTCCATTTAGGTACAGAGCTTATAGCTATTGATTTAAACACAACAGAAATCACACCCGAGCAATTAGCTGAAGTAGAGAAGCGTGCAAACGATATTATTTTAGAAAACCGCTCCATTGAAACAAAGTGGGTGACAAAAGAAGAATTGGCGCAGTACAACCTGAGAAAGGATGTCACAGTCGATGACGATATCCGTCTCGTTATCATTCCAGATTATGACTACAATGGCTGCGGCGGCACCCACCCTACATCTACAGGCCAAGTCCAGATGATTAAGATTATGGAAACGGAAAAGATGAAGTCCAATATCCGTGTTCATTTCGTCTGCGGTGACCGTGTGCGTGCACAGCTAGCTATGCGTAAAAATGTACTGACAGATGTTTCACGCCAGTTGAGTGTGCCGGAAAAAGAAGCTGGGCCTGCACTCGCAAAGATAATGCAAACAGCTAAACAAACAGAAAAGGCTTTTGCTGAGGCCAAGGATGCCCTCCTTGTCTATGAAGCCAAAGATTTGGCAGGTCATGGAGAAATCATCGTTAGCGAATGTTATGAAAACCGCACAATCCAAGAGCTGCAGAAGCTTGCACGTTTTATCACTGCAGAAAATAGCGAAGCAATCACCTTTTTAGTTGCTGACAATGCGGACAAGCTACAGTTCGTGGCTGCACGCGGCGCAAACAGAGAAGTATCGATGAAGAATATTTCTGGTAGTATATTGCCTCTTATCAATGGAAAAGGCGGCGGAAATGATGCACTTGTTCAGGGTGGAGGAGAAAGAGTTATCTCCGCTAGAGACCTGTTGGAGGAAATGGAAAAAGCCTTATCGGCAAGATAATTTTGTGTAAATAATAAAAAAGTAAACCGCCTCCTTCATCAGGAGGACGGTTTACTTTTATTTAAATAACGGCACACGCCATTCTTTATCCAGCTTAATGGCTTCTGTTTCTGCTATCAAATGCAGCGTCAGCTCTTTCGGTACTTTTTGTAAATCATAGGAAATCAGCTCTATTTCACGTTTAAAACGTCCTTGATCATCTGTCTCATCTAACGTGGCACCGCTGCTAAAAGTTTGATAAATCGTTCCATTTGCATCCTCAAGCGCCCATCCTGCTAAATCAGGAGCCTTCTGTTCTGCATGACCTGACAATTTGACACGGGTCGTTACTTCCCTTCTGACCGGTTTCCACGACTTCTGCAAGGAATAATCCGTCTCACGTTCCACGGAGTCAATCGTCAGCTCATAGCCATTATATTCAAATGTATAAGGCAGCTCCTCTGTATTGAACGTGACAGAAAAATCACTCGTCTTTGTTTTATAAATGGTATCCAGCACAAAATATAAATGCTCTTCTTCCCGCTCCGGAACAAATGTATCGACCATTGATGTTTTGCCTACTTCCGCATAGTCACCTTCCCATTTGCCGTAGCCGCCAATCATATTCAAATCGACTGGATGCCCGCGTTCCTCATTGGCAAGCAGATTATAATAACCCTTTACTTGTCCTTGCTCATCTTCAATTCTGTAGCCTATACGGGGATGATAGCCAATAAAATCGGTTGCTATTTCTTTAGAGAATTGCTGCCCTTTTTCCTCTATATCTTCCAGCATCTCCTGTCTTGCACTTTCTGTATAAGCCGTACTGTAAAAGATTTCTGTTGTGGAGGTGGAATATTTCGCCTGTTCCAGCTCGATCTCCACTCCATCCACTTCATAGCTCTCATCAATTTCTACAGCGACCTGTTTTGCATAGGCAGCTGTTAAATCGACTGGAACTTCTATTCGCCAGTTACCTGTTTTTCCTGAAACCTCCGTTACATCCATACGGATAAACCCTTTCATAAACGGCTCTATATCATGCAAGGAAAATTCAACTACTCCGTGGTCATCCGCGTTACTCCAGCTCGATGGCCCTATTTCTTCCCCCTTTTCATTATGCAAGGTGATTGTATTTTTAGTATCATTGCTTTCTAAATAAGGATCCAGCATCTTCCCAGACTTATTCGTGATTTTATAGGAGAAGGCAATACGGGAGGCATCAACAATCAGTTCCTCCACCTGTAATGTAATCCCTTGATCCTCTACAGCAATATTCACTCGTTCTGCCAGTTCTGTATTGCTTGCCAGCTGAAGGCCTTCATCCACCCGGTCGCTTTTGAAAATCCCGCCAAGCAGCTCCGCAAAGCTTGGGCTGACCGAAAAAGTAATCCCTGCTGCAAGAATGAGGCCGGCTGCTGTTCCTAGTGCATATTTGGGGCGGATTCTTGTCCGCTTTTTCTCATATGGCTGAAGACCGGCAACAATTATGTCAGCAAAATCATCGTTTAATGCCGGCTCTATGAGTGTTTCCTTTAGCGCTTCTTGTTCATAATGCAGTACTTCTACCTGCTGCTGGCAATACATACAGCCGTGAAGGTGCCGTAGAATAAGCTCCTTCTCGGAATCCTCCAGCATGTCATCTACAAAAGCCAATAATTCATCCTCTTTTGGACAAGTCATCGAAATAGCCCCCTTCTTCTATCTTCATTCGCAGCTTCTTTTTTGCCCGGTGCAATTTATTTCGGACGTCTGATAGTGGAATATGTAATAGTTCACTAATCTCTATATAGCTACAGTCATTTGCATAGCGAAGGAGCAAAATCAGCCGCTCCATTTCCGGGAGGCGGGCAATTAACCTTTCGAGCTCCCTGTTCTTTTCGCGTTTTAAAAAGATGACTTCAGGGGAGGTAGCATTCACTAGCTGCTCGTCCTGTATTGCCTCCTGCTTTACTTGATAGCTCTTTTTACGCAGCGTATCCAGGCAATGGTTGATCGCCACCCGGTAAAGCCAGCTTTTAAATGATCCCTTCTGGTCGAACTTTGGCAGCTGCTCATATACCTTTATAAATGCTTCCTGCAGTAAATCCTGAGCAGTCTGAGGATTTTTCATCATCCGTAAAATGGTTGCATATAATGCATTTTTATATTTATTAATAATATGGGTATACGCCTGCTTATCACCAGCCAGCACTTGATTGATGAACGCGACATCCTCATCCATATAATCCCTCCCTTTCTCTTCACTTACTAAAACGTTTATAGCAAGAGAAAAATTTCAAGATGTGTAAAAAATTTTTCTATCAACAAAAGAAAATGTTTTATATATTATGGGCAATCCTTTCTACGGCAAGGGCCATGAAGAATAGCAAGAGGCGAAGCAAGATTTTCTTGCTTCGCCTCTTTTTTATTTTCTTGTTAACCACTCGCTCCGCAGCATGCCGTAGACGACATGATCAACATATTCATCGTATAGCCATTCTGCGCTGCGAATTTTCCCTTCTTTTTTATAACCAAGTCTTTCTGGAATGGCACGGCTTTTCTTATTTCCCACTGCTGCTCTGATTTCTATTTTATGTAAGTCATATTCGAACATCCCTAGGTCCGTCATTGCTTTTGCTGCACGTGTCATGATTCCTTTTCCTTCATAATTCTCATCTAGCATATAGCCAATCTGCGCCGACTTATTTCCTCTATTCATAGTATGAAGACCAATTTTCCCTACGATTTTCCCTTTGTAAAGAATGGCTGTATCCAGCGCCTCATCCACAACAAATTTTCTGAGATTAGCGTCAATGAACTGATAGGTCATTTCAATCTCTGTCGACACATCAAGCCATCCTAACCATTCACGCAAATGCTCCCTATTTCGTTCAATCAGATCGAAAATATCATCAGCATCCCTATGTGTTACAAGCTTTAGGGAAATTTCTTCATCTACTTTATAGGTAAACATACAATATCCCCCTTTATTTAAAAAAGCGTATCGTTTCTCTACGATACGCTTCTTTTTTCCTTATTATAATGTAAATTGGCCAATAGCAGCATGTAATTTTGCGGCTGCTTTGTATGTTCAGATCACCGTTCTTGATTTCATTCAAAGAAGCATTTGTCTATTACTGTATTTGCCTCTTACTTGGCACCCTCCTTCTCACTATTCGCTTTCGGTGCTTTATGCAATAAAAAAAGGCCATTTCAATAATGGCCCCCATACTGAACGAAGTCAAATTCAAAGAAATTTGAAATTATCTTCAGTCTCCTTTCTATTTACACTAAGTACTTCTAAAGCTCTGAACTACCGACAAGGGCTTTAAAACTTCTTGCTATAAAAAACCATACTTAAAAACACGACAGAAATATAAAAAGTTATAAATAAAAGTAACAAGTGATAAGAAGATAAATTTATTATATTTGTATATGGATTTACTAACACTAATAAAATTACACTTAATATTAAAATCCAAAAATAGCTTATATATATACTACGTTCACGAATTTTTTTTGCACGTTCATCTTTTCCAATTAAATGTTCGTTAACATATGCTAAACACAGACTCATAATAGTAATACCAAGAAAAATAATCCCCTCTGGAAATTTACCAGCTTCTATATAGGAAATATTAAATAGCACCGTATTTAAAAACATTAAAATCCCCAGTATTAAGAAAATAATTCGCTGTTTGTTCAATTTTCTTCCCCCTCATAGATAAATATATCTTCAATTTTACACTGAAAAACTTCAGACAATTTAAAGGCAAGGGTAATGGATGGATTATATTTTTCTTTCTCTAAAGAGATAACAGTTTGTCTAGATACTTTTAAAAGTCCTGCTAGCTGTTCTTGAGTAAAATTAAATTTCTCTCTTAAAATTTTTATATTATTTTTCATCAGTATCCCCCCCTCGTTAGTAAAGTTTACTTTACATTCAAGTGAATGTCAAAGGTAATTTACAAAAAAGAGTCTTCTAAACGTATCGTTTAGAAGACTCTCTAAAAAGACAATAGGATTGTTATTTATTTTCTGCTTGTGCTTTAAACACACAGTATGAGATAACACCTTCTGATAATAAAGATAAACCTAATAGACAAGGTATACAACCAGTACCAGCAGTTGCTGCACAAGCGAATCCACAGCCAATACTGATGCTACTAATAATCCAAGCTGCTACTCCTTTGTCATTCAGACATTTTTTGAAATTAGCCCACCAACCGGCTTCTACTTTATCTGGCGCTAAAAGTGAAACCAATGAGGAAGAATCTTGTTCTGCTGCCGTTACTTCAAACTCTTCTGCTTCTAAATGAAGAGTTTCTTCACCTAGCATTTCTCCATCTAAATACGAAGATACGTTAGATGTTAATTCTTCAGGATTACCGATTATTTTAATTTCTTGATAAGATGATAATTGATTATTTTCAAATACAGCCACAAAAAATGATTCATTTAACAAACCTTTTTTTAATACATTATAATCAACAGGTATATAGACTAATTTTGAATTTCCATCTTCTTTCACAACGGCGCTAGAAAAATCTAGTTTCGCACTTTTTTCGCTAAGAATAATCTTTTTATCAGCAACTAATTTATTTAATTCTTTTTTCAATGAATTTGTCGTAGTAACACTTGCATCTTTATACTGTTCTTCAAACGCCTCTAATTCATCAGACATTTCTAAAATCATTTTATCATTTTCATTTAAAGATGCATTTGTTGATACTGGTAATAAAGATTGAGATATAAAGATCATCATTACCATCATAAGTAGAACTGAAACTTTCAAAAATCCATTTTTAATACTCAAAAAACCACCCTTTTCCATTTATGTAATATTACTTATAATACTTTACACTATTTAACAATATAATCAAGTATTTTTTTACAATAATTATTTTATTATCAGCATACCTATTGAATCATCACGAAGAATAACTTTATTTTCCCTTACTATTTTTTTCAAACCACTGTCTAAAGGTTTCTTCTGGTTTCTTTGCAAAAATCCGGTCCACTTCTTTTCCATTTTCAAAATAAATAATTGTGGGAGTTCCTTTAATTTTAAATTCCTTCCAACCTGTAGTATCTTTTTGTAAGTTTATTTTTTTTAAATCGATATTCATTTTTTTAGTCATTGGAATAACTATAGGAGAAGTTTTTTTACAAGCAAGACAATCTGTTTGATAAAAGTAGACAAAATAATCTTCATTCTCTAAAAGACCATTTTGCAACTCTTCAACAGTAATTTCATTATCCAACTCCTCAGTTTTTTTTTTAGAATCAAATACTACAAGCAAAATAAACAAAGTTGTAATTATCACGCCAAGCCCAATCATTTTCCTCATATTATATCCTCGCTTTACCCCCTTTATATAATAGAAAACTATTATTAACCATTTATAGATAATATTACTAAAAAATATAATATTATTTATATCATATAAAGAAGAAGAAAAAAAGAAGATCTTTTCTACTATTTTCCCTTTACATAAATACTTTAGATCTATTTCTCTTATACTAAACATCCACACTGATGATTTGTTATACCTATTTAATTATTAATGTGAAATCATTTCAAAAAGAGACTTCACTTTTCTATAGAGAACTTGTTTCCTTTAGCTTTAATCAACTTAAATTAGATAAGAATGTATTAAAAAGAGCTATATATTACTACTCTTCTAGAGTGGCTACAAAATATTCAGGAATGCGTCTCACAGGTCACTTTGTTATTTTTAAAGAGATATTCGGATCCAACTTCTCTCTGCGCTTCAGGTGTGAATCTTCTCTACAAGACGATTTCATATTAGACAACCTGCCATGTCCAAAAAGGCAGTGCTTTCTAAATTTATTAAAAAAAGTAAGTATCGCCTGCATGGACAATTTTTTAAGACCTCGTAGGCTTGTCCAACACATACCATGCTTTTCTTTCGCATCGGCAAAGATACGCTCAATCGTTTCTTTGCGTTTTGCATAAATCTCTTTTACTTCAACATGATGACATAAATGTTCCCGCTCCTCGTGATAAAACTTAATAATTGCCAATTTCTCTTCCTTAGAGAAAAAATATGTAGACATAAAAAATCTCCCCATTAGATAAACAGATTTTATTTTTTAATCTGTCTACCCAACGGGGAGCATATCACAATTGGAGGTGTAGCTTTTTTATGGCGAAATATACACCTGAAGAAAAAATAAAAGCAGCTATACGTTACTTAAAAGGAGATGGAAATTCAGTTGAACTCGCTGAGTCCATAGGGACTGACCACACAGCGATTCTAAAATGGGCGAAACTATATGAATATCATGGTGTAGAAACATTTATTAAACGGTATACAATATATTGCACAGTTTAAACTAGACGTACTAAAATACATGATTAATCATGGTACGCCCTCATGTGAAACAGTAGCTATCTTTAACATACCTACTGCCTCCACACTCGATAGCTGGAAAAAGCAATTTGAAACAAAAGAATTTGATGGCTTCAATCAAAGAAACAGGGGCGTCCATCCATGAAAAAAGAAATGAAAAATCAAATAAAACAAGTATCAGTAGAAGGTGCAACTGAGGCACTTCAAGCACGCATCAAACAACTTGAAATGGAAAATGAGTATTTAAAAAAGTTGAACACCTTAGTTCAAGCCAAGGAAACATCACCAAAAAAGACAAAGTAAGAGTCATCTTTGAATGAAGGCATAAATACTCGGTGAAGGCGCTTGTGATATTCGCAGGAATCAAACGTAGCACATATTACGATATAGTAAAAAAGATGAACCGACCAGCTTAAGATGTGGAGTTAAAGGCTAAAATTCAAGCCATTTATAATGAACACGAAGGCCGTTATGGATACTGATGCATTAGTAGTGACCCCTTAAAGTTAGATTTTTTATTTAATTTGATCGTCGTTATAGTAATCTATATACTTTTCAATTTTCATCTTTAATGATTCGTAAGAGAGTAATTTTTCTCCGTAATACATTTCTTGTTTAAGTACGCCAGAGAAATTCTCCATAGCCGCATTGTCTGCACATGTTGCTTTGCGAGACATACTTTGGAAAATCTTGTTTTGCTTTAATGTTTTCACCCACACTTTATGTTGGCGGTGCCAACCTTGATCCTTATGGATCGTTGTTCAATATTCTGCATACTTATCAATCGCTGGTAGCGCTTGTTTCAACGAGTTAATTACAAACTCTAATGTAGGAAGGACGTTTTGACATACTAAATCCAATAATCTCCTTGTTATATAAATCCATAATCGAACTTACATACAGTTTTTCATCATTTGTACATTTGAATTTCGTTACGTCTGTCACTAATTTTTGAAGAACGTATGGTGTGTTGAAACGACGGTTTAAAATGTTTTTGGCAACTTTTCCTACTGTTCCTTTATATGATTTATAGCGAGATTTGCGCATGAATTTCTCACATTTTAAATTCAATTCCTTCATGATTCGCTGTACCTTTTTATGATTAATTTTATAGCCTTTGGCTTTCAATTCCGAATGAATACGCCAGTAACCATATCGACCTTCACGTTTCTCAAATATCTCTACTATCAAGTTTTTCCACGCTTGATTTGAATCTTCCTGGTTCATTTGCTTGTTGTGATAATGATACGTTGCTTCTGGAATATCGATTTGTTTTAAAATGTCTCTTAATCGGAACCCTTCTTCTTTGAGTTCAAAGGCGATGGCTGCTTGCGCTTTTCGAGGAAAGCATCCGGATTCGCACGAAAAGCCTTCAACTTTTTTAAATACGCAACCTCCAAACGAAGTAATTCATTTTCACATTCTAACTGCTCTTCGCGTGACACTAATTTTTCTGTTTTGGTTTTCTTCTTTTTTTTAGACATAGTTGCCCGTCCCTTCGCATGTTTCAGGCCTTCTACTCCTTATTTTACTAATTTTCTGTTCCAATTGGCGATTAAACTGGGATTATTCAGCTTAGATTGAATCGCAGTCTCTTGATAAGAAGCACCTGTTTGTTTCATAAAGTGTAATACACCTAATTTGAATTGAACAGGATATTCCTCATTAACTACTTTTCTCTGTAAACCCTTTTCTCCAAAGGCTTTATAAGCCTTTACCCAATGCTTGATGGGTGTGGAAGATGGCATACCGTATTTTTGTGCCAATCGATCAAAACTTAAAGTATTTAATAAATACTCTTGAACAATTTTCAGTTTGAATTCTTTATTATATTTGGCCATAAAAGAACACCCCAAAAGTCAGTATTTTAACTCTAACTTTTGGAGTGCAGCACCATTTCTTGAGTCTGTCTTCAGTATGAGAAGCCATTTGAACTGATGACCTCTCTTACGTTGATTTCAATTCTACTACAATAAGCTCTGGTAAATTAAAGAGTCGCTGCGGTACCAGACTATTGCCTAACCCCCTGCTGACAAGCATTTTTGTGTCAGCTTTTTCATACATACCGCTTGTATAGGCTGGCAGCCAGCCCTGCCCGGGTGCAACCAGTCCCCCAATAAAGGGAAGGCGTACCTGGCCGCCATGGGCATGACCTGTAAATACAAGATCCAGCTGATTTTCTACATAAGTTTCGAATTTTTCCGGACGATGGGATAATAAGATTTTAAAGGCACTCTCTTCGACGCCAGCCATCGCTTCAGTCAGCATTTCCTGAACTTCTTTACCCATCAGCGGGTCCTCGATACCGATAATCGACAAGCGCTCCCCGTCGCGCTCTATTCCCATCGATTGATTCGGTAATATATGTACGCCAAGGCTTTCGAGGGCCATGTAAATTTCGTCTGTCTGATTTACAGCTACCTCATGATTACCTAGTACATAATATACGTCCGCAAATGTAACAAATTGTTCAACTGCATCCAGGCTGTTCTCTAAATGATAGCGCCGGCTATCTATCAAATCACCCGTCAAGAAGATCGCATCCGGATTGGCATCTTTCACTCTCTTTACAAGCCTTTGCTGATCATCGCCAAATGTTGCATCATGCAAATCACTCACTTGTACAATTCGGAAACCATCAAAGGCTTCCGGCAGCTTATCGGACTCAACTGTATATTCTGTTGTCCCTAACAAGTTGTTATTAGCATAAAAAAATAATATAAAGGCAGCTACATAAAGGATTACCTTAGCTAATCTTTTCACGTCGACCCGCTCGATTCTCTATCAATCTAATGCAAATTCCAGCATCATGGTTTCTATCATAGGCACATCTTCCGAAACATTCAAGTGGTGAATATAGGTATTCATTCATTACCTAAAATTTCTATTACGAGTGCTTCCTCTATTTTATCCTATTAGCAATCTGCATATATAATTCCTTTTTTCCGACAGAAAAGGGGCATCCTCCCTCGAGGTACCCCTTTTTTCAAGTTTGATTATGATCTTTCTTTTCTGGAGACAAATCTTCCTCCACTTTAAACTCCACTAACTTATCCTTTGGCTCCTCTTCAGTCTCACTTCCAAAAAGCACAACTTTAAGTGCATCGTCACCAGAACCTTCAGCTAACGGCACACGTGATCGATAGGCAGCGCGGCATACGAGATGGCCTGCGACCGGAGCCGTAATAAACGTAAAGATGATACCTAGTATCAGACGTACACTGACATAGCCATCATGGCTCCAAAAGTAAATGAATGCCCCCAGCAGACAGCACAATACAGAAAGCGTTGCGCTTTTCGTCGCTGCATGTGAACGTGTATAGACATCAGGCAGCCGCAGCATTCCAAATGCGCTAATGACACTGACGATAGAGCCGAAGAGTATCAGCAATACAGCAATCCATTCAATCCCTTGACTTTCGCTCAACGATAACGCCCCTTTCAATATATTTTGAAAAGGCAATCGTTCCAATAAACGCTAGAACACCCAGTATTAAAATCGCCTCTAAAAACGCTTTTGTCTTCAGTACAATAGATACGATAGCAATCGCCGAGATAAGGTTTACGCCAATTGTATCAATCGCAATTGCACGGTCAGGCAAGGTCGGCCCCTTTACGATACGGTAGAGCAGCAGTGCAATTGCTACCATAAATAGCGCAAGCGATACGAGCATTATTTTCTCAATCATTGCGCGTCACCTCCAAAATGGCCCGTTCAAATTTTCCGATGGAACGGACAATTGAATCCTTTGCCTCTTCTAAGTCCATTGCATGAATGTAGAAGAGGTTTCCTTCCTCCGATACTTCCATGACGACAGAACCCGGTGTAAGTGTTAAAAGCAGTGCAAGCGCCGTCACCTGCCAATCACCTTCCAGCTTTGTCTCATAGGTGAAAATCCCCGGGGTAATATTTAACTTTGGGGAGAGTACCCACCGAAGGACTGATATACTCGATAGGATGAGCTCTTGAATAAAGAGGAGGATGAGCTTGATAATTTTCTCTACACGACGCAGGTAAAAGCGTGTACCAAAGAATCGGTGCATCGCATATAGAATGACGATCCCTACAAGAAATCCTGCTACAAATGTGGAAAAATCGGCTTGCGGATCATCCTTTAATAGAAACCATAATGCAGCAATAAATAAGTTTAATACAAATTGTCCTAACATATGCTCACCCTCCTTTACTCACTATTTCCTAAAACAGCTTCTATATAGATGCTCGGATCAGCCAATGTTTTTGCTGCGTCTTCAATAAATGGTGCGAATGCCTCGGCCCCTACTCCCAGAACTATGAGGCAAAGCGCCAGTAAGGAGAACGCTGTCATCGCCAACTTGGGAATCGGCTTCTGATGATCCTCGCTGATCGTCGTCTCTCCGAAGAACGACGCTAGTAAAATACGTAATAGTGAGTATAATACAATGATGCTGGAAGCAAAGCCTAATGCCAGCAGCACAAAATTTTCACCTTCGATTGCTCCCTGTCCAATCAACAGCTTCCCGATAAATCCACTTAGTGGTGGAATGCCGGCAAGAGCACACATTACAATAAAGTAAATCCAACCAAACAATGGATAGTTTCGAATAAGCCCGCTCATCCTTTTTACGATGACTTCGCCAGTCAAATATACCATCGTACCGATTAATAAGAAGAGCAATGCTTTTGCAAACATATCATGAACTAGATAATAAATAGAGCCGGCAAAGCCTGTCTCTGTACCTGTAGCTAGGCCGATGAGGATAAACCCAATCGCGATAATTACATTATAAGTAGCAATCGTGCGGACATCCTTCCCAGCAAGCGCCCCCATACAGCCTGCTATAATGGTAAGACCCGCCATTATACCAATGATTAAATGTGTAACCTCCTGATTCAATGGGAACATCAATGTAAACGTACGGAATAATGCGTAGACGCCGACCTTTGTCAGCAATGCAGCAAACAGTGCCTGTACCGCTGTAGGCGGCACACTATAGGAACCTGGCAGCCAGAAGAACAATAATAGCCCTGCCTTTAACGCAAAGACAATCAAGAATAGAATCGACACTGTCGTAAGGATTGGGTCCTGTCCTAATTCGGCAACTCGCTGTGCAATATGTGCCATATTTAATGTCTTTACTGTCCCGTATAGGAAAGCCAGCGCCACAAGGAACAGCCAGGAAGCGACTACATTGATTAAGACATACTTGAGCGCCTCTCGCAGCTGTACCTTCTCCCCGCCCAGTGCAACTAGTACATACGACGCAAGCAGCATCACCTCAAAACAGACGAACAAATTAAAAATGTCTCCTGTTAGGAATGATCCATTTACTCCGGCAATTAAGAACAGCACAAATGGATAGAAAAACATCCTCTCATGGCGTTCACCAATGGTAGCGAATGCATAAATCAAGCAAATGGCTGTGATGATACTAGCCGTTAAGACAAGTATGAGCGCAAATGAATCCGCTACAAAAAGGATGCCATATGGAGGGAGCCATCCGCTGAAGTCCAGCTTCATAATCCCCCCGGATTGTACAAGACCAAGCAATAAGGCCGTAACACCGATGACAAACCCCATCGTCATAAGGCTGATAATACGCTGAAGCTTAATAAAATCACGAAGAAATACGAGCAGGATAGCTGTAATAACCGGGACAATCATCGGCAATACAATAATATTATTCATCAGATGATCCCCCCAACTCGCTGAAATCATCTGCGTCATTTGTTTTATACATACGGTAGGCCAGAACAAGAACAAAAGCCGTCACTGCAAAGCTGATAACAATAGCCGTTAAGATCAGCGCCTGCGGGAGAGCATCTGTGTAAGGGCCGTCCGACTGGCTAAGCAGCGGCACATCCCCTTTTTTCAGACCGCCTACTGTTAAAATCAGCAGATGCACAGCATGCGATAACACGGCTGTTCCAATAATGACCCGAAGGATTTTACGAGAGAGGACTAAATAGGTAGCGACTGCTACAAGAACACCAATTAATATCATCATTAAAGATTCCATGCTATTCATCCTCACTTATACTTAAAATAATCGTCACCAATGTTCCGATAACTGTCAAAGCTACCCCAGCCTCAAAGATGGTGACTGTCGTCAAATGGGTTTCCCCAAGCAGCGGAAATTCAAAATAATCATCTGCCTGCTTCAAAAACGGTGCGCCAAAGAAAAGAGAAGCAATGGCACTGCCTGTAGCAAGCAGCACCCCCAGCGCGGCCACCTTTTTAAAATCAAAAGGCATTCCTCTATGAACTGTCTCGATATCAAACGTAATATACAAAAGCACGATACCCGAGCCAAGCACAAGCCCGCCAATGAACCCTCCACCCGGCTCATTATGCCCTGCAAAGAAGAGGTAGACACCGAGTGTCAATACGATGAATACAACACCTTTTACGACTGTGCGTAAAATGACATCATTTATTTTCAACGTCTGCATCTCCTTTCTTTGCCTTTAGTTTAATAAGTGTATAAACGCCAAGCCCCGCGATAAATAGCACTACTACTTCGAGCATCGTATCAAATGCCCGGAAGTCGCCTAAAATCGCATTGACGATATTTTTACCGCCGGCCAGCTCGTAAGCATTTTCAAAGTAGACAGAGATAGCAGAAAATTTCTCGTAGTTCATTACCGCTAAGCCAATCAATGTCACTGTCGCTCCAACTAAAATAGACACAAGGGCTTTTGAAAAGACAATAGCCTTGGAGGTTCTTTCCGGTTTTAACTCCGGCAGGAATTTAAAGCTGATCAAGAACAATGCAGTCGTTACAGATTCTACGACAAGCTGTGTCAGCGCTAGATCTGGTGCCCGGAAGATAACAAAGAAGAAGGCTACAGAATACCCTAATACGCCGTTTAACAGGACGGAAGTGATACGTCCCTTCGCAAATAGCAGCGCAACAGACGCAAAAATCATGACCAACACAAGAATGAGCTCATAATACTGAACCGAAGAGTCCTTGGATGGCTGCCAGCTGAATGCATCAGAAAGCAAGAAGTACCCTGCTACTGCTGCCACAAAAACGATATAAATATACATAAAGTAATACGATAGATTTCCATTCATATAACGTCTTGTTATACTGCCAGATGTATTTTCACTCGTCGTAATAACACGTTCATATAAAGCATTCAGTGTATACCGCTCTGGGATAATGCGATAAATCGGACGCCATTTTTTCAGCGTACGATATAACACAATCCCCAGCACAACTACCCCGACCGTCATTAGCAGCTCTGTATTGATACCATGCCATGCATAAATATGAGGCGTAAGCTCCTCTGAAGACGGGAAACCAGGGTAAACACTTGCCATCGCCGGCTGCAGTATATAGTGCCCTAATACATTTGGGAATAAGAAAATACCGATTACAAGCGCAATTAAGATGAATGGCGAAATAAGCATGCCAAATGGCGCTTCATGCGGAGGCTTTTCCAGACGCTCCGGTTTCACCTTTCCAAGGAAAGTCCTAGCAACGATGATCATACAGTAGACAAATGTCAACACACTTGCTATCCATGCAATGATAGGAAACAGCATGCCAAATGCTTCAAGTGAGAAGATATTTAGCTCTGTAATGTGCAAAGTAGCGGCAAAGAACATTTCCTTACTTAAAAACCCATTGAACGGTGGAAGACCTGCCATAGAAAAACTTCCGATTACCGCTATTGTAAAAGTAAACGGCATAAGTGCCATTAATCCGCCCAAGCGACGGATATCACGTGTCCCCACTTCATGGTCGACTATTCCGACCATCATAAACAGGGCTCCCTTAAATGTTGAATGATTTATCAAGTGGAACAGCGCAGCGAATGTTGCCTGCGTATAAATCACCGACTCTGTGGAATAACCGAGGTGCAGTGCTGCAGATCCAAGCCCTAATAAGCACATGATCAATCCAAGCTGACTGACCGTCGAATACGCAAGCAATGCTTTTAAATCGAATTGTTTTACTGCATTAAAGGAACCCCAGAAAAGCGTTACAAGGCCGATTACACTTACGGTCCAGAACCATACCTCATGACCGCCGAAAATAGGGGTTGTACGAGCAACTAAATAGATTCCTGCCTTAACCATTGTCGCAGAATGAAGATATGCGGATACAGGAGTAGGTGCCTCCATGGCATCAGGCAGCCAAATATGAAATGGAAATTGGGCAGACTTTGTAAATGCCCCGAGCAGAACAAGCAGCATTGCCGGAACGAATAAGACATGACTCTGCAGCATGTCTGCCTGGGAAATGAGCTCCCTGACGCTGAACGTGCCGCCGATGGCATATAGCAGCAAAAACCCAACAAGCATTGCTACACCGCCTATAACGGTAATTGTCATTGCTTTACGCGCTCCTGCACGCGAAGCTTTCCGGTGATGCCAAAATGCTATTAACAGGAACGAAGATACACTTGTCAGTTCCCAGAACGCATAAAGGACCATTAAATTGTCTGATAGGACTACCCCAAGCATGGCTCCCATAAAGAGCAGCAGGTAGCAATAAAAGTGATGTAGTGATTCTTTTGTCGACAGGTAAAAAATCGAGTATAAAATGACTAAACTTCCGACACCAGTAATAAGCAGCCCAAGAATCATGCTTAGACCGTCTAAATAGGTGGTGAAATTTATATGGAACGAGGGAATCCACTCAATTGTATAGGTGTAGGTTTCACCTTTTGCAATACGAGGGATATATGTAGCTAAAAGTCCAAATAAGATGACCGGTACCGCTAGCACGAACCAGCCGATATGCAAATTCGTAAATCGCCTATATACAAAAGGAATACATGCGGCTACGATAAATGGAAGTAAGATGGCAAAAATAATCGTCACAAACTAAAACCCCCCAAGAATATCGAAACTGGTACTTTATGAAATCAATTACGCCTTGCCGCAATTGAGTCAGGATTCATTTTTGTGAATGGGCTCATATAAATGTCTGTCAGTCACCCGTTATCGCGTGATGCGACGAACTTAGGCTGACTTCCTTTTCAAGAATGCCCTTCCGAATCGCATAACTCACCGGAGGCTATCACTTCTTTTATACAGACCGTAAGGCATCTGCCGGATAGAGGGATTCCTCTTTTATCTCTCCTGCCTGTTAAGGTGAGAGACTCCTGTTAGAAGAAGTGAAAAATGAAAATAAGAAACGGACTTGACTAAAGATTTAACTCACTTCATAATATTGTTTCATAAGTAAGAAAGTAAACTTCAATGTTGCAAATTGTTTCGATTTTAATATTTTTAAAAATAAATTACAAAAATCCAATATGCCATACATGTTAAGTATACAATAGAAATGGGTGCATTGCACTGCATTAAGCCTATTTTTCACTTATTCATACTAATTTTCTCGAATTATTGGACACATTGATTAGGTATAATTTCAAATATTTAAAAGAGGTGCAAACTGAAATGAAGCATTTGAGAGGCCGAATGGATGAAAGCATTTTAGTTTGTGTGTACTACGGATTAAATGGGGAACGGCTGATTCGTAGAGGACACAAACTAGCAACATTACTGGATTGCCCATTATATGTGCTAACAGTAGATACAAAACCGCTGGACGCATTCGATGCGGAAAAATCGGGCTATATTGAGCAATGGAGACAGCTTGCAGAAGAGCTTCAGGTAGAAGAATTTATCGTCAAAGATAACGAGAAGCGCCCGATTCAAAAAGTTGTCAACGAAATAGCCCGCAATTATGACATTACACAAATCATCGTCGGCCAAAGTGCACAAAGCCGCTGGGAGGAGATTACAAGAGGTTCCTTCCTAAATGTATTATTGAAGGAAGTCCCATTTGTCGACTTCCACATTGTATCCATCAAACGCCCGACAGAGGATGATTCCTATGATGTATACGAAAAAGGCGTACGTGCTTATCTGGTCGAAACAGAAGACCATTTCAAGGTCGCTTTCACATGTCCTAAATTTGCCTCTATCGAAGGGATTTTCTTTAAAGAAATCGGGACAGACTTTGATAACGGTATCTTCAAGTTTACGTACAATAATAAAATGCATGAGTTGACGATTACAGAGGCGATTGTCGTTAACCCAGAAAAAATACCGGATGGCGCAAAACCGTCATTAAATCCCGGCATGTAAGCTGTTTCCTATAGGAAACAGCTTTTTTCAAAGCCATTACAGGAGCGATGAATAATGGACTATAAAAAAATCAGGCAAAAAAAACTTTATGAACAAGTAGCAGAGGCAATCGAATATCAAATGATTGATAAAAAACTTTTACCGGGTGAGCGTCTTGATTCCGTCGAGCAGCTAGCAAAAAGTTTTGATGTAGGACGCTCAGCTATCCGAGAAGCGCTTATGTCCTTGCAGGCTAAGGGATTAATTGAAATTCGTCATGGAGAAGGTACATTTGTCAGGCAGTTAAGTACCGAAGACATTACGATTCAAATGCCCCCCTCTGCTCTGTTTGATAAAAAGGATATAGAAGAAATTTTTGAAGTTCGGGAATTGCTGGAACTCGGTGTAATTGAAAAAGCAGCTACACGCCGTTCACAAGATCAGCTAATGACACTACAGAAAGCCATTCACATCATGAGCGAGGCATTAACAGATCATCAGGCAAGCAGCGAGGCGGACTTTTTATTCCATACGACCATCGCTAAAGCAGCGGACAACCAATTGCTCGTGACGATGCTTGAACATATTTCCAAGCCCCTCGCCGACCAAATTCAACAAACAAGGGTATTGCTGGGTACTACAAATCCGCAAGCACTAGAACAGCTGCATGATGAACATATAGCTATTTATAAGGCAATCGAACGAAAGGATGACCGCGGCGCCAAAGAAGCAATGTCCCGCCATCTCGCCACTGTAAAAACGATGATTTTTAACTAAAAATACTCGTTTTACAGAAATAAATCTATATAGCGTTCATTTATACTAGTCATCAGATGACCTGTTGACTTCCGTTCACACAAGCTGTACAGTGAAAAAAAGGAGTGATTTCATGAAAGTTTCATTATTTGCTACATGTTTAGTGGATTTATTTCAAAGCAACATTGGAAAAAGCACAGTGGAACTGTTAGAAAGACTCGGCTGTACGATTGATTTTCCAAAAGGGCAAACATGCTGTGGGCAGCCGGCTTACAATAGCGGCTATGTAAAGGCCTCCCGCGAGACAATGAAGCATACGATTCGTGCTTTTGAAAACGCACAATATGTCGTCTGTCCTTCAGGCTCATGCGCTTATATGTTGAAGGAATATCCCCATTTGTTTGAGGATGAACCGTTTTGGCAAGAACGAGCAGAGAAACTGGCTATGAAGACATACGAACTCTCGCAATTCATTGTGGACGTGCTAAAAATTGAGGATGTAGGTGCGAAACTTGAAGGAACGGCTACTTACCACCCTTCTTGTCATATGACACGCTTATTACAAGTACAAAGTGCTCCGCTTACGCTTTTAAGGCATGTAAAAGGACTGGAGATCATCGAGCTTCCGTTAAAGGAAAATTGCTGCGGATTCGGAGGTACCTTTTCAGTAAAAATGGGAAAAATTTCGGAGCAAATGGTAGATGAAAAAGTTATGAATATCCAATCCACTGGTGTGCACTATTTAATTGGTGCTGACGCGGGTTGTCTAATGAATATCGGCGGACGAATGAGACGCCAGGACCTACAGGTCGAGACGAAGCATATCGCAGAAATACTCAATATGGTGTAAAGGAGGAATGGGTATGGCTATGAAAATTTCCAATGAGCAGTTTCCAAATCGGGTGGACGAAAACCTTCAAAATGAATTCATGCGGAATGCGGTTTCTTCTGCACAACATCGCTTTCAGACCCGCCGTGCTGCTGCGGCTGAAGAGCTAGGCAATTGGGAGGAATGGCGAAATCACGGAGAGGAAATCCGCCAGCATGTTCTTTCAAACCTGGACTATTACTTATATGAGCTGAGTGAAAATGTAGAAAAACAGGGCGGCCATGTATTTTTTGCCCGTACAGCAGAAGAGGCAAATGATTACATCGTTTCTATTGCCCAAAAAAAGCAGGCCAAAAAGGTTGTAAAGGCCAAATCGATGGTAACGGAAGAAATCAGCTTAAACGATCATTTAAAGCAAGCTGGCTGTGAAGTAATTGAAACGGATCTTGGGGAATATATTTTGCAATTGGATGATCATGAGCCTCCTTCCCATATCGTGACGCCTGCTCTTCACAAAAATAAAGAGCAAATTCGGGAGGTCTTCGCCGAGAAAAACGGGTACGTCAATTCCTCTATTCCTGAGGAGCTTGCTCTGCATGCACGGCATGTACTGCGCGAGCATTTTCTTACAGCAGATATTGGTATTACAGGATGCAATTTTGCTGTCGCAGAAACAGGCTCCGTCTGTCTCGTGACAAATGAGGGAAATGCCGACCTTGTCACTGCCCTCCCTAAAACACAAATTACTGTTATGGGAATGGAGCGGCTCGCCCCCACATTCGAGGAGATGGAAGTACTTGTTAGTCTGTTAACACGGAGTGCGGTCGGACAAAAGCTGACTAGCTATATTACCGTTCTGACAGGCGCTAGGAAACCACTGGAAGTCGATGGCCCAGAAGAGTTTCACCTTGTTATCGTCGATAACGGAAGGTCTTCCATTTTAGGAAGTGAATTTGAACCGATTCTGCAATGCATTCGGTGTGCTGCCTGTATCAATGTGTGTCCAGTTTATCGTCAAATCGGAGGACACTCATACGGTTCTATCTATTCAGGTCCAATTGGGGCAGTCCTTTCTCCCCTTCTCGGTGGATACGATGACTATAAAGAGCTTCCCTATGCTTCAACGCTTTGCGGTGCCTGTACGGATGTATGCCCGGTGAAAATTCCGCTCCATCAGCTGCTGCACAAGCACCGGGAAGTCATAGTAGAACGAGAAGGGCGTGCACCGGTTAGTGAGACAGCATTAATGAATGCATTCGGCTTTGGGACTGCATCAAGCGCCCTTTATCGATTCGGTTCAAAAATGGCATCGGCCGCTATGAAGCCTTTCGGAAAAGGAGATACTATTTCTAGGGGGCCAGGTCCTTTAAAGGCATGGACAGATATTCGTGAATTCCCTGCTCCAAATAAAGAGCGCTTCCGGGATTGGTTTGAAAAACGCGGGAAGGACGGTGAACAGCGATGACAATTACAAACCGCGAGCAATTTCTTGCTGACATCGCCGGACGCCTTGGACGCTCTCCGTCGACGGAGAAGCCTGAGCGTATTTGGCAATATAACCCACAAGCATCGGTACTCAAGGGCCAATCACAAAATGAGCTGGTGCACGTACTTATTGAACAGTGTATGAATATTCATACTACCGCGTTAACATGTACAATAGCCGAGCTTCCAAATGTTTTTCAGGAGACGGTAGAGACATTTGGAGGAGGAACAGGAATTTACAGCAAAGACGCTCGCTTTGAGGAACTAGGGCTTACTTCCCTGCTTATGAATAATCCTATGATGCATGAATGGGCTTATGAAAAAGAAAATATTAATGTGAAAATAGCTGAACAGGCCAATATTGGGGTCGTAATTAGTGATATTACGCTAGCAGAATCCGGGACGATCGTTGTTCAGACAAGCAAAGACATTGGCCGGTCGCTATCTTATCTCCCGTCAAACTCCATTGCGATCATTCCAAAGAGCACCATTGTCCCCCGTATGACCCAAGCTGCCCAGCAGCTGCGAGCCAATACAGATACGGCATCATCCATTCACTTCATTACCGGTCCAAGCAACTCTGCCGATATCGAAATGAAGCTAGTTGTTGGTGTACACGGACCAATTCGTATGGCTTATCTCATTGTAGAAGATATGTGAGGAGATCCTCCCCATACACAAAAAAACAACGGCAATTGATTTGCCGTTGTTTTTTATTTAGGATAAATACATTTTCAAATTACCGATATCTATTTTAAATTTTCTATGCCCTAGCTTACCTGCCCACCAGAAATCAATAAATCCTTCTCATAATTTACAGCGGATTCGATTGCCACTTTTAATCCTTTTACGATTGTCTCCATTGACATATGTGGTTGACCGGTATGATGGACTGCTTGTTCCGGGAGAAACGGAATATGGATAAACCCGCCTCGTATTGCTTTTCCGGATTGAGCTACATAATGCATCAGACCATAAAATAGATGGTTACAGACAAAGGTCCCGGCTGTCTGCGAGATAGAGGCTGGAACGCCGCTTTCTCTCATATCCTTTACCATCGCTTTAATCGGAAGCGTAGACCAGTAACCGACTGGTCCTCCTTCGATTATAGGTGTATCAATCGGCTGATTGTGCTCATTATCCGGGATGCGGGCATCATTTACGTTAATCGCCACCCGTTCTACCGTAATATCTGGTCTGCCGCCAGCTTGACCAACACAAATTACAATGTCCGGATTAGTTTCCTCTACAGCTTCGATTAACCTTTCACAAGATAGTCCAAATACGGTTGGAATTTCACGAATGACTACTTGATACTCACCAACGAGCAAGCCTTTTAATTGCTTGATGCTTTCTAATGCCGGGTTGATGCTTTCTCCCCCAAATGGGTCAAAACCAGTGACTAAGATGTTCTTCATTTATATTGCCTCCTACTCTAAAAATAGTAACTACCACATGGAATTGCTTATCTTTCTGCTTACAAAACACTTAACCTTTGCTAGCTTCTTCAGCTCCTCCATCTTTCGGCAATGCCAAGGCAACCAGCATTAAAAGCGGCAGGAGTGAAATGATAATAATTGTTTTTTCAATCCCTATGACATCCATGAGCAGCCCGATTGCAACAGCCCCAATGGCGCCCATCCCAAACGACAGCCCTACTGTCAGGCCAGCCATTGTGCCTATTTTAGAAGGAACAAGTTCCTGCGCATAAACGACGGTTACCGAAAAGCTAATCATAATAAGAGATCCGATAGCAATCAGCAGTACGACCACCAGCCACAGCGGCACATAAGGCAGTGCCAAGCAGAGCGGAATCGGCACGACAACTGATAATAAAATGACATTTTTACGACCAATGCGGTCTGATAACGGACCGCCAAAAAATGTTCCTACTACCCCGCAAGCCATGAAGAGAAAGATCAGCAGCTGTCCTTCTTTTATCGTTAAACCGTATTCTTCCAACAGATAAAATACGTAAAAATTTGTAATGTTAGTTGTATAAAAAGATCTAGCAAAAATGACAGTAAACAACAGCCCTAGAGCAATGCCTACTTGTTTTTTCGTCAGAGGAGGAAGTGAAGAAATAAGTACCTTTTTCACATTCGCCAGCTTCTCTTCTTCTAATCTCTGTTTATACCATAAGGCAATTTTCGTCAGCATGAAAATACCAATTGCCGTCAATACTAAAATGACAGCAGCACCGTTCATCCCGAATGGTAAAATCAAAAAAGCACTGATGAGAGGCGCTAATGCCTGTCCTGAATTTCCTCCTACTTGATAAATCGACTGAGCCAATCCGCGCTTGTTTCCCGCAGACATGAAGGACACACGAGACCCTTCCGGATGGAAGATTGCAGACCCTAGCCCCAAAAACAGAACAGATATTAAAATCATCCAATAGGTCGGCGCCAAAATAAGCATCGTCAGTCCCACAAAGGAGCTGACCATCCCGATTGGGAGCGCATAAGGCATTGGCTTTTTATCTGTCACAAAGCCAACGACCGGCTGAAGGACAGATGCAAAAATATTTAATGTAAAGGAAATGAGACCCAGTTGTGTATAGCTTAGACCCATATCCCTCTCAAGCAACGGGAACATAGCAGGTATCACCGATTGCATTGCATCATTGATTAAATGACATATGCCAATAAGCACCATCATTATGTATACAGGGTTATTTTGTTTTGCTACTGCTGAAGCTGTTGTCATGTTTTTCACGCTTTCTGTATTTTAATTGCTGTATAGTTTCCCTTCTTTGCGCTCAAGTTAACGTGTAAGGAGTGGATAAAATGGAATTCAATTTTTTTGAAATGATCATAAGAACAACTGGAGCGTTTTTTGCTATTTTATTTTTGGCCCGCATTATCGGTAAGAAACAAATCAGCCAATTAACGTTTTTCCATTATGTCACAGGCATTACATTCGGGTCTATTGCAGCTGAAATATCAGCACAGGTAGAAACACCTTTTTGGGACGGCCTTGTTGCCCTGATTTGGTGGACAGTGCTAACTATACTCATTAGTTATCTATCCCTTAAATCTGAAAAATTACGTGTTCTATTTGATGATAAACCAACTATTCTTATTCAAAACGGTACGATCCTTCCCAAAAATCTAAAAAAAGCACGGCTCAGTTTAGATGAGTTATCAATGCTTTTACGTGAACAAAGTGTTTTTTCCGTGGCCGATGTAGATTATGCTGTATTCGAAACAAATGGCGAATTAAGTATTATGAAAAAGCCAGGTATGGAAGCTGCAACAAAACAGGACGTAAAAGCTAGTACCACACCTACTCAATATATTCCTACTCAAGTGATTAATGATGGAAAAGTCATTTTACCGAACTTATTAAATTTAAATCTCACAGAAGATTGGCTGATAAAAAAATTAAAAAAGAAAAATGTCATGAAGGTAGAAGATGTTTTCTATGCGCAGGTGCTGGAAAACGGCTCCCTCTACGTTAGTTTAAAAAATGGCGTTCCCCTTAATCCACCTTCATAATATCAATTGGCGTAATGATCCCAATCAGCTTTTGGTGCGGTTTGCCATGCTCTGTAATAAGCAGCGCTTCAAAGCGGCGGCCGCGCTCTACACCTTGCTTAAAAATCTCTTCTGCTTCATAGATCGTTATGTATCGGCTAATAAATTGATCGTTTACCTCATGCTTTTCATGATGCAAAATATCATGCAATGTCGGAATTTTTTTGGCAGCTGTACTCCAGTCATAGAACTCGCCAGCCAGTTCGTAATACCAACCGTTGTAACAAGCCCCCGAAAAACCTTTCCCTCATAGACAGGGAACTGTGTATACCTTCTCTTTCGAATGGCCTTTAGTGTATGTTGAAGAGAATCGGTCGTCTGAAATGTCATGACCTGCTTTCTGAACATCTGTCCTACAAGCTTCGGACGGGTCAATGCCTCATCAATATGCTCAATCTGCTCGACTACCTGTATATGGGGCTCTGCAATGACAAATTCCATCGATGTTCGATGATGGACAATTGCATTCCGTAAATCCGCATAAGCACGTAAATCATCCTCATATTTCCGAACGAGCAGACTCTTCTTTTTCGCCTGATCAATTAGACGGTAAAACGGCATATAGTCTCTTACTCCTGCAATATCCCGCATCTGATGGTCAATCCGGTTAAACGCCGTCAAAAAGCGATCCGAATTTTTCACGGTCATAGCAGGCTCACCTTTCTTCCCTTTGCTCTTTCTTTATTATATTCCTAATTTTCTTATATTTAAATATAGAAAAAGCAGCCCTCCTGTTGTAAGAGAGGCTGCTTCTTCAGTTTGATGGAAAAAACATAATAAAAACTACTTATTCTTTTTGTAATATTTTTCTATATTTTTGCTGTAGCCGCATTTCTTTTTGAGAACAAAATGCCGAGCAGCACAGCGCTAATCATAAGAGCTAATGTTAAAGCTACTGTCGCTGTATAGTACTCACTCGTTCCACCACTGATAAATTGTACTCCATAGGCAGAAAGCTTCCACGGACTCAAACTCCAGAAACTGCCGATTATTGAATCTATCATTAAACCAAATGGCAGGAGAAGGATGGCCAATGTCATAGAGATCGCCGTATTGAACATGGCACTGCAAGCAAGCGTCACAGCCGTTACAAAAAGAATCCAAATACAGTAAGTACCAAGCATTTTCATAAATGCTCCGTACTCTACCGACCCGTATAACAGCGTCGTATAATACAGGCTTCCTGCGTATCCTGCCACCCCACTGACAATCCCCAATAAACTTGCGACAGCCCATTTGCTCATAAACAAAGCGGTAAAAGAAATCGGGCGTACATACAGCAGCGTTGCCATTCCGTTTTGTCGCTCCCGGCTAATGGCACTAGCCATTGTCGCGACAAGGACTACTAAACCAATAGATTGGAACTGACTGGTAGAGGCAGAGAGAACATCAATCGGGTGCAGTTCAGGCATTGTCAGCATAAACCCTTCCGGCAAATTGCCGACAGCTCCTAAAATATCTTCCATAAAGTAATTGGTAAGAGGATCCATAATGCCAAGCACAATGAAAAGCAGCGGCATCCACACAAACTTCAGGCTGCGCCAAGCCTCTCGGAATTCCTTCGTAAACAACGTCAAAAAAGTATTCATTGTCCCGCCACCTTCATAAATATTTCCTCCAGGCTCGCTGTTACACGTTCCACTTTAGTAACGGCAAACTTTGAGGCGACAAGCCGCTCCAATAACTGCTGCATCGTCGGTCGTTCTTCTATGATTTCCACATACACCGATGAACCGGTTACAGTAGCGGAAAGCTGCGACTGCGAAGCAAATTGTAATGCGTCCTCTTGTGTCGCAAACTCTATCCGATAACGCGGGGACTCAAATTTGGTACATACTTCTGTAAGGGATCCCGACTCGACTAGCTCCCCTTTTCTTAAGAATAGCAGTTGGTCGGTCATCTCCTCTGCATCATTCAAAATATGTGTAGAATAGAGAATCGTCGTCTGCTGCTGCAGCTCCTTCAATAAATTCATAATTTCACGTCTGCCTACTGGATCCAATGCCGACACCGGTTCATCAAGCAGTAGAAGTTTCGGTTTATGGACAATAGCCTGGGCCATGCCGAGCCTCTGTTTCATACCACCTGAAAACGTAACGGTTTTTTTCTTCATTGCCTCCTCTAAACCAACAAAAGTAAGTACTCTTTCTGCTTCCTTTTTAGCTGCTGACGCGGGCACCCCGCTTAATTTGGCAGCCATTTCCGTGAACTCGAGCGCTGTCAGCCAAGGATAAAATTGAGGATATTGAGGAAGAAAGCCTATTTCCCTGCGGATATCCTTTACGCCGGCTATCTCAATTGAACCGCTTGTCGGTGCTAACAGCCCTGTCAGCATGGACAAGGTCGTCGTCTTTCCTGCTCCATTCGGTCCGATTAAGGCTGTCGCTGTATTTGGTTCAAGTGTAAAGGAGACATTCGATACCACCGTCTGCGCTCCGAATGTCTTTGTTAAATTACTCACTGTAATCATGATGATTTTCTCCCAACAATGAAATAGATGACCGGGCCGACTAGATTAGCGAATATAATGACTAAAGCCCATACCCATTTCGGCCCATTCGTTGCATGAATGCGAACTAGATCGGTTAAAGCCACTATCATCAAAATAGCCTGAACGACTATAAGCGGGGCAATTAACCCCCAATTGATATTTGCTAGTTCTTCCATTTAAAGTTCCTCCTCGATGTGCAGATGATGCTTTAAATTACTCATGAGCGATTTATAAGTAGGGTGCCCGTATAAGCTCTCGAATGCCGGGTTGTTTGCCATTGTTTTTACTAAATCCTTCTTAATGGACAGATCATCACGCGGCGCCTGCCCGCACGTTTGGATTTTATCTTCAATCCAGTCGGATAACAGATAGAAATAGTTATCCCCTTGCAACCTCAATGGAAACTCCAGACGGTAGCATATTTGACAATAGACTTCAATCATCTCCAGGGCCTTCTCTGTACGGTTTTGCATGGCATAACCCATCGCTGCCTTCAGATAAAAAACAAGTGCTGTATTCACATTTAATTGTTCGACTTGGAACAGCCTAATCATCTCTTGCATCCTGTGTACGATTTCGTCAAAATGCGATTCGTTCAAAACTTCCAAAGGCAGACTTTCCGCTGCATTGCCGATAGTGGCGATAACATGCTGGTAATGGCTTACCTGCAATATCTCTTTTGCCTTTTTCACATCACCCAGCATTTGATGGGCAGTAGCAATCAGCTGATCGGCCCCCAGCTCGATATATACATTCTCGCCTAGAATTTCCAAGACTTCTGCCGGTGCTCCCTGTACCAGCTTGACATACGCTTCAAACATGACCGCTTCATTAATTAAAAGATGGTCACCACTGTATTCCTTCACACGTTCAGAAAGTTCTAAAATCCTGTTTAGCACCTGCTGCTGATCTATTGCCTGTGGATGATAGTTCAAATACAGCTGGGCCATTTTCAATACAAACGGAAAGCAGGAATAATACTCTGCCAGCAGCTGCTCGATTTCCTTCTGGACCTCCTCAAATGGCTGCTCACTGAATCGCCTCGCTAAATCGGCATATGTCTTGCCAATCCGCTCCTTTGTCATTTGAGGCTCATACCCAAGCAATGCATCAATCGATATATTAAAGTAGGTCGCCAGCTTTGGCAGAAGTGTAATATCCGGATAGCTTAGGCCCTTTTCCCACTTTGATACTGCTGCTCTTGAGACACCAATATACTGGGCGACCTGCTCTTGCTTCAACCCCATCTCCTTCCGTCTGTTTGCGACTACTGCTGAAAACTGAAGGTTTTTCATTTCATCAACTCCCTACCGCTACTATATCCAAAATTTAGCGGTAAAAGTAGCGAACAATCGTTTACTTTACGATTGTTTGTCAACTATAGGTTGATTTTTGAAGAAAACACACCTCCACTCATCAAAAAACAGTCGAAGATACTTACACTTCGACTGTTTTTATTCATTTCATTCTTTTGAAACTTCCCTATTGTGTTGTATAGCCCCCGTCTAAAACGAGTGATTGCCCCGTCATCCCCCGTGATTCCTCACTTGCTAAATATTTTGCCAAGGAGGCAATCTCTGCTACCTCCAGCAGACGTTTTTGCGGAATTAATGGGAATAACACTTCATCAAGCACCTGCTCCGTCGATATGTTCCGTGTTCTGGCCAAATCCTCGAACTGCCCTCGCACAAGCGCAGTATCAACATATCCTGGGCAGATGGCGTTGGCTGTAATGTTATATTCAGCTGTCTCTAAGGCTGTTACCTTCGTAAGACCGATCACCCCATGCTTTGCTGAATTATAAGCAGATTTCCCGGCAAAGCCGATCAACCCATTAATGGAAGCAATATTCATGATTCGCCCGAAATTCTTCTCCTTCATATATGGGAGTGCATACTTTGTTGTGAGAAAAGGCCCGACGAGCATAATTTTCAGCATTTGCTCAAATTTTACAGCAGGGAAATCCTCAATTATTGCTACATGCTGCAAGCCTGCATTGTTAATCAGGATATCAATTGAGCCAAATCGCTCGACCGTAGCATCTATCGCTCTTTTTACATCCTCTTCTTTGGAGACATCACATACGATGCCTGATGCATTTTCAGAAAGACCTTCCAGTGCCTTTTCCAAGCTCTCTTCATTGATATCTGAAATCATCACCTTCGCACCTTCTTCTAGGAAGGACTGAGCGATTTCATAACCAATTCCTCTTGCAGCACCCGTAATGAATATTACTTTATCTTTCAAGCTTCCCACTCCCCTTTTGTGTATCTAACTTTAAAAATTCAATCAATAATTGCTCGCGTCTTTTACTGACTTTGTTTATTTCTTCTTCATCCCACTTATAAAAACCTTGCCCGCTTTTCACGCCTAATTGATTGCTCTCAATAAATTGTGTCATATGAGAGCTCGGCTTTCTATCGTTACATAGGTCTTCATACAAATACTCGCTGATCGCGACTGCGACATCCAATCCAGTGAAATCAGCAGACATCAGCGGACCGGTCATTGGCAGACGCCGACCGATGCTGTGCGTAACAGCCAAATCGATATCCTCCTTGCTGGCAACTCCTTCACTCAATAAGTACTGAGCCTCTCGAAACAAAGCAAACTGCAGCCGGTTGCCGATAAAGCCTGGGACTTCTTTCTTTACTAGAATCGGCTTTTTACCTAACAGCTCCAGCATTTCCAGCGTCTGTTTAACTGTACCCTCATTCGTCGCTGTCCCCGGGACGACCTCGACAAGTGGAATAAGGTGGGCTGGATTCCAAAAATGTGTGATGATGAAGCGTTCCGGGTAAAGCATTTCTGAAGATAGAGAACTGGTTGGTATGCCTGAAGTGTTGCTAGCAACCGGCACATCTTTTGGGATTACTGCTTCCAGCGACTGGTATAGCTCTTTCTTGATTTTAAGATTCTCTGGCACCGCCTCAATAATAAAATCGGTATTATTTATACAGTCCATCAATGATGTAGTGAACTGGAGATTACGTAAAAGCTGATTACCTTCCTCCTCTGTCAGCAGATCAGTCTGCACTAATGTATCTACCTTTTGCCGAATACTTTCGGTTGCTCTGTCTACTTCTGTTTCATCCATTGCATAGATTACAGCGGATAAATTTCGCCAAGCAACCGTTAGAGCGATCGAATGCCCCATCGTGCCGGCGCCAATTATGCTGATTTTGTTCATCGTATCATCTCTTTCTTCAACAGGTCTTCAACTTAGACCCTTTCTATCGTTATAGGCCGACCGAGAATAAGATCACAGCTAATATTGTTCCTAATATTGGAAGGATAACGGTCATTAATCCAAATGCAGGATATGCATCCTTATAAGATTCATTCGCAATGGAAGTAATGGTTGTGACTACGTAACCACTATGAGGAAGCGTATCTAATGAGCCTGAAGAAATGGCCACTACACGATGCAATGCTTCCGGGTCAACGCCCATATCCAAATAGTGTGGTGCAATTAAAGGCAATGCAATCGCCTGTCCGCCGGAAGATGACCCGGCTAAACCACAGATAATTGCTACTGCAAAAGCGCCGCCAATCAAAGGAGAGCCCGGCAGATCCGTTACCCAGCTAACAGCCGTCTGGAAGGATTCCGTTTCCTTTACTACACCGCCAAATCCAACTACAGCTGCCGTATTGGCAATCGCAATAACAGCTCCTAATGCGCCATCAGCCACTGCTTTTTCGCGATTTTTCATATAGTTAAAGCTTACAAGATATGTCGTCAAAATACCGCCAAGCAGCGCGATGATAAGCGCTGACGTACCAAGCGAGTCATGGAAGAAGTAAGAGATAAGAAGTACAACTAGAAGCGGCAGTACGCTTAAAACAGGATTCGGCAGCTTGGCACTTTCCGTCAAATTAAATTGATCCTGCTCCTGTGCGATAAAATATTCCCCTTTTGCCTTTGCCCGGCGAATGATCCAGCTTAGCATGAGATAACCGAAAACAATCATAAAAATAGCCACTATTATACTAACTTCTAACCCGGCATACGGCGTTGTTCCCAAATATTCAATCGGAATCCAATTCTGAATTTCCGGTGATCCGGCGGACGTCATTGTAAATGTTACAGAACCAAAGGCCATGGCTGCCGGTATGAATCGCCGCGGAATATCTGCTTGCTTAAATAAACTGAGTGCCATCGGAAAAACAGAAAAGGCTACGATAAATAAACTTACCCCGCCGTACGTCAAAACGGCACAGGCCGCCACAACGGCCACAAGCGCAAAACGGATTCCGATTTTCTCGACTATCCATTTAGATACACTGTCTGCTGCTCCACTGTCCTCCATGACCTTTCCAAAAATAGCACCCGCCAAAAACATAAGCCACCAGGAAGAAATGAAGTTTGTAAAAGCAGTCATATACCCTGTAATAAGGCTTGTCTCCCCCTCGGCAGCCATCTGCGGGAAAATTGTAAGACCGCTTAAAACCCCAGCGAACAGCGCTGCAAACGGGGCAGCAATCAGGATATTAAACCCTCTCACCGTCAAATAAATAAGTAACGCTAATCCCCCCAACAAACCAATGAACCCCAACATACACCATACCCCCTTAACATTTTTGATACATAAAAGAGAAAAAAATGTAATAAAACATTTTTTTCTATCTCATACCCTAATTTTATAAATATTCTATGTTTCACTGAAAAAAATTATATTTTGAAAAATAATTTAATGCTGAATCAAAAATTAAAAATGACATCGCATTATTCTTCAAAAGAAATAATAAAATATAAAATTTATGAATATTTGAAAATATATGATACATTAAGTAGAATTATAAAGCAAAAGAGGAGGGGTTCCATGAATATCGGATACTTTACTGAAAATAGGAAATCAGCTGAAAATCCAAACAAAATTGCTATTCAGTTTGAAGGCGGAGAAAAATGGTCCTATCGTGAATTACATCTTCGCTCCAACACGTATGCCCGTAAACTTCGGGAGCTTGGAGTCAAAAAAGGAGACAGTGTCGGCCTTTTGCTCTTCAACTGTTTAGAGTACTTCGCCTTGTATTTTGCCATTGGAAAAATAGGTGCTATTGCTGTCCGTATTAATTTCCGACTGACGCCAACGGAACTAGATTATATCCTAAAGGATTCTAAAACGAAGATATTATGCGCACACACAGAACTCCTTGAAAAAGTAGAGCCACTGAAGCCCCACCTGCAGATTAGACAGTACATCGCCTTTGGTGAAGAGAAATTCGACTGGACATTATCCAGTGATGAACTGGAAAAAGGCTCTGATGCTGACATCCTTGATATTGATATTTCCCTTCAGGATCCTGTCATGCTCATGTATACCTCAGGGACAACGGGTCATCCAAAGGGTGCGCTTTGGACACATAATACGACCTTCTGGTTCAGTACCATCCAGATCATGAAATGGGGATTTACAGGTGATGAAACTGCTATGACAACTGGTCCTCTCTACCATGTAGGTGCTATGGAAGATATTGCTCTGCCCGTCCTGCTAAGCGGAGGTACCGTCATTATCACAAAAAGTGGTGGATTTGCTATTAGCCGTGTACTGAACGTTGTGGAAAAAGAACAGGTGACGGATCTATTTCTTTTCCCATTCATGATTTACGAAATGCTGAACTTGCCGAATCTAGCAGATTACCATCTGCAGCACTTAAACACAATCTATACGGGTGGCGACCCGCTTATGCCATGGGCGATTGAACGAGCATATGAACTTTATCCTCACGTTGGTATTGTACAAGTGTATGGACTAACAGAAGGGCAGCCAATTGCTGCCTGTCTTGATGCAGCGAACGCTCTGCAAAAATCCGGTTCAGTAGGCAAACCCCTCCCGCTGACAGAAATTCGGTTAATGAATGATGATGAACAACCTATCCCTACAGGTGAGGTCGGGGAAGTATGGATCAAGAGCCCCGGCGTATCCGAAGGCTACTGGCAAAAACCAGAGGAAACTGCAAAATCCTTTTCTAACGGCTGGTGCAAAACAGGTGATCTTGGTATGTATGATAATGATGGATTCCTTTCGATTGTCGGCAGGAAGAAGGACATGATCCGAAGCGGCGGCGAAAATATTTATGCGGTTGAAATTGAGGATGTTCTTTATCGTCACGAATCCGTTCATACAGCGTCTGTTATTGCTATTCCTGACCCGAAATATTTGGAGGCAGTATGCGCCGTCATTGTCTTGAAGGAAGAAAAAAAAGCAACCGAAGAAGAGCTGATCACCTTCTGCCGGCGATATTTAGCGAAGTATAAAGTACCGAAGAAAGTGGTATTCATTGACGAAATTCCGAGAACTCCTTCCGGCAAGGTCAAAAAATTTGAGCTGCGTGAAATGTATAAAAATAGCAACCTGACGACAGAGGGGGTGTAAGGATGGAAAAAGTGCTGCTTCACATAGAAGAAGGGATTGCTACGATCACCATTAACAATCCGCCGATGAACATATTAGATGCAGATGTGGTTAACGGGCTGCTTCAAGTTACTTCCGAGCTTCGCAAGCATGGTGAAACTAAGATCGTCATTCTTACAGGTCAAGGAACGAGAGCTTTTATGGCAGGAGGCGATATCAAGTCGTTCCCGGACCTCATCGGAAACGGAGAAGAAGTTGCCTATCGCGGCTCAAAGTTCCTGCAAGAACCATTAGATGCCATCATGAACCTCCCCCATCCGACCATCTGTGTCCTAAATGGTTTAGCCCTCGGCGGCGGCTGCGAGCTCTCTTTAAGCTGTGATTTCAGAATTGCAGAGGAGCATGTAGAAATCGGCCTCCCAGAAGTAAAGCTCGGTCTATTCCCCGGCGCAGGAGGTACGCAGCGTCTTCCCCGTCTGATCGGCGTCTCCAAAGCAAAAGAATTAATTTTTACAGGCGACCCCGTCCCAGCTGATAAAGCACTGGAAATCGGCCTTGTAAATGAAGTTGTAAAAACAGGTGAAGGACTGCAGGCCGCCTATACACTCGCCCGTAAAATGAGCAGACACTCTGCCAAGGCGCTGCAATATGTTAAACTCGCCATCGACGAAGGGCTGAATGTCAGCCTGGAGGAAGGACTGGAGATCGAGGCCCGCTATTTCGGCAAAGTATTCCAGACAGAGGACGTGAAAGAAGGCGTTTCGGCTTTTATTGAAAAGCGGCAGGCAGTGTTCAGGGATAGATAGAAAGTAAAAGGAACCCTTGATGGATTTAAGTTTCCTTTTGGAAAAGATAACTTTAACTTATTTTTTTATAAAACTAGATTAGGTATTTACGCATTCAATCTGTATGGAGTGTATGTAGCAAGCAAAAAATGCTGACATGTTTCATTATAGAGGCTCGATTTCTATTTTTGAGAAGTCGAGCCTACCTTGTTTATTTATCTTACACCTCCATTATTTTAAGTGCACTTTTCCAAAACCTTAGTAGTCGTAATAATGCTAATCATATATCCCCCATTCGAACAAAAAATAATGGCTATCAGATTTTCCAAATATGCATTCATAGACATGCCCTTTTAGTATTTGTATTGTTTCCATATGATTTAATCTGCTTAAAAGTTCTTTAACCATCGCTTCAGGTGCATTCACGTGAGCTAAATCTCTTTTAAATTTACTTATAAAATCGCCTTTGATTAACTCTATACACATATATTTTCTTGGATAATATTCGTTAATCCAGAATTTTTTTAGTGCTGTTAGCCACCGTTCATCTGAAGAATCTGGTTCATCGCTGGTATCCCATTCTTCTCCATCAAACAATTGCTTTTTAAATATTGCAGAAAATGCCTCTTGAATATTATTAAACTGATCTTTTTTAATGAATAATAAGTCAACTTGCATTGCTGATTTATCTCTAAATTCATATACATCAAATGATAGATTGGATAATTGAACATCTGCAACTTTTCCAGCAAATGAATCGTAATCACTAAACAAATCTTGAATTTCAGTTCTCATTACAATCCCCCCTCTTTCTGAAGATTTCGTTCAACAAAATACCTTCGTTTCTTTTTAAAATACCAAGAAAAAAGAACGACTTCCATTATCGGGAATTTATTCTTTATTTATTAAACCAACTTCAACCAAGCAACATTTTCACAATACGCAAAGTACAAAAGGGATGCTGAATATTGGAAGTAAGGAGAATTTATTTCGACCCGATAATAGTAATCCAGTATTTTTCTTCAAGAATTTTATTACAAAATAACTCTTCTTAATTTCTATTAATAATTTTTCCAAAAATAAAAACCCTGGAAAAACAGCTCATTCACTGTCTCTCCAGGGTTTTCCCATTTATTTATACAAGTGTTCCAATGCTTCACGCATATTCGGACGAATATTTACAGAAGGGCGAGCTTCCTTGACCATGCCCTCCGCTTCTTCAAGCGATTCCGCCAATTTCAGTTCCATTAATGTCGCAACGGCCATCACACTGGCTCTTCCATTGCCGCTGCCGCAATGGAAATAAACGTTCTCACCGGCTTCATAGGCATTGATGACTTCCTTAACACCCGCTTGGATGGATTGGGGAATGTGGCTACTTTCATCTGCAATCGGCTTATGATGATAGGAATAGTCAACCTTGTCTTCCCGACCATTTACACGCAGATCAATCACTTTTTCGATTCCCTTTTCACATACTGCACTTTCTGCATCATCCGCGCCGCCAAAATAGACACGTCCTGCAATGAGTTCATCGTACATAAATAACCACCTTATACTAATGCTTTAATGTCTTCATAATGCGGTAAGGCTGTTAGCGCGCCTGGCTTTGTAGCCGCAATGGCACCAAGCTTATTGCCGAACGATACGCAATCGAAAAGTGATGTATTTGTCAGCGGCATTCCATTATAGTGCACATAGCGCAGAACGCCTGCCATAAAGGCGTCTCCCGCACCTGTTGTATCAACTGGAACGACCTTTTTTACCGGTACGTGCATGACATGACCATTCAATACGGCATATGCACCATCTGCCCCTACTGTTATTAAAATAACCGGAATGTTGAATGGCTTCAATATTTCCAATCCAGCTTCAATGGAATTCGTTTCTGTCAAGAATAGCAGCTCTTCATCTGTCAGCTTCAAAATATCAGCATCCTGGAAGAACGAAGCAATCGTCTCGCGGCAATACTGCTCACTGCTCCAGCGTAAAATGCGGATATTCGCATCAATCGCTACGAGAGCCCCGTGTTTTTTTGCCATCTCTACAGCTACACGTGTCGTTTCAAGAGCTGTTGGGTGGAACATTGTCCCTGAGCAGCAATTGAATACAGAAGCACGTTTGAATGCTTCTTTATTTAGCTGTTCCATCGTTACTTGCAGGTCCGGTGCTTCATCAATATAATCCTTAAAAATACGCTCGCCGTTATCCGTTAGATGTACATAGACACCGCTTACGCGTTTTTCTGGTACAAATACAGAGTAATCAAGATTAACGCCTTCTTTTTTAATTTCCTGACGTACAAATTCAGATGTATCATCTTCACCTGTAATGGTAATTAATGCTGAAGGGGCACCAATACGGCTAATTCCGGCTGCTACATTGATCGTAGCGCCGCCCAAAAACGTTGTGAATGATGTGTTTGTCGTATCATTCGCTATATAATCAACAAAAGCGTCTCCATAAACTAGTATGAATTCCTTATCTGATTGAGTCATCAGTTGTCTAACCTCCGAAGATGTTGTTCTGTCTAGAGTACCATAAAAACAGAGGACTATGAAAAATTTAAACTTTTCTAACAGTATGGATTAACGCTCTTTGTTCATAATTCTGTTACACTTTTGGAAAGGAGGAATTGGAATATGAATTTATTGGTAAGACAGGCTGCAGAACTTGATGCACAGCAAGTAGCCCCATTGATTTACGAAGCAATTGGAGACATTGCTGAGAGATTGACAGGAGCACATGAGCACAAGGATATCCTTTCCGGATTAGAAGAGCTGGTTCGAAGTGAAGATAACCGTCATTCGTATTTGAATACATATGCTGCATACGAGGAAGAAAAAATCCTTGGCATAATTGTTTTATATGATGGGAAAACGGGGAAAGATCTTGATGGGCAATTAATGAAGAAACTACAGGAAAAACATGGCTCTTCCTATCATATTGATGTAGAAGCACACAATGAGGAATATTATATCGATACAATCTGTGTAGCACCGGATGCCCGGGGCCGAGGAATTGGGACAATGCTTCTTCACTTTGCCGAACAGCAGGCAAAAAAGCTGGGATATACAAAGCTGTCGTTGAATGTGGAAACAGAAAAAACAAAAGCACGCCGCCTCTATGAACGGGAAGGCTTTGTCGTCACAGAACCTTGGGAGATCATCGGTGAACCTTTTTACCATATGGTGAAAGAATTATAGGCGATAGCCAACCATCTTTATCCGTATTTGCAGCCTCGAACCTTACCGGGGAGAAAAGAGCTTTACATCTTTTAAAACCATCACTTCATTGACTCCACCTGCTTTCTGCTCTTCCTTCTTTTCTGCTTTTCCTCAAAAAACGACTTCACGCCCAAGCAAGGAAGCAAGCGGTCCTATTATTTCTCCGAAAATATGACAAATATCTTGGAAGGAAAATGAACAACCTTTGTTTAATAGTAAGGAATAATGAACTTGAGGAGGCAAGGAAATGGAGAGAAATGCAAAGCTGTATATTTTGGCAGCATGTGCAGGAGCCATGATCGGCTTTATACAAGTATTACATTATTGGGAATCGGATGTTATCATGTCGGTGATTTATTTATTATTGGGTAGTGCCTGTGCTTTTATCGGGCTGGATAAACTAAAGGCTGCCAAAAGACAAAAAGAACAGCAAAAAATGGAGTAGACCTATTTTTACTCCTTTACCGCTATAGCGGTAAATTTACATATTTATTGAAAACTTTTAAAACCGCTTATAAGACAGCGGTTTTTTATTGTGCTAAATGAGCTATTAAGCACCAGTTAACAGCTATTAGTAATGAAGAAAAGGTTTACTATTTACAGTGAAATAAAAATAGAAGTATTTTGATGCAGCGCTACCATAACACTCTTTTCAATAACTGCTTACAAAGAGAAAGGATGCCCGGAAAGCTCCAACTTTCTGGACAGGTCCTTTCTTAAAAACTCATCGTTAAAATGAAAATTCACATATTTACAAGTAATATTCTGCTGCACTTGCTGGAATTATTACCTGCTTTCAGTTCTTATCATAGCCAGAGATTATCACTCAAATGGGAATTGTCTTGGTTTTTCTTGTACAGTTACCCACTGAACCGTTGTGAACTCATCGAATGCCCACTGGCCCCCAAATCGCCCTAGACCGGACCCCTTTTCCCCACCAAACGGCATACCCGACTCTACATTGACCGGCTGATCATTTACATGGGCCATTCCACTTTCAATTTGCTGAGCTACAGCAAGTCCTCTTTCTAAATCCTTCGTGAAAACCCCTGCACTTAAGCCATACTCTGTTTCATTTGCCAAATGAATACCCTCTTCTTCTGTTTCAAAGGGAATAATTGTAGCAATTGGTCCAAATATTTCTGTTTGTGCTATGCGACTATCATTGGATACTTCTGTGAATACAAATGGAGTGATGGCATTTCCAACTCTTTTTCCCCTTAAGGCTACTGTTGCCCCTTCTTTTTCAGCCATTTCCGTCATACTCATTACTTTTTCAATTTGTCTTTCATTAATGAGGGGCCCTAACAGAATATCAGGATCTTCCGGATTGCCTACCTTGATTTTAGAGGCACGGCTAACAAACTTTTCTACAAACTCATCATAGACTGCACGGTGAACCAAAATACGGTTTACAATCATACAAATCTGGCCGGAGTGCAGAAATTTCCCGAATAAGGCAGCATCAACGGCTTCATCAATATTGGCATCTTCCAGCACTAGGAATGGGCTGTTCCCACCTAGTTCCAATGCAACCCTTTTCAACGTTTCTCCTGCAATCTTTCCGATATGCTTCCCTACAGCTGTTGATCCAGTAAAAGAAATGAGCTTTGGAATAGGATGTTCAATAAAGTAATCGCCAAGTTCGGTAATATCCGTCACAATTAAGTTAAAGGCACCTGGCGGCAGCCCTGCTTCTTCAAACATTTTCGCAAAAACTACTCCGCCGGATATAGCTGTTTGCAAATCTGGTTTATGGACAACTGCATTTCCAGTCGCAATGGCAGGTGCAATCGTTCTGATAGATAAAAATAGCGGAAAGTTGAACGGGCTGATGGAGCTGACAACCCCTAGCGGCTTTCGAATAACATAGTTGACCTTATCGGGTATAGCAGAAGGAGTTGTGACTGTATTGGATTGGGCAGGATACTCTGCGGCTTCCTTTAGAGCCTCTATACTTGCGGATATTTCAAATTTTGATTTAAAGACAGAACTTCCCGATTCTTTCACAAGTACTTCTACAATCTCATCTTCATGATCTTGCATATACTGCGCTGCTTTAAGCAGAATCTTCTTTTTTTCTTCAGCCGGCACGTCCGCCCATACTTTTTGGGCTTTTTGCGCCGTCATGTACGCCTCATTGACATCTTCTTTGCTGGCAATGATTACTTCTTTAAGCACTTCATTATCATAGGGATTTTGTATTTTCATCGTCTTGTTTGCCGACCCTTTTTTCCATTCCCCATTAATGAACTGATTTGCTATGTCTATAAACTGATTCATGTAAAATGATCTCCCTTCTTCTTAATAGTCGAATATATGTTGTGCATCTATGCTGATAAGTAATCTAACTTTTTTATCTATGTACAATACCTTTCCCAGAACCGACATAAAGCAATGAAAAATTAGCCTCTCATGTTTACAGGTGTTTAATTGGATTGATATGTAATGTATATTTTGCCTAATATTACACATCCTTTTAATGAAAGAAAAAATAAACTATTGAGAGGTATTCATATGAAAATTCAGGCTATGATGACAACTCCAGAAAAGCATTTCCAAAAACAAAGCTTACACTTAGCTGAACCACAGGCAGGCGAAGTAATGGTTCGTCTTGTTGCTTCAGGTGTTTGTCATACGGATGCAACTGTTCTAGATCATACAATTCCAGTACCATATCCCGTAGTATTGGGACATGAAGGCTCAGGGATTGTAGAAAAAGTAGGGGCCAACGTATCTACCGTAAAGCCGGGCGATCATGTAGTTTTAGGTTTTTCTTATTGTGGTTCTTGTGACAACTGCTTAGAAGGTAACGCAGGCGGCTGTGAAAATATGATTCCACTTAACTTTGGCGGTAAAAACCAGCGGGGTGTGACGCCACTTTCAACAGAGGAAAACGCGGAAGTATCTCAATTCTTCGGTCAATCTTCCTTTGCGACATATACAACAGTAGATGAAAAAAATATTGTGAAAGTGGATAAAAGCGTAGATTTACGTTATTTAGGCCCATTTGGCTGCGGAATCATGACTGGCAGCGGAACAGTATTAAATTCTCTAGATCCCGAACCAGGTAACAGCTTTGTTGTATTTGGTACGGGTGCTGTAGGGTTAAGCGGATTATTGGCTGCAAAAATTGCTGGGTGTTACCCAATCATTGCGGTGGATATTCACGATAGTCGTCTAGAGCTGGCAAAAGAGCTGGGAGCCACACATACAATCAATTCTAAAAATGAAGATCCGGTTGAAAAGATTAAAGAAATTACCGAAAAAGGTGCACACTACTCCTTCGAAACGACGGGCGTCCCAGAAGTTACATTAGCCAGCCTGCGCTGCCTCCGTGTAAAAGGTACATGTGCAACAGTTGCTGTCGGTAAACGAGACCTGACGTTTAATGTATTTAATGATGTAGTAGCGAATGCATTAACCTTACGGGGCGTTATTGAGGGCGATGCGGTTCCACAATTACTTATTCCCAAACTTGTGACTTTCTATAAGAATGGTCAATTCCCAATTGAAAAAATGGTGAAATTTTATGATCTTGAAGATATAGACCAGGCCTTCGCAGACTCTGCAAACGGCTCCGTAATTAAACCTATCCTAATTATTGATAAGGAATATACAGCTTGATATGCAGATAAAGGGATTTGCGCAGCGCCATAATTAACGGGAAGCCCTTTTTGCTTATTACCAGATATTCACTTAATACTTTTTCAATAATGAGGCATCCCTGATAATTTTTCAGATGCCTCTTTTTCTTCTGTCTACAAAGAAAATCAGCTCGGGGCGTGCCATGTAAACTACATAAACGCTCAAAATGCGATAAGTATAACATTATAGCTGAAAGTCAGCAGCATGGAATCTTCAACATAAACATTCACAAGGAGATAACGCTGTACATTGGCTCTATCTCCACTTTAACTTTACTGTGCTCACGGTAAAGTTATTTTTATGCCCAGAAAGTCATAGACTGGAAAGAAAGTAATCGTCCTTTTTGCATAGCCCTTCCTTTCTCCGCTAACCTTTAGGGCTCATTGACTTTTTTTACTAAAAAGAAATAAGATTAAATTATATTTCAAATTTTCAAATAAATGCGAAAAATGCATTTATCCATATATGTCTAAATTAAAGAACAAGGAGGCTGTTACGTATGAAAAGATGGGGATTACTTTCTTTATTACTCGTATTGCTCGTCGTAATGTTAGCTGCTTGTAATGAGGAATCGGAAGATACGGGTAAGGAAAGCAGCGATGATAGTGCTGGTACGGAGGAAAATCCATCTGGCAATCTCGTAATTTACACGGGACGGGATGAGGGAATGGTGCAAGAAGTCATTGAAAAATTCAATGAGCGCTACCCAGATATCAAAGTAGAGTTTATAACGATGGGGGCCCAGCAAATTCTAGAACGTGCCCGTGGTGAAAAGGCCAATCCGCAGGGCGATTTCTGGTGGGGAGGCACACAGGCGGCGATGATGGTGGCAGCCGAGGAAGATTTGCTTGAATCATGGGAACCATCCTTTGCTTCGGCTATTGATGACCAGCACCGAGATAGCGAGAATCGGTGGATCGGTGAAATGCTCCTGCCGGAAGTCATTATGATTAACAGCGACGTGCTTTCACCGGAGGAAGGACCGCAAGATTGGGATGATTTACTCGATTCTAAATGGAAGGATGAAATATTAATCCGTGGTGTTCTGGCATCAGGTACAATGCGTACGATCTACTCCTCCATGATTTATCGTCAAGGGGCAGATACACCCGAAAAAGGCTATGAATGGCTAGAAAAGCTGGATGCCAATACAAAGGAATACACACAAGATCCGAACGCTCTTTATTTGAAGCTGACGCGGCAGGAAGGAACACTTTCTCTTTGGAACCTGCAGGATATTTTATTGAAAAAGTATACGACTGACTATCCATTTGATTATATCTATCCAAAGAGTGGGGCCCCGATTCTCGTAGATGGAGTCGGTATCATCAAAAATGCAAAAAATATGGAGAATGCAAAACTGTTTGTTGAGTTCCTATTTGACAAGGAAGTAATGACAGAGCTTGCCCATAATTACTACCAAATTCCGACCCGCACGGATATCGATCTGGCCGCAATGCCTGATTGGTACCAGGAGCTTGATTTGAAAACATTTGATATTGACTGGCAGGTAATGGCTGATAAAGAAGCAGAATGGATGGAATACTGGGATACAAATATAAAAGGAAAAGGTGAGTAGCTAAAAATTGCTTTCCCGGGAACTGGATATTCTCCCAATTGAAATCCTATAGTTTCTTATTCTCTCAAAAAAGGGTTGCTCCGTTATACGGTTCAGCCCTTTTCTCCTATCTATCCTTCAAAAGGTGGTGCATGATCATGAAAAGTGTTCGAATAGAAAATGTAACAAAGAAATTTGGAGACGTGCTAGGCGTTAGTGAACTGAATCTCGAAGTAAAGCCCGGAGAATTTTTTACATTTTTAGGCCCGAGCGGCTGTGGTAAAACGACAACGCTGCGCATGATTGCTGGATTCTATTACCCTACTACAGGAAAAGTCTATTTTGACGGGCAGGATGTCACGACATTACAGCCGAATAGACGTAATATCGGCATGGTATTTCAAAACTATGCGTTGTTTCCTCATATGACGGTCGATGAAAACATTGCCTTTGGACTACAAGTAAGAAAGCTGCCAAAGAGCGATATCCGTCAGAAGGTAGACCGCATTCGCGGACTTGTTCACCTTGCACAGTATGGCAGCAGAAAAATTAATGAGCTTTCCGGCGGGCAGCAGCAGCGCGTTGCCTTGGCACGTGCTCTCGTCATCGAACCCGATATCCTGTTATTGGACGAACCACTTTCTAATTTAGATGCCAAACTTCGTGAGGAAACACGGGTAGAAATTAAGCGCATCCAAACAGAACTCGGTGTCACGACTATTTATGTTACACACGACCAAACAGAGGCCATGTCCATGTCTGACCGAATTATGGTAATGGAGGCCGGGCTTGTTAAGCAAGTCGGCACTCCGCAGGAAATTTATCATAAGCCAAATAACCGTTTTGTGGCAACGTTTATTGGGGAGACCAATATGCTAGAGATGAAGGTATCTTCTATTGAGGGAGATGTAGTAACCGTCGAGAGTGAGAATGGACTCATCCTACGTGGACTTGTAAACGGTGCTGCTAAAGAAGTACAACTGACAGCAGGCAGTACCATCCATGTTTCTATCCGCCCTGAAGCATTTGAAGCAGGCCCTGGCGATAACACAGTAAAAGGTACGATTGAATTTGTAGAATTCACCGGCCTAAGTGTCAATTATATCGTTCATGTAAATGGTACTTCCTTAAAAGCAATGATCATTAATGGAGGCAGTGCCATCAAGGCAGTCGGAGACGAGATTGAACTACATATCCCACCAAGAAATCTTTATTTCCTGGCTGAATAGGAGGCGACAAGGATGAAACAGCAAGCTGAATACCAAAGAAGCTGGTGGTCCCGTGCCACCCAGTCACCTTATTTCGTCTATCTATTGATTTCACCGCTATTTCTTATTTTATTTGCCTATGTAGTATACCCATTTTATTCCACCTTTCTGCAAAGCTTTGCGGGCGATGATACGCTTGCAAACTATCGTAAGTTTTTCAGTCTGGAGAGTACCGCTAACTTAGAAGCGTTATGGAACAGCGTCTATATCTCTATCATTAGTGTCATTTGCTGTGCAGTGGTTGGAGTAACAATGGCATTCCTTCTGGAGCGTTATGAGTTCCCGGGGCGTAGATTGCTGTCTGTTCTTGTACTAGTCCCGATGGCGCTTCCTCCCCTTGTCGGTGTACTTTCTTTTACTTTTTTATATGGAGAGAGCGGAATCTTCCCCCGCTTCTTTCAGCATCTATTCTCGCTTGATGAAGTACCTTTTTCACTAAAAGGCATTTGGGGCGTTGTCGTCGTGCACACATTTACAATGTACACATATTTTTATTTAACGGCATCCGCTGCCATTAAGGGGCTTGATCCATCATTGGAAGAGGCGGCAACAAGCTTGGGAGCCGGTCGAATCCGAGTTTGGACAAAAGTCATTTTGCCCATGCTGACACCTTCTATCATTGCCTCTTCCCTGCTCGTCTTTATGGTGTCCATGGCTTCCTATACAGCACCACTCATGTTCGGCGTCGAGCGGACGATGACAATGCAGATCTATTTGGCCCGAACAAACGGGAATTTGGATATGGCAGCAACACAATCGACCATTCTATCGATTGTCTCTATCCTGTTTTTATTAATCATGCGATGGTACCAAAACCGCCGCAACTACCAAAATCTGAGTAAAGGGGTCAGCGTTCACCGCTCAGAAGTTACGTCAAAACCATTAAAGACCATTTCTATTATTCTATCTTTTGCCGGGACATTGATTCTTATCTTACCAATATTGGTACTGATCCTTATCTCCTTCTCGAAAGATGGTTCTTGGACGATTCAGATCTTGCCGACAGACTATACGCTGGCTCATTATAAAGCGCTATTTACGGATGAACGAACATGGCGGCCGATTTGGAATTCAATTCAGATGGGGGCTGTTGCCACGGTCGGTAATATCCTATTCGGGGTTGCGGCTGCCTATGCGATGGTACGATTGAGCTTTAAAGGAAAATCACTGCTTGATACACTCATTATGATTCCGTGGGCATTGCCCGGAACAGTCGTCGCTGTTAACCTGATTGCCGCCTTCAGTACGGAAAGTCCATTTGCCTTTAATCAAGTACTGATCGGAACGTTCTGGATTTTGCCGCTTGCCTATTTCGTCCGGCACTTGCCGCTCGTATTCCGCTCTACCTCGGCTTCCTTGCTGCAGCTGGATCAATCTGTCGAAGAGGCATCACGCAGTTTGGGAGCAAGCTGGTGGTATACATTCAGAAGAATCGTCCTGCCGTTGACCCTATCCGGCATCATCGCTGGTACCTTGCTGGCGCTCGTACAAAGCATTGGAGAATTTGTAGCGTCTATCTTACTATATAGCACAACAACGATTCCTTTATCAGTTGCTATATTCCAAAAGCTGTATGCCTTCAAATTTGGTACGGCATGTGCATACGGTGTACTTCAAATACTCTTGATTTTGATTGTTCTGTTGATTTCTGAAAAACTGTCTAAAGGTTCGGCCGGCTCTGCAATATAATGATTTCACAGCATCTAATGGAGGCAGATGATGTTATGTTTTTTCAAGATTATAAAAATCATATTAATGAAGTAGAAGGCACCAACTTTCCGTCAAACAGTTATCGTCAAATGGTTCTACAGCCTGCCTATAATGAGGCAAAACAACGTTTTTTAACATCCATGATGCAGATTCATGTGGCGCATCTAAAAATGTTGGAAGAGCAAAAGCTGGTTACAGCAGAAGACGCGAAGAATATTGGCAAGGCATTGAAAAGACTCGATTTGGAATATTTTAAAACCGGAGAATATAGTCCCCAATTTGAAGATTTGTTTTTCCGGATTGAAGATAAATTGATTGAGCTTGGCGGGGATGTAGCAGGAAATCTACACATCGCCAGAAGTAGAAATGATATGGGAATTGCGATTTATCGCATGACACTGCGAAAGAAAATGTTGTCCGTTATGGAGGAGCTTCTGCGTCTGCGGGCTTCCCTCATTGCATTCGCCAACGAACATGTCGATACAATCATGATTGGCTATACCCATACGCAGCAGGCGCAGCCTACTACATTTGCTCATTATCTGAAGGCAGTCATCAATCAGCTGACACGCGATTTTCATCGCATGCAGGCCGCCTTTGGTACCATTAATAAGAGCAGCATGGGTGCTGCAGCTCTTACGACAACGGGCTTTGCTATCAGCCGAGAACGCATGCAGGAGCTCCTTGCATTCGATGGGTTAATTGAAAATGCATGGGACGCCGTAGCAGGCGCAGATTATATCGCGGAAGCGGCGAGTGTTATTCAATTGGCTGCGCTCAATCTTGGCCGGACATCGCAGGACTTCCTATTATGGGCCACACAAGAATTCAATGCATTTCGTTTGGCAAGCCCTTACGTTCAAGTTAGTTCAATCATGCCGCAGAAGCGGAATCCAGTATCCATTGAGCATACTCGCTCTCTACTTTCTTCTGTCGTAGGCGATACAGGCACCGTCCTGCAGATGATTCATAATACGCCATTTGGAGACATTGTTGATACAGAGGATGATATGCAGCCCTTTTTATGGCGGGCAATGGATCGGCTCATTGGCATTTATAAGCTGTTTGGCAGCCTTGTTCTCACGATGAATGTGAATAAGGAAAGCCTGCTAGAACGGGCGAAGAATAGCTTCGCTAATGTAACGGAGCTAGCCGATACGCTTGTTCGTTCTGAAAAAATCTCATTCCGCCAATCACACAGCATCGTTAGCAAGTGTGTACGTGCCTTGATGGAATCGGAAGAAGAGTCACTTGGAAATCTGACATGGGAAATTGCTAATGAGAAAGCCTTGGAAGTAACGGGAAAGCCGCTGCATATTTCAAAAAAAGAATTCTACAATGCGCTGAAACCTGAGTATTTCGTTCAAGTGCGTACATTGCTTGGGGGTCCTGCTCCAGAAACAATGCGCCGCTCCTTAGAAATTGCCGAAAAGGATTCTGCTACCCTGCTAGAGTGGGTAACGGATAAAGTGGGTGCAATCACAGAGGCAGAGCGAAAGCTAGAAGTTATTCTACAAGGATGGGATGCGGATTGAAACAAGTCATATTAGCAGTCGATGGCGGCGCGACAAAAACAACGATGACACTCAGGACAGAAGATGGGCGAGAGCTATTTTCTACAACGTCGACCGGATCGAATTATCAGGCAATCGGTGGGGAGCGTGTACAGCATCTCTTTGAAGTTTTACTATCGGATGCTAAAAGGACTGTTTCTGAACGTGAGATTACAGTTGCGGTATTTGCCATTGCCGGTATTGATACGAACGAAGATGCAAAAGTTATGCAGCAGCTGATTGAAGCCAGTATTCAGCATACCGGTTTCACCGTCAGAAATCTTATCATCGAAAACGACGTGGAAGCCACACTGCTAGGATTAGCTGATAGACGCCCGGCCTCTCTCCTAATTTCAGGAACAGGAGCTATTTGCTTTAGTTATAATGGGAATGAAATTGTTCGTACTGGAGGCTGGGGGCATCGTGCAGGAGATGAAGGAAGCGGGTACTGGATTGGAAGACAAATAGCAAAAGCCATCTTCCAGGCTGAAGATGGCCGTGCTGCACCAACTATACTGGCTGATTTCGTACTGGAAGCTAATCATTTAGCAGATGTTCCTGCGTTCATGAATTGGCTGTACAGGGCAGACTATACAAATGCCCGGCTCGCCAGCCTCAGTTCACACCTTCAGCCAGCAGCGGAGCGAGGCGATAGAGCAGCTAGAGTGATTGCTGTTAAAGCAGCAGAAGAGCTGGCACTGCTTGCAACGGCAGCCTTACGAAAGGCAGAGTGCGGCGGAAATACTCATCCATTCTATGTAAACGGTGGCGTATTAAAAAATATCTCCGCTATCTATGACTTAGTTACAAGTAAAGTCAAAGAGACATTCCCGGCAGTCCAGTTCAAGCTTTGCGATGAAAAACCGATTGAGTATATCGTAAAACGGGCTGAGAGTCTTGCCCGGTTAGTTAAATAAATCAACTTCGCTGCTAGAGCAGGATTGCCTGAAAAAGCTGAAACCTTATAGAGGAAGGAAAGCTCCTTCCTCTAAGAGTGAAGACAAAGTCAAAAAAGACTTTGTCTTCACATTTTTTAGGCCATTTTATAAAACAATCTTTTACTCAGCCTGTCTTGAAAACGCTTGCCAGACAAGGCGCGCGTCGAGCGAAGACTCGAATAGAACCTAAGTTCATGAGAGGACGAGCGAGGCAAGCAACGCTGTATGAAAACGTTTGTCAATAGGCTGAGAGGAAGGAAAACTCGTTCCTCTTTTTTACTTCTGCTTTTTTGAAGTTGGGAAGCGTTTCTTTTCCGTTATATCCATCTGTGTAATTTCTCCTTCATGTACTGTAATTATCACTGAACCATACTGGATTTTCTGTACGTCCTCCAGCAGCTTTTCAATAATTGTGTCCTTTGCAGATCCCATCAGTATCCCCCTTTTTTCACACGTTTTCTGTCGCTTACTTACCAACTTAAAATCAAAATACTTTATCTCACACTCAGTTACTAAACAAAGTAGTTTACTCAGTTATCGTTTTAAAGAAATTTCATTACACCCTTTTCATCCTGAAAAATGCTGTTCAACCTCCGTCTCGGCAAAAGCCCCTCTGTATTTAGCAGCCGGATGGCGTTCATTGAGCTGATCAGTACCAAAAAGAGTAGAGCGAAGTGTTCCATCCACTGCTTCCAGTTCCTTCGCCAACCCCCGTTCTCGTAAAATAGGAAGAATAGCATCAATAAACTCATCATAAGAACCTGGAAGTGTTGCATTGATAACGTTTATGCCATCAACGCCCGCCTCTCTCCATAGCTCAAGCTGATCAGCAATCATCTCAGGTGTACCTACAATGCGGGCAGATCTGCTTCGGAGCTCGGCAAAATCTCCAACGACCGGCTTACGTCCTGTTATACTTTGCTTTAACCATTCTAGAATACTTTTCGTGCCTTCTGTTTCTATATCCTCAATGGGAGTATCCAAATCTGCATGGCCAAAATCAATTCCCAATCCGCCTGCTGAGTGAGCAATCATCATATGATAGTCAATCTTTTCATCTAATTCGGCGGCCTTGCGTTTCGCTTCTTCTATTGTTTTCCCAACAATGAAATGTAGTCCTTGATAAAACCGGATATCTGTCGCATCACGGCCATTTTGAACAGCTAAAGCCCGTGTTTCCTCAATTACTGTTCGAGCAATATCAGGGGTAGGTGCGATAATGAATACTGCTTCTGCATTACGCGATGAAAAGCTCTTTCCAGCAGTAGAAGAGCCAGCCTGAAACAGGACAGGTGTTCTTTGCGGTGATGGGGACACTAAATGCGGACCTTCCACCTTATAGCGCTTTCCTACATGATTTATTTTATGCACTTTATTCGGGTCTGCATGAACGCCTGTTTCACGGCTTTGCACTAATGCCCCTTCATCCCAGGACCCTTCCCATAATTTATATAATACATCTACATATTCCTCTGCCCATTCATAGCGTTCGTCATGTTTAGTCAATCCATCATGGCCGAAATTGTGGAATGCATTTTCTAATGCGCTTGTAACAATGTTCCAGCCAATACGCCCTTTAGAAATATGATCTAGCGTGGAAACACGCCGGGCAAAATTGAAGGGAGGCTCCTGCAACGGCGCTGCAGTAAAGGCAAGGCCAATACGTTTTGTATTTACCGCTAGAGCAGAAAGCAGTACGAGTGGGTCATTACTCGGAATTTGCAGACCGCTTTCTACATGAAACTTCCAATCTCCGCGGTAATCCCCATACAATCCGACTACATCCGCAAAGAACATAATGTCAAAGCCGCCTTCCTCAAGACGCTGGGCTAATGAAACCCATAAATCCACATCATTGAAGTCCTTTTGATGTCCCTCCTCATCTCTCCATAGACCATGAAGAATATGAGACGCTGTATTCATAACGAAGGCAGAAAACGATAATGGCTTCTTCATAAAAACACCCCTTCCTACAAAATCAGATTACTTATTAGAATCCGGCTTAATCTTTTCCATATTCGTCCGCATCATTTGCTCTGTCATTTCACCGCTTACTCTTTCTACGATTTTCCCCTTTTCATCGATAAAAAAGGTAATAGGTAGAGTTAATCCTTCATAGTCAGAGAATACTTCCCCATGACGATCGAGCAGCACAGGAAAGCTGATCTCCTTCTTTGAAACGAATGGATGTACAACTCGCATTGTTTCTTCCACATTCACAGCAAGCACCTCTATGCCTTGTTGTTTATAATCCTGATAGGCACTTTCGATAGCAGGCATCTCTTTTTCACAAGGAGGACAATATGTCGCCCAAAAATTCACGACTACACCCCTTCCCGCATAATCAGTTAATGCGTGGGAATGTCCCTGCAGATCACTCAGCGTGAAATCCACTGCTAGGCTGCCATTTTCAGTGGAAGCATCAATATGCGGTGTACGTACTGTCTGATTGTAAATCATAAAACTTACCGCTATGCACAAAAGTATAAGCATCAGTTTGCTCAACAATGATTTGTGCCTGTAAATCATTGGAATATCCACCTTCATTCTGTTACCAGAAAGGAAAGAAACCTTGTCTCGTAGTAGTCTTCATACTCAACATGCGCCACTACCATATGCTCACCTTCCGATATAAACTTCATTTCCAATTCATACTTACCTTTTCCTAAGTAGCTGGGATTGACAGAGCCCAGCGAAATACCGTTCTCTATAAATTCAACTTCAACGATTGTATCTCTGCTAATCTCTTTTTCTCCGTACTGCACGGCAATTATCAATTTGAACGGTTCATCTACCTTGACGCTTTCTTTATTGCTATTCAGCGCTACTTCTAGAAATAGAACTGTCTCCTGTCTATCTTGACAGCCACTGATAAATAGAACCGCACTAATGCTCATCATGAGCTTGAGTAGTTTTTTTATAGGAATGTAAATCACTCACTTTTTAAATTCATCCAGAACAACATGCGCTTTTTTACCTTTTCAAATAAGACGATGATCGTCAGGATAATAATACTGTTAAAGATCAATCCTGCAAGGACGTAATCATACTGTGAGAAATCGGTATAGTAAACGATAAAATGCCCCATTCCGGACTGCGCACCAAACATTTCTGCCATCATTAACACGATGAAAGATAAAGTCAAGGCTGTTCCTGTACCGCTTAAAATATGGGGGGCACTAGCAGGCAGGACGACTTTCCAAATGAAATCTTTCCCCCTGACGCCAATCGTTTTTGCATTATCCCAGTAATGTTTCTCTATTAATATCACTCCCTGAATTGTCCCAAGGAAAATAGGCCAGAAAGCACCGATAAATAAAATGGCGATGGAGGCTGATTTAAATGTAGGTAATAGCGCAATGGCATACGGTATAAACAATGTCGGCGGAAGCGGGCTAAGCGTATGGAAAAACGGAGAAAAAATAGCCCTTCCCTTTTCGTGAAGACCGAAATAAAGTCCTCCGCCAATTCCGGTAACCAATGCCCCTGCCAGTGCAGGAATGAGCAGCCTCATCGAGCTGAAGAAGCCCTGGATCAATTCACCTAATGCACTAATAAATGCCTTTACTATATCCAAGGCAGGAGGGAAAATAACTGGATTCAAAAGTGTGCTATAGGTTGTGATGATCACCCAGGCAGCTACTAATAAAAAGGCAATCGCTGCCGTAATGGAATACCTTTTAAAGAAATTTGCCATTTTTATTGCCTCCTATGCATTCTGCTCGTTGTAACGCTTCAATACCTGCTTGTAATAGTCATCCTCGGGGTTCTCTTCAATTAGTTCATTCAATGCTTCCTCATAGAAGGTTAGATTGAAATGTTCATTCAAATTGATTTCATCCCCGCTTTCTACATAGCCAAGGTTCTTCATCTGCTCCCACAGCTGTTCCACCTGATGCTTATGAGGATCTGCCGAGTTGATCAGATGCTCTTCATTTACAATTTCATTCACTGTCTCATCATCCAGTTTAAAGCGATCTCTTGAGGCCTCTAATGCTTTTTCCGGCGTTTCTAATTTTATTCTCTCTGCTTGGATGAGACCTTTCAAAAATTTCTTATATGCAACCGCCTGTTCTTTAGAATAATCACCGCGTGTTACTGCTCGACAGCATACATGACCAGGCTGCACATCGTTACTCCACGTCACAGGCACCAAGCCTGATGTTAATGCCTTTGTTAAAAAGCCCGAGCCGGCAAATGCTACCTCTACCTTACGTGATGCGGCTGCCTCAATAAGGTTTGCCATCGTTTTGAATTCAATAATTTCTACATCCTTTTCCAAATCCAGGCCTGCCTGTTCGAGCGCAGAACGGAATATAATATCCGGCACGCTTAAACGTACAGTACCAATGATTTTCCCTTTGTAGTCTTCAAAAGAATGGTACTTCTCCTTGTCTTCTTCAGGTACATAAATCGGATGCCCTCCTTCCATATGGCCGCCGATAATGTCCAGATCTGCCCCTTGCGAAATAAAGGCAAGCGGGGTCGTGGTACCGAATGTTAATCCCACATCAATTTTCTTTGATTGCAGGGCATTCACCCCGTCAGTCGACGCGTTAAAGGGCACCATTTCAATTTCTAAATTTTCTTCCTCAAAAAAACCTTCCTGAATGGCTATATCTGCAAGGGGGGCTCCATTCGCCTTGAGATAGCCAACCTTCAGTGAATGGTCTTTTGCTTCGCCTGGTGTATTTGCATTATTCGCTGTATTTTTATCGGTTCCACATGCTGTCAAACCAAATAATGCAATGGCAGTGATGCCTCCTAAAGCCAACTGTTTTAAATAATTTCTCTTCATACGCTCCCCCCTAAATCCCTTCTCCAGGTAAAAGTTGCTGTGATTGATTCAATCTTTCTAGGACGCCCTTATTCATAACACCTAATAAATAATCACGAAATTCAATGTACTCCTTGCTATCAAAAAGCCGCTTTCGATTTCTTGGTTTACTAAAGGGCACATCAATCGTTTCTACAATTATTCCGGGAGGACCTGGGGAAAACATGACAATCCGATCGGCCAGAAAAATAGCCTCTTCTGCATCATGAGTAACAAATACGATTGTCCTTTTCTGCTCCCGATTGATTGCCACTACTAGCTCCTGTAATTGGATCCGTGTAAGTGGATCTAATGCCCCGAACGGTTCATCCATTAAGATAATTTCTGTCCCTAGCGAGAGGGCGCGTGCAATGGCCGCCCGCTGTCTCATGCCGCCGGAAAGTTCCCCCGGATACTTCTTAACTGCATGCTCTAACTGTACGAGCTGCAAATATTCCTCTGCCAGCTGCTGAATCTCCTTTTTAGTTTTTGTTTTCTTCAGTTTTTGTTTTAATGCCAGCACCAGATTTTCCTGTGCCGTTAGCCAAGGGAACAAAGAGTAATCTTGAAAGACAACCGCTAACTCCTCTGAAACACCTGACAGCCTTTGATGATTCAGTCTAATTTCACCGGATCTCGGCTGTGATAACCCTGCTAATAACCGGAGGAGCGTGCTCTTTCCCGACCCGCTCGGCCCCATAAAAACGATGAACTCGCCTTCTTTTACTTCCAGGTGAATATCCTTCAGTATTTCCGTTTCTCCGTAATGAAAAGATACAGACTTTGCTTCTAGCTTAGTAGCCGCTTCCAGTTTCTCTTGCTGTTCTTCTTTTTCTACCGAATAGTCCAATAAACGTACCACACTACCCCTCCTTCTCAATATACCTAATAACCTATAAGTTTAATATGTTTTAAAGATAAAAATTTTTATCTAAAGCAAGACACTAGAAACTGTCGCTTTTAGCTTATTCTACATTCTCCCGCAACGTCTTTTCTTCATACATAATTTCCTTTCATGGTACGTTTGCGAAAATACATCTAGGCATATTTGCTTTTGTTTGCCTATTTACTAATCTCCTCTAGCTCAGTTGCGGTACTTGTTTCGCAGCTCGATAATTTTTGACAGCCTCTGCCGCAACACCGTTCACAACCATATCATTTAGCGGCGGATTATACAGCCCACATTGAACATCACGGAAGTATCTTTCCAATGGCAAATCCCTTGATAAGGAATGGCCTCCTGCGATGCTCATCGCCAGCTCCACAATTTTGACAGCATGATTGCAAACTGTATACTTTGTAATGGCCACTTCCTGGCTCAACTGATCCTGTACACCTTCGTCTCGGTCCCATTTTTCGGCCAAGCCATAGAGAAGGCCGCGTGAAATGGCAATCAATATTTCTATTTCGCCAATCTTTTGCTGTACGTGGGGGGCTTCTAAAATCACATTATTTAGGCTCGGTGAGTATTTTTCATCTGCATACTTTATGATAAAGTCACGGGCTGCTGTAGCGATTCCAAGGTAGACTGCCGGCAGCTGCAGGGTATAGGCACTGCTCTTCCCATTAAAGCGGTTTGCTGCTCCCTTATCCGAATAGGCTAAAAGGGCTTCATCCGGCACGAATACGTCGTGCAATACAATGTCCATGCTGCCGGTACTTCTCATACCAAGTACATTCCAAGTATCGATGATTTCTACCGAATCATTTTTTCTAATTAAGAACTCTGCAACCCTATCCTCTTCTTCAATATAAGCGAGAACTGTAAACTGTTTGACGATCGGGGCAAGCGTCGCAAATGCTTTTCGCCCATTAATGATGTAGCCATTGTCTACTTTTTTGGCGAGCGTCGAAGGATTTCCTCCTCTTACAATGTTGCCTGCAGTCCTTTCCGTTGCATACACATTTAATAGAAAGCCTTCTTCCACCGCCTCTTTACATAATCTCTCAAAAGTTTCTTCCTTCCATGGGCGAAAATGAGATAAGCTAAAGAAAGTCATTAAATGCCATCCAACAGCTAAAGCCGTGGAACCTGATGCTTTCGCCAGCCGCTCTTGAACAAGCAGTATCTCATATAAAGAGAGCTCTTCCCCCCCATATTTCTTAGGGATTGTTAGCCCGCAATATCCCTCTTCCTTCAAAATCTTAAAATGCTCAAAAGGAAATTTTCCTGTTTCATCGTAAAAAGAAGCCGTTGAAGCAATCTTTTGAGCAACTCGATCGGCATATTCCGTCCATTTTTTATCATGAGCATTCCGGATGGTGCGATTGCTTTCGTTCATCGTCACTTCTCCCTCTATCTAAATTTTTGTTACCAATAGCCGGCTTCAGATATTTGCTAAAAATAAATTTCTTGAAGCGGTAAGCTGACATCATTTACAACATAATCACCAATCGTACGTGCCTTATAAACCGTCGGATTGTGAGAGGCCAATGTACGAATGTTAAGCCAGTGGCGATCAAGATGAGCGGATTGCTTTGTTGCAGAGGCTCCGCCGACTTCAAACAAAAGAGTAGCAGCGCGCAAAGCGAGACTGTCGATAATCACCTTGGCTTGGGAAGCTTCCAAGGAGGCCTGGTGGCTGGATGCAAAATTGATATCACCACCAATTGCAGTAGACGCAGCATGTTCCAAAGTAGCAGCCGCCTTTAGTAAAATTGATTCCGCGGCAAATGCAATGGAAGATATTTCACCAATAATTTGCAATAGCTGCGGATCTTGCCGCGGCGTTTCTGCTGCCGCAAAACTAAATGTCCGCTTCCGATTTCTTACTAAATCTGCCGCATCCTCCACGACATTCTTCAGTATCCCTACCATCACTGCATGCAGGTAAAGCTGCGGAAATGAATTGAACGGAGTTTGATTAGGCAAATGTTCTATTACTTCGTATTTTCCAACCCATACATTTTCAAAAATGGTCGTACCGCTGCCCGTTAATTTTTGACCGAATCCATCCCAATCGTCTACAATCCGCACTCCCTCTCGGTTAGTAGGGATAATGGCTGTTATAGGGGTCCCTTCCGCAGTGGATGCTATAACATAGACAAGGTCTGCATATAAAGTTCCTGTACTAAAATATTTGATTCCATTCAGGCGATAGTCCTCGCCGTCCGGTAAGAGGGTCGTTTCAAATTGGGCACTTCCTGCTTTTTGAGAAGATCGCTCCGTGAAGGCATTGCCGATAATAGCACCATTTGCTACCTGCTGCAGGAACACATCTGCCTTCTCAGCTTCAACGGCTCCGCGGACGATTTGTTCTACATGACCGAAATGCGACCTCAAAATATGTGCTACATCTGGATCTGCCTGTGCCAACTGAACAACAACAGAAAAAATCTCTTCGATATTTGCCAGGCGTCCTCCTTTTTCAATAGGTAATTGAAGTGCTCCTAATCGTGCTTTTCGAATCAATTCCATAGCATAATACGGACGTTCATTTTTCCCTTCTCTTCTGCGCCTTTCTGCATCACTGGATATTTCATCCAGTAAAATAGTAAATTGCGGTGAACCTATCTCAATGACCTGCTGCTGCTTTAACATAGAAAAAGTGTTTCCATCTTCCTCAGCGGTGTGAATATTCTTCATATATCCTTCCCTTTCCCTTGTTTTTCTGATTTTATAAACTTCCTATTTCAAGCTCCTGCTTCGCTTCCTACGCTCAGAAGGCCTGGAGATCCTCTTCATCAATAAAAGCAGTTTTTATCTCAATGTTTTGATGCAACAGGCTTAATGTCTCCTCCAAATGGGCTGAGGAATGTACGCTGATTGACATCCACTTTTTGCTCAATCGGCAGTTTCGGAAATAGTAGTTCCGCTGTATTATAGGCTTCTTCTAAATGTGGGTAACCTGATAGAATGAACGTCTCGATGCCTAAGTCTGCATATTCTTTTATGCGAGCTGCTACCGTATCTGCATCTCCTACTAGCGCTGTTCCTGCTCCAGTTCGGACAAGGCCCACTCCTGCCCACAGGTTTGGACTAATCTCAAGTTTCGTTTTGTCTCCCTTATGCAGCTGGGCCATCCTTTTCTGCCCTTCCGAATCCATACGGCTAAACATTTTTTGTGCCTGCTGGATTGTTTCCTCATCTACATATTGAATTAAATCATCGGCTGCTTTCCATGCTTCTTCTGCTGTTCTCCTTACGATGACGTGCAGGCGAATGCCAAACTTGATTGTGCGCCCTTGCTGCTCCGCTAAGACACGCATCTTTTGAATTTTCTCAGCTACTTGTGCCGGCGGTTCTCCCCATGTTAGATAAGCATCAATATGCTTTGCGGCCACTTCCATCGCAATTGGAGATGAACCTCCGAAATATAGTGGAGGATACGGTTTTTGTACAGTAGGATACGGTAACTGACCACCTGCTATCTTCAAATGGTTCCCTTCAAAAGCGACAGTATCCTCGGTGAATAAATTACGCCAAATCGTCAAAAACTCATCTGTTAAACGGTAACGCTCATCATGACCCAGGAAGAAACCTTCCCCTGCAAGTTCAACAGGATCGCCTCCCGCCACAACATTGATTAATAAACGACCGTTTGAAAAACGGTCTAATGTTGCAGACAGCCTTGCCGCAAAGCTTGGAGACATAAGGCCGGGACGTACAGCTACTAAATACTTCAGATTTTTTGTTTCCCCAATCAAGCTTGAGGCAACAATAAACCCTTCTTCGCAAGTTTTACCGGTCGGAATTAATACACCCGTATAGCCTAAGTTATCTACGGCCTGCGCAATCTGCTTACAGTAATCGTATGTGGCTGGTCTTGCACCTTCTGCAGAATTGAGATAGCGTGCATCTCCATTAGTTGGGATGAACCAGAAAATTTCCATTTTTATTTCCCCCTTATGAATATGGTGATATGTCCGGGTACTTTTGATTTACTACATACTGACCGACATCCCGAATTTTATAATCGACCGGGTCATGCAGCGTATGTGTCCTCACGTTTCGCCAGTAACGATCAAAGTTGTATTTAGCAAAAGTCGCCCGCGCTCCCATCATTTCAAACATTCGGCTGGTGACCTCCAGTGCTGTCTGTGTAACTTGAATTTTGGCTGTAGCAATAACGATACTGCACTCCCCTCGTTGCTCTATCGTAAGATAATGCTTTTGATCCCATGTCCGCTGTAATGACTCGTTAGCCATTTGCACAAGCGCATCAGCAGCTTTTAATTTCACGAAAAGCTCTCCGTAGTGATGAAGGTAATATGGATCTTCCGCAGCTACTGAGATGCCTGATGTAAGCCACGGGCGTGTAACGTTCTTTGTATAGTTCTTTGCTTCTTCAAATGCACCTTCGGCCGTCCCTAGTAACACATGGGAGAGAATGGACTGGGCGATGTGTGGGCGAACAGTTGAAAATAAGCCGCTTGATTGTCGCTCATATGCTTCCAGTACTTCTTCATTTTTTATTTCCACCGCGTCAAAATGCACGTTGCCGCTATCCGTTTGACGCTGGCCAAACCCATCCCAGTCGTTACTTACGGTTATCCCTCTCCTATCAGTTGGAATAACTGCAATCAGAGGCCCTGAGCCATCGTCCTTTTGTGCAGAAATAAGCAGCCTATCCGAGTCCGATGCCCCCGAGCAAAAGCTCTTTATGCCATTCACTTGCCATCCGCTTCCTGCTTTTTGGGCTGCTACCCGTTTATCAAGCGGATTAAAGGCATTGCCCCAAAATAAATTTTTTTCAGCAGTCTCTTTGGCGTAAAACGCTGCTTGCTCTTTGGAACCATATAGCTCTACTGATGCCAAACATAAAAAATGGTAGCCAAATAAATGAGCGATTGAACTATCTACTTTTGCAAATTGGCGGGTAATGGCCAGCACCGTATGCCAATCCTCCCCAAATCCACCTGTATATTTTGGGGCTGTTAATCCAAGCAAACCCTTTCTTCGGATGAAATCCCTCTGTTCTTTTGCCGTTCCGCCTAATACATCTCTTTCACTAGCAGTATCAGCAAATTGCTGCATCAGTTCTTTTACAACAGATTCAATCGTTTCGGTAAACACCATGAATATCCTCAACTCCCTTGGGCTTGCTGTATAATTGTTGTCGATTTTCAACTCAATTAATTAAAACGACATCATTAAAAGCTTTCTGTAATTGCTGATTAACCCGTTCCAGGACGTTCACTTCAATGACAAACCCATCATTCTTACGCTGGATGCTTTGATCCAAGACGTACACCCCCTGCAGGATATTGGTAGCTCCTAATGCAGACAGCACCGGCTTTAACGCATAATCAATGGCCAATAGATGATGCAATGTCCCTCCTACAGCAATGGGAAGAATTGTTTTTCCCTCTAATCCTTTTTGCGGAATCAAATCTAAATACGTTTTTAGAATCCCTGAATAAGCCGCTTTATACACAGGTGTCAGTACAACGACAATGTCTGCATTTGAAACAAGCTGATTAGCTGATTTAATCGCTTCACTAAAAAAATCAGCAGTAAGCAGATCCTCCGCAGGTAGTCGGTGCACCTCTATGATAGACACCACTTCTGCTGCCTGCTGAATATGTTGCTGAATGGCATTTACTCTGGATGTATGAGCATTAGCTCCATTAATGATGACTATATTTGTCATAAGAAAACCTCACTTTTCTTTTATACTTAACTAAACAAATCATTTTACTAGGTTATTAAATTAAAAATTTTTTGTTACTGAACTGATGCAGTGCAACAGAGAGCTTCCCTGAACCAAAGGTATAATATTTCTTGTCACTTACTGGCTGCACATTTTGCTGAAGAAATGAGACGATAGCTCTTCTTCTATCCTCAACTTTTCTATATCCCGCTTCAAAGAGCTTTTCATCAATTGTGTTATAAACACCGCGGTTAATGGCAAATGCCCCTTCACACCATTTTGCAAAACGAAGATCTGGTAAATACAAAATTTGTTCATGCTCTATTTCCATTGTCACCTCTTATAACGCCTCCTTATTTACCTTAAAACAAAAGGCTCCCATATCTTCAGCAGATAGGGAGCCTCTAGTTGACTAGTAGGCTGATTATTCAATTGCTATTACCTGCTAATTTTTATCTTATGTAAAAGCTGTTCCGTAAGCCAAAAAGGCTCCCATTCTTTTTGAATAGGAGCCTCTAGTTATCTAGTGAGCTTTTATAAAGTTCTATTGTTGAATTTTATGTTAAATAATTCATTTCCAAATGTCAACCATTTTTATAAGAATTATCTGTATTATAAGAAAATAATTCTTCTGTCCTAAAGGCAAGGTAATTTATTATTAGGCGCATATTCATACTTTATTTGATGAGAATTACCCATTTTCCCCCAAATAAATAACGATCACTGAAAAAATCACAGTGAAAAAAGCTTACTAGGCAATTTGCTTAGTAAGCTTCAAGTGCAACTTTTTTGGCTCCGCTTTCAGCTGTAAAGTATACATAATCTCCTTCAATGAACAGGTCTTGTACCTCTTCTTTGAAAAGTGTTGTAAGCTCTGTACCATCTAATCGTATTTTTGATAAGTAGGCTCCTTTTGAATAATTGCTGAAATATAGCCAATCACCCGCACCTACAATATAAAGAGCGCGGATATCCGCTACTTGGGCCATCTTACCTGTTGCCTTATTTAATTTGTAAAGCTTATTTTCGTCTTCAGAATTACTGAAATAAATATACTCTCCATGTTCATAGCTATCCTGCACAGCATGCATATAGCTGTATGTGGAACTTTCTGCCTTTGGATAGTCCGTTGCCTCCCAGGAGTGATCGACTCTCATGTCCCGGTCATTCAACAGGAAATAATCATAGCGAACACCCGTGCCGCGGTCAGGTACAGGGTCATTCCAAGTCGTATCAAGGTGGTACCATTCTCCCTCGACCTTTACAAGGTTCCATGCATGTCCTCCCGTATAGACCTCTCCTACAACATACATTGATTCCATACCTAATGCCTGAAGCAGTTTCTGAGCAAACAACGCATAGCCCTGGCATACCCCTTTTCCTTCGTGGGCAACAGCATAAGCACTGTGGGAGCTGGCAACTGATTCCTCACTATATTCGGTGTTCTTCACAATATAATCGTTTACGAACTTTACCTTTTCAAAATCCGTCATTTCCTCCGGGCGCATCGTGGACACAATCGATGCTGTAATTCCTTCTACCATCTGCTCCTGCTGCGGATTTGTTAGATAACTCTGCGTTACTCGAATAGTAGCTTTCGTTTTGCTGTATTCGTATTCCATTTCACGATTCGATAAATGCCCGGCGATATAAGTATCACGCTGAGCAGCCTCTTCTGTCGCGTCTGTCAGCAGGCGCTCGATCTCTGCTGTGCTTCCTCGATACTCAATTGTAAACTCGGTATCCAATCTGCTGAAATGATAAAAGAATGCGTCTGCTAATTGTTCTGCACTTTCTACTTTTTCTGGTTTTGCTGCTAGGGCGATTTGTTCTGTCTGATTTGCTGTTTCTATAGGCTGCTGTTCTGACATACGTTCTGCTTTGATGGGTTCAGCCGTCTCTACGGTGACGTTTTCGGTTGGCACATAAACATCTAGAAATTCTGAGACTTCATCATACACCGGCTTGGCAAACACGACTAAAATAACAAGAAATGTGATTCGTTTTAACATACATCTCTCCCCAATCTATCAGCGGCTCTTCACGACAAGGTTGACCGCCTCTTTAATCATTTCGTCCACCTTGCCTTCATTCCCTTCCGCATGTCGTACACATTCTACTAAATTTTCACTGACAATAACACCGATCGTACGGTCCACTGCAGAGCGCACCGCCGATAATTGTGTAACGACATCTTTACAATCCTTTCCATCTTCCATCATTTTTAAAACACCGCGCAGCTGTCCTTCTATTCGCTTCACCCGGTTTTTGACTGGATCTGTATATTCCATGCTTTTTTATCCTTTCCTATTCTTTTCTTTTACGATACCGCATTTTTTATCTAAATAAAAAGATTCCGTCCCTAGACGAAATCTACTTGTCCTATTATAATTTTTCAGCCTGCATCTCATTATTATCATAATGTTCACCTAATGTTTTTTTCAACAGCGCATGTGCGTCCGCTTTCATTTCATCATCAATACTCATGAACACCTTCGTCAAAGCAGCAGTCATGACTACTAAATCATCCGATAATCCCACTACCGGTAAAAGATCAGCTACTACATCGATTGGAAGAATAAAATAACCGAGTGCACCTAGGATAATCATTTTATTGGCCTTTGACATATTTGGACTTTTCAATGCCGTGTATAATGTTGCTGCTGCATGCAAGCCTTTAAAGCCCATCTTCGTTCCATATTTTTTCATTGTATGAAAAAATCCTTCATCTGAAAAATGTTTTTCCTTACCTGCAATCATTTGCTCCATTGATTGATTTTGGTCCATAAAAATGCCCCCTAGATAAAAAAATAAGTACTACAGTCTATTCATTCCCTGCAAGGATGATTGGTAACCCTGTAGCACTCATTAATATGTACGAAACACGCAGAAAAAAGTTTCACCCCTTCGTAGATTTGCTCTTTAAAAATGTTTTCCATATTTGTTGCAGTATTTCTCTCGTTCCAATGGCCTCATCATAATGGATAATGGAGTTTTTCCTTACCCGGGCTTCGCCAATCGGAATTTCATAAATCGGGATTTCTCGTTGAACGGCCTGCACTAGCATATTTGTATCAAAATCTGCCTGCTCTCCATCTACGTTGCGCAGCCATAGCAGTTCACGCCTTGGAATATACCGAAGCCCGGTCTGTATATCAAGCAAGCGATGATGAAACAACAATTCAAATAAAATAGAAGCTGCGCGGTTTCCTATAAAGCTCAGCAATGGCATCTCTCTTGACATAAATTGGCGTACTCCAAGTACAATGCCATCAGAGAAAAGCTTTGCAGATTCAAGCATTCGTTCTACGTCCTCAAATGTATGTTGTCCATGGGCACCTACCGTTAGCAAGCCCTCTACCTCTTTCTCATGCTTTACAATATATTCGAAACCCGTTTTTAATGCACGCCCTTTTCCTGCATTTTGCTTATGCTCAAGCACCATACAATGCGGCTGATTTTTTAGCTCTTCGAAGATAGCTTTGTATTTTTCATCGCTTCCATCGTTGATGATAAGTACTTTTTTAATTTCCGCTGACCTCAGCCGTTCGATTAATAATAAGAGCGACTGTAAAGGGTTCAATGCAGGTATAACTATAATTATATCCCCCACTGTACATTCTCCCTTTCAAGAATTGACCTACCTCTATTCTAACCTAATTTTTATAATTATCGGAAAAATGTTTTATCAGAGATTTCTTCATCTCTTTTTTAGAAAAGGCAAAAGGCAGTCCAATAAACTAAACTTATTGGACTGCCTCCCTGTTATAATCCAGGTATGACTTTCTGCTCTAATTCATTAACATTTTATTCCTCTCGTCAGAAGAAAGCTTTCTTCGCTCAGCTCACTTTTTCAGAAGCAGAAGATGACGTTATTATAAAGCTGTCTTACTATCCTCGGCTATCGTCTTGTTAAATACTTTTACAGCTTCTTGTATATCTACTTTTATTCCTTGCTCATCTAGTACTTCTCCAATAGCTATAATAGCTTCCGCTAATTGCTCTTCTTTCGTATTCCCCATATGACCGATACGGAAGGCTTTTCCTGCCAGGTGGGCCAAAGAACCTGCTACAATCACGCCTCGGGCTGCCAGACTGCTTCTGAATTTTGTATCATCTAAGCCTTCTGGATAGAGGATGCAACTTAATGTTGGAGCAGCTGCCATTTCATCAGCAAGCGGCATCATTCCATACGTGCGAAGTGCTGTACGTACCGCACGTCCATATGTTATATGCCGTTGTTCACGTCTCTCCATTCCTTCTGTCAAAACGATGTCAAGTGCCTTATCATATGCATAAATGAGATTTACAGGCGGTGTCGCAAAGTAGCTTGCCGGATTATTCATAACTGGCCGCCAGTTTTCAATATCTGCATAGTAAGCCCGTACTGTACCAAGTGCTTCTCTTGCAGCAATTGCCCGTTGGCTGAACGCTATAATGGCCAAGCCCGGCGGTACGCCTATTGCCTTCTGTGAGCCTGTTAAGACGATGTCAATTTTATAGTTTTCATTTCCACCGTATGCCTTGCTCATATCTTCTTGAAGAGCAGCTGTTGCTACAACACCATCTACAATTGCTAAAGCGCCTGCTTCCTTAATGAGAGGGATTAATGCTTCTAAATCTGAAAAGACACCTGTTGAAGTATCTGCATGCGTGACCGTAACTGCTTTATACGCCCCTGTCGACAGCTTTTCTTTTACAGAAGCGGCATCAACCCGTTTTCCCCATTCAGCCTGCAATACATCTACCTCAATACCAAATGCTTTGGACAGCGAGATAAATCTATCACCAAAGTAACCATGACTGATAACCAGCAGCCGTTCGCCTTCTGCTACTGTATTGACGATTGCCATTTCCATCGCCAATGTTCCGGACCCTGCTACAACAAACACTTCCCCATCCGTGTTGAACAACTTTTTCGTGTTTTCAATCGAACGCTTATAAATAGCAGCAAAGCGCGGGTCTGTATGACCTCTTGTTTCACTGGCCAGTGCCTCATAAATTTCATCAACAACCGGTGTCGGCCCTGGTACAAGCAAAATTTCCTTATTCTTCATTCTCCTTCTCCCCCTTGAGCTGTACTACCCCTGATAGTCCCATACTAGTATTGTCTGAAAAGTTTTGCAATAGCACCTTCCACATATTTTCCAAGGTAATAACTATAAAAAAATGTCTTTCCAGCCCCATCATGACCGGAAAGACACTTTTCCTATTTATATAAGAACCTTTCATAATTCTTCTATAATAGACCCCTTGTTTGAACGCTATATATATTATTTTATGGGAGGCAGCCCATATTCAAAATCACACCCTGCCCAACTCCGTGGAATTTGAAGCAGGGGCGCTCTTAACGAACTTATGATAGTAGAGTTTTCATGTCTAACGAACAATTAATCAGTTAACTTTTGTATAACCAGGAAGCGTTAAGAACTCAACGAACTCATCTTGCTCAATTAAAGTTTTGAATAGCTCAGTCGCTTCTGCATAACGACCGCCTTCATAAGCTTGTTCCCCAACAGCTTCTTTAATTTTTGCAAGCTCTTCCTCAAGCACTTGAAGCACCAGCTCCATCGTTACTTTGCGTCCATCTTCCAGGATACCTTTCGGATGGCGAATCCATTGCCATACTTGTGTGCGGGATATTTCCGCTGTTGCAGCATCTTCCATTAAATTATGAATTGGTGCTGCTCCTTGACCACGTAACCACGACGCGATATATTGAACCCCAACATTTAAATTCACTCGAAGACCTTCTTCAGTAATTGTACCTTCTGGAACTGCAAGCAAATCATCCGCTGTTACAGACACATCTTCACGTTTTTTGTGAATTTGGTTAGGTGTTGTCATGATTGCATCAAATTGTTCCATCGCAGTTTGAACCATACCAGGGTGGGCAACCCATGTACCATCATGGCCATCAGTTGCTTCACGACGTTTATCCTCCGCCACTTTTGCAAATGCTGCTGCATTTGCTTCATCATCCCCTTTTACAGGGATTTGAGCAGCCATACCGCCCATCGCTGGAGCGTTACGTTTATGACACGTCTGAATGCATAATTGTGTATATGCACGCATGAATGGCACCGTCATCGTCACCTGGCCGCGATCTGGCAGTACCACTTCTGGCTGGTTACGAAGGCGTTTGATGAAGCTGAAGATGTAATCCCAGCGACCACAATTCAATCCTTTTGAATGCTCACGCAATTCATATAGGATTTCGTCCATTTCAAATGCTGCTGGAATCGTCTCGATTAATACAGTTGCTTTAATTGTACCTTGCGGAATACCGATATAATCTTGTGCAAATACAAAGATTTCGTTCCACCAGCGAGCCTCTAAATGACTTTCTAATTTAGGCAGATAGAAGTACGGACCCGTACCTCGAGCGATTGCTTCTTTTGCATTGTGGAAGAAGTATAAACCGAAATCGAACAGACTTCCTGACATTACCTCATCATTTACTGTCACATTTTTTTCTATGAGATGTAAACCTCGCGGACGCACTAATAAAACAGCCGTCTCTTCGTTCAGCTTATATTCCTTGCCGTTTGCCGGGTTTGTATACGTGATTGTACGGCGAACCGCATCATGCATATTGATTTGCCCGCTGATCATGTTTTCCCATGTTGGTGAAGAGGCATCTTCAAAACATGCCATAAACATCTTTGCTCCTGAGTTTAATGCATTGATCACCATTTTACGGTCTACAGGACCTGTGATTTCAACACGGCGGTCTTGTAAATCCTCTGGAAGTGGAGCAATCGTCCACTCGCCTTCACGAATGTGCTTCGTTTCTGGTAAGAAGTCGAGTTTCTCCCCAGCATCTAGACGCTTTTGACGCTCTGCACGAAGTTTCAGCAATTCTTTACGTCGATCATTAAACTTTTCGTGAAGCTGAGTTAGAAACTCGATTGCCTCAGGTGTAAGCACTTGTTCTACCTGTGGTGTAATTTCCCCTACAATTTTCAGTTTGCCTGTTGTAGCTTGACCCATACTCAAAATCCCCTACCTTTGTGTATGTTAAGGTATATCCACATTCAATGGGTAAATGTGGATATACACTATTAAACTAGTCTTCGTCTTTCCGCTGCTGTTTGCTTAGAGTTGCCCAAACAGCTGATATTATACGAATTGTTCAGTTTCAGTAGAACCAGCCATGGCAGTTGTTGAAGATGTACCACCAGAAATAACTTGTGATACTTCGTCAAAGTAACCAGTACCTACTTCACGTTGGTGGCGGGTAGCTGTGTAGCCTTTTTCTTCAAGCGCAAATTCCGCTTGTTGAAGTTTTGAGTATGCAGCCATACCGTTGTCTTTGTAGTCTGCAGCTAATTCGAACATTGCTTTGTTTAAGCTGTGGAAACCAGCTAATGTTACAAACTGGAACTTGTATCCTAATTTCCCTAGTTCACGTTGGTACTCAGCGATTTCTTCCTCTGAAAGATTTGCTTTCCAGTTAAATGATGGTGAGCAGTTATAAGCAAGCATTTTACCTGGGAATTTTTCATGAATTGCCGCAGCGAATTCACGAGCTTCCTCAAGAGACGGTTTTGAAGTTTCGCACCAGATTAAATCAGCGTATGGTGCATATGCTAAACCACGAGCGATTGCTTGTTTGATACCAGGTTTTGTACGGAAAAAGCCTTCAGGTGTACGTTCTCCAGTAATAAACTCTGCATCGCGTGGGTCGATATCCGAAGTTACCATATCAGCTGCATCGGCATCTGTACGAGCAATTAAGATTGTATCTACGCCCATTACATCGGCTGCAAGACGAGCTGAAATTAAATTGCGTACCGCATTTTGAGTTGGAAGTAATACTTTGCCACCTAGGTGACCACATTTTTTCTCCGAAGCCAGTTGGTCTTCTAAGTGAACACCTGCTGCACCTGCTTCAATCATACCCTTCACAAGCTCAAATACATTTAATGGTCCACCAAATCCTGCTTCTGCATCAGCTACGATTGGGGCGAACCAGTCGAAGCCTTCACGTCCTTCTGCCTGATCAATTTGGTCAGCACGTTGAAGCGCCTGATTAATACGCTTTACTACTGCAGGTACAGAGTTTGCAGGGTATAGAGATTGATCCGGATACATATTACCAGAAAGGTTTGCATCAGCCGCTACCTGCCAGCCTGATAGATAGATAGCTTTTAAGCCCGCTTTCACTTGTTGTACTGCCTGGTTACCAGTCAATGCACCAAGCGCATTGATAAACGGTTCGTCATGTAACGAATTCCAGAGGCGAGCAGCACCGCGTTTTGCCAATGTTTGTTCAACTACAACTGATCCTTGTAACTTAACTACTTCATCTGCTGCGTATGGGCGTTCAATACCTTTCCAACGTAAATTTTCAGCCCAATCTTTTTTAATTGCTTCAATCTTTTCTTGTCGAGTTGACATGATAAATTTCCACCTTCCCATTTGTAGTTAATAGTTATTCTGTCAGGAAAATAACTTCACCCCTGTTCCATAACAGAACCACTTGTTGTAAATTAATATATAACAGTATGTTTTAATTTTCATTATTTTTTGATAAAATGTTAGAATATTATGACGAAACAGGGGATATGAAGGATGAAATATAAAAAAACAGTTAACACAGGGGAGGATATGTAAAAATGTCTTGGCATAATTTCAATGTGGGAAAAGAAAGTGTAGGACAGTATAAAGCTATATTAGAAGATTGGATTCCAGAGGATGCTTCGATTGCCATTGCCGTAAAGGATACGTTTATTTATTTTGAGTCTGGATGTCATAAAATTCCTTTAAAGGTTGGCTCGCCTATCCCCCCTGACAGCGTGGCCTATAAAGTATTGCAAACAAATAGTAAAGTAGATGCTGTAATGGATAGTTCACTATTTGAAACTCCTTATTATGCAATTGGATATCCTATCTTACTTGATGGAATAAAGGGAGCACTTATTATTATGCTGCCTCCTCACTTTAAAATAAACAGTCCAGATATATACCGCTTTTTAACAGGAAAGCAAAATGAGGAATGGAGTCCCATCCCTATTGAACAGATCTCCCATATTGAAAGTCTTCAGAAGAAAACATGGTTTTATAAAGAGGGAGGACAATATAAAACGAATGTAACGTTAAAGGAGCTTCAATTACGATTACCAGATATTTTTATCCGCATACACAGGTCGTATATTATTAATATCTATTTCATTCAAAGGATTTATAGGGACATTACTTCTAACTTTATCGTCAAAATGAAAGATGGCACAGAACTGCCAATCAGCCAATCTTATTTGAATGAAATTAGAAATGTATTAGAATTCTAATGTAAGTAAAAATAATAGAACCCAGAAAAAAAGGGAATATAACAAATAGGTTATCTCCCTCTTTTTCTCATCTTTATAAACAAAAGACCCAATTTTAATAGATTGGGTTTTAGTTGCTAA